>NZ_CP006954.1:0-2340975 GCF_000521725.1 Bibersteinia trehalosi USDA-ARS-USMARC-188 | reverse complement strand
AAAAATGGAACTGGATTTAGGAATTGGCACTTGTGGTAAAGAGGGACAATCTGTACCAGTAGGTGTTGGACAACCTTGTGTGAAGCTAGATAAGATTACAGTTGGTGGTAGAGGCTAACAAGCGGTCTCTTTTAACAAAAATAGTTCAAAATTAAGGAAACATTATGGCGTGGGTACAAATTCGTTTAAATAGTACAGACAAACAAGCAGAACAAATTAGTGAATTTCTAGAAGAGATTGGGGCGGTTTCCGTGACATTTATGGATAGCCAAGATACCCCTATTTTTGAGCCTTTACCAGGAGAAACTCGGCTTTGGGGCAATACTGATGTCGTTGCACTTTTTGATGCAGAAACAGATATGAATATCATCGTAGAAGCCCTAAAAATCAGCAAATTAGTAAGTGAAGATTTTGCCCATAAAATTGAGCAGATTGAAGATAAAGATTGGGAACGAGAATGGATGGACAATTTTCACCCTATGCAATTCGGCAAACGTTTATGGATCTGCCCAAGCTGGCGTGAAGTACCCGATCCAAATGCAGTTAATGTTATGCTCGATCCGGGCTTGGCATTTGGTACGGGTACGCATCCAACAACAGCCCTCTGTTTACAATGGCTGGATAGCTTAGATCTTGAAGGTAAAACTGTGATCGACTTTGGCTGTGGTTCAGGCATATTAGCTATTGCAGCACTCAAACTGGGGGCAAAATCTGCGATTGGGATAGATATTGATCCACAAGCAATTCTAGCAAGCAAAAACAATGCTGAAGCTAATGGTGTTGCCGAACGACTACAACTATTTCTAGCCAAAGATCAGCCAGAAAACTTACAAGCCGATGTTGTGGTTGCGAACATTCTTGCTGGCCCACTCAAAGAGCTTGCTCCAAATATCATTACGCTAGTAAAACCGCAAGGTAGCCTAGGGCTATCAGGCATTCTTGCAACTCAAGCAGAAAGTGTTTGCGAGGCTTATCATACAGATTTTACTCTCGATCCAGTCATTGAAAAAGAAGAATGGTGCCGAATTACAGGTATCAAAAAGGCGTAATAGAATTAAGTTATCCTCTTCTTTGATTTTCTCTAACCCATCATAATAAGATCCTCTTTTTAGGGGATCTCTCTTAATTTATCCTGTGGATAACATTGTGAATGATCTGTTTTTTCATCGGTAGTGAGATCAGCATAACTTTTTAAGAGACAGAGCCTGTGGATAAGTTACTTTTTTATTCACAATTTAGATCCCGCTTAAAATCACGATCTATACACTTTTTTAAACATTTAACATACTGTTTTCATTAGCCTTTTTTAGGTTATCCACAAAGGAGCTTGAATTAATAATAACAATAATAATGATCTATTTATATAAAGATCTTTAATATTACTTAGCGATCCAATTCTCCCTCGATCCCTTCAAATTTCTTTAGTGCGATCAGCTTTTAAGGTAAAATAACTCTTTTCTTCAAAATGAAGATCTTTATTTGAACTGAATTCTCACTTAGGTTATCAATATGATTTATAACGAAATATATGATGTCATTGTAGTTGGTGGTGGTCATGCTGGCACAGAAGCAGCACTTGCTCCCGCTCGAATGGGCTTAAAAACCCTACTTTTAACCCATAATGTGGATACATTAGGGCAAATGTCTTGTAACCCTGCCATCGGTGGGATCGGCAAAGGCCATCTTGTTAAAGAGATCGATGCAATGGGCGGTTTAATGGCAAAAGCGACTGACGTTGCCGGGATCCAATTCCGTACTCTAAACAGCTCGAAAGGGCCGGCAGTGCGTGCCACCCGTGCTCAGGCTGACCGTGTGCTTTACCGTAATGCAGTGCGTACAGCTCTTGAAAATCAACCGAATTTAGATATTTTCCAGCAAGAAGTGGTCGATATTTTGGTGGAAAACAACCGTGCCGTCGGTGCAGTCACTAAAATGGGCTTAACCTTTAAAGCCCGTGCGGTGGTTTTAACCGCAGGTACGTTCTTAGCGGGTAAGATCCACATTGGTTTAGATAACTATGCAGGCGGACGGGCAGGCGATCCGGCGGCGACAATGTTGGCAGATCGTCTGCGTGATCTGAATTTGCGGGTTGATCGCTTAAAAACAGGCACACCACCTCGCCTTGATGCCCGTACCATCAACTTTGACGTACTTGCCAAACAACATGGTGATGAGGTGTTACCTGTCTTCTCTTTTATGGGCGATGTGTCACAGCACCCACGCCAAATTCCGTGTTACATCACCCACACTAACGATCAAACTCACGATTTAATTCGCAACAGTCTTGATCGCAGCCCGATGTACACCGGTATTATCGAAGGGGTCGGCCCACGTTATTGTCCATCGATTGAAGATAAAGTAATGCGTTTTGCCGATCGTAACAGCCACCAAATCTACCTTGAACCGGAAGGCTTAAATACGATTGAGGTTTACCCGAACGGGATCTCCACTAGCTTGCCGTTTGATGTGCAAATGGGGATCGTCAACTCAATGAAAGGCTTAGAAAACACACGGATCATCAAACCAGGCTATGCGATTGAGTACGACTATTTCGACCCTCGTGATTTAAAACCGACCCTTGAAACCAAAGCGATTGATGGCTTATTCTTTGCAGGACAAATTAACGGCACGACCGGTTACGAAGAGGCTGGTGCGCAAGGCTTGCTGGCAGGAATTAACGCCGGTTTACAGGTTCAAGGTAAAGAGAGCTGGTATCCAACCCGAGATCAAGCCTATATCGGCGTATTGGTTGATGACCTCTGCACATTAGGCACTAAAGAGCCGTACCGTGTATTTACCTCTCGTGCTGAATACCGCCTGTTACTGCGTGAAGACAATGCGGATATCCGCTTAACGCCAAAAGCCCACGAATTAGGATTAATTGACGAAGCTCGTTGGGCAAGATTTAATCAAAAAATGGAAGCGATTGAGCAAGAAAGAGCGAGATTAAAAGCGACTTGGGCGCATTTACAAATGCCAAATCTGGACGAACTGAATGCGTTACTCAATACTCCGCTGGCTCGTGAGGCAAGCGCTGAAGACTTAATCCGCCGTCCGGAAATGAGTTATGAAAAACTGACCCAAATTGCCCCGTTTGCCCCAGCGATTGAAGACAAAGAAGCGGCAGAACAGGTGGAAATTGCGATTAAATATCAAGGCTACATTGAGCATCAATACAACGAAATTGAACGCCATAAACGCCACGAAAACACGCTCATTCCAGCCGAGTTTGACTACGACAAAGTGGAAAGCCTTTCTAACGAAGTGCGTGCGAAGTTAATGCAACATCGCCCAGTTTCAATCGGGCAGGCAAGCCGTATTTCTGGCATCACACCGGCAGCTATTTCTATTCTGCTAGTGAATTTGAAGAAACAGGGAATGTTGAAACGGGGTGAGTTATAAACCCATACAAGCGGTGATTTTTTGGTAAATTTTTGCAAGAAATCGACCGCTTGTATTAATGGCTAAAGTCACGATGAATGAATTTGTACACTACAACCGCCAAACCGAACCGGATAAAGCCGCCAAAGCGGATATTTGGCAGGTGGCTATCGGCTTGCAGGAGGTTGATGGTTTAAAACCGTCCGAGTATTTAATTCGCACGGCAAAGCAACATATTGAAGGTGAGCTGTCGATTTATGACGTTAAAGCACGTCTGGATAGCTACTATCAGCAACCGCAAAAGCGGCAGCAAGAACGTACCGAAGAAGCGGATAAAGTCTCCGCTCGGATTACTGAGTTACTAAGCGAGCAAACCTTTAATCTTTCGATTGTGGAATTTCTTACGATCCACCGTCGCTTATTTCAGGGAATTTACCCATTTGCCGGACAAATTCGAGATTACAACATCAGTAAAAAAGAGTGGGTACTTAACGGGGAAAGTGTACTCTATGCAGGTGCGGAAACTTTACAAGCTACGTTGGAATATGATTTAAACCAAGAAAAGCGATTTAGCTATAAAGGACTGACTCAAGCCGAGATAATGCAACATTTAGCAACTTTTATCGCAAACTTGTGGCAAATTCACCCATTTGGAGAAGGGAATACGAGAACGACAGCGGTATTTTTAATGAAATATCTGCATAAGCTCGGTTTTTCGCAATTCGATCACCAAATGTTCGCTCAGTATTCGTGGTATTTCCGTAATGCTCTGGTGCGTGCCAATTATGAAAACCTGCGACAAGGTGTATTTGCGACTACAGAATATTTGGTAATGTTTCTTGAAAATTTATTGCTGGAAAAAAGTCATTCGCTAAGTAATCGGGAATTGCGTATCAATGAAAAAATGATTAAGGATTTTGCAAAATGTTAGAAAAACTGAACCGCTTGTTAGCCCAAGCAGAAATAAATTTGACCGATCAACAAAAAGAGCAGTTAGTCTGTTTTGTACGATTATTGGATAAATGGAACAAGGCGTATAACCTCACTTCTGTTCGCAACCCTGATGAAATGCTGGTAAAACATATTTTGGATAGCCTTGTGGTAAGCCAACATTTGCTGGGCGAAACGTTTATTGATGTGGGAACAGGTCCGGGCTTACCAGGGATTCCGCTTGCGATTATTAACCCTGATAAGCAATTTGTGTTGTTGGATAGCTTGGGCAAACGCATCACTTTCATTAAAAACGCTCTGCGTGAGCTTGGGATTAAAAATGTCACGCCTGTGCAAAGCCGAGTGGAAGAATATACCGAGAGCCAATTTGACGGCGTATTAAGCCGTGCTTTTGCTTCACTTAACGATATGGTGAGTTGGTGCTACCATTTACCGGCTGATAACGGCAAATTTTATGCGTTAAAAGGCGTGTATGACGAGCAGGAGATAGCTGAAATCAAACAGCCGATTCAGTTGGTGGAGGTGATTAAGCTTGAAGTGCCCGAGTTAGTGGGGGAACGGCATTTGGTGGTTTTGCAAAAAAAATAATAATCTAGAGCGCTTGTCATAAAACGTGTGGTTGTTACCACACGTTTTTTTATGCTTATAACTTAAATTCATTTTTATCTATGCCATATTTTTGCATTCGTAGATAGAGCGTTTTCCGAGGAATCGCAAAATAGTTTGCGACGGGATTAATACGGCCTTGAAAGAATAGCAATGCATCTTCAATAAGTTGTTTTTCATATTGTGCTAATTGCTTAGCAAGAGGGTTTGTTTCTTTTAGTTGGATTCTGTCTGTATCTAATGTCGGAGTATTTTGGGGAGTAAACAATCCAAGTGCATAGAGTTCTGCAGTATGAATTAGCTCAGTAACATTGCCTATCCACCGTTGAAGTCCAAGGTGTTGTAATAATTTTTTAGTTGGTGGAAGGTAGGCTTTATTAAGCTGAAAACAGCTTTTTTGTACATAGTGGAGAAAAATTGCAGCGATATCGGTGGGGTGTTTGTATAGTGGTAATAATTCGATTTGTGTGTGCAGAAAATGAGCATAAATTTCAGTGCTTAAATACTGTTGCTGAATAATTTGCCAAAGAGGAATATCGCTAATAACAATTAAGCGGAATGATTTTTCTTCACTATGCATCGCTGATGCAAGACGTTGTTGTTCATTTATTGATAATTGGTGCAAGTGTTTGATGACTAATGTACCTCGTTCACATTGTGTCAGTAGGTCTTCGATAGGATTAGGAATATTTTGTATGCATTCATGCAGAATGAAAGGCGCATTTTTACGAGAGCTTAATCGATGAAGATTGCTGGCTGAAAGGTACCTCCCTGTACCATTTTTACCCCATAAAAAAACGGGTAAATGGCTATTGGCTAATTTTTGTAACTGCTGACGGTGTTTGTGTAACCATTCACTTGAACCTATAAACGTTTGATTAAGTTTATTTAATTGCCATTGGCGTTGAGATATTAATTGACGACGCTCTGCTAAAGCATTTTCTATTTGGTAAAGAAGCGCATCAAATGATATGGGCTTTTCTAGAAAATTGATTGCCCCGATTTTCATTGCATTTACCGCCATTGGTACATTGCCGTATTCTGATAGCATGATAACGGGAATTTTTTTATCCAATAGCATAATCTCTTTTAATACACTTAATCCTGAGTGATTGGTTAATTTGGTATTGCAAAGCACTACGCCAACCCAATTTGGGGGAATTTTTTGTTGAATATTTGTTGGATCTGTAAGCAATAATGGAAGGTAGTTTTTGTTTTGTAATAGTGCTTGAAATGATGTAACACTATTTGATTCGTCATCAATCAGTAGCACATTGTATTTTGTATCAAACACAGTGATAGTCCTTAATAATCAAATGGTAAAAGGGGAAATACTATCTTGGCGTGAGCGGTATCTTACTTATTTTTGATGAGAAAAATAGTATTGAAATGTGATCTGAATCACGAAAGAGAAATTTTTTGTTGAAAAATGCTTATACTCTTATGTGTTACTTTTTACTCAAATTTTATCCTCTCTAAATTTATCTCCTTTGAACTCATGAAAATGGGTTAATTTATCCTCTTACTATCACTCAAAATGAGTCATTTTTCACTCATAAATATGCCTAACAAGCGCCCTTTTTTTCTGTTTTTTTCTCAGTATGATGCTTCAAATTTCATTTTTTAATGAAATATTTCTTGGTACTTATTCCTATAGAAAAGGAGTTCATTATGAACAAAAAAATCTCATCTCTTGTTATGGCATTAGGTCTTGGTGTAAGCATTGCGGGATTTGCTTCGGCAAATGAAAATTTAATTGTTTACACATCAATGAAAGAATCTCTAATTGGTGCATTAAAAACAAAATTTGCAGAAAAACACCCTGAAGTTGCGATGGACTATCAATCTGCTGGTGCAGGAAAATTGATGGCTAAAATTGCGGCTGAAAAAGAGTCTGGCAAGATTATGGCGGACATTATCTGGACGAGTGAAGTGCCAGATTTCTTTAAAATGAAAGAAAATGGAATGCTAGAGCCTTATATCTCTAAAGAAGTAGAAAATATCGTAAATCCATTACCTGATTTTGACGGCTCATTTACCCCTATTCGCTTAGGTACTTTGGGATTGGCTTATAACACTCGCTTTGTAAAAAATCCGCCAAGTGAATGGGCAGATATTTTAGGCAAAGAATATAAAGGAGCATTTGGTATTGCGAATCCTGCATTATCTGGCACTTCTTATATGAGTGTGGCGTTATTGAAATCGACCTTTGGTTGGGAATTCTTTGAACAAATCAAAGCAAACAAAGGTAAAGTGGGTAAAGGCTCCGGTCAGGTAGTGGATGATACCGCATCAGGCGACTTATTAGCTTCTTTAGCGGTGGATTACATTACCAACGATAAAATCAAAAAAGGGGCTCAACTAAAATTAGTTTATCCGAAAGAAATGCTGGTAATTCCAAGCCCTGCTGCGATTTTCAAAGGGACAAAAAATCTCACGGCTGCACAAAAATTCGTGGATTTCTTGCTCTCTGACGATGCACAAAAAATTGTGGCAAATGAAGGTACATTGCCAGTTAGAAAAGGTGTCGCCGTAATGGACGGTATGCCATCTGTAGAAGACGCAATGCAACGTGCAATTCCGATTGATTACAACGCTATCTTAAATGAAAAAGAAGAGACAGTGAAAAAATTCAGTCAGATTCTACAAAACCGCAATTAAATCAGTAAGGGTTTTATTATGGCAACAATTACATTTGAGAATATTAGTAAAACTTTTGGCTCGAATGAAGTGTTGAAAAATGTATCACTCGTCGTCAATGACGGCGAGTGCTTTACGCTTCTCGGTCCATCTGGTTGCGGAAAGACGGTATTGTTACGACTTTTAGCTGGATTTGATGTGCCTGATAGCGGTCGAATTTTAATTGATCAAACCGTCGTTGCAGATCCAGCCACTGGCGTAGATGTTCAGCCAGACCAACGTGGCTTGGGTGTCGTATTTCAAGATTATGCAGTGTGGCCGCATATGACCGTGTTCGACAATATCGCTTACCCACTTAAATTAAAAGAGCTAGATAAAGACACTATTTACCAACAAGTGATGGAGGTTGTTGAATTAGTTAATCTTACTGGCTTAGAAAAACGTTTACCTTCTCAACTTTCTGGCGGTCAGCAACAACGTGTGGCGCTGGCTCGAGCGTTAGTAGCTAAACCATCTTTAATGTTGTTAGATGAACCGTTAAATAACCTTGATGCTAATCTGCGTGAAGAAATGCGTTTTGAGATCAAAGAGTTACAGAAAAAATTAGGCATTACCATTTTATATGTGACTCACGACCAAGAAATCGCTCTCGCTATTTCAGACCGACTTGCCATTATGGATAAAGATGGCGCAATTCAACAAATTGGTACACCTTGGGAAATTTACGAAAAGTCAGAGAATGAAATGGTATTCAAGTTCATGGGCTTGGCGAATTTTATTCCTGTACGTTGTGAAAATGGACAACATTTTGTCGGAGAGGGCAATCAGCAAATTTTTTGGAAAAATATACCGCTTGTAAATGGCAAATTTGGTTGTCGTCCTTCCGATATTATCCTTGCTAAATCGGGCAATGGATTAAACGGCAAAATTGCTCGTGCAAGTTTCTTAGGTGCGGTAATGGATTATATGGTGGACATTGATGGCGTGACAGTTCGTACGGAAATTTCAACCAATTATGCCTTACAAAATAATTTGATGTTTGAAGAAGGCGAAAACTGTGTGGTGAATTTCCACGATCTGCTTTGGTTCGCCGAAAATGACACACTTTCTGAAAATGATCAGAGGGGGTAAATATGTCAGCGGTTATAGAGAAAAAAAGCCCATTTAATGTGGCAAATGCGATTTTAGCTTTATCCATTGGGATTTTGGTGATCGTAGTTGCTGTTCCTGTGTTGCTCATCTTTATTAACTCATTTTGGGTTGATGGGCAATTCAATTTATCCGATGTGGTACAAATTTTAAAACAACAAGAAACCTATGAAGCATTATTAAATTCATTATTTATTGCTTCAGGGGTGACTGTAATGAGTACCATTATTGGTACATTCTTTGCGTGGTTGGTGACGCGTACCGATTTACCATACAAAGGTTTTATGAAAGTGATGTTCCTTGTGCCGTTTATGTTGCCATCTTTTATCGGTGCATTGGCGTGGAAAATGTTGCTTTCGCCTCGTGCGGGGTATATTAACCGCTTCTTTATGGATACCTTTGGCTTGGAAGAGCCGTTGTTTAACATTTATAGCTATGCTGGCATTATGGCGGTTGAAACAATGTATCTCTTCCCATTTGTATTCATTCAAGTCTGCGGTGCATTGGAGCGTATGGACCCGACATTGGAAGAATCTGCACGTATTTCAGGTGCAAGCCTGTTTACGATTACCCGCAAAATTACCATTCCACTCGTTATGCCAAGTATCGTGTCTGGTGCGTTATTGATTATGCTCTACTCAATGGCTCACTTTGGTACTGTTGCGGTGCTCGGGGTTGAAAATGGTATTTTCAACATTCCAACCTTAATTTATGAACGTATCCACCAAAGTGCAGGGAGCTTTGATGCAATTCGTACAGGTACAGTGTTAGCAACTGTGCTTGTGGCAACCGCAGCCTTGATTATTTGGCTACAAAACAGAATCTTAAGTAAAGGTCGTTTCCAAATTATCGCAGGTAAAAGTTTCCGCCCTGTGGAAGTGAAATTGCGTGGTTTGCGTATGCCATTATTGATTATCTGCTTGCTCTACATTGCTTTCACTATCGTTCTTCCTACTGCAACGATCTTCCTTGTCGGTGGCTTAAAAACCTACGGTTTACCAATTACGTGGGAAAATCTCACGCTCGAAAACTACAAATTTATCCTATTTGATTGGCAGCTTACTAAAGATGCGATTCGCAATAGTGTGACCTTAGGTTTAGCCGCAGCGGTCATTACCATGTTTGCAGGGGTGATGATCTCTTATGTGATTGTGAAAATGCGTGTAAGAGGTAAAGGATTCCTAGAGTTCTTAGGCATGTTACCGTTCTCTGTGCCAGGTTCTGTTATTGCACTTGGAGTAATCCTTGCTTGGAGTGGTAAATTTGGTATCAACCTTTATAACACCGTTTGGATCATCTTAATTGCCTATATTGCTCGCTATATGGCGTTCTCGCTCAAAGCGAACTCTGCGGCATTAGAGCAAGTCCACGATTCATTGGTTGAAGCATCTCGTGCTTGTGGGGCAAGTATGTGGCAATCCTTAAAAGATATTGTTATCCCATTGGTTCGTCCAGGTATGATCGCCGCCTTCTTCCTTATCTTCTTACCAGCGTTGCGTGAATTAACTGTATCCGTAATGCTTTATGGTCCATCAACTCGTACTATCGGGGTGGCGATCTATACCTTAAATGAAGATGGTGAAACGGTATATTCTGCGGCATTAGCAGGTATCGCGTTGATTATTATTGTGTTCGGGCAAACGGTGATTAAACGTTATGCCGAGAAAAAAACACAAAAATAACTGAAGGGTAAGGAGTAAAAAATGAGCTATATTCAACTTACAAATGTGATGAAACGGTTTGGTGATGTGATTGCTATTCCAGATCTAAACTTATCCATTGAAAAAGGCGAATGCTTTTCTATGTTAGGCCCTTCGGGTTGTGGTAAAACAACAACGCTACGAATGATTGCTGGCTTTGAAGATTTAGATGGCGGTGAAATTCGTGTAGGTGATAGATTGTTATCAGCAAAAGCAAGTAACTACTATCTTCCCCCTGAACAACGCAATTTTGGTATGGTTTTCCAAGCGTTTGCAGTGTGGCCGCATATGACTGTATATGACAATGTGGCTTTCCCACTTGCATTGAAAAAACTGTCTAAACAAGAGATTGAAAAACGTACAACTGATGCGTTACGTCATACCAATTTACTGAATGTCGCACAAAAAAGCCCAGATGATCTTTCCGGTGGTGGAAAACAACGTGTTGCTTTAGCAAGGGCGTTAGCGTTAAACCCAGATGTAATGTTGCTTGATGAACCTTTATCAAGCTTAGATCCACATCTACGTGAAGAGATGCGCTTTGAAATCAAAGCATTACAGCGTAAATTTGGTTTTTCAATAATCTACGTGACACACGACCAATCTGAAGCAATGGCGTTATCCGATCGTATTATGGTAATGCGTAAAGGTGTAGTAGAGCAGATCGATACCCCGCTGAATGTCTATAACAACCCAGCGAATAAATTTGTGTTCAATTTTATTGGGCTATCCAATCAATTAAGTGTCAATCTATCTCCACAAGGAGTTCGTTTTGAAGGATTGGCTGGTACATATGATATTCAACCCGCGCCAAGTACAGAATTGGTCAGTCAAGGTAAAGCGATTCTCGCTACTCGCCCATCAGAAATTGATTTTGTTGTAAGCGGCGGAGTTAATGGTATTGTAAAACGCCGTTCCTATTTAGGCGAAGTTGTGGATTATAGTATTTTTCTTGGCAATCAAGAATTGCGTGTGCAAAAAGGACGGCGTGATCCTGGTCCACAAGAAGGTGAAGCCTGCCAAGTTGTTTTTAATAAGCTGCATTGGTATTCCGCGGTATAATTTCTGCAACGATATGAATAGATAGGTGTGATAAATGTAGTCAGTCTTTTATATAAAAGGCTGACTATTTTTTAGCAAGTGACAAATTTTAAATTTTTTTGTTTTTTATAAAAAAAATGTTAAAAAAATATTATGCTTAAGCGCTTTACGCAGTGATAGCTGTTTTAATCAATAGTTCTATAGTGTATAATCGACCGGATTTTTATAGCCGAAAGTGAAAACTTTCAATCGGAAAAGTCGGGACATGTCAGCGGTTATTTTTCAAGCTAAACAGTATTATGCGAAAGCAATTTTTATTTTTTCGTTAATTCTGTGTGCCGTATCAAGTGTGATTAGTTTGATACAAGGAAATATAGGTCTGTCTTTTTTATGCGGTTGTTTGGCTGCGTTTTTGCCTTTTTGCTTATCCGTATATTGGGTGTTTTTTCGACATCGCTCAAATAGTGTGAATGTAATGTCTGTCTTTTACCTTGCTGAAGGACTGAAATGGTTGGCAACTTTAGTCATTATTGCATTAATGTTTCGATTTATTCCTTCGCTACACTATTTAGCTTTTTTTGCAGGCTATTTTTTTGCTTTGATGGGCAATGTTATATTGCCATTTTTAATGAAGCGTTCAAAAAACTAGAATTTTTCATTTCTTTCATTAAGGGATAATTTATGGCTGGTCAAACTACCGCAGATTATATCGGTCACCATCTTACGTTTTTATCAACGGGAGAGGGTTTCTGGAATGTTCATTTAGATACGCTGTTTTTCTCTGTTTTTGCAGGCGTACTCTTTCTCTTTTTCTTTTATCGTGCGGCAAAAAAAGCAACACCAGGAGTGCCAGGTAAGTTTCAATGTTTTGTTGAAATGCTGGTGGAATGGGTAAATGGTGTAGTGAAAGACAATTTCCATGGACCGCGAGATGTTGTTGCACCCCTTGCTTTAACCGTATTCTGCTGGGTGTTTGTGATGAATGCTATCGACTTAATTCCTGTCGATTTTCCTCCTCAATTTGCTGAAATGCTGGGTATTCATTACCTACGTGCGGTGCCAACTGCTGACATCAGTGCAACGCTAGGTATGTCTATCGGAGTGTTTGGTTTAATCATTTTCTATACGATCAAATCCAAAGGTTTTGGTGGTTTTGTTAAAGAATATACTTTACACCCGTTTAACCATTGGGCATTTATTCCCGTAAACTTTTTATTAGAAGTGGTAACATTATTGGCAAAACCGATTTCATTAGCATTCCGTTTATTCGGTAATATGTATGCTGGTGAGTTAATTTTCGTGTTAATTGCAGTAATGTATATGGCAGAGAGTTTTGTACCGCAAGTATTGGGCGTGCCGCTGCACTTAGTGTGGGCTATTTTCCATATTCTTGTGATTACATTACAGGCGTTCATCTTTATGATGCTAACGATTGTGTATTTGAGTATTGGCTATAATAAGGCTGATCACTAATCCTGCAAGCGGTTGTTTTTCAACAATTTTTTGCAAAAAAGTTTTATTTATTCATCTTTCCATTTTCACAGGAGAACTCTTATGGAAAACATTATTACTGCAACAATCTTTGGTTCAGTTATCCTTTTAGCTTTCGCAGCATTCGGTACTGCAATTGGTTTCGCATTATTAGGCGGTAAATTCTTAGAATCTTCTGCTCGCCAACCAGAATTAGCGGCTAGCTTACAAACCAAAATGTTTATCGTTGCAGGTCTTTTAGATGCGATCTCAATGATTGCTGTAGGTATTGCATTACTATTCATCTTTGCAAACCCATTTATCGGTTTAGTAGGCTAATTAAAGTTGGGCAAATAACTTTCGTTACTCGTAAGAGTGATAATCCAACTTTAAGGAGGCTGTTGTGAATCTAAATGCAACGTTAATTGGTCAGCTCATTGCTTTTGCCCTATTTGTGGCATTTTGCGTGAAATATGTTTGGCCACCATTTATCAAAGCGATTGAAGATCGTCAGGCAAAAATTGCCGATGCGCTTGCTGGGGCTGAAAAAGCATTGCAAGAGCAGGCTGATTCTAAAGCTATTGTTGAGCAAGAACTTGCAAAAGCTCGTGAAGAAGCACAAAAAATCATTGATTTAGCAACAAAACGTCGCAATGAAATTTTAGAAGCTGTGCAAGCAGAAGCAGAAGCAGAAAAAGCGAAAATTATTGAACAAGGTTATGCTGAAGTAGAAAGCGAACGTAAACGTGTTCAAGAAGAACTTCGTAGCAAAGTAGCTGCTCTTGCTGTGGCTGGTGCAGAGAAAATTGTGGGTCGCTCCGTTGATGCTGCGGCAAACAATGACATCATTGACAAGCTAGTTGCAGAATTATAATTAAGGGGGGCAGATGTCTGAATTAACTACAATAGCTCGCCCCTACGCTAAAGCAGCTTTTGATTTTGCTTTAGAGAATGGTCAGTTGAACAAATGGCAGGAAATGTTAAAGTTTGCTGCATTAGTTTCTGAAAATAATCAAGTGAGTGAGTATTTAACGTCTTCACTTTCAAGCAATAAAATCGCAGAGATGTTTATAGCGATTTGTGGTGAACAACTGGACCAATTTGGGCAAAATTTCATTCGTGTAATGGCTGAGAATAAACGCCTAAGTGCTTTATCTGCTGTATTTGCAGAATTTAATGCCTTGCGTTCGGAATATGAGTCTGTAAAAGATGTATTTGTAACATCAGCAACAGAATTGACCGCTTCGCAGGAAGATAAAATTGCAACAGCAATGAAAGCAAAATTAGGCAATGACATTCGTATTATTAAAGCAGTAGATCCATCTCTACTCGCTGGCGTGATTATCCGCTACGATGATACGGTAATTGACGGCAGTAGTCGTGGTCAGCTTAACCGTTTGAGCCAAGAGCTGAGCTTGTAAGAGGAATAGAAAATGCAACTAAATTCAACTGAAATTAGTGAATTGATTAAAAAACGAATTGCCCAGTTTAATGTGGTATCTGACGCACAAAGCACCGGGACAATCGTTTCAGTAAGCGATGGTGTAATTCGTATCCATGGCTTATCTGATGTAATGCAGGGCGAAATGATTGAGCTTCCAGGCAATCGTTATGCGATCGCTCTTAACTTGGAAAGAGATTCTGTCGGTGCAGTAGTAATGGGTCCTTATGCGGATCTTGCTGAAGGCACTGAAGTGAAATGTACTGGTCGTATTTTAGAAGTACCAGTTGGTCGAGGTTTATTAGGTCGAGTAGTAAACACCTTAGGTCAGCCTATCGATGGTAAAGGCGAAATTCAAAATGATGGTTTCTCGCCAATTGAAGTTATCGCACCAGGTGTTATTGACCGTCAATCGGTTGATCAACCTGTTCAAACTGGTTATAAAGCAGTGGACTCAATGGTGCCAATCGGTCGTGGTCAGCGTGAGTTGATTATCGGCGACCGTCAAACTGGTAAGACAGCTTTAGCGATTGATGCAATTATCAACCAACGTGATTCAGGTATTAAATGTATCTACGTTGCAATCGGTCAAAAAGCTTCGACTATCGCCAACGTAGTGCGTAAATTAGAAGAACATGGTGCGTTAGAAAATACTATTGTGGTAGTTGCTTCTGCATCTGAGTCTGCCGCATTACAATATCTTGCGCCATATGCAGGGTGTGCAATGGGTGAATACTTCCGTGATCGCGGTGAAGATGCCTTAATTGTTTACGATGATTTATCTAAGCAAGCGGTAGCTTACCGTCAAATTTCGTTGTTGTTACGCCGTCCACCTGGTCGTGAAGCATTCCCTGGTGATGTATTCTATCTCCATTCTCGCTTACTTGAACGTGCTGCTCGAGTAAATGCAGATTATGTTGAGCGTTTCACTAACGGTGCTGTAAAAGGCCAAACTGGTTCTTTAACCGCATTACCTATTATCGAAACTCAAGCTGGTGATGTTTCTGCTTTCGTTCCGACTAACGTGATTTCTATTACTGATGGTCAGATTTTCTTAGAATCAGGCTTATTCAATGCCGGTATTCGTCCTGCGGTAAACCCAGGTATCTCGGTTTCCCGTGTAGGTGGTTCTGCGCAGACTAAACTGGTTAAGAAATTATCTGGCGGTATTCGTACTGCGCTTGCTCAGTATCGTGAATTAGCGGCATTTGCACAGTTTGCATCTGATCTTGATGATGCTACTCGCAAACAACTTTCTCACGGTCAAAAAGTAACTGAATTGCTAAAACAGAAACAATTTGCACCTATGTCGGTTGCTCAACTAGGGTTATCTCTAGCAGCCGCGGAATATGGTTATTTGGATGATGTTGCAGTTGAGCGAATTGGCTCATTTGAAGCGAACTTATTAGATTACGCACAAAGCAATTATGGTGAGTTTATGCAGGATTTAGCAAAATCAGGCGATTTTAATGACTCAATTAAAGATAAGCTGCATGAAATTTTAACCAATTTCAAAAAGAACAGTGCTTGGTAATCTAACTTTTTAGCGGAGAAATAATATGGCAGGTGCTAAAGAGATAAGAACCAAAATTGCAAGTGTTCGTAATACGCAGAAAATTACCAAAGCGATGGAAATGGTTGCTGCATCTAAAATGCGCAAGACTCAAGAACGTATGGCTGCGAGCCGTCCATATTCTGATACCATTCGCAAAGTAATCAGCCATATTGCCAAAGGAAACATTGATTATAAACACCCTTTCCTTGAGCCAAGAGATGTGAAAAAAGTAGGGTATTTAGTTATCTCTACTGATCGAGGTTTGTGTGGTGGCTTAAATATTAACTTATTTAAAACGGTATTAAATGAGTTAAAAGCTTTTGAAGACAAAGGCGTTCAGTGCGAGCTCGGCTTAGTCGGTAATAAAGCCGCTGGCTTTTTTGGTTCGATGGGCTTAAAAACAAAGGCACAAATCAATGGTTTGGGTGATGCTCCAACAATGGAAGATTTGCTTGGTATTGTTAATACAATGGTAAATGCCTATCGTGAAGGTGAATTGGATGAAGTTTATATCGTCTATAACCGTTTTATTAACACTATGGCTCAAAAGCCAACTGTGCAAAAACTACTTCCATTGCCAGCGTTAGATGATGACTCGCTAGAGCAGACAGGTTCTTGGGATTACACCTATGAACCAAGCCCACAAGCGTTATTAGACAGTCTATTGGTACGTTATCTGGAATCCCAAGTATATCAAGCGATTGTTGATAATCTCGCATCCGAGCAGGCAGCCCGAATGGTGGCAATGAAAGCAGCAACTGATAACGCAGGTAATCTGATTAAAGAGTTACAGTTGGTGTATAACAAAGCCCGTCAGGCAAGTATTACGAATGAATTAAATGAAATTGTTGCGGGTGCCGCAGCAATTTAACAAAGACATAGAGGAACGGTAATGGCAACGGGAAAAATTGTACAAATCATCGGTGCGGTAATCGATGTTGAGTTTCCGCAAGATGCAGTACCAAAAGTTTACGATGCATTAAAAGTTGAATCAGGATTAACCCTTGAAGTTCAACAACAATTAGGCGGCGGTGTGGTTCGTTGTATCGCACTTGGTACATCAGATGGCCTAAAGCGTGGCTTAAAAGTTGAAAATACGCATAAAGCGATTGAAGTGCCTGTTGGTACAGCAACGCTTGGTCGTATTATGAATGTACTAGGTGAACCGATTGATGAAGCAGGTCCAATTGGTGAAGAAGAGCGCTGGGCAATTCACCGTGCAGCACCAAGTTATGAAGAACAATCAAACAGTACTGAGTTGTTGGAAACAGGTATTAAAGTTATCGACTTAATCTGCCCATTTGCGAAAGGGGGTAAAGTTGGTCTATTTGGTGGTGCGGGTGTAGGTAAAACCGTAAATATGATGGAGTTAATCCGTAACATTGCGATTGAGCATAGCGGTTACTCAGTATTTGCAGGCGTAGGTGAGCGTACCCGTGAAGGTAACGACTTCTACCACGAAATGAAAGACTCTAACGTATTAGACAAAGTATCACTGGTTTACGGTCAGATGAACGAACCACCAGGTAACCGTCTACGTGTCGCATTAACTGGCTTAACGATGGCGGAGAAATTCCGTGATGAAGGTCGTGATGTATTATTCTTCGTGGATAATATCTACCGTTATACCTTAGCGGGTACAGAAGTATCTGCATTATTAGGTCGTATGCCGTCTGCAGTAGGTTATCAGCCGACACTTGCTGAAGAGATGGGTGTACTTCAAGAGCGTATCACCTCAACCAAAACAGGTTCTATCACCTCTGTGCAAGCAGTTTACGTACCAGCCGATGACTTAACAGACCCATCGCCTGCAACAACTTTCGCACACTTAGACTCAACCGTGGTATTAAGCCGTGATATTGCATCACTTGGTATCTATCCAGCAGTTGATCCTTTAGATTCAACCTCTCGTCAGCTTGATCCATTAGTAGTTGGTGAAGAGCACTATAATGTCGCTCGTGGTGTACAAGGTACATTACAACGCTACAAAGAATTGAAAGACATTATCGCCATCTTAGGTATGGACGAACTTTCAGAAGAAGACAAATTAGTGGTAGCACGTGCTCGTAAAATTGAACGTTTCTTATCACAACCATTCTTCGTGGCAGAAGTATTTACAGGTTCTCCTGGTAAATATGTTTCACTTAAAGACACCATTCGTGGTTTCAAAGGCATTTTAGAAGGCGAATACGACCATATTCCAGAACAAGCGTTCTATATGGCGGGTTCTATTGAAGAAGTGATTGAAAGAGCGAACAAGATGTAATTGTTCTTAAAAAAAGGAGAACAACATGGCATCTCAATTTCAACTCACAGTGGTGAGTGCAGAACGTCAAATATTTAGCGGTGAAGTCGTTAGTGTACGTGTATCTAGTGTAGAAGGTGAACTTGGTGTGTATGCAGGGCATACACCATTGCTTACGGCGATTAAACCTGGAATGGTGAAGTTTACCTTTGCCGATGGCAAAGAAGAATTTATCTATGTCTCGGGTGGTTTCTTAGAAGTTCAACCTAAAACAGTTACCGTGCTTGCTGATGTTGCAATTCGTGGTGATGAACTTGATGAACAGCGCATTCTTGCAGCGAAACGTAAAGTGGAAGAAACATTGAGTAAAACTCATGATGCAGATATGACAGCAAAACTGGCTAGAGAAATTGCGAAATTACGCGTTTATGAACTCACTAAAGGCAAATTAGCGGTAAATCGCTAATAAATAAAATGGTTAAACCCCATGCATGCTATGCGTGGGGTTTATTTTTGCAAAAAATTATTCAAAATCAACCGCTTGTAAAGAGAAATTTTTCGATGGACGATCTTCTTTATTCAATCACAAGAACCTTAGCGAACTTTGATTACAATACATTAATCAAGCTTTGTCTTGCTTGTTTTTTAGGAAGCCTAATCGGCTTAGAGCGTGAGAAAAAACGTAAGCCGGTCGGAATTAAAACCTGTATGATTATTTCCGTCACTACATGTTTGCTCACTATAGTATCTATTCAAGCTGCAGAGTATTATGCTGCGTTGTCAGATAATATTAGAACCGATCCCATGCGGCTTGCTGCTCAAGTTATTAGTGGTATAGGCTTTATCGGCACAGGTGTAATTATGCATCGCACCAATGATGTCGTTTCAGGTATTACCACCGCTGCGATGATTTGGGCTGCCGCCGCGGTTGGAATTTCTATTGGTGCAGGTTTTTATCAAGCCGTCATTATTGTGACTGTTGCTATGTTTTTTATTTTGAAATACAGCTCAATGATTACACGACATATTCGTAAGCAAGATAAGATTGAGCGGCTTCGAGTACAATTAGAATTGAAAGATCTTGATCATCTTCAACCTATCTTAGATACACTTGATGCAAATGATTGCACAGTAAGTTCGCTGAATATTAAAGAGCGAGAACAAGACAATATATTAAGTATTACGATTAATGCTAAAACGCCAGAAGAAAACTCGTCTTATCATATCTACCGAGATCTAAAAGTATTGGAAGGCTTACATAATATTGAAGTGAAATACGTTATGGATTAAGCGGTTTAAAATTAGCATTTTTTTGCAAAAAAATTGAAAAATCGAACCGCTTGTATTTTATTGTGAACTTGAATGGAAACGAGGGTAAAAATGGTGAACAAAACAATAGGCTTAGCACTTTCTGGTGGTGGGCATAAAGGTTTAGCTCACGCAGGCGTGTTGAAATTTTTGCAGGAACAACAGATTGATATTCAAATCATATCTGGGACAAGTGCCGGAGCGATTGTAGGTAGCTTGTATGCACTTGGTAAAAGCCCTGACGAAATTTTGGCATTTTTTCGTTCGGTGAATCTATTTAATGTGAACCATTTATCTCTGGTAAAAAGCGGGTTATTTAATGCCGATAAATTTATGGTGTATTTAGATAATATCTTTGGTGAAATGTGTTTAGGGGATTTAGCGAAAGAGCTCTATATTTCTGCAACTAATATGGAAACAGGGAGAAGTAAAATTTTTGGACGTCATACCAAAATAAAAGAAGCGGTAGTTGCTTCTTGTGCTTTTCCTGGAATCTTTTCTCCAGTTAAGGTAGAAGGCGAGATATATAGTGATGGTGGTATTTTGAATAATTTTCCAGTAAATGTCATTCAAGGGCGGTGTGATTATTTAATTGGTGTCAATTTAGATAGGGGGGCGGATTATAAATCAGCGAACGAGTTTGCATTGTTACCGCAAGTAGCGTGGCGCGCGATTGATATTATGATGGCGCAAAATGCGGCTATGCAAAATCGCTTATGTGATTGGCTTATCAATCCTGAAAAAATCGTACAATATAATACCTTTGAAATATCTGATAAACGCCAGCAGGAGATTTTCCAGATCGGTTATCAAGCAGCAAAAAGAGAATTTCATAAAGTAAAAGATGGATTAATGCGTAATAAAAACCACCAACCCGAATCTCCTTCAAGTTGGTGGTAAAAACTCTTATCGTTTTCCGCTACGCAAAACGAAAATTAATATTCCAACGGAATATACTCAATCGGCACCCAAGAGAAGCCTTTGGATTCTTTGCGTAAATGCCCCAATCCCGGGAATGGCAAGTGTGCCCCTGCGATCCACACTTTGCGTTCGGCTAATTGTGGCAGAATATCTAAACGAGCTTGTCTTGCCCCTTGTGCATCTACGTCAAATTCTGCGGCAACGTCAGGTTCTGGCAATTGCAATGCGTGATTATGTAATAAATCCCCCCAGACAAACAGTGTTTCACCTTTTGAGCTCACTTCTACACTGCTATGCCCCGGTGTATGCCCAGTTGTCGCAACGGATTTGAAATTCGGAATGATCTCATCACCTAAATCATAGTATTTCACTTGTCCTGCGGCGGCATAAGGTGCAACGGCATCACGCGTCCATTGTGCATATTTTTGCGTATGCTCTGGCATCTCTTTGATAGGCGTATCTAACCAAAATGCTTTCTCTTGATTAGCGATATAGACAGTGGCATTAGGAAATTCCATTTTGCCATTGCGAGTAACCCCACTGAAATGGTCAAAGTGTAAATGCGTTGGAATAATGGTATCCACTTGCTCAGGGAGATAACCTGCTTTAATTAAGCTCTCTGTTAATTTCCCCACTTTATCATCAAACACATCGCCCGAACCAGCATCAAGCAAGACTAAGTTTTTGCCTGTATTGATTAAGTAACCCGTTACCGCAGTTTGCACACCACCATCAGCCAACATTGGGCGGAATTGCCCTGAAATTAAATCATCTAACTCTTGTTTAGTCAGTTTGGTAAATTCTTGGTAAACAGGTGCACCGATAGAGAGATAGCCATCATAAAGTGCGGTAACTTCATAATCGCCAATCATCATACGGTAGTAACCATCTACTTGTGTACGTTTTTGTGCCACGACATTTTCTTTAGGCTGGTGTACAGCGTGTGTACCGTGTGCAAAAGCCACAGGGCTTGCCATCACAGCGGCTGCAACTAATGCTTTCATTACAGTTGATAATTTCATAATTTTCTCCAATAAGAAACGCCCAATGCGTTTCGTTGGGTGGCATTATAGGGAGAAATTTTTTCTGAAAAATAAAGAAAACAGCAAATCAGTTTTGCTGATTTTGCAAGATTGCCAATATAGGTAAAAGAGATGGCTTAATTGGAAATCACAAGCGGTCAATGTTGCAGAAAAAAATACAAAATCCACCGCTTGCTATGAGATTCGTGTTCACTACACGCACAATGTCGTCTTTTGCCAAATGCTTGTCGCTTTCTGTGTAACACCCTGTAAAAAGTTACCCTAAAATACCACCACTTTTATTATTGAGGACTTTTATGAAAAAAACATTATTAACTTTGGCAATCTCTGCCTGCATTTCTTTTATTACCCCGAACCTCTCTGCACACCCTGTACATATTCCTGCGAAAAATCCTGTACCTATGCAATTAACCCAAGTTCCTGGATATTTCCGTGTGATGTTAGGGGATTTTGAGGTAACCGCACTTTATGATGGAGCGGCATCGCTTGATAGTACTTTATTTGCAAATTACTCAAAATTAAGCAAAGCAGAACTTGATACCTTAATTGAGCACAAATTTAGCCCTAAAACCGCTACTGGTGGAGTAGATACAGCAATCATTGCGTTTTTAGTCAATACTGGTGACAACTTAATCCTTATTGATGCAGGTAAAGGTGATGTGCAAGATCCAATTTTTGTTGATGAAAAAGGAATGCTGATTGCCAGCCTTGAAGCAGCTGGCTATAAAGCTGAGCAAATTGACACTATCCTACCAACTCATATGCACGCTGATCATTTTAGTGGTGTAACCGTAGAGGGTAAAAAAGTCTTTCCAAATGCAACAATTTATCTGTCTAACCAGGAAAAAGCATTTTGGCTTGATACCCCAGAAGAAAAACTCTCTGATAATGCTAAACCGTTTGTCGCTTGGGCAAGAGAAGCAGCTGCGCCTTATTTAGCTAATAATCAAGTGAAATACTATGATTCTGGCGAGGAGGTCATTCCAGGCGTTAAATCCATTCCATTGCATGGGCATACCTTAGGACATAACGGTTTTGAGTTTACCTCAAAAGGCGAAACAATGTTGGTATGGGGAGATTTAATCCATAACCACGCTATTCAAATGGCTCACCCTGAGGTGGCAGTAGATTTTGATGCAGATTCTATTTCTGCTCGTAAAAGTCGTTTAAATGCGCTACCTGAAATTGCAAAACGTGAAATTTTAGTGGCAGGAGCTCATTTGCCGTTCCCTGGATTAGGTCACCTACGAGTAGAAAAAGACGGTGGTTATCGTTGGATTCCCGTAGAGTATCGCCCTATTCGTCAATAGTTTTTACCGCACTTTTCTACGGGAAAGTGCGGTGATTTTTAAGGAATGTTTATGATGCAAAAATATCGTGGTGAATGGTTACTTTTACTGGCTACCCTTACCGCAGCATTCGGTTGGTTATTTTCCAAAAATGCCATAGTAGAACTGCCCGCAGTAGCTTTTATTGCTTTACGTTTTTCTTTCGCTACCCTACTTTTTCTGCCTTTTGCTTTACCACAACTTAAATCTCTCAATCGCCAACAATGGCGATATGCTGTATTCGTCGGGCTATCATTTTGTTTATATCTATTCTTTTGGGTGATGGGAGTCAAATACACCACAGAACTCGGAAAAGGTGCATTTTTACTGAGCTTAGCAATGCTTGCCGCTCCCTTAATTGCATGGGGATTATATCGACAACGCCCAATACGACGTTTTTGGTTTGCATTACCATCGGCAATTATCGGAATGTATTTGCTTGCCAATAATGGTACAGAGCAATCGGGGTTTCAGTTAGATACCCTCTTCTTTTTATTTACTGCATTTTGGGCAGCTGTGCAATTTGTGCTAAATAGTCGTTATGCACAACATCTTCCCGTATTGGCATTAACGACTATTCAACTCAGTATGGTAGCAATATCTGCCAGCATCTATTCTGCACTATTTGAAACATTCCCCACTCAAATTAGTTCACCAACTTGGCTTTGGCTCACATTAAGTGTACTTATCGGGACGAATGCTCGCTTTTTATTGCAAACATGGGGACAAAAGCTTAGCGACTTAGGCAATGGGGCACTAATTATGATTTTAGAACCTGTATGGACGCTATTGCTCAGTACGCTCTTTATGGCAGAAAACTTATCTACAACGAAAATAATGGGAAGTACTTTTGTTTTATCCGCTTTGCTCATTTACCGCCTAAATGTGATGAGACAAAAATAACTACTCCACATTGGGGCCACGACTTAAGTTAAAGCCTTTACCAATTTGATAGAATTGTCCACCTGCAACATAGTGCAACGTTTTTAGATCATCGGGCAGTTCATCAAATTTCCACCGTCCATTATCAAACATTTGATCGTCAGCCCAAGCCGAAATTACTTCTCCAATAAATAAATCGTGTACTTGCTGATTATGTGGTTCATCAATCACTCGGCAGATAATCCAAGCCGCACAACCTTCAACAAGCGGAATATCAACATTCTCTAAATAAAATAGTGGCACATTATCCAATTTATGTGGATTTTCCTTACGGCTTTCGCCCATATCTAAAACCAATTCTGCTTGAGCAACTGTTGGAACCTGTACAGCAAAATAGCCACTTTGTTCAATTAAAGTTCGGGTATAAGCAGCTTTATCCACCACAATCATCATTTTCGCTTGCGGTGCAAAATCTAATGCACACACCCACGAAGCGGACATAACATTTTCAATATGGTTATGTTTGGCTGAAATCATTGCTGTTGGCCCATGATTTACCAAACGATAGAATTTTGAAATTTCAACAGGTTTAATTGCCATATCTTCTCCTAGAAACGTAACAAGCGGCTATTTTGCAAAAAAATCTGCAAAATTTACCGCTTGTATAATGATTAATAATGAGCGTGGAAAATTTTACTCACAATCGTCCATTTACCATTTACTTTCAACAAATTGAAATAATCGGTAAAACCATAGCCACTGAGATTATCAGTATCCACACGAGCGGAAGCCGCTGTGCCTGTAATATCAATATAAGCAATGGCAACCACAGGGTTTTCTGATGGTTTAAAGTGATCATCAATAGTTGGGAAAAGAGTATCAGTTACTGCACCTCCTGCCAATGTGCCTTTTTCATCTACACTGTACATTGTAGCGACAGCATCAAAAGCGGGTTTCATTATTTCACTGTTTGCTTGTTTACCACCTTCACTATATTGATTTAATAATAAATCTTCAATGGCTTTGTAATCTTGAGTATAAGTGGGTTTTGTCATGATTATTCTCCTATAAATCATTTTTTCGCTTGATTACGATGGCGTGCAGTATAGATTGAGATTGGTTATAATAGAAATTATGAAAAAGAATAATTATTATAAGGATTTGTGATAATGGTAAATTTGAATAACCTTGACCTGAATTTACTTAAAGCATTAAATGCCCTGTTAGAAGAGCGTAATGTGACACGAGCGGCAGAACGATTAGCTTTAACTCAACCAGCCGTGAGCGGAATGTTAGCCCGCTTGCGTCTCTATTTTGCCGATCCGTTGCTCATTCGCACATCAAATGGCATGATTCCGACTGACCGTGCAATGACACTTGCCGCTCCCCTTAAACGCATTTTGCAAGAATTAGAAAGCTTAGTTCAACCCAATGAATTTAATCCCGCTGAATTAGCTATCACATTAAAAATTGGTGCTACAGATAATGCTTTCCGAGCCATTGGCGTACCATTTATACAACAATTACAGCAAATTGCCCCTAACGTAAAAACGGCATTTTTAACCTTACAAAATCACGATATGGAGACAATGCTAGAAAAAGGGGAATTAGATTTAGCCCTATTATCCAACCTTGCTGTACCTGAAAAGCTACATTACAAACCGCTCTATCAAGAAAATTATGTCTGTGCAATGCGACAAAACCACCCTATTTTGCAACAAGCGTGGACATTAGAAAATTTCTGCCAATATCATTTTATTTTAGGATCATTTTTCGGAGGCGGATTTTCTGGTGCAACAGATAGAGTATTACATTCATTAGGTTATCAACGAAAAGTAGCTGTTTCTGTACAAAATTTTGCATTGATTCCCGAATTACTGCGCCAAAGTGATTATTTAGCCGTTGTTCCCGAACATTTAATCCACGTAGAAGATGACTTAATTATCAAAGCACCACCTTTTGAAGCAGAACATTACACCAAAGTGATGGCTTGGCACGAGCGAACTCATCAAGATCGCATTCAAAAATGGCTACGTCAACGTTTATTTGATACCGTGCAAATGCTTGAAGCCAAAAGAAATAAAGTATAATGTCGTCTTTTGTTAAATTATTGTCGCTTTCTGCCTAACTGAGTAACCAAAACCGTCCTAAAATAGTCGTACTTTTCCCCCATCAAGGACACAAAATGAAAATTGAAATGTATTCCGATTATGCTTGTCCATTTTGCTATATTGGTAAGCGTTATTTAGAACAAGCGTTGGCTGAGTTTGAAGAGGCTGAATCGGTTGAAATTGAGCATAAAGCCTTTGAACTCTATCCACACGCAGGACAAACAGTAACCAATACCACACAAGGGCGAATTGAGATGAAATATGGCAAAACACCTGCTGGTGCAATGGAGATGATTCGCCATATTGAGCAATTAGCCAGCGGTGCAGGTTTAGCGATGAACTACGAAAATGTGCAAAATACGAATACCTTTAATGCCCATCGTTTAACCAAATTAGCCGAAAGTTTAGGTAAGGGGGCTGAAATGAATGAACGCCTGTTTCACGCCTATTTCACTGAAAATCTGCCCTTAGCAAGCCGTGAAAATCTTATCCACTTTGCAACAGACATTGGTATTCCTACCGAACGAGTCGTACAAATGCTAGATACCGATGAATTTGCCGATCAAGTTCGTGCAGACGAGCAATTAGCTCGCCAAATTGGCGTAACGGCTGTGCCGTTTTTTGTCATTGATGGCAAGGTAGCTGTCCCTGGATCACAACCACCTGCCCAATTTTTAGCAATCTTGCGTGAACAATTTGCAGAAAATCACGCAAAACCGACCGCTTGTGGAGTAGACGGATGCCATTAATTCCTCGTGCTGAGCCACTGATAATCCGCCCTGAAAAAGCGGATTCTGCGGTCATTTTTCTACACGGCTTAACCACCAGCGGTTTGCATTTTGAATCGGTCGCACGTTATTTTGCTCAACATCTACCCAACACGATGTTTGTGCTACCCCACGCCCCAATTCGCCCTGTTACGTGGGCGAAGGGAAATGTCTCGGGCTGGTATGATTTACGAGGCGATAATTTTTTGGCGAATGAAGATCGTCAGGGGATTTTGAGTGCGGCTGCTTATGTGCAATCACTGATTGATGATTTAATTAGACAAGGGATTGAAAGCAAGCGGATCATTTTGGGCGGTTTTTCGCAAGGGTGTGCCATTTCACTTTTGGCTGGCACGCAATATCCGCAACCATTGGCAGGTATTTTTGGCTTGTCGGGTTACTTACCACTCGCTGAAAGTTGGCAAAGCCACACTCAAAATGCCCATACGCCAATTTTTCTTGCTCACGGAGAGGAAGATAATTTGATTACTCTTGCTCAAATTGAACAAGGGGTAGCTAAATTGGCACAAGAAAGAGCCTTACACTTTCAACGTTATCCCATTGGGCATACGTTAAACAATGATGAAATAGCAGATTTAAAGCAGTGGCTTGTTGCACAATTAGCATTTTGCTCATTAAAATAGGTAATAGTCTCGCCTTTAACCGCTAATAAAATGTCTGCACCTGATAAATTTCCATTATTTCATAACGTCCTATTTCGCCTTGCGGAACTGGGATTTAACATTCCCCAGTTGTTAAAATCAGTGGGCATTTCGCCTATGGTGTTAACGGAACCACAAGCCACACTCAATACCGCCGACTATTTCGCCTTTTGGCAAGCGGTGGAAAAAGTCAATCACGATCCCTTATTGGCATTTAAACTCCTTGATGGTAATAATCAAGCAGGCAATGAGTTTATCTTACTCGCAATGCTCCATTCAGGCACATTTAAAGAAGCGTTACAACGCTTAGCGCGTTATAAAGCAATGGTTTGTCCGCAATCAGTCATATTGCACGAAACAAGCGATAACATTCGGATTTTGTCGCAATGGCAATATAGTCAGCAACCTGAACCGCATATTATTACCGATATGTTTTTTGGGGCGGTACAACATATCTTAGATCGCAGTTTGCCGAATGCACCTAAACCAAAGCGAATCGAGCTACAACGTCCTCATCTTGTCGCGGATTACAGTGATTATTTTGGTTGTGAAATTCAGTTAAACTGCCGTGAAAATGCGTTAATTTACGCCAAAAGTGATTTAAATTTACCGCTTGCCCATAGCAATCCTGAATTAATGTTGCTATTTGGGGAAAACAATACGTCCGTACTGACCACTGATTTGAACAGCCAAATAAAACAAGAAATTCGCCAATGCCTAAATGGTGAAAAACCCACGATTGAGCAAGTGGCAAAACAGCTCTTTATCACCCCTCGTACACTCCAACGGCGATTAAAAGCAGAAGGCATATCATTTGCAAAATTATTGGAAGCAGTACGTATTGAAAGTGCGGAAACATTATTAACCAAAGTGGACATTACTATTGGCGAAATCGCTTTTTATCTCGGCTATCAAGATATTCACTCTTTCAGCCGAGCATTTAAGAAATGGACAGGGAAATCACCTATGCTGTGGCGAAAAGAAAGAAAATATGCTTAGCAACATTGCAGATTTTAAGAAAAAAAGACCGCTTGTTAGCCATATACTTCACTATATTGAACTAACCTCTCTCGTAATTCTGCCATATTGATATATCTCGCACTGCGAAATATCTCTTTACCTTCGGCAAAAAAAAGCACAGCAGGTGCAGTAAGAATATGATAGTAAGCCGCAATTTCTGGTACTTGGCGAATATCCGTTTCAATTCCTGCAATTGTAGGTAAGGCCGCCACGATTTCACCAACTTGTTTACGAAAAACCGTACAAACCCCACAATTCGGCGCTTTAACATAAAGTAGGCTCAATTTATTGGCTTGAATATGTTGTTGAATGGTTTGAATATCATTGGCGATTTTCATTTTATTTCTCCACGTTTGTGCAAACACAACAAAGGCAGGAGACCCTGCCTTACACCTAAAATAACGAATTAAAGCTCATCGTAAGCATCCACAACGTGGCTAGAATAAACATAGGCTGCTCCAGCATTGAGTGCAATTGCCGTACCCAGTGCCGCTGCAATTTCCTCTTTGCTTGCACCGACTTTTTTCGCTGCGTGAACGTGGGCGGAGATACAGCCATCGCAACGAGTGGTTACAGCCACCGCAAGCGCGATGAGTTCGTGCGTTTTCGCATCAAGCGGGCTATTTTTCTGTGTGGCTTCTTCTAATTGATGAATAGCCTGAGTCACATTAGGATTTGCTTTATTAAAATTCCCAATCCCTTTAACTAATTTAGAGAGTGTTTCTTTCCACATTTTTTATTCCTTTTCTTTCATTACACATCATCACGACGAGTCATTGCACCGCCGTCCACATTCCAAATTGCCCCTGTTACCCAAGCAGCTTTATCCGACAGTAAAAATGCCGCGGTTTCAGCCACCTCTCGAGGCGTACCATTTCTCCCCAGAGCGTGATATTTTTTGAAATTTTCCAACGCAGAATCTACTTGTTCAGCATTGGCAAAACGCTCAAAAATACGGGTTTCAATAATCCCTATCGGTAACGCATTCACACGAATTTGATGTTCTGCAAGCTCAGCAGCTGCATTTTTAGTGAGAGCTTCTAAGCCAAATTTTGCCATTGAGTAGGCTGCCATCGGCGTTGATTTCACAGGAAGCTGAGAAAGTGCAGCGGTAATGTTCACAATAGAACCGCCTCTTTTCGCAGAAATCATCAATTTTGCGACCGCTTGCGTAATGAAAAAGACCGCTTTATTTAAATTTAAATAACCATCGTAGGCTTTTTCATCAGTTTCCAAAAAGTGATTTGGGAAATAAACCCCAGCGGAATTGACCACTAAATCAATATCACGATGTTCTGCGGTTAATTTTTCAATTAAGGCATTGACGTTTGCCATATCTAACAAATTCGCGGTTAATGCGGTAATCTTATCGCAACCTGCAATTTCTGCTAATTGTTTGCGTGCTTCTTCGGCTTTTTCAGGGCGATTGCCGACAATGACCGCCGAACCACCTTGTTCTAGCACTAATTTTGCTGTTTCAAACCCGACACCACTCGTGCCACCAATAACTAATAATTTGTGATTTTTAAAGGCACTCATTTCTTCTCCTACTACATTGCATTTTGAATAAAACTCGCTAATTGCGATTTTGGCATTGCTCCTGCCGAGCGTTGTTTCATCTCGCCATTTTTAAACGTGATTAACGTTGGAATACTACGCACATCATATTTCATCGCTAAGGATTGGTTTTGATCTACATTGATTTTGACGATCTTCGCTTTGCCTGCGAATTCTTCTGCGAGTGCATCTAAACTTGGGGCAATCATCTGGCACGGCGGACACCAATCTGCATAAAAATCCACTAACACAGGTAGTTCCGACTGCAATACTTCTTTGCTGAAATCAGCATCATTTGAATAAATAATTTGACTCATTTTGTTTCCTTAATCGGTTGTTTTGATGGCGTGTATTATAGGAAGAGAGAAAGAGTGAATCTTGCCAAAAGAGAGTAGATTATTGCCTAAAATGACAAGCGATCTTAAAATAAGGAAAATGGATAAAGGATAGATGATGAAAAAGCAAATCTGCCAAGAACTGGCTGAACTCATACAACAATTCACTCAACAAACAGGCAGTTTTTCCCCAACAGAACTAACATCGTTACAACTCTGTCGCCGTAACCACTCCACGAATCCCATGCCTTGTATTTATCCGTTAAGCCTCGTTTTAGTGGTGCAAGGTTCGCAACATTTGAATTTTTGTGAAACCGTGATGGTATTAGAAGCAGGACAAACTGCATTAACCACGGTGGAATTACCCGTAGTGTCTAATGTATTAGAAGCCAGCCAGCATAAGCCTTATTTAAGTTTACGCATTGAACTTGATGTCATGTTGTTACGAGAATTAGATGAACAAATCCAATGGCAAACCGACCGTTCAGCTCTGTCTGACTCTCTCTCTGTTTTTCCTGCTGATGATGATTTGCTTGATGCTGTGCTACGCTATGTGAAACTGTTACAACAACCTCAATTACAACCTTATCTTGCCCCTTTGATTGAGCGAGAAATTGCCGTGCGTTTATTAACCAGTGAGCATTTACCGATGCTACGGAAACTACTCACCAACGGAACAGTAGAACATAACATTGCAAAAATCATTGCCCATTTCAACGAACATTATGCCGAAAAAATAGAGATTGAGCAGTTGGCCGAAATGGTGTTTATGAGCCCATCATCACTACGGCAACATTTCAAAAAAATCACTGGCGTTAGCCCATTGCAATATCAAAAACAACTCCGCCTGCAACACGCTAGACGTTTAATGTTCAAACAACATTTTGATGCGACACGCACTGCTTTTGAGGTCGGTTATGAAAGCCCAAATCAATTTAGCCGAGAATACGCCAGAATGTTTGGTTTACCCCCACTCAAAGATATTCAACGGCTAAAAGAAGATGAAATGCACTATGGGCGAATTGTGTAGATTTTGGAGAGATACATTAGTGAGTAAATAGATTTTTTAAACTGCCTACCTTTTTGCCGTTTTTTGAAAAAAGATGAACGATTTAAGAGTAATCAAAACCCATCTGGCAATCCAAAACGCTTTGATTGAGTTATTAGATGAAAAACCGTTTGAAAAAGTGCAGGTACAAGAAATCATTGAAAAAGCCTTGATTAACCGCACCACTTTTTACCGCTATTATTCGGGCAAAAGCGATTTGGTTGGCAAATTGATAAAAGAAGTGAAGGCGGAATATCAAGACCTGCTCAAAAAGCGTTTTGAAAGCGATGATTTACTGCGATTTATGCAAACCATCGGCAACCGCTTGTTGGAAAAACGGCGGCTGATTTTGGCACTTTGGCAAATTAAAACCCCACGCCATCATTTGTATGATGATATGCACGCATTATTAAAAGATGCCTTCATTGCTCACGCCCAAAAAGTGAAATCTGTTGAGAAGGATTGGGATTATCAAGCCACTGTCTTTGCAACCATCGCTCTTGCAAGTCACCGTTATGCCTTTGAAAAAGGTGAGATTCTGCCTATTCCACAGGTGTTTGGTGAATGGGCGGAGATGATTGATATCTTGGGGGCTCGTTAATCTTTGCAGATTTTACAAAGAAAACAACCGCTTGTTATACGCAAGCGGTTGTTTTTAGTTTAATTTTACAAAATCAGGCAATGCCTAACATCAATTCATCAACAATATCAGCGACACTTTTCACGGCTTTAATCGCCCCAATTCCTGTGCCTAATGAAATATATCCTCATCACTATTGCCTTCTAACATACCAATTCGCAAGCCACGAAAGTGGCCCTTGAACAATCGGCTTTTTAATGTTTAAAATTTGGCAAATACGATTTTGCATTATATGTTCCTTTCTTTATATTGAATAAAAGGCAGTGTAAGCAAAATCTTGTTGCCGATAAATCAGTGGATTTTTAAATCAGAGTTGCTAATTTGGCAATAATGGATTAGTTACAATATTCTTTAAATGTATTTAACAGCCATTCAATAAACACTTCTAGCCGTTTTGGAATAAATTCTCTTTGTGGATAGACCAACCAGACAGGACGAGAAGGCTTATGATAGTCAGGTAAAACTTTTACCAGTGAACCATTTTCCAAATAGGGATCAGCAAGCATACAAGACATATAGCTAATGCCAAATCCTGCTAACACTGCTTGCAATAACACATTAGAATCATTCACCGACATCACACAAGGAATTTTCATACCAACATCATTCCCTCCTTGTTCAAATCGCCACGGCATGATTTTACGGTGTTTATCCGAAAAATAGTGAATAGCACGATGGTGCTCTAAATCGTCTAAGGTTTTCGGCGAACCAAACTCAGAAAGATAGCGAGGTGCGGCACACAATACCATCGGTAAATCCCCTAAACGGCGTGCAATATACCCCGCATCATCTAACTCTCCCATACGAATCGCACAATCTAATCCTTCATCAATCAAGTTTTGAACTTTATCACTGGCACTCACGACCAACTGAATATCAGGATATTGGCGATGAAATTCAAGCAAACGGCTCATCACAAAATTAACCAATGAAGGTGGCATATCAATGCGAAGTTTGCCAATTGCTTGCTGGGCAGAGCCCGAAAGATCTTGAAAGGTATTTTCTAATTCGGTAAGTAACACTTGGCATTTTTCATAAAATACTTCCCCTTCGGCGGTAAGGGCTAGTTTACGGGTGGTACGATTCAGTAAGCGTGAACCAAGTTGCGTTTCCAGATATTTAATCCCTTTGGAAACAACCGAAATATGTAAATTTAGCTGATCTGCCGCTTTGGTAAAACTACCAGATTCTACCGTTCGAGCGAAAATTTGTAAGGCTTGGATTCTATCCATATTGTGTAATAAGAAATATAGGCAAATTTGCATAAAATGCCCATTACCAACCCGCTTGAATGGGATTTGGACTTGTATGAATGCCTGCAAAATCTGATTTTCATTTGAAAATCCAAAGGCATATTGCAATTCAATCAACGAAACAAGCGGATGCTTTTGCATAAAATGTTGCAAAATTTCTGCATTACACTTAGGCAATATAGGTTGAATGTTTCCTTGTGTGAATTGTACGATGAGGCTTGCTAAATGTTCGTAGGTTAGCACGCCTGAAACCAACCTTTGCTTGCCTTGATATTCAAATAGGTAAGCGGGTAATCCTCGTACCCCTAATTCAGCTCGCCATCACGAATTTCAACGCGACTTGATCGCCAAAATGGGTTTCAAGCTGACGAAAAAACGGTTCACTTTCATAAGTCAGTCCCATCATCGGATCGGTAAAGTGGTAAATAGTCACTTTATTCATTATAACCCCCTGCGCTCAATATACTGCCCAGCCACGCCCCACGCCGTAATATCATCAAATTTGATAAAAATCCGTTCAGGGGCGATAGATAAAGTTTTATGGATTAAGCGAGTAATTTCCTGCGTCAATTCTGCATAGCCTAAGTGATGCTCGTTAGCAAAAATACTCACTTGAATATAAGTAGAGGGTTGATTATCGCCAGCTAACCACAAGTGTGCATCTTGTTCAATCTCTAATAAAAGTACTGATTCAGATTTATACGGTATAAGTCCAATTGCTTGCCCAAATCCACTTTTTAAGGCTATTTCCTGAGCTTGGCTGACAGGAGTACTAAATTTAGCTAAGACAAATGGCATAGTGTTCTCCATTGCATACGAATGGAGAAAGTGTAGAAAAGTTTTATTGATAGAAAAAGCAAGAATAAGTTAATAAAGTTTTGCTAATTTGGCAACAATCTAGGTGAATAAACGAGTTTTGCTTTCTCATTAATTCGTTCAGGAAATTACAGTATCCGCCCATCGTTATTTTCAAGCATATAGGTGCCTTGATATTACATTAAGCCTTTGTTTGCGGGGTTATTAACTAAAGGCTTGTGTATTTTATTTTAGAAAACGTATAAGACTGATGGGCATTAATGATTAAGATGTGCTGAACTTACCCTTTCAACCCATACTGATAACCCACGCCCAAATGCTCACGCAAGGTATTGCCTTCATAATCGGTATGATAAATGCCCCTTTCTTGCAAAATCGGCACGACTTTTTCCACAAACTCACGCACGCCCATTTGACTGTCGGGGGCAAGCGAAAAGCCGTCTGTCGCCCCAGCACGAAACCATTCTTCCATAAAATCCGCCACATCGGTTGCCGTACCCACTACCACAGAGTGATAGTTAATCACACCATTGGCAAGCACTTCTTTGGGCGACATGCCTTTTTTAATCAGCTCCACCGCACGGGGCGAACGGGGGTCGTTGGGGTGCGGTGTCGCCTGATTTTGTAGATATTCTGGCAAGGGTTCATTCAAATCCAAACCGTGCAAATTCACGCCTATCATCGCCGATAAATAGCGAATTTGCCCATAAAATTCATCATCGCTCATAAAATCCAAAAGTTGCATTCTGCGAGCGAGTGCCTCTTCATAAGTGTCGCCAATGGTGAACATAAATCCGCTAAACATATTGATTTCATCAGGGTTACGACCGTGAGCAATGGCACTTTGTTTTAACACATTGCGATAGGCACGAGCTTCGGAAATACTAAACGGATTGGCATACACGCCACTGGCAAAACGCCCTGCCAGCTCAATGCCTTCTGGGCTTGGGCCTGCCTGAAAAATGGGCGGTTGCCCTTGTGGTGTGGCTGGAATTGGCAATGCCCCTTTGACCTGATAATGCTTGCCTTTGTAATTGGCAGGCAAAATTTGGCTCATATCGGCAAATTGTCCTGTGGTTTTGTCGGTGATGTAGGCATTTTCGCCAAAAGTCCCCCACAAAGTTTGCACCGCTTCTACCATTTCGTGTGCCATCTCATAACGAGTGGTGGTGTCGGGCAAGGGCTTATTGCCAAAATTATAAGCGGTAAAAGGCGTGCCTGTGGTAACGGCATTCCAACCCAAACGCCCTTTGGATAAGGTGTCCAGCGTTTTGAGCTGGCGAGCCAAGTTGTAGGGCAAATTGTAAGTGGTGGAAAACGTCGCCACTATTCCGATTTTTTGCGTGGCGTAGGCGACGGCAGACAGCACCACCATTGGTTCAAGCGGAAAAGCAGGCGAGCGAGTGGCAATGTCCGAACTGCCACCCGCCCCACCAAAGGACGGCGTGTCAGCGATAAACAGGGTGTGGATTTTGCCTTGTTCAGCCGTTTTTGCCATTTCCACATAATAATCAATGTCGGTATAGGCCTTTTCATTACTTTCTGGCAACCGCCAAGACTGAAATTCTCCGCCATAACCCGAAACCAGTTGCAAGGCAAGTTTGATTTTTTTATTTGAGTTATCAAGATAATCGGTCATTTTGGTTTCTCCAATTTAAATATATGAGCGTATTATAAGGTTTTGAAATTGGGAGTTAAATGGCGATTATTTGGAATGTTGTTTCTGAAAATGGAAAGATTTTTTTGTAAAATTTCCAAAGAAAAACACCGCTTATCATCAGAATAAACGGTGTTTTTGTTTTGGGATTAAGTATTCAAAATTCGATTGGCTTTAATTACCTTATTGTGCGAAAAATCGCCCCCTGTTAGTTTGGGTAATTCGCCCACCGCATAGGCTCGGTTTTGGTGGACGCCGTTTGGCGTTTGGGCAGAGTTTGCACGGCTTTGGCGTAATTCATCAGCGGTATAATCACAACAATACCCTGCTGAATTGGGTTGTTGTTGCCACGAATTTGCTAAATCACCAGCATCTAGCGGTTCAAATCCGCATTCATCAACTAAGCTCATCACAAGCTGTTTTTGGCTCTCGTCATCGCCAGCTACCCACATTGCAAGACGGTTTGGATCGCCTTTGGTTTTGCCCAAATGGGTAAGTGAATGAGCAAGCAGCATATTAAACGCCTTGACCACGCCACGCCCTACGACATCGCTTACCCACAGGCTTTCAGGCTGTCCGTTGTCAATTTCGCGAATAGGTTTATCACGAAATTCAGGATAATAATTACCTGTATCCACAATCACCGTATCAGGCGACAAATTCGCCCACAAACTTGGGGGCAAATTGGCAATCGCAGGGGTGGGAATAGATAAAATCAGGACATCAATATTCACGCCTACGCTGTGTAAATCCGCAGGGATTGCCCCAATTTTTTCGGCAAAATCTGCGATGCTGTCAATGCCTTTGGAATTGGCAACTTTAACCGTATGCCCCACTTGGGCGAGTTTTTGAGCGATTGTGCCACCAATTTGTCCAATGCCAATAATACCAATGTTCATCATCGCTCCTTATTTCACACGCTCGCCAATCCAATTCACAATATCTTGCGTAATCAGTTTGCCGTTGCTGTCGAGCATTAACATATGCCCGATATTCGGGTAAAGACGTAGGCTTTTATCAGTCGAGTTGGTTTCATTATAAAAATCGATGGCATCTTTCGGCACAACGTACAGATCCGCATCGCCACTGACCAATAATACTGGGGCGGTGAAATCGTAGCTGTGTGCTTTGAGATATTGCACGCCTTCTTTGAAACTGTTTGGGAAAGATACCGAGAATTTTTCCAACATCAGTGGATCGTTCGGTAGGGATAAACCAGCCCCCATATCAGGTATTGGTAAATTCAAGGTTTTGTGTGCTGCTTCAAAGCCATTCACAAAACTATCCGCAGGTTCGGGGCGTGGCAAATACCCAAAATTCATTTGGTTATATCGCAACACACCTGCCGCCAAAATAAAGCCGTCCGCCCCTTGTGGGTATTTGGTGCCGTAGAGTGCGGCAATGTGTCCGCCCATAGAATGCCCCAGCACAAACACAGGTGTGTTTGGATTTTCACGCTTGGCTTTTTCTACCACCAAACGCAAATCCTCCACCATTTCAAAATAGCTTTTGATGTGAATGCTGTCTCGCCCGTCCGATTTGCCGTGCCCACGATGGTCAAAGCGATAAACGGCAATGTCGTTTGCGTTCATCGTTTTGGCAAACTCGCCAAACACCCCCGAATGGCTCGCCAAGCCGTGTGAAATCACCACAACGGCTTTGGGCTTGGTTTGTGGAATATCTTTTTGCAGGTGCAAAGTTAAGCCGTCAAGGGTTTTGATTTGGCTGATAGTTGGCTGAATAACTGTGTTAGCATTCGCTACGCCTGCAAATGATAAGGATAATGCCAGTGCGATGGCAGTGGTTTTTAAAAACGTTTTCATTGCTATGCCTATTGAGTGATTAAAATTTTCAAGTCTCTTAATATTATTTTGCAAAAAATTAATCAAAAAATACCGCTTGAATTTCTTCAAGCGTTTTCTTGCTATTCGCCCATCAATTCATCAATCAACCCTTTCACCGATTGTACTTTGTTGATCGCTGAAATACCATTGCCGACTGACACATAACCATTTTCAAAATCGCCTTCAAGCATACCTAAACGCATTCCTGTGCCTGCGTTCATTACCTTCGCGATCTCCGCACGAGTTGCGCCATTTTCGCTCATTTCAAAGCATTTTTTAGCTAATTCTGTCGGCAGTGAACGGTAGTAATGGGGTTCGGTACGGAATAACAGCAGATCATTAGCATTCGCTCTCACGATCCAGTTTTTCACGTTTTCGCTCGCACGGCATTCCTCAGTGGCAATAAATGCAGTGCCAATCCACACGCCTTCTGCCCCTAAATTAAATGCTGCTTGTACCGTACGTTTATCCGCAATGCCCCCTGCTAACATCAATGGTAAATCCACTTTCCCCACATACTCCGCAAGCACCGAGAAACTGCCGTTTTCTTTGGCAGGCAACGTACCGCCTTCATCAAACCCCGTCAGCACCAAAATATCCGCTCCCAATTCTTGGGCTTTTAAAGCATCTGCTAAATTTGGATTTGGTAAACGGCAGATGATTTTTGTCCCCGCTTGTTTGAATTTTTGATAAATCGCCTCATCAAGTAAGCCATTATCTAGCACCACAGGCACTTGTTCTTCAATAAAGAGTTCTACCATTGGTTCAATGAGCGAAAAATCGTAAGACACAATAAATGGCACACCAAAAGGTTTATCCGTCAGTGTTTTCACCTTACGAATTTCCGCACGCATACGATCTAAGACTTCCTGATTAGAGCTTGGATTGGTATTTTGCCCAGCGTGTGGCGCTAAAAAGCCTAATCCGCCCGCTTCAGCAACAGCAGCAACCAGTTTTGCATCGGTCAGCCAAGACATTGGCGCTTGAACGATAGGGTGTTTGATATTCAGAATTTGAGTAATGCGGTTCATCATTTTTTCCTATTTGAATTGAAAATTTGAGCGTAGTGTAATGGTTTTGGATTTAGGAAGGAATGAGCGAAAATGGGAATATGGTTTTCGGATTTGGAAAACAAAGTCCTGTTTATACTTAAAACTTAGTCCCTTTTAAGGAAAAGTTTTAAGTATAATGAAAACATTTTCTTACTATTTAAAAATAGGGATTGAAAACAATGAACCTCAACACCCTCCGCCTCTTTGTTGCCGTGATTCAGCACGGCAGTTTATCCAAAGCCTCTGAACGGCTCAACGTGCCGATTGCGACCATTAGCCGTCAAATCGCGGAATTGGAGAAATCACTGAATATACAGCTATTTGATCGCCAAAAATCAGGGGTTAAACCTACAATGGCAGGGCAACGGCTCTATGAGCAAGTGCATTTAAGCATTGAAAATTTAGTGAATGCTGAGCAACTCCTTTTTGCCGAGCAACAGCAGTTGCAGGGGAAATTACGGATTTCTGCCAGCCCAGCTTGTGAGCCTGTACTTGACTGGATTGCACAATTTCAAACGCAATACCCTCAAATTCAAGTGCATTGCACAATAACCGACCGAGTATTGGATTTAAGTGCAGATGGTATTGATGTCGCATTTCGTATTGGTGATTTGCACGGTGATGGTTTTATTGCCAAAAAAGTAAGGCAACTCAGTAGCAAATGGGTCGCACACCCTGATTTATTGGCGCGTTATGGTACGCCGACTACGATAAAAGATCTTGCGCATTTTCCGCTTGCCGTGTGGGCAAAAAATGATGAAAGCACCATCAAACTTGGCATAGGTAAACAAGCGGTTGAAATTCCTTATTTTTTTGCAAGCAATGACAGTTATGCACTGGAATGTATGGTAAAAAGAGGCAAGGCGATTGCTCAACTTGCCGATTTTACCGTAGAGAGATTGGTGGCGGAAAATGGGGTGGTAGAAGTGTTGAGTGATGTGCCAAATCCACATTTTGATTTAACGATGATTTATGCGGCTCATCGCTATCCTTCTACGATTGTGCGAACATTTGTAGATTTTATCAGCAAGCAGATGAAGCCGTAGTTTGCCATTTTTGCACTAACACCAACAACCGATCCGCCACTTCCTGTTCCTTTTGCTGATAAGTATGCCCTGTGCGTTCGATAAAAATCAGCTCATTTTGGTGAGCATTGGGGAAATGGCGGTTGATGTTTTCCAAGAAACCGCACGGATCGCCATAAGTAAAACGATCTAATGTCCCAATCAATAATGCGCCGCTATGTTGTACGTTTTCCACCTGCGAAAAATCCCGCTCTTGTTCCACGTGCATATTATTGAGTATATTGGTGAACAACCATTGATACGCCATCTCCGCCGTACCACCGAGCCAGCCAAATAGTTCAAACGGCAGGATTTTTTGCCCTAATCCCTGTTCTACATACTGTTTCACCACCGCTTTTTCCTGATCGCTCACAAAATTGGTTAAATGAATAACATTAGCAGGACTGAGCAAAATAAATTTACTGACTCGGGGATCATTGTGGCGAGAAAGGTAATACACCACCTTGTTTGCCCCGAGAGAATGCCCTGCAAGGATAATCCGCTGATAACCACGACGTTCGGCAAAATCCAAATAAGCAGAAATATCGTCATCGATCTTGGTAAAATCTTCATTCCACGAGCCAATTAACTCTTTTTCGCCTGTTTTCGCATTCGTTATCGGTATTTGCCCAAACGCATTGCGAGTTTGAGCATAAATAAAATCAATGCCATTTGCCGAAAGTGTTTCGCCGATATTGTAATAAAACGGATTAGAGTAAAAGTTACCGTGAATCCCTGTAATCGCAATCACCACTGTATCGGCTTTATGACGACTTTCAAATAATGCACCGTGTAAGACCGTACCGGTGCGGGTGGGAATGTTAAGTTTTTGCATAATCTGCCTTAGTTTTGCTTTAAGTTAAGGCAAATTATAGGGAAAGATTTTTGCTGAAAAAGCAATAGATTTTTAAATGAGTTTTGATTATCTGGCAATAATTGAGAATAAATAAGCGGTTTGTTTCTCAACATTTTTTGCAAAATAAGGCAAATAACTCTATTATTTGCCTTATTTTTTAAGGCGAATAATGAAAGGAATTGCCTGATGATGCGATCTAATGATGAATATATTTGGCAAAAAGCAAATTGGTATGAGTGGAAATATGATATTGAGAAATTATCCCCATTGCTCAATCAAACCCATTATCAACAAGGCTTATTACTCGGGAAAATGAGCACGCTGGGCTTTGAACTTTCGGAACAAGCCCGGTTACAAGTGCTGACCCAGTCAGTGCTGAAAAATAGCGAAATTGAAGGGGAAATTTTAAATCCTCACTCGGTACGTTCCTCTTTGGCTCGGCGGTTAGGATTGGATATTGGGGCATTACCGCCTGTTGATCGTTCGGTGGAAGGTATTGTGGAAATGACACTTGATGCCGTAGAAAATCATCATTCGCCTTTAACTTTAAAACGATTATTCGCTTGGCACGCCGCCCTTTTTCCGACAGGATATAGCGGTATGAGTAAAATTGCGGTGGCACAGTTGCGAGATGATAAAAACGGTGCAATGCAGGTTGTTTCAGGAAGAATCGGGCGACAGAAAATTCACTTTCAAGCACCGCCTGCAAAGCAGCTTTTTGCCGAAATGCAGCACTTCTTAGCTTGGTATAATAAAAAACAAGAAATAGATCCTTTCATTAAAGCGGGCATTGTTCATTTATGGTTTTTAACGCTTCACCCTTTTGAAGACGGCAACGGCAGAATTGCCCGTGCGATTGCCGATAACCTATTGGCAAAAGCAGAAGGTAACGGGCAACGTTTTTACAGCCTTTCGGCACAAATTCAGCAACAGCGATCCGAGTATTATCAAATTCTAGAACAAACCCAACGGAGCGAAAAAACACTCACAGAATGGTTAGAATGGTTTTTAACCTGCCTGAAAAATGCGATAGAAAATGCACAGCAGATTTTAAGTAAAGTCTTATACAAAAATCGCTATTGGCAACAATGGCAAGGCTTATCCGTCAATGCCCGCCAAACCAAAGTGCTGAATCTGTTGTTAGAAGATTTTGAAGGCAAACTCACCAATAAAAAATATGCCGCTCTCACCAAAGTTTCTCGGGATACCGCTTTGCGGGATCTAACCGATTTGGTGGAAAAAGGCATATTGCAACGCTCGGAAAGCGGCGGGCGAAGTGTGAGCTATGAGATTGTTGAAGAAACGAAGTAAAACAATAACAAGCGCACCATTTTGCAAAATTTTCTGCAAAACAGAGCGCTTGTTTTTATTGATTAAAAATGCTCCGATTTATATCGCACGCCAAGCTGTTTGCTTGGTGGATAAAAATCGTGTCCCATGCGGGTGCCGTGTAACATCGCTGGGGTATAGCGGTAAAAATCGGCTTGTTCCCAGTCAAACGTGGTTTGGATTTCGGCTTCTCGTCCTGTTTTGATCAGTTCCACTAAATTCGGGTTGAGCATAATACTTTTGCCGATAGAGACGCTTTCCACCCAGCCTGTTTGGTAGGCGTTGAGCATATCATCTGCGGTGTAAAGGTTGCCTGAGCCAAAGAAAGGGACTCGCCCAGCGATGCGGTCGTGCACAACTTGCATACGAGTTAATGCCGTATCTGCACCACGGCGGACTTTTTTGTAAAAATCCCACAGCGAAATGTGCAAGTATTGAATTGGCATTTCTAACAGTGCGTCTACCAGCGTCAGCGTTTCTTTCATGGTAATGCCACGCTCGCCCGGTTCTTCGGGGGAGAAACGATAACCGATGATAAAATCAGGGCGGTTGTGTTTTTTACGCATTTCATCAATGGCTTTGATAATTTCCAGTGGGAAATTTAAGCGTTTTTCTAGGCTTCCGCCCCAAAAATCGGTGCGATAGTTTGTCGATGCTGACACAAATTGCTGAATTTGCCAGCCATTCGCCCCGTGAATCTCCACGCCATCAAACCCTGCTTCCATCACTAATTCTGCGGCACGAGCATAGCTTTGCACCATCTCCCACACTTCACTTTCGCTCATTGTGCGAAAACGTCCATAGGCATCGCCTGTTGGTGCAACCACATCATACCCTTGTGTCATAGCAGGGTCGGCACGCAAACCGCTATGGGCAATTTGCACTACGGCTTTGGCACTTTGTTTATGAGCGATTTCGGCATATTCCCGTAAGGTAGGCAAATGGCGTTCATCAAAGGCATTTGGGCTTTCAAAGCCAATACCACTCGGGTGAACATTGGTAAAGGGCATAATGTATAAGCCAAATCCATTAAAGCGATCTTGCCAGAATGTGCGCCCTGCTTTGGTCATCTCGCCGTCTTCGCCTGAATCATAAATCGTTAAAGGGGCGACGGTGAGACGGTTAGGGATTTCTACGCCATTGTTTAAGGTATAAGGTTCAAATAAAGGGGTATATTTTGGATTCATCTTTGCTTTCTCCATTGATTTCTATACGACACAGCAAGCCACCGCTTGCGATTGATAGGCACAGTATAACGATTTATTTTTGCTGAAAAATCAATGGAGCGTTAAATCACTTTTGCTTATTTTGCAATAATCTATTGATCTCTAAAAGACCTAAAATGATGTAAGTAAGGAAGAATATCTGCAAAGAAGTTTGGACTTCATTCTGTTTTCTTCTTTGTTTGCACCATTTTTAAGCAATATCGTGAATAAATTTGAATTATTAACAGACCCTCAGTAAACTACTTTTTTATTCTTATTCTGTTGTGGAGAATGGATGCCCATACTGATTTTAATTTTTAAATATTTAGTTTGCATTGCTGCGATGCTTGCGCTGAGTGGCTATATTTTTATGGTTTTTCACCCTGTGTTTGGGGGTAAGCCTGATGCCCAAAGTCTAGTAAAAATTCAACGCTCGCCAAATTTTAATGGTAAGAAATTTATTAATCTGGAAGAGACGACTATACAAACCGGTGAAGAAGAGATTTCTTTATGGCAATGGACAAAAGATAAACTCATTGCCTCATCTCATAACACGCCGCGTCAGGCATTGCCAAGTGTGCCTTTAAATTTGAGTTTATTTCGAGATGGCAGCGTTGTTTGGTTTGGGCATTCGACAGTGCTCTTTCAAACACATGGTAAGCGTTTGATTACCGACCCTGTTTATTACCATGCCTCTCCGCTACCGTTTGTGGTGGAACCGTTTAAAATGCAACATACGCCAACGGTGGAGGAATTGTCTGCGTTAGATGCGGTATTGATTTCTCATGATCATTATGATCATCTAGACTATAAAACCATTTTGCAAATTGATGCAAAAACGCAACGGTTCATTGTCCCTCTAGGGGTAAAAGCACATTTACAACGTTGGGGGGTAGCAAGTGAGAAAATCACCGAGCTGGATTGGGATGAAAGTGTCAATTTAGATGGAGTTGAAATTACCCTCGTTCCTTCACGCCATTTTAGTGGGCGGGCGTTGAATACCCAAGATAGCACCCTGTGGGGAGGCTATGTGGTCAAGTCGCCGGATTTATCACTCTATTTTAGTGCAGATACAGGTTATGGCTCTCACTTTGTTGAGCGTGTTGCCAAATATGCTCCTTTTGATTTTGTGATGATTGAAAATGGGGCTTACAACGATAAATGGGCACTAATTCACGAATTCCCAGAGCAAGCGGTTCAAGCCGTGAGAGATGTACAGGGTACTAAGGTGATGCCTATTCATTGGGGGAAGTTTGATCTTTCCGAGCACCATTGGACAGAGCCTGTTAAGCGTTTTTTAGCCGATGCCAAACAGTATAACTTACAAGTAGCTACACCTAAAATAGGCGAGGTATTCCATATCTTTGAGCCTTTACCGCATGAAAAATGGTGGGAAAAAGTAAAGTAAGCATATTATGAAATAAAGTGCGAAGCACAATCTGCGGCATTACTGGTGAGTGCTCGTAAGCAAGCGGGTTAAAATCGGAAATTTTCTGCAAAAATAGGGGCGAAATAATCATTTGCCCCTATTTTATTTACGCGTTATTTTGTTTGCTTGGCTTGGAATACGCCGATAGCATTTTGTTGTTTAAGACTTTGCTCTGTACGCGTATAATCACCGATTAATTCTTCTGCATTTTTTCCAAAGAAGCCACCTTGTACACTAACCCCGTTTGAGCTACCTGTGAAGGTATTATTGGTAATGCTTGCCTTAATCGCAACAGGTATGAAATCGTTATCCGTAGCAGCGCTTACGGTGCCTGTTAAGGTTTTTTGATTAAAGTCCGCGACAAATTCTGCAGAACCTTCCACCAAGGAGTCAATCCCTCCAGTATTATCTTTAGCATAAATATTGAGGCTATGTCCTTTATAGCTTACAGCGCCTTCCGTTGGCATTGTTTTTGTAATATTAGTGCCAGATGTAAGTAAATATTGGTTGGTTAAATCAGTTTGTTTTACAAAGCTAATCAGGGTGTTTTCACCTTTTCGAACGACTAATTGACGGTTTGCATCTTGAATATTGATATTGTTGCTTTGAATACCTGGTTGAGACAGAGGGATACTCTTTCCTTCAACATCGAGGCTTTGTATAAGTTGGCTGTTTTGTGAAGTTAACGATGCAAATTTAATCTTATCTTCTATTGGGATAATAAATCCGCCTCCTACACTTGGAAAGTTTTTGGTGTAGGGGGTTTCTTCTTGTGGCAGAGGATCATTGGTTGCCGGTTTTGGCGCTTCTACCGGTTTTTCTGGTTCAATAGTCGTGGTTGGTTCGGCTGGTTTTGCTGGTTCAGCAGGTGTGGTTGGTTCGGTTGGTTTTGCTGGTTCAGCAGGTGTGGTTGGCTCGGCTGGTTTTGCTGGTTCAGTCGGAGTGGTTGGCTCTGCTGGTTTTGCTGGTTCAGTTGGTGTGGCTGATTCTGTCGGTTTTGCCGGCTCAGTTGGCGCCGTTATTTCCGTAGATTTGTCAGTTGTGCTTGCTTGATTATTGCTTGGAGAAGATGAACCGCCTCCGCTACTACAAGCCGCTAAACCGAGCGAAATTAAAATAGCGAGTGCAACATTTGTTCTTTTCATAAGAAACCTCGTTTAAAGTAGGATGAGCTAAGTTGAGTTAAAAGATGCAAAATGATCTTTAACTGGTTAAAAACCACAATAATTGTATGCACTTTTTAGTATGATATTCAAGCTAATTTTAATGATAATGAAATACTGAGTATGGGATTCGTTCTTTTGTTTGGTAGAAAAAGGCTCTAGTTGAGACTAGAGCCTTTGTAGAACGAGAGTATACAGTTATTCTACTTAATCCATCTCACTCATCAAACTGGCATTTCCCCCTGCGGCGGCGGTGTTGATGCTGATCGCTTTTTCGTGTACCAGCGGCAGTAGTGAGAAAGCCAAATCCAACCCTTCGATGTAGGTTAAAATCGCGCCTTTGCGTTCGGCGTGATGTAATTTCTCATCAGCGGAAAGCGGGTCGAGCACAATCAGGCTGCTGAGCTGGTTGAGGCTGTTGAAGTCGTCCACCACTTGCAATTTCTCGCCGAAAGCAGAGGCGTGTTTCGCCAGCTCGCTCGATTTTTCTACTACCGCTTGGCTGCCTACGGTCACAATGGCTATCAGGGCTTGCACCTGCGAAGCCAAATCGCCTTTGCCAATCGCAATCTGCGGACGAGCCACAAACGTCATCTCATTTTTCTCGCCGGTAATACCCTGCATTGGGTAGGTTTTGCCGAGCGGGGAGAGGCGGGCAAGGCTTTGGGCAAGATCTAAGGCAGTTTGCTGTTCAGCACCGTTCAGTACCTTGCGAATTGCAGAATTTAAGTCAAAATCGACCGCTTGCGCACTGCCCTGCAAGCCGCTCAGCGTCCATTCTTGGCGGTTTACCAAGCGTTGCAGGTAGAGCGGGCCGCCGGCTTTCGGGCCGGTTCCTGACAAGCCCATTCCGCCGAACGGCTGTACGCCCACCACAGCACCAACGGTGTTGCGATTGACATAGAGGTTGCCGGCGTGGACAGATTTCAGCCATAACTCAACGGTTTCATCAATCCGGCTGTGTAAACCACTGGTTAAACCGAAGCCGGTGGAGTTGATATCCTTGATCACCTGTGGCAGTTTATCGGCATCGAAACGGATAACGTGTAATACCGGCCCGAACACTTCGTGTTTAAGCTGGCTGATGTGGTCGATCTCTAACAGTGTTGGCGGGACAAAAATGCCATTTTCGGCAATTTCAGGTGAGATCGCCACTTGATAGCAACTTTTCGCCGATTTTTTCAGATTTTCGATATGGTCGAGCAGGCGTTGTTGTGCCACTTTGTCGATCACCGGACCGACATCGGTGGTTAAATATTGCGGACGACCGACTTTTAGCTCCGCCATTGCCCCTTTCAACATTGTGAGAATATGGTCGGCAACGTCTCGTTGCAGATATAGCACCCGCAAGGCAGAACAACGTTGACCTGCGGAGTCGAACGCCGAGTTCAGTACATCTGCCACGACTTGCTCGCCCAGTGCCGAGCTATCGACAATCATTGCATTCTGTCCACCGGTTTCAGCAACAAGCGGAATAATTCGCTTATTTTTCTGCAAATTACGGTTAATGCTCTTCGCCGTGTCGGTTGAACCGGTGAAAATCACGCCGTTTACACGGCTATCCGCTACCAATGCCGAACCGATCACTTTTCCGCTTCCCGGCAAGCATTGCAACGCCGCAGCTGGCACACCCGCTTGGTGGAATAAATTCACCGAATAGTGTGCCATTAACGAGGTCTGTTCCGCCGGTTTTGCCAGCACCACATTGCCTGCCACCAATGCAGATGACACTTCACCCACGAAAATCGCCAACGGGAAGTTCCACGGGCTGATTGCTACCACAATGCCACGCGGATTTTTATACGCCTCAATGTTATTGCGTACCTCTTTGGCATAATAACGGCAGAAATCGACCGCTTCCCGCACTTCGGCAATCGCATTGTTCAACGTTTTACCCGCTTCACGCACTGCCAAATCAAACAGTTGTGGCATATTGGCTTCCATTAAGTCTGCCATTTTTTCAAGGCACTCGGCACGCACTGCCGGCGAGGTGTTCGCCCAGTCGGATTGGAATGCCGCCGCACGCTCGAACGCCAGTGCCACATCGCTTTCAGTGGCATCAATCACTTCACCAACAACCTCGGCTTGGTTCGCCGGATTGTAAATTTTTCGACTTTCCTGACCGCTTGTTGTCGCATTCGCCAACTGTGGTTCGGCACGATAATGCTGTTTAGCAAGGGCATTAAGTTGCGTTTCGAGGGCTTGCAAGCTCACCGCATCGGTTAAATCGTAGCCTTTGGAGTTGGCACGGCTGTCGCCAAATAATTTGATCGGCTGTGGAATTTTCGGGTGCATCGTGCCTTGGGTCGGTTGTGCTTTTTGCACTGGGTCTTGGGCGAGGTCGTTCACACTTAAATTTTCATCGACAATTTGACTGACGAACGAGCTGTTCGCCCCGTTTTCCAGCAGACGGCGCACCAAGTAAGCAAGTAGAGTTTGATAAGTGCCGACAGGGGCATAAATGCGGCACTGCACATTGAGATTATCACTGCCTACCACTTGGTCGTACAGGCTTTCGCCCATTCCGTGCAGACATTGGAACTCAAAGCGTTTACCCTGCGCTAAGTGGTAAATAGTGGCGAGGGTTTGGGCGTTATGGGTGGCAAATTGCGGATAGATCACATCTTGCGCCGCCAACAGTTTTTTGGCACAAACGATGTAGTTCAAATCGGTATGTACCTTGCGGGAGAAGACCGGATAGCCCTCTGCACCGTCCGTTTGCGCTCGCTTGATTTCGGTGTCCCAATATGCACCTTTTACCAAGCGAATCATCAACTGGCGATTATGTTTACGGGCGGTCTCAATTAAATGCTCGATCACATACGGGCAACGTTTTTGGTACGCCTGCACCACAAAACCAATGCCGTTGAACCCTGCCAGATCAGGGTCGGCAAGCAGTCTGTCCATCAAATCAAGCGACAATTCGAGACGGTCGGCTTCTTCGGCATCAATGTTCAAGCCGATGTCGTAGTTTTTCGCCAACAGGAACAGATCTTTTAAACGTGGGTAAAGTTCGTCCATCACACGTTGGTGTTGGGCAAGGGAGTAGCGAGGGTGAATGGCGGAGAGTTTGACCGATACGCCCGAGGATTTATACACGCCCAAGCCTTTCGAGGTGGCACCCACAGCGTGAATGGAAGCAACATAGTCGTTGTAATAACGTTTGGCATCTTCGGCGGTGAATGCCGCTTCGCCCAGCATATCGTAGCTGTAACGATAACCCATTGCGAAGCGTTTTTCGCCGTTTTTAATCGCCTGTTGAATGGTTTCACCGGTCACAAATTGCTTACCGAGCATACGCATTGCCACGTCCACGCCTTTTCGGATCAATGGCTCGCCGCCTTTGGCAATCAGGCGTGAAAGGGCAGACGAGAGCGAGCTTTCGCTATGGGTCGAAACCAGTTTGCCGGTAACTACCAAGCCCCACGCTGCGGCATTCACAAACAGTGACGGGCTGTTGCTGGTGTGTGAACGCCAGTCACCTTTGGCGATTTTATCTCGGATTAGCTTATCCGCGGTGGCAGTATCAGGAATACGCAACAACGCCTCGGCAAGGCACATTAACGCCACCCCTTCTTGGCTGGAAAGCGAAAATTCGTGCATTAACGCATCGACCCCGCTCGCTTTCTGGCGTGCAGTTCGAACTTTGCCAACCAGTTGGGTGGTCAGCTTTTTAATGCTGTCGGCGTGCTCATCACAACGTGCCTGTTCCAGCAGGTTTTGCACAAGGGTTTGCTCATCAAAGCGGTAATGACGGCTAAGTTCGGGGCGGATAGTCGTGTTGGGTAAAAGTTGGTATGACATTGTTTTTTCCTTTTGTGTGCAAGCGGGCGGATTTGCAGATTTTTTTGCAAAAGAGACCGGTTGTGTAGATTATTTATTGGATGCGTTCCTCTTTTTGCTAAAGAAGAGGGCGCTAAAAATTGATATTTATCATTCTATTCAACATAAAAAAACAGCCACCCCACAGGGTAGCCGTTTAATTTTATTTGCTCATTTCAACATCATAAGCTTTATCTGCTTTTTCGAATGTTGCTACAATCTCTGAACGAGGTGCTGGAGTAATGAGAGAAACCACAACAATGGCGACCATCGCTAAGATAAAGCCAGGAATCATTTCATAGATACCACTATTGGGTACGACATCATTCCAAAATACGACAACCAGTGCGCCAGTTAGCATACCAGCGAGAGCACCTGCGCTATTCATGCGTTTCCAAAATAACGAGAGAATTACAACTGGGCCAAAAGCACAACCAAATCCTGCCCATGCATAAGAGACTAGACCGAGCACTTTACTGTTTGGATCTTGCGCCAGCACAATTGCCAATACGGCGATAGCTAACACCATTAAACGCCCTAGCCAAACGAGTTCTTTTTGGCTTGCATTTGGACGGATAAAGCCTTTATAAAAATCTTCAGTAATTGCGCTAGAGCAGATTAATAGTTGGCAACTGAGTGTGCTCATGACTGCAGCTAAAATAGCAGAAAGTAGTACGCCTGCTACCCATGGGTTAAACAGTAATTTAGAAAGTTCAATAAATACTTGCTCGTGGTTTTTATTCACGATCTCTGAAAGTTCAGGATGTGCAAAGAAGTAAGCTTGCCCGAAGAACCCAATTCCTACTGCGCCAAATAGACAAACAACCATCCATACCATTGAGATTCGGCGAGCGTTTGGAATTGATTTTACGCTGTCAGCGGCCATAAAGCGTGCCAGAATGTGGGGCTGACCAAAATAGCCTAGTCCCCATGCGGAAAGACTGAGTAAGCCGATAAAGGTTGTGCCAGTGAAAATATCCGTGAAGTCTTTATTCACTGCTGCGCCGGCTTGTACGATAACCGCGTGAGTTTCTTCTACACCGCCAAGTTGGATGAGAACAAAAATAGGGGTAAGAAACAGAGCGAATAGCATTAGGGTTGCTTGAATGGTGTCTGTCCAACTTACCGCAAGGAAACCACCAATAAAGGTATAGATAATAGTGGCAAGTGCGCCGTACCAAAGCGCTGTTGCATATGGCACATTAAATAAATTTTCGAATAAACGTGCACCGGCTACCACCCCAGAAGCACAATAGATGGCAAAGAAAAATAGAATGATTGTCGCAGAAGCGATTTTTAGCACTTTAGTTTTATCACCAAAACGGTGGTGGAAATAGTCGGGGAGGGTAAGCGCATTGGCATTGAATTCAGTATGTACCCGTAAACGTCCCGCTACAAATAGCCAGTTTAGATAAGCGCCAATGGTCAAACCGATCGCAATCCAGCCTTCCACTAGCCCTGCAGCATATATCGCTCCTGGTAAGCCCATCAATAACCAGCCGGACATATCTGATGCACCCGCTGATAAGCCGGTTACAAATGCGCCTAAGCGCCGCCCGCCAAGAATGTAGTCAGAAAGGTTATTGGTAAAGCGGTAGGCAATAAAACCAATGGCGATCATTCCGATAATATAAATAAGGAATGTCGTCGTTGTAGGATCAAAACCGAACATAGGTTCTCCTTAGATGAAATAAAATAAAAGGGGAGATTATAAGCAAAAAACTTTTAAAAGACTAACGAGATGCAACATGCAATGAAATTATCATAAAATAACCAAAATGCAACATTTTTTTAACAAGTTAATAGAAATGGCAATAATTATTATTTGTAAAATAGAGACATTAGTATAAAATGTAAATTCTCTTAACTTACTTATAACAAATATAGAGGTTTCTTATGATCATTGCTTCAGCCAAAGATTATCAACGTGCGGCACAACGCCGTGTTCCCCCATTTATGTTCCACTATGCTGATGGTGGTTCTTATGCTGAGCAGACTTTGCGTCGTAATGTAAGCGACTTGGAGGATATCGCTTTACGTCAGCGGGTGCTAAAAGATATGTCACAGCTAGATACTAGCATTGAATTATTTGGCGAACGTTTATCTATGCCGGTTACGCTTGCTCCTGTAGGGGCATTAGGTATGTATGCTCGTCGTGGTGAAGTGCAAGCTGCTAAAGCAGCGGATAACAAGGGCATTCCTTTTACGCTTTCTACAGTATCTATTTGTCCGATTGAGGAGGTAGCACCTGCTATTAAGCGCCCAATGTGGTTTCAGCTTTATGTTTTAAAAGATCGTGGTTTTATGAAACATGCTTTGGAAAGAGCTAAAGCCGCGGGGTGCTCCACATTAGTATTTACGGTAGATATGCCAACTCCCGGCGCACGTTATCGTGATATGCATTCTGGTATGAGTGGTCCATACAAAGATATTCGTCGTGTGTTACAGGCAATGGTTCATCCATTTTGGGCATGGGATGTCGGTATTCAGGGTAAACCACATACGCTGGGAAATGTATCAAAATATATGGGGAAACCTGTTGATTTGAATAATTATATTGGTTGGCTAACTGATAACTTTGACCCTTCCATTTCATGGAAAGATTTAGAGTGGATTCGTGAATTTTGGGATGGTCCTATGGTGATTAAGGGTATTCTTGATCCTGAAGATGCTAAAGATGCGGTACGTTTTGGTGCAGACGGTATTATTGTTTCCAATCACGGTGGTCGTCAATTAGATGGCGTGCTCTCTTCCGCCAAAGCGTTGCCAAGTATTGCTGATGCAGTAAAAGGCGAGATTAAAATTCTGGCAGACTCTGGTATTCGCAATGGCTTAGACGTGGTGAGAATGCTAGCGCTTGGCGCAGATTGCACCATGATTGGGCGCTCATTTGTTTATGCGCTTAGTGCCGCGGGGCAAGCAGGGGTTGAAAATGTGCTAGATATTTTCTTAAAAGAGATGAAAGTAGCCATGACCCTTACCAGCAACGCCAAAATTAGCGATATTACTCGTGATGCATTAGTTGATCTAACCAAAATTTAATTTGATCAATAAATCCTAGCAAGCGCTGGATTTTGCTCTTTTTTTTGCAAAATCCGGCGCTTGTGTTTTTTGAAAAAAGGTTGAAAATACTCACGATTTATTAAGCTGCCCACAAGGGGAATTGTATGGCAACAATGAAAGATATTGCACGGATAGCGAAAGTCTCGCTTTCAACGGTTTCGCATGTGGTAAATGGATCACGCTTTGTGAGCCCAGAAATCACAGAGCGAGTACAACAGGTGATCCGAGAATTGGATTATCAGCCTTCATTGTTGGCGCGTAGTCTTAAAATCAAAGAAACTAATACAATTGGTATGATTGTCACTGCAAGTAATAACCCTTTTTTTGCTGAGGTTGTACGCCATGTAGAGCGTTATTGCGAGCGGCATGATTATCACCTGATTTTAGTGAATTCCGATAATCAGTCTTGCAATTTGGCTCGTCATTTAGCGCGCTTGCTGCGTAAGCAAGTCGATGGTTTACTACTAATGTGTGCCGAACCGCAAGATTTTGAACCAGAACTGTTTGCTAAAGTGAGTTTACCCATTGTGGTGATCGATTGGTGGCAACAGCCGTTAAATGCCGATATTATTCACGAAAATTCAGAATTTGGTGGTTATCTCGCAACAAAAGCACTGATTGAGGCGGGGTATCGTGATATTGCAGTGATCACGGGTGAACTTTCTAAGCCGCTTGCATTCAACCGTTTGCAAGGTTACAAGCGGGCAATTTTAGAGCAAAATCTGCAAATTCATCCAGAGTGGATTATCGAAAGCCATTTCCACTACGATGGCGGTGTCGATGCTATGCGCAAATTGCTTGCTTTAGCTCATCGTCCCCGTGCGGTATTTGCAACCAGCGACAGTATTGCTATTGGGGCATATCAAGCAATTTGGCAGGCAGGATTACGCATACCACAAGATATTGCTATTATTGGCTATGATAATATTGAGCTTGCTCAATATCTTGCTCCTCCTCTTTCTAGCATTCACCAACCTAAAGCCCGCTTAGCAAAAGCAGCGGTAGAGCGGTTGATTGCTCGTATTCAAGAACCCAACCAAGCGCTTCAAACAGTGCAATTAGAGCCTGAACTCGTTCAGCGAATGTCGTTTTAATTATTTTGTGAGCAGGATCACATTTTTGCACTCTTTCCTTTGCTTTTCTCTCTTTTCTTTTCCATAATCTTGTTATCGAAACGTTTCGATGTTTGTTTCCTAAACAGATCGGGAGAACAAAATGAAGAAAACGACTATTTTAAATGCTCAACTTTCCCACACGATTGCCACTCTTGGGCATACCGATGGATTAACTATTTGTGATGCTGGTTTGCCTATCCCTCGAGAGCAAGTGCGCATCGATCTTGCCTTAACGGCGGGCGTGCCGAGTTTTCTTGCAACTTTGCAAGCCGTATTATCAGAAATGTTTGTAGAACGAGTCGTGCTCGCAGATGAAATCAAAAATGCGAATCCATTAATTGAAAAACAACTGCTCGCCATCATGGCACAACTTGAATGCCAGCAGGGAAATGCAATTCAAATTGACTACCTTCCCCACTCACAATTTAAACAACAGAGCAATCAAGCCAAAGCTGTGGTGCGTACGGGGGAGTGCTCGCCTTATGCCAATATCATTCTCTATTCAGGTGTGCCGTTTTAAGGAGGGGAAATGGAAACCTTACTGAAAATTAGCGGTATAGATAAAGCCTTTCCTGGTGTACAAGCTTTGAAAAATGCTTGTTTGAATGTTTATGCGGGACGTGTCATGGCATTGATGGGGGAAAATGGAGCAGGTAAATCTACTTTGATGAAAATTCTGACGGGGATTTACAGCCGTGATGCAGGGACGATTGAGTATCTCGGCAAGGCAGTCAATTTCCCCAATCCGAAAGCCTCGCAAGAAGCAGGCTTAAGCATTATTCACCAAGAGTTGAATATTCTGGGTAATCTTTCAATCGCTGAAAATATCTTTTTAGGCCGCGAGCCAACCTTCCCATGGGGAGGAATCAATTTTGGCAAAATGTATGCTGAATCTGACCGCTTGTTGGCACGGCTTGGAGTGAGTCATTCTAGTAAGAAATCGGCTAGTGAACTTTCCATTGGTGAGCGGCAGATGGTAGAAATTGCTAAAGCATTAAGTTTTGAATCCCGCGTTATTGTGATGGATGAGCCAACTGATGCATTAACCGATACCGAAACAGAAGCCCTGTTTAACGTTATCCGTGAACTCAAAGCCGAAGGGCGTGGCATTGTCTATATTTCGCACCGCTTGAAAGAGATTTTCCAAATTTGTGATGATGTTACGGTGCTGCGTGATGGAGAGTTTATTGGCGAAAGTGCCGTGGCAGATTTAAGCGAAGAACGCTTGATTGAAATGATGGTTGGGCGCAAGTTGGACGAGCAGTATCCGCATATTGAAACACCACAGGGTGAGATTCGTTTGGCGGTTGAGAATCTTTCAGGGAGTGGTGTGGAGCGGGTGAGTTTTTATCTGCGTAGTGGTGAAATCCTTGGTGTTTCTGGCTTGATGGGAGCAGGGCGTACGGAATTAATGAAAGTGTTGTACGGTGCATTGCCTAAAAGCGGTGGTATCGTGCGTTTAAATGGGCAGGAAATTCATAATCATACTCCGCAAGATGGATTAGATAATGGTATTGTCTATATTTCCGAAGATCGTAAAGGTGATGGGCTGATTTTGGGTATGTCTGTGAAAGAGAATATGTCCCTTACTGCGTTAGCTCATCTTTCTGAACATGGAAGAATTAACCATGCTAAAGAGTTGATGACGGTACATGATTTCATCGACCTATTTAATATCAAAACACCGAGTCCAGATAAAGTCATTGGTGAGTTATCGGGTGGGAATCAACAAAAAGTGGCAATTGCTAAAGGGTTGATGACTCGTCCTAATGTGTTGATTTTAGATGAACCTACTCGTGGCGTGGATGTGGGCGCGAAAAAAGAGATTTATCAGCTTATCAATCAGTTTAAATCAGAAGGGTTGAGTATTTTGCTGGTATCAAGCGATATGCCCGAAGTGCTGGGAATGTCAGACCGAATTTTAGTCATGCGTGAAGGTAAAATTTCTGCTGAATTCGACCGCTTGCAAGCAACGCAAGAGAAGATTTTAGCTGCGGCAATTGGGCATTGAAGTCACTTTTCTTTGCTACGGTATAACACAAAGAAAAGTAACCAAAAGAAGAATGAGGATATTTACGCCTCTGCTTTTGAAAACAAATTAATGACTAATACACCACCTAAAATCATTGCCATGCCGATAAAGCCGGCGAGGTCGGGTTTTTGCCCAAAAAGGAAATAGGCGACGAGGGCGGTAAGCACAATGCCACAACCTGCCCATACGGCGTAAACAATCCCAACGGGTAATGTTTTGGTGATGATAGAAAGTAGATAAAGTGATGCCGCAAAGCAAAGTAATACTGCGAGGGTTGGTAACGGTTTAGTAAAACCGTTGCTATATTTGACAGAGTTTGTGCCAATCACTTCAATGACAATGGCACAGCCGAGTAAAAACCAAGGGTTCATAATGAGTCCTACATTAAAAATTGAGATTATAAAGGGTTTTGCCGATTTCTGCACAAGCGGTGGAAAAAACGGTGTTTTTGCAAAATAAAGCGGAAAATAAACCGCTTGTACAACTAAAAAGGATGCGCGATGAACAATTTTAGCCTAAAAAAATTCTTAATTGAGCAACGTTCTATTATTGCGTTGCTTGCCCTGATTGTGGTGGTGTCTTTTTTAAATCCAAACTTTTTTACCACTGATAATTTGCTGAATATTCTGCGTCAAACCTCGGTGAATGCCATTATTGCGATTGGTATGACATTTGTTATTTTAATTGCAGGAATCGATCTTTCTGTTGGCTCAGTGCTCGCTTTAGCTGGTGCAGTAGCTGCAACTATGATCGGTATGGATATATCGATTTACTTGGTTATCCCTGCGGTACTTATTTTTGGTGGTTTACTTGGTACATTGAACGGGGCTTTGGTTGCTTTTGGTAAGGTACAGGCATTTATGGCAACGCTGATCACAATGTTAATGTTGCGTGGTGTCACGATGATTTATATGGAAGGCCGCCCGATTAGTACGGGGTTTTCTGATAATGCTGATGCTTTTGCCGAAATTGGTACAGGTGTGTTACTTGGCGTGCCAGTGCCTGTGTGGTTAATGTTTATTTTATTCGGTATGGCATGGTATATCCTTACTCAGACTCGTATTGGGCGTTATATCTATGCACTCGGTGGTAATGAAGCTGCAACAGCCCTTTCCGGCATTAACGTTAATAAGGTGAAATTATTTGTGTTTGCAGTTAGTGGAGTGCTTGCTGCACTAGCAGGGTTGATTGTGACCTCCAGATTGGGCTCTGCCCAACCTACTGCTGGCTCAGGCTATGAATTAGATGCTATTGCTGCAGTTGTTGTTGGTGGAACTAGTTTGATGGGCGGTAAAGGACGAATTTTTGGCACGTTAATTGGGGCGTTGATTATCGGTTTTCTGAGTAATGCACTTAACTTGTTAGATATTGATTCATACTATCAATTGGTGGCTAAAGCATTAGTTATTTTGGCAGCAGTCATTTTAGATAACTTTATTGGCCGGAAAAAAGTTTAAATTGTAAGAGGTGTACGCTTGCGTTCGCTATCTTGAATTTTACGGTTGCCAGCGTGGCGACCACACATTAATAGGAGAACTTTCTATGAAAAAACTCACAACTTTAGCAATGGCACTTGGCTTAGCAATTAGTGGCTCTGCATTGGCACAAGATACCTTAGCGTTGGCAGTTTCTACGCTGGATAATCCGTTCTTCGTTACCTTAAAAGAAGGGGCTGAGAAAAAAGCGCAAGAGTTAGGTTACAGATTAGTCGTGTTAGATTCCCAAAATGACCCAGCAAAAGAACTTGCTAATGTGGAAGATTTAACCGTACGTGGCGCAAAAGTGCTGTTAGTCAATCCAACAGATTCTGATGCCGTTGGCAATGCAGTGGCAATTGCGAATAAGAAAAACATTCCTGTGATTACGCTTGATCGTGGTGCAAATAAAGGCGTTGTTGTCAGCCATATTGCTTCTGATAATGTGGCTGGTGGAAAAATGGCGGGTGATTTTATTGCGGATAAGGTCGGAAAAAATGCCAAAGTGATTCAATTGGAAGGCATTGCTGGTACTTCAGCCGCTCGTGAACGTGGCGAAGGTTTCAAACAATCTGTAGAAGCAAACAATTTTGAAGTGCTTGCTAGCCAACCGGCGGATTTTGACCGCACTAAAGGGCTAAATGTAATGGAAAACTTATTGGCCAGCCACGGTTCGGCAAAAGCAGTTTTTGCGCAAAATGATGAGATGGCATTAGGTGCATTACGTGCTATTAAGGCGGCGAAAAAAGAGATTATCGTGGTTGGTTTTGATGGTACTGATGATGCAGTGAAAGCTGTTGAAGGTGGATATTTGGCAGCAACGATTGCACAACAACCAGAAAAAATAGGTGAATTAGGCGTAGAAACCGCAGACAAGCTGTTAAAAGGCGAAAAGGTTGAAGCACAAATTCCTGTACCGTTAAAAGTTATTAGCAAATAAATTTATCATTGTTGGGGCGAATTATATTCGCCCTAAATGGTTCATCAGGGCGAATATAATTCGCCCCTACATTCAGTGGGGTAAACAATGAAAACTCTCTGCGTTCTCGGTAGTATCAATGTTGATCACGTTATTCGCGTTCCCTATTTTCCTAAATCAGGTGAAACATTAGCAGGGCATAGCTATCAAATTGCCTATGGCGGAAAAGGCGCAAATCAAGCAGTGGCAGCAGCTAGGCTAGGTGCAAAAGTAAAATTTATCGGTGCAATTGGCGATGATGCGATTGGGCAAACAATGAAATCTGCTTTTGAGCAAGATGGTATTGATACTCAGGCGATTGAAGTGATCCCTAATCAATCAACGGGCTTGGCGATGATTCAAGTTTCTGACGAGGGAGAGAATTCTATTGTTATTTCAGCAGGGGCGAATGCAAATTTAAGCACAGATAGAGTGGCACAACAGCGCACAGCGATCGAGCTCGCAGATATACTCTTAATGCAATTGGAAAGCCCGTTACAAGCGGTTGAATTTGCAGCAAAAATTGCAAAAAAATCAGGGACACTGGTGGTATTAAATCCCGCGCCAGCGCAAGCATTATCAGATGAGCTGTTGGCGTGTGTGGATATTATTACGCCAAATGAAACTGAAGCAGAGATTTTAACTGGAGTGAAGGTGGAAAATGCGCAAACAGCAGCGCAGGCTTCAGCAGTCTTTCATCAAAAGGGCATTATGACTGTTTTGATTACCTTGGGCGCAAAAGGCGTTTATTTAAGCGAACAAGGCAGAGGCGGTGAAATCATTCGCGGTTTTCATGTGCAAGCCATAGATACCACGGCGGCAGGGGATACTTTTAATGGTGGGTTTGTTACGGCATTATTAGAAGGTAAAACACTTTCACAAGCCATTCGTTTTGCCCATGCAGCGGCAGCAATATCTGTTACTCGACTGGGCGCACAAACGGCTATTCCATATAGATCAGAAACATTAGCTTTTCTTTCGCAACATATTTGATTAAATGGTTATTTCGCCACAATATTTTTATAAAGATGTGAGTTTTCTCACATCTTTGCTTTTTTATTTACGCTATGATTTAGTGATTTAGTCACTCGGGAGAAGCATTATGTTTAAACAACTTCAACAGATCGGTAAAGCATTTATGTTACCGATAGCGATATTACCAGCAGCAGGTTTGCTCTTAGGTATTGGGGGAGCTTTATCGAATAAAGCCACAGTTCAAGCGTATCCAATATTAGATAATCCAACTTTGCAAGGCGTTTTTCAGATTATGTCAGCAGCAGGGAGTGTGGTGTTTGCCAATTTAGCCTTATTGCTCTGTATTGGGTTAGGTATTGGATTAGCTAAGCGGGATAAAGGTGTGGCAGCATTAGCAGCTGTAGTTGGCTATTTAATTATGACTGGCACGATTACTGCGTTAATCCCAATTTTTTCTCCTGAAACTCAAGGTATTGATACTGGGGTGATTGGTGCGTTAGTGATGGGATTGATTACAGTTAAACTACATAATCAATATCACAATATTCAACTACCTCAAATTTTGGGATTCTTTGGCGGATCTCGTTTTGTACCAATTGTTACGGCATTTGCAGCTATTTTTGTTGGAGCAATGTTTTTCCTTATTTGGCCTACTTTCCAAAACTGGTTAGTGGCGGCGGGGCAAAGCATTGCTGAAATGGGCGAAATTGGTACCTTTTTCTATGGTTTCTTAATGCGATTAAGTGGTGCTGTTGGATTGCATCATATGATCTATCCACTGTTTTGGTACACTGAATTGGGAGGCATAGAAATGGTAAACGGTGAAGCCATTGTTGGTGCACAGAAAATTTTCTTTGCCCAGCTTGCTGATCCAAATCATCAAGGACTATTTACTGAAGGAACACGTTTCTTTGCTGGGAGATTTGATACTATGATGTTTGGTTTGCCGGCGGCTTGTTTGGCAATGTATCACGCAGTCCCCAAAGCTCGCCGTAAGTTGATAGGCGGTCTATTCTTAGGCGCTGCACTCACTTCTTTTATTACAGGGATCACAGAACCCATTGAATTTATGTTCCTGTTTGTTGCTCCTTGGCTTTATATCTTCCATGCCTTCTTAGACGGCGTATCATTCTATATTGCTGATTTATTAAATATTTCTATTGGTAATACGTTTTCTGGTGGTTTTATTGATTTCTTGTTGTTTGGTATTTTACAAGGTAATGAAAACACGAATTGGGTTCGAGTGATTATTGTAGGATTGCCTTGGGCTGCATTATATTATTTCTCTTTCTTATTTCTTATTAAGAAATTTAATGTGATGACTCCAGGACGTGCAGAAGATAACGAGGAAGCTGTAAAACAGCAACATAGCTCTTTAACTGAACAGGCTCATCAAATTATCTTAGCATTGGGATCTGCAAATAATATTGAAAATGTAGATGCTTGCATCACACGGCTACGAGTGGCTGTGAAAGAGGTGAAATCTGTAGATAAAACCATGCTGAGAAAGTTAGGTGCGATTGATGTTCTGGAAGTTGGTGGTGGAGTGCAAGCCGTTTTTGGGGCAAAAGCCGTATTGTATAAAAGTGAGATTAATCAAATTCTGGGTAAAGATGATTAAAATTAAATGACACAACAACGCAATAGGCGTGTTTTTGTGAAAAATTAACCGCCTGCAGTTGTTAATTTCAGCATGACGAAGAAAAGTTCGCCAAGCGGTCATTTTTTTTAGATTTTTTGCAAAAAAGCGCTTGCAAAGGATTTTGAAATCTCTATAATGCACGCCATCGCAACGACGCACTGTTGCAAAGATAAATTTTCCAGTGCGTCGTTCTTTTTTGTTCTTTAACAATATATCAGACAATCTGTGTGGGCACTTGTTGATTGATTAGTTAAAAATATTTTTTAATTTTGAAGTCTTAATAGGTGCTTAAACTAGAAATTCATTACTTCTATTTAATAGAAATAAAGCGATTTATAGCTAGCAGTTATTGAGCGATTAAACTTTTTGAATTGAAGAGTTTGATCATGGCTCAGATTGAACGCTGGCGGCAGGCTTAACACATGCAAGTCGAACGGTAGCAGGAAGAAGCTTGCTTCTTTGCTGACGAGTGGCGGACGGGTGAGTAATGCTTGGGAATCTGGCTTATGGAGGGGGATAACTACTGGAAACGGTAGCTAATACCGCGTAATATCGAGAGATTAAAGGGTGGGACTTTCGGGCCACCTGCCATAAGATGAGCCCAAGTGGGATTAGGTAGTTGGTGGGGTAAAGGCCTACCAAGCCTGCGATCTCTAGCTGGTCTGAGAGGATGGCCAGCCACACTGGAACTGAGACACGGTCCAGACTCCTACGGGAGGCAGCAGTGGGGAATATTGCACAATGGGGGGAACCCTGATGCAGCCATGCCGCGTGAATGAAGAAGGCCTTCGGGTTGTAAAGTTCTTTCGGTGATGAGGAAGGTGTTTTGTTTAATAGACAAAGCAATTGACGTTAGTCACAGAAGAAGCACCGGCTAACTCCGTGCCAGCAGCCGCGGTAATACGGAGGGTGCGAGCGTTAATCGGAATAACTGGGCGTAAAGGGCACGCAGGCGGATAGTTAAGTGAGATGTGAAAGCCCCGGGCTTAACCTGGGAATTGCATTTCAGACTGGCTATCTAGAGTATTTTAGGGAGGGGTAGAATTCCACGTGTAGCGGTGAAATGCGTAGAGATGTGGAGGAATACCGAAGGCGAAGGCAGCCCCTTGGGAATATACTGACGCTCATGTGCGAAAGCGTGGGGAGCAAACAGGATTAGATACCCTGGTAGTCCACGCTGTAAACGATGTTGATTTGGGGATTGGGCTTTAAGCTTGGTGCCCGTAGCTAACGTGATAAATCAACCGCCTGGGGAGTACGGCCGCAAGGTTAAAACTCAAATGAATTGACGGGGGCCCGCACAAGCGGTGGAGCATGTGGTTTAATTCGATGCAACGCGAAGAACCTTACCTACTCTTGACATCCATGGAATCTTGTAGAGATATGAGAGTGCCTTCGGGAACCATGAGACAGGTGCTGCATGGCTGTCGTCAGCTCGTGTTGTGAAATGTTGGGTTAAGTCCCGCAACGAGCGCAACCCTTATCCTTTGTTGCCAGCGATTTGGTCGGGAACTCAAAGGAGACTGCCAGTGATAAACTGGAGGAAGGTGGGGATGACGTCAAGTCATCATGGCCCTTACGAGTAGGGCTACACACGTGCTACAATGGTGCATACAGAGGGTAGCGAGCCAGCGATGGTGAGCCAATCTCAGAAAGTGCATCTAAGTCCGGATTGGAGTCTGCAACTCGACTCCATGAAGTCGGAATCGCTAGTAATCGCAAATCAGAATGTTGCGGTGAATACGTTCCCGGGCCTTGTACACACCGCCCGTCACACCATGGGAGTGGGTTGTACCAGAAGTAGATAGCTTAACCGCAAGGGGGGCGTTTACCACGGTATGATTCATGACTGGGGTGAAGTCGTAACAAGGTAACCGTAGGGGAACCTGCGGTTGGATCACCTCCTTACCAAGATAACTAAAACGACTGCAAGTGTTCACACAGATTGTTTGATATGAATGAGTAAAGGTTGAGCGGGTGAGTGAGACAAGCGGTATAGGGCTTGAAAAATCTTGCAAAAACGCTAGAATATACGACCTTTGATATGGCAAAGTGGAAAGCATCTTTAAATGTTGTCCCCATCGTCTAGAGGCCTAGGACATCGCCCTTTCACGGCGGTAACCGGGGTTCGAATCCCCGTGGGGACGCCATTTAAAGATGATTTTTATTGTCTTACTGTTCTTTAAAAAATTGGAAACAAGCTGAAAACTGAGAGATTTTCTGTAGGGGCGTATTGCATACGCCCTCAAGTGAAAGTCTGAGTAGTTCAAAATCTTGATTGAACAAAAGCAATCAAGTGTAGTTGTTAATGTTATTTAATCTTAAACCGTTTAAGATTCTTAAAATGTTTGAGGTTGTATAGTTAAGTGACTAAGCGCACAAGGTGGATGCCTTGGCAATCAGAGGCGAAGAAGGACGTGCTAATCTGCGAAAAGCTTGGATGAGTTGATAAGAAGCGTTTAATCCAAGATATCCGAATGGGGAAACCCAGTAGGTGAAGAACCTACTATCATTATCTGAATACATAGGATAATGAGGCAAACCGGGAGAACTGAAACATCTAAGTACCCCGAGGAAAAGAAATCAACCGAGATTTCGTTAGTAGCGGCGAGCGAACGCGAAAGAGCCAGTTAGTGATAGCTTGAATGTTAGGAGAATGAGTTGGGAAGCTCAGCGGCACAGGGTGATAGCCCCGTATCTAAAAACATTCTGGTGGTACTAGGCTAACGACAAGTAGGGCGGGACACGTGATATCCTGTTTGAAGATGGGGGGACCATCCTCCAAGGCTAAATACTCCTGATTGACCGATAGTGAACCAGTACTGTGAAGGAAAGGCGAAAAGAACCCCGGCGAGGGGAGTGAAATAGAACCTGAAACCTTGTGCGTACAAGCAGTGGGAGCCCTTCGGGGTGACTGCGTACCTTTTGTATAATGGGTCAGCGACTTATATTTTGTAGCAAGGTTAACTGAATAAGGGAGCCGTAGGGAAACCGAGTCTTAACTGGGCGAATAGTTGCAAGGTATAGACCCGAAACCCGGTGATCTAGCCATGGGCAGGTTGAAGGTTGGGTAACACTAACTGGAGGACCGAACCGACTAATGTTGAAAAATTAGCGGATGACTTGTGGCTGGGGGTGAAAGGCCAATCAAACCGGGAGATAGCTGGTTCTCCCCGAAATCTATTTAGGTAGAGCCTTGAGCGGACACCTTCGGGGGTAGAGCACTGTTTCGGCTAGGGGTCCATCCCGGATTACCAACCCGATGCAAACTGCGAATACCGAAGAGTGATACTCAGGAGACACACGGTGGGTGCTAACGTCCATCGTGGAGAGGGAAACAACCCAGACCGCCAGCTAAGGTCCCAAAGTCTATATTAAGTGGGAAACGAAGTGGGAAGGCTTAGACAGCTAGGATGTTGGCTTAGAAGCAGCCACCATTTAAAGAAAGCGTAATAGCTCACTAGTCGAGTCGGCCTGCGCGGAAGATGTAACGGGGCTAAAATATAGCACCGAAGCTGCGGCATCAGACGAAAGTCTGTTGGGTAGGGGAGCGTCGTGTAAGCGGAAGAAGGTGAATCGAGAGGTTTGCTGGACGTATCACGAGTGCGAATGCTGACATAAGTAACGATAAAACGAGTGAAAAACTCGTTCGCCGGAAGACTAAGGGTTCCTGTCCAACGTTAATCGGGGCAGGGTGAGTCGGCCCCTAAGGCGAGGCTGAAAAGCGTAGTCGATGGGAAACGGGTTAATATTCCCGTACTTGTAATAACTGCGATGTGGGGACGGAGAAGGTTAGGTTAGCAGACTGTTGGATGTCTGTTTAAGCTGGTAGGTGGAAGACTTAGGCAAATCCGGGTCTTCTTAACACCGAGAAGTGATGACGAGTTTCTAAGGAGATGAAGTAACTGATACCACGCTTCCAGGAAAAGCCACTAAGCTTCAGGTTATTATAAACCGTACTATAAACCGACACAGGTGGTCAGGTAGAGAATACTCAGGCGCTTGAGAGAACTCGGGTGAAGGAACTAGGCAAAATAGCACCGTAACTTCGGGAGAAGGTGCGCTGGCGTAGGTTGTAGGGATTTACTCCCGAAGGCTGAACCAGTCGAAGATACCAGCTGGCTGCAACTGTTTATTAAAAACACAGCACTCTGCAAACACGAAAGTGGACGTATAGGGTGTGATGCCTGCCCGGTGCTGGAAGGTTAATTGATGGTGTTATCGAAAGAGAAGCTCCTGATCGAAGCCCCAGTAAACGGCGGCCGTAACTATAACGGTCCTAAGGTAGCGAAATTCCTTGTCGGGTAAGTTCCGACCTGCACGAATGGCATAATGATGGCCAGGCTGTCTCCACCCGAGACTCAGTGAAATTGAAATCGCCGTGAAGATGCGGTGTACCCGCGGCTAGACGGAAAGACCCCGTGAACCTTTACTATAGCTTGACACTGAACATTGAATTTTGATGTGTAGGATAGGTGGGAGACTATGAAGATGATACGCCAGTATTGTTGGAGTCGTCCTTGAAATACCACCCTTTAACGTTTGATGTTCTAACGAAGATTACGAAACGTGGTCTCGGACAGTGTCTGGTGGGTAGTTTGACTGGGGCGGTCTCCTCCCAAAGCGTAACGGAGGAGCACGAAGGTTTGCTAATCACGGTCGGACATCGTGAGGTTAGTGCAATGGTATAAGCAAGCTTAACTGCGAGACAGACAAGTCGAGCAGGTGCGAAAGCAGGTCATAGTGATCCGGTGGTTCTGAATGGAAGGGCCATCGCTCAACGGATAAAAGGTACTCCGGGGATAACAGGCTGATACCGCCCAAGAGTTCATATCGACGGCGGTGTTTGGCACCTCGATGTCGGCTCATCACATCCTGGGGCTGAAGTAGGTCCCAAGGGTATGGCTGTTCGCCATTTAAAGTGGTACGCGAGCTGGGTTTAGAACGTCGTGAGACAGTTCGGTCCCTATCTGCCGTGGGCGTTGGAGAATTGGTTGGGGCTGCTCCTAGTACGAGAGGACCGGAGTGGACGCACCACTGGTGTTCCGGTTGTGTCGCCAGACGCATTGCCGGGTAGCTAAGTGCGGAAGAGATAAGTGCTGAAAGCATCTAAGCACGAAACTTGCCAAGAGATGAGTTCTCCCTAGCTATAAGCTAGTAAGGGTTGTTGGAGACTACGACGTAGATAGGTCTGATGTGTAAGCGTTGCGAGACGTTGAGCTAACAGATACTAATTGCCCGAGAGGCTTAACTATACAACCTCAAGCGTTTTTGGTTCAGATGTCAGACTTCAGATGACAGAAGACAGGAGCGATTGCGGAATTAACAGAGTGTGCGAAAAGAAAGCACAAGAACGAAAAATCAGGATTTAGCTTGTTTCAAATTTAAATGTAGGGGCGAATAATATTCGCCCTAAACAGAGAGATAAAGAACAACAATATAACGGACAGAAATCATCGAAGATTTTCCTGATGTCCATAGTGCTGTGGTACCACCTGACCCCATACCGAACTCAGAAGTGAAACGCAGTAACGCCGATGGTAGTGTGGGGTTTCCCCATGTGAGAGTAGGGCTACATCAGGGTATTATTTAAGGAACCCCAAGTCGCGAGGCTTGGGGTTTTTGCTTTTGGATGTTTTGAGTTTATCCGAAATGTTTTATTGTATCTGCTACGTATCCGCTACACTTTTGCAGATTTTTAGTGAAAATAAACCGCTTGTTATTGGCAATAAACGAATACAAGCGGTTTATTTATATCTGAAATGTGCAAAACTTTCGAAAATTTACGGGCTGGCTATTCGTTCTCTGGCTAAGGAAAATCCATATATGCTATATTGAGTTCTCTAGCTGAAATGAAGGAAACGAAATGCAACAGTATTCTATTGGTTTAGTTTTATCGGGCGGAGGACATAAAGGGTTGGTTCACGCAGGAGTATTGCAGTTTCTGCAAGAGCAGAAGATTGAGCCGCAGATCTTCTCTGGTACTAGTGCAGGAGCTCTTATTAGTAGTCTATATGCTGTAGGCAAAAGCCCTCGGGAGATATTAGAGTTTTTCCGCTCGGTTAATTTGTTTAATGTACACCATTTTTCCCTAGCCAAAAATGGATTATTAAATGCTGAAAAATTTATGGTCTATTTAGAACAAGTATTTGGTGAGTTAAGAGTGGGAGATTTACCAAAAGAAGTTTATATTTCTGCGACAAATATTGAGACGGCAAAACCTAAGATTTTTAGCCCTCAAACTAAATTGAAAGAAGCGGTTGCTGCATCTTGTGCTTTTCCTGGCGTATTCTCTCCAATCATGGTAGAAGGAAAATTATATAGCGATGGTGGTATTTTAAATAATTTTCCAGCTAATGTAATTCAAGGGCGATGTGATTTTGTCATAGGGGTAAATTTAGATTGCGGTTTAGACTATAAGCCAGCAAACAAATTTGCTTTTGCTCCTCAAACAGCATGGCGTGCGATTGAAATTATGATGTCACAGAATTCTGCTATGCAGAATCGTTTTTGTGACTGGTTGATTAATCCCAAAGACGTTAATCAATACAGTGTATTTGAATTATCAAGTAAGCGACTTGATGCTATTTTTAATTTAGGCTATCAGACTGCTAAAAGAGAATTCGCAAAGTTAAACCCGAGTATATTTGGGTAAATGCTGTTCTACTTTAAAACAATGCCGCTTAATTTAAGTGGCATTGCTTATCTAGTTTAAAATGCCCCCATGTCTAGAATCGCTGCTTTTTGATTTGCTCGGAGATAGCTTGGGTATTGTTCAATTTGTGCTAAGTAACGCTGAATATTTGGATAATCTGCCAGATCAACATAATTTTTCCCCCATTGTAATGGAAAGCTGAGCGAGAAATCAGCTCCAGTCAATTGTTCGCCTATAATCCATTTTTTACCTGCGAGAGCCTGTTCAATATGCTTGAAATAAAGTGTTGTTTGCATTTTAGCATAGTCGTTGTATGCACCTAGGTCGCCTTGCTTTGCCAAGAGTTGTGCTAAATTTGCTGAGAATAGTGAGGCAGAAATAGAGAGCCAATAAAGATAGTAAGAGTAGTCGTCAGTTTTGTGATGAGGAGTGAGTTTACCATTATCGTAGCGATCAAGCAGGTGCTGAATAATTGCATTACCCTCGGCGAGTATTAAATTCCCATCTTGTAATACAGGAGCTTTACCTAATGGATGTTGTGCTTTTAATTCAGCTGGTGCAAAGCCAGTTTCGGGCTCTCGATCATAAATTTTGAGCTCGTAATCTAACCCTAATTCTTCTAAGAGCCAAACAATACGGTGTGAACAAGATTGTTTCAAATAATGTAATGTAATCATAATTTCGTCCTTTAGCCTAAAGATAAAAACGGTCGTTTTGCAAATTTCTTTACCAAAACGACCGCTTAAATTACAAATCAAAAGATTGAATTAAATTTACGTGTAAACGAGTTTCCACATTGCCCCGTACCGCATTTGAATATGGACAAACTTCGTGTGCACGTTCAATTAATGTACGGGCTTCTGCTTCGCTAATTCCTGCTACGGTAATAGTGATATCTAAATCTAATGAGAATGCACCGTCGGCTTTTTGCCCGATTCCCACCGCAACCGATGTAGAAGATTGACTTGGCTTAATGCCTAAGGTTGGTGCAACATGATTCATTGCACTGTCAAAGCATGCTGCGTACCCCATAGCAAAAAGTTGCTCGGGGTTAGTTCCTTCTTTGCCGCTCTCGTTTTGGAAACCAACTAAATCAAAGCCGATTGAACCGTCATCTACACGGGTATGTCCATCACGACCGCCTGTTGCAGTTGCACTTGTGTGGTAAAAAATTTTCATAGTAATTCCTTAATAAAAACAATTTAAAGTGAACTATACGTTTGTCATTGCGTATTGGGGAATATTATACGCTTATTTTTATTGTGTGCAATATAATTTTGAAAAATACTTAAATTATTTGCTAGAATACATCAGCTCATATTCATCAACAATTTCTTTAAACAAGCGATAGGATTTCTGCATTTTAGCTTCGTCCCAGATATAGCCTGTACACATAATCTCATCAACGCCGTCAAATTCTTGGCGGAATTGCGCATACTGCTTAGCAACCGTTGCTTTACTGCCTATAAAAATCCCTGCGGTTTGCAGTTGGATTGAACGCTCTTCGGCAGCAGAACTGTAATCAATCTGTACAATGGGAGGTTGAACGGGAATGTTTAGTCCTCGTTGCTCATTTAAAAATAATTGAATCAACGTACTGTTGTTGTAATACGCTTCTTCATCGCTATCCGCTACCGCAAGGTTCCAACATAAAATCACATAAGGATGTTGGCAATAGGCGGACGGTTGGAAATGTTGGCGGTAAATGGTAATGGCTTCTTTTTGTTGCATCGGCATAAAGTGCGAAGCAAAAGCATAGGGCAAGCCTTTTTCTGCTGCATAGTAGGCACTGGATACACTAGAGCCTAAAATAAACATTGGCACATTGGTTTCTACACCGGGAATAGCATTGACACCATTTAACTTCTCCGTACCAAAATAGCCCTGTAATTCATTCACATATTGCTCGTGATCAGGATTCACACTACGCAAAGCTCGTGCGGTAAAAGGATCGGTTCCCTTAGCCCGCCCTATTCCGATTTCCACCCGATTGGGGTAGAGAGTTGCCAAAGTGCCATATTGTTCTGCCACAATAAGCGGGCTATGGTTCGGACTCATCACCCCGCCCGCCCCAACTTTAATGCGGTCGGTATGGTGCAAAATTTGTGAGACTAAAATTTGTGTCGCAGAGCTGGCATAGGCTTTAATGTTGTGATGCTCGGCAATCCAGTAGCGTTCAAACCCTAACTCTTCGGCTAATTTTACTTCTCGCAACATCGCTTCAATCGCTTGCTTATGTGTTTGCCCTTGACGAATAGGCACAAGGCTTAATGCTGATAATTTCATTTTGCTTTCCGAACAATAAACAACAAGCGGTAGATTTTTAGCAAAATTTTGCGAAAAAACCACCGCTTGCAAAGGTAAAAAAGATACTTTTATAGGTTTGCTAACTTAGCAATTACTCGTGCAGCATGTGCTTTGGCTTTAGCTTGTACATTGGCTAAATCCGCTTCTGTATGCACGTTTGGAATGTAAAGTTGCGCATAGCTCACCTCTGGTTCAAGCCATTCAAAACTTGCATAAATCGCTGAACTTTTCATTGGCTTAAGCAGGTCGTCTATTTTGCCCATTACTTCATCAGTGTAAACCTCTTTAACACCGCCTGTGGTGGTAGAAACCAATAATTTCTTACCTTTCAACTTATCACCGCCTTCACCATAAGCAAAGCCGTATGTCCACACGTCATCAAGCCATTTTTTCAAAATCGCAGGGGTGTTGTACCAAAAAATTGGGTATTGCAATACGACAACATCCGCTTCCAGCAGGGCTTGCTGCTCTGCACTAACATCAATGTTAAAGTCAGGATAAAGTTCACTTAAACGGCGAATACTCACTTGTGAACCTAAGCCTTGTTCCAATTCATCTAAAATCAAACGATTACTTGTTGAATGATTGAGATTTTGATGTGCTGAAATCACTAAAATGTTAGCCATACAATGTTCCTTCTAAAAATGAATAATTGAATGAAATTAACCTTTTAACACACGATACGCCTCAACAGTGCTGTCTGCAACGTGGGCAAGCGCAAAGACATCAGCACCAACCACCACGAAACTTGCTCCCCACTCAATGTAGCGTTGTGCTTCTTCTGGCGAGCTTGCAAGAGTACCGACTGGTTTTCCCCAACCACGAATATCTTGAATCAGCTTTTTGATGGTTGCTTGCATCTCTTCGCCAGAGAAATCACCATAATAGCCCATATCCACCGCCAAATCAGCAGGGCCTAAGAAAATAGCATCTACCCCTTCGGTTTTGGCAATCGCTTCGGCATTTTGCACACCTAATTTGCTCTCAATTTGTAGTGCAAGGAATAGATGTTGCTCACCGCTTGCAGCATAATCTGGAATGCGTCCCCAACGTCCTGCTCTTGCGCCCGGTGCCCCAAATCCACGCTTGCCTTTTGGCGGATAATACATAGATTCTGCGATATATTTGGCTTGCTCGCCTGTTTCAATCATCGGGGCAATAATAGATTGAATGCCTGCATCAAGGAGCTGTTTAATTAACGCGCGGTCGCTTTCTAATGGGCGAACGACTACGTGGCTATCGTAAGCCGCAATCGCTCTTGCCTGAGCAAGAACAGTTTCAAGCGTATTTGGCCCGTGTTCGCCATCAATCCAAAGGAAATCAAAGCCCGAACCTGCCACAATTTCAGCGACCGTTGCTGAACCTGAACTGAGCGCAAAACCAACCTGCACTTGATGATTAGTCACGGCTTGTTTAAATGGATTGGTTAAATAATCTTTATCAAATTGACGCATAATGAGTATCCTTGTTTGCAAATTTTTATGGTATTTAAACCGCTTGTTACGCTCTTGCCGCTAAATAAAGCTGATCGCCCAAACGGTCTAACAAGCTCATTTCCGCTTCTAACCACGCTAAATGCTCTTCTTCATCTTTTAAAATCTCTTCCACCAACACACGAGAGGTGGCATCGTGCTCTGCTTGGAAAAGCTCAATCACTTCATTTAAACGAGGGCGAGCGTCAATTTGTAATTTCAAATCAGCTTCAAATGCACTGGCAATATCTGTACCAAAAGTAGGTTGTGGCAAAGTGTAAGCAATTTCACCACCTAAATCCAAAATACGATTTTGTAAATTGATGATCGTTTCTGGCTCATCATCAATATGAGCTGCCATTGTCTCTGCCAATTTTTCATAGCCCCACGCACGCACCAATACTAAGTGTGTTTGATGCTGAATGTTTGCCATTTGATATACCGCTAATAGTTCGTTTAATTTTTCAATAATTTTGCTATTCATTATTTTTCTCCTGATTTAAGTAAGGAATGAATATATAATAGATCCAAATTTAATTGCGTGCAATCTATTTTAATGGAAAGATGGTTTCCATAAATGGAAATGACATCAAAGAATGTTATGATTATTTGCAGATTTCTCGCCAAAATCCACCGCTTGTCTAAGCTCGTTGATTTTAAGGCTCGCCCCATTGAGAAAACAAAGGAGCAAGCCGTTATTTTCATTTAGCTTCTTCCCGTTCTCAACCCAGCCTTGCCGTTTTCCCACAGTGATTTGAATAACACTTTCCATGCGGATAATTTGAGATTAGGCAATTTACCTTGCCCCATCAATGCCATTTGAGCCATATACCAATTCATTTCCAGCATTGCCCCGACCTTTTTATCAATCGGTGCAAAGCCCGTTTGAATGCGGTTTGTGCTTAGGGTTTGATAAATGCCGTGTTGAATTTGGTTTGGTAAATCTGGCATCAAGGCAAAGGGTCTTGCAATGCCGACAAAGTCTAAATGACCGCTAGCTAGAGCATCATTCATGGCAGTTTCGCTTCTAACCCCGCCTGTAATAATTAGCGGTACTTGGCTGACTTTTCTCGCTTTTTCAGCATAATCAATAAAAAAAGCTTCTCGCTGACGAGTGCTAGATTTTTCGGCAAGCATCGCTGGGCTTTCATAGTTTCCGCCTGAAATCTCAATGAAATCAATGCCTAATGCCGACAGTTTTTGCACAACTTGAATGCTTTCTGTTTCATCAAAACCACCTTTTTGAAAGTCAGCCGAATTCAGTTTCACCCCTACGAGAAAATCCTGCCTAACATTGGCACGAATGCCGTGATAAATTTCAACCAAAAATCGCATACGATTGGCTAAACTACCGCCCCATTCATCACTGCGTTGGTTATGATGAGGAGAGAGAAATTGGCTAATTAAATAGCCGTGTGCGGCGTGAATTTGTACGCCGCTAAACCCTGCTTTTTCGGCAATTTGAGCCGTGCGGATAAATTCTGCAATAATTTGTTGAATTTCTACCGCTTGTAGTGCACGAGGCGGATTGATAAAGCCGTCCATTCCCACCAAAGGAACAGCACTGGGAGCAACAGGGGTAGGATTGATAACGTTGGGCGACTGTTTACCTGCGTGGTTAATTTGCATAATCAACAACGTATTATCGGTTTTCCCCGCTTCTGCCCACGCTTTAAGAGTAGTTAAATCGGTCTCATCAGAAATGACAACATCATTGATCGAACCTTTTCCTTGACGGCTTACCATCACATTCCCTGTGACCAATACGCCAGCTCCGCCTTTTGCCCAAGTGCGATAAAGCTTCACCAAATGTGGCGTGGGGCGGTCATTTTTCGCAAGTTGCTCTTCCATTGCCGATTTAAAAAAACGGTTTTTAGCGGTTTGGCCGTTGGGGAAAGTGAAAGGTTGAAATAACATAAAAATCTCCATAGTGTTTATATGTTTAAAAATGTAAACTTGTTTATCAAAATAAAAGGTGCAATGGCTGCACCCGTAATACTATTCGGATTGGCTTGGGCAATACTGTCTCATCAACTCAACCAGCTTGCCTATTTTTTCAATCTCTTCTTTCATTGCTAAACGATAAAAACGCTCTTTGCCAATTTGCTCCACGCTCACCGCATTCGCCTGCAACATGATTTTCAGATGATGCGACACCGCAGGGCGAGAAAGATGTAGCTGTTCTGTAATTTGATTGACATTCATTGCACCCCGATCCAGTAAAAGTTTTAAAATTAGATGACGATTTTCATCAGCTAAAACGGTAAAAATGGGAATGCAATCTTTCATCAACTGCATCGCATAGGTTTGTTCGTTCATATCAGATTATAGGTTTAAAAATTTAGACGCATTATAATACAACATCAAGTAATTCAACAAGCAAATGGAAAATCAATTGGTGATTTACAGATTTTTCGTTAAAAAATACCGCTTGTAGATTAGCTCAACAAGCGGCACGGTATAAGTTTAATGTCCACCCATTTTAGACAATGTATTCATCATTATCACCCCAGCCAAAATCAGGGCAATACTCACCATTCCCCAAAAATCTACCTTTTCGCCAAACACTACCACACCAACAATTGCCGTCAAAACTAGCCCTACGCCCGACCAAATGGCATATGCCATACCCAGCGGAATGGATTTTAGCGTTAAAGACAAACAATAAAACGCCAACGCAAAGCCAATCGCCACACCGACAGATGGTAAGGGCTTGGTAAAGCCTTGTGAGAGCTTAATCATTGTTGAACCAAAAACTTCACTACAAACGGCAATCGCCAAGAAAATAGACCAGTGCATAAATACTCCTAAAATAAAATTAACTTTCCAAATAATTTGCCATTAAGGTTTGCAAGTTTTGCATTTGCTTTAATAGCAATAACATTTGCTCATCGCCAAACTCATCAATGATTTTTTGTTCAAGGTTTAATAGCGGTTCAATAATCGGCTTTGCAAAAGCTTTGCCTTTATCAGTTAAAGATAGGATTTTTTCTCGCTTATCGTTATCACTACTTTGAATCACAATGATGCCGTCTGCTTCATATTTTTTACAAAGGGTGTGAATGGTTTGTTTGGCAAGATGATATTTGTCGGCAATGTGTTTTTGCGTGGCAAAATCACTAATCCAAAGCGTATAAAGAATGGCAAGCTCGTTGGCATTTATCTGATGATTTTTAGCAAAAATGGCATAGCTTAAATTGACCCTTGTACAGGCATCGCCGATTTCATCAAGGATATTGGGGCTGACTTTTAGCATAAATAGTCCTAAAATTAACTAATTTTGTGTATTTTAGTCAATTTTAAGACTAAATTCAAGGGTTAATTTTCAGACTATCTGAAAGGTTATTTTGCAGATTTTGAAAAGAAAAAGACCGCTTGTTAATCACAAGCGGTCTCTTTTCATCATAATTTTGCTAACACATTTTCTGCTAAATCTTGTAATGCCTCTTTCGCTGGGCGAGTGGTAGGTTTGAGATTGATCGTTACGTGTGCTAAGCCTTGTTCTTTCTGCTCTTGCCAAAATTCTCGTAAACCATTTGCTCCACCACGCAAGTAGATGTTGTTATAAAGCTGAGCAGGTGCATTTGGATCTTCTAACAATTCCACAAAATTGGCGTAGCCGAAAGGACGCCAAATGCCATCTTGGTTTAACTCTTGTAACTGAGCAATAATTTTAGCGGTATTGGCAGGATTCACTCCATGCCAAATCCACGCATCGGGGGTATTCGCCAGCCAATCAAATTCTTGCCTTGCCCGCCCAATCGCCACCATCGGTAGGCGGTTTTTCACTTTGGGATAGGTGTCAATATCGCCTGTTAAGCTACCGTAATGTTTGCCTTTGAACAGTGGGAAATCCTGTGTTTTTGGATCAGTGAGCGTGCGGATTAAATCAAAACTCTCCCGAAAACGCTCAGCACGATTTTCAAAATTTTCGTTAAATGCAGGGTACTCTACGGGTCTATCGCCAGAGGATAAGCCCAAAATAAATCGCCCTTGCGTTAAATTATCCACACTGGTCGCCGATTTAGCGATATGGGCTGGTGAACGCAGGGGCGAGACAATGCCTGCTGTACCCAGTGCGATATTTTTGGTGCGTGCCGCTAAATAGCCTAATGCGACAAAAGGATCTAACCCTTGCCCCACATCGCCAAAATGGGGATCGTAAAAAGGCACGTCTCGCAGCCATAATGCGGAAAAACCTAATTGATCGGCCAATTCCGCTAAATCGCCTAAATCGGAAATATCAGGAAAAGGTGTATCTGCATAGCCTTTAAAAGGGGCGATTAAGCCTAAGGTTAATTTATCTTGTTGAAAAACTTGAGAAAAAGCAGGAGATTGCGTCGTCATTTCGTATTCCTATCTGATGTGTAATAGGCGTATTTTAAGGAATAAGATTGATGAGAAAAATAGATGCAATTGGGAAACAGTTTTGCAAAATTTGCAAAGGTTGGGTAAAAGTATGTTTTGCTCAATATATCAAAATAGCATATTATTGCGCTTTTGTTTTCGGAGTATGAGATGTCCCAAGCGATCAGTAATTTAAACGAACTTTTACGCACAATGACCCCAAAATTAAATGATGGGGTTTATTATTTTGCCACACTCAATCAGGACGATGATTTACCACTTGCAAAAATCATTGCAACGATTCGTGAAGAAGAGGGGCTATCGGTTGTGATAAATGAAGAGACGGTGGCGGAATACGGTTTACAAGCTCAGTTTAAATGTGCGTGGATTAGTTTGACCGTACATTCTGATCTTGCCGCAGTGGGACTAACTGCGGCTTTTGCCACAGCGTTAGGTAATGTGGGGATTAGTTGCAATGTGGTCGCAGGGAATTATCACGATCATATTTTTGTGCCTTATGAAAAAGCGGAATTAGCAATGCAAACGTTGAGAAATTTGCAAAAATTATCATAAAAAACACCGCTTGAATTTATTTAAGCGGTGCCTTCACTATTCGCATTATTTACTTTGCGATAATAGCCATTCTCGAGCGGCATCTAATTGATAAGCATAATCAAACGAATACATATGCTCGCCCCCTTTGTGGGTTACGCCTTTTGGCACAACGGTGTTAGGTGTAAAGCGGATAAAGTTGGCGGGTTTACCTTGTGTTAAAATTTCAGCAACTTTCTGATTTTGCGCATCTTTTGGCAACAAAGCAGAAAATTCAGTTTCAGCAATCGGTACGCTATTTTGCTGCATTAAACCCATCACTTCTTTCATTCCGATAGAGGCTTTTGGGTCAGCAGCGGAAACAGTGTAAATAAACTTGGCATTTGTTAGTGGTTTTAACACATTGATGTCCCATTGACTTCCGACAAACATCGAGGCGGTAAACAAATCGGGCTCGGTGCTGTTCAGATAAAACGAAATCATACCGCCCATAGACTGACCTGTGGCGTAAACTCGTTTGTTATCAACGGGGTATTTCGCCATCACCTCACGCACCAGATTGGCGGTAACTTTCACTTGCTCGGAAGTCTCCCAACTGTCGTTCACCGCCCCTTTTTCGTAGGCGGGCACCAGCACGAAGGCAGGATTTTTCGCCTGATTTTCGTCCGTCGCCCAGATAATCCCGCCCCAGCCCTGCATTAACGGGGCTTTGGCACCTTTGCCCGAGGTGGAGGCATCGGCGATAAACATGACCAGCGGGTATTTTTTGTTGGGGTCAAGGTTTTGAGGGGTGTACAGGTTATAGCTGATTTTCACGCCGTTTTTGTCGGTGTATTCAAACACTTGAAAACGGCTTGCTAATTCTTCTCGCTGTGCCAGCAGTTCGGTGTCGTAGGATTTGTCCGCCCCGCCGTATTGGGAATCCCAAGCAGGGTTTTCGCCTTGGGCTTGACCTGCACTCTGGGAAGCAGGGGCTTGGCAGGCGGTTAAAAATGCTAAAAAAGCGGTTGTAAAGATGAGTTTCTTCATAACATATTTTTCCAAAGTTGATGGAGTAAAATTATTTTTTGCCCTTTACTGTCATCATGATGTCTTTGACGTAGGGGGAAAATTGACTAAAAAATGCGTTATCACGATTTTCCAAGCATACTTCGCTAAACAGTTTCAAGCCGATCAGAAAACGGCTTAAATCCTGCTCGCTGATGTCGGGGTGCGTTTGCCTGACTTTTTCCAAAAGCTCAAACAGATTGTCGTGGTTAGGGGCTTCAAATACCAACGGCGGGGCTTCAACGGGGCTGCCGTCGCGGTCGGCAAGATAATCCACCGTAATGCGGTATTGGTGTTTTTTCATACTGCTTCTCCTTATATTAAGGGCTGACTTTTAATCTTTTTAAAGCGTCCATCGCCGGCTGACTAACATGATCGCCTCTTTGTGCGGATTTTTTGTACCACACAATCGCTTGACGCTTGATTTAACGCTTTTGCCGTGCCGATACCGTTTTCATAGCAATAGCCCAGCCAGTATTGCGACGTAATGTCGCCCTGTTCGCCTGCCTGTTTGAAATTATCAAAGGCTTTGCGTTCGTCTTTTGCCACGCCCTGACCGTTTAAATACATCAGACCGATATAGCGTTTGGCTTTGATATGCCCCGCGTCATCGGCTCGGATAAAGGCCTGCATCGCCTGCGTGTAGTCTTTTTGGTTATACAGGGCAACGGCTTGATCAAGCAGTTGTTTTGCCTGCATTTTATCGGCGGTGATTACCCCTTTCGCCCCCTTGTCCTGCATTAACAGCCATTCACGGGCAGGGGCAAGTTTGTAGGCATAATCAAACGAATACATATGCTCGCCGCCTTTGGTCATCGTGTTGCCCTCGGGCAGAACCGTGCCTTTGTCAAAATAAACGATATTAATCGTGCTGCCTTTGGCAAGCAGTGCCGACACTTTGGCGTTTTGCTCGCTTTGGGGCAGTTTTGCCGACAAATTGAGCTGTTCAAACGCCACCTTGTCGGCTTTAAGCATGGCGGTTAATTCGCCGTGGGTTTTGACCGCCCCCAAATCGCCGTCGGCAAGGGTGAAAATCCATTTGTTTTTTTCCAGCGGTTTTAAAACGTTGATGTCCCACTTTGAGCCGACAAAATACGAAGCGGTAAACAAATCCGGCTCGATGCTGTTGAAATAAAAGGAAATCATACCGCCCATAGACTGACCTGTGGTGTAAACCCGATTGCGGTCAATGGGGTAATCATCAAGCGTTTGTTTGACCAAATCCAGCGTCATCGCCACCTCGGGGCGGGTGGTCCAGTCGTCATAAACCGCTTTTTCGCTGAATGCCGGCACCAGCACAAAAGCGGGATTTTTGGACTGACTTTCGTCCGTCGCCCAAATAATGCCACCCCAGCCCTGCATTAACGGGGCTTTTAAGCCTTTGCCTGCGGTGCTGGCGTCCGCCATAAACAATACCAGTGGGTATTTTTTGCTTGGGTCAAGATTTTTGGGAATGTAAAGATTATAGGCAAGTGTTTTGCCTGTTTTGAGGTCTTGAAATTCTAGTTGGGTAAATTTTGCTGCCAGCATTTCTCGCTGTGCCAAAAGCTCGCTGTCGTAGGATTTGTCTGCGCCGCCATACAATTCTCTATCCCAAATGCTGGCTTGGGCGGTTGTTTGTGCTTGGGAAACGGGGGACTTAGAAACAGGCGTTTGGCAAGCGGTCAAACTTGCCAAAAGTGCGGTGGTTAAGAGAAGTTTTTTCATAAAAATTCCAAAATTAAGGTTGAGTGTTTAGGCGTTTTAGGGCATCTATCGCAGGCTGGCTGATGTGGTCGCCCCTTTGGGCGGATTTTTGATACCAACTCATTGCTTGATTTAAGTCCTTTGGTGTACCAATGCCATTTTCATAACAAAACCCAAGCCAATATTGCGAAGTGATGTCGCCTTGTTCGCTTGCCTGTTTAAAATAGTCAAAGGCTTTGATTTCGTCTTTTGCCACGCTCTCACCGTTTAGATACATCAAGCCCAAATAACGCTTGGCTTTCATATGGGTGCTTTGTTCAAACAAGGGTTTGGCGGTTTGATAATCTTGGGCTTGGTATAAAGAGACGGCTTTGTCAAATTCGGCTTTGTCAGGCGAGTGCTTGGCGGATTGGGGTGTTTGGCAAGCGGTCAAATTTAGTAATAAGAATAGGAAAATAAAGGACTTTTTTATTATGACAATCGGCTAAAATAACGCCCATTTTAGCAAAAATGAGAATGAATTACAAATTAAGTTTTTTGGGGCTGCCTGAAAAGTTTGCCAATAAAAAACACCGCTTGTCTGATGTTTAACTCAAAACAAGCGGTGGGTTTTATTTATCCATAACGGCTAATCGTTAAGACGATGAGGCATTGTCAGAATATGAATGGCACAAAGCAAGGTTACAAACATCATTGTAAATACCGTTACCAATGCCATTGAGCCATTGATTTCGGTGTGTGTTTCCAGCACAAAAGCAGGAATGATAAACGACAAACCTTTAATGCCATATACCGCAACCGCTTCCAGCCAAAACGCTTTGTTGTAGGTTTTCAGTTCGTTATCACATTTGGCAAGATAGAGTGAAAAAAGCTGCATAAACAGATACACCACAAAAAACCAACCAGCAAAATTAGACAATGGCACGCCAAAATAAGCCCCATTTTCTTTCCATATCCAAGATTGGTTAATGGTTGCCGCCAACGGATCCATCACCAAATCCCACATTACCATAATAAAGGTAGCAATCAATGGAGTGATAATCATCTGAATTCCTTGAAGTTTTTTGCCATATTGCCCTGTTAAGACCTGTCCGAGAATATAAGAGGTATAACCCATTGCAAAATAGGCAGGCATAATCATCAATGGCACATTGGCAATTCTTGGACCGGGCAATTTTTCGTAGTGATAATAGCCAAACGGAAAACCTGTGGAAATACTAAGCGACTCAAAAAAATGGCTGATAATCCAAGTAATAAAAAAGAAAATCAGCATGTTTTTGACGCCAAAACGCTCAAAACCGTGCCAAAAAGCAAATACGGCTATCATCATCGCAAACAGCGGCCCGAGCGGTGCTTGCATTTCAGGGGCAAAATACAAGTAGGCAGTGAGTACAAACATAATGCCGATTAATATCCATCTGCCGATATTTAGGTGAAGTGATTGTTTTTGTGTCATTTTAATTTCTCTTCAATAAAAGTGGTATGTGTTTATTTTAAGAGAGAAATTACACAATAAAAACGGTCAAAATTGCCCAAAACTGCTACAATAAGATGACAAATTTTAAAATCTGTACTATTAAATAGATAAATTGGAGCAAAATCGTTATGCCGTCTGAAAAACAAGATTTGCGAGTACAAAAAACGCATAAGGTCATTCGCACCGCTTTTGTGGAATTGCTACAAGAAAAAACCTATGAAAACATCGCCGTGCAAGAGATTTTGGATAGAGCTTTGGTCAATAGAAATACTTTTTACAAATATTATTCAGGCAAAAGCGATTTGGCAGGGGCGATGATTAGTGAACTGAAAGCCGAATATACCGATTTGATTGATGAAAGAGTAAATCTTGATAATTTAAATGAATTTATTGAGATACTTTTGCCCAAATTTTATGAAAAACGCCGAGTGATTTTGGCACTTTGGACGATTAAAACCAAACGGCATCATCTGTGGGACGATATGTTTTTAATGATTAAAAACAATTACATCGCCACACAACAACGCCATCTCCCCCAAAAAGATTTGGATTATCAAGGCGAAATGGTCGCTCATTTAATGCTACATACTTGGCAATATTATTTTAAACAGGATTTGCCCGTTCCCATTCGCCAAGTGTGGGCGGAATTAGGCGAGATCATCAAGGCGGTGCAGACGGCTTGAATTTTGCAAAATTTCCACACAAAAACACCGCTTGGCGTTAAATCCAAGCGGTATTTGGTTTAAACGTTAGATTTTTACTAAAATTTTCCCCATTTGTGCATTACTTTCCATATACTCGTGAGCTTGCACCATCTCTTCAAAGGCAAAGATTTTGTCAATTTCAGGCTTTAACTGACCGCTTGCTAAGCCCTCAAAGACGAATTGTTTCGCTTGTGCGAGTTTTTCAGGTACGGTAGTTATTTCAAACAGCTCATAGCCACGCACGGTTAAATGTTTGCCCAAAATTGGGAAAACAGGCACAGCAATATCATCATGGCTCAATGCACCATAGATAATATAGTTGCCATCTTGTGCCATTGCATTGATGATAGCAGCCGCTTCTTTTCCGCCCACAGGATCAAACACCATATTCACGCCTTTACCGTTGGTGATTTCAAGCAGTTTAGCGGTGATATCATCTTCTTTGGTGGCAAGCACGAAGTCCGCTCCTTTTTCCAGTAAAATATCGCCTTTGGCATGAGTGCGAGACAGGGCAATCACGGTTGCTCCCTGCATTTTAGCAATTTGAATAGCGGCTAAGCCGACTGAACTTGTCGCTGCACCCAATACTACAAAATCGCCAGCTTTCACTTTACCAAATTCAATTAACCCACCGTAGGCGGTAATAAACGCCATCCAGCTTGCCGCTGCTTGTGCCATTGAAAGATTATCAGGGTGTTTAACCGCAGCGTGTTTTGGCATATTCACGATTTCGCCGTAAGTGCCGTATTCGGTAAACATAAAAGAAGGAATCACGCTCACTTTATCGCCAACCGAAAATTCACTGACATTGTCGCCCACCGCCGTTACCACGCCAGCTCCTTCATACCCCATTGTGGCAGGAAAAACAGGCTCAATCACATAAGCACCAGAGCGATACATTGCTTCTGCACGGTTTAAGCCTAACACTTGCATTTGAATTTGCACTTCGTCTGTTTTTGGTGCAGATGTTTGTACATCAACAATATGTAAAACATCAGGTGTGCCTGTTTGGGTAAATTGGATCTGTTTGCTCATTCTGTTTCCTTAAAAGGTGATATTCATAAAACAACGCAATTTTAACGGGAATTTAAACATGCTAAAATAACATCAATCACAAAACACCTTTGCATAAAACACACAAATGAACCGTAAAAATACCACTTTTCACGCTTTAGAGATTTTTCTTGCGGTTGCCAAAGAAAAAAATTTTTCCGAAGTCGCTCGCCATTATGATGTGGCAAGTTCGGTGATTTCTCGGCAAATCAAACAGTTAGAAGATGATTTTGGGCAAACGCTGTTTTATCGCAATACTCGCTCAATGATTTTGACTCAAGCAGGCGAGCGTTTTGCTCAGCACGCTCAAACGCTGTTAAATCAATATCAATTACTCTCTGATGAATTACAGCAAGCTAATCAAGAACCAGCGGGCATAGTAAGCATTAACGTCCCGACATTTTTCGGGCAAAAGCAGATCGTACCGCATTTGTGTGCCTTGCAAGATCGCTACCCTAAATTAGAAATTCATCTTACTCAATCCGATGATTTTGTTGATCCGTATAGTCAAAATGTAGATTTGATTATTCGCATTGCAAGCCTTGCGGACAGTAACCTCAAAATGAAAATCATCGCCAAGCAGAAACATTATCTGGTTGCCTCGCCTGATTTCTTAGCCAAATATGGTACGCCTTGTACGATTGACGATTTGCCCCATTATCGTGGTCTGTTTTATCGTGGACAATTCGGTATTTTACACTGGCGATTTGGTGAGCAAGGGGTTGTGAAAGAGGCGAAACCTTATTTTGTCAGCAACAATGCCCCGAGTTTGATTGAAATGGCGATTAAAGGTGGTGGCTTGCTGATGATGCCAGATTGGGCAGTCGCCGATGAGATCCAAGCAGGTAAACTTGTCCCGATATTGCCTGATATGTCCATTTCCAGTGATTTAGAAGAGATTTATATCGCTTTTTTAACCCCACAAAGTAGCTATCGTTCCGCCAATGTGCAAGCAGTGATGGATTTTTTAGGCGAAAAATTCGCGCAGGGAAAAAGCTGGCAACGATGATGATTTGGTAAATTTGGGGCAAAAAAAGACCGCTTGCAAATCGCAAACGGTCTTTTGAAAATGTTTTTTATTTATTTTGGGTAAAGCGATTATCCAAGCTCCACGCTCCGCCACCAAATGCAGCAAGCATTAAAAAGACTAAGCTAAATAACATTGCAGGTTCGCCACCGTTGGTTAATGGTAAGAAGGAGAAGTGGAACATAAAATAGGCGACAGCCATTTGTCCAGATAAAATAAAAGCAGTTACTCGGGTGAATAAACCCAAAATAATCAGTACACCACCCACTAATTCTAAGATCCCAGCTAAACCGAAAATAGACATCAATTGCACTGAACCATTGCCATTTGTCATTGAAAATGGAAATTCAAAGAATTTCGCTGTGCCGTGTAGTAAAAAGGCATAGCCAGTTAAAATGCGAACGAATGCTAAAATTTGAGGTTGTAATTTTTGTAAAAAAGTCATGTTAATTCCTTATGGATAATTGATTTTGTGCATTATAGTGAAATAAAAATCGGGAAAAATAGCAATTTATGAATAAGATTGTTTTATATATTGAAACAATGCTTGCACTAGATCTTTCTCTTATGTCTCATTTTTAATTTGATCTTTCACAGACCAATATAACCAAAATCCAATGATGGCACAGAGCAGCATCACTATCGCACTGGCATAGAATATATCGCCAATACCGACTAATGGTGAAACAATGCCTCCCAGAAAAAATGGGGCAAAGCCAAGTAGTGCCGAAGCTGCACCAGCATATTCTCGTTCACTTTCCATTGCCAGTGATGAAATAGCGGGCAATGGTAAACCCATCATGAGCAGCGTAAAGAAAAAACCAAGCTCAACTAAAAGCCAGTGTGGTTGAATTAGCAACATTGCAGCGGTATAAACGACAGCGAAACAGAAACCAAGTACTCCCCATTTCAGTGCGATACGGTTAGCAAGTCTGCTGCCAAAATTTGAGCCAAGCACTAATGCTGTGCCATTTGCACCGAAGCAGAGGCTAAATGCGAATGCAGATAAACTATAAACACTTTGTAAGATAAAAGGTGAGGCGGCAATATAGGCAAACATTGCACCAAATAGAAAGGTTTCTATGCCAACAAATTGCATAAATACACGGTTTTTGATGATTTTGCGAAATGAGCCAAACACGGAAATAACCGAGCCTTGTAAGCGATTTTCTAATGCTAGGCTCTCTTTCAAGCGTAAGCTGAATAACGTAACCGCGACACCAATAAAGGTAAGAAATGCAAAAATGCCTTGCCAGTTAATGTATTCTAACAACAAGCTGCCTAATATCGGTGAAATGATAGGGGCAAGTCCGTTAATCGTCATGAGTAAGCCAAAAAAGCGAGTCATTTCTCGCCCACGATATAAGTCGGTGGCGACCGCTCGAGAAATCACCACACTTCCCGCAGAAGATAAGCCTTGGACCACTCGCAATATAATCATCGTTTCTATATTAGGTGAAAACATAATAGCGATGGTGCTGATAATGTAGATTAGTAGCGATAGAATCAGCGGTTTTTTCCGCCCAAATTTATCACTAATCGGGCCTAATAAGAGTTGCCCTACCGCTAAGCCGATCATTGCTGTGGTTAGCGTGAGTTGGGTCATTGATGTGCTGGTATGAAAAAACTCGGCAAGTTGTGGTAGGGCAGGTAAATAAAGATCCACCACAAAAGGCCCGAATGCCGAGAGTACGCCAAGCAGTAAAACCAAAAAGAGTTTAGAATTGCTATGAGTCATTGTGTTGCTTGAACTCCTTGAATAAATAGATAAACAAGCGGTCAATTTCACTGGATTTTTTGCAAAATTCCCTGAGAAATTCACCGCTTGTACATAATTTTTATAACTGATATAACCAATTTTTCAGATTTTCCACCGCATTTTCTGCATTTTGGTAGAGCAACTGGCTTGGCACATTGACCCAACCTTGCTCGGTTTCAGCAAACAAACACGGTACGCCTTGCACGCCGAATTGAGCAGCAATCGCTTGAGCTTGTGCGATCCAATCGGTGGTTTTTGCCTGATTTTCGGCTAAATCAAAGGTTTCCGCCACCGCACTTTGTCCCAGATTTTGCAGAATTTGGCGGACAACTTCGTTTTCGCTGGTGTCTTTTCCTTCTACATAACGGGCTTTTTGCAACTCGGCAAGCACATTCAACATCGTTTCACTGCCTTGCTCCAATAGGGCGAAACAAGCGTTGCTCAACGCTCGGGAATTGAACTCGCCACAGCCCTGCAAAATTTGCTGACGATAAGTTTCGCTAAACGGCTGACCGGTGAGCTGGGCGATGCGTTGGTCGTTCGTCCAAGCGTGTTGGGCAAATGCGGCATTCATTTGACGACCGCTATCGGCAAATAAACCGGTGGCAAATGCCGACAGCTCAAATTGTTCCGCTAATTTACGCACCGCAGGCGAACTGCCGTAGCACCAGCCGCAGAGTGGATCGAAGAGATAGAGCAGTTTCATACTATTTTCCATCTCGAATATCTTGTAGCGTTTTTCCGCCAAAACCTAATGCGGTTGGTGGGGTAATATCAATGTAAACCATTACGTCCGCTGGATTTTTATTTAACACACGAGCGACTGTGTCGGTAAATTCTTCAACTACTTGACGAAGTTGTGCTTCGCTTGGTTCTGGGGTAGAAATTTTTAAATTAACGTAAGGCATTTTGTACTCCTAATTAAAACATTGAACGACCACTTTCGGTTTTTTCAGGCACGGCTTGGATTACGTCCCAATGCTCAACGATTTTACCGTTTTCATCTAAACGGAAAATGTCCACAACGGCTTCACCACGGTCGTTTTCGTCCATTGTGCTATGTACGTGCAACATCACCAAATCACCATCAGCGACAACACGTTTAATTTCCGCTTTTGATTTTGGGTGAGCTTTTAAGAAAGGCTCAAAAGCATCAATAAAAGCTTGCCCCCCATCGGCAACTGTCGGGTTATGCTGTAAGTATTCAGCGCCAATGTATTTCTCGGTAGCTTCTTTCACTTTGTGCTGATTAAACGCCATTTCATAAAACGCCAATACATTTTGCTTGTTTTGCTCAGGCGTGGTTGCCGCCATTGCAGAGAAAGAAGTTAAAAGCGCAGTTGCGGTTAACAGTAATTTTTTCATTTTTATTTCCTTTTGAGAGTGGTTCTATTTTAGTTTGGTAAGCAACTTTGCCCACCAAACGACTTGATAAGGGCATTATAGTGAAATAAAAAATGGGAAAAATAGCGTTTTTTGAATATAATTGTTTCAAAAATTGAAACAAAATAGAAGATGGATAGAATACAAGCAATTAACATTTTTCTCACGATTGCCGAAACAGGTAGTTTTACTGCCACAGCAGAACGATTGGAGCTTTCCAAACCGATGGTTAGCCGTGCGGTAGCATTGTTGGAGGAGTGGTTTAATGCTCGCCTGCTACAACGTACGACTCGTAAAGTATCCCTTACCGAAGCAGGGGAACAAGCACTCGTCTATTGTCAAAAAATTGCCCATTTGGCAGAAGAGATTGAGCAATCCTCTTCGGCGAGATCGGGGGAGTTAATTGGTACATTGCGTATTGCCGCAGAGCCGATGTTTGGTAGCACAGAATTATTGCAGATTGTGCAACAATTTATGGCACAGCACCCTAAATTACATATTCAGCTTCATCTTTCTGATAAAGCGGTAGATTTAGTGGAAGAACGGATTGATTTAGCCATTCGCTTTACGAATACCCCAGATCCTAACCTTATCGCTCGCCATTTAGGCGAATGCCATTCACTGTTGGTGGCAAGCCCTGATTATCTTGCACAAGGTGAACCGCATTCACCTTGTGAACTGAATCAATTCCGCTTTCTATCTCATACGAATATCAATCGCAAAGCGTGGAGATTTTATCAAGCTCATCAAGAAACGATTATTGAACTGACCAGCCCCTTTATTACTAATGATACTCATGCTTTGTTAAATGCGGTTTTGGCAGGCAATGGCATTGCGATGTTGCCAAAATATCTTTTAAATCAGCATTTAGCAGAGCAGCGACTTAAAGTTGTTTTAAGTGAGTGGACATTGCCTGTTTATCAGCTTTATGCGCTTTATCCTTCTCGTCATCGTTTACCATTAAGTGTGCGGGCATTTTTAGATTTTTTGGTAGAAAGCATTCAAGGGAAGAATTGGTAATTACATACTCTATAAAAATAGCCCTAAAATTAACACATTGTTATCACTGTTAATTTTAGGGCTTTTCATCAATGCAATTTTACACTAATGGGGTGAAATTGGCTAACTGAGTTTGCTCATTGCATCTTTAAACTCACGCACTTCATAATCCGCTAAATTAGGAAAATAGATATCTTCGGCAAGGATTTTATCTAACGCTTCACGGCTTTCCGCCTGTGCAATAATGACACCCGCATGTGCTTGATCGAGGTAAGGGCCTAACATCAAAAAATTACCTTGTTCAAAATAGCGAGCTCCTTAAAGTGATTGAATTTTTTCGGCAAGCTGGCGAGCATATTGGCGAGCAGCTGCTTGCTGTTGTTGGGTTTTGGCTTCATCACGTCCGACATAACTGACGCCATTGAGCCACATTGCCCCTTGATAATCTAATTGGCAAAGGGGCGCAGTGGTTTCAAATCCAACCAGATATTCACTCATTTCGTGCTGAAAAAAGCCCTCTTTTTGGTAAAGCTCCGCAGGTGCACCTGTGGTAATGGAAACCAGCAATTTTTTGCCCCCGATTTTGGCGGTTGAGCTGTGAGCAAAACCGTGATGAAACACATCATCTAGCCATTTTTTCATCAATGCTGGCATCGCATACCAATAAAACGGCACTTGCCAAACAATCACATCGGCTTGTTCAATCGCTTTTTGCTCTGCTTGATATCAAATTCATAATGCTGATGCAGCTCGTCTAATTTACGGATTTCTGCTTGTGGTAGCAAGGTTGCTAATTCTTCCATAATCGTAGCTGTTGCCACCGAGTTTTTTAAATTCGGGTGTCCTGAAATAATCCTTATGCGTTGAGATGACGAACATTATAACGATAGGATTTACAATGATAAGATGAGTAATAACAAATTGATAATAAGTTTTAACCTAATAATCAACTTATTTCTGCCGAAAAGCTTCAATCACGGTTACATTGAGTGATGGTTTTAATTAGATTGATAAGAGAGTGATTTCAAGATACAGTGGTTAGAAATTCTAACCAATAGGTTTATTTATGTTTGAAAATCATCAAGACTTACGCACCTTTTTGCTTGTTGCTGAAACAGAAAGTTTTACCAAAGCCGCCGCTCAGCTCGGCGTTTCTCGCTCGGCGGTGAGCCAAAGTATTAGCCAATTAGAACGCCAATTCGGTACACGGCTATTTCATCGTTCTACTCGCCGTGTGGCAACAACGGATATTGGTGAGCAATTGTTTCAGCAAGTTGCACCGTTATTCCAAGAGATCGATCAGAAAATGAGTGAAGTGTTGAGTAGTCAAAATCAACTGCGAGGGACTTTGCGCATTACTGGCACGCCGCATGCAATCAACACGGCATTGCGAGAAAAATTCAGCCAGTTTTGCAAACAAAATCCGAATATGACGCTGGAATTATCAGTAGATATGCGGTTTGTGGATATTATCAAAGAGCGTTTTGATGCGGGGATTCGCACAGGTGATGTGCTGAATAATGATGTGGTTGCGATAAAAATTTCCGAGCCTAATACTATGTGTTGCGTAGCTTCCCCAGCTTATTTAGCAGAAAACGGAGTACCACACCAGCCATCAGATTTAACCGCTCATAAAGGCATTCGCTTTCGTTTACCGACCTTAGGCGGATTATTAAATTGGGAATTTATCTCGCCTGATAATCACGAAAAAACAGTGTGGGTACAACAAGGCGGAATTATTGTAAACGATCCCTATACAGCGATTAACGCGTGCTTAGACGGTTTAGGCATTGTTTGGATTGAGCGTTCAGCAGTTGGGCATTATCTTGCCAATGGAGAGCTGGTCTCTATATTAGATGATTGGGCGATCAGTTATCCCCCTTACTATCTATACTATCCTAATCGCCACCCCTCACCATTATTAAAAGCATTGATTGAAGCGTTGAAGGTCTGATTTTAGCAGTTATTCCGCCGTAATCCGCACCTTTGCGTTATCCGGCAAGGCTTTTAATTCCGCTAGGCCTTGCGTGATTTTACCAACATAAATTAGCCCATTGGCATAACCGACGTGAGAGTTTTCGGTAAAGATGGCTAGATTTCCCCAAGGGGCGTAATAAGTGAGATCGCCTGCTTGCCCTGCGTAGCCTTTGGGGGAATTTTTGGTGGAAAGTTTCGGTAAATCGTAACCAATTTTCTCTACACCTGCATAATTTTCTAAGCGAATTTCTAACGGTAGCGAGCGGTAAAAATCCCTTGCGGTATCGTTATCGGCAAGAGTCGCTTTAATCACGCTATTCGGATTATCGGTTTGGATTAAAATGTTCATCGTTTGATTTGCCCAAATTGAAGAAGAAAAGGCGAAAAGCCCCAATAATACTTTTTTCATATACACTCCAAGCGGTCTGTTTTTTGCAAAATTTTACCAAAAATAGACCGCTTGTTTCTGTTTAACGACAGTGATAGTAATAATGCACGCAGATCGCTTTTTGTATATTGGGATCAGCGGTATTCAGTTGCGTTCAATTCAATTTTGCTTTGAAGAATGCTTCAAATTTATCGTAAGGAATTTTGCCTGCTTTATCATCGTAAAGATCCACGTGAGTCGCACCTTTTACAATATAAAGCTCTTTATCTTGGCTACCTAATGCTTTAAACGCATCTTCGGAGAAATAACGGCTGTGCGCATTTTCGCCGTGCACGATTAACGCAGGAGTACGTAGCTCATTGGCATATTGCAAAATCGGTAAATTGATTAAGCCTAAAAAGCCTGTCGTCGCCCAAGAACCGTCGGGATTTGAGTTTGCCGCACGAGAGTGGAAGCCTCGACTTGTCGCATAGTAATCGCCATATTCTTTGATAAAGAGTGGGGTATCCGCCGTAATCTGTTCAAAGCGTAAATTATTCGCTGGTAATAAATCCGCATAGTCATTTTTCATCGCTTTCCAACGCCCTGCATTGATCTCTTGACGCATTTTGTAGCGTCCTTCCGCATCAATGCTATCGTTGTAGCCTTTTGCCGACACACGAGTCATATCATACATTGTACTCGTTGCCACCGCTTTAATACGGGGGTCGTTAATCGCAGCGTTTAGCACAAAACCGCCCCAACCACAAATTCCCAATGCACCGATTTTTTCACGATCTACATTATCCAATGTGCCTAAGAAATCCACTGCGGCAGAAAAATCTTCGGTGTTAATATCTGGGCTTGGCATATTGCGTGGTAAGCCTGAACTTTCACCAGTATAAGAAGGGTCAAACGCCACAGTAATAAAACCACGTTCAGCAAGGGTTTGTGCATATAAACCTGAAATCTGTTCTTTTACTGCGCCAAATGCGCCAGCAACGGCAATCGCAGGTAATTTGCCTGTGGCATTTTTCGGCATATACACATCAGCGGCTAAGGTAATACCAAAACGGTTTTTAAAGGTGACTTTGCGATGTTCCACTTTATCGGATTTTGGAAAGACTTTATCCCATTCTTGGGTGAGTTGAATAGTTTGAGCCGGGACTTCAATAACGGTTGCAGATTGATTTGCCATAGCGATTCCTCCAAATACTGTTGAGCCTAAAATCAATGCGGTGGTCAATTTTTTTAATTTCATCTAAAACTCCTAAAAAAGAAAATAAGTCACTGTTTACGGACGGCTATTATAGAAGTTAAGAATAAAATGATAATACGCTGAAAAGTTGATAAACTATTAACCTACGGTTACTAATGAGAGGGTTTTATGCGAGAAAATTACAACGATTTATATACTTTCCTTACTGTGGCACAGGAAAAAAATTTTAGCCGTGCTGCAATGAAATTAGGAGTATCTCCGCCAGCATTAAGCAAAACCATTCGTTTGTTGGAAGAGCGTTTAGGTTTACAGCTGTTTATACGGACGACAAGACAAGTTTCGCTCACTCACGCAGGAGAACAGCTTTTCCGAACTGCAGAACAGAGTTTTGCTAAGCTCAATCACGAATTAGATTTGCTCGCTCACTATCGCAATGCACCGAGTGGCTTAGTGCGAATCAATGCAGGCTTGCAAGTGGTGGAGCAGATTTTGCTCCCGAAACTGGCTCATTTTCGCCAACAATACCCTGATATTCAGCTAGAACTGATTTCAGAAAATCATTTTGTGGATATTATTGCAGAGGGCTTTGATGCGGGGGTACGATTAGGCAGTGATGTAGGCGAGGGAATGATTGCGGTAAAAATTAGCGATCCGATGAAAATGGTCTTAGTTGCTCGCCCTGATTATTTGGCTCAACACGGTTTTCCCAAAACATTAAGCGATTTAACGCAATATCAAGGTTTAGGCTATCGCCTCACTAATGGGCAATTATATGCGTGGGAATTTCAGCAAAAGGGTGAAACCATCAAAATTACACCGCCTTGCCAATGGATTTTTAATGATGATTTTGCGATAAAAACAGCCACATTACAGGGACTAGGCATTGCTTATCTGCCTGAAATGTTAGTGGAAAATGAAGTAGCAAATGGCAGTTTAATCACGCTATTTTCAGAGCATTGCCAATCGTTACCTGCGCTATATCTTTACTATCCGCACCGCAATGTATCCCCTGCATTACGAGTGGTCATAGATTCATTAAAAGTGACCTAAACAAGCGGTCAACTTTTGCAAATTTTCTGCAAAACCAGACCGCTTGTGTTGTTTTTACTCCGCCACAAACTGCATTCCGCCTTTGTTCATCAAAGTACCGCCTTGCAAGCTGATAAGCTTTTTCTCACTAACCATTTCAGAAGTGGCGGAAAGATAGTGTTGAAAATGCTCGCTGGCTCGGTGGTCTGAATAGGCGTTTTCATCGGCGTAGATTTCAAAAAAACGCCATTCGTTCGGCTGATCTTTGAGGGTTACCGCATACATTGCTAACACGCCCTGCTCTTTGGCAAGAGATTGTTGCATTTCATCTAACACAATTGCTTAGCGGATTCAGGTATTAATCGCCTTTTTAATCCAGCAATTAAATGGCAAATAATCCTACGAAAAATATCTATTTTACAAGCGGTCATTTTTTGCTGAAATTTTGCAAATTTTTGCTAGAATCAAATCGCTTGTTAAATTTTAATCAAGGAAAAATGATGTCAGAAAATGTTGAAAACAGAGTTGAACAAACAGTGGAAAACCGCCGCCCACTTAGCTCTCGTGATAATCCACTATTATCCCGTTTTGCTACTTGGTTGGCGAAACGCGCATTCCCGACCCCAAACCAAATTTCCTGCTTGAGTATGGTGTTTGCCTTATTGGGTGCTGTCGTATTATTTTTCAGTCAATCTATTTCTGCACTCGTTTTTTGTGCCGTAATGGTGCAACTTCGCCTATTGTGTAATTTATTTGATGGTATGGTGGCAGTGGAAGGCGGAAAGAAAACCGCTAACGGTGCCATTTTTAATGAGTTTCCTGACCGTGTGGCGGATAGTCTGTTTTTAATCGCATTAGGTTATGCCACACCTTTTCCATGGTTAGGTTGGCTGGCTGCATTGCTTGCCGCTTTAACGGCTTACATTCGGGTATTTGGCGGCAGTGTAGGCTTGCCTCAGCGTTTTCAAGGACCGATGGCAAAGCAACAACGAATGGCAACCCTCACCATAGGCTGTCTGCTCACAGCAGTAGAAAGCATTTTTAATTCAACGACTTATCTACTTTCTGCGACCTTAATTGTAATGACTGTCGGCACCGCATACACTTGCTATGTTCGCACAATGGCAATTTCTACCGAACTGAACCGCTTGGAGCAATAAAATGAAAATCTTGCTTGCAAAATTTATTGACCATATCATCTGTTTTTTCACGGCTTTTATTACTGGCGTTCGCCCACAACGGTTGCCAGAAAACCCAATGCCAACCGTCTATTATGCGAATCACCACAGCCACGGCGATTTCATTTTAGTCTGGATTTCACTGCCGCAGAATTTACGTCTGTGTACCCGACCAGTTGCAGGGGCGGATTATTGGCAGCAAGGGCGAATCCGCCGTTTTATCGCAAATTCGGTGTTTAATGTGCTTTTGGTGGATCGTAACAGCGAGAATCCACAACAGGCGATTGAAACAATGAGCAATGCCATTAGTAAAGGTGAAAATCTGATTATTTTCCCAGAAGGGACACGGAATTTAGGTGAAGAGCCTTTGCAACCGTTTAAAAGCGGTATTTATCATCTTGCCAAGCAACAGCCAAACATTCAATTTGTGCCGGTTTGGATTGATAATATGAAACAAGTTCTACCCAAAGGGGCAATTTTACCGATTCCACTCATGTGCCAAGCTCGCTTTGGCGAGCCGATTTCACTACAAGACGGAGAAGAAAAAGCCGATTTTATCGAGCGCTCACGCCAAGCCCTATTTGCCCTTTCCCCGCAGAATAAGGAGTAATCAGATGACGATTAGCACAATTTTCCTGACCTTTTTCGCTGTTTTACTGCTAGCTTCAGCTATCGGTTTTGTACTTAAACAGAAAAAAGGCAATACCAGCACCATTGAGAACCTAAATGCCCGTATTTATGCGTGGTGGATCATGCTGTTTGTGTTGGTTTTTGCCTTTGCATTTGGGCAAAACGGCACGATTTTACTCTTCTTCCTGATCTCATTCGCCGGCTTGCGTGAGTTTATGACCCTTGCCTATCAAGACAGGCATGACTATTACGCACTGGTCGTCTGTTTTTATCTGTTGCTACCGCTGCAATACTATTTTGTGTGGACAGAATGGTATGGCATGTTCTCGATTTTTATCCCTGTTTACGGCTTTTTACTATTGCCTATCGTCGGCAGTCTCACTGGCAAAACCGAGCATTTTTTAGGGCGTTCGGCAAAAATCCAATGGGCAGCGATGATCAGCATTTTCTGTATTTCTCACGTTCCTGCATTATTGACCTTAGAGGTAAAAGGCTTAGAAAAGGCACAAAATATTCAGCTATTGATCTTTCTGATTGCGATTGTGCAATTAAGCGATGTGTTGCAATACATTTGGGGCAAATTAATTGGCAAACGCAAAATTATGCCGAGCCTATCGCCGTCTAAAACCGTTGCTGGCACCGTAGGAGGGATTTTAACGGCAACGTTAATTGCGATGTTACTGACTCCTATTACACCATTTTCTACCTTAGAGGCTGGTGTGATTGGCTTTGTGATTTGTTTAATGGGCTTTTTCGGTGGCTTAGTGATGTCGGCAATCAAACGTGATTACGGGGTAAAAGATTGGGGGAGAATGATTAAAGGTCATGGCGGAATGTTAGACCGTGTAGATTCTATCTGCTTCTCAGCCCCCGTGTTCTTCCATATTGTTCGCTACTATTGGGCGTAACTGAGATTTGGCACGATGCATTAATTAAAAAGCTGTTTTAGATCACTAAAACAGCTTTAAATTAATCTAAACGATTACAAACTTGCTAATTTTGCCACCATACGTTCGGCGTGTGCTTGTGCTTTGGTTTGCACATTTGCTAAATCCGCATCACTATGCACACCGGGAATATAAAGCTGAGCAAATGTCGCTTCTACGCCTGCCAATTCAAAGCCTGCGTAGGTTGCAGAGCTTTTTAGTGGTTTAACGAGATCTTCAATGTTCCCCATCACCGCATCGGTATAAACTTCCGCAACACCGCCCGTCGTCAATGAAACCAGTAATTTTTTACCCTGTAATTTATTACCGCCTTCACCATAAGCAAAGCCATACGTCCAAACATCATCAAGCCATTTTTTCAAAATCGCTGGTACGTTGTACCAAAAGAGTGGAAATTGGAATACCACCACATCCGCTTCTACCAACGCTTGCTGTTCAGCTGCAACGTCAATGTTGAAATCAGGATAAAGTTCAGTTAAACGGCGAACACTAACTTGTGAACCGAGTTTTTCTTCTAACGTGTTAAGAATTAAACGGTTGCTGGTAGATTGATTTAAATCTTGGTGAGCTGAAATAACGAGAACACGAGACATAAAATTTTCCTTTAAAGTAGAGTTATAAAAACGGAACGCAGTATAATCTGTTTACTTACTTTTTGTAAGTACTTACAAAAAGGTAAGCCGAAACCGTATGCTAATCATTTTATTTAAAGGAGACACTATGCATTTCCCTTTTGAAAAAGGACAGGTTCTTGCCAAAGATTGCCCCAGCCGTTTGATTTTAAATCACCTAACCAGCCGTTGGGGATCGCTTGTAATGATTGTATTAAGACAAGGGACAAAACGCTTTTCTGAAATTCGCCGAGAAATTGATGGGGTGAGTGAAAAAATGTTAGCGGAAACCCTTAAACAGTTAGAACAAGACGGTATGATTGTCCGCCATGCTTTTGATACCGTACCGCCCCATGTGGAATATCGCTTAACCGAATATGGAGAGCAAGCTGCCGAAAGAATTTATGGTTTGGTGGATTGGTTAGAAAATAATGTCAAAGCAATTTTGGCACAAAAACAGGCATAATTTTGCTTCTTTGGGAGCAAAAAAGACCGCTTGCGAACACTAAACAAGCGGTCAATTTGTGGGAGATTTTTGCAAAATCAGGCAATGTCTAACATCAATTTATCTACAATTATGTTATTTGATTTTTTACCACTTCTATCACTCGTAAAATGGCGCTGACAGAGGCTGGGCAACGCTTGTTAGGGAGTACTAAACATCTCGTCCAATCATTAAAATATGCGATAGAAAGCGCGCAAGACTTGGGTGAAATACCAACCGGCACGGTGCGGATTACCCTTTCCCGCTTTGCCTACCAATGGATTTTAAAACCGCATTTCGCTGAATTCTGCTGTCTCTATCCACATATTCAGCTGGAAATTTCCATTTATGATGGCTAACCGTATTTTGCCTTTAATGCTCAATCAAAATGAACAAGAATGGATGGTGGAAATGGAGAGCAGGTTGGTCGCCAACGATATTGACGTAATGGCAGATGGAATTCGCGTCGGCTTAGGTATTGGCAAAATTTTTACCCCAATCCACCGCTTATTGCCGGATAGCGATCAGTTTATTCCTGTGTTGCAAGATTATTGGAAATACTATCCTGCGGTCTATCTTTACTATCACAACACAGTAATAAAGCCAAGCGGATTCAAGTGTTGATTGCCTTTCTAAGCCAGAAATTAGCGGTGTAGTTTCGCAACAATTTTATGTAGTGTCGCAGCTTCTTCTTCACTTAAATTGAGCATGTTTGCCATCTGTGCAGGCACTTGGGCAGCTTGTGCTTCAAGGGCTTTACCTTGCTCTGTTAAACGAATAATCACACTACGCTCATCTGTTTGGCTGCGGGTACGCTCTACCAGCCCTTTTGCCTGTAAGCGCTTGAGTAACGGTGTAAGTGTACCGCTATCTAAATAGAGGCGAGCCCCAATTTGATTAACGCTGATGGCATCATTTTCCCACAATACGAGCATGGCTAAATATTGTGGGTAGGTGAGATCCAATTTATCCAGAAAAGGGGTGTAGCAGCGAGTGATCTCTTTTGACACTGCATACAGTGGAAAACAGAGTTGGTTAGAAAGTTTGAGTTGTTCGTACATTGATGATCTCCTAAAAAAACGCGTAGTATAAAATAGTTGTGCGCTATTTAATAGTGACAAGCGATTGATTTCCAGAAAAAATTTGCTTAATTTAGTACGGTAGCTGAAACATCAGCATAGCTTTATTTAAGATTCAAAGGCAACATGGAGTAACTATGAGACTGTCTAAATTCATCACCACTTTTACCGTGGCAAGCCTATCTACGGCACTATTCGCTGCGCCGCCTGCCAAACGAAATCCACTTGCCGATTTGCCGTTTGCCAATCAAACCGAACAAGGCTTTTCATTAACCTTTGATCCGCATAAATTTGTCGCCAAAACCGCCGAATTAAACGGCGAAAGCCTGCCGTTTCGTGCGGTAGAAAAGATTGTTTATGTGAAAAATCCGATAGAAGCGGAATATCAAACCTTGAATTTCTATGTGCCGGAAGCCTATTTTAAAGGGGAAGAGATCAACGGCTACACCGCAGAAACCGCACCAATTTTTTTGCCTAACGCAGTTGGTGGCTATATGCCAGCATTAGCGGCAACAGCAGACCAAGGTGGCATGCGTGGCAGAGCCAGCACGATTTTACAAGCGTTAAAACAAGGCTATGTGGTTGCCTCGGTTGGTGCAAGAGGCAGAACGCTAGGCAGGGAAGGAAATTATACAGGCAAAGCGCCTGCGGTGATTTTGGATTTAAAAGCCGCCGTGCGTTATCTGCATGCCAATGATGCGTTAATGGCGGGCGATGCCAATAAAATTATCTCAAACGGCACCAGCGCCGGCGGTGCGATGTCGGCATTGCTGGCAGCAAGTGGCGATCACAGCGACTATGCCGATTTGCTGAAAACGCTGGGGGCGGCGGAAGCCAGCGATGCGATTTTTGCCGCTTCAGTGTATTGCCCGATTACCGATTTAGAACACGCCGATATGGCCTATGAATGGCAATTCAACAAATTACACGATTATGAGCGCAAAGATATGTCTCGAATGGATGCCCGAGCCTATAACGACCGCACCATTGCCCAACCGATGCTGAGTGGTACCTTAAATGCGCAAGAAATCACAATATCCGACCGCTTGAAAGCGGCTTATCCGGCTTATTTAAACAGCCTCAATCTGCAAGACAGCCACGGTAAACCGCTGACGCTTGATGATGAGGGTAACGGCAGTTTTAAAGATTTCATTGTGGAGCGTTTGATTGCCTCTGCCAATAAAGCCATCAGCGAAGGGCAAGATCTCTCGCAACTGGGCTGGCTGAAAATCGAAAACGGCAAGGTTATCGGGCTGGATTTTGAAGGCTTTGTTGCGCAGAAAAAACGAATGAAATCGCCACCGGCGTTTGATGCCTTGGATTTAAGCAGTGGTGAAAATAATTTCTTTGGCGATCAAACAACCAATAACAAACATTTCACGCCATTTGGCTTGGCACACAGCCAAGTGAAAGGCGCAATGGCGGATCCGCAAATCGTGAAATTGGTGAACGCAATGAACTATACCGACAACCATCACGCCGCCCAACATTGGCGGATCCGTGTCGGGTCAGCAGATTATGACACCTCTCACGCCATTTCTGCGGCATTAACCGCCAAACTGAGAATGAGCGGGAAAACGGTGGATTATGCGCTGCCGTGGGGCGTACCCCATTCGGGCGACTATGATTTAGATGAATTGTTCCAATGGATTGATAGCATTGCTAAGTAAGTAGGTAAAAAGCAAGCGGGCAAATTTGCACTTATTTCTGCAAAATTGCCCGCTTGTTATCTAGAAAATTTAGTGGTGTCGTTCTGGAAACAGCATCTTAATGACATTCTGAGTCAAACGGCGTGATTTTCCTTGATAAGGGAAAATATGCATCATCATCATTGGATTAAAGTTAGCCTCAATTACACCCCACGAACGCAATGATGGCTCGGCAGCTTGGTTGAGATCTGGAATGATTAAATCCACGCCACACACTTTTGCGCCCATTGCGTGGGCAATGCCGACCGCGATTTGTTTATAGCTATCGTGCATTGCATCGGTCATATCAATCGAATCGCCCCCTGTGCTGATATTCGAGTTTGCTCGTAGCTGCACGCTTTGCCCTTTGGCTGGAATGCTATCTACCGTCAAGCCTTGTTCTTTCAGTTGTAGCTGTTCAATTTCGCCCAGTGCGATTTTTTTCAACGGCGAACGGCTGCCATCACCACGCAATGGATCGGCATTTTTCATTTCAACTAACTCTCGCACCGTATGCACCCCATCGCCGACTACATTAGCAGGCACTCGTAATAATACGGCTAAGGTTTCATCGCCTAGTACAAAGAAGCGGTATTCTGTGCCAACTAAATAATCTTCTACCATCACTTCTTTATCTTCTCTAAATGCAATTTCAATCGCCTTAGCGAAGTCGTCACGATTATTCACGCCTTGTTGGAAGATAGTAATCCCTAAACCATAGTTGGTGCTTTTGGGTTTGATTACCACGGCTTTACCTTCAAACAGTGGGTAATGTGCAACAGCAGTTGCGACATCGGTAAATTCCACACTTTTTGGCACGTTAAAACCTGCTTTGGCGAGCACTTTTTTGGTGACCACTTTGTTTTCCATAATCAATGGCGAAATGTATTGATCGTGGGAAGTCATATTGCCGTTTTTAACGTATTCCAGATGATCACCAAATTTCAGTGCGAGGAATTGGTCGTTTTCGTCTAATAGTTCAACCGAAATGCCTTGTTGAATCAAATCAAATAGGAGTGCTTGGGTAGAAAGCTCCATATTGTCAAAAGCAGAAAGGGCATAGAAGCGTTCAAAGGCTTGGGCTTTATAATGTTGTGCTAATTTTGCAGAAAATTGCTGATAACCGCCCGCTTGTTGAAGCGCATTGACAAAGCGTCCGCCAATCGTTTGGCTTGGCTCATAAAATTGAGCAATTTTGTCTTGAACGGTTGTGATTTTGCTTTCATCTGCACCGATCTCTTGTAACATGGCAATCATTTCTTGCAGAATGGAGAGACCTTCATCTTGGTATTTTGTGATGGAAAGCGGATCTTCCATAGCGACTTCAAAGAGACGTTCTCGTCCTAAATCCACACCTGCTTGGCTGTTGGTTTCCGTTTTCCAAAGCATTAACAGCAAGAAACTATGGATAAATTCGGCATCTTCTAGAGTAATGCCATAAGGCGCAAAGGGATTGAGATCAAACAGGCGGAATTCGCAATACTGAATCCCTTTATCCAATAATTCACGCACTTTTTTTGCACCACGTAAACGGACATTGGAGTAATACTCTTTTTCGGCAATCAAGTCGCCATTTGCCACGAATTTTTCCAAACTTTCCACATAATCACGCAAACTGTTGTGATTGATTTTGATATGTTCGGCATTCACATAACCATATTGGCTAGAACGTAGCGAACGTACAAATCTGCCCTCTGCAAGCGGTGAATTTTCACCAAAATAGTGCGATTCTACAGTGTTGCTGGCGGAAAGCAGGTAAACTAACACCCACTGATAACGTAGGAAATTGTTAGCAAGTTTCATATACACAGCGGACTGAAAAGCGTGTTTTTCGCTGTATTCATTCTGCATTGCAAACAGTTTGTCAATCAAATCAGGGCTGATTTGGAAATTGTAATGAATACCGCTGACCATCTGTTTATATTTGCCATAAGAGCGTACTAAATGCTCGCGATAGGCAACATCATTAGGGTTATCTAATTGTGCCACTTTAATTTGATCTTCCGGCGGTAAACCGCATGGCATACTGATTGGTAAAAGATATTCATCTTCGGGGAGCGAGCGTAATACGACTTCGTGAATAGCAGAGAGCCAGCGTAGTGTATCTTTCAGTTTCGTGTTCGGGGGGGTGATTAATTCTAATTGGCTTTCAGCGAAGTCGGTTTGAATGTAAGGATGATAGGAACGATTACCAAAAACAGCAGGGTGAGGGGTAGTAACAATATTGCCTTTAGCATCAATCCGTTGGCTCTCTTTTTCTAAACCGAAGTTGCCTTGTTGGAAGAACAATTGTAGTTGGTGTTGAAGAATGAGGTTGCGAAGATTCATACAATTCTTTCCTGATAAATAATCAATTAGACGAATAAATGTTCTTAGTCTAACAAAATATAAACAGGGTTTGCTAGAGTGAGTGATTATTTTGAATGCTCAAGCTTTAAGCGATATTTGGTTTGTGACAGGGAAAATCGTTGCCCTTAAGATTTCCTTAATAAATTCATGGTTGAATATAGGCTAACAAGGGCGGCGGTTCTTGTTAATTTAAAGATCTTATTTTTACTATTATAATTTAATCAGGGAAGCTTATTTATGAAAAAATTAATCACGTTATCTACTTTACTGGTAGTTTCATCTTTTGCTGTAGCGCAAGGGGGATTTGAAGACCCGAATGATGCACGTACCTACAAGGCGAACGAGCAAGAGCGCGCAGAAATGAAAAGAGAAAAATTGCGTAAGCATGGCAAACAGGATGGCAAATATGGTGATAAAAAAGGCATCGGATTTTTCGATGAAAATAATGCTGTGAAAAGCGTCAAAGATCTTCCTGCAGCTAAGGATAAATCTTTTGTGTTGCTTGAAGGCAATATCACCAAACGTGTGGGCAAAAAGGACTTTATTTTCAAAGATGCAACTGGCGAAGTGGAAATTGAAGTAAGCCGTCGTGCGTGGCAAGGTCAAACGATTACTCCAACAGATCGCATTCAAATTCGTGGTGTGTTAGATAAAGAGTGGGATAAGACCGAAGTAGAGGTAATGGAGATTATCAAAAAATAATCTTCTTCGTGATGGGCGAGGTAAAGCAGTGCGAAAGCACTGCTTTTTTCGTATTAATAGTGGGGTGGGGGAGTCTCTTCTGAACGGCTGGCAACATTGCTCGAGGAGAGCCCTTGTAGCTTTTCAGCGAGATTGCGTACTTGTAATTGAAGTTTATCTAAAGCAAATTGTTGATGAATAAGCGCTTGATTTAATTCTTCAATCGTTTGTTCCTGAAAGGCAACTTTTGTTTCTAGTTCGATCAAATATTGCTGAAGTTTGGTGTTATTTGAAGACATTTTACGCAAAATGGGTTGTTTTAAACAGAAATACACTTTACCCTATTGCCCTTCGATTACAAACTGATTTTTATTTTAATTTAAATTAAGGAAATACAATGTTGAAAAAACAATTAGCTATTTTGGTTGCGGGTGTCGTGGCCGCAACATCTGCATTTGCAGACAAACAGGATCCTAAATTTGTCGATGATTCCTCTTATGCTGTCGGCGTGCTGATGGGGAAAAACCTTGAAGGTATCATTGACTCACAAAAAGCGTTTTTCTCATACAATGAAGATCGTATTGTTGCTGGGGTGCAAGATACGCTCAAAAAAACAGGCAAACTCACTGATGAAGATTTGCAAAAGCAGCTAAAAGCACTCGATGATTATCTTTCCGCACAAGAGAGCAAATTACAAGCGGAAAAAAATAAAGAAACTATCGAAGCGGGTAATAAATTTCGCGCAGAATATGAAAAACAGTCTGGTGTGAAGAAAACAGCATCGGGCTTGCTCTATAAAATTGAAAAAGCCGGTGAAGGTGATTCCCCGAAAGCGGAAGATACCGTGAAAGTTCACTACAAAGGCACGCTTACCGATGGTTCGGTATTTGATAGCTCCTACGACCGTGGTGAGCCGATTGAGTTCCAATTAAGCCAGCTAATCCCTGCATGGGTAGAGGCGATTCCTATGCTGAAAAAAGGTGGTAAAATGGAAATCGTTGCTGCGCCTGAGCTTGCTTATGGTGATCGCCAAGCAGGCAGAATTCCTGCGAGTTCTACCTTAAAATTTGAAGTGGAATTACTTGATTTCACGCCAGCAAAATAATCTAAAATAATATTCAATAGGCGAGGTCACTCGCCTTTTTACATTGACTTATGAATCAAATTTTTACCCCGCTTTCTGACGAAGATCATGCTATTCTTGCTTCTTATTTTCCTGTGGTAGATGGCATCGCAACCTTAATTGGTACACACTGCGAAATTGTCTTGCATTCATTAGAATATCTAGAAAATTCGGCGATCTATATTGCTAATGGGCATAACACAGGGCGAACGATTGGTTCACCGATCACTGAGCGAGCTTTGCAATCGCTCCGGCATATGCAGACCGACAGTGTTTCCAAGCCTTACTTTACTAAAGCGAAAGGCGGTGTGCTGATGAAATCTGTCAGTATTGCTATTCGTAACCGTAAGCAGCATGTGATAGGCTTATTGTGTATCAATATGAATCTAGATGTGCCCGTTTCGCAATTCTTAAGTACCTTCATTGCACCCGATGAGGGCGAACAAGCGGTGGAAAATGGGGTAAATTTTGCCAGCTCACTAGATGATTTGGTGGTGCAGAGTATTGATAGCACTATTGCAGAAGTACGTAATGATCAGCGAATTGCCAATAACAGTAAAAACCGTCAAATTATCATTGCGCTCTATGAGAAAGGTATTTTTGAGATTAAAGATGCCATTCATCAAGTCGCCAAACGGTTGGGAATTTCTCGGCATACCATCTATCTCTATATTCGCCAACTTAAGCAGGAAACAGAATAATGCATTATGTTTTAGCGATTAAATCGCCTGTTTATGGCGGGCAGGGGGCTTATCTTGCTTACCAGTTTGCCAACGCATTACTGGCTAAACAGCACCAAATTAGCCAAATTTTCTTTTTTCAAAATGGGGTCAGTAACGGCAATAGCTTGGTTGATCCAGCCAGTGATGAGCTCAATTTAGTGCAGGCATGGCAGCAATTTTCACAACAGCATAATGTGCCGTTACACTTGTGTATTGCCGCCAGCCAGCGGCGGGGGATTTCGGCGGAAAATTTAGCAGAAGGCTTTGTGTTGGCTGGATTAGGTGAATTTAGCAAAGCCGTGCTAGAAGCGGATAGAGTAATGAGTTTTTAACATGAGATACAAACTAGCCGTATTATTCACACAACCTCCATTTGGCAGTGCAACCAGCCGAGAAGGACTCGATGCCGTGTTAGCTGCATCAGCTTTTTGTGACGAAGATGAAATAGCAATCTGCTTTTTGTTCGATGGCGTTTTCAACCTGCTGAAAAAGCAGCAACCAGAGCAGATTTTGCAAAAAGATCACATTGCCACATTTAAATTGCTGGAACTGTATGAATTAAGCGAATGCTTTATTTGCCAACAGTCTGTTACCGAACGTGGATTAGATAACGCAGAGTGGATTTTACAAGACGTGCAGTTTGTGGCACGAGAGCACATTTTTGCTTGCTTACGCAATGCCGAGAAAGTTTTGACGTTTTAAGGATAGTTATGCTTTATACCATAAGCCGTGCCGATTACGACTCAAATCAACTTCAAGCTATTATTTCGCAATTTACCGAAAATGATGCCATTGTGCTTTGGCAAGATGGTGTTCTGCAAGCGGTGAAAAATCCGCAATTTTTTGCAAATTGCGCGAATGTGTTTGTATTAGAAACCGATTTGCAAGCAAGAGGATTAACAACATCGTTGCCAGTGATTTCTTTCGCGGCATTGGTTGAAATCAGCGAACATTTCTACCCGCAAATTGCATTATAAAAATCAATACCATGAGCTGACTTTACTTGCTTCTTCCCCGCAAGGGGGAAGAAAATGAGCCTAACGATTCAAGAATTAATATCCTTGCCCATCTCTGAGCAAATGTACATTTCCTTTGCGGCGTAAAAAGCCGACTCGGTCAAAATATTCAATTAATTGTACGGTCACTTTACGACCATAGCCAATTTCATCTCGTAGCTGGTTTACAGAAATTTCACCATTTTGCAAAATAATACCTTTGATCAGCTGAGCAAAATTGCTGATCTGCTCAAAGGTTAAAAAACGGTCTTTCACAATCGGCACTAAATAACCAAGTTTGCCTGCTTTATAGAGTAAATTTCGCATTTCACCCTCATCTGTAGCTAATTCGCTCGCAATATCCCGCACCCAAAGCGCTTGCGTAGTCCGCTGGAAAATGGGCAAAACTTGTTGCCAAATTGCGATTTCTTCGGCTGAAAACGCAATTTTATGTTCAGGCAAATGGATCCAACCGCGGCTTTGAGCCAGTTTACCCTGTTCAACCAACTCATCTATAAAGTGATAGACCAGATTTTCTGGCTGAGCCAGTGCTGCTATACGGTAAAGACGGGCTTTGGTCACACCTACTTGATCATTATGTTGAGCATGGTAATTGGCTAATTTTTCAAGAATAGTTTGTTGTAATTGTTGTTTAAAAACGGTGCTAAAAAGCCATTTTTGCCCTAAGTTTTCGCCAAATCGCAGCAAATTACTGATAAATTGCTGCTCCGCCCACGCTAAAAATGACAGTTCTACTGCTTTTGTTTCAAGGTAATATGAAATTTTGTTTGCAAGCGGTTGGTTTTGACTGATTTTTTGCAAAAATGCTAAACGAGTTTCGCTGCGTTTATGGCGTTTGGGCGAATGGATTTCGATTACACTTGCTCCCGCAAGCGTTTGGCTGTCATCACCGTTACGGATGATGAGTTTATCACCATTGGCAATATGCAATGGCTGATCAAGAATAATTTCGGCAAGTAAATTGGCAGAATTTTGTGCAAAATCACCCGCTTGTTTATTGAGTAAATTCAATTTTGCGGTGATATGGCTAGCAAAATGGTATAGGTGCACAACGCTATTTTCGGGCAGTTCTTGTTCGCTATGTAGCTGTACGCTAATGCGATCGGTCGCAAAATTTGGTTCAAGCTCGGTCAGCCAATCGCCTCGCGCCAGCTCAGTTTTTTCGATGTTTGCTAAATTTAAGGCAAGCCGTTGTCCAGCAAGCCCTTGCTGGCTTTCACTATTTTGAGCGTGAATGTTTTTTACGCGCACACGTTTGCCGTTAGAAAGATATAATTCCGTTCCTACTTGCACTTTGCCCGCTACTGCTGTACCGGTGACGACTAAGCCTGCCCCTTTAATATTGAAGACTCGATCAATGGCATAACGGAAGGGTTTTTCTAGATGAGAAGTTAAGTGATTGAGTGAGACAAGGTGCTGTTTGAGATTCGCAATACCTTCGCCAGTGTGCGCTGAGGTAACAAAAAAAGCGGCTTGATTTAAAAACGGATAACGCTGTTTTAGCTCGCTTTGCAAGTTTGAAATTTGCTCTGCATTTGCACGATCAGCTTTGGTTAGCACCACGATGATTTGGCTAAAATTGAGCAGCTTGAGGATGTTAAGATGTTCATCTGTTTGCGGTTTAATGCCTTCATCTGCAGCCACAACCAGCATAGCATGTTGCAAGCCACCTAAGCCGGCTAACATATTCGACAAGAATTTTTGATGCCCTGGCACATCAATAAACCCTAAAATATCGCCTTTAATCGGCAGATAGGCATAGCCCAAATCAATGGTGAGTCCGCGTTTTTTCTCTTCGGGTAAATGGGCGGTATGTGTGCCTGTTAATGCTTGTAATAATGTGGTTTTGCCGTGATCGACATGGCCTGCGGTGCAGATGATCATGATTATGCTCCCTCTCTAAATTTAGTCGAAATGATAGCAAATCCCACCCAAAAAGATAACAGCCCATTATCGTCGCCAATCTGCTAAAATAGCACTAAATTTTCTTATCAAAATAGACGAATGACAAGCAAAGACCTTTCCCAGCACACGCCGATGATGCAGCAATACCTGCAACTTAAAGCGGAAAATAAAGATATTTTACTTTTCTACCGTATGGGCGACTTTTATGAGTTGTTTTATGACGATGCGAAAAAAGCCGCGGCATTGCTCGATATTTCATTGACCAAAAGGGGAAGTTCAGCCGGTGAACCGATTCCAATGGCGGGTGTACCCTATCACGCAGTGGAAGGCTATTTAGCGAAATTGGTTGCATTGGGCGAAAGTGTCGCAATTTGTGAGCAGGTGGGCGATCCAAATACCAGCAAAGGGCCTGTTGAGCGGAAAGTGGTGCGGATTGTCACCCCCGGTACGGTCAGCGATGAAGCTTTGTTGCCAGAACGACAGGATAATTTAGTTGCAGCCGTTTATGCGGAAAAAGGCATTTTTGCCCTTGCTACGCTGGATATGACAAGCGGTCGTTTTTTGATTACTGAATTGCAAAATGCTGAACAGCTTGCCGCTGAGTTGCAACGGGTTTCCCCTGCGGAATTGCTCTATCCTGAACAGTTTGAACCGATGGAGATTGTCCAGCGTTTTAAAGGCTTGCGTCGTCGTCCGATTTGGGAATTTGAGTTAGTTACCGCAATTAATTTGCTGAATCGTCAATTTGGCACCAAAGATCTCACGGGGTTTGGGGTGGAAAAAGCGGTGGTCGCACTCTGTGCCGCTGGTTGTGTGTTGCATTATGCGCAAGAAACCCAACGCACCGCACTGCCGCATATCAATGCGATTCATCTGGCTCAAAATAGCGATACTGTCTTGCTTGATGCTGCTACTCGCCGCAATTTAGAACTCACCCAAAATCTTGCAGGTGGGGCAGAAAATACCCTTGCTGCGGTATTAGATAAATGTGTTACGCCAATGGGGAGTCGTTTGCTCAAACGCTGGATTCATCAGCCTATTCGTGATCTGGCTAAATTACAAACTCGCCAACAAACTATTCTTGCTCTGCAACAAAATGATCGCATAGCCGATTTGCAACCGCTGTTGCAACAAGTGGGCGATATGGAACGGATTTTGGCGCGGGTGGCATTGCGTTCTGCTCGCCCTCGGGATTTAACTCGTTTGCGAACCGCGCTTGAACAGCTCCCTGATTTGGTCAATTTTTCGCAAAATCTGACCCCTTGCTTGGACAAAATGCTAAGTCAGCTGGCTGATTTTAGCGAATTGCAAGATCTACTTGCCCGTGCGGTGATTGATAATCCACCGCAGTTAATTCGTGATGGTGGCGTGATTGCACAAGGCTATAACGCAGAGCTTGATGAATGGCGTAGCCTTGCCGATGGTGCAACCCAGTATCTAGAAGATTTAGAAATCCGTGAGCGAGAGAAAACAGGGATTGATACGCTGAAAATCGGCTTTAATGCGGTACACGGCTACTATATTCAGATTTCGCAAGGGCAGGCTCACAAAGCCCCTATTCACTATGTTCGCCGCCAAACATTGAAAAATGCGGAACGTTATATTATTCCAGAGCTGAAAACCTACGAAGATAAGGTGCTGAAAGCCAAAGGGGCAAGCCTTGCTTTGGAAAAACAGCTTTACGAAGAACTGTTTGACTTGATGATGCCACGCTTGGGCGAATTGCAACTTGCCGCACTGGTGCTGGCGGAATTGGACGTTTTAACCAACCTTGCCGAACGTGCCGAAACGCTCAATTACACCATGCCAACATTTTCTGCTCAACGGGGTGTGAAAATCAAAGGCGGTCGCCACCCTGTGGTGGAACAGGTACTGAAAGATCCGTTTATTGCTAACCCAGTTTATCTTAATCCGCAACGCCATTTACTCATTGTAACTGGCCCGAATATGGGCGGTAAAAGTACCTATATGCGACAAATTGCGTTGATTACATTGATGGCATATATCGGCAGTGCCGTGCCGGCAGAAAGTGCAGAAATCGGCCCGATTGACCGTATTTTTACCCGCATTGGGGCGAGTGATGATTTAGCGTCTGGGCGTTCAACCTTTATGGTGGAAATGACCGAAATGGCGAACATTCTGCATCAAGCCACCGAAAATAGCCTTGTGTTGGTGGACGAAATTGGGCGGGGGACTTCAACTTATGATGGTTTATCTTTAGCGTGGGCGTGTGCCGAGTGGCTTGCTAGAAAATCACAATCTTTAACACTGTTTGCCACTCACTATTTTGAGCTAACCGCATTACCAAATCAGTTGAAAGGTGTTGCGAATGTGCATCTGGATGCGATTGAGCATAATGATACCATTGCGTTTATGCATAGCGTGCAAGAAGGGGCAGCAAGCAAAAGTTATGGTTTGGCGGTAGCCGCATTGGCGGGCGTGCCGAAACAAGTTATTGGCTTAGCAAAACAGAAGCTGGCTCATTTGGAGCAGCTTTCACAGCAAACCACGCAGTTACACGACAGCCCACAGCAAGATTTATTGTTTAGTGAACCTTTGCAAAAAACGCCAGAAAATCAACCGCTTGTTGAGCTATCTAAAGTGGAAATGGCATTAGCTGAGATCAACCCTGATGAGCTAACACCAAAACAGGCATTGGATGTGCTGTATCGTTTGAAGGCAATCTAAACGAAAGGGGCGAATGATGAGATTTCGCCCCCTTGTTTTTAGTAGGTTTAGAAAATGGCCTCAAGCCGTAAAAATGCGCCCAATGTGTGTTTGCGATCTTCTTTGCGGTTATTGTAGAAATTCACTTCGGGTTGAATAAATAGCCATTGGCGCAAAATTGGCTGACGCCAGTTGATAAAGGGTCCATAGTAATTGAGATCAACTTTCTTATGTTCAATTTCTCCACCAAAATTAAAGCCGTAATTCAAGCGTTTGAAATTTGAATAGGTATGTTGGCGGTATAAGCTATTGCCCCAAAACAGTTCTTCATCATTATCATGAGTATATTGCAGGTAGGTATGGTTATTGATAAAACGACGCGCTGTTTCAGTAAACTTATTTTCAAAATTGGTGCGTAAATAGTGTTTGCTGTTTGAACCATAGCGGTAGATCTGTTCTAGGCGTACACTATATTGTTCATTCACTTGCCATAATTTGCTTGCTTTGGCACGGACGAAAATATCTGCTCCAGAACGAACGCCGACATCGAGGTCGGTTTCAATACCTAGGCTTTTAATGCCATTAGACCAGCGGATCGCCATTGAAGCATTGTCATCGCGTGCTTGTTTACGATCGTATTTTTTATCGCCTTGTAATGGTGCACGATAATTACGGTGGAGCTGTTGATTATCGCGTGATTGGTTATCGAGATCTTCATCACCAAACACTAAACTAAGGTTTTTAAGGTGCTTTTTTAAGGCAGGCAATTTAATTTTAGCGCGGATACGAGGCTTGATGGAGTAGCCATCATAACGATTCCATTCATTATCAAACATAACTCGCAATGTTGCTGAAGCCGGGTTGCTAGGATCGGTTTCACCAATCCAGTTATCAATGCTGTGCGACCAACGATTTAACGTTGTTTTCACATTGCCATGTTGTTCATCCACCCAGCTTCCAGCAAGAGAGGGCAAAGCGGCTAAGCTGAAAATAGTGGCTGTAATCCAATTTTGTTTCATAAGAAACTCCTGTTTGGCTTTTGCAAAAAAATGGCGGGAATCGACCGCTTGCACATACTAGCGGAAAAAATAAAAAAGCCAAAGAGAAGTTTCTTTGGCTTTGGCGTAAATTAACGAATTATATTACAACACCATACTTGAAAGCATGAAGCCGAATGCAACAGCAAGGGTGATAGCTAATACACCCGGAATTAAAAATGGGTGGTTGAAAACCAATTTGCCGATGCGAGTTGAGCCTGTATCATCCATTTGTACTGCCGCGATTAAGGTTGGGTATGTCGGCAATACGAATAGTGCTGAAACAGCTGCAAAGGCAGCAATAGCCGCTTCTGGAGAAACGCCAAGCGCTAGCGCAGCAGGATATAGTGCTTTCGCTGTAGCGGCTTGTGAGTAAAGTAGAGTACCCGCAACAAATAAGATAACCGCTAAGCTCCAAGGGTATTCGGTTAAGAAGGCTGATGAAGCAGATTTAATTGCTTCAATGTGGCCACCAACAAAGGTATTACCTAACCATGCTACACCAAGTACACAGATTGCAGCTGTCATACCTGATTTGAACGTTTGTGCATTTGGGACTTCTGCGCTATCTGCTTTACAGAATACGCAAATTAATGCCGCGGTCGCAAGCATGAAAGAGATAATCGCATTATCGCGGCTGAGGATTGGGTCTTTAATTAGGCCAACATTACCACTGATCGCAATGGCGTAGCACATAATTGCGACAATAGCGATACCAAAAATAGCAACAGAACGTTTAGCATAAGGTTTTAACTCAATTTGGGTTTCGCCACGCATTGGGACTAAACCTTTTGCAAGACGTTCTTGGTAAACTTCATCATCTTTTAACTCTTTGCCCAAAAAGTTACACACAAATGCGGTAATCATACAAGCGGCGAAAGAAGTTGGGATCCAGATACCGAGCAACTGGAGGTAGCTTAAGCCAAAATGTTTTTCTAACTCTGTTGTTAAGAAAACAACTGCGGCAGAAATAGGTGATGCGGTGATCGCAATTTGAGAAGCGACTACGGCAATAGAAAGCGGGCGAGATGGACGAATACCTTGCTCTTTTGCTACTTCAGCAATCACTGGTAAAGTGGAAAATGCAGTGTGTCCGGTACCTGCAAACATTGTCATGGCATAAGTCACCGCTGGAGCAAGATAGGTCACGTGTTTTGGGTGTTTACGTAAGATACGTTCCGCCACTTTAACCAGATAATCCATACCGCCAGCAACTTGCATTGCAGCAATCGCCATAATAACTGCCATAATGATAGAGATAACATCAAATGGTATAGCGCCCGGTGTTAAACCGAGTAAAGCGAGAACAACCACCCCCATTCCGCCCATAAAGCCAATACCAATGCCGCCTAAGCGGGTTCCCAAGAAAATAAATAGCAGCACAACTGCCAAATGTAACCAAATCATATTGGATTCCTTAGTGTTATGATAATTAAAACAGCCTTGTTAGAGTGTTGAGTATTTAAATTCATTAGCAACAGCTCCTGACAAGGGCGGACAATGTAGCAATAAAAAGCAGTTAATTCTATAATGCAGGTCAAATAATCGTTTTAAAAAGAGAAAAATATGCTGTTTTCTAAAATGCACGGCCTAGGCAATGACTTTATGGTGATTGATGGCGTGACACAAAATATCTATTTAACCACCGAGATCATCCGTAAACTTGCAGATCGTCATCGCGGTATTGGTTTTGACCAGCTTTTATTGGTAGAGCCGCCTTATGATCCAGAGCTTGATTTTCACTACCGTATTTTTAATGCAGATGGTAGTGAGGTTTCCCAATGTGGCAATGGCGCAAGGTGTTTTGCCCGTTTTGTGGCACTGAAAGGTTTGACCAATAAAACCGATATTGGGGTGAGTACGGCAAAAGGTAAAATGGTGCTGAGCTTGAAAGAAAACGGGCAAGTACGAGTAAATATGGGGGAGCCGATTTGGGAGCCTACGAAAATTCCATTTGTAGCAAATAAATTTGAGAAAAACTATATTCTTCGCACAGAAATTCAAACGGTACTCTGTGGCGTAGTATCGATGGGCAATCCACACTGTGTTTTACAGGTGGAAGATGTCGGTACGGCAAACGTAAACGAGTTGGGTGCTTTGTTAGAATGCCATGAGCGTTTTCCTGAGCGAGTGAATGTTGGATTTATGCAGGTGATTAATCGTAATCATATTAAATTGCGTGTGTTTGAACGAGGTGCGGGAGAAACACAAGCTTGTGGTAGTGGTGCTTGTGCCGCAGTTGCTGTTGGTATTATGCAAGGTGTACTGGATAGCAGTGTACAGGTTGATTTACCAGGTGGCAGTTTGCAAATTGAATGGAATGGTGTTGGTGACCCCTTATATATGACTGGTGATGCAACGCATATTTATGATGGTTTTATTAAACTTTAAAAAAATCCGCTTAAGTTATCACTTAAGCGGATTTTTTGTTTAGCGATTTAACCACGCCATATATTCTTTTGTGCCTTCAGCAACGGTTTTAAATGTACCGTTGTAGCCTGCTTTACGCAATTCGGTTAAATCTGCTTGGGTAAAAGTTTGATAGCGAGATTTTAAGTGATCTGGGAATGGGATAGTTTCAATTTCGCCTTTTTGATGGAAATCAATCACCGCTTCGGCAACGGCTTGGAAAGATTCCGCATTGCCAGTCCCTAAGTTAAAAATACCCGATACTCCATTTTGCCATGCCCAAAGGTTTACTTTTGCCACGTCTTCTACATAGACGAAATCACGTAAGAAGGTTTCTGAGCCTGCGAATAGTTTTGGATTTTCGCCTTTGAGAATTTGCGTGTTTAAATGGAAAGCAACACTTGCCATTGAGCCTTTATGCTGTTCACGTGGGCCATAAACGTTGAAGTATTTAAAACCACAGATTGGACTGTCGGCGTGCGGTAGAAGTTTGCGTACATATTCATCAAATAGGAATTTTGAGTAACCATAGACATTCAACGGCTGTTCAAATTCGCGTTTTTCAATAAAGTTGTCTGAGCGACCACCGTAGGTTGCGGCACTGGATGCATAGAAGAACGGGATACCACGATCTAAGCAGTAATGCAGTAACTCTTTGGAGTATTCATAGTTATTCTGCATCATATATTTACCGTCCCACTCAGTGGTTGCTGAACAAGCACCTTCATGGAATACTGCTTCAATTCGCTCACCAAATTCATCGCCCGCGATAATAGAAGCGATAAAATCTTCTTTATCGCAATAATCCGCAATGTCTAAATCTACAAGATTGATAAATTTCTCGCCATTTTTGAGATTGTCCACCACTAAAATATCTTTTCTACCAATCGCATTTAATGCTTTTACAATATTGCTGCCAATAAAGCCAGCTCCGCCAGTTACAATAATCATGAGGTTATCCTTATGTTGCCAAAATCTTGTGTATTATCCTTTGGCTTGCAGGGTTTTGCAAATTTTTACCGAAAAATGACCGCTTGTTCGTTGGTTCATAAAAGAAAAACGGGCGTTATTGCTAACGCCCGTTTGATTTAGTTTGTCGTCGGTTAGAAGTTAATTCTGATACCGGCTGTCACAATATTGTTGTGACCTTTGCTTTTCGCAAGTTTGAGATCATAATTAGCATATAGCGAAACATTTTTGTTTAACTCAGCTAATGCGCCGACCCCTACCCACGTTTTGCTTTTCGCAAGGCCAATACCTTTTACATCGAATTTTGCATCTTGTAAGCCAGTATAGCTTGCTTTAAAGCTAAGATCTTCACGTTTAAACGCTTGTTGATGATTTACATAGCCTTGGAATGTAGTTTTTACACCACCTACATCAAGACTTAACGCTGTGCGTAAACCAACCAATGCGCTAGTTTGTTGATAGGTCGTTTTATCCGCAGTTAAACCAAATTGGCTGTTTGTTTCACTGAATGCGCCACGTCTGACAACATCATGACTTAAACCGACAAACGGTGTTAATGCGAATTGACCTACGTTGAAGTCATAGCCTGATTCGAGGTAAGCAGACAATACCTTATCACGGTGGTTAATTTTTGCTGTACTTACGTTATTATCCGCCAAAATAATATTACGTTCGACATCAGAATCTACACTACCGTAACCAAGGCGACCTTGGAGATACCAAGGTGTTTTATGCTTGTTACCCACACGAGCATATAATGATGCACCAATACCATCAGCTTTAGCGCTACCGCCATAGCGGTCAAAACTTACTTTTGCTTTTGAGTAATTGAATGCAGTACCTAAAATGACATTTTCGCTGATTTGTTTATCAACACCGAGTTGGCCAGCATAGGTGTTGGTTTTACCTTCACCGAAACCTGCTTCTTTTAGTGTACCGTTACCATAAATACCCGTAGCCCATACACCAGCAGTTTCGCCTACGTTATCTAGTTTACCTAGCATAACAAGACGATTAGAGAGGTCTTTATTCACTGTTTCTGCATTTTCAAATGTAAGCGCTTGCGCAGACGCATAAATTTGACCAGATAAGCTATCTAAAGCGACTCCTTGCGTATTGCTATTGGCAATACTGTTTTGTAGAACAGCTGCGTGTTGTGCAAAGGTTTCATTCGTTGCAGCCGTTGTGCCGTTATTTCCCTCAATTTGCGAATCTAATGTGGTGAAAGCGCTTTCTAATGCCATGGCAACATTTTCACGCATTGTTTCGCCAGAAGTGTTTTCGGTCACATACTCTGCGACATTTTTACGGCTAACTGTTGCTGTAACTTCATTTTCGCTGGTTTTTTCTGCCGTCGCAGTTAATAACCCTGATGTTTCTATTGCAGCAAAGTTACCCTTAATTGCAGTGTCAGAGGTAATCGCATTGATGGTGACACCTTTTGCGGTGACATACTGCGCTTTACCATCTTTAACTGCAGCTAGTGATAAAGTAGAGTCGTTTAAGTCAACTTCTCCTTTTACGTTTAAGTTTGAACCTAAATCTGACACTAGCGTACTTTGCGCCGTAGCAACGTAATCTTTATTGATCGTAGAATAACCCTGGTTAACAATAGTACCCTCGTTATTTACGCCATTTTCTAACGTGGTATTATTGACAACCAATGTACCACTACGCGACACGTTGACTTTAGACGCATATTGTTTACCGTTAATAGTGATAGCACCTTCATTGAGCGTTGTGTCTCCTGCAAAGGTACTCGCACCCGATAAAATTAATTCGCCTTGACCATTTTTTACTAAGCCTGCATCACCATCAATATTGTTTGAAAACTCATAGCTTCCATCTGGAATATTAACGGTAACGTTATCTGCTAATGCAAGACGTTTGTCAAAGCTGGCTGGACCGTTTACTGCTTTTTCAACGTTAAGCAAGCCCCAACCATATACATCATCTACCCCAGGTGCACCAATATCAGTTGCCGTTGATAAGATAGATTGTTTGATGAGGTTGCCATCCATCCAAGGATATTTTTGTTTCACGAGTGCTGCCGTCCCCGTGACTGCTGGAGCTGCAAAGGATGAACCGCTAGCAATAATGTTTCTACCACCTAAATTAAAGATGTAGTCACCCATTGCGGTAACGGTCCAATTTTTTGCCACACCGGCTTGAGAATATGGCAATAAATTGCTCCATTCAAAGTTACCCAATCCTTCATTAGTTCTGGTTGCTACTGCAACAACAGAGATCCAACCTTTTTCCAAGCTTGGCTCATAATAAGGTAAACCTGCTTGGACTGATGGATTGAGATCACCGCGGTTATTTCCCGCAGCCCAGACAAATAACCCACCATCTTTTACTTTATCTTTATAGAATCTTAAGACATCACTATCAAATTGGCGGAGATAGTAATAAGAGGAGTTTCTATTGTTGTTAAAGTAAGTCAGTGGTTTTGGAATACCATATGACTGGTTAAAAATACGGGCACCACGATACCATAAATCATTATAGATTGAGGCGGTTGCGGATAAGCCCGTGCCACTGGATGTCGTTTTAGTAATATCTGCTAATAATAGTGTTGCTTTAGGTGCAACGCCATTACGAGAGTTCCCGCCTCCAATCATTTCCGCAACTTGGATACCATGGGTTGCGCTAGCTGGAGCCGTGCGCCCTGTTTCAATCACTACAGCACGATGCCCAAATTTTTTATTGATGTCGTCATACATAAGATAGTTTTTAAAACCACTATCTAGTACCCCAACAGTAACGCCTGCACCATCTAGTCGAACATTGGCCTTATTATTCGGATCTGTAGTGCTATAACCGCGCGAGCGATCATTCCACTGAATTCCTCTATTTGGCACATTGATTGCAACAGGTGTTGGGCGAACGTTTACAGGTTCTGTTGGTTTAATGATGATTGGACCCACATCATAAATTGGCGCATCTACAACAGGTGTCGTATCAACAACTGGCTGAACAGGAATTTCCTCAACTGGTTTGATATCGACAACAGGTTGAGCAGGAGGTTCCTCAACAGGCTGAATATCAGCAACAGGAGGGGTAGGTTTTTCCTCAACTGGTTTAATATCAACCACAGGGGGAGTTGGTTCTTCCTCAACTGGTTTAATATCAACAACAGGTTGAATTGGCGTTTCCTCAACAGGTTTGATATCAACAACAGGTCTGGTTACAACAGGTGTGTAAACTGTACGGACGGTTGTGCGACCATTTACCGTAGTATAAATCTTGGTAATAGTGATACCGTCAATAGTTGTTGATACAGTTCTGGTTGTTACTCCAGTATAGCGGGCGGGATTATACCAAGACGAATAATTATTACGATAATTCGAAGTGTAATAATATCCCGAGTAAATCGGAGCATATTTATAATAGCTATCCGTGGCGGAAGGATAGTATCTCATTGTACTTGCAAGCTGTTCAGAAACTTGGCTTGCATTAACCTCTGGCGATAAGGCTAATAGTGTTGCTATTGCAGCAACATAACTTTTATTTTTCACCTTTTGGTTTCCTTCTAATAGATACAAAGATACCCCTTGTTTATTCGTAAATCTATTACGGATCCTTTAATAGAAATGTAAAACAAGGGATGTAAATTAGAACAAAAATTAAAATCAAAATCAATAATGTTGTTTTTTTGTTTGATTTTGGATTAAAAAATAGAAGGGGTTGTAAATTATTTTGAAGGGATATTTTCTTATTTTAAAAATATGCCAATCGTTTGCGCTGGTGGGGATATTTTAAAAAAATATGAAATTATATATCGGGGGATTTTCCCCCGATAATTTAAATTAATTTATTGTCCATAATACGCATTTGCACCATGCTTACGTAAATAGTGTTTATCTAATAATTCCTGTTGCATTGAGTTAATTTGTGGACGAATTTGATGACTGACAAAATTCATATAAGCAACTTCTTCTAACACTACGGAATTATGCACTGCATCAAAAGCATCTTTACCCCAAGTGAATGGACCGTGAGAATGAACTAATACACCTGGTACTTGATCTGGGTTAATCCCACGTTTACGGAAAGTTTCCACCACTACTTTACCTGTTTCTAATTCATATTCCCCTGCAATTTCCTCTGGCGTCATTCGGCGAGTGCAAGGCACAGAGCCATAAAAATAGTCGCCCTGTGTTGTGCCTAAGCAGAGAATATCTTCGCCTGCTTGTGCCCAAGCGGTTGCATGACGAGAGTGAGTATGCACCACGCCTCCGATGTTCGGAAATTGACGATAAAATTCTAAGTGCGTTGGCGTATCCGATGAAGGTTTTTTATCCCCCCACACACGGTTACCTTGCAAGTCCATAATCACAATATCATCAGCAGTCATTACATCGTAATCCACGCCTGATGGTTTAATGGCGACTAAGCCTGTTTCACGATCAATTTCACTCACATTTCCCCAAGTAAAGGTCACCAATTTATATTTTGGGAGTTCAAGATTGGCTTTAAGCACACGTTCACGCAATTCTTTTAACATTGGAATCCTCCTTCTTGCATTTTTTGCTCAATCCAACGACGAGCATTGATAATTTCTGCGATAGGCTCTTCGGCTTTTTCCGTCCACATTTCAATCAAAAATGCACCACGATAGTTAAGTTCTGCAAGTAATTTAAAGAAACCGACAAAGTCCACACAGCCCTCACCGAATGGCACATCTCGGAATTGCCCTTTGCAGGTTTCGGTGACCTTGTAAGTATCTTTTAAGTGAATTTTAGAGATTTTATCTATACCTAAACGTAACTCTTCCTGCCAATTGTCATTCCACGCACTCAAATTGCCTATGTCGGGATAAACGGTAAACCACGGATTTTTAATCAAATCGTCCCATTTCTTCCAACGAGAAATAGAACTCATAAACTGAGTATCCATAATTTCCACTGCAATCGTTACCTCATTGCTTGCTGCAAGTTCTACCGCCCATTCTAATCCCTCTTGGAAATGTTTGAGCGTTTCTTCATCTTGCTCTTCGTAATACACATCATAACCGGCCAGCTGAATGGTACGAATACCAAGATCAACCGCTAACTGCACCGCTTTTTCCATAATTTCACGCGCTTTCGCACGGATTTCTGGATCGTGACTACCAAATGGGAAGCGGCGATGCCCTGAAAGGCACATTGAAGGAATGGTTACGCCTGTGTTAATGATTGCTTTCACGAGCTTAATCCGCTCTTTTTTGCTCCAATCTAATCGTGCTAAACGCTCATCGGTTTCATCAATAGATATTTCCACAAAATCAAAACCGCAGGCTTTCGCAATAGAAAGTCTATCCTGCCAAGAAATATTTTTTGGCAACGCTTTTTCATAAATACCAAGTTTGTGTTTTCTCATAGGTTTTCCTATTTTTAGAGTAAAGATGCTGAGCAGAATTTCAGAAAGTAATTTTTTCCACCTAAAGGATTAAATCCTTTCGGTAATATTTATTTTTCCGTTTCTAATAAGAGACTCTTCTTGGTAAGTAGCAATAACATAATCTCCTGTTGGATAGGCCACAGCCATCAAGAAATATCCCTGTTCTATTTGCTCATCTGTTAGAAATGATTGTTCGCTTTGAGCGGTGGCTGGGTCAATAATTAAACGTACAGCACAGGCACTAAAGCTCCCAATCCAATGCTAATAAATGTAATAGAAAATTAACCTTTTCCAAGATTTTTTATTCATTACACTATTCTCCTATAGTATTACGGTAACCATATTTCAGATCGCATTTTATGAAGGAAGTTTATTGTTTGATTGGTTAAGCTAAAATAACCTCTAATCCCTTATTTCTTAAGGCATTGATAATTGCAGAGTCGGCTTCTTTCCCTGTAATCAGTAAATCAATTTCTTTTAGTTCAGAAAACAGCATTCCGACACGTTTACCTAATTTACTACTATCTAATAAAACCACATATTTATTTGCTCTTGCTGACATCTGTTTTTCAGAATTGGCTATAATCATATCCGTTTTAAATAAGCCATCTTGAGTGAAGCCTTTACCGCTGGTGAACATAATATTCGCCGCATAAGTTGATTCATTCTGTGCATTTAGTGACAATGTAATTGCTTTATTATGGTTATATTGTCCACCAATAATCACGAGATCCTCATGATTATGCTCAATTAGATGGTTAGCAAGCGGTAGATAATTGGTCATAATTTGCAATTTTTTCCGGCACAAATGTTCGCCGAGCATCAGCATCGTCGAACCACAGGTGAGTAAAACGCTATCGCCATCAGTACATAATTTGCTTGCTGCTTGAGCTATACGTTGTTTTTCATCGCTATTAGAAATAATTCCCTTATGTTTTGGAATAAAGTCCGTACGCAATACTTCAGCGCCATTGCGCACTTTTTGTAATCGACCTTGCTCATGAAGTTTATTTATATCTCGGCGAGCGGTAGCGGGCGAAACATTGAGTAATTCAATAATATCTTGGGTAGAGAGAAACTGCTTGTCTGATAGCAAATTCAATAATTGTCTGTGTCGATAATTCTCGTTCATTATTCGTCCTGTGTTTTTTGATTATTATTAGCCGTAATGAACGGTAGGGGCGAATGACAACCCGCCCCTACAATTAGTTACAGCATAGATTTAAATTGAATATTTGGTTCTTGCTCAAAGCAATCATCAAAGCCACGAGGGTGGTGGTATTCAATTAGATCTTTATCTCGTGGGTACACATATTTGCCACCTACTTCCCAAATGAATGGGTGGAATTGATATTGTAAACGGTCTTTACGCATACGCCATAATTGTAGAATTTCATCAGTACTTGCCATAAAGTTCGTCCAAATATCGTGATGTACCGGGATAATCACTTTACAACGTAAACATTCCGCCATACGCAATAAATCTACAGAGGTCATTTTATCTGCGATACCTACAGGGTTTTCACCATAGTTATTGAGTGCAACATCAATATCAAACTGTTTACCATGTTTTGCAAATTGAATAGAGTAGTGAGAGTCTGCTCCATGGTAAATAGTACCACCAGGGGTTTTGAACACGTAGTTTACTGCTTTACGTCCCATTTCTTCATCAGAAGGGCAAAGACCAGCTAATTCTCCACCTCTTTCTTCTGCACCTTCGACTGGTAAGGTTACTAAACAGGTACGGTCGAATGAATCTAGCGCATGAATTTCAACGTCTTTGAGTTTTACGACATCACCTGGTTTTACAATGATAATGCGCTCTTCTGGTACACCCCATTTTTTCCATAGCTCAGCACAGTGCCATGGGCCAACAAATTTAACATGGTTGAGATTTGGATTATTCACAATTGCAGCAGCTACATTTACATCAATGTGGTCTGAGTGATAGTGCGAAGCTAAGATAAAATCTACTTCGTTAATTGAAAATGGATCCAATACCATTGGCTGTGCGCGTAGGTTCGGTTGTAGTTTACGTACACCTGCCATATTTGCCATTTGGTGACCACGTACCATATCTTTTACTTTCTTAGTTGATTTTCCTCGTCCACACCATAAATCCATGCAAATATTGGCACCCGCTGGGGTTTTGATCCACACACCCACACAACCTAACCACCACATAGCAAAGTTACCCTCTGGTACAACTTCTTGCTCGATCTCCTCATTTAGCCAAGTACCCCATTCAGGGAAGGTTGATAAAATCCAGCTTTCACGGGTAATTTCAGAAATTTTGCTCATTACGAACTCCTTTTGTTCAAATAAGATTAAATAATCACAAATAATCATAACTAATCATCAGAATTTGTAAAATACATTTTTAGAATTTTGTGATCTATGTCTAATTTTTCTTATTTGTATGAGCCTTTATCTACATTGATTAGTCTCGTGTTTATAATTAGTTTTATCTGGGAACAATACCAAGATATATACGAGATTTATTTTATTTTTTAAAAAAAATGGCGCAATGAAAAAATGATTTTTTTTGTGAACTTCATCACAAATAATCAAATCCAATCTTTTATAATCGTCAATAATTGTTATTATTTATCACGTTGATTCCCTTAGGGATAATAATTTTTATTTCACAACACATAAATAAGAGGCACTCTTATGGACTTTCTTACTGATATTCTCCTTTTTTTAAAGGATCAAGTGCTAAATAAAGCACCTTTCTTATTGGGTATTGTTGCTTTTATCGGTTATACCTTACTGAAAAAAGACACCACAACAATTATTAAAGGCACAATTAAAACTATTGTTGGTTTCTTTATTGTGCAAGCAGGTTCAGGTTTCTTAACTAGTAACTTTAAACCTGTAATTGATGGTCTAGCAAAATATCATCAATTAACCGGGGCAGTTATTGATCCATATACCAGTATGCAATCAACCATTCAAACAATGGGTGAGAATTATGCATGGGTTGGTTATGCTGTTATCGGCGCACTATTACTCAATATTTTATTAGTTGTATTTCGTCGTTTAACGGGTATTCGTACTATTATGCTTACGGGGCATATTATGTTCCAGCAAGCAGGCTTAGTTGCTGTGTTCTATATGATCATCGGCGCCTCTATGTGGGAAACGATTATTTATACTTCTGTGTTAATGGCGCTCTATTGGGGTATCTCATCTAACATTATGTATAAACCAACTCAAGCGGTTACTGGTGGTGCAGGTTTTTCTATTGGCCACCAACAACAAATTGCTTCTTGGATTGCGGTTAAACTCGCGCCGAAACTGGGAGATAGAAAAGACTCTGTGGATCATATGAACTTACCAAAATGGTTACATATTTTCCACGACAGTATTTCAGCTACAGCGATTGTAATGACAGTTTTCTTCGGTATTATCCTACTGTCTTTCGGCTTAGATAATTTGAAAGAAATGGCTGGAAATACCAACTGGTTCATGTATATCTTAGAGATGGGTTTGAAATTTGCGGTAGCAATTCAAATTATCGTAACAGGTGTGCGTATGTTTGTGGCTGAACTTTCAGAAGCTTTCAAAGGTATTGCAGAACGCTTAATTCCAAATTCAGTCTTGGCGATTGACTGTGCGGCAATCTACGCATTCTCTCCAAATGCCATGGTGTTCGGCTTTATGTGGGGGGCAATTGGTCAGTTTGTGGCAGTTGCAGCCTTACTCGGTGTGGGTTCTCCAGTATTAATTATCCCTGGCTTTATTCCAATGTTCTTCTCAAATGCAACTATTGGTGTATTTGCTAACCAATTTGGTGGTTGGAAAGCTGTGATGAAAATCTGTTTTGTCATGGGTTTAATTGAAGTATTTGGTTCTGCATGGGTTATTCAAATGCTGGCTGAACAGGGCACAACCTTCAATGGTTGGATGGGTATGGCAGACTGGGCATTATTCTTCCCACCAATTTTACAAGGTATTATTAGTGTTCCTGGTTTCTTCTTCATCATTGTTGCAGCTGCAATGGTCTATATGTTCTTTGCATCAAAACAATTACGTGCTGAAGAAGCTGAAGCAGCAGCAAAAGGTTTAACCCTTGAACAGCTAGATGGCTATGGCTTAGATGAAGTAAAAGGCGAAGAAGAGCCTGTACAAGCGGCTGTAAATACCGAAAATTCTGCAAATCCAGTACGCATCTTAGCAGTGTGTGGTTCTGGACAAGGCTCATCTATGATGATGAAAATGAAAATTAAAGGCTACTTAGATAAACGCGGTATTCCAAATATTATGGATTCTTGTGCAGTAACAGATTACAAAGGCAAATTAAATGAAGTTGATATTATTGTATCAAGCAAACATTTAGCTGGCGAAATTGAAGTTCCTGAAGGTAAAGCCGTACTTGGTGTACAAAATATGTTAAATCCGAATTCATTCGGTGATGAATTAATCGAATTGATTAACAAACATAATGCTAAAGCGTAATCAGGCGTAATAATATGGGGCGAAATGATTATTCGCCCCAACTATTCAAAGGAATGTGTGATGAACTTAAAACAATCTCTTATTGAAAATAATTCTATTTTATTAAATCAATCTGCTAAAAATTGGGAAGAGGCAGTAAAGATTGGAACAGATTTATTAATAAAAGCAGGCACAATTGAGCCACGCTATTACGATAATATTATTAGCAAGGTAAAAGAGCTTGGGCCTTATATTATTCTTGCTCCAGGATTAGCTATGCCGCATGCTCGTCCAGAAGAAGGTGTTATTAAAACATCATTCGCCTTAGTGACATTAACTGAACCTGTATTTTTTGAGGGTGAAGAAGAAGGGGTTCGTGTGTTATTAACATTAGCAGGCAGTGATTCAGACCAACATATGCAAGGCTTAATGGAGATTACCCAAGTATTAGATGACCCAGAAAGCGAGAGTGGGGTAGATTTAGAAAAAATTCTCCGTTGCCAAAGTGCTGAAGATGTCTATGCAGTGATTGATGCAGCGTTATCTGCATAACAGAATGGGTGTGTAATTCCAATTTATATAACGATTAAAGGAGTAAATATGTCAAAACCAATGTTACAAATCGCTCTAGATTCTCTATCACTTGAAAAAGCGGTAGCAGATGCTAAACAAGCCGAAGGAGTGGTAGAAATTATTGAAATCGGCACAATTCTGGCTTGTGCAGAAGGGATGAAAGCGGTTTCAACTTTACGTGCACTGCATCCGAATCATATTTTGGTTTGCGATCTTAAAACCACCGATGGTGGCGCGATCCTTGCCAAAATGGCATTTGAAGCGGGAGCGGATTGGCTTACTGTTTCTGCAGCGGCGCACCCCGCAACAAAAGCGGCTTGTAAGAAAGTGGCTGATGACTTTAATGCTGCTCACCCAGAGTTAAAAGTACAAAAAGAAATTCAGATTGAAATTTACGGCAATTGGACTTTTGAAGATGCTAAAGAATGGGTTGATTTAGGTGTAAAACAAGCGATTTACCACCGTTCTCGTGATGCAGAGCTTGCAGGTAAAGGCTGGACAGCGGAAGATATTGAGAAAATGAAACGCCTTGAAGAAATCGGCTTAGAACTTTCCATCACTGGTGGCATTGTGCCGGAAGAAATTCACCTCTTTAAAGAGATCAAAAATGCTAAAGTATTTATTGCTGGACGTGCTTTAGTAGGAGAAAAAGGCAAACAAACCGCTGAAGCCATTCGTGCTGAAATTGAGAAATATTGGTAATCTATTAATAAATTTAAAGTTAAGCCAGCCTCTGAGGTTGGCTTTTTTATTGCCTATTGAACGCGCCGCTATTAGATACTTTTTCACACTTGGCTAAATAGCCGGATGAATATAACAAGCGGTCGTTTTAGCCTAAAAATGTGCAAAATGTGATCTATATCTAAAAAGCATTATTTTGCTAATTTCTTCATTTGACAAAATAATTAGCAAAAATTAGATTGAGAACGTTACCGCAAACGATTTCTTTTTGCGAGTAATTGGTGAAACAGATTTTGTTTCGGAATATAGCAATGCGCAGAGAGGTGATTACAAATGGTAAATTTGATCATCGCCACTCACGGAAAATTCTCCGCCGAGTTGGTTAATTCGGCACAAATGGTTTATGGCGACATAGATAATTTGCACGTTGTGACTTTTGTGCCAGGAGAGGGGCAGGATACCCTTGTTGAGAAATATCAAGCAATTATTGCGACTTTAGCGCAAGATGCTCAGGTATTATTTTTAGTCGATCTATTTGGTGGCAGTCCGTATAACGCCGCTGCTCGAATAGTTGCGATGCGTCCGCAAGATGATATTGTGACAGGCGTAAATTTGCCAATGTTACTGGAAGTGATGGATGCATCTGCTGATGAGAAGAGCGCTTCTGCCTTGGCTGCGTTGGCAAAAGAAGTAGGGCAACAAAGTGTAAAAACTTTTCATCACCAAGCAGCTATAGCAGATGAACAAATAGCTGAAAGGCCTCTGCTTGCAGAACCAGAAACATATGATCCTGAAGGTAGAATGACGATTTCCTTAATGCGGATTGATGATCGTTTAATCCATGGACAAGTTGCGACGTCTTGGGCAAAAGCCGTGAAATGTGAAGCTATTTTTGCGGTGAGTGATGAAGTTGCCCAAGATGAACTGCGTAAAAACCTCCTCCTCCAAATTGCCCCAGAGCACCTTAAAGCCTACGTTATCCCCGTCGAAAAAGCGATTAAAGTTTATCACAATCCTAAATATGCTAGCCGCCATGTATTATGGCTTGTAACTAAACCTGCTGACATTGTACGTCTTATTGAAGGAGGGGTGAAAATTGATAAAGTGAATGTCGGTGGTATGACCTATAAAGACGGTAATAAACAGTTATCTGATGCCGTCACGGTGGGTAAAGAGGATGTTGCAGCATTTAAGAAATTGCTTGAATTAGGCATTGAGCTTTCACTGCAAAAAGTAGCAAGCAACCCAAAAGTTGAGCTAACGCGGAAAAAACTTGATGAAATTCACTTTTAAATAGGAAATGAATTATGACTACGATGGAAATTATTCTCGTCACATTGGTGGCAGCAGTCTGCGGTATGGGCAGCGTATTAGATGAACGTCAAACACACCGACCTTTAATTGCTTGTACCTTAGTTGGTTGGGTATTAGGTGACTTACAAACAGGTGTGATTGTAGGTGGTACATTAGAAATGCTCGCACTAGGTTGGATGAATGTTGGCGCTGCCATGGCGCCAGATGCGGCATTGGCTTCCGTTATTGCTGCGATTTTGGTGATTAAGGGCGGGCAAGATAAAGGTACAGCGATTGCTATCGCGATTCCAGTTGCCGCAGCAGGACAAGTATTAACAATTTTTGTGCGTACTTTAACGATTTTCTTGCAACATAAAGCAGATAAATTTGCAGAACAGGCAAATTTCCGAGGTATTGAACTTTGCCACTTTACGGGCTTGGCATTACAAGCATTGCGGGTAGCAATTCCAACCTTCTTTGTTGCTTTAGTGGCAGGTACAGACAGTGTCACAGAAGCCCTAAATGCGATTCCTGAAGTTGTTACGCGTGGCTTGCAAATTGCTGGTGGCTTTATCGTGGTTGTTGGTTATGCCATGGTCATTAATATGATGCGTGCAGAAGCGCTTATGCCGTTCTTCTTTATCGGCTTTGTAGTTGCCTCATTCTCTAATTACAACTTGGTGGGATTAGGCTTCTTGGGTGCGTGCTTAGCAATGATCTATATCCAATTAAATCCACGCTTTAATGTGACTACTCAAGCCCCTGCTCAACATAAAAAATTAGCAGAGAATGAGTTAGAAGGTCTATAAGGAGAACAGATTATGTCAGAGAAAAAACAACTTACCGCAGCTGATATTCGTGCCACCTATTGGCGCTCAACCTTTTTACTTGGTTCGTTTAACTTTGAACGTATGCAATCAATGGGATTTTGTGTTTCCATGATTCCTGCGATTAAACGCTTATATTCCAGTAAGGAAGATCAAGCAGCGGCATTAAAACGCCATTTAGAGTTTTTTAATACCCAGCCTTGGGTTGGCTCAGCCATCATGGGGGTGACCGCAGCAATGGAACAAGAGCGAGCAAATGGTGCAGATATTGATGATGCTGCAATCAACGGGGTCAAAGTCGGGTTAATGGGGCCATTAGCTGGCGTGGGCGATCCTATTTTCTGGGGAACATTACGCCCGGTATTGGCTGCGCTTGGTGCAGGGCTAGCAATTAGTGGCAGTTTGCTCGGGCCATTACTTTTCTTCATCGGTATTAATCTTTGCCGCGCTTTAACGCGTTGGTATGGCTTTAAATATGGCTATCAGAAAGGCACAGAAATTGTGAGCGACATGGGCGGGGGACGCCTACAAAAATTAACCCAAGGAGCCTCTATTCTTGGCTTGTTTGTTATGGGCTCACTGGTTTCAAAATGGACGAGTATTAATATTCCGCTAGAGCTTTCTCGTTACACTAATGCAATGGGGGAAGAGGTTGTTACTACGGTGCAAAGCGTGCTCAATGATCTGCTTCCAGGGTTAGCAGCGCTGTTGCTGACTTTCTTATGTATGTGGCTATTACGCAAAAAAGTGAATGCGATGTATATTATCTTTGCTCTATTTGGGGTGGGTATTCTCGGTTATCATTTTGGGGTATTAGCCTAAAAGCAATTTAAGGCGCGCAAAGCGCGCCTTACAAGCGGTTAATTTTTAGGAATTTTTTGCAAATGGATCTAAAACCTATCTTAAAAGCACCGCCAGAACAGCGTTATATAAAAAATAGTTCAATGCTAGTGACAGGCTTATTTATTATTGCAGGCGTGCTTTATTATCCCACGCAGGGTTATGGCGCTGTGATTGCATTAGCTCTGGCGCTTTTTGTTTTGCTGGGACAGAAATTGCTCATTGCTCAAACTAAACGTTATTTTGCAGAAATGTATGCAGCCAAACAGCAATTTGAACAGAGCGGAAACCCAGATTATTTAGAATTTATTCGCCTACGTGGCACACAAATGTTGTCGGATAATAAAGTGCTTGCAGATTCGGCAAAAACAGAAATTCAAACTCTGCTTGCTTTCGTTCACAAGCATAAAGGGGCGTAACGAACGCCCCTATTTTTAGAGGAATAGCTCATCAAGGATGACTGCTAATCCATCATGATTATTATCTAAAGTGACGCGCTCTACAGCCTGTTTAATTTGCTCTGGGGCATTGCCCATTGCTACACCTAAGCCTGCATATTCCAGCATATCCAAATCATTAAAATTATCGCCAAATGCAATGATATTTTCTTGCTTAATGCCCAATTTCTGTTGCATGAACTGTAATGCATTTGCTTTGCTAGCATTAGGATGCATAATTTCTAGATATTCGTTTTTCGAGCGGTGAATGGCGAGATGTGGAAATAATGCTTTCAGAACTTTTTCAGTCACTAAAATCAACTTTGCATCAGCAATAACCAAAATTTTATGCACATGAGTTAAATATTTTGGCTTTAAACTGGCCCGGAGGTGGGTAATCTCACCTTCTTGTACTGTCCATTTGTTCTCTGGGTTAGGGCAAAACCAGTCTAATCCGGAATAGTAATTAAGTGACAGATCTGGCACCTGTTCAAGAATGTGCGATACTTTCTCAAAGTCGGCTTGTGCAAGTTCAATACTATACAGCGGTTGTAAATCAGCATCTAAAATAAGCGCACCACCATAACAAATCATGGGGCAGTGTGCGTTTAGTTGCTGATAAAAAGGTGTCATTGCCAGTGGAGGACGGGCAGAAGCCAGAATAAATGGAATACCTTGTCTGAGTACGCGTTGGATAGATTTGGCAGTTTGTGGCGAGATTTGGTGCTGGCTATTGAGTAGCGTACCATCAATATCGCTGAAAATGGCTTTATATTGTTGAGACATCTTTTTCTCCTATGTTGTGCTGCTTGCCGTAGTGTAGCGCTTTTTTAAGCACAATAAATCGAGCCATGTCAAAAAACAAGCGGTGTTTTTTGCAACATTTTCAGCAAATTACACCGCTTGTTAGGTTGTTATTTTATAGCAAGATACTACCAATCAACGCAATTATAAAGCCTGTTACACCAATAGAAGTTTCGAGTAACGTCCATGTCTTCAGCGTAGTTTTTTCGTCCATTTCTAAGAAACGACTCATCAGCCAGAAACCAGAATCATTGACGTGAGAAAGCACGGTTGAGCCAGAAGCTATCGCAATCACAATAAAGCAAAGATCGAACTGACTTAAATCGGTAGCAGAAGCCACCATTGGCGCAACAAGGGCTGATGCGGTAGTGAGCGCTACAGTTGCAGAACCTTGTGCGACACGGAATACCATTGCAATAAAGAATGCAGCTACGACAATCGGCATGCCGGTATCGGCAACCATTTCAGATAGTACATCACCAATGCCACTTGCGCGTAATACACCACCGAACATTCCTCCTGCACCAGTGACTAGCACAATAGAACAAATCGGGCCAAGAGCGTTATTACAGATTTTTTCAATTTGCTCAAGGCTGCGATTATCCCGTAACAACATAATTGCCACGATTAAGGTAATTAGCAACGCAACTGGCGTTTTACCAATTAGCCGTAATGCTTCTACCCAAGTTTGTGAGCCATCAATAACTTTTGCGACCGATAGAGTATTTAAACCAGTGTCGAATAAAATAAGCATAATGGGCAGAACTAACACGCTCATCACTTTGGCAAAACTAGGTGGGTTTTGTACCGCTAGCTCGCTGACTGGTTGAGCATTTAAAAAGGTTTTTGGCAGATCAACATGAACACGTTTACTAATAAATTCACTGAAAAGATAAGTGCCAATGTACCAAGTCGGAATTGCGCAGGCTAAACCAACAATCACTAATAAGCCCATATTCACACCTAAAAGATCACCTGATGCAACAGGACCTGGGTGTGGGGGAAGGAAGGCGTGCATTACGGCAAATGCGCCAGCAGATGGGAAAGCATAGCGTAGCACGGAGCCGCCAAACTGTTTTGCCACACTAAAAATAATAGGAAGCATCACGACCAGACCCGCATCAAAGAAAATCGGAAAACCGAATAAAAGAGAGGTAACACCTAAGGCAAATGGTGCACGCTCTTTGCCGAATTTGTTGATTAGGGTGTCTGCCAGCACTTTAGCCCCACCGGTAATTTCTAATAAACGCCCGATCATTGCACCGAGACCTACAAGTAACGCTACGGAAGCAAGTGTGCCGCCAAAGCCATTTAGTAAGGTTGGCAGAATTTTATCAACAGGAATCCCCGCTGCCAGTGCAGTGAGTAAGCTCACCAAAATCAATGCAACAAAGGCATGGACTTTGAATTTCATAATTAGTACCAACAGTAAGATGATGGCAGCAAACATCACGAAAAGTAACATAATGATCTCCTTGTGAATAAATGTTATCGGTAACATAGCTAAAAATGCGTTCAGAGTAAACGATTGCTTGTTTTTTATTTCAAATTTGTGATCTGGTTCAAATTTTATTTAAATGCTAGGTGATTTTTGAGGATAACCTGTTAAATTTGCTAACAAGTGACGTTATCGGTAACAATTTGAGGGCAATATCATGGCACAGGGTAAAGCATTTATTTTGATGGGCGTTTCAAGTACAGGCAAAACAAGTGTTGGGACGGCTGTTGCACAGCAACTTGGTATGAAATTTATTGATGGTGATGATCTTCATCCTCGGGCGAACATTTTAAAAATGGCAAGTGGTCATCCACTGAACGATAATGATAGAGCTCCTTGGCTTACACGCATTAACGATGCGGCATTTAGCCTTGAACAAAAAAGTGAAAAAGGAATTATTGTCTGTTCCGCATTAAAGAAAAAATATCGTGATCAAATTCGCCAAGGTAATGCAAAGGTGACATTCCTATTCTTACATGGCGCATTTGAACTCGTGTTGGAACGAATGAAGCAACGTAAGGGACATTTTATGAAACCCGAAATGTTGCAAAGCCAATTTAATACGCTAGAAGTTCCACAGGCAGATGAGCCTGATGTCATTTTTATTGATATTGATGGTAGTTTTGATGAAGTGGTGGAACGTTGTGTTGCCACAGTTAAAGCTTTGATTTAAGGATTGTTGAGTAATTCAAATTAAATAGTGCTTTTAAGCATAGCCTTTAGAGCGGCAGAGTTTTGCCTCGTCGTGGCAAAATCTGCTGCTGGCGAATTTAAAGCAGCAAAGCCTTTTCAGGCTTTGCCAAACAGTTCTTGATGTTTTTTCACAAGTTTTTCTCGATCTTGTGTAAAAGTTAATTGTGTTTTTGCTCTTTCCAAATAATTTTCGGCTTGAATTTTTGCTTGCAGAGCTAAGGCGGGTTCAGGGCAATGTTGCCAAATTGTAGCAAGGCTTTTTTGTAGCACAATTTGTACTTCCAACTGAGCGCCGCCATCTCGGCAGATAGGAGAATAACAGTCGTCAATCACACTTTCAAAGTCTAACGGCACAATGGATAAACGTGTAAATTTCCTGTTATTTTTAGCCTCATACGGCGTAATGAGCAGTTGTGCGGTGTGCAGTAACACCTTCAGCGCTGTTCCGGGGTCATTGACTGCTGGCGATAATGCTCGTTGGGCAACTTCGCTGAAGACAATAAATCCCCAGTTAGGATCTTGATCAAAACTACGTTCTTTAGCAATGATAAAGCAGTGTCTAATTTTATCCGCTAACTCTTGATCAGCAGTTTCAGTTTTTACCAGTATGCTACTTGGTGTAATTAATTCACCTGCGCGAACACAAATATGCATATGGCTTGCTTGTTGCTCAGCAAGCGCTTGCAAGCTAGCTAAATTAATGTGAGTTAAATAGCCCATTTGATCAGCATAGATAGCAATAGCGTTTTCGCTCAATGAGCCTTGCCATGCTGTTTCTTGAGCTGGGTTTTGTCGATATTGTTGTAAAGCGGTTGCTGTGGCAGAGTGGATTTTATCCAACGTATGCCCCAAGCGACCAAGTTGGGATAGGGTTGAAACCCAACTAATTAGCGTAATAATGACATAGGCGAGCACTAATATTGTGCAGAGAAATAACACAAATCGCCCGTTCTGTTCGTAAAAATCCATTCCTAGTGCGGTTTTCGCAATAACAGCATAGATAAACGCTGAAATGAAGCTTGCAATAGTTCGGCGGCTTGGCGCATCATCAATAACTAAATGAGTGGCTCTTGGCGTTGCACTGCTGGAGGCAGAAGCAAAAGCTGAAACCATGATAGAAAGCGCAAAGGTACTGACTGCAAACATAGTGGAGGAGATAATATTGAGTAAGCCTTCCAATGTTTCTAAACGAATATCGGGGAAAATATTTGCTGGTAAGAAAATGCCCGCTAAACGAGCTGCAAAGGCAAAACCAATCGCAAAGCATGTGGCATATAACGCAGAAAGTCCAAGCCGTTTACTTGGCTCACGAAGTAAAATTAACCAACGATAGAGCATAGTGATTCCGAATAAAATATGAGTAAGAGCCAGCATTCTATGCCAAGTCAATAAAAAGAGCACTTTTATTTGCAGAAGGTGTATTAGAAAATAGCACCGCTTTGATGTTACTTGAAAAGATGTTCCGACCTGAAAGCGAATGGTGGAAAGCTCACCACAAACAAGTGGTGGAACGTAATGAACGCTCATTTGGGATTTGAACTAAATATTGCCACACTCTATATAGTCTGTTTAGTAGACTTTATTCAGTTCCGAGCCAATGTGATGACGGCAGAGAAATATACCGTTTTGCCTGAACTATCAAAATGGGCACAAGAGATGAAGCATCGTTATCCATGTTTGTCTGTAACAAAGCCGTATGTCGCTTAAATTGGTTTTACCAAGCGGTTAAATTTAGCTGATTTTTTGCAAAATTTTGCTAGAATTCGAGCGCTTGTAATTTAAAAAGAGAAGAAAAATGACTAAACCTATCGTATTTAGTGGCGTGCAGCCTTCTGGTGAACTCAGTCTTGGTAACTATTTGGGCGCATTGCGCAACTGGGTAACCATGCAAGATGAATTTGATTGCTTATTCTGTATTGTGGATCAACACGCTATCACCGTTCGTCAAGATCCTGAAAGCTTACGCAAAGCGACACTTGATACCCTTGCGATCTATCTTGCGTGCGGTATTGATCCTGAAAAGAGCACTATTTTTATTCAATCTCATGTGCCGGAGCACGCCCAACTCTCTTGGGTGCTAAATTGCTACACCTATTTCGGTGAAATGGGGCGTATGACTCAGTTTAAAGATAAATCCGCACGCCACGAAGACAATGTAAACGTAGGACTCTTTACCTACCCAGTGTTAATGGCAGCGGATATTCTGCTTTATCAAGCCAACCAAGTGCCTGTGGGCGATGACCAAAAACAGCACCTTGAAATTACCCGTGATATTGCAAACCGCTTCAATGCGTTATATGGCAAAAAAGATGCTGAAGGCAATGTAGTTGAACCAATTTTCCAAGTGCCGGAAGTGTTTATCGCGAAAACTGGGGCAAGAATTATGTCGCTATTAGAGCCGACTAAAAAAATGTCTAAATCAGATGAAAATCGCAATAATGTGATCGGCCTTTTAGAAGATCCAAAATCGGTTGCTAAAAAAATTAAACGAGCAATGACAGACGGCGATGAACCACCTGTAGTGCGTTATGATGTGCAAAATAAAGCGGGCGTATCTAACTTGTTGGATATTTTAGCGAGCGTCACAGGCAAAACGATTCCAGCCTTAGAAGCGGAATTTGAAGGCAAAATGTACGGACATTTAAAAACGGCTGTTGCCGAAGAGGTATCTAAGTTGCTGACCGATTTGCAAGCACGCTACAACCACTTCCGCAATGATGAAGCGTTATTAGAAAAAATCTATCGTGAAGGGGCGGAAAAAGCGAGAGCCAAAGCCGAAGAAACGCTACAAAAAGTTTATCAAGCGGTCGGATTTGTAAGATAATTTGCAAAAAAATCGGATACTGAAGTATCCGATTTTTTTATCCATTATTGTTGGCAGTAAACTCTTGAAACTCGAGGGGTATAAATACCTAATGTCACTAATCCAACGAGAATATTACCACCGGTTAATTGGCTTTCTACTTTGCTGATTTTATCTTCGCCGCCACAGATTTCAACGGCATTGACTGTTCTTTCTTGTCCGATACCACTAATAAAGAAAGATTGATTTTCTTCATAGCTTAATTTTGCTGGTGCCTTATCGTTTAGATAAACGGTTTGATTTGAACAAGCAGAGATCAATAACGCAGATCCTACTACCAAAGTCGTTAGCATTTTTTTCATTATTTATCTCCTTATTTGCAGTAAACACGCATGTCGCGTGGTGAGTAAATACCGTAAGAAACCGAATGCAATAATCCGTTAAGGAAGGTTTGTTGGGTTTGCACTTTGGCAACTTTGTCTGCCGAACCGCAGATTTCTGCACCGTTTACTTCTTTTGATTGTCCTAGCCCACTAACAAAGAAATGTTGCATTTTATCATAAGTAGGTTGAGAGGCAGCATTCTGCTCCGAAACAATAAAAGTATGAGTAGAACACGCAGACAATAACAAAGCCGTAGCTGCTGTTATCACGAGTTTTTTCATAAAGGCTCCTATTACTGAGAGTGAAAAAAAGTATCATTAATGTAACTGATTTGCAGATAGATAACAAATATTTATAAATAAAGTGTGATTTATGGCAAAATTTTTATCTATAATTTGCTGCAATCGTTTTATTGATTTAGAGATTATGTCCACTTACTTTATCGCCGATCTCCACCTTTCAGAGCATGAACCCCACATCACTGAGCTTTTTTTGCAATTTATGGCAGAAAAAGCACCGCTTGCTGAGGCAGTATATATCCTTGGTGATTTGTTCGATTTCTGGATTGGTGATGACGAACAGTCCGAACTTATTACACAAGTTAAGCAAGCTATTCATCGTGTTACTGCGCAGGGCGTACCATGCTATTTTATCTGTGGTAATCGTGATTTTCTATTGGGCCAGCGTTTTGCAAAAGAGAGTGGCATGCAGTTATTACCTGATTACCATCTGGTTGAGCTGTATGGTCGAAAAACTCTGCTGTGTCATGGTGATACACTATGTATTGATGATGTGAAATATCAGCAGTTTCGGCGTAAAGTGCATCAAAAATGGCGTCAGCGGCTTTTCCTTTGTTTGCCGTTGAAATGGCGAATTGCGATAGCAGAAAAAATTCGTGCAAAAAGTAAAGCGGATAAACAATCAAAATCGGCTCAAATGATGGATGTGAATCCTGTATTTACCGCAAAAATTGTAGAGGAGTTTGGTGCTGTATGGCTGATTCATGGGCATACACACCGACAAGCAGTTCATGCTGAGCCATATTTTACTCGCATTGTGCTTGGGGACTGGGGAGCAACAGCATCTATTCTTGAAGTGAATGAGCAAGGTTTTCAGTTTAATGAGATACGCGAATGATTGATGTGATTATTCCTGCCTACAATGCAGAAAAAACGTTACAACGCGCGGTACAAAGTGTGCTTAATCAACCCGAACTCAGCACGCTTTGGATTGTTGATGATGCCTCAAATGACAATACGCTGGCTTTTGCTGAAAGCTTTGCCCGCCAGGTACCACATAAAATCCGCGTTGAACGAATGGGGCAAAATAGCGGCGTAGCAAAAGCACGGAATTGGGGAGCATTGCAATCAAACGCAAAGTATATTGCCTTTTTAGATGCCGATGACGCTTATGAAAATGGCGCACTACAGGTTGCGAAAGGTATTTTTGATTTTCGGCCTGATACCGGCGTGGTGCGTTTGGCCTTGAAGCCAATGAATCTTGCTACGCGTTATACTGAACATCCTCATTTTGCACGGGCATGGCAGAGTATGCAGATGACTTGTGGTGGGAATGTTGTTTTCCAACGTGCGTTTTTTCTTGCCTGCGGGGGTTTTCCCCAAGATCAATTATTTCGCCAGTTTGGTGGTGAAGATGGTGCACTGGGTATTGCGACAACGCAAAGTGCGGCGGTGGTGACTGCCTTTGATGAAGTTGGGGTGCTGCATTATTGCCGAGAAGGTATGCATGCCGAATACTTATTGGATGCATTATTATTTAACCGTGCTCGTGTCGGTATTGGCGAAACCGAACTTGCTTATGCGAATAACGTGAGTTTGCAAATCCAGCAACGTCTTGCGGAAGTAAATCGGATTTTAAATAGTGCGCAGCGTGGAATTTGCCCTGTCAAGCTATCGTGGGAATAGGTTGCAAAAATGGTCAAATTGGGTATTATTTGAATTTGCGATTTATTATCACTTCAAATTATGAAACCAATCTATATTATTTTAGGCTTTATCGCCGTGGCTCTCGGGCTTATCGGCATTCCAACCCCAGGATTACCTACCACGCCGTTTCTCCTCTTGGCGATGTATTTTTTTGGTAAAGGCTCACCACGTGTACAGCATTGGTTTATGGGCACCAAATTGTATAAAAAATATTTGAAAGAGTATGATGAAAAACGCGCTATGACCATGAAACAGAAGCTCTCCATTTTGCTCGTTTCTGCACCATTTTCGATCTTTGCCTTTTTTGTATTGCCTAATATATGGGGCAAAATTGTGCTCGCGCTCGTCATTGCCTATCAGTATTACTACTTTTTCTTTAAGATTAAAACTTTGGAAAAGCTCGCTTAACAGGGTAGAATGTGTGTCATTGAATGCTTGAGTAATCCCCTCTTATTAGCTGCTGAGCATGTAAATTAATTTGCGGCAGATTCTCATAAAGAGGGGGGAATAACCTAACAATTTTTTGATTTATCCATAGGATAATTTTTGCAAAAAAGTGAGCTAAAATGACCGCTTGTCTTTCCAAAACTACGCTTAAAATCGGTTTAGTCTCAGTGTCTGACCGTGCTTCACAAGGTGTATATACCGATCTTGGCATACCTGAATTACAACAATGGCTAGAGAGGGCATTAACTGTACCTTTTGAGCTTGAAACCCGCCTTATTCCTGATGAACAACCGCTTATTGAACAAACGCTGATTGATTTAGTTGATAATCATGCATGCCATTTAGTGCTGACAACGGGTGGCACAGGGCCAGCTAAACGCGATGTTACCCCTGATGCGACTCTTGCTGTTGCACATCGAGAAATGCCTGGCTTTGGCGAACAAATGCGCCAAGTCAGCCTACATTTTGTTCCCACCGCAATTCTCTCACGCCAAGTAGGTGCTATTCGCCATGCAAGCTTGATTTTAAATTTACCGGGGCAGCCGAAAGCGATAAAAGAAACGCTTGAAGGGGTAAAAGATGAAAAAGGCAATACGCTTGTTCGGGGTATTTTTGCCGCAGTTCCTTACTGTTTGCAGCTTTTGAGTGAGATTTATATTGAAACTAACCCCGCTATTTGTGAGAGCTTTCGTCCTAAATCGGCGAGAAGAGCATGAGTGGTGAAACCATCACAATTGTCAGTGTTACAGGGCATCAAGACTACGCACAAGGCTCTGTTTACGCGATTGCTCGTTCTTACTTTGAATTACAGAAAAAGTTATCCAACGAGAGATTGCGCTGTTTGTTAATTAGCCCAAAAAAACCAAACGTATGTCCAGATTTTATAGAATGGCTCGAATGTAAACCGTTTAGCTATCTAGAATATAACTATTTTATTATTTATGTGCTGCATCAATTCATACAGACTGATTTTGTACTCATTGTGCAAAATGATGGCTTTGTGCTAAATGGCAAAAATTGGCAAGATGCATTTCTAGATTATGACTATATTGGCGCGCCCCTTAACACGTTATTCCGCTATCAAGACGAGCACCTTATTCAAGCTGGGCAAGAGTTTTGGGAGAGGCACTTTAATAATATTCCTCCAGCGCATTTTGAAGTGCAAAATGGAGGATTTTCTCTGCGCAGCAAGAGATTATTAACATTGCCTTCTGAATTGCAATTACAATGGTTGGTTGATTCCGCGAAATTATCGTGCAATTTGCCGTTAGAGCTCTCACCCAGAACGGCTATGCATAATGAAGATATCTATTTTTGTGCGGTATATCGTAAGTTGTTTGAAGAATTAGGGATTAAATTTGCCCCTTCTGCGTTAGCAATGGCATTTGCTATAGAATCCACGCTATATCATGCCAAACATCAATTTGAGATAGATACGATTTTTGGCACGCATACTATGGGGCATTTTGTTTTAAATGATCTGAATAACGTTTATATGCAGAAAGCGATAGAAATGGTAGATGATAATATTCTTTCTAATCGTTTAGCACAGGTGATACTTCTAAATGGAATATCAATTACTACACCTAATACACTAATGGGTAATCATCATGAAAAAAATTGAAGCAATTATTAAACCATTCAAACTAGATGATGTGCGTGAAGCCTTAACCGATGTGGGTATTCAAGGAATGACCGTAACCGAAGTTAAAGGTTTTGGTCGCCAAAAAGGGCATACTGAGCTTTATCGTGGAGCAGAATATGCCATTGATTTTTTGCCGAAAGTGAAATTAGAAATTATTGTTACCGATGAGCAAGTGGAAGAGTGCATTGCAGCAATTATCGACACTGCACAAACAGGTAAAATTGGTGATGGCAAAATTTTTGTTTATGATGTGGAGCGAGCTATTCGCATTCGCACAGGCGAAGAGAATGAAGAGGCGATTTAATTTGCAGAATTTTCTGTAAATTCAACCGCTTGTGAGGGCGTATTACATACGCTTATTGTGATCTTGATTTGAACAATATGTTCTAACATAGGTAACCCGATGAAACCAAAAACAGGACTTAAATTTTTATGGCTCAGTTTAGCTGTGCTGGTTACGGATTTATTCAGCAAATACATTGTAGTACAACGCTTTGAACTTTATGAAAGCATCAATGTTATGCCGATGTTTAATTTAACCTACGCGCGCAACTATGGGGCAGCCTTTAGTTTTTTGGCCGATCACAGTGGTTGGCAAAAATACTTTTTCTTAGGATTGGCAGTCATCATTTCTGTTGCATTGATTGTGATGCTATTTAAAAATAAAGCAGAGTTGAAACTACAAAATAGTGCTTATGCTTTAATTATTGGTGGTGCGATTGGCAATGCGATTGACCGTGCCTATCACGGCTATGTAGTCGATTTCTTCGATTTTTATTGGGATATTTACCATTACCCAGTGTTTAACGTTGCTGATATTGGCATTGTAATTGGTGCTGGATTGCTGATATTAGAAAGTTTGTTGGATAGTCGTAAAAAGAAGAATAACAAATAATATATGAAGCGGGCGTATTGAGTACGCCCACATTAGAAGGATTAACAACCAAATGAAAATAATTTTAGCCAACCCTCGTGGTTTTTGTGCGGGGGTGGATCGAGCAATTTCCATCGTAGAACTTGCCTTGGAAATTCACGGTGCGCCGATTTACGTACGCCATGAAGTAGTGCATAACCGTTTTGTGGTGGACGGTTTAAAAGCCAAGGGGGCGATTTTTGTTGAAGAGTTGGACGAAGTGCCAGATGGTGCAATTGTGATTTTCTCGGCGCATGGCGTTTCTCAAGCCGTTCGCCAAGAAGCAAAACGTCGTGAATTGAAGGTATTTGATGCAACCTGCCCTCTTGTGACCAAAGTACATATGCAAGTTGCTCGGGCGAGCAAAAAGGGTACCAAAGCCATTCTAATTGGACACGAAGGGCACCCCGAAGTCGTTGGTACAATGGGGCAATATGATAATCCTGAAGGCGGTATTTTCTTAGTGGAAGATGTCGAGGACATTGCCAAACTCGGCTTAAAAGATGATGATAATCTCACTTTTATGACGCAAACAACACTCTCTATTGATGATACTAGCGATGTCATTGAAGCTTTGAAACAGAAATATCCAGCCATTCAAGGTCCGCGCAAAAATGATATTTGCTATGCAACGACCAATCGCCAACAAGCAGTTAGGGAGCTGGCAAAGCAATCACAGTTAGTGCTGGTGGTAGGAAGCAAAAATTCATCAAATTCTAACCGCTTGGCGGAGCTTGCTTCTCGAATGGGGGTATTATCTAAGCTGATTGATGGGCCTGAAGATATTGAGCCTGCTTGGTTAGAGGGTGTAGGCACTATTGGCATTACCGCAGGTGCATCTGCCCCTGAAGTACTGGTGCAATCGGTGGTTTCTCGCTTAAAAGCACTCGGCGTAACCGAAGTGGCTGATTTAGAAGGCATTGAGGAAAACACCGTGTTTGAAGTGCCGAGAGAATTACGCATTACGGAGGTACAATAATGGAACTTAATCGTTTTAGAATTGAATGGGATTGCCGGCGAGGAATGCGAGAGCTAGATAAGCTCATTATGCCGTTTTACCAAAAGCATTTTGATGAGCTAGACGAAAGCCAACAGCAGACATTTGTCGCGTTGCTGGGCTATACCGACCCAGAGTTGTATCGTTGGTTTATGAACCAGCTTCCTGCGCCAACAGCTGAGCTGCAAGCGATGGTGAGGCTGATTCAGCAGAAATTGGAATACTAACGGCAAGCGGTCTGATCTTGCAGAAAAAATGCAAAATTAGCCCGCTTGTTTTTTGTTGAATAATCGAATACTTACGCGTGCAATAGCACACAAATTCCCTCGCTCATCTCGTTGTTTCACCTGCCATACTTGGCTTTCTCTCCCTAAATGCAATGGCGTTGCTGTTGCAATTGCCGTACCGCTTTTTATCGCTTTTAAATGGCTGATATTCAGCTCTGTTCCAACAGGAACTTGTTCATCTGTACAATGTAACATAGCCGCGGCTGATGCGACTGTTTCGGCTAATAGAGCAGAAACGCCTCCATGCAATAAACCAAATGGCTGTACAGTGCGATGATCTACAGGAACAATAGCCGTGAGGCTATTTTCGCTAATTTCAGTAAATTCAATTGCCAAATGAGATACGGCTGAGTGTTGGCAAAGCTGGTTAAGTTGTGTAAGTGTCAGTGTTTTCATCTATTTTTACAAAAATTACTTTCATTTTTAGCAAAAAATTGTACTATACACCGCCCCATTTAGGGAATGTTTCCAACCTGTCATTTTTCCTTATTGGCAGGGTAAAAACAAAAGCTGAAACGCTTTTTTTTAATAAGTAGCGAGTCAAAATGCCCCAAGGCACCGAGTTTTTTAGAATTCGAGAGCTTAGGCTTCCTCCGCAAGGCACCCGACTTATTTTTTTTAACCTCTTATAGAAGGTCAATTCAGAATGACAACCACTCCTGTAACGGCTGTTAAAGCCAGCAATGAATACTATCTTTCCCGTCAAAACGAAATGGAATCTAACGTACGTAGCTACCCTCGTAAATTGCCATTAGCGATTGCGAAAGCGCAAGGCTGTTGGGTCACAGACGTGGAAGGTAACGAATACTTAGACTGTCTTGCTGGTGCAGGCACATTGGCACTTGGGCACAATCACCCAGCCGTTATTCAAGCAATCCAAGATGTATTAGCAAGCGGTTTACCATTACACACCCTTGATTTAACTACCCCATTAAAAGATGCATTTACCGAAGAATTGCTCTCTTTCTTCCCGAAAGGTGAATATCGTTTACAATTCTGTGGCCCATCTGGTGCAGACGGTACAGAAGCAGCGATTAAACTAGCGAAAACTTACACAGGTCGTGGCAATGTGATCGCTTTCTCTGGCGGTTATCACGGTATGACACACGGTTCACTTGCCATGACAGGTAACCTCAATGCGAAAAATGCGGTACAAAACTTAATGGCTGGCGTGCAATTTATGCCATATCCACACGAATACCGCTGCCCACTCGGCATTGGTGGTGAAGCAGGTGTAGAAGCCTTAACTTACTATTTTGAAAACTTCATTGAAGATGTAGAAAGCGGTGTGGTAAAACCAGCGGCAGTGATTTTGGAAGCCATTCAAGGCGAAGGCGGTGTGGTTAGTGCACCAATTAAATGGTTACAAAAAATCCGTGAAGTTACTCGTAAACACGGTATTGTGTTGATTTTAGACGAAGTACAAGCAGGATTCTGCCGCTCAGGTAAAATGTTTGCCTTTGAACACGCAGGGATTGATCCTGATGTTGTAGTCATGTCAAAAGCAGTCGGTGGTAGCTTGCCACTTGCGGTACTTGCGATCAAAAAAGAGTTTGATGCGTGGCTACCAGCAGGACACACTGGCACGTTCCGTGGCAACCAAATGGCAATGGCAACTGGCTATGCATCATTGAAAGTGATGCGTGAGCAAAACCTTGCTCAAAATGCACAAGAACGTGGCGATTTCTTACAAGCAGAATTGAAAAAATTAGCAGAGAAATTCCCTTGTATCGGTAATGTCCGTGGTAAAGGCTTAATGATCGGCATTGAAATTGTGGACGAACGCCAAGCACAAGATCGTGTTGGTGCATTCCCTGCAGATGGTGTGCTTGCGGCTGAAATCCAAAAAGCGTGCTTTAATAACAAATTAATGTTAGAGCGTGGTGGTCGTGGCGGTAACGTGGTACGTATTCTTTGCCCACTTATCATCACCCAAGCAGAGTGTGAAGAGATGATCAAACGCTTTGCTAAATCAGTTGAAGATGCGCTGAAAGCAGTGCGTGCTTAATAAATGAAAGAAAGCGCCGTCCAGCTGGACGGCGTTTTTATGTATTGTTGTGGTTAGCGTTTTTTCGCTTTACAAAGCTTGTATAAAATTTCGTTGCTAGGGCTTTGAATGTTGATATTTGCACGACGATGGTTGCTAAATGTCATTGGATCGCCATATAAGCTGAAATTATTTTCATCACCAAATGTTGTGCCGGATTCATCTGTTTCATGCAAATTAATTGGCATAAAACGTGTTTTGCCATTTAATTTTGCTTCAGCATAGGTTGGGCGGTTTTGTTTGTTAAAACCGTATTTTACCGTGAGTTTTTTATTATCTTGGCAGACATATTTTACTTTGGTGGTTTTAACTGTGCTGGCATGAGCTTGACGAGCATCGCTGTGCGGTGCTGCTTGTGCTAACCCGGTTGCTAACATGGCAAGCGCTGCAAATGTCATAATTTTTTGCATAAATACCTCGTTTAAAATAGTAGAAATTTTTATCTGTTTTTATAAAACAGCGGCTATAAGGCACGATTTTAGCAGAAAAGTTCCTGTAATAGAAAATTATCCCTAATTTTAATGTGTCTTTGAGGTTATACGTTTTAAAGACCTAGTTGCTTGATTTGAATGATTAACAAGCCCTACAATACTTATGTTTTTATGCTCATAAAAAGGAATCATCATGTCAAATATGTCTCAACATAGACAAGCGTTATTCTGCAACGATCAAAACTCTATTGCAGATTATCAGAAAGCCATGGCAACAGCGGTACAAGCGGTGTCAGATTGGTTACAAAATGAAAAAATGTACACAGGCGGCTCAATTAAGCAACTGCGTTCTGAAATTGCATTTAACCCAAGCAAAGAGGGTTTTGGTGTCGCAAAATCGCTTGATCGTTTAATTGAATTATTCTTAAACAAAAGTTTAAAAGTACATCACCCACATTCACTTGCTCACTTACACTGCCCGACGATGGTGACTAGCCAAATCGCAGAAGTATTGATTAACGCTACTAACCAATCAATGGACTCTTGGGATCAAAGCCCAGCAGGTTCGTTGATGGAAGTACAACTCATAGAATGGTTACGTGAAAAAGTCGGTTATGGCAAAGGTGATAGTGGCGTGTTTACCTCTGGTGGTACGCAATCTAATTTGATGGGCGTATTGCTTGCTCGTGATGCTTGTATTGCGAAAAATTGGCAAAACGCAGACGGAGCAGAATGGTCGGTGCAAAAAGATGGTATCCCACCAGAAGCCATGCATAAAGTCAAAGTGCTTTGCTCTGAAAATGCCCACTTCTCCGTGCAAAAAAATATGGCGATGATGGGAATGGGCTTCCAATCTGTCGTCACCGTACCTTGCAACGAAAATGCACAGATGGACGTTACCGCACTTGCAAAAATTTGTGAAGAATTGACCGCTTCGGGCAAAATTATCGCTTGTGTGGTAGCCACTGCTGGCACAACCGATGCTGGGGCGATTGATCCAATTGCCGATATTCGCAAAGTGGCAGATCAATATGGTGCGTGGTTACACATTGATGCGGCGTGGGGCGGTGCATTACTGCTTTCTAATGAATACCGTTCTATGCTTAATGGTATTGAGCAAGCAGATTCCATTACCCTTGATTTCCACAAACATTTCTTCCAAAGCATTTCGTGCGGGGCATTCTTGCTGAAAAATGCCGAAGAGTATCGCTACATTGACTACAAAGCGGACTATCTCAATTCAGAATATGATGAAGAGCACGGCGTACCAAACCTTGTCTCAAAATCATTACAAACCACTCGCCGTTTTGATGCCTTAAAATTGTGGTTTACCGTTGAAGCCTTAGGCGAAACCTTATACGGTTCAATGATCGATCACGGGGTGAAATTGACCCGTGAAGTGGCAGATTACATCAAAGCAACTGACGGTTTAGAATTGTTAGTTGAACCACAATTTGCGTCCGTATTGTTCCGTGTCGTACCAAACGGCTACCCAGCAGAATTTGTGGACACATTAAACCAAAATGTGGCGGATGAACTCTTTGCACGTGGCGAAGCAAACATTGGCGTAACCAAAGTCGGTGAACACCAATCGCTGAAAATGACCACATTAAGTCCAATTGCGACACTCGAAAATGTGAAAGCGTTACTTGCTCAAGTGCTGGCTGAAGCAGATCGCATTAAAAATGCCATCGTAGATGGTAGTTATACACCAGCGATTGATTAGTTTATTAGCAAAAAATAACAATAAAGTAACCGCTTGTCAGAGGCTGTTGAACGCCAATAGTCTCTGGTTTTAAGCGGTTGTTTTTTAATAAAATTTTACAAAAGGAGAACACATGAAACATAGCACACGCTACGAGCTGACCCCTTGGGACGTATTCGTACTCACTCTAATTCTATTTGGTTTAGCCATCTATACCTCAACGCAGCAATATTTGCTACTTAATCAAGAAGTCGTGACAGTTGATGAAAATTTAACGTTCTCGAATGCGCAAAATTACTACGCTTTTATTAGCCAATTCTTACAACTCTTGCTTGCAGCAGCATACCTCAAATGGCGACGTTTTGATTTTAGCCGTTGGCGGATTCAACCTTCATGGCAGGCAATTTTTCATGGTATCGGGCTTTTTATTTTACTTTCGCTGGCAATGGATCTCTATTATGTTCTGATCTACGGGGTCGCTGAGCCCGTTTATCCAGTGCCGTTTACCCAAGTATTAGGAGAGGTTCGCTTTTCTACGGTGTTATATGCGTTATTAAATGGCTTTTATGAGGAGATTTTCTTTCTTGGTATTTGCCTTGCAGTTAAGCCGCAATATTTGAAATGGGCAGTACTTTATTCATTAATTATTCGAGTGAGTTTCCACACTTATCAAGGGATGGAAACCGCCTTGGGTTTAGGTATTTGGCTTGGACTGGTGATTTATCTACTTTATGCACGCAGTAAAGATAAAAACTTATTACCGTTTTGGGTGGCTCATGCTATTGCTGATGTTTTTGGGCTAAGTATTGCCAGCTATTTCACATAAAGCATATTGATAAGCATGAATTACTCATGCTTATCTGCTGGTTTAGCTTTAATTAGTGCATAGCGCCAAATTTGATCTTCTTGCCCACGCCATAAGCGTTGGAGATTTTCATGATGGCGGAAGATCAATAGGCAGCAAACTAAAGCAATTGGGAAAGTAAACTCAGGCTTAAACCACCAAACAATTAAAGGGAGAAGTAGAGAGGTGATTGCGGCACTTAGCGATGAATAGCCTGAGATAAAAAAGCAGAGTAACCAGACGCAGAGTGTGAGACCTGAAATTTCACAGCCAAATGGAATGATCGCACCGAATGCGGTTGCCACTCCTTTCCCGCCTTTAAATCTAAAAAAGAGTGGAAAGATATGTCCTAAGCAGGCGCTGAGTGCAATAAAGCCAATGGAAGTAGGGGAAAGTTCCAGATAAAAGGCGATTGAAACAGGCAACATGCCTTTTAGTATGTCGGCTAATAGCACGCCGAGTGCAGCCAATCGCCCACCAATCCTTAGCACATTTGTTGCACCAGGGTTGTGAGATCCTTCTTCTCTTGGGTCGGGAAGACCTGCTAAGCGGCAGAAAATCACGGCACTAGAAATTGAACCGAGCAAATAAGCGAATAAGATCAAGAAATTGGCGATAATGCTCATTTTTCCCCCTTTATTTTGAGATTGTTATGTTATTCTACTCCAACTTTTGCAAGGAGAATATCCGATGACTGATAAAGTTTTTATTCATGAACTGACAGCCTTTGCCTCTATCGGGGCGTATGAGTGGGAACACACCATCAAACAGCGCCTTGTTTTTAATATTGAAATGGAATGGGATTTTTCAAAAGCCGTTGCCGAGGATAATGTTGAATTTTGTTTGAATTATGCTGAAGTTTCGCAAAAAATTCTCGATTTTGTTGAAAATACGCCATTTAAATTAGTTGAAACCGTAGCATATCGTGTGGCAGATCTACTACAACGTGAATTTGCGATTCAAAGATTACGGATTGAGTTACATAAACCAAAAGCTGTGGCACAGGCCGAAAGTGTAGGCGTGATTGTGGTACGCGATTAGGAATTTCTCCCGACAAGCGGTCATTTTCTAACTAAATTTTACCAAGGAGCAAACTATGCCAACTTTAACCGATATTAAACAACGTTTAGCACAGAGTAGTAATCAAGATAATCCGATTGTTGCTCGCATTGTAGCACTGTTAGCAGAGCAAAATTGGCAAGGCAGGTTATCAGCAGAGCAGGTTGAGCAGCTTTGCCAAACGTTCAGATTAACGCCGGTACAGCTTGCTTTGCACTGTATTGAACTTGCTGCTTGTTATGCTTTAACACCTGTTTCAAAATTTAATGTCGGTGCTGTGGCGATTGGTCAGTCGGGGGCTTTCTATTTTGGTGCAAATCAGGAGTTTGCTGGTGTAGCAATGCAACAGACTGTGCATGCAGAGCAGAGTGCCGTTTCACATGCGTGGATTGCTGGCGAAGCAGGAATTACCGATGTTGTAGTTAATTACACGCCTTGTGGTCATTGTCGCCAATTTATGAATGAACTTAATAGCGCTAATGAGTTAAAAATTCATTTACCGCATAGTCAAAATAATTTGTTACATAGCTATTTGCCAGATGATTTTGGCCCGAAAGATCTGAATATTGATAAGTTACTTTTTGATGAGCAGGATCAAGGTATAACTGTTCAAGGTGATGTTTTACAATGTGCTGCAATCCGTGCAATGAATGGCTCTTATGCCCCTTATAGTCAGGCATACAGTGGTCTTGCATTCCAGGCCGGAGGCGAGATTTTTTATGGTAAATATGCGGAAAATGCCGCTTTTAATCCGAGTTTCTTACCTCTGCAAAGTGCACTGAACTATTATCGTTTTAGTGGGGTCGAACATCCAATTGAGCGTATTGTCTTGTGCGAAAAACAGGCAATTTTAAGCCATTATCAGATGACATCAATGTTAGCGAAAGCATTATTTGAGCTAGAAGTTGAGTATCTCGCTGTATAGATATGTTTCGCTTTCGTGACAAAAATTGATTAAAACCAACTTATTTTTAAATAAAGTATTTCTGATGTTAAAAATGGCAGGTAAAATATTCCTATTCGTAATAACGTAAAGGATTGATAAGGTCAGAGAATGCAGATCCCAAAAATTTTAATTGTTGAAGATGAAGCAGTTACCCGCAATACATTAAAAAGTGTATTTGAAGCCGAAGGTTATCAAGTGTTTGAAGCCCAAGACGGAGTTGAAATGCACTCAGTACTCAGTGAACAGGAAATTCACTTGGTTATCATGGATATTAATCTGCCTGGCAAAAATGGATTGATGCTGGCAAGAGAGCTACGAGAGAAAGATGATATTGCGTTAATGTTCTTAACGGGACGCGACAATGAAGTTGATAAAATTTTGGGGCTAGAGATTGGCGCTGATGACTATATCACTAAGCCTTTCAATCCTCGTGAGCTGACAATTCGGGCAAGAAATTTATTGCAACGTACTATGTCTGAAGGCGAGAAATTACCTAAAGAGACACAGAATGTTGAGGTATTCCGTTTTAACGGTTGGGCGTTAGATATTAATAGCCGCAGTTTGATTAATCCTGAAGGCGAGGTTATTAAGCTGCCACGTAGCGAATTTAGGGCGCTGCTACACTTCTGTGAAAATCCAGGTAAAATCCAGACACGAGAAGAGCTCCTGAAAAAAATGACTGGACGTGAGCTTAAACCACACGATCGTACAGTGGATGTTACTATTCGCCGTATTCGGAAACATTTTGAAGATCACACGCCAAATTCGGAAATTATTGTCACAATCCATGGTGAAGGTTACCGTTTCTGTGGTGAATTAGAGTAAGCTTGCTTTGAAAAGCTATTCTAGCTACATGCAGAAGATCATGAATTGACGGAAGCGAAGAACAAGAGCAAAAAATAGGGCTGATTCACATTTGTGTTCAGCCCTATTGGTTATTTACCTAAATTATCAAAAAAGTTCTTCACGCCTTGAAAAAAGCCTTCGTGTTTCGGGCGGTGTTGTCCTTTACCTTCTAAGCTCTCTTCTAATTTGCGTAATAACTCTTTTTGCTCCTCATTTAGCGATACAGGGGTTTCAATAATCACTTTGCAAATTAAGTCGCCTGCATAACCGCTTCTTGGTGTGGTCACGCCCTTACCACGCACTCGGAAGAGTTTACCTGTTTGGGTTTCAGCAGGGATTTTAAGTTTAACTCGCCCGTCTAAGGTCGGCACTTCAATTTCGCCGCCTAATGCTGCCATTGTAAAGCTGATCGGCACTTCGCAGTAAAGATTTGAACCATCACGCTTAAAAATGTCGTGATCACGCACGTGAATGATCACATACAAATCGCCAGCTGGTGCGCCATTTTCGCCTGCTTCACCTTCGCCAGATAAACGTAGTTGGTTGCCGGTATCCACGCCCGCAGGAATCGTTACTGATAAGTTTTTCACTTTATCTACACGTCCGCCACCGTGACAAGATTGACACGGTTTTTCAATTTTCTTACCGCTACCATGACAGTGTGGGCACACTTGTTCAGTCATAAAGAAGCCTTGCTGACGGCGGATTCTGCCTGCACCGTGACAGGTCGGGCAGGTTTCTACTTTGCTGCCTTTTTCTGCACCGCTACCGTGACAAGAATCGCAAGGGACAAGGGTGCGAATGCGAATATCTTTTTTCACGCCTTTGACGGCTTCTTCAAGGGTAATTTCTAAGTCGTAACGTAAATCATCACCACGCACGACACGTTGGCGACCACGTCCACCGCCAAAACCGCCGCCGAACATTTCGCTGAAAATGTCTTCAAAGCCACCAAAACCGCCACCGAAGCCACCGCCTCCACCAAAGCCGCCACCTTGCTCAAAAGCGGCATGACCATATTGGTCATACATCGCTTTTTTCTCTTTATCGTTTAAGACTTCGTAAGCTTCTTGAATTTCTTTGAATTTCTCTTCTTTTTCTTTATCCCCTTTGGTGCGGTCAGGGTGATATTTCATTGCCAATTTTTTATAGGCACGTTTAATCTCTTTTTCATCAGCGTTTTTGCTGACACCAAGTAGTTCGTAATAATCTTGCTTTGCCATAAGGTTTCCGTTTTTGTAAAAGGTTGCGGTAAGTGGGGCAGTTGTAACCCTCTCCCTGATTTTCGCCTCTGAACGAGCCGAAAACCTGTCCCTCTCCCCTTGGGGAGAGGGAGGAGAAAGCCAGAGGCTTTCGGAGGGAGAGGGGGTATTTTATAGATTGCTTATTAACAATGCGGACTGACCGCAATATAAATTTCCACTTTCCTTTCAGGCAGATACTTCTCAAAATCCACCGTAAACGCCCGTTTCAACAGGCCTTGCTGAGCTTTTTGCCAAATTCCTTGCCACGTTTCTCTGATCCATTCGCATTTGGTCGGGAATTTTTCATACCACGTTAAATCCTCAATCACCATCGGCGGATTGCCGTTCGGGATTTCGGTTGCTACCGAAAAATCATAGCCATTCTCGGTGTAATTAAAATAGACCCCGTAACAGGTTGTTTTTTCAGGTAATTCTACCGATTGCCAAATCTGCACAAAATCCGCAGAGGTTGCTTTATGGGTAAGTGTGAAAGTTTTGATTGGGTAGAGTGTTAGCATTTTGCAAAAAATCCGTCAAAATTAACCGCTTGTATATGCAAAAGGGGCGTATGCCATACGCCCCTACATTCAATGCTGAAAGATTATTTATTGTCTTTCACTTCTTCAAACTCGGCATCAACTACACCATCATCTTTTTGATTTGGCTGTGCTTGTTGTTGAGCTTGTTGTGCTTGTGCTTGACCTGCTTGAAGGAGTGGTTCAGAGGCTTTCACTAAGGCTTCAATTTTCGCTTCAATATCCGCTTTATCTTCGCCTTTTGCAGCTTTTTCTAAATCTGCGACCGCTTGTTCAATCTTCGCTTTGTCGTCTGCATTTAACGCTTCACCTGCTTCGGTGATTTGTTTGCGAGTGCCGTGAACTAATGCGTCCGCTTGGTTGCGAGTTTGCACTAACTCTTCAAATTTACGGTCTGCATCGGCATTTGCTTCTGCATCACGCACCATTTGCTCGATTTCAGCTTCGCTTAAACCTGAAGAAGCTTGGATACGGATTTGCGCATCTTTACCTGTGGTTTTATCTTTCGCCGACACATTGATGATACCGTTTGCATCAATATCAAAGGTAACTTCAATTTGCGGTACGCCACGTGGTGCTGGTTGAATACCTTCAAGGTTGAATTGACCTAGCGATTTATTGTCTTGTGCACGTTTACGCTCACCTTGTAACACGTGAATCGTTACCGCAGATTGGTTATCTTCCGCTGTTGAGAACACTTGCGATTTTTTGGTTGGAATCGTGGTGTTTTTCTCAATTAAGGTGGTCATCACGCCGCCCATAGTTTCAATACCTAATGAAAGTGGGGTAACGTCTAACAATAATACGTCTGTCACAGAACCGCTTAATACACCGCCTTGAACTGCCGCACCGATTGCAACTGCTTCATCTGGGTTTACGTCTTTGCGTGGCTCTTTGCCGAAGAATTCTGCCACTTTTTGTTGCACTAATGGCATACGGGTTTGACCGCCCACTAAAATCACATCGTTGATTTCAGAAACTGATAAACCAGCATCATTTAATGCCACTTTTACAGGCTCTAATGAACGTGCGACTAAATCTTCTACTAACGCTTCTAATTTCGCACGAGTTACGGTGATCACTAAGTGTTTCGGCCCTGTCGCATCCGCTGTGATGTATGGTAAGTTCACTTCGGTCGATTGTGCAGAAGAAAGCTCAATTTTCGCTTTTTCCGCTGCTTCTTTCACACGTTGCATTGCCATTGAGTCATTGCGTAAATCCACGCCTTGCTCTTTTTGGAACTCTTCCACGAGGTAGTTGATTAAGCGGTTGTCAAAGTCTTCACCACCTAAGTGAGTATCACCGTTGGTTGCACGCACTTCAAAGGTTTGTTCGCCATCTAAGTTATCAATTTCAATGATAGATAAGTCAAATGTACCACCCCCTAAGTCGTAAACGGCGATGATTTGGTTCTCTTTTTTAGAGTCTAAACCGTACGCTAACGCAGCCGCTGTTGGTTCGTTGATGATACGTTTAACTTCTAAACCAGCAATACGACCTGCATCTTTGGTTGCTTGACGTTGTGCATCGTTAAAGTATGCTGGCACAGTGATAACCGCTTCAGTAACAGGCTCGCCCAAGAAGTCTTCTGCGGTTTTCTTCATTTTTTTCAACACTTCCGCAGAGATTTGTGGCGGAGCCATTTTCTCATCTTTTACGTTTACCCACGCATCGCCATTGTCTGCTTTCACGATTTCAAATGGCATAATTTCAATATCACGTTGCACTTCGCTATCGGTAAAACGACGACCGATTAAACGTTTGATTGCAAATAATGTATTTTTCGGGTTAGTAATCGCTTGGCGTTTTGCTGGTGTACCGACTAAGGTTTCGTTTGCCGTGTAAGCGATGATAGAAGGGGTTGTACGTGCGCCTTCTGCGTTCTCAATTACACGTGGTTTATCGCCGTCCATCACAGCAACACAAGAGTTAGTTGTACCTAAGTCAATACCGATAATTTTTCCCATTTTGGATTCCTCTATTTAGAAATTTTGTAAAAATGTGGGGAAACCGACCGCTTCCCCTCAGACGGGGCATAAAATAGGAACGAAAAAGAGGCTTTCAAGGGGAAGAAGAAAAATTTTTTTAATTTTATCCTTGTAAACGTTGTAATAATCTATCCATTGCTCGATAGCCTAAGGCTTCGGCAAGGTGAATTTGCTGAATATTGGGCTCATTAGCCAAATCGGCAATGGTTCGAGCGACTTTTAGAATGCGATGATAGGCGCGCACAGACAAACCGAGTTTCGTGAGTGCATTTTCAAGAAATATGGCATCTTGAGCATGGAGTTTGCAATCTCGTTCAATTTCTCGACTACTTAGCTGAGCATTAATCTTGCCTGCACGTTGCATTTGTAAATTTCTAGCAGAAATAACCCGCTTGCGAACTTGCTCTGTGGTTTCGCCACGTTGTTGCTCTCGCTGCTGTAAAGCACCTTGAGGTAAAAGAGGGACTTCAATTGAGAGATCAAATCGATCGATAAATGGCCCCGAAAGCCGATTTAAATAACGTATGACTTGTTGAGGAGAGGTGCGGTTATGTGTACCTTGATAATGTCCTGTGGGGCTAGGGTTCATTGCTGCAATTAACTGAAATTTTGCAGGAAATCGTACTTTAGCGTTCGCACGAGAAATAATAATTTCGCCACTTTCTAATGGCTGGCGCAACGCATCAAGTACTTTACGTTCAAATTCGGGTAGCTCATCAAGAAATAGTACGCCATTTTGAGCAAGGCTGATTTCCCCTGGTTTAGGGATCGAACCACCTCCGACTAATGCGACCATGGATGCACTATGATGGGGTGAACGGAATGGGCGTTGTTTCCAATTTTGGAAGCTTAACTCATTTTGCACCAAGCTTGTAATACTTGCGGTTTCTATCGCTTCTTCATCGCTCATTTCGGGGAGTAAATCTGGCAAACGGCTGGCGAGCATCGTTTTGCCTGTACCGGGTGGGCCAAGAAAAAGCAGATTATGTTGCCCAGCAGCGGCAATGGTTAAGGCGCGTTTGGCGTGTTGTTGCCCGATAATATCCGTTAAATCTCGGCTTACAAGCGGTGGATTTTCCACATTTTTTTGCGAAATTTCTTGGGCGATAGGCAGTTGATCGCGCTTATTCAGAAAATTAACCACTTGCAAAAGCGAGGTGGCATAGTAGCTTTGAGCGTGAGAAACTAGGCTTGCTTCGTTGGCATTTTGGCGAGGCAAAATCAGCTCTCGCTTGGCATGATGGGCTGAAATGACAGCGGGAATTGAGCCGTGTACGCCACGTAGATTGCCTGTCAGTGAGAGTTCGCCTAAAAACTCAAAGGCACGCAATTTATCCATATCAATCTGCCCGCTGGCGGCAAGAATACCAATCGCGATAGGTAAATCAAAACGGCCTCCCTCTTTAGGGAGATCAGCCGGTGCAAGATTAATGGTAATTCGGCGGGCGGGATAGTTGAAATTGGCATTCATCAACGCGCTTCGTACCCGATCTTGAGCCTCTTTTACGCTTTTTTCCGGTAAACCAACGAGCGTTAAACCTGGGCTACCATTACTGATATGTACTTCTATTGTAACCAGTGGAGCTTCTACACCAATTGAGGCTCGACTATAAATAATCGCAAGGGACATGTTGTTCTCCAGTTGTTTTTGTCGAGCTTAAAAAAACAAGAGAAATTTACCAGTGAAGAAATGTAAATTCTGGAAGCAGATCACAAAAATAGTTTTGTGATTAACCAAATAAGATAAGAATAGATTAGAATAGAGCGTTTATTGATGGTTGGGGGAAATTATGCAAGAGGTCATTGTCATCGGTGGCGGTATGGTTGGGGCGGCAACGGCATTAGGCTTAGCCAAACTGGGGTTGAATGTTGCCTTAATTGAAAAAAATCCACTGCCGGCTTTTGAGCCAAATTGTCCTTATGATGTACGGATTTCAGCAATTAGTGCCGCTTCGGTTTCCTTATTAGAAAAATTGGGGGCTTGGCAGATCATTGAGCAAATGCGAGTTTGCCCTTACGATGGTTTGGAAACGTGGGAGGTTGAAGGCTTTGATACCTGTTTTCACGCCAGTGAACTTGGTTTGGATAAGCTCGGGTTTATGGTGGAAAATAACCTGATCCAAATTGGGTTGTGGCAAGCTTTAAATGATTATGCTAACTGCACACAAGCGGTTGGTTTTTCACAGATTTCTGCAAAACGTGAAGATGAAATTTGGACAGTAACACTTGATAATGAACGCCAATTTTCTGCACCGATCTTACTGGCTTGCGATGGGGCAAATTCTCAGGTACGGCAATGGGGCGGTATTGGGCTGACGAGTTGGCAATATCGCCAACATTGTTTGTTAGCTGTGGCCGAAACAGCATTACCGCAACAGAGCATTACGTGGCAGCAATTTTTCCCAAGTGGTCCAAGAGCTTTTTTGCCATTGTGCGGTAATCATGGTTGTATTGTGTGGTACGACAGCCCTGAACGCATTGCCGAGCTGACTCAACTATCAAATGAAAAATTAAGTGCGGAAATTATGGCGGCTTTCCCTAGCCGTTTAGGTGAAGTGAGTGTGACGACAAAAGCTAGTTTTCCTCTTACTCGCCAACATGCTCAACGCTACTATCAAAATGGTGTAATTTTAGTAGGCGATGCTGCCCATACGATTAACCCACTTGCAGGGCAGGGAGTCAATTTAGGTTTTAAAGATGTAAAAGCCTTGCTTGAGCAGGCGGAACAAGCGCTTGAAAAGGGCGAAAATTTTGCAAATGCGGATGCGGATATTTGGAAAAAATACGAATGGAAGCGCAAACCGGATAATTTGCTTATGCAAACGGGTATGGATGTGTTTTATAAAACCTTTAAAACTGATTTAATGCCAGTGAAAGCCTTGCGGAATCTAGGGTTAGTTGTTGCTCAGCGTGCAGGGGTTTTAAAGAAAAAAGCGTTGCAATACGCATTAGGTTTATAGGGTTGGCTATTTAACCTCTAACCCCCTCTCTGTAAGTAGATTTTATATTGCTTGCAGCAGAACTCTCGATAGTTTTTAGGAAAGGAGGCGAATGATGATTCGCCTCTTTTTGTCGTTACTCTTGTGGGGGTACTTGGTTTAAGTGTCCTTGATCTAAATGCACAAAGCTCACTAAATCATCCACACTCACATCAAAGGCTTTGCCAAAGCCTTTTACGAATAAACCGTGTTCTGGCTTAAAGCTAAAGACGTTGAAATCTAACATATTGGCAAGCTCTGAAACTAAATCGCCGTGGCGTGCTTTAAGCAGGGTAATACATTCTTCCCATTCATTTGAGTGACGCTCAACCATGCGTGCCGTGGCGTCGAATGTTAAACGGCGGCGCGCAAAAATTTCACGGCTTTTGCTTTCATCGTCAATTAGCATTAATGAAACCTTTGGTACTTCTTGTAAGTTGCGGGCGTGGCGGGCGATAGTGGAAATCAGTACGCGATATTCGCCGTTGTGAATAACAAAAGGGGCATAGCTCACATTTGGTGTGCCATTTTTGTCTAAGGTTGCAAGCACTAAGGTCTTTACTTGCTGTTTCATCTCTTGAATTTCTGGCCCTAAGCGATTTTGTAATACTTCTTGACGGTTAGTCATTGAGTTGTCTCCTGTTATTGAAATGCGTTGAAGTGTTGTACTTGGTGAGGGAATAATTGACGATTTTCATCCCGTCCCAAATAGACTTTAAACATAGTTTCACCTTCTTGGGTAATAAAGGCGATATTATAGCTTTCAGTGCCTCTAAATGGCATGCTGACAAAGGCAATATGAGCGATATTATCCAGTTTTAAATGCCCGTGAAGAGCACCTTCGTCGTCCTTCATGTTCAAGTTGTAATAGCCTCGCCCAATAATACCGCGAGGAAATTGATCTTTAACCTCAAAAATAGAACCGGCTTTTTCGATAATTGTTGTGAATTTTCCCCAGCCACTAATAGCTCGTAAAATTTCTTCTGCTCGTGTACCAGGAAAGATTTTTACAAATTGATCGGGTAAATTTAGCAGAATTTCGCCTTCTGGACGTGCGAGTTGCGCTGCCAGCTCTAACGTAATTAAGTTAGGATTGCTATTGAGAAGTTCAGTGATTTGTTGTTTAAGCGATAACATAAGTTGCACCATAATTATGATTATGGTTTGCATTATATTTTCAAAATGGATTTATGCAATAGCAAGCGGTTTGAATCTATAAATTTTACGCAAAGACAATTCATTCTCATTTACTTTGTTTTTTGGCTAGTTATAATTGTGAAGAATTTAATGATTGGGGATTAGGATGAAAAAAAATACAGCCTTAATGCTGCTTGCTATATTGGGGGTGCTTTCGCTGCCTAATGTGTTCGCTGAAGAACTGGTAGAGCTAGATGAAGTTCGTGTAGTAGCAAAAGAAGAAGCAAAGACGAATGGTGAGATTAAAAAGAGCCGGCGTGTAATTCAAGATGAATTAATTGCAGATACGAAAGATTTGGTTCGTTATACCACGGATGTTGGGATTGCGGACAGTGGACGCCATAATAAAGGCTTTGCGATGCGCGGCGTAGAGGGTAATCGTGTTGGTATCAATATTGATGGTGTGTCTTTACCTGATTCCGAAGAGAATAGCTTATACGCACGTTATGGTAATTTTAATAGCTCCCGTGTACAAATTGATCCTGAATTAGTCACTGGCATTGATATTATGCGTGGTGCAGATTCTTTTGCTCAAGGCAGTGGTGCTTTAGGTGGTGGGGTGAGCTATCGTACGGTTGTTGCAGATGATATTGTGCAGATAGGTAACCGTTTTGGAGGGTTATTCCGTAGTGGATACGCCACTAAAAATAATGAATGGACCAACACTATTGGCGCAGCTTATAAAGATGAGAAATGGGAAGCGGTTGGGCTCTATTCTTACCGCCGAGGGCATGAATTAAAAAGCTTAGGTAATGGTGCAGACATTAGTGGCGCAGCGCGTGGTGTGCCTGATCCTTCTCATCACCGTAATCATAACTATTTGGCGAAATTGTCTTATTTTATTAACGACAACCATCGCATTAGCCTAAATTACACAGGGCAAAACCATGAAAATCTCACAGACGAACGTTCTTATACTTTTGTCGGATGGCGTAGAACCTTGGATACAACAGAACGGGATAATTTAAATGTTGCTTATGAATATTTCCCATCCAATGGTTTGCTTGGCTATTTAAAATTAGATTATGACTGGCAAAAAATTACAGTGGGAGCCATTAATCTTAAAGGTTTGTATCGTACTGATGGCGTAGAAGACCTTGATGATATTTTTGATCGCCGTATGAAAAATGATTTCCACCGTATTAACCTTCGCCTAGATAGCTCTCCATTAGAAAGCCGTTGGGGTACGCATAATCTTTCGTTACGTACTGCTTATTCCCAACGCGAATTTAAAAATATTAACAAAGATATTTACTTATTTGGCGAACTTGATCAGGCACTCTATATTTCTGCTGTGCAGAAACCGGTTAGAACTCAAAATATTTATCTGCTTTTACAAGATAAAATTATGTGGAATGAGCAGTTAAGCAGTGATGTGGGTGTGCGTTATGATTTTACTAAACTTACTCCAAGAGCATCGAATGTTTACTGTCAATTTTGTGATCAAGTGTCATCAGCGAGCACCACGTTCCAAAATTTGAGTGGAAGTTTTGGGCTGGATTATCAAATTAATCCAACTTGGAAGGCTGGATACCACATTTCCAGTGGTTACCGTATTCCGACCGCAACTGAAATGTACTTTACCTTCTTAAATGCGGCAGGTAACTGGCTGGCTAACCCTAATTTGAAAGCTGAACGTAGCCTAAACCAATCAGTTGCATTGGCGGCTGAGAATGAGCAAGGCAATTTTGCTTTGCAACTTTATCGCACGAACTATAAAGATTTCTTATATGAACGTGAAACCGCAGGGTGGCGTTTGCATACTAACTGTGATTTTCGTTGCTCCTCACCTTATTATCGAACGCTCTTCCAGCAGGCTGTGAATATTGATCGAGCCAAAATTAGCGGTTTAGAAATTCGTGGTATGCTTAATTTACATCACTGGGTGGCAGCTATTCCACAAGGTGTGAGCGTAATGGGCGCGTTAGGCTATTCTAAAGGCAAACTCTACGGTACGAGTGAAAGCTTGCTATCTATTCAGCCGGTTAAAGTGATTTTAGGGGCAGGTTATGATGATCCTAATGATCGCTGGGGGTTACAAGCGCGTTGGACTTATTTAGGGCAGAAGAAAGGTAAGGATGCACAAATCCTAACGTATTATTATGACCAAAGTGGAGGGACGAGTACTTACCCATTCTTAAATCGATCCGCGGTGTTATTTGATATGTATGGTTTTGCAAAAATTGGTAAGCACACAACATTACGTGCGGGTGTTTACAATTTATTTAATCGTAAATATCACACATGGGATAGCTTGCGTGGTATTAATCTGCAAAGTACAACCAATACAGTTGATCGGGAAGGCAAAGGGCTAGAACGTTTTTATGCGCCAGGACGTAATTATGCTTTTTCTGTAGAAATTAAGTTTTAATTGCCTGTTTCAAATTAAGCGGTACATTTTGTAAATTTTTTTGCAAAATGTACCGCTTGTTTTTATTGTGAATCGTCAGGACGCTTGTCGGTTGCGCCAAAAACACCATTGTATTGGCTTTGGCTTTCGTAGAATACACCGCCTACTTGGTTTGCACCTGAGCCATAGAATGCTCCTTTGCTTTCAACGCCATGACTATTACCATTGAAAGTATTGCCCTCAATGGCTGCACTGAAAGCGAGTTTTTCAGTTTGTCCATCTTTGAGTGAGACATTCAGTTGTTTTTGATTAAAATCAGCTCTTACTTCTGCACTAAGCGCACTGTAATTTCCCGCTTTGCCATATAAGGCATCGCCTTTTTTGTAAACAAATTTACCGCTTTTTGGCATTGGATACAGATTCGCATGTCCATTATCTATTTCACTCCATACACCTTCAATCGGGGTTTGTAAGCCTTGCACAAATAAGTGGCTATGTGCATTCGAATTGATCACACCAAAGCGGACAAATTGATAAACACTTTGATCATATAAGCTATAGACAGAGGTTTTGTTTACTGCACCCGAAATTTCGCCCAATGAACCATGTTTTTGATCAGCCGTAGTGAGCGAATTAAACCCACGTTGCTCATCCTCTGCGGCAAGGGTTTTCAGCGCGATCTCAACATTATCAATAAAGAGACTTTCTAATGTTTCTTTTTCCACATTGTGTAGATTTTTGCCAGATACACTACCATTTGCTGAATTAATGCTGAGTATTGCACCCGTTAAACGTGCGTCTTTAGGGCTACTAAACATAGGTGAAGTCAGCTTAGGAGTGTTATCTTCCGTGTTAGGCTGCACGGCGTGATCTGCCGAGGTATTTCCAGCATTCGGCGGCGTGACTGACGGGGTCGCAGGCTGGGTATTATTGCTGGAATCTGGTATTTCTGTTAAGAAAATTGGTGCAGTACCGTTACCGCCACCACTACTGGATGAACAGGCTGAAAGCATAAGTGCACAGGCGGTAGTGATAAAGCTAAAATGTAATTTTTGCATAAAAGATCCTCAGGAGGTAAAAACCGCGGCATTTTACCAATTGCGCAGAAATAACTCAAATCATAACTATTATCAATTATATTGAATTTTGCTAGGATTATTGTTAGAATTTTCGCCCAATTTCATATTAAAACTTTTATTTGGAGACATAATGAAAACCTTAAAAATCAGCCTGCTTTCTGTGGCATGCGCCATTGCTTTAGGAGCGTGTTCATCTGTCAAGGATAGCGTGAATTCTTATATTAATAGCCAAGCAAATCAGGCACAAAAGAGTGCAAATCAAAAAGCACAGGATGCGAAAGAAGCACAAAAAAATGCCGAAGAAAAAGCGCGTGAAGCAGAAAATAAATTGGCTGAGTCTGAGAAAAAGTTAGCAGAAGCCAATAGTTCTGAGACAAATACAAAAGAAGAATTAAAAAAGGCAGAAGCAGAGAAAGACAATGCTGCTAAAGCGGCGCAAGCTGAAAAAGAGCGTGCAGATAAGTTACAACAAGAGCTTGATGCCGCGAAAAAGGCTGAACAAGATAAACTTGCGGCATTAGCCGCAGAGGAGCGCCGTGTTGCTGAAAATGTAGCGGCATTACAAGCGGGCTTTGAAGATCGCGGTACGGAAAATAAAATTATTGCTTACGGTTTTAGACAAACCCCAACAGAATTTAAAATCAGCAATGTAGCAGGTAAGATTTTAACTGTAGAAAATGGTGCATTAGCCGATAGCACTTTCCCAACGGCGCATAAAGATCTCAATACCTTACTGATTGATGGTAAGAGCATCCAATTATTTGATAGTGCTGATATTCAAGCCAGCTATTCAATGGGTAAAACAACGGTCAAAGAAATTGATGAAGATGACTATCTTGGTCATGTGGTAGGTTTATCAAAAAGTAAATATCATGATGACCACACGCAATCTCGCTATGGCTATGTGACTAAAAATGGTAAAACCACTTTGTTTGTACAAGGGCATTTAACACCGGTTCAAAATGCTGAAGAGCCAAAAATTGCTTCACCATACGATCATGGTAACCATTTTAACCGTGATGGCGCAGCTATTTTAGATGCATTGCCAACCGATAAAGTCTATGCATACCAAGGTTTAGCATTTTATGGCAAAGAGAACAACTATGTTCAGCTCAATACCGAGGCAATTGCTGATTTTAATGAGAAAAAAGTTAAAGTAGAGCTAAAAGAGGCGGATACGGTAAAACTCACATTAGGCGGCAATATCAAAGAGGGTGGCAATACCTTTGCCGGTCAATATAATGGGGTGCATACTAACGGTGCATTCTACGGTAAAGCAGGCTTAGATATTGCAGGGACATTCTATGTCGCAGAGGGTGCAGACAAAGACTATAACGGTGTCTTTGGTGCAACTAAACAAGGTTGTGGTATTCTCTCTTGCTCTGAAGCACCAGCAGGCACTTCATTAGCTGATTTTCAGGTGAAATAGTCGTTCTTAGAGTGCGAAGCATTTAAATTAACGGCGAACGATACCTTACAAGCGGTTAGATTTACTGAAACTTTTGCAAAATTTCGGTAAAATCTGACCGCTTGTTATTTTTTTAAGACGATTATGCAAAAAAATCCTGCCATATTTTTAATGGGTCCGACAGCCTCGGGAAAAACTGATCTTGCCATTGCGTTACGCCAGCGATTACCAGTGGAAGTAATTAGCGTTGATTCTGCTTTAATCTATAAAGGCATGGATATTGGTACGGCAAAGCCAAGTAAAGCAGAGCAAGCACTTGCCCCCCATCGCTTAATTGATATTCTCGATCCTTCAGAAAGTTATTCTGTGATGAATTTCCGTGAAGACGCATTGCGGGAGATGGCAGACATCACAGCACAGGGTAAAATCCCGCTTCTTGTTGGCGGTACAATGCTGTATTACAAAGCCTTATTAGATGGGCTGTCACCATTACCCTCTGCTGACCTTGCTATTCGCGCTGAAATTGAGGCCAAAGCTGCACAGATTGGGTGGGCAGGTTTACATGCAGAATTACTGAAAATCGACCCAGTTGCAGGCGCGCGGATTAATCCTAATGATAGCCAACGCATCAATCGTGCTTTAGAGGTGTTCTATATTTCGGGTAAAAGCATGACTGAGCTCACCGCACAGCAAGGTGAAGCCATTCCTTACCACATTACTCAGTTTGCGATTGCACCGCAGGATCGTGCGGTATTACATCAACGTATTGAACAGCGTTTTCATAAAATGATGGAACAAGGTTTTGAGCAAGAAGTTCGAGCCTTGTTTGCCCGAGGCGATTTAAATGTGGATTTGCCTTCGATTCGTTGTGTTGGCTATCGTCAAATGTGGGAATATCTGGAAGGCAAAATCAGTTTGGATGAAGCAATTTTTAAAGGGATTTGTGCGACTCGCCAATTAGCGAAGCGCCAAATTACTTGGTTGAGAGGTTGGACAAGTGAGCTGGAGTGGCTAGATAGCCTAGACTTTCAAGGTGCTTTATCTAAAATGCTTGAAAAAATGGAGCAAAAGCTATCCAGTTTGTGATAGAATCGGCTCGCCTTTGGCAAAAACCAATTTATAACGACTAGAAGGAATCAAAAATGGCAAAAGGTCAATCTTTACAAGATCCATATTTAAACGCACTACGCCGTGAGCGTATCCCTGTGTCTATTTACCTTGTAAACGGGATCAAATTACAAGGTCAAATCGAATCTTTCGACCAATTTGTAATTTTACTGAAAAATACAGTAAGCCAGATGGTGTATAAGCATGCTATTTCGACCGTGGTGCCAGCACGTTCTATTTCTCATAATAATAGTGGGCATAATCATCATTCAGCACCAGCACAAGCTGCGGTACAGCCTGCAGTAACAGAAAGTGCGGAATAAGTTTTCTGTGTCAGTAGTGATGAATCAACAAGAACCAAATTCAGCGGATGAATTTGGTTCTGTTTTATTGGAGACACCATGGCTTGCTAAAAGCAAAGAGCGAGCGATATTGGTGCATCTTTATTTGGCTCAAAACAAGGATGTTGAAAATCTGCATGAATTTCAAACTCTTGCTGAAGGTGCAGGCGTTGAAATTGCAACGGTGCTAACAACGTCTCGCTCTGCTCCTCATATTAAATATTACGTGGGACAAGGCAAAGCACAAGAAATTGCCGATGCCGTTAAGTACTTTAACGCGGATGTTGTTCTGGTTAATCACCAATTGAGTCCTGCTCAAACGCGTAATTTGCAAACGCTATGTGATTGTCGGGTTGTAGATCGCACAGGCTTAATTTTAGATATTTTTGCCCAACGGGCTCGCTCTTTTGAAGGGAAATTGCAAGTTGAGCTAGCTCAGCTTCGCCATCTCTCGACTCGCCTAGTTCGCCGTTTAGGCAATCAAGATCAACAAAAAGGTGGTGCAGTTGGTTTACGTGGACCGGGCGAAACTCAGCTTGAAACTGACCGTCGCTTGATTAAAGTCAGAATCCAGCAGTTGCAAAATCGCTTACAGAAAGTGGCAAAACAGCGAGATCAAAACCGCAAAACTCGCCAAAAAGCAGATATTCCCACGGTATCTCTGGTAGGCTATACCAACGCGGGGAAGTCCACGCTCTTTAATGCGATTACTCATGCAGGTGTTTATGCAGCTGATCAATTATTTGCGACACTTGATCCCACTTTACGCCGCATTCAAATTCAAGATGTCGGCACAGCAATTCTCGCTGATACGGTTGGTTTTATCCGTTTTTTACCGCACGACTTGGTCTCTGCGTTTAAATCAACTTTGCAAGAAACGACAGAGGCAACCTTGCTATTGCATGTGATTGATGGGGCTGATGAACGGCGTGAGGAAAATATCGATGCGGTCAATGCGGTGCTAGATGAAATTAATGCATTAGAAATTCCAAGCCTATTGGTTTACAACAAGGTTGATAAACTGGAGGAGGTGTTACCTCATATTGAATATGCTGACGATGGCACGCCTATTGCCGTTTATCTTTCCGCACAGAGTGGGCAAGGGATTGATTTGCTCTTTCAAGCAATGCAAGCGCGCTTAAAATCTGAATTAGTGCGAGAAAAACTTTTATTGCCACCTACAAGCGGTCAAATTTATGCTGAATTTTACCAACGGAACTGTATTCTTAACGAATATTTCAACGAATTTGGCGACCGTTTGCTTGAGATTGAGGTAGATAAAGTACAGTGGCAAAAGTGGCTAAAACAGTATCCCGAATTATTGGAACTTGTTGCTTTAGCAGAATGGGGCGAATAACTCGCCCTATCTATGCTGACTGAGCCAATGACGAATATGATCGTAGCACCAATGAAATATCAATGTGTAAAACATCACAAAGAGCGTCATGGAAATATCCATCACAAACGCTTCCCACCAACTCACGTGTAGGATAAATGCCACTAATGGCAGGGTAAAAATCAATAATCCCAGTTCAAAACTGATGGTGTGCAAGGTGCGAACCGCCCAACTTCTATGGACTTTTTCGCCTTGAAACAGCTTATCAAAAACAAAATTAAAAAAGACATTCCAAATCAGGGCGATAACAGAAATTAACACGATAGTGAGCGTGAGTTCCCCTGTTTGATGGGAGGTTGCTACTCGCATTAACAATACGGTCAATAAAATCGCCCCAGCTTCAAAAAGTAGGGCTTGGCAAATGCGTTCAAGATTTGACATCGAGCTTTACCCAATACTTTGCAACAACGCCTGCACAGGGTGTTTCAGCACTTTGTGTTCAAAACGCTTAACTTGTGAACGGCAAGAATAACCTGTGGCTAAACAGCGATCTAAATCTTTGCCAGCCAGTTTTTTCTGCCACGATTGGGCGTAAATCGCTTTGGACATTGAAAGATGTTTGGTTTCGTGTCCGAATGTGCCTGCCATACCGCAGCAGCCTGTATTTTCCACGTTCAACGTTTCGCCAAAGTGAGCAAAAATTTGTTGCCACTGTTTCATTGAATTAGGCAATGAGGTACTTTCGGTGCAGTGGGCGAATAAATGCCACGGCAAGCGGTCGGATTTACTCTCAAGCTCTCCTTCGCTCGCCTGCTCGCCCTTCGGGTCGTCGGCAGAGCCAACGCTCAAAACGCGTTGCGTTTTGTTGGCAGATTTTTTGCAAATTCTATCCGCTTGTATTTGTGTCATTAACCATTCGTGGGCAAGTAACACCTCAAAGCCACCGTGATGTTCTTTCAGCACATCTTTGTATTCTTGGCGGTAAATTAAGGTTAATGCAGGATCAACGCCCACCATTGGAATGCCGAGTTTTGCCACTCGGTTAAGCATTTCTGCCTGATTTTGGGCAGTTTTGGCAAATTGGCGTAAAAAGCCTTTGACGTGTTGAGCTTTACCGCTTGGATTAAACGGCAATACCACCGCTTTGAAATTGAGTTTTTCCACAAGACGCACAAAATCCGCAACCACATTTGCATCGTAGAATGAGGTAAACGGATCTTGCACCACGATGACGCCATTTTCTGGCGAAATCTGACCGCTTGCTGATCTATTTTCCAGCGCTTCCAGTGTCGGTTGTTTGCCAATTTGTGCCTGTAATGTTGGTACAGAAAGTTGAGGTAAATAGGTCATTCCCACCGTTTTTTCTAGTGCTTTTGCCACAAGATGATTGCCACTGAAAAAGTTAAACAGTTTCGGGGCTTTTGCCATCATTGGTGCAACAAATTCTAAATTGGCAACCAGATGATCTTTAACGGGGCGCAAATAACGGCTGTGATAAAGCTGATTAAATTGCGAGCGAAAAGTTGGCACATCAATTTTAATCGGGCATTGGCTGGCACAAGCTTTACACGCTAAGCAGGTATCCATTGCGGCTTTGACTTCGTGGGAAAAATCGTACTCTTTCTCTTTTTTCCACTGATTGCGGATTTTAGCAACAAGATCGGAGAGTTTTGGCTCTTTTTGCAACAATTCCGCAGGGTTGATATTTTGCTCGGCAAGCAATCGTAACCATTCACGAGTAATGCCTGCTCGCCCTTTTGGCGAGAAGAGGCGATTACCCGAAACTTTCATTGACGGACACATTGCACTGTCCACATCAAAATTAAAGCACAATCCGTTGCCATTACAGTTCATAGCCCCTTTAAATGCTTCTCGTACTTGGATTGGAATTTGGCGGTCAAAATCCGCACGCATAGGCGACAGCACAGGGTAGAGTTCCGCATCACTGTCTAATGGGGTGCAGATTTTGCCAGGGTTTAGACGGTTGTGTGGGTCAAATAGGGTTTTGATATAGCGAAGTTCTTGCCACAAGGTTTCGCCAAAGAATTTTTCGCCATAAGCCGAACGCATACCTTTGCCGTGTTCGCCCCAAATTAAGCCACCATATTTTTTCGTGAGTTCAACCACTTGGTCGGAAATCTGCTTAAATTTTTCCACCTGTGAACGCTCGGTTAAATCTAACGCTGGACGAACGTGCAACACGCCTGCATCAACGTGCCCAAACATACCGTATTCCAAGCCGTGATCGTCTAATAATTGACGGAAATCCAAAATATAGTCGGCTAAATTTTCAGGGGGGACACAGGTATCTTCCACAAAGGCAATCGGCTTTGCCCAACCTTTGGCATTGCCGAGTAAACCGACCGCTTTTTTCCGCATTGCGTAGATTTTCTCAATTTCGCCGACATCGTGGGTGAGCTGATAACCAATAATCCCCCCTTCATTCGTGGCAATTTTGCGATCTAACTCGGCACATAAAGCGGTGACTTTTTGCTGATTTTCTGCAAAATCGTTGGAGGCAAATTCCACAATGTTAATACCTAAAATAGGGTTGTTCGGATCTTCGCGCAACAGATCAGAAACTGAATGCCATACAATATCCTGCTTAGCGAGATTGAGTACTTTGGAATCCACCGTTTCCACCGACAAGGCTTGAGCTTGCAACATAAAGGGGGCAGCACGCAAGGCGGAATCAAAGGAATTAAATTTCACATTGATTAGCGTACGCTGTTGCGGAATCGGCAAAAGATTGAGTTTGGCTTCGCAAATAAAGGCAAGCGAGCCTTCTGAACCCGTTAAAATTCGGGTGAGATTAAATTCACTTTCGTCATCGTTAAACACATTTTTGAGATCGTAGCCAGTGAGAAAGCGATTGAGTTGGGGTAATTCATTGAGCACGGTTGAGCGTAATTCACGGCAACGCTTGAAAATTTCGCTGTGTAATTGCTTTCCGTGAGCGGAAAGGGGTTGGTTTTCTAAATTTGCAAAAAAATGATCCGTTTTAACCGCTTGCGTTTCCAAAATTTCGCCGTTCATTAGCACCGCTTTCAGCCCTAAAATATGGTCAGAAGTCTTGCCATACTGCAACGAACCTTGCCCCGATGCGTCAGTGTTAATCATTCCGCCTAACGTGGCACGATTACTGGTGGAAAGCTCAGGAGAAAAAAACAGCCCGTGTGGTTTTAAAAAGCGGTTAAGCTGATCTTTGACCACCCCTGCTTGTACTCGTACCCAACGCTCTTCGATATTCAGTTCCAAAATTTGCGTCATATGCCGAGAGAGATCCACAATAATATTGTGATTCAGCGATTGCCCATTTGTGCCTGTGCCGCCTCCTCGAGGGGTAAAGGTGAGCGATTTAAATTCATCACGATTGGCAAGCTTAGTAATAATCACCACATCGGCAACAGTTTTGGGAAATAAAATTGCTTGTGGTAACGCTTGATAAACACTGTTATCGGTCGCAAACGAAAGACGCTCGGCATAACTATCAGCAATATCGCCTGCGAAATGTTGGTGTTTGAGTTCGGCGAGAAATTGCTGAACTTCAGGGGAAATTTGTGGAATATGGGTAAGATGAGGGATCATTTTGTTTACTGCACTAAAAAGGAAATGAGTGTGATATTAGCAAGAAATTGGGGGGCTTTTAAGCGTTTAATTGATTAAAAAATAGTAAAAAATAGGAAAAGTTCATTTTCTTTTTTTATTTTTTTGCTAGAATGCACCAAAATTTATACAGACTGACGTAGTTGTTAGCTGTGTTTTAATTCTATTTTTTATCAAAGTAAGAGGAACTCTTAAATGAAAAAATCATTAGTTGCATTAGCAGTTGCTGGTTTTGCTGTTGCTTCAGCAAACGCTGCTCCAGAAGCTAATTCTTTCTATGTGGGTGCTAAAGCTGGTTGGGCTACTTTCCACCATGGTGTTAATCAATTTAATAGCAAATATGCGAACGATGAACGTTATAGTGATGGTCCAACTGCTTATGGCATTAATCGTAACTCAGTAACTTACGGTGTGTTTGGTGGTTATCAAATTATTGATAACTTAGCGGTTGAGCTAGGTTATGACTACTTTGGTCGTGTTCGTGGCAACGTTGGTGATCGCCGAGCGTTTAAAGACACTAAACACGGTGCTCATATTAGCTTAAAACCAAGCTATGAAGTTGTTTCAGGTTTAGATCTTTATGGTAAAGTAGGTGCTGCATTAGTTCGTAATGATTACAAAGACTACTATGCTAATGGCACAAAAGATAAATCACATAACCTTAAAACTTCTTTAATTTTAGGTGCAGGTGTTGAGTATGCTATTACTCCTGCATTAGCTGCACGCCTTGAGTATCAATGGTTAAGCCGTGCTGGCAATTACGGAAAAGCAGAAGCTAAAGCGGGTAATGTAACTGATTTACGTTATAGCCCAGATGCTCACTCTGTATCTGCAGGTTTAACTTACCGTTTCGGTCAAGGTGCTGCACCAGTTGTTGCTGAGCCAGAAATCGTAACTAAAAACTTTGCATTTAGCTCTGATGTATTATTCGACTTCGGTAAAGCAAACTTAAAACCAGCTGCAGCAGCATCTTTAGATGCAGCACACGCTGAAATCCAAAACTTAGGTTTAGCAGCTCCGGCTATCCAAGTAAATGGCTATACAGACCGTATTGGTAAAGATGCACCAAACTTAGCATTATCACAACGTCGTGCAGAATCTGTAGCGAACTACATGGTATCTAAGGGTGTAGCACCAGAATCTATCACTGCGGTAGGTTACGGTAAAGCAAACCCAGTAACTGGCAACACTTGTGATGCGGTGAAAGGTCGTAAAGCATTAATCGCTTGCTTAGCACCGGATCGTCGTGTTGAATTACAAGTTCAAGGTTCTAAAGAAGTTGCAATGTAATTTCGGTTAGAAGCGTAAATTTATTTAAAGAACGCCCATTTTTTGGGCGTTTTTTGTAAATTTTATTTTAAGCAAAGCAAATTATTGCTATAATCAGACAGTCTTTATGACTTCTCTTTAAGTATTAGTTAGAGAGATGGTTGCACCATATAAAATAATGGTGTTGTTTATTTTCGATGACGTAAATAGAGGATCATCAAATGAAAAAATCATTAGTTGCATTAGCAGTAGCTGGCTTTGCTGTTGCTTCAGCAAATGCTGCTCCAGAAGCTAACTCTGTATATGTTGGTGCTAAAGCTGGTTGGGCTTCATTCCATGACGGTATCAGCCAAATCGACCACAAAAACGGTGGTAAATACGGTATCAATAAAAATTCTGTAACTTACGGTGCATTTGTTGGTTATCAAATTATTGATAACTTAGCAGCTGAAGTAGGTTATGAATACTTTGGTCGTGTTCGTGGTTTAGAGCAAACTAAAGCAGGCGGTTCTAAGAAAACTTTCCGTCACTCTGCGCACGGTACTACTATCGCATTAAAAGGTAACTACGAAGTTATCAGCGGTTTAGATACTTATGCAAAAGCTGGTATCGCTTTAGTAAATAACAGCTACAAAACTGTGAATGTAGATACTAAAGTGCCAACCAAAACTTCACGTTTCCAAAGCTCTTTAATCTTAGGTGCTGGTGTTGAGTATGCAATTACTCCATCTTTAGGTGCACGTATTGAGTATCAATGGTTAAATAACGCAGGTAAAGCAAGCTACGCGACTCTTCGTCGTATGGGCGTTGAAGGTTCTGATTATCGTCCCGACATCAGCTCTGTATCTGCAGGTTTAACTTACCGCTTTGGTCAAGGCGCTGCGCCAGTTGCTGAGCCAGAAATCGTAACTAAAAACTTTGCATTCAGCTCTGATGTGTTATTCGATTTCGGTAAAGCGAACTTAAAATCAGCTGCAAAACAATCTTTAGATGCAGCACACGCTGAAATCCAAAACTTAGGTTTAGCAACTCCAGCTATCCAAGTAAATGGTTATACAGACCGTATTGGTAAAGATGCACCAAACTTAGCATTATCACAACGTCGTGCAGAATCTGTAGCGAACTACATGGTATCTAAAGGTGTAGCACCAGAATCTATCACTGCGGTAGGTTACGGTAAAGCAAACCCAGTAACTGGCAACACTTGTGATGCAGTGAAAGGTCGTAAAGCATTAATCGCTTGCTTAGCACCGGATCGTCGTGTTGAATTACAAGTTCAAGGTTCTAAAGAAGTTTCTATGTAATACATCTTTGAGCTAAGCTTGAAAAACGCCATCATTTGATGGCGTTTTTGTTTTTCTTACTTCAATAATGCTTTTAAGTTCTGCTTCATTTTATCCACTTGTTCAGTGTAGATTTGTTTGTTTTCAGACTCATCAATCAAGTAGTGAATGCATTCTGATAGTGTCATTTCCATACGGTTAGAAAGCTTAGAAAGCCTTAGCCAGCTTGCATAGTCTAAGTCAATAGATTTTTTACGAGTGGACTGTTTTTCAGCATTGAAGAAACGTTTACGTCTGGCTCGAATAGACTGACGCATTTTCTTACGTTGCTCAGCCGTCATTTCTTGTTTAATCCATTGTTCTATTTCTTCTGGTGAATCTTGCAAAGTTGTCAGTAATTGAATTTTTAGTTCAATAAGGCTTTGCTCTTCATATTTGGTGATGTTTTCGCCTTCACGGTATTTTTTCAGCAGATATTTCCATTTCCAACCTGCTTCCTGAATTTCAAGTTTCTGGTATCGCATATCTCCCCCTAATAATTTGTGAAGTATAGCGGAATTATGGGTATAATGAAGCAAATTTCTATAAAGAGGTCGATAAGTGCAACTTTCCCCACTTGCTTGGCAAGATTTAACTGTTCAGCATACATTCGCAGAGCATACTCATTCAATCACATTTTTTGATTTTCAACCAAATGCGACTCAAGCACTCAAACAGTTTATACTCGCTGATTTTGGTTCTCTATTGGTATTAAAAACGGAAACTTTGCCTGCTTTTCTTACTGAAATTCAGGCTTTTTTTAGCCAGCATAGTCAGTCATTTTTATTAAAAAATGAAGCAAATCAAAAAAGTCTATTTGGTTATGCATTTTTTCGAGCAAAAGAGAATAAGATTGAGACGGTAAGCGGTGCTGTTGAGCAAATAAATGGCAAAATTTTAATTCTACCTGTCGCTACATTACTTAGTGATATTGCTTTATGGGATAAGCTTAAATCGGCATTACTTTTTGGGCAATATGAGGCGCATAGTGAAAATGCGCTTCCAGTAGCATTAGAGCCGATTCGGAGTCAATTTAAGTTGCTGTTGTTGGGGAGCCGTGATGATATTGCCCTGCTTGCTGAATATGATGAAGATCTTTATCAAGTTGGACATTATGCGGAAATTCAATCTTATCTGAACATTAGCGATAACCTTGAAAAATGGGCAGACTATGTTCGTACGGCAGCACAACAAAATGGCTTGAGGTTATCCGATCGTTCACTTAATCAGTTATTGCGATATTATGTGCGAGAAAGTGAAGATCGGAGTTTAATTTCAATTTCTCCGGCCTTATTGCAGAAACATTTACAGGCATTGCGCCAGTTTTATTCACCACATTGCCAGCTAGATAATATCCAAGGTTATTTTGACTATATTGAGCAACAAGCAGCAGTTTTGCACCAATATGCCTTACAAGATATTTTAAAAGAACAGCTTTACCTTGAAACTGATGATGAAGAGATTGGACAAATTAACGGTTTGTCGGTGGTAGAATTTAATGGTGTGCCACAAAGTTTTGGTGAGCCGTTACGAATTAGTTGTAATGTTCAATATGGTGATGGCGAAATTCATGATATTGAACGTAAAGTTGAATTAGGGGGTAATATCCACTCTAAAGGGATTTTGATTGCGCAATCTTGCCTCGCTAACTTACTAGAATTACCTACACAGCTACCATTTTCCGCTTCACTCGCATTTGAGCAATCTTATGGTGAAATTGATGGTGATAGCTCTGCATTAGCTATTTTTTGCGTGTTGATGAGTAGCTTGTCGAAATTAGCACTGCCGCAATCTATTGCAGTAACCGGTTCCATCGATCAATTTGGTAATGTTTTAAGTGTGGGAGGGGTAAATCAGAAAATTGAAGGCTTTTTCCAAGTTTGTCAAGCGCGTGGATTAACTGGCAAACAGGGGGTCATTATTCCTAAAGTATGCCTTTCACATTTGAGTTTAAACCAAGCGGTGATTTCTGCTGTTAAAAATGAGCAATTTGCAATTTGGGCTGTGGAAGATGTTTTTGAGGCACTAGAGATTTTACTTAACCGTTCATTCTATGATGAAGAGAATGTGGAGATTCAGCAGCCTTCTTTATTTACCTTGGTGCACCAATATATTGATGAACAGCAGCATATGGGAACAAGCGGTTCATTTTGGCAGAAAATTTGCAAAATATTTAACTGATCCGACAAGTCAGCTTACATCTGTTCGCTAATTATTAAGTCTGTTATGATATGTTTAATTTAGAAACATTGAAATAACAGACTTTCTTTTTACTTAATAAGGCTTGAAAATCATGAACAGCTGTACACCCAATATAAAACCAAACTACGATTACAATGACTTGCTTGCTTCTGGACGTGGTGAACTTTTTGGTGAACAAGGCCCACAATTACCTGCACCATCCATGCTCATGATGGATAGAATCACCAAAATTACGGATAAAGAGGGCTTATTTGAGAAAGGTTACATTGAGGCAGAATTGGATATTCACCAAGATCTACCTTTCTTTGGTTGCCACTTCATTGGTGATCCTGTTATGCCAGGTTGTCTAGGCTTAGATGCTATGTGGCAATTGGTTGGTTTTTTTCTTGGCTGGGTCGGCGGTAAAGGAAAGGGTAGGGCATTAGGTGTTGGTGAAGTGAAATTCACTGGACAAATTTTACCTACTGCGAAAAAGGTAATTTATCGTATTAACATGAAACGAGTGATTAATCGGAAATTAGTGATGGGCATGGCAGATGGCGAAGTCGAAGTAGATGGTAGAGTGATTTATACTGCGACTGATTTAAAAGTTGGCCTTTTCCAAGATACAGCTTCTTTTTAATTTTGGGATCTGTGTCGAAAAAATAGTTTTTATAGATTTACAACCCCCCTGAAACCTCTAATATCCCTTACAGCTAAATTTTTGTAAGGGATTTTTTTATGTATCGAGCAATTACTCTGCTTGAAACATTGATTACATTAGCAATTATCGTTATTGCAAGTTATTTTATTTCTCCCGTACTATTTTCTTTTCAGGATCAACTTTTGGTAGAAAATGAGATTGAAAATGTGAAATCATTTCTCTATCAGCTTCAAGATAAAGCACGTTATCAAAATAGAAATTATGCATTAAATATCGCTCAGAATAGTCAGCATTGGTGCATTATTGCTATTGCAAAAAATAGTGGAAAATCGACCGCTTGTGATTGCTTAAATTTGAAAAGTTGTCAGCTATTAGGTTTGGATTATCACCTATATAAGAATCATAATAATGTGTCTATCTATAATAAGAATACTTACCCTAAAATTCTCACGTACTTTGATGGAAGAAGTGGTAATCAATCGACTATTTGTTTAAGTATATCCAAAGGGAAAAATCAGGCAATTTTACAAATTCAGCGTAATGGGGTGATTAATGTTATTCTTGATACCAAAGCACGTAGTCAATGTAAAGAAAATTAATAAAGCCATTACATTATTAGAAACATTAGTAGCGTTATCATTGGGTAGTATTATCTTGTTCGCCGCAAGTCAATTATATAGTGAGATTTATTTTGCTCAAACTAAATACCGAGAACTATTTAAATTACAGAAAAATGCACATCAAATTCTAAACTATTTACAGCAACATATTCTAAATACGGGTTATCAAGGTATAAATCGAGAAAAGAGTAATTTTGATTGGTTTAAGGTGCAAAATAGTGCTTATCATGTAGAAGAGCATTGTTTGGTATTAATTCAAGATATAAACGCAGATGGTTGTTTAGGTACAAGAGTAAAAAAACAGTGTAGTGAGCAAGCACTTAGCATTGCCAAAGATGTTGGAAAGGAGATACTTGCAATCAAGTTAGAACATAATAATTTAATGATAGCTGGTAAGCAGAATAGTTTCACCCCTTGTCTTTCGGAACAGTGTAAAAATTGGCTAAAAGAGTGTAAGAATTTTCAATGGGAGAAAATTGCAGCTTTATCTGATAATCGAATAGAAAGGCTTCATTTCAGTTGGGAAAAGCGAGATAAATTGCTCAAAATAGACTTAATTTTATCGTCATTAAAGAATAGTCAAATTCAGTACCATACAATTGCTTATGCTTATTTGTTAAATGGAGAATGATATGTCACGTTATTATTCTGCAAATAGTGTACTATTTTCTCTTATTATATTATCGAGCATTGGGATTACTCTTTTTCTTAATAAAGGTTATATTATCGTAAATGAAAATATTAGCCAAAATAATTATATTAATTATCTTGCTGAGAAGATGTGGTTGATTGAATTTCAGAAAATAAATAAAGAACAAGAGTGTTCAATTCAAAAGAAGCCAACGATTTCTTTGAACAAAAAACATTTAACTTTTAGCTTCCACTGTCAATTTCATTCAATTTTTATACAGCCTAAACCAACTAAAGAAAAATATATTTTAGTTGAGAACATTAATGATTGGTTAGATATTAATGCTTATCAGCATGTTATTTATCCTATTGCAAGCTTAGATGATTTGCCAGAGAGTAGTGAAGAAAATCCAAAGATCGTACGTATAACCCAAAATATTGATGGGCGTTTAATGCAGCCATTTTATGGTATTGTAATTACTGATTATCTATTTAATTTTACCGATCAGCGTATCTACGGCACAATTTATTCGAGTAATAATGCTAATGATCCTAATCGGCGTAATTTAAGTTATAAAAGAAATGTCATTCAGAATATTGAGCGAGATTATTCGAATTGGCGCTATCTTCCCAACTCTGCTAATACATTAAACCATGAAAATAATTAAAGCTGAAAGTATTATTTCATTACTCATTGCAGTAGGTCTATTCAGTATTGTCTGCTTAGCGTGGTTACAATGGCAATCAGAACAAAATGCTCAGGAGCAGTTAATTTTTCAGCGTCAGCAAGCCTTGCAAATTGCAGAGAATCAGATTGCTCGCCAAATGGCAGGGTTATCTTGCCAGCGTAAATTAGAGCAGAATGGTATCTATTTTGAAATTATTCGTTGTACTACCATAGAGATAGAAATCCACTTTCCAAAAGGGAAAATCATAGTCAATCGCACTACAAAAAGTTAAAATACTCCCTTTCTTCAAAGAGGAAAGGGCGATGCTAAAAGTCTATTATGCGAACCAATTAAGGGATCATAAGGATCTGCTTGTCGGTATTTTAGAGAATGATCCAAATCCAGATCCTTTTTCGCAAGAAACAATCTTGGTACAAAGTATTGGTATGGCGCAGTGGCTGCAAATGGAGATTGCGCAGAAAATGGGTATCAGTGCTAATATCGCATTTCCTTTCCCAACTAGCTTTGTTTGGCAGCAATATCGCACACTCTTTCCAGAGCTACCTAAAGAAAATATTTTCTCGCCTTCAAGTACAGTTTGGCGGTTTATGCGTTTGATCCCTAAGCTACTTTCTCACCCCTCTCTGAGTCCATTGGCTCGCTATTTGGCAGAAGGCGATCAGCTAAAGCTATACCAGTTGGCCACTAAAATTGCAGATATTTTCGATCAGTATCTTGTTTATCGCCCACAGTGGTTAATTCACTGGGAACAAGGCGAAAGTCAGCATATCTTGAATGCAATAACTCAAAATTCTTCTCTTAAAATACAAGCTCATGCAGAGCTGGAAAATACGATTCAATGGCAAGGAATGTTGTGGAATGCCTTGACTGCAGATATTCGCCAAGATACAGCAGAAGAGATATTTCATACTTCACACCGTGCTTATTTGCAACATCGCTATTTTGAGAAATTGGCTAATTTAAGCGATCTAGAACTGAAAAAATTGCCGAAACGGGTTTTTGTTTTTGGCATATCTTCTTTACCGCCAAGTCAGCTTGCCGTATTAAAAAAGTTGAGTGAATATATTACTGTACATCTGTTTTTCACTAATCCGAGCCAAGAGTATTGGGGCGATCAGCAAGATGAACGTATGCTAGAAAAACTCGCGCTAAAACAGCAAATTTCATCAGAAGAAATGCAGGAATATGCGAAAGGTAATCCATTATTGGCTGTTTGGGGTAAGCAAGGCAAAGAGTTTTTTAACTTACTAGAAGAGCTTGAACCTTTGATTAATGAGCCACGCCTGTTTGATGATTTTACGGGCAAATACTCCTTGCTGGCTAATGTTAAGCGGGCAATTTTATATAATCAGCCTGAATTTGATGAGACGCTCAATGAGCACGAAATACCTTCTTTACAAATTCACGCTTGTCATAGCAAAATGCGTGAAGTAGAAGTGCTACATAATCGCTTGTTGGCTATGTTCGAGCAAGATCCTCAGCTATCGCCAAAAGATATCATTGTGATGTCTCCAGATATTGATAGTTATGCGCCTTATATCAATGCGGTATTTGCACGTTTTCAACGCAGTGATAATCGCTATATTCCGTTTAGCTTATCCGATCAAAAAATAAGCCATGTTGATCCTGTCGTGGCAAGTTTTTTAAATTTGCTTTCATTTAAAGAGAAAACATTTAGTGTAGAAGAAATTTTAGATTTGCTAAATGTAGCGGCTATTCGTACGAAATACCAAATCAGTGAGGAACAGCTACTTCAACTACAAGAATGGATCACCTCTGTTGGCATTCGAGCAGGCTTACAGCAAGATAACCCCTCTTGGCAAAATTACAATTCATGGGAAAATGGCATCGCTCGTTTGTTGCTTGGTACAGCATTAAAAGAAGAAAATAACCCATGGCAAAATGTACTTGGTTTTGATGAAAGTTATGGATTAAATGCTGATTTAACTGGCAATTTTGCACATTTTTTAGAAAATCTGACCGCTTGGCATATGCAATTACAAACGGCACATACCGCTAAGCAGTGGCAAGCAATGTTACTTAATTTGCTCACGCAATTTTATAGTGAAGAGCATGAGCAGATCGACAGTGTATTAGTTTTGCAGCATTCGATTAAAGCAGTGATGGAGCCGATCTTACAAACAGAGTTCAATGAACCTCTGGCTACAGAGATTATCTTGCAGCTGTTTGAAAGTCGTTTTCATGATACGCGTAGCAGCCTTAATTTTATGGTTGGTCATGTCAATTTCTGTACGTTATTACCAATGCGTGCTATTCCATTCAAAGTAGTTTGCTTGCTTGGGATGAATGAAGGGGAATTTCCGCGCCAGCAAATGAGCAATAGTTTTGATTTGATGCAATATGCTCATCAAAAAGGAGATCGTGCCAGACGAGATGACGATCGCTACCTGTTTTTGGAATCATTACTCTCTGCACAGCAGGTCTTCTATATTAGTTATATCGGACAATCACTCACCGATAATCAAGAAAAATTGCCTTCTATTTTAGTGTCACAGTTATTAGATTATCTCTCCAGCCAACTGAGTGATTCTCAAGTTCAGCAGTACCTGTATCGGCACCCAATGACAGTATTTAGTCCAAATAATTTTATTGATGGTGCAATTTCTTATGATGTTGAATGGTTACAGGCGAAACATCAACCACAGGCAATAAATGATTTTTCTGAGCCGATAGCGCGAGACTTCGTGGATTTACCAAATGAAATTGAATTGGATGATCTGATTTCTTATGTTCAAGATCCGGTTAAGTTTTTCTTTAATAGGCAGCTTGGGATTCGCTTCGAACAACATGAATATGCGCCAGAGCCACATGAAGTGTTTGAGCTTTCGAAGCTTGATGAGTATCAGCTTTTGAATAAGTTAGTTGAAATTAAACCTTGTGACCACGCACAATATATTGAAAATACCAAGCTAAAAGGTAAGTTACCCCATGGGTATTTTGGCGAATTGGCAACGCAGGATATGAATGAAAAAGTCCATATGTTACAAATCGCCTTGGCGGATTATTTAGGTAAAGAAAAAAATTTACTTGAAATCGATTATCCGCAAGGGATTCGATTACCAAATGGTGAAACTTATCAAATTCGTGTGCAGGGTTATATTCAAAACTGTTTTGAACAGCAACAAATTGTACAATGGCGAGTAGGAAGACTGCGGGATAAAGATCTTATTAGGGCATGGTTAAATTATTTGTTTCTAATTGTTACCCAAGAAAACAATGTGCTATTTCGTTTTTATTTTTTTGATAAAAAAGTGCAATGTTTACGCTTTACTACGCTTGATAAATCGCAAGCGGCTGACTTAATTCAAATTTACTTACAAGATTATTTTGCAAATTTTGGCCAATTAACTACCGCTTTAACCAGCGATTTAAAAGGCTATTTTAAAACTTTATCGGAAGGCAATGAAAACGAGCTTGATTTAGCGCTGTTGGAAAAATGTCTAAATGACAGCAGTAATCCTTATTGGTATAGGGTTGTAGTTCAAACTGCTGTGCCAGATTTTAATGCTATCCATCAACGTACCCTACGATGGTTTGAGTTGATGATACGGTCTCAGGAGATTCAATGAAAAAGTCTTTTTTAAGTTATAGCTTACAGCTGATTTTTGTACTTGGTGCAGCTCAAGCCAGTACAGTATTTGCAACTGCACATAGCCCCGCGATAGAAACTATACAGAAGGAAGCTCAAGCAGGGTTTGAGAAGTTAGCTGTGCAGATCCATAAAAGCCCAACAGATAAAGCCATTTATCAAGCGATTCGCTTAGATAATGGTATGGAGGTATTGCTAATTTCAGATGATAAAGCAAACAAGTCACTCTTTTCTGTAGGGCTACCGATTGGCTCAATGGAAGATCCAAAAGAGCAGCAAGGGCTTGCTCACTATCTAGAACATATGATTTTGATGGGCTCAAAAGATTATCCTGAAACCAATAGTTTAGATGGCTTCTTAACTAAAAATGGCGGACGTAATAATGCCTACACCGCACCAGATCGCACGGTTTACTATCTGCAAGTAAATAATAATGCCTTCGATGAAGCAGTGGCTCGTTTATCTGATGCTTTTGCGGCGCCATTATTAGCTGAGACCAATGCGAAAAAAGAAGTGAATGCCGTGAATGCGGAGATGGTGAGGGCTAAATCAAGTGATGGGCATTTGATTCGCTCGGTAAACCGTGCAACTGCCAATCCTGCACACCCTTACACTAATTTTGCTGTAGGGAATAATGAAACCTTGTCGGATAAACCCAATAGTAAATTGCAAGATGAATTGCTTAAATTCTACGACACTTATTACTCTGCTAATGTAATGAAAGCAGTGTTGTACTCGAATCAGCCTATTGATAAATTAGCTATACTAGCAGCCAATACTCTAGGTAAAGTCAAAAATAAAAATGTGAGTGTGCCAACGTTAGCCATGCCACTGTTTACCGAGCAAGATTTAGGGGTGGTATTGCACTATAACCCTGTGATTCCAACAAAAAGTTTGACGGTTTCTTTTGATATGCCTGAAGACAAGGCGGCTTTCCGCCAAAAATCAGGAGAATATCTCTCTTATGTATTTAGCAATAATACCGAAGGCACATTGGCGGATTATTTGGTGAAACAGGGGTTATCGGATTCAGGTATTGGCGCGATTTATAGTGATGATGTTAGCCGCAATCGTGGTTCATTTAATATTTCTGTGCGTTTAACTGATAAGGGATTAGCAGAGCAGGATAAGATAATTTCACTGATTTTCCAACAAATAGAGCAGATTAAAAAAGAAGGTATTCAAGCCAGCTATTTTGGTGAACTCAAAGAGAGCTTAAGCCAAGATTTTAAACACTTACGGGTAGATAAAAGCTTTAACTATGCGGCAAGTCTAGTGAGCCAAATGCTCAGCTATCCGCTGGAAAATATTTTTGATCAGGCTTATGTGGCTGATGAAATGGATGTTAATGAAATTAAAGCGAAATTAGATTTAATGATGCTTGATAATGCTCGTATTTTCATTGTGGATGATAAAGCTCCAACCAATCAAAAAACGCCATATTTTGAGGCTCCTTATGCGATTGCCAAAATGACGGCAGCACAAAAATCTAAATGGCTTGATTTTAGCCAAAATCCAACGCTAAAACTGCCAGCATTAAATCCATATTTCACTACGGAATTTACGCTTAACGAGGTGGATACTAGCCGTGAAATTCCAAAACTAATTTTAAAAGGTAAGGGCACAGAAATTTACGCAATGCCGAGTAAGTATTTTAGTGATGAAGCTAAAGCTCGTCTCCGTATTACGATGAGCATTTCGCCACGTGCGGATAATGTAAAAATGGATGTTACTTCTGTATTGTTAAATGTGATGAATGGGCTAGCCCATCGCCAAACGGCTTTTCAAGCTTCAGTCGCTGGAATGAGTGCTAATTTGATGACGACTGCAGATAGTATAGGGATTGTTGCTGATGGCTATACGCAGAATCTTGCTAAATTGCTGCAAGATGTAGTTGTGAATTTCAGTCAGTTTGAGCTGACAGAAAAAGATTTAGCATTGGCAAAACAGCGTTATCTTGAAAATCTTGATGCACTAGAAAAAGATTCTGCACAACGCCAAGCTATGCAGCCTGCGGGAAATTTTGCTCGCTATCCATTCTTTGAAACAGCGAAAAAACGTCAGGTATTAGCTGAAATTAGCCTTGATGATGTAAAAAATTTACGTGAACGCCTATTAAATAAAATGACTGCAGTGCGCATTCTCTCGTTAGGCAATCTTTCCGATACTCAACTCAAAACATTGCTGAAATCATTAGAGAAAGTCGTTAAAAACAACAATAGCCATATTGAATTTGGACGTTATGTTGATATAAATCAGGGTCAGCGTAAAATTAACTATATAAAACATATTCCGCATGAGGATAACGCGCTTTCTGTGAGTTATTTCTCCACTGGTTACGGAGATATTGAGGGTAGTGTTCGTGCTAGCTTGTTGGCAGCAATTATTTCTCGTTGGTATTTTGATGATTTACGTACAGATAAACAACTGGGTTATGTGGTATCAGCCAGCCGTGATCGTATTGGTAAGACCTCCGGGATTTCATTTACCGTACAAAGCCCTATTGCATCGACTAATGAAATTATGCAGCATAATCAACGTTTTGTAACGGAAAGTTTTGAACGTTTGCAAAAATTATCTGATACAGATTTTGAAAAATATCGTTCGAATCTTATTGAAACAATGCAGCATAAACCAGAATCTCTTTTACGTGAATTTGGTGAATATAATGGTGATTTTATGCATGGCAACGATAATTTTGATCGTAAGGCTCAGGCAATTAAATTGCTAAAAGTTCTAACGAAACAAGATATTGTTGATTTTTATCGTCAAACATTAGTTGAGCAAAACGGTTTTGTTTTTGCTTCACAAGCGATAGGGACAAATACCCGTATTAATCAAGCTGCAGAGTTAGTCGGCTTTGAAACGATAGAAAGTATCGAGGCCTTACAAAAAGAGTTTGAAATAAAACATTACCATTAACTCAAAAAATACTAACGGTATTAGCCGTTAGTATTTTTGTAAATAAGTAAGATGTTATGGTGCAATCAGGTGACTTATAGTTGAATATTTTTTAAATCATTCCAAAATTCTTCAGCCACATTATTTAAGCGTGTATTCATTCTGTAAATATAGCCTTTAATCGGAATGACGAGTTCCGCCTTATCTAAAATTTTAACTTTTTTATGTTGTAATTCTTCTTGCACCGAATATTTTGGTAACCAAGCAATACCTTGATGATTAAGTAACATATTTTTAAGTAATTCAGACATAGAAGAGATAAATTTAGTTTTAGTGCATAGCTTTGTTTGTGCTAATTTTCTATTGACTAACCGTCCCATGTAGGAGTTGGGCGTATAGTTTAATAATGGGATATTGCTGTCTGTAATATTGAATAATGCTTCACCAGTAATATCTACAGGAGAAACTGGATAAAGTTGAGATTGTAATATTTCCAAAGAGAGGAATGGTGGTTGCATAAGCCTTTCGTCGTAAAATGAGAAAATAAAATCACTTTTTCCTTCAATAAGCGTATTCACGGTTTGATCGACATCGATAGCTTCTACCGAGTAAATAAAGTTCTCATGTTTTTGTGAGAGTGTACGGATCAGATTGGGCATGATAGAAAGTGAGAGTGAATGGGCTGCTGCAAACTTAATATTGGGTAAATTACAATTATGTCCTAACAATTCATCTAGATTATTCCTTAATTGTTGGAGTAAATTTCGAGTCTGTGAATGAAATAGTTTTCCTTGATCGGTAAGTTGTAATGGTAGTGAAGAACGATCGAATAATTTTACACCAATCACTTCCTCTAAAGCGGAAATTCTACGACTAAATGCTGATTGAGAGAGATTCCGTTTTTCTGCTGCTTGAGAAAAATGACGGCACTCTTCTAAGATTAAAAAATCTTCTAACCATTTTGTTTCTATATTTTTCATACACCACCTATGCAAAATTTGCATTACCTTTTGGCTAAATGCATAACAATGTTTTTGTGAATATTTTTATTCTATTGATTTCCAAAGAATTATTCCAGTTTGTCAGAAGGATGTTGCATTTTTTGCATTGCACTCCAATTTATTGCATTTCTTTTTGATATTTCCCTTCTGCTATAACCCTTCATAGTTAAATTCACATTGAAGGAAACATATATGGCAAAAAATATTATTGGCATTTTAGGGGGAATGGGACCTGCTGCAACAGCAGATATGTTCCAGAAATTTATTCGCCTTACTCCCGCTAATTGTGATCAAGAACATATCCCACTTCTAATTTCTTCTATTCCAGATATCCCAGATCGAACCCGCTGTATTTTGGCGCAAGGTGAAGACCCTGCGCCATTGATGGAGAAATATGTACAAGGGTTAGAAAATGCAGGGGCAACTTGCATCATCATTGCTTGTAATACCGCTCACTATTGGTTTGAGCATTTGCAGGCAAAGAGCCATGTAGAAATGCTCAGTATGATAGACACGACATTAGATGAAGTGTTGAAAAGTAGGAAGCAGAAAATTGGTTTATTAGCAACGGATGCTACTTTGGCATCAGGATTATATAAAAATCGGATTGAAGCTCAAGGGCTTACCTTTATTCGACCAAATGAAGCAGGACAAAAAGAAGTTATGGAAAGTATCTATTTGTTGAAATCCGGTGAAATAGAAGAATCGACTAGGCTGATGTTAAAGCAGAAAGATGAGCTCATCCGTTTAGGGGCTGAAATTATCATTTTAGGTTGTACAGAAGTACCAATTATTTTAGCAAAAGAGATAGAACGGCAGCCACAACTCTATGTGGATTCTACACTGAGCTTGGTTCAATCAGCAATTAATTGGTATCAAACACATTAAATGAGGGAGAACTTATTATGATTTATGCAGAAATTTTTGTGGTGCTTGCGGCTATCTATTTAGGATTACGCTCGGGTGGCTTAGGTATTGGTTTATATGGCGGGTTAGGATTGGCAATTTTAACCTTAGGTTTTGGACTACCAATGGGTTCTATTCCTATTGATGTCATGTTAATTATCATGACTGTAGTGATCGCTGCGGCTGTATTACAGGCTGTTGGTGGAATGGATTTGCTCGTGCATTATGCTGAAGTGCTAATGCGCAAAAATCCTAAATATATTAACTTTATTGCACCAGCAATTACTTGGTTGATGACTATTATGGCAGGTACCGGATTTATTGTTTTTTCTACTTTGCCAGTGATTGCTGAAGTAGCAAAAGAGAGTGGTATTCGACCTTCGCGAGCATTAGCTGGTTCTGTTGTCTCTTCTCAACTTGCGATAGCGGGTTCTCCTCTGAGTGCTGCCATGGCAGCATTAATTGCAGTCATGGAAGGTAATAGTGTGACTTTCTTTCAGGTCATAGCGGTTTGTTTACCAGCTTCTTTCATTGCCTCAATGGTAGGAGCTTTTGTTGCATCTCGCCAAGGTTGTGAGTTAAAAGATGATTCTATATATCTGGAACGTTTAAAGGCGGGATTGGTTAGTCCATCTAAAAATGTAACTCATGTGGCTAATCGTCGTTCTGGCGCTCAACTTTCTATTGGAATTTTCTTGCTAGCGACAGTATTAATTGTCCTATTTGCAGCAGTACCGGGATTAAAACCTGTCTATGAAAGCGGTAAATCAATGAGTACTCGCGATATTATTATTGTGATGATGCTTGCTTCTTCTTGCTTAATGATGTTGGTCGGCAAAATTAAACCGGATGAAATTGTGGCGAGTTCTATTTTCCGTTCAGGTATGACATCCATCGCAGTAATTATTGGGATAGTAACTTTAGGGATGACATTTGTGGATGCACATTTAGCTGAAATAAAAGAATCAATTGGTGGCATTCTTACATCGTATCCAATGTTATTAGCAGCAGTACTGTTCTTTACTTGTGCTTTACTTTATTCACAAGGTTCAACCTCTGCGCTTATTATTCCATTAGCTGTTACTCTTGGTGTTCCGAATTGGGCGATTCTTGCTTCTTTTGTTGCTATTACAGGAATCTTTATTTTACCAACATACCCTACTTCTTTAGCAGCAATGGAACTTGATTCGACAGGCTCTACTCGGGCAGGAAAATATATGCTGGATCACCCATTTATGTTGCCAGCATTATTTGGTGTAGTGGCAGGATTGATCTTTGGTTTTGTTTTTGCACCAATGGTTGTCTAATAAATGGCTTGCAAGTGAGTTATTTTTGTTAATATAGCTTAAAATAAAATCAAGCGGTCATTTTTTTTAGATTTTTTGCAAAAAAGCGCTTGCAAAGGATTTTGAAATCTCTATAATGCACGCCATCGCAACGACGCACTGTTGCAAAGATAAATTTTCCAGTGCGTCGTTCTTTTTTGTTCTTTAACAATATATCAGACAATCTGTGTGGGCACTTGTTGATTGATTAGTTAAAAATATTTTTTAATTTTGAAGTCTTAATAGGTGCTTAAACTAGAAATTCATTACTTCTATTTAATAGAAATAAAGCGATTTATAGCTAGCAGTTATTGAGCGATTAAACTTTTTGAATTGAAGAGTTTGATCATGGCTCAGATTGAACGCTGGCGGCAGGCTTAACACATGCAAGTCGAACGGTAGCAGGAAGAAGCTTGCTTCTTTGCTGACGAGTGGCGGACGGGTGAGTAATGCTTGGGAATCTGGCTTATGGAGGGGGATAACTACTGGAAACGGTAGCTAATACCGCGTAATATCGAGAGATTAAAGGGTGGGACTTTCGGGCCACCTGCCATAAGATGAGCCCAAGTGGGATTAGGTAGTTGGTGGGGTAAAGGCCTACCAAGCCTGCGATCTCTAGCTGGTCTGAGAGGATGGCCAGCCACACTGGAACTGAGACACGGTCCAGACTCCTACGGGAGGCAGCAGTGGGGAATATTGCACAATGGGGGGAACCCTGATGCAGCCATGCCGCGTGAATGAAGAAGGCCTTCGGGTTGTAAAGTTCTTTCGGTGATGAGGAAGGTGTTTTGTTTAATAGACAAAGCAATTGACGTTAGTCACAGAAGAAGCACCGGCTAACTCCGTGCCAGCAGCCGCGGTAATACGGAGGGTGCGAGCGTTAATCGGAATAACTGGGCGTAAAGGGCACGCAGGCGGATAGTTAAGTGAGATGTGAAAGCCCCGGGCTTAACCTGGGAATTGCATTTCAGACTGGCTATCTAGAGTATTTTAGGGAGGGGTAGAATTCCACGTGTAGCGGTGAAATGCGTAGAGATGTGGAGGAATACCGAAGGCGAAGGCAGCCCCTTGGGAATATACTGACGCTCATGTGCGAAAGCGTGGGGAGCAAACAGGATTAGATACCCTGGTAGTCCACGCTGTAAACGATGTTGATTTGGGGATTGGGCTTTAAGCTTGGTGCCCGTAGCTAACGTGATAAATCAACCGCCTGGGGAGTACGGCCGCAAGGTTAAAACTCAAATGAATTGACGGGGGCCCGCACAAGCGGTGGAGCATGTGGTTTAATTCGATGCAACGCGAAGAACCTTACCTACTCTTGACATCCATGGAATCTTGTAGAGATATGAGAGTGCCTTCGGGAACCATGAGACAGGTGCTGCATGGCTGTCGTCAGCTCGTGTTGTGAAATGTTGGGTTAAGTCCCGCAACGAGCGCAACCCTTATCCTTTGTTGCCAGCGATTTGGTCGGGAACTCAAAGGAGACTGCCAGTGATAAACTGGAGGAAGGTGGGGATGACGTCAAGTCATCATGGCCCTTACGAGTAGGGCTACACACGTGCTACAATGGTGCATACAGAGGGTAGCGAGCCAGCGATGGTGAGCCAATCTCAGAAAGTGCATCTAAGTCCGGATTGGAGTCTGCAACTCGACTCCATGAAGTCGGAATCGCTAGTAATCGCAAATCAGAATGTTGCGGTGAATACGTTCCCGGGCCTTGTACACACCGCCCGTCACACCATGGGAGTGGGTTGTACCAGAAGTAGATAGCTTAACCGCAAGGGGGGCGTTTACCACGGTATGATTCATGACTGGGGTGAAGTCGTAACAAGGTAACCGTAGGGGAACCTGCGGTTGGATCACCTCCTTACCAAGATAACTAAAACGACTGCAAGTGTTCACACAGATTGTTTGATATGAAAGACAAACCGAAGGTCATCCGTTGGGTCTGTAGCTCAGGTGGTTAGAGCGCACCCCTGATAAGGGTGAGGTCGGTGGTTCAAGTCCACTCAGACCCACCACTCATTACCATATGAGTGAACACAACGGAAAGATGAAATTGGGGATATAGCTCAGCTGGGAGAGCGCCTGCCTTGCACGCAGGAGGTCAGCGGTTCGATCCCGCTTATCTCCACCAATCATCATACCTAAGGTTGCAAGCGGTAGAAAATGCCAAGATTTTTGCAATTTTAGGTATGATGATAGGCGAAAGCCATTGTCTGATGTTCTTTAAAAAATTGGAAACAAGCTGAAAACTGAGAGATTTTTCAAGTTCGTTAAGTTTACGAGAGTAAATGACGAATAAATTGAAAGTCTGAGTAGTTCAAAATCTTGATTGAACAAAAGCAATCAAGTGTAGTTGTTAATGTTATTTAATCTTAAACCGTTTAAGATTCTTAAAATGTTTGAGGTTGTATAGTTAAGTGACTAAGCGCACAAGGTGGATGCCTTGGCAATCAGAGGCGAAGAAGGACGTGCTAATCTGCGAAAAGCTTGGATGAGTTGATAAGAAGCGTTTAATCCAAGATATCCGAATGGGGAAACCCAGTAGGTGAAGAACCTACTATCATTATCTGAATACATAGGATAATGAGGCAAACCGGGAGAACTGAAACATCTAAGTACCCCGAGGAAAAGAAATCAACCGAGATTTCGTTAGTAGCGGCGAGCGAACGCGAAAGAGCCAGTTAGTGATAGCTTGAATGTTAGGAGAATGAGTTGGGAAGCTCAGCGGCACAGGGTGATAGCCCCGTATCTAAAAACATTCTGGTGGTACTAGGCTAACGACAAGTAGGGCGGGACACGTGATATCCTGTTTGAAGATGGGGGGACCATCCTCCAAGGCTAAATACTCCTGATTGACCGATAGTGAACCAGTACTGTGAAGGAAAGGCGAAAAGAACCCCGGCGAGGGGAGTGAAATAGAACCTGAAACCTTGTGCGTACAAGCAGTGGGAGCCCTTCGGGGTGACTGCGTACCTTTTGTATAATGGGTCAGCGACTTATATTTTGTAGCAAGGTTAACTGAATAAGGGAGCCGTAGGGAAACCGAGTCTTAACTGGGCGAATAGTTGCAAGGTATAGACCCGAAACCCGGTGATCTAGCCATGGGCAGGTTGAAGGTTGGGTAACACTAACTGGAGGACCGAACCGACTAATGTTGAAAAATTAGCGGATGACTTGTGGCTGGGGGTGAAAGGCCAATCAAACCGGGAGATAGCTGGTTCTCCCCGAAATCTATTTAGGTAGAGCCTTGAGCGGACACCTTCGGGGGTAGAGCACTGTTTCGGCTAGGGGTCCATCCCGGATTACCAACCCGATGCAAACTGCGAATACCGAAGAGTGATACTCAGGAGACACACGGTGGGTGCTAACGTCCATCGTGGAGAGGGAAACAACCCAGACCGCCAGCTAAGGTCCCAAAGTCTATATTAAGTGGGAAACGAAGTGGGAAGGCTTAGACAGCTAGGATGTTGGCTTAGAAGCAGCCACCATTTAAAGAAAGCGTAATAGCTCACTAGTCGAGTCGGCCTGCGCGGAAGATGTAACGGGGCTAAAATATAGCACCGAAGCTGCGGCATCAGACGAAAGTCTGTTGGGTAGGGGAGCGTCGTGTAAGCGGAAGAAGGTGAATCGAGAGGTTTGCTGGACGTATCACGAGTGCGAATGCTGACATAAGTAACGATAAAACGAGTGAAAAACTCGTTCGCCGGAAGACTAAGGGTTCCTGTCCAACGTTAATCGGGGCAGGGTGAGTCGGCCCCTAAGGCGAGGCTGAAAAGCGTAGTCGATGGGAAACGGGTTAATATTCCCGTACTTGTAATAACTGCGATGTGGGGACGGAGAAGGTTAGGTTAGCAGACTGTTGGATGTCTGTTTAAGCTGGTAGGTGGAAGACTTAGGCAAATCCGGGTCTTCTTAACACCGAGAAGTGATGACGAGTTTCTAAGGAGATGAAGTAACTGATACCACGCTTCCAGGAAAAGCCACTAAGCTTCAGGTTATTATAAACCGTACTATAAACCGACACAGGTGGTCAGGTAGAGAATACTCAGGCGCTTGAGAGAACTCGGGTGAAGGAACTAGGCAAAATAGCACCGTAACTTCGGGAGAAGGTGCGCCGGCGTAGATTGTAGTCCCTAGCGGATGAAGGTTGAACCGGTCGAAGATACCAGCTGGCTGCAACTGTTTATTAAAAACACAGCACTCTGCAAACACGAAAGTGGACGTATAGGGTGTGATGCCTGCCCGGTGCTGGAAGGTTAATTGATGGTGTTATCGAAAGAGAAGCTCCTGATCGAAGCCCCAGTAAACGGCGGCCGTAACTATAACGGTCCTAAGGTAGCGAAATTCCTTGTCGGGTAAGTTCCGACCTGCACGAATGGCATAATGATGGCCAGGCTGTCTCCACCCGAGACTCAGTGAAATTGAAATCGCCGTGAAGATGCGGTGTACCCGCGGCTAGACGGAAAGACCCCGTGAACCTTTACTATAGCTTGACACTGAACATTGAATTTTGATGTGTAGGATAGGTGGGAGACTATGAAGATGATACGCCAGTATTGTTGGAGTCGTCCTTGAAATACCACCCTTTAACGTTTGATGTTCTAACGAAGATTACGAAACGTGGTCTCGGACAGTGTCTGGTGGGTAGTTTGACTGGGGCGGTCTCCTCCCAAAGCGTAACGGAGGAGCACGAAGGTTTGCTAATCACGGTCGGACATCGTGAGGTTAGTGCAATGGTATAAGCAAGCTTAACTGCGAGACAGACAAGTCGAGCAGGTGCGAAAGCAGGTCATAGTGATCCGGTGGTTCTGAATGGAAGGGCCATCGCTCAACGGATAAAAGGTACTCCGGGGATAACAGGCTGATACCGCCCAAGAGTTCATATCGACGGCGGTGTTTGGCACCTCGATGTCGGCTCATCACATCCTGGGGCTGAAGTAGGTCCCAAGGGTATGGCTGTTCGCCATTTAAAGTGGTACGCGAGCTGGGTTTAGAACGTCGTGAGACAGTTCGGTCCCTATCTGCCGTGGGCGTTGGAGAATTGGTTGGGGCTGCTCCTAGTACGAGAGGACCGGAGTGGACGCACCACTGGTGTTCCGGTTGTGTCGCCAGACGCATTGCCGGGTAGCTAAGTGCGGAAGAGATAAGTGCTGAAAGCATCTAAGCACGAAACTTGCCAAGAGATGAGTTCTCCCTAGCTATAAGCTAGTAAGGGTTGTTGGAGACTACGACGTAGATAGGCTGGGTGTGTAAGTGTTGCGAGACATTGAGCTAACCAGTACTAATTGCCCGAGAGGCTTAACTATACAACCTCAAGCGTTTTAGATAAAACAAAAACATCGGAACGGTTGAGGAATTAACAGAGTGTGCGAAAAGAAAGCACAAGAACGAAGAATCAGAATTTAGCTTGTTTCAAATTTAACGAAGAAAGAACAAACAATATAACGGACAGAAATCATCGAAGATTTTCCTGATGTCCATAGTGCTGTGGTACCACCTGACCCCATACCGAACTCAGAAGTGAAACGCAGTAACGCCGATGGTAGTGTGGGGTTTCCCCATGTGAGAGTAGGGCAACATCAGGGTATTATTTTAATGCGGAGCGGTAGTTCAGCTGGTTAGAATACCTGCCTGTCACGCAGGGGGTCGCGGGTTCGAGTCCCGTCCGTTCCGCCACTTTATTTCAAAGCGAGTTTCATACTCGCTCTTTTCATAGAAAAAGAAAATCTATCAATAGGGGCGTAGTTCAATTGGTAGAGCACCGGTCTCCAAAACCGGGTGTTGGGAGTTCGAGCCTCTCCGCCCCTGCCATTATTATAAACCGGCTAGTTAAAACTAGCCGGTTTTTTTATATTCCGTTTACCCTAACGGAAGGCTAATCATCAATCTTAAAACGCTTACGCAGCCCTGCTTCATAAAGGGCTTGATTAGCATCTTTTAAGATTTTTCTCTTTTGCTCTGGCGTCATTGTATAAATATACTGACGATGTATAGCACCATATAATTTGAATAAAAATGTTTCATCAGCCTCAATACCTGACTTGATTAGTTCAACGTAAATCGAGTAGGCACCTCTTGCCATGAAATCATTAATTGAGCAAATACCAAGTTTTTTTAGGATTCTCTCAATATTGATATTCAAATTAGGTAGGGCACGAATCAGTTCTCGGCGCTTCAGGCTTGATAACTTTTTCTGTAGTGCAATTTCTTTGAGAGTGGTTTTAACTAAATGAGAATACACCTCCGGATTTAGTAAGATTGATTGAGGTAGATGGTAGAAATTTTTGTTATGAATTCCAAACCTGGCATCATCTAATCGCTCAAGCTGACTGATGAGTTCATTTTCTGATGCATGTTCAGGCATTCGCAGATAGAATTTATCATTCTTGTACAATCCAAAAAGTAAATCATTTTTGAAAATTGCATAGTAAGAAAAGAACGTCTTTACTCTGGTTTCACCAATAATATCTGCGAAGATTTCACGGATGAGCCTCGTTTTCTTGTATATGCTACTCATATTAATCTCCTTATTGGGCAAGGTAACAATGGTGAAGATCCAAGAAAGCTTTCTTGGATTGGATATGATCTCTCAAGCATTTGCTGTGTTGCAATGGCTTTTTTTCATAAAATTTGTGACATAAGTCCAGAATTTACAAAAAATCTTACGATTTGAACATTAAATAACCATTTGTGATTGCTTGATTGGGTAAATGATTCTGCTCTATTTTGCCTTTCGACTACTTTCCGTTTACTATTTTTTATCTACTTTGGAATATAATTGGGTATCAGCATGAAACTAACTGATAAATTACAAGGTTGGCACTATGCTTTAATGTGCTATATGACATGGGGAATGTTTCCGATTTATTGGGCTCCGCTTTATCAATCATCAATGCCGGCAGAGCAACTTCTGGCTCAGCGGGTAATTTGGTCGATGTTATTTGCTATTGTATTGGTAATCGTATTTAGGCAGACTACCGTGGTTTTGAGGGTATTAAAACAGCCAAAAGTACTAGGTATTTTCTTACTTTCAGCCTTTATGATTGGGTTAAATTGGTTGGTTTATTTATGGGCATTAGTCAATCAGCATATTTTAGATGCAAGTTTGGGGTATTTTATCAATCCATTACTGAACGTGTTTGTTGGTCGGCTAGTATTAAAAGAGCGTTTGAATATTACCCAGTTTATTGCCCTATGTTCTGCAACAGTAGGTATTTTATGGCTTGCCATACCAGCAGGGCAGATCCCATGGATCGCTTTAATTCTTGCTGGAAGTTTTGCATTATATGGTTTAATTCGTAAGTTAGCGCCAATGTCTGCATTGTCTGGCTTTACATTAGAAACATTACTTATGTTACCGTTTGCATTGGGTTATCTCTATTTTTGTCATTTGCAAGATGCTTTCGTATTTATAGAATTAACCCCATTGCAAATAACAATATTACTTGGCTCGGGTATTGCTACCGCATTGCCATTAATCTGGTTTGCGACTGCGGCTAAGAAGATCTCTATGTCGTTGCTAGGTATGTTGCAATATATTTCGCCTACGTTACAGTTTTTATGCGGTGTACTATTATTTGGTGAAACGTTATCGACACAGGGTTTGATTGGTTATGCTTTTGTTTGGTTTGGTGTGATTGTTTTTTTAGTTGGGATGCAGAATAAGTGCCGTAGCTGATTATCATCCACATGAATAGATAGCCCGCGCTGTTTTGCAGATTTTTGTGTAAATAAGACCGCTAGTGTCATTCGAGCACGGCTGATAATACCTTACGAAGCCATCGATGAGCGGGGTCTTGCTCTGTGCGTTCGTGCCAAGCCATCATCATGGTGAAATTTTCTACCTCAAGAGGTGGTGGCTGTAGCTGCACATTTGGTAATGTGCGGGCAAGGTGTTCAGGCAGAACGGCTACTAAATCTGAACCCTGCAAAAGTTGGGGGAGAAGTGAAATATGATTTACCGAAACCATCACTTTGCGTTGTCGTCCTAGTTTTTGCAAGGCTAAATCGGTCGCTCCTTTAAATTCACCACCATTATAGGAAAGCATAGCAAAAGGTAATTCACAAAACTGATCCAGTGTAAGCACTACATTTGCCATTGGGTGATTTTTACTCATTACACAAACATAATGTTCTTCATATAGTATGCTTTGATACATATCTTTAGTGAGATGCTGCTGGCTAACTAAGGCAAGATCAATCTTATTTTGCTCAAATAAGGTTTTGATATTTTGCCCTTGTACGGGCAGCAGGGCAACTCGGACATTGGGGGCAAGTCGTCTAAGACGTAAAATTAACGGCAGAGCAATGATCTGTTGCACATAATCCATTGCGGCAATACGTAATGTCATTGAGAGTTTCTCTGGTTCTAGCACAGGTGGTTGTAGCATGGAGTTAATATCTTTCAGCACTTTTTCTGCTATTCGTCCAAGTTGCAATGCTCGTTCCGTTGGCTGCATGCCATGTTGCACTCGTACAAACAGAGGATCGTTAAAACTCTCTCGTAAACGATTTAGAATCCCACTCATTGCTGGTTGAGTAATAGATAGCCGCTTTGCAGCTCTGCTCACATTGCATTCATCAAGCAATACCACAAAGGCTTTCAGTAAATTAAAATCAAGCGTTCTAATATCGTTCATTTTTATATCTCAATATAAGAATTATCAATTTGAAATGATAATATCACTTCTTTATTATCTCCCCAAATATTTCCATAACAAGAAATTTCGCATGGCAAAATTTAGAAAACTCTTTACTCCATTTACTATTAAAAATTTAGATTTGAAAAATCGTGTCGTAATGCCACCAATGTGTCAGTATTCCGCCAAAGATGGCGTGCCAAATGATTGGCATTTTGTGCATTACACCAGCCGTGCTATCGGTGGTGTTGGCTTGATTATTGTGGAAATGACAAACGTGGCACCAAATGGTCGCATCACACCAAATTGTTTGGGATTATGGAATGATGAACAGCAATCTCAATTTAAACGGCTAGTAGATAGCGTTCATGCAAATGGTGCCAAAATTGCGGTACAAATTGCCCACGCTGGCCGTAAGGCACAAGATGAGCCAAATGCGGTTGCACCTTCAGCCATTCACTATGGTGAGTTAGACTATGCAGGGCAAAATCTCATCACACCTCGAGAATTAAGCACTGATGAAGTCAAAGAACTCGTCCAAGCCTTCCAAAACTCGGTAAAACGTGCGGTAGAAGCTGGCTTTGATGCGATTGAACTTCACGCGGCACACGGTTATTTAATCCACCAATTCTATTCGCCAAAATCAAACAAACGTACCGATGAATATGGTCAAGATCCAATGCTTTTTGGTGAACAAGTGACTAAAGCGGCAAAAGCGGTGATGCCAGCTGATATGCCGTTAATTGTGCGTATCTCTGCGCAAGAATACGGCAAAGATGGATTTGATAGTAATTATGGCGTTGAGGTGGCAAAACGATTTGTCGCGGCTGGGGCAGATATTTTAGATGTCAGCGGTGGTGGTGATGGCGTTTTACACGCAGGTAATCACCCAGAATTTTACGCAGGTTATCACCCAGAATTTTACGCAGGTTATCAAGTTTATCTTGCTGAAAAAGTGAAAAAAGCAACAAACGTGCCTGTTATTGCGGTAGGAATGTTGGATAATCCAGCGGTTGCTGACCACGTATTAGGCTTAGGCAATGCCGACTTGGTGGCGATTGGGCGTGCGTTATTGCGTGACCCTTATTGGGTGTTAAATGCACAATACCAACAAAATGCCGCAGACAGTAAGGAAATGCAATTTGTACCAGCTCAGTACCAACGGGGCTTTATGTAATTTTTAATTTGGAGAACTCAAATGAATTTTTTAAACAAAGAAGACGTACTTAACGCATTCAACTATCGTGCTTCAACCCGTTCTTATGACGGCAGTAAAAAAATCCCTGCTGAGGATATGCACTATATTTTAGAATTAGGTCGCCTCAGCCCAAGTTCAGTTGGTTCTGAGCCTTGGGAATTTATTGTGTTACAAAATCCTGAACTCCGCCAAGCGATTAAACCTTATTGCTGGGGGATTCCAACCATGGAAACGTCTAGCCATATCGTGGTGATTTTAGCGAAGAAAAACGCACGCTATGACAGCGAGTTTTTACGAGAATCTATGCTTAGACGTGGTGTTACCGAAGAGCAAATGCCTGCGGTTATTGAGAAATATCGCAATTTCCAAGTCAATGACAGCAAAGTAGCTGAAAATGAACGCACGCTATTTGACTGGGCAAGTAAACAAACCTACATCGCATTAGGCAATATGATGACAGGGGCGGCAATGATCGGGATTGATAGTTGCCCAATTGAAGGGTTTGATTACGATAAAGTCAATCAAATTCTCTCTGAAGCGGGCTTATTTGATGCCAACGAATGGGGGATTTCGGTGATGTGTACCTTCGGTTATCGTGATAAAGAAATTCGTAAAAAAGCCCGTAAGTCATTTGATGAAGTGGTGAAATTTGTAGAATAATCATTCAATCAGACCGCTTGCTTGCAAGCGGTTATTTTTGGGTAAAAAATACAAAATAGAGGAGCACCTTTAAATCCTATATATGGTAGTGGCTTTTGCCCCAAATGAGCTATTAAAAATTGCTGTAGAACTCACTTAAAAAAGTGAAGTATTAGTTGAAATTACCTATATTGGCGGGTGTTATCATGTCGCTGTTTTTGGCTTAGTTGATATCGGTTTGGTACAACAGATTGCTTAAATCTCAATGATGTTAACAAGCCAAATCAACAGGTGATTATTAACATTTGAACATTAAGGAGTCTGCGATGAGCTACCCTGTAAAATCCTATGCGGCTTTTTCAGCAACAACGCCTTTGGCACCACATTCATTTGAACGCCGTGAATTACGTGAAGATGATGTGTTAATTGATATTTTATACTGTGGCGTATGCCATTCAGATTTACACACCGCGCGTAATGACTGGGGCTGGACACACACCTATCCTATTGTGCCCGGTCATGAAATCATTGGCAGAGTGGTGAAAGTGGGCAATAAAGCCACTAAATTCGCAGTGGGTGATTTAGTTGGTGTAGGCTGTATGGTAGATTCTTGCAGAGAGTGCTCGCCATGCCAACACGGCTTGGAACAATACTGTGAACAAGGTAATATTGGCACTTATGGTTCAGAGGATCGTTTTGATGGTACGCTGACACAAGGTGGTTACAGTACCAATATTGTGGTAAGCGAAGATTTTGTCTTACACGTATCAGAAAAATTAGATACCAAAGCAGTCGCTCCATTGCTTTGTGCTGGGATCACGACTTATTCGCCGCTTCGTCATTGGAAGGTAAAGGCTGGTGATAAAGTTGCGGTTATTGGCTTGGGTGGTTTGGGACATATGGCAGTAAAATTGGCCAAAGCCATGGGCGCAGAGGTGACCTTATTTACTCGCTCGCTGAATAAATCTGATGATGCATTCCGATTAGGAGCAAGCCATGTGGTGCTTTCTACTGATAACGAACAGATGAAAGCAGTACACAATAAATTCAACCTTATTATTGATACTGTGCCATACACCCACGATCTTAAACCTTATATTCCAACCTTGGCTTTAGATGGTACGTTGGTTTTAGTGGGGCTTGTTGGGGAGTTAGAGCAAACTATTAATACTGTTCCGCTGATTTTAGGGCGACGCTCTATAGCAGCTTCAGAGATTGGAGGAATTAAAGAGACTCAAGAAATGTTGGATTTTTGTGCCGAGCATAACATTGTGCCAGATGTTGAAATGATTGATATGCAAAATATCAATGAGGCTTATGAGCGTATGCTTAAATCTGATGTGAAATACCGCTTTGTCATTGATATGGCAAGCCTAAAAGGTTAACTGAAAAATAGGAGATGATTTCACCTATACCTAATTGGTGAGATGTATAAAAACGAGAATGAAATAATCCTATATCTAGTACTTATCTGGTTAGTACGATATAGGATTAAATCAAGTTTATCTCGAAAAAATAGTGCAATTTAAATAGTCACTTTCTGCCCTAATTTGGCACTTTCAAATGCGGTTTCAATAATTTGTAGCACGAAGGCAGCTTGTTGGGCAGTGACTAATAATGGCTGTTCTCCTCTGATTGCTAGGAAGAGATTATCGTAAAAATCTTTGTAGCTGGTAGGAGCGTTTGGATAAGCTTTACGTACCACTTCGCCTGCAATTTCCGTATGCAAAATGCCCCAATCCGATTCGTCTTCGCTATTCCAATCTCCAATAGGCTGAATGCCTTGCGCTAAACGGTTTTCTTGTTGATCTACTTTAGCTTTTACATATGATCCTAGTTTTCCATGCAGTGCAAATGCATTACCTGCTTCACGTACATATTTACCTGCGGCACAAACTACTTTTAAACCACTTTCGTAGTAAAGGTGAATATCAAAATTATCATCGGAAAGCGCATCATCGTGTTGATAGCGAATATCAGCAAACACGGCTTGTGGTTTACCAAATAAATATACCGCCTGATCAATTAAATGTACGCCTAAATCATATACTAGCCCTGTGCCTTGTTCGCCTGTTTCTTTCCACGCTTTAACATTTTTCGTTTTGGTATAGCGGTCAAAGCGAATCTCGCAATCGACAGGCTCACCCAATAAACCTTGCTCCAACAGTATTTGGGCGGTTGCAGGAGCACTATCCCAACGGCGGTTTTGAAACACTGTGAGTAGCACGCCTTGTTTTTTTGCAAGCTCGGCAAGTTCAAACGCTTGTTTAGCTGTTGCTACTAAAGGTTTCTCCACTAGTACGTGCTTGCCAGCAAGCAATGCGGATTGCACCATTTCATAGTGAGTTTGGTTAGGGGTTGTAATGATGACTAGCTCTATTTCAGGTGTAAGCAATGCCGCAAAATCACGTACAATTTCGGCATTGGGGAAAAACTCATGGGCGCGTTCACTGTGACGTTCAAGCACTTTTTTTACTGCAAAACGAGTATCAGCAGCAAGAAATGGGGTGTGAAAAACTCGGGCTGAATAACCAAAGCCCGCAATGGCAACATTTAGAGTTTGCATAGATTTCTCCAATTAAAACAAGCGGTAGGATTTTAGCGGAATTTTGCAAAAATGTGTTTAAAAGGCGAAGTTTTTATTGATAGCTAGGTTTCGTCTAGCTATAAGTTATTGTGTTTTATGTACGGGATCGCTAAAAGCCCGAGCCGTAATATTTTTATTTTGGCATCAAGCAATCATTACTTTACTGCATGAGTATTACACTTTTAAAACGTCCACCAACGCCCGAAAGAGCGGCGATCCTTGTCGGCGATTAGGATAATAGAGATGATAGCCCTCGTAGCTGATAGCATAATCAGCCAGCACTTCTATCAATTCTCCGCTGTTTAGTTCTTTTGCCACACTGTCTTTCGGTGTCCAGTTTAACCCTTGCCCATTCAAACAAGCATGGTTCATCAAACGGCTGCTCCCCACAATCAAATTACTCTGCGGTTGAATTTTATGCATTTTGCCATCATGCATTTTAAATTCCCACGCCATAATTCCCCCCAATGTCGGCAAACGGAAGCGGATACAGCGATGATTTGCTAAATCATCGGGGTGTTGTGGCATACCGTATTTAGCGAAATAGTCAGGCGAACCCACGACACACATCTGCATTTCATCAGAAATTTTCACCGCAATCATATCTTTTGCCACATCGCTACCTAAACGAATGCCAGCATCAAATCCTTCCGCAACAATATCCACAAATTTATGATCGCTAATCAACTCTAATTCCACTTCGGGATAAGTTTCAATAAAACGTTGAAATTTTTCCCACAATACAAAGATAAAAGCGTGATCGTTGGCATTGATTCGCAACCGCCCTTGCAAGGTATCCCGAAAATGGCTTAAATCGCTTACGCACTGATCAATATCGCCCAGTAATGGCAAAAGTTGCTGATAAAGTTGTTCGCCCGCTTCGGTCGTGGAAGTACTACGAGTGGTGCGATTCAGCAACGTGGTTTTCAGACGTACTTCCAAATTTTTAATCGTATGGCTCAACGCCGAAGCCGACACCCCAAGCAACGCTCCTGCTTTGGTAAAACTCCTATGCTGTGCTACCAATACAAAAGCACGCAGATCGTTAAGGTTTTCCATATTATTTTTCCAATTATTGAATTTAATTCATAAGCCTATCAATTTTACTCTATCTAATCAAAATAATCTTAACGATTTATACTTATTTAAATTCTATCAATCGGCAAATAAAGCCTGCCAGTTAAAAATCGCTGTTAGTGGCTTTATTTGTGGTGTTTTGTATCATCGTAATAATGTAATGATGGAGAATTAAAATGAATTTTTTTGCAAAAACAGCACTCAGTTTAACCGCTTTACTTGGGGCAACAGCACTGTCGGCTAACCCCTTAATTATCTACTTTTCACAGCCTGAAAATTACACCGCTGAGCAACTGGTGGATGGCGTGTCAGGGGCAAGTAAATTGATTAAAGACGGCGAAATACTCGGGGCGAACGAATATCTTGCCAAAGAGATTCAGAAAACCGCAGGGGGCGAACTGTTCCGTTTGGAAACCGTCAAGCCTTACCCCACCACGCACCAGCCGTTATTGGATTACGCCCAAAACGAGCAACGCCAAAACATCAAACCCGAATTAAAAGCCCTGCCGAATTTGGACGGTGTGGATACGGTATTTTTGGTGTACCCGATTTGGTGGTATAAAGCCCCGATGGCGTGGTACAGCCTGCTTGAACAAACCGATTTCAGCGGCAAAACCATTGTGCCGGTTGTCGGACACGGCGGCAGCCGTTTCAGCGGCACGGATCGTGAATTGAAAAAATTAGCCCCGAATGCTGTCGTCAAAGACGGTTTTGAAGCCTACCTACACAAAAGCGTGCGTGCCGAACCCCAAGTAGAAGCGAAACTGGCGGAGTTTTTGCAAAAGAACGGGTACGCTAAATAATTTCCCAGCCTTGCACGAGCCGTGCAAGGCTCTATAAACCTAGCCCCGTTGGGGCTATTTTCAATCGGCAAAAGCCGCAGAGCGGCTTGATTTACCGAACCCGGTACGGCTCCGTGCCGGGCAGTACCAATATGAAGAAAAAATACCTTTTCCAACTCGCCCAAGATCTCATTATGACGGCAGTGTTGCTGTCATTATTCGGCTATCACCTATATGAAGAAATCACCCACGAATGGCTGGGGCTGGCGTTTTTCGCCCTGATTATTTCCCATTTAACACTCAATACGTGGTGGCTGAAAAAGCTGTTTACAGGCAAATACAACGGCTATCGAGCCTTTCAAACCACCGTAAATTTTGCCACTTTTTTGCTGTTTTTAACCGCTTGTATCAGCGGTATTCTACTCTCTAAGCACCTGTTTGCCGAAATGCCGTTCCACCTAACCGATGATTTCACCCGCAAAATCCATATGACCAGCACCCACTGGCTGCAAATTGCTGTCGGCGTGCATTTAGGGCTACATTGGAAAGCGATTACCAACCTATTCGCCAACGCCTACCGTTTGAATCTGGAACACTGGCTGGCGAAATACCTAATCCCCAGCTGCTGGGCGATTATCGCCGCTTACGGCTTTTGGGTGTTTGCCGAACGGGAACTCTTGCCCTATTTACTGATGCAGGTGGATTTTGCCTACTTCGATCACAACGAATCGCAAGCGGTCTTTTATTTTGATTTTTTTGCAATGTTGATTGCGGTGGCTTATGCAACACGGATTGGCGTGTGGGTGATGTTTTTTCGTATTAAGGAATAAGACTCTGAAAGATTGTTGAATTTAATTCACAACCCCATCAACTTTACCCCATCTAATCAAAACAATCTTCACGCTTTATACTTATTCCCAGTCAATCAATCGGGGCAAAGTGCCTCTAACAGGAGAAAACAATGGAAAAAGTGATTTTAAACAATGGCGTAGAAATGCCGATGATTGGGTTTGGGGTGTATCAGGTGTCTGACGATGAAACGGAAAAAGCGGTGTTACAGGCGTTGCAGGCTGGTTATCGTTTGATTGATACTGCTGCGGTTTATGGTAATGAAGCAGGTGTAGGACGAGCGATTAAAGCCAGTGGTATTCCTCGTGAAGAAATTTTTGTGACCACCAAACTTTGGATTCAGCGTGAAAACGGCTACGAAGGTACGAAAAAAGCGTTGCAGGATTCCCTTGACCGTTTAGGGTTGGATTATGTGGATCTCTATTTAATGCACCAGCCGTTCGGCGAAGTACACGAGCAGTGGCGGGCAATGGAAGATCTCTACAAAGCAGGCAAAGCACGGGCGATTGGTGTGAGCAATTTCCATATGGACAGAGTGATGGATTTGATTACCTGCCGTGAAATTATGCCGGCGGTCAATCAAATTGAAACGCACCCGTTTTATCAGCGAGAAGCGGAAGTGACGTTTCACAAAGAATTGGGCATTGTGCAACAAGCGTGGGGACCACTTGCCGAAGGGAAATTTGAGATTTTCAGCAACCCAGTGTTGGGCAAAATTGCCAAAAAACATGGCAAATCAGTGGCACAAGTGGTATTGCGTTGGCTGAATCAACGGGGCGTGGCGATTATTCCAAAATCGGTCAAAGCGGAACGCATTGCCGAAAACCATACAATTTTGGATTTTACGCTCGATAGCCAAGATCTTGCCGATATCGCCACCCTTAACCGCAACGAGATTATTTTTGATCACCGTGATCCGAAAATGATCAAATGGTTAGCTGAATTTAGAGGATAAAATGATGAAAAAATCTCTTCTTACTACACTTGTTATTGGGCTGTTGGCAACTCAAACCGCTTTTTCCAAAGCACCGTTAATCATCGCCGAACAAGGCAGTTTTGCTGTGGGTGGTACGGTGAAAACCAGCGAGGGCAGCTACACGCCTGTTCCTGCGGAAATTGCCGACAAAAACAGTGCGTCATTTTGGGACGCTTATGGGGCAAGCGTGAAATCAGGCGGAATGACCTTGCACGGCGATCACGCTTCTGTTTTTTACCAAATCCCTGATAAAGCAAAATCAACACCGCTTGTCTTTTTGCACGGCTACGGCGGCTCAATCCGCACTTGGCAAACCACACCAGATGGGCGGGAAGGCTTTGATACGCTCTTTTTACGCAAAGGCTACCCGATCTATTTAGTCGATCAGCCAAGAAGCGGGCTGGCGGGCAAAAGCACCGAAAAAGCCGAAATGGGTGCAGTGCCTGATGAGCAATTTTGGTATGCCCAATTCCGTATCGGCGTTTATCCTGAAATGAATAAAGGCGTGGCATTCCCTGCGGACAAAGCGGCACAGGAACAATTTTTCCGCTCAATGACTCCTGCCACAGGGGCGTTTAATGTGGGCGTGATTACCGACAGTATGGCGAAATTGTTTGAAAAAACAGGCGACGGCGTGTTCGTTACCCACTCCGCAGGTGGGGTCATCGGCTGGACAACGGCAATGGCAAGCGACAAAGTGAAAGGCATTGTGGCGATGGAACCGGGCAATTTTCCTTTCCCCGAAGGCGAAGTACCGCCAGCGTTAAGCAGCAAATTCGGCGATGTCAGCCCGATGAGCGTGCCGTTTGAGCAGTTCAAAAAACTCACGCAGATCCCGATAGTGATCTACTTCGGCGATTTTATTCCCGAACAATTAGACGGCACACAGGGCGGCGAGCAGTGGTTTATCCGCAAAAAGCTGGCGGAACAGTGGGTGGAAACAGTGAATAAACACGGCGGCAAAGCCGAAGTGATTCACCTGCCGAAAATCGGCATTAAAGGCAACACCCATTTCCCGTTTTCCGACTTAAATAACACCGAAGTGGCGAACGAAATGGCAAGATGGCTGAAAGCCAACGGTTTGGATAAATAACGGTGCAAGCGGTCAGATTTTGCAGATTTTTTGCAGGATTTGGCCGCTTTATTATTGAATTTAATTCACAAGCCTATCAACTTTACCCTATCTAATCAAAATAATCTTTTTCTTTATACTGCTTTGCATTAAATCAATTCAGCTATGCAACAGGAGAAAACGATGAAAAAATCTTTCCGTAAAACCTTATTCGCAACCCTTTTGGTTTCATTCTTATCAGGAGGCGTTATGGCAGCCGATTACAAACAAAATCCATTCACATTAACTTATGATAATGCGATTACCGAAAATGTCGCAGGGCAAGTGAACATTCAACCCGTAAAATACACACAGAAACAAACTGGGATTGAAGTCGCGGCGAATGTTTACACACCTGCCGATTTTGATCCGACTAAGAAATATCCGACGATTGTCGTGGCACACCCGAATGGCGGTGTGAAGGAACAGGTGGCCGGCTTGTATGCTCAAAAACTGGCGGAGCAAGGCTATATTACGATTGCCTTTGACGCCGCTTATCAAGGCGGAAGCGGCGGTGAGCCTCGCTATACCGATAAGCCGCAAAACCGCATTGAAGATATTCGTGCGGCGGCAGATTTTATTTCGCTATTCAAAGGGGCGGATACCGAACATTTAGGTTTATTGGGCATTTGCGGTGGCGGCGGTTATTCCATTAAAGCGGCACAAACGGACAAACGCTTCAAATCCGTTGCAACCATTTCTATGTTCAACACCGGTGATGCGCGCCGTAACGGTTTTATGCGTAGCCAAGTTGATACTATTCAACAACGCCTTGCGGACGCCGCTGCAGCACGCTTGAAAGAAACGGAAACCGGCGAAGTGGCTTACACCCCGGCCTTCGGTAGCGGTTTAACGCCTGAACAGGTGGCGGCTTTGCCGTATGATATGTATCGTCAAGGTTACGAATACTATGCCCAAACCCACGCACACCCTAATTCGCAAACCAATAGCACGGTCAGCTCGCTTTTAGATTTAATGGAATTTGATGTCAATACCAATGTGGAGTTGATCAATCAGCCGTTGCTGATGATTGCAGGCGAAAAAGCCGATAGTTTGTATATGACCGAAGAAGTGTTCGCCAATGCAAGCGGTACGCAAAACAAAGAATTGTTCAAAGTGCCGAATGCGACTCACATTGAAACCTATTGGAAACCCGAATATGTAAAACAGATTTCCGAAAAATTAACCGAATTTTTCGGTAAAAATCTATAAGGATGATCGCTGATGAAAAGATTATTTTTGACAACCGCCCTGATCGGGGCGGTGGCTTCCCCCGTATTTGCCGATGACGCACAGACATATCATCACTACGAAAATTATCAATGGAATACTGCCCCTGCCGAGCATTTTTCAGGTCAGGCACGCTTTACCCGATTGCCAAGTCCTGAAAACAGTCAAGACGGTTACGCTATTGTGGAATTTCAGCCCAATACCATTACCGACTGGCACACCCACTCACAGGGGCAATATTTGATCGTGACCGAAGGCGAAGGCTACACTCAGGAATGGGGTAAACCCGTTCAACACATCAAAAAAGGCGATGTAGTTTGGTGTCCGCCGAATGTGAAACATTGGCACGGTGCAACGCCGTTTAGCCGAATGAGCCACATCGCTATCGCCCCGAATGCCAAAGAGAATAAAGCGACTTGGCTGGAAAAAGTGGAACGAGAGCCGCTTGAAGTGCAAGATTTGCAAAAAATCAGCCAAAATACACCGCTTGCGGAAGGTCAATTAGCCATGGTCAAAATTGCTTATTTCACCGCACAGGGTAAATTAGAACCGTTGAAAAAGGAACTGATCGAGGCCTTAGAACAAGGTTTAACCGTGAGTGAAATCAGCGAAGTCTTTACTCATCAATACGCTTATGCAGGCTTTCCCCGTGCGTTAAACGGGCTTTTGACTTTCCAAAATTTGCTCAAAGAGAGAGCGGAAAAAGGCATTAAAGATGAGCAAGGGAAGCCTGCTACCCCAACGAACGGGCAAGACCACTATACAAACGGTACAAAAATGCTAGGCTTACTTTCGGGCAATACGCCAGCAGAAACTTTATGGGGGGCGGACGGTGTGGACTACGCATTAAAAGCCCACTTATTCGGTTATCTATTCAGTCGGGATAATCTCAGCCCGTTAAATCGTGAATTGGTCAGCGTCGGGACTTTAATGGCATTAGGCGGGCAGGAAGCCCAAATGCGTTCGCACATCAACATCAGCCATCGTTTAGGCTTGCCGAAAAGCGAGCTGCAACGGATTGTGGATTTTGTGGCAACGCAAAATAGCGAATTGGGCAAATCGGCACAGCAAGTGTTGGATGCGAATGTGAAATAAAGAAGCAAGGGAAAACAAGCGGTCGGATTTTGCCGTTTTTTTGCAAAAGCTGACCGCTTGATTTGTCATTTCTTATTCAATTATTGAATTAAATTCACAAAATTATCAAATTTACCCCAGTTAATCCGCACAATTATTTTCGCTACAATGAACACATTCGCTAATCAATGGAGTTTACTATGTTAAAAAAACTTTCACTTTCATTCTTAACCCTTTCTCTTTTCTCTCCGCTTGCCCAAGCGGAAATTCAGGCAGGACACGGTATTGCGGTGGTGCAAACTGCACAAGGCACGGTGCAGGGCTATATTCAAGACGGCATTTTGACTTACAAAGGCATTCCCTATGCCACAGCACAGCGTTTTATGCCACCGCAAAAAGTGGAAAAATGGGACGGCACACGCCTAGCCATTCGCTATGGCAATATCTGCCCACAAAATGCGATGAACCCGATGAACACTTTTCTGTTTTCGGGCGGACAATTTTCTCAAAGCGATGAATGCCAAAATCTGAATGTTTGGACACCCGCTATTCACGATGGCAAAAAACGCCCTGTAATGGTGTGGTTGCACGGTGGTGGTTTCCAAGCAGGCAGTGCGGTGGAAAGCGATACTTATCACGGAGAGAATTTGGCTCGCAGTCAAGATGTGGTTGTGGTTTCAGTTAATCACCGCCTGAATGTGATGGGGCATTTGGATCTGTCGGCATATGGCGAACAGTATAAACACTCGGCAAATTTAGGCGTGCAAGATCTGGTGGCATCGCTGGAATGGGTGAAAGCCAACATCGCTCAATTTGGGGGCGATCCTGAAAACATCACCATTTTTGGCGAAAGCGGTGGCGGTGCAAAAGTGCTTACCCTAATGGCAACCCCATCAGCACAGGGCTTATTCCATAAAGCGATTGTGCAAAGTGGGGCGGTAGAAGGAATGGGGGCAACGCTACCTAATCAACAAGCCAGCCGTCGTGTGGCAGAACTTACCTTGCAAAATTTAGGCATTGCGAGTAATGAGTTAGAAAAACTCAACAATATCCCCTTTGATGAGTTAGAAAAAGCATCTAATCAAGCATTGAAACAAACTGCCGAAGAGCAAAAAATCCCAGCCTTGCGTGGTAGTGGCTATTCGCTTTCGTGGTCGCCTATTTTGGATAACGGCTATATTCCACAACAACCCGTAGGCGAACAATATCCTGCGATGGCAAAAGAGATTCCGCTGTTGATCGGCTCAAATTTCAGTGAATGGGAGAGTTTTCCGTTGCAACTGGATTTTGGCAAAAGCCTAGCGGATAACCGCAACACTTGGACAAACGAACAAATCCAGCAGAAATTAAACGCCCGCTTTGGCAAAAAATCCGCTGACATTCAAACCGCATTTAAACAAGCCTATCCAACACGCAATGTGGCTGATGTGTTGTATGCGGATACTTTTTTACGCTTGCCGGCGATTAAAACCGCTCGCTTAAAAGCCGATCAAAAAGGGGCAAATGTGTATCACTACCTGTTTAGCTGGGACACTCCTGTCATGGACGGTATTCCAATGAGTTATCACACCGCAGAAATTCCGTTTGTGTTCAACAACATTGAAAAAGCCCAATTTGCCACAGGTGGCGGCGAGCAAGCGAAAAAACTCGCCCAAACAATGAGTACCGCTTGGGCAAACTTCGCTAAAACAGGTAATCCAAATGGTGGCGATTTACCGCAATGGGACGCTTATAACCGTGAAGGTGGGGCAACCATGATTTTTGATAATCACATCAAACAAGTTCATCACCACGATGAGGCCTTGTTAAAACTGCTTGCACCGAATGCCAAGTTTTAAATATGGTAAACAAAGGTAGGCAATTATGCCTACCTTGTTCATAATTAGAGATCTCAATGAAAATTTCTGGCACAGTGGAAAAATTGAGTCGGTAAAGAAAGAAATTTGGCTTGAACAACGATTTAACAGCTTGTTTGGGCATATCAATTCCAAGCGGTTAAATCTTGGTAAAATTTTACAAAATTTTCACCGCTTGCATGCTTTGTTTATTCATAAACACCGTTTACTAAAAGCTCAGCGAGTGCTTCAGCTTCAATATTGCCAAAATAGTGTTTTATATCAATTTGTTGGAATACATTGAGTACCGCATTTTTTTCATATTTTACGTTTGTAAGAGCGAGCTCTAAGTCATTAATTTCACCCATTCCAAAAAAATCACCGTAAATTCGAATGGCTTTAATGTACCCTTGTTCAACATTTAATTTATATTCTACTAATCCTGCTGGGAATTTCTGTGCATATTCAAGGCTAAATTCTGGTGATTTACCATAATTCCAATCCCAGTTCGCAAATCGTTCTTTACGAAGTTGATGTACTTTTTGCCAATCATCATCGGTGAGTACATATTCTTTAATATCTTGGCGATTTTCGACACCAAAAATTTGGAGTAGTAGATGGTCACGAAATTCAAATGTATTTAACGATTGGTACTCTGATGCTAGGTAGGGCTTGATATTGGTAACCCGTTTACGGATAGATTGGATACCATGTGATTCAATTTTTTCTTTGCGAGGCTTGAGTGCGCGAGTCACTTCTTCTAAATCAGAATCGAATAAGATTGTGCCGTGCGCTGTCATGCGATTGCCTTTGGCATACATGGCATTGCCTGAGAATTTTTTTCCGTCAATGAGTAAATCGTTACGGCCTTGTAACGAGGCTCCTGTTGCACCGAGCTGATGCAATGCTTTAATGACGGGCTGGGTGAAACCAGCAAAATCGCCAATTGAGCCGTCATTATCTTTAATGAAACAGAAATTGAGGTTACCCAAATCGTGATATACCGCACCACCGCCAGACATTCGGCGGACAACTTGGATATTTTTTTCATCTAGATAGGGTTGATTCACCTCTGCAACAGTGTTTTGGTGTCGCCCAACGATAATAGAAGGGGCGTTGATATAGAACAGTAAAATAGGCTCATCGACTAAACGGTTTTCTACCAGATATGTTTCAAGCGCGATATTGAGTGAGGCATCGGTAATGTCGCTGTTACCACTGACAAAGTACATAGCTTTTCTCCTTTTTAGGTCTTTAAATGAAACTAGCTAACCACACTCTAAATTTTAGCCCCCAATAGCTAGTATAGCCTGTAGTGTGGTTGATGATTTTACCGTCTTTAATAATTAAAATAGTTGGCGTGGCTTGAATATCCCAAGCGCGCGAAAATTCTCCCGTTGGATCATTTAAACTAGCAAAAGTGTAGCCATTATGGCTGAGATAGTGTTGTACTTCTTGGTCGTTACCTGATTTTAATGCAACACCTAATACCGCTAATCCCTCTTCAGAAAATTGTTGAATAGTCGGTGAAACAAATTCACAAAAATGACACCAACTTCCCCAGAAATAGAGCAACATAGGTTTGTCATGGCTAAGTTGAGCAATTACTTTAGGCTGTTGTTGGATATCGTATTGCACCAGCTGCTCAAATTGAGCGGGTGCGCTTGGCTTGCGATACCAGTCCATCATGATGCTCATAATGATAAACAGGCTACCAAAAAGAAAAATATTTTTGATAAAGGTGCTGATTAGCGAGTTTTTCTTACTCATTTTTCTTTCTCAATTTGGGCATAACAAGCGGCGCCACGTGCAAGCATTCTTAATTGTGTTACTACGCGCTGTTTTAATTGTTGCCGTTCATTGCTATTCATATCTAATGCATGTGAACCAGCAGTAAATACCAAGGTGACAAGCCCATCAGCCTCAACATAGGCAAGTTCGCGGCTCACTTTATTTTTGCTTTGAATATATTCTGCTAGTTCAGCGACAAAATGCTGAATTTCTCGGCTGGCTGCGGTACGGAATGCTTGAGAAGTGCCAGAACTTTCACGTAGCAGCAAGCGGAACATATTTGGGCGTTCTTCGATGAACTCAAAGAAGGTTTCCACCGAAATGACCACCACGCTACCACCTTCTTCCAAACGCTTACGGGCTTGGCGCATGAGCTGACGCAGAATCAAACCAGATTCATCCACCATGGCTAAACCCAGTTCATCCATGTCTTTAAAGTGGCGATAGAATGAGGTCGGTGCAATGCCCGCTTCTCGAGCGACTTCTCGCAAACTTAAATTTGAGAAACTTTTTTCAGCAGAAAGTTGATTAAATGCGGCATCAACCAATGCTCGACGGGTTTTTTCTTTTTGTACAGCTCGAATTCCAATGCTCATTGTGCCTCTTCCATAATACGTTGAATCTCTTTTGCTAAACGTTCGTAACGGACACGTAATGGTGAACCTGGACGGTAAATTAAACCAATCGCACGGTAAGGCTCCGGCTCGTTAAAGTGAATATACTGTACGTTTTCCGTGTGTGAGATTTTAGTGGCAAGCTCAGGAATAAATGCTATACCAGAGTTAGCCGCAACCATGTGGCGCAGTGTTTCAATACTATTTGCTTTAAAGTGTTCGTTCTCTTTTGCACCAACCGATAAGCAATAATCCATAGTTTGTGTTTTTAAGCAGTGTCCGTCATCTAACATCAACATTTCTTTATCGCGTAATTGGTGTAAATTAAGTTGCGATTGGTTTGCCCACTCATGTTGTTTAGAAACACCTAATAACATTTTTTCGCGGAAAAGGGGAATTTCAATAAACGCTTCGCTCTCTTTACCGAGTGCTAGGATTCCGCAGTCAAGTTGCCCAGATTCAAGCTGTTCAATGAGCGTATGTGTTTGCAGCTCGTAAATATAGAGCTCCAGCTCAGGGAAACTTTTTTGCAAGATTGGTAGAATAATTGGCGAGAGGTATGGGCCTAAAGTCGGAATAATTCCGATATGTAGTGGGCCAGACATCTCTTTGCCTTGATTGCTTGCCATCTCTTTGAGAATTTTGACTTCACGCAAGACTACTTTCGCTTGTTCTACTAACATTAAACCTGCCTGGGTGAATAGCACCTTACGGCTAGTGCGCTCCAATAAGATAGTACCAAGTTCATCTTCAAGCTTACGGATTTGCCCGCTCAGTGTCGGTTGGCTCACATTGCAGAGATCGGCAGCTTTGCGGAAATGTTTTACATCAGCAAGGGCGATTAAATACTCTAAATCTCGGATATTCATCGTTTTCTGTCCTGTAAAGAATAATTTGCCGATTATGGCATATTTTAAACAGAATTACTCGTTTTTGATTTTGCCAGAAATAGGCTAAACTTAACGATATTTTGAATGATATTTACCTTCTAGCTGCCTATCGTGGCAGAACAGAAGGTAGAAGGAAAAATTATGCAATCTCTCACTCCATTCCATACGTTTCATTTACCTGCTAAAGCTCGTCAGATTATTGATATTCACTCCGCAGCACAGTGGTTTGATGAGTGGCAAAAAGCTTATCGAGCTGGATTGCCCATTCTAATGCTTGGGCAGGGTAGTAATGTACTGTTTTTAGAAGACTTTGATGGTGTCGTTTTACGTAATCAGCTCAAAGGTATTGAGCATCAACAAGATGAGCATTTTCACTATCTCTATGTGAAAGGTGGTGAAAATTGGCACGAATTAGTGCAGTGGACATTAGCACAACATATTCCGGGTTTAGAAAATCTTGCATTGATTCCAGGTTGTGTGGGATCGGCTCCTATCCAAAATATAGGGGCTTATGGCGTTGAATTTGAAAAAGCATGTGATTTTGTTGAAATACTCAATCTACATACTGGAGAAATCTCCCGTCTGACGCGAGCGCAGTGCCAATTTGCTTATCGGGAAAGTATTTTTAAGCATCAATATAAAGATAGCTATGCGATTATTGCGGTAGGGTTGAAATTAGCCAAAGCGTGGCAACCTGTGCTGACTTATGGCTCTTTAACTCAATTTGATCCGCAGACTGTGACAGCGCAACAGATTTTCAATGAAGTTTGCGCTGTGCGTGCGGCCAAGCTACCTAATCCTGATGAATTTGGTAACGCAGGGAGCTTTTTTAAAAATCCTGTGGTCGATTTTGCAAAATTTGCGCAAATTCAGACCGCTTACCCCAATATACCGCACTATCCGCAAGCTGATGGTTCAGTTAAAGTTCCTGCTGGTTGGCTGATTGATCAGTGTAACTTAAAAGGTTTCCAGCTTGGCGGGGCAGCAGTGCATACTCAGCAAGCATTGGTACTAATCAATAAAGAAAATGCGCTAGGTCGTGATGTGCTTGCCTTAGCTAAAGAAGTTCGCCGTCAGGTGCGAGAAAAATTTGCTATTGAAATTCACCCTGAAGTACGCTTTATGGGGCGACATGGCGAAGTGGATAGTGAGCAGGTAACGCGATGAATTTACTTAATCAAGCTTATCTCCAAAAGACCTTGCCATATGGTGAAGTTGTCGTATTTGATGAAATTAATTCAACGAATGAGTACCTACTCAATCATTGTAATGAATTGCGCTGCGGTTCAGTCTGCCTTGCAGAAACCCAAACGGCTGGACGTGGGCGGCGAGGGCGACAATGGTATTCGCCAGTGGGACAAAATCTCTATTTCTCCATGCTATGGAAGTACTCACTACCGCAAAATGAACAGCTTTCTTCACTTAGCCTTGTCGTTGCCTTGGTAATTGCGGAAACATTTAATGAGCTTGGAGTAGCAGATATTCAAATTAAATGGCCAAATGATATTTACTATCAAGGCAAAAAGGTGGGTGGGATTTTAATTGAGAGCAAGGTGGATCGTAGTGGTATTGCGATTGTGATCGGCATCGGCTTGAATTTAGCTATGAACGCTATTGATCCCGCTATTGTGAATCAACCGTGGGCAGATTTAGCGAAATATCATTTTGATCGCAATGAATTAGCGGCAATGCTTGCTAAGCGCCTACAGCAAATGCTAAACGAGTTTCCCCAAGTACCGCTTGGCAATTATTTAACGCGCTGGAGACAATTTGACTGTTTTTATCAACAACCGGTTAAACTCGTGACAGCAGTTGCTGAAATCCACGGTATTGCACAAGGAATTAATGCAAATGGTGAGCTACTGCTTGAGAGTGAAGGCAAAGTACAAGCTTTTGCCATTGGAGAAATATCACTACGAAGTGTTGACATCCTCCCCCGCCTAAAGTCGGGGGATTCCTACTAGCTCCCGACCACTTAACAAGTGGTCGGGCTACTCTCGGTGGGTTTCTACTGCTGATCTCTATTGAGATTCACTTCATAGACGCTTCGGGTATGCCCTACCCTGATATTTCTTATGCTTGGACTATCGCTTGCCCACGTTCCAATACGTTTATCGCCCCAACCACATCGGCATTTTTCGCATAGCCACATTCTACACATTCAAAATGTACTTGGGTTTCACGGTTTTCTTTTGCCGTATGCCCACAACAAGGACAAGTTCGGCTGGTGTTTTGTGGTAGTACGGCAACCAAAAATCCGCCTCGCCACTGCGTTTTGTAGTCTAGTTGTCGTCTAAATTCAAACCAAGACTGATCTAATATCGCCCGGTTTAAGCCTGATTTCTGTTTCACATTTTTGCCCTGTTCTTCCACTGTGCCTTTTGCCGATTTGGACATATTCGCTACTTGCAAATCTTCAACGTAGATCATGGCGTGGTTTTTGCTGATTTGAGTTGAGATTTTGTGCAGAAAATCTTTTCGGCAGTTAGCAATTTTGTGATGCAACTTGCTGATTTTGGCTTTCAGTTTTTGCCAATTTTTACTGAACTTCACTTTGTTTTTGAGCTGTTTTTGCAGTTTTGCCAGTTTTCCTTTGTAAGTTTTAAATGCGTTCAAAGGCTCAAAAAATTCGCCGTTGGAAAGGGTTGCAAAGCGTGCAATGCCCATATCAATGCCGATTTCTCCGCCTTTGTGCGTTGGAATTTCCTGTTCAAATTCTGTTTGAATACTCACAAAAAAGTGTCCGCATTTCATTGAAACAGTGACATTTTTTACTTCCCTAACAATTTCACGACTGTTGCGATAACGCACCCAACCGATTTTCGGCAGATACAAGCGGTCGTTTTTCTGCTCAATTTTGCAACCTTGCGGAAAACGAAAGCTCTCTTTTACGCCTTTTTTCTTGAATTTTGGGAAATCTGCATGCTGTTGAAAGAAGTTTTTAAATGCACTTTCTAAGTCTTTTAAAGACTGTTGCAACACTTGAGAATGGCAATCTTTGAGCCAAACTAACTCTTTTTTCCATTGCGGAAGTAGGTTAGCTAATTTGGTATAACTGAATTTGTGATGGTTATCCTGCTCGTATTGTTCATTTTGCCAAGCCAGTGCCTTGTTAAACACAAAGCGAGAACAGCCGCAAAACTGCTTAATTTTGCGGATTTGTTCTCCATTTGGTCTGATTTCAAACTTAAAGGCTTTGCGTAGTAGCATTGGAAAATGAAAAATGAGTGGTTTGGGAATGGTATATTTTTACAGTTGATTATTCAACTGACAAATTGCTATTTTGCTTTAAAACGGCTTTGCCGTTTGCGCCTTATATCCACGCCCTAAAGGACGTGGTTTTACGGCACGGTTAGATAAATAGCAAGGTTAGCTAGGAGGCAAGAGCGCCTCCTAATTTTTTTGCTTATTCTAAATTCTGAATTTGCTCACGCATTTGTTCAATCAGCACTTTTAACTCAACCGCTGAGTTAGTAATCTCTGCATTAATTGATTTGGAAGCGAGGGTATTCGATTCACGATTTAATTCTTGCATCATAAAATCTAATTTACGTCCAACTGCACCACCTTTTTTCAGAATAGACATCGTTTCTTTCACGTGCAATTGGAGGCGATCTAACTCTTCAGCCACATCCACTTTCTGCGCTAAGAGCACCATTTCTTGCTCTAAACGGCTAGGGTCTAATTGCAAATTCAGCTCCTCAAAGCGTTGTTGTAAGCGATCTTTTTGCCATTGCAGCACTTCCGGCATTTGCGCTTGTACTTTAGCCGCTTCGTGAGCGATAGCGCTTAGACGTTGCTCAATTAGATTTTGCAGATTTTCACCTTCTCTCGCACGCATAGCGATGAAATCTTGCAGAATTTGCTCAAAGCTTTCCAGTAAATCTTTACCGATTTGGTCGAGATCTTGTTGCTGAGAATCAACCACACCAGGGAAACGTAATAGATCGACAAGGTTAATCTCGCCTTCATTCGCTGTTTCTTTTAGCCATTGGAGCGACTGAATAACTTGTTTAGCATACTCTTGATTAAGGGATAAGCCATTGTTTTGATTATTATTTAATTCGATGCGCAAACTACATTCTACTTTACCGCGAGTGAGTGCTGCCCGTAGGCGTTCACGCAAGCTCATTTCTAAATGGCGGAATGATTCTGGCAGGCGAAAGTAGGTCTCTAAAAAACGTTGATTAACGGAACGCATTTCCCATACGGCGTTACCCCACTCTTTTTTAAGCTCTAGGTGGGCAAAAGCAGTCATACTGTAAATCATTGTACTCTCTCATTTTGTTACAAAATTCGGATATATTGTACTAAAATAGCCGTTGTTTTAATAGCAAGAAAAGGAGAAGCCATGCGCCCGAATAACCGTGAAAATCATCAAACCCGTTCTGTTACGATTACACGTAACTATACTCGCTATGCTGAAGGCTCAGTGTTAATTGAGTTTGGTGAAACCAAAGTGCTGTGTAATGCGACAATAGAAGATAAAGTGCCACCATTTTTAAAAGGTAAAGGGCAAGGTTGGGTAACGGCTGAATATGGCATGTTGCCACGCGCAACACATAGCCGTACCCAGCGTGAAGCAGCAAAAGGCAAACAGACTGGACGAACCATGGAAATTCAACGTTTGATTGCCCGTTCACTACGCGCAGTGGTGGACTTAGCAAAACTTGGCGAACGTACGATTACGGTTGATTGTGATGTGATTCAAGCCGATGGTGGTACTCGTACAGCTTCGATCACTGGCGCATGTGTTGCGTTACATGATGCATTAAATAGTTTAGTTGAAAAAGGCGCATTGAGCGAAAGCCCAATGAAAGGTTTGGTTGCCGCAATTTCAGTAGGGATTGTGGAAGATACCCCTGTATGTGATTTGGAATATGTTGAAGATTCCAATGCGGAAACCGATATGAATGTGGTGATGGTCGAAGATGGTCGCTTCGTTGAAGTACAAGGTACGGCAGAAGGAGAACCATTTAGCCACAATGAATTGTTAGTCCTATTAGATTTGGCAAAACAGGGCTGTGAGCAGTTATTCGCAGCACAGCGTGCGGCATTAGCTTAATTAGGTATTTGAGTAAGCGGTCTATTTTGCAGAAAATATTGCAAAATAGACCGCTTGGCTTTGTCACGTGCGACATATTGCAGAGATTATCGGCTATTGAACAGAACTTGTTTGGCATTTATCAAGATCTGCATCTGAAATAATGAAAAATGGCAGCGCTTTCTTTATACTAATGGGTTCATTTATTCCAATCGTTAGATGCAATGCGTGGTCTTATTTTCTCATCTGGTATTTTAAACATTCCGCATCTTGCCGCTTTTTTACCTGAAAGTGAGCTGTTGCCTTATGCTCGGTTTCGGCATCAAGCAGTCGAGTGTGTCTATGGCTGGGGATTAAAACCTACGTCATTAAAAGCACGTAATTATGCCACGCAGCATAATCTGCCTTATATCGCCTTAGAAGACGGTTTTTTACGTTCAACTGGACTTGGCGTAGAAGGCTATCCACCTTTTTCGATGGTAGTGGACGATCTCGGTATTTATTATGATACTCGCCAGCCATCTCGTTTAGAACAGCTGATTTTAGCGGCGGATCAGTCTGCTGAATTGTTGCAGCAGGCGAGCCTTGCTTTGGCTCAAATCCGTCAATTTCGTCTTTCCAAATATAATCATGCGCCTGATTTTGCTCAATCGGTTTCTGCTGAACGCCCGATCGTGCTGGTGCTCGATCAGACTTTTGGGGATATGGCGGTGCAATGTGGGCAGGCTGATGCCGCTTGCTTTGAACAAATGTTACACGCTGCTATAGCGGAGAATCCTCATGCTGAGATTTGGGTGAAGACTCATCCAGATGTGATTTCAGGCAAGAAAAAAGGCTATCTTACCCAGATAGCGAAGGGAGAAAATGTTCGTCTTTTGGCACAAGATTGCAATCCGTTATCGCTATTAGCGCAGGCGGAAAAAGTCTATTGTGTGACATCGCAAATGGGTTTTGAGGCATTGATGCTTGGTAAAACAGTGGTGACATTTGGTGTGCCTTGGTTTGCAGGGTGGGGAATAAGCGATGATCGCCATCCTAATGTCACAGCATTACAAACTAATGGACGGCGGGCTGAGCGTACCTTCTTGCAGCTATTTGCCGCGGCTTATTTGCAGTATAGCCGCTATATTGATCCTAATCGTGGTACAAGTGGCTCTATTTTTGATGTGATTGATTATCTGCATCGCGCTCGCCAGTTTGGCGAACGTGTGCGTGGGACACTTTATTGCGTGGGAATGTCGCTATGGAAACGAGCAGTAATCAAGCCCTTCTTTCGTTTTCCTCAGTGTCGGGTTATTTTCACCTCGCTTGCCCATTTGCAAAAAAACGTGAAAAAACAACCGCTTGCTAAAGATGCTAAATTATTAATTTGGAGTAATGGCAAGCCCGAGGTATTAGCATTTGCTCAACAATATCAGCTACCAATTCTACGAATGGAAGATGGCTTTATTCGTTCAGTAGGGCTTGGTTCAAATTTGGTTGCGCCACTTTCACTGGTGACAGATGATCTTGGTATCTATTTTAATGCACAAATGCCTTCGCGTTTAGAGTATATCTTGCAAAATCAGCAGTTTTCTAAGAGCGATTTAGCCCGAGCTAGCGCATTACGCCAGCAGTTGATTCAAGCAAATATTGGCAAATATAACGTAGGAAGTGATGGTTTTTCACTTAATGCGCAGGGAAAAAGAACGTTATTAGTGCCTGGGCAGGTAGAAGACGATGCCTCAATTCGCTCTGGCTCACCCGTGATTAAGCGTAATTTAGATCTGCTAAAAGCGGTACGTGCACAGAATCCAGATGCTTATATTCTCTATAAACCGCACCCTGATGTAGTCAGTGGTAATCGTATTGGAAAAATTGATGCGCAAGTGGCTCTGCAATATGCGAATGAAATTGTTGAAAAAGCAAATATTCTTGATTGCATTATGCAGGTTGATGAAGTCCATACTATGACTTCTCTTGCTGGTTTTGAAGCACTTTTACGTGGCAAAGTTGTCCACTGCTATGGTCTGCCGTTTTATTCAAATTGGGGATTGACTATAGATCAGTTACAATTGCCAAGACGAAGCCGATTACTTACGCTAACAGAATTATTAGCGGCGGTATTAATTTATTATCCGTTGTATGTTTCGCCCGCAAATGGGCAGTTTATCAATGCAGAAATGGCGATAGCGATCCTAAAACAGCAGAAGGCTAAGCAAGAGAGCGATGGTTTGAATCGTTCTTGGTTGGCAAAGCAGTGGGGAAAAGTTATCCATCTATGTCGAGCATTATTTTAAGTGTGGAAATATGATTAACCATTATTTAGATGACCTGGTCACTTCATCAAAACGCATTCTTTTGCTCCAAGGGCCAATAGGCGCGTTTTTCTATGAATTTTCGAAATGGTTACAAGCTCAACAACGCACAGTATTTAAAATAAATTTTAATGCTGGCGATGAGCGTTTTTATCCTGCAGGCTCTCATACTATTGCATATCGCAATACACTTGGGGAATTTGCAGATTTTTTATATGAATTTTGCCAATGTGAGCAGATTGACAGCTTGGTTTGTTTTGGTGATAACCGTAAATATCACAAAATAGCCAAACAAGTTGCTGATCAGCTTGGGTTAGCATTTTGGGTATTTGAAGAAGGCTATTTTCGTCCTGATTATATTACGCTTGAGAAATCAGGGGTGAATGCTTTTTCGCCGATTCCAAGAACGGCAGACTATTTCCTTGCCATTGAGCCAGAATTAACTGAAATTGAAAAGCCTGAGCGAGTTTCCAAAGGCTTTTTCCCAATGGCAAAACGAGCAATTCAATACTATTTCAGTGGCTATTTTTGCCGTTGGAAGTACCCACATTATCAGCATCATCGTTTTTTGAATGTGGGTTACTACATTAAATTATGGGGCATTTCATTGGTAAAACGCCTTTGTTATGCGATTCATGATCGCAATTTTGCTAAGCGAGTGGAGGCTGGCGAATTTGGGGAATTTTTTATTGTGCCATTGCAGGTTTATGATGACAGCCAAGTTGTTGTGCATAGTGATTATCCCAGCGTTGAGGCTTTTTTAAGTGAGGTGCTAGAGTCATTTAGTCGTTTTGCCCCTGAGCACTGTAATTTAATTATTAAGCATCATCCAATGGATCGCGGTTTTTTAGATTATGCAGAGATCATTGCGCAATTTGAGCAGCGTTATCCAAATTTGCAAGGGCGTGTGTTTTATATTCATGATGTACCAATGCCTGTATTTTTACGTCACGGTAAAGGAATGGTTACACTAAACAGTACTAGTGGGATTTCCGGCTTATTGCATTCGATGCCGGTGATGACGCTAGGTCGAGCTAACTACGATTTTGTAGGGCTAACGCATCAGGGGGATTTAGATAGCTTTTGGCAGAATCCACAAGCGCCTGATCGCAAAGTTTTTGAAAATTATCACCGCTTCCATTTAAATCGTACCCAGATTAATGGCAATTTTTATAATCGCACTATTTTGCGTTTTCCATATAATCAAGCGGTAGCCACCCAAAGTTATGAGAAGAACTAATGCCTGAATTACCTGAAGTTGAAACGAGTGTCCGTGGTGTCACCCCATATCTTGTTGGGCAGACAATTAAGCAGGTGGTGATTCGCCAGCCTAAGCTACGTTGGCAAGTCAGCCCTGAATTAGCTGCAATGCAGGGGGCAACAATTACCCATATTGATCGGCGCGCAAAATACTTAATTATTCGCACCGATAAGGGAGATATCATTGTGCATTTAGGTATGTCAGGATCGCTAGGCATTTTAACGCAGCAAAACGATCTAGGCGCAGGGAAACATGATCATATTGATCTGGTTACCCAAAATGGCACTATCTTGCGCTATAACGATCCAAGAAAATTTGGGGCTTGGCTTTGGGCGAAAAACGCAGAAGAGTTAGAGATTATTCAGCGATTGGGGGTTGAGCCGCTTTCCGATAACTTTGATGGCGAGCATCTCTATCAACTTAGTCGCAATAAAACAGTCGCAGTTAAAAATTTCATTATGAATAATGCGGTGGTTGTTGGTGTGGGAAATATCTATGCCAGCGAGAGTTTATTTATGGCAGGGATTCACCCTGAACTTGCTGCGCAAAATCTTACTAAAAAACAGTGTGCGAGGTTGGCTACTGTAATCAAAGAAGTACTGACAAAATCTATTATTCAAGGCGGTACAACGCTAAAAGATTTTATCCAACCTGATGGCAAACCGGGCTATTTTGCCCAAGTCTTGCAAGTGTATGGACGAAAAGGTGAGGAATGCCGAGATTGTGGTAGTGAAATTCAGGCTAAAGTTATCGGGCAACGGAATAGCTTTTTCTGCCCTAAATGCCAAAAGCTACCTCGCTGAGTGAAAGCAAGCGGTCATTTTTCTGACAAATTTTGCAAAAGATAAAATAAAGGGGACTGAAAAGCGCTTTCAGTCCCCTTTTACTATTCACGATTAACTTAGAACGTTAAGCCTAAGTTTGCTTTCCAACCAAACATATTGGCAGATTTCACACGATCATAATCAAGATTTGCTGAAGCAAACCAATTTTTATAGTGTAGTTTTAAACCCACTTCACTATTTAATTGGCGATCGCGTTTTACACCGAGATAGTTGTGTAATGTGTTTCCAGCGATATAGCTAGTAATATTAGTGTCTTTCCCTCCTACTCTATGCAAATAGTTGAGTCCGACATATGGAGAAATACTGCCTTGCTCAAACTGGAATGTGCGTTGTAGTTTTACACTTGGTACAAGATTGACATCGTTGTAACGCACTGCTGCAGTTTTGCTGGCAAGTTCTCCACGTTCATTGAGGCTATCCATTTTGGTTTGTAACCATTGTATGCCAAGGCTTGGCTCAATTACCCATTGATTTGGTGTGAATTGGTAGCCCAGGCGAATTTCTCCACCTAACGTTGCGCCATGATTTTTTGCACTACCAAGTTGGTAGCTACCAAAGTGGCGTGTTTGTTGATATTTTTGGCGAGCAAATTGTAGTGCAGCTTCGCTAAACCAAGCATCGTTTAATGCATAACGGAGCCCCAGATTCAATGCAGTTTGTTTTAAGGTCGCTTGGGCAAATGGCTTGTTCAAGCGGTCTTTTTGTTGTGATAGCATTGCGCTCAATACTACCTTATCTGCTGGCTTATGGCTTAAGCCTAATTGTGACTGGTTATGTTTTACGGCTGTTTTATGTTTAGCTGAGTCAGATTGCTTCTGGTATAAGTGTCCTGCCCAGACAGTTGTTTTTTGCGGTGTGTGATATGCCGTAAATAAATTTTGTTGGGCTTGATTTAAACCCTTCGCATTTTGACTACGTAACAGCTCAATACTATCTGCATAGATATTGTTGGATACCGCATAATGTAAGTTATCTAGTTTGTGCTGCTCTAATGCCGCTTGTAGCCAATCGTTGTATAAACCACGGCGGTATGCGATAGGTGCCGTTCTTAATGCATTTAAAACCGCAAGCCCAGCTTGGCCTGTTGCATTAGCATTAGCATCGCTAATTGGTTTATTGCTGTTTACTTTTGCGATGATCTCGGTGTCTTTAAAATAAAGATCTTGCATTAAGCCACGTTTATTTAGATTTGCATTTGCAACTAATTTTTTAAAGCCGCCTTGGTAAGTTGCTTTGTCTTTTAGTTGAACGACGGTGGCTGACGTGTCTCCAACTTTGCTCTGTTCTGTTAATTTATCGGCAATTTTGAGCGAGCCAGCTAAATTCACATTTGCTTGTCCTGTAGCAATAAGACCATTGTGACTTAATATTTCGAGTTGGCTTGCTACTGTTGAGTGGTAGTGTTGCCCAATTTGAGTTTGATCTACGGCCAGAATAGCATTGTTACTGATTTTTTGTGCGACTGTTTTGCCTTTAAGTGCAAGTTTGCCTTGCTCAATGGCAAGATCAGCAAAGTGATTTTCACCATTTAAGCTAAGCGATTTGTCTCCTTTTTTGGTAAATTTAAATTGGCTGGAGAATGGGTTGTGCCACTGGTCATTACGTGTCATAGTCACTGTTTCATCACCTAAAAATTGGCTTGGTCCATTAACGGCATTTTTTAGATTAACAAGTCCCCAACCATAGACATCATCTACCCCTTTTTCGCCTAAGTCAGTGGCTGTAGTCAATAATGTATCGCGGATTTGAGTTGGAGTGAGATAATCAAAACGCTCTTTGACAACACCTAATGAGCCAGTAACAACAGGTGACGCCAGTGAGGTGCCTTTTGATTTTGAGAGCCCATATACGGTTGTATCATTTTCACCAGCTTCAGCATTGAGCACATCTAAATTACCTGGAGCGGAAATACACCAATTTTTACTCACCCCACAGCGGTTAGAATATTCAGTAATTTCTCGTTTATTATCAACCGATGCGACCGCAATGAAATGTCTTTCCAGCTCTGGAATATAACGAGGCAACATTGCTACAATACCAGGGTGGGGGGAGCTTTCATTACCGTTTGCAAACACGAGTAAAGTGTCACGGTTTTTAGCATTTATTAAAGCTTGAACAAGCGGATTTTTTTTATCTTTTGTGACCGCTTGATAGAAATGATCGATATCCTCTATATTTTTACTAATTGGATCTGCATTCCAGCTATTGTTTATGGCAAGTAAATTTTTTTCAGTTAATTTATTAAGCGCGGTAGCTAATTCTATGCGCTGGAAAGCACTTTTTGCGTTTGTACCAAGTAAGGAATCAGATTTTGCTAGCTTATCGAAGTCAGGTGCCTTATCTCCTTCTTCTTCCTCTTCTTCTTCGTCGTCAGCATCGTTTAGTACTTCTTCCAGAGTACGATTGCGAGTATTCGTTGCGATATAGAGTTCAGCATCTTTCGCTACTCCACCTTTAAAACCTGTTTGCTCATCTGTTTTTGCACCAATCAAGCCTGATACACCTAAACCATGCGTTTCAAATCCAATCATGAAACCCAATTCACCGTTTTTCACGGTAATTTGAAAATCTGGTTGGCGATAGTTAGGATCGTAGGTATTCAGTTTGCCTTCCGGAGAGGTTAGCTGAAAAGTAGAAATGTGAAGTTTATCACTGTGAAGTGGATGTTCTGGAACAAAACCACCATCGACTACCCCTAATTTAACGCCTTTTCCGCTATACTTTGCACTCAGGTTATCGGAGAGTTGAATAATTGGTTGCGGGTTGTTTGTAGTTGTAGCTTTAGCGGCATAAGTTGGCGCTAAAACAGCCGAAATAGCCATTGCAATTAGGCTTTTACTAAAATAACATTTTGTTTTAGACATTATATTCTCCTTTAAAAAAACGGCGGCTATACTATTCTTTTGCAACAAAAAATGCAAATTAATTCCATTTTTAATGGTTTTTTGTAAAGTATATGCGGTGATATGGTTATGGATAACACAAAAAGTTAAATGATATGTTAAAAAAAATATTAATTATCTGCGGCGTTGCTACATTAATGCTACTTGGTTCGTTAGGCTATATATGGCAAAAGCTCAATAGCATTGCGCTACGTCCACTACACATAAATGCCGAACAACTATTTGTTTTGGAAAAAGGAACCAATGGCAATAAGCTTATTGAGCAGTTGGTAACTGAAGGTATTATTGCTGAGGATGAGCAGCGTTTTATTTCTCTTCTTTTACGTGTTTACCCCGAATTCGCGAAGTTCAAAGCAGGTGTCTATTCATTCGAAAATGTTTCTAATGTAAAAGATCTGCTACAAAAGATTAGTAGTGGTAAGGAGATAAAACTCAATATCCAGTTTATTGAAGGGAAAACATTTACTGTTTGGCGTGAGCAATTAAAGCAAGCAAAATATCTTAATCAAACTCTTGCGGATAAAAGTGAAACAGAAATAGCAAAAGTATTAGGCATTCCTCATGACAAATTAGAAGGTTGGTTTGCTCCTGATACCTATAGCTATGTGCCATATTCCGACGATATTGATGTGCTAAAACGTGCTTATCAAAAACAGCAGAAAGATTTAGATGACGCTTGGCAAAAAAGGGCGGAAAATCTACCGCTTGCTAATCCTTATGAGATGTTAATTCTGGCATCGATTGTGGAAAAAGAAACAGGGATTGCTAAAGAGCGACCGCAAGTCGCTTCGGTGTTTATCAATCGCTTAAACAAAAAAATGCTATTACAGACTGATCCCACCATTTTATATGGCAAATGTGGTTGTTATGATCAGAAAATCTATAAATCAGATATTAATAGGCCAACGCCCTATAATACTTATGTGATTACAGGTTTACCGCCAACGCCGATCGCAATGCCAAGCTTGGCTTCTATCAAAGCGGTTGCTCAGCCAGATAATACCGCTTATCTTTATTTTGTAGCAGATGGTTCGGGTGGACACAAATTCAGTCGCACATTAGAAGAACATAATAGGGCCGTTATCGAATGGCGTAAGATTGAGCAAGGAAGAAAATAGATGAAAAGTAAATTTATTGTCATTGAAGGGCTAGAAGGAGCAGGTAAAAGTAATGCTCAGCGAGTTGTATGTGAGACGTTACGCTCACATGGAATTGAATTTATTACCACTCGTGAACCGGGTGGTACACCGATTGCAGAAACCCTACGTACATTATGGAAAGAGGGGGTTAATGGAGAGACGACAACGGATAAAGCAGAAGTGCTGATGATGTATGCAGCTCGTACACAACTTGTTGAAACCATTATCCAGCCAGCCCTTGCTAGCGGAAAATGGGTAGTAGGGGATCGCCACGATCTTTCCAGCCAAGCCTACCAAGGTGGCGGACGTGGGCTTGTGGATTTGGTTGGAACCATCGGCAAAGCAATTTTGGGTGATTTTGAGCCTGATCTCACGCTCTATTTAGATTTAGATCCTGCAATTGGCTTAGAACGAGCCAAAGGACGTGGAGCATTAGATCGCATCGAACAGCAACATATCGACTTCTTTCACCGTGCTCGTGAGCGTTACCTTGCATTAACCCAAAACAACCCAAAAGCAGTGATTATCAATGCTGAACAGCCGATTGAAAAAGTCTCCGCCGATATTCAACAAGCGGTCGAAAATTTCTTAAAATTTGCAAAATAGGAGCTCAAAATGAAAAAATGGCTTGCATTCTTATTATTAACCCCTGTTTTAACAGGTTGTAGCACAATCTTAACCTTGGATAGTAAAGAGCCTTATAGCGGTACTAAATACAATATCGAAGTTTGGGGGCCATGTCACGGTGCTGGCTGTATGGGCTTAGTGATTTTTCGACCACTCTCTATTATCGATTTCCCATTTAGCCTTGTGGGTGACACACTGATGTTACCGATTAAAGGTATTCAGAATTTAGCTGATTAAAACAGCGATTGATAAACAATGTAGGGGTAAATAATTATTTGCCCCTACGGATAATGAAGAAGACAAAATGCAACTCTATCCTTGGCACAGAAACATTTACACTCAACTTACCCATACTTTTTTAAACGGGCGGGGGCATCATGCTTTATTGTTTAAAACTGAAGCGGGGCTAGGGACGGAAAATTTCATTCGCCATTTTGCTCATTGGCTGTTTTGTCTGGAAAAGCAAGGAGCAGAGCCGTGTGGGCAGTGTAAAAGCTGTTTGCTTTGGGCGAGTAGCAACCACCCCGACTTTCATTTGATTGAGTCGATTGAGAATAAAGATATTGGTGTTGAGCAAATTCGTGAATTGACAGCCAAGTTGCAACAATTTGCACAGCAAGGAGGCAATACCGTTGTTTACTTGAAAAATGCTGAGAGATTGACGGAATCTGCTGCAAATGCGTTACTCAAAACATTAGAAGAGCCTCCAGCCAATGTTTATTTCTTATTAGAAGCACCATTGCAAGAGCCAATGCTTGCTACAATTCAAAGCCGTTGCCAAACATGGCTGATTAATGCGCCAAATGAAACACAAGCTTTTGATTGGTTACAGGCCAAATTCCCAACTCATAGCTTAGAAGAGTTGGAAATTGCCTTGCGCTTAAACCATAATCGCCCATTGTTTTGCAAAATTTTCTTAGAAAATGACCGCTTGCCAGTGCGAAAAGCTTTTTTGCAGAATTTCTGGCGCTTTTTTAAAAGCCGGGATGTTTGGTTGTTGTATGCCGAATTTTCTAAGGAAAAAGATGAAGTATTACAGCAGCTTGAGTGGCTAGAGAGCTTTTTTGCCGATAGTTTAAAAGCGAAGTTGAATATTGCTGTAGGCTGGATGAATCCCGATTTGTATAACGGCATTAGCCTATTTAGCCAAGCATTATCCGCTAATCAATTAGTGCTAGGGTATCAGCTGATTCAGCAATGCCAACAGGATTTACAATGCATCAATGCCGTAAATGCGGAGTTAATGTTGCTAGATTGCTTAACTAAATTGGTGACAGACATTTTTGAAAACTAAAGGTAATTTAATATGAATTATCCCATCCCTAGAAATTTAAATAAAAATCTTGGGTAAGTGCTTTGAAAGCTGCACTGTATTGATGAGTATGATCATAAATATCTAGTTGATGTATTTGACAAGCGCTCTGATTGCGGCTAAAAGTTGCAACAATGCGTTTTACTGATTTGCCGGTCTTTGTGGCAATTTGCCATTGCTCCACACAATATAAGCCGAGTAAATAGGATTGGGAGATTAGCTTTTCTGCCATATCAGCGGGCAGAATAAAGCTAATTTTACCCAGTGGGTTAAGCTGCTGTGCGGCAATTTTCAGCCAAGCAAAATGTGAACCAGCAACCGCTCTTGCGAGATTTCGCTCAGCCGTTTTCGCGCTTAGACTATGCTCAAAATAAGGTGGATTTGCCACAATGAGGTCAAATTTTTGTTCTGAAGCAAACGTGAGAATATCTTGCTGTTGTATGCAAATACGTGGGGAAAATGCAGAGTTTTGGGCATTTTCGACCGCTTGTTGAAAGGCATTGGGCTCAATTTCGAGCGCAGTAATCCATGCATTTGAACGTTGGGCAAGCATAATCGCGACCAGCCCTGTACCTGTCCCTAAGTCTAAAATCGTATTCGCATTGTGAATGTCTGCAATGCTGCCTAATAGAATGCCGTCTGTATTGACTTTCATCGCACATTTATCGTGTGCGATAAAAAATTGTTTAAATTGAAAGCCGCTTGGTTTCATCGCTATTTTCTTAACTTAACTGTTTCAATTGCGTGATTTTCACCCTTATGCAATATGAGATTCGCTCGTTCACGGCTGGGGAGAATATTTTGGCGTAGGTTTAAGCCATTGATTTCATCCCAGATACTCGAAGCGGTTTCAATTGCCTCTTTTTCCGATAACTTCGAATAATGATGGAAATAGGAATTCGGATCAGAAAATGCGCCTCGGCGGAATTTTAAAAAGCGGTTGATATACCATTGTTTTAATAATTCTTCATCAGCATCAACGTAAATGGAGAAATCCACAAAATCCGAAATAAAAACATTATGGGGGCTAGCAGGGTAGTTCATACCGCTTTGTAGTACATTTAAACCTTCTAAAATGACAATATCGGGCTGATCTACGGTGGTAAATTGATTTGGAATAATATCGTAGGTTAAATGCGAATAAATCGGGGCTTGCACATTGTGCTTGCCCGATTTTATATCTGAGACAAATTGTACTAAACGATGAATGTCGTAAGACTCTGGAAAACCTTTACGTTTTAACAAATCTTTTTCTTTTAAGGTGGCAAGTGGGTAAAGAAACCCATCTGTAGTGATTAAATCAACTTGTCTCGTGGTTGGATATTGTGAAAGTAGTGCCTGTAGTATTCGGGCGGAGGTGCTTTTCCCAACGGATACACTCCCCGCAATACTAATAATATAGGGAACTTTGGGTGCTTGAACGTCTAAAAATTTATGTAATACTTCCTGACGTTTGAGGTTTTCTTCTATATAGTAGTTGATTAAGCGGGCTAGTGGCAGGTAAATAGTGCTCACTTCGTCTAAGGATAAGTCTTCATTAAAGCCAAGCAAGGGTTTTAAATCTTGTTCGGTCAATGTTAAAGGCATGGATTTACGCAAATCAGCCCATTGAGTTCGGTCAAAGGTTAAAAATGGCGTAATTGCGGTAGCTTTTTGTTTAGACATTCCGATTTCTCTTAACAAATGATCAGCGTAATCTGCTGAAGTAGATGGGAAATATACAATATAAATGCCACTTTTGGGGTATTTATTAAAGTAAAAATCGAAAAATACTTAAAAAAACAGCAACTTGCGCGTTTTATCAGCGAAAAAACGGATTTTCTAAATTTTTTGAAAAAAATGCTTGCAAGCTTTTCGGAAATCCCTATAATGCGCATCACTTGCTTACGACAACGCAACGCCGACTTAGCTCAGTAGGTAGAGCAACTGACTTGTAATCAGTAGGTCACCAGTTCGATTCCGGTAGTCGGCACCATTACTGCTTAAGTAAACAAGATTTCAATTAAATGTGGTGGGGTTCCCGAGCGGCCAAAGGGGGCAGACTGTAAATCTGTTGGCTCAGCCTTCGAAGGTTCGAATCCTTCTCCCACCACCATTCCTGTTTAGTTGAAACTGCTTTAATGGGACAGACGAATTTAGAACAGCGGGCATCGTATAATGGCTATTACCTTAGCCTTCCAAGCTAATGATGCGGGTTCGATTCCCGCTGCCCGCTCCAAGCGCTGATATAGCTCAGTTGGTAGAGCGCACCCTTGGTAAGGGTGAGGTCGGCGGTTCAAATCCGCCTATCAGCACCACTTTTCCTTTCTATATTCTTCTTTTCCGAATTTTATTATCAATTTCTACATTAGGTTAATGTGGTAGTGGTAACGTACCATCGTAACCTTAGTTTTGTTTAAAGGAAACTTAAAAATGGCAAAAGAACAGTTTAACCGTGGTGATAAAGTCCACGTAAACGTGGGTACAATCGGTCACGTTGACCATGGTAAAACCACTTTAACAGCAGCAATTACTACCGTTTTAGCAAAACACTTCGGTGGTTCAGCTCGTGCATTCGACCAAATCGACAATGCACCAGAAGAAAAAGCGCGTGGTATCACCATCAACACTTCACACGTTGAATACGAAACCGCAACTCGTCACTATGCACACGTTGACTGCCCAGGACACGCGGACTATGTGAAAAACATGATCACTGGTGCAGCACAAATGGACGGCGCTATCTTAGTAGTAGCAGCAACAGACGGTCCTATGCCACAAACTCGTGAGCACATCTTATTAGGTCGCCAAGTAGGTGTTCCATACATCATCGTATTCTTAAACAAATGCGACATGGTAGATGACGAAGAGTTATTAGAATTAGTTGAAATGGAAGTTCGTGAACTTCTTTCTCAATACGAATTCCCAGGTGATGACACACCAATCGTACGTGGTTCTGCGTTACAAGCATTAAACGGCGTACCAGAGTGGGAAGAAAAAATCCTTGAATTAGCAGGTCACTTAGATTCTTACATTCCAGAGCCAGAGCGTGCGATTGATAAACCATTCTTATTACCAATCGAAGACGTATTCTCAATCTCTGGTCGTGGTACTGTAGTAACTGGCCGTGTTGAGCGCGGTATCATCAAATCAGGTGAAGAAGTAGAAATCGTTGGTATCAAAGAAACCACCAAAACTACTGTAACTGGTGTTGAGATGTTCCGTAAATTACTTGACGAAGGTCGTGCGGGTGAAAACGTTGGTGCATTATTACGTGGTACCAAACGTGAAGAAATCGAACGTGGTCAAGTACTTGCTAAACCAGGTTCAATCACCCCACACACAGACTTCGAATCAGAAGTTTACGTATTATCAAAAGAAGAAGGTGGTCGTCACACTCCATTCTTCAAAGGTTACCGTCCACAGTTCTACTTCCGTACAACTGACGTAACAGGTACAATCGAGTTACCAGAAGGTGTTGAAATGGTAATGCCAGGCGACAACATCAAAATGACTGTAAACTTAATTCACCCAATCGCAATGGACGAAGGTTTACGTTTTGCGATTCGTGAAGGTGGTCGTACAGTAGGTGCGGGCGTTGTAGCGAAAATCATCAAATAATTAGATTAATTATTTGTGCATTGCAAGATGCAGAAAAGGCAGGCTGAAAAGTCTGCCTTTTGTTTTTCTTGCCGTGATTAAGCATTTGCCCGCAAAAGGAATGCAAGCGGTCAAATTCTGATAATCTTTTGCAAGAATCATCAATGATATTACGAATTCTTATCTCAACTCTTTTTTTATTTCTTTTTTGTTCTAAAAAAATCTTCTAAATCATAACTAAGCATTATTTTTCTTTTTGAGACTGAGTTGTTAGATTCTTTACATCACTTATTTTTGAAAAGGAATGTTTATGCATAACCGAGATCTTTATCCTTATGAAATTCTGCAAGATATTATTGATAAAAGCCAAGCGAAATCAAACGCCAGCTTAAAAATGTTAGCTATCCTAAGCTTTCTGGGGGGCGGCTATGTAGGCTTTGGGTTTCTCGCTTATTTAAGAGTCGTTAGCGGAATTCCACCAGAATGGGGTGGGCTAGCTAACTTACTGGGGGCTGCGGTATTTCCAATTTGCTTGATTTGTATTCTATTAGGTGGTGGGGAGCTTGCCACTGGTAATATGATGCTGATGGCACTCGGTAAGTTTAGCAAAAAAGTAAGTATGTCTAAATTAGCACGCAACTGGATTATTGTCAGTCTAGGCAACTTGGCTGGTGCAGTGACTGTAGCCTACTTTTTAGGACATTATGTTGGATTAAGTGAAGGTGTTGCATTATCAAAAACCGTTGCTATTGCTGAATCTAAAGTGCATATGGATTTTGGGCGAGCTTTTATTTCGGCAATTGCCTGTAACTGGATGGTTTGTATGGGGATTTGGTTCTATTTCGGCTCAAAATATAATTCAGGGCGAATTTTAGGTATGTGGTTTCCTGTGATGATCTTTGTCTTGATTGGTTTACAACATTTTGTTGCGAATATGTTTATCATTCCTGCTGGAATCTGGGCTGGAGCAAATGTCACTTGGAGTGAGTTTTTCTTAAATATGATCCCTGTCTTTTTAGGTAATGTGACGGGCGGAATTATTTTTGTAAGCGCTTCTTATCTCTTTGCATATAAACATCTATTAAAAGACGATTATTCCATTTAAGTATTGAGCGGTCGATTTTGTATAAAATATTGCAAAATCGACCGCTTGAGTTTAGGCTTTTAAATCTTTTGGGCGAATGCCTAAGCCAATTAATGTGCCAAAATAGCCAATCACGGCAAGCCCAATCAGCCAACCTAACCAGTGAATTTTTCCCCAGAAGGAAAGGCTATTCCAACCAGCCAAATCGGGCGAGAAATAGTGAATAGATACTCCCATAACACAGCCTGCAATAAATAATTTCAACGCAAATAGTGCTGTTTTACGGCTAATTTGATAAATGTTACGTTGCCATAAGCCACGATAGAGTAAACTCATATTCACAAAGGCAGAAAGGGCTGATGCCATTGCTAGGCCAAGATAGCCAAACGGAATTGCCAACACACCGAAGCAGATATTACTGATAGTTGCAATAATACCGATTTTGACCGGTGTTTTCGTGTTTTGGTTAGCGTAAAAACCGTTGGCGAGAATGCTGATCATCATATAGCTGATTAAGCCAAAACACATTACAAATAATGCATTAGAAGAGGCAATGACATCTTCCAAACCAAATTTTCCACGCATAAACATGGTCATCATTAATGGCTTTGCCAGAATCGAAATACCAATCATTGCAGGAATGCCGAGTAATAGTACCATTCGTACCCCCCAATCCATCGTTTGTTTAAATTGTTGAATACGCTGTTCATCACTTAGCGTTTTCTGTTTAGCGATGCGAGAGAGTGCTGGCAAAATCACAGTGGAAATCGCAATGCCAAACAAGCCAAGTGGAAATTCAATTAAGCGATCGGCATAATAGAGCCAGCTAATTGAGCCAGTAATAAGAAAACTGGCGATCACTTGGTTAATCAGCAAATTGATTTGTGTTACCGATACCCCAAAAAGTGCAGGGATCATCAAATTACGTACCTTTTTGACCCCTTCATCATGCCACGCCCATTTAGGTTTAACCAATAAACCTTCTTTTTTCATAAACGGAATCTGGAAGAGGAATTGTAACAAACCGCCTAAGAAAATCCCCCAAGCCAGTGCCGTATCAGGCGAATCAAAATAATCTGCTCCCCAGAGTGCCATTGCAATCATTGCAACATTGAGAAGCACAGGCGAGAATGCCATGACACCAAATTTACCTACCGTATTTAGGACTGCACCTGAAAGGGCAACAAAGGTAATAAACCAGAGATAAGGAAAGGTAATTTTGAGTAGCACGGAGGCTTGCTCATATTTGTGAGCATCTGCCCCACCATTAAGCCAATCCATAAACCAGCCAGTACCGAATAAGGCAGCAACGACAGGTGAACCAATCATTGCAACAAGGGTAACAATCGTGACTAGACCGCCGAGAGTCCCCGATACCTTAGCGATAAATTCACGGGTTTTGTTGGGATCATTTTCGGCATTGTATTCTGCGAGTACAGGCACAAATGCTTTAGAAAAAGCCCCTTCCGCAAATAGCCGCCGCAGAAAGTTAGGAATACGGTTAGCAAATAAAAAGACATCGGCAACCATGCCAGCCCCTAATAAATTTGCTACCACCACATCACGAATTAATCCCAGAATACGGGAAAGCAGGGTCATACTGCTGACAATAAGCCCTGATTTAAGCAATTTTTTACTCACAATCATCCAACCTTTAAGAAAAATTGTGCGGAATTTTAGCAGTTTTGAGTAGGAAAATCTGAAAAAAACTGCTAAAATCCGCCCCTATCTTTTTCACAAGATGTTTTCTTGCGAGAATGATGCTATTTTCAAGCCCGTGTCTCGTTGAAAATATAAACTAGCTAGTCTGCATAAACATTGTTTATGCTTTTATTTTTTACACAGATAATTCTTAGGAGTTTGACCTTGGCTAATATCAAGTCAGCAAAAAAACGTGCGATTCAATCTGAAAAACGCCGTCAACATAACGCAAGCCAACGCTCTATGATGCGTACTTACATCAAAAAAGTTTATGCTCAAGTAGTAGCAGGCGATAAAGCAGCAGCTGAAGCTGCATTCGTTGAAATGCAAAAAGTCGTAGACCGTATGGCGTCTAAAGGCTTAATCCACGCTAATAAAGCAGCAAACCACAAATCTAAATTAGCTGCTCAAATCAAAAAATTAGCGTAATTTTAAGCTGAAATTTGCAAATTTTTAGAGAAAACCGACCGCTTGTAGGTCGGTTTTTTTCCATCTAATAAATTGACATATCTATAATCATAGATACAATGCCGTCCTATGGAATTAATTGAAATTTTTAAAACACTGGGTAATGAATACCGCTGGCAAATGCTATTATGGCTAAAAGAGCCGGAAAAGTATTTTGAGCCAGAACATATTAAAGCTGATGATAGCGAATTTGCTGGTGGTGTTTGCGTTGGGCGTTTGACGGAAAAGGCAGGTTTAGCACAATCGGTAGTATCCAATTATTTAAATGCATTGCGTGATGCGGGTTTGGTGGAATCCCTCAGAGTCGGGAAATGGACTTATTATCGTTATAATCCGCAAGCCGCTACCCAGTTTTTACAGTTATTAAATCAGCAGTTATAAAATGCCTTCGGGCATTTTTTATGTGCAAGATGAATCTAGATTTTCAGATATTAGGATTTAAATAAGGACGTTTATATGAACCCAAAACATGCCGATCTTTTCCAATCTTTCACGTTAAATAATGGTGTAGAGATTTCAAACCGTTTAGTTGTTGCCCCAATGACCCATTTTGGCTCAAATGCGGATGGCACATTAGGTGAACAAGAAGCGCGTTTTATTTCAAATCGCGCGGGCGATATTGGTTTATTTATCCATGCTGCAACTCTTGTTGCAGATGGAGGCAAAGCGTTTCACGGGCAGCCGGAGGCCATTCATGCCAGTCAGCTAAATAGTCTGCGAGAAACAGCACAGCTAGCTCAACAACAAGGGGCAAAAGCAATTTTGCAAATCCACCACGGCGGCAATAAAGCGGTTGCTGAGTTGCTTAATGGTAAAGATCTCATCACGGCAAGTGATGATCCTGCAACTGGCGCAAGAGCAGTAACGCTAGAAGAAATTTATTCACTGATTGCAGCTTATGCTCATGCGACAGATTTAGCGATTCAAGCTGGTTTTGATGGCGTAGAAATTCATGGTGCAAATGGTTATTTAATCCAACAATTCTATTCAGCGCAAACAAATCAACGCACCGATGAATGGGGCGGAAGTCGTGAAAATCGAATGCGTTTTCCTTTGGCAGTGGTTGATGCGGTAACGGCAGTGCGTGAAAAACATCAGAAAGCCGATTTCATTATCGGCTATCGTTTCTCACCAGAGGAAGCAGGCGAAAATGGCTTAACGATGGAAGATACTTTTGCTTTACTTGATGCATTAGTAGAAAAACCATTGCAATATCTGCATATTTCGCTTCATGAGTTTTACAAAAAAGCACGCCGTGGCGCAGATACCAACTTAACCCGTATGCAATTAGTCCACGAACGCATTAACGGTAAACTGCCATTGATTGGTGTGGGTAGCCTATTCACTGCGGATCAAATTTCAGATGCATTTAACACAGGTTGGGCAGAATTTATCGCACTAGGTAAAACAGTGATGATAAACCCTGCGATTGCGACCTTAATTAAAGAAGGCAGAGAAAACGAAATCGTAACTGAATTAGATCCAAACCGTGCAGATCAATATGGCATACCTGATATTCTCTGGGGCTTATGCAAACAAGGTGGTGCTTGGTTGCCGCCGTTGAAAGGACAGGAATGGTCGCCTGTTGATATTTAAAAATATTGCCACCGAAAGGTGGCATTTTTTATGAGTATAAAACGGCGACTAATTTATCTTGAAAAAATAGCAGTGGTGTGGTGGAGCGAGCCCAAACAGGCACATTGTGGGCTTTCCAGATTTTTTTCAGCTCTTCTCGATGTGGTTTTCCATACTGCTGTATTTTGCCTGTTTGACCTGTTTTGAGTATAAGGGGCTGATTTTGCAATTCAATGGGTATAGGAAAGCGGTGAGTTTTGCCTGAAATTGTGCAAATTAGCTCTGTTGATGAGCGAGCAATCACAATGTTTTGTAGGGGTGAACCGATGTGTTCGCCCGATGATGGTTCGGGAATTTCAATAGAAATCGGCTTTGTTTTTTCCATCGGTTCGGTAATAAAAATCGCATTCTGATAGCGTCTCACCACTTTATTCCCTAATTTTACTTCGGGATTACGATCCGCTTTGGCAAAAATTACTTCGGAAATCACCGCTTGTAGTTGTGTTTGGCTTGGCATGACAACATTGTTTTTCTTGAGCCATAAACGAATAAGTTGTTGCTGTTTTAATGCAGAAAAGTGTTCAAAACCGCGAATATCGAACTGATTTTGTTCACCGATTCGCTGGCTTAATTCCGCATTTAATAACTCTTCAATTAATGCCTGTTGTGCAGCACAATGCTGTGCAGAACGTGCCACCATTTGGTTAAATTGGGTAAAACGTTGATTTAGTGCGGGCAAAATTTGATTACGCAGAAAATTGCGATCAAAACCATTATCGGCATTACTTTCGTCTGTAATCCAAACGAGCTTTTGGCTGTCGGCATAGTGCAAAATCTCGGCTTTGCTCACATCTAATAGCGGTCTAAAAATAGCAAAATTTTGCCAATTGCTCACTACTTGCATTGCGGACAGTCCTTGAATACCACTACCTCGTTTGAGTGCTAAGAGAAAGGTTTCAGCTTGATCATCTAAATGGTGGGCGGTAACAAATACTTCTGTTGGGCGGATTGTTTCGCTAATTGCTTGATAGCGAGCGGCTCTTGCATTGGCTTCTAGCCCTTGATGCCCCTTTACTACCACTTTACGCAGTTCAAAGGGAATGTTGAGTTGTTGGCAAAGGGTTTCGCAGAAATCTGCCCAATGATCTGCATTTGGACTTAAGCCGTGATGGATATGCACTGCACGCAGATTGAGATTGGGGTATTGAGCAAGAAGATGGAGCAGTACAACAGAATCAACGCCACCGCTTAGCCCGATTAAAAAATCGTGCTGTTGGGGGAAATGTTGGTGGAGTTGAGAGGTGAGCGTATGTGCTAGCATTAGACTTGTAGCCAAAAAGTAACAGGGCCATCATTTTGCAGGCTCACTTGCATATCGGAGCCAAATCGCCCTGTTTGGGTGTGAATTTTTTGAGCGGCTTGCTGGTGAAAATAGTCGTATAAACGCTCGGCATCAGCAGGTGCTGCCCCACGAGAAAAACTTGGACGCAAGCCTTTTTGCGTATCGGCGGCAAGGGTAAATTGCGACACGACCAGTAAACTCCCGCCAGCCTGTTGGACATTTAAATTCATTTTGTCATTTTCATCAGGAAAAACTCGGTAATTGAGTACTTTCTCAAGCAGTTTATCGGCTTTCGCTTGGCCATCTTCTTTTTCCACGCCAAGCAGCACTAGTAAACCGTGAGCAATCTCGCCCACCGTTTGATTTTCGACTTCGACTTTTGCCCATTTTACTCTTTGGATCAGTGCGATCATTTTTTGTCCTTAATAAAGAGAGAGTTTAAATTTAGAGGCTGATGCTTATCCCTGCCCATTTTCGATTTTATTTTGCTCCACTTCTTTGAGTACAGAGGCAAATTGTCCGCCAAGTAGCACGACTTTCCAGCTCAACTGCACCCAAACAAACATGATCGGAATAGTGGCAAGTGCACCGTAAATAGCTTGGTAAGAAGGGAAGGTAGTGATATACCAAACAAAAAGTTGTTTGCCGAGCGTAAAGAAGACACCCGCAAATAAAGCGCCGAGCGCAGCGTGTTTAAATTTTACTGTAGTATTTGGCACCAGCTTATAAATCATTGTAAACATTAGCCAAGTTAGCAGAAAAGGGACAAATTTCAGTAGATAGATTTTCAATGAGATAATCTCTTCTATACCCTGCAAATCAAACATTTGCAATGAGAGCAGGTAAGTGCTCACTGCAATACTTGCTCCTGCCATTAACGGCGCAAAAATCAAAATGCCCAAATAGACAAGAAAAGAACGAACTGGTGGACGTTTAGGGGTATTTTGCCACATTTCGTTGAAGGCTTTATCAATATTGGAGATCAGCATCACCGCTACAACAACTAAACCTAGAATGCTCACTATGCCCATTTTTTTTGAATTGCTGACAAATAATTCAAGGTAAGTTTGTACCATCGCCCCTGCATTGGGGGCGAAATTGTCGTAAACGTACTCTTTAAGTTGGCTTGCCGCATCATCAAAAATAGGAGAAAGCGCAAATACCGAAAATGCCACCATAATTAATGGCACAATCGAAAGTAGCGTACTATAAGTTAAATAACCTGCATAAATGCCGACTCTATTTTCTTGCATGCGGAGAGCAAATAATTTTGCAAAATTTATCCAATTTTTCATCGCTTGTATTACTATTTACGGCTTAAATAATCCCCTTCGCACACCCATTTGTAAGTAGTGAGTGCTTCTAATCCCATTGGGCCTCGTGCGTGTAATTTTTGCGTACTCACGGCGACTTCTGCCCCTAAACCAAATTGAGCACCATCGGTAAAACGAGTGCTGGCATTGATATATACTGCTGCCGCATCGACCTGCTGCACAAATTGACGAGCAAGGGCGTGGTTTTCAGTCAAAATACTTTCGGAATGTTGGCTACCATAAGTGCGGATATGTTCAATCGCTTGCTCAATATCGTCCACCACAACCAGATTAAGATCATAAGAGAGCCATTCTTGGTTGAGTTTGGCGGGATCAAGCGGTTGAATTTGTGGCGTTTTTTGCAAATCGGCAGGGAAATCATCACTATGGAAGGTAACATTCGGTAAGCCTGCGAGCAATTTCGGTAAAAATTCCGCCGCAATACTACGTTGTACTAAGAGAGTCTCCAGCGTATTACAGGTGCTTGGTCGCTGGGTTTTTGCATTGCGAATTACCTCAATGGCACGTGCCTGATTGGCAGATTGCTCGACAAATAGATGGCACACCCCAATGCCCCCCACAATGACCGGAATAGTTGAATTTTCTTTGCAGAATTGGTGTAAACCCGCACCGCCACGAGGGATCAGCATATCAATATAGCGATCAAGTTTGAGCAATTCGAGCAGTAAGGCACGATCAGGATCGGTCACTGCCTGTACGGCTAATTTAGGTAAGCCTGCTTGTGCTAGAGCATTTTGCACCACTTCAACCAACACGGCATTGGTAAATTTAGTTTCTTTACCGCCTCGTAAGATCACGGCATTACCCGTTTTCAAACAGAGAGAAGCCACATCAATAGTCACATTTGGACGTGCTTCGTAGATGGTTAAAATCACCCCGAGTGGCACACGCTGACGTTGGATTTTAAGCCCACTATCAAGTACACCACCATCAATAATTTGCCCCACAGGATCGGCAAGACTTGCAACATTACGCACATCATCTGCAATAGCCTTAATGCGTTCAGGGGTGAGTAGTAAGCGGTCAATAATCGCCTCAGAAATCCCCTGTGATTGGGCAAATGTAATATCTTTCGCATTAGCTGAAAGAATTTCATTAACACGTTGTTCCAACGCATCGGCAATAGCAATTAACGCACGATTTTTATCTAGATTACCAAATTGAGCAAGTTCAATGCTGGCTTGCTTGGCTTGTTGTGCAATTTTGAGCATAGTCATGGGTTTGTTTCCGATTAAAAATTTTAGCGAAAGTGTAGCATGACAAACAGCAAATTTCAGCCAATAAAAAACCCCATCAGCAAGCTGACGGGGTTAAAGATGGCGGAGGAAGTGAGATTCGAACTCACGGAGGGCTATTAACCCTCGCCGGTTTTCAAGACCGGTGCATTCAACCGCTCTGCCATTCCTCCAAGTTGAATACGCTTTTTTATTTTTAAAGCATAACTTCAAAAATAAAACCTGCTGACTTTTACAATAAATATCAACAGGCTATCAAATTAAGTGGCGGAGGAAGTGAGATTCGAACTCACGGAGGGCTATTAACCCTCGCCGGTTTTCAAGACCGGTGCATTCAACCGCTCTGCCATTCCTCCGCTGTTGAAAACAGGCGGAATAATAGAGATAAACCGCCATGTGGTCAAGCGATAATTTCATTGAGTGAAATGAACGCTTTATTTTTAAGCGATAACGACACGCCATTTAAACATCAAGCCGCCCTATTTTCGAATAAGCCAAACACCACTTTCAATATGATCGGTATAAGGGAATTGATCAAACAATGCGGCACGTTCAATTTGGTGAGTTTGGCAGAGTTGTTTAAGATTATCTGCCAAGGTATGTGGGTTACACGAAATATACAGAATTCGCTCATAGCTTTGCACCATATCTAAGGTAGCTTGATCAAGCCCTGCACGTGGTGGATCAACAAAAATTGTATTGCAGTCGTAGGATTTTAAATCAATATCGCGTAAGCGATAAAAAGCACGTACCCCATTCATTGCTTGGGTAAATTCTTCGGCAGACATTCGGATAATATTGAGATTATTCACGCCGTTTTTCTCAATGTTATATTGAGCCGAATTGACTGATGAAGTTGAAATTTCGGTAGCAAGTACTTTACGGAAATTATTGGCTAAAGCGATGGAGAAATTGCCATTTCCGCAGTAAAGCTCAAGTAAATCACCTTGACTATTTGCTGTGCAGCTTCTTGCCCATTGCAACATTTGAATATTCATTTTGGCATTGGGTTGCGTGAAACTGTTTTCTACTTGGCGATAGTGATAATCCTGACCATCAACATTCAGTATTTCTTCTACGTAGTCGTGATCGAAAGCAATTTTCTGTTTAGTTGCTCGTCCAATAAGTTGCAGGTTGAAGCCGATGCCTTCCAAACGCTTTTTCAGCATCTCTGCTTGTCTTTCCCATTCGCTATCTAGTTTTTTATGATAGAGCATTGAAACAGCAATTTGTCCGCTTAATGTAGAAAGATAGTCGATCTGAAATAGCTTGCGAGTGAGTATTTCATTGCCTTTAATTTCGGCGAGTATTGCCTTCATCATACGGTTGATCAGCTGTGAAGCAATAGGAAATTCATCGACACGGTAACGCTGCTTAGTCTCTTGGTCGAACATAATATGATACAGATCGCCATTATCGTGCCAAACACGAAATTCCGCACGCATTCTAAAATGGCTTGTTTCAGAAGCAAAAACCTCTAATGCGGGTGAGGAAAATGGGGCAAGTAAAGCGGTCAGTTTTTCGGTTTTTTTTGCAAGTAAATCAGGATATTGGGAGATAGGTAGGATCATCGCAGTTCTCAGAAATAATGAGGGGCGAATATTTATTCGCCCCTATAGGGGAAGATTGTATAAATTACTCAGAATCGTCGCCAGTACCCACATCGCCACTTACATCACCGGACAGCGTATAGATACGTTTACTTTTGCTGGTTAGAGTACGGTATTTAATCCAAACTTTTTCTAGCGCGGTTTCAGCAACACGTTCGCCTTTTACAACAGCAACAAATTGTTCTTCTTCAGCCGTTGCGGGTTGGCGTTCACCACTCTCTAATGCTAAGCAAGCTTGACCAAATTGTTCTAAATTTTGTGATTCGCGGATAGTGTAGTCACCGTGACGAGCAAAACCACGAGGGTAATTTTTATCATCGAAAAAACGACGAGTAACGCTAAAACTTTCTGCCATAATTGCCTCTTTTTTATACTAAAAATAACGAAATCAAAAATCGGGCAAGCATTAAAGCCAAAAGTGAGCAATAAATCAATGTTTTAATGTAAAAAGCCATAAGATTTCTGCAAATTAGTAGGATTTTTTTGAATAAGTGAATTTTTGAGAGGTAGATCACATTTTTTTAAAAATGCCACCAATATGAGTGTGATCTACTTCACATTTTTGACCAAATCAAATTGGTGACTTTCCCAAAGGGTGCTATTTTGGCTATGTTTTATTCACTTAATCTCTCTTTTTCGAGGTTTTTATGTCTTCTAATTTAAAAGTTAAAGTCCAAGGTTTTGGGCGTTTTTTATCCAATATGGTGATGCCGAATATCGGCGCATTTATTGCGTGGGGATTCATCACTGCACTCTTTATTCCAACAGGTTGGTTGCCAAATGAGTCGCTAGGCGAATTAGTCGGACCGATGATCAAATACTTGTTGCCCCTCTTAATTGGTTATACAGGTGGTAAATTAGCCGGCGGTGAACGTGGCGCGGTTGTGGGAGCGATTACTACAATGGGTATCATTGTAGGTTCTGAAATCCCGATGTTCCTAGGTGCGATGATTGTTGGCCCTCTTGGTGGCTGGGCAATCAAAACCTTTGATAAAGCCATTGAAGGCAAAGTAAAAAGTGGCTTTGAGATGCTGGTAAATAATTTCTCTGCCGGTATCATTGGTATGCTACTTGCTCTACTTTCTTATGCAGTTATCGGGGGATTAGTTACTCAGCTTTCTGATTTACTTGCAGCAGGGGTAAATGCGCTAGTTGCAGCAAATTTATTGCCTCTCACATCAATTATTGTTGAGCCAGCAAAAATTCTCTTCTTAAATAACGCGATTAACCACGGTATTTTCTCGCCTCTGGGTATTCAACAATCGGCAGAGTTGGGTAAATCCATATTTTTCTTAATTGAAGCAAACCCAGGCCCTGGTTTTGGGATCTTACTTGCCTATATGTTTTTTGGTAAAGGTTCAGCAAAACAGAGTGCAGGTAGTGCATCAATCATCCATTTCTTAGGTGGTATTCACGAAATTTACTTCCCATATGTGTTAATGAATCCTCGTCTAATTCTTGCGGTTATTGCTGGTGGAGCAACTGGGGTATTAACTAATTCATTATTAGGCGGTGGCTTAGTTTCTCCGGCTTCTCCAGGTTCGATTATTGCAGTATTAGCGATGACTCCTGCAGGTGCGCATTTTGCAGTGATCCTTTCGGTGATTTTATCTTGCGCGGTAACTTTTGCGATTGCCTCAGTACTGCTTAAAATGCAAAAAGGTGAGGGTTCGCTGGAAGATGCCCAATCTCAAATGCAATCAATGAAAGCACAAAGCAAGGGTGGTGCTGTGGCAAATGGCAATATCAGCAAAATCTATGTTGCTTGTGATGCAGGTATGGGGTCAAGTGCGATGGGCGCAAGTATGTTGCGTAAGAAAGTGCAAAATGCCGGTTTAAACATTGAAGTACAAAATCTTGCAATCAATGATTTACCGAGTAATGCGGAGTTGGTGATTACTCATCAAGATTTAACCGCTCGAGCAACAAAACAAGTACCAAATGCACAGCATTTATCACTTTCTAACTTCTTAGATGGGGCATTTTATGACAGCCTAGTTACTGATTTAAGCCAAAAGCAAGGTGGGCAAGCGGTGCAAAATAGCGAAAGTTCTGCAAAAATTGAGGGCGAAAACTTAACCTTGCAAGCAGAACAAATTTTCTTAGGCTTACAAGCCGCAAATAAAGCGGAAGCTATTCGTTTTGCTGGTGAGCAGTTGGTGAAAGCAGGCTTTGTTACGCCGGCATATGTGGACGCAATGTTTGCCCGTGAAGAGCAGGTTTCCACCTATCTTGGTGAAGGCTTAGCGGTTCCACATGGCACATTAGAAGCAAAAGACAGCGTGCTAAAAACAGGGATCGTGGTATGCCAATATCCAAATGGTGTACGTTTTACCGATGAAGAAGATGGCGTAGCTAGATTGGTGATCGGTATTGCGGCAAGAGGCAATGAGCATATCCAAATTTTAAGTAGTTTGACCAATGCGCTTGATGATGAGCAAGCAATGCAAACCCTAACATCAACAAATGATGTTGAGGAAGTGTTAAAATTACTGGGTAAATAAAATCGTAGGGGCGAGCAAGTGTGTTCGCCCATGTTTTTCGGGCAGGCAATAGGTCTGCCACCACTAAATAGACAATAGGAAAAATGACAATGAATGCACTTCATTTCGGCGCAGGTAATATTGGGCGCGGCTTTATCGGTAAATTATTAGCAGATGCAGGTATCCACGTGATTTTTGCCGACATCAATCAAGCGCAAATTGATCAAATCAACCAAAATCAGCAATACGGTGTGAAAATTGTCGGTGATGATAGTCGTGTTGAAATTGTCCGCAATATTGAAGCGATTAACTCCAAAGATGAACAAGCGGTAATGGAGAAAGTAAAAAGTGTTGAGCTGATTACCACAGCGGTTGGCCCAAATGTGCTCGGTTTTATTGCACCACTATTTGCTAAAGCATTAGCGGCTCGTGTTGAAAGCGGTAATACTCAACCATTGAACATTATTGCATGTGAGAATATGGTACGAGGCACTTCGTTTTTTAAGCGTAAAATTTTTGAAAATTTAACCGCAGAACAGCAAGCAGAAGTGGAAAAATATGTGGGCTTTGTGGATTCTGCCGTAGACAGAATTGTACCGCCTGCGGAAAGTAATCCAAATGATCCGTTGGAGGTGACGGTTGAGGAATTTAGTGAATGGATTGTGGATCAAACCCAATTTAAAGGCGAAATTCCCGTCATTAAAGGAATGGAATTAACCGATAATTTAATGGCATTTGTAGAACGTAAGTTGTTTACATTAAATACAGGACATCTGATCTGTGCTTACTTAGGTAAACAAGCGGGTGTACAGTGGATTAAACAAGCGATAGCCATTGAAGAAATTAAAGCTCAAGTGAAAGCGACAATGGAAGAAAGCGGAGCCGTGCTAATTAAACGTTACGCGTTTGATGCGCAAGCCCATGCCGCTTATATTGAGAAAATTCTCAAACGCTTTGCAAATCCATATTTGAATGATGATGTAAACCGCGTTGGGCGTGAACCAATTCGTAAATTAAGTGAAAATGACCGCTTAATCAAGCCGTTAAGAGGTACGTTAGAATATGGCTTACCACATACTAATTTAGTGAAAGGTGCGGTAATGGCATTGCATTATCGTAATGAAGAAGACCCACAAGCGGTCGAATTAACCGAATTTATTGCAAAAAATGGGGTAGAACAAGCGGTGCGTCATTACACTGGTTTGAGCGATGAAACGGTGATTGCTGAGATTGTGGCAGCTTATTAAGCGGAATGACTGAACATAACGACTTTATTGAACAATTAAGCGAGAAAGACAATATTCACGCCTTTCTCGCTTTGTGTTGCCAGAAAATTGCCGATCAGATTGATTGCTTAATTGAGCGAGTGTTTCGGAAGCAAGACTTCGCGTTGAAATCGGTGGTAGATAGCTTATTTGAGCATCAAGGGCCACTTGCTGATCTGAGTGTGCGCTTAAAAGTGCTGCTTGGGCTTGGCGTAATTTCTGTAGAGTGCTATCAAGATCTCTCGCTCTTATTGCGTGCAGAGCAAATAGTTAAAAAGGAACACTCGCTAACTTTTGCCAGCCCTCAAGTATTAAAGTTTGCTGAGCGGTTAAATTTAGCGGATGTGCAGCAGATCAACGGGTTGATACAAAGCTTCCCGACATTAAACGATCCGAATTCACTCCAGTATCAAATGCAGCAAATGCGAATTGAAAAAATGGTGCGTTCGTGCCTTATTCTTACTGTTGTCGAATTGCTCGAAGCTTTAGATGTGGATAGTCCCCTTTAAATAACCTTGAATAAAATCAGCAATCTGCTCAATATTATTAATATCGAGTAAATTCTCACATGCGAGTGGATAATCCGTTGCCGTGGCAAGGGTAAATTGATCTTGCTTTGGCAATGGCTTTTCCATCGCTTTACGGTGTAGTTGAATTTTAGGCAACTGCTCATGTTTAAATCCTTCTAGCAAAATTAAATCAACGTTTTCCTGTGCCATTTTGGCTACAAGCTGTTCAAATGGAACGAGTTGTTCTGTTTCCACCATTAATGCCCAGCGCTGTTCGCAAACAACCATGGTTGGGTTAGCGCCAGCAGCACGTAAGCGGTGGCTATCTTTGCCAGCCTTATCCACATCCACATTATGATGTGAGTGCTTAATTAGCCCTACATGGATTTGCCGTTGCCTGAGTATAGGAATAAGTTTTTCGAGGAGCGTGGTTTTACCAGTGCCACTATAACCGGTAATCGCAAGTAATTTGGGGTTGCTGATTTTTTGTGAGTTTTGACCGCTTGTAATAGGCGAATTGGCAAATTCGGCAGGCGTATTGAAATTCTGAAATGCCGATGGCTTAGTTGAGAAATCAACAGCAATACTTTTCTGGGTTTGGAAAAAGGCAAATAATCGACGCTCACCGTTTGCTAAATAGGTTTGTAATGCGGGCAACGTTGAGCGATGAAGAAGAGCAAAAGTGGGGTGGGGGCGTTCACCATCATGAGCATAAGCAATCTGGGCTTGATTAATGCGTAAAGCCTGCGTTAATTTCTGAACGAGATTGCTTGGTAGATATGGGCTATCGCAGGGGACAAAGAGCAGATAGTCCGCATCAATATGATGAAAACCCGAAAGCATGCCACTGAGTGCCCCTTGAAAATCGGCTAGTTCATCATGATAGCTTGGGATAGTTGGGAATAGCGCTTGATACTGTGCAAATGAACGGTTGATATTTAACCAAATGTCATCGATTTGTGGTGCAAGGCGTTCAAGAATATGACCGACGAGCGGTTTGCCCTGAAAGAGTTGTAAACCCTTATCCACGCCGCCTAAACGGCTTGCTTTTCCACCAGCAAGAATAACTGCGCTTATTTGCAAATTTTTTGCCATTTTTGCCCCCTTGTTTTTGCAAATTGAGTGTGAAACCGCTATGATTTCGCCTATTTCCAGCAAAATTTTAAGGATTGTACGATGAAATGTAAACGTTTAGACGAAGTGCTTGAATTATTGGGCGAACATTGGCGCAAAGAGCCTGATTTGCACCTCATCGAGCTGTTGCATAAATTGGCAGAAGAGGTTGGAAAACCGAATGATTTAGATGCCCTGCGTGATGAAGTGTTGATTTATCAGTTAAAAATGCGTGGTGAAAGCAAAGATGCTGTTATTCCAGGGATTAAAAAAGATTACGAAGAAGATTTTAAAACCGCTTTATTACGCGCACGTGGAATTTTGAGCGAGTAAGCTGGTCAAAGCAACTCCATTAGCCATTGGCTGAACCCAATTGAATTTTTAAGAGGAATCTCAATGAAAAAATTTGCATTAAAAACAGTATTTATTGCATTTTCCGCACTTTTTGCCTTCAACGTAACGGCAAATACCACAAATTTAACGGCAGGGAAAGAATATACTGAAATTCGCCAAGTTCCTTCGGCACAAAAAGAAGTGTTAGAATTTTTCTCATTCTACTGCCCGCATTGCTATGATTTTGAACTTGGCTATAAGATCCCAAGTAAAATTAAAGCAGGCTTGCCGGAAGGTGCTGTATTAAAACAGTATCACGTAGATTTTTTAGGCAGACAGTCAGAAGAACTAACCCGAGCTTGGGCGCTGGCAATGGCGTTAGGTGTGGAGGAACAGGTAAAAACCCCATTGTTTGAAAATGCACAAAAAAATGCGATCAAATCTATGGACGATATTCGTGCGATTTTCCTAGCTAATGGCATTAGTGCCGAGCAATTTGATGGTGGTATCAATAGTTTTGCGGTAAATGGCTTGGTAAATAAACAGCGACAAGCGGCTGAAGCATTTAATATTCGTGGCGTACCAGCATTTTTTGTGAATGAACAATATCAAGTTAATGCAGAAGGTTTTTCTGATGTGAATAGCATGGGCGAATTTATTGAGCGTTATGTTGATGCTGTCTTATATTTAATTAAAAAATAGCATGATTAAAAAAGCCGAATTAAAGCCGTTTGATGATGAGATTGAAGAAGCGGAACTTATTGATATAGAAGAAGTATCTCCAGAAGATATTGAGATTCTGGAGGCCGCTCATGTGCCGGAAGAGCACCCTGCGCTTGCCAACAGTATGGTGGTTTCTCAGGGTAATTTAGATAGTTATATTCGTATGGCAAATCAATACCCGATTCTAACGGCTGAGCAAGAGAAAGCGCTGGCAGAGCGTTTTTATTACGACGAAGATTTAGATGCGGCAAAACAGCTTATTTTGTCGCATTTGCGCTTTGTTGTGCATATTGCGCGCGGTTATATGGGCTATGGTTTACCACTTGCGGATTTAATCCAAGAAGGCAATATTGGCTTGATGAAGGCGGTAAAACGTTTTAATCCAGAAGTGGGCGTACGTTTGGTTTCGTTTGCGGTGCATTGGGTAAAAGCGGAAATTCATGAATATGTATTACGCAACTGGCGAATTGTAAAAGTGGCAACCACAAAAGCGCAGCGTAAATTGTTTTTTAACTTACGTAAAAATAAGCAACGCTTGGCGTGGTTTAATGAAGAAGAGCTGCAAAAAGTAGCCGATGATTTAGGCGTTAGCCCTGACGATGTACGAGAGATGGAATCTCGAATGACAGGGCAAGATATGGGATTTGATTTACCTGTGGGTAGCGATGATGACGAAGCTTATGTGCCGTCCATGTATATTGAAGATGATCGCTCAAACTTTGCCGATGAGCTAGAAGACGAGCAATACAACGGTAAAGCAACAGCCCAACTTGCCTATGCATTGGCACAACTAGATGAGCGTAGTCAAGATATTATCAAAACGCGCTGGCTAGATGAAGATAAAGCAACTTTGCATGAGCTTGCCGCAAAATACAATATTTCTGCTGAGCGAGTACGTCAATTAGAAAATCAAGCGTTGAAGAAAATTAAAGACTGCATAGTGATGGAATAATTTGCAGATTTTTAGGGAATTTAACCCGCTTGTGTAGAGTGTATGGGATATATACATGCTGTTTAAAGGGCAATTTTGCCCTTTCATTTTATTTTTTATCTTTATTTAAAATGCTAACGATTCAAAGTTGTGAATTATTTAATCTTCCGTTCTTTCAATTTTCACAATTAAAGAAATATTGCCCGCAAGATATTCCTAAAATTAAAACCGATTATAAATATCATTGGCATATTTGGAAAACATTGCATCAAGAAGTTTCTATGCGTTTAGGTATGCCTTTTGCTGAACCACATGTTGAAAAATGGTGTAATGGTTGGCAAGTAAGAGCACACTTTTTTGCCTATTATAAATATGTTTTTAACCCCCATTCAGCTGCAATCTTTTCTGTTATTCTCAATCGTCGCCGCTTGCAAGTTTGCTTAGATTGGCATGCTTATCGTGCTAATCGCTCGTCGATTCAATTAGCCGAATATAATCAATGGTTGGAACATTTAAACCATAAAAAATATGCGGATTTTGACATTTGGCATGGAGCAGAAAGTGAATATAGTGATTTTAATAAAGTGAGCGAAATAGATATAAACTCGCTTATTCTCAATCATGAAAATGACTTTTTCTGTATTGGTAAAAATATTGAAAAATCTCAGCTTAACCAAATTGACGCAATCGATTTCATTGTGAAAACGATTCAAGATTTAGCACCATTATATGATCAATGTCACAAAAATAAGACTTCCAGTTGATTTTCAATTTTCTATAATCGTAAAATATCCCTCCTTATTACATATTTGAGAAATATCTCAATGCAAACTATCCACCTTATTACAGGCAGCACACTTGGTGGTGCGGAGTATGTTGCCGATCATCTTAATGATGTCCTTTCTGCGCAGGGTTTTGATGTTGCTCTGTTTAATCAAGCTGTTCTTGCCGATATTCAATCTGCTGTAAATTTATTAGTGGTGACCTCCACTCATGGTGCAGGTGAATTACCTGATAATATCCAGCCGCTATTTGATGATATTGCGAGTCAAAAACCAGATTTTTCGGCAATGAAATTTGCTGTTATCGGCTTAGGAAGTTCGGATTACGATACTTTCTGTAATGCAGTTAATATCGTGACAGAACAATTGACGGCGTGTGGCGCTAAAGTAGTCTGTGAGCCATTAAAGATAGATGTGGTGAATAATTTTGATCATGATGGCAGTGCAGAAGCGTGGTTACCTCATTTTTTAACTGCTTTATAAGCAAAATAAATAAAGAAGGAAAATCCTATGAAAAAATTACTAACAGGGCTGTTCGTTCTTTCTGCTGTGAGTGTCGCGGTAGCAAAAGAAGTGAATGTAAAAATCGTTGGAACTTCTGATGTACATGGCCGTATGGTGCCTTGGAGCTATGGAGCGGATGTAGAAGATAAATCCGGTTCATTTGCTCAAATTGCCACCTACGTAAAACAAGCTCGTGAAAAAACACCTGATTTGATCCTTGCCGATATTGGTGATGCGATTCAAGATAACCAAGTGGAAGTCTTTGCTAAAACCTTAGAAAAAGCCAAAGATAACCCTGTACCGAAAGTCTTGAATGCAATGAAATACGATTTCTTCATTCTCGGTAACCACGAATTTAACTTCGGTATGGAAAACCTTGACGAAATCGTTAAAGATATTGAAGCAAAAACGTTGACAGCTAACTTCTACCACAAAGATGGTAAACGTTATGTTGAACCGACTGCGATTGTAGAAAAAGATGGCGTAAAACTTGGCTTTATCGGTTTAACCACCCCAATGTCTGCTATTTTTGAAAAAGACACAGGGCATTTAGATAACTGGAAATTCACTTCACCAATTGAAGAAACCAAAGCACAAATTGCCGATCTTAAAGCCAAAGGCGTGGATAGCATTATTGTGTTAGCACATATGGGGATTGAAAACGAAAACAACATTCCAGATACTGGCGTGGAAGATTTAGTTAATGCGGTGGACGGTATTGATGTGATCATCGCAGGACATATGCACAAAAATGTACCAGGCGAAACCATTAAAGACACCGTGATCACTGAGCCACATCGCTATGGCACAATGGTTTCCGAAGTGGATATGGTTTTTGATGTTAGCGATGATGGTAAAGTGAAATTACTTTCTAAAACCGCAACTACTATTCCAGTAAACAAACTGGAAGCAGACCCTGAAATTGTCAAAATCTATCAACCTTATCACGATGAATTACGTGCATTAAATAATGTGGTTATCGGTGAAACAGCGAATGATATGGTGCCAATGGAAAAAATCCACGGGGTGTCTTCTGCATTTGCCAAAGATAGCGGTTTATCTTCATTTATCCACGATGTGCAGTTACATTACAGTGGTGCAGATGTGGTGTCATTTGCCTTTGACTACGAAACCGTGCGTCAGCCAAAAGGCGAAATCAAGAAAAAAGACATCATTTATAACTACCGCTACGCTGGCGGTGATGTAACCGTTTATGAATTAACCGGCAAACAGCTTAAACAGTATATGGAATGGTCAGCAGACTATTTTGATACTATTCAAGCAGGCGATAAAGACTACCGCTATAACGATGTACGTGGTAAATCTAAATACGTTACCTTTGATTTATTCGGTGGTGTAAGTTATAAAGTGGATCTTCGCAATCCTAGTGGTAGCAAAATTACCGAATTAAAACTGGCTGATGGTACGCCAATTAGCGAAGAGACGAAATACAAAGTTGGTATGAACTCTTATCGCTATGGTCAGCTTTCTAAACAAGGCGGTATTTTTGAAGGCTTAAAAGCACCAGTACTTTGGGAATCTAAAGTTGCGCGTGGGTCTGAGGCGGGAACAATCCAAAATATGATGATTGATTATCTCACCAATGTAAAAGGCGGCAAAATTGAAGGATTATCGCATAATCGTTGGGAAATTATCGGTTTAGACTAATAATGACAAGCGGTTGGTTTTGCAGATTTTTTTGCAAAATTGACCGCTTGTTGAACATAAAAACGGCATAGATTTTATCTATGCCGTTTGTCTTATTACCCATTAATCTGCGATTTCACAAATTCTATAATGTTCTCTTTTGCAATCATCTGTTTTTCCCCTGTACGGCGGTTTTTGTATTCAATTTCACCGTTTGCAAGGTTTTTCTCACCGATCACAATCATATGTGGCACGCCAATCAATTCCATATCCGCAAACATCACACCAGGACGTTCTTTACGATCATCAAAAATTACTTCAACGCCTTGTGAACGTAAGGTTTTGTAGAGATCTTCGGCGAAGGCTTGTGCGCTTTCGGATTTGTGCATATTCATTGGCACAATCGCTACCGTAAATGGAGCGATTTCATCGCTTGGCCAGATAATACCACGCTCATCGTGGTGTTGCTCAATCGCTGCCGCCACTACACGTGTTACCCCGATACCGTAGCAACCCATAATCACGGTTTGCGGTTTGCCGTCTTCGCCTTGTACGGTGCATTTCATCGCTTCTGAGTATTTTGTACCAAGTTGGAAGATATGCCCTACTTCAATACCACGTTTGATTTGTAGTGTGCCTTTGCCATCTGGGCTTGGATCGCCTTCCACCACGTTACGTAAATCGGCAATTTCAGGCATTGCGACATCACGTTCCCAGTTCACATTGAAATAGTGTTTACCATCAATGTTTGCGCCACAGCCGAAGTCCGACATCAATGCCACAGAGCGGTCAATAATCGCAGGGATTGGTAAGTTAATTACGCCAAGTGAACCTACGCTTGCCCCTATTTTTGCTTTAATTTCCGCTTCGTCGGCAAATTCAAATGGGCTTGCCACTAAATCTAATTTTTCCGCTTTGATTTCGTTTAACTCGTGGTCGCCACGAAGTACCAATGCCACTAACGGATTTTCTTCTGTTGCCCCTTTCACGATTAAGGTTTTCACCGTTTTTTCAATCGGCAAATTAAACTGAGCCACTAATTCATCAATGGTTTTCGCATTTGGCGTATCCACTAACTGCATTTCTGCTGTTGGTGCTTGGCGTTCGCCCACCGCAACCGCTTCGGCAAGCTCAATGTTTGCCGCATAATCGGATTCGGTGGAAAACACCACATCATCTTCACCACTTTGTGCAAGCACTTGGAATTCGTGTGAAGCTGAACCGCCGATAGAGCCAGTGTCTGCCGCCACAGGGCGGAAATCTAAACCAAGACGAGTGAAAATGTTGCTGTAAGTTTGGTGCATCACATCATAAGTTTCTTGCAAGCTTTCACGAGTCGTATGGAATGAGTAAGCATCTTTCATTAAAAACTCACGTCCACGCATCACGCCAAAACGCGGGCGTACTTCATCACGGAATTTGGTTTGGATTTGATAAAGATTTAACGGCAATTGGCGATATGAAGTGACTTCACGGCGTACTAAGTCGGTGATCACCTCTTCGTGGGTTGGACCTAATACAAATGGGCGGTCGCCACGATCTTGGAAACGCAGTAATTCTGGGCCGTAGTCTTCCCAACGTTGTGATTCAATCCAGAGATCAGCAGGTTGCACTACAGGCATTTCCACCTCTAATGCACCGCTTTTATTCATTTCCTCACGAATAATATTTTCCACTTTTTTCAGTACACGAAGTCCTGTCGGCAACCAGTTATACATACCAGAGGCAAGCGGACGAATCATACCGGCACGCAACATTAACTGATGGCTCACTACCTGAGCATCATTTGGTGTTTCTTTTAAAGTAGAAAAAAGATATTGGCTACTACGCATTGTTATTCCTAATTTTGATACGAAAAATGGGACGTATTTTACGCCAAAAGTGGGGAGAAAAAAACAAGCGGTGCATTTTTGCAAAAAAATTGCAAAATCACACCGCTTAAATCAGATTAAGCTAATTTTAAAGCAAGCAAACGAGCCACATTTTCAGCACAAGAGCAGAGGTTTTCTTTGCCGCTTTGCAAGGTTTCTTCTAGAGAACCGAGCTGCTTGATAATTGGAAAAACCGCATCAATGCCGTGCTGATAGACCACTGGGTAGTCATCTCGCAAACAGCCGACAATGGCTATCACCGGTTTACCAAATTGTTTTGCAAGCTTTGCTACACCTATTGGGGTTTTACCAGCGATAGACTGAGCGTCCATTCGCCCTTCGCCTGTAATCACTAAATCTGCATTTTGGATTTTTTCTGCCAAATTCGTTGCTTCAATAATAATTTGTACGCCAGCTTTGAGCTGTACCTTTGGCAAGAGCAGCAAACCTGCCCCCATCCCTCCCGCAGCACCAGCTCCTGCTTTGTCAGCAATTTCAATATCTAATTTCTGACGTACAATATTGGCAAAATGGGCAAGCGCATTATCCAGCAGAGTAACCATAGAAGCTGTTGCACCTTTTTGAGGAGCAAATACTGCGGCTGCCCCTCGCTCACCACAAAGTGGATTATCCACATCGCAAGCGACTTCAAACTCTACTTGAGTAAGGCGAGGATCTCTCTTTTCTAGTGAGATAGTATCTATTTGATTGAGAGCCCCACCACCAAAGCCGATCTCTTCGCCCTTTGCATTTTTAAAGGAAAATCCGACCGCTTGTAGCATGCCAACACCACCGTCATTAGTGGCGCTACCACCAATGCCGAGAATGATTTTTTTCACACCATAATCCAGTGCGGCGTTAATCAATTCACCAGTGCCGAATGTGGTGGTCATCAATGGATTGCGTTGCTCAAATGGCACTAAATGCAGCCCAGATGCTGCCGCCATTTCTATAAAAGCGGTCTGTTTGTCGCCACTTAATCCGAAAAAGGCGGTGGTTTTATTGCCTAATGGCGCGGTGACTTCCACTTCAACCAAGCTGCCGTTTGTAGCATCCACCAAAGATTGCACTGAGCCTTCACCGCCATCTGCCATTGGCACTTTGCAAAATTCGGCATAAGGGAAAACATGCTTAAAGCCTTGCTCAATCGCATTGGCAACTTCTAGTGCGGTGAGGCTTTCTTTAAATGAATCTGGGGCGATGATGATTTTCATAATAAGTCCTTTTACAGCAGAATTAAGGAAAGAATATACACAGTAAACATGCCGACAATGCCCATGATGAAGGTTAGCGTAGTTTGCGTACGGTAACCTTGTTGAGGTGTGAGTTTGCTGAAATTGGTGACAACCCAGTAGTAGCTATCATTTGCATGAGATACACACATTGCTCCTGCTGCAATCGCCATTACGGTTAAAGCAGCGGCAATTTCACTAGTTAAGCCCAGCGCACTCATTAAGGAATCTTCTGCATTAAACATTCCCATAATAGAAGCTGTTGTAATAATTGCAACGGTTGAGCCACCTTGGGCTGTTTTTAAAATAGTTGAAATAATGAATGGGAAGAAAATCCCTGAGGCGCTAATAATATGAGCATTTTGTTTGATGTATTCTACAAAACCAGCTTGCACAATAACATTGCCTAACACACCACCAGCCGCTGTGATAAAGAGAATGGGACCGACAATTTTTAAGGTATCGTTGGTAATAGTGTTAAATTCACCGATTTTGCCACTTGAGATCAGTAAGAAAATGGCAAAGATGACGCCGATAGCAAGTGCAATGATTGGATTTCCGAAGAATTGGAATAGCGTACCAAGATGACCTTCAATCCCCATAATTTTTGCCACAGAACCGAATGCCATTAACAAAATTGGGGCAAAAATTGGAGCAAGGCTTAAAAAGCCGCTCGGCAGTTTACCATATTGTTTGAGTAAGTCTTCATAGCTTTGGCTGATTAACTGATCTGCTTGTTTTTCTTCATCTAGCGTAATTTTCGTGCCGATATATTTGGCAAATAGATAACTTGCACATAGAACAGGCAGTGAAACCACTATGCCCATGACGATAACTAAGAGTAAGTTACCGCCTAATCCTACAGCGCCTGCCGCGGCAATCGGGCCGGGTGTTGGTGGAATAAAAACATGCGCAGCATAAAGCCCAGCGCTCAGTGCTACAGCCATTCCAACAGGGCTTGCTGCGATTTTTTTGCGGATTGCTTCACGAATTGGGTTGAGTACGACAAAACCGCTATCGCAGAATACTGGGATACCAACTACCCAACCCATGATGAGCATGGCAAGTTCAGGACGTTTTTGTCCCACAATTCTGACAACCATATCTGCCAGTTTTAAGGCTGCACCTGTTTTTTCGAGTACAGTACCAATAATTGCACCAAAAATGATGACAATACCGATGCTTTTAAATGTACTACTAAATCCATCTCCAATCATATTTGGAATCTGGGTTAATGGTAGCCCTGCAATCAGCGCCAATGCGATAGAAATCGTCATTAATGCTAAAAAAGGATGGACTTTTAGTTTGGCAATCATGTAAATCATTAGCGCTATCGCGATGACGAAGGCGACAATTAATGTTATACCAGTCATAATAAGCTCCTTATCGTAGAATAATTAACCTATTATTGGTTGCTTTGACACAAAATGCTTTGTTGATATCTACAAAAAATATCCTTCAAAAGAAGGATAATCTGTATTTTTTTACAAATTAGTGTGGAGAATAGCGCCTAGGTAAAGCATAAATTTATGTTCTATCTTATTGAAAGATAAGCCTGTTATCTGTTCAATTTTATCTAGACGGTACCTCAGTGTATTAGGGTGGATAAAGAGTTTCTGGGCGGCGTGATCTAGATCACAATTTGAGCAAAAATAGTGATGCAGCGTTTTTTGTAATTGTTGGTGCGGATCATGTTGGATAAGTGGTTGTATATTTGCTAACAGCGCCTTGCCTTGCCAAGATTGCCCGAATTCGGTGAGTAGAACAGGTAATTTATGTTCATGAAAAAATAGAACGTGTTTCTGAATAGCATGCCGCTCTGCATAGTGTAAGGTATGTAGTGCAGTTTGATATGATTGATGAATATGACGAAAATTATTAGCAATTTGTCCGATACTCAAGGTGTAATCACGTAAGCTATTTGGGGCAGGGATAAATTGTTGTAAGCGGGATTTATCGAATTTTTCGGCTGGCTGAAGAGGGTAGAGCAGCACAATTTGATCTAAAGCAGATACCATCGTGGCGAGTTGTGGAAAATATTGGGCGAGATGGTTTAACAGTGTTTGCAAATTATGTTGATTAGGGTGACGCAGTTTAATAATTATTGTGAGTGAGGGCTGTTCTAAAGAAAAATGAAAAAATCTTGCTTGTTTTTGTAATTGTAATTCGTCTAAGTGGCCGAGCAAGAGTTGGCGGACAAACTCTTCCTTATAACGATGTTGCCAACGTGCTTGTTCTAGTTGTGCGTTAGATTCAATAATTAATTCTGCCGCCATTTTGACTAACTCGCCATAGGGACGAACATTATTGGGCTCACCAGAAATACCAATAACGCCGATATTTTGCCCAAGGTAGGTAATAGGTAGGTTAATTCCCGCGCGTAAATGCCATTGTTTTGCAAGATTCTCATCAATTTCAACCGCTTGATTACGCCGTAATGCAAGAACGGCACCAGTATGATGTTGGTTCAGGCGTTTAGGATCGCCAGAAGCAATGATCATACCTGTTTCATCCATTACATTGACAGAGTGAGGAATAATTTGCATAGCGCGTTTAACGATTTGTTCCGCAGTTTGTTTGTGCAGTTTCATTTTATTTGAATGATTAACAGAGCCTAGGATTCGGTCAAAATTAGTATTTTGAAAATTTGTTATAATTTTGATGCCGCTTATTATTGGAAAATGCTATGAAAAAAGTCAAATTTAAACATGTTTTATTTTCACTGATATTGGGGGTTGCAGCGAGCGCCTTATTAAGCATCCCAATATTACAAACCCTTCATCGGCAAGCATTATTAACAACGCAAGAAGATGTTGAAAAAATTTATCAAGAATTAAATAGTGCGTTAATTCAGATGGATGTTGTGCGATTACAAAAATTACTTGCGGATGGTTTTGAATTGGAAACCAGCCGAGGTGCAACGCTTTCTAAGCAGGAATGGATTCGCAGTATTCAATATGGCACGATGCGTTATAACCAGTTTAGCCATAACGAGGTTCAAGTGTTAGGACGGAATTCGGCAGCAGTATCATCCATTGTGATGGGCGAGATTTGGAATAATCGGGATACATGGAAAATAGTATTTCATCTAGAAATTATCCGTAAAGGACAAAATGTTCAGATTCAACGAATGGTAGCGAGCAGCGTTTGTGAGATGGGGGTAAATGGCTTGTTTGAGCAAAACTGTCAAGGTAAGAGACGTAGTAAATAATCTATAAGTTGCCAAGGAGATAAATGCAAATGAATATGCAAAATATGATTTTATGGCGGCGATTTTTTTCTGGGCTTGCCTACACTGCAATGCAGAGTGTGTTTTTCGTGTATCTGCAGCATTATAAAGGTTTTGAGTCGGCTCAAATTGCAGCCGCATTTTCGCTCTTAGTTTTTACTAGCCAAGCAATGGCGCTACCAGCGGGTTATTTAGGTGACAGATTTGGACGTACGTTGATCATGACTTTAGGCTGTCTGTTAGATGCGTTGGGCTATGTATTTTTGGTTGGGAGTGAACAATATGCTTCAATGATGCTGGCTACATTTTGTTTTGGTTTTGGTAGTACGCTATTTAGTACGAATGCACGCGCTTACATGATTTCTCATGCAGAGGGTGATAACTATTCATCTAAAACGATGGCACAAGGTAAGTTTTTAAAAATCTCAAGCTTGGCATCAATGGCTGCACCATTATTAGCATTGCCCTTTATTCATTTTAACCATGCTGATTGGCTAATTTGGACAAGTTGTGGGATTGAGCTTGCAATGCTGCTATTTATGCTGCGAACTGTCCCAAAAAGCGATTTGCGCTACGCCAATTCAACACTAAAATGGCAAGATATTAAAGCAGTTCTTGGCAAGCGGTTTATTTTTGCCCATTTTTTGCTTTTTATTCCATTGGGCTTAGGGAGTTCGTTCTACATTATTTTTCCATATGTATTCACAAACATGCTTGATCATAGTGAGTTGATCCCAATCGCCTTTTTTATTAATAATTTGATTGGCGTGTTGCTACAAGCAAGATTTTCACGCAAAATTAATTTTGGGGTAGGCAAGCTACTATTTCTTGCTCCAGCGCTGACTATTTTATTAATTGTGCCGTGGTTTTTAACGTTAAGCACAATTTCCATTTTAACGGCGTTTAGTTATTTAATTTTGTTTGCCCTAATTAGTTTATTTACCTCTACCGCATTGGCAAATTTATTAGTTCGTGTTGATCATGGGCAACACCAAGGCGTGTTATTTGGTATGTCGAAATTGATTCTGTCATTGACTACCGCACTAGTGATGAATATTGTGCCATATATATTCTTGGTTTAAGTAAGCATATACTAGGAAGTAAGCGGTGCTTTTTCGGCTATTTTTTGCAAAATAGGAGCTTGTTTTAGGCAGATCAAAAATAGACTATGGATAAACCTTATTCTAAATGTTAGAATTAACCCGCTTTTTCGCTCGCTTGAGAGCGACTACTTTTTATTTAGTTCAGGTGTGTGGAAAAGCAAAGCTGGTTCGACTTGTTGTTTTAAGCTTGAATTTAGCTGAATTTTCTTTACACTAACTCACTCTCGCAATAAGCGATTTCACTTATAGGAAACATAAAATGAGCATTGAAGAACGCGTAAAAAAAATCATCGTTGATCAATTAGGTGCAGAAGCCGATAAAGTTAAACCTGAAGCTTCTTTCATTGAAGATTTAGGTGCAGACTCTTTAGACACCGTTGAATTAGTGATGGCTTTAGAAGAAGAATTCGATATCGAAATTCCTGATGAAGAAGCAGAGAAAATCACTACTGTACAATCTGCGATTGATTACGTTTCAAACAATCAATAAGATTTTAAGGTAAATGCGGTTTATTACGGCGTTTACAAAAATAAAAACCACCTTCGGATGAAGGTGGTTTTTTGTTATCTCATTATTCCGACCTAACAAGGGGGATCCCCCTTGTTAAAGGCATTAATGAGTTGAATAAGGGTTGCCATTAAAGGCATTTTTAATATTGTAATATTTTTGTTCAACCCCAGAGGTGAAACGTTTTAACAGGATATAACCCAATACTGCAGAAACGCCAGAGCCAAGTAAGATACCTAAGCGAGCTAATGAAATAAAGTCACTATTGGATTCTGCACCACCGAATGAAAGTCCTGCTAAGAACATAGACATGGTAAAACCGATACCACAGAGCACAGAAATTGCAAAAATTTGCTTAAAGTTAATGCCAGGCGAGAGCTGTGCAATACCAAATTTGACAGCTAAGTAGCTAAAACTAAATACGCCTAATGCTTTTCCGACAATTAAACCAAGTGCAACACCAAGTGTTAGTGGTGATGTCAATGTGCTCAGCCCCATACCTTCAATGGATACCCCCGCATTAGCGAATGCGAAAAGTGGAAGAATCATAAAAGAGCACCATGGTGACAGTATATGCTCGAAGGTTTCTAATGGTGTTTCACCATTTTTACCTTTTAATGGAATACAGAAACCAAGGATAACTCCTGCTAGGGTGGCATGCACCCCTGATTTTAATACCGCAGCCCATAAAACTAAGCCGGTTACCGCATAAATACTGATTTTGGTGACATTTAAACGATTTAGTAATACTAATGCCAGAATACCAACAGCAGAAACAATTAAGGCGGTGAGACTGAGATCATGTGAAAAAAATAATGCGATGACGATAATCGCGCCTAGGTCGTCAATAATGGCGAGCGCAAGGAGAAATATTTTCAAGGCAAAGGGAACACGTTTACCCAGTAACGCTAATACACCTAGAGCAAAAGCAATATCGGTTGCCATTGGAATTGCCCAGCCGCTTTGAAACTCCGGTGTATTCGCATTGAGTAACATAAAAACAGCAACTGGCACGATCATGCCGCCAAGTGCTCCTATGGCAGGGAAAATTGCTCTTTGGTAACTAGAGATTGCACCAACCATCAATTCTCGTTTGACTTCCATACCTACTAAAGTAAAGAATATTGCCATAAAGCCATCATTGATCCACATTAATAGCGGTTTATGAATGCTAAATGAACCAATCAAGATTTGCACCGGCATATCCAATAAATCGAAGTATAATTCTTTAAATGGTGTGTTTGCCCATAAAATTGCAAGCGTAGCGAAAATTAAGAGCAAAATTCCGCTTGCAGATTCAAGTGCAAGAAACTTTTTTATCTGTTTAATCATTAGTTTCTCCTATCAGTTTTGTATAAAAAACCGTATCCTTTTAACATAAATTTAAAAAAGAGATCAAGGAAAACTGAAATTTAGTGCTACTATTCGCTAACAAATTACGCTGAAAAGGAGGCTGTATGATACCTGAATGGGCTTATTGGGCGTTGGGCTCAGCATTTTTTGCTGCACTCACTGCAATATTTGCCAAAATTGGCTTAGATGGCATAGATTCTGACTTTGCCACCTTTATTCGAACGCTTGTCATTATTTGTGCTTTAGCACTATTTTTGACGTATGCCGCAAAGTGGCAGCCATTGAGCAGTTTGAGTGGTAAAAATTGGCTATTTTTAGTGTTATCAGGATTAGCAACAGGTATTTCATGGCTTGCCTATTTTAAAGCGCTACAAATAGGTAATGTGTCACAAGTTGCGCCACTTGATAAATTTAGCATCGTTTTAGTGAGTGTATTTGCGGTGATATTTTTAGGTGAGCGCCCAAGTGGGCAAGATTGGTTGGGAATCGGTTTAATTAGCTTAGGGGTGCTAACACTGGCAATAAAACGCTAAATTCGCCTTGATCTTTGGTTAATTTACCGCTAAAATCCGCACTCTTTTTTATGATTCTCTATTTTGGCATCAGCCAAATTTTATAATTAGGTAGTAGCAATGAAACGTACATTTCAACCATCTGTATTAAAACGTGCTCGTACTCACGGTTTCCGTGCTCGTATGGCAACTAAAAACGGTCGTCAAGTTTTAGCACGTCGTCGTGCAAAAGGTCGTAAATCTTTATCTGCATAATTGTAGATGAAGCCAGCCGAAACACTATCCAGTGACTAAGCTAACTTTTCCTCGGGAGCTACGCATGTTAGCTCCCGTTCAATTTCAAGCGGTCTTTACAGATCCGCTCCGCGCTAGCACTCCCCAACTCACTCTTCTTGCTAAAGCTAATAATACAGGGTTACCTCGCCTTGGTTTAACGGTAGCGAAAAAACATTTAAAACGCGCACATGAGCGAAATCGGATAAAACGCATTGTGCGAGAAAGTTTTCGTTTAAAGCAACATGAATTACCCCACTACGATTTTGTCTTTGTTGCGAAGGGTGGAATTGGTAAACTGAGTAATCAAGAACTTTTTGAAACGTTGGAGAAATTATGGCAACGCCACATTCGTCTAGCGAGAAAAGCACAACACCAAGACTAAGTCCCATTGCTTATCTTTTAGTCGGGCTTGTACAGTTTTACCGTTATTTTATTAGCCCACTGATTGGCAGCCGTTGTCGTTTTTATCCGACTTGTTCCACCTATGCTTTAGAAGCGATTAAACTTCATGGAGGCTTAAAAGGAGGATGGCTAACCTTAAAACGAATCAGTCGCTGTCACCCATTGAATGAAGGCGGAGAAGATCCTGTTCCGCCAAAGAAATGTGATTGTGAAAAACACCGTTAATCATTTTTGCGGTGGGAAAGATAAATATCAAAACGGTGGTTTTTTGTTGTGTGGGAAAAATCAGGTTTCTGAGCAGCGAGAAATGGCGCATAGTCTGGCCGTTTGACAACCACACGTTTACGAGCTAACTGTTTTGCAGGCAACCAAAAGTCATCTGAATCTAAATCAGCGCCAACCAAATGTTGAAATACCCGCATCTCTTTTTTGACTAATGCGCTTTTCTGTTTATGCGGATACATTGGATCAAGATAAACGACATCAGCAAAATCCTGTTCTATATTCAATTCATTAATGGCAGAAACGCCAGCCAGTACCATTCTTTCTTGCATAAATGCCCCAATTTCGGTGTCTTGATAAGCGCGTTTAAGCCCATCTTCGAGCAATGCTGAAACAATAGGGTTGCGTTCAATCAGCGTCACTTTGCAACCGATACAAGCTAGTACAAAGGCATCTCGCCCAAGCCCTGCTGTAGCATCAATCACTGTTGGCAAATAGTCGCCTTTGATCCCCACCGCTTTTGCTACTGCTTCACCCCGTCCACCACCAAATTTACGCCGATGTGCCATCGTGCCATCGACAAAATTGACTGCAATCGCACCGAGTTTGGGCTCGTCAAGTTTACGTAATTCTAAACGTTCATTTGTTTGCACCAAAGCCAGTGGCGAATTGGCATTATGTGAAAGTTGCCATTTATCGCAGATATCCTGAAATGCTTGAGCAAAATCACTTTGGTTAATTAGTTGAATATTCATTACAAAATATAGTCCGCAAAAATCTCATCAATATGCTTAATTAAACAGTCTTTGCCTGCAAGCTCGGCATCGCGCCATGCATTTTGCAAAATTTCAGCAGAAAATGACCGCTCGTAGTGTTCCGCAATCGGGAAATAACTAATATGCCAAGGCTCTACACCGATTTTTTTATCCTCTCTTTCCATAAATGGGAAGAAAAAACCGTAGCTTTCCGCATTGGCGAGTAACCAGTTGGTCAATTTCTGAAAATAGCCGCCAGTTTGGTATTCCCAAGGCTCTAGTTGCAGAGATTGCCCTATTGGCAATAAATCAGGATCAAAAATATCTATTTCTGTGCCCCAATGGTGGCGACTCGCCCCCGGAATGGCCGACCAGCGCAAAATGGCTTGGCATTTTTGCCAATCGGTTAAAGCGCTTAAATCAATGGCACTGCCATGATCATCGTGAACTTTGCGTTCGCCTTTGAATTTCGCATTCCAAATCCCCATCTGTCGCTCAAAATCACGATAGGTGCTCGCTGGTTGTAGATTAAAGCCTGCATTTTTTGCCGCGTGCTGTAATTCTAAAAAAGCTCTCACAACATCACTTTGCAGAAAGTGCTTATCTGATAATGCGTTAGGAAGCGAAACAAGATGTTCTCGATTTTTTCCTGTCAGCATTGCTGAGAAATTTGCAGAATTTTGCATAGTTTTGACCGCTTGTAAAAAGAATTATTATAAAGCAAAAACACCGTTTGCAAGGGATTGCAAGCGGTGTTTTTTTAATGAAAATTTACCAAGCTATTCTTCACGTGTTAATAATGAGCCTTTATATTCACCTGTCAAACTTTCTAAGAATGCGGTGATTTCGTCTAGCTCTTGTTCTGTAAAGTTTTTATTGCTTTGGTATTTGCCCATAATTCGTACGGCTTCGCGCAAATCAGTTACTGTGCCATCGTGCATATAAGGCGCAGTTAATGCAACGTTACGTAAAGTTGGTACTTTGAAGCGGTGCATATCTGCGGGATCTTGGGTTTGATTGAAGCGGCCTCTGTCATCATCGGTGATTGGGGTTGCACGATCGCGGAAGTAATCTGCATATAAACCGAAGACTTCGTAAGATTGTCCTCCCATATTGATGCCGGTATGGCAGGTATCACATTTGGCATTTTTGAAATGCTCATAGCCACGTTTTTGTACTTCAGTAAGCGCATTTTGCTCGCCTTTCAGGAATTTATCAAAGGCACTGTTTGGGGTGATGAGGGTTTTCTCAAACTCTGCAATTGCATCAGTTAAGCTAAATTCATCAAATTTTGGAAAAACGGCTAAAAATTCTTGCATAAATGCAGGATCTTTACGGAAATTGGAAAGAAGTTGCTCCCAGTTTTTGCCACCCATTTCTACCGGATTGAGTGGCGGACCTTTTGCTTGATCGGCAAGATCAGCTGCTCGTCCATCCCAGAATTGCACAAAATTAAAGGCGGCGTTATACACGGTTGGAGCGTTGATGCCACCTTTCAAGCCATCTATGCCTGTTGAGAACTGTAAGCCATCAACCCCGCCTTTATCTAATTGATGGCAGGTGTGGCACTGGATAGTGCCGTCCGCGGATAAGCGGCCGTCATGATAAATTTTATCACCTAATGCCACTTTTTTCGGATCGGTTGGAATGCTGTCAGGAATAGGCTGTACTAATGCAGTTTTATCAATATTGCTGAATGTTGAGAGTTTCGCTTCACGTTGGGCATAAACCCAATCTAAGAGGGTTTTTGATTCCTCTGCGTCAGGACGAGATCCCCAGTGAATATGAATAAATTTCGCGGCGGGCATTTCACGATTTTCGATGACACGCTGAAGTTTGGCGAGATCCGCTTCAGAGAGTTTGCTAGGATCTTGCATTCCCTCAATAAGACGATCTAAACGGAACACGCGATTACCTTCGGCAATATCCTGTCGCATAATGTTGTTGGCGATAGGTAAATTGAAATAAAACGGCATTTCTGCTGATGGGGTGTGGCAATATTGGCAACCGTTTTTAAACATGACACCAAGCGCATTTTTATGCTGTTCAGCAACTTCCGTGTTGTTTAGCCATTGCTCGGCCTGCTGTTTGTCGAATTGATAAATGTAACCCACTGTGCCGAAGAATCCGGCAGCCCCCAATGCAAGGGCTGAAATAAGCAATTTTTTCATAGGAACTCCCACTGATTAAGAAACGCAGAAACATTATCCCTATAAAAAATGGTTGTTTTATTGATTTAAAACAATAGATTTAATTTGTAAAATAGATTAAATCAATAGATTTCTTCTATTAAAGAGGGAATAGCATTGGTACTGCAAATACGGCTAACAACATCACCAATAAGGTAAATGGCACACCTACCTTCACAAAATCAAAGAATTTATAACCACCTGGGGCGAGCACCATCGTATTGACTGGTGATGAAACTGGAGTCATAAATGCTGCAGATGCCGAAATAGCTACGATCATTACAAACGGCAATGGTGAGTAATTTAGTTGCTGGGCTATCGCAATCGCTATTGGCATCACTAAAATGGCTGTGGCTGTATTAGAAATGAAGGCACTGATAATCGCAGTAAATGCAAAGAGTAGCATTAGCACGAAGTGTACATCTAAGCCTTGCATCATTTCGAGCAACATCTGCACGATTAAATCGACCCCACCTGTTTTTTGCAGTGCGATAGAAAACGGCATCATACCAACAATCAATACGATGCTTGGCAAGTGAATAGATTGATAAGCGCTTTTCATATCGATACAGCGGAATTTACCGAGCATCAAGCAAGCAATCAGGGCCGCAATCACATTTGGTACAATTCCACTAATCATTAATATCACCATTGTTAGCACCGAAAAGAGTGCATGGGGGGCTTGGCTTAACGCTGGAGCGATATTTTTGCTCTCTTCTGGGGCATTGAGCAAATAAAAATCGCGTCTGCCATCGAATTTCAATAATTGTGTCCATACTCCCATGACGAGCAATACATCACCAAATTCTAGCGGTGTATTGATAATATCATCGTGGAGAATGGTATTATTGCGTTTAAGCCCAACAACACTCACGCCAAAATTGGAGCGAAATTTTAATTCACTGATAGTTTTACCGATAATTTCTGATTCAGGCAGCATGGAAATTTCCACCATACCGATAGATTTAGCTTGAGCAGAGAAGTAGTCGCCTTTGAGTACCGTTTCTTTTAAGCCAAGGGTTTCGCAATATTGTGTAAAAAGCTCGCTTTCGACACTGATATCTAACAGCAAAATATCTTTTTCTCGCAGCGTAGCATTAGCGTAGGCACTTAATGAAACACGACGAAAATGCTTCACCCGCTGAATAGCAATTACATTCAGACCAAACTCATTACGCAAATTCAATTCATTGATCGTCTTGCCCACCAAAGAAGAATCTGGCGTTATCACGACCATTTTTGCCTTACCTTCTAATTGATATTGTTCAATCAGCTGATGAAAGGAAGATGAACGTTGTTCATTTTGCGCAATATGTTCACCATTATCTAGCCAATGGCGAGCAATTAGCATGTAGCCGATACCAAGAAAGAGTACTGCAATACCAATCGGAGTGAAGCTAAAGAAATTAAAACCAGCAAAGCCTGCTTTCACTAATTCTGAATGTGCCACTAGATTTGGAGGAGTAGCGATAAGGGTCATCATGCCGCTAATTAAGCCCGCAATACTGAGCGGCATCATCATTCTGCGGGGGGAAATATTCATGCCAGAACAAATGGCAAGTACCACAGGAATAAAAATTGCTACGATCCCCGTAGAGCTCATAAAAGATCCCAATCCCGCAATGCTTAGCATTAATAGCACCAGAACTCGAATTTCGCTTTCACCTGCTACTTTCATCAACCATTCGCTTACCTGATACGCGATTCCTGTTCTAACCAGCCCCTCCCCAACAATAAAGAGCAGAGCAATGAGCACCACATTTGGATCACTTAATCCAGCAAAGACTTCTTGTACGCTTAAAATGCCACTAAGACTAAAAAAAGCGATGACAATTAGTGCGACAATATCCATTCGTAGTTTATTGCGCATAAATTGCCAGATGGCAAAGACAAGTAATACAACAACCCAAAAAAGTTGGTTCTGAACAAGAGAAAGCACGGTTTGCATAGCAAATTTTGAAATGAGAAATGAATGGATCGGATTATACTAATTTTTATTACAAGCGGTGCAAATTTGACAAAAATTTGCAAAATGCTGGAAAAATTTATTATGCAAACGTTTGCGCAATCATTTATAATCTTGTCAGTTTTTCATCTTAAACAGGAAACTTCTTGTCAATGACTATGCAAACCTTTCGTGGCTCACCTGCCTTATCCACCTTTCGCATTCAACAACTTTTGCAAAAATGCCAACAACATCAACTCCCTGTACGCTCTGTGTATGCGGAGTTTTTGCATTTTATCGCCCTAAATCAACCGCTTGCAGCCGATGAAACACAGAAATTGGCGGAGTTATTACATTATGGTGAAAGCTTAGAACAGCGTGAGCCGACAGGGTTTTGCCTGATTGTTACCCCCCGCATCGGCACGATTTCCTCGTGGTCTTCTAAGGCAACCGACATCGCTCATAACTGCGGTTTAGTAGCGATAGAACGGATTGAGCGTGGCACGGCGTATTATTTGGAATTTTCTGAAACGCCTAACGAAAGCCAACTTGCGACGTTGAAAGGCTTGTTGCACGACCGTATGATGGAAACAGTGTTGGAGAGTGCCGATCAAGCCGAGCAACTCTTCGCCCAACAAGAACCAAAACCGTTCACCAGCGTGGATATTTTAGGCGGTGGTCGTCAGGCGTTAGAAGATGCGAACGTGAATTTAGGTTTGGCGTTGGCGGACGATGAAATTGATTATTTGGTGGAAAATTTCACTCAACTTGGGCGTAACCCGAACGATATTGAGCTCTATATGTTCGCTCAAGCCAACTCGGAGCATTGTCGCCACAAAATTTTTAATGCGGATTGGACGATTGATGGCGTAAAACAGGAAAAATCCCTGTTTAAGATGATTAAAAACACCTTTGAGAAAACCCCGGACTATGTGCTTTCCGCCTACAAAGACAATGCGGCAGTGATGGAAGGCTCAACGGTCGGGCGTTTCTTCCCCGACCAAGACGGGCAATATCGCTATCATCAGGAAGATGCTCATATTTTAATGAAAGTGGAAACACACAACCACCCGACGGCGATCTCGCCATTCCCGGGGGCGGCGACCGGTTCGGGCGGTGAAATTCGAGACGAAGGGGCGACAGGACGTGGGGCGAAACCGAAAGCGGGCTTGACGGGCTTTTCGGTCTCTAACTTAGTGATCCCGAACTTTGAACAGCCGTGGGAAAACCCACTTTCCAAGCCGAATCGTATTGCTTCCGCACTAGATATTATGATTGATGGCCCACTAGGCGGAGCAGCATTTAACAACGAATTTGGTCGCCCTGCGTTATTGGGATACTTCCGCACTTACGAAGAAAAAGTGAACAGCTTCGCAGGCGAAGAAATTCGTGGCTACCACAAGCCGATTATGCTTGCCGGCGGTATCGGCAACATTCGTGCCGAACACGTTCAGAAAGGCGAAATTCCGGTGGGAGCGAAACTCATCGTGCTTGGCGGCCCGGCAATGAACATTGGCTTAGGCGGTGGGGCGGCATCGTCAATGGCATCGGGCAAATCCAAAGAAGATTTGGATTTTGCCTCGGTTCAGCGTGAAAACCCGGAAATGGAACGCCGTTGCCAAGAGGTGATCGACCGTTGCTGGCAAATGGGTGAGGAGAACCCGATTTTATTTATTCACGATGTGGGGGCTGGCGGTTTGTCTAACGCTATGCCTGAATTGGTGCACGATGGCGAACGGGGCGGTAAGTTTGACCTGCGTAAAATCCTGTGCGATGAAAAGGGAATGTCGCCGCTTGAAATTTGGTGTAACGAATCGCAAGAGCGTTATGTGCTGGCGGTCGCCCCTGAAAAGCTCAATATTTTCACCGCACTTTGCGAGCGTGAACGTGCACCGTTTGCAGTGATTGGCGAGGCAACCGAGGAGAAACATTTAGAGCTTGCCGATCCGCATTTTGGCAACAAACCGATTGATTTGCCGATGAATGTATTGCTCGGCAAAACCCCGAAAATGCAGCGTGATGTTTCGTCAAAAAATGTGAAAAATCCACCGCTTGCAACCGACAATATCGAGCTTAAAGAGGCGTTCCACCGTGTGCTACGCTTGCCGGTGGTAGCGGAAAAAACCTTCTTAATCACCATTGGCGACCGCTCGGTCACAGGAATGGTGGCACAAGATCAGATGGTCGGCCCGTGGCAAATTCCGGTGGCGGATTGTGCGGTAACGACTGCAAGTTTAGATAGCTATCACGGCGAAGCAATGGCAATGGGCGAACGTGCGCCGGTAGCGTTGCTGGATTTCGCCGCCTCGGCTCGCTTGGCAGTTGCGGAAAGCATTACCAACATTGCAGCGACTAACATTGGCAACATTAAACGCATTAAACTTTCCGCCAACTGGATGTCGGCAGCCGGCCACGAGGGCGAAGACGCAGGGCTTTACGAGGCGGTAAAAGCGGTGGGCGAGGAGCTTTGCCCTGAACTTGGCATTACCATTCCGGTGGGTAAAGATTCAATGTCGATGCGTACTACTTGGGAAGAGAATGGAGAACAAAAATCTGTGACTGCGCCGCTTTCGCTGGTGATTTCAGCATTTGCCCGTGTGGAAGATGTGCGTAAAACCGTTACTCCACAACTTCGCACCGACAAAGGCGACACTCGCTTGTTGCTCATCGACTTGGGTGAAGGCAACAACCGCTTAGGGGCAACAGCGTTGGCTCAGGTATATAAACAACTTGGCGACAAGCCTGCCGATGTGGTGAATGTGGCTCGCTTAAAAGGCTTCTTCAACGCAATGCAAACCCTTGTCGCACAAGGGAAACTGCTTGCCTACCACGACCGCTCGGACGGTGGTTTAATCACCACACTGGCGGAAATGGCGTTTGCAGGGAATTGCGGTGTGGAAGCCGATATTTGTCCATTATTAACTGATTCACAGCACGCCGAAATGGAATATGTTTTAGGCGATCCAGCCTTTATGCTTGAAAGAGATCGTAACCATTTCAATATCTTGTTTAATGAAGAGTTAGGTGCAGTAATCCAAGTAAAAGAAGAAGATTTAGACGCTGTACAAGCGGTGCTAAAAGCGGAAAATCTTGCAAATCTTACTCACAATATTGGTAAAGTAACAAATAGTGATCAGTTTGTTATTCGTTGTGAAATTGCAACCCTGCTTGATGAAAAACGCTCAGAACTGCGTGGCATTTGGGCGGAACTCACTCATCAAATGCAGCGTTTGCGAGACAACCCTGAATGTGCAGACCAAGAATTTGCAGCGAAAAAAGATCCGAATAATAAAGGCTTATCCGCATTTTTAACTTACGATGTGAATGAAGACATCGCCGCCCCATACATCAACAAAGGCGTAAAACCGAGTGTGGCGATTTTGCGTGAGCAAGGGGTAAACAGCCATTACGAAATGGCGGCAGCCTTTGACCGTGCTGGCTTCAACGCCATTGACATGCATATGTCAGACTTGATTTCAGGCAGACGCAACCTCAACGACTTCAACGCAATGGTGGCGTGCGGGGGCTTCTCTTACGGCGATGTGTTAGGTGCAGGTGGTGGCTGGGCGAAATCGATCCTGTTCAACCCAATGTTGCGTGACCAATTCAGCCAATTCTTCGCCAACCCGAACACGCTAACCCTTGGCGTGTGCAACGGCTGCCAAATGGTCTCAAATTTAGCTGAAATCATTCCGGGCACCGAAAACTGGCCTCGCTTTGTGCGGAATAAATCCGAACGCTTTGAGGCACGGGTGGCGATGGTGAAAATCAATGAAACAAATTCCGTATGGTTCGCAGGTATGGCAGGCAGCCATATGCCGATTGCGGTTTCGCACGGTGAGGGAAGAGTGGAATTCAAGCGGTCAGAACAGCTCGAAAATTTGCAAAAACAGCATTTGATTGCCGCTCAATATGTGGACTATAATCTGAATCCAACCGAACAATACCCAGCCAACCCGAACGGCTCGGCATTAGGCATCACCGCCTTAACCAACGTTGATGGGCGAGTAGCGATAATGATGCCACACCCTGAGAGGGTATTCCGTGCAGTCAGCAACTCTTGGTGTCCGGAAGATTGGACGGAAGACGGGGCTTGGATGAGATTGTTTAGGAATGCGAGGGTTGGATTGAAGTAATTAATGTGAGCGCTCGCCTTTGGCGGACGTTTTATATGTCTAACATTGAATATACTTTTAGTAATTTAGGTAAACTAAGATGGATGAAATAACATTAATCGATAATATCAATAAACTAATTCCTGATGATATAAGAGCTAAAGTAATAATAAAAACAATTGAATCAATATCATTTTTTAAAAGAGCATCAAAATTAAAAGATGTATTTTCTACATATCTAGATAATCGTTATATTCAACTATCGTTAATCAAAACCTTGTTATATCGAAATGAACCTGTCAGACTGTCTGAGTGTTATGTAAGAAATTCTGTTAGCTTTATTGATAATAACGGTATTACTCATACTATTGAGGATAAAGATCTGTCCAGCTTTATTCTACATAAGAGAAGAGTTATTCTCTCTGGAAATGCTGGGCTTGGTAAATCACTACTATGTAAAAGTATCTTTCTTGAAATGGTAAATAAAGCAGAAAGTATTTACCCCATATTTATAGAAATGAGGGATTTAAGAAATCACTCCTCTTTTTCACTACTGGAGTATATTTGTTGGGAACTTTCCGATATTAAAAATAAAATAAATACAAATACTTTGGAAACATTAATAAGAAGTGGAAATATTTTATTAATATTGGATGGTCTTGATGAAGTTGATTTTGATATAAAGAATGAATATGCTATTCAAATACTTGAGTTAACTAAAAAATATCCAAAGCTTAATGTGTTAATTTCAAGTAGGCCAGATGAAAGTCTAAAATCATGGACAAATTTCTGTGAAATAAATATAAATGAGTTGGGCAAAAAGCAATCAATAGAGTTAATAAAAAAACTAAGATATGATGAAAAAACAAAAAGACAATTCATTAATAAGATAGATAATGAACTTTATGAAAGCCATAAAAGTTTTGTAGGTAATCCTTTATTATTAACTATGATGTTAATGACTTTTCAAGAGTTTGCAGAGTTTCCTAATAAAATCTATTTATTCTATGAGCAAGCTTTCCAAACATTATTTCTGAAACATGATTCACTAAAGGATTTATATATTAGGAAATCTAGAACAGGGATGGATATACATGAATTCAAGAGAGTTTTCTCTTATTTCTGTATTCATACACACCTAGAAAAGGAGATTGTTTTTAGTGAGGAAAAAGCCATTGAAATCTTAAGATCATCACTAAAGCGTTTTGGTAAAGAAGAGATAAAACCTCATGATGTTCTAAATGATCTTATGAGCAACTTATGTTTACTGCATAGAGATGGGATAAATATAACATTCTCTCACCTATCATTTCAGGAATATTTTTCTGCTTTATATATAAAGGAATCTCCTTATTCAAATAAAATATATGGTTTAATTGACAAAATTGTTTTGATAAATAAGAGTAGTATTTGTCATATATTATATGAAATGAATCCTGATTTTATCGAAGAGTTTTGGTTAAAGCCTAAAATAGAACTTTTACTATCAGAAATAAATAAAAATTGTACAGATAAAGAAAAAGAGATAAAAATTATAAGCATTTTGAATGCTCTACTTATCGTTAAGCAAGATAAAACAGAAACCTCTATAATTTTAATGCCAGAAAATACCATAGACTCCTATAATTATATATCATTCAATAATGACTTATGGCGAATGTTTTATACACATATTCAATTTAGCATTAATGATATCAATAATATATTCTTTAATGAAAATGATATTAAAATTGATAATCTTGCAAGCATTGATGAGTTTATAGAAAGTGGTTTTTCTGAAAAATATAAAATTAAAAGATTGAGTTTTCAAGAAATAAAATCAAAATTGGATTACATAGAGTATTATAAGCTAATTAATACACTATATAATAAAGTGGTAACTGATAAAAAAGACATGTTGCATAGAATAAAGGATTATATAGATAATAGAAATAGAACTCGTCAAGAAAATATAGATGAATTATTAAGTATATAATACTCCCGATGGCGCAAGCGTTTACGCTTGTGTCTTTTAGTTCCTAATTTAATGCTTATCTAACATATCTAAAAGCCAAAATATCCAACTTAATTCAGGATATTTTGGTTTTATCTTTTGGCTCAAGCGAGACGCTTGTGTCCTCGTTATCCTTGCCTATCATTTGTTGTAAATCATTGTTTCCACAAATAACAAGCGGTCAGATTTTTGTGAAAATTTGCAAAGACAGGATTATTTTTACGATCTCGGTCGTAAAAATGGTATTGTGTGATGGTGATATTATATGATCTGTTTATTCTTACCCCATTTAATTGGGAGGGATAATGAGCCGAAAATATAAATTCCACGAAAAAAGCAGTGCCTATTTTTTGAGTTTTACATGGTATATTGGAGCGATATTTTTATTCTTCAGATTTATTTTTAAGTATATTTAAAAACCTTCTCCAATTCTTTCTATAATATTCTTCGATATAAGCTACAAATTCTAAATTACTCGTGTTTTTCGTACAAACAGAACCCTCTGGGATAAAAAGTGCATTATTGGAATTATAATCGGAATCCATATAGCAACTACATATACCGATATGAGGGTTCTTTCTATTATTGAGTAATCTACCTTGTGCTCTTTCTATCAATGAGAGCGGTAATCGATCAATAAAACATTCTCTAAGTGAATGAAGAGTATCATTGTCTCCTACAGTGCCAAGTAGCATTTTTTTCCAAGTATGTGAAGGACTCATATCTGACACAATAAAATGACAAATCGCCACATATGGGAAACCTATATCATATAGTCCTTGGGCTTGAGTAAAACCAAATTTCTTAGGTGATTTTCCTTGCTGTTCATATGATGCTCGTATAACTCCCCCGATGGCGCTCGTCTCTGACGAGTGCCTATTCTTCTCTATTCTTCCAAATCTATTTTCTACTTTAAATCACAGCACTCGTCAGAGACGAGCGCTATCTGTATTGTTTGTGAAAGTATTTTTGTGATCTTCATCGAAAAGTGCGAATCTCTGGCTTGTTTATTTGGTAATTTAATTTACATTTTGCTGATGGTTTTTTGTTGGGAGAGAGCAATGAGCAGAAAATACAAAATGAATAATCCAAATGGTGCCTATTTTGTGAGTTTTGCAACGGTTTATTGGGTTGATGTTTTTATTCGAGAAATTTATTTTCAAGCGGTTATTGAATCTTTAGACTTTTGTCGAAAAAATAAAGGTATGTTGATTTATGGTTACTGTATTATGCCTAGCCATATTCACTTATTATTCCAAGCAAAGGAGAATAATCCAACCGAATTATTGCGGGACTTTAAGAAGTTTACTGCGAATTTGTTGTTAAAATTAATTCGTGAAAATCAACAAGAAAGCCGGAGAGAATGGCTACTTTGGATGTTTAAACGGGCTGGGCAAAAGCGAGCAAATATAGAAACTTATCAATTTTGGCAACATCACAATCAACCTATCGAAATCTATTCTCAGAAATTCTTTGATGAAAAGTTAAATTATATTCACCAAAATCCCGTAGCCAGTGGTTTTGTTTGTGAGCCTTGGGAGTGGAAATATAGCAGTGCAAGAAATTATAACAGGCTATTTTCAATTTTAGAGATTGATATGGCTATGTAGTTTTATTGCCTCTAATTAAACTTCTATCCCTAAAAATTGTCCTCCTTGTAGTGATTTCATTTTTATAAAGGAGACAATATGCGTGCTTTATTATTTGGTTTTTGTTTATTATTAACGGGTTGTATTGTGCCTGTTGGTACTACAGGGCAAGTTGGTGTACCTATTCCTATTTTTGTGGATACCTCAGCGCAGAGCCATGTTGGTTCTGTTCATGTTTGTACCCTAAAACCATTCACTAGGGAATATCGTAGTGAGCATACAAATAGAGGGATTGCGAAACTCAGTGTACAGAAAAAATGCCAAGAAAATCACCATTCAATGTTTTGTGAAGAAAAAGATATTGTTTGCAAAACTTATGATTAGCTTGTAAGGCTTTTCATTTAAGGTGTTATTATAAAGCTCATCAACATGCCCATCGCAGGCGTTAGTTTTCTTAGGCGTGTTTTCCATATTTGATATAAGCGTGTACTTGTGCTACCTGAGTATAGGCCGCTTATGTTATTGAAAAATACCTATTTTGTGAACCACTTCCAAACTAGTGCACAGGAGAAGCCAACGAGTGGAGGGAGTGCTGCAAGGATTAAGATGCCGTACGTTGCACCACCACCAAAAAATGCACCGATATATGCCAATTGTTCTACAAATTCGTTACTTGGTGTGGAGAAGATGAAGTAAGCAATTATGGCAAGAGTGATGCCACAAAAAACACCAGCGATTTGCATTGGGGAAACGTTGTTTTTCATAAAATTCCTTATTATGCCTTGTTGAGAGAAGTTTACTCGGTTAATGGCTATTCTGCAATCAGGCCTTTTTACTTATCTGATCTTTACTTAATGAGAGTTTACCAAGATAAATCTATTTGAACCTGATATTTTTTATACGCTGTAAATGAAAAAAGGTTGCTAGGTATAAAGATACTTAGCAACCTTTTATTTATCTTAAGTAGAGAATTCAGGATTTCTACTTAAAGGGAGGTATTACCAGAAGTAACCCACAGAAGCACCAGCGCTCAGTTCTTTCTGAGTATTTGCTCCGAGGTGTAATTTCACACCAACTTTGCCGTTATCAGAAATACGAGAATAGCCTACTGCAAGACCGCTCTGACCTTGGTATTGACCAACACCAGCAGTAACTACAGATTGTCCTTCACGATATGCTTGCATCAAGCTTGCAGATGCAGCAGATGAAGCATGCCCTGCTTTACGGCGTTTATCTTGTTTACGTAAATCACCTTTTACTTGATTCAATTGCGATACATTTACAGCATCGGTTGGATCAACGCCAGGTGCTACGTTAGTGATACGTGCCGCGGAACCATCTGCTTTAGCTACTTTAACTGTGTCGCCTGCAGCACTAATTTGTGGACCTGTATCTCCTAATTTCACGCTGTTCGCTGTTACGCTATCAAACACTGGATTTTCAGTGGTTGCAACGGTGATCTCATTGCCTGAACGGCTGATTTCAATGTTACGACCTGCATTGATTGCAACTTTCGCACCAGGGTTTACGCGAGCCGCTTTTTCATCGTTCGCTACAACTTTACCGTTAGTGTTTGGTGCTGCATCGATATCTAGGTCAAAGCCTGAGCCATTGATAGCTTTCGCAACATCCGCTGCACTCACTAGTGCGTTTTGGTTTGCTGGAACAACAACAGTGCCGTTACTGTTCATATCTAGTGGTGCTGTAACCGCGGTTGCAGCAATATTGCCAGTGGCAGGATTAACAGCTAAGTTGATAGTATCACTGTTTTCAGTGTTCACATTCACTTTCACGGTGCTTACTTTACCGTCTGAATCAATTTTCACGGTAGTGCCTGAACCATTTGCGAAGTTTACTGTGTCGTAAGGGCGAACAAAGTCTTTCGCATTGCCATTTTCTTGTAAATTCCAACCTGCATTGAGTACATCCTGTACTGTCGCTGCGTTATTTTGGTTCACAACTGGCGAGATATCGCCTGCGGTGACGCCTTCAGTTGGTAAGTTATGGCTTAAATTGGTTAATTGCGCGCCGTTCATATCAATAGCAGGCGTTGCAGGTGTAGTGCCGTTTGTTGTAACTGTTGTGGTTGGTGTCATATTTACTGCATTGTCACCTTCACCAATAGTGATACCTTCTTTCGCAGTTACTGTGCCATTAAAGACAGGGTTATGGCTGACAGAATAGGTAAAGTTATTACCATCTTGAGTCAATACCATATTGTCACCTGCGATAAATTTCACGGTTTCAGCAGGGTTGATAAGCTCTTCGGTTGTGCCATTAGCCTTACCAGAACCAGTTTTGCCAGAGGTCACTTTCCAACCTGAGGCGTTAATTGCATCTGCGACATTTTGTGCTGTTGCAATTAAGTTACCTGCGTTATCCACATTTGCTTGAGCCGCATCCACAGCAGCTTGTGCAGCCGCTTTTTCTGCTTCTGTTGCAGTATCTGGTAAGCTATTTAACGCTTCTTGTGCAGCAGTTAATGCGCTTTGTGCAGCAGCAACTGGGCCAGATACAGAGCCATTTTGATTTGCTGTCACATCACCAGTATTAACATTAACAGAAATGTTGCTGCCATCTACTTGCATTGTGGTGGTTGGGCTATCAACAAAGTTAACATCGCCGCCAACGCGAGTACCATTGACCAAGGTTTCTGGTAATACGGCAACCAGCTCACCGTTGTCATTTAATTTAATGGTGCTGTTGTCATATTTCACACCTACAGTCACGTTATATACGCCATCTGCACTCACTGAACCTTCTACTGAAGCACCTTCTGTGCCGACAAAATTCACTTGGTTTGCATTTCTTACAGCCTGAGTGAAGTTGTTATCAGGTGTAGAAACTAACCAACCGTAGTTTTGTAAGTCGGCAACTGTTACCGCTGAATTTGGCTCAGTTGCATTCGCGAGATCGATAAGATTCGCGGTTGCTGGGTTTGTACCATTTGCATCTGTCGTTGTAACCGGTGTTAATGTTAAGGTAGATTCTACCCCTTTAATTTGCACTGGTTTACCGTTAGCATCGGTTAAATTCAATGCAGTAGGTGTTAAGGTTTCAGCCCCACCATTGCTCACATTGGTTTCTGTGCCTGCTTCAGTGTTGAAGTTCACACTTGGATTTGCCGCAGTATTATTGCCCACAGTTAAAGTGCTATTTACTTGAGTTGAGTTAAATACCACATCATCTTGGGTTGCGTAAGTGATTGTGCCGTTCGCACCTTGTTTTACAGATAAGTTTTTACCTGCAATCATTTCAATTACATCACCTGGGTTGATTAACTCTTCCTCGCCGCCTTCATCTTTACCCTCTGAGGTTGCAGAGTGTTTCAGAGTAAAGCCCGATGCATTAATCATTTCAGCCACATTCTGTGCTGTTGCAACCACATTACCTGCATTGTCCACATTTGCTTGTGCTGCCTCAACGGCTGCCTGCGCTGCGGTTTTTTCTTCTTCCGTTGCGGTATCCGGTAAGTTGTTTAATGCTTCTTGTGCAGCAGTTAATGCTTCTTGCGCTGCAGTACGAGGCCCTGCAACTGAACCATTGTTATTAGCAACGATATCACCGGTTTTCACATCTACACTGATAGTGCCATTGTCGTTAGTAATAGAGGTGGTATTGCTGTCTGTGACATTCGCCACTTGTGCCGCAATGGTCACATTGTAAACACCTTCACTTGCAACTGCACCTTCAACCACTACGCCGTTACCTGCGACAAAGTTAACATGATTTGCATTACGTACGGCTTGGGTAAACTGGTTATCAGGGGTTGATACGACCCAACCAAAGTTTTGTAAATCACCCACTGTTGCTACTGCATTTGGATTTGCACCAGTAAGGTTAATCAGATTCGCTGAGCTTGGGTTTGTACCATCTTTATCAGCAGTTGGAATTTGTTGTAAGGTCAATGAAGACTCTACACCATTAATTTGTACTGGTTTGCCTGTTGCATCTGATAAATTCAATGCAGTTGGTTTAAATACATCACCGCCGCCATTGCTCACGTTAGTATCTGAGCCAGCTTCGGTATTGAAGTTCACCGTTGGGTTGCTTGCAGTATTATTACCCACAGTTAAAGTGCTGTTTACTTGGGCTGTGTTAAATACCACGTCATCTGTAGTATGAATTTCAATAGTATCGCCTTGACCGGTAATCTTGATATTTTTACCTGCATCAATATTTACAGTATCCCCAGCATGAATGCTTGAGTTCGCATCCACAGAGTATTCATTTTCACCATTTGTTCCATCTACCGCTTTAGAGGCAACATTCCAAGCTGCTTTGTTTACGGCATCCACTAATGTGGTTGCATTCACAAAGTTTTTACCTTCTTCTGCATCTGGCGTGTTGAGTTTGCCTGAATCATCTGCAGTAGTTAGGTTCGCATTATTAACATCAAAGCTGACGTTAAATACGTTTGGATTGCTTGGATCTTGTTTTACCACCGCAGTCGTACCATTACCATCAACATAGTTTAAGGTATCACCTGGGTTGATTTGCGCTGAAGAGCCATCGCTTAATGTGGTGTTCCAGCCGCTATTGTTAATTGCGTTTGCCACATCACCCACAGTTGCTACATTGCCTGTGCTGTTATTCGCGGTGACAGTACCGTTGTTGTTCGGTGTAACGCTGCCGGTAATATCAGATACGTTAGTTGCAATGGTGATGTTATATACGCCATCGCTGCTTACCGCACCTTCAACGCTTACGCCTGTGCCTGCCACGAAATTAACGTGGTTTGCATTGCGTACCGCTTGTTGGAATTGGTTATCCGGTGTTGCTACTACCCAGCCATAGTTTTGTAAATCTGCAACAGTGACAGCCGCATTCGGGTTAGCATTCGTCAGGTTGATTAAATTGACGTTGCTTGGGTTGCTGCCATCTTTATCTGCTGTTGGGATTTGTTGTAAGGTTAATGAAGACTCAATACCTTTCAACTGTACAGGTTCACCATTAACATCGGTTAAATTCAATGCTGCTGGTGTTAAGTTTTCTGTACCGTTGCTAGTTACATTCGTTGCTGTTCCTTCTTCGGTATTAAAGTTTACGCTTGGATTACCATTTGCATTGTTGCCCACGGTTAATGTGCTGTTTACAACGGTATTCTCAAATACCACATCATCTTTGGTTGCATAAGTGATTGTGCCGTTCGCACCTTGTTTCACAGATAAGTTTTTACCTGCGATCATTTCAATCACATCACCTGGGTTGATTAACTCTTCCGCACCGCCTTCATCTTTACCCTCTGATGTTGCAGAGTGTTTCAACGTAAAGCCGGCTTTGTTGATTGCATCAACTAACGTGGTTGCATTGACAAAGTTTTTACCTTCTTCTGCATCAGGCGTGTTGAGTTTACCTGAGTTATCTACAGTTGTTGGGTTGGCATTATTAACATCAAAGCTAACGTTAAACACGTTTGGATTGCTTGGATCTTGTTTTACTACCGCAGTTGTACCGTTACCATCAACATAGTTTAAGGTATCACCTGGGTTGATTTGTGCTGAAGAGCCATCGCTTAATGTGGTGTTCCAGCCGCTGTTGTTAATTGCGTTTGCCACATCACCCACAGTTGCTACAGTGCCGTTATTTGTTTGCGCTGAAACAGTGCCGTTTGGATTAGAAGTAAACTCACCGGCTTTAACGCCAAATGTAACGTTATATACGCCTTCTTCAGAAGCAGAACCTTCAACATTTACACCTTCAGAACCAACAAAGTTCACTTGATTTGCATTTTTAACGGCTTGTTTAAATGCATTATCCGGTGTTGAAACTACCCAACCATAGTTTTGTAAATCACCTACTGTGATTGCAGAATTTGGATCAGTTGCATTAGCAAGATCAATTAAGTTTACATTGCTTGCATTCGAACCATCTTTATCCGCTGTTGGCACTTGTTGTAAAGTTAATGAAGATTCTACCCCCTTGATTTGTACCGGTTTACCTTCGCTATCCGTTAAGTTTAAGGCAGTAGGATTTGTTGTATCACCACCATTATTAGTGACATTGGTAGGGCTACCTGCTTCAGTATTGAAGGTAACACTTGGGTTATCTGCTGTATTGTTACCTACGGTTAATGTGCTGTTTACTTGCACATTGTCAAAGCTCACATTCTCTTTGGTTGCGTAAGTGATTGTGCCATTCGCACCTTGTTTCACAGATAAGTTTTTACCTGCGATCATTTCAATCACATCACCTGGGTTGATCAGTTCTGCATCACCTTCTAAATCTTCACCACCATCTACCGCTGAATGTTTCAACGTAAAGCCTGCTTTGTTGATTGCATCAACTAACGTGGTTGCATTGACAAAGTTTGCGCCTTCATTGCCAGCAGGTGTTGCAAGGCTACCATTATTATTTACGGTAGTTGGGTTGGCATTATTAACATCAAAGCTGACGTTAAACACATTAGGATTGTTTGGATCTTGTTTTACAGTTGCAGTCGTACCGTTACCATCAACATAGTTTAAGGTGTCACCAGGGTTGATCTGAGCCTGATCGCCATTGCTTAATGTGGTGTTCCAGCCGCTGTTGTTAATTGCGTTTGCCACATCGCCCACGGTTGCTACAGTGCCATTTGTAGTTAAAGTCGAAATAGTGCCGTTAGCATTTGGTTTTAGTTCACCTGCATTCACTTCAAAAGTAATGTTGTAAACGCCTGTGCTATCTACTGCACCTGCGACTTTAATGCCATCAGAGCCAGTGAATTTAACTTCATTCGCGTTTTTCACCGCTTGTGTGAATTGGTTATCAGGCGTTGAAACCACCCAACCATAGTTTTGTAAATCACCTACAGTTACAGCAGAATTTGGATCTGCATTGGTGAGGTTTAGTAAGTTTGTTGAGCCTGTAGTACCGTTACCATCATTAGTTGGTAATTGGTTTACAGTTAATGAAGATTCTACACCCTTGATTTGTACTGGTTTGCCTTCGCTATCTGTTAAGTTTAAGGCAGTAGGGTTAGTAGGAGTGCTTCCATTGTTGGTCACATTGGTTGGGCTGCCGGCAGTCGTATTAAAGTTTACTGTCGGGTTATCAGTGGTATTGTTCCCAATGCTGAATGTGCTGTTTACTTGTGCGTTGCTAAAGCTCACATTCTCTTTGGTTGCGTAAGTGATTGTACCGTTCTCACCTTGTTTCACAGATAAGTTTTTACCTGCGATCATTTCAACCGTATCACCTGCATTGATTAACTCAGAATCACCACCTAAATTTTCACCCCCATCAACAACAGAGTGTTTTAAGGTAAAGCCTGCATTTTTAATTGCATTAGCAACTGTGGTGGCATTAACAAGCTTATCACCATCAGTAGTTGGGGTAGTAACTGCGCCGGTAGTTGGATCGGTAGTAATAGTTGTGGTTTCGATTGTAGAAGCTTCAGGAATAACTGCTTCTAATTTACCATCGTTATTAATTTTGATAGTTGAGCCATCTACATTTACGTTATAAGCAATACTAACGTTTGCACCGTCATTTTTTGAAGTGACATCTACAGTGGTACCGTTACCATCTTTAAATTGAACATGGTGATCGCTCTTAATACGCGCAACAGAGCTATCAGCATTGTTGTGCACATTAAAGCCCATATTAGTTGTAATTAGATATAATTGTGAGCCGTTGATTGCATCTGTAGAAGTACTAGACACTTCACCTGGTGCAACGTTAATGATTTGGCGAGTTTGCTCACCATTACCTACAGAAACTACACCGACTAATTTATCTTCGCCAGCAAACCCTGCGTAGGTATATCCATTTACCGTTGCGTTATCAATTTTGTTACCATTTTGTGAACCAACCGCGCCTGTATTGGTTACAGAGGTCTCATTTGCATATGAACCCAACACCACGTTATTAGCAGAATCAGCCTGTGTATTTGAACCAATGATAACAGAGTTCACCCCAGTTGCTGAAACTTGTGAGCTATTACCAATTGCAACTGCTGCATCAGCAAAAGTACGCGTATTGGTTGCACCATCATAAGGACCAAAAGATTGTGAACCACCTAGTGCAATAGAGTGATTACCTACAGCTGTTGCCGATTGACCAATCGCAATAGCTTGCTTACCCACAGCCGCAGAAGCTGATGCAATTGCAATCGCAGAATCACCACTTGCTACAGATTGACGAGCTAAAGCGACAGAGTTTGCACCTTGTGCCACTGCTGATGCCCCCATACTTACACCACCAGTAGATGAGTAAGCATTTTGACCAAGAGCAACACCTAAACCATAGCTTTTACCATCAGCTGCTGTGCCTGAAGTTGCGTAAGCAAAACTACCAATTGCAATATTGCCCGAACCCGCTGATGCATTAGGACCAATAATAATTGAAGTACCAAGAACACTATCTTGTGTACCACTATAAGTTAAAACAGTCTCTCCTGTATTAGAGAGTTTTGTACCATATCTTGTTGCTAGATTATTTGGCAAACTACTGTTATACATTGGATGGTATGGGTTTTTATAACCGATATGCCCTGCTCCAGCTGCAGATGTTGCAGAACCGAAAGCATTAGCATTTTCACCAATAACGATAGTTTGAGTATTTGTATTGGAAGCAGCAGAAGCATTATGACCGATAACAACCTGACCATGACGTCCTGATGTCGCATTATGGCCCAATGCAATACTATTTTTGGCATCAGTACCATTTACTGTCGCATTGTGACCCATTGCGATACTGTCAGTGGCAGATGCACCTGAGCTCGCATTATGACCGAATACTAAAGAAGAAGTACCATTTGCAACAGATTTATCACCCATTGCACCAGAGTAATCCGCATTGGCTTTTGCACCTGAACCTAGCGCAAATGAGCGTGTGCCGTTGGCTGCAGAAGACCAACCTACAACGGTTGAACGGTTACCGGTTGCTTTTGCACCCGCACCAAATGCAGTTGCACGGTTACCGGTTGCTTTAGTTTGTGTACCAAGTGCAATTGCGTTAGCAGAGGTTGCACAAGCTTCCATACCAATCGCAATAGATGGTACTAGAGCCATATCTGCACCAGTTCCATTTAAGCTTTCTTCACCAATACTGTTGGTGCGATATTGTGTTGCTTCTGGGTCAATTAAATTATCAATATGGGTCGCGTTCGCATATTGACCAATAGCGATGGTTGAACGCCCACTTGAGCTAGATGCAGAACCAATAGCAATCGCTGATAATGCACCACTACCAATGACGGCATTTTCTGACTCGGAATCATTGTAGTTGTTACCAATTGAGACAGCTGCTAATGCATTGCCTGAGCCTAAAACAGCCCCCGCAACCGCCGCACTTACTGCAACAGTCGATAAATTAACAGACCTAGTTTTGGATTTGCCTTTGGCTTTTTGCAATTCAGAAACTGCCACCCACGTTTGAGTTGCCGTATTCCAAACGACTTTAAAAACTTTATTCATAATTTAACCCTTACGGTTTGTAAAAGACCCGGTAACAAAAAAAGCGTTACCAATAAATAGGAAATACACACCATTTCCCCACACTAATATTTTAATCTAATAGGTATAAATTACTGATGCACTTTTCTTTTGTTTACATTGCTTACATTCTTTACAAAAAATCAATTTAATAGCCAATTTTTAACATATAAAGAAATAAACATATGGTTGTTTTTTTAGGATAAAATAAGCTTGTTTATTCACTTAAACTCACAGGAGAATATGTGTTGCATAATAGAATTATTCTTATTTGTTTTTTGTCGTTTATACCTGCTGTTATTTGGGGGCTAAATATCATTATTAATATAATGGGTATTATGCCAAATTGGGGCTTGGAGCTAATATTGACAGGGGCTGGCTGGTTTATTACCGGTAGTATTCTAACTTGGAGTTATAGTAGGCAGAAATTGTCATCGCATAAAGAGAGACAGGCAATTGCGATAGGTAGTTTTATTAATTTTTTGACATATTATGTGTCTAAAGAATTTAGAACTGAACCAGATGTTTATTTAAGTATTCAATACGGTATAACAGAGGCTTTTATGGTGTTAAATGCAATTTATTTTAGCCCTATTTTGTTATTGGTATTTAAGCAAAATAGAGTGCTGAACCAAAATAAGTCTGCAAATAGGTGGAAGTAATTCTCTTTGAAAGATAACGCCAGCACTAATGCTGGCGTTATTTTGACCCGTTTTTTAATCTCGCCAAAAAGTTGGGCTTAATATTACAAGGAGTGTAAAGACTTCTAAACGCCCACATACCATTGCAAAAGTTAGTACCCATTTGGCGCTATCTGGGACTTTTGTAAAGTTGCTACTTACTGTACCGAGCGCAGGGCCGAGATTATTAAGGCTTGCGATCACAGCATTGAGTGCATCAAAAGTTTCCATTCCGCAAGCAATGCTCGCAATCCAACACACCACGAAAACAAAGAAATAGGCAGAGAAAAATGCCCAAACGCCCTCAACAATGCGCTCGGATAAAACATGTTTGCCTAATTTTACCGGTTGAATCACATTAGGGTGAATAAAGCGGTGGATTTCTCGTCTACCTTGTAAATAAAGTAATAGTACGCGGAACATTTTTAAGCCACCACCAGTTGAGCCGGCACAACCGCCAATAAAGGAGGCTAATACCAGTAACAGCGGTAGGAATGAGGGAAAACTGCTGAAATCATTGGTAGTAAAGCCGGCAGTGGTTGAGATTGACACCGATTGGAACATCGCCTGTGAGAGCGTTGTTGCGGTATCTCCTTCAAAATAGTTATGCGCTAATAACACTACAGAGCAGATAGCAAATAACGCGAGTTGGATAGTGATAAAAAAGCGAAATTCGTAATCTTTCCAATAGAGACCGAGAATTTTCGTTTTACTATTCCGGCTCTGTTTTTCGCGCATTTGGTCGAAAATCGCAAAATGCAGAGCAAAGTTGCAGGAAGAAACCAGTAGGAAAAAGACGGTAATATAGTTAATTAAATTGCTATTAAAGTAGCCAATGCTTGCATCGTGAGTAGAGAATCCGCCAATTGCCACTGTGGCAAAGCTGTGTGAAATCGCATCAAACACATCCATACCCGCCAGCCAAAATGCTCCTGCACATAAAATTGTTAGAGAGAGATAAATTAGCCAGAGTGCTTTTGCTGTTTCGGCAATACGAGGACGCATTTTTTGCTCTTTGAGTGGCCCTGGCATTTCAGCACGATATAGCTGCATTCCGCCAATACCGAGCAGGGGAATAATTGCCACAGCGAGTACAATGATCCCCATGCCGCCCAGCCATTGTAGAAATTGGCGATAAAATAAAATAGCTTTTGGTAGGCTATCTAGCTGGGTAATAACCGTGGCGCCTGTGGTTGTTAGCCCAGAAAAGGATTCAAAAATAGACTCTGAAACATTGAGATTTGGCTGTTCCAAAATAATAAATGGTACTGCGCCGAGCGAGCCTAGCACCACCCAAAATAGAACGACAATTAAAAAACCCTCGCGGGAACGTAGTTCTTGCCGATTTTTACGACAAAACCACCACAATACCGAGCCAATAAAGAATGTCAGGACAAAAGATTCGACAAATGCGCGCCCTCCGCCATCGCCATAAATTAGTGCGACAAAGGCAGGGACAAGCATAGTAAACGAAAAGCACATTACCAAAATACCGACAATGCGCAGGATTGAGAGAAATTGCACAGCTGATCCTTATAAAAAATAATGCGGCAATGGTACTCAGCTTTTTTCCGCAGTCAAATTGTTTTGACTTAAGGTATAATAGCCATTTTTTACAAGCGGTATGTTTTTATGGAAAATTTGCAAACAGCAGAGCAAGCATGGCAGCCTTCAGCAACGATTGAAAATTTAATTAAACGTGCAGCGATCATTGCAGATATTCGGCGATTTTTTACCGAGCGTGGTGTTTTAGAAGTAGAAACGCCAACAATGAGCGAATTCTCAGTAACCGATATTCACCTTTCTACATTTAGTACGGCGTTTCTCGCCCCTTTTGCAAATCAAGCGAAGCAACTGCATTTGATTACCAGCCCGGAGTACCATATGAAGCGCTTGCTTGCGGCAGGAAGTGGCGCAATTTTTCAGCTGTGTCGTGTCTTTCGTAATGAGGAGGCGGGTAGCCGTCATAACCCTGAATTTACGATGCTGGAATGGTATCGCCCGCATTTTGATATGTACCGCTTAATTAACGAAGTGGATGATTTGCTTCAGCAAATTTTAGAATGCGAGCCGGCAGAATCTTATAGCTACCAATTTGTATTTCAAACCTATGTTGGCTTAGATCCTCTTTCAGCAACTCGCCAACAGCTTGTGGCGAAAGCCAGAGAAAATGGGCTACAGTGTGAGGATGAAGAAGAGCGAGATACGCTGTTGCAATTTCTTTTTAGTGAAGTTGTTGAGCCAAATATTGGCAAAGAACGTCCAACGGCGGTATATCATTTTCCTGCTACTCAGGCTGCTTTGGCGCAGATTAGCCCTGAAGATCATCGAGTGGCTGAGCGTTTTGAGTTTTACTATCAAGGCTTAGAGCTGGCGAATGGGTTCCATGAACTGGACGATGCTAAGGAACAGCTTCATCGGTTTGAAAGTGATAATCTTAACCGTGAAAAAATGGGGCTGCCGCCGCAAGAGCTGGATCGCCGTTTTTTACAGGCACTCAAAGCGGGTATTCCGAATTGCTCTGGGGTCGCTTTAGGGGTTGATCGTTTAATTATGATTGCGTTAAATGCCAAACGCATTGAAGAAGTGATGGCGTTTGGGGTAGAGCGAGCTTAGGGCGTGTCGATATTTAAGCGACAACACTACTCCATTTAAAACATCGACACGCCCTAACAAGCGGTTGATTTAGATAAATTTTTTACAAAGGAAAATATGGACAATTTACATATTATTGACAGCCATTGTCATTTAGATTCTTTAGATTATGAAACACGTCATAAAAATGTGGATGAGGTCATAGAAAATGCCAAAGCTCGAGGTGTGCAACAGATGATTTCAATTTGTACCACAATTGGGCGATTTGAAGCGATGAAGCAGCTCACTGCTCATCGTTCGGAAGTCTATCTCTCTTGTGGCGTTCACCCACTCAATGTGACAGATGAACCCTTTGAGTACGATAAATTACTGCAATTTACACAAGATCCACGCGTAGTCGCCGTGGGGGAAACGGGGTTAGATTATCATTACACGCCGGAAACCAAAGCGCTACAGCAAGATCTTTTTGCTCAGCAAGTGGAAATAGCCAACAAAGTGAATAAGCCATTGATTATTCATACGCGTTCAGCGCGCGAAGATACGATGAAGATTTTAGAACATGGCAATGCAGAAAAATGTGGCGGGGTGTTGCACTGCTTTACTGAAGACTGGGCAATGGCGAAACGCGCGATGGATATTGGTTTTTATATTTCCATTTCAGGCATTATTACATTCCGCAATGCTGAAGAGTTGCGTGAAGTCGTGCGACAAGTGCCACTTGAGCGTCTGTTAGTTGAGACTGATTCACCATATCTTGCGCCTATTCCATATCGTGGCAAGCCAAATCAGCCCGCTTATGTGCGTGAAGTCTGTGAATATGTGGCTACCCTTAAAGGCGTTTCTGTGGCAGAATTTGCACGAATTACTACACAAAATGTGCAGAATTTATTTAAAATTCGACCGCTTGTGGGATAACTTTATAAGGAGAAAATGATGAGAGCAATGGTTAAATACTTTTTGATCTTAGTGACCCTTTCTTTACATATTGTGCTGATTGGTGCAGTGAATTACGCAATGCCCAGTTATGAAACAACGATGGTGACAGGGATGGAAGTGCGCCGTATGGATAAAGACGGTGTAATTAGTAAAGCCAACCCAGCCGATGGTGAAGTACGAGATGTCTATTTCTTATTCACAAAGCGCCCAGATGAAAGTAAAGAAAAAGTGATGGTTTATCGCAATGAAGATACAGGCTGGGGCTTACCGCCATATTTCAAATTTGGCTCTGCAGATATCCAAGCAAAAGCGCAAGCTTATGCAAATGAGCAGAAATTAGTTGAAATCAAATATTATGGTTGGCGGATCAACTGGTTAAATGAATTCCGAAATATTGTTTCTATTCAGCCAGTAGAAGACGCAGCCAGCCCATCACGGCCTTGGGTTAGCTATATTTTATATGCGCTGTTAGCTTTAACCTTCTTCTTATCAGTACAACTTATTCGTGGTTGGTTTGATAGCAGCAAATAATATTAAAGAGCAGTTCGTGTATGAACTGCTCTTTGTCTTTTATTCACCTTCTTCTAGGATCAGCCAGCCACTGTCTAACCAGTCACATAAGCTATCGAGTAACAATTCTAGGCTGTCTTGCCCGCCAATTTTGGTGGCAAATGAAGCGATTTTGTTCCATGAAATCATATCACCATTAGCAATGCGGATTAACAATTCTGCTTCTGTGTCGCTTAATTCATCAATCCATTCACCATTTACATATACGCGTAATGGATTTTCTGTATAAAGGATTTTTACATTCGCATCTTGTTGTATCCAACCGCCCGCTTCAAGCACCTCTTGCACCTCATCTGGATAGTATTCGTTTTCTTCAGTTAATTGCTCGTAGCGACGAGAACTTACTGCGGTTGCAACGCTATGGGTGAGAATTTCATCAAATTGCTCCGATGTTTGTAATAAGTTAATCAACTGCAATTTGAAATTCGCTACCATTTTTGGATCAAGCCACGCATTTGGTTGCACATGTGGCGAGAGGCGAAACGGAATATTAAATTGTGAATTATTAATTGCCTCGCCTTGGTGTTCAATTGTTTTACAAATATTTTCCAACAAGTCTGCCGCATTTGGGAAGCGTAAACCAAAGGAGAAAGTTAAGCAATCATCTTCGGCAATGCCGTAATGAGCCATTCGTGATGGCACATAAAGCACGTCTCCGGGCGCCATCACTTCATCAAGCACTAATTCGCCCATATCATCAAAAATGCGGATTGGCTGATTAGGTTTAAATTCAGTGCTTGGATCACACCATTTACCAAGCTGCCAACGGCGATGCCCGTAGCCTTGCACTAAAAAGACATCATACTCATCATAATGCTTGCCAACCGAACCACCTTTTGGGGCAAAAGAGACCATAATATCATCGCGTTGCCATTGTGGAATAAAGCTGAAAGCTTGCCATAATGCACCAAGTTCAGATGACCACTGTTCTAAGTTTTGCACCAGTACCGACCAGTGCTCAGGCAAATTTTCAAAATCTGTGGCTTCCAATGGACTGCGTTTTAATGTCCATTTCTCGCCTTCATCTGTCTGAAGTGTTTTAATTAAACGGGCAGAAACCTCTTCTTCCTGTGCAAGTTCAATAATATCTTGGGGCTCAAATAACCCGACGATTTGTGGTAAACCGCCTTTGATAACAAGCGGTCGTTTTTGCCAATAATCTCGCAAAAAGATTTCTGGCGTAATGTGTTCAGGTAAGCAGAATGGCATGTTCATGAGATTTCTCCCTGTCTAATCATCATGGTGTTACTTTAATCCTTTTTGGATAGCTTGCCAAATCGGAACACCATATTTTTGATCAAAATAGTGGCAAATTTGCTGTTCTTGCTGTTTTTGCTGCTCATCTCGGCAAATATTGACGATTTGCGTTTGATACGTTTGCGCTTGAAGTTCAAAATGTATCCCTGAAAGTAGATAATTTCCTTGGCCAAACGTCCCTGTAAGCACGGCAAGGCTATTATCTGCATAGTATGCAATGGGCTCAAATGATGCAGTGTTATTGGGTAAAAAAGTGCAGCCCCCATGATAATAAGCAGGGATTTTTTTGCCGCCAACTAGAGATAATGAGGTAATCGCCTTGCTTTTTAGGCTTTCATCATAATATTTCCCTTGCGTGAGCTGTGGCAAACTACCGACAGCCGTGCCATCAAAAAATGCCAATTCGCGCATACCTTGAATGCGGTAGCCATCTCCTCGAAAATCTAAAGCGGAGCAAGCATAATAAGCACCAGCACAGATACCGACATAATAGCCTCCATGGGCAACAAAGTTTCGAATTAGCTGGTTACCTCTGCCGTTTAATTTGGCACAATAGGGCAAATCACGCCCTCCGGGGATAATAAAAAGCTCTGCATTGGTCAGACCACTATGTAGGAGTTGCTCCGCATTAACGGTTTCAGCATAAAGCCCAAGATGCTGTTGAACCCCGATAATTAAAGATTCTATACCGACAGAGCTACAACCTTCATCGGCATAAATAAGTGCACGTGTCATTTTGCCCTAAAATTTCTAATTTAACCTATAACTAGATACTATTATAATACGCGCTCTTTTTTATTCACAAAGGAGAAAGTACAATGTTTACTACACAACTTACTCAAACAAAACGCTGGTTAGAGGCTAACCGCGTTGTGGCTTTTTGGCTGAAAACTTTAATTGGCGCAAATTTAATTGCTATCTTCGCGCAAATTGCTGTGCCGATGTATCCTGTGCCGATTACAGGGCAAACCCTAGCTCTCACTGTGGTTGGCTTTGCATTAGGACGTAAGGCAGGCACGGCTGCTGTATTAATGTATTTATTTGAAGGAGTTATCGGCTTACCTGTCTTTGCTAACGGTGGTGCGGGAGTTCAAGCTCTATTTGGCCCAAGTGGGGGTTACTTGTGGGGCTATATTCCAACGGCATATGTGTTAGGCTATTTTAGCGATAAAGGCGTGTTAAGCTCATTCTGGAAAAGCGTAGCAGTTGCGTTACTTGCCAGCGTTATTACTTTCGCTTTTGGTTTAGCACAGCTTTCATTTTTTGTACCGGAAGGTAAAGTATTAGAATTGGGGCTTTATCCATTTATTTTAGGTGGTGTGATTAAAGCCGCTTTAGCAAGCCTGCTTGTGTCACCAAGCTATAAATTTTTCTCAAAACTCTAATCTTTTTAAAGGCTCTGTTTAGCAGAGCCTTTTTCATCTTTTTGCAAAAAATTCCCCCATTACAACCGCTTGCACGCTATAATAACGCCATTTTTGACTATAAATTTAGAGAAAGAACAATGTCAGCAAAATTCAATGTAAAAACCTTTCAGGGAATGATCTTAGCCCTTCAAGATTACTGGGCACAACAAGGGGCAACAGTCGTTCAACCATTTGATATGGAAGTGGGGGCTGGTACCTCTCACCCGATGACTTGCTTACGTGCATTAGGCCCAGAACCGATGGCGTTTGCCTATGTGCAACCGTCCCGCCGCCCGACAGACGGTCGCTATGGTGAAAACCCAAACCGTTTACAACACTACTACCAATTCCAAGTGGTGATCAAACCGTCCCCAGATAACATTCAAGAACTCTATTTAGACAGCCTCAAAATGCTTGGCTTTGACCCAACCCAAAACGATATTCGCTTCGTAGAAGACAACTGGGAAAATCCAACATTAGGTGCGTGGGGCTTAGGCTGGGAAGTATGGCTCAACGGAATGGAAGTGACCCAATTCACCTATTTCCAACAAGTGGGTGGCTTAGAATGTAAACCAGTAACAGGCGAAATCACCTACGGCTTAGAGCGTTTAGCGATGTATATTCAAGGCGTGGACAGCGTATATGATTTAGTTTGGTCAGACGGCCCACTGGGCAAAACCACCTATGGCGACGTGTTCCATCAAAACGAAGTGGAACAATCTACTTACAACTTTGAATACGCCGATGTAGATTTCTTGTTCCAATGCTTTGAACAATACGAAAAAGAAGCCAAAGCGTTATTAGAACTAGAAAAACCGCTTCCATTGCCAGCTTACGAACGCATTTTAAAAGCCGCTCACAGCTTTAACTTATTAGATGCTCGTAAAGCAATCTCAGTAACTGAACGCCAACGCTACATTTTACGTATTCGTGCCTTAACCAAAGGCGTTGCCGAAGCCTATTATGCAAGCCGTGAAGCCTTAGGGTTCCCGGGGTGTAAAAAATAAAATTGCGTATGTAATGTAGGGGCGAATTATATTCGCCCAAATAAATCTGAATGGGCGAATGTGATTCGCCCCTACAAGGTAACAATATGAAACCAATTTTATACTTCGCCCACTGGTGTCCTGATACCGCCCCATTTGTGGCAGAACTAGACCGCTTAGGCATTGAATATGAAGCGTGCGACATCACCAAAGGCGGCTCAACACTTAAACCATTTTTGAAACTGCGAGATACGCATTCCGCCTTCGATAACGCCAAAGTCAACGGCTATATTGGCATTCCTGCCTTGTTAATAGAAGGCGAAAAAGTCGTGCTGGATTTGGCTGAATTAGAGGGCATTTTCGGCTAACAAGCGGCTGAATTTGGCGGAAATTTTGCAAAATGAAACCTTATGTCAAATCGCTAAAACCGAATTCGCAGAAATTGCGAACGGCACAAACTGAGGCGGAGAGACGGCTTTGGTATCGTATTCGGGGCGATCAACTGGGTGTTCGTTTTTATCGGCAGAAACCGTTGTTAAGCTATATTGTCGATTTCTACTGTCCGAAAGCGAAATTAGTGGTTGAGTTAGACGGTGGGCAACATTATGAGCCTGAACATCGGGCAAATGATAAAATCCGAGATGCGGAATTGGTTTCACTTGGTTTAACTGTTCTTCGATTTGATAATTACCAAGTGATGACCGAGATTGAAAGTGTGATTGAAGCGATTTGGTTGCATATTCAGGCGGTGAGGGAATAGAGATTTTCAAATCTCCCCCCTCCCCCTCTTTGACTAAAGAGGGGGCGATCATTCAGTGGGTAATTTTAATTCATCTGACTATTTTCGGGCTTGTTGAAGAAAGATAATGAAGACAGATGAACGACAAATTTACGGCGATCCAGTTCCCCTCTTTAGCAAAGAGGGGCTAGGGGAGATTTGGCAGAAGTAAAAACGAAGTGAGAGATTTTAAAGACACAAATTATTTGAATGAGAAATTAACAATGACAACACAAAACTTCCTTGCCGAGATCGGCACAGAAGAGCTGCCACCGAAGGCGCTCAAAAAATTAGCGACCGCATTTGCGGAGAATGTAGAAAACGAATTAAACCAAGCAGGTCTTTCGTTTGATAAAGTCGAATGGTTTGCTGCCCCTCGCCGTTTGGCGGTGAAGGTGCTGAGCCTTGCGGAAAGCCAGCCGAGTAAAGCGGTTGAGAAACGAGGCCCTGCGGTATCGGCGGCGTTTGATACCGAAGGTAAGCCGACCAAAGCAGCAGAGGGCTGGGCAAGAGGCTGTGGTATCACGGTGGAGCAAGCTGAGCGTATTGCTACCGACAAAGGTGAATGGCTGGTGCATCGTGCGGTGATTGAAGGTCAGCCGACTAAAAACTTGCTCGTAGGCATTATTGATAAAGCCCTTGCAGGCTTGCCAATTCCAAAAACAATGCGTTGGGGCGATAAGAGCGAGCAGTTTGTTCGCCCTGTGCATACCGTTACGCTTCTATTCGGGGCAGAGCTGATCGAAGGCGAGATCTTAGGCGTGAAAAGCGGTCGTACCATTCGTGGCCACCGTTTCTTAGGCGAGCGTGAATTTACGATTGAGAACGCTGATCAATATCCGCAACTGTTGAAAGATCGTGGATCGGTCGTGGCAGATTTCAATGAGCGTAAAGCCTTGATTCTTGCAAAATCACAGGAAAAAGCGACCGCTTTGGGCGGTGTTGCCGATATTGAAGAAGATTTGCTGGACGAAGTAACCTCGCTGGTGGAATACCCGAATGTGCTCACCGCTAAGTTTGAAGAGCGTTTCCTTGCCGTGCCGGCAGAAGCCTTAGTTTACACAATGAAAGGCGACCAAAAATACTTCCCGATTTACGATAAAGACGGCAAATTGTTACCGCACTTTATTTTTGTGTCGAATATCAATCCGGAAGATCCGAGCAAAATCATCGAGGGTAACGAAAAAGTGGTTCGCCCACGTTTGACCGATGCGGAGTTCTTCTTCAAAACCGACTTAAAACAGAAACTGGAAGACCAACTGCCACGCCTTAAAACTGTGTTATTCCAACAACAGCTTGGCACATTGCGTGATAAAACCGCTCGCATTGAGGCCTTAGCGGGTGAAATTGCAAAACAAATCGGGGCTGATGAAACCAAAGCGAAACGTGCCGGTTTACTCTCAAAATGTGACCTGATGACCAATATGGTGTTTGAATTTACCGACACCCAAGGCGTGATGGGGATGCACTATGCCCGTCACGATGGTGAAGATGAAGAAGTGGCGGTGGCGTTAAACGAGCAGTATATGCCACGTTTTGCGGGCGACAACTTGCCGAACAGCCTAGTGGCTTGCTCGGTGGCGTTGGCGGACAAATTTGACACCCTCACAGGGATTTTCGGTATCGGTCAAGCGCCAAAAGGCAGTGCCGATCCGTTCGCCCTACGCCGTGCAGCATTAGGCTCTTTGAGAATTATGGTGGAGAAAAATTTATCGCTTGATTTAACCGATTTAGTGGCGAAATCTGCTCAATTATTTGGCGATAAACTCACCAATAAAAACGTGGTTGAAGACGTGGTGGACTTTATGCTCGGCCGTTTCCGTGCGTGGTATGAGAGCGAAGGCATTGCGGTGGATGTTATCCAATCTGTGCTTGCCCGCCGTCCAACCAAACCTGCCGACTTCGATGCCCGTGTGCGTGCGGTGTCGCACTTCCGTGAATTAGACAGTGCCGAAGCCTTAGCCGCAGCGAATAAACGCGTAAGTAACATTTTAGCGAAAGCAGATATTGCCATCGGCGAAATCGATTTGACCGTTTGTGTTGAACCAGCAGAAAAAGCCTTAGCCGAAGCGGTTATTACCTTGAAATCCGAAGTTCAACCGTTAATCGCACAAGGCAATTACACCGCCGTATTAGACAAACTCGCAAATCTACGTCAGCCAGTAGATAGCTTCTTTGATAGCGTGATGGTAAATGCAGAAGATCAAAAACTGCGCCAAAACCGCCTCGCGATTTTAAGCACACTACAAGGCTTGTTCTTGCAAGTGGCGGATATTTCGCTGTTGCAGTAATTTGCAAAATTTGGAGTAAAATAGACCGCTTGTAAGCGGTCTATTTTATATCAAAATTTGCTATAAGAATGTTAATCAGACTGCTTATAAGCAGCTATTATAAACATCGAACCCATATTTTTATTTTTAAAAGGAGAAATTATGTTAGTGGTAAACATTTTGTTTATACTATTTTTTGCTGTGCGTTTATTCAGCTTGAAAATCTCAATTCAAAATGAAAAACGTCTAATTGAAAAGCAAGCGGTGCAATATGGTAAGAGAAATTCTATTCTGCTCTCAATGGCGCATATTGCTTTTTATTTCTCAGCAATTTATGAGGCAAATAGCAGCGCGTATTCTTTTGACGGGATTGCAATAGTTGGCTTTGTCATTTTGTCTTTAGCTTATTTGGCGTTATTTTGGGTCATTAAAGCATTGGGCGAAATTTGGACAGTCAAACTCTATATTCTTCCTGAGCATAAAATTAATACCGCGTTTTTATTCCAAACGATTAGACACCCAAACTATTTTTTAAATATTATTCCTGAATTGATTGGGCTGGGGATGATGTGCCATGCTTGGCATACGCTCACTTTTATATTCCCCGCTTATTTAGTCATATTAGGTGTACGGATTTATCAGGAAGAAACCGTGATGAAAACTTTATTTGCTCAGGCTAGGGGCAAATAATTTAGTAATGAGGAAAACACAATGTCAGTAAAAACCGAAATTTTATTTACTAATCACTGGGATGTACGTATTAGTGATCCAGGTTTAGAAGGGACAATGAGTCACTATTTTGAAACTGTGTATCTCGATTTAGTTGCACACGTTGAGAATGAGGCTGTGCGTTATGAATTTACCCGTAAAGTTGAAAAAGAGGTAAAAGAACATGCCGTATTCAGCGATGTGGAAGAGATGTTTAAATTTGTGGCGAATTACTTAGGGCCTGCGGCATTAGGTAAGATTGGTATTCAAATCGGTAAATTAGGCTTGGCATAATGTCTGCTGAACAACTTTTTGCACTAAGCCAAGCGTATTGGGATTTTCTGCGAATTGAAAAGCAAGCCAGTCCACATACATTGAGCAATTATCAACGCCAGTTAAAAGCTATCTGCCAAATGTTGGCGGAAAAAGGGCTAGAACAGTGGCAAGATGTGGATAGTTCTGTGGTGCGATGGTTGCTTTCTCAAAGCCATAAGCAAGGATTGAGTGCAAAAAGTATCGGTTTACGCCTAGTGGCATTGCGTCAATTCTTGGCGTTTTTAGTTCGTCAAGGTGTGCTAGTTGCCAATCCTGCCATAGGCATTAAATCCCCTAAAGTTGGTAAGCATTTACCGAAAAATATCGACGCAGAGCAGATTTCTCAACTGCTCAATATTAATAGTGACGAACCAATGGATATTCGAGATTTGGCTATGATGGAGCTGATGTATAGTTCTGGATTACGCCTTTCGGAATTGCAAGGTTTGGATTTGAGTGATATGGATCTCACAACGAGCGAAGTACGTTTGTTGGGCAAAGGGAATAAAGAGCGCATTGTGCCAATTGGCTCAAAAGCGATTTCTGTTTTAAAACGTTGGCTATCTGCTCGTTTGCAATTTAGTCCGCGGGATAATGCGGTTTTTCTCAATAAACGTGGTGGGCGGCTCTCTCATCGTTCTATTCAACTTGCGATGCGAAAATGGGGCGAAAAACAGGGGTTGAGCAGTCATTTACATCCACACAAACTCCGACACTCTTTTGCAACTCATATGCTGGAAGCAAGTGCAGATTTGCGTGCAGTGCAGGAGTTTTTAGGGCATAGTAGCCTTTCTACCACGCAAATTTATACCCATTTGGACTTTCAACATTTAGCGAACATTTATGATTTGGCACACCCTCGCGCAAGACGTAAAAATAAGGAGTAGTTATGCAAAATTCCCCAATTCAATTTAGCGATTCTCAGAAAAAAACACTGTATATCGTCTATGGATTGTTTCTGGCAAGTTTACTATTTGGTGGGCTAACAGCGATTGTTGGCGTGGTTTTACTTTATGTAAAACGTCATGAGCTTGTCGATTATCAGGATCACTACGCTTATCTTTTCCGTACCTTTTGGGGAGCAATCGTCTTGTATATTGTCGGTATTGTGCTTGCTTTTATTGGAATTGGTGCGTTAGTGATTTTAGCTTCTAGTATCTGGTTTTTATTCCGTACTATCTACGGTGGTTTGAAGTTGCACGATAATAAAGGCGTGACAGCGACAGGTTGGTTTATCTAACAAGCGGTTAAATTTACTGAATAAAATGCAAAAACCTTGCCAATAGGCAAGGTTTTTTTATTTGTTATAGAATGTTGGCATATTGCTCTAGCATATCTTTTGGCCAAACGCTTGATTGTACTTCGCCGATATGTTTTTTATGTAATAGGAACATTGCCATACGAGATTGTCCGATACCTCCACCAATAGAGAGTGGTAACTTCCCTGCCAACAAATCTTTGTGCCAATCCATTTCTAAACGCTCTTCATCGCCGGTTAAGGAAACTTGTAAGCGTAATGCGGTTTCATCAACACGGATACCCATTGATGAAAGCTCGAATGCTGAACCTAATTCTTCGTTCCAGACAAGGATATCGCCATTTAAGCCTTTATAGCCATTTTCAGATTCTGTGGTCCAGTCATCGTAGTCTGGTGCACGACCGTCATGTGGCTTACCATCAGATAATTTACCACCGATGCCCACTAAGAATACCGCCCCATACTCTTTACAAATAGCGTTTTCACGCTGTTTACCTGTCATATCGGGATAGCGTTTAACTAAATCTTCACTATGCACAAAAGTAATTTCTTTCGGTAAGCTGCTAGGAATATCGAAACGTGCTTCAACAGCCACTTCAGTTAGACGGATAGCACGATAGATTTTGCGCACTGTTTCTTGTAAATAGGCATAGTTGCGGCGACCCGCTGGAATCACTTTTTCCCAGTCCCATTGATCAACATAAACAGAGTGAGTTGGATCGAGTGAATCTTCATCTGGACGAAGTGCTTTCATATGCACAAATAGCCCTTCGCCTTCTTTAAATTGGAAACGTGAAAGAGTATGGCGTTTCCATTTTGCCAGTGAATGTACCACTTCATAAACAGCATTTGGAATACATTTTACATTGACTTGTACGGCTTTTTCGATACCAGAAAGGTTATCCTGCATACCGTTGCCGACTTCGCTTAAAATCGGGCCTTGCACTTCGATAATTTCTAATTGTTCAATCAGGTTTTGGGTAAAGGTGTTTTTTACAAAGCTAATTTCTTGTTGTTGTAAGATAAATGATTTTTTCATAATTGACTCTCAATAATTAAAAACTCAGCTACATGACATAGCAAAACTTTGGTTAATTTAAATAATTGTGCGAAAAATGCAATATTCATCAATTAAAAAAACAAAATGAGTAGATTTTATTTAAAATAAGCGGGTAAAATCCGAATAAAATCTGCAAAAACTAGAAATGGGGATAAAAAATGAACGCTAAACAGAGTCTCGATCGACTTGATCAACAAATTTTGCGTGCTTTAATTGTGGATGCGCGCACACCTTATGCAGAAATGGCAAAACAGTTTGGCGTAAGTGCTGCGACCATTCATGTGCGAGTAGAAAAAATGCGACAAGCCGGGATTATTGAAGGTACCAAAATTCGGGTAAATCAACGTAAACTTGGCTATGATGTATGCTGCTTTATCGGCATTATTTTGAAATCAGCCAAAGACTATGATCAAGTCATTGCGAAGTTGAGTGAATTTGATGAAGTTGTCGAGGCTTATTACACAACAGGAAACTATTCGATTTTTATTAAAGTGATGACTCATACTATTGAAGAGCTGCATTCAGTATTAGCAGGCAAAATTCAATCGATCGATGAAATTCAATCAACGGAAACCTTGATTTCAATGCAAAATCCGATTTTGCGGGAAATTATGCCCTAACTGTACCTGAGGTAATCGTTTACCTGTGAAGCGGCTCACAAAAATTACTTTTGCTATTAGCACTAAATGTATGACTCGGCTAAAATAGCCCGCGGATTAACTAATGGAGAATTTACTATGAAATGTGTGTTGAAAACGACTGTAGCTGCATTACTTGCTTCTTGCGTGGCTTTTTCTGCTCAAGCAGCGGGGCCAAAAGTGCCTTATTCTCAACCGGGTATTGATATGAGAACCAATGAGGCTCAGCAAGCTCCAATTCACTGGGTGTCTATTGAACAGATTAAAGAGAGCATTAAAGATTTACCTCCAATGGCGGTAAGCTTTGATATTGATGATACTGTGGCAGCAAGTAGTGGTTGTTTCCATTATGGTAAACAAAAATATTCCCCAAATGATTATAGCTACTTAAAAAATCAAGATTTCTGGGATGAAATTAATGCTGGTTGCGATAAATATTCACTTCCAAAACAAGTGGCGATTGATTTAATTAAAATGCACCAAGAACGAGGTGACCAAGTTTATTTGATCACAGGCCGTACTGCGGGTAAAGATGATCAAGTTACTCCAATTATGGAGAAAAATCTTGGTATCAAAAATATGCAGCCAGTGAATTTTATGGGCGGAAAAGAGCATAGCACCAAATATGATAAAACCCCCGCGATCTTAGAACACAAAGTACAAATTCATTATGGTGATAGCGATGATGATATTTTAGCTGCACGTGAAGCGGGCATTCGTGGTATTCGTATTTTACGCGCGGCAAACTCTAACTATACTCCATTCCCTCAAGCTGGTGGTTATGGCGAGGAAGTTGTTGTTAATTCAAGCTATTAATCAGGATTAATTTATCAGCTTAACGTAAGAATTGGGCTCTTAATAGATCATAATCTACAAGAGAGAGTATGTATTCATACTCTCTTTATTTTTTATTGCGCTGTTAGTCGATAGCTCCAATCAAGTAAAGGTAGAATATCTTCAAATGGAAAATCTTGATCTAAGCGTATGCTAAACCAATGCTTTTTATTCATATGGTAAGCGGGGAAAATATTTTTATCTTGTTGCAAGAGGTTAATCATGTCTGGGTTGCCCTTTAAGTTGATAATTTCACTATTGCCTTTCTCATTTAGCCCAAGCTTGCTATTGGGCACATTGGCAATGAGGGCAAACCATTTTGCTTTTTTATTTCCGTGGCGAAGTACAGCATAGCTGGGAAATTTCTCCCATAAATATTCAGGAGATACACCATATTGATGAGCAACATAAGTGAAAATTTGTTGGCGATAAGACATATTGCGCTCCTAAAGTAAATGAATGCAAGCGACACCACTCAATAGCATAAACAAACCGAGCAGCTGTATTTTTTGCACGACTTTTTTGGTTACACCTAACCAGCCAAATTTATCAATCAATAAACTCATGCTAATTAATCCGCAGAGCATTAACACTACCGTACCGCCCGTTCCGACAATTTGTACTAACCAAGCTCCAACAGAAATATAAATTGCACCAAGTATGCCCCCAAACCAAATCCAGTAGGGTTTTCCCTTGCCAACCGCCAGAGTAAGACGAGAAAAATTACCTTTATAAAACAGCACAATCAGTGAAATAGAGAGCATGCCCCCGAGCATAGATATTGTTGCCGCATAGGTGGCCGAATGTAGTTGTCGCCCAAGTTCGCCATTTATGGCAGTTTGGGCAGCCATCACCATTCCTGCAATAATGCCAGCTAATTGCCACTTCCATAGCCCTTGTACATGTTTGTTGCGTAGAGAATGAATATGGGGCAATACTACAGTGGTAAATACGCCAAATAACACTAATAATAAACCGATTAAGCGATGAAAACTGAAATCTGCTTGTGGGGAATGAAACCAGCCGAAAGTATCAATTAAACTACCCATTAATACCTGTCCTAAAATTGGCATTACGGCTGTTTGTACACCCCCTAATTTAGGAAAGAGTAATACATTGCTAGTTAAGCCGATCATACCTAGTAGTCCTCCGAACCAAGCCCACCAAGGAATATTTACGATTGTGCTGTGTTCGAGTAAAAGGGGATGACCACTGATAATGAGCACAGTAAGCAATGCTATTGCTCCCACACTAAAGGACACGAGTGAAGCCAAAAAGGGAGAACCAAGGAAATGACGTAAACGAGAATTAATAGCGGTTTGTAAGCCGATGCCCATTCCTGCCAAAATGCCGATAAAGATTGCTAACATACTGCATCGTGATTTATAGATATAAGGAAGTCAGTTTAGAGCGAATATCTTGCATTTTCAAGCGGAGAAAGGGCAGGGATACTGCCCAAGAGCTTATTGAAAGCTAATTGCTGATTTGATTTTGGTTAGGGTAGAATCGCCGATACCAGACACTTTGGTTAAATCAGCTGCTTTTTTGAAATGACCATGCTTTTTACGGTATTCGACAATAGCTTTTGCTTTCACTTCACCGATACCTTCTAGCGCTTGTAATGTCTCTACATCAGCAGTATTAATGTTAATTTTCGATTTTTTAGTCGTATTTTTAAGCGTACTTTGAGTAGAAGTTGCTTTTTCTATCGCATTGGCTTTCGCTGAATTTAATGTTTCGCGTGCAGTCGCGGTTGTTTGTACTGTACTATTTTTTGCGTGAGATACTGCATTTGCCGATTTGTCTTTTGCACTATTTACGCTGTTTTTAGCACTGGTGGTTACTTTATCTTTAGTATTATTTACCGTGTTAGAAACTTTTTCTGTCAGAGCAGATTTTGCAGAATTTTGTGAAGAATTGAGCGCTTGTTTGCCATATGAAACTTGGTTGTTTATGGTTTCTTTGGTAGGAGTTTTGAAAGTATTTAGGGAATTGTTATTCTCGGCTAATACATGGGTAGAGAAGGCAATTGCGAAGCCTAGAGTTAATAGAGATTTAAAGGATTTCATTTATTTGTCCTTGTGAAATAAAAACTTTTGTTTAGATGAGAATAAATAGACTAAGTTCCGGAAAAAAGAAAAAAGCTATTTTCTTACGAGAAAATAGCTTTTGGAGCAACATTAATTACAGTGAAAATACAGCAAAAAAGACAAGTACACTGTAAAGTGCTGATAATCCATAGAAGATCCAGCCACCGGCAGGTACATGGACTTTAAAGTCGTGTAGACCTAAGTGGATACGATGCATGCCGCACCACATTGGGAAAATTAGTAGAGCAAGAATGGCCAATTTTCCAATAAAGGTTTGTGAAAAAGCGATGATATTATCCGCGCTTACTAACCCAAATGGTAGTAGTAAACCAAGAATGAGTACTAATACAGGAAAGAATACCGCGCTAATTGCGCCGCCAGCACCGAAGAGTAGCCAAACGGCTGGTTCGTTTGAACGTGGTGGATTTGTTTTGTCCATTTTCTTTCCCCTATACTAAAATTAACGCTAATAAACTAACGAATGCGGTAATTCCCCAGAATACGCGGGATACCAATTTCACATTAATACGCTCATTTTTCACAATGACATTCATCATTTGTGGTGCCATATTAAAGAAGGTAAAGCTATTTAATAACACGGCGGCTAACGTAATAATATTTAAAATTACCACTAATGGATTTTGTAGAAATGACACAAAATTCGTATCAAACGTACCCTGAACTAAACTGGTTAAGCCGTAAAGTAGTACAAGACAGAACCAAACGGTGGGTACGGAGGTACTTTCACGCAGCACATAGAATTTGTAAAAATCTAGCTTTTTCCACCAAGTGGGTTTGATCTCACGCACATATTTTTTGCGTTTACTTGCTGTAGTCATTTTACTCTCCTTATTTCTGCGGTTTTAGCATTGCGAACACATAGTCTTTCGCACTTTCAATTTTGCCTTGGTTAACAGCGGAGGCTGGTCCCACATGTTTTGGACAAACTTCAGAACAGTAACCCACGAAAGTACAACTCCATACCCCATTTTTACCGTTGAGAATTTTCATCCGTTCAGCTTTACCATTATCGCGGTTATCAAGGTTATAGCGGTGAGCAAGAGTGAGCGCCGCAGGGCCAACAAACTCTGGATTTAAACCGAATTGTGGACAAGCTGCATAACATAAGCCACAGTTGATACACATTGAGAAAGTACGATATTTCTCTAATTGTGCAGGAGTTTGTTTAGTACGACTTTTCGCTAATTCCGCAGATGGTGCTGGTGTGCCCGCTAATTCTGGTGCTTGGTTGTCAATAATATATGGCTTAATCGCTTCCAAGCTTTCGATAAAATGGCTTAAATCCACAACCAAATCCCGTTCAATTGGGAAATTTGCAAGCGGTTCAATTTTCATATAGCCGCTATAGTCGCGTAAAAATGTTTTACAGGCTAATTTGGGTTTGCCATTGACCATCATACCGCAAGAGCCACAAATCGCCATACGGCAAGACCAACGGTAAGAAAGCTCAGGTTCTAATTCATCTTTAATATAGCCTAATGCGTCCAATACGCAGGTTTGGCTGTCGTATGGAACTTCATATTTGGTGAAGTATGGTTCGTTATCTTGTTCCGGATTGTAACGAAGCACTTCGATAGTCATCATTTGATTTGCCATTGGTTACTCCTTCGCTTCTTTTGCCGCTTTTTCTTGTGCTTCTGCTTCTGCACCATAAACACGTTTTGCAGGTTGTGATTTGGTAATCTTCACGTCAGTGTATTTAATGGTTGGTGCACCATTTGGGTTATAGTACGCTACAGTGTGTTTTAAGTAGTTCACATCATCACGTTCTACATAGTCTAAACGTTGGTGTGCACCACGAGACTCTTTACGCTCTACCGCAGAAGATGAGATAGATTCTGCAACGTCTAAAATAAAGCCAAGCTCAATTTTGTAGAGTAAGTCGGTGTTAAATACACTTGAGGTATCTTTTACTTTAATGCGTTTATAGCGTTCTTTTAATTCTGCGATTTTCGCTACGGTTTTTTCCATACTCTCTTGAGTACGATAGATACCACAGCCTTCTTCCATTGAATCGCCCATTTCGTTACGAATTTGTGACCAAGATTCTTCACCTTCCTGACGAGCTAACGCATAAACACGCTCTAATACATCTTGTGCTTGAGCATCAATTACTGCTTGGTTACGGTTGTGGCTTTCAACTGCACGTTGAGCCGCCATTTCACCCGCAACTTTACCGAATACCACTAATTCGGCTAATGAGTTGGAGCCTAAACGGTTCGCACCGTGTAAGCCAGAAGATGCACATTCACCCACCGCAAATAAACCTTTGATTGAGGTTTCGGCTTGTTGATCAACTTCAATACCACCCATAGTGTAGTGAACGACCGGACGCACTGGAATTGGTGCTTTCGCAGGATCAACCCCTTCATACGCTTTGGCTAATTCACAGATAAATGGTAAACGTTCGTGTAAGTATTTTTCACCTAAGTGGCGTAGGTCTAAGTGAACGACATCAACACCTTTTGCGGTTTTTAATGTGTTTCCTTTACGCCATTCTTGCCAGAATGCTTGTGAAACTTTATCACGAGGGCCTAATTCCATATATTTATTTTCTGGTTTGCCAATTGGTGTTTCTGGGCCTAGACCATAATCCTGCAGGTAACGGTAGCCATCTTTATTTACCAAGATACCACCTTCACCACGGCAACCTTCTGTCATTAAGATACCAGTATTTGGTAAGCCTGTTGGGTGATATTGCACAAATTCCATATCACGCAAAGCAACGCCGTGACGATACGCCATTGATAGCCCATCACCGGTCACGATACCACCGTTGGTATTAAAACGATAAGCACGGCAGCCACCACCAGTTGCAATCACAACGGCATTCGCATTGATTTGCACAAAAGTGCCTTCCATCATATTCATTGCTACGCAACCACGAGCGTGGCCATCATCGGTTAAAATATCTAATACGAAATGCTCATCAAAGCGGATAATTTGTGGATATTTGATTGAAGTTTGGAAAAGGGTATGAAGAATATGGAAACCTGTTTTATCGGCAGCGAACCAAGTCCGTTCAATTTTCATTCCACCGAAACGGCGCACGTTCACATCGCCATCTTCTTTACGAGACCACGGGCAACCCCAACGCTCTAATTGGGTCATTTGAACCGGAGAATTTTCAACAAAATGCTCAACGACATCTTGTTCACATAGCCAGTCACCACCGGCAACAGTATCATGGAAATGTTTATCGTAAGAATCTGTTTCTTTAATCACTGCCGCCGCGCCACCTTCGGCTGCTACGGTATGGCTACGCATTGGATAAACTTTTGAAATCAGTGCAATTTTCAAATTTGGATTAGCTTCAGCTGCGGCAATCGCTGCACGTAAGCCACCGCCACCAGCACCCACAATCGCAATATCAACGTTTACAGTTTTCACACTTTCCTCCTAAGGAAATCGATATTAATACATAAAAACATTGTTATTGTGCCATTTTTTAAGCGCTGTTTTAATTGTGTTTTACATTTTTTTAACAAAAAGTTTTTCGTTTTGTGATCTATCTCAAAAAATGAATTTGGAAAAAGAGAGTTATTGATAATCGCTATTATCTTCGTTGTCCGATAAGGCTATTTTGCAGATTTTTGCTAAAAATTGAGCGCTTGTTTTATGATAAGAAATATGAAAACTTTGCTAAATAAAAGGGTTGTTAAGTATTTTGTTTGTAACAAAATATTAACAACCTTCTCTATTTAGAAACGAATTTCGCCGCCAACAACATAAGTACGTCCACGTGCATAATTGGTGAACTTCGTACTATCGTCATTAGAATGCTGTGAGCGAGTAGTATTTTGGCTGTTTAATGGATCAATATATAATGCATTCAGTAAGTTCTGTATGCTTGCTTTTAGCATAAAGTGCTTATTAAATTCATAGATCGCATAAAGATCCACTATCGCTGGGTTGGTTGGCAATACTTCTACTTCATGGCGTTTACCCGCAGTGGCATCAATGCCTTTTGGTGATAGACGTTTCGCTTTGCCAGTATATTTAATGATACTACCTAGAGTTAGACGGTTATCAAACCAACGTGTACCAATATCTAATGTACCGTAATGTTTTGGTAGCTCATAAATATCACCAAAACCAAAGCCATCCATTGAGCTCTGTACGCCTAGGGGCTGAGAGGTTTTTTGGTAGCTATAAGTTAGCCGAGCAAAATAACGAGGACTATTATAGTGTAATTCTAATTCTGCACCACTGGTTCGCACAGGCTCTAAACTGTTAATCGACATTTGAGCGTGGAAACTGCCGGAGCCAATATCATCTTTATCCGTAGTCAGGTTGCCTTTCGTTGAAATATAGAATGATTCAGAAGTAATATAGTTACGAATCATAGAGCGATAATAGAGCAGCTTAATGCCTAAATAGTCTCCATTAGTAAAAAGATCATTTTTGAACGTATTGAAGCCTACCTGATAAGTTTTCGCTTTTTCTGGTTTTAAAAACGGATTCATTGAGCCGCCATTCTCATTGTTAAAAAACACTTCTTGAATATTTGGCATTCGTGTTGAGCGTGTAGCACTCACAAATGGACTAAACCAATCACTCAGTTCAACTAATAATTGTACAGACGGATCTAACGCATAGTGCATCATTTTGATGTTGTAAGCACCTTGAGGGAAGCAAGGAATCGTATATTCACCAACAGAACCACATTCTGGCTTAAATCCAGTAAAAGTTGAGCGAGTGTAATTCACACCACCTTCTAAATTGTAAATAGATTTTTTCCAGTCGAAACTTAAAAAGCTACTTAAAATCTGTTGGCGACCACTCGGCGCAAATGGGGTGTATTCCAAATTATCTTGATTTTTGCCCGTCGCTTTACGTGCATAACGATTGGTGAAATAACCTGCTCCATAATTTAATGTAAGATCACTTTCAGCTACTTTAAAATAGCTACTATTTTTTAAATTGATATAGCGCGATTGGTTGGTGGTAGAGGCATCGGTGAGTTCCCAAAGCGCAGAGTCATTATCATAATTTTGCTTATTGTCTGTTTTTGCCAGTAATAGTTCTAAATTGATCAGATCAGAATTTGGCATATAGCGATAAGTGAGCCCCTGATGATTATTGGTTAATGTTCGTCCACCAATATTAGTCTCATATTTGCGGGCATCTAAGACTAGTTCATGTGAAGCGCTTGGTTTTAGCTCAAATTTTGCTAACCATGAATTCGGGTGTTGATTCATTCGCTTAACATAATTATTGTCTGAGGCGTAAGTACCATCACCACGTTTATAGTTTGAACCACTCGCTCGCTTGTTGTAGGCAAATAAACCACCAACACTGCCTTGAGTAAAGGCTTCGGTTTTACCAGCCAGCGCAAGCATGGCGTTATAGCCAAGCGCATTGCTACCATAACTAAATTTAGAACGTACGCCCACTTTATTTTCACTGAAAACAATATCATCAACCCCTAAGGTTTTAAATTCTGCTACGCCAGATAGTGCATTAATGCTTTTTTCTCCTTTAGCAAAGCCTTTATGGACACTGATAGAACTTAAAAAATTGGGCTCAATCATCGCACCGAACTGGCTGCTTGGAGGGAGGCCTCCATGTTCATCATGAAAGCGGCGATCTCCATTGGCGGATGTGCCAAAAAAAGTTTGTGGTACACCATCAATGGTGGTATTGACGCGGCCTAATCCTGACATACCGCGAATATTGACATTAATTGTGCCCTGTGCAGGATCAATATTCGTGAAAGTACCAGGTAAAGCACGTACAATACTATCAAGTGACTGCAATTTTTTATCTTCACCCCGAGAGGTGACACTCCCTGTTTTAAAGACATTCGAGCCGATTACTTTTACCTCATCTAAGGTTGCAACATCTGCAAATGCATAAGAAATACAACTCGCTACCCAAACTGCCAGTACGGTTTTTTTCATTATTTTGTTACCTCTGTTGCACCAAAGCTCATAAAGTTGCTGCTACCCTGAATTTCACCTACGACTTCTTGTGCTTTGTCACCGGCAAAAATGCCACCAACTACGCCAGTATTACGTGTTTTGCCATCATCAGTATAAGAGAGTGCGCCAAGTGGATTGGTAAATGAGATGACGCTATTATCTGTTTTGATATCTGTTTGGTTAATCGAAACATCAATTTTGCGGAATTGTTGCATTTTCGCCTCTAAATCCTTTTCCCACTGCGCCTCTAATTTGGCGTACTCTTCTTTTGAGATCAGTTTTAGATTCTCTTTATCATCTTCCCATTCATCTTTATCTGTTGTGTAGATTTCTCTAAACTCTTCAGGGAAGAAACGTTTAACCGAGCTATCCAATAAGCGGTCATTACGGTTAGTTAATTTGCCACTGATTTTCATGGCATCAAAATCAGCATTTAGCTCAATATTGCCAAGATGAATATCATTACTATTCGGTGCAGTTTGTGCCAAGGTATGACCTCGGTAGGTGGCTTGCCCCTTGCTTTTCAGATCAATATCAGGTTTAGTTGGTAGTGCTACATAACCACTCATTATTGAATCAATAGGGTCTCCGCCAACAGTGGGGGTTTTAGCAGATTTCCATGTGTTGTAACTAGAATATTGCTGGTTCACAAAATGAATATTCGCAATAGGCTGCCCAGAGCTATTTAAAATCTCCAGCATTTGGATCTTGCTTGGATCGATGTCTGCACTAGACATAAAGCTTGGTGTGTAGCTGGTTGAGGCTCGGGTTGCTTGATCGCGGAAATCTTTAACCGTGTTACCATCTACATAACGAGAGTCGCCATTGGTATAAGCTGCTGCCCCAAGTTGTGGTGAAATTTTACCGTTTTGGCTAGCTTGCAATGGGTTATTGACGGAGGTATCGCTGCTTGGGATAAAGTTAGCGATTTGTCGCCACTTAGTTTTTCCCTGTGGATCAAGCTGAGTTTCGAGCTGTTCCCGTTTTTGTTTTTCGGCATACTGCTTTTCGGCTTGCTCTTTTGCTTTTTGTTCCTTTTCTGCTTTTTCCTTCTCTTGGCGTTCCTTTTCAAGACGAGCCTTTTCTGCTGCTTTGTCTTTTTCAGCTTGCTCTTGTTTAGCTTTATCCACGCCTTGTTCAGTTTGGTTTGTTACAGGGCTAGATTTATTACTACTACCAGAGCAGGCGGTTAAGCTACCAAGCAGTGCGAGGCTAATACAGATTGCCAGAGAGTGTTTTTTCAATGTCATAATTGTCTCCTAGAGTGAGTGAAGTGATAAGTGAGATTATTTTAAAATCCAATAGTAGTCGGCATCTTTAGCGCTTATATTTTCAGAGGTTGCGCCAAGCAAGATACTTGTGATCTTGATATTTGGTGCAAGATCAGCTAGATGCAGTGGTACGCCAATTTGCCGATTAACATGGTGATTTCCGGCAATCAACAAGCTCGGCGTTTTAGCCTGAGCGAGTTTTTCTGCCATGCGCCGATCTCTAAATTGTTGAACTTGCACCATTTTGCGAATTATTTCGCTATTTTTACCGCTTGTGGTCTCAAAGCCATGTTGCGCAGTAATGAGATCTGCAATTTTCTGCTGAACATTAGTGGTAGTAGAGCGATAGCCGTTGAGAGGCTCTGCGCCACGCATTAAAGTTTGCACTTCTTCTTGCGTTAAATTAGTCGCAAGCACTTCGGTTTGATTGGCAAAAGCACTTTGGATTAAGTCTGCGTAATACGCCCAATTCCAGCTTTGTTTCCAGCGTAATATTGAAGGTAAGTTATGCATGTAAGCGCTCGGATTTTGCGAAATTTTTGCAATATCAGCTTGTTGATCGATACTCAACATTTCTAAGGCAATACTGCCTTGCGCACGAGTTTGTTGTAGCTGTTTAAGTAGCCAAAATTGAGCTTGGTGATGTTTAAGCTCATCGTGTTGTTCACCAATTAGGAGGTAGTCATGTGTTGCAATTTGTTTGGCAAATTGCATAGGGCTAAGGCGTTGACCTGTATGTAAATCAACAACTTCTCCTAATTCATGTAATTGGATTTGCGTAACCGATGAGCTGCAAGCAGTGATGAAAAATAGGCTAATCAGAGTAATTAGCCTATGATTTAAGAAAAGCATACATAAAAACCAATAATGATAATTATTATCGATCTTAATGCTTGTAATAAGTATTGTCAATCACTCTAATAGCTGAATTTGCGGCATCGCACTCTTTTTGTGCGGGACGATCTCTACCTCTGCGTGATACCACTGCTCAATACTTTTTTTGTTAATGAGTTGAACGGGGGAGCCTTGAGCTTGTAAGCGATTTTCAGCCAGTAATAGCAATTGATCAGCGTAGAGTGCGGCAAGGTTGAGGTCATGTAAGATACAGCAGACCGTTAGCCCTTTTTCTTGACACAATTTTTTAAGTAGCCGTAGGCATTGCTGCTGATGATAGAGATCAAAAGCGGAGGTGGGTTCATCCAAGAAAAGTAACTTAGTACGCATATCTTGATCCCATAGCTGCAACAGCGCTCGTGCTAGCTGAACTCGTTGTTGTTCCCCGCCGGAAAGTTGGCGGTATGCTTTATGTTTCAACTCGGTACATTCGCTAGCAGCAATTACAGTGGGTAAAAATTGCTCTACTTCGCTTTGGCGGCGGTGGTAGCCGCCCATGCGAATCACGTCCTCAACAGTAAATGGAAAATTAAGCTGGCTGTGTTGGCGCATTACTGCACGTTTTTTGGCTAATTCTGTCGCCGAAAAAGTAGAAATGCGTTTTTCTTGTAAATAAATATCACCTTGTGTTGGTTGTAAATAGCCAGACAGCAAGCGCATCAAGGTGGATTTTCCTGCTCCGTTTGGGCCAATTAACACAGTCATTTTTCCTTGCGGAAGATTGAGAGAAATATCTTGCAACAATATTCTGCCATTGAGTTCAAAGGTTAGATTGGCAGTGCTTAGCAAGCGGTTATTTGGGGTTGAAATTTTACCAATCATCGCTCCTCCTTATATTTGATAACAAGCCAGAGGAAATAAGGTGCACCAAGGAAACTGGTTAGCATACCTACCGGTAATTCAGCGGGAGCAAAAGCAGTACGTGCAAGGGTATCTGCAACCAGTAATAAAATAGCTCCAGCGATTGCAGAGGCGGGCAATACCCAACGATGGTCTGCGCCAAATTTAAAGCGTATTAGGTGGGGGATAAGTAAGCCGATAAAGCCGATTGCACCACTAACAGCTACGGCAGCCCCGACTAATAGAGCGCCTAAGAAAATCAGACGTTTTTTTAAGTTAATGACATCTAGCCCTAGATAGTGTGCTTCCTCATCGCCGAGTTGTAATAGGTTGAGTTGCTTGGCAAGTGTAAAAGAGTAGGCAGCTAACGGCAAAATTACCAGACTGGCGGCGATGAGTGGCTGCCATTGCGCTTGCCCTAAGCTACCCATTGTCCACAATGTAAATTGGCGGAGCTGTTGATCATTACTAATGTAGGTAAGCATGCCAACAAGCGCAAAACAAAGCGCATTTACGGCAATACCGGCAAGCAGCAGTTTTTGCATTGATGCATGGGCACGGTAGCTGAGAGCATAAATTAACGTTGAGACAGTTAAGCTTCCAAGGAATGCGATCAGCATCGTGCCATAAATTAACCATGCTTGTGGCAATAAATTTGGAAGTAAGATTGAGAGAGCCACAGCAAGGCTGGCGCCACTATTTACACCAATTAACGCGGGATCGGCCATTGGGTTATGAAATAGTCCCTGAAAGAGAGCGCCGGAAACAGCGAGAGCAAGCCCCACCACTACGGCAAGTAAAATACGCGGCAGGCGGATATTTAACCAAATTTGCCATGTGCTATCTTTAAAATCGGCTTGTGCGAGATCGTGCCAAGTTAAAGAAAATGCACCGATATTTGAACTAATTAATAGCGCGGCAATAAGTAAGCAAAACAGTATGGATAAGTAAAATGAACGATTCATCACTTACCCTTCATCGTTAATGCTTGCTCTGCTGCAAGGCGCATTTTGTGTAATTCTTGTGGCATAGTTAAACCAAAAGCCAGAAAGGCAATATCATCTACGACCACAAGCTGTTTATGCTTGCCGGCATTGGTATGTGCAAGCCCTGGGAGATTCCAGATTTCATCTGGTGAGTTAAAGCTTTGTAAACTTAGGCTGGTCAGCACGACAAGATCAGGATTTGCGGCAATAATACCTTCCTGTGAAATCGGCGCAAAACGCATTGCATTTCCCATTGCATTTTTCGCGCCAATCAGACGAATTGCGGTATCTGCAACGGTATCTTTACCCGCCGCCATTTGATTGCTCCCTGCGCGATTGATTACAAACAGAATATTCACATCGAGTGGTGAGTTTTTTACTGCTGCAATGTCTTTGGTAAATTTTTCAGCTAAAGCGACCGCTTGCGGTTGCTTATTCGTGATTTTGCCAAGTTGATGAATCTTTTCTACTACGCTTTCTACGCTATATTGCAAGGGAACTTGCTCAATTTTTACTCCCGCATCAGCCAATTGTTCAAGTACTATAGAAGGCTGTGCAGCTTGTGTCGCGATAATGTGAGTTGGTTTTAGTGCTAAGATACCTTCTGCATTGAGTTGGCGCATGTAGCCTACATCAGGTAAGGCTTGTACTGCTTTTGGTACAGTACTGGTTGTATCTCTGCCAACTAAATTTTGTTCGGCATTTAGTGCATATAAGATTTCTGTGACATCACCGCCAATGCTAATAACACGATCTTGTGCATATGTTGCATTCACGAATGCAAAACAAGCGCTCAGAAAAAAAGGAAGTTTGACAAAATTCATATTTAAACCCCTAAAAATCAAAAGGGCTTAATTCTATACTATTGAGAATTATTATCAATATTTTTGTAAGGCGCTTTGTGTGCAAAGGCTTGATTTGAATTATCAACAAGCCCTAGAATAACTTCAGTTTATTTATGAAAAACAGTTTATGATTCCTTTTAATCAACCTTGCGTTGTTGGCAATGAACAAAGCTATTTACAACAAGCTATAATGAGTGGGCAGATTTCTGGTAATGGGCATTTTACTCATCTGTGTGAGCAGTGGATCCAGCAGTATTGCCATACGCCCAAAGCGTTACTTACGCCTTCGTGTACCGCAGCACTCGAAATGGCGGCACTTTTGCTTGATATTCAGGCGGGTGATGAAGTGATTATGCCGAGTTATACTTTTGTTTCCAGCGCGAATGCATTTGCCTTGCGTGGGGCGAAGATTGTGTTTGTGGATATTCGTCCAGATACCATGAATATTGATGAACGCTTGATTGAAGCGGCAATTACTCCGCGAACTCGTGCGATTGTTGCCGTGCACTATGCGGGAGTCGCATGTGAAATGGATACGATTATGGCAATTGCTGAACAATATGGGCTTTTTGTTGTAGAGGATGCCGCGCAAGCTGTGATGGCATACTATAAAGGCAGACCATTAGGCTCAATAGGGCATATTGGCTGTTATAGTTTTCACGAAACTAAAAATTATACGGCGGGTGGAGAAGGAGGCGCAATTTTGCTTAATGAGCCAACTTTTATTGAACGTGCGGAGATTATTCGTGAAAAAGGCACAAATCGTAGCCAATTTTTCCGTGGGCAAGTAGATAAATACACTTGGAAAGATCTTGGTTCAAGTTATTTGATGTCGGAATTACAGGCAGCTTATCTTTATGCTCAGCTAGTACAAGCGTCATTCATTAATCAAACCCGCTTACAGCTGTGGCAAAATTATTGGCAGGCTTTTCAACCCTTAGCTCAAAAAGGAGTTGTTGTTTTAGCCCAAATACCTGAATGCTGCATTCATAATGCACATCTTTTTTATCTTAAAGTTGCTGATCTTAATACACGAACAGCATTGATTACACATTTAAAAGTAAACAATATTTTGGCGGTTTTCCATTATGTTCCCCTGCATTCCAGCCCCGCAGGGCAGCGATTTGGACGATTTGTTGGTGACGATCGTTTTACGACTAAAGAAAGTGAACAATTAGTGCGTTTACCACTATTTTATAACCTTACCTTGGCAGAGCAGCAAAAAGTGATTCAAGCAGTCTGGGATTTTTTCAACAAGGAAGAGTAATGCTATATCATATTCTTGGCTCTGATATTTCTCAGCATAATCAAACGCTACTTCAATTCTTTCAAGAAGATATTCTGCCGAATAGTACACAGAAACATCACTTTTATGTTGTGTCGAAACAAGAGTTAAATTATCCACAGTTGTTGCTTACACGTTTTGAGAGTAAAAAAGCAATTGCCTTGGCGTTGATCACTTTAGCAAAGCGAGAACCACAGGCACGCTTTATTTTGCACGGGCAGTATAATACTTGGATTTGGTTTGCACTTTTTTGTGGAAAATTACCCGCTTGTCGCGTGGCATGGCATGTTTGGGGGGCGGATTTATACGAGGTTTCAAGCCGCTGGAAATTTAAATTGTTTTATCCTTTGCGCAGAATGATACAGCGGAGATTGCCGGCAATCTGGGCAACAAAAGGTGATCTTGAATATGTATGGAAGCATATTCGCGCAAAGCGTGAACGAGATCGGTTGATCTATTTTCCAAGCAAAATGCCTAATCTGCAGTGGGGCTATGACAGAAAAAGTCTCGAAGATGGTGAACTGACCATTCTATTGGGGAATTCTGGCGATCGCTCTAATAACCATCTAGCTGCCTTATCACAGTTAAACCAATACTTAGGGCATGCGATTAAGCTTGTTATCCCAATGGGTTATCCAGCGAATAATGAGAGTTATATCCGTGAAGTTGAGCAGGCTGCCAAGCGGTTATTTTTGAGCGAAAATGTGCAAATTTTGCGGAGTAAGATCGATTTTGCAGAATATTTACATATTTTAACCGCTTGCGATCTGGGCTATTTTAATTTTGAACGACAACAGGGGATCGGCACAATTTGCTTGCTGATCCAGCAAAATATCCCTGTAGTACTACATCCTAATAATCCATTTTGTTGCGATCTCCAAGCGGAGCAAGTGCCATTTTTAATGATAGATAATTTATCTCAGGCGAGCCTGTGCCAAACGCGAGAAGCATTACTGCAATGTGATAAAACTAAGATCGGATTTTTTTACCCGAATTATGTAAAAGGGTGGTTGGCTTGCTTAGAAACAATGCTATAGTGATAGTCATCATTTTGTTTAATAAGGAATTTAGCAATGACATTTAAAGCACTTTTAACTCTCTGTTGCGTGGTTTTTCTTTCTGGTTGTGTTGCTTCAAGCACCGATCCTAGTGTGGGAAAAAGCGATTTTGCTAAGTTACAACAGTGGTCAGAAAATGTTGAGCAGCTTGAACAGCAACTGCTGCAAACTAAACCTAAAAGTGAAGAGGAAGCAGTAAAGTTACTGGATAACTTATTTGACCAAGCAGTATTACAAGCAAAAGCGCTAGATTTACGCCATGTTGAAGTAAAAAATTTGCGTGATAAAGTGGTTGAGGGATTGGGATATCAGCGTGTAGTAATGCGCTCAATGATTTCACCAAAATATACTTCGGATAATGCTCAAGCATTTTACCAAAAAGCAGAGGGCTTAGCGGCTGAAGTGGAAACACTTTATGAAAAGTTAGAAAAAGAATTTGCGAAGTAATATGAAAACGGTGCGTTTTGCACCGTTTTGTCTTTAGGATAAAAATGGCACAGATTGTAGTTTTTCTGATTTATTGCTTGAGCCTTGTTTGGCTAGGCTATTCGATTTGGCGCAGTTATCGGCAACGGCATTTTTCTTTCTATTTGTTATTTAGCGTGCTATATGCGATCACTTTTTTCGCAGGTTTTCCGCTTTCGCTAATTATGGCAAATATGTTTGAATATACTCTGCCAGATTATGCTAGCCAACAGCGTGTATTTGGCTGGGCTATTTTGGCTTATTTAGTTTATCAGATGGGGTATCACATATTTTCAAGTAAAAACACGCTTACCCCAAAAGCAGATGTCGCAAGTTTTCATGCAAAAACGACCGCTTGCTTATTGGCGTTAGTGGGCGTTGGGAGCCTATTCATCTTTATCTATTTAAACGAAGGCTTGTTACTCTTTAAACTAGAAAAATACAGCCAGATTTTTTCGCCCTTGATCCAAGCTGTGCCTTTGAAGCGCTTCTTCTATTTCTTTTTACCAGCATTGCTCCTATTTTTTCTGCTCAAACCAAGTGTTAAGCGTTGGTGGTGGTTTTTAATCTTGTCGGTTATTTTCGGTATATTGAGCTATTTAGCGGTTGGTGGTACTCGAGCAAATTTAGCTATGGCAGGACTATTTTTCTTAATTTTAGGGCTTGAGAAACAGTATCTTTCCGTAAGATGGCTAGGATTGTTGGTAGCACTAGGCATTGTTGGTATGTTTTTGCTAGCGCTTGCACGTTATGGACTGGATATCCATGGGAAAGAAATTTACTTTACTTTCCTCTACCTTACTCGTGATACCTTCTCTCCTTGGGAAAATCTTGCACGTATCTTTAGTAGTGAAATGGAATACCAAGGGTTGATGCCAATTATTCGTGATTTTTATGTTTATATTCCAAAAAGTTTATGGCAAGAGCGCCCTGATATTGTTTGGAACAGCGCGAACTATTTCACTAAAACAGTATTAGGCAATCAATCAGGACTTGCAATATCACCAAGCTTATTAGGATCGTTCTATATTATGGGAGGTTATCCGCTCATTCCTATAGGAATGTTTTTAGTTGGTGGAATCATTGCAACGTTTGACCGTTTGTTTCAATATGGCTCGCGATATTCGGTTGTGCTACAAACCTTCTGTTTAGGGCAAGTGTTTAACTTGATTGTGCTTGTGCGAGAAGGTTTTGATGCGTTCTTTTCTCGTTTTTTCTTTTTTAGTCTGGTTTTTGCACTTTGTTGGCTGATTGCAAAAGGAGTTATACGATGGAAAAGATAGTGATTCGCGGCATTGAAGTGCTGGCTGCAGAAAATCAAGATGCATTAATTGCCTATTTACAATATAGAACAGGAGCATTAGTCGCCATTAATGCAGAAAAGGTGATTTTATGTGATGAAGATCCTGTATTAAAAAGATTAATCACACAAGCAGAATTTAAATATGCAGATGGTATTAGTATTGTTAAAGCCATGCAGCAAAAAAAAACACAGCACAGATTGGCAAGAATCGCGGGGGTTGATTTATGGCTCGCGCTGCTTCATGCAAGAAAAGGGGAGCCTGTTTTCTTAGTTGGCGCAGAGCGTGATACTCTTGCAAAAACGTATGAGAAATTAACCGCTTGTGGAATAAATATTGTTGGTATCCAAGATGGTTATTTCTCAGCAGAGGAAGAAGCTGTAATTATTGAGCGTATTAAACAGAGTGGTGCAAGCTTTGTGAGTGTTGCAATGGGAAGCCCAAAGCAGGAGATTTTTATTCAACGTGCTAAACAGCAACATCCTAATTGCCTTTATATGGGGGTAGGCGGAAGTTACGATGTATTTATTGGTAAAGTAAAGCGGGCCCCACAAAGTTGGCAAGAATTTGGTTTCGAATGGCTATATCGTTTATTAAAACAACCTACCCGTTGGCGTAGACAATTAAGATTAATTAAATATGCTTATTATTACGTCACAAAACAGCTCTAAATGTACTCTTTTTGACAATTAATATACATTTTGAATAAATTAAGAGCATACGAAAAACTTTTTTTAAAAAGTGCTAGACAAGTGAAAGTGAAATCACTAATATACGCCTCCGTTGCGACGCACTACTGAAAACAACGCGTTCGTAGCTCAGTTGGATAGAGCGTTGGCCTCCGGAGCCAAAGGTCGTAGGTTCAAATCCTATCGGACGCGCCAGGGTCAATCGCAATAATCCAATAGGAGTGGTGGCTATAGCTCAGTTGGTAGAGCCCTGGATTGTGATTCCAGTTGTCGTGGGTTCGAGTCCCATTAGCCACCCCATTAAATCGGCGAGTAGCGCAGCTTGGTAGCGCAACTGGTTTGGGACCAGTGGGTCGTAGGTTCAAATCCTATCTCGCCGACCATTTTTGTTCTTTAACAATATATCAGACAATCTGTGTGGGCACTTGTTGATTGATTAGTTAAAAATATTTTTTAATTTTGAAGTCTTAATAGGTGCTTAAACTAGAAATTCATTACTTCTATTTAATAGAAATAAAGCGATTTATAGCTAGCAGTTATTGAGCGATTAAACTTTTTGAATTGAAGAGTTTGATCATGGCTCAGATTGAACGCTGGCGGCAGGCTTAACACATGCAAGTCGAACGGTAGCAGGAAGAAGCTTGCTTCTTTGCTGACGAGTGGCGGACGGGTGAGTAATGCTTGGGAATCTGGCTTATGGAGGGGGATAACTACTGGAAACGGTAGCTAATACCGCGTAATATCGAGAGATTAAAGGGTGGGACTTTCGGGCCACCTGCCATAAGATGAGCCCAAGTGGGATTAGGTAGTTGGTGGGGTAAAGGCCTACCAAGCCTGCGATCTCTAGCTGGTCTGAGAGGATGGCCAGCCACACTGGAACTGAGACACGGTCCAGACTCCTACGGGAGGCAGCAGTGGGGAATATTGCACAATGGGGGGAACCCTGATGCAGCCATGCCGCGTGAATGAAGAAGGCCTTCGGGTTGTAAAGTTCTTTCGGTGATGAGGAAGGTGTTTTGTTTAATAGACAAAGCAATTGACGTTAGTCACAGAAGAAGCACCGGCTAACTCCGTGCCAGCAGCCGCGGTAATACGGAGGGTGCGAGCGTTAATCGGAATAACTGGGCGTAAAGGGCACGCAGGCGGATAGTTAAGTGAGATGTGAAAGCCCCGGGCTTAACCTGGGAATTGCATTTCAGACTGGCTATCTAGAGTATTTTAGGGAGGGGTAGAATTCCACGTGTAGCGGTGAAATGCGTAGAGATGTGGAGGAATACCGAAGGCGAAGGCAGCCCCTTGGGAATATACTGACGCTCATGTGCGAAAGCGTGGGGAGCAAACAGGATTAGATACCCTGGTAGTCCACGCTGTAAACGATGTTGATTTGGGGATTGGGCTTTAAGCTTGGTGCCCGTAGCTAACGTGATAAATCAACCGCCTGGGGAGTACGGCCGCAAGGTTAAAACTCAAATGAATTGACGGGGGCCCGCACAAGCGGTGGAGCATGTGGTTTAATTCGATGCAACGCGAAGAACCTTACCTACTCTTGACATCCATGGAATCTTGTAGAGATATGAGAGTGCCTTCGGGAACCATGAGACAGGTGCTGCATGGCTGTCGTCAGCTCGTGTTGTGAAATGTTGGGTTAAGTCCCGCAACGAGCGCAACCCTTATCCTTTGTTGCCAGCGATTTGGTCGGGAACTCAAAGGAGACTGCCAGTGATAAACTGGAGGAAGGTGGGGATGACGTCAAGTCATCATGGCCCTTACGAGTAGGGCTACACACGTGCTACAATGGTGCATACAGAGGGTAGCGAGCCAGCGATGGTGAGCCAATCTCAGAAAGTGCATCTAAGTCCGGATTGGAGTCTGCAACTCGACTCCATGAAGTCGGAATCGCTAGTAATCGCAAATCAGAATGTTGCGGTGAATACGTTCCCGGGCCTTGTACACACCGCCCGTCACACCATGGGAGTGGGTTGTACCAGAAGTAGATAGCTTAACCGCAAGGGGGGCGTTTACCACGGTATGATTCATGACTGGGGTGAAGTCGTAACAAGGTAACCGTAGGGGAACCTGCGGTTGGATCACCTCCTTACCAAGATAACTAAAACGACTGCAAGTGTTCACACAGATTGTTTGATATGAAAGACAAACCGAAGGTCATCCGTTGGGTCTGTAGCTCAGGTGGTTAGAGCGCACCCCTGATAAGGGTGAGGTCGGTGGTTCAAGTCCACTCAGACCCACCACTCATTACCATATGAGTGAACACAACGGAAAGATGAAATTGGGGATATAGCTCAGCTGGGAGAGCGCCTGCCTTGCACGCAGGAGGTCAGCGGTTCGATCCCGCTTATCTCCACCAATCATCATACCTAAGGTTGCAAGCGGTAGAAAATGCCAAGATTTTTGCAATTTTAGGTATGATGATAGGCGAAAGCCATTGTCTGATGTTCTTTAAAAAATTGGAAACAAGCTGAAAACTGAGAGATTTTTCAAGTTCGTTAAGTTTACGAGAGTAAATGACGAATAAATTGAAAGTCTGAGTAGTTCAAAATCTTGATTGAACAAAAGCAATCAAGTGTAGTTGTTAATGTTATTTAATCTTAAACCGTTTAAGATTCTTAAAATGTTTGAGGTTGTATAGTTAAGTGACTAAGCGCACAAGGTGGATGCCTTGGCAATCAGAGGCGAAGAAGGACGTGCTAATCTGCGAAAAGCTTGGATGAGTTGATAAGAAGCGTTTAATCCAAGATATCCGAATGGGGAAACCCAGTAGGTGAAGAACCTACTATCATTATCTGAATACATAGGATAATGAGGCAAACCGGGAGAACTGAAACATCTAAGTACCCCGAGGAAAAGAAATCAACCGAGATTTCGTTAGTAGCGGCGAGCGAACGCGAAAGAGCCAGTTAGTGATAGCTTGAATGTTAGGAGAATGAGTTGGGAAGCTCAGCGGCACAGGGTGATAGCCCCGTATCTAAAAACATTCTGGTGGTACTAGGCTAACGACAAGTAGGGCGGGACACGTGATATCCTGTTTGAAGATGGGGGGACCATCCTCCAAGGCTAAATACTCCTGATTGACCGATAGTGAACCAGTACTGTGAAGGAAAGGCGAAAAGAACCCCGGCGAGGGGAGTGAAATAGAACCTGAAACCTTGTGCGTACAAGCAGTGGGAGCCCTTCGGGGTGACTGCGTACCTTTTGTATAATGGGTCAGCGACTTATATTTTGTAGCAAGGTTAACTGAATAAGGGAGCCGTAGGGAAACCGAGTCTTAACTGGGCGAATAGTTGCAAGGTATAGACCCGAAACCCGGTGATCTAGCCATGGGCAGGTTGAAGGTTGGGTAACACTAACTGGAGGACCGAACCGACTAATGTTGAAAAATTAGCGGATGACTTGTGGCTGGGGGTGAAAGGCCAATCAAACCGGGAGATAGCTGGTTCTCCCCGAAATCTATTTAGGTAGAGCCTTGAGCGGACACCTTCGGGGGTAGAGCACTGTTTCGGCTAGGGGTCCATCCCGGATTACCAACCCGATGCAAACTGCGAATACCGAAGAGTGATACTCAGGAGACACACGGTGGGTGCTAACGTCCATCGTGGAGAGGGAAACAACCCAGACCGCCAGCTAAGGTCCCAAAGTCTATATTAAGTGGGAAACGAAGTGGGAAGGCTTAGACAGCTAGGATGTTGGCTTAGAAGCAGCCACCATTTAAAGAAAGCGTAATAGCTCACTAGTCGAGTCGGCCTGCGCGGAAGATGTAACGGGGCTAAAATATAGCACCGAAGCTGCGGCATCAGACGAAAGTCTGTTGGGTAGGGGAGCGTCGTGTAAGCGGAAGAAGGTGAATCGAGAGGTTTGCTGGACGTATCACGAGTGCGAATGCTGACATAAGTAACGATAAAACGAGTGAAAAACTCGTTCGCCGGAAGACTAAGGGTTCCTGTCCAACGTTAATCGGGGCAGGGTGAGTCGGCCCCTAAGGCGAGGCTGAAAAGCGTAGTCGATGGGAAACGGGTTAATATTCCCGTACTTGTAATAACTGCGATGTGGGGACGGAGAAGGTTAGGTTAGCAGACTGTTGGATGTCTGTTTAAGCTGGTAGGTGGAAGACTTAGGCAAATCCGGGTCTTCTTAACACCGAGAAGTGATGACGAGTTTCTAAGGAGATGAAGTAACTGATACCACGCTTCCAGGAAAAGCCACTAAGCTTCAGGTTATTATAAACCGTACTATAAACCGACACAGGTGGTCAGGTAGAGAATACTCAGGCGCTTGAGAGAACTCGGGTGAAGGAACTAGGCAAAATAGCACCGTAACTTCGGGAGAAGGTGCGCCGGCGTAGATTGTAGTCCCTAGCGGATGAAGGTTGAACCGGTCGAAGATACCAGCTGGCTGCAACTGTTTATTAAAAACACAGCACTCTGCAAACACGAAAGTGGACGTATAGGGTGTGATGCCTGCCCGGTGCTGGAAGGTTAATTGATGGTGTTATCGAAAGAGAAGCTCCTGATCGAAGCCCCAGTAAACGGCGGCCGTAACTATAACGGTCCTAAGGTAGCGAAATTCCTTGTCGGGTAAGTTCCGACCTGCACGAATGGCATAATGATGGCCAGGCTGTCTCCACCCGAGACTCAGTGAAATTGAAATCGCCGTGAAGATGCGGTGTACCCGCGGCTAGACGGAAAGACCCCGTGAACCTTTACTATAGCTTGACACTGAACATTGAATTTTGATGTGTAGGATAGGTGGGAGACTATGAAGATGATACGCCAGTATTGTTGGAGTCGTCCTTGAAATACCACCCTTTAACGTTTGATGTTCTAACGAAGATTACGAAACGTGGTCTCGGACAGTGTCTGGTGGGTAGTTTGACTGGGGCGGTCTCCTCCCAAAGCGTAACGGAGGAGCACGAAGGTTTGCTAATCACGGTCGGACATCGTGAGGTTAGTGCAATGGTATAAGCAAGCTTAACTGCGAGACAGACAAGTCGAGCAGGTGCGAAAGCAGGTCATAGTGATCCGGTGGTTCTGAATGGAAGGGCCATCGCTCAACGGATAAAAGGTACTCCGGGGATAACAGGCTGATACCGCCCAAGAGTTCATATCGACGGCGGTGTTTGGCACCTCGATGTCGGCTCATCACATCCTGGGGCTGAAGTAGGTCCCAAGGGTATGGCTGTTCGCCATTTAAAGTGGTACGCGAGCTGGGTTTAGAACGTCGTGAGACAGTTCGGTCCCTATCTGCCGTGGGCGTTGGAGAATTGGTTGGGGCTGCTCCTAGTACGAGAGGACCGGAGTGGACGCACCACTGGTGTTCCGGTTGTGTCGCCAGACGCATTGCCGGGTAGCTAAGTGCGGAAGAGATAAGTGCTGAAAGCATCTAAGCACGAAACTTGCCAAGAGATGAGTTCTCCCTAGCTATAAGCTAGTAAGGGTTGTTGGAGACTACGACGTAGATAGGCTGGGTGTGTAAGTGTTGCGAGACATTGAGCTAACCAGTACTAATTGCCCGAGAGGCTTAACTATACAACCTCAAGCGTTTTAGATAAAACAAAAACATCGGAACGGTTGAGGAATTAACAGAGTGTGCGAAAAGAAAGCACAAGAACGAAGAATCAGAATTTAGCTTGTTTCAAATTTAACGAAGAAAGAACAAACAATATAACGGACAGAAATCATCGAAGATTTTCCTGATGTCCATAGTGCTGTGGTACCACCTGACCCCATACCGAACTCAGAAGTGAAACGCAGTAACGCCGATGGTAGTGTGGGGTTTCCCCATGTGAGAGTAGGGCAACATCAGGGTTTAATTTAAGGAACCCCAAGTCGCAAGGCTTGGGGTTTTTGCTTTTGGATGTTTTGAGTTTATCCGAAATGTTTTATTGTATCTGCTACGTATCCGCTACACTTTTGCAGATTTTTAGTGAAAATAAACCGCTTGTATTTGAATAATACAAAGCGGTAGTAGATGATATGTCAAATATAAAAAACAGCTGTAGAAAGCAGTTATAATTATATTATTTAAGTTCTAGCTTTACGTAATTCTTCGATAGCAGTTTCATCAAAGAAATACTGCGTACCACAACATTCACACTGAATATCAATGATGCCATCTTTTTCAGCAAGCATTGCATCTACCTCTAAATCTGGTAGCAACATAATTGCTGTGCCAGAACGTTCACGAGAGCAGCCACATTTAAATTCAGTTGGCTGGGCGGGATAAACTTCAACGGTTTCTTCGTGAAATAATCGATGTAACAGTTCTTCAGCGGTTAAACCAAAAAGTTCATCTTCTTTGATTGTGCTTGCTAGGGTTGAAAGATGCTCAAAATCTTCTGGTGTCCCAGTGCCATCTGGCATAATTTGTAACAGCGTTCCACCTGCGACTGCTTTACCATCAAATTCCCCTACGCGAATAAATAAATGCGTTTGGAGTTGTTCAGAACGTGCGAAATAATCTTCTAAGCATTCGCTAATTGTTGGTTTATCTAAACCAATTACACCTTGATAACGTTCCCCTTCTTCTGGAATGATCGAAATGACTAACACACCATTACCGATCATTTGATGTAAAGTGGCATCATCACTAATCTCGCCTTCTACTTTTGCTAAAGCTCGCAGTTGTTGTCTATCATTGCCATTTACTACCGCCATTTTTAACGCACCATCACCTTGAATTTGCACGGTAATCGTGCCTTCAAATTTTAAAGTTGCGGTTAGAAGGCTAGTTGCTACCAACATTTCCCCAAGTAAATTTTGCACTGCTTTTGGGTAGTGATGGGTGTTAAGTGTTTCGGTAAAGGTGTCGTTTAAACGCACCCATTCGCCACGTACTGCACGGTTTTGGAATAGGTAGCGATAGAGTTTGTCATTGTCTTGCGTATAAGTCATAAAATATCCGAATTGATCTGTTTGAATTTAAGTAAATCTCGCCGTTCTTTTTTATTTGGGCGATGATCTGAATAGGGCATAGAAAGTGTTGCTGCTTTACGTTGCTCACGGGCTTCAATACTCTGTTCAGTTTCACGATAAAGTTTTTGTGCTTCTGGCGCGCCACGGCGTTGATCGCTTAGTGCTACCACAGCCACCTCTTTTTCTTCGTTACCTTGGCGTAATCTAATGATTGCTCCAATCTCTACGATTTTGCTGGTTTTTGCACGTTGTCCATTATAGTGAACCTTTCCCCCTTCAATCATTGCCTTTGCTAAACTGCGGGTTTTATAAAAGCGAGCAGCCCAAAGCCATTTATCTAAGCGCACGCTATTATCTTGTATTTGATTTTTCATGTTGTATCCAATAGAAAAACAATCGCCACAAGATAAGGCTCTTGTGGCGATTTTTCAAGGTCTAAAATAGTTTTTCTAATGTGATAAACCATTCTTGATTTTGACGAGTATAGAAATCGGGTATGTTACTATCAATTTTCTGATAACGGAAATTGAGCTTAGGCACAATGCCTCGCCAATGCCAAGTGCGGTTCCAGACTGCCACATTAGCCTGATATTCCGTGTCTAACCGCTTATAGCCAAACAAATAGTGCTTATCCGCAAAATATCGCTTGCCAAAGCCGATACTTGCCTGCATTGCCCAGCGTTCGCCCTGAAAAACCGCTCCCACTCGAGCCAACCATTTATTCGAACTTTGTGCTGTTTCCCGTGCAATTTCACGCACGCCATCTAAATTTGCAAAAAACCGCCCATTTTTAACCGCTTGCCACTGCACACCGCCACCGAGTTGGTGCTGATAGCTGTTATAACGGCTTGCGGTAAGTTCCTCAAAATAACGTTTTTGCAAATGGGTAAAACGACCCGACACCAACCATTGTGAATTGAGATAACGCAAGCCACTTACAGTTGCTCCAAACTGGTAATTATAACGACTACTCCCCAGCCAATTCTGTTCGATAAACGGCGAAAAACTAAAGCGATAGAGAGCCTTGCGGTAACTATAACTTGGCGAAATAGAAAGCGATTGCTCACGGTAATCTCGGTTATCCCAATAGTAAATCCCGCTATAATTGAGCGTTAAACCGGCAAAATGATTGCCTTTCACGTTGTGTAATTTACTCAACCCTAAACCATAACGCACGCCTTTTGCCGATTGTGGCAAACTCTCTTCATTTTTATGGAAAATCCGCCCATTCACATTCACAATCGGTGAAGATGAGGCATTATTCACGTTATCGGTTTGGGTATATTGCAGATAAAAATCGGACTGCCACGCCTCATTTTCAGCAATTTGGGCTTGGGTATTGCGGGCAATTTTAGCGAGTTCTGGCGGTAAATGGGCTTGAAGTTGCTGAAATTCCCATTCTGCCGCACGAAATTGCTGATCTTCTGCCAAAATCAACGCCAAATCAAAACGAGGATAAACCAAACTCGGGTTCTTGGCTAACAGTTGGCGATAGTGAAAAACTGCCATTTGATGATCTTTTTTCGCATAGGCAAGTGCGGCGTGGGCGTAGTGCCACAACAACGGGTCAAAATTTTCGGTTTGCGGATAACGGCTTAAAAGCGGTTCAAGCGTTGCCCAATCTTGGCTGAGGATGGCTTGGTTAATTTGCCGTTCAACATTCTGATTAAATGAATACGCAGGCTGGTAAGCGGTCGTTTTTTGCGGCTTTTTCGCAAAATTTTGCTCAAATTTGACCGCTTGGAATGGCGTTCAAACGAAACTGGGTCGGTGTTGTGCTCAATTACCGTTTCTGCCCATAAAAAAGGGCTGAAAAGCGAAAATAAAAGGGGATATTTTTTCATAAAGATAAAGAACATTGGTAGAGACGGACCTATATGTTCGCCTCTACGGGATTGATCACTCTCTCCCACGAGGGTAGAGGGTTGTTCGAAGCTGTTAAATTGAAATCTAAACTATTGTGTCTTATGGTATCTACAAGTAATATCAAGACAAATGCCGTTTAATTTTTCGTTAAACAGCATTAAACATTAGAAAAGATTATTGTTGGATATCGCCACGAGTGCCGGCAAGACCAAGTTTTTCATCACCAATATTTAACTCTCCTCCAATTTCTTCAGCATTTGGTCCAAAAAATTGAACTTTATAATTCCCACCTGTATAGTTTCCGCTATTGTAGTCTGGATTACCTTGATGTTTTGATGCCGTCCCCGAAATTGATCCATTGTCAATGTTCCCCTGCGATAAGGTATAACTATCTCCATGTGGATTTCTAATCTTTCCAGAACCAATTCTTTGAGAAAAATCTACATCATATGACAAATCACCAGAGCGATAGAATCTATAATCAAACGCTTGCCCTGTGTAAGTAGCTTTACCTTCCTTAGGTAGAACGTCAGTTTTAAGACCTCTAACATCTACAGTAGATACATCAGAATTTACATAAACATCATTATCCCACCCTCTTTTAGTGGTTGTTGTTACAACGACAACAGAATATTTTTGGTTATACAAATTTCCCCAATGTTCTACCTTTATATTACCTTCTTGACTAGATGAGTAAGGGGCTGTTGAAAATCCTTTCTCTTCAATATCTATCCCTTTGGCTTTTGATATCTTTTCAGCTTCTAAACGCTCCGCTTCCGCTCTCTCTTTCGCCGATTTTTCCTCCGCTAAACGTTCTGCTTCCGCTTTCTCTTTAGCCGCTTTCTCTGCCGCTAAACGTTCCGCTTCGGCTTTCTCTTTAGCTGCTTTTTCTGCTGCTAAACGCTCTGCTTCCGCCTTTTCTTTAGCCGCTTTATCGGTTTGTTGCTGTGTCGTCTGTGGGTTAGTATTCTGCTTTTCCACATTGTTTGAGCTTCCGCCCGAACCACCACTACTACACGCGGTTAAACTCAATAAAATCAAACTGGCTAAAGTTACTTTTTTGATAGACATAAGATGTTCCTTTTGTAAGATAAACAAAAATAGATGTGTATAAAACACAAGTGGATTGTACAAAAAAAAAACAGTTAGTCAGCAAGTACTTTTATTATTCTCTTCATAAAAATCAGCAAACAAGCGCCCAAAAACAAGAAATAATTTGCAAAATGCGCAAAATCGCTGTATTCTTCGCCATCTCAATTCAGGTAAATACCTGTCAGAATTCCAATCAAATAACATTTCTATATTTATGCATCTTACAGAATTAAAAAATACACCGGTTTCTGATCTTGTTGCGATCGGAGAGGGGCAAATGGGGTTAGAAAACCTAGCTCGTTTGCGTAAACAAGATATTATTTTTGCAATTTTAAAACACCATGCTAAAAGTGGTGAAGATATCTTTGGCGGAGGGGTTTTAGAAATTTTGCCAGATGGCTTTGGCTTTTTGCGTTCAGCAGATAGTTCTTATTTAGCCGGGCCGGATGATATTTATGTGAGCCCAAGCCAAATTCGCCGTTTTAACTTGCAAACAGGGGATAGCATTGAAGGTAAAATTCGCCCACCAAAAGAAGGTGAACGCTATTTTGCTCTGCTTAAAGTTGATGAGGTGAATAATGATAAACCTGAAGTTTCTCGCAGTAAAATCCTGTTTGAAAACTTAACTCCACTACACGCAAATTCCCGTTTGCGAATGGAACGTGGTAATGGTTCAACAGAAGATTTAACTGCTCGTATCGTGGATTTAGCTGCGCCAATCGGTAAAGGGCAGCGTGGTTTGATTGTTGCACCACCGAAAGCAGGTAAAACAGTTTTACTACAAAATATCGCTCAAAGCATTACGCACAACTATCCAGAGTGTGAATTGATCGTGTTATTGATTGATGAACGCCCTGAAGAGGTAACGGAAATGCAGCGTTCAGTAAAAGGCGAAGTGATTGCATCAACCTTTGATGAACCAGCAACTCGTCACGTGCAAGTGGCAGAAATGGTAATTGAAAAAGCAAAACGTTTGGTTGAGCATAAAAAAGATGTGGTAATTTTATTAGACTCTATTACACGTTTAGCACGTGCTTACAATACTGTTACCCCCGCTTCAGGTAAAATTCTTTCAGGTGGTGTGGATGCCAATGCGCTACATCGTCCAAAACGTTTCTTTGGTGCCGCACGTAACGTTGAAGAAGGTGGTAGCTTAACCATTATCGCGACAGCTCTTGTGGACACTGGTTCCAAAATGGATGAAGTGATTTTCGAGGAGTTTAAAGGAACGGGGAATATGGAGCTTCACCTTTCTCGCAAAATTGCTGAGCGTCGTGTGTTCCCTGCAATTGAATTTAATCGCTCGGGTACACGTAAAGATGATTTATTAATGTCGCCGGAAGAACATCGAAATGCGTGGATGCTGCGTAAGGTGATCAACCCTATGGACGAAGTGGCGGCGATGGAATGGCTTATTGATAAATTAAGCGTAGCAAAAACTAACGCAGAATTTTTTGAGATCATGAAGCGTTCGTAATTTTTTAAAACAAGACTATATCCCCTTTGATTTTTTATTTTCTCAATCAAAGGGGTATTTTTTATCTGGTGAGTAAATACTATGCGGAAATGGCTGTTTTGTTTACTTCCTCTTTCTGTTTATGCGCTTGAAAAAGAGCCGCGCATTATGCCAACACAGGGGATTGATAAAGCGTTATTAGGACAAATTCTCTTTTTTGATAATAGCCTTTCTTTTCAAGGGAATTTGAATTGCGCGAGTTGCCATAATCCCGATCATGCCTTTGTTGATACACGAGAAACGAGTGCGAATAAAATGGTTTCGCAAGGGGATGATTTAATTTCTTTTGGCAAACGCAATTCCCCTACGATGTTATATGCCAAGTTTTCGCCAGATTTTTATTTTGATGAAAAAAATCAAGAGTATATCGGTGGTCAATTTTGGGATGGGCGCGCACAACATTTGCAAAATCAAGCAGGAATGCCGCCGCTGGATCGATTAGAAATGGGCATGCCTGATAAATTAAGCGTGGCAAAACGCTTGGTGCAAGTTCCTATGTATGTCAATTTATTTTCGCAACATTATGGTTCAGCTATATGGCAAAGCTATGAGCAAGTGTATAGTGCTATGGAAAACGCTTTAGCGGTTTTTCAGCAACAGAAAAAATTACTCGCCCCCTTTGATAGCTATTACGATAAATCACTTCGTGGGCAGTATAAGCTAAGTGAGCTAGAGGAGAAGGGAAAAGCACTGTTTTTTGATAAGGCAAATAGTAGTTGCAGTAATTGTCATAGGCGAAATGAATTGCCAGACCAAGCTGAAGAGACTTTTAGTAATTACCGCTATTATAATGTTGGGGTTCCTAGCAACAAGCGCTTGATTTCCCACAATAATTTGCCAAAAGATTTTATTGATAATGGGCTGCTAGATAACCCCGCGGTTAATGGTGATGTTGCACAAAAAGGTAAATTTAAAGTTCCTACACTACGTAATGTGGCGGTTACCTCACCTTATATGCACAATGGTGTTTTTAACGAGTTACGAACGGTTGTTCTCTTTTTTGATCACTTTAATAATCCCGCTCGGAAGATAAACCCAGAAACCGGAAAACCTTGGGAAATGCCAGAATACCTTCCAACATTAGCAGAGGATAAATTGAAGGGGAGAGCATTAAGTGATCAAGAAATTGATGCTTTAGTTGCTTTTTTAAAAATACTGACGGATGAGCGCTATTTGCCATTATTGGGTGAATAATAGTGGGAGTCGAACTCCCACGCTTAATTAGCAATTTGATTTTTGACGTACAATTTCAAATAAGCATACGCCTGTGGCTACGGAAACATTTAGGGAAGAGACGGAACCTGCCATTGGAATACTGACTAGCTGATCGCAATGTTCGCGTGTGAGTCTGCGCATTCCATCACCTTCTGCCCCCATAACTAAAGCAATTGCACCTTTTAAATCAGCTTGATATAAGCTGGAAGATGCTTCTCCTGCCGTGCCAACAATCCAAATATTACGTGCTTGTAATTCACGCATGGTACGAGCCAAGTTAGTCACTCGAATCAGTGGTACGGTTTCTGCTGCACCACAAGCAACTTTGCGAGCGGTGGATGTCAGTTGTGCAGATTTGTCTTTTGGCACAATTACAGCATCAACTCCTGCAGCATCAGCTGTTCGCAAACATGCGCCAAGATTATGTGGATCGGTTACGCCATCTAAGATCAAAAGAAAGGGTTGAGTTTGACGATCTAGAATGGCATCAAGATCATTTTCATTTAATTCTTTTGCTGGTATGATGCGAGCAATAATCCCCTGATGAACTTCACCTTGCGCTTTGTTATCCAGCGTTTGGCGGTTTACTTGTTGAATAGACACGCCTAAGCGGTGTAATTCATTTAGTAATGGAAGTAGGCGTTTATCTTCTCGCCCTTTTAGTACAAATACTTCAATTAAACGCTCAGGGGCGTTATCAAGTAAAGATTTTACGGCGTGAATGCCGTAGAGTTGGTCGGTCATAATTTTTCTCATGCATGTAAGCGGTCAATTTTTTGCAAATTTTTGCAAAAAATGAGCCGCTTGTTTTATTAATGTTCTCTTGTTTTAAAGAATACTACATCAGGGTAACGCTCTTGAGCGAGATTGAGATTGACCATTGTTGGTGCAATGTAGGTGAGATTATCGCCACCATCTAAGGCTAAATTCGCTTCATTTTTGCGTTTAAACTCCTCAAATTTTTTCGCATCACTGCATTCTACCCAACGAGCGGTTGCGACATTTACCGTTTCATAAATCGCTTCTACGCCATATTCCGTTTTAAGGCGAGATACCACCACATCAAACTGTAACACACCAACTGCACCTACGATTAAATCGTTGTTGAGCAATGGGCGAAAAACCTGTACAGCCCCTTCTTCAGAAAGTTGTACCAAGCCCTTGAGCAGCTGCTTCTGTTTTAGTGGATCGCGTAAACGGATACGGCGGAATAGCTCTGGAGCGAAGTTCGGAATACCGGTGAATTTAAAGGTTTCACCTTGAGTGAAAGTATCGCCAATTTGAATAGTGCCGTGATTGTGTAAACCGATAATATCACCTGCGTAAGCCTCTTCTGCGTGAGAACGATCGCCCGCCATAAAGGTTAAGGCATCGGAAATCACTACATCTTTGCCAATGCGGACGTGTTTGAGCTTCATGCCTTTTTCATATTTTCCTGAAACGACTCGCATAAAAGCAACACGATCTCGGTGTTTTGGATCCATATTTGCTTGAATTTTGAATACAAAGCCACTGAATTTTTCCTCAGATGGTGAGACTTCTCGAGCATCAGATTGGCGTGGCTGTGGTGCAGGTGCCCATTCGGTTAAACCATCAAGGAAGTGATCTACCCCAAAGTTACCAAGTGCAGTACCGAAAAATACAGGGGTTAATTCACCTTTTAAGAATGCCTCTTGCTCAAATTCGTGGCTCGCACCGAGTACAAGTTCTAATTCATCACGCAGCTGTTGGGCAAGATCGCCGCCGACAGCATCGTCTAATTCGGCACTATTCAAACCTTTGACAATTCGTACGTCCTGAATAGTATGCCCTTGTCCGCTTTGGTAGAGATAGGTTTCATCTTTGGCAATGTGATAGACCCCTTTGAATAATTTGCCACAGCCAATCGGCCAAGTGATCGGCGCACATTTAATTTTTAGCACGCTTTCCACTTCGTCTAATAGCTCCATTGGATCACGAATATCACGGTCCAACTTGTTCATAAAAGTAAGAATCGGGGTATCACGCAGACGGGTCACTTCCATCAATTTAATAGTACGTTCCTCAACCCCTTTTGCACTGTCAATGACCATCAAACAGCTATCTACGGCGGTCAGTGTACGGTATGTATCTTCTGAGAAGTCTTCGTGCCCGGGCGTATCCAGCAAATTGACTAAGCAATCATTATAGGGGAATTGCATCACAGAAGTGGTAATGGAAATCCCACGCTGTTTTTCCATTTCCATCCAGTCGGATTTAGCGTGAGCTTGTGAGCCTTTACCTTTTACGGAGCCTGCTTTTTGAATCGCATTTCCGTATAAAAGTACTTTTTCAGTAATGGTTGTTTTACCCGCATCGGGGTGGGAAATAATCGCAAAAGTGCGACGTTTATTAACTTCTTGTGGATATGACATATTATTTTTTTCGTACCTAAAATAGAGGGCGTGACTACAGCCCGTAGCAAGAACAATTGGTTATTTTCCTTGATTTATGAATGTATCTCAACCTTTACCAATGACTATTTTGTAAAAATAGCTTGCAAAAGATTATCAGAATTTGACCGCTTGCATTCCTTTTGCGGGCAAATGCTTAATCACGGCAAGAAAAACAAAAGGCAGACTTTCCAGCCTGCCTTTTCTGCATCTTGCAATGCGCAAATAATTAATCTAATTATTTGATGATTTTCGCTACAACGCCCGCACCTACTGTACGACCACCTTCACGAATCGCAAAACGTAAACCTTCGTCCATTGCGATTGGGTGAATTAAGTTTACAGTCATTTTGATGTTGTCGCCTGGCATTACCATTTCAACACCTTCTGGTAACTCGATTGTACCTGTTACGTCAGTTGTACGGAAGTAGAACTGTGGACGGTAACCTTTGAAGAATGGAGTGTGACGACCACCTTCTTCTTTTGATAATACGTAAACTTCTGATTCGAAGTCTGTGTGTGGCGTGATTGAACCTGGTTTCGCAAGTACTTGACCACGTTCGATTTCTTCACGTTTAGTACCACGTAATAATGCACCTACGTTCTCACCTGCACGACCTTCGTCAAGTAATTTACGGAACATCTCAACACCAGTTACAGTAGTTTTGGTAGTTTCTTTGATACCAACGATTTCTACTTCTTCACCTGATTTGATGATACCACGCTCAACACGACCTGTTACTACAGTACCACGACCAGAGATTGAGAATACGTCTTCGATTGGTAATAAGAATGGTTTATCAATCGCACGCTCTGGCTCTGGAATGTAAGAGTCTAAGTGACCTGCTAATTCAAGGATTTTTTCTTCCCACTCTGGTACGCCGTTTAATGCTTGTAACGCAGAACCACGTACGATTGGTGTGTCATCACCTGGGAATTCGTATTGAGAAAGAAGTTCACGAACTTCCATTTCAACTAATTCTAATAACTCTTCGTCATCTACCATGTCGCATTTGTTTAAGAATACGATGATGTATGGAACACCTACTTGGCGACCTAATAAGATGTGCTCACGAGTTTGTGGCATAGGACCGTCTGTTGCTGCTACTACTAAGATAGCGCCGTCCATTTGTGCCGCACCGGTGATCATGTTTTTCACATAGTCCGCGTGTCCTGGGCAGTCAACGTGAGCATAGTGACGAGTTGCGGTTTCGTATTCAACGTGTGAAGTGTTGATGGTGATACCACGCGCTTTTTCTTCTGGTGCATTGTCGATTTGGTCGAATGCACGAGCTGCACCACCGAAGTGTTTTGCTAAAACGGTAGTAATTGCTGCTGTTAAAGTGGTTTTACCATGGTCAACGTGACCGATTGTACCCACGTTTACGTGGACTTTATCACCACGGTTAAACTGTTCTTTTGCCATTTTTAAGTTTCCTTTGTTGTTGAAATCCCACCGTATCAAAATATACGGTGGAGTTTAAAGATAAAAATTATTTTTTGCGTGCTTCAATAACCGCTGCAGCAACGCTTGAAGGAGCTTCAGCGTATTTTAATGGTTCCATTGAGTATGATGCACGACCTTGAGTTTGTGAACGTAAGTCTGTTGCATAACCGAACATTTCTGAAAGCGGAACTTCTGCATTGATCTTAACAACAAACTCGTTTGCTTCTTGACCGTTTACCATTGCACGACGACGGCTTAAGTCACCGATTACATCACCGACATATTCAGGTGGAGTTTCTACTTCCACTTTCATAATAGGCTCAAGTAATACTGGGTTTGCTTTCGCGAAACCAGCTTTGAATGCCAATGATGCTGCTAGTTTGAACGCAAGTTCAGATGAGTCCACATCATGGTATGAACCGAAGTGTAAACGAACACCAAGATCTACTACTGGGTAACCTGCTAATGGGCCAGATTTAAGCTGTTCTTGGATACCTTTATCAACCGCAGGAATGTATTCACCAGGAATTACACCACCTTTGATTTCGTTCACGAATTCATAACCTGGACCTTCAGGATCTAATGGGTATAAGTCAATCACAACGTGACCGTATTGACCACGACCACCAGATTGTTTTGCATGTTTACCTTCAACATCTTTAACTGGAGTACGGATAGTTTCGCGGTAAGATACTTGTGGTTTACCGATGTTTGCTTCCACTTTGAACTCACGTTTCATACGGTCAACGATGATGTCTAAGTGTAACTCACCCATACCAGAGATGATGGTTTCGCCAGATTCTTCATCAGTGTGAACACGGAATGAAGGGTCTTCTTGTGCTAAACGACCTAATGCTAAGCCCATTTTCTCTTGGTCAGCTTTAGTTTTTGGTTCTACCGCTACAGAGATTACTGGCTCAGGGAATTCCATACGCTCAAGGATAATTGGTGCATCTTGGGTACATAAAGTATCACCAGTGCCCACATCTTTTAAGCCGATTGCTGCTGCGATGTCACCTGCACGAACTTCTTTGATTTCATCACGTTTATTCGCATGCATCTGTACGATACGACCTAAACGTTCACGTTTCATTTTCACTGAGTTATAAACAGTGTCACCAGAGTTTACCACACCAGAGTAAACACGGAAGAAGGTTAAGTTACCTACGAATGGGTCAGTTGCAATTTTAAATGCTAATGCTGCAAATGGCTCATCATCGCTTGCGTGACGCTCACCTTCAGTTTCATCTTCATTGATACCTTTAATTGCAGGAATATCAGTTGGTGCCGGTAAGTATTCAATTACAGCATCAAGCATTGCTTGAACACCTTTGTTTTTGAATGCAGAACCACAGCAAACAGGGATGATTTCATTAGCAAGAACGCGTTGACGTAATGCACCTTTAATTTCTTCTTCGGTTAATTCTTCACCAGAGAAGAATTTATCCATCAATTCATCAGATGCTTCTGCTGCTGCTTCAACAAGGTTGTTACGCCATTCTTCACAAGCTTCAACCATATCTGCTGGAATATCTTCGTAAGTAAAGGTCATACCTTGGTCTGCTTCATTCCAGTTGATCGCTTTCATTTTAATTAAGTCAACTACACCAGTGAAGCTATCTTCTGCACCGATAGGAAGTTGTAGAGGAACTGCGTTACCACCTAAACGAGTTTTGATTTGCTCAACAACACGTAAGAAGTTTGCACCAGTACGGTCCATTTTGTTTACGAACGCAATACGTGGTACTTGGTATTTGTTAGCTTGACGCCATACAGTTTCAGATTGTGGTTGAACACCATCAACAGAACAGTAAACCATTACTGCACCGTCAAGAACACGCATTGAACGTTCTACTTCGATAGTAAAGTCTACGTGTCCTGGAGTATCAATAACGTTGATACGGTGTTCTGGGAACTGTTTAGACATGCCAGACCAGAATGCAGTTGTTGCTGCTGAGGTGATTGTGATTCCACGCTCTTGCTCTTGTTCCATCCAGTCCATGGTTGCCGCGCCATCGTGTACTTCACCGATTTTGTGGCTTTTACCTGTATAGAAAAGGATACGTTCAGAGGTCGTTGTTTTACCTGCGTCAATGTGAGCTGAGATACCGATATTACGATAGCGCTCAATAGGAGTTGTACGAGCCATTATTATTACCTTTAATGAATTCTCTAGAATTTATATACTTAATAGGCTTCATCGCAACCTTTGAGATGAAGCCTACAAAAATCAAAAATCGATTACCAACGGAAGTGAGCAAACGCTTTATTAGCTTCAGCCATACGGTGAACATCTTCACGTTTTTTCACTGCTGAACCTTTATTGTCTGCTGCATCAGATAATTCATTAGCAAGACGTAAAGCCATTGATTTATCACCACGCTTACGAGCTGCTTCAACGATCCAACGCATTGCTAAAGCGTTACGACGAGCTGGGCGAACTTCTACTGGTACTTGGTAAGTAGAACCACCAACACGACGAGATTTAACTTCTACAGTTGGGCGAACGTTTTCAAGTGCTACTTCAAATGCTTCTAACGCTTCTTTACCAGAACGTTGTGCTAAAGTTTCTAATGCACCGTAAACGATTGATTCTGCGATAGATTTTTTACCATCAACCATTAAAACGTTGATGAATTTTGCAAGTAATTCTGATCCGAATTTTGGATCTGGAAGAATCTTGCGAGGTTCAATACGACGACGACGTGGCATTGGGAATTTCTCCGTATAAAAAAATTTTCAGGGTTATCCAAAACTCATCTTTGCATAAGTATATGCTTTTGACTGGAGTTTATGGTTTAAATTAGTTTGACTAAATTAGACGTTTGGCCTTACTTAACGGAGTTCCATTAAGCCTTAGGACGTTTAACGCCGTATTTAGAACGACCTTGTTTACGATCTTTCACGCCAGCGCAGTCTAATGCACCGCGTACAGTGTGGTAGCGCACACCTGGTAAGTCTTTAACACGACCACCACGGATTAATACAACACTGTGCTCCTGAAGGTTGTGACCTTCACCACCGATATAAGAAGTTACTTCAAAACCGTTAGTTAAACGGATACGACAAACTTTACGTAATGCAGAGTTTGGTTTTTTAGGAGTTGTAGTGTACACACGAGTACACACGCCACGTTTCTGCGGGCAAGCCTCTAATGCAGGAACGTTGCTTTTTACAACCTTTTTCACACGCGGTTTGCGTACTAATTGGTTGATAGTTGCCATTAAAAAGCTCCAGTTAAAATAAAAAAACAATAAAAAAGCCTTTCAGTAAAGAAAGGACGGAGAATTCTAGCTTGAGATATAATCAATGTCAAGCACTAGCCTAGCCTTCGTCGTGGAATAAATAATGCTCCTTGTGATAGCTATTTGTTTCGTTGGCATAGGCATATCTTCTTAATTATTTATACACTGGAAATCAGATACCATAAGGAAAAAAAGGAGCAAGAAGTTTTTTAACAATCAGAAAGGATAAAAGATATTTACATAATTCCTTTAATTAAAGTCTTTACTTCCCCAAAAGCCTGCGGTAGAATGCGACACCTTTTTTAGTTCTATGCCGCCACCTAATTGTGCGGTTAATTTAAATATTTTTTCTGAGGTGATGGCTTATGCCAGTAATTAAAGTTCGTGAAAATGAATCATTTGACGTTGCATTACGTCGTTTCAAACGCTCTTGCGAAAAAGCAGGTCTTTTAGCAGAAGTTCGTGCTCGTGAATTCTACGAAAAACCGACTACAATTCGTAAACGTGAGAAAGCATCTTTAGCTAAACGTCACGCTAAACGTAATGCTCGCGAGAACGCACGCAACACCCGTTTATACTAATTTATTAGTTAATAACGATTTAGTTAAAACCGTGAAACCTTTGGGGATCACGGTTTTGACATTTCTAGCATATCGATTTCAAGCGGTTTATTTAGGGAAATAATTTGCAAAATTTTTCACAAAATTAACCGCTTATTCTTAGGCTACAGGAGGATCAATGAAAGGCACTATTCCACGTTCATTTATTGATGATCTTGTGGCACGTACTGATATTGTTGAGCTAATTAACAGCCGAGTTAAACTCAAAAAGGCAGGACGAAATTATCAAGCCTGTTGCCCCTTCCACCATGAAAAAACACCTTCGTTTAGTGTTAGCCCTACTAAGCAGTTTTACCATTGCTTCGGCTGTGGAGCGCATGGTAATGCGATTACATTTTTAATGGAATATGAGCGGCTTGAATTTCCGGAAGCGGTAGAGGAACTTGCCGCATTACATAATCTTGAAGTGCCACGCGAGAATCTCAATGCTCGGGATGCTAAAGCGCAGGTAAGTTTTAAAACTAAGCGCGATTTGTATGAATTGATGGAGCAGATCTCTGCTTTTTATCGAGCGGTCTTAGCGCAAGATGAAAACGGCTTGTCATACCTTATTCAACGTGGCTTATCAGCAGAAATCATTGAAAAATTTGAAATAGGCTTTGCGCCGAATTCAATGGATACCGTATTACGCTATTTTGGTCGTAATCAAGATGAAGTGCAAAAATTACTTGATACTGGCATGTTATCAAAAAACGATAATGGGCGAGTGTATGATCGCTTTCGTCATCGGATAATGTTCCCCATTCGGGATAGGCGAGGAAGAGTGATTGCTTTTGGTGGTCGAGTATTGGGTGATGAGCGTCCAAAATATCTGAATTCTCCTGAGTCTGCAACTTACCATAAAGGCAGTGAATTATATGGGTTGTGGCAAGTGCTACAAATCAATGAAACCCCAACGAGTTTGCTAGTTGTTGAAGGTTATATGGATGTTGTTGCGTTGGCTCAATTTGGTATTGATAATGCTGTGGCATCACTCGGTACCGCAACAACAGGTGAGCAGATTCAAGCAATGTTTCGGGTCACAGAACAGATTATATGCTGTTATGATGGTGATCGCGCTGGGAGAGAAGCTGCATGGCGCGCTTTGGAAAATGCTTTACCTTATTTATACGATGGCAGACAGCTTAAATTTATCTTTTTACCAGACGGGGAAGATCCCGATACCTTTGTGCGTTCGCAGGGTAAAGATGGCTTTGAAAGTTATTTACAGACAGCACAATCACTTAGCGATTTCTTGTTTGACTCATTGATTACTCAGGTTGATTTAAGTTCGAAAGAAGGCAAGTCTAAGCTCGCGAGTCTTGCTGTTCCATTAATTAAACGCATCCCCGGTGAAATGTTACGGTTATATTTACGAGATATGCTGGGGCAGAAATTGGGAGTGATCGACGCGTCACAGCTTGAAACAATACTTCCAGCTCAGCAGCCAGCTAAAATGCGATTGAAACAAGTTGCATTACCAAAGATTGAGCGTACACCAATGCGTTTGTTAATTGCTTTGCTGTTGCAAAATCCTCAATTAGTAGAATTTGTTCCGCGAGATATGACATTTCTTGCGGAGACAAATGAAAAAGGGATGGCACTGTTCTTGTCGCTAGCAAGCATTTGCCGTCAGCACCAAGGAATTACAATGGGAGGGCTGCTAGAACATTTGCGCGACAGTCAGGATTACCGTACCCTTGAATTATTGGCTAACTGGGATCATTTAGTCAGCCCTGAATATATCGAACAGACTTTTACCGAAACGTTGGATTATTTTTACAAAAAGTTAGTCAAACGGCGCATTGATATTTTGCAGGCTAAAGATCGCAGTTCAGGTTTAGAAGTGGAAGAAAAGCAGGAGCTGATTTTGTTATTATCAACAGACCGCTAACAAGCGGTAAATTTCCTGTAAAATTTTACAAATATCAATAAAAGCGGTGGTATAATCCCACCTTATTTTTGCTCGCACAGAACGGATAGAATTATGGAACAACAATCTCAATTTGAAGAACAAGAATCTCAGCTAGAACAGCTAATTGCCACAGGGCGAGAGCAGGGCTATCTGACTATCTCAGAAGTGCACGACCATTTACCAGAAGAGTTGGTCGATGCGGATCAAATCGAAGATATTATCCAAATGATCAACGATATGGGGATCAAAGTATTAGAAACAGCTCCTGATGCAGATGAATTAATGCTTAACGGTAATATCGCAGATGAAGATGTTGTAGAAGAAGCAACTAAAGTGCTTTCTACGGTGGAATCAGAGCTAGGCAGAACTACAGATCCTGTTCGTATGTATATGCGTGAAATGGGTACTGTTGAACTCCTTACCCGTGAAGGCGAAATTGATATTGCAAAACGCATTGAAGAAGGGATCAATGAGGTTCAATGTGCGGTTGCAGAATATCCAGAAGCATTAACCGAGCTGATTGCACGCTATGCACAAGTTGAAGAAGGTACAATGCGTCTTTCAGATCTTGTGACGGCATTTGTTGATCCAAATGCAGAAGAAGCCGCGCCAATTGATGATATTGAAGCAGATTTAGCGGATGAAGAAGCTGAAGCGGCTGATGTAGAGGATGAAAATGAAGACGAAGATGGCGACAGCTCCGCGGATTCTTCGGATGATAACTCTATCGATCCTGAGCTTGCCCGAGAGAAATTTAATGCATTAAAAGAACAACACGAAAAAGCATTAGCGGCTATTCAAAAACATGGCCGTCATAAAAAGCAAGCAAGAGACCAGATTCAAGCACTATCCGATATTTTCCGTGAGTTCCGTCTAGTACCAAAACAGTTCGATCTCTTAGTTGAAACAATGCAGAATATGATGAAGCAAGTGCGGGCACAGGAACGTCAGATTATGCGTTATGCAGTGGAATATGCGAATATGAAGAAAGCGGATTTCTTGAAAGCATTCCAAGGCAATGAAACTTCAGATGCATGGATCGAAAAAGCGATTAATGCGAAAAAAGGTGGTGTACCAAAACTTGCAGATTATGCGGATAACATTCGCAATAATATTGTTAATTTACAGAAGTTAGAAGAAAACACGGGATTAACAATCGCACAAATTCGTGAAATTGGTGGACGAATTGCTAGTGGTGAATTAAAAGCGCGTAAAGCAAAAACCGAAATGGTAGAAGCAAACTTGCGTTTAGTTATCTCTATTGCGAAAAAATACACTAATCGCGGCTTACAGTTCTTAGATTTAATCCAAGAAGGTAACATTGGTTTAATGAAAGCGGTGGATAAATTCGAATATCGCCGTGGTTATAAATTCTCCACTTATGCTACGTGGTGGATTCGCCAAGCGATCACACGTTCGATTGCTGATCAAGCACGTACGATCCGTATTCCTGTACATATGATCGAAACGATTAATAAACTTAATCGTATTTCACGTCAATGCTTACAAGAGATGGGACGTGAGGCAACACCAGAAGAATTAGCAGAAAAAATGGGTATGCCAGAAGATAAAATTCGTAAAGTGCTGAAAATTGCTAAAGAACCGATTTCTATGGAAACGCCTGTTGGTGATGATGACGATTCACATTTAGGTGATTTTATTGAAGATAGCACACTTGAGTTGCCTCTGGATTCTGCAACAGCAGAAAGTTTACGTATTGCGACGAATGAAGTCCTAGAAGGGCTGACTCCACGAGAGGCAAAAGTCTTGCGTATGCGTTTTGGTATTGATATGAATACAGACCATACATTAGAAGAGGTCGGTAAACAGTTTGATGTGACCCGTGAGCGTATCCGTCAAATTGAGGCGAAAGCCTTACGTAAGCTGCGTCATCCAAGCCGTTCAGAAACATTACGTAGTTTCTTAGATGATTAATAACTATCCCCTGTACTGCAACACGGTATAGGGGATTTTTCTACAACAAGCGGTTATATTTTTAGAATTTTTTGCAAAGGATCTGTTATGAAAAAATCATGCCTCGCATTATTAATAAGCACTGTTATTCTAATAACAGGCTGTGAAGATAAGATCAACACGCAAAAGCTGTTGGATGCGGAAAAAACTATTATGCAGTTGGAAAGTCAGCTGAGGGCTTCTCAAGCAGAAATAGAACAGGCAAAAAAACGGTTTCCTGCATTAAATGTTGAAATTGAGGCTCTGTTTAACAAATCGGAACATGTTGAATTAACCCAAGCTCAAAAGGAAGATTATTCGCTTGAATCAAGCGAAGTACGAGTTTTTGCATCTATTCCCAAAACTAAAGTGCAGTGGCTTGATCAGCTATTATTGACTCAATTTTTGCAATTTATCTTGCACATTGAGGCAGGAAACGAAGGCCTGCTAAATTCTCAGCAAGTTTTGTCGAAACAAGATGAAATTAGCCCAGAAACGGCAGTTCAGCACCTACAACAAGTTTATGATACGTTAATCGAAAATATAAAAGAATTTCCCGTTATTGGCATGCATAGTTCCCTTGAAAGCCAATATTTAGGACAGCGTAACCATCTTGTTTCATTTTCTATGCGGGTAGATGAGTATATGGGGGGAGCGCATGGTATGTATATGACACACTATGTCAATATTGATATTAATAAAAGAAAAGTTCTCACTTTAAATGAGCTTATTAATACAAAGCAGAGAGAAAAGCTCAAAGCATTACTATGGCAGACTTATCGTGAACAGCGTGTTGATGAAAATGGACAATATAATGGTTTTACTACGCCAGAAGAGTTTCGTGTTTCAGAGAATTTCTATTTTATCCCGAATGGTATTGTGTTTGTGTATCCTCCTTATGAATTAGGTTCATTTGCAGAAGGCGAAATAGAGCTAGAACTTAATTGGTTTATGGCAAATGAAATGCTAAATCTCGATTATCAGCGTACACCAAAAGATGGGTTTAATCAGAATTCAACTGCCATGTAATTTTGTCATATTTACATAAAAACGAACCGCTTGTTGTGACTGTTGTAACATAACAAGCGGTTCGTTTCTATTAGAAATTTGCTGAAAAATTATAATCTTGCACTAAGCATTGCTTCTAATTTCTCTTGGTCAATAGCAAATTTGCGGATACCTTCTGCAAGTTTTTCTACCGCCATAGGATCTTGGTTATGTTCCCAGTAGAACTCTGCTTCGCTCATTGGCGTTGGGCGCGCTTTAATTTCTCCATTGTAAGCTAGTTTACGTGGTAATTCAGCATTGGCTTCTTGCAACTCTTTTAATAATGCAGGAGCAATAGTGAGACGGTCACAGCCGGCTAATTCAGTAATTTCGCCAACATTACGGAAGCTTGCGCCCATCACAACAGTATTATAACCGTGTTGTTTATAATAGTTATAAATAGATGTAACAGAAATCACCCCAGGATCTTCCGCCGGCATATACTCTTTTTTATCTGAATTAGCTTTATACCAGTCTAAAATGCGACCAACAAATGGTGAAATGAGATAAACACCTGCTTCAGCACAAGCCCGCGCTTGTGCTTGGGAGAATAACAGGGTTAAATTACAGTTGATCCCTTCTTTTTCTAGTTGCTCAGCAGCCTTAATTCCTTGCCAAGTAGAGGCAATTTTGATCAGAATGCGATCATTTGCAATACCTGCATCATTATAAAGTTTGATCAGCTTACGTGCTTTTGCAATAGTTTGTTCTGTATTATAAGAGTAACGAGCATCCACTTCAGTTGAAATGCGTCCTTTTACTACTTTCAAGATCTCCAAACCAATATTAACCGCAAGTTTATCTTCCGCATCAATTAGCTGTTGTGCTTTATCATCACTTTGTGCTTTAGCATAAGCAATGGCTTCATCAATTAAGGGAGCATATTGTGGCAAAGCAGAAGCGCTGAGAATTAAAGATGGATTAGTTGTAGCATCCTCTGGTTGATAGGCTTTGATTGCATCAATATCACCAGTATCTGCAACCACAACAGTCATTTCGCGTAATGCGTCTAATTGGCTCATAGTTTTTCCTTTTTTGAGATTATAGAAGAATAAAAAGAGTAATATGATAGCAGTAGTTCTTAAATTCAGTATGTTGTTTTTTGTGATATAGATCACGTTTTGTAGAATTTTTATAAAAATTAACCGCTTATAGTCGTTAATTTCAGCGCGACGAAGAAAAGTTCGCCAAGCGGTCATTTTTTTTAGATTTTTTGCAAAAAAGCGCTTGCAAAGGATTTTGAAATCTCTATAATGCACGCCATCGCAACGACGCACTGTTGCAAAGATAAATTTTCCAGTGCGTCGTTCTTTTTTGTTCTTTAACAATATATCAGACAATCTGTGTGGGCACTTGTTGATTGATTAGTTAAAAATATTTTTTAATTTTGAAGTCTTAATAGGTGCTTAAACTAGAAATTCATTACTTCTATTTAATAGAAATAAAGCGATTTATAGCTAGCAGTTATTGAGCGATTAAACTTTTTGAATTGAAGAGTTTGATCATGGCTCAGATTGAACGCTGGCGGCAGGCTTAACACATGCAAGTCGAACGGTAGCAGGAAGAAGCTTGCTTCTTTGCTGACGAGTGGCGGACGGGTGAGTAATGCTTGGGAATCTGGCTTATGGAGGGGGATAACTACTGGAAACGGTAGCTAATACCGCGTAATATCGAGAGATTAAAGGGTGGGACTTTCGGGCCACCTGCCATAAGATGAGCCCAAGTGGGATTAGGTAGTTGGTGGGGTAAAGGCCTACCAAGCCTGCGATCTCTAGCTGGTCTGAGAGGATGGCCAGCCACACTGGAACTGAGACACGGTCCAGACTCCTACGGGAGGCAGCAGTGGGGAATATTGCACAATGGGGGGAACCCTGATGCAGCCATGCCGCGTGAATGAAGAAGGCCTTCGGGTTGTAAAGTTCTTTCGGTGATGAGGAAGGTGTTTTGTTTAATAGACAAAGCAATTGACGTTAGTCACAGAAGAAGCACCGGCTAACTCCGTGCCAGCAGCCGCGGTAATACGGAGGGTGCGAGCGTTAATCGGAATAACTGGGCGTAAAGGGCACGCAGGCGGATAGTTAAGTGAGATGTGAAAGCCCCGGGCTTAACCTGGGAATTGCATTTCAGACTGGCTATCTAGAGTATTTTAGGGAGGGGTAGAATTCCACGTGTAGCGGTGAAATGCGTAGAGATGTGGAGGAATACCGAAGGCGAAGGCAGCCCCTTGGGAATATACTGACGCTCATGTGCGAAAGCGTGGGGAGCAAACAGGATTAGATACCCTGGTAGTCCACGCTGTAAACGATGTTGATTTGGGGATTGGGCTTTAAGCTTGGTGCCCGTAGCTAACGTGATAAATCAACCGCCTGGGGAGTACGGCCGCAAGGTTAAAACTCAAATGAATTGACGGGGGCCCGCACAAGCGGTGGAGCATGTGGTTTAATTCGATGCAACGCGAAGAACCTTACCTACTCTTGACATCCATGGAATCTTGTAGAGATATGAGAGTGCCTTCGGGAACCATGAGACAGGTGCTGCATGGCTGTCGTCAGCTCGTGTTGTGAAATGTTGGGTTAAGTCCCGCAACGAGCGCAACCCTTATCCTTTGTTGCCAGCGATTTGGTCGGGAACTCAAAGGAGACTGCCAGTGATAAACTGGAGGAAGGTGGGGATGACGTCAAGTCATCATGGCCCTTACGAGTAGGGCTACACACGTGCTACAATGGTGCATACAGAGGGTAGCGAGCCAGCGATGGTGAGCCAATCTCAGAAAGTGCATCTAAGTCCGGATTGGAGTCTGCAACTCGACTCCATGAAGTCGGAATCGCTAGTAATCGCAAATCAGAATGTTGCGGTGAATACGTTCCCGGGCCTTGTACACACCGCCCGTCACACCATGGGAGTGGGTTGTACCAGAAGTAGATAGCTTAACCGCAAGGGGGGCGTTTACCACGGTATGATTCATGACTGGGGTGAAGTCGTAACAAGGTAACCGTAGGGGAACCTGCGGTTGGATCACCTCCTTACCAAGATAACTAAAACGACTGCAAGTGTTCACACAGATTGTTTGATATGAATGAGTAAAGGTTGAGCGGGTGAGTGAGACAAGCGGTATAGGGCTTGAAAAATCTTGCAAAAACGCTAGAATATACGACCTTTGATATGGCAAAGTGGAAAGCATCTTTAAATGTTGTCCCCATCGTCTAGAGGCCTAGGACATCGCCCTTTCACGGCGGTAACCGGGGTTCGAATCCCCGTGGGGACGCCATTTAAAGATGATTTTTATTGTCTTACTGTTCTTTAAAAAATTGGAAACAAGCTGAAAACTGAGAGATTTTCTGTAGGGGCGTATTGCATACGCCCTCAAGTGAAAGTCTGAGTAGTTCAAAATCTTGATTGAACAAAAGCAATCAAGTGTAGTTGTTAATGTTATTTAATCTTAAACCGTTTAAGATTCTTAAAATGTTTGAGGTTGTATAGTTAAGTGACTAAGCGCACAAGGTGGATGCCTTGGCAATCAGAGGCGAAGAAGGACGTGCTAATCTGCGAAAAGCTTGGATGAGTTGATAAGAAGCGTTTAATCCAAGATATCCGAATGGGGAAACCCAGTAGGTGAAGAACCTACTATCATTATCTGAATACATAGGATAATGAGGCAAACCGGGAGAACTGAAACATCTAAGTACCCCGAGGAAAAGAAATCAACCGAGATTTCGTTAGTAGCGGCGAGCGAACGCGAAAGAGCCAGTTAGTGATAGCTTGAATGTTAGGAGAATGAGTTGGGAAGCTCAGCGGCACAGGGTGATAGCCCCGTATCTAAAAACATTCTGGTGGTACTAGGCTAACGACAAGTAGGGCGGGACACGTGATATCCTGTTTGAAGATGGGGGGACCATCCTCCAAGGCTAAATACTCCTGATTGACCGATAGTGAACCAGTACTGTGAAGGAAAGGCGAAAAGAACCCCGGCGAGGGGAGTGAAATAGAACCTGAAACCTTGTGCGTACAAGCAGTGGGAGCCCTTCGGGGTGACTGCGTACCTTTTGTATAATGGGTCAGCGACTTATATTTTGTAGCAAGGTTAACTGAATAAGGGAGCCGTAGGGAAACCGAGTCTTAACTGGGCGAATAGTTGCAAGGTATAGACCCGAAACCCGGTGATCTAGCCATGGGCAGGTTGAAGGTTGGGTAACACTAACTGGAGGACCGAACCGACTAATGTTGAAAAATTAGCGGATGACTTGTGGCTGGGGGTGAAAGGCCAATCAAACCGGGAGATAGCTGGTTCTCCCCGAAATCTATTTAGGTAGAGCCTTGAGCGGACACCTTCGGGGGTAGAGCACTGTTTCGGCTAGGGGTCCATCCCGGATTACCAACCCGATGCAAACTGCGAATACCGAAGAGTGATACTCAGGAGACACACGGTGGGTGCTAACGTCCATCGTGGAGAGGGAAACAACCCAGACCGCCAGCTAAGGTCCCAAAGTCTATATTAAGTGGGAAACGAAGTGGGAAGGCTTAGACAGCTAGGATGTTGGCTTAGAAGCAGCCACCATTTAAAGAAAGCGTAATAGCTCACTAGTCGAGTCGGCCTGCGCGGAAGATGTAACGGGGCTAAAATATAGCACCGAAGCTGCGGCATCAGACGAAAGTCTGTTGGGTAGGGGAGCGTCGTGTAAGCGGAAGAAGGTGAATCGAGAGGTTTGCTGGACGTATCACGAGTGCGAATGCTGACATAAGTAACGATAAAACGAGTGAAAAACTCGTTCGCCGGAAGACTAAGGGTTCCTGTCCAACGTTAATCGGGGCAGGGTGAGTCGGCCCCTAAGGCGAGGCTGAAAAGCGTAGTCGATGGGAAACGGGTTAATATTCCCGTACTTGTAATAACTGCGATGTGGGGACGGAGAAGGTTAGGTTAGCAGACTGTTGGATGTCTGTTTAAGCTGGTAGGTGGAAGACTTAGGCAAATCCGGGTCTTCTTAACACCGAGAAGTGATGACGAGTTTCTAAGGAGATGAAGTAACTGATACCACGCTTCCAGGAAAAGCCACTAAGCTTCAGGTTATTATAAACCGTACTATAAACCGACACAGGTGGTCAGGTAGAGAATACTCAGGCGCTTGAGAGAACTCGGGTGAAGGAACTAGGCAAAATAGCACCGTAACTTCGGGAGAAGGTGCGCCGGCGTAGATTGTAGTCCCTAGCGGATGAAGGTTGAACCGGTCGAAGATACCAGCTGGCTGCAACTGTTTATTAAAAACACAGCACTCTGCAAACACGAAAGTGGACGTATAGGGTGTGATGCCTGCCCGGTGCTGGAAGGTTAATTGATGGTGTTATCGAAAGAGAAGCTCCTGATCGAAGCCCCAGTAAACGGCGGCCGTAACTATAACGGTCCTAAGGTAGCGAAATTCCTTGTCGGGTAAGTTCCGACCTGCACGAATGGCATAATGATGGCCAGGCTGTCTCCACCCGAGACTCAGTGAAATTGAAATCGCCGTGAAGATGCGGTGTACCCGCGGCTAGACGGAAAGACCCCGTGAACCTTTACTATAGCTTGACACTGAACATTGAATTTTGATGTGTAGGATAGGTGGGAGACTATGAAGATGATACGCCAGTATTGTTGGAGTCGTCCTTGAAATACCACCCTTTAACGTTTGATGTTCTAACGAAGATTACGAAACGTGGTCTCGGACAGTGTCTGGTGGGTAGTTTGACTGGGGCGGTCTCCTCCCAAAGCGTAACGGAGGAGCACGAAGGTTTGCTAATCACGGTCGGACATCGTGAGGTTAGTGCAATGGTATAAGCAAGCTTAACTGCGAGACAGACAAGTCGAGCAGGTGCGAAAGCAGGTCATAGTGATCCGGTGGTTCTGAATGGAAGGGCCATCGCTCAACGGATAAAAGGTACTCCGGGGATAACAGGCTGATACCGCCCAAGAGTTCATATCGACGGCGGTGTTTGGCACCTCGATGTCGGCTCATCACATCCTGGGGCTGAAGTAGGTCCCAAGGGTATGGCTGTTCGCCATTTAAAGTGGTACGCGAGCTGGGTTTAGAACGTCGTGAGACAGTTCGGTCCCTATCTGCCGTGGGCGTTGGAGAATTGGTTGGGGCTGCTCCTAGTACGAGAGGACCGGAGTGGACGCACCACTGGTGTTCCGGTTGTGTCGCCAGACGCATTGCCGGGTAGCTAAGTGCGGAAGAGATAAGTGCTGAAAGCATCTAAGCACGAAACTTGCCAAGAGATGAGTTCTCCCTAGCTATAAGCTAGTAAGGGTTGTTGGAGACTACGACGTAGATAGGCTGGGTGTGTAAGTGTTGCGAGACATTGAGCTAACCAGTACTAATTGCCCGAGAGGCTTAACTATACAACCTCAAGCGTTTTAGATAAAACAAAAACATCGGAACGGTTGAGGAATTAACAGAGTGTGCGAAAAGAAAGCACAAGAACGAAGAATCAGAATTTAGCTTGTTTCAAATTTAACGAAGAAAGAACAAACAATATAACGGACAGAAATCATCGAAGATTTTCCTGATGTCCATAGTGCTGTGGTACCACCTGACCCCATACCGAACTCAGAAGTGAAACGCAGTAACGCCGATGGTAGTGTGGGGTTTCCCCATGTGAGAGTAGGGCAACATCAGGGTATTATTTTAATGCGGAGCGGTAGTTCAGCTGGTTAGAATACCTGCCTGTCACGCAGGGGGTCGCGGGTTCGAGTCCCGTCCGTTCCGCCACTTTATTTGATAAGCGAATAGAAAATTCGCTTATTTTATTTTAGAAATACGATAAAATTTAACAGGATTTTCCTGATGTCCATAGTGCTGTGGTACCACCTGACCCCATACCGAACTCAGAAGTGAAACGCAGTAACGCCGATGGTAGTGTGGGGTTTCCCCATGTGAGAGTAGGGCAACATCAGGGTTTAATTTAAAGGGAACCCCAAGTCGTAAGGCTTGGGGTTTTTGCTTATGTGTTATTTATAAAAATATTTATTTGTAGTTTAAGCTATTATGAATATGTTTATGAAATAGTAGCTTAATAAAATAATAGTGATAAGATAATTTTATAATGCGAATACATAGCTAGGAGATAATTTATGAAATGCAATAAGGTATTACAAATATGGTTTGCTATATTGTTTAATCTATTAACTGCTTCAGCTTTAGCAGAGGTATCTTTAAAAGAAATCTTGCTAATTGCTCTAGAAAGAGATCCTAGTTTAGATGAAGCAAGAGCAAATATTTTAATGGCGGAAAGCCAGACTAAAATTTCAGAGGCAGGGCATGAGCCTGTGATTTCTCTGGTAAATACAGGTGTGCTTGCTCAAAAGCATACAAATTCTAGCAATCGTCGCTCAGGACCTAGTGTTATGGGACGGATTAATCTTTATTCTTGGGGAGCAATTGAATCAGAAATTGAACGAGATAAATATAAAGAAGATTTTTTCCGCTATAAATTCTATGAGATTCGTGAACAGTTAGGGCAGCAGATTGGGAGTCTATATTTAGCAGCATTACGGGCAAAAGAAAATATTTCGATTTATAAAGAAAGTTTACAGCGTCATGAGAAGATGATTAAAGAGCTTAAAGTTATTGTTACCTACGATGAGGGGAGAATTTCTGAATTGAATGAAGCGCTTTCTCGTCGTAATCAGGTAGAATCTACTCTTTTGCAATATGAACGAACGATGTATAACGCATTGAGCCGCTTAAGCCGTTATACGCCTAAAAATTTAATGCCAGCTGATTTAGTTGATCCATTTTTGAATGTGTCAGCAGAACATTTTATTGCGAAATATCGTAATTCAAATATACAGTCTAACCCCACTTTTGTGGCACAAAAGAAAGAGTTTGAAGCAGCAAGGGCAGATGCCAATTCAGTAAAAGCGCGTCGCTTACCTGCAATTAATTTGGAAGGTTCCGCAAGTCGTCGTGAGAGAGAAGTTTATATTAATATGTCTTGGGATTTATATAACCCTGCGATCAAGTATCAAGAACGCAATAGCTATTATTCACAAAAAGCAGCGGAAGCAAGAATGCAAGAGATCGAACTGGAGGTTGCTCAACAAGCACATACAGCAGAAATTGATATGGTGCATAATCAACAATTAGCTAAAGTGGCACATAAACAGATTGCATTACAGAAAAATGTGGTTACAGATACGGAATTGCAGTTCCAAATTGCAATGAAATCACTTTTAAATGTATTAGATGCTTATCAAGAACTCACAACGGTTCAAGCAACAGAAATTGCTGCTCGTAATGATTTTCGAGATGCTGCACTATTATACCTTGTTTCACAAGCTAGAGTATCCGTTTGGTCGGGTATTGCCCCCCTTTCTTTAGATAAAGAGTAATAAATGAAGTCTATTATTGAACATATTGCGTTAGTCACGCAGATTTATGGTAATCCTATTGCGAAAGAAGCATTAACTGCTCAAATAGTGCGAGATACTAAGAATAAAGTGAATTTTCACTCAGTTATTGAAGTATTAAGAAGTTATGGTTTTGAAAATTCCATTTCTCAGCGCCCTTTGGAAGAAATACCTAGCTTATCTGTGCCGGTTGTTGCTATTTTGCAAAATGAAGAGGCGGTGGTAATTACAAAAATTGAAGGTAAGGGGTTAGAGCGACGTTACTATATTCGCCAATCTGGTGATGCAGAACAAGTCATTGAGCACAAAGTATTAGAACAGAGTTATCTAGGTTACTGCTGGTTTATTAAACCAAAGATGGTCTCAGACATTCGTTCGGAACTGCCTGAATATGATATGCCAAAGGCATGGTTTTGGAAGGTAATTTGGCGTTTCCGTGGCTACTATTATCAGGTAATTCTAGCAAGTTTCATTATTAATTTTTTAGCGTTAGTCAATTCATTATATGTAATGAATGTGTATGACAGAGTTATTCCTAATCAAACATATGAAACTCTTTGGGCATTAACTATTGGGGTAGTGATTGCTATTGGTTTCGAATTTGTTGCGCGTATGATTCGAGGACATTTAACTGATGTCGCGGGTAAAAAAGCAGATTTAATTATTAGTTCAGCACTCTTCCGCCGAGTGATGGCATTACGTTTAATTGATAAACCGGTCTCCTCAGGTTCTTATGCAAATAATTTGCGTGAATTTGAGTCAGTGCGTGAATTTATGACTAGCGCGAGCCTACTGGCTTTGGTTGATTTGCCTTTCCTATTGTTATTTGTTTTTGTGATTTATTTGATAGGTGGCGTGTTAGCGATTGTTCCGCTCATTGTGATTACAATTGTGATTATCGTCAGTTTTGCAGTACAGCCTAAATTGGCTGCGCGTTTGAATGATTCTATGAAAGAATCTTCTCAACGACAAGGCTTAATTGTTGAAGCGCTAGATGGGATTGAGACACTGAAAGCAAATAATGCGGTGAACTGGGTTCAACAACGTTGGGATGCATATACGGCAAAAGTTTCAGCTGCTCAAATTAAAGTCAAAGACTTAAGTAATTTTGTCACTAACTTTTCAACTAAAATGCAACAACTCAATACAGTCTGCCTTGTTATGGTAGGTGCATATTTAGTTCATGCAGAAGTGGAAGCTGAACGTATTACAATTGGTGCGATAATCGCTTCAGTTATTCTTTCAGGAAGAGCTTTAGCGCCCGTAGGGCAAATAGCTTCTCTTGCTATTCGATTCCAGCAAGCTAAATTAGCCTTAAAAGGTGTAGATAATATTGTCAAGCGACCAATTGAGCGAGACACTTCTCGTCAATACATTACCTTAAAGCAGGTTCAAGGCAAATTAACATTCCATAATGTTGCTTTTCAATATGAGCAGGCTATTCCTGATACATTGAATGGAATTAATCTCAATATTCAGGCAGGAGAAAAAGTTGGGATTCTCGGTAAAGTGGGGAGTGGTAAAAGTACTTTACTGAAACTTGCATCTGGTCTATATGAGCCAACTAAAGGCGGTGTAACTTTAGATGACGTGGATATTCGTCAGCTTGATCCAAATTATCTACGTAGTCAAATAGCCTTATTAACTCAATCAGAACGATTATTCCTAGGCACTTTACGTGAAAATTTAGATATGGCTCGTACTGATAATCTCACAGATGATCGTATTTTAGTGCAGGCTTTACAACGTTTTGGGTTATTACCGTTAGTACAGCGACATCCGAAAGGATTGGATATGCCATTAGGTGAAAATGGGTTAGGCTTATCTGGGGGACAAAAGCAGCTAGTTGCATTAGCACGTATGACGATAAAGGAACCAAAGATTGTTTTACTAGATGAGCCAACCAGTGATCTGGATCAGGGAACAGAAGATATGGTGCTACGTGCATTAGCTCAATGGCTGGCAAAGCGTACCTTAGTAGTAGTCACTCATCGCCCACAGGTATTGAAATTAGTTAATCGTATAATTGTCATGGATAACGGTAAGGTGGTTATGGATGGTCCGCGTGATGAAGTATTGGCTCGATTACAAAGTCAGCATAAGCAGCAGGTAACTTCAATGAAAGAACCAATGTTTGCTAAAGAAAAGCATAACACAACAGAGGAAAAATAATGCGTCAGAATCAAACACAGGAAAAAGTTAAACAAGCTGACTTATCCTTAATTAATGATTTAAATGCTGCTTTGCAAACAGAAAAACATCATAAATCTTTTGCGGTAATTATTTTATTTGCCATTTTTCTGATTGTTTTTGTCATTTGGGCTTACTTTAGCCCATTGGAAGAAGTTACTCGTGGGCAGGGGAGTGTTATTCCAAGCAGTCGAGAGCAGATCGTTCAAAGTTTGGATCCTGGTATCATTAGTGAAATGAAGGTGAAGGAAGGAGACATTGTAGAAAAGGATCAAATTTTACTGACTCTTGATGACACACGTAGCTCTGCTATTTTGCGTGAAAGTGAAGCAAAAGTACACAATCTTGAGGCTATCGTTAGTCGTTTACAAGCAGAAGCCTATGGGGTGGCATTGAAATTTCCTGCCGGGATAGCACAAGAGGTTAGAGAGCGTGAACTTGCTGCTTATCATGCTCGCCGTCGTGCGATGCAAGATGCAGTCAGTGGTCTCGCTAAAAGTAAAGCGCTGCTGGATCGTGAAATTGCAATTGTTGCTCCGATGGTAAAGCGTGGGGTGATGTCGGAAGTTGAACTATTGAGAATGCAGCGCCAATCTGCGGAGCTTGCAAATCAAATTACTGAACGAAAAAATCAATATGCGGCAAATGCCAGCAATGAATTGGTTCAGGCAGAATCTGAGCTTGCTCAGGCTCGTGAAAATATGGTTATGCGAGCTGATCCAGTAGAGCGATCACAAATTAAAGCACCACTACGTGGTGTGGTTAAAAATATTCGGATCAATACTGTTGGTGGTGTAGTGCAAGCAGGGCAAGATATCTTAGAAATTGTACCGCTTGATGACACTTTAATTGTACAAGCCTATATTAGCCCGAAAGATGTTGCTTTTATTCGTGTTGGACAAGAAGCATTGATTAAAGTTAGTGCTTATGACTATGCCATTTATGGGGGCTTAGAAGGTAAAGTAATTTTACTTAGCCCAGACACACTGCAAGATGATCGTCGTCCAAGTGAGTTGAAACTTAACCCAGATCAGGCATATTATCGAGTATTAGTTGAGACGTCTGGCAGTTATATTACAGACAAAGCTGGCAATCGTTTAGATATTTCACCAGGTATGACGGCAACGGTAGATATTAAAACAGGTGAGAAAACGATCTTTCAATACCTGATCAAACCGATTACACGTATGAAACAGGCATTACAAGAGCGCTAGGACGCTTAATTATGCAACATTAATTAGCGTAGAGCCTATACAAGCGGTGAAAAATTACCGAAATTCTGCAAAATTATGAGTACAGTTTAGGGAGATGAATTCATCTCCCTTTTTCTTTAATAGAGAAAAAAAATAAACCTTACCGTTTTAGTCTGGTATACTGCACAAATTAAACACAACTTAAGACTTGAAAGGAACTCAACTAATGTCTATCACTGTAAAAATATTGGATTCATCGAAAATTGTTGCAGAATATCAGCCTGTTGCAACAGAAACTATCGTTATACCTGCACAGCAGCATGTCAATTATCAACTCATTGATCATCTTAGTGGCTATGCACCACAAAATATTACCGCATTACGTAGTGGTTCTGACTTAACTATTATGTTAGAGGGCAGTGATAGTGTGCCTGCGATCATCATCGAAAATTATTATGAACAAGAGCAGGCGCAAACCAATTTATTAATTGGCATACATGAGAATGGGGCTATTTATGCTTATGTTCCTGAATCGGGTGTGGCAAGTGATGCGGTCTCTGTATTAGCTGAAGAAATGGTTGCACCACAGATTTTAGCTGGTGAGAAATTATCTACATTATTCTGGAGTACTTATCCAAATTGGTTATGGGGCTTATTACCTGTTGCCGGAGGGTTGACCGCTTTAGCTATTCATGGCGACTCCTCCTCTGCACAGCATGATGCGACATCGGAAGATCAGGCTGTAACGGATTATGATCAGCCGATTGAGCCAGAACAACCGTCTGAACCAGAACAGCCAACTGCGCCAGAACAACCAACTGCGCCAGAGCAACCAACTGCGCCAGAGCAACCAACTGAGCCAGAGCAACCAACTGCGCCAGAACAGCCGTCTGAGCCAGAACAGCCAACTGAGCCAGAGCAGCCAGTTGAGCCAGAGCAACCATCTGAGCCAGAGCAACCATCTGAGCCAGAACAGCCAACTGAGCCAGAGCAACCGTCTGAACCAGAACAGCCGTCTGAGCCAGAACAGCCAACTGAGCCAGAGCAACCAACTGTGCCAGAACAGCCGCCTGAACCAGAACAACCGTCTGAACCAGAGCAGCCAATTGAGCCAGAACAACCGTCTGAACCAGAACGGCCAACTGCGCCAGAACAGCCGTCTGAGCCAGAACAGCCAACTGAGCCAGAGCAGCCAGTTGAGCCAGAGCAACCGTCTGAGCCAGAGCAACCGTCTGAACCGGAACAACCGTCTGAGCCAGAACAGCCGTCTGAACCAGAGCAACCGTCTGAACCAGAGCAACCGTCTGAACCAGAGCAACCAACTGCGCCAGAACAGCCGCCTGAACCAGAACAACCGTCTGAACCAGAGCAGCCAATTGAGCCAGAACAACCGTCTGAGCCAGAACAGCCAGTTGAGCCAGAGCAACCGTCTGAGCCAGAACAGCCGCCTGAACCAGAACAACCGTCTGAACCAGAGCAGCCAATTGAGCCAGAACAACCGTCTGAGCCAGAACAGCCAGTTGAGCCAGAGCAACCGTCTGAACCGGAACAACCGTCTGAGCCAGAACAACCGTCTGAACCAGAGCAACCGTCTGAACCAGAGCAACCGTCTGAGCCAGAACAACCATCTGAGCCAGAACAACCGTCTGAGCCAGAACAGCCGTCTGAACCGGAACAACCGTCTGAACCAGAACAGCCGTCTGAGCCAGAACAGCCGTCTGAACCAGAACAGCCGTCTGAACCAGAACAGCCGTCTGAACCAGAACAACCATCTGAGCCAGAACAGCCGTCTGAACCAGAACAGCCAACTGAGCCAGAACAACCAACAGAACCACAGCTGACCATAAATGCCATTACAGAGGATAACCGCATCAATATGGTGGAAGCTCAAGGTAAATTGTTATTAAACGGTACAGTCATCGTAGATACAGGGAATGAGGTACGTGTTGAAGTTGAGCTAAATGGTCAAAATTATCTAGCGAATGTGAATGGCGAAGCTTGGGAACTAGAAATTGAGGCTACTACTTTAGCTTTACAGCAAGGCGAAAATAGCCTGAAGCTCAAAGCAACAGCAACAAGTGCCTCAGGTTTAGAAGCCTCGAGTGAATTGGTGCATATCTATGATGTGGATACACTTATTGTGGATCCGCTGATCCAGCTTGAGCCAATTACAGGGGATGACATTATTCAGTATGCAGAAAGTAAGCAAGCAACCACAACGATTAGAGGAAATGTGGTAAATGTGGAACACTCAGCAGCAAAAGCGGGTGATATTGTAGAGATTAAAGTTGGTAATACCGTCAATCACAATGTATTAAAAGAGGATGGTAATGGCGGGCTTACTTTCGAAGTAGAGGTAGGTACGATTGCCTTAATTAATCACGCAGCAGAAGGGATCAGCATTACACTTGCAACCTCCGATGATAGTGGAAATACATTAACTACTGCCGCATCACATAATTATAGAGTTGAGCAGCGAGATATTCGTATTGAGCTGACTTCAATTGCCGAAGATGACATTATCAATAGAGTAGAGAGCCAAGGTGAGATTGATATTGTCGGTTCTGTGGCTAATGGAGAGGAAGGCGATAGCATTGAGATTTATTGCTCTTGCCCTGAATGTGAAACAGGTTGGAAATTAATTCAAGAAGCCCGTTTAAGAGAGAGCGGCGATTTTAGTTTAACCGTAAATGGTGAGTTACTCTCACAAACAGGTGATAAAGCACCAACCATTAAGGCAGTATATAAAAATGACCCAAGTGTTGAAAATAGCCGTAACTATACAGTAGATACGGAACTAAGCGTGCCTCAAACTACGCTGACGATTGCTGGTGATAATAAAATTAATACGCTGACAGAGAGTGGAAATATCACGATTGCAGGGCAACTTAGTCAGATTGATAGTGATGTGACTGAGCTAGATGTTGTTGTGACGATCAACGGCAAGCAGTACTCTGCGACTATCAATGAAGAGAAGTCTGCGTGGACATTAATACAATCGGGCGCGGAGCTTGCTCAATTAGATGATAAATCAGTAAGTGTTAAAGTCACGGTTAAAGATCAAGCGGGCAATAGTGAAGAGAATTCTGCAAACCAAGTTTATACAGTCACTTCAAGTAAAGAAGCCCCTGTAATTATTTTTGATTCCGTTACCGGAGATGATTTTATTAGTCAGCCAGAAGTTGAAGCTGGATTAACTTTCTCTGGACGTGTTGAGAATGGTATTGCTGGGCAAACTATGCAAGTCGGCTACGTCTTTGCTCAAGTAAGACCATGGTCTTTTGTTTGGAAAGATGTTGTTATTCAAGATGATTTAACTTTCAAGGTCAGCTATACCGCGGAAGAATCAGCGATTATAGCTCATGCTGATAATAGATGGGGAACGAACTGGAACAACCAAAAATTCCCACTTTATCGTATTGGTGCAAAATACAGTGCAGATTATGGTGATGGTGTACCTGTTGTGGCAACGGGTTCTGCAATAATGCCAGATGGTAATGGTGGAACGAATAATGTGGTATATCGCCAATATTTTAACGCGGTATTTGAACCGTTGTTACAGTTAGAGTTAGATCCAATTGGCAATGAGGGCATCCTGAATGCAGAAATGGAACAATCAGGTGTTGTGAAGCTAACAGGCTATTTCCATAGTGGTTACAATGGACATAATAATGCGTTTGCTGACCGTGCCGAGTCTGCTAGTGTGAGCATTAATGGTGTCGTTTATGAGGGTAAAATTACAGGTAATCCTCTCTACCACAGTAATAGTAATGCCAAAATTGCAGTGGAATTTGAAGTACCATTTGTTGCATTGCAAACGGCTTTAACTGAGGGGAAAGGTGCAATTGTCCTTGATGCTATTGTGAAAGATGGCTATGGCAATGTGAAGGCGATTCAATCGGATACGGAGAATTATACGATTGATATTACAGCCCCTGAGCTTAGCGTTCATATTGAGCCTATTAGTTCGGATAGTATGATTAATCTTGCGGAATCTCGCCAAGATTTAACTATCTCTGGTTCATTAGCTTACGACAAAGCAGATGTAAAAGCGGGGAGCGTGGAAGTGATCCTTGAGTTTGATGGCAAGGAATATGTGGCGGAAGTTAATGAAGATACACAAACATGGTCATATACTTTCCCTGCTAAGCCAACCATCTTACTCGCTGCCAATGAAGGACAATTTGATATTGCAGTCAAAGCGAGCGCAAAAGATGTGGCGCATAACGTAGCAAATGCAGAAAGTAATGCGAACTTCACGGTCGATCTTACATTGCCAGCAGTGCAAATCACGCTAAATCCAATAGCAGAAAATGGTGTGCTTGATGTGGACAAAGCAGGTGAAAGTGTGATGGTAAGCGGTCAAGTTTCGGGTGAATTTTACCAAAATGACAAAGTAACACTTATTGTCAATGGGCAGACTTATCATACAGAAATTACCGACAGTACAGGTCAGTTCTCTGTTGCCGTTAAAACAAGCGATTTGACTGAAAATACAGTGCCAGCAATACTTGCAACAGTTGTCACTCAAGACCCTGCTGGAAATAGTGCAGATGCCCAAGCTACAATCAGCTATGACGTTGTAAAAGGTGATATTCAAATTGAGATTGTTTCTGTTGCAGGGATCGATAATTTCATTAATGTGACGGAAGCAAGAGCAGAAAAAACGGTTATCCAAGGAAAAATATCAGGTTCTGCGGCAAGCCCAAGTAGTGTTGTACTTATTAGCCTAAATGGCAAAGATGTAGTGGCAACGGTTAAAGATGATCTCACTTTCAGTGCTGAAATAACGACAAGTGAATTGGTAAATAATAAAGGCTACTTAGTCAAAGGTTCTGTGACAGGTTCAAATGCTGCACATGCAAGCACAGCTCAAAGCTATACTGTTAGTCCAGATGCGTTAGCGAAAGTTGATATTACTGAGATCAATAGTAATTTTGCAGCCTACTCAGAATTAGGTGGCATGATGACTATTACTGGTAAAGTAGAGCTCAGTGGTCTTTTCAAACGAGGAATGAATGCCTCTGCCGTAAGTAGCTTTAAAGTGCTTATTGGTGAGAATAGCTATACAGCCTCATTAGATTACAAAACACAAACTTTCGAGTTAAAAATGCCAGTAGCAGAAGTCGCGGCAATGGATGGTAGCGCGATCAGTTTTGATTTTGGTACAACTAGTAATGTTTTTACTCCGGCAAGTGATGATAGAGGTTACTGGTTCCGTCGACATAACAATACCAAAGTGACTTATGATAGCCTAACTTTAACGGGGGATTATGTTGTAGATAATGGCAATGGTTCATATAGCATTAAAGTGCCAAATGAACAAATGGCAACTATTAGCGGTAAGGTGTCAGGCTTAGTACCAAAAGCTGGTGATATTGTCGAAATTGAGCTGGGTGGCAAACTATATCAAGCGGAGGTACAAGCAAATAATACCTTCAATGTGAATGTACCAGCGGCTCTACTTGCTGAAAACAATGAAAAAGTAGTAACCGCAACTTTAATTACCACTGATTTGGCAAATAACACGATTCAAGTGAGTGATATTGAGGCTTACCTTACACCAGAAAATGTGAGCAGCGACTATGTTCAGCTACTGCATGCAGATATACCGACGGATAAGCGTAAATACAACCATTTAGAACAAGAAAACCCAGAGGAATTTAATTATCCTTATTTTATGGATATGTTCCGTGGTGCGAGTTATGGTTACAACCATTACAGCAAAGTGCCATTTGGTGGCGGTGAAAATGCGGTGATTAAATACCACTTTGTTTCTGCGGATGAAGGTAATGGGCAATATGCAAGCAAAATGAGAGATGGTGCGATTGCAGGAACATATTTGGATCTTGATGATGAGCATAAAGAATTATTGCATCAAATTTTTGCTAAATTCGATGAGTATGTGAACGTAAAATTTGAGTACAGCAATGATTTCATTTTGGATAGCACCGGCATTAATATTTCGAAAGGTAAACACCCGAATACAGCAGCTTCTGCATTTGCTACTCAAGGTGTGGATCTCATCTTTAATGCTCATGGTGGCGGTGGCGTATATTGGGGAAATACCGGTTGGTCTGCTTATATTTCTATCCACGAATTAACTCATAACTTTGGTTATAACCACACCTCCTTGTATTTCACGGATGAAAAACGAGATACAACCTTTGGTGGGATGGGAGCTGGCTCTATTGAAGATACCACGCTATTGAGCTATATGTCTTACAACTATGGGGATAAAACAGCATTTGCTGTTACTGGTTATGATCTTGCTGCAATGCATTATCGCTATGGTGTGAATCCAAATACTCGTGCTGGTGATGATGTTTATTCATTCCAACGTTTTGCGGATGCAGAAGATTTTGGCGGCATTTATATTTGGGATGGTAATGGCGTTGATACCTTTGATGCATCAATGGAAAACGACAAAGTTTATATCAACCTCAAGCCTGGCTCATGGATTTATCGGGGCACACAAGAGAAAATGCTCACGATTAAATCAGCCACTAAATATAATGCAGTAGAATGGTTCGCTGATGAACTTGATCCAAACGCTAAAGTTTTAGAAAGCGATACGCGCACGGTAAAAGAATTTGTGGAAGGTCAAGCCTTTATTGGATACGGTACACAAATTGAAAATGCCATTGGTTCTGACTATGACGATATCCTTATCGGTAATGAAGCAGACAATAATTTATTGGGCGGTAAGGGCAACGATGTATTGAAAGGTGGTAAAGGGAATGACTACCTAGATGGCGGTGCGGGTAACGATGAAATGCATGGTGGCGAAGGCAATGATATCTATGTGGTTGATAGTGCAGGTGATAAAGTCATTGAACTTGTAAATGAAGGGACTGATACTGTAATCAGCTTTATTGACTACACACTTGGCGATCATGTTGAAAATCTCACCCTCATGGGCACAACTGCAACAATCGCTACGGGTAATGAGCTAGATAATACTTTGGTTGCTAATAATATTGGCAATAATTTAAACGGTGGCGCAGGTAATGACCGTTTAATTGGTGGTTTAGGCGCTGATACCTTAACCGGAGGTGATGGCAATGATACTTTCGTATTCAATACCGCGCTAAATGGCAATGTTGATACTATTGTTGATTTTAGTGAGGGCGATAAAATCGAACTTTCTAAAGCCGTATTTAGTGCAATTGATAGTGTCGAAAATGTCATGAATTACATTAAATACGATAAATCAAATGGCGAATTAAGTTACCAAGAAAGTAGCAATGTAGATGCAGTTCATTTTGCTACGGTACAAAGCCTATATGCTTTGGATCAGAATCATTTCACTTTAGTGTAATGAGCTAAGAATAAATCCCCATCATCCTAAAGATGATGGGGATTTTTTATACGAATGAGATTTTGCAAAAAATTTGTTAAAAGCGAGCGCTTGCTATCAATGCTAACGCATAAAACGTTAATAGAGTAATCTTGCGCGAATAGTGCCTTCAATCGCTTTTAACTTATTAAGCATATCTGCACTATGCGGTGTTTCAACATCAATCACAACATAGCCAATCGCAGGATCTGTCTGCAAGTACTGCGCAGCAATATTCACATTCGCTTCAACGAAGATCTGGTTGATTTTATTTAGAATACCTGGGCGGTTTTCATGAATATGGAGTAAACGGGTTGTACCTGCGTGTTCCGGCAGAGAAACTTCTGGGAAATTGACCGCAGACAATGTTGAGCCATTATCAGAATATTTCACAAATTTACTCGCTACCTCAGTGCCGATATTGGCTTGGGCTTCGGCGGTTGAGCCACCAATATGCGGTGTAAGAATAACGTGATCAAATTGGCAAAGTGGAGAGTTAAAAGGATCATGAGCAGAAGCCGGTTCTTCAGGGAATACATCTAATGCTGCTCCACGCAGTTTGCCATGAGAAAGCGTTTCTACTAATGCATCTAAATCAACCACAGTACCTCGAGCGGCATTAATCAAAACAGCATCATCTTTCATCTGAGCTAAGCGTTCGGCATTGATCAGGTTTTTGGTGGTTGCATTTTCTGGCACATGTAGTGAGACTGCATCACTGATACTGAGCAATTCTTCTAGGCTATCGACTTGCTGTGCATTGCCTAAAGGGAGCTTTGTTTCAATATCATAGAAATAAACTTGCATACCAACCGATTCAGCTAAGATGCCGAGCTGAGTACCGATATGCCCATAACCAATAATCCCAAGTTTTTTGCCGCGTACCTCATTTGAGCCACTGGCTGATTTATTCCACACACCTCGGTGTACTTCAGCATTAGCCTTTGGCACTTGGCGCATTAACACAATGATTTCACCCAATACTAATTCAGCAACAGAGCGCGTGTTCGAGAATGGCGCATTAAAGACAGGAATGCCTAACGCTTTTGCTGCTTCAAGATCGACTTGATTCGTACCAATACAAAAGCAACCAATAGCAATAAGCTTATCTGCTTGTGCTAAAATTTCTTTTGTTAAATGGGTGCGAGATCGAATACCAACAAAATGCGCATCTTTAATCGCCGCAATTAATTCGGCATCATCTAACGCTTTTTTATGGTAATCAATATTGCTATAGCCAGCCGCTTTTAGGCTATCTACCGCATTTTGGTGTACACCTTCTAGCAGTACAAACTTAATTTTGCTTTTGTCGAGAGAGAGTTTAGTCATTGTGTTTGCTTCCTATATCTGTGAGGTTATTCGATAATTTTTGCCCCATCTGGTGTGCCAACGATAGTAACATTTGCATAACGTTGCGCAAAAATCCCATTAGTTACGACACCAGCAATATTGTTGAGCGTATGTTCCATTTTTAACGGCTCTATAATTTTAAAATTATGCACATCTAAAATAACATTACCGTTATCGGTCACTACGCCTTCGCGATACTCAGGGTTACCACCTAATGCGACAATCTGGCGAGCAACATAAGAACGAGCCATTGGAATGACTTCAACGGGGAGCGGGAATGTAGAGCCTAACACATCGACTTGTTTTGAGCTATCCACTATACAGATGAATTTTTTTGCCAGTGAACTCACAATTTTTTCACGTGTGAGTGCTGCACCGCCTCCTTTAATCATATAGCCTTGTGGCGTAATTTCGTCTGCACCATCAATATACACATCCAGCGAGCTCACTTCATTCGCGCTAAATACTTCAATCCCTTGAGCTCGGAGTAATTCCTCCGAATTTTTAGATGCAGCAACGGCCCCTTTGATTTGATCAGACATTTCGCCCAGTGCTTCAATAAAGCAGTTTACGGTAGAACCACTACCTACGCCAACGATCGTATCAGGTTGTACAAACTGTAATGCCGCACGCGCAGCAATTTTTTTCATTTCAAGTTGATCCATTTTCATTTCCTCTAAAAAAATCAAGCGGTGCATTTTGCAAAATTTTCTGCAAAATGCACCGCTTGTTATCAGTTGCGTTTTACCGCATCCACAATTTCTTCTGCACTGCGTTGGGCTAGTTCGCCATCTTCGCATTCTACCATTACGCGAATTAATGGCTCAGTACCTGATTTACGCAGTAGAATGCGCCCTTTGCCGGCTAAACGTTCTTCAACCGCTTTTGCTACCGCTTTAACCTCATCGCTTTCTAGAGGATTTTCACCACCCTCGAAGCGAACATTCAATAATACTTGTGGGAAAAGCGGCACCGCTTTGGCAAGCTCATTTAGACTTAACTTATGTGCCGCCATTGCGCCTAATACTTCTAATGAAGCAATAATTCCATCGCCAGTGGTATTTTTATCTAGCACGATGATATGTCCTGAATTTTCACCGCCCAATTTCCAGCCTTTTTCTTTTAATAATTCCAATACATAACGGTCACCAACATTGGCGCGCGCAAATGGAATAGCCAGTTGTTTGAGCGCAATTTCTAGGCTCATATTGCTCATCAATGTCCCGACAACACCACCTTGTAATTTACCTGCACGCAAGGCTTCGCGTGCAATAATAAACAGGATTTGGTCACCATCGACTTTATTACCTAAATGATCGACCATAATCAAGCGGTCACCATCGCCATCATAAGCTAAACCAACATCTGCTCCCGCTTCAAGCACAACTTTTTGTAAGGCTTGAATATCGGTTGCGCCACATTTTTCATTAATATTTAGGCCATCTGGGCGAGTACCAATCTCAATGACTTCTGCGCCTAATTCACGCATAACACTTGGAGCGATATGGTAGGTTGCGCCATTTGCACAGTCCACTACGATTTTCATGCCTTCCAAGCTTAAATGTGCAGGGAAAGTACTTTTACAGAATTCAATATAGCGACCAGCAGCATCGTTAATTCGGCTTGCTTTCCCTAGCTCGGCTGATTCAACACAATCCATTGGTTGCTCAAGCAGGGCTTCAATCGCTTCTTCTACTTCATCGGGTAACTTTTCACCCTTTGCAGAGAAAAATTTGATGCCGTTATCGTAGTAGGGGTTATGAGAAGCGGAAATTACAATCCCGGCCTCTGCTCGGAATGTCCGAGTCAAATAGGCTACAGCCGGTGTTGGCATCGGACCGGTAAATGCTGCGGATAAGCCAGCAGCAGCAAGACCTGCTTCTAATGCAGACTCCAACATATAACCAGAAATACGAGTATCTTTACCGATCAATACTTTTTTTGAGCCTTGAGTCGCGAGGATTTTTCCTGCTGCCCAACCGAGTTTTAATGCAAATTCTGGAGTAATGGGGAATTTGCCGACTTTGCCGCGTACACCATCGGTGCCGAAGTATTTGCGTTCAGCCATACGATAAATCCTTATAATAAACATAAAAATTAACGCTATCTTAACTTTTCTTGCTAAGTATTGCCAGTTTAAAGCTTGCAAGCGGGCGAAATCTCAGGAAATTTTGCGAAATTTTGTCCCCTGCCATAGCCAAAACCAAGGAAAACTGCTAAGTTAGCAGCATGTTGAAAACTATTCGTATTTTGCAGGTTGAGTAAAATGTTGTTTGCGATTTTGACGATTCTGGTCTATCTAATTGCTTTGCATTTTGGGGTGCTAGCAGGGATTGCGCCTGTACATAAACATATAGAAAAAAGCAAAGTGAGCAGCAGATTTAATTTAAACATGGTGGTAATCGCAGGTAGCCTAGCGACTTTGTTGCACTTAGTCGATCTGTCCCACCTTTTTATCGCTCAGAATGGGCAAAATTTCACATTAGCTAATGTAGCATCTCTGATTAGCGTGATTATGAGTTTACTGGCGACAATAGCGTTGCCGCGCTGGAAAACGATCTGGTTTCCGGTATCGATTATTTATGCCTTAGGCATTGTGAGCGTTGCTGTATCAAGCTTTGTGGAAGGCAGTGTAATAAAGCAGCTTACCGAAGATAAAGGTTTGTTGTTCCATTTAGCGATGGCGCTATTTTCTTATGCACTGTTTTTTATTGCACTGCTTTATGCATTTCAGCTTAAATGGTTGGATCGCAAATTAAAAGCTAAACAATTTTCACCAGATTTGCCGGCATTAATGACCGTTTCCCGCCATTTCTTTAATTTAACATTAGTTGCCCAGATTTTGCTGACTTTGGCATTAATCACAGGCATGATTTATCTGCATAATTTCTTTGCAAATGAGCATATCCATAAAGCGATTTTCTCCTCTATCGCTTGGTTAGTCTATGCGATCTTGCTATTAGGACAATGGAAACTGCATTGGCGAGGAAATCGGGTGCTTATTTATTCACTTTCAGGTATGATATTGCTCACATTTGCTTATTTTGCGAGCAGAATGGTGTAAGGTAACAAATTGTAGGGGCGAATAGTTATTCGCCCTTGTCGTTTCATATTGTGCTTTACGGTGATTAACTTATAAAGGATTTTTAATTTTGGACAGTATTCCCTTGAGCAGTTTATTTATTGCTCTGGCTATTCTTCTTTTTCTTTCTGCCTTTTTTTCTAGCTCAGAAACAGGGCTGATGTCTTTAAACCGCTACAAAATGCGCAATCTTGCCAAGCAAGGTAATCGTGGGGCCAAGCAAGCAGAAAAGCTACTTGAGAAAACTGATATTTTGCTTAGTCTCATTTTAATTTGTAATAACTTGGTTAATATTGCTGCCTCAGCTATTGCAACCATGATTGGTATGCAACTTTCAGGAGAAGCTGGTGTAGCGATTGCTACCGGATTGCTTACCTTTGTGATGTTAGTATTTGCCGAAATTCTGCCGAAAACAATTGCCGCAATTTATCCTGAAAAAGTTGGCTTTTTTGCCAGCTATATCCTTACTCCGCTTAAAAAATTGTTACTCCCTGTCGTATTTCTGATGAATTTAATCATCAGTGGGCTCATGAAATTACTGCATATCCGCCGTTCTGAACAAGCAGGTTTAAGCCCTGAAGAGCTACGTAGTGCGGTGCTAGAAGCGGGTAAATATATTCCAAGTTCGCACCAGGAAATGCTGGTTTCCATTTTAGATATGGAAAAAGTGACGGTTGATGACATTATGGTCCCCCGAAACGATATTGGCGGCATTGATATTGATGATGATTGGAAAGCAATTATGCGACAGCTCACCGGAGCTGCGCACGCACGGGTTGTGATCTACAAAGGCAATATGGATAAAAACATTCTTGGAATGTTACGAGTGCGTGAAGCCTTCCGACTAATGCTTGAACGTAATGAATTTACCAAAGAGCAGCTAATTCGTGCGGTTGATGAAGTTTATTTTATCCCTGAAGGCACACCATTGAACACGCAGCTTATTAATTTTAAAGAGAATAAAGAACGTATTGGCTTGGTAGTGGATGAATATGGCGACATTAAAGGACTCATTACGCTTGAAGATATTTTAGAAGAGATTGTGGGGGAATTTACCACCTCTACAGCACCAACGCTTGAAGAAGAAGTTAAACCACAATCTGATGGTTCAGTACTGATCGAAGGTTCAGCAAACTTACGAGATCTGAATAAATTATTTGACTGGAATTTGCCATTAGATGAGGTCCGTACTTTTAATGGATTAATTTTAGAGCATTTGGAAAAAATCCCCGATGAAGATACGCAATTCATGCTATTAAACCTAAAAGTCACTGTTTTAGAAGTGGCGGATAATATGGTGAAATTAGCGCGAGTTGAACCAATGTTAGAGGTTGTTGAGCATTCGCATTGATTAGGAAAAAGCGCAATTCATTTTGAGTTGAAACATCAATGTGTCTGAGCGCAAATCATATTTTATCTCCCCTTATCACAAAGGGGGGATTCTCTTTTGTAAAATTCTCATCGGATCAGACCGCTTGTTACCATTCTTTTTTTGCCGTTCTGACTGCTTTCAGGTAAAATCTACGGTTATTTTCTATCGTAAACACAGAAATCAATGACTAGCCAACTCTCTCTCGAACAAATTGCGATGCTTGCTCAAAGTGATATGCAAGCAGTCGATCACGCCATTCTTGCCCAACTGAATTCTGAAGTGGTGCTGATTAATCAGCTAGGGCATTATATTATTGCGGGTGGTGGCAAACGTATTCGTCCGTTAATTGCTGTGCTTGCGGCAAGAGCTTTGGGATATCAAGGGCAAGATCATATTACATCAGCAGCGTTTATTGAGTTTGTACATACTGCAACTCTTCTACACGATGATGTGGTTGATGAATCGGATAAACGTCGTGGGCGTGATACCGCAAATGCGGTATTTGGTAATGCAGCAAGCGTACTCGTCGGCGATTTTATCTACACTCGTGCTTTCCAAATGATGGCAAGTTTGCAATCCCTTGCAATGCTGAAAGTCATGTCAGATGCGACCAATGTGATTTCGGAAGGTGAAGTACAGCAATTGATGAATGTCAATGATCCGAATACCACTGAAGAAAACTATATGATGGTGATCTACTGTAAGACTGCTCGCCTATTTGAGGCGGCAACACAATGTGCAGCGATTGTAGCAAATGCTAATGAAAACCAAATTGAAGCAATGAAAATGTATGGGCGCTATCTCGGTACCGCATTCCAGCTAGTTGATGATGTGTTAGATTATTCTGCCAATGCGGAGAAATTGGGTAAAAACGTGGGTGATGATTGGGTAGAAGGTAAGCCAACATTGCCATTGCTACATGCAATGCGACATGGCACGGAAAGCCAAGCAGAATTGATTCGCTACGCCATTGAAAACGGTGGTGAACGTGAAAAAATTGGCGAAGTGTTAGCGATTATGGCAGAAAATAAATCGCTTGATTACGCCATGCAAAAGGCTCGTGAAGAAGCCCAAAAAGCAGTGGATTGCTTAAAAGATTTACCTGAAAGTGATTATAAACAAGCCTTGATCTCGCTGGCATATTTGTCGGTTGATCGTTCTTATTAATCTGCTAAATTGAATTATTTGTAGGGGCGAATGATATTCACCCCAAATAAAAATGGATATTGGGCGAATGACATTCGCCCCTATAATAAAAATGACTGAACAAAATCAACAACCCATTGAACATATTCAAAGTGTGCGAGCAAGACGCCGTGCACAAAATCAAAAAAAAGATCCTAATGCCCCTTTTGTGCGTCCAAAATTAGAATTACCAAATGGGCATAACAAATTACTGCTTCACTCTTGCTGTGCACCTTGCTCAGGTGAAGTGATGGAAGCCATTCATGCATCAGGGATTGAATTTACGATTTATTTCTATAATCCGAATATCCACCCACTGAAAGAGTATCTAATCCGCAAGGAAGAAAATATTCGCTTTGCTGAAAAGTGGGGTATTCCGTTTATTGATTTAGATGATGACTACGAAAACGACCGCAAAGAGTGGTTTAAAAAAGCCAAAGGTATGGAATGGGAACCTGAACGTGGTATCCGCTGCACAATGTGCTTTGATATGCGTTTTGAAAAAGCAGCGGAATATGCCCATAACAATGGTTTTCCAGTCTTTACCAGTTGTTTAGGGATTTCTCGTTGGAAAGATATGAATCAAATTAACGACTGTGGACATCGTGCAGCTGCCAAATATGATGATGTAGTTTATTGGGACTACAATTGGCGCAAAGGCGGCGGATCGCAGCGTATGATTGAAATCAGTAAGCGAGAGCGTTTCTATCAACAAGAGTATTGTGGTTGCGTATATTCATTGCGTGATACTAATAAATGGCGGTTAGAAACAGGGCGTGAGCGGATTGAAATTGGGAAACTTTATTATTCACCAGATTAAACAGAGAACCACAAACGGTGGTTTTTAATCTATTTTTTGCAAAATACATTGTAGGGGCGTACTGCGTACGCCCGTGGACGCAAGCATTGCGTCCCTACATATGAACATCATTCATATTCAAATTTAAAAAGGAAAAAACAATGTCAAAATTCGCGATGGTTTTCCCAGGGCAAGGCTCACAAGCGGTTGGTATGCTTGCAGATCTTGCTCCTCTTTATCCAGTGGTAGAAGAAACCTTCCAACAAGCAAGCCAAGTGCTTGGCTATGATTTATGGGATTTAGTGCAAAATGGTACGGCTGAAGATTTAGGTCAAACTCATCGTACTCAACCCGCGCTCCTTGCGGCAAGTGTTGCATTATTTCGCATTTGGCAACAGAAATTCCCTGAACAAAAACCGTCTGTAATGGCAGGGCATAGCTTAGGTGAATATTCAGCTCTGGTTTGTGCTGGTGTATTGGATTTCCAAGATGCAATTAAATTAGTGGAATTGCGTGGTAACGCAATGCAAGAAGCTGTGCCAGCAGGTAGTGGTGCAATGTATGCCATTATCGGTTTAGATAATGAGGGTATTATCAAAGCCTGTGAACAAGCGGCAAGTGAAACAGGTGAAGTAGTTTCAGCGGTAAACTTCAACTCACCGGGGCAAGTGGTCATTGCTGGCACGAAAACGGCAGCAGAACGTGCAGGTGCATTATGTAAAGAAGCTGGAGCAAAACGTGCATTACCATTGGCGGTAAGCGTACCTTCACACTGTGCATTAATGAAACCAGCAGCAGATAAACTCGCTGAGGCGTTAGTTTCTTTAACATTAAATGCACCACAAATCCCTGTTATTAATAATGTGGATGTGCAAGAAGAAACGAATCCTGCAAATATCCGCTTAGCCTTAGTTCGCCAACTTTACAGCCCTGTGCGTTGGACAGAAACAGTAGAAAAAATGGCGGAAGAAGGCATTACAACGTTATATGAAATCGGGCCGGGTAAAGTATTAACCGGTTTAACTTCTCGTATTATGAAAGAATTAAATGCGAAAGCGGTGAATGATGTGGCTTCATTTGACGCAGTAGAATTTTAATACGGGCTAATGCCCATTGTTTAATGAACATTGTAGGGGCGTATTGCATGCGCCTACGGACGTACGCAGTATAACCCTGCAATTTTATCAAAATAGGAAAGAAAAAATGCAAAATAAAATCGCATTAGTAACAGGCGCAACACGTGGTATTGGGAAAGCGATTGCTGAAGAATTAATCGCGAAAGGTGCTTTTGTTATCGGCACCGCAACCAGCGAAAAAGGCGCAGAATCTATCTCTGCCTATTTAGGCGAAAAAGGTAAAGGTTTGGTACTTAACGTAACCGATGAAACCTCTATTGAGCAAGCATTAAAAGCCATCAAAGAACAGTTTGGCGACATTGATATTTTAGTTAATAACGCAGGGATTACGCGTGATAATCTGTTAATGCGAATGAAAGATGATGAGTGGTTTGACATTATGCAAACTAACTTAACTTCCGTTTATCGCCTATCAAAAGCGGTAATGCGTTCAATGATGAAAAAACGCTTCGGCCGTATTATATCTATTGGTTCAGTGGTTGGTTCTATGGGCAATCCAGGACAAGCGAACTACTGTGCGGCAAAAGCAGGTGTGATCGGCTTTTCTAAATCACTTGCCAAAGAGGTGGCAAGTCGTGGTATTACGGTAAATGTTGTAGCTCCGGGTTTTATTGCCACTGATATGACGGATGAGCTAAACGAAGAACAACGGAATGTGATTTTAAGCCAAATTCCATCTGGTGAATTAGGTTCTCCGTCTGATATTGCCAAAGCTGTCGCTTTCTTAGCATCTGAAGATGCCCGTTATATCAACGGTGAAACGCTACATGTTAATGGCGGCTTATACATGAGCTAGATAATTTTGAAGAGGTCGGATTTTGTAAAATATAACTAAAATCCGACCGCTTGTTTTTTTAGGTTTTACCTATTTTGAGTTTGCGGATAGTGTTTATCCGAAAGGATAACGTGTTTTACATTATGGAGAAGTGTGTATGACCAAAAATACATTTGTGGTCGGCTTTATGCTATTTGCCATTTTCTTTGGAGCGGGTAACTTAATCTTTCCTCCAAAACTTGGTTTGGACAGTGGCGTGGAATTTTTACCATCCATTATTGGCTTTGTAGCAACTGGTGTTGGTTTGCCGTTGTTGGGGATTGCTGTGAGCGGGTATTATCAAGGTGGCTATAAAGAAGCCTTGAGTCAGAATGTGCACCCTTATTTCTCACTGATTTTTTTAATGGTGATCTATCTCACAATTGGGCCTTTTTTTGCTATTCCGCGCACGGGCGCAACGGCTTATCAAATGGCAATCTTACCATTTAGCGGCGAGAGTAATGCCGTATCGTTATTTTTATTCACCTTAGTTTATTATCTCATTGCCGTATGGTTTAGTTTAAATCCATCTAAAGTGGTGGCGCGTATTGGTTCAATTTTAACCCCTGTACTATTAATTGCGATTCTTGCTTTAGTGGTTAAAGCATTCTTTTTGTTAGATGGTGATAATCTACAGCAAGCTAGTCAATTAGAATCACCGTTTTTTAATGGCATTGTTGAAGGCTACCTGACTATGGATGCGCTTGCTTCTATCACTTTCTCTGTTATTGTGATTAAAGCGATTAAGGCACGGGGTAATCATGGCAGTGCATTATTAAAGCAAACTGCAATTGCAGGGATTATTGCCGCGGTAGCGTTAGGAGCAATTTATATCGCTTTAGCTTGGATTGGTAATCGCTATCCAATTAGTGCGGAGACTTTAGGCGAGTTAAATGCAAAAGGACAAAATATTGGTACATTTATTTTAAATAGTGTGGCAAGCGATACCTTTGGCGATTTTGGACGCTCATTATTAGGGATTATTGTAACACTCGCGTGTTTAACCACTTCAATTGGGTTGATCGTGACTACAAGTGAATACTTCCATGAGGTATTTCCGAAAATTCGCTACCGCGTGTATGTGTTAATATTTTCACTGATTAGCTTTATCATCGCTAACCAAGGGCTTGATTTTGTGATTTCAAAATCAGTGCCTGTGCTTTTAGTGTTATATCCTATTGCAATTACTGTCATTTTCTTAATGTTGATCAACATCTTTATTAAATTATCGCCAATCGCACAGCGTTTACCGCTCGCTTTGGTCACCATTGTTGCGATTTTATCGGTTTCAGGTGTAGAAATGATGAATAGCCTACCGCTGAAAGATATTTCAATGGAATGGTTACCTTTCGCTGGCGCTGGCTTTTTAGTGGGCTACTTGCTCTCTAAGTGCCGCGTTTTATCTCAGGAGTCATAATGTCAGAACCCGTTGAGCAAGCTGCTGCCGAGCTAGATTTACAGGCAGAGGCCGTAAAAATTATCGAAACGGTTGAAAATAGTAGTTTAGAAAGTATTCTGCAAGAATGGATTATTCCTTATGGTACTAAGCTGCTTTTAGCTATCGCTATTTTTTTCATCGGCAGATATATTGCACGTTTTGTTAGCCGTTTACTCGGTAAGGCAGTTTTAGCCTCTAGTAAAGATGAAATGTTGCAAAGCTTTGTCACTTCTATCAGTTATTTCTTATTTTTACTGATTACGGTCATTGCTGCACTTTCGCAGCTTGGCATCAACACTAGTTCATTAGTGGCATTGATTGGTGCAGCGGGTTTAGCGATCGGGTTGGCATTACAAAACTCTATGCAGAATTTTGCTGCTGGTGTCATGATCCTTATTTTCAAACCTTTTAAAAAAGGTGATTTTATTGAAGCCGCAGATGTCGCGGGCAAAGTTGAGCAAATGGGATTATTGATGTTAGAGCTACGCACTAATGATAATAAAACTATCTTGGTGCCGAATGGCAAAGTGTTTGCCGATAGTATCACAAACTATTCGCGTAATGAGATTCGCCGTATTGATTTTATTTTTGATATTAGCTATGACTCGGATATTGCTCAAGCGAAACAAATTATTGAACGTGTTTTTGCTGAAGATGAAAATGTCTTGGATTATCCTGAAGCGAGTGTTGCTGTTGGTGCATTAGCTTCTAGCAGCGTACAATTATTTGCCCGCCCTTGGGTGAGAACAAATCAGTATGTGCCGACACAGTTTGCTTTACTTGAAAAAGTAAAATTAGAGTTTGATAAAGCAGGGATTAGTATTCCATATAACCAGCTGGATTTACATTTGCCTGATAACCAGTCGATTAAAATTGAAACGCGACCTTAAGTTCACAAGCGGTCAAAAAAGCGGAATTTTTTGCAAATTCCGCTTTTGTTTTTCATGAAAAACCCTACTTTTTACCTTTCTATTCCTTGTTGAAAATGCCATAATACAGCGTTTTTCTGTCTTTCAGAACGGGCAACCGTCTTTGCAAAAAATAGGCAGAAAGCACCCGCTTGTATCGGGTATAAATATGCAAGCTAAGCATTGATATGCAGTCGAAAATTGAGTGTAAGACATAGAAAGCTTGGCATAAAAACATGATACATTCCCTTAGACAGTCGAGAGATTGACTTGCGAATATTCAAGAAACCAAAGGGAAGTTGATAAATCAAAACAATAAAATGAGAAAACACAATGAAAAGAATGTTAATTAATGCCACGCAAAAAGAAGAGTTGCGTGTAGCCCTCGTTGATGGGCAAAGATTGTTCGACTTGGATATCGAAAGCCCAGGACACGAACAGAAAAAAGCTAATATCTACAAAGGAAAAATTACCCGTGTCGAGCCAAGTTTAGAGGCTGCATTCGTTGATTATGGTGCTGAACGTCACGGTTTCCTCCCATTAAAAGAAATTTCCCGTGAATACTTCCCACAAGGTTATGTATTCCAAGGCCGCCCAAATATCAAAGATATTATTCAAGAAGGGCAGGAAGTTATTGTTCAAGTGAGCAAAGAAGAGCGAGGCAATAAAGGTGCAGCATTAACCACCTTTATCTCCCTTGCGGGCAGTTATCTTGTCTTAATGCCAAACAATCCTCGTGCAGGCGGCATTTCTCGTCGTATTGAAGGCGATGAGCGTTTAGAGTTAAAAGAAGCATTAGATTGCTTAGATGTGCCAGAAGACGTAGGACTTATTGTGCGTACCGCGGGTGTTGGTAAATCACCTGAAGAGTTGCAATGGGACTTAAAAGTGCTGTTGCACCATTGGGAGGCTATCAAGAAAGCGGCTGAATCTCGCCCTGCGCCATTCTTAATCCACCAAGAAAGCGATGTGATTGTACGTGCAATCCGTGATTATCTTCGTCGTGACATTGGTGAGATCTTAATTGATAGCAAAAAAGTATTTGAGAAAGCCAAAAATCATATCCGCTTAGTTCGCCCTGATTTTATTAACCGTGTTCGTTTATACGAAGGCGAAGTGCCGTTATTTAGTCATTATCAAATTGAATCGCAAATCGAATCAGCATTCCAGCGTGAAGTGCGTTTGCCATCAGGTGGATCAATTGTGATTGATGTCACTGAAGCATTAACTGCAATTGATATCAACTCTGCGCGTGCAACCCGTGGGGGGGATATCGAAGAAACGGCATTAAATACGAATTTAGAAGCGGCAGATGAAATTGCTCGCCAATTGCGTTTGCGTGACTTAGGCGGTCTAATTGTAATTGATTTTATTGATATGACCCCTGTGCGTCACCAGCGCGAAGTAGAAAACCGTATTCGTGAAGCGACTCGTCAAGACCGTGCGAGAATTCAATTTGGTCGAATTTCTCGTTTCGGCTTGCTTGAAATGAGTCGTCAGCGCTTAAGCCCATCATTAAGTGAAGCATCAAGTCATGTTTGTCCTCGCTGTCAGGGTACGGGTAAAGTACGTGATAATGAATCCATCGCACTTTCAATTTTACGTTTAGTCGAAGAAGAAGCGATTAAAGAAAATTCAGCACAAATTCACAGTATTGTGCCAGTACAGATTGCAACGTATTTACTTAATGAAAAACGTAAAGCGATCAGCGATATTGAAAAACGTCATGATGTACAAGTGATTGTTGTACCAAGTGAAAGTATGGAAACCCCGCACTTTAGCGTTTATCGCCTACGTGAAAATGAAATTGTGCCAGCACTTAGCTATGATTTAGCGAAGCGTTATCAAGATCGCCAAGAAGAGCAAATGCCGCACAGCCATTCAGATGAAGCGTTAGTTACTCGCAATGAACCGGTGATCACAGTTGAAAGCGTGCTACAAAATGCGGAATTAAATATTCAGCCAGCACCAACGCCAGTTAAACCAGCTAAGCCATCGCTACTGAGCCGTTTCTTTGCGGCAATTAAAGGTTTCTTTACTGAGGAAGAAGAGAAAGCGCCAGAGAAAAAACCGCGTAATAAAACACGTAATCAGCGCGATCGCCGTAATCAGCGTCGTGAACGCCCAAATCGCGAGCGTAACCCAGAACGTAATGAGCGTAATGCTGTGCAAGCGGTTAAAAATGAAGAAAAATCTGCAAATATTAGTGAGCCGAAAAAGCGTCGTGAGATTGTGGAAGAGATTGCTGGTAGCTCACCGCAAGCCGAGCAACAAGCAAAAGTAGCAGAACGCCGTCAGCGCCGTGAACTGCGTAAAAAAGTGCGAATTGAAGCAGCACCAGCGGTGGATGCAGGAGTAGTTGAACCTCGTGTTGAAAAAAATGAGCTAGAGACGACATCTGTCGCACCGGTAGCAAATGTTACGCTTGCCGAAGTCGTGATTCCTGAGGCAAAAGCCGATACATTGGAAATGAAGGGCGAAAATGACAATCGTGAAAATGGACGTCGTAGAATGCCACGTCACTTACGAGTGGGTAATCAACGTCGTCGTGAGCGTCGTGAAACAAGCCAAGTTGTCGCGCCAATGCCATTAACGGCTGCTGTAATGTCGCCAGAACTGGCTAGTGGTAAAGTTAGTGTTGCCTTAGCGAATACAAAAGTAGAAGAGAAACCGAGTTTCTTATCTGTTGATGAGATGCTGCAGCAAGAGCAAGTTGTTGTTACAACAGCAGAAACAGAAAACGCGACACATCAAGAATCTGTTCAGCCTTTCGTTGATTTCGTCACTCAAGGTACAAACCGTGACTTAGTGAAAGAAAACAAAGAGCGTAAAGAGCAAACTCGCGAACAAACGGATGAGCATGTCACAAAATCGGTAAAACCAGAAATGCCAACTGCACAACCATTTGGTTTAGTGGTTAGTCAGCCGAGTACTCGTGATTTAGTGAAAGAAAACCATGAGCGTCGTGGTATTCCAGCAGGAAGCGCAAATTCTGTGGCGACTCAGACTGTAGCAGACACAGAACTTGCACCAATGGACATGCCAACGTCCACTTACCAAAGTGAATACCAATTTAGCGGTAAACTTGGCACGGTGTCTCGTGTAGAACATACTACCGCAGAGAAAACCTTGGCTGCAGCGCCAAGTGAAGAAATCCATTTAGTTCAACTACATGAGTGGCAACATTCAAAATACTATTTCTTCGGTAAAGGCTTTGGTGGGCACACTAGCGCAATGAGCCATGTTTATTCGGTTGCGAGACAGCCTGAGTAAAATTCATGCAAATGATATGGTTCGAATGAACTATTATTCGAACCATTACTCTAAGACTAGTATTTTTTATACTTTAATAAGGACTCTTTTTTATGAAAAAATCACTCTTAGCATTAGTATTCGGTGCAGCATTGACATTAACTGCTTGTGATCAAGCAAAGGAAACAGCAAAAGATGTTAAACAAGCTGCAGAAGCCGCAACAGCAGAAGTAAAAGAAACTGTTGCTGAAGCAAAAGATGCCGTAGTAGAAAAAGCAGGAGAAGCCAAAGCTGTTGTTGCGGAAGCTAAAGATTCTGCAACAGCGAAAGTGGAAGATGTGAAAGAGGCTGTTTCAAATGCCGCAACAGAAGTGAAAGAAGCGGCGGTTGCTAAAGTTGAAGAAGTAAAAGAAGTAGCAACTAATGCAGTGGCAGATGCAAAAGAAACGGCAGTTGCGAAAGTTGAAGCGGCAAAAGAAGCTGCAACTAATGCGGTAGTGGATGCAAAAGATGCAGCAACAGCAAAAGTTGAAGCAGCAAAAGAAACTGCAACTAACGCAGTGGCAGATGCAAAAGAAGCGGCAGCAGCGAAAGTTGAAGCAGCAAAAGAAACTGCAACTAGTGCAGTAGCAGATGCAAAAGATGCTGCAGCAGAGAAAGTTGAAGCAGTTAAAGGTGCTGCAACTGATGCGATGAAAGCAGTAAGTGATAAAGCAGAAGAAGTAAAATCTGCGGTAGAAAGCAAATAATTTTAACTTGAAATAAGGCGTAGATAAGTTTCTACGCCTTTTATTTATGAGGATAAAAATGAGAAAATCACTGTTAGCATTGAGTGTATTGGGCTCAGCAGTTGCGCTTACTGCTTGTGATAACGGAAAAACCGAACTGCAAGCAGAAGTACAACATCTTAAAGCACAATTAAGTGAGCTACAAAAAACAAGCGATGAGAAAATTGCAGAAATCCGCAAAGAAGCTGAAGATGAAATTGCAATAGCCCAAAGGTTAGCGGATGAAAAAGTAGCGGCTGCACAGAAAAATCTTGAAGAAAAATTAGCAAGCTTACAAAAAGAAGTAGAAGCTGCTAAAAAAGAAGCAGAACAAGCACGGAAAGAAGCAAATGAAAAGAAAGATAAACTTTCTGACGCTCTAAATGGTTTGAAAGAAAGTTTTGGTCATTCTATGAATGAGGCAAAATCAGCCGTTGCTGATAAGATGAATAGTTTCGGCAAAGTGATTCAGAATGTGGCATCAGAGTTACAATCTGATGATAAAGAGATAGGTAAAATGCTTGAAAAAGCGGTTTCTGATGTGAAAAAAGAGTTAGCGGCAGATGCTGCTACATTAGAAGCAAAACCTGAAACAAAAAGTGAGTAGTCCACATACATTGCCCGCTTTTAAGCGGGCTTCATTTAAAGTATCAAAGCAACCTATTTTGCTAATTTAATCAACACGCCACTTCCTGGTATAAAGGAACTTGCTGCTTCAGCAGCAATATCAATAATCACTTCTTTAAATTTCTCATTAGATAAAAGCTCGATATTTTGCTCATTTTCGAGTCGCTCCCCATTTACGGCATTAATACGCATATAAACAGTTTCTTGAGTCGATTTTTTATAACATTTGAAAATATGTATTGGCACTAAATAAAGTTCAAATTTACGGTAACGAATAGTATCACTAATAATTCTGTGTGATTTTATTTCAGCCAATAATCGTGTATTAATTTTTTGTACCATATCTACTTTTGATAGAGCAGGTTTAATTAATTTATCATTATCTAAAGCAAAATCATATTTTTTGGGCTTAAATTTATTAATGAAATGGTTATGAAAGTTTTCGTCAGTCAGACCATTTTCATTATCAAATATTTGTGAAAGAATATTTTCTCGTACACAGCTTTCAGTAAATTTTAAGGTAATATTACCATTATCTACTGAATAAGAGGCTAATTGCATAGAATCATCACGAATAATACTGATGTTTTTGGCATCTGTATTAGAAATAGTGATTTTCTCTTCCCTATTATATTCATATTCAGTATGGCGTTCAGCCATAATTTTCCAGTAAGATTTCAAAAAACAACCTTCATAAGAAATATCAATATCATCATTTTCTTGCGAGGTATTCTTATTGACAAAACTTTTAATAAATTTTGTTGTTCTATTTTTGAGCATATCCAGTTTGCCAAAAGCTTCTTCTTTTAGCTTGGTTGCTTCGTTAATAGCTGCATCTTTACTGTAAATTTCTTTAAATTTAAAAATTTCTGTGGGAGGAATGGCTTCAAATTGTGTTTGCGTTGGAATTTCTGTTAAAGACATTTTCATATTCCTTAATATATTAAAGCGGTCGAAATATTGTAAATTTTTACAAAAATCCGACCGCTTGTTTATGGATTACAGGGCTTCAATTTCTTGATATTGCTGCTGTAATTTGGCAAGTCCGTCTAAGTAGCCTTGCATTTTTTCACGCTCTTTGGCGATAACTTGCTCAGGAGCTTTGGCAACAAAGGCTTCGTTTGAGAGTTTGCCTTCAATGCGAGCCACTTCACCTTTGAGTTTATCCATCTCTTTGGTTAAGCGTGCGAGTTCGGCTTCTTTGTTGATAAAGCCTGCCATTGGGATCAAGATCTCACCATTTGCCACCAGTTTTGCCACCGATAGCGGGGCGTTCTCGCCATTTTCCAGCACTTTCACGCTATCGAGTTTTGCCATTGATTTGAGCAATACTTCGTTTGCATTCAAAATAGCGATTTCGTCTGCTGAGAAGTTACGGGCGATTAAATCTAAGCCTTTGCTTGGGGCAATGTTGCTTTCTGCACGAATGTTACGCACTGCTACAATCACCTCTTTGATGAAGTTGATTTGTGCTTCTGCGGTTTCATCAATGCGTGTAGTATCCACTTTCGGGAATGCTTGAAGCATAATGGTATCCGCTTCAATACCCACAAAGCCTTTCACTTTCTGCCAGATTTCTTCAGTAATAAACGGCATTACTGGGTGGATTAAACGCAGGAGTTTTTCCAATACATTTACCAGTGTGCGGCTTGCACCACGGCGTTGTGCGTCTGTGCCTTTGAAGAAAATTGGTTTGGTTAGCTCTAAGTACCAGTCGCAGAATTGATCCCAAGTAAATTCGTAGATCGCATTCGCTACTAAGTCGAAACGGTATTGGCTGAGTGCGGTGCGGAAAGTTTCCACCGTGCGGTTGAATTGGCTTTCAATCCAACGATCGGCAAGGCTAAATTCCACTTCACCTTCACTTAAATCTAACTTATCGTTAGTCAGCACATAACGGCTGGCATTCCACAGTTTGTTGCAGAAGTTGCGGTAGCCTTCTAGACGTTTCATATCCCAGTTGATATCTCGACCGTTGCTTGCTAATGCCGCAAGGGTGAAACGTAGGGCATCGGTACCGTGTGCAGCAATGCCATCGGCAAATTCTTTGCGAGTTGCTTTGGCGATTTTCTCGGCAAGTTGTGGCTGCATCATATTGCCAGTGCGTTTTTCCAACAGATCGTCAAGGGAAATACCGTCAATCATATCAATCGGGTCTAATACGTTCCCTTTTGATTTGGACATCTTCTGCCCTTGTTCATCACGGATTAAGCCCGTTACATACACGGTTTTGAACGGCACTTGCGGTTTGCCGTTTTCATCTTTGATGAAGTGCATCGTAAACATAATCATACGAGCGACCCAGAAGAAGATGATGTCGAAACCGGTAATCAGCACATCGGTTGGGTGGAACATTTTGAGTTCTTTGGTTTGCTCTGGCCAGCCGAGTGTCGAGAACGTCCATAAACCTGATGAGAACCAAGTATCCAGTACGTCTTCATCTTGTTTTAATGGTAAGTCCGCAGGCAAGTTGTGTTTCGCACGCACTTCCGCTTCCGAACGTGCCACATACACATTGCCTTGCTCGTCATACCACGCCGGAATGCGATGTCCCCACCAAAGTTGGCGAGAGATACACCAGTCTTGAATATCACGCATCCAAGAGAAATACAGGTTTTCGTACTGTTTCGGCACGAATTGGATTTCGCCGTCTTCCACCGCTTTGGTAGCGACTTCGGCAAGCGGTTTTACGCTCACATACCATTGATCGGTGAGCATTGGTTCAATCGGCACACCCCCACGGTCGCCATACGGCACTTTTAAGTCGTGCGGTTTGATTTGATCTAACAGACCAAGAGCTTCAAAATCCGCCACAATTTTCTTACGAGCTGCAAAACGCTCTAAGCCTCGGTAGTCGGCAGGAATTGGCGCAGCATAGTCGGCAAGCGGTTTACCGTCTGTGCCGATAATTTCGGCTTCTGCACGAATATCGGCATTTAAGGTCATCACATTCACCATCGGCAAGCCGTGGCGTTTACCCACTTCGTAGTCGTTGAAATCGTGGGCAGGGGTGATTTTTACCACGCCCGTACCGAACTCACGATCCACATACTCATCGGCAATAATCGGGATTTCACGGTTAGCAAGCGGTAGGATTACGCTCTTACCAATCAAGGCTTGATAACGCTCATCTTCAGGGTGAACCGCAACCGCAGTATCACCCAACATCGTTTCAGGACGGGTTGTTGCCACCACTAAGTAATCTAAGCCGTCAGCGGTTTTCGCACCGTTGGCAAGCGGATAGCGGAAATGCCACAGCGAGCCTTTGCTCTCTTTGTTTTCCACTTCCAAATCAGAAATCGCAGTGTGCAGTTTCGGATCCCAGTTTACAAGGCGTTTGCCACGATAGATCAAACCTTCTTCGTGCAAGCGAACGAATACCTCTTTCACCGCATTAGATAAGCCTTCGTCCATTGTAAAACGCTCACGCTCCCAGTCAATTGAGTTGCCTAAGCGGCGCATTTGCTGGCTGATTGTGCCGCCCGAATAGGCTTTCCAATCCCAGATTTTATTGATAAAGGCTTCACGCCCGTAATCGTGGCGGGTTTTCCCTTCTTCCGCTGCAATTTTACGCTCCACCACCATCTGAGTAGCAATCCCGGCGTGGTCAGTTCCCGACTGCCACAGGGTGTTATGCCCCTCCATACGGTGAAAGCGGATCAGTGTATCCATTAAGGTCTGCTGGAAAGCGTGCCCCATATGCAAACTCCCCGTCACATTCGGCGGCGGAATAGCGATACAGTAGCTTGGTGCTGATAAGTCTTCGCTAGGCTTAAAATAGCCTTGCGATTCCCAGTGTTGGTAGAGCGCTTGCTCTACGGCGGAAGGGTTAAAACGGTCTTCCATTGTGAATTGTTTTGTCATTGGTTTTTCTCTTTGTTATCCATTGAATGGTTGCCATTCAAGTTTATTTAAATATGGAGATAATTCTTTTAATAGTTCATCTGTATCAATATATTTGAAAGGATTTCTCTGACTATTTGTCATTTTTTGCCAAAATTCAGGAATGTTAATTCTTGCATAAGAACTAATACCTATACATTTTCTGTTGCTATCATTAGCTTTAACAACCGAATTAGATAATTTACAGAGCATAACTGCAGTACCTTGTTCAGCATCATATGTTGCCCATTCTTGAGTTAAGCAACGAGTTAATACTGCATATTCCAAATGTTCTGCTCTTGACTGATTTACTATCCACCAACCAAGACCACCATCTTCCATAATTTCACCGAAACTTTTTCCGCCATAAATTAGAATAGATTCGCTCATATATAACTCCACTTTTGCAAAATTTTTCTTAAATCCAACCGTTTTGTCACCCCACTTATTTAAGCACCCGTCAGAGACGGGTGCTATCGTTGGTATTTTACAAGCGGTCTGTTTTGAGAAGTTTTTTGCAATATTTTTCTTAAACCTAACCGCTTGTCACCCCACACGAGCCGTGTGGGGTTAGGCATAGCCGAGCCACGCTGTGGCTCTTTATTCTTTTCAAGCTTCAGCCCCCGATGGCGCTCGCCTCTGACGAGTGCCTATTTATTTAAGCCCCCGTCAGAGGCGAGTGCTATCGTTTGATATTCTACAAGCGGTATGTTTTGAGAAGTTTTTTGCAAAAATTTTTTAAATCCGACCGCTTGCAACCCCACACGAGCCGTGTGGGGTTACGCATAGCCGAGCCACTTTGTGGCTCTAAGTTACAGCTCCAAAGGAGCTGGGATTATCGAGCCTAGCACGGCTCGTGCTAGGTGATTTCCAATGCATCACGCAAAGTTGATTTGCCCGCACCATTCGTACCGCAGTAGAAAATCGCTAAACTATTGTGCATATTTGATCACTTTTTCCGTACCGTCAGGATAATGCTGAATCAAATCTCCATTCTCACGGCGGTAAGTCAGCACTTCGTGTTTTTTCTTTTCTTCAAACCAAGCAGTGAAGAGAATATCTAGCTCTTGTTGTTTCCTAAGTAGTTCTTCTTTTGAAGTCATCACCTATTCCCCTTGCTCTTCATCAGGAGGCTGCCCATCGTGCTTTTTCCAAACACATTCGTCCATTCGCATTTCGCTGAACAATGCCGTAAAAGACGAATGTTCTGGGCTGCACGCATATAAGCCGAAGCGGATTTTGTCTGTGGCTTTGTTCAAATGGCAAATACGAATTTGGGCAAAATGTACTCCGTCTTGGGAACATTCAATCCGAAAATCGTCTTTTCTACGGCTTAGACGATACCACATCTGTTTGATATTTAAGCCGATTTCGGTGGTTGCCCAATCCGAGTAGCCATTATTGGTGACTACCGAGCCTAAATGCTGAAACTGTTCATTTTCATATTCAACCGATGCTTTAAGCCAATTTTCACTATCTAGGTAAAGCACTATACCGCACTGATCAAAACGTTGTTTTGAACTGCTGAAATCGGTTTTCACGACGAAAGAAAAGTACGGTTCCGCAGTTTCAAATTGCAACATTGGAGCATTATCATTTTGAAAATGGTAGTAAGTTTTCTGCCACAAATCGGTATGCGGTTCTGTGGTGATTTCTACTGAATTTTCTGTGATAACAAACTGTTTTGGTGGGTTGAGCCACTGTAATTTTTGTGTATCAAACATCATTTTTCACCATATCCAAATGCGGTATCCCATCTTCCAAATACACTTCTGAAACCGCTTTAAAACCAAAGCCTTCATAGAACGCTTGCAGGTAACTTTGGGCTTGAGCGTGGATTGGCTGATTGGGAAAATGTGTACTGCAATAATCCATCGCTTTTTGTACTAATTCCCTTGCCAAGCCTGAACCACGATTTTCTTTCGCCACCAACACTCTGCCGATATGTACACCATCATCACTTGGAATTAGGCGACAGTAAGCGGTCAGATTATTTGCATTTTTTGCAAAGAAATGCACCGCTTGTAAATCGTTGTTATCCACTTCTTGGTAAGCACAATTTTGTTCAACCACAAATACCGCCGTGCGAGCGTAGTAGATCTCAAACAGCTCTAATGAACTTAATTCAGCAAATGTTTTTGCGTGCCACTGCATTAGGCATTCTCCGTGCTTAATTGCCAGCCCATTTGGCGATATTGTTTATAACGTTCACGAGCAATCGCTTTTTCAGCTTCATCGGTTGGTACAAAATCAATTACTTGATTAAAACTGGCAATAAAATCGGGGATTTGGCGTTGCAAGCTAATCAAAACATCTCGGCGTTGCGCATTACGTTTGCCTGCCCATGAGATTTCAATCGGGGTTGGGTAGGGAGTGCTTTCGCCAGATAAATTATGTGGAATAAAATCGTCGGGATTTCTTGCCCAAAGCGCATCATCAATTTGATAGGCTTGTTGTTCTGTTTCACAGGCAATTAACACTTTTTTGCCAGTTCGCCATTGTTTTACGGCTAAATTACATGCCGATTCAGTTATACAATCTTGGCTTAATAGGTAAAAAGTTACTTGTTTCACGCCCGTTATTCCCAATTATCAAAAGTCGGCTATTTTAGCTGAATAATGCTGAAATTAAAACAGAATGCGGCAGTTTATCTGAGAAATAAGTATAAGGAATATTTAGAAGAATTAGAAAGTGGTGGGCGATACCGGTCTCGAACCAGTGACCCCCTCCTTGTAAGGGAGGTGCTCTCCCAACTGAGCTAATCGCCCTTCTCTCGAAATGAAAATCGATATGAAGTTTATGCCTTAAGTCTAAGTGGTGGGCGATACCGGTCTCGAACCAGTGACCCCCTCCTTGTAAGGGAGGTGCTCTCCCAACTGAGCTAATCGCCCACTTGAGACTTAAAACAAAGGGATATAAACCGAGAGTGGTGGGCGATACCGGTCTCGAACCAGTGACCCCCTCCTTGTAAGGGAGGTGCTCTCCCAACTGAGCTAATCGCCCACATCGGCTTAGCTATTACGACAGCACTTGAAAAGTGGTGGGCGATACCGGTCTCGAACCAGTGACCCCCTCCTTGTAAGGGAGGTGCTCTCCCAACTGAGCTAATCGCCCGTCGCAATGGGGGCGGATTATAGAGATTTGGAAAAATCTCGTCAAATGATTTTTTCAAAAAAATTATTTATTCGGCGGAATTTTCGCCCATTTTTATAAAATTCTGTTAAAATCTCGCCTTTCGTCTGCAAGGAAACATTATGCCATTTCTTCTTTTTATCTTCGGCTTTTTTCTCTACATCTATCTAGAAATTTCGTTATTGGTTTCTGTTGGTTCAAATATCGGAGTGTTACCAATGATTTTGCTGATGGTAGCAATTTCGGTGGTCGGTTTATGGGTGTTAAAGGCTCGTGGTATTTTTACGGCGTGGCAGATTAAAAAACAGCTTGGTGAAGGCAAAATCCCAACTCAGGCAGTTTCATCGTCCATCCTGTTTTTGATTGCTGGCATTTTATTGATTATCCCCGGTTTTATCAGTGATTTTCTTGCGGTACTAGCTTTGTTGCCCTTCTCTCGCAAATTTATTGAAAAACTGGCGAGCCGTTTTATTGCCAACAAATTTAAAATTTTCTCTTTTGGCTCAACGGCTTACACGTCTCAATCGCAAGGCACAACCTTTGATGCGGAATTTGAGCGTAAAGCTGATGACGATAAAAGGATAAAATAGTGAATAAATACTCTCTTGCATTGCTGAAAGTCCACGGTACTGCGATTTTCTTTGGGCTTTCTGGCGTATTTGGTGTATTGATAGAAAGCTCATCTGAAGCACTTACTCTTGGTCGGGCGATAATTGCTTTTGCATTCATTGCTTTGTATTTTTTATTCAAAAAGCGACCGCTTACCAAATTAACTTATCAAGAAAAATTAATGCAATTTGTAATGGGAGGATTGCTCGCTTTACATTGGATTAGCTTCTATTTAGGTGTAAAAATTGGCGGTGTTGCGGTTGGTACGCTTGGATTTGCGAGTTTCCCTGCTTTTACTGCGTTATTTGAAATGTTATTTTTTCGGGAGAAACCCCGAGTAAGAGATTTCGTGCTATTGATTGCCATTTCATTCGGTTTAATTTTGATTACACCAGCGTTTGAATTTGGTAATCAAGTGACACAAGGCTTACTTTGGGGCATTTTCTCCGCTTTTTCCTATGGCGTGCTTGCGGTAATGAATCGTCACAGTGCAACTAAACTTTCAGGTGTAGAAAGTAGCTTATGGCAATATCTTGCGATTATGCTGATTTTATTACCGTTTTATAGCGGTGAACTCTTCTTTGCAAGCCTTTCCGACTGGTTTTGGATTGGCTGTATCGGCGTATTTTGCACCACTTTTGCCTATACGCTTTATGTTTCTAGCCTTGATACGATTAACGCTCGCACAGCCGCAATGATTATTTCGCTTGAACCCGTGTATGCCATTTTGGTCGCTTGGCTTTGGTTTGATGACGTACCAAGTTTAAAAATGGTTTTAGGTGGTGCTTTGATTATTGGAGCGGTAGCGTGGGCAAATTTGAAAAAATAGTTCTATTTCACAAACAACGTCACACTTTCCAAATGCCCCGTATGCGGAAACATATCAATCATTGCGGATTTTTCAATACGGTAGCCATTAGCGATCAGTTTTTGGGCATCTCGCACAAGCGTTGCAGGGTTGCAGGATACATAGACGATACGGCTTGGCTTGAGATCGCAGAGGTGATCTAAGCAAAATAATGCTCCGTTGCGAGCAGGGTCTAATAACACCTTGTCAAAGGATTCTTTCGCCCAAGTCTGATCGATGAAAGGCTGATCGAGATCAGTTCGGTAAAATTCGGCGTTTTTGATACCGCTTGTTTCAGCATTTTGGCGAGCCTGAATAACCATTGGCTCAACCCCTTCCACGCCCACGACTTTTTTCGCTTGTTGAGCAATTGGCAGGGTGAAATTTCCCATTCCACAAAAGAGATCTAAAACGCGTTCTGATCCTGACAAATCAAGCCAATTTATCGCTGTTTCGACCATTTTAGGGTTTAATTCACGATTAACTTGAATAAAATCTCGAATCGAAAAATGCAGCTTTAAGCCTTGAATTTCGTAATAAGGAGCTTCACCCCGCCACTGTTCAATCAGATCTTGTTCATACATGACAAATAGCATTAATTGATGGTGTTCGGCAAAATCTCTTAGTTTTTGCTGATCACGAGGTGCAATTGCACCAATGTGGCGTAATAACAGAGCAATGCCATTATCCGCTTGCACAAGCTCTAAGTGCCCAAGCTGTTTTTTATTTTCCCATTGCTGTAGCAGTATTTGAATCTTCGGCAGTAAAGCTGAAAGCTCGGGCTCCAACACTTGGCATTGGTTGATGTGGATAATATCTTGTGAGCCAGCTTGGCGAAAGCCAATAGCCAGTTGATTTTTTTGTAAAGCAATGCTTAATCTTGCGCGCCGGCGATAACCTTCGCTATTGCCAACAATCATGGGCTGAAAGTCAATGGCTTCAGCTTGTAATTTTTGCAGACGCTGAAACAGTGAATTTTGTTTTGTTTGGCGTTGCATCTCCAATGGAATATGCTGCATTTGACAACCGCCACACTGCGAATAAACTGGGCAGAAAGGGGATTGGCGTTTTGCAGATTTTTGCAAAATTTCGACCGCTTGTGCGTGGCCATACTGGCGTTTTTCTTCTAATACTTTGGCTCTTACGCGCTCATTTGGTAGCGCATTTTCAATAAACCACGTTTTGCCATTTAGTTTGGCAACACCTAAGCCTTGATAATCTAAATTTTGAATTTGAAATACTGGGCAAGCGGTGGTTTTGGGCGATTTTTTTGCCAATTTGTCGGAATAAAACAGTGCCATTGGATTAAATTTGAACAGTGAAAATAAAGCGCGTATTATAGCGGGAAATTGGTAAGAAAGGGGAAGCTTTATGACTGACACAATCTGGACAGCACGTATTTCTGAGAGCCATCAGCGTGAGAAAGATCACCGTTCGCCATTCCAGCGTGATCGTGGGCGGATTTTGCATTCAGAAGCTTTTCGTTGTTTGCAAGCGAAAACGCAAATTCATGCGGTTGGCGAAGATGATTTCTATCGTACACGCCTAACACACTCCTTAGAAGTTGCTCAAATTGGTAGTAGTTTACGTGCAAAATTAGTGGGTGATGTGAGTGGCTTTCAAGCGCTGGCAAAAGAGCAAAAATCTGCAAAAGCGCTAGAAGCGCTGCTGCCTTCTCGTAGTTTAATGGAATCACTCTGTTTTGCCCATGACATTGGGCATCCACCTTTTGGGCACGGTGGCGAAATGGCATTGAATTATAAAATGCGCCAACATGGAGGCTTTGAGGGTAACGCTCAATCATTTCGGATTGTGACACAGCTTGAGCCCTATACCGCCGATTTGGGAATGAACCTAACGCGGCGTACTTTACTTGGCATTATTAAATATCCTGCTTTTCTTGACCAAACCGCGCCCAGAGAGCCGAAGGCGATGCCTGAAAGTCGTTATATCAATTTGCATAATTTTCCGACTAATAAAGGTCTATACCGCGATGATCAGCGTTTTTTTGATTGGGTGCTTGAGCCGCTTTCTAAGGTTGATCGTCAGCTATTTTGTTTGGTGGCACCGAGCGAAAAAGCAAGCTTTCCTAATAAAACGCTCCATAAATCACTTGATTGTAGTTTGATGGAACTGGCTGATGATATTGCTTATGGGGTACACGATTTAGAAGATGCAATAGTCGGTGGCATGGTAACACCACAAACGTGGCAATACGCTGAATATGAATTTGAAAAATGCCAGTCGCAATGGATTAAAAACCGTTTACCAAGTTTGCGAGAAAAACTCTTTTCTCTTCACCGCTACGAGCGTAAAGATGTCATTGGTGCGCTGGTAAATTATTTTGTCACCAATGTGCAGTGGAAAGTGAATGATGCGTTTAGTGAGCCGTTACTTCGTTATAATGCCGAGCTACCAAAAGAGGTGCGGGAAGTGCTAGCTGTACTAAAAAATTTCGTTTACCAATATGTGATTTGTGATGTAAAAACACAGCGGGTGGAATACAAAGGGCAGCGAATTTTAATGGAATTGTTTGATATGCTTTCTGTAGATCCCGCTCGTTTATTGCCAAAGCCTATTGCGGAACGCTGGCAAAATGCGGAAGAGAAACTGCGTCCAAGGGTCATTTGTGATTATTTAGCGAGTATGTCGGATGGGCAGGCATTCAAACTATATCAGACGTTATAATAAACAGCAGCAATGCCGGTGGAGTGAAGACGAGCGCCATCATTATGTTTGAGTGTATTTTGAGCTGTTTTGGTTTGAGTGTTCAGCAATTTTGCAAATTTTTTGTAAAATTAAACCGCTTGCACAATAATTTTAAAGTAAAATGCACGGCTTTTTAGTGCGCCCCAGAAATGGAAAATTTATAGAATGGTTTTAGTTTATCGAAATCTATAGAGAGGATGAACTAAAGCCTATTTTCTTTGCGCGCTGTTATTTTGGAAATACGATTATTTTTGATTGAGATAAAAAATGAATTTTGTAGTTGGACAACGCTGGATCAGCGAAAGTGAAAATAATTTAGGGCTAGGTATTGTACGGGCGGTGGATGTGCGTACTGTAACGATAGATTTCCCAGCCGCAGATGAACAACGCGTGTATGCGGTGGCTGTGGCGCCATTAACTCGCGTGCAGTTTCAGCAAGGTGATACGGTGAGTAGCGCGGAGGGTTGGCAACTTAGCATCAGTGATGTAGTAGAAAATCAAGGCGTGCTTATTTATTTAGGTAAGCGCTTGGATAGTGATGAAGAAGCGGTGCTGCCGGAAACATTACTGGATCACAAAGTGAGTTTTAGTAAACCACAGGATCGTTTATTCTCTGCTCAAATTGATCGTAGCGATCGATTTGCTTTGCGTTATCGCGCATTGCAGCACCAGCAAGCACAGTTTCAATCACCATTGCGCGGATTACGCGGTATTCGCGCAAGCTTGATTCCACACCAGCTGCATATTGCTCAAGAAGTGGGACAGCGTGTAGCTCCTCGTGTGTTACTTGCCGATGAGGTGGGGTTAGGAAAAACGATTGAAGCTGGCATGATTTTGCAGCAACAGCTTTTCTCTGGCAGAGTAGAGCGAGTGCTGGTGCTTGTGCCTGAAAGCTTACAGCATCAATGGCTGGTGGAAATGCTCCGCCGTTTTAATCTCAATTTCTCGTTATTTGATGAAGAACGCTGTGCAGATTTTGACAGAGAAGAGGCAGAAGAGAGCCAAAATCCATTTGAAACGGAAAGTATGGTAATTGCTTCTATCGATTGGTTGGAAAAATCGCCAAAACGTGCCGAACAAGTGCTGGGAAGTGAATGGGATTTAATGATTATTGATGAAGCACACCATTTAGAGTGGAATGAGCAAGCGCCAAGCCTCGCTTATCGTTTTGTTGAACAGCTTGCTGCCAAAATTCCTGCCGTATTGTTGCTGACGGCAACCCCTGAACAGCTTGGGCAAGAGAGCCACTTTGCCCGTTTGAAATTGCTTGATCCAAACCGTTTCTTTGATTACCAAGAATTTGTCAAAGAACAGCAACAATATCAGCCTGTTGCTGATGCGGTTGCAACATTACTCAATGATGCGCCTTTATCCAACTCAGAGCAGAATGCTATTAGCGAATTATTAAGTGAGCAAGATGTTGAACCAATGTTACGCATTATTAATAGCGATGCGGATATTGAGCAAAAACAGGCGGTACGCCAAGAGCTGATCAGTGAACTTATTGACCGCCATGGTACAAGCCGAGTGTTGTTCCGTAACACGCGTCAAGCTGTTAAAGGCTTCCCACATCGTGAGTATCATCAAATTAATTTAGCGATGCCAAAACAGTACGCTAATGCTCTCAAAGTGATGGGCATGATGAGCGGTAAAAAGCTGGAAGATTTGCTCTATCCTGAACGCCTATTCCAACGAATGAATCCGAATGCGGCTTGGTATGATTTCGATCCACGCATTGAGTGGTTAATTACTTTTCTGAAAAGCCATCGAGATGAGAAAATTTTAGTGATCTGTAAACAAGCAGACACCGCCATTCAGCTTGAACAAGCCCTTAGAGAGAAAGAAGCGATCCGTTCCGCTGTGTTCCACGAAAGAATGACAATTGTCGAACGAGACAAGGCTGCGGCTTACTTTGCCGATTTGGAAGAAGGCGCACAGGTGTTGATCAGCTCCAGTATCGGCTCAGAAGGGCGAAATTTCCAGTTTGCTCGTCATTTAGTGCTGTTTAATCTGCCTGATAATCCTGATTTACTAGAGCAGAGTATTGGGCGTTTAGATCGTATTGGACAAAAACATGATATTCAAATTTATGTACCATGCTTTGAACAATCTGCACAGCATGTGCTTGCGGATTGGTATCACAGTGGGTTGAATGCCTTTGAAGAAACCTGCCCAATGGGGGCTGCACTATTCCGAGAATATGCTGAGCAGCTCAATAGCTATCTGCTTGAGCCACAAGCGGTTGAAAATTTCACTGAATTTGCAAAACAGACCGCCAAACGCCGAGAGCAACTGAAAGCAGAGCTAGAGCAAGGGCGGGATCGTTTATTGGAGCTTAATTCTAATGGTGGCGATTTAGCTCAAGAAACGGCAAATGCGATTGCCGAACAAGATAGCGATCCAAAATTGGTGAGTTTTGCACTAAAACTGTTTGATGTAATTGGGCTTGAACAGGAAGATTTAGGTGAAAAAAGCATTGTGATTAGTCCAACAGGGCATATGCTCGTACCCGATTTCCCAGGGCTTTCGGAAGAAGGAAATACGGTCACTTTTGAACGGGAATTAGCCTTAATGCGTGAAGATGTGCTGTTTTTAACTTGGGATAGCCCAATGATTCGCAACGGTATTGATTTAATTACGGCTGGTGATATTGGAAAATCCGCTGTTTCATTATTGGTGAATAAAAATTTACCTGCTGGAACACTATTACTTGAGGCAATTTATGTCGTGGAAGCGCAAGCACCAAAAGGTTTGCAGCTCACTCGCTTCTTGCCACCAACGCCAGTGCGAGTTTTACTGGATAATAAAGGCAACAATCTCGCTGCGCAAGTCTCGTTTACCGGTTTGGAAAAACAGCTGAAACCGATGGGTAAACAGATGGCAAATAAAATTGTGAAAATGGCTCGTTCAGATATTGAGAAATTAATTGCCTTTGGGGAACAGAAAATAGCGCCACTTGCAGAAAATTTAATTATGCAGGCAAAAGCGGAATGTGATCGCAAGTTATCCGCAGAATTACATCGCTTGCAATCGCTCCAAGCAGTGAATAAAAATATTCGCGATGATGAAATTGCAATGTTGGAAAGCATTAAAGCGCAATCGCTTGAACAACTTAATCAAGCAAATTGGCGATTAGATAGCTTGCGATTAATTGTGAGTAATCAAGCATAGAAATTCATCTGAAGTCCTATCAATTAGAGTGTTGTATCTTCAAATTTGGTTTGGAACCTTCAAAAATAGAGATGGCGCAAGCTTCCATGCTTGCGCCATTGTTTTTAGCGGTGAACACTTAATTTTTCTGTACTACGATTTCCCAAGATGCTTCACCTGTTTGTGCAAAGTGAGTGACTGGATAGCCCTGCTCTGCCGCCCACTGCGGGATACTTTCTGTCCCTTGGGTGCAATCAAAAGCAATAAATAACTCATCGCCACTGGCAAGTTCTGCCATTTTCTTTTTTGCCTCAATCAATGGAAATGGGCACACCATTCCGCCTGTTTCTAAATTGTAACGCATAGGATTCTCCTAAAGATTCAAATGAAATTTTGTAAATTATGCAGCACAAGCAACCGCTTGACGTTGTGGACGAATGAAAATGAAATATGTCATGCTCCATGCACCTAAGATAGTGAAAGCCAAAGAGAGCCAGCCTTTGCTACTCATCACCGCGGTAGCCGTGAGTCCGTTGCCGATCGTACAACCACCGGCTAATGAAGCTCCAATACCCATCGTAATACCACCAATAGTAGAGTGATAAATCGTTTTGAGATCAGGCAAACGCCATCTAAATTCATGGCTGCCTTTAGCCGCAATGTAAGAGCCAATGAAAATACCAAGTACTAAGAATACTCCCCAGTTCAAACGTTTTTCATTACCGGTAACAAGGAAATTGACAATATCGGCCGAAGGGGTGGTAATACCTAGCCCGCCAACTCTGCCTGTAGAAGTGCTGGTTACCCAAGCTAAAATTGCAAGTACACCAATAATTACGGCTGCAGCAAAAGGGTGGTAGCGTTTTTCAAAGAGCCAATGGCGTAAACCTGTGTATTTAGGAGCAAGGCTTGCGAGAGCAACTTTAGGACGTTTAAGCCAAGTGCGATAGATGCCATAAACTGTTCCAATTAACAATAAAGCAACTAGCCACCATACTGAGACACCCAGTGTCTCTGCAAGATTTTCATTCACTCTACCATATTGCTCAATGGCTTTTTGGAAATTGTTTAATGCGCCATATTTCATAATGGATGAAAACAGCATATACATTGCAAGTGCAATCCAGCTACCAATTAAGCCTTCACCTGCGCGATACCAAGTACCGGTGGCGCAGCCGCTAGCCAGAATAATGCCGATCCCAAATAGAAATGAGCCAAAGATAACGGCTACCAATGAGAACTCTTTGTAGCTCAGAGGAATGTAGCCCGCTTGTACCAAACCGAGTACGCCGAAGCTTTGTACGGTAATTGCGAGCAGAAATGCGTAGAACATTTTGTTATTTTTATTCAGATACATATCGCGAAACCCGCCCGTCATACAAAAGCGTGTTCGTTGTAATACAAAGCCAAGTAAAATACCGACGCTACCGCCAGCAAAAATTGTCCAAAGCATAGAGCCTCCATGAATCAAAAAATGAACAAGGCAGACTATAGCCAAAGATTTTATAGAACAAAAATAACTAAAAGAATTAATTTATATCGCAAAATAATATAAAAATTAGACTGCTTGAAGCTGACCTTTACATTTTTTACACAGATAAATTCTGCCATTACGCACAATGGCATGATGACGGCGGGTAGAAAGTTGATGAATTTGACAATGGCAACGGTAAGCAAACTGCTTTGCGGCATTCACTGTATCAAAGCAGTGGTAAGTATTGGCAGATACGCCTAGTACATTTTCCATCATAAATTGCCACTCTTTACCATGGGGGCGGACGCGTCCAAAAAGCTGATAAACCAAAATATGTGCGAGTTCGTGTGGAACGACTTGGTTAATGAAATCTAAACCATTTTCTTGAAGCAGAATGGGATTAAAACGCACTTCATTGCGTTCAAGATAGGCAACACCAGCTTTTAAACCCCGCACATTATAAAGAATGTTTGGGGTATGAAAACCGGTTTGGAAAAATGCAGAGGCCTTTGTTAAATCTTGCTTTAAACGACGCTGCACCTGAATTTTTAGTTGAGGGAGAGAGAGCATTAGTTTTTCGGACAATCAATAACATTCCAGTGTTTATCATAGCAGATGTAAAGTTCAGTTTTGCTTGCACCAATATAGGCATTTTTAAGCTGTGGATTGTGCTGTTTCAACCATGCAAAGAGCTCTTTACGGCTCATCGCTTGCTCTGGTAATTTAAGCTGTAAGAATAACTCTTTTTGTTTAGCAAAATAGCTATCGGCAGAATTGAAAGCACAAGCGCCATGTTTTTCCCACTGACCTTGTAATAGGTTAGCGCCCGGAGATTCAGGCATATGTTGTTTAATAAGCTCTTCTGAGAGCGGGGGAAGATCTCCTTGGCAAAAACGTGGATGCTCGGACGGTGAGCGTGCACTTGCTGCTTGAGGCCATAAGCCGTGAATCACCCAGCCAAATTTGTCTGCATTATCGCACTGATAGCGCAGGTGTTTTGGTATATCTCCTTCATTTTTACGTTTTTGTAGTTCACAAAAACTTGGTGACCAAGAAAGAGCCAGCTGGTAATAATCAACCCCTGCTTTTTTATTCTGACCTAAATTGTCGTTTGCCATTACAGTATCGTAGTTACCTAAACTTGTGGGCAATTGGATTTCGCTTTTGCTGGTAGATGATTGTTGCGCTTTTTCTTCATTTTTGATCCAAGTAAAGATCGCAAAGATTAAAATAATGATGATAAAAAGCAGCTGGTTTAAGCTGCTTCTTTTGCTAAGTGGTTGAGAATTATGCTTTTTCATAGCTAGATAAATTGGCGACTGAAGATGGCGGTACTATACCAGCAAGCGGTTAGATTTTGTAATTTTTTTGCAAAATCTAACCGCTTGAAAAAGTTGGGATTATCTAAGGCTTAGATTTGTTATCCATTCGGCTGAAAATCATTGCCAAAATAGGGCCGGAGATATTATGCCAGAAACTAAACACCGCGCTTGGTACAGCAATAAGTGGGTTTGCTTTAAAATGTATTGCTGCTAATGCTGCACCTAAGCCAGAGTTTTGCATGCCAACTTCAATGGCAACGGCTTTACTGTTATACACTTCAAGTTTAAACAGGCGTGCAACCGCATAGCCAATGACATAACCCAAACCATTATGTAGTGCAACCACTGCAAAAATGAGTAAGCCAGACTCAATAATACGATCTTTGCTTACTGAAACCACCGCGGTGACAATCAGCACGATTGCGATAACTGAAACTAATGGCATTATCTGGCTAAACTGCGCGATTTTTCCTTTGAAGAGAGAACGAAGCAGTACCCCGATAAAAATAGGCAATAGCACCATTTGTAAGACAGAGATAAACATTGCGCTTGCATTAATTTCTAACCATTGACTGGCAAAGAGGTAGAATACGGCAGGGGTTAAAATTGGTGCTAATAAGGTTGAGATGGTTGTGCAAGCAACAGAAAGGGCTGTATTGCCTCTAGCAAGAAATGTCATCACATTAGAGGAGGTTCCGCCAGGGCAACATCCCACTAAAATAACACCAATAGCGAGATCGGCGGGGAGTTGGAAAAGCTTAGCCAGTAAGAAAGCAATGCAAGGCATCACTACAAATTGTGCAATAACGCCGATGAATACCGCTTTAGGGTGTCGGGTTACTTCGCTAAAGTCGTTAAAGGTGAGTGTTAATCCCATACCTAGCATAACAATGCCGAGTAAATAGGGGATCCAGCCAACAAAAGTCTGAAAAGTTTCAGGAAATTGAGCGGCAATAAAGGCAAACAGGATTACCCAAATTGCAAAAGTTTTGCTGACAAACTGGGTAAATTTCAATAAAGCGTGCATAGCATTCTCCGAGCAGATAAAAGAGTACAGAATAATCGAAACTTTTCTAAAAATAAACCACTGCTGTTTTTATTCTTTTTGGTTATATTAAATAGATTCTTTGTCCTTAACATTTCTCAAAAAATCAGTACGCTACCAAAACTTCCATTTCTAAATATAAGGTACGGATTATGAAAATTTATGAAGACAACTCACAAACTATCGGTAATACCCCATTAGTGCGCTTAAAAAATTTTGGTCATAATGGCAATATTTTGGCAAAAATTGAAGCTCGTAATCCAAGCTTTAGCGTGAAATGCCGTATTGGTGCCAATATGGTATGGCAAGCAGAAAAGGATGGTATTCTAACTGCAGGTAAAGAGATTATTGATGCTACTAGTGGTAATACTGGCATTGCATTGGCGTATGTGGCAGCGGCGCGAGGTTATAAATTAACGTTGACTATGCCAGAAACGATGAGTATTGAACGCCGTCGTTTACTGCGTGGTTTAGGGGCAACCTTGGTATTAACCGAAGGCGCAAAAGGAATGAAAGGAGCCATTGCGAAAGCCGAAGAGATTCTAGCTAGTGATCCAAATCGTTATGTGATGTTGAAACAGTTTGAAAATCCAGCTAACCCAGCAATCCATGAACAAACAACAGGACCAGAGATCTGGCAAGCAACAGAAGGCGGGGTTGATGTGTTTGTAGCAGGTGTTGGTACTGGTGGGACGATTACTGGGGTGAGCCGCTATTTAAAACACACCCAAGGTAAAGCGGTAGTTAGCGTTGCGGTTGAACCTGCTGAATCTCCTGTCATTACTCAAACGCGTAATGGCGAAGAAGTGAAACCAGGGCCACATAAAATTCAAGGTATTGGTGCAGGCTTTATTCCAAAAAATTTAGATTTATCTTTAATCGACCGTGTTGAACAAATCGATAGTGAAACGGCAATCGCAACCGCGCGCCGAGTGATGGCAGAAGAAGGAATTCTGGTTGGTATTTCATCAGGTGCAGCTGTTGCAGCGGCAGATCGCATCGCGAAGTTACCTGAATTTGCTGATAAAACCATCGTGGTAATTTTACCTTCTGCTTCAGAGCGTTATTTAAGTACATTGCTCTTTGAAGGTTTTGAAGCTTGATAAACCCTTAAGTGATGCAAAAGGCTGAACGTTTCTTGTTCAGCCTTTTTATTATTGATTGGTGTTGTAAAACTTATAGGCTTCGTCAATATTTTCAAACTGATGCATTACACCTTTATTCAGCACCATTGCGTTATCACAATATTCTTTAATTGCAGCAGGGCTATGTGAAACTAAAATAATTGAGCGGTCTTTGCGTTTTTCAAATAGCTCATGTTTACATTTTGCTGCAAAGCGGGAATCTCCTACGGCAATGACTTCATCAATTAAGTAACAATCAAATTCCACCGAAAGAGATAAAGCAAAGGCGAGGCGAGCTTTCATACCTGAAGAATATTTTTTTACTGGCTCATATAAATAGTCGCCTAGTTCTGAGAATTCCTCGGTAAAGGCTTTCATGTAATCAAAATCTACATCATAAATTCGGCTGATAAAACGTAGATTATCCATCCCTGTTAAGCTACCTTGAAACGCACCACTGAATGCAAGCGGCCAAGAAATGCTCATTTTGCGTTCGATTGTGCCTGTTGTTGGCGGTTCTACACCACTCATTAGCCGAATAAGCGTTGATTTCCCTGCACCGTTGCGTCCTAAAATCCCGACTTTCTCGCCTTTTTTGAGATCAAAATTTACATTACTTAGCACAGTTCGCCATCCGGTACGAGTGAGGTAACGTTTGCTCACATTCTTTACACTAATCATCGTGGTTCAATTCCTTTACTGAAATTTCTTACCATCATTAACCCAAACCAAATCATGGCAAGGTCACAAATAAGCAAGAAACTAATATTTTCATAGGTGGGAATCGTATCGCCAAAATAACCATGGCGGAACATCTCCGTGCCATTAATCATAGGTATCCACTGTGCATATTCTCGAGCTTGTTGTGGCAACGTGTGCACAAAGAAAAATGCGCCAGATAATGGCAGCATCAAGAAGCTTAATGTTCCCCATAGTTTGCCAAACATTTCGAATTTTTGTGCGATACTACAGATAATTAATCCTAAACCTAGCGCAAAGAGTGCCATCAACAGCCAAGCAAAAATCATATATAGCGCATCTTGTGGCATATCTATCCAACCAATGAGTATAAATAATGCCATAATTAAAATTTGTGCAATACTTGCTCCAGCGACTTCAAGTAACACGCGTGTAATAATTGTATCCAGTACTCGCACATTACGATGATAAAGCAAGCTTAAATTCCCTGAAATTGCTCCGATCGTACGGTTAGACGTATTCCGCCACATCATTGCGATGGGATAACCTGTAATCATAAACGCAATAATATTTAAAGTAGAAAACTTGTCTGCTCGGATAAAGTTCCACATTAACGTAATGAGTAGCGTCATTAGCAATGGCTCAATAAACAGCCATAGAAAGCCTAAGTTTCTGCGGCCATAACGTGTAATCACTTCCCGCATTAATAAGGCACCAATCACGCGCCCTTGGATAGCGAGTGATTGGCGAAAAGTGGTTTGATCTCCGTATTGCATCAGTTTTTATGCTCTCTAATACTTGCGATTAATAAGCCAAATACCCCATACAACATTAAACCGATAATAAAAGTGGCTAAAATGTTATATAAACGATAAGGCTCAACCGCCCAGTCTGGTTTGCTAGGTTGATTAATCACTTCCAAATAAAGTTGTTGGCGATCCGCTTCATTGCGTGTGTTTTGCAACGATACCATTGCTGTGGTTAATTGTTGCTGTGCAAGTTCATTATCTAGTACTAAGCGCTGGTAATCAGCTGCTTGTGTTGCAATGGAGTTACCACTGCCAGCTAAAGATTTAGACTGTTGTTCAAGCTGGGCTTTTAGGCTTTTTTGACGCTGTTTTAGCGCACCAACTTGCGGGTTATCTGGGGTAATAGATTCTAATTGTGCCAACTGGGTTTCAACCCGAATCAGTTCACTGCTCAAATTAGAAACTAACGCAAGCTGCGCATTGGATTGCGCGGGTAAATCAACAAACTTATTTTTTACACGATAATAAGTTAAAGCATCTGCTGTTTCTTTTACCTTTTGTTCTGCAATTTCAACCGCTTGCTCTGCAAATTCAACCGTATCCATTCTTGCCCGTTCATTTAAGCGATTAATCAACTCTTCGCCTTGTTTAATTAAGCGTTCGTTAATTGCAAATCCCTCTTCTGGATCAAAAGCGCGGATACGTAAAGTGGCAATGCCGGCAACAGAATCAAAATCCACATTCAAACGATCTTTAAAATATTTATAGAATGCCTCTTGTGAGTTATTCCAGCCAAAACCGTTAAAGCGGCTTAAAATATCGCCTTTTTCAGAATAGAATTCACGTACAGGCAAAGTTTGTTGCAACTGCTCTAGTGCGGTACGTGAACGCATATATTCTTGCACGGTGTAAGTATCGTCTTGAGAACGGGCAAAACCGCTACCTTGCAATAATGCACCAACACCACTTAACGCTGTTTGATTACGCGGAGAGCGCACAACAAAGCTTGATTCTGAAATATAAATATCGGAAGCATAGCCACCAAAATAGATTGCAGAAAAGAGCGTTGGTAAAATAACAGTTAGCCATAACAATGGGCTAAATAGCTTGGATAATTTTTTCTTTTTTTTCGGTTGTATTTGGGCTTCTGCCGTTACATTGTTTTCCATTCTTTACTCCTACAAATTATGCACACTATTTACCGTACTGGTAACTGGCGAGGTGATTGAGAAGATCATTCTCAAGAATTTTTGGAATTCAGCCAGTGGCGCATTTGACACATAGACAATATCTTTATCTTGCATTGGAAAACGCTGCATTAAAAACATTGATTTCGGCTCAAGCAAGTTCACCCGATACACGGTTGGCACATCCATGCCTGCGCCATAACCATGTTTTTCCCACTCAATCTGTTTTGCCATATCGAGTTGGCCAAATGGCACATAGCGGAATACGAAAATACCACGAGGATCTGAGCGGGTATCAATTAATCCTCCCATTTTACCAATGGCTTCAGCCAGCGTTAGCCCTTTGGTCGAAAATTTCACTTGCTGATTATTACCTACAGCACCTAAACCGGTAAAACTATAAGGAGTTGTCAGCATAGTGACTACATCGCCTGCGCGCAAAGCGATATTTTGATACGGCTCTGCGATTAAAGTTTCAAATGGCAGTGTTTTTACTTGATTACCCCGGGTAAGCTGAATGGTGACATCTTGGATATCTGCGCCAGAACCACCTACTGCAGCAATAGCATCTAATACGCGTTCATTATTCGCCGTTAATGGCATACGGATACTATTTCCTTGGCGAATAACAGTAACATCGGCAGAATTGTTATTGACAATGCGCACGACTACTTGAGGCTGATTTGCCTTACGTTTTAGGCGATTAACGATTTGTGCTTGAATGGCTTCTGGTGTTTTACCTACCACAGAAATCGCGCCAACAAAGGGGACGGTTACCGTGCCTTTACTATTGACCATCTGCTCTGGCAAGCGGGTTAGATGCCCACTACCTTGCCCTTCACTATCAAAAGTGCCTCCAAATAATACCGCAGGGGGGGCTTCCCAAATGGAAATTTCTAGCACATCGCCCACATTTACCATACCAGCATAGCCCGCGTTTCCACTGGTGCCAGCAAACCCAGAGAATTGCTGACTTTCTTGTAAACGATACATACCATTTACCGTAGCATGATCTAAATCAACAACGTTTACTTCAGGTGTTTGTTGTGTATTGCTATTGACTTCTAACACTCGGCTATGGCTAGGGCCCGAGGTAGGCAAGGAGGAACAAGCGGTCAATAATGCAGAAAAAATTGCAAGAGAAAGACCTTTGACATGGATAAATTTACGCATAAATAACCTTATCGGATGAAAATTGCCGCGATTTTACCACAGCTTAGTTAAGGCGCAAAAAGCAGTGATAGTATGTAAAATAATGTAAATTATTTGCTTTACTCATCAAACTTTTAAACCCTTATTATTTTGTGGTAGAATCCTTGCCGTTTTATGGCTTGCAACACAGAGGAATCAATGGGAATAGCGGAGAATCAGCTTGATTCATCAAAGCGCATTGCGTTTCTGATTTGGAATACGTTCCAATTGTTGCACTTTAGATCCCTACTTCTACAGCTACCAACCGCCTTATTAGTGGTCGAACAACGTAAACGTAGCATTCCAATCGCACAAAATATACTCGCTGAAATCCCAAACAATGTTGCATATATTGCACAAAAAGACATTCAAAAAAAACTTGATGGCAAATTTGATGTATTAGTGATACAAACTGTCTTTGAGCAAATTGATTTATTCAAAGAAACGAAAATTGCTATGCTACAATATGGGTATGCTAAAGCACCACATAATTATGGCACTTGGCGAGCATTTGCTGATTTAAATCTTGTTTATGGTCAGCATGCCTATGAGGCTATCAGCTATTTTTCACCAACAGAATCAATCGGTTGCCCGCGATATGATCAATGGTTTGATGTGCATTTCCATCTGCAAAGTTACTATAAATACGCCTCTATCTTAGATAATAGTAAAAAAACGATACTATATGCACCAAGTTGGGGGGAGCTCTCAAGTTTTCACTTCTATATCGATCAACTGTATGCACTAAGCGAACGTTACAATGTTATTGTGAAGATTCATCATAATACAACCTTGCTAAGTAATACTTCACACAACCTGCAAGACCTCTTTTTTGGGGTACACTTTTTCTACGAGAATGAAGATATTATCTCGCTAATCTCCATTGCTGATATTGTGATTTCCGATTTTAGTGGTGCAATTTTTGATGCATTATTTTGCCGTAAACCTGTTGTATTGTTGAATATCCCTAATTCAGTTAAATCGCAAAAACTCGATGCCTTCTGTCTAGAGATCTTTCTTCGCTCACAACTGGGCATAGAAATTCATTCACCTGAAGAATTAGGAAGCGTACTTGATGAAATAGCGGCAGCTCCCCAAAAGTACCAACTTGCTCAGGAATTATACGCGAACCTCTTTACCGAAACAGAATATGCAACTAAACAAGCAGTATATTGTCTGAACAAACTTGCAAACGGTGACTATGTACCTTCACAACAACAGCAATATATTCGTCAAACATTGTGTGAGCTCTACGCAGAAAAAAGGAAGGGCGCAGAAAAGCGAAAATCTTTTAGCAAAATGAAACAACTTTCAAAAAAACTACTTTTAGCAAAGTAATACTTGGAGAACCTTATGAAAAAAGTACTCACTTACGGCACTTTCGATTTATTACATCACGGGCACATTCGTTTACTTGAAAGAGCTCGAGCCTTAGGCGATCACCTCACAGTTGCTATCTCGACCGATCAATTTAATCTGGGAAAAGGTAAAACATGTGCCTATTCATATGAAGAGCGCAAGCATATTTTAGAAGCTATTCGTTATGTAGATGCAGTGATTCCTGAAACAAATTGGGAACAAAAAATAGAAGATGTAAAAAATCATGAGATTGATATTTTTGTTATGGGAGATGATTGGGCTGGAAAATTTGATTTTCTACAAGAATATTGTGAAGTAGTTTATCTACCAAGAACACCAGATATTTCGACTACTCAAGTGAAAAAAATGTTAGCAGAGAAAGATCTCGCTGCTGGGCAAAAACAAATTCACGAAACGGAATAATTAGGTATTTTATGTTTGGGATTTCCCCTATAAATTTAGCATTATTTAAGCGCTTATTGCGGGAGAGTGGCTTAAGCCTATCTCCCTTTTCCTACTGGTATGGATTGCAAATGCTAAAAGCGCTGAATAATGCTAACCACCATCAAATAAGAAAATTAGCGCAAAAGCCATGTGCAAAGAATTTGTTGATTAGCCACTATTTCTTAGCGTTAAGCTATTTTTTATGTGGTGAATATGCACAAGCAGAACAAGCGGTCAAAAATATCGAAAATTTTACCAAAATCCCAGAAATTATTTTTCTCTATTCCGAAATTTTACAAAAGCAGAATCGTAAAGCACAAGCACGTAAAATTCTTGAAGAATGCGCTTTAACTTTGCCAAGAACAAAAGTGTGGGTATATTTGGCTAACCTTGTTGATAGCCCTGAAGAATATCAGCAATTTTGCCAGCACTTAGAATGTGTGCAAAAGAGGACAACATTTTTACAGCAGGATGCACAACAGCACCAAAGAGTGAATGCTGCACTAAGGGCAGGTCTAGATGATATTGCTCTAGCGCTGTGCCAAAGTAGCCACAAAGCTAAAAAATCTAAAGTGAGTACTTATAGTGATAAACTTGCTGCTCAAGCGTTGAATGATTTAAAGTTTGTGATGGCACAACAAAGTATCCCTTTTTTTCTAATTAGTGGAACACTGCTAGGTTGTATAAGAGAAGGTAAACTATTAGGACACGATAAAGATATTGATGTAGGTGTATGGGATGATTACGATTACGAGCAACTTGCTACATTGCTGGGGCAATCGGGTTATTTTTATATCGTCCCAACACGAACAAAACACCTCGTTATGCTACGTCATCTAAATGGTATAGTGATTGATGTTTTTATTCATTATCGTGAAGAAAATGATTATTGGCATGCAGGCGTTAAAATTAAGTGGCATAATTCAGCATTTGAATTGGCTGAGAAAGAATTTTTGGGGAATAATTATCTAATTCCTAAAGATTATGATCGTTATTTAACCGAAAATTATGGTGATTGGAAAACACCTAAAGTAGATTTTGATAGTGCGTTTGATACACCAAATATGGAAATTTATAATCAAACAGAAATGACAATTTATAAAATAAAAAATAGACTAGGAATTTAATATGAAATATAAAGTTAAATTAAGCTTAATTCCCATGCTGCTAAAAGGTCTTTATGCATATAAACATAAGAACTATAATGAAGCTGAGCGAATTTTTGCATTATTGTTAGATAAGCAGGGTGACAATGCATATTTAAATTTTAGATATGGTATGGCATTGTATAAAAGTAAGAAATGGGATGAAGCAAATTATTATATACAAAAGGCGATTAATATTGATCCTTCTAAAAAATCATGGCAGGTTCAGCTAGCAACAAGTGAACGCTATAAACAAAATAGTGAAAAGGTAAAAGTTGCCGAGGCTAAAAAAGCTGCAATTAAGGATCCAAATAGCCCAGAAGTAATATGGGAGTATGCTATCTCTCTACTTGAAAATAAACAGTACTGGATGGCTAAATTACAATTTGAAAAATATCTGATACTCAAGCCAAATTCGGAGAAAGCATTTGATAACCTTGGTAAGGTCTCTGAAAAATTAAGCGACTATCCTGAAGCAATTAAATATTTTGAGAAAGCCGCCTCACTTTCTCCCTTCAATAGCAATTACAAATATAGAATTGGCTATTCATATGAATGTCTAGGAGATTTAGAAAATGCAAATACTTATTATGAGTTAGTAAGTTCATTTGCAAAGAGTAATGATGATGTAGCCCTTTTTGGAATAGGAGCTTTACATGCTAAAAGAGGTTTATGGGATAAAGCTTTAAATGCTTATAAACAATTTTTAGCTAAAACACAATCCAATAATCCTGAGCTATATTATCGTATTGGTGTTGCTAATGAGCGTCTCTACCTTTGGGAAGATGCGGGTAAAGCATTTGAACAAGCAGTTAAACTATCTGAAATAATTACAGCCCCTTGGTGTTTTAAATGTGGGCAAGCATATGAGAGGGCGAAGAATTATGCAAAAGCAGTGGAGTTTTATCAAAATGCTGTAGCACGTTCAAATAATTACAATGATTATTGGTTGTACCGTTTAGCTTATTCTATGGAAATGATGGGGAATTTTGAACAAGCTGCCAAATATTACCAACAGTCGCGAAGACGTAAGATCGCACATGCCGTGGCACCTAAAGATGTAATTAAAAATAAAGAAGAGGAATACCTAACCTATTATACAGAATATTATGAGACTTTAGCTGTTAATGAAAAACAAGTATTAATTGAAAGTTTCTTTGGCGGTAATATCAGTTGTAATCCATATGCAATTTTATTGTATATGCTAGATCACAACTATGATTTCACCTATATTGTTGTTGTTAAACCAGAAACTGTTATTCCTGATAGTCTTAAATTTAAACAAAATATTATTTTTATTAACCGTGGAAGCGATGCATATTTACGCTATTTATGTACAGCTAAATACCTAATTAATAATGTGAGTTTTCCGTACTACTTCATTCGTAAAGCAGAACAAATATATCTAAATACTTGGCATGGCACACCGATGAAAACACTGGGTAAAGATATTAAGAGCCCATTTCAAGATCATTCAAATGTCAGCCGTAATTTTTTACAAGCAACACATTTGATATCGCCGAATAGACATACTACAGATATTATGCTAGAGAAATATGATATTAAAGATTTATTTAGCGGCGAAATAGCAGAAACGGGCTATCCAAGAATTGACCTTAGCTTTTTATCTGAAGAGCGAAGAAATGAGATTAGAAAAAAACTCGGATTTAAGAATAATAAGCCAGTTGTTTTTTATGCACCAACATGGCGTGGTACATCACAATCTAAAGATTTTGATACTCAAAAATTACAAAATGACTTAAAAAGACTAAAATCGGACAAATACAATTTAGTATTCCGAGGACACCATTTAGTTGAATCTTTATTATCAGAGATCAAACTGGATGTGGTTGTAGCACCTAAAGAAATAGATAGTAATGAATTATTGGGTTACTGCGATCTATTAATTACAGACTACTCTAGTATTATTTATGATTTTCTTGCGCTTAATAAACCTGTTATCAGCTATGTTTATGATTTTGATGAATATAAAGAAGAGCGAGGCTTATATTTTGAAAAAGATGAAATGGTTGGAGCTGTATGTTCAACTATTAGTGAGGTAAGGCAGGCTATTTTAGAGAATCTGAATAAAAATAAATCAAATGTGCTTGAAAGAGATATAGAAAAATATTCTTATCTTGATGATGGTCGAGCTACACAAAGAACCGTAGATTTTATCTTCAAAAATGATAACCGGTATGTATATGATTATATTCGAAAGGATACAGATGTATTTTTTGTTGGTCCATTTTTACAAAATGGTATTACTAGATCGTTTTTAAATTTAATGTCTACTATTGGGAGAGAAAAAAATATCTTAGTTTTAATCAATGGTAACGATCTTCAATCAGATAATAAAAGACTTGAAGAGTTTTATCGTTTACCTAAAGATATTTCTGTCTTCTCCCGTTCTGGACGTATGCTAATGACATTAGAAGAGCTTTGGGTTCGAAATAAATTCGATGAGAATTTCAAATTTTATTCTGAGGAGTTTAAAAGAGTCATAGAGAAAATCTATAAAAGAGAGGCTAGAAGATTATTCGGTGACTCAAAGATTAGAAATATTATTAATTTCGAAGGATATGCTTTATTTTGGGTGCTACTGATTTCTCAGGTTAATGCGAAGCAGCATATCATATATCAGCATAATGACAAATATAAAGAATGGAAAAGTAAATTTCCATATTTGGAGGGGGTATTTAGAACCTATAGGTATTATGATAAGATAGTTTCAGTTTCTGAGAAAACAATGGAGAACAATAGAAATAACATTTCCTATGAATTTGGTATAGCAGAAAAAAGATTTGTTTTTTGTAATAATCCTATAAATATAGATCAAATTATTTCTAACGCTAAGGATGATATTGAAATAGAAGATGAATTTGATAATTTCGCTGGAACTAAATTTATTAATATTGGAAGAATGTCACATGAAAAAGATCAACTAAAACTTATAGAGGCATTTGCTGAAGTAAATAAAAAACATAAGGACACTCGTTTATTTATTTTAGGAGATGGACCACTAAAACAAGAATTAATTACACGAATTAAGAAATTATCACTTGAAAAAGACGTATTTTTATTAGGACAAAAGACAAATCCATTTGCTTATTTAAAGCAAGCTGATATTTTTGTGTTATCCTCAAATCATGAAGGACAACCTATGGTACTATTAGAATCTTTAACATTAGGTACACCGATTATTGCTACAGATATTGTCGGCAATAGAAGTATCTTGGGTGATAAATATGGATTACTAGTTGAAAATAGTAAACAAGGCTTAATCAATGGTATGAATGAATATCTTGAAAATGGCTCAAAACAAGATAATTTTGATCCTATTGCATATCAAAAAGATGCAATGGATAAGTTTTACGCATTGCTTAATGAATAAGGACAAATGTATATGCAAAATTTCCAAAAAATTGATTTTACATCTAATACAAAATATGAAGAACTCAATATAAATTTTGAAGTAGATGAAATTTATATTGATAAATCAACTATTGGCAAAGACGAAAAAGAAAAATTGAATTTTAATTTTTTGGCTGTTGGGCGGACAAATAATGAAGCTAAGAAGCTAATCGCATCGCTCTCTAATAATAGATATTTCTTAACGGCTCATTCTAATGGGATATCCCTATTTAAAAAATTTACCAATGCAGAGGATTTTCTACCAAATTTTAATAACAAAGCAGTTAAAACATGGAATGACACATTCTATACATTAGAAGAGCCTATTGAGAAAGAACAATCTGGTTCTCGTTTACTTGTTATTTTTTCATCTATTGCAGATCTTGCATTTAATGCATTTATTGACCGTAGAATGTTTTTTAAAAACTTTCCGAAAGTTGGAAAATATATTCCTAAAAATACTTATATCTTACGTATTGCTGATATAGGAGGAGTTTTAGGTAGTTTTTACTTAAATAGCAATTCAGATATGCAATTTGAAAATAAAATTAAGGATTTAATTCATAAAATCCAATTAGAAAATTCTATATCTGATAAGCACACCGTATTATATGGCACTTCAAAAGGAGCGACTGGAGCTCTTTACCATGGTATAAAGATGGGATTAAATACCTTGGCAGTAGATCCTATCATTTCAGATGTACATTATCTAGAAAAGTTTAATGATTTACATTTTGTGTCAGATGTTTTTCCTGAATCAAAGCAGGATAAGTTTGCTAAATTATTTACAGAATACAAAGATAAAGATTTAACTCATATAAAATTAGTTACATCGCCTAACTCTGAACAATTTAATTATATTAGTGAATTAATATTGATTCCAAATATAAGACTCTGCTCATATATATTTAGTAACCCAAATATAAAAGGGCATACAGATATGGGGGAACATACGCTCAATTTTGTTACCTCTATGTTAAACAATATGTTATATGGTCTAGAAATAAGAGATAGTTTATCTACGACTTATTGATTATTATAAAAGTTTAATACTATGTTTAATATTCTTAATTAATATGAGGATTCTTATGAAACTTTTAAAATCAATTCTCACTGCTTCACTTGTCTCTGCATTTATCTGGGGTAACGCACAGGCAAATACACCTAAAAATAATCAGAAGCAATCAACTAAGCAGACACAAGCTAAGCAAACTAAAAAGCAGGCGGCTAAGCCGAAGCAGCAAGCTAAAACAGCTCAAAAGAAAGCAACAACGGCTAAAAAAGCTGCTGCTGCAACCGCCGCGGCAGCGGCAGCGCCTGCGGTATTATCTCAAGATGAGGCACTAAAATTATTTAATCAATCTTTTGGTATTCGTTTGCTTGGTTATAAAGTTGATAATAATACAGAGGGCAAGCCACATCTTTACTTAAAGTATGAGCTTACCAACAAAGGGCAAAAAGATGTTCAAGGAGTGAAATTTATTGGTGCATTTACGCATAATAATCAGATTATTTATGCACAAGAAGTGCCATTAACCTTTAATAATCCATTGAAAGCGCAGGATAAGACTGTAATTGATATGGCTATTCCATTTGAAAATGTGCCTGAAATCGCGCGTCCTCTAATGTTGGATCAAAATGCTCAGCTTGGTGTGGTAACAGGTGCGCAAACGCTTGTATTTACAGATAATACCGGTATTCAAATTTACTAAGAACAAGCAGTTTTCTGCCGAGAGCGCTAGTCTTTGACTAGCGCTTTTTATTTTATGCTAATAGTGGGAGTCGGCATACTCCTAAGGCAAATTACCAGCTATATCCCAGTTTGAAACCGGCAAAATGTTGTTTGCCGATTTCGTTACCTTTCAATAGCCCAAGGTGAGTACTTAATTGCCATTGACCTTTTGTAACACCCACGCCCACTTCAGTTTTCATATAACGTCCGAAACGTTGGCTAAAGGTATTGTCATTCACTGCCACGCTGAGGCGTTTACTGCTGGCGTCAACATAATGCGCAGCAAGGCTAGGTTCAACTTTCCAGCCAGAGAGGTCAAAGGCCTTGCTGACTTTCACACCTGCTTGGTATGCCATAAAGTTTGCTCTCGGGCTGCGAACTTCTACTTCGCCCAGTTTGTAATCTTGAGCGCTGAAGCGATAATAACGTGCGCCAACAGCAGGCTGAACTTGTACTCCGGCTAAGTCGAAGTTATGCCCTAGATTTGCACCGAATGCCATAATATGACGGTTAAAGCGGTTTTCCCCGAACAGGTCGATACGGTTTTTCGCTTTACCGTAGCTACCGTCTAGGCTGACGAAAGTCCCGTTTTCCGAATGCCATTTACCGTATAGGCTTGCCATTAGTAAGTTAGATTTTCCGTTCACGCCTTCATCAAATTCCGCATTAGCGTGGTTGCGGGATAGCACCACTCCTGCATTGATACCGTTTGCAAGTGGTAATTCTACGCCTAACTGAGTGAGGTTGGTTTGTTGCTCATACGGGCGATATAAATCCGATTTGTGTTCGGTTTTTTGATGTTCGATACTGCTCCAAACGTGGAATTTATCGTGTTTTGCGAACAGTTGGCGATCTAAGCTTTGCCCGATTTGCAACGCAGAATTTGCCTGTGCCGATAGCTCGGAAAGAGCGGTATTGGCATATTGGCTTACCCAGTCGCTTTGTTGAATATTACTACTGTCAGTGTCTGCGTGTGCTTGTAGATGCTCACAATTTGCACCATTCTCTTGGCAAAGTTTTAGTGCCTCAGCGTTTAAAATTGCTTCACTATTTCCAGCAGTTATACGTAAGGTAGCTAATTTTGCTTCTACTTGTTTTGCAATATTTTGTGCAGTTTCAACCGCTTGTTCTACGTTAGCAATTTGCGCAGCGGCTGCTTTAGCATTGTTTTCTGCTGTAGTGAGTGCAGCACTTGCTTGTGTGACTTTCTGCTTTGCTGTCGTAATTTGCCCTTGGATTTGGCGGTAATACGTTGGATAGTAACGGCGGTAGTAATCAGCATATTGTTGCAAACGGGTTAATTCGCTATTTGCTTGGCTAAGCTGAGATTGTGCGTTTGCAGCGGCTTGTTTAGCATTTTTCTCTGCTTGGCGCTCTTTCTCGGCTTCTGCGTTCAAACGGCTGATTTCCTGTTTTTGTTTATCCGCTTCTGCAATAGCACGGTCTAATTCTGCTTTCGCCGTTGCAATCGATTGATTCCGATCTTTAGCATCTTTTAACGGATTGTATAAGCGATAGTCGTTGCTTCGATTTGCCAGTACATAACGATATGCACCTAAATCAACATAACCATTTTCCAGTGAGACTTTAGCTTTATCGGCTTGCTCGTGGTGCGTTAAAGTTAATAAACTTAACGGGCTAACAACTTCAGCTTCTTTGCCACTGTTGCGTAATGCAAGAGTGAAAGTCCCCTCGGCGAGACCATTTACTTGTAGGTGATCGCCTTTGCCAGCAGCAATATCGGTTAAGTAGTTGATTTTGGCATTACCTTGGAAATTACCGTCAATAATCAACTTATTAAAACGAGTCGGTATCTCGCCTGTTACAAATTTTTCATTCAGGTTGATGGTTGAACCGTTTTCTGCCACTAAATTGCCAGTACAGCTATCCCCAGTATTTGTCCAGCTTGCTTGGTTAGCTAAACGAATGCTCGTTGTTGCTGCTGCTTGAATGGTGCCAATCAGGTTCGCTTTGCCGATGTGTAATTGGCTCTGTGCTGCCAAGCTGACATCACCATTAATTTGTGTTGTGGGCAGTGTTGCAAAAATTTCATCAGAAACGACCGCTTGTGTATCGCAGCTTGTTTTACCGGTGTACTCAGAATAGTAGCAACTTGGAGTTTGCCCGTTGATAAAGCCTAAATGTAGCTGTGCATGGTCATTCGCTGCCAAGTTTGCTTGCAGGTTTGAGACATTACGACCAACATAAAGCTGAGCGTATTGGTTTAGCTGCATATTATCAGCCTTAAATTGACGATTTTGCCAATCATCGGCATAAACTACATCTTGCTTATTGATCACATCATAAGCGTGAGGGGTCGGTCTGCCGGAAAGTAGCACTTTACCGCCTTTCACAGTGAGATCGCCGTTTAAGTTCAAACCACCAGAGAAGGTATAAATACTATTGAGCTTTTCTTGCTCTATTGGTGCGTTTTTACGGGCTAATACTTTGTTGATCGCTTGATTGCGATCTGCAGCTAAAAATTCCCAATGCTCGCTGCTTAAGCCACCGCGAGGAACAGGTTGTTTTGGATCACCTTTTAATGCAAAGTATTCCCGAATTTTAGTTTTCGGATTGGTGAACTGATAAATATCTGCACCAGCTACTAGCCCCTTACCCCAAGTTACTTCAGAGGCAGTTGCCAGCGGTGTAGAGGCTTTTGGATCATACACCACATTCAAACGACCGTTATGCTGGGTGTTATCTGTTTCGCCAATAAAACCATTAAAGCTATTGTAGCGATGCTCCAGACCTTTTTGCGCGAGTACTTGTTTTACTGCTGCATCCTTGTTAGAAGACAGGAAGGTCCAATGGGCATTACTTGCGCCATTCGTTGGCATATATTGGTTTGGATTGCCTTTGAGCGTAAAGTAATCGGTACGGTTATTAGCTCGTGGATTAATGTATTCATAAATATCAGCACCGTTTTCTTTCCACGTTCCCCATTTTAAGTCTGTTGCTTCAGGAGCTTTCGGACCATTAATGGTGAGTGTTGCAGCTTTTTGTAGATGATTATTAACAATACGCGCACCATCATCACTATTTTGAATACGATTAAACGCAATGTTGTTGCCGTTGAGATCTAAACGACCACCACGGAAGCCAAAGTAAATCTTATTTGGATCGACTTGATCAGCACTGTTTAATACAACGGTTGAACGGCCGCTCACAATACCAACTTGGTTAAATGCAGATTTTTTGCCATTTTCACCCGCTTGTTGGTTCAAAATGACAGTGCCTTGTCCAACACTAATGTCACCAAGGTTTTCGCCTTTACCGTTAATATGTAGTGTCCCTTCGCCCAATTTAGATAAACGGTCGCCTTGTGGGTTTTTGACTTGCCAGTTGACTTGCTTATCTTTAGCAACAACTATCCCGGCACCAAGCCAAGTTTGGTCGTTTTCAGGTCGAACAGTAGTATTAGCATTGAAATATAATGCACCAGCACCTTGGTCAATATCGGTTTTCAATACGATAGTGCTATCTTTTCCTTCAATGTTTAGGGTTTTTCCTGTGTTGTCTTGCGGAAGTTGTAGCTGAGGTGTACCACCATAGCCTAATGGAGAAGCGCTATTGTCTTTAATTGAACGATCGGCAAGCGAAACCGTTAAGTTTTGTCCTTTATTACCAATGCGACTGTCTTTACCCTGTGCAGACCATTCAAAAACGGCATTTTGTTGCGCATTGGTTAATGTGCCGGCAATATCTTCAGCAAACTGTTTATCGTGATAATCCTGACGGATAATACCAGCACGGTTATAGTAGTTGTTTGCAGGCGTACCAAAGGTGTAAGTAGCCAGTAGTAGCCAGCGTTTCGTTTTCTGATCGTAGCCATACACACCTGAACCGCTATCACCACGAGTACCAAATGCAGTTAATGCTCCATATGGGCTATTGTTTAATGCATTTCCTCTAAAATCTAACCAGTAATCGGAATTGTGTACCGCGATCGGTAAATGAACTCCCCCGGTTAAATATTGGTAAGATGTTGAAATTTGGTTATCTTGATGCTCGGTATTTTTGACTATTTGACGACCAGAGCCTAAGCGAGCAAAGTGAGTAAAACGACTACTATCTTGGTAGGCTGAAGCATTATTACCCAGATCAGTCACTGTTGCAGGTGCGACCTCAGTGACTAATTTATTGAGACGTGGCACTTGATAATCTTGATGTTGCCCACCTTCAACAATTCCATAGTCGTTACGATCAACGACTTTGTAAGTGTAGTGGTGTGCATCGGCATTAGTGCCTGGGGCGCCAAATTCCACAGTATTGTATTGTGTATTATGGGCAACGCTGACTAAATATTGCGGTGCAACTAGAGTTGCTATCCCTAAGTTACGGTTTGCCGCACTAAAATCTGGCATCGGTACATTTGGGAAGAGTGCATCTAATGTATTGCCGCTTTTATCTTTAATTTCAATATTACTTGCACCAACGGTGAATTTACCCTTATTCTCCGCAAAATCACGGTAGTATTGAAGATCGATATCATCTCTGAAAACAGAGGCTGATAAGGGAGAGCAAAGCGCTGCGGCAACTAAGCTGGCAAGGTAAGAGAGAGGAAATATTTTTGTATTCATTATTATGTTATTGTCATAAAAAAGGGCGCGTATTCTATCGTTAAATAATTATTTAACAATAGGATAAATAGCAATATAAAAATATTTCATGCGGTGTTCTTTTTATGATCAAAATAATGAGAAAATAAAGACAATTCGCCTTTTAAAGTAGGCAAAACAATACATTTTGCCCTGTTTAGATTGGTAGTAAATTAAAATTATTGATGATTTGGTATAGGAGGGCTATTAGTTAGCTCTACTGCTTTTGGATCTGCACCATATTTATTGTTAAAACGTTGTCCGTCTTTGAAAAGGAGGTAGATGAAAAATGCAAAGTAAAATAGCAAAATTAATAATATAAGAGCAAGAAGCCCTTCACCTAATAATGCTCTATTGCTAAAGATAGTGCCTATTTCTGTTGTGAATACCGCTACAACGAGTGATAATGCAAGCGGTAATAGTTGCCACCACCCTGAGTGTCCAACATCATGCAAGCGTCTGGTTGTTAAACTAACGCTTACTATTCCAAACCAAATGAACAAAATAAAATTGACGATAGACATAACTTTCAATAAGTCAATAAGATTTAATGTTTCTGCGGCAATTTCAATAATGTCTAAAACAAAATGAATAAGTGAGTAGATTAGCATAAACCAGCCATATTCTTTTCGCCTTGCTCGACCTTGAAAATTAAAAATATTACGTAATGCTAAAATAAACCAACTCATATTTTTTCCCTTTGAAGATACTTTTGCTATTTTCTAAAAAAATAGCACGCATGTTACTGCGTGCTATTAATTTATTTAGCTAAGCATTGGCTGAATTGGTCAGCTAAGTTTTGTAAGAACTGTGGATAAGCATTTTGGCTTAGTTCAATTTTTGCGCCAAGAGGATCCAATTGTCCAACTTGTACGGCAGTACCTTTACTTAAACTTTCAATCACTTTTGGTGTAAACTGAGGCTCCGCAAATAAGCATTGTGCTTTATGTTCTGTTAAGTGCTTTTTGATTTTTGCTAAGGTTTTTGCCCCTGGTGCAACGCTTGGGTTAATGGTAAATGAGCCTAATGGGTTTAGGTGATAAGCGCTCTCAAAATAGCGATAAGCATCATGGAATGTGTAATAACCCTTGCCTTGTGCGCTAGTGAGTTGTTTTTCAATTTCTGCATGCTTGGTTGCAAGTGCAGTTTTGAAGTGGCTTAAATTTTCTGCGATTTTTGCTTTATGCTCTGGCATAAGTTGGCTTAAACGTTCAGCGATCTGTTCAGCGATAGTTTCGCTTGCAATAGGAGAAAGCCAGATATGCCAATCTTCATCATGATCATGGTGGTGTTCATCATGATCATGTCCATGTTCATGCTTATGCTTATGCTCATGTTTATGGGCATGTTCGTGTTCATGTTCGTCATGTTCTTTTTTATGGCTTTCAACTAATGTTTTAATTTGTTCAACATCTTCTAGTGTAAGCACTTTCTCTTTAGGTAGCTTATCAAGGGTTTTTTCTAAAAATGTTTCCATTTCATCGCCAACCCATACGACTAATTGCGCTGATTTGAGTTTTTCTACATCAGACGGTTTTAGGCTGTAGTCGTGCGGGGAAGCGCTTGTCGGGAGTAGCACTTGAGTTTCTGTTACACCTTCAGTAATTGCTGCCGAAATAAACCCTAATGGCTTAATAGTTGTGAGTACATTAGCATTGGCGATACTGGCTGCGCTGAATAATGCGAGAGAGAGTAGGCTTTTTTTAAACATAGAATATCCTTAATTAAAATGTGGAATAAAGTGGGCAAAATATTAGCAGAAATCAATAAAAAAGCCATAGATTTTTCATACAAACAAGCGGTGCATTTTGCAAAAAAATCTGCAAAATGCACCGCTTGTTTGATTAAATTAAATTATGCTTTGCAACTTTCTTGACGGCAGTCGCAAGTTGTACCACAACGGCATTCACCTTCTGGGCAGCCGCAGTTCTGACCGCAGATACAAGTTGGGCTGCATTGGCAAGGGTGAGATTTGCATTGTACATTGTCTGTTGGATATACTTTGTTTACTGTCATTTTGAATTACTCCGTAAAAGTGTTTAACTAGTGGTGAGAGAGCTCTCATCAGAACGGCGCAAATCATAAAGATTAACCTAAGGTTAAGGTCAAATATTTTTCTCTACTTTTTTTAAAAGGTTGTTTAAAAGGATAAAAAATGAACATTGGTCAAGCTGCAAAAGCCTGTGGACTCTCTTCAAAGCAGATTCGCGATTATGAAAAATTGGGATTGATTCAGCCATCCTACCGTACAGAATCTAACTACCGAACCTATGCTGAGGCAGATATCCAACGCTTGGGGTTTATTCGTCATGCACGAGAGGTGGGCTTTTCATTAGCACAAATTGGTGAGTTATTGGCTTTCCGTGATGCACCAAGCCATAATTGTGAAGAAATTTTACATTTTACAGATAAGCATATTGCGGATTTATCTGAAAAGATTGAGGCATTGCAGTCAATGAAAGAGAAATTACTTGAATTGCGTGAGACCAGCTGTCTCAGTGGCGGTAATGCAGGCTGTGCGATTATGAGTTTTGAGGTGAAGTAGCCAAGTGCCCTGCAATTTGTTGCGGAATTTGTTGTTGGATCTGGTTTAGGGCATATTCAATAGCATAGTAGTAAGCATTTACTCCGGCTCCACCATGGCTTTTAACCACGACTTTTGATAATCCGAGCAAGGTTGCACCATTATGGCGATCTGGGTTGATCTGCTGTAGTTTACGCAAATGGCGACGAAAAATAAGCCGTAAAAAAGCATTACGAATTTTTAGACAAATATGTGAATTTTCGTCTGAATGGCGGAAAAAGGTAATCACATTTTTTGCGGTGCCTTCTAAGGTTTTTAAGGCAATATTGCCGGTAAAACCATCACATACGATCACATCAGCAAGATTATTCAGCAGCTTATCACCTTCAATAAAACCGAGGTAGTTTAAATGATATTGCTGCTTAAGTTGCTGATTTGCATTTTTCAAAGTTAGCGTGCCTTTATTCTCTTCTGTACCTATGTTTAAAAGCGAGATACGTGGATAGACTAAATTTAGCATAGCTTGTGCAAATACATTGCCCATCTCTGCAAATTGACAGAGTAATTTTTCATCGGCTTCAACATTTGCTCCAAGATCGAGCATAACACTAGATTTACCTTGTAAGGTTGGAATCAATGAGGTTAAGGCAGGGCGATCGATATTTGGAAGTGGGGCAATTAGGTTTTTGGCTAACCCCATCAATAAGCCTGTATTTCCGCCGCTTACGCAACCTTCGGCTTTGCCTTCAGCCACTTGTTCTAAAGCAAGACGCATTGAACTACCACGGCTGTGTCGGATTGCTTGTAGAAATGGTACATGCTCATTAATGATTTTATCGGTATGGATAATTTGAATGCGCTTTTTAATATCGGCGGCAAGCGGTTCAAAATAGAGAGAAATTTGCGATTGGTCACCGCAGAGCAAGACATCAAGCGTTGGATGCTTTTCCAATGCTTTAAGTATGGCAGGCATAGTAATACGGGGACCAAAGTCCCCGCCCATTACATCTAACGCTAAAGTTAGACGACTCAATTTTCACCCCAAAGCGAAAATTGATTATTTGATTTTACGACCACGGTAGTAACCGTCTGCACTTACATGGTGACGTAAGTGAGTTTCACCACGAGCATCTACTGAAACAGCAGCGGTGGTTAATGCATCGTGAGAACGACGCATATCACGACGTGAACGAGATTTTTTATTTTGTTGAACAGCCACGGGCTTTCTCCTAGGATTAAAATTTAATTTTTCAATTTAGCTAAAATGGCGAACGGATTTGGTTTGCTTGCCAGTTCTTCTGGCAACTCACCGAAAACCTGTTCGTCTTCGGACACTTCACAGTGTTCTAGTTCATGCATCGGGACTAGCGGCAATGATAAAAGGAATTCGTCTTCTATCATCTCTAGCAAATTTACTTCACCAAAAGAATCAGTTTCAATAGGTTCATAAATTTCAGGCAAATCGCCTGCCTGATCCATATTCTTTACTGGGCTGAAAAGTAATTCACAGCTCAATGTTTGTGTAAAACTATTACTACAACGCTGGCAGTCTAATTCCACATCAATACTTGCAGTACCTTTAATTACTGTAAGACGTTGCGGATCAACATAGACTGACAATGCTACCTGAGCATCACTTTGCACACGGGTTACAGCATCATCCAAACGCTCAAACAATTCAGCCGAGATATAACCGTTATAGTCAATTCGGCGTTGCGCGTCTTTATATGGATCAATCGTTAAAGGGAGTTTTACTTTTTGCATAGGGGCGGAATTTTACCGATTTCGCTACCAATAGTCAAAGGGAAATCGGATTTTCCACAAAAATAGCCAGAATGAACAGCAAGCATTCCTTTACTTTATTACAATAATCAAACAATTTTGATGGCAATTACAGCGACTTTATGTTAAAAAGTTGCCCGTTTTTTTGTTTAAATCTATTTGAAGGAAGCACAATGTCATTACAAAACATTATTGAAGCGGCATTCGAACGCCGTGCAGAAATTACGCCTAAAACTGTGGATGCAGAAACTAAAGCTGCAATTGAGCAAGTGATCGCAGGTTTAGATGACGGTTCTTTACGTGTTGCAGAGAAAAAAGATGGCGAGTGGGTAGTAAACCAATGGGTGAAAAAAGCAGTATTACTTTCATTCCGTATCGCTGACAACGAAGTGATTGACGGTGCAGAAACCAAATTCTACGACAAAGTACCAACCAAATACGGCAACTACACCGAAGAGCAATTCAAAGCAGACGGTATTCGTGCCGTGCCAGGTGCGGTGGTGCGTAAAGGTTCACACATCGAGAAAAACGTGGTGTTAATGCCATCTTTCGTGAACATCGGTGCATACGTTGGCGAAGGCACCATGGTGGATACTTGGGTAACGGTTGGTTCTTGTGCGCAAATCGGTAAAAACGTTCACCTTTCAGGTGGCGTGGGTATCGGTGGTGTATTAGAGCCATTACAAGCGAACCCGACCATCATCGGCGATAACTGCTTTATCGGTGCACGTTCTGAAATCGTAGAAGGCGTGATTGTAGAAGATAACTGCGTGATCTCAATGGGTGTATTTATTGGCCAATCTACCAAAATTTACGATCGCGAAACCGGCGAAATCCACTATGGTCGTGTTCCTGCAGGCTCTGTGGTCGTATCTGGTTCTCTTCCATCAAAAGATGGTTCACACAACCTTTACTGTGCGGTAATCGTGAAGAAAGTCGATGAGAAAACCTTAAGCAAAGTGGGCTTAAACGATTTATTACGTTCTATTGATGAGTAATCATTAACGTAGAGATCCCCGCTAAAGTGCGGGGATTTTTTATGTTTACAAGCGGTTTATTTTAAGTATTTTTTTGCAAAATTATGCCTCGTCTTGTGGTTTATCAGGGTGATTACCTAAAAATTTACTGATAAGAGCTTTACCTAATTCCGATTGATTTAAGCCTTCTAAAGTTGCTGCAATTTTTGTACCGCCAGTGGAGCTAAAGAGTTCGCCAACACGCTGAATGCCTTTATCTACACGCTCATCATTGATGATAAATTTCATATCGGAGTGAGACAATGCTTTTGCTTGCTCTATGCCGATGGCTTGGTTAGCCTCAATTTGGCGTATGCTGACCAAGTATTGTTGATAGCCTTCATTACCTCCAATTTCACGAGCCAATTCAATTTGTCCTGAAACAAGCGAAATCTCCAATTTCTGTTTGGCTTCGGCTTCTGCCGCCCCGATTTTGGCAATACCTTGAGCCTCTTTATCTTTTGTTTCAAGTAAAGCTTCTGCCTCTAAGAATGCTTTCTGTTTTTCCCCTTCTGCAACGAGAATTTGATGCTGTTTCTCAGCTTCGGAGTCAATAATCAGGGCATTACGGTTAGCTTCAGCTTTGATTTCTTGGGTGCGTTTGTCTTGATCAGCTTTCACGATTTCTACGTCTTTTTCGATCTCTGCTTGCTTAATTTCGGCCACCCGTTTTACTTCCATTTCACGTTCTTTAGTGATTTTTTCTTGTTGTTTCACTAGTTGCTGTGCTTGTTCATTAGAAACTGCAACTTCACGTTGATTTTCAACGGTTTTTAAGCCTACTTCTTTCTCAGCTTCTTGACGTTTTACATCAGCCTCTTTTTTCGCTTCAATTTCGGCAATTTGGGCTTCTTTTTGGTTACGTGCCACTTCAACACGGCTCTCTTTTTCAATAAAGGATTTTTTAATTTCCATAATATTGAAGATAACTTTCGAACCACCACTATCACGAATATCCATTAATTCAATATTTTTAACTGGCTCAATTCCCCAGTTTTTCAGCTGTTCTTTTACTGCAAGCGTGAAGTCATCTCCCAGTTCAGAGCGCACTTGCAAAATATCGTTTAAATTGCGGCTAGAGAGAATGGAACGTACAGAGCCTTGAATAATATCAACAAGTTGAATATTCATATCGTGGAAGTCTGAAACCCGCTGTGCAGCTAGATTGGAATCGGCGACACGGAAAAATGCGGTGATGTCTACAACAAAGGGTAAACGTTCTAAATCATAAGCTTCGTAATTATCAATTTTTATGGAGAACACGGAAACGGGCAATACAATGGTACTTACCCCAATAAGTGGTAACCAAGATGGGAAGGCGTAATAAACGTTGCCATTGCCTGTGTCTTTGCCATAAGAGGTTGTTTTACCCCCTGATTGAACAATATGCACCTCATTTGTTTTGACTACGCGGCGGAAGAGTAAGGCAACTAATAAGGTAATAACCACGAGGGCAATAATGCCAATGATCGTAAGTAGTGTATAAAACTGCATGGAGCTCTCCTTTGTTATGAATAAGAACAATTCACACTTTAAGTGAACAAGCGGTGATTTTCTAGCAAAATTTTGCAAAAAAGCTGAATTTTCTACCGCTTGTATGTGAAATGAAAAAGGCAAATCAATCAAGATTTGCCTTTTAATATTGCCATTTATTTAGAGCGAGCTAATGAAGATCACGCTAATAATGACAGGAATGACGTAACGCACATAGTTAAACCAAACTTTTGTAAAACCTTCACTGGCGCCAAGTTCTTTTTTCGCTTCATCTTTTAATACATAGCCCACAAAAATGGCGCTACCTAATGCAGTGAGTACAAATAGAATATTGCCACTGATATAGTCGAACGCATCAAAGATGCTCATACCCATAATGCGAATATCTTGCCATAGATTATCACCCAGCACAGAAGGAATATTGCCTACAACAAAAATGCCACCCAGTACGAGTGCAATGGCTCTTTTACGTGAAATTTTCGCTTTCTCAACTAAAGCGGTAATCAGTACTTCGTAAATGGTGATTGAAGTCGTTAATGCGGCGACTACCAATAGGCTAAAGAAGATCGTAGCAAAGACAGTGCCGCCCCACATATTAGAGAATACTATCGGTAGGCTTTGGAATACTAGTGCGGGGCCTGCTGTAGGCTCAATACCAAAGGTAAAGAGTGATGGGAAGATCATAAAGCCGGCTGCGACTGCAATTAAGGTATTGACTACACCTGTAATCGTGGCTGTTTTCACTAAGTTTTCTTTTTTATCTAAGTAGCTAGAAAGTGTAATTAGTACACCAAAGCCCAAACTTAATGCAAAGAAGACCTGACCTAAGACTTTAATAAAGAGCTGTGGAGTAATTTTGGAGAAATCGGGTAAAAGGTAAAATTCGATCCCTTGCGCAGCACCTGGTAGGGTAATATTGCGGATAACCATTACGATGAGAAAAACAAAAAGCAATGGCATTAGGAATTTCACTGCACGCTCAATGCCATCAACGATACCGCGAGCGAGAATAAAGTAGTTGGCAAGTACAAATACACCAGTGTAGCAAAGAATCATGAGTGGATCATTTTGGATATGGTCATTATAGAATTGTGCGGTTAATTCTGGATTAACTGGGGTTGAAAGATCTAAACCGCCACTGATTAGTGCGCCAATATAAGTGAGTACCCAACCGCCAAGTACCATATAGTAAGCAAGAATACCAAAAGCACCGAGTAAACCCATTAAGCCGAGTATTTTCCAACCCTTGTGGATTTCTTTGCCATTTGCAGTACCGCCAAAAGCATCAATTGAGTTAAGTTGCAAACGACGACCGATAACATTTTCCACTAAAATCATTGGAATGCCGATCACAATCATTGCAATACAGAATAGTAATACGTAAGCGCCGCCGCCGTTTTCTCCTACTAAATACGGAAAACGCCATGTCGCGCCAAAACCAACAGTCGCCCCAGCCACCGTTAGCACATAAGTTAAGCGGCTCGACCAAGAGAGTCTTTGTTCTTTTGTACTCATAAGTTACCTCTTTTTGATAAAAATTCCCCTAACTCTACTGCAAATTAGGGGAAAAAGAGCGGTATTATCTAATAAATTTTAAGATTATCCTAATGATAATGCGTCTTTTGCTGGTGTATAAGCATAACCAAAGGCATCAGAGACCCCTTTGAAGGTGCATTTACCTTCATAGGTATTCAAGCCTTCTAAAATCGCATTATCTACCAAGCAAGCCTGTTTCACGCCGAGCTCTGCAATTTTCAGACCAAATTCAAGGGTCGCATCGGTTAAGCCTAGGGTCGAAGTTCTTGGTACGCTACCAGGCATATTCGCGACACAATAATGTACGATATCATCAACTAAATAGATTGGATCATCATGCGTAGTTGGATGAGATGTTTCAAAACATCCGCCTTGGTCGATAGCCACATCAACTAATACCGCCCCTTTTTTGAGTAATTTAAGATCGGCTTTACGGACTAAATGTGGTGCTTTAGCACCAGGAATTAACACCGCACCAATCACAACATCAGCATTTCTTAAACAGCTTTCAATATTGCCTCGTGAACTTGTTAATGTTGTTACTTTCATACCAAACATGTGATCTAAATAGGCAAGGCGTGCGGCGTTAATATCTAAAATTGTTACGTCTGCACCAATACCTACCGCAATTTGTGCTGCATTCACACCAACAACACCACCACCTAAAATCACAACTTTTGCTTTTGGGGTACCAGCAGTACCACTTAGCAATAACCCTAAGCCACCGTATTTTTTCTGGATAAATTTTGCTGCCTCTAGTGTTGCCAAACGTCCTGCAATTTGGCTCATCGGGGTTAAGCAAGGTAATCCAGCTGGAGTTTTGATGGTTTCATAGGCGATGGCTTTAATTTTTTTCGCCAGCAACATGTCCGTGAGAGCTTGATCTGCGGCTAAATGTAGGTAGGTATAAAGGGTTTGTCCCTCTCGGAAGAAATCATATTCACATTCTATCGGCTCTTTTACTTTGATGATCATTTCACTGTGAGCAAAGAGTGTTGCTTTATCACTAATAATTGCTCCTGCTTCTTGATACAGTTTGTCAGAAAAACCAATAGCAGCACCTGCATCTTTTTCAATATAAACGGTATGACCAGCTTCAACGTAGCTTTTCACATTGGCAGGAGTTAATCCAACTCGATACTCTTGCACTTTCACTTCTTTTGGGCATCCGATGATCATAGAGATCTCCTTATGTTAGATTTAAGGGCTTGATGATATTGCTACTAAAATATGCAATAATCCTGCTTTTCATTTAGGGTTTGTCGATAATTTAACTAGCAATATTGGCGAATTATAAAAGATAGCTCAGACAAAAAAATGTGATTCACTTAACATTTTTTTTACAAAGTTTTATATTTAGGCAAAAAAATGGGACTTTTTGAATTTTTTATTGTATTGGCATTGCTGATTATTCTCAGCGGAATCATCTCATCGGCAGAAATATCCCTTGCTGGAGCAAGAAAAATCAAACTGCAAAATCTGGCAAATGAAGGCGACAAGCGGGCTGAAAAACTGCTTAAATTGCAAGAACAGCCAGGGCAGTTTATTACCGTTGTGCAGATTGGTTTGAATATGGTTGCAATTCTTGGCGGTATGCTCGGAGAAAGCTCTTTGACCATTTATGTACAACGTTTTTTACAGCAATATAGCCAAGCGGCTTGGGTGGAGAGTGCTTCTTCTTGGATCGCTTTTGGTGTGGTTACGGTGGCATTTATTATTTTGGCAGATTTAATGCCAAAACGCTTAGCAATGGCAAATCCTGAAAAAGTTGCTTTAAAGCTGGTGAATGTGATGACCGTCAGCATTACCTTACTTAAGCCGTTTGTGTTGTTTTTTAATACGATTGCGAATGGCTTATTCCGCTTACTGCGTATTTCAACTGAGCGCGAAGACACCATGACCTCTGATGACATTATTGCGATTGTTGATGCGGGAGCTGAGGCTGGCGTATTGAAAACCCAAGAACAATATTTGATCGAAAATATTTTTGATATGCAACAGCGTACGGTGACTTCTACCATGACGACGCGTGAGAATATCGTTTACTTAGATAAAGCTTATACTCGCCAACAAATTCTTGATACCTTAAGAGAAAATTCTCATTCTAAAGTCATTATTTGTGATAGCAGCTTAGATAAAATTTTAGGCTATGTAGAATCCCATACTTTGCTTACGCGCTATTTACAGGAAGAACAGGTTTCGCTTACTGACAATAAATTACTCCGCAAAGCCTTATATATTCCAGATACACTTTCACTTTACGAGGTGTTGGAGCTATTTAAGTCTTCTGGTGAGGATTTTGCTGTCATTATTAATGAATATGCGTTAGTGGTGGGGATTGTTACTTTAAATGATGTAATGAGTATCGTGATGGGGGAGCTTGTCTCTAACGAAGAAGAACAAATAGTTCAACGTGATGAAAATTCGTGGTTGATTGATGGTGCAACACCTTTAGAAGATGTCATGAGAGCATTAGAAATTAACGAGTTTCCGCATTCAGAGAACTACGAAACTATTGGCGGCTTTATGATGTATATGTTACGTAAAATCCCGAAAAAAACGGATTTTGTGCTGTACGCCAATTATAAATTTGAAATTATTGATACAGAGAATTTTAAGATTGATCAGTTGATGGTTTCTAAGCAGGGAGAAAATTGAATGATTACACTTTACCACAACCCTAAATGTTCCAAATCGCGGGAAACGTTGGCAATTTTGCAGCAACATGGCATTGAAGTTGAGATTGTTGAATACCTTAAAGTACCATTAGATCAAACAACAATTGCTCGTCTTATTCATGATAGCGGCATTATGCTTGAACAAGCACTTCGTACAGAAACAGACGAATATAAAACATTAATTAAAGATAAAAATTTATCCCAAGAGCAAATTATTGCTCTGATTGCCGCACACCCCAAGCTGCTCAATCGCCCGTTTGCAAGCGGTCGAAAAGGCACAAAATTTTGCAGACCACCTGAATTGGTTAAGGAGTTATTATGAAAAAAATCCTATTACTCAATGGGCCAAATTTAAATATGCTGGGCAAAAGAGAGCCAGAAATTTATGGTTCACAGACGCTGGCAGACATTGAACAGCATCTCCAGCAATGTGCGGCAGAGCGAGGTGTGGCATTAGACTATTTTCAATCAAATAGTGAAGAGGCCTTAATTAATCGCATTCATCAAGCTTTCCAGAAAGTCGATTTTATTCTCATCAATCCAGCGGCATTTACGCACACTAGTGTTGCGTTGCGTGATGCTTTGCTATCTGTAGCAATCCCTTTTGTTGAAATTCATCTTTCGAATGTACATGCTCGCGAGTCTTTCCGTCATCATTCTTATCTAAGCGATATTGCTAAAGGCGTTATTTGTGGCTTAGGCGCACAAGGTTATGAATACGCCTTAGACTTTGCATTGAAACAGTTGGAAAAACGGTAAAATTCTTGTATATTCCGCCATTTTTTAACAATGATTAACAAATGGGGAACAAATATGAAACACAACATGGCGAGGAAATTTGGGTTAAAGAAGAGGGTTAGCTTGCTTAGCGCTTGTTTGGCATTCACGAGCTTGGCAAATAATGCTCAAGCCGAAGGCAAGCTGACTATTTATTGCAGTGCACAAAATGCAACCTGTGAAAAAATTACCCAGACATTTGCGAAAAAATATAATGTGGATGCGAAATTTGTGCGTAATAGCACGGGGGCTACACTTTCTAAAATTAAAGCTGAGCAAAATAATCCTCAGGCGGATGTTTGGTATGGTGGAACAATTGAGCAGCATTTCCAAGCAGCAGATTTATCGCTATTAGAAAAATATCGTTCACCGATGCAGCAAGAGACCCTACCTCAATTTAAAACATTGCTGGAGAAAAAAGGCGATTTTACCTCGATTATTTATATGCTAGTGCTTGGCTTTGGCGTAAATACAGAAGTCTTCGCTAAATTAGGGATTAAGGAGTATCCACGCTGTTGGAAAGATTTGACTCATCCACAATTAAAAGGGCATATTCAACTGGCAGATCCCCAATTATCTGGCACGACTTATACTGCAATTGCCACATTGATTCAATTATGGGGTGAAGATAAAGCATTTGAATTTTTGAAACAGCTTGATGCAAATGTTTCACAATATGTAAAAAGTGCGCAAGTGACTTCAAATCTTGCTCGTGGTGAAAGTGCATTAAGCGTTGGTTTTATCCATAACTATGCCACAGAAAAAGAAAATGGCGCACCAGTTGAAGCAATCTTGCCTTGTGAGGCGGATAGTTACTCGTTAGGTGGGGCAAGTATCATCAAAGGCTCACGCAATTTAGATAATGCAAAATTGTTTATTGATTGGGTATTAGGGGTTGAGGCGCAAGAAATTCCATGGCGTGAAGTCGGTGTTTACCAACTGCCAACGAATGTCAATGCTGAGGCAGCACCACAATCGGTCGATCCAAAAACATTAAATCTAATTAAAATGGATTTTGATCGTTTTGGGACAAGTGAAGAAGGTAAGCGTTTAACCGAGAAATGGCTCAAAGAAGTTAAAATCAAATAGTAATTAACTGATACGATGAGTACCAAATTCTGTCGATTTTCACGCATTTTGTAAGATTTTTATCGCAAAATTGCCGAAATTCGGGTAATCTACGCAAGATTTTAATCAGTGCTTTTTTAGCACTGATTTTCTATTTTCATTTTTAGCATTTACTACGGATCTCATTATGGATATTCGCAAAATTAAAAAACTTATTGAATTAGTTGAAGAATCAGGTATCACTGAATTAGAAGTGACTGAAGAAGAGGGTACTGTGCGTATTAGTCGTGCGGCTCCAGCAGCCCCTGCGGTACAATATGTTGCAGCACCGCAAGCTGCACCTGCCGTAGCACCTGTTGCAGCGGCTGCACCAGCAGCTAGTGCACCACAGGCAGCTTCTGCGCCAAGTGCTGAAGTGAGCGGACATGCAATTCTTTCGCCAATGGTAGGCACTTTCTACCGTAGTCCAAGCCCAGAGGCTGCTCCATTCGTTGAAGTTGGTCAAACAGTGAAAGCTGGCGACACGCTCTGTATCGTAGAAGCGATGAAGATGATGAACCGTATCGAATCTGACAAAGCAGGCGTGGTTAAAGCAATTTTAGTCAATGATGGTGAAGCGGTTGAATTTGATCAAAAACTGTTCGTTATTGAATAATTTTATGAAATAAAAGGGGAATGGATAATCGACAATTTGCAAATTTCGTTTGAAATTTGGGCGCTTGTCATTATCCATTTTCAATTTTCAATGTTCCATTTAAAAGGAAACCCCTATGTTAGAAAAAGTTGTGATTGCTAACCGTGGTGAAATTGCTTTGCGTGTCCTGCGCGCTTGCCGCGAGTTAGGTATTAAAACTGTTGCTGTTCATTCTACTGCTGACCGAGAACTCAAACACGTTTTACTTGCTGATGAAACGATTTGTATTGGCCCTGCACCTTCTACTAAAAGTTATTTAAATATTCCAGCAATTATTGCTGCTGCAGAAGTGACCGGTGCAGATGCAATTCACCCTGGTTATGGCTTTTTATCTGAGAATGCAGATTTTGCTGAGCAGGTTGAGCAGTCTGGTTTTATTTTTATTGGTCCAACTGCTGACGTTATCCGCTTAATGGGGGATAAAGTTTCTGCGATTAATGCGATGAAAAAAGCGGGCGTACCTTGTGTACCGGGTTCTGATGGTCCGGTAGGCAATGATGCAACAAAAAATAAAGAGATCGCAAAACGTATTGGCTATCCAGTGATTATTAAAGCTTCAGGTGGCGGTGGTGGCCGTGGTATGCGAGTAGTACATAACGAAGCCGATCTAGAAGAATCTATTGCAATGACGAAAGCAGAAGCAAAAGCGGCATTTAATAATGATATGGTGTATATGGAAAAATATTTAGAAAATCCACGCCATATTGAAATTCAAGTTCTTGCCGATACCCATGGAAATGCGGTTTACTTAGCTGAACGTGATTGCTCTATGCAACGTCGCCACCAAAAGGTGGTGGAGGAAGCTCCAGCTCCTGGTATTACTGAGGAACTGCGTAAATATATCGGTGAGCGTTGTGCCAACGCATGTAAAGAAATCGGCTATCGTGGTGCAGGTACATTTGAATTCTTATACGAGAATGGAGAATTTTACTTTATTGAAATGAACACCCGCTTACAGGTAGAGCATCCTGTGACAGAGATGATTACTGGTGTTGATTTGGTTAAAGAACAATTACGCGTTGCTGCGGGCTTGCCACTTTCAATTAAGCAGGAAGATATTAAAGTGCGTGGCCACGCGATTGAATGCCGCATTAATGCAGAAGATCCAAATACCTTCTTGCCATCACCAGGTAAAATCAATCGATTACATACTCCAGGGGGATTAGGTGTTCGTTGGGATTCACACATTTATGCCGGTTATTCTGTACCACCACATTATGATTCAATGATTGGTAAATTGATTACTTATGCTGAAAATCGCGATATTGCGATTGCACGTATGCAAAATGCGTTGTCAGAAAGCATTATTGAAGGTATCAAAACCAATATTCCATTGCATGATAAAATTTTAAGTGATGAGAATTTCCGTAAGGGCGGCACAAATATTCACTATTTAGAGAAGAAACTAGGCTTGAAATAATGCCTAAGCCTGATTTTGCAAAAGAAGACGTAAAATCGACCGCTTACTAAAGCAAAAACGCCAATTACAAATATGCAATTGGCGTTTTTCATTTTGAGATTTAGGCAGGCTCTGCTTATTAAGCCTAGCTAGACCTTAAATAAGCACATTGGCGATAGCAATACCAACCACACATGCTGTTACTACGCCGATAATACCAGGCGCCATGAAGCTGTGGTTGAAGTAGTATTTACCAATTTTAGTCGTACCTGTTACGTCAAAGTTTACTGTTGCGATATCAGATGGATAGTTTGGAATGAAGAAGTAGCCGTAAGTTGCAGGCATTAAACCAACTAATAACGGTGCAGGTAAACCTAAGCCGATACCGACAGGCAACATCATTACTGCAGTTGCAGCTTGACTGTTAATAACTACCGATACGGCAAACAGCGCGAAAGCGAAAGTCCAAGGGTAGTTTTCTACCATCTCTGTAATACCAGCCTTAAATTGTGGCATTGCATATTGGAAATAAGTATCGGACATCCACGCAATTCCGAAAATTGCAATAGCCGCTACCATACCTGATTTAAAGACTACACCATTTGGAACTGTTTGAGGATTCGTGCGGGTTAGTATGAGAATCAAGCCACCGAAGCAGAGCATCATAATTTGGATGATTAATGACATACCAATAGGTTTCACTTTTTCACCTTCGCCTACGGTACGAATTTCAGGGAACATTGCGATAGCCACAATCACTACTAGTGCAAGTAAGAAGAGATAAACCGCTTGTTTTGCCCCTGCAGGTAAGGTGTCATTTAATGTGGTGCTGGTTGTATTAGCAATGCGATCACGCCATACAGGATCTTGCAAGCGGCGTTGATATTCTGGGTCATTTTCTAATTCTTTTCCTCGACGTAAGCTATAGAGCGACATAGCAATCGTACCAGCAAGGGTTGCAGGCACTGTAACCCCAATAATGCTTAGTAAGCTAACATGTTCAAAACCTGGTAAGCCACTAATTTGACCGAGATAATAAACTACGGCAGCTGAGAGCGGGCTAGAGGTGATGGCTAATTGTGAAGCGACAGAGGCTGCGGCCATTGGGCGTTCAGGGCGAATTTTATTTTTTAATGCTACATCTGCAATGATTGGCATAACAGAGTAAACAGAGTGACCGGTACCAAGCATAAACGTCATAATGTAAGTGACTAAAGGCCCTAAAAATGTAATACGCTTAGGGTTTTTGCGTAGCACTTTTTCGGCAACTTGTAGCATAAATTTTAGACCACCAGCGGCTTCTAAAATAGAAGCACAAGTCACTACTGCCAGAATAATTAACATCACATCGACAGGGGCTTTGCCCAATGGCATACGCAGTATAAATACTTCTATTGCCAAACCGATACCAGAAACTACGCCTAAACCGATGCCGCCATAACGGCTACCAATATAGAGCATTACTAACAAGAATAAAAATTCAAGATAGAGCATATAGACCTCATAAAATATAAAAAAGATAGCATAAATTCTAGCGAGCTTATGTTATTCACAAAAGGGGCAAACTTTATTTAAATCAAATTTTTATTGAATTAATTTCTGTTTACAAAAAATTAACATACTATCCTAATAACAATTTTATGCAAATTTTTTTACAACTTCTTGTTAGAGTTTAACTACTTGTCCGTCTAATGCTCCATTATCACAATTTTGGAGTTTTTATGTCTTGTTACACTGTCAAAAATGTTACCCAAGGAGCTGGTTTACTGGTTTTACGCTTATTTCTTGCCTATGAATTCTTTGAGGCGGGGTGGGAAAAGCTACATGGTGAAAACTGGTTTTCTGCGATTGAGGATAACTTTCCTTTTCCTTTCAATTTATTACCCGCCGATCTGAATTGGTTTACAGCGATGAGTGCTGAACTATTTTTACCTATTTTGCTTATTCTAGGCTTATTCACTCGCATCAGTGCTATCAGTTTGATGATTTTAACTTCAGTAGCCTGGTATTCGGTACACGCAGGATTAGGCTACAACGTATGTAGTAATGGTTACAAAATGGCATTAATTTATTTGGTCACGTTATTGCCGCTATTAATGCAAGGTGCTGGAGCACTATCTCTTGATTTTCTGTTACAGAAAAAACAGCCAAGCAGATCTTGGTTGAAATTCCTTTAATTTTGAACTCAACACTATGGAGAATTTTTCATGAAAAAAGCAACTTTAATGGCACTAGCCGGTGCATTAACAATGGCAACAGCAAATGTAAATGCAGAAACTCATGCGACTGAGCATGTAATGGAAGCCAAAATGATGAAAACCAAAGCAGCCGAAGGGAAAGGGAAATGTGGTGAAGGAAAATGTGGTGCGACAAGTGAAACCAAAGCCGCTGAAGGTAAGTGTGGTGAAGGTAAGTGTGGCGCAGCAAACAGTATGAAGGCAGCCGAAGGAAAATGTGGCGAAGGCAAATGTGGTGCGACAGCAACTGACAGTAATAAAAAAGCAATGAAACCTGCAGCACCAAAAGCGGCAGAGGGAAAATGTGGCGAAGGTAAGTGTGGCGCCAGTAAGTAATCTTTAAGTCCCAACCCCCTCTTTTTCAAAGAGGGGGTAAATTTTCAAAGGAGACATCATGTTCGCCATTTTTTATCAGAAGGTAGTTTACTTCTTATTGAAAAAAGTGGGGATAGTGAGGTGGTTTACAAGCGGTCAAAATCTTTCTATTTTTTGCAAATTATTAAAGGAACAATAATGCTGAAATTTCAAGGTGCAGGTTTGGGCTATCGCCGTGATTTAGCGGATGGTTTTTTAAATTTAACAGATAATAGTGTTATCAATTTTATGGAGGTCGCGCCGGAAAACTGGCTCAAAATGGGCGGTCAGGCGCGTTATAACTTTGATAAAGTCGCGGAGAAAATTCCTTTGGTTATTCATGGGTTATCGCTCTCTTTAGGTGGGCAAGCACCATTGGATATGACATTGCTCAAAGGAATTAAAACCATGCAACAGCAGTATAATTCCTTCTTTTTTTCCGATCATTTAAGTTACTGCGAATGCGAAGGACATTTGTATGACCTATTGCCAATGCCATTTACTGATGAAGCTGTACATCATGTGGCAAATCGTATTAAGCAAGTGCAAGATTATCTTGGTATGCGGATTTCGCTAGAAAACACCTCCTATTATCTCCATTCACCGACAAGTACGATGAACGAAGTGGAATTTCTTAATGCCATTGCACAGGAAGCCGATTGTGGTATCCATTTGGACGTGAATAATATTTATGTGAATGGGGTTAATCACGGCCTATTAGATCCCTTTGTGTTTGTAGATAAAGTGGATAAAAAACGGGTGGACTATATTCATATCGCTGGGCACGATGAAGAACATGGTGCGGCAGAGGCCGTGAGAATGACAGAGGGAGAGTCATTTAATAAGGTGAAAGGTGAGTTACGTCATCTGCCGACTTTGCTGGTGGATACACACGGCGAAACGGTGCAGAAAAGCGTATGGGATTTATTGGCATACACCTATGAGTGTTTACCGCATATTCCACCGACATTATTGGAACGAGATTTCAATTTTCCGCCATTTCAAGAATTGCTTGGGGAAGTTCAGCATATTGCGGCATTACAGCAGAAATATGCCAAGTAGGAGTGAGTTATGTTACAGAAATCATTAAAAGAAACTCAAACAGAATTTGCCAATGCGATTCGGTATAATGATGTTAGCTTAATGAGTGGTAATATCTTGCCGCAACGTTTGGGAGTGTATGCACGTTTAGTTCGGAATAATACACTGGGTTTTATTGATCGCTGCTATGTGGAATTAGCAAAGCATTTAAGTGCCGAAGATTGGTGGGCAATCAAAGAGAAATTTGTGCGTGAAGGCAAAGCACACTCGCCTTTTTTCCAAGATATTGCCGCTGAATTCTTAGTATTTTGTCGAGAAACGCAGTGTGTTGAGCCGCATTTGTTAGCTCTCATGGATTTTGAAAACGCCCAACTTGCCGTAGAAGTCGCGATGGCTAATGTGCCTGCCGAATTCGAATGGGATAACGATACTATTATGCAATTTTCCGGTGCAGCAGAGTTGCGCCAGTACGGGGTAAATTTTCTGCATAGTGGTTTTCAACAATTTGAAAAAGCGCCGACTTATGTGCTGATCTGGCGAGATAGCGAATTTGGCATTTACTACCAAACTTTAGAAGAATTGGATTTCTTTCTTTTGACCTCTTTACAAGAAAAGGCAAATTCTCTGAATGGATTACTGGATGAATTAAGTGCATTTACTGAGCAAAATTCTGCCTTAAAAATGGTTTTAAGGCAGATTTGGCAAAAATGGGTAAATGCGGAGGTAGTTTACCCGTGTTGATTTGTTACTTTTTTTGCACAGGCAAAGAAAAGTAAAAGAATAAAGAGAGAATAATGAAAACAATTCCCCAATCCCAATTAGAAACAATCCGTTTGCAAATGGTGAAATTTGCTACACTTCATCTTAAAAATAGTGAATTAGCCGAAGATGCTGTACAAGAAGCCTTTGTTAGTGCTTATAAATATGCAGATTCATTTAAAGGACAAGCAGCATTAAAAACATGGATTTTTGCTATTTTGAAAAATAAAATCATTGATTTACTACGACGTAAAAATAGAGAAATCATTGTGTCAGAATTACTTGAAGAGGATGATAATGATCTCAGCGAAAAACTTTTCCGCTCTGATGGGGAATGGAATGATGATCTTTATCATTCGAGTGAATGGCGGCAGTGTGATTCGCGAGTTTATTCCGAGCAATTTTGGCAAGTGTTTGAATCTTGTTTGAGTAATCTACCGACCATGCAAGCGCGAGTATTTATGATGCGTAGCCATTTAGAGATGGATACTGCAGAAATTTGCCAAGCGTGTGAAATATCAAGCGCTAATGTGCATACCTTACTTTATCGTGCTAGATTACAACTGCAAGTCTGCTTAACCCAGAAATGGTTTGGAGAATAACATGTTAAATTGTAAAGAAGCTACTCAGCTATTATCACTACACTGTGAACAAAAATTGCGTTTTAAACAGCAATTGCAACTTAAAGTTCACTTAATGGTGTGTAGTAGATGTAGAGGCTTCGCGAAAAATAATCAATTACTTGATCAGATGATGAAAGAATTCGCTGAACATAACTCGAAAGAGTAAAATAGCGCTAAATAAAGTAAAATAAGGGGTTAGACTGATTTTAGGTCTAACCCTTTGATTTTTGTAATTTTTTTATAAAATTCACCCGCTTGTTTATTTTGCTAAATCTGCTAAAAATGTGATCTAGATTACAAAACTAAAACGTTTTAGCAAAATTCCCTTTCTTTACTAAAACGTTTTAGCTAGAATGCAATCGGTTACTTTTTAACTTTCTACGAGTATATAGGTGAACTTATGAACTTTCCTCAAATCGCTCAACAAGTGATTGAAAAACTTGGGGGCAAAGAAAACATCACAACGCTTGCACACTGCGCCACTCGCTTACGTCTAACACTTGCCGATGAAAGCAAAGTAGATAAAGAAGCAATTGAAAATATTGACGGTGTGAAAGGCCAATTCTCAACATCTGGTCAATACCAAATTATTTTTGGTTCAGGAACAGTCAATAAAGTCCATGCCGAAATGCAAAAACAGATGGGCATTGGCGATATGAGTACTTCTGAAGTTGCCGCAGCGGGTGCTGCAAATCAGCCATTGTTACAACGCTTAGTGAAAGGCCTTGCCGATATTTTCGTACCGATTATCCCTGCTATTGTGGCGGGCGGTCTTTTAATGGGTATTCACTCAATGCTGACGGCAAACGGTTTCTTCTGGGAAGGCGAATCGGTCGTGAGCCGTTATCCAAATATTGCGGATCTTGTTGATTTCATCAATACTATTGCAAATGCGCCATTCGTGTTCTTGCCAGTATTACTAGGTTTCTCTGCAACGCGTAAATTTGGTGGTAACCCATTCTTAGGGGCTGCGCTCGGTATGTTGTTAGTTCACCCTGCATTAGCTGATGGTTGGAACTATGCCTTAACACTCGCCAAAGGTGAAATCAAATATTGGAATGTTTTAGGTTTAGAAATTGAACGTGTGGGTTATCAAGGTACTGTTATTCCAACGTTAGTATCTGCTTGGGTATTAGCGACACTTGAGAAAACTTTCCGTAAATTTGTGCCAAGTTATTTAGATAACCTTGTTACACCAATGTTCTCACTCTTCATTGCTGGGGTATTAGCCTTTACCGTGATTGGTCCATTAGGACGTGAAGCAGGTGATCTTATTACACAAGGTCTAACTTGGTTATATGATACCTTAGGCTTTATTGGTGGTGGTGTATTTGGTACGTTCTATGCACCAATTGTTATCACCGGTATGCACCAAACCTTTATTGCCGTTGAAACGCAATTACTTTCTAATATGGTATTATCAGGTGGTACATTTATCTTCCCTATTGCTGCAATGTCTAATATTGCACAGGGTGCAGCGTGTTTAGGCGTGGCGTTTGCATTAAAAGATGCGAAAGTTCGCGGTTTAGCTGTACCATCTGGGATTTCTGCGCTATTAGGTATTACAGAACCTGCCATGTTCGGGGTAAACTTACGTTATCGTCAAGCATTTATTGCTGCAATGATTGGTTCAGGTTTATCTAGTGCATTTATTGCCTTCTTTAATGTAAAAGCGCAAGCATTGGGTGCTGCTGGTTTCTTAGGTGTACCATCAATTAAACCAGATAGCCTTGCTATGTATTCAATTGGTATGGCTATTTCATTTATTGTTGCATTTAGCTTATCTGTGATTATGGTTAAACGTGCAAATGCAAAAGCGTAATTTTGTAAAATTCATCTAAAAAGTCCCCTCTGGGGGCTTTTTTATTTTTAGGCTATAATTCCGTAAATTTTGATAAAGGATAATAGTATGAGCGAGCAGATTATTCGTCAGGTGGTACTAGATACAGAAACCACAGGAATGAACTTTGGTGGTGCACCGCATATTGGGCATAACATTATTGAGATTGGGGCTGTTGAAGTAATTAATCGCCGTTTAACCGGACGAACTTTCCATGTTTATATCAAACCACCTCGTTTGGTTGAAGAAGAAGCTATCCAAGTACACGGCATTACCAATGAATTTTTACAAGATAAGCCCACATTTGCTGAAATCGTGGATGAATTTGTTGCTTTCATCAAAGGAGCAGAATTGGTGATTCATAATGCACCCTTCGATGTTGGTTTTATGGATCATGAGTTTTCATTTTTACCAAACCCTCCACCAAAAACGGCGGAAATGTGTATTGTGACAGATAGTTTACAACTCGCACGCAAAATGTATCCTGGTAAGAAAAATAATTTAGATGCATTGTGTAGTCGTTTAGGCATTGATAATAGTAAGCGTGTTTTGCACGGCGCGTTACTGGATGCGGAAATTCTTGCTGATGTTTTCCTCATGATGACAGGCGGACAGATAGCATTGCTTGGTGAGGATGAACAAGATCAGGCAGATAATGGACTATCTGCGATGGCCGAAGAACATTATAGTGTGCTGGATAATACAGGACTTGTTACGTTGGCATTAGATGATGAAGAGTTAGCAGCGCATAATCAATATTTAGAGTTGCTGACGAAGAAATCGAAAGGAAATTGCTTATGGCTTACTCGAGTGGCAGAAGAGAGAGATGTGCAACATTAAATGCGAATAGCATAAAAAAGATTTGACGAACAGAGTATAAGCCTTTATTATTTATCACGTTTCACGGAGCGGTAGTTCAGCTGGTTAGAATACCTGCCTGTCACGCAGGGGGTCGCGGGTTCGAGTCCCGTCCGTTCCGCCAATTTATTTAATACGAGCTAAAGCCTTCGATTATTCGAAGGCTTTTTCTTTTTCTTGCTTTTCTAAAACTAATTTTGCTGCAAATCGTTGTGTTAATGTTTGCTGAAACTCTACTAGAATCGCGGGATTTATTGCTAATAGTAGCGTAATTTTATCGCTAAATTGCTGTTCAGCTACTTCAATGTCTTGTTCTGCAAGCAAATGTTGTAAGCTATTAAATTGGTCATATTCGCATTGCAAGCGGTAGTTTTGACGTAAAACTTTGCGAACTTTTTCAACATTCAATAGCGCATGTTGTATGCCATTGCCATAGGCTTTAACCAAGCCGCCTGTACCTAGTAAAATCCCTCCGTAGTAGCGTACTACCACCGCACTAATTTCACCTAATCCAGACCCCAGTAAATAATTAAGCATCGGCTTGCCTGCTGTACCGGAGGGTTCTCCATCATCGGAAAATCCATATTGCTGCCCATCGTTTGGTGCGCCAGCTACTGCAGCCCAACAGTGGTGGCGGGCTTGTGGGTGTAATGCCTTAATTTCTGCCCAAAATGCTTTGGCTTCATATATGCCATTTGTGGGGCGAACATAGGTGATAAAACGGCTTTTTTTGATTTCTTCTTCAAAAATGACTTGTTGCTTTGGGATAAAGTATTCCATCTTGTTTAGTATGTTAAATATCTGTGAACAAAATCATGTTTCTATGATAAACCGTTTGCATAGCGCTGAAAAGTCGAGTATATCTATAGCGTTTTTTCCCAAAAAGTGGGAAACGCTATTTTATCTCTTCTAAAATATAAGGAGCATTAAGATGAAAAAATTGTTGAAACTCTCTTTAGTTGCAACCTTAGCTTCAACAGCATTGTCTGCTCAGGCAGACGAAAAATTCATTACCATCGGTACGGGTGGGCAAACAGGCGTTTATTATGTTGTTGGTCAATCAATTTGTCAGTTAGTGAATCGTGATACCCGAACCACCAATGTAAAATGTAATGCCCCTTCGACAGGTGGATCTGTTGATAATTTAAATTCGATTGCAGCAGGCGAGCGTGATTTAGGTATTGCGCAATCAGATTGGCAATTCCACGCGTATAATGGTTCGAGCTCCTTTGATGGTAAGAAAAATGAAAAGTTACGTGCAGTATTTTCGATTCACCCAGAGCCATTCACCATCATGGCGCGTCAAGATGCGAATATCAATGGCTTTGATGATTTAAAAGCGAAACGGGTGAATGTTGGTGATCCTGGCTCGGGTACGCGTGCAACAATGAAGGTCATTTTAGATGCAAAAGGTTGGACGGAAAAAGAGTTTAAAGTCGCCTCAGAATTAAAAGCCTCAGAAATGGCATCGGCAATGTGTGATAACAATCTTGATGCGATTACCTATAACGTTGGTCACCCAAATGGAGCATTAAAAGAAGCGGCAGCGTCTTGCGATGTAAAATTAGTGCCTGTAACGGGTGAGGCAATTGATAAATTAGTTGCAGAGAATCCATATTATGCTAAAGCGACTATTCCAGGTGGGTTATATAAAGGCGCAGATGAACCAACCGAGACTTTTGGGGTTTATGCGACCTTGGTGACTTCTAGCGATGTTGATTCAGATAAAGTATATGCGGTGGTAAAAGCAGTATTCGATAATTTCGATCGCTTTAAACGTTTACACCCAGCATTTGAAAACTTAAAACAAGAAGAAATGATCAAAAATGCGATCTCTGTCCCTCTTCACGAAGGTGCAGCACGCTACTATAAAGAAAAAGGTTGGATTGAATAATCTTTTCTAAGTTCTCGAGCATTAGCTCACCTCTAGGAACAGCTTAATCGCTGTTCCTAGATCTCTCGTTTCATTTCTTACAAGCGGTTTAAAACAGATGATTTTTTGCAAAATATAGGCAAAAACGATCCGCTTGTTTTTCTCATTTTTAGGAAAGTGTTATGTCTGTTAAGGAAAATTCAGTAACGGCAAACTACGATGATCTACAGGATATGGTTGCCTCCAATGATGCAGGAGGGCGTAACCCAACAGGGTTTACGAAAAAACTGATTGTCGTTACCGCAATAATTTGGTCATTATTTCAACTTTATTACACTTCACCATTTCCATTCTGGTTGCAGGAAGTGGTGCGTAATGCGGGCTTAGAGCTGAATGTGGTGGTTGATGATACGAAAGCACGTTCAATTCATTTAGCCTTTGCCTTATTTTTGGCTTATCTCTCATTCCCTGCATTTGCAACCTCACCGAAGCATCGCGTGCCTTATCACGATTGGCTATTTGCTACCCTTGGTGCATTTCTTGGGGCGTACTATATTTTCTTCTATGAAGGCTTAGTGACGCGTTTTGGTGCGCCTATTACTCAAGATATTATTGCAGGTTGCTTAGGGCTTTTACTTCTGCTTGAAGCTTGTCGCCGCAGTTTAGGTTTACCTTTGGTGATTATTGCAGGCGTGTTTCTACTTTATAACTATTTTGGGCAATTCTTACCAACCAGCTGGATTATCAGCCATCGTTCAGGTACGCTGAACCAAATTATCAACCAGCAGTGGATCACTACCGAAGGGGTATTTGGTGTAGCCCTTGGGGTATCGACAAAATATGTTTTCCTGTTCGTATTATTTGGTGCGTTACTGGATAAAGCCGGTGCAGGAAACTACTTTATCAAAACTGCTTTTGCCTATCTTGGACACTTTAGTGGTGGCCCAGGGAAAGCTGCTGTGGTTTCGTCAGGTTTAACGGGCTTAGTGTCTGGTTCTTCGATTGCTAACGTGGTGACAACAGGGACATTCACTATTCCAATGATGAAGCGTGTTGGCTTAAGCCCAGAAAAAGCTGGTGCGGTTGAAGTCGCCTCTTCCGTAAATGGACAGATTATGCCTCCTGTTATGGGGGCGGCGGCATTTTTAATGATCGAATATGTCAATTTGCCATATAGCCAATTGATCACACATGCCTTTTTACCTGCCTTTATCTCTTATATTGCGTTGGTTTATATCGTGCATTTAGAAGCACAAAAGCTAGGGCTAAAAGGCTTAGAACGTGTTGAACCTGTTAGTCCAATTTTAATCACGTTATTAAAAATGGTGAGTTACATCTTGGTCGCAGTATTACTTGCGATTGGGGTGGAGTTTGGCTTAGGTTGGATCAAATCCATCACCCCTGATTTCGCTTTTGTGATTGTGTGTTCTATTCTTGCTGTGCTTTATTTAGTGCTTATTCGCCGAGTAGCACAGTTCCCAGATTTAGAATTAGACGATCCAAATTCGCCAGTTGCCACATTGCCACGCCGTAAGCCGACAGTAAATGCAGGGTTGCACTATTTGCTACCTGTGATTGTGCTAATGTGGTGCTTAATGGTAGAAAAAATGTCACCGGGCTTATCTGCATTTTGGGGAACACTCACTTTAGCAGCCATTTTGGTAACACAACGCCCATTATTGAGTTTCTTCCGTCAAGATAATGGCAATAAATTCCAACTTGCAAGACAAGGTCTGCAAGATTTGATTGACGGTTTGGAAACCGGGGCGAGAAATATGATCGGTATTGGTATCGCTACCGCTACTGCAGGTATTATCGTCGGTGTAGTTTCGCTTACGGGTTTTGGGGTACAGCTTGCAGGCATTATCGAAATGCTCTCAATGGGCAACATTCTGTTAATGCTAATTTTAGTGGCAATCTTCAGCTTGATTCTCGGTATGGGGTTACCGACTACGGCAAATTATATCGTGGTGTCATCATTGATGGCATTAGTGATTGTCGAAGTTGGTAAACAGAATGGCTTAATCGTACCACTGATTGCCGTGCATCTATTTGTGTTCTATTTTGGGATTATGGCTGATGTTACCCCACCTGTGGGGCTTGCCTCATTTGCAGCGGCAGCCATTTCTGGTGGTAGTCCGATTCAAACAGGGATGCAGGCGTTCTTCTACAGCTTGAGAACGGTAATTTTGCCATTCCTATTCATCTTTAATACCGATTTATTATTAATTGATGTAGGCTGGGCAAAAGGATTATTAGTCTTTATCACGGCAACCATCGGAATTTTGATTTTTACAGCGGCAACGATGGGCTTTTTCTTTACCAAGAATAAGCTGTGGGAAACTTTTGCATTGATTTTAGCGGCATTTACCTTATTTAGCCCGAGTTTCTTTATGGAATATGTATCGCCTGCCGAACGCCATATTGCACCATCAGCCTTGGTACAAGAGCTTGCGAGTACCCCCGCTGGGCAGAACATGAAACTTAAAGTATCAGGAATGAACCCTTATGGTAAAGAGATCGAATTTTATTCACAATTTACCGTTCCAGAAGGGGAAACAGGTGAAGCTCGCCTACAAGCGTTAGGATTAGAACTTTTAGATACCGGTGAGACGATCGATATTGATGGTGAACCCACAGCTAAGATTCTAATTGATAATGTGGCGATGGATTCGCCGGCAGCAAAAGCAGGCTTAAACTGGGATCAAACGATTTTGGACGTGATGGTTCCGCAGAATTCGTTACCCAAAGAGCTGATGTTTATTCCTGCATTATTACTTGCCTTTGGCGTAGCATGGAATCAACGTCGCCGTAGAAAAATGGAATAATTCAGGAAGCGGTTTGTTTTGCATATTTTTTTGCAAAATAGACCGCTTGTTATTTAACCTCATCAGTATAAGTGAGAAAAAATGTATAAAAATCTTCTTCTCGCGGTAGATCTGAGTAATCTAACGCAAGCCAAATATGTGGTAGAAACCGCACAGCAATTAACCGCACATAGCCCTGATGCTGTGTATCGTGTAGTCACTATTATTGAGCCAATGGATGACAGCTTTATCTCCGCATTTTTACCGAAAAATTTTGATAAATCGGTAGTTGCGGAGGCGAATAAAGCACTGCATGCTTTTACTCAAGCGAATTTTCCCGCAGGAGCAAAAGTCCAGCACATTGTGGCACATGGCACGATTTATGAAGAGATCAATCAAATTGCTGAACAGAAAAATGTAGATCTGATTATTATGCTAGCCAGCAGCAAACCAAATGCGAAAGGTTTAAGTGCGAATACTGTAAAAGTGGCACGTAACACTGACCGACCAGTTTTAGTTCTGCGCTAGGTCTTTTTTTAAGATACAATATGCCATTCTTTCAGAATGGCATTTTTATTACAGATTATGGCAAAAAAATTAAATATCATTTTCGCAGGTACGCCTGATTTTGCAGCAACCCATCTTCAAGCACTACTAAATTCACAGCATAATGTGATTGCAGTTTATACCCAGCCGGATAAACCAGCGGGGCGCGGCAAGAAGTTACAAGCAAGCCCTGTAAAACAGTTGGCAGAACAACATAACATTCCTGTTTATCAGCCTAAATCACTACGCAAAGAAGAAGCTCAGGCTGAATTGCAAGCACTGAATGCAGATGTGATGGTAGTGGTGGCTTATGGCTTGATTCTGCCAAAAGCGGTATTAGATGCGCCACGTTTAGGTTGCTTGAATGTGCATGGCTCAATTTTACCTCGTTGGCGAGGTGCAGCCCCGATTCAACGTGCAATTTGGGCTGGCGATCAAGAAACTGGCGTAACGATTATGCAGATGGATATTGGTTTAGATACTGGTGATATGTTACATAAAGTTTATACGCCAATTGAGCCAAATGAAACCTCAGCAACGCTCTATCATAAACTTGCAGAGCTTGCTCCTCCAGCACTGATTGAGGTGTTAGATAACTTAGAAAGCGGCAAATTTGTGCCAGAGAAACAGCAAGATGAGTTGGCAAACTATGCGGATAAATTAAGTAAAGAAGAAGCGTTATTAGATTGGAATTTGCCAGCGGAGCAGTTGGAACGTAATATTCGAGCGTTCAACCCTGCGCCTATTGCTTATCTTAATTTAACCGTTGATGGCAAAGAAGAGCGTATTAAAGTGTATCAAGCGGTGGTTTTTGCACATCAAAATGCAAAAGTCGGCACGATTTTAAATGTAGATAAAACGGGTATTCAAATTGCAACAGTAGATGGCGTTCTCAACATTACTCAATTGCAGCCATCGGGTAAAAAACCGATGAGTGTGCAGGATTTCCTGAATGGACGAGGGGATTGGTTTAAAGTAGGACAAACAATTTAATGAAAAAACAATCCGCCCGTGCGGTTGCCGCACAGATCATTTTACAAGTACTAGACGAAGGGAAATCGCTTTCAGCGTTGTTGCCTGAAGCGCAGGTTGAAAGTAAAGATCTCCCTTTGGTACAAGAGATCACCTTTGGGGTATGTCGCGTGCTACCGCGTCTAGAACAGATCATTAAATTATTAGTCAGTAAGCCGTTAAAAGGCAAAACCCGTTTGGTGCATTGTTTATTATTGGTTGGGTTATATCAGCTACTCTATATGCGTGTGCCTGAATTTGCAGCGGTAGATGAGGTGGTGAATGCCACTAAAACACTGAAATTAGACAGTTTTCGTGGGCTGACAAATGGCGTATTACGCCGTTTTCTGCGTGAAAGAGAGCAAATTTTAGCCAAAATAGATAAGCATTGGCAGACACTCCACCCTGAATGGTTAGTTAATCAGCTTAAAACAAGCTATCCACATTGGCGTGATATTGTGGAAGCAAATAATCAACGTCCACCGATGTGGATTCGAGTTAATCCACAGTATTCCACTACAGAAAATTATGGTGAATTACTGGGCGATTTGGTAAAAAATTCCGCTAAAGAGACCGCTTGTACTGCACCAAGCTGTGCGATTTTGCTCGAAAAGCCAGTGAGCGTCAGCCAACTTCCACATTTTGAGCAAGGTTGGGCAACCGTGCAAGATGCTCACGCACAATGGTCGGCAAGCTTACTTGAGCCAAAAAATGACGAACGCATTTTAGATGCTTGTGCCGCCCCAGGGGGGAAAACGACCCATATTTTAGAGTTAGCGCCTAAGGCGAATGTTATCGCATTAGATATCGAGCAGAGTCGCTTAAAGCGAGTGAGCGAAAATTTACAACGTTTAGGGCAGCAAGCAACGGTGATTTGTGGTGATGCTAGCCAGCCTGAAACATGGTTGGAAGAGGGGCTCATGTTCGATCGAATTCTGCTTGATGCACCTTGCTCGGCAACGGGGGTAATCCGCCGTCACCCAGATATTAAATGGCTTCGCCAAGAGCGTGATATTAGCGAGCTTGTGGCGCTACAGGCAAAAATTCTTCATGCATTATGGCAACGCTTAAAACCTAATGGCGTGTTACTCTATGCGACCTGTTCGATTTTGCCACAAGAAAATGATGAGCAAATCCGGCGTTTTATTGAAAATACGCCAAATGCTCGTTTAGCTGAAATGGACTTTGGCTTTGAAAAAACCACAACCAAGCAATTTTTTCCAAGTGAAAACGGCGGTGATGGATTTTTCTATGCAAAATTAGTGAAAGTAGCAGTCAATATAGATGAGCCAACAACGTTATAGTAAAAAGAAATTCCTATGAAAATCATCATTCTTGGAGCAGGTCAAGTCGGATCAACCCTTGCTGAAAATCTCGCGAGTAACGATAACGATATTACCATTATTGATAATGATCAGATTCGCCTAGATAAACTGCGTGATAAAAATGATCTACAAGCGATCAAAGGAAATGCGGCTTCACCTCGTATTTTGCGTGAGGCTGGGGCAAGTGATGCGGATTTGTTAGTTGCAGTAACAGATAGTGATGAAAGCAATATGGTTGCTTGTCAGATTGCTTATACGCTATTTCATATTCCGACCAAAATTGCGCGTATCCGAAATCCAGATTATGTGCGAGAACGTGAAGCGTTATTTAATGATAAAGTTTTACCTATCGACCATATTATCGCCCCAGAAGTGTTGGTGACTCAGGAAATTCTCCGTTTGATCGATTACCCCGGTGCGTTGCAAGTTGCCCACTTTACCAATGATTTAGTGAGCCTTGTGAGTGTAAAAGCTTACTATGGGGGGCCTTTAGTTGGCTACCCAATATCGGCATTAAATGATCATTTACCGCATATTGAGGCTCGTATTGTTTCCATTTTTCGTAATGACAAAGCTTTTGTACCTCAAGGCTCAACGATTATTGAAGCAGGTGATGAAGTCTATTTCATTTGCGCAAGCCATCATATTAAGGCGGTGATGTCAGAGTTACAACGCCTAGAAAAACCACATAAACGAGTGATGATCGTAGGAGGAGGGAATATCGCCACTGCATTGGCACAGGCTTTAGAGGAAAAATGTAGTGTCAAATTGCTTGAACCTAACCAAGCTAAAGCGGAGAAATTGGCAGAAAAACTGTCGAAAACATTGGTTTTGTGTGGCGATCCATCGGATCAGGAATTACTTTTTGAAGAACATATCGAAAATATCGATCTGTTTTTGGCCATGACAGGTGATGATGAGGCGAATATTATGTCTTCTCTACTCGCCAAACGACTTGGCGCTAAAAAAGCGATAGTGCTAGTACAGCGTATTTCTTACTTGCATTTAATTCAAGGTGGAACGATTGATATTGCGATTTCTCCGCAGCAAGCAACGATCTCTGCGCTTTCAAGTCATGTTCGTAAAGGCGATATTGTACGAGTTGCCTCGCTTAAACAAGGGATGGTTGAAGGTATTGAAGCGATTGCCCATGGGGATTATGAAACCTCAAAAGTGGTTGGGCGAGCGATTCGAGATGTGAAACTGCCACAGGGGGCAATTATTGGGGCGATTGTGCGTAATGGCGTGCCGATGATTGCGCATAAATCCACTGTGATCGAAGAAGGCGATCACGTCATTGTGTTTGTAAACGATAAAAAACAGTCGGTAGAGATTGAAAAATTGTTCCAGCCGAATGTGTTTTTCTTATAGCCTTTTGCAAATTTTTGCCTATTTTATACCGCTTGTCAGAATCTCATGTCCAATCCAATTTCAGCAAAGTTCAGGCGTTTTTCTGCATGGTCGTTTTATCTCGCGATCATTGCGCTTTATGCTTTTAGCCTTTGGGGGCTATTTACTCATCGTACAGATGAAACCTTTTGGTCATTGGCTGAAACATGGCGGATTGTGCAATATAGCGCAGGACAAGCATTGATTTCAGCGCTCTCTGCGACTTTACTTGGATTGCTCACGGCGCGCAGTTTTTTTTACCTTCCTTTTAAAGGCAAAGCACTTCTTTATAAACTTCTCGCTTTTGTTTGGTCGTTGCCCGCCTTGATTGTAATTTTTGCTTTGATTGGCGTATGGGGAAACAATGGTTGGCTTGCGCAATGCTGGCGGCTAATTGGATTGGAATGGCATTTCTCGCTTTATGGTTTGCAAGGTATTGTCTTGGCACACCTATTCTTAAATATCCCACTTGTTATGAAATATTGCCTTGAAGGTTTAAATCTTATTCCGAGTAGTAGTCACCAATTAGCTGCTCAGCTAAATTTAACCGGCTGGCACTATTTTCGTATTGTGGAATTGCCAGTATTAAGTGGCATTTTGCCCTATGCATTTGGTACGGTTTTTTTACTCTGTTTTACGAGTTTCCCGATTGTGCTCATGCTTGGCGGAGGGCCGAAATATAGCACGTTAGAAGTAGCAATTTATCAAGCGGTGACTTTTGAGTTTGATTTTGCAAAAGCAGTAATCTTAATTTTAGTGCAAGTGGCAATCGGTATACTGTTGCAGTTATTGATGTTATGGGCAAGCCGCCGTGCCTTTGAACAACAACGTTCAAAAGCAGTGATCGATACAATTTGGCGAGCAGCGCCGCAAGGGACTAAGCGCTTCTTATCTGCTATTTTTCTACTAATGATCTGCACAATGATTTTTGTGCCATTATTGAATGTGGTTTTGCGTGGCATTTCCGCATTAAACTGGCAGCGTTTATTTGCATTCGATTTAGTGCAGGCAGTGTGGTTCTCCTTGCTACTCGCTTTAATCTCAGGTATCACAGCTGTAGGTGTAAGCTATCTGTTAGCCTTAGAACATCGGCAACTTGTCTATCATCAACAAAAAGTTTGGCAAAGTATTTTAAGCAGTGTGGTGACTCTACCACTGATTTTGCCGGTGTTTTTATTATCTGTCGGCTTATTTTTACTGCTAATGTGGCATGACTTAAATCAATGGCAGTTAATTCTTTTGATTGGCATTTGTAATGGTTTAACGTTGCTGCCATTTATCTATCATTTGATATTCTCAGCAATGTGGCAGAGTTTGAAAAACCGCGATAAGCTAGCAAGAAGTCTAGGATTAAAAGGTTTTCAACGTTGGTGGATTGTGGAAAAAAATGCGTTAATTCGACCGCTTGCACAAGCCTTTGCATTAGCTATTTCTGCAAGTTTAGGCAGTTTTACCATTATTGCATTTTTTGGCAACCCAGATTTCGCGACATTGCCTTATTTACTCTATCAGCAGCTGGGTAATTATCGTACAGAAGAAGCGGCAGTTACAGCATTACTGCTACTACTTTGTGCTTTACTACCATTTTTGGCTATAAAACAAAAAGGGAGTTTATGATTGATTTAAATTTGGAATTCGATTACCCAGGTATGCCCATGCAGTTTCAGCTAAAAGTTGCAAAAGGCGAACGAGTCGCAGTTTTAGGTGAGAGCGGCGCAGGAAAAAGTACATTACTTAACTTAATTGCGGGGTTTGAGCAAGCAAATCGTGGTTATTTGCGTTTAAATGGAGAAGAGCATTTGGAGACAGAACCTGCCCAACGCCCAGTTTCAATGTTATTTCAAGATAATAATTTATTTGAACATTTAAGTGTTGAGCAGAATATTGGGCTGGCATTAGTGCCTTGTTTGCGTTTTAGTATTCAACAACAAGCTCAGATTGTGGAAATTGCCGAGAAGATGGGCATTGCGGAACTATTAAAACGCCGAGCGGATCAGCTTTCAGGCGGGCAAAAACAGCGTGTAGCATTGGCAAGAACCTTACTTAGAGATAAACCCATTTTGCTATTAGATGAGCCATTCTCAGCATTAGATCCGAAACGGCGTTCAGAATTGCAAACATTGGTAGCAAATTTGTGTGAAGAAAGGAATTTAACACTGTTAATGGTTACTCACCAATTTGATGAAAGTCGTGCATTATTTCATCGTCGTATCTTGCTTGATGCAGGGAAAATTATGACACATGAAAAGTAAACTTATGCAAGTTTGCTGTTTCTTGCTAGTCAAATAAATCTTTTTTCAGTATTATTTCAAAATTCATTTTTTGTTTATACGATAGTGAGGAATAGTGTGCCAAACCGTGATTATGCTGCTCGTTCAAAAAAGTCGGGTAAAAGCGTAAATAAATTGCTGATTTTAATTATTGTTTTGTTGTTATTGGGGATGAGCGCTTTAGCATTAATGTTATTAAGCTCGAAAGAACCAGTAAAAACAGAAATTTCCCAGCCTGTTGCGATTCAGCCACAAAAAAGCGAGCTCCCGACACCTCCTGCGGAGATTTATAGTTATATCCGTGATTTAGAAACGCGTGAAGTTCCTGTTGATAAGAATGCGAGAATTGCTCAATTAACCCGAGAACAGGAACAACAATTACAGCGCTTGCAGGAAGAAGAAAAACGTAAACAAGCATTAGCAGAGCTAAAAGAAAATATTCAAATTGAGCAAATGCAGCCTAATATCAATGCAGTAGAGCAAAATGCTCAAGATAAAAAAGTGGTTGCATTAACTGCTGAAGAGTTTGAAGCGAAAACGCAGGCAGAACAAAAAGCCGCAGAAGAAAAGAGTAAGCAGGCAGAATTAAGAAAACAGCAAGATGCGAAGAGAGCTGCTGACTTGCAGGCACAAAAAGCTAAGGAAGTGGCACAGGTTAAAGAGTCTAATGCGACTAAGGTTGTTGCTAAGCCAGCTAATGAAGCCCCGAAAGTGATTGGTAAATTTGGTTTGCAATGTGGTGCATTTAAAAACAAGGCGCAAGCTGAGAATATGCAGGCACGCCTTGCTATGGCTGGTTATAATGCCAGAATTAATAGTAATGGTGAGTGGAACCGTGTAGTTGTGGGGCCAATTGGTGATAGAGCTGCAGCTTCACAAGCTCAAGCAAATGCTCGCAGTGTTGCAGAGTGTTTAATTGTAGGTATGTAATTTTTAAGGATAACTATGCAATTTAAAGATTTTTTAGCCACATTTCCTAGTGTTGAACATTTAGCCGGATTAGATGTGCTTGATGCAGAAGGACAAGTTATTCATCATATTCCTGCAATTGAGGGAAAATTAGGCTCATTAAAATTGTATAATGCGCTTGCAGAGCAATTCTCAGGACAGCTTAATCAAAAAAGTGCAGAGCAAGGGTTAGTTTGGTTTGCCGAACATCTTCATGACGCGAAACAATTCCCAGGTAAGCATCCAAATATTGATTTGCTATTAGCGGTTGTGTCAGACCAACTGCAATATCGTTTAAATCCTATTGCTAAATAGTCTGTAATTTATTCATATAGTTTTAGTGTGCTATTTTCTATTTGACAATCATACGCAAGACGATAGAATAGTTACCAATTTCAAGCGCTATGGCATACTATAGCGCTTAATGCGGGAATAGCTCAGTTGGTAGAGCACGACCTTGCCAAGGTCGGGGTCGCGAGTTCGAGCCTCGTTTCCCGCTCCATTCTTAATTTAAAATATAGCACCATGGGGTGCTTTTTTTATATCTAAATTTTGCCATCAACCTAATCTAAGTATTTGATATTTATTATCATTTTTACCATTTTAAAAAATTTGATTTACTTCAAAGAAGAATCAAAATCTCATTGTTTTATTATTTTTTTTAATTATTCTCACCAATGGAAGAAATTGTTTTAACTTATTGATTTTTAAGTGATAAACATTCTCAAGTGTTTCATTTATATTCTTTTGTGGGGGCTCTTATGGAAAGAGTAAATAAAGTATTAAAAAGCGGTTTGGCTTTTGCCGCAATGTTAGGTTTCTGGCAGACATCTATTGCTGCACCGCAGCCAACAGAACTAGAAGGTGCAAAACCTGATTTAAAAATTGAATCTGCAAATCATAAATTTGCAGAAAAATATCCTCTTCAATACAACTCATGGAAAGCGACTTCAGAATCAACAGCACGTGATAGCATGTTAGAAGAAGATCCGCGTTTAGTTGTTCTTTGGGGCGGCTATGCTTTCTCTAAAGATTACAATAAACCTCGTGGTCACTTTTATGCGGTTACAGACGTACGTGAAATTTTACGTACAGGCGCACCTAAAGATGAAAATGGTGGCCCTCAGCCAATGGCATGCTGGACATGTAAAGGTCCTGATGTAGCGCGTATGATTGCAGAAAAAGGTGAAGAAGGATACTTCGATGCTAAATGGGCAAAATATGGTGCCGAAATGGTGAACTCAATTGGCTGTGCAGACTGCCATGATACTACCTCTAAAGAGTTTGAAGAAGGTAAAGCTGCATTGCGTGTTGCTCGCCCACATGTTTTACGTGCATTAGAATCTATCGGTTGGAAATTCGATACCCTTGAAAAACATGGCCAGCGCGCTGCTGTATGTGCAAACTGCCATGTAGAGTATTATTTTAGAGGGGATAAAAAAGTCGTCACCTTCCCTTGGGATAAAGGCATCGATATTGATAGTATGGAAAAATACTATGATGAAGCCGGTTTTACAGATTGGGTTCACTCAATGTCTAAAGCACCAATGTTAAAAGCGCAGCACCCAGATTTCGAAACTTGGGCGATGGATACGCATGGTCAAAATGGCGTGACTTGTATCGACTGCCATATGCCAAAAGTAGAAACAAAAGATGGCAAAGTTTATACCGACCATAAAATTGGTAATCCATTTGATAACTTTGAGCACACTTGCAAAACCTGTCATGAGCAAAGTAAAGAGACTTTACAAGCACGCGTGAAAGAGAGCAAAAAACAGATCAAAGATGCAATGTTGAAATTAGAAGATCAATTAGTTAAAGCGCACTTTGAGGCGAAAGCAGCTTGGGATGCAGGTGCCGCTGAAGACGAGATGAAACAAGCACTTACTGCAATTCGCCACGCTCAATGGCGTTGGGATATGTCCGCAGCAGGTCATGGTGGACATATGCATGCACCAAAAGTGGTTTTACATATGATCGCAACAGGTATGGATAGAGCGGCAGATGCTCGAGCAGCATTGGCTGGTGTACTTGTGAAACACGGTGTAGAGACACCAGTTCAGGTGCCAGATATTTCTACCAAAGAAAAAGCTCAAAAAGTCATGGGCATTGACTTTGATGGTGAAAAAGCAGCTAAAGACGAATTCTTGCGCACAGTCGTTCCACAATGGGAAGAAGAAGCGAAGAAAAAAGGTTTACTCCCTGCGGATAATCAGTAATCCGATAAGGAGAACAATATGAAAGTGATTATTTCAAAATTAGGGCGGTTTGCCGCCCTGCAAGCGGTCGCTTTTGCAGGATTATTTGCAATAGCTACTGCGAATGCGCAAGAAGGAAGTTTTCCTGCTCAGCCTAAACCGTTGTGGGCGGAAACGGCATCAGATGCACAAATTGCTAAAGATGCACGCCGCGACCCAAATAAATATTGTGTTGATTGTCATGGTCATTTATCTGCATTTGAACATGCGGGTAAACACTTTCAACACGGTACGAAAAGCCCAAATACTGGGGAACAGTTAAACTGCACATCTTGTCACGGTAATATTTCCGAAAATCATCGTAAAGGTGTAAAAGATGTAATGCGTTTTAATGTGCATGGTCAGGCAAAAAATCCAGCACTCGAACGTTCACCACAAGAACAAAATGCGGTTTGTTTTGCTTGCCATAATCCAGACAAGCTTCGTGAGACATTCTGGGCACATGATGTACATGCACCAAAAATCGCATGTGTAAACTGCCATAAATTGCACCCAGAAAGTGAGCCAATGAAGGCTAGCGAACCTAAACAGCGCATTAAACTTTGTGTAGATTGTCATACCAAAGTGCATCAAGGTGAATTTAAAAAAGTATTAGCAGGTTCAGAAGGAACTAAGGAGACAAAATGAGTTGCTCCCGCCGTGATTTCGTCTCAGGGGCAGGAGCGCTGATTGCGGTGGCAGGTACAACAGGACTTGCTACCAGCTCTCTCGGGCTTGCTGCTGAAACAGAACAAAAAATGATTCGCTATGCGATGGTACATGATGAGCAAATCTGTATTGGTTGTACGGCTTGTATGGATGCTTGCCGTGAAACCAACAATGTGCCAGAAGGCGTTGCTCGTTTGGAGATGATTAAAAGTGCGCCAAAAGGCGAATTTCCTAACGTACGTTACGATTTCTTCCGCCAATCTTGCCAACATTGTACCAATGCTCCATGTGTTAGTGTTTGCCCGACTGGGGCATCTTATATCGATATTACTAATGGTATTGTAGATGTAAAACCTGATTTGTGTGTAGGTTGCCAATATTGTGTAGCGGTGTGCCCATATCGAGTTCGTTACATTGATCCAGTGAAGAAAACCGCAGATAAATGTAATTTCTGCCGAGATACAAATCTCGCAGCAGGTAAACAGCCAGCTTGTGTTGAAGCCTGCCCAGTAAAAGCATTAACCTTTGGTGACGCAAACGATCCGAATAGTGCGGTTTCTATCAAAATTCGAGAAAATGAGACTTATCGCACGAAAACGCGCTTAGGTACAGAGCCAAATCTATACCATATTCCACGCAAATACGAGGAGGCGGCACAATGATGTACGATCAAGTACCTTTCCAAACGCCTGATCTCGTTTGGGATTCAAGTATCGCAATTTACCTCTTTTTATTAGGGGTGGCTTCTGGTTCTAGCTTGTTAGCGTTAATTTACAAATATACACATAAGCTAGCCAAACCAAGTGAAAACTGGATCATTCGTGCAGCAGCATTCTTAGCACCGGTTTCAGTAACGGTTGGTCTGTTGCTATTAATTTTCCACTTAGCACGTCCTTGGACATTCTGGTTCTTAATGTTTAACTACCAGTTTGATTCGGTGATGTCTATGGGAGTAGCAATGTTCCAGATTTATATGGCGCTAGCTTTCCTATGGATAGCGGTCATTTTCCGCGATGAGATTGCAAGCTTAATTAAACGCTATATCCCTGCACTTGGCTTTATAAACGGTATTATTGATGTTGCGGTCAGATTTACAACTGCGATTGAAGTCTTGTTCTTCATCTTTAATATTCTGTTAGGGGTTTATACGGGATTTCTACTCTCAGATTTGATTAGTTACCCAATGTTAAATAATGGGGTATTGCCTTATTTATTCCTTGCATCGGGAACCTCATCTGGTATTGCAGCATTGATGATTTGTGTTCTCGTGTTTGGTAAGTTATCCGCACACAGTAATGAAAGCCATTTTCTACATAAAATGGAATTGCCAACGGTGATTGTGGAAGCCATTTTATTGGTTGCATTCTTTGGCGTACTTTATAGTGCCGGTGGAGATAGTGCATTATCTGCAGATAACGCGCTCTCAGGATTCTGGGGAATGGTATTCTGGGGCGGTGTGGTTGCAATCGGAATGTTATTCCCCCAAGTTGCTAACCTAATTGCAGGAAAATCCTTAAAACAGAATAGAGGCTTTATGGTTTTCTTGGCACTTGCTGGTTTATTTGGGGTTGTCTGTTTACGTTACTTTATCTTATATGCGGGGCAATTAACGATCGCAAGTTAATATTCTTTGGCTTTTCAAGCGGTTGAATTTGGCAAAAAATTTGCAAAATTCGACCGCTTGCTTTTTTTGTGAAGGTGAAAGTGGTAAAGTAGAGCCGCTTTATCATTAGGACAATAAAAATGAATAAACCTATCAAAAACGAAAAACTTATCGTACTTTCTAACGGCTTACTACGTTTAGTTGGTAATATTGTTAAAATTTTTAGTTATGTCGTGCATGGAATTTTCCCGAAAAAACGCTTCACGATACCTGAATTTAGCCCTGCTAAAATTATTTCTAAACGTAACACCAAAATTACGCGTACCATTTGGCAAACTAATTACAGTAATCGTGTTACCTTTCCTGTCTATTGCAATTATCTGTTAAATCGTCTGTTGTCATTAAGCTATGACTATCGCTATGTTAGTACAGAAGAGCGAGCAAGCTATATTCAACAAAATGCCGATGAACGAACTTTTAATGCTTATAGTAAATTAACAGATGGAGCCTCTCAAGCTGACTTTTGGCGTATTTTTACGTTATATAAGGAAGGGGGAATCTATATGGATATTGATGGGCATTTAGTTTGGAATTTAGACGATATTATTGATGATGAAGATAGTGAAGTGGTGATTACACGTCGCGGTGAATATACTAATTTCTTTTTGGCGAGTGAAAAAGGTAATCAATTTTTGCAAGATACGTTAGATATCATTATTGATAATATTGAGCAACGGCGTATTGATGGTGGTGTTTTTGTGCTGACGGGGCCTGACACATTAAGAAAGGCATTGGAAAATGTAGATGTAAACAGCCGTAGAGATAAATTAACCTGTGCTCAGGGAACGTTTACCAATGAATATTTCCAATATATGGATAAGAAAATGGGAAAATGGAATCACGCAAAAAATGAGGATCTTATTAAGTAAGCCCTTAGACTAAGTTTAATAAATCGGCAACTAAACAAATTTTGTGAGATCTCACTTGCCAAGTGATAGTCGCTTAAGTAATATTAGCACCACATTTGCTCTGGTGGTGGAATTGGTAGACACGCTATCTTGAGGGGGTAGTGTCCATAGGATGTGCGAGTTCGAGTCTCGCCCAGAGCACCAAAATTTTTAGACCCAGCTTTTTAGCTGGGTTTTTTTATTTTAATTTTATTTCTAAATAATTGAATTGATAGCCTAGCCAAATCTTCCCTAAATCGGTACAATCCAAATCTTGCATTTTCTTAACAAATGTCATTTACATTTCTTTGGAGAACACAGCCTTATGTCGTGGAATGATCCACAAGACCCTTGGGGAAAACCAGGGGCAAAAAAGCCGGAGCAAAATGGTACTGATAAACAACCAGAGCAAGGGCCTCAAAAATCCGAACAGCAACCACCTGATTTAGAAGAAGTATTTAATAACCTATTGAAAAAAATGGGTGGAAATAAAGGTGGTCATTCTCATCAACCCAATCAATCGAATTCTCCTGCATTTGGTAAATTCTTGCCTGTTGCTTTAGCGCTTGGCGCTATTGTGTGGGCTGCATCTGGTTTTTATACAGTGCAAGAAGCCGAACGAGGTGTAGTGACTCGCTTTGGTAAACTCTACGATATTGTCCAACCCGGGTTAAACTGGAAACCGACTTTTGTGGATCATGTACGCCCAGTGAATGTGCAACGCGTTTTAGAGCTAAATACCAGTGGCTCGATGCTGACTAAAGATGAAAATATGGTATTGGTTGAAATGACAGTGCAATACCGTATTGAAGATCCTGCAAAATATCTTTTCAATGTCAATAAACCTGATGATAGCTTGAAACAAGCGACTGACAGTGCTTTACGCTATGTGGTCGGTCATATGACGATGGATGATATTTTAACCACAGGGCGAGCGGTAGTACGTGAAAACACATGGAATGCTTTGCGTGAAATTATCAAAACTTACGATATGGGGTTACTCATTACGGACGTAAACTTCCAATATGCTCGTCCACCAGAAGAAGTGAAAGCCGCCTTTGATGATGCGATCAAAGCCCAAGAAGATGAGCAGCGCTTAATCCGTGAAGCAGAAGCTTATGCCCGTGGACAAGAGCCGATTGCTCGTGGTCAAGCACAGCGAATTGTGGAGCAAGCAAACGCGTATAAAGAGCAGGTTGTGCTAAATGCACGAGGTGAAGTGGAACGTTTTACACAAGTGTTGCCAGAATACCGCAAAGCACCAGAAGTGACCCGTGAACGTTTGTATATTCAAACGATGGAAAAGGTAATGAAAAATACGCCGAAACTGATGATGGATAGCGCAAATGGCAATAATTTAACCGTGTTACCGGTGGATAAACTTTTGCAAAATAAAGCGGAAAATCAACCGCTTACACAACCAAAAGTAGTCATTCCATCAGCACCTACAGCAGTTCAACCACAAGTGATACAACCACAAAATCAAGATGTGTCGGCAAGTGAGCCAGTGCGTAAAGGGAGATTTTAATAATGCGTAGATTGTTATTACCCATTTTAGCGGTTGTTGCCTTTATCGTTTATCAATCTGTTGTGGTCATTCAAGAAGGGCAACGTGGCATTATGATGCGTTTTAACAAAGTGCAACGTGATGCGGAAAATCAAGTGCAAGTTTATACGCCAGGGCTGCACTTTAAAGTGCCAGTGATCGACCAAATCAAAACGCTTGATGCACGTATTCAAACGCTTGATGGTAAGGAAGATCGTTTTGTTACCGTTGAGAAAAAAGACTTATTAGTTGATTCTTATGTGAAATGGCGCATCAGTGATTTTGGACAGTTCTATACCTCAACAGGTGGCGATTATCAAAAAGCGTCTGATCTATTACGCCGTAAAGTAAACGACCGCCTACGTTCAGAAATAGGTTCTCGCACCATTAAAGATATTGTTTCTGGTTCTCGTGGTGAGTTAATGGCTGGTGCTCAAAAGGCCTTAAATGCTGGCGAAGACGGTGCGGAAAAACTCGGAATTGAAGTGGTTGATGTGCGTGTCAAACAGATTAACTTACCAAATGAAGTTTCATCATCAATTTACCAACGTATGCAAGCGGAACGTGCGGCGGTGGCTCGTGAACATCGTTCACAAGGTGAGGAAAAAGCGGAAGGTATCAGAGCTGATGTTGATCGTAAGGTGGTTTTAATTCTTGCGAATGCGAATAAAACCGCAGAAGAATTAAAAGGTGCTGGTGATGCTGAAGCTGCCAAAATTTATGCAGATGCTTTCAATCAAGAGCCTGAATTTTACCGCTTTATTCGTAGCTTAAAAGCCTATGAAGAGAGCTTTGCGGAAGGCAGTAACAATATAATGTTACTTAAGCCAGATAGTGAATTCTTCCGCTTTATGAAAGCGCCGAAGTAATACGTTCTAAGTGATCAAATGGGGCGTATGCTTACGCTCATATAAATTTTAAATGGGCAGAGCATATGCCCTAGTTCTTTTAAGGAGTTCTAAAATGGGAAAAAGTGTCGTAATCCTTGGCGCACAATGGGGCGATGAAGGAAAAGGCAAAATTGTCGATCTATTAACAGACCGTGTGAAGTATGTAGTGCGTTACCAAGGTGGACATAATGCCGGTCATACCTTAATTATTAATGGTGAGAAGACGGTATTACGTTTAATTCCAAGCGGTATTTTACGTGATAATGTAACTTGCTTAATCGGCAATGGCGTGGTGCTTTCTCCAAGTGCATTAATGCAAGAGATGAGTGAATTAGAAAGTCGTGGTATCAATGTACGTGAGCGTTTAAAAATTTCTGAAGCTTGTCCGCTGATTTTGCCTTATCACGTAGCAATGGATAATGCACGTGAAAATGCGTTAGGTGAAAATAAAATTGGTACAACTCGCCGTGGGATTGGACCGGCTTATGAAGATAAAGTGGCTCGTCGTGGTTTGCGTGTTGGCGATTTATTTAACCGTGAAGCTTTTGCGCAAAAACTCAAAACCATTTTAGAGTACTATAACTTCCAGCTCGTAAACTACTACAAAGTTGAGCCGGTAGATTATCAACAAACTTTAGATGAAGTCTTTGCGGTTGCTGATATCATCACTGGTATGGTTGCAGATGTGACAACCTTGTTACACAAAGCTCGTGAAAATGGTGACAACATTTTATTTGAAGGTGCACAAGGTACGATGTTAGATATCGATCATGGTACTTATCCATATGTAACCAGCTCAAATACTACCGCAGGTGGTGTTGCAAGCGGTTCTGGTTTTGGCCCTCGCAATTTAGATTATGTTTTAGGTATTATCAAAGCTTACTGTACCCGTGTAGGCGGCGGCCCATTCACCACAGAGTTATTTGATGAAGTGGGTATGGAAATTGCGAAAAAAGGAAACGAATTTGGTGCGGTAACAGGACGCCCTCGCCGTTGTGGTTGGTTTGATGCAGTAGCGGTTCGCCGTGCGATTCAGATTAACTCTATTACTGGCTTCTGTATGACCAAATTAGACGTGCTAGATGGCTTTAAAGAGATCAAAATCTGTACCGCATACAAAATGCCAAATGGTGAAATTGTAGAACACGCACCAATGGCAGCAGCTGATTGGGAAGGGGTTGAGCCAATTTATGAAACCTTACCGGGTTGGTCTGAAAATACTTTCCGTGTGACGAAATGGGAAGATTTACCACAAAATGCGATCAATTATATTAAACGTGTTGAAGAGATCGTAGGTGTACCAATTCACATTCTTTCAACTGGTCCTGATCGTGTTGAGACAATGATTTTACAAGATCCTTTTGCATAATTTAGTGGATAATTACCCGCTTGGTAAATTTTAAACTGAATAGCCGATGTATTATCGGCTATTCTTTTTTTCATTTTTACTGATTATGATAGTATTTTTAAGTGATATCTTAAAAGTTATACCAATGCCAATGTTAGTTGCTGTGATGCTCATGGTTTCTGTCGGTACTTTTAACTGGCAGTCAGTGAAAGAACTAAAAATACATCTGATTGGTTTTAATGTAGTGATGTTAGTTACGATTGCCATTGTAGTGTATATTTTGGGATGTGACAGCTGTTTCCGCCCTAGATAAAGTGGTTTTAAAATACCGAAAATTGGGGATAGAGGTGGAAGTGATTGGATTGAATGAAGCAAGTAAAACTTTAGTTGATCGATTTGGCGTACATGATAAATCGGAAGAAACCGATATTATTACGCACCCTTAAATAGTCTGACTACTCTTGAATTTTTGATAACTATCCCTATTTTAGGTGTTCGGTTTTTTGCCGAGTTTTATTATTTATTTGGAGAAATATCTATGATGCGAATTGCATTATTCCTTGCGACTAACTTTGCAGTGATGATCGTTTTAGGAATTATTTTAAGTGTAACAGGCATAGCTGGTGACAGCGCAGGTGGCATTTTAATTATGGCACTGCTATTTGGTTTTACCGGTTCATTAATTTCATTATTCATGTCAAAAACGATGGCATTGAAATCTGTTGGGGCAGAAATTATTCATCAGCCAAGCAATAATGCAGAGCGCTGGCTACTCAATGTAGTTCAACGCCAAGCCCAGCAAGCTGGTATTCCTATGCCAGATGTGGCAATTTACCACTCTGCGGATGTGAATGCTTTTGCAACAGGTGCAACTAAAAATAACTCTTTGGTTGCTGTGAGTACGGGATTATTAAATACCATGACTCAAGATGAAGCAGAAGCTGTAGTGGCACATGAAATTTCACATATTGCTAATGGTGATATGGTGACTATGACCTTATTACAAGGGGTTATGAATACCTTTGTGATTTTCTTATCACGTATGATTGCTACCGCTGTAGCGACAACACGTAATGATAATGGTAGTGAAGAACGTAGTAGCGGTATCTATTTCTTAGTTTCAATGGTGCTTGAAATATTATTTGGTGTGCTGGCAACTATTATCGCAATGTGGTTCTCTCGCTATCGTGAATTTCGTGCGGATGCGGGTTCTGCAAGCTTGGTTGGTAAAGAGAAAATGATTGCGGCATTACAACGTTTACAAAGCATTCATGAACCGCAAGAAATGCAAGGGACCCTAAATGCTTTTATGATTAATGGGAAGCGGCAAGAACTCTTTATGAGTCATCCTCCGTTAGAAAAACGTATTGCAGCATTAAGAAGTTTATAAATATCAGCCGCTCATCTGAGCGGCTATTTTTATCTGCTGGATTTCAGGTATAAAAAAAGCACCTCAAGGTGCTATCTTTAAAATTTTGCGGAATTAAAATGGTGCCCGAGGCCAGACTTGAACTGGCACGCCCCGAAAGGCGAGGGATTTTAAATCCCTTGCGTCTACCGATTCCGCCACTCGGGCAAAATGGAGCGGGAAACGAGGCTCGAACTCGCGACCCCGACCTTGGCAAGGTCGTGCTCTACCAACTGAGCTATTCCCGCATTTAAAAACGCTACGAACTTCGTAGCGTCTCAACAGTTGTGCATTCTATAGCATTCTCTGGCGATGTCAAAATAAATTTCTTTTTTAAATAAAGGAAATCGTTTGATCGCTTAAAAACAGCACAAAGTGCCGATATTTTAGCTATTTTATAGTAATGCGTGCAAATTTACGTTTACCTACTTGATAAACAGCAGTACCTTTTTCTGCATTACGTTTCACATCATCGACTTTTTCACCGTTGATTTTTACGCCACCTTGTTGTGCTGCACGGATAGCTTCTGATGTTGAAGTGACTAAGCCCGCTTCTTTTAACAATGTGGCTAGACCAAGCTCTCCTTCAAAGGTAAATTCTGGCATTTCATCTGGCATTGCACCTTTTTGGAAACGGTTAATGAATTCTTGTTCTGCCGCAGCTGCCGCAGCTTCATCATGGAAACGAGCAATAATCTCTTTGGCAAGTAAGATTTTTACATCGCGCGGATTTTTACCACTGGCAACCTCTGTTTTGAGCTGCTCAATTTCTACAAGCGGTCGGAAAGAGAGTAAATTATACCAATCCCACATGAGTTCATCAGAGATTGACATAATTTTGCCGAACATTTCGTTTGGCGCTTCTGTAACACCAATGTAGTTACCAAGCGATTTAGACATTTTTTTCTCGCCATCTAAGCCAACTAGTAGCGGCAACGTCATTGCGACTTGGGGTTTTTGCCCAGCAGATTTTTGTAATTCACGCCCAATAAGCAAGTTGAATGTCTGGTCTGTTCCACCTAATTCTACGTCAGCTTGTAAGTGAACAGAATCGTAGCCTTGTAACAGCGGATACACAAATTCATGGATCGCGATTGGTTGTTGGTTTGCAAAACGTTTTTTGAAATCATCACGTTCAAGCATTCTGGCTACAGTATAGTTACTTGCTAGGCGGATCATTCCTACTGTGCCGAGCTCTCCCAACCATTCTGAATTGAAGACAATTTTAGTTTTTTGCGGGTCAAGAATTTTGAAGATCTGCTCTTTGTAAGTTTCTGCATTTTTTAACACATCTTCACGAGAAAGCGGTGGACGAGTTGTATTTTTACCTGATGGATCACCTACGGTTGCGGTGAAATCTCCAATTAAGAACATGACTTCATGCCCTAAATTTTGGAATTGACGGAGTTTGTTTAACACCACAGTGTGCCCCAAATGAATATCTGGTGCAGTAGGATCCGCGCCAAGTTTAATGCGTAGAGGGCGATTTTCTTTTAATTTCTCAATTAAATCATTTTCAGAGTAGATATCCTCTACGCCACGTTTTAATTCGGCAAGAGTGGTTTCTAAAGATTGGCTCATTATCATTCCTTAAATTTTTGTGAAAAAATGACTCTATTATAGCGATTCGCCGGAAAAAAGCGAAAAAAAACGCTGCATTTTGTGGGGGAATGCAGCGTAAGAGTTGGAGTGATTACCTATTATTTTTGAAGTGGCTTAATGATAATAATTATCAAAAGTAACTGCAATGTTATTTACATTTCTTTACAAAAGTGTATATAAAGTAATCACTGCTGGTTTTAAGAGCACATCTAAACGAGATTTTGAGTATTAACCTCTAGATGAAAGGCTATAAATTAACAGTCGTTAATCGTTATTTTTTAGATAAAAGCGGTAGTTCACGCTTTCGTCATTAGGCTTACTTAATGGAATTTGGCGAGTCTGTAGAGCTTCGAGCCACAACTTTTGCCATTGTTCGTCAGCAATCTGGGTTACGCCATCGACATCATACCAAAACAGCTTATAGCGCAAGTGTAAATGTTGGGCTGTTAAATTGCTAACTTGCAAGTAGCTATTTTCTGCTTTGATGGAAAGCTTTTCATTTATATCGGCTTCAACATTAACAATTGGCTTTGTTCCCGAAGGTAGATAGCTAACAGGGTTACTTCCACAACCAGCTAATAAGATAGCCCAGCAGCATAAAATCAGTTTTTTCATATTATTTTGCCAACATTGCACCAAGTGGTTCACCCCCGACTAAATGCATATGAATATGGAATACTTCCTGCCCGCCATGTTTGTTGCAATTCATAATTAAGCGATAGCCATCTTCCGCGATTCCTTCTTGCTGAGCGATTTTTGCAGCGACGGTGAATAAGCGTCCAAGTGCCTGCTCGTCTTCACTGCTTACATGATTCACGGTTGGAATAAATTTGTTCGGGATAATTAAAATATGCGTTTTTGCTTGTGGGGCAATATCTCGGAATGCGGTTACAAGCTCATCTTGATAGACAATATTCGCCGGAATTTCTTTACGAATAATTTTACTAAAAATAGTTTCTGGGTATTCGGTTGTCATAATCGATCCTTTTTAAATTAAACAAGCGGTATGATTTTGCTTGTTTTTTACAAAATTTGCAAAAATTTCTGTCATTATGACCGCTTGTAAACACTATAACCAGCGTCTTACATGAGCTTGATAGTCTAGATAGGCTTGCCCAAATTTTGCTTGCAGAATGCGTTCTTCAGGAAGAATTTGAAAATGTGTGATATAAGCAACAAATCCCCAAATAAAGAGTATGCCAAATGGATTTGCCTGCCATAGTGAAATAGCGAGCAAATAGCAAGCAAGGCTTAAATACATTGGGTTACGGCTAAAACGATAAACTCCTGTTGTTGCAAGGGTACGCGTATTATTTGGCTTTAATGGGTTAATCGTGGTTTTTTGCTGCCAAAAAGCCCACAAACTGGCAAGATCAAGATATACTCCAGCTAGAATTAGCAAAGCGGCTAACAATTGGAGTAACAGGAGCGTTGGGCAAGGTGAAGGTAAGCAATAGATAGTAATTGCGCACAAGATAAAGATAAGCGGTGGCGGGAGCTTGAGTTCCATAATTTATCCTAGCAAAATGTGTTTTAAAGGGACATCCCAACTTTGTGTTGGTAATTGTTCAATACATTGGCAGCAATAGGCAAGCCCTACTGTCACGGCATTTGGCATCTGCGCAAGTGTTCGGTCATAAAAGCCGCCTCCCATTCCTAGCCGATTATGCTGTTTGTCGCAGGCAACTAGCGGCACAAAAATCAAATCAATCTCTGATAATGGCACAATTTTTTGTACATTTAGTTTGGGTTCTAAAATAGCAAAACGATTTTTATGTAAATCTTGTTCTGATGAGTAGGCAAAAAATTGTAGATGATTTGGCGTGAAAGGATGCAACACTGGCAAACAGCAGCGGATATACTGCTTTTGCAGGAATTCAAGGATTGCTAGAGGGGAAATTTCACCGTTAAAAGGCAGATAAAGTGCCACCGTGGATGGGTGATAATGTTCAAATAATTCAATGGCTTGGTGCAAAACAGTTTGTGCGGCTTGCGCTTGCTCAATATCAGATAAGGCAAGGCGTTTAGCTCGCATTGTTTGGCGCAAATTTTTGTAGATTTCTAACTGATTTTGACCGCTTGCAGTCATGTGAAAGGCATTTTTAGACATAAAAAAGACCCGAAGTGCCGTTACCAGTAATGGTCCTTGAACCAGACGGTTCAAGGGAGCCGGACGTAACCATTTTTAGGCTTCTCGCAAGCGAGCCTGCTCACCAACAGTTTAATATCCAGCTCAGGGAGATTTTAATATCGGCTCAGGGACGTAACTCGCAACGCACACCTCAGGCGAAATAAATAGTAACGGAATTTATATTTTTTTCCTAGTCTTGACACTAAGAAAATTTAGAAAATTTGATTATTCGTTAGTTTCTTGTCCAATCGAAACGCTTTCATCACCGCTTGATTGAAATTTATGTAACGAGCTATCTAGTTGAGCAATACATGCTTCGAGCACATTTTTATTTTCAGCATTTTTGCGCTGTTCTTGCTCTAATTCATAATTTAAATTTAAGGCAACGATAGATAACACTTTTTCAAGTTGGATAATGCCAGATTGCTCTTTTAATATCCCTACTTTTTCTTCCAAGCGCTGCGCAGAAGCTCGCAAGCTTTCTTGTTGTTCTGGTGGGCAATATAAACGTAGCACCTGACCAAATAGCGATAATTCAATATTATTCTTCGACATTGTCGGGAAATCCTCACTAAAGCAAAAATTTTTGCTATTATGCCACCCTTTGTATAAATCACAAAACAAGCTATGACGATTTCAACCCAAAGTGAATTTTCTCAATTAATCAAAACCTTAGCCATTGATTACTCTGCTGCAGAGTTTCACGGTTTTTTAAGTGGCTTAATCGCAGGGGGGATTCAAGATGATTCTTGGCAAACCTTAACGTATCAATTTACCAATGATGGACACGCTTTTTCACAAACCTCACTAAAAGCACTCAGTGAATTTTATCAACAACTTAGTGAAAGCTTTGATCAAGCGAATACGCTTTTCTCGCTTTGGCAGGTGGATAATGATGATGCTTTTGCACTTGCAGAGGGTATTGCTGAGTGGACAAGCCACTTTTTACTTGGATTAGGTTTGGCACAGCCACAATTAAGCCAAGAGACCGATGAAGTAGGTGAAGCAATTGACGATCTAGATGAAATTGCGAAACTTGGCTACGATGAAAATGATGATAAGGATGAACTACTGGAAGCTGCAGAAGAAATCATTGAATATCTGCGAGTGGTTGCGTTGTTTTTACATTCGCATTTTGGCAAACCAACAATGCTTCATGAAGAGAAGCCAAGTATTCATTAATGATAAAAAAGCAGATCACCATGTGATCTGCTTTTGCTTTGTTAATTGGCTTGTACGGCAATGTTCTCGCCAAATTTACGTTTTTCCATCGTACGCTTAGTACGGTCGATTACATCTCCTGCCAGCTGCCCACACGCAGCATCAATATCATCACCACGTGTTTTACGCACGGTCACAGTGAAGCCGTATTCCATCAAGGTTTTTTGGAAGCGGTCGATACGAGTATTTGAACTTTTTGCATACGGCGCTTCAGGGAATGGGTTCCACGGAATTAAGTTAATTTTACTTGGTGTATTTTTCAATACTTCCGCAAGTTGATGGGCATGTTCTACGCCATCGTTTACTTGGTTGAGCATCACATACTCAATGGTGACCTTACCGTGGTTAGCATTGGAAACTTCCAAGTATTTGTTGATGCTCTCAATCAACATCGCAATGTTGTATTTTTTATTGAGCGGAATTAACTCATTACGCAGTTCATCGTTCGGTGCGTGCAGCGAAATTGCCAATGCAACATCGATCATTTCCCGCATTTTATCCAACGCTGGCACAACACCCGAAGTAGAAAGCGTTACACGGCGTTTAGATAAGCCATAAGCGAAATCATCAAGCATAATTTCCATGGCGGGAATCACGTTATTCATATTGAGCAAAGGTTCACCCATACCCATCATCACCACATTGGTGATAGGACGAATGCCTGTTACACCAAAATTACCGATAATTTTAGAAGCACGCCACACTTGCCCGATAATTTCTGACACGCTTAAATTACGGTTAAAACCTTGTTGAGCGGTTGAACAGAATGTACATGCCAACGCACAGCCCACTTGGGAAGAAACACAGAGCGTTGCACGATCATCTTCTGGAATGTAAACGGTTTCGATCTGTTGATCACCCACCCACATTGCCCATTTAATCGTACCATCGCTTGAACGCTGTTCCACCGCAATTTCAGGGGCTTTAATTTCGGCAATACTTTTTAATTTTTCACGCAACTTTTTGTTGATGTTAGTCATATTGTCGAAATTATCTTCGCCAAAATGATAGATCCATTTCATTAGCTGATCGGCACGAAACGGCTTTTCCCCCATTTCAGCAAATAATTCTCGCATCTGCTGACGGTTTAAATTAAGTAAATTGATTTTTTCTTTTGTTTCAGATACAGCCGTTTGGCTGCCACATTGAGTTTCAGACATTGATGAGCCTCGTTATTACACGGATTATGGCAAAAGGTAAGTTTTGCAAAAAAAGCGGTATTTTGTACCGCTTGTAAAAAAAGAGCGTGGATTGTACAGTTCTTACAGTGATTATGCTAGAAAAAAGCAAAAAATATTTGCATTTTTTAAATATTAGGCGTATTGTCGCAAACGTTTTCTTTGGAGTAATAAATTATGATTTCTATGTTTAGCCATCATCATCACCATATCCCTGAATAATCTTTCAGGCATTTGGTGTGCTTGGAAGATATCTTCCGAGCAACGTAACTCCAAAAGCAATTACACCCCTCGGAAGGTCACTTTCGAGGGGTTTTTCTTTATCTATAACTAGCAGGGAAAAATATGCAGAACACAAGATTACGTATTGCGTTACAGAAAAAAGGGCGATTAAGCCAAGATTGCAATGAATTGCTGAAACAATGTGGGGTAAAAATTAACTGGAATGAGCAACGTTTGATTGCCTATTCCGAAAATCTCCCTATCGAAATTTTGCGTGTGCGTGATGACGATATTCCAGGCCTAGTGTTTGACGGCGTGGTGGATCTCGGCATTATCGGCGAGAACGTGCTGGAAGAAGAGGAACTGGGGCGTATTGCGGCTGGCGAGAAAGTGGCGTACAAAAAACTGCGCCAGTTGGATTTCGGCGGCTGCCGTTTGTCGTTGGCGATTGAGCGTGACCGTGCTTACCACGGCGTGCAAGATCTTGCCAACGCCCGTATCGCCACCAGTTATCCCAATTTACTCCGCCGTTATATGCAGGAAAAAGGCGTGCCGTTTAAAAACTGTTTGCTGAACGGCTCGGTGGAAGTCGCGCCAAGTGCAGGGTTGGCAAGTGCCATTTGTGATCTCGTCTCCTCAGGTGCGACGCTGGAAGCCAACGGCTTGAAAGAAGTGGAAGTGATTTATCGCTCCAAAGCCTGTTTAATCCAACGTCAAGAAGCGCTTTGTGCAGAAAAACAGGCGTTGGTGGATAAGCTCCTCACCCGTATTCAAGGCGTGCAACAAGCCGCCGAGAGCAAATACATTATGCTTCATGCGCCGAAAGATCGCCTCGCTGAAATTACGGCTCTGTTACCCGGAGTAGAAAACCCTACAATCCTACCGCTCGCCAGTGATGCCAGCCGTGTGGCAATGCACGTTGTCAGCCAAGAAAATCTGTTCTGGGAAACCATGGAGCGGCTGAAAGAGGCAGGTGCAAGTTCGATTTTGGTGTTGCCGATTGAGAAGATGATGGAATAGTGCCTAGGACGAGCCGTCCTAGGCTGAATAAACCCAGTCGCTTTGCGACTGATAACGCTACGGAGTAGCGTGGATGATATAGCCCCACACGGCTCGTGTGGGGAAGGAGAAAAAATATGCAAACCCTCATTTGGAACCAATTATCCCCCACTGAACAACAAAGCGCTTTGGCGCGCCCTGCCATTTCTGCCTCCAATGAGCTGAAAAGTGCGGTAGAAAATATCTTAGATTTGGTGAAAACCCAAGGCGACAAAGCGCTTTTTGACTTGACCGCCAAGTTCGACAAAACCCAACTTTCAAGCCTCGCCGTATCTGCCGAGCAAATTCAAGCAGCGTGTGAGCGAGTATCCCCTACGCTGAAAACCGCCATTGCCAATGCCAAAGCCAACATCACCACTTTCCACGAGGCGCAAAAGCCGCAAGAGGTCGATATTGAAACTCAAGCAGGCGTGCGTTGCCAAGTACTGACAAGGGCGATTGAAAAAGTCGGCTTGTATATTCCGGGAGGTTCTGCGCCTTTATTTTCAACCGTGTTGATGCTTGCCGTGCCTGCCAAAATCGCAGGTTGCAAGAAAATTGTACTTTGCACACCTCCACCGATTGCAGACGAAATTCTCTACACCGCATGGCTTTGTGGCGTGGACACCATTTATGCGGTGGGCGGTGCGCAGGCGATTGCGGGTATGGCATTCGGTACAGAAAGCGTGACCAAAGTAGACAAAATTTTCGGGCCGGGCAATGCATTCGTTACCGAAGCCAAACGCCAAGTCAGCCAACGATTTGACGGCGCAGCCATTGATATGCCTGCAGGGCCTTCGGAAGTGCTGGTGATTGCCAACGAATACGCCAACCCTGATTTTGTGGCAAGCGATCTGCTCTCCCAAGCCGAACACGGTGCGGACAGCCAGGTGATGCTCGTGACCGACAGCCTCGAACTTGCCGAAAAAACCAAGCAATCCATTGAACGTCTGCTTGCAGATTTACCTCGTAAAGAGACCGCTTGCAAAGCGCTTTCCCACAGCCTCATCATCGTGGCGGACGACCTCTACCAATGCGCCCAAATCAGCAACGCCTATGCGCCTGAGCACCTTGTGGTACAAATCGAAAACCCACGCAATCTGCTTGGCTGGCTGGATAACGCAGGCTCGATTTTCTTAGGTGCGTACAGCCCTGAAAGCATGGGTGATTACGCCAGCGGCACCAACCATGTTCTGCCCACCTACGGCTACACCCGCACCCATTCCAGCCTTGGGCTTGCGGATTTCAGTAAACGTATGACCGTGCAAGAACTCACCCCACAAGGCTTCAAAGCGCTTGCCCCAACGGTGATGGCAATGGCAGAAGCAGAACAGCTGGCGGCGCATAAGCTCGCGGTGGAAGTGCGGTTGGAAAAGTTGGATTTTGTAAAAAATTAAGCCATACAGACCGCTTGTAGGAGATAGAGATGAGCAATCCAATTGAAATTTACCAAAGCCAAGACGGCAAAACCCAAGTTTCTGTGCAGTTTGACAAGGAAACGGTATGGCTATCACAGGCGCAAATGGCAAGTATTTTTGATACTTCTAGCGATAACATCAGCTTGCACTTAAAAAATATTTTTGCTGAAGGTGAGCTTGATGAAAATGCAACTACCGAGGATTTCTCGGTAGTTCGTCAAGAGGGAAAAAGGCGAGTTACACGACAGCTCAAACATTATAACCTTGATGCCATTATTTCGGTCGGCTACCGTGTGAAATCAAGTTCTGCAACCCAATTTCGTATTTGGGCAACCGCTCGTTTGAAAGACTATCTGCTAAAAGGCTATGCCCTTAACGAGCGCCGTTTGCAGGAACGAGGTATTGAGTTTGAACAGGTGATTGGCTTGCTCAGCCAATACACTGGTTGCCTTAGCCTTGTTGGTGGCAGAAAGTTTGCCTGAACAAAAAGAACTGATGATTAAACTGATTGAACACTTTATTTTATTAAAAGCATAACAGGAAAAAAATATGAGTATTAATATTTCGCCGTTAGCCTCCAAAAATCTCACTGAATGGAAACTATTGTGGAAACAATATTTAGATTTTTATCAAGTGAATTTAGCAGATGATATTATTCAATCAACTTGGCAGAAAGTTTCAGAGAGTGAAAATGTAAAGGGATTTGGGGCTTTTGTTGATAACAGAATGGTTGGTTTTGTTCATATTGTGATTCACCCAAATACTTGGAATTTAACTGAATGCTGTTATTTGGAAGATTTATTTGTTTTACCTGAATATCGCAACCAAGGCATAGGAAAAGAATTAATTGAATATATTTATCGATATGCACAGGAAAAAGGATATAACCGAGTATATTGGGTAACAGATAAAAACAATCATCAAGCACAACAGCTTTATAATAAATTAGCTAATGATAGCGGTATTATTCAATATCGAAAAAATTTCTAAACTACGTATAAATTATACAGGAACACAATATGACAATTTCACAACTCTCTAGAAAAAACATTCAAGCCCTTACACCTTACCAATCGGCACGGCGTTTAGGGGGCAGTGGCGATGTGTGGCTGAACGCCAATGAATATGCCCTTTCGCCAAACTTTGATTTAACCGAGCACACTTTTAACCGCTACCCTGAGCCGCAACCGCAGGCGGTGATTGAAGGTTACGCCCGATATGCAGGCGTTGCACCTGAAAATGTGCTGGTTTCCCGTGGGGGCGATGAGAGCATTGAGCTGATTATCCGAGCCTTTTGCGAGGCGAACGACAGCATTCTCTACTGTCCACCGACCTACGGAATGTACGCCGTGAGTGCCGATACCTGTGGCATTGCCACCAAAACCGTGCCTTTAACCGCCGATTTCCAGCTGGATTTAGCCCAAATCAAAGCCAACCTCGAGAGCGTGAAAGTGGTGTTTGTGTGCAGCCCGAACAACCCGACCGGAAACCTGATCAAGCGGTCGGATTTGCTCGAACTTTTGCAAATCACCGCAGGCAAAGCGATTGTTGTGGTGGACGAAGCCTACATCGAATTTTGCCCTGAAGCGAGCTTGGTTAGCGAGCTGGCGAACTTCCGACATCTGGCGATTATCCGCACCCTCTCTAAAGCCTTTGCCTTGGCGGGCTTGCGTTGTGGTTTCACCCTTGCCAATGCGGAACTGATCGGCGTGTTGCAAAAAGTGATTGCCCCGTATCCGCTGCCTGTGCCTGTTTCCGATATTGCCGCTCAAGCTCTTTCGCCACAAGGCATTGAGCAAATGAAAACCCGTGTGGCGGAAGTCATTACCCTGCGTGCCGAATTGCAAAAAAATCTGGAAAACTTACCGCTTGTAGAACAAGTTTTTGACAGCGAAGCCAACTACCTCCTATTCAAGTGCCAAGACGGACAAAAAGTCTTCAAAGCACTTTGGGAGCAAGGCATTATTTTGCGTGACCAGCACAAAGCATTGGGATTGCAAAATTGCATTCGGATTACGGTGGGGACGAGAGAGGAAAATCAGCGAGTTATCGATTACCTAGGACGAGCCGTCCTAGGCTAAGTAAGCCCAGTCGCTCCGCGACTGATTAAATAGAGCTGCGGAGCAGCTCGGATTATAGAGCCCCATACGGCTCGTATGGGGTTCTCGTATGAGGCACTATGAGTTACACAAAACTGTATTACCACATCGTTTTCCGTACGTTGCAGAGTGTTCCTGCTATCAATGAGCAAAACGAAAAAGCGTTGTATCAATACATTTGGGCATTTTGCCAGCAACAAAAATGTACGCTACACCGCATTAACGGAATGCCCGATCATTTGCATTTGCTGGTGGAAATTCACCCGAGTATGGCAGTATCGGATTTTGTGAAGCAGCTCAAAAATGCCAGTCATAAATGGCTTGAACAGCATAGCGATTGGTTTCCCGATTTCTATGCGTGGTCGAAGGGCTACTGTGCTTTGACTTATAGTGAACACGAAAAAGCAAAAATAGTGAATTACATTAAAAATCAGAAGGAACATCATAAGAGCATTAATTTTGTTGATGAAATGAAAGCCTTGATTGTGGATTTTGATGAATATTTAGAACGAGATTTGTAATCAATAAAAGAGAGCTACGGAGTAGCTCGGATTAAAGAACCCCATACGGCTCGTATGGGGTGCCTAGGACGAGCCGTCCTAGGCTCGATAAACCCAGTCGCTCCGCGACTGACACAATGAATATAGGAGAAAAACATGCAACCCACCCTTTTCATCGACCGTGACGGCACCTTGATTGACGAGCCAAAAACCGATTTTCAAATCGACAGCCTTGAAAAGCTCAAATTCGAGAAAAACGTGATTCCAGCCCTGCTCAAGCTCAAGGGCAAATACCGTTTTGTGATGGTCTCGAACCAAGACGGCTTAGGCACGAGTTCGTTCCCACAGGCAGATTTCGACAAACCGCACAATGCGATGATGGCGTTGTTCAACTCGCAAGGGATTGAATTTGATGATGTGCTGATTTGTCCACACAAGCCCGAAGACGGTTGCGATTGCCGCAAACCGCACACCAAACTGCTACAAAAATATATCGACCGCCAACTGTTCGACCCAGCCAACAGCTTTGTGATTGGCGACCGTGCCACCGATGTACAACTGGCGGAAAACCTTGGCATTCGGGCGTTGCAATATCACCCTGAAAAACTGAACTGGGATTTGATTGCAGAAAAACTGCTGAATGAGCCCGTCACCAACATTGGCGAGCGACCAAAGCGCTTTGCCGAAGTTATCCGTAAAACCAAAGAGACCGACATCAAAGTGCAAGTGTGGCTGGACGAAACAGGCAACAACGAAATCAGCACCGGCGTGGGCTTTTTCGACCATATGCTCGACCAAATCGCCACCCACGGTGGTTTTAGAATGAACATCACCACCAAAGGCGACTTGTGGATTGACGAACATCACACGGTGGAAGACACCGCCCTCGCCCTCGGCACGGCGTTAAAACAAGCTATTGGCGACAAACGTGGCATCGCCCGTTTCGGCTTCGTGTTGCCGATGGACGAAAGCCGTGCAGAATGTGCGATGGACTTATCAGGCAGACCGTTCATCAAGTTCAAAGCCGATTTCAAACGTGACAAAGTGGGCGATTTCAGCACCGAGCTAACCGAACACTTCTTCCAATCCATCGCCTTTACGATGCTTGCCACCTTGCACATCAAAGCTTGCGGCTCCAACGATCACCACAAAATCGAAAGCCTGTTCAAAGTCTTCGGCAGAACGCTCAGACAGTGCATTCGCATTGAAGGGAATGAGTTGCCGAGTTCTAAAGGGGTTTTATAATCTCTCATATTCCCCTCTCCCGTTTGCGGGAGAGGGTGGAGAAAATCCGAAGGATTTTCGGAGGGAGAGGGCAAAAGTGCGGTTGATTTTTGCAAAGTTTTTGGGGAATTTGACCGCTTGTATATATCTATGCTTGAATTATTTGGTTAATAGTAAATATGATAGAGCAAATTAAACTAGAAAGAGTAATAAATGGTTTATCCAAAATTGAAGAAAATGAAACTCAAGATATGAATTCTATTCGAGCAAAATTTTGTAAGGAATTTATAGAGAGAGTTATGTTTAATGATATTAAATTAAGTGAGGTATGTCCGTTTAATTATTATCATTTAGGTCATGATTTTAAAAATTTCTTTGATGGGACATATAAAGAGGATTTTAGCCTTTTCTACATTTGTTGTGTAAGATTTTTGAAGGAATATCTGTTTTATTTATCGAGAATAAGATCATCTGATATGTTTGCTCGCTCTTTGTGGAATTACTTTGAAGATGATAATCTAACTTTGCTAGATGAGAGATGCAAAAGGCAAGCTCATTATATAAAAACAGAAATGGGTGTAGATATGCTGAATTTCTATTTTGGAGAAAAAGGATTTCGTGCTTTCTTAGATTATTCTGAAAATTTAGAGCAAGCTGATTTAAAGTCAGAAGTGCTAAAACAGCATATTACCAATGAAGAAAATAGAATTAGAGAGTTTTTAAATAAGAAACAGGCTAAGGTAGATTTATTGGCTAATAATTTAGATAAACAAAAGACAGCATTCAACTTTGTTGGTTTATCTCAAGGTTTTGAAAATCTTCTATCTCAAAAAAATAAGGCTAAATGGGCTTCTTTTACTCTTATGATTATAATTTTTTTACTTTTAGTTTTAGTCCCTGTTTCATTCATAGGTGGACGTTTTCTAAATTGGTTTAGTGAATACAATATTACATGGAATGAAATTGGTTGGGAGCAGATGTTGCCTATTTTAGGTTTAGAGATTTTATTTGTTTATTTTTTTAGGGTTGTATTAAGCCATTATAATTCTATTCAAACACAAATAATGCAACTTGAATTAAGGCAGTCTCTCTGCCAGTTTATCCAAAATTATGCTGATTATGCAAAAGATATAAAAGAAAAAGATGGTTCCTCATTAGAAAAATTTGAAAGCTTAATTTTTAGCAGCATCTTATCTTCAGCTGATAAAGTACCGAGTACTTTTGATGGCTTGGAACAAATGTCAAATTTAATAAAAAGTATAAAATCAGGAAATTAAATGACCAACCTAACCATCATCGACACAGGCTGTGCCAACCTGTCTTCGGTCAAATTTGCTTTTGACCGACTTGGCATTCAGGCTGAGATCTCCCGAGATCTCAACAAAATCCAATCTGCCGATAAATTGTTGCTCCCCGGTGTGGGAACGGCAGCGGCGGCGATGGCGATTTTGCATGATCGCCGGCTTATTGACACTATTCGCAACGCCAACCAACCAATGCTCGGCATCTGTTTGGGTATGCAGTTAATGACCGAATTTTCCCACGAAGGCGATGTGGCAACACTGAACCTGATGAGTGGCAAAACCGAACGCTTGCCTGAATGCGGTTTGCCGTTGCCGCATATGGGCTGGAACAAGGTGCAATACCAAGCTGACCACCCGCTGTTTCACGGCATTGAGCAAGGCAGCCATTTCTATTTTGTGCATAGCTACGGCGTGCTACCGAATGAAAACACCATCGCCACCTGCGACTACGGCGTGCCGTTTTCCGCTGCCATTGCCAGCCAAAACTTCTACGGCGTACAGTTCCACCCTGAGCGTTCGGGCGAGGCTGGGGCGAAGTTGCTCAGGAATTTTGTGGAGAATGTCTGATTTTGCGATCTTGATCGCAAAGTTTGAAAATAGGGCTTGATTTCTCGCTTTATTTCGACAAAATCACTGTCAATTTAACCAGTAAAAAGAGAGTGAAGAAATGAATGAAATCAAACTATTTGAAAACAGCCAAATTCGCTCAGTGTGGGATAGCGAAAAAGAAGAGTAGTTTTTCTCGGTGGTGGATGTGGTGCAAGCACTAACCGATAGCCTTGATCCTAAGCAGTATGTCAAGAAAATGCGGAGCCGTGACCCAGAACTTAATGCCAAGTGGGGTACAATTTGTACTCCTGTTCCAATGTTGGGAAAAGATGGCAAAAAACGCAACGTGCAAGCAGCAGATTTACAAGGCATTTTCCGTATTATTCAGTCTGTGCCAAGCCCGAAGCTGAGTCTCTAAACCTCGGCAAACCAATGATTACATCATAAAAACCCCTCTCCCGTTTACGGGAGAGGGAGGAGCAAATCGAAGATTTGCGGAGGGAGAGGGGAATAATATGAGAAAAACAGAAACCCTAAATTTACGACGGAATGCTAAAATTTTACGTTCCAATATGACAGAAGCAGAACGTGTTTTATGGTACCACCTAAGAGCAAAGCGTTTTTGTGGAATCAAATTTTATCGACAAAAAATTGTGGGAAATTATATTGCAGATTTTCTCTCATTAAATCCTAGATTAATTATTGAGCTGGATGGTTCTCAACACGCTGAGCAAATAGAATATGATTGTATTCGGACAACTTATTTAGAAGAGCAACAATTTACGGTAATTCGTTTTTGGAATGACGAGGTATTGAGAAATATCAATATGGTATTAGATGTGATATTTGCGGCTATTCACGAAAATATCCCCTCTCCCTCCGAAAATCCTACGGATTTTCTCCACCCAATACTCGCTACGCTCGCTCCTTCGGAGCCGTTGGCAAAGCCAACGTTCAAATGCAAGCATTTGTCCCGAGCGGGCGAGGGGAATATATAACAGGAAAACAATATGAAACACTCTCAAATTATTCCCGCCCTCGATCTCATCGATGGGCAAGTAGTTCGCCTGCATCAGGGCGATTATGCGAAACAGACGACTTATACCGATGACCCGATAGCCCAATTTGCCGATTACTTGGCACAAGGGGCGGAGCAGTTACATTTGGTTGATCTTACAGGGGCGAAAAATCCGGCTCAAAGACAGACCGCACTTATCGGCAAAATTATTCGTGAAACCCACTGCAAAATCCAAGTGGGCGGCGGTATCCGCACCGAGCAAGACGTAGCGGATTTGTTGGCAGTGGGGGCAAACCGTGTGGTGATTGGTTCGACGGCGGTAAAAGAGCGTGAAATGGTTAAAGGCTGGTTCAAAAAATACGGTGCGGAGAAATTTGTGCTGGCACTGGATGTGAACATTGATGCAATCGGTCAAAAAATCATTGCGATTAGCGGCTGGCAAGAGGCAAGTGGTGTGTCGCTCGAGGAGTTGATTGAAGATTATCAAACTATGGGCTTGCAACACGTTTTATGCACCGATATTTCTCGAGACGGCACGCTGGCAGGTTCAAATGTAGATCTCTATCGAGAAATCTGTGCTAAATATCCGGAGATTCAATTTCAATCCTCAGGCGGTATCGGCTCGCTTGCGGATATTGCCGCTTTGAAAGGCACGGGCGTGGCCGGCGTGATTGTCGGCCGTGCGTTGTTGGAAGGTAAATTTAATGTAGCGGAGGCAATCGAATGTTGGCAAAACGGATAATTCCTTGTTTAGACGTGCGTGACGGGCAAGTTGTGAAAGGCGTGCAGTTCCGCAACCACGAAATCATCGGCGACATTGTGCCACTTGCTCAACGCTATGCCCAAGAGGGGGCAGACGAGCTGGTGTTTTACGATATTACCGCTTCAAGTGACGGCAGAACGGTGGATAAAAGCTGGGTGGAACGAGTGGCACAGGTGATTGATATTCCGTTCTGTGTGGCAGGGGGAATCAAAACCATTGCCGATGCGGAGCAGATTTTTGCTTTCGGGGCGGACAAAATCTCCATCAATTCCCCTGCTCTTACTAACCCTGAGCTGATTACTGAACTGGCAAAGCGCTTTGGCGTGCAGGCGGTGGTGGTTGGCATTGATAGCTGGTTCGAGGCAGAAACCGGCAAATATTGGGTCAATCAATACACCGGCGATGAAAAACGCACCCGCCAAACCAACTGGCAGTTGCTTGACTGGGTAGCAGAAGTGCAAAAACGGGGAGCAGGCGAAATCGTGCTGAATATGATGAACCAAGACGGTGTGCGTAATGGCTACGATTTGGTGCAACTGAAAAAAGTGCGTGAAGTTTGCAATGTGCCTTTGATTGCCTCAGGCGGAGCAGGCGAAATGGTGCATTTCCGTGATGCTTTTATTGAGGCAAATGTGGACGGTGCGTTGGCAGCAAGTGTGTTTCATAAACAGATTATCAATATTGGGGAGTTGAAGGAATATTTGGCGAAGGAAGGGGTTGAGGTGCGTAAGTAACCTAGCACGATCCGTGCCAGATTAAATAATCCCAGTCGCTCTGCGACTGCTGATAAGAGCTATAAATAAGAGCGACAAAGTCGCTCGGCTTCACTAACCCCATACGGCTCGTATGGGGTTACAAGCGGTCAAAAAAGGAAGAAAAAATGCAAAATAAAATAGACTGGCAAAAAGTGGAAGGCTTACTGCCTGTTATCGTTCAAAACGCCCAAACCTGCGAAGTGCTGATGTTAGGCTATATGAATCAACAAGCCCTCGAAAAAACGCTGGCTGAAAAGCGAGTGACTTTTTACTCCCGTACCAAACAACGACTCTGGACGAAAGGCGAAACCTCGGGCAATTTCCTAAACGTGGTGGATATGAGTTTGGATTGTGATAACGACACCCTGTTAATCCTCGCCAACCCTATCGGCGAAACCTGCCACACTGGGGCGGAGAGCTGTTTTTATCAGTTTGAACAAGAACAACCGGATTGGATCTTCTTCAGCAAATTAGAACGAATGATCGCTGAACGTAAAAATGCCGATCCGGAAAGTTCTTATACAGCGAAACTTTACGCCAAAGGCACGCCAAAAATCGCTCAAAAAGTGGGGGAAGAGGCAGTAGAAAGTGTAATTGCGGCAATGAAAAATGATCGGGAAGAGTTGGTTGGAGAGGTAGCGGATCTGGCGTATCACTTAACGGTGTTATTGCACAATGCCGATCTCTCGTGGGCGGAAGTAAACGCCAAATTGAAAGAACGCCACGCGGGCATTGGGTTACACCCTGAGGGCTCAAATAAGTAAGATTGTGAACTTTCGCAAAATCCTTTACTCTAACGGCTGGATTGAGTGGTTCAATCCAATTTATTTTTAAGAGGACTTTACTATGGGTTTATTTGATTTTGCAGCCAACATCGGCAAAAAATTATTTAACAAAGCTGAAGATGCGTCTAAAGCTGTTACCGATCATATTGCGGAAGATAATCCTGGCGTGGAAAATCTGAATGTTGTGGTTGAAAATGGCACAGCAAAAATTAGCGGAGCAGCATCCACCGCTGTTGCAATTGAGAAGGCGGTATTGATGGCTGGTAATGTTGCCGGTATCAATAATGTGAATATTGATGATGTGGTGATTGCTGATGGCTCAAGCCTTGGTAGTGATGATGAGTTTTATATCATTGAAAAAGGCGACAACTTATGGAAAATCGCTGAGAAAGCTTACGGTAACGGTGCTAAATATAAGGCAATTGTTGAAGCGAATAAAGAGGTGATTAAGGACGAAAATAAAATTTTCCCAGGTCAGAAAATTCGTATTCCAAAAGGCTTATAATTGCTCATAGTGAAAGGGCATTGCTTGCAATGCCCTTTACTTTTGCAAAAAATCAGCGAAAACAGAGCGCTTTTCTTGCCTATTCTTTTATGATGAATTACAATCCAGCCCTATTTTATACCCTAAATTTAACTCAACTTGAGGCAAAACAATGTCAATTTCTATTGAAACAATTCAAGGCTTAGAACGCCGTGCAACCATCACTGTTCCTGCAGATAAAATTAACGCAGCTTACAAAGAACAATTAAAAGGCTATGCGAAAAACGCTCGTGTAGATGGTTTCCGTAAAGGTAAAGTGCCACACTCAATTATCGAACAACGTTTTGGCGTAATGGCTCGTCAAGACGCCCTTTCTGATGAAATGCAACGTGCATTTTTTGAAGCAGTGATCGCGGAGAAAATCAATATTGCAGGTCGCCCAACGTTCACGCCAAATAACTATGAAATGGATAAAGATTTCTCTTTTTCTGTCGCTTTTGAAGTGTATCCAGAAGTTGAATTAAAAGGCTTAGAAAACATTGAAGTTGAAAAACCAGTTGTTGAAATTACTGAAGCAGATTTGGACAAAATGGTTGATGTGCTACGTAAGCAACAAGCAACTTGGACTGAAAGCACAGATGCGGCAAAAGCAGATGATCGTGTTACTATCGACTTTACTGGTTCTATCGATGGTGAAGAGTTTGAAGGTGGAAAAGCGACAGACTTTGTATTATTTATGGGGCAAGGTCGTATGATTCCTGGTTTTGAAGATGGTATCGTTGGTAAAAAAGCAGGCGAACAATTTGATATTGATGTGACTTTCCCTGAAGAATATCACGCTGAAAACTTAAAAGGCAAAGCAGCAAAATTTGCTATTAACCTGAAAAAAGTAGAAGTGATGGTATTACCAGAATTAACAGAAGAGTTCGTGAAAAAATTTGGTGCAGCGAAATCGGTGGAAGAGCTTCGTGCTGAGATCAAGAAAAATATGCAACGCGAATTAAAAAATGCGGTAAATAGTCGCGTTAAAAACCAAGTATTAAACGGTTTAGTTGCTCAAAATGAAATTGAAGTGCCTAAAGCAGCAGTCTCTGAAGAGATCGAAGTATTAAAACGCCAAGCAGCACAGCGTTTTGGCGGTAAACCAGAAATCGCAGCGCAATTGCCAAATGAATTATTTGAAGCAGATGCGAAACGCCGCGTTCAAGTTGGTCTTTTACTTTCAACAGTGATTGGTAGCAACAAACTGGCTGTTGATGAAGAGCGTGTAAAAGCACAAATTGAAGAATTAGCTTCTGCTTACGAGCAACCTCAAGAAGTGATCGAATACTATGCGAAAAACCGTCAATTAACTGACAACGTTCGCAATGTTGTATTAGAAGATCAAGCGATTGATGTTGTCTTGAATTCTGCTAAAGTAACAGAGAAAGCCATGTCATTTGATGAAGTGATGGCAGCTGCGCAACAAGCATAATTTTCTCTGATTACGCCTGCATAGGCTCACAAGCGGTGACTTTTAGTGAAAATTTTGCAATTTTTTACCAAAAAGTGACCGCTTTTTTATTAACTAAATTTATTATAGAGAATAGTGATGGAACAACTGACTTTTGCCGAACAGCTTCAGCAATTTATCGCTAATCACACTATTATGGTGATTGCTTGGGTAGCGATTTTCGTTGCTGTGCTTTTCAGTTTTTATAAAAGTGCAACCAGCAAAATTACCGTTGTGGATAATGCGCAGGCGACACAATTGATTAATAACGATGAAGCCGTGATTCTTGATGTGCGCTCTGATGAAGAATTCAGAGCTGGGCATATTATTGAAAGCCACCAACTTTACCCAACAGATATTAAAACTAATAAAACTCAGGCAATCGAAAAATATAAAGAACGAGCTTTAATCGTGGTGGACAACAACGGTTTAACAGCTCAAGGTTTAGCAAATACACTGGCTAAACAAGGTTTTACGAAAGTCTATGCATTAAAAGATGGCATTTTAGGTTGGCGTAGTGCTAACTTACCATTGGTGAAAAAACATAAATAATTCAATTAAAGAAGGAATAAACAATGGCTGAAGAAAATCAAGTTGCTGCAACCGAGCAAGAAAACCAAACTCCGTTTGAGATGCAGATCCAACGTATCTATGTGAAAGATGTCTCTTTCGAAGCACCAAACTTGCCACATATTTTTCATCAAGAGTGGAAACCACAATTAGGCTTTGAATTAGATACTGAAACTAACCAAATTGGTGAAGATACTTACGAAGTTATTTTGCATATTAATGTGCAGACGACTTTAGAAGATAGCAATGATGTTGCTTTCATCTGCGAAGTAAAACAAGCTGGTGTGTTTACGATTAAAGGTTTAGAAGGTGTACAATTAGCGCACTGTCTAGCAGCACAATGCCCGAATGTACTTTATCCGTATGCACGTGAATTAATCGCAAGTTTAGTAAACCGTGGTACATTCCCTGCATTAAACCTTTCTCCTGTGAATTTTGATGCATTGTTCCTTGACTACCTTGAACGTCAGCAACAGCAAGAAGCCGGTGAAACTCCCGCAGTAAACTAATTAAATGCAATAAAATAGGTATGCGGCGCATACCTATTTTTTTAATGCAAACAGAGGAATCTATGACTTATACCGCTCCTGTCACTATACTTGGTGCTGGCTCTTATGGCACAGCATTAGCTATTGCGCTTTCTCGTAACGGACATAAAACCTACCTTTGGGGACATAATCCACAGAAAATGGCACAGATGGCAGTTAGCCGAATGAACCAAGAATTTTTGCCTGATATCCCATTCCCTGATGCGCTTGAAATTGAAAGTGATCTTGCACAAGCTATTGCAAAATCTCGTGATTTGTTGATTGTTGTGCCAAGTCATGTGTTTGGTGACGTGCTGTTACAGCTCAAACCATTTTTAAGCAGTGAGCATCGAATTATTTGGGCAACAAAAGGACTAGAACGCGATACAGGGCGGTTACTACAAGAAGTTGTTTTGCAAATTTTAGGTGAAAATTACCCGCTTGCCGTGCTTTCGGGGCCAACTTTTGCTAAAGAATTAGCCGCGGGCTTACCAACAGCTATTTCACTTTCCTCTGATAACGCTCAATTCGCTGATGAAATGCAGCAGCGTATTCACTGTTCCAAATCATTTCGTGTTTATATCAATGATGACATGGTTGGGGCACAATTGGGGGGAGCAATCAAAAATGTGATTGCAATTGGAGCGGGAATTTCTGATGGTATGGGTTTTGGCGCAAACGCGAGAACGGCTTTAATTACACGTGGTATTGCAGAAATTAGCCGCTTAGGGGCAAGCTTAGGGGCTAACCCTGCTACTTTTATGGGAATGTCGGGACTTGGTGATCTAGTGCTGACTTGTACGGATAACCAATCACGCAACCGGCGATTTGGCTTAATGCTGGGGCAAGGCCGCAATGCCGAAGATGCTATTGCAGAAATTGGGCAAGTGGTAGAAGGTTTTTACAATACGAAAGAAGCTCATTTGCTAGCACAGAAACAAGGTGTAGAAATGCCGATTGTTGAGCAAATTTATCAAATGCTCTTTTGTGGAAAACAGGCAACAGAAGTTGCTAAAACCCTATTAGGACGAGAAAGAAAAGGGGAATAGTGATGGAATTAACGACCGATCAAATTTGGCAAGAAATTCGCCAAGAAGCAAAAAGCCTAACTGAAAGTGAGCCAATGCTAGCGAGTTTTTTTCATGCAACTATTCTTAAGCATTATCATTTGGGTGGTGCACTGAGTTATATTCTTGCTAATAAGCTCGCTAATCCAATTATGCCAGCTATTGCTTTAAAAGAGATCATTGAAGAAGCGTATATTGCTGATCCCAGTTTAATAGATAGTGCTAGCTGCGATATTGAGGCGGTGAGAACACGTGATCCTGCTGTAGATAAATGGAGTACCCCACTATTGTATTTAAAAGGTTTCCATGCGTTACAAAGCTATCGAGTTACTCACTATTTGTGGCAACAAGGCAGAAAAGCTCTCGCTATTTATCTGCAAAACGAAATTTCTGTCGCGTTTGATGTGGATATTCACCCTGCGGCACGTATTGGTTGCGGTATTATGCTTGACCATGCTACAGGCATTGTTGTCGGTGAAACTTCAGTGATAGAAAATGATGTCTCTATTTTGCAAGGTGTGACACTGGGTGGTACTGGAAAAGAACATGGTGACCGTCACCCGAAAATTCGCCAAGGCGTAATGATTGGTGCAGGGGCGAAAATTCTAGGCAATATAGAAATTGGTCAATACTCCAAAATCGGTGCGAACTCTGTGGTTCTGCAAGCTGTGCCGGAATATGCTACCGCGGCAGGCGTGCCTGCACGCATTATTGGGCAGTCACAAGATCAGAAACCTGCCTTTGAAATGAACCAATATTTTGGTGAAAGCGGAGTATTTGGATTGGATGGTGATGGTATTTAGCCATCCCTTGGCAAGCGGTTTAAATTTGCAGATTTTTTACAAAATTTGACCGCTTGCCAAAAACTTATGCTAGAATGCTTGCGCTTTTCACAGCTTTCCCGTCAAATTAGCGGCATCAAATTTATCTGTTGCCTTTCATTTTTATTCATATTTGAATGTTCTTTCACGCCTAGCGTGTCTATTACTATAACAAAAACAGTAAGTTATTTTATTAAAGGAATTTTTTATGATACTTGATCCAAATTACCAACAAGAATTAGAAAAATACGAAAATCCTGTACCAAGCAGAGAATTTATTTTACAAACTATCCGTGATTTTGATGCGCCAATGAGTCGCGACGAATTGCTCGATGCCTTTCATATTTATGATGAAGAACGCAGTGAAGCTATTCGTCGCCGTCTACGTGCGATGGAAAATGATGGCCAATTAGTATTTACTAAGCGTAAACGTTACGCACTACCAGAAAAAATGGACTTGCTTAAAGGCACTGTGATAGGTCATCGTGATGGTTATGGCTTTTTGCAAGTGGAAGGTTCAGACGACTGGTTTATTCCAAATAGCCAAATGGTGCGTGTATTACACGGTGATTTTGTACTAGCGCAACCGAATGGGACAGACAGACGTGGGCGTAAAGAAGTGCGGATCGTGCGTGTGCTTGAGTCTCGCAAAAAACAGATTGTCGGACGGTTCTTTACCGAAAGCGGTATTAGCTTTGTTGTGCCGGATGATAGCCGCATCAATCAAGATATTTTGATCCCAGAAGAGCATCGCTTGGGGGCAAGAATGGGGCAAGTTGTGGTTGTTGAACTGCAACCACGAAAAGCCGATTTCAAGCGCCCTGTTGGGGTGATTACCGAAATTTTAGGCGATAATCTTGCCCCAGGAATGGAAATTGAGATCGCGCTGCGTAATCACGAGATCCCCCATGTTTGGAGCGATGGCGTAGAAAAGCAGATTCGCCATTTTGAAGAAGAGGTTCCCGAAGAAGCAAAACAAGGGCGAGTTGATCTGCGTGAACTGCCATTAGTTACCATTGATGGCGAAAGTGCAAGAGATTTTGATGATGCGGTATTCTGCCAACGTGAACAAAACGGTTGGCGGCTGTGGGTGGCAATTGCCGATGTGAGCTACTATGTTCGCCCGAAAACCGCACTGGATTTAGAAGCGGCACAGCGTGGTAACTCGGTCTACTTCCCAAATCGCGTAATCCCAATGTTGCCTGAAGTGCTGTCTAATGGTTTATGTTCACTCAATCCGCAGGTCGATCGCCTATGCCTCGTTGCGGAAATGACGATTTCTGAGCAAGGCACACTCACCGGTTATGAGTTTTACGAAGCGGTAATGAACTCGCACGCGCGCCTTACCTATACCAAAGTGTGGAATATTCTCGAAGGCGATGAAACTTTGCGTGAACGCTATGCAGCACTAGTTCCCCACTTGGAGGAGTTACATGCGATGTATAAGGTGTTGATGGATACTCGCCAAAAGCGGGGAGCAATTGAGTTTGAAACTATCGAAAATCAATTTGTGTTCAATCCACAAGGACGCATTGAACGCATTGAACCGTTAATCCGTAACGATGCGCATAAAATCATTGAAGAGTGTATGATTTTAGCCAACATTGCTGCGGCACGTTTTGTTGAGAAAGTTGATGAGCCAGCGTTATACCGTATTCACGCTCAGCCAAGCGAAGAAAAACTAACCAGTTTCCGCACTTTCTTACGTGAATGTGGCTTGTTCCTTGATGGTGGGCTGTCGCCAACCCCAAGTGATTACGCTAAATTGCTTGCCGAAGTACAGGAGCGTCCAGATAAAGAGCTGATCCAAACAATGCTCCTTCGTTCGCTTAAACAGGCAGTTTATTCACCAGATAACGAAGGACATTTCGGCTTGGCATTAGGCGAATACGCGCACTTTACTTCGCCAATCCGCCGTTATCCTGATTTGCTTTTACACCGTGCGATTAAATATTTAATCGAAAAAAGCAAAGGCAACACTCGTCGTTACACCGATGGCGGTGGTTATCACTACAACTTGGACGATATGTACCAATTTGGTGAAAAATGTTCTGCAACCGAACGCAGAGCGGATGAAGCCACTCGAGAGGTTGCTGACTGGCTGAAATGCGAATATATGCAAGATCACGTGGGTGATGAATTTGATGGTGTGATTTCTAGTGTCACAGGCTTTGGGCTGTTTGTGAAACTGAATGAATTGTTGATTGATGGCTTGGTGCATATTTCCACTCTCGATAACGGCTACTACCATTTCGACAGCGACCGACAACGCTTAGTCGGTGGCAACGGCGTAATGTATCGCTTGGGCGATCCGGTTAAAGTGCGTGTAATTGGCGTTAATCTTGATGATAAGAAAATTGATTTCGCTTTAATTACTAGCTTGAAAACGCCAAAATCTGCGGGCAAAACAGCGAAGAAAAAAGCAATGCAAGCGGTGGAAAAAGCGGAAAAATCTGCAAAAGCGAAAGCCAACAAACCGAAAGTGTTTATCGAAGTAGCAAGCCAAAAGCCAAATAAAAACCAGGCAAAGAAAGACCGCAAAGCAACGGCGAGAAAGCGGAAGAAAGTACGCTAAATAATGAGGCGGAGATGAACTCCGCCTTTGTTTGCTATTTTGCTAATTTAGCCAATAATTTTGTGTGAATACCACCAAAAGCACCATTACTCATAATCAGAATATGATCATTTGGTTGTGCATTTTCTGCAATCATTTCCACTAATGTATCTAAATTTGCAGACCAAGCCGCTTTTTGAGAAAGCGCATCAGTAATGGTTGAAACACTCCAAGGGATTGTTTCAGGTTGGTAAATAAAGACTTCATTGGCATCTTTTAGCGATGGTGCGATTTCATCTTTATGTACGCCCATTTTCATTGTATTAGAACGTGGTTCCAGCACTGCCAGAATGCGCTCATCACCAACTTTACCCCGTAATGCAGCAATTGTTGCTTCAATAGCTGTTGGGTGGTGAGCGAAATCATCGTAAACGGTTATGCCATTCACGTTTCCTTTTACTTCTAGACGGCGATTCGCATTCACAAATGTTCCTAGTGCTTCACAAGCCGCGCTAATTTCAACACCAGCATGATTTGCCGCTGCAATTGCCATTAGCGCGTTGTGCATATTATGTGCCCCTAAAATTTGCCATTTTACTGTGCCGGCTTTTTGTCCAAAATGATAAATCTCAAACTCTGTGCAATCGCTTTTTAATGCCTGCGCGTACCATTCTTTTTCTTTGCCGATAAACTGTAATTCGCTATAGTTACCCATTGCGAGTGTATCTTGCGCATGTTGATCTGCACTAGCAGAAAGAATACGCCCGTTTTCTGGCATGGCTCGGATCATATGATGGAATTGGCGCTGAATGGCTTTGAGATCCTCAAAAATATCCGCATGATCAAATTCAATATTGTTGATGATAAGTGTTTTGGGCGAATAATGTACGAATTTAGAGCGCTTATCGAAGAAGGCAGAATCGTACTCATCGGCTTCAATGACAAAAAATTCACTATCGCCCGCACGAGCTGAAATGCCAAAATTACCTGCCACTCCGCCAATTAGAAAACCTGCCTCAATGCCGTTTTTTTCTAAGATCCACGCTAACATGCCTGTGGTTGTGGTTTTACCATGTGTACCAGAAACGGCTAATACCCAGCGATTTTTTAGGAGATTATCGTGTAACCATTGTGGGCCTGAAGTGAAATTAAGACGGTTATTGAGCACATATTCTACGCATGGATTTCCACGTTTCATTGCATTACCAATAATCACCATATCTGGTGCGGGGTCAAGCTGGGCAGGGTCAAAATGGGGAATAATCTCAATACCGCTATTTTCTAAAAAAGTACTCATTGGAGGGTAAACATTAGTGTCAGACCCAGTTACTTTGTAACCTAGTTCACGGGCAATAATTGCCACTCCTCCCATAAAAGTACCGCAAATGCCGAGAATGTGAATGTGTTTTTTCATCATTAACCTTCTAAAGTGTGATCAATCTCACAAAAACGATTTTCTTCAGTAAATGAAGAAAATCTCTCATCTATAATTTCAGCATTCTAACACACGAAGGACAATAAGAATGAAAACATTAGGTGAATTTATTGTTGAACGGCAAGCGGAATACCCAGGGGCAACGGGGGAGCTCAGCGGTATTCTTTCTTCTATTCGTTTAGCTGCCAAAATTATTCATCGCGATATTAATCGTGCGGGCTTAACCCAAGATATTTTGGGCATGTCAGGTGATGAGAATGTACAGGGTGAAATTCAAATGAAATTAGACGTATTTGCCAATGAAACCCTGAAAAAAGCATTGATCGCAAGGGGGGACGTTGCTGGATTTGCTTCGGAAGAAGATGATTCTTTTGTTGCATTTGATACGGAGCGGGGGCGTAATGCTAAATATGTCTTGATGACAGATCCTCTTGATGGCTCATCTAATATTGATGTGAATGTTTCAGTAGGCACAATTTTTTCCATTTATAAACGTGTTTCACCAATTGGTACTCCGGTAACCATTGATGATTTCTTGCAGGAAGGGCGCAAACAAGTGGCTGCAGGCTATGTGACTTATGGCTCTTCAACTATGCTGGTTTATACTACGGGTAATGGGGTGAACGGGTTTACCTATGATCCATCACTCGGATTGTTTATTCTTTCTCATCCAAATATGCAGATGCCACATATTGGCAAATATTACTCCATTAATGAAGGACAATATGTCACTTTCCCAATGGGAGTGAAGAAATTTATTAAATATTGCCAAGAAGAAGATAAAGCAACCAAACGTCCTTATTCTTCTCGCTATATTGGTTCATTAGTTTCCGATTTTCATCGTAATTTGTTAAAAGGCGGAATCTATATTTATCCAACCTCAACACGCTACCCAAGCGGTAAATTACGCTTGCTATATGAAGGCAATCCAATGGCGTTTTTGGCCGAGCAAGCAGGAGGTTTGGCAACCGATGGGTTTACACCAATCTTAGATATTAAACCAACAGAGCTACATCAGCGAGTGCCACTCTTTGTTGGCTCAAGAGATATGATGGAAAAGGCTCACCACTTTATGCAAGAATTCCTTTAATCATCTCTCAAGCGGTTGATTTTGAGTAAAAAAATGCAAAAACGACCGCTTGTCATTCTTTTATAATATTTTGTTATAACTATATTCCTTTCGTTCTTTACCTATTCGTTGGGAATAGGTATCTTTTGCCTGATTTTTCTTTTAGATGGAGTTTTTTATGAAACTACGTACCCCTTTAACCCTAGTTGCGGTCGCAACCAGTGTTTTTTTAACTGCTTGTGATGATAAAAGTACAAGCGCGACAACCACCGCAAAAACAGGCAATAAAACTTTTATTAACTGCGTGAGCCGTTCGCCAACGGCATTTAGTCCAGCTTTAACCATGGATGGTCAGTCTTACAATGCAAGCTCTCAACAAGTGTATAACCGTTTAGTAGAGTTTGTGCGAGGTTCAACTGCGATTGAGCCAGCACTTGCTGAACGCTGGGAGGTCAGTGAAGATGGTTTAACTTATACCTTCTATTTGCGTAAAGGCGTGAAATTTCATACTACGAAAGATTACACTCCAAGCCGTGAATTTAATGCAGACGATGTGTTATTCTCATTCCAACGTCAGTTAGATAAAGAACACCCATATCATAATGTATCAAAAGCAACTTATCCGTATTTCAATTCAATGAAATTCCCGAAACTGTTGAAAGCTGTAGAAAAAGTGGATGATCACACGGTAAAAATCAGCCTGAACTATGCGGATTCAACATTTCTATCTAGTTTAGGTATGGATTTCATCTCTATTTATTCCGCTGAGTATGCAGAGAAATTACTTGCAGCAGGGACACCAGAGGTCTTAGATACCACCCCAATTGGTACTGGTCCATTTATTTTTGCAGGTTATCAACTTGATCAAAAAGTACGTTTTCTTGCTAATGCAGAATATTGGAAAGGTAAAGCAGATATTGATAGTTTGATTTTTGATATTGTGCCAGATGCAACTGCTCGTTATGCCAAATTGCAAGCAGGTTCATGTGATATGATTGATTTCCCAAATGTGACAGATCTGGAAAAAATGAAAACCGATCCGAAAGTAAATTTACTTTCTCAAGAGGGATTGAACATCGCTTATATTGCATTTAATACCGAAAAAGCGCCATTTGATAATGTTAAAGTTCGCCAAGCATTGAACTATGCGGTAGATAAAAATGCGATTATTGATGCTGTTTACCGTGGGGCAGGTGTGGCTGCGAAAAATCCTCTACCTCCAACGATTTGGGGATACAATAATCAAATTACAGATTATGAATACAACCCAGAAAAAGCTAAAGCACTATTAAAAGAAGTAGGGCTAGAGAATGGTTTTGAAACGCAAATCTGGGTGCAGCCTGTTGTGCGTGCATCTAATCCAAATCCTCGTCGTATGGCAGAGTTAATTCAGGCAGACTGGGAAAAAGTGGGTGTAAAATCTGAATTAGTTTCTTATGAATGGGGAGATTACATCAAGCGTACTAAGGCAGGGGAATTAACGGCAGGAACTTATGGTTGGTCGGGAGATAATGGTGATCCTGATAACTTTTTATCGCCGCTATTTGGCAGTGAGAATGTCGGTAATAGTAACTATGCGCGTTTTAAAAATGCAGATTTAGACGCATTATTAACGAAGGCAGTTAGTCTCTCAGATAAAGAAGCCAGAGCAAAACTCTATGAGCAAGCACAAGTGTTATTACACGAACAAGCGCCATGGATTAACGTAGCTCATTCAATTGGCTTTGCACCTGTAAGTAAACGAGTGATTGATTATAAACAAAGCCCATTCGGTTATTCTTATTTCTATGGTGTGAAATTAGCGGATTAATCAGTTTCTTTAGTGTAAAAAAATCCACTTAATGATGAATTAAGTGGATTTTTTTATTTAGTTTGTGTTGCCTTAATAAGGGATATACTAAACTTCAATCCCAAATTTTGCTTTAACCAACGCTTGGAAATCAGTACAACCACCCACGTGTTGATTATCTAAAAAGATTTGTGGCACAGTCGCAACAGGGCCACCAACACGAGGTTCAAGATCGGCTTTTTCAATACCTTTTGCCGGCATATCAATAAATTCAAAATCAAAGTCTGGTAATTCAGCTTTCATTTTTTCTGCTAAGGCTTTTGCACGAGTGCAGTATGGACAGGTGTAACGCCCGAAGATTTCTACGAACATAATTGTTTCCTTTGGGTTATGCAATAATGTAAGGGCGTGCGTCGCACGCCCGTGGGCGTATGACATACGCCCCTACTTTTATAGATTAACGTGTGCTAGTACTGGTTGTCGTGCGACTTGCACGTTTACGCTCAACTTCGGTGAGTAATTTCTTACGAATACGCACAGAAGTAGGCGTTACTTCCACTAACTCATCGTCATCAATAAATTCTAACGCTTGTTCAAGTGTGAATTTCACTGGAGTAGTGAGCGTTAATGCATCATCTTTACCGCTTGCACGCATATTGGTCAGTTTTTTCCCTTCTAGTGGATTTACGGTTAAATCATTTGAACGGCTGTGAATACCGATAACCTGACCTTCATAAATTTCCGCACCGTGATCGATCATTAATTTACCGCGATCTTGCAGATTATAAAGTGAGTACGCCAATGCTTTACCTGTACCGTTAGAGATTAACACACCGTTGATACGCTGACCAATATCCCCCGGTTTAACATCATCGTAGTGGCTGAATGAAGAGTAGAGTAAACCAGTACCTGAAGTCATTGTCATAAATTCGTTACGGAAACCGATTAAGCCACGGCTTGGAATAATATATTCTAAGCGAGTACGCCCTTTGCCATCTGGCACCATATCACGCACTTCACCTTTACGGATACCTAACGCTTCCATTACCGCCCCTTGATGTTGCTCTTCAATATCAATGGTCACTTGCTCATACGGCTCTTGTTTGCGACCATCAATCTCTTTGAAAATCACTTTCGGACGAGATACCGCTAATTCATAGCCTTCACGACGCATATTTTCAATTAACACAGACAAGTGTAATTCGCCACGACCAGATACGCTAAATACGTCCGCATCATCGGTTTCTTCCACACGCAGTGCCACATTATGGACTAACTCTTTTTTCAAGCGTTCTAAAATTTGACGAGAAGTGACAAATTTACCTTCCTGACCACAGAATGGCGAGGTATTTACACAGAAGAACATCGTTACGGTTGGCTCGTCCACGCTTAATGCTGGTAAGGCTTCTACATTGTTAATATCGCAAAGTGTATCTGAAATGTTGAGTTCGCCTAAACCCGTAATCGCAATAATATCGCCAGCGTAGGCTTCTTCCGCTTCGTAGCGTTGTAAGCCTAAGTGACCTAATACCTGCCCTACACGGCCATTACGCGTTTTGCCTTCACGGTCAATAATGGTTACAGGTTGATTTGGTTTTACCGTACCACGTTTGATACGGCCAATACCGATAACGCCTAAGTATTTGCTGTAATCTAATTGTGAGATTTGCATTTGGAATGGTGCGTCTAATTCCACATCAGGCGGAGAAACGTGTTCAACAATCGCTTCAAATAGCGGATCCATATTCGGGGCTAAATCTTCGTGATCTAAGCCAGCCACACCGTTTAATGCTGAGGCGTAAATGATTGGGAAATCTAACTGCTCATCGGTGGCACCAAGATTGACGAACAAATCAAACACTTGATCCACCACCCAGTCAGGGCGTGCACCTGGTCTATCTACTTTGTTGATGACCACAATCGGTTTTAAACCGTGAGCAAACGCTTTTTGAGTTACGAAACGAGTTTGTGGCATTGGACCGTCAAAAGCGTCCACCACGAGTAATACCGAATCAACCATAGAAAGCACACGCTCTACTTCACCACCGAAGTCGGCGTGTCCTGGGGTATCTACGATGTTAATGCGATAATCGTTCCAGTTAATTGCGGTATTTTTCGCTAAAATGGTAATACCACGCTCTTTTTCTAGATCGTTGGAATCCATCACTCGCTCGTCCACATCACCACGAGATGTGTCTAGCGTACCAGAAAGTTTGAGAAGTTTATCAACCAATGTTGTTTTACCGTGGTCAACGTGAGCAATAATTGCGATGTTACGCAGTTTTTGAATATCAATTTTTTGCATTGGAATATCTTATATGAGAAAAAATAAAACGCTGGGCGAGCCCAGCGAACGGAAATTCAGATTATGACAATCGTCAAAAATTTGAGTAGATAGAATTATACAGAAATTTCACAAAGTCGCATAGAAAACAAGCGGTCAGTTTTGCGTAAAAATTTGCAAGCTCCTACAAGGTGATATTTGAGCGCCCCATAAAAGAGTGAAGTAATGTTTCACTATCAACCATTTCTAGCTCGCCACCAACAGGGATGCCGTGAGCAATACGAGTCACTTTAATATTATGTACTAAACACATTTCGGCAATATAGTTTGCGGTAACATCACCCTCTTTAGTTGGATTTGTCGCTAAAATCACTTCATGAAACGATTCTTCTTCAAACCGCTTTTGCAATAAATCTAAGCCAATCTCACGTGGGCCTATACCATCTAATGGGGAAAGTCGGCCCATCAAAACAAAATAACGCCCTGAGAATTGCCCCGTTTGTTCTATTGCTTGAATATCTGCAGGCATTTCAACAATACAGAGTTGTCCACTCATTTGGCGACGTGGATTTTGGCAGATATTGCAATGTTCTTCTTCGGTAAACGTACGGCAAGATTGGCAATGTCCAATGTGGCTCATCGCTTCATTTAAGGCTTTTGCAAGATTGAGGCCGCCTTGTCGATTACGTTGTAATAAATGATACGCCATACGCTGTGCGGATTTTGGTCCGACGCCAGGTAGAATGCGTAGGGCTTCAATTAGATTTTCAAGTAAAGGGCTAGTTTGCATTGTTATCCTAAATTCACAGTAAAAATGTAGGGGCGTATGTTATACGCCCCTAAAATAATGTTGTAGCCGCATTAAAACGGAAATTTCATTCCTGCGGGTAACTGCATGCCAGCCGTTACACTAGCCATTTTCTCTTTTTGCATCTCTTCTGCGCGACGCACAGCATCGTTAAATGCGGCAGCGATTAAGTCTTCTAACATTTCTTTGTCATCTTCCATTAATGATGGATCGATTTCAATACGACGACAGTTATGTGCGCCATTGATCGTTATTTTTACTAAGCCCGCACCAGATTCTCCTGTGACTTCTAACTGTGCGATCTCTTCTTGCATTTTTTGCATACGCTCTTGCATTTGCTGAGCTTGTTTCATTAAGCCGCCTAAGCCGCCTTTTCCAAACATGAGTATTCTCCGTAAATCAAAAATAAGGCTGTATTCTACTTTAAGCGCGCTTTCTCTACAATGTTCTTTTATATCCTATTCGGATAGAAAAATACCCTATCAAATAGAGTTGATAGGGTAAAAGGTGAACGTATCAATATTATGAAAAATTATTATCTATAAGCCTTAATTTGTATTTACATTCTTTAAAAATATTTGGCGAGGGGTACTCAAACCTAATTTTTCTGCTTCGTTAATGAGGTTGAGCGCTTTATTTATATCTTTCGCTTTCAACGCTTTTTGCACTGCTTGATTAAAATAGTGCTCAGTATCTTTATCTACTTTGGTTGTTCTCTGATTATGTGCAGATGCTATTTGTGTTTGGGGTTGATGGGAATTAAAAATCGTTGTCGGCAAACCGATAAATTTGCTGTCATTTAACCCATTTACATTAAGATAAATTTCTCCCGATAAGCTATGTTTTACTTCAATATCCTTAATGCTTGGAGGCTGTTTGCCAGTGGCCTTAGCATAAACTTTTGCCGGATGAGGAATAGTTGTACTTTTATCTAAGTCTTGTTTTGTAGTATAGACAAGTAAATAAATGTAGTCTTGATTTGCAACTGGAGTTAGTTTTAATTCAGCGCTTAGGCGATTTCCTTTTAAACCTCGCTCTTCTAGTAATGTGAAATCAGCGGAAGAATAGGTTGCTGCAATATTAAAGTGACTATCCAAAACAATCACATTTGGAACAAAAAGATTTTTTTCTAGTACAGAACTTTCAATTTCAATATTTAACGTGCCTTGGTTTGCAGGAATACGATATGCAGCAACAGGACTTGCTATACCAGCAAAAGCGGTTGTGAATGATTGTTGTTGTTTTTCCACTAAATTGGTTTTTACTTCTTGAGTAAGAGCAACATCTTGCCACTGTATTTTAGCTAATTCTTGTGAGTTAATATGAGGTGTTGGCGCTAAATGCCCAGCTAAGCTAGGGTAACTGAATAGTAAGCTTGCTAATGAAAGTGTAGTAATAAATCTTTTTTTCATATTAACCTCTATATTGTGATGAAATTTTAACGAGGAGTGGTATCTCAGGGTAGGCATCATTGCCTACCCTTAATATGTTTACCACCATGCTTCAAATTGAACGCCACCAATAAATTCACTGTCTTTCGCTTTATAGCCTAAGTTAGTACGATTTTCAGTATTGAATTTATCATTCCAATGTGCATAGGTGGCAAAGACTCGAATGGCAGGGCGTGCCCAAATACTGTTACCTGCTTGCCATTGTTGCGCAATAGTATATTTCATGAGGTCATTTTTCTTACCAGAAGCTTGATCTTTAATGCGATCATAGCCAACCTCTAATAGTGTACTCATGGTATCAGTCCATTTGTACATTGGACGAATCCCCGCTGAATACCATGTTTTACCTTGTTTATTGTCAAGGTCTGTTTTTTCATAGATTAACGCGTACATAAGCTCGATTTTGTCACTAGCTTGCACCACACCCTGATTAATTAAGCGCAGCATATTTCCTTTATTACTGGCAAGTGAGCCTTGAGCATGACCATTATTCCAAGATGTCATGGAATCTGTCGCATACTGTGCGGTAAATTTATTAAAGCCACCAAAGAAATTACCTTGAGTATATTCTGCAGTAACCATGTAGCCGTTTTTAGTGGCTTTATCATTATTAAATTTACTGCCATCTTTTGTATGGGCATTTGCGTAGTCAAAACCTAATTCAAGAGAACCATCTTTCCATAGTTCGATGCCAGCTAAACGAATATCAAAAATGTCGTTATATACCTCTTTTTTGGTGTTACGATCACTGACATACGCTTTTTTTGCATAATCGTAGTAATAAGAGAATGCACCGTCTTTCTCGGTATCTCTCGTGACAGCTAAAGACAATTTACCTATTCCGAGATCAATATTTTCAATCCCCGCACCAGGGCCTGAAATATCCCAGTAATAGAAGTCGTTCATATGAACGTCATGGCGTTGATAAAAACGTTTACCTGCCCATAATGTTGCCCCAGGTAAGCTATCGGCAAAATTTTTAAACTGAACATTTAATTCACGTAGTGCGGGGCTTGTTTCTGTCCAGTCATTGTTATGGAGTGTACCCCCATAGGCAAGGTTAGTATCAAAGTAGATAGATTTTTCACCACTTTTGAAGAGCTCTTGACCTAATTTCAATTCCGCATAAGTGTCTGATTCATTACCTAAACGGTATTTAGAGCCTCCGCCATTTACCGTAAATGCTGATTGCTCTCCACCACCAGATGTCCAGCCAATGCCTGAACGGGCATAACCGTGAAATTCTACCGCTGCGATATTTGTGGCGAATAGCATGCTACCAATTGCCGTTGCTAGAAGTGTTTTTTTCATAGAATGACCTCTCTTAGTCTAATTTAGGTTGTGTATTAATTGGTTTGAAAATAATTTGATTTCAAACCAACAAAGGAATTTAAACTCCTTTTTCGGTAAATAGACGCTGGCAAGCCGTACCATCTTCTCTAAATAGATGGCAACGTTCAGGCACAATGCCGATATCCATTGTTTCCCCTTCTTTTGCTAATAACACATCATTTTGACGATAAATTAATGTAGGTTGTTTAATTTCAGGAATCTCTAAGTGGATTTGTGTTTCGCTGCCTAAAAGTTCGACTGCCTGAACTATGCCGCGTAAAGAGATGGGGGCTTTATCTGCAGGTACTAAATGTTCTGGGCGGATGCCAAGCGATAAAATTTCACCGGCTTTTACTCTCTCGCCGGACACTGGAATCCAGAAATTGTGGTGCTCTGCGTTTGGTAATTCAATTTGTACTTTCGCTGGTTCCACATCGGTAATTTTGACCGGTAGGAAATTCATCTTAGGTGAGCCAATAAAGCTTGCTACAAAGCGGTTAGCTGGGTAATGATAAAGCTCTAGTGGCTTACCTACTTGGGCGATTCCCCCTGCATTGAGAACGACTATTTTGTCTGCTAATGTCATTGCTTCTACTTGATCATGAGTAACATAGATCATGGTACGATTTAGTCGTTTATGTAGTTTGGAGATCTCAACTCGCATTTGTACACGTAATGCGGCATCAAGATTAGAAAGAGGTTCATCTAATAAAAAGACTTCTGGTTGAGATACTATCGTACGTCCAATCGCAACACGTTGGCGTTGTCCGCCGGAGAGCGCTTTAGGTTTTCGATCTAATAGGTGGGCAAGTTGCAAAATTTCTGCAACTTGATTGACTCTTTGAGTTCGTTCAGCTTTGCTTACTCCAGCTAATTTCAAACCAAATGACATATTTTCGGCTACATCTAAATGCGGATATAGAGCATAGGATTGGAATACCATACCTATGCCACGTTTAGACGGTTCGACATCATTCATTAATTTATCGCCAATATAAAGCTCACCTGTTGTAATATCTTCAAGACCGGCAATCATTCTAAGTAGAGTTGATTTGCCACAGCCTGAAGGGCCAACAAAAACAACAAATTCTCCTTCCTCAATTTCTAAATTAATATTTTTTGAGATATGTACATTGCCATAAGATTTGCCGACATTATGCAGTGACACCTTTGCCATAATAGAACCTCATATCTTTATATCTTTTGCGAATATCTTAATTTCGGCAGGATAATCGCTCTTTCTATGTAAGAAGAAATCCTCCTAAAAGGATTTTTTTAGGGATTAGAAACGAAGAGATATTTATTTTAGGAAAAATAGGAAATAAAGATTTTTTTGTAAATTTTGCTAAGTGATGCTCATTTTTTGTCATGTTTTTTGTGAGCTAGATCACAAATTTAGTGAAAATGTTAATTAGATCATATTTTTGTTTAGGGGGGCGTAGAGTAAAGGCTGATCTCAAATATAAATAACCGCTCATAATTTGATTCGCTCTTAGGGCTGTTGATAATTCAATTTCATTGGTGACAGTGGCAGGTTTTTGACTTGTTGTGAGTAGACCCGAGGAGTGGTATCTATTTCTAATTTTCCTTTCTCTCTTCAGGAGCGTTTTATGAAAAGCAAATACATCAAATTCACGTTAGCTACACTTGCTAGTCTAGTGATTTCTAATGCAGTAATGGCAAAAATGACGGAAGGTAAACTCGTTATTTGGATTAATGGTGATAAAGGCTATAACGGCTTAGCGGAGGTCGGTAAAAAATTTGAGAATGATACAGGTATTCCTGTTTTGGTTGAGCACCCAGATAGATTAGAAGAAAAATTTGCTCAGGTAGCTTCAACTGGGGATGGCCCAGATGTGATTTTTTGGGCGCACGATCGATTTGGTGGTTATGCACAATCAGGTCTCTTAGACGAAGTTCATGTTAGCCAAGAGTTTAAAGACAAATTTGTAGATTTTGCTTGGGATGCAGAAACCTATAATGGCAAAATTATTGGCTATCCCGTTGCAATAGAAGCAATTTCATTAATCTATAACAAAGAGTTGGTGGCTTCAGCACCAACATCATGGGAAGAAATTGTTGAATTAGATAAATCACTCAAAAAAGAAGGCAAAAATGCCATTATGTGGAATTTATCTGAACCATATTTTACTTGGCCTGTGGCTGCCTCTAATGGCGCTTATGCATTTAAATTTACGGAGGGAAAATATGATGTGAAAGACATTGGGGTAAATAACGAAGGTGCAATTAAAGCATTGCAGTTTGTAGTAGATATGGTGAAAAATAAACACATCAATGCTGATATGGATTATGCAGTTGCAGAAGCTTCCTTCAATAAGGGACAAACAGCATTAACAATTAATGGTCCTTGGGCTTGGGGCAATATTGATAAAAGCGGTATTAATTATGGTGTGACGGTGTTGCCAACCTTAAATGGCAAAGCTTCTAAACCTTTTGTTGGGGTGCTAAGTGCTGGTATTAATAGTGCAAGTCCGAACAAAGATTTAGCTAAAGAATTCTTAGAAAATTATTTACTCACAGATGAAGGATTAGATACGGTAAATAATGATAAAGCATTAGGCGCTGTGGCACTTAAATCTTATCAAGCCAAATTAGCTACAGATCCACGTATTGCAGCAACAATGGAAAATGCTAAAAATGGTGAGATTATGCCTAACATCCCTCAAATGGCAGCATTTTGGTATGCTGAAAAATCTGCAATTAATAATGCAGTCACCGGTCGTCAGTCGGTAAAAGAAGCCTTAGATGATGCCCATTCTCGGATTCAAAAACAGCAATAGTTTTCATAATTAAGGGTGGGAAAATAGTTGTGAATTTTTCCCGCTCTAATTTTATACTCGAAAAAACTTAGGAGTAGTTATGCCTATTTTTTCTCCATTAAAATCGACTAACTGGCTGACTTATTTTGTAGCAGGATTAGTATTATTGCTTGATTTTTATCTGGTGGTATTAATGTATTCACAAGGTGAATATCTATTTGCAATCTTAACGCTAGTTATTTTAACCTCAGGCATTTATATCTTTACAAATAAAGATGCTTACGCTTGGCGCTATGTCTATCCAGGCATGTTAGGGATGGTTATTTTTATTTTATTCCCATTAATTGCCACAATTGCGATTGCTTTTACGAACTATAGCGGTTCAAATCAGCTTGCTTTTGAGCGGGCAGTCACGGTACTGTCTGAACAGCGTTATTTTTCTGGTGATAAATATAATTTCTCACTATATCCACAAGCAGATAATCAATATCGCCTTGTCCTAGTGAATCCGAATACGGAACAAACACTTGTCTCTGATAAATTTAATTTAGCTATTGAAAAAAATATTGCTGTAACAGAACAATCCCTTCCTGACGGCGAAAAAGTCCCGCTTAAATTTATTACTCAAAATCGTGCAATACTTCAATCAATAAAGGTGATTTTACCTAATCATAATGAGCTAACAATGAGCTCATTGCGTCAATTTTCAGAACAAAAAGCTCGCTATCAATTTGACAATGAAAACAGGGTATTAGTGAATAATGAAACTGGTAAATTGTATCGCGCGAATGATGAAATTGGTTTTTTTCAAGCAATAGATAGCTACGGTAATTGGTTAGATGAAAAGCTCGAACCTGGCTATACCGTAACTACTGGCATTAATAACTTTGTTAAAATTTTTACAGATGAAGGGATTCAAAAGCCCTTTATACAGATTTTCATTTGGACGGTTTTATTCTCTTTATTAACAGTTGTTTTTACTGTTTTACTCGGCATGGTATTAGCCTGTTTAGTACAGTGGGATGCGCTGAAAGGTAAAGCAGTCTATCGGTTATTACTCATATTACCTTATGCTGTTCCTTCATTTATTTCTATTCTTATTTTTAAAGGCCTATTTAATCAAAGCTTTGGCGAAATTAATATGATTTTAAACCAATTATTTGGTATTAGCCCAGAATGGTTTAATGATCCATTCCTAGCTAAAGTGATGATTCTTATTGTGAATACTTGGCTAGGCTATCCTTATATGATGATTTTATGTATGGGGCTATTAAAAGCTATTCCTGCAGATCTTTATGAGGCTTCAGCAATGGATGGTGCTTCCACATGGCAAAACTTTAGTCAGATTACCTTCCCATTATTGTTAAAACCGCTCACACCATTAATGATCGCCTCTTTTGCTTTTAATTTTAATAATTTTGTTTTAATTCAATTATTAACCAATGGTCGCCCAGATATGATTGGCACAACTACTCCGGCAGGTTATACCGATCTATTAGTGAGCTATACTTACCGCATCGCATTTGAAGGCAGTGGTACACAAGATTTTGGCCTGGCGGCAGCCATAGCAACCATTATTTTCCTACTAGTTGGTGGGTTAGCATTGTTAAATATTAAAGTTTCAAAAATGGAATTATAAATAATTGAGATAGTTAAATTCCAAATTAAGGAGCATATATGGCTATAGTTCAATCTAAATCCATACGTTATCGAGTATGGGCAACACATTGTATTTTAATTTGTTTTCTTGCACTGATTATTTTCCCCTTACTCATGGTGATTGGCATTTCGTTGCGTCCTGGTAATTTAGCTATTGGTGATATTATTCCAAGCCAAATATCTTGGGAGCACTGGCAGGCTGCATTAGGTTTTAATGTTACTCACGCAGACGGTTCAGTTACTCCTCCACCATTCCCTGTATTACGTTGGCTATGGAATTCAATTAAAGTGGCAACCATTACATCTATCGGAATAGTGACATTATCGACTACTTGTGCTTATGCTTTTGCACGAATGAAATTTAAAGGAAAAAAAACAATTTTGCAGAGTATGCTTATTTTCCAAATGTTTCCAGCCGTGCTCTCTTTAGTTGCATTATATGCACTTTTTGATCGTCTTGGGCAATATGTACCATTTCTTGGTTTAAATACTCATGGAGGGATTATTTTTGCTTACTTAGGTGGAATAGCTTTACATGTTTGGACGATCAAAGGTTATTTTGAAACTATTGATGGCTCTTTAGAAGAAGCCGCTGCACTAGATGGCGCAACTCCATGGCAGGCGTTCCGGTTAATTTTGCTGCCCCTTTCTGTGCCTATTTTAGCTGTTGTTTTTATTCTGTCATTTATTGCAGCAATTACCGAAGTTCCTGTTGCTTCGCTTTTATTACGGGATGTAAATAGTTATACCCTTGCGGTAGGCATGCAGCAATATCTCTATCCACAAAATTATTTGTGGGGCGATTTTGCTGCGGCTGCGGTGTTATCTGCTATCCCTATTACTTTAGTCTTTTTATTAGCTCAGCGTTGGTTAATTGGTGGTTTAACTGCGGGCGGGGTGAAAGGCTAGAATGATACCTCAAAGGGCCCACCTTGGGGATTTTGTAAAATTTTATTTAAAACTCACCGCTTGTAAGTTTGTATTTGGTCAATTTAATACTCTGAGTATTGCTATGAATAAGTCATTTCTTTATCTCTGCTTATTTGGTGTATCAAATTTATTTGCACAATCTTGGCAACATGCTCATTTTGGTACTTTTAATGATGATGCAGAGCATCATTTATTCCAAAGCTCAGCCATGCTAACCAAGGGGAATTACCCGCTAAATTTTCTGTTTGGGGAGCGGTGTTATCAGCCTCAAACAGTAATGAAATTGAATCAAAGTATGCCGCTTGTTCCTTGCACAGCGGATATTCCAAGCATTCGCCTATTCCGCCAAGGAAATTATCGTGCTCAAATTGATATGCACAATAGTATACCTACACTAAAAATCCATTTAGAACAATTGCCTGAAAATACAAATGCTGAGTTGCCTTGTCCTCGTTGGAATCATACTCCCCTTGAAATTGATGTTTCTGCAACTTTTTCAGAGGGAGATATTGTGCGGGATTTTTATTCAGGTCAACACGCAGTGGTTAAAAATGGCAAAATTACTTTAATGCCAGCAGAAAACGCAGATGGTTTATTATTGTTAGAAAAGCTTGAGAATCATCAGCAAACGGTATTTGATTGGAAAAATGCTACCGTTTATTTTGTGCTAACTGATCGATTTTATAATGGGGATCCAAGCAATGATCATAGCTATGGTAGACGTAGTGATGGTATGCAGGAAATAGGTACATTTCATGGCGGAGACTTAAGGGGATTAACTGAAAAGTTAGATTACTTACAGCAGCTTGGTGTCAATGTATTATGGATTAGTTCACCATTAGAGCAGATTCATGGCTGGGTAGGTGGTGGAAATAAAGGGGATTTTCCGCATTATGCTTACCACGGTTACTATCATTTAGATTGGACAAAAATTGATGCCAATATGGGCAGTGAAGCCGATTTAAAAAATCTAGTGCAACAGGCTCATCAACGTGGTATTCGTATTCTATTTGATGTTGTGATGAATCATACAGGCTATGCAACGTTAGCGGATATGCAAGAATTCAATTTTGGTCGTTTTTATTTAAAATCAGAGGAAATATCCAGTGTATTAGGTAAAAATTGGACAGATTGGCAACCGAAACAAGGACAAAATTGGCATAGCTTTAATGATTTTATTCATTTTAGTGATGAGAAAGCGTGGGAAAATTGGTGGGGAAGGGCATGGGTGCGAGCCGATATTGGCGACTATGACAGTCCGAAGTTTGATGATTTAAAAATGTCGTTATCAGCCCTACCTGATCTTAAAACCGAGAGTGAACAAGCGGTTCAATTACCTCAATTTTTTGCAAATAAAGGTACAAATGCCCAAACGCTAGAAAATGGTAAAGTGCGTGATTATTTAATTAGTTGGCTTTCCCATTGGGTTCGTCAATATGGTATTGATGGCTTTAGGGTAGATACAGCAAAACATGTTGAAAAATCAACTTGGCTAGAGTTAAAACAAGCTTCTGAACAAGCGTTAAAAGAATGGCAGCAAGAAAATCCAAAAGAAAGCTTTAATGCGCCTTTTTGGATGGTTGGTGAAGCTTGGGGACATGGTGTATTTCAAAGTGATTATTATCAAAATGGCTTTGATGCGATGATCAATTTTGATTTTCAAGATCAGGCTAAAAATGCATTAGCATGTTTTGCGGATATTGAACCAGCTTACCGCGAAATGAATGATAAGTTACATAGTTTCAATGTATTAAGTTATTTATCTTCGCATGATACTCGATTATTTTTTCATTCAGATAGCGAACAAAATATTCATAAACAGAAAGTAGCTGCAAATTTATTGTTGCTGTCACCAGGAGCTGTTCAAATTTACTACGGGGATGAAAGCGGTCGGGAATTTGGTGCAACAGGTTCAGATCCGGTGCAAGGTACTCGATCAGATATGAATTGGCAAGACTTACAACAGGATCCAGCCAAAAAGGCGCTGCACCAGCACTGGCAAAAATTAGCGCAGTTTAGACAACGTCACCCTGCCATTGGCGCAGGTAAACATCAATTGCTTAGTACTGCGCAATATTTTGCTTTTAGTCGCATATTAAATACTGATAAAGTTATGATTATATGGGCTGGCCATTAAATGTTAGTGATAGCCCATTAAATTTAGTAGCTCCTTAGTATAATTTATTGCTTCTTGGCGATTTGTGACGGCAATTTTTTGATATAAATTGCGAATATGCGTTTTAATTGTTGTTGCGGCAACTTGTAGCTCATCTGAAATTTGCTCATTGCTATAACCAGAATAGATTAAGCCTAAAACTTGCCATTCTCTTTGTGTTAATGGGCTAATTTTTAGGAGCTCTGGTACTTTTGGATTTTTCAGTAATTGATTAACAAAATTTTCATCAAAATGGGCAAATTTATGCCGATAGAATTGATTTATATTTCTTAAGATAAATTGCGCTTTATATAGTGCTAATTCATCTAAAATATTTAATTGTAACAAATGGCGAATTTGTTGAGCCATAATATCACCTTCAATGACGAACGCACTGATACAATTAGTCTGGCGTATTAACTTTAGCGCATTAATGAGATCTTGTTGCGCAAGTTGTTTCTCTCCTTGTAAATAATATAAACGATTGCGCAGAATTAAATTATAATTTAGATCATTAATCAATGAGAGCTTCTCAGCAGTAAAAATTAATGTATTCAGAATATCTCTAGCGCTTTCATAGTCTCCTGATAAAATTTTTGCTCGTACGATATTTCGCCATTGTATTTGTGTAAAATGGTTTTTATTCGAAACAGGGGATGGATTTTGGGCTAACCAATTTTGAGCTGCAGAAATATTATTAGTCATTTGCCAATATAACATTCTTACTTGATCTGCGTTTGCAATCCAGTCATGATGATAAGCATGTGAGCGCTCTAGCTGTTCTACTTCATTTAATAAGCGAGCAGTGTTATCTAAATTTCCTCTCACCAACGAAATTTTAGTTAATAGTGTTAAGCATTGTAGTTGATCTTCAATATTGGATAAAACCTCCATGCCTGCTGTTGCCATTGATTCTGCTTTATCTAGATTATACCATTCGCATAAGATCTTCCCTTTTGAACGTAATAAGAATTCATACATTGGAATTTTTTGGAGATGATTTTCTTTCACAAATTCACTTGCTCTGTCTAAGGTTTCATAAGCAACTTGTGAGAAACCTTGGGCAAGTAAAATTTCGGATTGCTGCAATAAAGACCAGAGAATATGGTGATAAGTATGATGCTGACGCGCCATATTTTCAGCTTTTTGTAGCATAGCTAGTGCTTCGGCAAGGTTACCTTGGCAATGATGTGCTTCACCAATAATAGATATAGCAACAATATAGGCATAATAGGCATTTTCGGATAAGTCTTTTAATGCCGTGGTTGCTAATTGAAGTGCAGTTTCTTCATCGCCATAATTAATGGCGACTTGTGCACGTAATACGTTAAATTCGGCATTCGCTGTTTTACTCAATTCAATTCTGTTTTCAGTTAGAGCTTGAGAAAATGCGGCGAGAATTCCACTAACTTCTGTATAGCGATGTTGGCTTTGTACAAGCCAAGCTTTTAATAATACCAAATTGGTATGTTCGTGTAAGTGTGCATAATCTAAGTTGTTTAAGCTTTCTTCTAATAATTTCAATTCACCTTGGTGAAAGACTGTCCAAGCATGTTCTTCTAAAATACTTAATAGTAATTCTCTATCTGAAAGCTGCATCGCATGGTGCAATGCTTCGGTTACATAACCGAGTTTTAACCAAGCTGAAGCAGCTTTATGATGTAACTGAGGTAATTCTTCATATAATTCTTGTTGGCTGCAAAAATTGAGGAAGGAAGCAAAAAGAGGATGAAATTTCCACCAACTATCATCAAGTGTTTGCCATTTATCATTAACCATCTGTTGTAGGAATAGCCCTTGTTTTTCAAGTGATTCTAGCTTTTGCAGGCTATTAGGTTCCCCCGTAACAGCTTGTACTAAGGATTTATTCATCGAATGCAAAATAGAACAACGTAGAATAAATAAGCGCGTATCTTTATCAACTTTATTGAGCACTTCATCGGCTAAGTATTCATTAATATGGAAACTATTTGATTTAGATAAGCGTTTAGCAATATCTTGCAAAGGAACTTGCCAAGCGTGTGATTTATTTTTGGCAAAAAGGCTAATTAATTGTAATGCTGTTGGCCAGCCTTCAACCTCATTGCATAATGCAATAATATCTTGTTGCTTTAATTCAGTACCTAATCTGGCTTGGAAAAATGCGATACTTTCTTGATGATCAAACATTAACTGGTTGATATCTATTTCTAAGAGCTGCTCTTGGACTCTCAAGCTGGCAATGCTTAATGGAGGAACTGAACGAGATATGAGGATTAATGTCATATTAGCAGGTTTGTGTTTAATCCAATATTTCAATGCTTCGTGGATCTCCTCATTATCAATGCAGTGGTAATCATCAATAATTAAATAGAAGTGCTGGGGAAATTGTGAGGCTTTGATAAGTAATTGATTAAATAATGCAAATAAATTTGCTTGATGATTTTCTTCCAATAATACATCGGTTTCAGTATTTATGGCTGCATGCAGTGCGGCACTGAAGTAGGCAGCAAAACGTTCTGGATTATTATCTCCTTCATCTAACGCATACCATCCTATATTTTTTTTCCCTTCACTCCATTGCGATACGAGAGTTGTCTTTCCATAGCCAGCAGGAGCACTTACCAATACAACAGGATATAGCGACGATTTATTTAATTCCTGAATTAAACGTGTTCGGGGAATACTATTCTGTAAGCGAAAAGAACAAATTAGTTTTGATGGTATTAACATATAAATGTGACTCTCCTCTAATTGTACTAGGACTCAATACATGTAATGAACGAGCCCGTAGGATGATGCCTCATCCTTCTGTCTTTTTACTCCATCCTATCACTCATACCGTATAAGTATGGACAAGGATGATTTGATTTTTATTTGATGAAACATAATACACGACAGTTAATTTTTACTAGGAGATTCCTATGGAATTTAAAGCTATTGTTGAAAAATACTGTCGTTATTTTGATGTTATTGGGCCTGAAAAACTCTCTTTGCAGCAATGGTATCATATTGTTGCAGAAGGTTCTCTTGAACTTATTTATCAGCGACCACCAGTACAAGTTGATGGGACTCGTCATGTAAATTATTTATCAATGGAGTTTTTGATTGGGCGTTTAACGGGCAATAATTTACTTAACTTAGGTTACTATGAACAAGTTCGAGATTATCTTAAACAATATCAGATTGAATTAGTAGATATTTTAGAACAAGAACGTGATCCAGCCCTAGGGAATGGTGGATTAGGGCGTTTAGCTGCTTGTTTTTTAGACTCAATGGCAACATTAGGACAACCTGCCACAGGTTACGGTCTGCATTATCAATATGGTTTATTTAAGCAGCATTTTGAAGATGGGCAGCAACAAGAAGCCCCAGATACTTGGAATCGTGATCATTACCCTTGGCATCGCTTCAACCCAGCCAAAATTCATCAAATTAGCTTTGGTGGAAAAACTAAGCATATTCAAGCAGATCAGTATGAATGGACTCCTAAGCTTACTCTTCAAGGTAAAGCATTCGATTTACCTATTGTGGGTTATAAAAATAATATTGTTCAAGTATTACGCTTGTGGCAAGCAGATAGCGATCAGGCATTCGATTTCTCAGCATTTAACGATGGAAAATTTTTAGCGGCTGATAAAAATATTGTTAATGCCGCGGCTTTAACACAAGTGCTTTATCCAAATGACAATCATAAGGCAGGGCAAAAATTACGTTTAATGCAGCAATATTTTCATTGTGCGTGTTCTGTGTCTGATATTTTAGAACGCCATCTTGCAGCAGGCTATCCATTAGCAGATTTAGCGCAGCATCAAGTTATTCAGCTAAATGATACTCACCCAACTTTGGCGATCCCTGAGTTAATGCGCTTACTATTGGATGAGCACCATTTTACTTGGAAACAGGCGTGGGATATTTGTTCAAACACATTTGCTTATACTAATCATACGTTGCTACCAGAAGCTCTTGAGCAGTGGGATCAACGCTTATTCAAGCAATTATTGCCTCGTCATTATCAAATTGTAGAAAAAATTAATCACTTATTCCATGAACAGGTGAAATCCATGTTTGGTGATAATGCTAAAGTATGGGAAAAACTTGCAATACTTTTTGATTATCGAGTGCGTATGGCAAATCTTTGTGTTGTCACTTGTTTCCGTGTTAATGGTGTTGCACAAATCCATTCTGATCTGCTAATTAAGGATCTCTTTCCAGAATATCATCAGCTATTTCCAACAAAATTTTGCAATGTGACGAATGGTGTGACGCCCCGTCGTTGGATTCGACAAGCCAATCCACAGCTCAGTAGCTTGTTAGATCATTGCTTAACGCAAGATTGGACAAGAGATCTTGAACTCTTACAAGGAATAGAAAAATATGTAGATGACATTGGATTTCAAGATAAATATCAGCAGATTAAAACAAATAATAAAATCATTTTGGCAAATGAAATAAACCAAACATTAGGATTAAATGTTAATCCTAATGCTATCTTTGATGTGCAGATTAAACGTTTTCATGAATATAAACGCCAACATCTTAATCTGTTAAATATTATTGCTACTTATCAGGCAATTAAAGAAAATCCAAATCAAGAATATACTCCGCGAGTATTCTTATTTTCTGGTAAAGCTGCGCCAGGCTATTTTTTAGCAAAAAATATTATCCATGCGATTAATAACGTAGCAAGGATTATTAATAGCGATAAACAGGTTAATGATCGTTTACAAGTTGCATTCTTACCAGATTATCGAGTTAGCCTTGCTGAAAAAATTATTCCTGCGGCTGATGTATCAGAGCAAATATCTATGGCGGGTAAAGAAGCTTCGGGCACAGGTAATATGAAATTGGCTTTAAATGGGGCATTAACCTTGGGAACATTAGATGGGGCGAATGTTGAAATTGCAGAAATGGTAGGAGAAGAGCATATTTTTATTTTCGGGCATACGGTTGAAAGCATTCGTGAGTTACTCGCAAGTGGTTATCAGCCTAAGGCATATTATCATCAAGATATGGTGTTAAAAGCAGCTGTGGATTTTCTGGCAACGGGCAAAGCTTCAAAAGGTGATAAAACAACCTTCAAGCTAATGTTAGATAGTCTCTTAGAGCAAGACCCTTTCTTGGTTTTTGCTGATTTCGATAGCTATCGTCAAGCTCAAGCTAAAATTAGTCATGCTTATTTAAATCAGCAAGCTTGGGTACGCAGCGCAATTTTAAATACAGCTCGTTTAGGCATATTTAGTTCAGACCGCTCAATCAGAGATTATCAACAACGAATTTGGCAAGCTAAATAATAATGCTACTAGATGGCTTCTTATTTAGGATATGTTGAACATAAACTTAATGAGAAGCCACTTATTTTCTATGCTCTTTTTTAGGAGAATAATTATGAAAACAATAGAAAGACAGTGTGCTTATGCAGGTATTTTGCCCTATTTTTTTGATGAGAGAGGAATAAAAAAATGGGCAAGATTAGATATAAAAAAAGCGTTGCTTAAAACTTTTAATCACCATTCAAATAGCAATTTTACTCCCATTCCTAGTGTAAAAGTTTTTTACCAGCACCAACCACATTTTTTACCTTTAAACTTAGCAAATAAAAAACAGCCCTTAATTGGTACTTGGCAATTACAACTGGAAAATAGTACACAAATAGTTCAAGGAAAAATAAAAAAACGCGGTATCGCATTACCAGACCATTTGCCTTTGGGCTATCACCAATTAAAAATAATAACAGCTAAGCAAACATTTAATTGCACTGTCATTGTGGCACCAACATGTTGCTATCAACCTCAAGCACTACAGGAACATAAAAAATTATGGGGAACATTTTTACAGCTTTATACCTTAAGATCTGAGAAAAATTGGGGAATTGGTGACTTTGGTGATTTAAAAGATTTTATCCAAAATATTGCGCGACATCAGGCTGATTTTGTCGGTTTAAACCCTATTCACTCATTATTTCCTGCTAATCCTGAGGCTGCCAGTCCTTATAGTCCTTCCTCACGGCAGTGGATAAATATTGCTTATATTGATATTAACCAGCTAATTGAATTTCAGCAAAATGATGAAGCTCAGGCTTGGTTTAATTCAGCGGAAATTCAGCAACAATTAACTCAATTACGTCAGCAAGATTGGTTAGATTACAGCAAAATTTTGCCCTTAAAATTGAAAGGACTGCATTTTGCTTTTGCAAAATTTCAGCAAAATTCAACCGCTTGCTCGGATACTGCGTTTCATGAGTTTATAAAAAAAGGTGGCGAGGGTTTACAAATTCAAGCGACTTTTGATGCCCTACACCAGCATTTAGCCAATCAATATAAAGAGCAATGGGGGTGGGATTTCTGGGCAAGAGAATATCAAGATTATCATTCCGCAGCAGTGCAACAGTTTCGTGTTACACATAAAGATGAGATCGAATTTTATATATGGCTGCAATTTATTGCCGATCAGCAGTTAGCTGAATGTGATGCCATGTGCCGAGAGAAAAATATGCGCATTGGGATGTACCGAGATTTAGCAGTGGGAGTAAGTCATAACGGCGCAGAAACTTGGGGGGATAAACCGCTTTATTGTTTAAAAGCTTCAATTGGGGCTCCGCCTGATATCTTGGGACCACAGGGGCAAAATTGGGGACTCACGCCAATGAATCCGCATGTATTAAAACAGCGTGCTTATCAGCCGTTTATTGAGTTGCTTAGAGCAAATATGCAACACTGTGGTGCATTGCGAATCGATCATATTATGTCTTTATTGCGTTTATGGTGGATTCCGAAAGGTGATAGTGCAATTAATGGCGCATATGTAAGCTATCCTGTTGATGATTTAATTGCAATTTTAGCTTTAGAAAGCCAGCGTCATCAGTGTCTGATTATTGGAGAGGATTTAGGTACAGTCCCTAAAGAAATTGTCAGTAAACTTAAGCATGCGGGTATTTTATCGTATAAAATTTTCTATTTTGAGTTTGATGAACAGGGGCGAAGTCGAGCGCTAAACCATTACCCTTACCAAGCCATGACAACGTTAAGCACGCATGATTTACCTACTATCTATGGTTATTGGCAAGGTTATGATTTCGAATTAGGCAAAAAATTTGGTGTATATCCAGATACTAAGATACTTACCATCCTACAAAGCCAGCGTGTGCAAGCAAAAGAAAAAATCTTGCAGCGGTTAAAACAATATGGTGTACCTTTCGAGGCAGATATTACGCCACAGCTGAATTCTACGGTTAATACGCAATTTATTCATCAGCTACAACGCTATGTCGCGCATGTAAATAGCGGCTTGTTTGGATTTCAACCGGAAGATTGGTTAGCAATGAGTGAACCGGTAAATATTCCTGGTACAAGTACACAATATGCTAATTGGCGCCGGCGCTTAGCTAAAAATATTACGGATATTTTTGCAGATAATGAAATTAATACATTACTGAATGAGGTGAATAAGATTCGTAAAACTGACTCATGTACTTAGTGAAAATATTAGAACATGCGGTGGCTTGATTAACTACCGCATATCTGGCAGTTATCCTAGTGCCACATCAAGTACCATCATTAATACAAAGCCAAGCATCAATGATAGGGTTGCAATATCGGTATTACCGTTGCTTTGGGATTCAGGAATCAGCTCTTCTACCACGACAAAGATCATAGCCCCAGCTGCAAAGGCGAGAGCATAGGGTAGAATTGCTGTCATTGAAAGGACAAAAATGGCGCCGAGTACGGCCGCAATCGGCTCAACCACTGCTGACATAGAACCATAACAGAAGGCTCTCCAACGGCTAGCCCCTTCCCCTCGAATAGGCATAGAGAGCGCAGAGCCTTCAGGTATATTCTGTAAACCAATCCCAATAGCTAAGCCAATTGCCCCCATTAATGCCGCAGAGGTATCTGTGACAGAAGATAATGCACCGAAGGTAACACCAATCGCTAACCCTTCAGGAATATTATGGATAGTAATGGCAAGGAATAATAGCATCGATTTAGATAAATTTTTATGTGCTATTACGCCTTCAGCATCAGTGATCGAAGTCTTATCTAAGTGCAAATGGGGGACAAGATAATCAATTAAACGAATAAAAAATCCACCCGCTAAAAAACCAATGGCAGCTGGTAACCAATTCCAATCTCCATAACCTTTTTCCGCATATTCCAATGACGGTTCAAGCAACGACCAAAAACTTGCTGCAATCATTACTCCGGCTGCAAACCCCATCATAGAGTCCAGCCATTTTTGATTAACTTGTTTAAAGAAAAAGACAAATGCTGAACCGAAAATAGTACAACCCCATGTAAAAAGCCCCGCGATCAGCGCCTGACTCGCAGGGTGAAGTGTAGAAAAATAATCTAACATCCCTGACCTATTATTTAATTAATTTATTTACCGAGTTAGGGCAACGCCAAACTCAATCCTTGTTAATTCAGTTTAATTTGTTTTTGGTTGTAATACACTAAATATTTCTCGATTTCAGTCTATAAAATTTTGCTATGAAAGTGCTATTTGGGGTGGAATAGTCTCTGATTTCAAAGCAGCAGCGCAACCACTAATTTATTCGGATAAACATCCTAGTGATTTTATTGAGTTAATATCCAAATGCCGGTTTTTTGGAGAATTCTAGTTGGATTACATTATGAAGAAATACATCACATTAGTCGCATTTTTTAGGTGGTTTTCTATTTGTTATTATCCTTTTTGTCATACTGACTATACCAACAGCTTATTTGGAAAAGAAAATACCTTATTAAAACCAAGTGTGCAGTGGGAAGAGTGTTTTATATCACAAACACAAAGTACAAGGGATGAATTCGCTGATTACATATTTTTGCAATCTGGCAGCATCTTTTTCCGTAGGAGTGTTCCTTGTTTATGAAAATGGCTGGGTTTGGGTTAATGTAATAACAGCAGTGATTGCTGGTATCTTTATATGCTATGTATTGAGGAAAGGAGGGCAACAAGCGGTCTAGTATTGCAAAATAATTGCAAAATCTGACCGCTTGTTAAGGAGATTAAATTTTCGTTTTATCTCTCACCGCCCCTTTATCCGCAGAAGTTGCAAAATGTCCATACACTTTTAACGCAAAGGAGACTTCACGTTGGCGGTTGGCAGGCTGCCAGCCTTTGGCATCTTGTTCTGCTCGGCGTGCATCAAGCTCGGTTTGTGGCACAATCAGTTCAATGCTGCGATTTGGAATATCAATTTCAATCTTATCGCCATCTTTCACTAAGCCAATCACACCGCCAGCAGCAGCTTCTGGGGAACAGTGTCCGATAGAAAGTCCTGACGTGCCACCTGAAAAACGTCCATCGGTTAATAACGCACAGGCTTTGCCTAAGCCCATTGATTTGAGATAGCTAGTTGGGTAAAGCATTTCTTGCATACCCGGCCCCCCTTTCGGGCCTTCATAGCGAATCACGACAACGTGGCCTGCACGCACTTTACCGCCTAAAATACCCGCAACGGCATCTTCTTGGCTTTCAAATACAATGGCTTCACCGCTGAATTTGAGAATGCTTTCATCTACCCCTGCGGTTTTTACAATACAGCCGTCCATTGCGATGTTGCCTTTAAGCATGGCTAAACCACCGTCTTGGCTATATGCAAATTCTTTTGAGCGGATACAGCCGTTTTGGCGGTCATCGTCCACGTTATCCCAACGGCAATCTTGTGAGAAAGCTTTGGTGGTGCGAATGCCTGCTGGCCCTGCTCGGAAGAATTTATGCACAGCTTCATCTTGGGTGAGTTTAATATCATATTTGGCAATCTGTTCGCCAATAGTCATACCCAATACGGTGCGAGTTTGGTTATTGAGCAAGCCGGCACGGTCTAATTCGCCCAAAATTGCCATAATACCGCCTGCACGGTGTACATCTTCCATATGGTATTTATTGGTATTTGGAGCCACTTTGCTTAAACACGGCACTTGGCGAGATAAGCGGTCAATATCTGCCATGGTGAAATCCACTTCCGCTTCTTGTGCAGCCGCTAATAAGTGTAAAACGGTATTGGTTGAGCCGCCCATCGCAATATCTAAGCTCATCGCATTATCAAATGCCGCTTTGCTCGCAATAGAACGAGGCAGAACCGATTCATCATCTTGCTCATAGTATTTTTTGCAAAGCTCAACGATTTGCGAACCTGCATCTAAGAAAAGCTGTTTGCGGTCAGCGTGGGTTGCCAGCATTGAGCCGTTACCCGGCAAACTTAACCCCAAAGCTTCGGTTAAGCAGTTCATTGAGTTAGCGGTAAACATACCCGAGCAAGATCCGCAAGTAGGGCAAGCTGAGCGTTCAATAATCGCCACATCTTCATCAGAGGTTTCAGGGTTTGCGCCATGAATCATCGCATCCACTAAATCTAAACGAATAAGCTGATCAGAAAGTTTCGTTTTGCCCGCTTCCATTGGGCCGCCTGAAACGAAAATAGTCGGAATGTTTAAACGCAATGCTGCCATTAACATTCCCGGTGTGATCTTATCGCAGTTAGAAATACAGACCATCGCATCAGCACAATGAGCATTTACCATATATTCTACGCTATCAGCAATTAAATCACGGCTTGGGAGCGAATAGAGCATACCGCCGTGTCCCATTGCAATCCCATCGTCCACTGCAATGGTATTAAACTCTTTTGCCACTCCGCCTGCTTTTTCAATTTGTTCAGCAACCAATTGCCCCATATCTTTTAAATGAACGTGTCCCGGTACAAATTGGGTAAATGAGTTTACTACCGCAATAATCGGCTTACCAAAGTCGTTTTCTTTCATTCCTGTCGCACGCCACAATGCACGTGCACCTGCCATATTACGACCTTGTGTGCTGGTCGCTGATCTTAATTTAGGCATAATCTACTCCAAGTTTTAAATGTTGTGTTTGTGTAAAGAATCGGATTGTAGCGGTTTTTTGTAAAAGATAAAGGAAATTTGAGCGCTTGTTAGGGTAAGTAAAATATACCGTTAGCACTACAATTACTTTTCTTCCAAATTCTTAAGTAACTCCAACTAGCTGAAAGAGTAAGATGGAATTATTTGTTTCCTAAAATAAATTCAACAGCCATTTGTGAATGGAGCTGTGCCGTATCAAAAAACGGGAGTGAGTGATCGTGTTGTTGCACCAGTAACCCAATTTCAGTACAACCTAAAATCACGCCTTCTGCGCCTTGAGTGGCTAGCTTATCAATGACGCTAAGGTAAAAAGCTTTGCTTTCAGGCAGACATTTTCCTAAACACAGTTCTTCAAAAATAATACGATGAATTTCTGCTTGTTCGACAAGCGTTGGCATGATGGCTGTAATACTACGCTCAAGTAGCCCATCTTGGTAAAAAGGATCTTGCATAGTAAATGCTGTGCCGAGTACGCCAATTTTATGTAAGCCCTGTGCTTTAATTGCCTTAGCTGTAGCATCTAGAATATGCAGAAAAGGGATATTAATAGCAGCTTGAATCTCAGGGGCATTTTTATGCATAGTGTTGGTGGCAAGCAAAATAGCCTCTGCCCCCATCTGCTCTAAGCGTTTTGCAGATTTTGCTAGAATTTTGCCCGCTTGTTGCCAGTTTCTATTTTTTTGGCATTGCACAATATCTTCAAAATTTACACTATCAAGCAAAATGGGCGCAGAATAATTTCCTCCTCTTACTTGATTAACTAATCGATTAATTTCTATATAGTAGGTTGCCGTACTTTCTGGCGACATTCCACCAATTATGCCAAGAGTCTTCATTTTACTTCCTCTAGGTTAAACATAAGGCAGACTTATGTCTGCCTTAAGATTGCTTCAGTCAAGCTTATTCTGCTTTGGGTTTGATTAATGCATAAGTGACACCAGTGATAACTGAGCCGATTGCAATGGCTGCAATATACATCACAGGAGCAGAAACAAATGGAATCACGAATAAACCACCGTGTGGGGCTTGAAGCGTAATACCTAAGCTCATAGAAATTGCACCTGCGACAGCACCGCCTAAGATAGAGGTACCGATTACACGTACAGGATCGGCTGCAACGAATGGTAATGCACCTTCTGAGATGAAGCATAAACCTAATACAAAGGCTGGTTTACCTGCATCACGTTGGTTTACGGTGAATTTATTGCGTGCAATCATTGTTGCAATTGCCATACCGATAGGCGGAACCATACCTGCTGCCATGACCGCAGCCATTGGGGCATATTGTTGTGAAGCAATTAAGCCCACGCCAAAGGTATAAGCGGCTTTATTCACTGGGCCGCCCATATCCACACACATCATCGCGCCTAAAATAGCACCTAAAATAATAGCATTGGTTTGTCCCATATTGTTCAACCAAGCCACAAGGCTATCCATTAACGCTTTCACTGGTGGGTTGATGAGATAGATCATCGCAAGACCTACAATCGCTGTGCCAAGTAAAGGCAAAATTAAAATCGGTTTAAGTGAGGCAAAACTTGGAGCAAGTTGGATCTTGTCATTTAAGAATTTCACCACATAACCCGCTAGGAAACCGGCAAAGATACCGCCTAAAATCCCTGCGCCTGCGGTTGTGGCTAACATACCGCCAGTTAAACCGACGGCTAAACCTGGACGGTCTGCAATAGAGTAGGCCACATAACCTGCGAATACTGCAATCATTAAGTGGAATGCCGCACCACCACCGATATCCATCAACGCTTTTGGTAAGCCGAATGCAATTGATTCATCTTGGAATGCGGTATGACCAAACATAAAGGAGATCGCAATTAACAAACCGCCTGCGACTACGATAGGCAACATATGCGAAACACCGGTCATTAAGTGTTTATACACACCTTTTTTCTCTTGGCTTGCAGATTCATCATTAGCTTTTGCTGTTACTGCACCGCCTGTGTAAACTTTGGCTTCTTTGAAAGCTTTATCAAATTCTTGTGCGGTTTTCTTCAAGGCTAAACCAGTAGAAGTACGATACATCGGTTTGCCTTCAAATTTGCTTAAATCCACATCAATATCGGCAGCAACAAACACTAAATCCGCCGCAGCGACTTCCTCTGGGCTGATTGGATTACCTGCACCCACTTGACCACGAGTTTCTACTTTCACATTCCAGCCCTGTGCTTTGGCATAGTTTTCAATTGCCTCAGCAGACATAAAGGTGTGTGCTACACCAGTTGGGCAAGCGGTAACGGCTACGATATTTTTTACACCGCTAGTTGAAACGGCTGTTGTTGTCGCATTTGCAAAAATTTGAGCAGAATAAACCGCTTGTTGTAATGCTGATTCAGGCTGAGCAAAAGCCTGATCTAAATTGAGCACCGCCCCTTTTTTACCTGCGGCTTGGGCTGGAATTTCATTATCAAATAGCACCACGAAATCAGCAAGTTCTGCTGAAACTACGTCATGCCCTTGTTGTTTTGCAGCCGTAGCCAGCACTTCGCCCACTAAAAATTGGCGAGCTTTGCCGACATTGGCAGGAAAAAGAAATGAAATGTTCATTTTTGAGTTCCTTTTGTTAATGTTGAAAATAACTTTAAATCTCCCCTCTTATCCCCTCTTTTTCAAAGAGGGGACGATCATTCGTGTGTAGAATAATGCACTGAGCAACGATTAATTACTGAACGATCACCCCCTCTTTGAAAAAGAGGGGGAGGGGGGAGATTTTAAATCTCTGTGATTTCCACTTGCTGAGCAAGACTATCAATCACACTGCGATCTGCCACGCCCACATTGCTTTGTGCAACGGCATTGGCAGAGGTTGCAGAAGCAAATTTCAAGGTTTGCGCTTTATCCCAGCCTTGTGCAAAGCCGTAGATTAAACCTGCGACCATTGAATCCCCTGCACCCACAGTGCTGACCACATTTTCACAGCGTGGTGGACGAGCAATGAGCACACCTTCATTATTGACCCAAATTGAGCCTTGTTCGCCCATTGAAACGATCACGTTTTCAATACCTTTATTGCGAAGTTCTTGGGCGGCAGCGATGACCTCATTAAGATTATCCAATTTACGACCGACTAACACTTCCAATTCACGGCGGTTTGGTTTGACTAACCAAGGGTGTGCTTTTAAACCTTCGGTGAGTGCTTGATTGCTGGTATCTAATACAATTTTGATACCTTGATTATGCAGTGTTATCAACCACTCTTTGAATTGTTCTGCCGATACACCACGAGGCAATGAGCCACAGACAGCGACTAAATCAAATTGACTTTCCCAGCTTTGAGAAAGCGCAGAAAACTTACGCCAATCATTGGTGCAAACTTCAAAACCTAAGAAGTTTAAGTCGGTCACATCAGCTTCGGTTTCTGTGATTTTTACGTTAATGCGCGTTTTGCCATTGATACGATAAAAGTCATCAACCAGCCCATTTTTGGCAAAAGATTGCACAAAATCACCCTGATTTTCTTCGCCTAAAAAGCCAGTAACGGTTAAATTCGTGCCAAGATCGGCAAGCACTTTGGCAACATTGATGCCTTTACCCGCAGGGTAGATACCAAGCGTTTCAACGGTGTTCACTTCACCAATCTCAATTTTTGCTAAACGCCCGACTAAATCAAAAGCAGGGTTAAGCGTAACGGTTGCAATACGTTGCGTCATCTTATTCTCCCAATCCTGCTTCAATCGCTTTACCAATGCCTTCCAACGCTTCTTTGGCTTGCTCACCACTTGCCACAAAGCGTAAGTGATGGCCTTTGGTTACGCCTAATGCCACGATTTTCATCATACTTTTCGCACTGACTAAATCGCTATTGCGATCAACGTTTTGTACTTTAATATCGGCATTATATTTTTTCGCTTCTGCTACAAGCATTGCTGATGGACGAGCGTGTAAACCGTGTTCGTTACGAATCACAAAAGTGGCTTCTAGTTCGCCATTGTTTGCCACAATTTCACTTGTATTTGCAGAATTTTGCGGATTTTCAACCGCTTGTTGTGCAGCGGATTGCTCAATAATATCAGCTTCACCTGGTACAAAGCTCACGGGTTCGCCTAAGCCATTTTCAAAGCCAGCTTTAATCGCTTCAATTGCCGCTAACGCTTGCGAACCTTCTGCAGTAAAGCGTAATTTGCTACCTTTCACTGCACCGAGCGTTAAAATTTTCATCGTAGATTTGGCACTTACTGGGGCTGTACCACGATCTAAATTTTCAACGGTAACATTTGCATCAAAGGCTTTCACAATTTTGACTAATTCTGCTACTGGTCGAGCGTGTAAACCGTTGTCGTTACGCAATGTAAATGTACCAATCACTTTTTCCGCATTATTGCTTGCAACTTCTGCTACCACATTTGAGGCAACACCAAATAATGCCAGAATTTGCTCAGCCGTACCCGACGTTAAAATTTGCTGATTATCTTGATTGAATAATTTTGCTAATTCACTTTCCAATGCATTATCCACTGCGCTAACAGACACAACTGTTTTGCCTGATTGACTACGAGCCACTGCAATACCATTTTGCACATTGCCTGTTTGTGCATCGCTGACGAAAAGATTCGCATTTAATGCCAATGGCTGACTTGCCACTGCTTGGCTAATAAATTGCGGATTAGCGTAACCAAGTTCTGTTAATTTACCTGCATTGATGGCTGAAAGGGTAATTAAACTTTCGCTGTGCGCATTTAAAGAAATGAGTTCAGCAGAGATGATAGGAAGGGCTTTTTTACCTGAAAGCGTTGCAATAAATTCATCTAAATTTGCCGTTTTTGCGAGTGTTTCTGCCGCTTGTTCATCGCTTAATACGGAAGTTAATTGACGAAGTAGAGCAAGGTGTTCATCAGATTTAGCGGCAATCCCAATGACCACATAAGCGATATTGCCTTCACCCCATTCCACACCTTGTGGGAATTGATAAACTTGTACGCCTGTATTTTTTACAAGATCACGAGTCTCTAATGTCCCATGTGGAATCGCAATACCGTTGCCTAAGAAAGTGGACGTTTGGTTCTCACGAGCAAGCATTCCATTTTCATAACCCTCAGCAACATTGCCGTTTTTCACTAAGCCTGCCGCCACTAAGCGGATAGCTGTTTCTTTATCAGTAGCAGAGCCATTTAGGCTGATGTTGGATATTGAAAGATTAAGCATTTGGGCTCCTTCATAAATTTTGTTTTTGAAAAAATTTGCAAGATTTTACTTTATTTTTTGCTAAACCGATCTAGCAATGAATAACAAAAAAATCCCTTTTTGTGATCTGACTCACAAAAAAGGGATTTTTTTAAGATACGATTTCGTTTGGCATAAAGAAATAGGCAATTTCGCGTTTTGCTGAAAGTTCAGAATCTGAGCCATGTACAGAATTCTCGCGCATACTTAAAGCAAAGCGATCACGGATTGTGCCTTTTTCGCGTTTTGCTGGATCAGTTGCACCCATTAAATCGCGATAGTGTTGCACGGCATTTTCGCCCTCTAGCACAGCCACAACAATCGGTGCAGAGGTCATAAACTGAACCAATGGTTCAAAAAAATCTTTGCCTTGGTGTTCAGCATAAAAGCCACCAGCCTGCTCTGCATTTAAATGTAACATTTTCAGAGCCTTAATCTTTAATCCACCTTTCTCAATTTCAGCCAGAATTTGTCCAACTAAATTACGACGAGTGGCATCGGGTTTGATGATAGAAAGAGTCTGTTGGATCATACTTTTCATCTCCTCTATAAGGGGAATTATTACCCATGATAGTGATATATCCTGCGGTAGGTAAAAGTTCCTACCGCTTATAAATGTTTGGATAAATTATTTGACCTGCATACCTGCTGTCACACCACTGTCAGCATCAAGCAAGAAGAGATCTGAACCACCTGTGCCAGCAGATAAGATCATACCTTCTGAGATGCCAAACGACATTTTGCGTGGAGCAAGGTTAGCAATCACGACAACAAAGCGTCCAATCAATGCTTCTGGATTTGGATAAGCGGCTTTGATACCTGAGAAAACTTGGCGTTTGTGATCACCTAAATCTAATTCAAAACGCAACATTTTGTCCGATTTTGGCACAGCTTCGCAGTGAATCACTTTTGCCGCTCGCAGATCTAATTTAATGAAATCATCAATGGTGATTTCTGGGGCGATTGGCTCAATTTGGCGTTCAGTTTGGTTTTCACTTGCGGTCATTTTTTCCTCTTTTTTTGCAGATTTTTGTTTATTTTGCTCCGCTTGCACACTTTCAGCAAAGAGTGCTTTGGTTTCGTCAATCACTGCGTCAATTTGTTTTTTGTCTAAACGAGTAAAGAGTGATTTAAACGGTGCAATGCTGTGGTTAAACAGTGGGGTATCAATGTTATCCCAACGCAATTCGGTTTGTAAAAATGCTTCGGCACGCTCAGCCAATTTTGGTAACACGGGTTTGAGATAGCTCATTAACACACGGAATAATTCCAAGCCCATTGAACAAACCGCTTGTAATTCCGCTTCTTTGCCTTCTTCTTTGGCAATTACCCAAGGGGCTTTGTCGTCAATATATTTATTCGCTTTATCGCATAAAGCCATAATTTCACGGATCGCTTTATTAAACTCGCGTTTTTCAAAACTCGCTGCGATCTGCTCTGATTGTGCAACAAATTCGCCGAATAATGCGGGATCTTCAAGTTCTGCGGCAAGCTTGCCTTCAAAGCGTTTACTGATAAAACCTGCGGTGCGAGAAGCGAGATTAACCAATTTATTCACGATGTCGCTGTTTACACGTTGTACGAAATCATCAAGGCTGAAATCCAAATCTTCAATGCGGTCATTGAGTTTTGCCGCATAGTAGTAGCGTAAACATTCAGGATCAAGGTGTTTAAGGTAGGTGCTTGCTTGAATAAAGGTGCCACGAGATTTAGACATTTTTTGCCCATCAACAGTAACATAGCCGTGAGCAAAAACATTTGTCGGCTTACGGTAGCCAGCGCCTTCTAGCATTGCAGGCCAGAAAAGGCTGTGGAAATAGACGATGTCTTTACCGATAAAGTGGTAAAGTTCAGTGCCTGAATCTTTTTGCCAAAACTCGTCAAAATTCAAACCAGTACGGTCGCATAAGTTTTTAAACGATGCCATATAGCCAATTGGTGCATCAAGCCATACATAGAAGAATTTGTTTGGTGCATCTGGAATTTCAAAGCCAAAATAAGGGGCATCACGGCTAATATCCCACTGCTGTAACCCGCCTTCAAACCACTCTTGCATTTTATTGGCAATTTCAGGTTGTAATGAACCCGATTTTGTCCACCCTTTCAGCATAGCTTCAAAGGCTGGCAGATCAAAGAAAAAGTGTTCCGAGTCTTTCATTTCAGGGGTTGCACCTGAAATAGCCGATTTTGGATTGATTAACTCTGTTGGGCTATACGTTGCAGCACACACTTCGCAGTTATCACCATATTGATCTTCTGCTTTACATTTCGGGCAAGTGCCTTTCACAAAACGATCTGGCAAGAACATCTGTTTTTCAGGGTCAAACAGCTGAGAAATGACTTTGCTTTTAATAAAACCGTTGGTTTTTAAGGTGTTATAGATATGGCGAGTGATCGCTTTATTTTCTTCACTGTGGGTAGAATGATAGTTATCAAAGCTGATATTAAAGCCAGCAAAATCGGCAACGTGATCGGCTTTTGCCTTTTCAATCAGTTGTTCAGGGGTAATGCCTTGTTTATCGGCATTGAGCATAATTGGCGTGCCGTGTGCATCATCTGCACAAACGAAATGCACTTGGTTGCCTCGCATACGTTGAAAACGCACCCAAATATCCGCTTGGATATGTTCAAGCATATGCCCTAAGTGAATTGCGCCATTCGCATAAGGCAAGGCACAAGTAACAAGAATTTTACGGTTTGACATTCTTCTTTCTCTTCTACATTCAAAATAGACAGATTGTAGCGGAAAAGGGCATTGTTGGGTAGGGCAAGCGAAAACAAGCGGCAGGTTTTTGCAGAAAATTTGCAAAAAACTACCGCTTGTATAAAACCATCAGTAGAGCATTAAACTAATGAAAGAGATCTCTTTGTGCTTTTACTCCACGTTTAAACTGAGCAAGAGTGAGTAGCACTAAAATTGTACAGTAGATACCAAAGACAACAATGAGCCACTGCGGCATAATCAATCCTAAAAATTCCCAAGAGATTTTGCTACAGTCGCCGCTGGCAGCAAATAAACTTGGGAGCCATTTATCAAGAGGCAGGGTTGGCGGGAAATCTAAAAAAGGGGAACAAGTATTCCAAGGTGCGGGGTGGAGTTGATAATCTGTGTGTTTGATGGCAAGCATTAAACCTTTAATCGCACCAAACAAGCCAAGTAGTAAAGCTCCCCAACGGATAAGGAAAAAGCGTGGCGCAATAATGCCGATTGCTCCTGCAGCTAAGATGGCAAGTAGCGCTAAACGTTCATAAATGCACATCACACAAGGCTGCAAGCCCATACCATATTGAAAATAGAGTGCAGCGGTTTCTAAGGCTAATGCGCTTAGAATACAAAGTAACCAAGTACTGCGACTAAGAGAGAGTTTTTTTAACCATGCAAACATAATATCCCCTTGTTAGCGGGTAACTATCCATCCAAAATCAAGCATAAGCTGGGTAAGAGGTTGGAGTAAAAATTCAAGAGCCAAGAAGCCCACTATAGATAAAACGGCAGTATAAGGCAATGCCATATATACCATTCTGCCATAAGATAAGCGAATGAGTGGCGCAAAGGATGATGTTAGCAGGAATAAGAAAGCTGCTTGACCATTTGGGGTTGCTACGGAAGGTAAATTCGTCCCCGTATTAATTGCGACAGCAATAAGATCAAACATTTCTCGGCTAATAGTGCCGTTTTCAAGCGCGGTTTTTGCTTCATTGATATAAACCGTGCCGACAAAGACATTATCAGAAATGCTGGATAAAACGCCATTGAATATATAAAACCAAGCAAGCTGTGAATTGGGCTCACTGGTTAGCACAAAATGAATAATTGGTTCAAATAGGTTGAGATCAACAATTACTGAAACAACAGAAAAAAAGACGACTAATAGGGCTGTAAATGGCATAGATTCTTGGAAAGCTTTGCCTAAAGAGTGCTCATCAGTTACCCCATTAAAGGTGCTACAGAAAATGATCACACTTAAGCCGATTAAGCCCACTTCAGCGAGATGGAAAGCCAGTGCAATCACAAGCCAAATACCTGCAATTGCTTGGAAAACCAATTGCATACGGATTTGGGGACTCATTTCTTTTTCTTTACGTAGATTATATTGAGCTAGGATGCTCCAAACTTTGCGAGGCAGGCGGTCGCCATAACCGAATAGTCGATATTTTTCTAGGAGATAACATGTTAGAGCACCGCAAATGAGCACCAAAAGACCGATAGGCGATACGCGTAGGAAAAATTCGCCAAATCCCCAATTAGCTTGAGCGGCAATAATTAAATTTTGAGGTTCTCCAACCATTGTCATTACGCCACCTAGCGCGCTACCTACAGCGGCATGCATTAATAGGCTACGTAAGAAGCCCCGAAACTGTTCTAAAATTTCTCGATGCGATTTAATATTGTCGTCATTGCTGATATTTTCATCATCGTTATCAACATCTTCTAAACCGCCACCGGAGGCAACTTTATGGTAAACCTTATAGAAGCCCATACCTACACTGAGGATCACTGCGATCACGGTTAGAGCATCTAAAAATGCAGATAAAAAAGCAGCGCTTAAGCAAAAGGCAAGAGAGAGCGTTTTTTTGGAGTGGATAACGAGGAGTAGCTTAGTAAAAACATATAGAAGAAGGCGTTTCATAAAGAAAATGCCCGCAACCATGAACATTAACAGCAAGATGACTTCAAAATTCGCCATAATTTCATGCTTAATATGCTCTGGGCTTGTCATTCCGATCGCAACGGCTTCTATTGCTAAAAGCCCACCAGGTTGTAATGGGTAACATTTAAGTGCCATTGCTAAAGTAAAAATAAATTCAGCAACCAGTAACCAACCTGCGATAAAGGGGCTAATGAAAAAGTAAATGATAGGGTTAAGGATAAGGAAAATAAGAATCGCGGATTTGTACCAGCTAGGGGTTGAACCCAGAAAATTCTTGTGAATAGTTTGGAACGAGTTCATAGGATTATGCCACAATTATAAAACTGTGTGGATTGTAATATAGTTTCGATTAAACGATAATAGTTAGGTTCTAAATTTTTATTATAAAGTCCTAGGATCGTAATGGATAAATCGGAAATCTTAAAAGCACAAAGCCCCGCGGCTCTCGCGGAAGAATTTATTGTTAAAAGCATTTGGAATAATCGGTTTCCGGTTGGTTCTGATTTGCCTGCTGAGAGAGAACTAGCTGACATGATAGGGATTACTCGCACGACATTACGAGAAGTTCTGCAACGTTTGGCGCGCGATGGCTGGTTGAATATTCAACATGGTAAAGCTACTAAAGTGAATAATATTTGGGAAACGGCAGGGCCGAATATTATTGAAACCTTGATTCAATTAGATCATTCAATTATGCCGATGATCATTACCAATGTGGTTTCATTGCGTACTAAAATGGGCGAAATTTATATTCCCGATGCGGTAAAACGCCGTGCAGCAGAGTGTGTCACATTGTTTGACGGGCTTGAGCAGCTGCAGGATACCGCACTTGCTTATGCCGCATTTGATTATGCCTTGTATCGTGGATTTACTTTTATGGCAGATAAACCAGTCTATGGGCTGATTTTAAATTCCTTTAAAGAGTTGTATCAGAAAGTTGCTACACTTGTTTTTAATAGCGCTGATTTTAGGCAGGAAACCTTTGCATTTTATTGTCAATTACGCACCGCTTGTCAGCAGGCTGATGAGGAGAAAGTCTCAGAATATCTACACGCACACCGCCTACGTAGTAGTGAAATTTGGACAGAAGTCCTTCGCAATTTACCCGCTAGCTTAGGTGAATAGTTAAAAAGTATTGATAAAAGAGGGGAGCAGAACATATTTGCTCCCCTTCTGTTTTTCAATAAACAGCTTGCCCCGCTTGGCTTAAATCTATAAAATCCCGCTGCTTTTGTGGTAAAAAGTGGGATTTTGTGGAAAGGTGCTTTCCAATAGCAATGGTATAAGTTTATGTTCCGTGGTGCAACGTTAATAAATCTTGATAGCAAAGGGCGGTTTTCCATTCCGACCCGCTATCGTACTGAGCTTATAGAACAACATGGCGGTACATTAATTTGCACTGTCGATATACGTCAGCCATGCTTGCTATTGTATCCATTACATGAGTGGGAAATTATCGAACAGAAATTGCTGCAATTATCCAACTTTGATCCGGCTCAACGCCGTGTTCAGCGTGTTATGCAAGGCTTTGCCTGTGAATGTGAGATGGATAGTAACGGTCGGATTTTATTAAGCCCTGTGCTACGCAAACACGGAGCCCTAGAGCGTGAAATTATGCTGGTTGGGCAATTAAATAAATTTGAAATTTGGCAAGAAGCGCAATGGCAAGCCCAAATTGCGGAAGATTTGGCATTTGGCTGTTCTAACGAAATGTCGGACAACGATGTATTAAAACAACTTTCTTTATAACGGATTCATTATGAGCGAGACTCCAAAACACATTACCGTGTTATTGCATGAAGCGGTAGATGGCTTAGCATTAAAAGCCGAGGGCATCTATATTGATGGTACTTTTGGCCGAGGAGGTCATTCGCGTTTAATTCTTTCTCAGTTGGGTGAAAAAGGTCGTTTAATTGCGATTGACAGAGATCCTCGGGCAATTGCAGAGGCAAAAACCATTTCAGATCCTCGTTTCCAAATTGTACATAGTGCATTTTCTGCGATTCCAGATATCTGTGAAGAGCTTGGCTTAACAGGCAAAATTGATGGTATTTTACTTGATCTTGGTGTTTCATCACCTCAGCTAGATGAAGCTGAACGTGGCTTTAGTTTTATGCGAGATGGGCCTTTGGATATGCGTATGGATACCACCAAAGGTTTATCTGCTGCGGAGTGGTTGGCACAGGTTTCAGTAGATGATCTTACTTGGGTGTTAAAGGAATTTGGCGAAGAGCGTTTTGCTAAACGGATTGCACAAGCGGTCGTTTCTTACAATAAATCTGCAAAAGAAAAAATTTCGCGAACTCTTCAATTAGCTGAGATTATCGCTAGCGCTGTGCCGTTCAAAGACAAACATAAACATCCCGCCACCCGCTCGTTTCAGGCGATTCGAATTTTTATCAATAGTGAGCTTGATGAGTTAGAGAAAGCATTGAATTCTGCATTAAGTGTACTTGCAGCAGAAGGTCGGCTATCTATTATCAGTTTCCATTCTCTTGAAGACCGAATGGTTAAACAGTTTATGCGTAAACATAGTAAGGGAGAACCTGTACCAAAAGGCTTGCCTATTTTGGAAAGTGAGTTAAATAAGAATATTCCATTGCAAACAGTAGGTAAGGCGATTATGCCAAGTGAGGCGGAAATTAGTGCTAATCCGAGATCACGCAGTGCTGTACTCAGGGTTGCTCAGCGGAGAAGTAATTGATGTCAAACGAACGTTATCCACTTAATCAAATTATTTTAGATGACTTTTTTAGCCATAATAAAGTAGCGGTATTGTTATTAATCGCTACTATAATCAGTGCGTTACTCACAATTTGGATTACACACCAAACTCGTTTGCAAACAAGTCAGCAAGGTGTGTTGTTACAGCAAATTCAAGAGCTGGATAATGCTTTTTTGCATTTGCAAGTCACAGAGAATACCCTAGGCTATAAAAAGAATATTGAAGATTTGTCTAAACAATTAGGCTTACAGCCATTAAAAAAAGAACAAGAAGTGATTTTAGTTGAAGAATAATGAAGAAAAGCATCAAACCTAAAAAAGCAGCCCTAGCTGAAAATAGTGCAGAGCATCAGGCAAATGGAAAAGCCAAAGCGAGTTTTTTACCGATTCGCTTTGGCATTATCTATTTATTATTAGGCTTGATGGCAGTTGGTTTACTAGCACAGAGTTTCTATTTGCAGGTAGTTGATTCGGAACGTTTAATTGAGGAGGCGAATAAACGTTCTATTCGTACAGAGCAATTGCCGTTTACTCGTGGCAAAATTTTGGATCGTAATGGGCAAATTTTGTCTGTAAGTGTGCCTATGCACTCAATTACAATGGATCCAAAAGAATATTTTGATGACAAATTACGGAAAGATCGTGTGAGATGGAGACAACTTTCACGTGAAATCGGGATTTCGGCAAGCAAAATGGAAGCTGCGGTCAATAATTTCATTAAGCAACGTACAGCGAAAGATGCGCCTAAAAAATATGATCCCCGTGCTCTGTTTAATATCAAAGGTGAAGATTATTGGACGCTGCTTGCACGTTCTAGTGGAGCGGATTATAACTTGCTCATTGAAAAGGTGCGCAACAATCCACAATCAGAATTTCTGCGTTTGGAATACGATGTGATTCGAAGAGAAACAGAGAAATTACAAGCGCTTGCTAAGCAAAGTGGTAAAAAATATAACGAATTACTTGAGTTGCTGTACAAGCGCTCTAATGATCGTTTTACTTATATTGCACGTCATCTAGAAGAAGAAATTGCTGATTATGTGCGTAAGTTACGCATTGTCGGTATTGTGATTAAAGTTGAGCCACGTAGTGTTTATCCACTTGGTGAAATTACGGCACAATTGGTGGGTTATACTAATAAAGAAGGGATTGGGCGAGATTCTCGGGTTGGGATTCCTTTGCAAGATCAAGATAATGGCGCAGGGATTGAATATAGCTTTAACGACATGCTGATGGGGAAAGACGGTAAGAAAGTTGTGCGGCGAGACCGTAATCGTAATATGGTTGGCTTGTTACAGGAGCAAAAAGCGTTTGACCCGAATGATTTGGAGTTAAGTATTGATGCTGAATTACAGTCAATGGCATATGAAGAGATCAAACGTGCTGTTGCTGAAAATAAGGCGGAATCTGGCACAGCGGTATTGGTTGATGTGCAAACCGGTGAAATTCTTGCAATGGCAAATGCGCCATCATTTAATCCAAACGATCCTAATCGTAGGGGATTTGCTACAGCAGCGGCTCGAAATCGGGCAATTACGGATACGTTTGAGCCAGGTTCAACGGTTAAACCCTTAGTGGTTTTAACGGCACTACAAAATAAAGTCACCTATATGGATGAAGTGATTGGCACTCGTCCATTTACTGTGAATGGGCATACAATCAAAGATGTTGCCCCGCGTGAAAGTTTAACTCTGACTGGGATTTTACAAAAATCAAGTAATATCGGGGTATCTCGCCTAGCATTACGTTTGCCTTCAATCGCTTTGCTAATTGATACTTATAATCGAGTTGGCTTTGGTAAAAGCACAGGTTTAGGACTTGGGGGAGAAACACAAGGCTCAAATGGTGATCGTAAGCGTTGGTCAGATATTGAACGTGCTACGCTGTCCTATGGCTATGGTTTGAATGTTACTCCTGTTCAACTAGCTCGAGCTTATGCGACTTTAGGCAGTTTTGGGATTTATCGTCCATTATCTATAACTAAAGTTGATCCGCCCGTGATTGGTGAACGAGTGTTACCAGAAAAGATTACCCGAGACGTGGTAAAAATGATGGAGAGTGTGGCACAAAAAGGCGAAGGTGGACAGCATGCGGCGGTTAGCGGATATCGTGTTGCAGTCAAAACGGGTACGGCACGTAAGTTGGAAAAAGGGCAGTATGTAGAAAAATATCTTGCTTATACTGCAGGTATTGCTCCAGCAAGTGATCCGCGCTTTGCATTGGTGGTATTAATTAACGAGCCGAAAGCAGGAGCCTACTATGGCGGTGCAATTTCTGCACCATTATTCTCTAAAATTATGGGCTATAGTCTGAAAGCGAGGAATATTAAACCAGATAATTTAAATTAAGGAGAATATTAGTTTATATAACTAATAGTGAAGTAAGGGATGACATTTATTCACCACAAAAATAATGTATTAAGGAATATAAAATGACGATGCATCTCAAAATTAGTCACGCTGAATTCGAAGAAACTATAGCGGTTACTCCCAACAGTAGCCTCAAGCTTAAATTGCAACCAAATACATCTTACCAATTAGTTGATGAAAATAGCAAAGTATTGGAAATTTCTGCTAGCACGACAAATGGTCAAGATATTGTGCTGTTTGAAAAAACACGTAATGTTCCTATCGTTTATCTTGAAAACCCAGAAGGTTTTGCATGGGGAGAAGCAGAAAATAGTCTTACTATCCCAACAGCGGAAATCCTTGTAGAGCAAGGGGAAAATCGTATCAGTACTGGTACTCTTCTTTATACTACAGGGGGACTACTATTGCTGGGGGGGATTGTTGCTGCAGCATCATCTAGCGGTGGTAAAAGTGGTGGCAATAATAATGGTTCTACTCATACAGACAAAACGACAGTAGAACCTGTTAGATTAGAAACTAAAAAAGCAGAACAATCACGCTTAGAAGCAGAAAAGGCAGAGCAAGTGCACTTCGAAGCAGAAAAACGAGAACAAGCACGTTTAGAAGCGGAAAAAGCGGAACAGGTGCGTTTAGAGGCAGAAAAGGCGGAGCAAGTGCGCCTTGAAGCAGAAAAACGAGAACAAGCACGTTTAGAAGCGGAAAAAGCGGAACAGGTGCGTTTAGAGGTAGAAAAGGCGGAGCAAGTGCGCCTTGAAGCAGAAAAACGAGAACAAGCACGTTTAGCAGCGGAAAAAGCGGAACAGGTGCGTTTAGAGGCAGAAAAGGCGGAGCAAGTGCGCTTCGAAGCAGAAAAACGAGAACAAGCACGTTTAGAAGCGGAAAAAGCGGAACAGGTGCGTTTAGAGGCAGAAAAGGCGGAGCAAGTGCGCCTTGAAGCAGAAAAACGAGAACAAGCACGTTTAGCAGCGGAAAAAGCGGAACAGGCGCGTTTAGAGGCAGAAAAGGCGGAGCAAGTGCGCCTTGAAGCAGAAAAACGAGAACAAGCGCGTTTAGAAGCGGAAAAAGCGGAACAGGTGCGTTTAGAGGCAGAAAAGGCAGAGCAGGAACGCTTAGATGTAGAAAAAGAAACAATCCGTCTAGAAATTGAGCGAGCGGAGGAAGAAAAACTTACGCCTAAAGAGCAGTTTATTCGTCGAATATTCCAAGCGGCTTTAAAAGGGGAAGAACGCATTGATGTTAGCGATCTCAACATTAGTGAAACTAAGATAGTCGCAGGGCAGGATTATCTCTATGCTACAGATGCTGAATATAAAAATTGGTATGACAGCTTCAAGATAAAATATCCATTTTTGTTTCATTTGAACCATACAGGGGAGTACTCTTGGCAGTATAAAGCAGAGAATCCTAATGAAGTTAAAAGCTATAATATTGGATATAGTATCCCTACTCAAAAGATTGGTGAATACTATAATCTCATGGAGAAAAGCCTAGAGAGTTATTACAACGATTTGCGTGAAGGAATGGGGCAGGCAGATATTGCTTATGCAATGTACAATCGTCTTATAAAAGAGGTTTTCTACAAAGAGGAGGGACACCCATTTCATTCTGTTGGAGCATTAGTACATCAAAAAGCAGTTTGTGAGGGGTATAGTTCTGCCTATCGCCTATTGATGGATTTATTAGGTATTGAAACACAGATGGTTGTGTCAGCAGTATTACCGAATAGCTCAATGGCTCATGTTTGGAATAGAATTAAGATTGATGGGCAATGGTATAACGTTGATGCGACTTGGGATGATAACCCTCGATTACCTTTTGCGTTAGGCGCATACTTTTTAACTTCAGATAATAAATTTTACTTTAATGAGAAACACCCTCAGCCGTTAAGTTTTTATCAAATTCCGCCAGCGGATAGCTCACGTTTTGATTTTAGTGATACGGCATTTTTTAGAAATAATCTTAATCAAACGGATGCTGTTTTTCATAATGGTTACTGGCATTTTATAAATAAAAGCAGCAAGGAAATTATTAGAGCGAAAATCGGTGAAGCATCTGAAACATTGCATACCATTTCAGCTAAACTGCATAAAAGTGAATTACGGTTAGAACTTGGTAAAGATAAAATCTATTTTGTCGATTTTGATCAAGCTGAGGGAAGATATGCGATTTACTCTATTGATTACCAAGGAAAAAACCTACAAAAAGAAAAGAATATCGGGGTCGATGAAGTATCTAGTATTGCGCTAAAATCAGAAAGTGATATTCCAGAAGCTACTTTGGGCGGTAACATCGCTTTACGAAAAGCATTGGCGCTCGCAAAATTTAAAGATGCTTATTATCCCAATGATGATTATTTTAATCCGCAGGATTCACAGCATATCGCCTTAAAACAAGCGATTAACGAAGCCGAAGGTATATTAAATGAGGCTTCTCTTAATGCATCCCAGATAGAAAATCTTACAGGGAGACTCAATACACTACGGATAAGTAAAGCCGTCACTGAGCTGGATACTACCGAGTTGCATGAACCTGACAATGAGCTAGCTGAAATTACGTTAAATAATCTTACAAATGCTGATAACTTGATTAACTTTGAAGAATCAAAGCAGATTGAGCCTAATTCATTAAGTAATAGTAGGCATGCAAGCTTTATGAGTACAAATCCAGATGAGCTAGATATAGGGCGTTATGTGATAGATGAAGAGTATGATCTTCGAGGGGCAAATGATGATCTCATAAGTAGTCTAGCTAATAATATGGATGTTGGGAGTAACAGCGCCGATACATTTGTGTTTGATGCACCTCTGAGTCCAGACAATATTGAGCAATTACCAGAGTTTTCTCTAAGTGAAGATAAAATTCAGCTTGTGACAAGTATTTTTAATAGTGTAACGGCGCAAAATGTACATGAGCAAATTCAATATAATGCTGAAAAGGGGACATTAAGCTACAATGGTGAAGTGTTTGCTGTGTTACCCACAGGATTGGATGAAACACAAATTCAGTATATTGTTGCCTAAGTTATTTAATATTTAAGGCTGCCTTGATGGTCAAGGCAGTTTTGTTATTTTTCTATTCTATTCCTGTTTCGGAAATAAAGGATAAGAACAATGAACCGCTTACTTTCATTTTTCCCTAAGCTTGAGGAATACACGCTATTAACCAAGCTTAATCAAATAGTATTAGACAGCCGAGTTGTTGAGCAAGGCGATCTCTTTGTTGCTCTAAAAGGGCATAATGTGGACGGCAGAAAATTTATCCACAAAGCGATTGAACAAGGGGCTACGTTAGTGCTGGCAGAAGCCGAAAACGATGTACAAGCGGTGCAAATTGATGAAAATTTTGCAAATTGCACGGTGCTCAATGTGCCGAATTTACCTCAAATGCTTTCTGCAATTGCAGGGGCATTTTATGGCAATCCATCGGAAAAATTGACGCTAGTCGGCATTACGGGCACCAACGGAAAAACCACTACTGCCCAACTTTTTGCCCAATGGCATAACTTGCTTGGTGGCAAATCAGCGGTGATGGGAACTATTGGTAACGGCTTATACGGACAAGTTTCTGAGGCAGTCAATACCACTGGTTCAGCCATTGAAATTCAGCGTAATCTGGCGAATTTTGTGAAATTAGGGGCAGATTTCTGTGCGATGGAAGTTTCTTCACACGGTCTCGCCCAGTATCGTGCTGAAGCCTTGCAATTTGATTTAGCCTTATTCTCTAATTTAAGCCGTGATCATTTGGATTATCACCACACAATGGAAGAGTATGCGGCAGCGAAATTCCGCCTATTTAGCGAGCTGAATACCAAAGCCCAAGTGATCAATGCCGATGATGAAATCGGGCAACAATGGCTTGTGAAACTGCCTCATGCGGTAGCGGTAAGCTGTGATCCAAATTTCCAACCAAGTCAAAAGCGTTGGATTAAAGCGGTGAAAGTAAGCTACACCTTAAAAGGGGCGAACATTGAATTTGAAAGCTCGTGGGGCAATGGCAAATTAGAAAGCCGTTTAATTGGGGCATTTAATGTCGCGAATTTATTAACTGCTTTTGCAGGTTTACTTGTACTCGGGCACGATTTCAATAAATTGATTGAAACGGTCTCTCAACTACAAGGCGTCAGTGGACGAATGGAGTGCTTAATCAGCCAAAGTAACAGCAAAGAAATGCCAATGGTTATTGTAGATTATGCACATACCCCAGATGCGTTAGAAAAAGCCCTGCAAGCGGCACGCCTACATTGTGAAGGCGATTTATGGTGCGTATTTGGTTGTGGTGGTGATCGTGATACAGGCAAACGCCCATTGATGGCAAGTATTGCTGAGCAATTAGCGGATAAAGTGATCGTCACAGATGACAACCCAAGAACCGAAGATCCTGATGTGATTTTTGCCGATATTCTACAAGGCTTTCATAAACCAAGAGCGGTGCAAACCATGCACATTCGCCAATATGCGATAGAACAAGCGATTGAACAAGCAGACCCAAAAGATGTGGTGCTAATCGCAGGTAAAGGACACGAATATTATCAGATTATTGGCACGAAAAAGTATCATTTTTCGGATCAGGAATGGGTGAAAAAATTCTTAGAGTAAAACTGTAGGGGCGGACCGATGTGTCCGCCCGAATATCTAATGAAATTCAATGGGCGGACACATTGGTTTGCCCCTACAAAATTTTTCAAACATAGAAAACAACAATGATAAAACTCACAACAAAAGATCTCGCTGAAATCCTAAACGGAAAACTCATCGGCGACAGTCAAATAGCGGTGGAAACCATCAGCACCGATACCCGTCAAGCGGTAGAAAACGGCTTATTTTTTGCCTTAAAAGGCGAAAAATTTGATGCCCATCACTATCTTAAACAGGCCGTTGAACAAGGCAATGTAGCAGTGGTCGTAGAAAAACAGTGTGATGTTGCTGTACCACAAATTATCGTTGAAGATACTCGTCTTGCACTGGGGGAATTAGCAAAATGGCTCAAAGCTAAATTAAACCCGAAAACCGTTGCGATGACAGGTTCGTCAGGCAAAACTAGCGTAAAAGAGATGACCGCAAAAATTTTGCAGCATTTTGTGGGTAACCCCGATAAAGTGCTTTACACCTTTGGTAATCTCAATAATGATTTTGGCGTGCCAATGACCCTACTTCGCTTAACGGAGCAACATCAATTTGCGGTGGTGGAATTAGGTGCAAATCACATTGGTGAAATCGCTTATACCACGGCAATTGCACAGCCCGATGCGTGTTTGGTGAATAATGTGGCACACGCTCACATTGAAGGTTTTGGATCACTTTCTGGTGTGGCACAAGCAAAAGGCGAAATTTATCGTGGCTTGCCTGAAAACGGCATTGCGATAGTCAATCTTGCTCACTACTACCCAGAGTGGCAAAAAGAGATTGGTCATCGTGAATTGCGTTCATTTAGTTACACCGAATCTGATCAAGATAGTTATGCAGATTATTGGGCGGAAAATGTTGTGCTACATTTAAATGGTGCAAGATTTACGTTACATACCCCACAGGGCGAAATAGAAATAAACTCACCACATTTAGGGGCGCATAATGTCAGCAATGCGTTGGCAGCAACGGCGTTAGCGATGGCAGTAGGCGCTGATTTAGCCTCAGTGAAAGCGGGCTTAGAGCAAAAATCTAGCGTAAAAGGGAGATTGTATCCCGTATCAATCAGTGATGATTTGCTATTGATTGATGATAGTTACAATGCCAATGTAGATTCAATGAAATCAGCAATTGACGTGCTAAAAAGCTATTCGGCATACCGCATTTTTGCTGTTGGCGATATGGCAGAGCTTGGCGTGGAAAGTGCCGAGCTACATCAAGCGGTCGCCACTGCGGCAAAAAATGCCAATTTAGATTTAGTGGTTTCATTTGGCAAAGAGAGTGCAGTGATTAGCGATAATCCAGCACACCATTTCACCGGTAAACAAGCGATGACGGATTTTTTAATTCAAACAATTTTGCAGAAAAAAGCAGAAAATCAACCGCTTGTATTATTAGCAAAAGGCTCTCGTTCGCAAAAAATGGAAGAGATCATCAAAGGGATTTGTGATTATTTTGGCAAAGAATTTTAATTTTTGCGATGTAGAGGGCGAATGTCATTCGCCCCTACAATAGTTATTTTCAGAGGAAAAACAACAATGTTAGTTTGGCTCGCCGAGTATCTCGTGCAATTTAATACGATTTTCAATGTCGTTTCTTACATTACCTTCCGTTCGATTATGGCAATGCTTACCGCAATGATCATTGGACTGTGGATTGGACCAACAGTGATTCGTCGTTTACAACTGTTCAAATTTGGGCAAGAAGTACGTAATGACGGCCCTGAAAGCCACTATAAAAAGCGTGGTACGCCAACAATGGGCGGGATTATGATTCTGTTTGCCATTGGTGTGAGTACTTTACTTTGGGCAGATCTACGCAATCCCTATGTTTGGATCACAATGTTTGTGCTATTTGGTTATGGGGCAATTGGTTTTGTGGACGATTACTGGAAAATTAAACGCAAAAATACCGATGGTTTAGTGGCTCGTTGGAAATACTTCTGGCTTTCAGTGGTCGCTTTGGTTTCCGCTTTTATTATGTATGCACTCGGCAAAGACACTGCCGCTACTCAATTAGTCGTCCCATTCTTTAAAGATGTGATGCCACAGCTTGGTTTGTTTTACATTGTTTTAACCTATTTTGTCTTAGTGGGAACAAGCAATGCAGTAAACCTGACGGACGGTTTAGACGGCTTAGTTATCGTGCCAGTGATTATGGTTGCAGGTGCATTTGGTTTGATTGCGTGGGCGACGGGGAATACCGAATTTGCTAACTATCTCCATATTCCTTATATCCGCTACGCAGGGGAATTAGCCATTATCTGTACCGCTATTATTGGTGCAGGACTCGGTTTCCTTTGGTATAACAGCTACCCTGCACAAGTCTTTATGGGCGATGTTGGCTCACTCTCTTTGGGCGGTGTACTCGGCGTGATTGCGGTACTCGTTCGCCAAGAACTATTGCTTGTGGTTATGGGTGGGGTGTTTGTGGTGGAAGCTCTTTCTGTAATTCTACAAGTCGGCTCTTATAAACTTCGCCAAAAACGTATTTTCCGTATGGCACCAATTCACCACCACTTTGAACTCAAAGGCTGGCCAGAACCTCGTGTTACCGTACGTTTTTGGATCATTACCTTAATGTTGGTATTGGTGGGGTTATTAACCTTGAAACTTCGTTAATCGGTAAGGGCGTACGTTGTACGCCTTTACAAGCGAGCAGATTTTAAAAAAATTTTGCAAAGGAGAATCAACAGTGGAATTTTGGTACGGATTTGGTGTGATTACTGCTATTCATATTTTGGCGGCAATTTCACCAGGTCCTGATTTTATTTTTGTTTCCCAACAGACATTAAGTCGTGGCAGAGCAACAGGTTTGCTGTGTGCTTTAGGAGTGGCTTTAGGTTTTAGCGTACACATTCTTTACTCAATAATGGGTTTAGCCGTTGTAATTGCTAATGCTGCTTGGCTTTTAACGGCGATTAAAATCGTCGGTGGTGCTTATCTGATTTGGCTCGGTTATCAAGGCTTGAAAGCTCGAGCAAAAAATGAAGTGGTTGAAATTAAACAAGAAAAACTCGCTCCACAAAGTTATGGAAAAAGCATTTGGAAAGGTTTTTTGTGTAACGTATTAAATCCCAAAGCCCCTGTTTATTTAGTTTCTGTATTTACTGTGGTGCTATCGCCAGAAATGCCATTATGGCAACTCTCAATTTACGGCTTATGGATGATGTTTTTGCTCTTTGCGTGGTTTGCCACCGTTGCTTTTTTACTTTCTATTCCACAGGTTAATGCACAGTTTCAAAAAGCAGGGCATTGGATTGATCGTCTGCTAGGAACTGTAATGGTAGGTTTAGGCATAAAAGTGATTTCAGGTTAATACAAGCGGTTTAATTTAAGAGAAATTTTGCAAAATGAATTTAGAAAACCGAGCAAAAGGTTGTTTATTAGGGTTAGCCTGTGGTGATGCCGTTGGGGCGACATTGGAATTTGTACCGAGAGAGCGTATCGCTGAACCACTTACCGATATGGTTGGCGGTGGTGTTTGGGAACGTCAACGGGGCGAGTGGACGGACGACACATCAATGGCACTTTGCCTTGCTGATAGCCTACTCGCTTGCCAAAGTTTTGATGCACAAGATCAGCTTTTTCGTTATCTGCGTTGGGCAACAGAGGGCTATAATTCTGTGCGTCAAGGACAACCTGCTTTTGACATCGGCAACCATACTCGTAACGAACTTACCGATTTTCAACAAACAGGGCGTTCATATAGCAAAGATGATGATCCGAATAAAGCTGGCAATGGCTCACTTATGCGAATCGCTCCCATTTCCCTTTTCTATTTTCATCAACCTGAAAACATCAAACGTTATGCGGTGTTAAGTTCTAAAACTACTCATGCCAGCCCTGCTTGCTTAGAAGCTTGTGGTTATTTTGCCGAACTGCTTGCCAATGCTTTACAGGGCAAAGAAAAAACAGTGATTTTTGATGGTTTTGAGCCAAACGATTACCAACATATCGCTCATATTGTGCGTGGCGATTATCAAAGCAAAAATGCTGATGAAATTAAAGGCTCAGGTTATGTTGTAGAAAGCCTAGAAGCCGCACTTTGGGCATTTTGGCATACTGATAATTTCCGAGAGGCGATTTTGCTTGCCGCCAATTTAGGCGATGATGCCGACACCACCGCTGCCGTCTGTGGACAAATCGCAGGGGCATTTTATGGCGTAGAGAACATTCCTGAAAATTGGTTGAAATGGCTTTATCGTCAAGAAGATATTGCTCAAATTGCCGAACGATTGATTGCTCATCGTAGTAGTGGAAAATGTGCCTGTGGGTGTGGAATATAAAATAACATGAGTCGGGTGCAACAAGTTGCACCCTATGGAGATTAAAATGCAATACCAAAACCAAACTATCACCATTATTGGTTTAGGCACAACAGGCTTATCCTGTGTGGAATTTTTTAAAGATAAGCAAGCTAATGTGCGTGTGATTGATACCCGAGCAACCCCAGCGGGCGCAGATAAATTACCCGTAGATATTCCATTGCATAAAGGTGGGCTAAATCGTGAATGGTTGCTTTCAAGCGATTTAATTGTGATTAGCCCCGGACTTGCCCTTGCGACACCTGAAATTCAAGAAGCGATTAACGCAGGGGTGGAAGTAGTGGGCGATATTGAGCTGTTTTGCCGTGAAGCGAAAGCCCCGATTATTGCGATTACAGGTTCAAATGGCAAAAGCACGGTGACTAGCCTTGTTTCAGAAATGGTAACACAGGCAGGAATGCGTGTGGGAATGGGGGGCAACATTGGCGTGCCAGCGTTGAGCTTGTTGAAAGATGAATATGATCTTTATGTATTAGAGCTTTCTAGTTTCCAATTAGAAACCACTTATTCGCTTAAAGCGAAATCGGCAACGATTTTGAATGTGAGCGAAGATCATATGGACAGATACGACAATAAATTAGAAAACTATCGCCAAGCAAAATTGCGTATTTATGAGAATGCGGAAAATGTGATTGTTAATGCGGAAGATCAATTAACTTATCCAGATAAAGAAATGCAAGCGGTGAGTTTTGCAGAAAATAATGCAAATTACACCGCTTGCAACGGTAAACTTTATGCTAATGGTGAAGCGATTATTGCGATTGATGAAATGCTGATTAAAGGCAGACACAACGTAATGAATGCATTGGCGGCCATTGCACTGGCAGAAAAAGCAGAGGTGCCGAGAGAAGGGATCATCAAAGCGTTAAAAACTTACGGTGGTTTACCACACCGTTTCCAAGCAATAAAAACCGATGATGGTGTGCGTTGGGTGAATGATTCCAAAGCTACTAATGTGGGGAGTACGGTTGCGGCATTGCACGGATTAGAAGTAGCTGGTACGCTTTATCTCTTGCTCGGTGGTGATGGCAAATCTGCTGATTTTTCAGAGCTAAAACCATTGATCAATAAACCGAATATTGTTTGTTATTGCTTTGGGCAAGATGGGGCAGAATTAGCGAAATTATCACAGCAAAGTGTGTTGGTTGAAACCATGTATCAAGCCGTTGAACAAATTCGTCCAAAATTAAAGGCTGGCGACATGGTATTGCTTTCACCTGCTTGTGCAAGTTTGGATCAATTTAAAAACTTTGAGCAACGTGGTGATGAGTTTATGAAATTAGCGAAAGGAATAGCATAATGCAATTGTTGGAATTTAAAGAGAAATTTCAAACCGAGTGGGTGCGATGGACGAAATTAACGCCATCACATTCGCTTTATGATCGCACGTTGATTTGGTTATTTTTAGGGTTATTAGTGATAGGTTTTATCGCTGTAACATCGGCATCAATTCCATTTGCCACTTCACAATATAATGATCCTTTTTATTTCGCGGTGCGTGATGCTGTATATGTTGCAGCATCACTCATTGCTTTTTTTCTATTTAGCCGAATCCCAAGTGAAAAATGGGAAAAATATAACATCATACTGTTTTTTTCTGCACTAGCATTGTTGATTGCCGTCCTCATTTTTGGGCGTAATGTGAATGGTGCGACTCGCTGGATTCCGCTTGGCATTTTAAATTTTCAACCGGCAGAGTTAGCTAAGTTAGCGGTAATTTGTTATTTCTCTAGCTTTTATGTGCGGAAATTTGATGAAATTCGCAGTAGTAATCTTGGCTTCTGGCGACCTGCTGCAGTGTTAATGTTATTTGGATTTTTGCTGATTTTACAGCCAGATTTGGGTAGCACAGTTGTATTATTTATTCTGACATTCTCGCTGCTTTTTATTATGGGGGCGAGAATTAAGCAGTTTATTTTTCTTGGCATTGCGGGGGTACTGGCATTTATTTTCTTGGTGCTAACTTCAGAATATCGCTTGAAAAGGGTTACCTCTTTTATGGATCCCTTTGCCGATGCTTATGGCGATGGTTACCAGTTGGCAAATTCACAAATGGCATTTGGACAAGGCAAATTTTTTGGCCGAGGTTTAGGAAATTCAATTCAAAAGCTTTCTTATTTGCCTGAAGCGCATACCGATTTTGTGATGGCAGTCATTGGTGAAGAATTTGGATTCTTTGGAATTAGCATTATTGTGTTATTATTATGCGCTTTGACTTTTCGGGCTGTAAAGATCAGTCGTGAGGCATTAATTTTAGAAGAACGTTTTAAAGGCTTTTTTGCTTTTGGGATTGGTATTTGGATCTTTTTCCAAGGCTTTGTAAACCTTGGGGTAGCATCGGGCTTACTGCCAACAAAAGGATTAACCTTTCCATTGATTAGTTACGGTGGTTCAAGTTTGGTTATTATGGCGATTGCGGTTGCGGTGCTATTGCGTATTGATCACGAAAATCGATTAGCACGTATTGGACATGCTTATACAACGGAAGATTAGGATAATAAAGAATGGCGAAAAAATTGTTAGTGATGGCAGGTGGTACGGGGGGACATGTTTTTCCTGCGATTGCCGTTGCAAGAGAATTACAACAGCAGGGTTGGCAAATTCGTTGGCTAGGCACAAAAGATCGCATGGAAGCTGATCTTGTACCAAAGCATGGCATTGAAATTGAATTTATTGAAATTTCGGGGATTAAAGGTAAAGGGTTAGCGACTTTGTTGAAAGCCCCTTTTGCTATTTTAAAAGCGGTTATGCAGGCACGTAAGATTATCAAAAATTATCAGCCTGATGCAGTACTCGGAATGGGCGGCTATGTGTCTGGACCAGGAGGTATTGCCGCAAAATTGTGCGGTGTACCGGTGATTTTGCATGAGCAAAATGCGGTAGCGGGGTTAACCAATAAATGGTTATCGAAGATTGCTCGCAAAACTTTGCAAGCCTTTCCTACTGCATTTGCAAACGCAGAAGTCGTTGGTAATCCTGTTCGTCAAGATCTGTTTGAAATAGGGGATCCAGCTACACGTTTTGCTGAGCGAGGCTACCCAATCAATATTTTGGTTATGGGAGGAAGCCAAGGGGCTCAAGTCATTAATCAAACTGTGCCTTATGTGGCAGAGAAGTTAGGTCAATATGCTTTTATTAGCCATCAGGTTGGCAAGGGTAAATTGGGCGATGTAGAAACAATTTACCAAGCAACAGGCAATGGTGTGGCAAGCGAGTTTATTGATGATATGAAAGCTGCCTATGAATGGGCTGATTTAGTTATCTGCCGCTCAGGGGCTTTAACGGTGTGTGAGATTGCCGCAGCGGGTTTGCCTGCCATTTTTGTGCCGTTTCAACATAAAGATCGTCAGCAATTTTTGAATGCAGAATACCTTGCCAATGCAGGAGCTGCGGTGATTATTGAGCAGAAGGATTTTACGCCGGACAGCTTATTTAAAGCGCTACAGCCATTGGTAGCAGATCGTAGTCAATTAACCAAAATGGCAATTAAGGCGCGTGAGATGGCAAGCCCACTGGCAGCAAAACGTGTTGCTGAAGTGATTGTGCAAGAGGCTAATTAATAACAAGCGGTTGATTTTGCGAATTTTCCTGCAAAATCAACCGCTTGTTAAGCAAGAATAAAATATAGTGAGATTAATAATGAAGAATTTCCAAGATAAAGTACGAAAAATTATTCCAGAGATGCGTCGCGTAAAGCAGATCCATTTTATCGGGATTGGCGGTGCGGGTATGTGCGGTATTGCTGGTGTTTTACTTAATGAAGGCTACCAAATTTCAGGGTCTGATATCGCTGAAAATGCCGCAGTGCAAGGCCTAAAGGAAGCAGGGGCAAAAGTTTTTATTGGTCATCAAGCGGAAAACGTGCAAGGTGCGAGTGTGGTTGTGGCATCAACCGCAATTAATGAGGATAATCCAGAAATTGTTGCTGCTCGTGAAGCGCGTATTCCTGTGATTCAACGTGCGCAAATGTTGGCGGAGATTATGCGTTTTCGCCACGGAATTGCCATTGCGGGCACACACGGAAAAACGACTACAACCGCAATGATTTCAATGATTTATACTCAAGCGGGTTTAGATCCAACTTTTGTCAATGGTGGGTTAGTGAAATCTGCTGGGAAAAATGCCCATTTAGGAGCAAGCCGTTATCTGATTGCAGAAGCGGATGAGAGTGATGCCTCTTTCTTGCATTTACAACCAATGGTGTCGGTCGTTACTAATATTGAGCCGGATCATATGGACACCTATGGTGGCGATTTTGAAAAAATGAAAGAGACTTATGTGAAGTTTCTGCGCAACTTACCATTTTATGGGCTAACAGTGGCTTGTGCTGATGATGATGTAGTGCTTGAGGTGGCAGCGAAAGCCGGACGCCAAACGCTCACGTATGGTTTTAATGAAAAAGCAGATTACCGAATTGAAGATTATCAGCAAACAGGATTTCAAGGGCATTACACGGTGATTTGTCCGAATGGGGAGCGTATTGACGTATTGCTCAATGTCCCTGGCAAACACAATGCATTAAATGCAACGGCAGCATTGGCTGTAGCAAAAGAAGAAGGCATTGCAAATGATGCCATTTTAGCTGCATTGGCAGATTTCCAAGGAGCGGGCAGACGTTTTGATCAACTCGGTTCATTCATTCGTCCAAATGGTAAAGTTATGTTAGTAGACGATTATGGACACCACCCAACGGAAGTTGATGTGACTATTAAAGCGGCTCGTCAAGGCTGGGAAAATAAACGCATTGTGATGGTGTTTCAGCCCCATCGCTATTCTCGTACTCGTGATTTGTTTGATGATTTTGTACAGGTATTATCGCAAGTGGATGCGCTAATTATGCTGAATGTTTATGCTGCTGGAGAAAGCCCGATTATTGGAGCGGAAAGTAAAGATCTGTGTCGTTCAATTCGCAATCTTGGCAAAGTTGATCCAATTTTGGTTTCTGACGTTTCGCAGCTTGGTGAGGTGTTAGATCAAGTGATCCAAGATGGTGATTTGGTATTGGCACAAGGAGCAGGTAATGTTAGCAAACTTTCTCGTGATTTAGCGGAAAGTTGGAAGGCATAACGCTATAAATACAAAAGGAATATAAGATGAGCTTAAAACAAGAAAAAATCGCGGTGCTTTATGGTGGCGTTTCTAGTGAACGTGAAGTGTCGCTTAACTCTGGTGCAGCAATTTATGAAGCATTAAAAAGTTTAGGTTATAACGTTGAAGCGATTGATACTAAAGAATTTCCAATTGAAAAATTAAAAGAACGTGGTATTCAACGTGTGTTTAACATTTTGCACGGCGGCATTGGTGAAAATGGCGTATTGCAAGGTGCGCTAGAGCAGATGGGCATTAAATATACCGGTTGTGGTGTTATGGCTTCAGCAGTAACACTGGATAAATTTCGTACCAAATTATTATGGCAAGCGGTAGGGCTACCAACGGCAGAAATGGCAGTGGTACAACGAGGACAAGCGGTTGATTCAGCAGAAATTATTGCAAAATTAGGTTTACCTGTGTTTGTGAAACCTGCTAGCGAGGGTTCTAGTGTCGGTGTAACCAAAGTAAAAACTGAAGCAGAATTACTACCTGCGATTAATGAAGCCTTAAAATTCGATAGTCTTGTATTAGTGGAAGCGTTCTTGGCAGGGGCGGAGTATTCTGTTCCTGTGCTTGATGGTGAAGTGCTGCCAGCGGTACAAATTATTCCTGAAGGTGAGTTTTACGACTATCACGCAAAATATATTTCTGATAACACGCAATACGTTGTGCCGGCACTTGATGCCACACGTCAAGCGGAAGTGGCAGAATTAGTGAAAAAAGCCTATGATGTTGTTGGCTGTCGTGGCTGGAGTCGTATTGATGTGATGGAAGATGCAAGCGGTAAATTTAACTTGGTGGAAGTGAATACTTGCCCTGGTATGACGAGCCACAGTATTTTCCCCAAATCCGCGGCAACAGTGGGTTATAGCTTTGAGCAATTAGTTGAAAAAGTGTTGGAGTTAAGTGCGTAATGGGTGTTGTTTGGCGTAAAAAACACGCTTCCGTTATTCGAACCAAAGCGAGTAAGCCTACGGAACCATTGAATTGGAGGCGTTTTCTGAAACCTGCAATCATGTTGTGTGGTTTACTTTTTACGCTTATTCTTTACTCGAATTGGTCAGAGTGGTTGGAACGTTTGGATAAAACGCCAATCAAATCGTTTGCTTTAACTCATAAGACGCGTTTTACCACTGAGGCTGATATTCGTGATATTCTGTCGCAGGAGCCAGCATTAAAAGGCTATTTTGGGCAGGATATTCAAGCAATAAAACAGCGTTTTTTAACTATTCCATGGGTGCGCGATGTTGTGGTTAGGAAGGTTTTTCCAAATCGTTTAAGCATTACTTTGATTGAGCATCAGCCCGTAGCACACTGGAATGGTGAACGATATATCTCTGAACAGGGGGTACCTTTCACATTACCGAAAGAGCGATTTAATGGAGAGGGGCTTCCCATTTTATCTGGGCCGGACATTGAAGGTAAAACGCTGTTAGGTGCTTGGAGCAAGATTAAGCAGGATTTACAACTGCGTAATTTGAATTTAAGCTCGGTTACAATGGATTCTCGTGGTGCTTGGACGATCACGTTAGATAATGGCGTACGTTTGATCTTAGGGCGGGGAGATTGGCTACCGAAGATTGACCGTTTTGTGGCGGTTTTCCCAAATATTGAGATGCCAGAAGGAGAACGTTTATCTTATGTGGATTTGCGCTATGAGCATGGGGTTTCAGTAGGATTTGTAAAAAATAAACTTTAAGTTTGGCAGAAAATATGACGAAAGCAGAAGAATCAAAAATTGTTGTAGGGCTTGATGTTGGTACACATAAAGTCGTTGCGGTTATCGGTGAAGTATTACCTGATGGTGTGATTAATGTTATGGGCGTTGGAATTTGCCCTTCAAAAGGCGTTGATAAAGGTGGTGTTATTGATCTTGATGCTGTAATTACATCTATTAGCCGAGCAATTGAGGAAGCAGAATATATCGTTGATGGCTGCAAAGTTGTTGGTGTGACATTATCAATTTCAGGTGAGATTATCGCGTTTAATGAAAGTGGGCAGGTTCCTCTTTCGACAATTGTTCGTCAGGAAGATGTGGACAATGCAATTCATATTGCTCGTTCAGTGAAATTGCCTGATGGTTTGGATATTCTGCATATTATTCCTCAGGAATATCGTGTCGATCGCCTGCCTGCGACTAAAAATCCCCTTAATCTAGCAGGGAATCGCCTTACTGCTCAAGCTCATTTGATTGCTTGTCATAACGACTGGCTACTAAATTTAAAAAATGCGGTAGAACGTAGTAAATATAAAATTGATCAGATTGTTTTTTCTGGCTTAGCCTCAAGTTATTCTGTTCTCACTGAAGATGAAAAAGAATTAGGGGTTTGTTTAATTGATATCGGTGGTGGCACAATGGATGTGCTAGTTTATACCGATGGTGCACTACGTTTTAGTAAGGTTATTCCGTTTGGTGGTAATAATATTACCGATTATATTGCTGAAGTTTTTGCCACTTCGCGCCAACAAGCTGAAAATATGAAAATCCAGCATGGAAGTGCAATTAGCCCTCCTGCGCATTCTTTAGACCGAAAAATTACTGTGGAAGGCTTAGGTGGTAGAGCACCAAGAACTTTTACTCGAACTCAATTGTCTGAAGTAACTGCACGTTGCTATCGCGATTTATTAGGTGTTATCGCGCAAGAATTAGCTCAATTACGAGTCGAACTCTATCAAAAAGGGATAAAACAAGAATTAATTGCAGGAATTGTTTTAACTGGTGGTGGTTCTCAAATTGAAGATATTGTAGAATGTGCAAAATCTGTCTTTAATTCTGAAGTGCGTGTTGGTCATCCGCTCAATATCACGGGATTAACGGATTATGTAAACAAACCGCAATATGCGACAGTTCTTGGATTATTGCAATATAGTCACTATAACGATGTTGATTCTAGCCCAAATTTGGGTGGACATGAAATTGGCACGGCAATTAATGTAGTAGTAAATAAAGCAAAGAATTTAGTCAATTGGATTAAGAAAAGTTTTTAAAGTTTAAGCTGACAGTAGTCGGTCGGTTTTGGGAGAATTAAAGAATGTTTGAACCTATTTTTGATGATTTTAGTAACAACGGTGCGGTAATTAAAGTTATCGGGGTCGGTGGCGGTGGCGGTAATGCATTAAACCACATGGTTTTAAGTGCAGATACCGAAAGTATGTCTGAAAATGATATGGGTAGCGTAGAGTTCTTCTCTGTAAACACCGATGCTCAGGTTTTACGTAGCAGTGCCGTACGTAATACTATTCAAATAGGTGCAAGCTTAACTAAAGGGTTAGGTGCTGGTGGTAACCCTCAAGTCGGTTATGAAGCCGCAGAAGAAGATAGAGATGCCCTCTCTAATATGATTGAGGGAGCAGATATGGTCTTTATTGCTGCTGGCATGGGGGGCGGCTCTGGTACAGGTGCGGCTCCTGTGATTGCTGAAATCGCCAAGAGTAAAGATATATTAACAGTTGCAGTGGTCACTAAACCATTTAAAGGTGAAGGTAGAAAACGTCTAGCTTATGCAGAGCAAGGTATTCGTGAATTAAGTAAGCATGTTGATACGTTAATTATTATTCAAAATGAAAAATTGGCGAAAATCTTGCCTAAAAATGTCAAATTGAATGAAGCTTTTGCTTATGCTAACAATGTGTTACGTAATTCTGTATTAGGTATCACGGAAATGATTACTAAGCAGGGTGTAGTAAACGTAGACTTTGCCGATGTGACAACAGTTATGTCTCAGATGGGACGCGCTTTGATGGGAACTGCAGAAGCTGAAGGTGAAGGTCGAGCAGAACGCGTTATTCAGGAAGCCGTATCAAGCCCATTATTAGAAGATGTGGATTTATCTGGTGCAAAAGGTATTCTCGTGAATATTGTATCTGATGGTGACATTGAACTTGCTGAATACAATACTATCTTAGATTATGTTGAAAGTTTCGCAGATCCTGATGCGGCAATTATTGTTGGGACGGCAGAAGATCCTGATTTGGCGGGTCGTTTACGTGTTACTATTGTTGCAACAGGGATTGGGCAACCAGAAGAAACAGTACCGCAAAAAGTAACGCCAATGTTGGGACGTGATCCTCATACGCAACCTCAGGCTGTGCCACAACCGCATGGTTACCAAAATAATGATCCAATGGCAGCCCATCGGTATGGGCAACCAAACCAATTTGGTAATACTCATCAAGCGGTGAATACGAATACGCCGACATCCGTAGATCGGGGGAGCTTATTCTCTCCAGCTTCAATGCCAGATTTCATGAGAAATCGTAATAACGGTTAAGCCATATTTTAAGAAGGTAAACGATATGATTAAGCAAAGAACGCTAAAACAGGCAGCCAAAGTGACAGGTATTGGTTTGCACAGCGGGAAAAAAGTGACTTTAACTCTGCGTCCAGCACCGGCTAACACAGGGATTATTTATGCACGTACAGATTTAGATCCTGTCGTTTACTTTCCCGCAAGTGCTGATGCAATTCGAGATACAACACTTTGCACGTGTATGATTAATGATGAGGGTGTGCGTATTTCTACGGTTGAGCATCTGAATGCAGCAATGTCTGCACTTGGCTTAGATAATGTGATTGTTGAAGTTGATGCACCCGAAATTCCGATTATGGACGGTAGTGCAAGCCCATTTATCTATTTACTCTTAGATGCAGGTATTGAAGAGCAAAATGCACCGAAGAAATTTATTCGTATTAAAGAAAATGTACGAGTAGAAGAAGGGGATAAATGGGCAGAGTTTAAGCCATATTCAAAAGGTTTAAAACTTGATTTTACCATTGACTTTACGCATCCAATGATTACAAGTGAAGTACGTAATTATAAAATGGAATTCTCTGCCCAGAATTTTATTCAAAATTTGAGTCGAGCTAGAACTTTTACCTTTATGCGAGATGTCGAATATCTCCAATCAATAGGCTTAGCATTAGGTGGTAGTTTGGATAATGCGATTGTATTAGACGAATATCGCATCTTAAATGAAGAAGGCTTACGCTTTAAGGATGAACTTGTTAAGCATAAAATGCTGGACGCTATTGGTGATCTCTATATGTGTGGTTATAACATTCTCGGTGATTTCAAAGCGTATAAGTCTGGACATGGTCTGAATAATAAATTACTAAGAGCGGTATTAGCTAACGAAAACGCATGGGAATTTGTCACCTTTGAAGATAAAGAGCAGGTACCTCAAGGTTACCAAGTCAGTGAACAAATCTTTATTTAATTAAAAGGTATTAAATTAAGGCTGAATACATTGAACTGTATTCAGCTTTTTTTTCGGTTTTTTATGTGTGTGAAATAAATTCATGTTTATTTTGAAAATTATGAATTTGCATAATGTTGAGAAATCTTGGAATATGGAATCAAGTTATTTAGACATATAGACGTCTAAAATTAGATTTTAAATTTAAAGCAGGAGTACAACATGACAATTTCTCATATTCTAGGTTTCCCTCGTGTCGGTGCAAAACGTGAACTAAAATTTGCAGAAGAACGCTATTGGCGTGGTGAAATTGCTGAGCAAGACTTATTAGACTTAGCGAAAGCTTTCAGAGAGAAGAACTGGCAGCATCAAACGAGCAGTAATGTGGATTTTGTTGCAGTAGGCGATTTTACTTTCTACGACCATATTTTAGATCTACAAGTTGCCACAGGAGCAATTCCTACCCGCTTCGGGTTTGATAGCCAAAATTTAACGCTTGCACAGTATTTTGAACTTGCTCGTGGTAATAAAACGCAATTTGCGATTGAGATGACCAAATGGTTTGATACCAACTATCATTATCTTGTGCCAGAATTTCATAAAAATACGACGTTTAAAGCCAATCCAGCCCATTATGTAAACCAAATTCGTGAAGCCAAAGTGAGTGGACACAATCCAAAACCAGTGATTGTTGGGCCCCTTACTTTCTTGTGGCTAGGCAAAGAGAAAGGTGAGATATTCAACCGCCTTGAATTATTAGACCGTCTTGTTGCAGTTTATCGTGAAATTTTGACCGCTTGTGCTGCAGAAGGGGTAGAGTGGATTCAAATTGATGAGCCAGCATTAGCTTTGGATTTACCAAACGAATGGATTGCCGCATACAAAACGGTTTATGCTGAATTAAGCCAAGTCTCTGCCAAAATTTTACTTGCAACTTATTTTGGTTCCGTTGCACAACACGCTGAATTATTAAAATCACTGCCTGTTGATGGTCTACACCTTGATTTAATCCGTGCGCCAGAACAGCTGGCTGCATTTAGTGATTATCGTAATGTGCTTTCTGTTGGTGTGATCGATGGACGTAATATTTGGCGGGCAGACTTAAATAAGCAGCTAGCATTGCTTGAACCATTAAAAGCGAAGTTAGGTGAACGTTTATGGATTGCGCCAAGTTGTTCCTTGTTGCACACACCTTTCGATCTGAGTGTTGAAACCCAGTTAAAAGAGAAAAAACCGAATCTTTATCAATGGCTCTCTTTTACCTTGCAAAAAGTGGACGAGCTCAATGTGTTGAAACAGGCATTAAATCATGGTCGAAATGTGGTTCAATCGGCGCTTGATGAAAGCCAAGCCGCAGCAGATACACGAGCAAATTCAACAGAGATTCATCGTCCTGAAGTTGCGGAACGTTTAGCCAATTTGCCAAAAGATGCTGATCAACGAAAATCGCCGTTTAGCGAACGTATTGTAAAACAAAATGCGTGGTTAAATTTGCCGTTATTGCCAACAACTAATATCGGTTCATTCCCACAAACTGCTGAAATCCGACATGCTCGAGCTCGTTTCAAAAAAGGGGAGTTAAGTCTTGAAGATTATGAAGGCGCAATGAGAAAAGAGATCGAATATGTGATACGTCGCCAAGAAGAATTAGATCTTGATGTATTGGTTCATGGTGAAGCCGAACGTAACGATATGGTGGAATACTTTGGTGAATTGCTAGATGGCTTTGCTTTCACTAAATTTGGCTGGGTGCAAAGTTATGGATCTCGTTGCGTGAAACCGCCTGTGATTTATGGTGATGTGGTACGCCCAGAGCCGATGACCGTACGTTGGTCTCAATATGCTCAAAGCTTAACAAATAAAGTTGTAAAAGGCATGCTCACCGGACCTGTAACGATTTTACAATGGTCATTTGTGCGTAACGATATTCCGCGTGCTATCGTATGTAAGCAGATTGGTGTAGCACTTTCTGATGAAGTATTAGATTTAGAAAAAGCAGGCATTAAAGTGATTCAAATAGATGAGCCTGCGATTCGTGAAGGTTTGCCACTCAAGCGGTCAGATTGGGACAATTATTTGCAATGGGCAGGCGAAGCATTCCGCTTAAGTTATATGGGCGTACAAGACGATACGCAGATTCATACCCACATGTGTTATTCGGAGTTCAACGATATTTTGCCAGCCATTGCAGGGCTTGATGCAGACGTGATTACCATTGAAACGTCTCGTTCAGATATGGAGCTTTTAACTGCCTTTGCCGACTTTAAATATCCGAACGATATTGGACCGGGCGTTTATGATATTCACTCACCGCGAGTACCGACTGCGGCAGAAATTGAACATTTACTGCGTAAGGCATTAAAAGTCGTGCCGAAAGAGCGTTTATGGGTGAATCCAGATTGTGGCTTAAAAACCCGTGGATGGAAAGAGACGATTGAACAGCTTGAAGTAATGATGCAAGTCACGAAAAAATTACGGGCAGAACTAGTATAAAATGAAGTAAACAGTAAGCGGGCAAAAGCCCGCTTTTTTATGGGGCAATAAATAGTTGGTGAATATTTTGAGAATAATTCTTGATTACTACTAAAAAGTCAGTAGAATATCAAAAAATTTTGCTGTAACGATTTAGCTGCTTGATTTTTGCTATGGCTTTTCATAAGAACTATTTTTTTTCTGTACTATTTTTTATCCCTTTTCCTATCGCTGCGGAAAGTTTTTCTGCCTCTTTTTCTGTTCCTGAAACAAATCCTGTTTTGTCTGATATTAAATTGCCTGAAACTGTTTTAATTGAAAGACGTTCAGTGGAACCGGCGCAAAATATTGAATTGGATGCGCATTTGCAAAAATTAAAGCAAGATCAAGCATTGACAGAAAAGGTTTTAAATTACCTATTACCTAAAGGGAGCGCTCAAACAATTCAATTGGTATTAGATGTGTACCGCTCCTTTGCACATCCCGATCAGTTATTGATCGCACGAGCAGAAACAAGAATTGCAGAAAGAAATGGCGATCATCAACAGGCAATGTCTCGTTATCAGCAAATTCTTGCCAAATATCCTGATTTTACGCCTATTCGAATTCAATACGCCCAAGGTTTAATGTCTACTCTTCGACATAAAGAGGCACAAACTGAATTTCAGAAAATTTTGTCAAGTCCTGATTTACCACCAGATTTAGCCGCTTTAATTCGACATTATCAGCAGGCAGTTAAGTATCGAGATCGTTGGAAATTCTCAGCGGCAGCAAATTATGTGCGTGAACGTAATGTAAACAATGCGTCAAGTGCAAGCCAAATTGAGAATACAGGGTTTGTGAAAAATAGCTCAATGCTGCCGCAAACGGCACACGGTATAAATTACTATGTTGCAGCAGAGAAAGATTTTAATTTCTATAAAGCGCATTATCTCCACTTTCAAAGTTACTTGAGTGGAGTGAGTTATTGGGATAATCACGACTACGATGAAATGACATCTCGTACTTATTTTGGGTATATCCATAAATGGGCAACAAAGCGTTTGAGTTTTTTGCCTTTCTATGAACGTCACTGGTATGCCAATCATCGTTATAAAAATATCACTGGAGCAAGAATCAGCTTTAATCAGTGGCTGACGCCTAAATTGCAATTAGCACTATCTACAGAATATGGAAAATCTCGTTACTATGATCATCGTGATTTAAACGGGAACGGTAAATTTGTCTCTCTTGCTTTACATTGGTTTCCTACGCAACTACGTCATTTTTCAGTAGGAAGTGATTTCTATCGAGAAAATACTGCGTTACGCAATTATAGCTACGATTTAAAAACAGTTCGTCTAGGTTGGACAGAAGAATGGGGAAAACAGATTGTCAGCCGACTTAACTACAGTTTTAGCGAACGTCATTATAAAGATAATCTGATTTTAGGACGAGGTTTCCGTTTTTCTCGTCCCCGTATCGACCGTATTTATCAAGTCAATGCTACGGTATGGAAAAAAGATTGGGCATTGCCTGTTTTTGAGATTGTGCCGAAATTGCAATTTCGCTGGAAAAAACAACGTAGCACATTTCCAAGTTTATACAATTATACCGACCGTAGTTTAAATCTATTAATCGAAAAAAGTTTTTAAGCGGTCGATTTTTCCAATATTTTTACCAAAATTTTATCTTGAGAGGTTTTATGAAAAGACAGTTTGTCAATGGTGCAATGGCACTCTTAATCGCATTAGGTGTATCGGCATGTTCTGTGAATGCTGGCAGTGGTAGTCAAGGTGATCCTGTTATTCGAGCAACGAGTAGTGCAACAAATACAAACACTAATGAGAATTCGGATACCGAAACGAGTGAAGATAATACATTAGTAGAAGAGCGTGCGGAAAGTACAACGGAGAGTTCATCAACAGAGGGCAGCTCGAAAGATACGACTACAGATGAGCCCAGCCATACAACTACGGAAAATGTTGTAGATAATATCGACAATGAAGACGATGAATCGGAATTAATTGCGATTGGTGGGGTTGGCGTAATGGGTAGTCAGGCAGAGAAATACTTAACTTCTTTAAGTGCACAGGATGAACTTTTTGCCTCAATCAACAAAATGGAGAATGTTGCTACTGGCAGTTGCTCAAATTCAGCTGCTTCTGGTTCAAAATGTGCCGTAGCGAATGCTCAAGAAGGTGATATTCTCGCTGTTTATACGCTAAAAGATAACGCAGCTCAAACACTGGCTGGCTATGCGGTTATTCGTGAAGCTTATACTAGCCGTGAAAATCCAACCAATAGCTATATCACGTTATTATCTGTCCCAACCACGGAAAAGTCAGCCGTGGTTAATGCGACTTATACGGGGAAAGCTTCACTTTCTTATAACAATAGTGCTGCTATCAATACGATGGAGTTTGAAATGACAGCAAGCAATGACACAGTAAGTGGCAAAATTTATACGATAGCAAATACAGGTAAAGAATCTGTCCGTGTTACGCTCAACAGTGGCGATATTAATGTGACTAACGGATTAGTTGGGTTTAATGGTACAACAACCTTTAATAAAACAGCATATGCTGATTTGGCTGATGTAGAAGGTGTTTATCAGGGTTGGTTTGTTGGTGAAAATGCAGAAGGTGTGATCGGCACTATTCATACTAAGAATCAGACTACTTCAGGCGTGCTTCAAGGTGCATTTGCAGGGACAAAATAACGATTTATTTAACATATAAGGAAAATAAAAAATGAAAAAAACTGTCACGAATACTGCTATTGCTCTGCTACTTTCTTTAGGTGTTGCGGCTTGTGGCTCTCGACATAAAGAGACTATTGTGAACACGACACCGAATACATCAGCGGCAGAGCTATCTATCGTAAAACAGCAATTGGCAGATGCTCAACGTGCGTTAGCTACGGCTGAAACCGCAGCAGCTGAAGCCAAAGAGGCTCAAACAACCGTAGAAAACACATTACAAGCGGTACAAATTGAGGCAGAAACGGCAAAATCTACAGCAGCGGTGGCACAAACCCAGCTGACAGCCGCACAGCAAGAGATTGAGAATTTAAAAGCACGGCTTGCGAGCAGTTCCGATTCTACAGAAGTTGAGGCGCTTAAAGCAGCACTTGCAGCGGCAGAGCAGAAAGCTGCTCAAGCAGAAACCGAGCTTGTGAGTGCGAATTCCGCACTAGAAAAAGCCAATAGTGAGCTTGCTGCAACAGAAAGTCAATTAGCCAACTATGTTGCAAAAGAGAAAGTTGCTGGCGATAAAATTGCTTCAGATTTGACAGCTGGTGGTTTTGCAGCAGATAGCACCTCTTATACTTACGCATATCTGAACGACGAAGTAAAAAAAGCAGAATTAGCAGAAGTGATTGCAAACGGCACAGCGAGTTGCGGTTCTGCAGCAAGCCCTGTGACTGGTGCAGCTGTTGCGGGGTGTTTAAGATTATCAAATACTGCAGAGGGTACGATTTTATTTACAAAAGAGAATGAATATTCTGCTTATGCTGTTGTGCGTGAAGCCTATGATGCAGATAGTGGTGTGAATATGCCGAAAAATTCTTTTATCGCTCTGGTTAAAACACCAACAACTGATAAAGCTCAGGTATTGGGAGCAACTTATCGTGGTTTAGCAACTTATTCTCAAAGTGCAGGTTTAAATGGCTCTTCTCTTGTGGGTGAGAACATTGCTGCTACGGCAGGAAAATTGAATGTCGTTACTTTAAATGTGGATCAAAATGGGCAAATTAGTGGCGAAATTTGGAATAAAACCAGTGCGAAAGAAGAGAATCATTACCGTACGGTTGAACTAAAGGCGGCAGATGTCTTAGTCAGCAACAGTGGTATCGTGTTTGAAGGTGAGGCCGCCATTAATGAAAAAATGCTCAAGACAGGGACTCCGTTAGAAGGAACTTATAAAGGTGCATTTGCAGGGAATGAAGGTCAAGAAGTAGTGGGAACATTCCAAACAAACTCGCTTGAAACAAATTATGTGCAAGGTGCATTTAGTGCAACCAAAGATAGTGCAGAGTAATGGAATAGATGGGCATGTGGGAGAGCTCTCCCACTTTTATAGGATTAGGGAAGTAAGGTTATGCAGAAAACAAAAATTGCACTTTTTGTTTCCACATTAATGCTACCATCAATGATGGCGTGGGCAGAAGAAATACAGAGCGAGACAGAAGATTTCACTGATGATGTTTTGGTTCTTGATGAAGTGCTGGTTAAAGAGAGCTCATTTAGCCAGCAAATTGGTACACAGCGATTAACCGAAAAAGATATTGCCGCAATGCCTTCAACAAACGGCAACATTACAGATTTGTTGAAAAATAATGTCAATGTACGTTTTTCTAGTGCTGGGGATAATTCAACCAGTGGGGGGGAAATTAAACCGAATGAAGTGTCATTCCACGGTGAACAGTATTACAACAATAATTTCATCGTAAATGGCATGTCAAATAATGACAATATTAATCCAGCCGCAGCCAGCTCCCGTTATGCTGATACAGCACCTGCTGGACGAAATGCCTATGATTTACCAGCTGGTGGCACACAATCATTCTGGATTAACAGTAAATTAGTTAAAAGTATTGAGGTTTTTGACAGTAACATTTCGGCAGAACATGGGCGTTTTATGGGGGGGGTGATCGATGTAACCTTGAAAGATCCCGATCTTGAAAAACATGCAGGCATGGTCGGGTATCGTGTAACAAGTGAGCGATTAGCTAAAATGCATGTTGATGATAATAAGCGTTTTGAAGCGGCGACAGCATTAAATATGCAGCCTAAATTTACCAAGCAAAGTTTCGATTTAATGCTTAATCAGCCATTAAGTGATAAGGCTGCCATTCGTTTTAGTTATAGTCGCACAGCATCTGATATTCAGTATTATCATCCGACCTTGCAAACTTACGATATGAATCGTCAGTTATCTGGGACAGGCACTTTTGCGAATATTCAACGCAGAAGTAATGAGAACTTTATGCTCAATGGGATCTATTTACCAGACAATGGCGATTTGTGGCGAGCAGCTATTACTTATGCACCAAATAAATCGAAATACTATAAACAAAATGTCGTTAATGGTGCTTATACCAATGTTGGTGGTGGTTTCCAATTTGATTTGGAATGGGAAAAAACCTTTGAAAAATTCAAAATGAAAACCAAAGCAGGTTATAAACATTCGGGTAATCGGATTGAGCACGAAGAAGATCACTTTTACCGTTATATGGCGGCAGATTATTTGGATTGGATGAGTCAATCAGGTTTTGCAATGTTTGGTGGCTATGGTAAAAACACCTCAACCACCACAGACTATCTTTTAAAACAGAAAGTTGAGTTGAACGAATTTGATACGGGAGCAATCTCGCATCATCTGAAAATAGGCTGGGAAGTCAAAATTACTCAGGCAGAAAATAAGCGTGATAATGATACCCATAGTTACTATTATAAATATGCCAATAATGTCATTTGTAATGGTGCGGAGCAGTGTATTGACTATAGCCAATATGCTTATAATGATCAGATCTTTGAAGCTCGCCATAAAAAAGTGCGAGATGATGCCTATGCGTTTTTTATTGAAGATCGAATGAATTGGAAAAATTTGGAGTTAATTGCAGGGCTGCGTGCAGATTACAACCAATTCTTAGGAAAATTAAATTTCGCTCATCGATTATCGGCTTCTTATGATGTATTTGGTGATGAAAAAACTCGTCTATTTACAGGGTTAAATCGCTATTATGCAAATTCAATGCTCACGAATAAATTGCGTCAAGGAGCAAGTGATACTCTGCGTGTTAGCCGAACATTGAATGAAAATGGTACATTGAGTGAATGGGGTAATGCCAAGTATAGCTATATCAGTCGTTATGATGTATCCAAACTAAAAAATCCCTATTCCGATGAAATTGTTGGCGGGATTGCTCAGGATATCTTTGGTAGCTTGTGGACGCTGAAATGGGTACATCGTAACAGCCGTAAGAGCTTCCGCTCTAGCTACGATGTGAATGATGCGGGGCAAAGTATTCGAGTTTACAATAATAGCGGTTGGTCGAAGAGTGATAGCTATTCTGTAGAAGTGAAGCCTAAAAATAGTGAACATGATTTTGGCATTGCGAAGTTAAAATATACGATTGGTTTTAGTTATCAACGTAGTAAAAGAAATTACAACTATACCGAGACGGATGATTCGACTTATGAATATATGATCTACAATGATCGGTTAGTGCCGGCATTGGGCGGGGCAAAACCAAATGATTTTGCTAACCCATGGACAGTAAATGCGACGATAACCACAGAATTTCCGAAGATTCGTTTAACTTGGGGACAAAGTATTCGCTTTGTTGCTGGGCGTAAATATATCTATACAGAGAATGGCAGTGGTATTCAATGTAATGGCTCATCAACTATCGCTGCTTACCGAGAAGCTTGTGGGGATTATGTTGGGCAGGTACAAGTCTACAAAGATGCCTATGAAGGTAGCCACCTATTATGGGATTGGAAATTCTCTTATCAACAACCGACTATCAAAGGACAATATATCCAATTAGATGTGGATATTAATAATGTCTTAAACCGCCGTGCGGTGGCAAAATCGGCAGGGGGAAATACCGTCTATAAAATGGGACGTAATTACTATTTGGGTGCAAGCTACAACTGGTAATATTCACTAACTATACAAGCGGTCGAGTTTTGCAAAAAATCTGCAAAATTCGACCGCTTGCATTTAAAGGATAGAAAAACAGTCATTTGATATTGATAGGAAAAAATAATGCAAAAATTTTGGGCAATTTTTTGCCTTTTTTTCATAAACCTAGCACAAGCAGAAGTTAGCCAGCCAGTGCAAGGAAAGCTAGAAAACGGTTTACGTTACACCATTTTGCCGTTGCACGAAGACAAAGGGCGAATTGAAATTCGAATGAAAGTCTATGCAGGATCGGTTGATGAAACGGACGAGCAAGCTGGTGTTGCCCATATGGTGGAGCATCTGGTTTTTCGTGGCACACACAAATACCCAAATGGCTTAATGCCCTATTTACACGAGCAAAAATGGGTTCGGGGGCGTAACTATAATGCGGTAACGAGTAATGACAGTACAACCTATATGCTCACGCCGCCTAAAGCATCAGATTTAGATCAGAGCTTAGATGTGCTATCTCAAATGCTCTTTTTTGCGACGATGAGCCAGCAGGATCTTGATGATGAACGTAAAGTCATTTTAGAAGAGTGGCGTGCTGGGCAAGGTGTTGGGCAGCGAATGAATCGTGCTAGAACCAATGTCGTGCGAATGGATTCTCGTTATACTCGCCACCCTGTTATTGGCACGCAAGAAAGTATTCAAACGATGCCAGCAGAACAGCTGCAACAATTTTATCGAGCCTGGTATGCTCCGAATAATATGCAGCTATTGATCGTGGGGGATACCCGTGTGGAAGTGGCTGAAAAGTTGATTAAGCAGTATTTCGAGGCAATACCAACCAGTGAAGTAGCCACTCGGGATTATTTAGAACCCAAGTTAAGCAACGCATTACGCACAGTGCAAATTCAAGATGAACAGAGCGGTGTGAGCCAAATTGCCTATATTTTACGCTTTGACGAAAGTCGGCTACGCCAACAAACGGATGAAGGACGTTATGCTCGGTTACTCGACCGCTTGGCTGTGGCAACGGTGGCTCAACGTTTGCGTAATGAGCAGGAAACCTTGCCTAGCGGCATTCGAAGTATTGTATTGCGTAAATCGGATATTGGGCAAAATACTGTTGCATTAGCCATATTTGCTGGCGTGGATGAACAATCGCATCAGCAAGGCTTGCAACAAATTTTTATGGAAATTGAACGTTTAAGCCGTTTTCCGATCACGCAAGCAGAATTAGATCGGCAAAAAGAGAAAATTCAAGCACAAATTGAGCGAGCGAAAATGCATAAGAGTGATCGTGATTTTAGCGGTTGGGTTCAGGCAATGGTCAATAGTGTGCTAATGGAGCAACCCTATTTAAGTCAGCCTGAAATTGCGGCACGAACTGAGCCAATGTTGCATCAAATTACTGTTGAAGCATTAAATCAACATATTCAAAGCTGGTTTGCTCAACAGGATCGCATTGTGCAATATCAAGCACCACGTCTTACGCATATTGAGCCAATCACGGCGGATTTGGTAAAAAATTGGCAAAAACAGACCGCTTTACAGCCCATTTCTGCACCAACGGCAGAAAAAATGGTTGAGCCAATGGCATTAGAAAAGGTTCAGCACCAAGGTAAAATTCTCACCCAACAGCATTTTTCAGCAGAAAATGTGTACTATTTTACCCTCTCAAATGGTGATCGCGTGGTATGGCTAAAATCGCCAACCGCCAAAGAAAAAAGCTACTTTGAAGCTCGTAGTCAAGCCGGCTTTAAAGCGAAAAATCTTGGGCAGTGGCAAAGCCAAATTGCGGTACAGTTAATTGCTCAAAATGCTCCGCTTGATTGGGAAATTGAGCAGTTAAATCGTTGGAAAGCCTTGAAAAAGGTGAATTTAAATCTTAGCCAAACAGCCGATGAATTAGTTTATAGTGGTACGGTTGATAATGCCCATTTGGCGGATCTATTACGTCTTTATTACGCTTATCAGCAAGAAACACAAATTAAAGCAGGTGTTGATGAAACAAAAGAAGCGATCGCTGCAAGCATCGATCTCGCACAAGCAGAGAGTATGGAGAATCAGCGGCTAAAAGCACTCAATACGTTGCGTTTTGGGCGTGAGCAAACTGACATTTTGCCAGATAAAACAGGGCTGGCAAATTTATCCGAAAATGAGCTTAACCATCTTTGGCAAAAGATAAAAAATGCACCGACTACCTATTATTTTGTGAATGATTTAACTGAAGCTCAAATGGAGACCTTAATTTCTCAATATCTTGCTGGAATTCCACGCCTGCAGGCATTGGAAATGGAAGATTTGTTACCTATCGCAGGGCGTGAGATGATGCGTTTTTCGATGAATCTTGAGCCAAAAGATAATGTGCAGATGTGGTTTTTTAGCGAACATCAATGGCAGGGAAAAGATGCGGTATTGGTCTCTTTATTGCGTTCTATCGTTGCTAATAAACTTAAACTGGTTTTACGAGATGAACATTTAGGCATTTATAGCTTACGTTTCGAGAGTAGCTTAAATCCGAACTCACAGCGGATTGAAAGCCAGTTAAGCTTTAGTGCTTCACCCGAAAAGAGTGAAAAAATGGTGGAATTAGCCGAAGACGTTCTGAAAAAGGTTGCCAAGCAAATTAAGGAAGAAGAAGTACAGACGGCAAAGGCCCAATTCTTACAGAGTGAAAAAGAGCGGTTAAAATCACCACACGCTTGGTTGAATCGTTTGATTTTAAGCGATAAACAGTATCATTCACCTCGTTATTTGGGCGAAGTGGAACAGCTAGCAGAAGCAATCACGCTGAAAAGCATTCAGCAAATGGCTGATAAACTTTATAATGAAAATAATCTGAAAGTGTTTATTACCACACAAAAACAAAAATAAGGAAAGCAATGCGAAATTTTTTTAAAGCGCTTTGGGAGCTATGTAAGCCATTTTGGGGAACAAAACAGAATTGGCTGGCGTGGCTCATTTTTATTACCGTCATTTTAATTGGCTCAGGAATTACTTATCTCAATGTGAGAATTAATGACTGGCAAAAAGTTTTTTATGATGTGCTGGCAGAGCTTAAAACCGATCAAATTGTGCCATTGATGATGGAATACGGTATTTACATCGGCATTTTCGTGATCATTAATGTTTATCGTACTTGGTTACGCAAATTATTGATTATTCGTTGGCGAGAGGCGATGACCGAGCAGTTTATTGATAAATGGCTTTCTAAACAGATTTTCTATAAGCTGGCTCATCGCAAAAAAATGGATAACCCCGATCAACGTATCGCTGAGGATATTCGAATTTTTATTGAATACAGCATTGAACTCACGGTTTCGTTACTGTTTAACGTTATTCAGCTTTTCTCATTCTTGATGGTATTGTGGCGATTATCCGGAAAACCTGAATTTACTCTTTTTGGAGAAACCTTTGTGATTGAGGGGTATCTCGTTTGGGTTGCTTTAATTTATGCTGTTGTTGGTACGGTGCTTACCCACTTAATCGGGCGAAAATTACACGGTTTAAACTATCAACAACAAGTTTATGAAGCAAACTTTCGGAGTAGTTTGATTCGTAAACAGGATAATGCCGAGCAAATTGCATTGTATAAGGGTGAGAAAACAGAAAAGGCGACACTTGGACGTGAATTTGCTGAAATTGTACGAAATTGGCGTATGCTGATGGATAAAGAACGTAATCTCGGTTTTTTTACTGTTGGCTATAGCCGTTTCTCCATTTTATTACCTACCTTGCTCTCAATCCCACTTCTGATAGCAAAAATTGTTACCATTGGGGGCTTAATGCAGATTCGTACCGCTTTCCAAGTGGTACTCAATTCCTTTAGTTGGTTTATTTATGCTTATTCATCTATTCCAAAGTGGACATCAGCAGTAGTGCGTTTAAACCAATTAAAGCAAGAAATAGATGCACTAGAGAATGCCGTGAAAATGGAGATTGCTGAAACAGATAAGGCCATTGATACCGAAAAACTGGCGATTTTTACGCCCGAAAATAACCGTTTATTGCATGATATTTCACTCTCTATTGAGCAAAATAAATGGATCTATCTTAAAGGGCAAAGTGGATTGGGCAAATCAACGCTACTTCGCGTGCTTAGCGGTATTTGGGATTATTATGATGGACAGTACCGTTTACCGAATCAGAAATCATTACTCATTCCACAGCGTAGCTATTTAAATCGAGGCACATTGGCTGATGTATTAAGCTATCCTGATAGTGGTATTTATACCGAACAGCAACTCAATAATGTACTTGAAAAAGTAGGAATGACTCGTTGGGTAGGCTATCTTGACCAAGAACAGAATTGGGCCGCGGTTTTCTCGGGGGGAGAACAGCAGCGTATTGCTTTCGCACGCATTTTGCTCAGCAAGCCAAGTTTACTCTATTTAGATGAAGTTACATCTAGCTTAGATATGCATTCAGCTGGGGAGTTAATGCAATTATTGAAAGATGAATTGCCTGAAAGTACGGTGATTTTTATCTCTCATCAACAAGGTATAGCGCGTTTTGCAGATATAGAAGTGGATTTAACCCAGTTTAAATCGACTAACCAAGCGGTCTAAAATGCATAAAAAAATGCAAAACAAAAGGCATTGGGTTTCCAATGCCTTTCTTTTGTAAAAAAATGAGAAAATTGACCGCTTGTTAAGCTTTATGTGGGTTACGAGTATTCACGCCTTCCAAATTCCGCATTAATAACGCAAAATCCAGCTCCACGTCAGCAGGCACATCTAAGAAAACAAAATGCCCATCACCAAGTGCTGCTTCTACATTTTCATTTTTGCGATTTTGCATACGCTCGATTTTAAAGACGATATTGCCTTTTGGGGTCATCATTTCAACGGAATCGCCGAGCAAGAATTTATTTTTCACTGCCACTTCTGCCATTCCTTGCGCATTGCGTTTACCTGTAAATTCCCCGACAAACTGTTGGCGCTCGGAAATGGAATAGCCGTAGTCGTAATTTTGATATTCATCGTGAGTATGGCGGCGTAAGAAACCTTCGGTATAACCACGATGTGCAAGGCTTTCAAGGGTATCCATCAAACTTTCATCAAAAGGCTTGCCAGCTGCGGCATCATCAATCGCTTTACGGTAAACCTGTGCGGTTCTTGCACAGTAGTAAAACGATTTGGTACGACCTTCAATTTTAAGTGAATGTACACCAATTTTAGTCAGCTGCTCTACATGTTGTACCGCTCGTAAATCTTTGGAGTTCATAAAATAGGTGCCGTGTTCATCTTCAAAAGCGGTCATTTGCTCATCGGGGCGATTTGGCTCAGTATAGAGGAAAACTTTATCGGTCGTTTGCCCTTCGCCTAAGGTCGGTTCAACATTTTTGATCGCAATTTCTGGTTGATATTTTTGCACCGTGTCCATTGGCACAATGTTGCCCACTTCATCTGTTGTACCTTCTTCCATTTTATATTCCCAACGGCACGCATTGGTACAAGTACCTTGATTTGGATCTCGTTTATTGATATAGCCTGAAAGCAAGCAACGCCCCGAATATGCCATACACAATGCACCGTGTACGAAAATTTCTAGCTCCATATCTGGCACTTGCGTACGAATTTCCGCAATTTCATCAATAGACAACTCACGAGATAAAATCACACGAGTCAGCCCCATCTGTTTCCAAAATTTTACGGTTGCCCAGTTTACCGCATTGGCTTGCACCGAAAGGTGAATATCCATTTCTGGGAAATGCTCACGCACGAGCATAATTAACCCTGGATCAGACATAATCAGCGCATCGGGTTTCATATCCACTACGACTTGCAAGTCTTTGATAAAGGTTTTGAGCTTAGAATTGTGTGGTGCGATATTCACGACTACATAAAATTTCTTGCCGAGTGCGTGTGCCTCGTCAATGCCGATTTTGATATTAGCGTGATTAAATTCATTGTTGCGAACACGCAATGAATAACGAGGTTGCCCTGCATATACGGCATCTGCCCCATATGCAAAGGCATAACGCATATTTTTTAAGCTACCTGCGGGCGATAAAAGTTCGGGTTTGTTTAACATAAGTTATTCTCTTCTGATGACAAGTCAGTGCTTTCCTAAGGGAATGCATAAAAAAGGCGCTATTTTGCAGAAATAACGCCTTAGGAGCAAGAATTATCTCACTTGCTGAATGAGTGCTGAAATATCTTGATTAAATTGCTCTTTTTCTGCCATCTTAACAATTTGCTGGTGGCTATATTGCTGAGCGTTATAGACGACAACGATACTTGTGTCGCCAATTTGCAAGAAATTATGCTCGCCAAATTCTGTATAACGAGTTGCACCAATACTGATCACTGCTTTGTCTGGATAATTGGCTTTTTCTAGTAAATCAGCAATATTATTCATAGGATTTTCATCCGGTTGATTATTCATTCGGTCGATGATCCAATCCAATAATTTTTGGTGGAAATAGCTATAACCAATAGTTGGGCTATCAACGCCATATTCTGATAATTTCCCATCACGTTTATGAAAACAAGCAATACGGTAGTTATCTATATTCCCACCTTGTGCAAATTTATCTAACGCAATCCAAGTAGATGATAGGCCTTTGGAGTTCTTTCCCCAATTTTTCTTTTCACAGATTTTGCTTGCATTCGGACGTCGGATTGAACAGTCGTTATACGCTGCAAAATGGGTTGGTTTTAGCGAGATGACTTTTCCTTCTTTGTAAGCAATATCGCAAAGCAATGCGACTTCAGGTTCAATCTGCAGATTATCTGCATCGCTAGGAAAGTTAATGGTATTAGCAGAGAGAGGATAAATGCTTAAAAATTGAAAATCATCTAATTGTTGAGCTGGAACATAGAAAGGAAAGATTGCTTTTGGTTGTGAGGCTTCACTTGTTTTTACATTAGCAAAGTCAGATGCCTCGCCCGCTTGTTCTAAATGTCCTGCGAAATTGCCGGCTACGCCTAGGCCGATAATGTGTTGTATTCTCATTTTTTTCTCCATTTGCAAAAAATACAGAAGAGTTTACCGCTTGTCTGTGAAAAAGCTATCATAATTTGTGCGATTTGCTGGGTATTTAAGCGAATGATAATAGGATTGAAATTTTCTGCAAAAAAGCGCTTGCAAAGGATTTTGAAATCTCTATAATGCACGCCATCGCAACGACGCACTGTTGCAAAGATAAATTTTCCAGTGCGTCGTTCTTTTTTGTTCTTTAACAATATATCAGACAATCTGTGTGGGCACTTGTTGATTGATTAGTTAAAAATATTTTTTAATTTTGAAGTCTTAATAGGTGCTTAAACTAGAAATTCATTACTTCTATTTAATAGAAATAAAGCGATTTATAGCTAGCAGTTATTGAGCGATTAAACTTTTTGAATTGAAGAGTTTGATCATGGCTCAGATTGAACGCTGGCGGCAGGCTTAACACATGCAAGTCGAACGGTAGCAGGAAGAAGCTTGCTTCTTTGCTGACGAGTGGCGGACGGGTGAGTAATGCTTGGGAATCTGGCTTATGGAGGGGGATAACTACTGGAAACGGTAGCTAATACCGCGTAATATCGAGAGATTAAAGGGTGGGACTTTCGGGCCACCTGCCATAAGATGAGCCCAAGTGGGATTAGGTAGTTGGTGGGGTAAAGGCCTACCAAGCCTGCGATCTCTAGCTGGTCTGAGAGGATGGCCAGCCACACTGGAACTGAGACACGGTCCAGACTCCTACGGGAGGCAGCAGTGGGGAATATTGCACAATGGGGGGAACCCTGATGCAGCCATGCCGCGTGAATGAAGAAGGCCTTCGGGTTGTAAAGTTCTTTCGGTGATGAGGAAGGTGTTTTGTTTAATAGACAAAGCAATTGACGTTAGTCACAGAAGAAGCACCGGCTAACTCCGTGCCAGCAGCCGCGGTAATACGGAGGGTGCGAGCGTTAATCGGAATAACTGGGCGTAAAGGGCACGCAGGCGGATAGTTAAGTGAGATGTGAAAGCCCCGGGCTTAACCTGGGAATTGCATTTCAGACTGGCTATCTAGAGTATTTTAGGGAGGGGTAGAATTCCACGTGTAGCGGTGAAATGCGTAGAGATGTGGAGGAATACCGAAGGCGAAGGCAGCCCCTTGGGAATATACTGACGCTCATGTGCGAAAGCGTGGGGAGCAAACAGGATTAGATACCCTGGTAGTCCACGCTGTAAACGATGTTGATTTGGGGATTGGGCTTTAAGCTTGGTGCCCGTAGCTAACGTGATAAATCAACCGCCTGGGGAGTACGGCCGCAAGGTTAAAACTCAAATGAATTGACGGGGGCCCGCACAAGCGGTGGAGCATGTGGTTTAATTCGATGCAACGCGAAGAACCTTACCTACTCTTGACATCCATGGAATCTTGTAGAGATATGAGAGTGCCTTCGGGAACCATGAGACAGGTGCTGCATGGCTGTCGTCAGCTCGTGTTGTGAAATGTTGGGTTAAGTCCCGCAACGAGCGCAACCCTTATCCTTTGTTGCCAGCGATTTGGTCGGGAACTCAAAGGAGACTGCCAGTGATAAACTGGAGGAAGGTGGGGATGACGTCAAGTCATCATGGCCCTTACGAGTAGGGCTACACACGTGCTACAATGGTGCATACAGAGGGTAGCGAGCCAGCGATGGTGAGCCAATCTCAGAAAGTGCATCTAAGTCCGGATTGGAGTCTGCAACTCGACTCCATGAAGTCGGAATCGCTAGTAATCGCAAATCAGAATGTTGCGGTGAATACGTTCCCGGGCCTTGTACACACCGCCCGTCACACCATGGGAGTGGGTTGTACCAGAAGTAGATAGCTTAACCGCAAGGGGGGCGTTTACCACGGTATGATTCATGACTGGGGTGAAGTCGTAACAAGGTAACCGTAGGGGAACCTGCGGTTGGATCACCTCCTTACCAAGATAACTAAAACGACTGCAAGTGTTCACACAGATTGTTTGATATGAATGAGTAAAGGTTGAGCGGGTGAGTGAGACAAGCGGTATAGGGCTTGAAAAATCTTGCAAAAACGCTAGAATATACGACCTTTGATATGGCAAAGTGGAAAGCATCTTTAAATGTTGTCCCCATCGTCTAGAGGCCTAGGACATCGCCCTTTCACGGCGGTAACCGGGGTTCGAATCCCCGTGGGGACGCCATTTAAAGATGATTTTTATTGTCTTACTGTTCTTTAAAAAATTGGAAACAAGCTGAAAACTGAGAGATTTTCTGTAGGGGCGTATTGCATACGCCCTCAAGTGAAAGTCTGAGTAGTTCAAAATCTTGATTGAACAAAAGCAATCAAGTGTAGTTGTTAATGTTATTTAATCTTAAACCGTTTAAGATTCTTAAAATGTTTGAGGTTGTATAGTTAAGTGACTAAGCGCACAAGGTGGATGCCTTGGCAATCAGAGGCGAAGAAGGACGTGCTAATCTGCGAAAAGCTTGGATGAGTTGATAAGAAGCGTTTAATCCAAGATATCCGAATGGGGAAACCCAGTAGGTGAAGAACCTACTATCATTATCTGAATACATAGGATAATGAGGCAAACCGGGAGAACTGAAACATCTAAGTACCCCGAGGAAAAGAAATCAACCGAGATTTCGTTAGTAGCGGCGAGCGAACGCGAAAGAGCCAGTTAGTGATAGCTTGAATGTTAGGAGAATGAGTTGGGAAGCTCAGCGGCACAGGGTGATAGCCCCGTATCTAAAAACATTCTGGTGGTACTAGGCTAACGACAAGTAGGGCGGGACACGTGATATCCTGTTTGAAGATGGGGGGACCATCCTCCAAGGCTAAATACTCCTGATTGACCGATAGTGAACCAGTACTGTGAAGGAAAGGCGAAAAGAACCCCGGCGAGGGGAGTGAAATAGAACCTGAAACCTTGTGCGTACAAGCAGTGGGAGCCCTTCGGGGTGACTGCGTACCTTTTGTATAATGGGTCAGCGACTTATATTTTGTAGCAAGGTTAACTGAATAAGGGAGCCGTAGGGAAACCGAGTCTTAACTGGGCGAATAGTTGCAAGGTATAGACCCGAAACCCGGTGATCTAGCCATGGGCAGGTTGAAGGTTGGGTAACACTAACTGGAGGACCGAACCGACTAATGTTGAAAAATTAGCGGATGACTTGTGGCTGGGGGTGAAAGGCCAATCAAACCGGGAGATAGCTGGTTCTCCCCGAAATCTATTTAGGTAGAGCCTTGAGCGGACACCTTCGGGGGTAGAGCACTGTTTCGGCTAGGGGTCCATCCCGGATTACCAACCCGATGCAAACTGCGAATACCGAAGAGTGATACTCAGGAGACACACGGTGGGTGCTAACGTCCATCGTGGAGAGGGAAACAACCCAGACCGCCAGCTAAGGTCCCAAAGTCTATATTAAGTGGGAAACGAAGTGGGAAGGCTTAGACAGCTAGGATGTTGGCTTAGAAGCAGCCACCATTTAAAGAAAGCGTAATAGCTCACTAGTCGAGTCGGCCTGCGCGGAAGATGTAACGGGGCTAAAATATAGCACCGAAGCTGCGGCATCAGACGAAAGTCTGTTGGGTAGGGGAGCGTCGTGTAAGCGGAAGAAGGTGAATCGAGAGGTTTGCTGGACGTATCACGAGTGCGAATGCTGACATAAGTAACGATAAAACGAGTGAAAAACTCGTTCGCCGGAAGACTAAGGGTTCCTGTCCAACGTTAATCGGGGCAGGGTGAGTCGGCCCCTAAGGCGAGGCTGAAAAGCGTAGTCGATGGGAAACGGGTTAATATTCCCGTACTTGTAATAACTGCGATGTGGGGACGGAGAAGGTTAGGTTAGCAGACTGTTGGATGTCTGTTTAAGCTGGTAGGTGGAAGACTTAGGCAAATCCGGGTCTTCTTAACACCGAGAAGTGATGACGAGTTTCTAAGGAGATGAAGTAACTGATACCACGCTTCCAGGAAAAGCCACTAAGCTTCAGGTTATTATAAACCGTACTATAAACCGACACAGGTGGTCAGGTAGAGAATACTCAGGCGCTTGAGAGAACTCGGGTGAAGGAACTAGGCAAAATAGCACCGTAACTTCGGGAGAAGGTGCGCCGGCGTAGATTGTAGTCCCTAGCGGATGAAGGTTGAACCGGTCGAAGATACCAGCTGGCTGCAACTGTTTATTAAAAACACAGCACTCTGCAAACACGAAAGTGGACGTATAGGGTGTGATGCCTGCCCGGTGCTGGAAGGTTAATTGATGGTGTTATCGAAAGAGAAGCTCCTGATCGAAGCCCCAGTAAACGGCGGCCGTAACTATAACGGTCCTAAGGTAGCGAAATTCCTTGTCGGGTAAGTTCCGACCTGCACGAATGGCATAATGATGGCCAGGCTGTCTCCACCCGAGACTCAGTGAAATTGAAATCGCCGTGAAGATGCGGTGTACCCGCGGCTAGACGGAAAGACCCCGTGAACCTTTACTATAGCTTGACACTGAACATTGAATTTTGATGTGTAGGATAGGTGGGAGACTATGAAGATGATACGCCAGTATTGTTGGAGTCGTCCTTGAAATACCACCCTTTAACGTTTGATGTTCTAACGAAGATTACGAAACGTGGTCTCGGACAGTGTCTGGTGGGTAGTTTGACTGGGGCGGTCTCCTCCCAAAGCGTAACGGAGGAGCACGAAGGTTTGCTAATCACGGTCGGACATCGTGAGGTTAGTGCAATGGTATAAGCAAGCTTAACTGCGAGACAGACAAGTCGAGCAGGTGCGAAAGCAGGTCATAGTGATCCGGTGGTTCTGAATGGAAGGGCCATCGCTCAACGGATAAAAGGTACTCCGGGGATAACAGGCTGATACCGCCCAAGAGTTCATATCGACGGCGGTGTTTGGCACCTCGATGTCGGCTCATCACATCCTGGGGCTGAAGTAGGTCCCAAGGGTATGGCTGTTCGCCATTTAAAGTGGTACGCGAGCTGGGTTTAGAACGTCGTGAGACAGTTCGGTCCCTATCTGCCGTGGGCGTTGGAGAATTGGTTGGGGCTGCTCCTAGTACGAGAGGACCGGAGTGGACGCACCACTGGTGTTCCGGTTGTGTCGCCAGACGCATTGCCGGGTAGCTAAGTGCGGAAGAGATAAGTGCTGAAAGCATCTAAGCACGAAACTTGCCAAGAGATGAGTTCTCCCTAGCTATAAGCTAGTAAGGGTTGTTGGAGACTACGACGTAGATAGGCTGGGTGTGTAAGTGTTGCGAGACATTGAGCTAACCAGTACTAATTGCCCGAGAGGCTTAACTATACAACCTCAAGCGTTTTAGATAAAACAAAAACATCGGAACGGTTGAGGAATTAACAGAGTGTGCGAAAAGAAAGCACAAGAACGAAGAATCAGAATTTAGCTTGTTTCAAATTTAACGAAGAAAGAACAAACAATATAACGGACAGAAATCATCGAAGATTTTCCTGATGTCCATAGTGCTGTGGTACCACCTGACCCCATACCGAACTCAGAAGTGAAACGCAGTAACGCCGATGGTAGTGTGGGGTTTCCCCATGTGAGAGTAGGGCAACATCAGGGTATTATTTAAGGGACCCCAAGTCGCAAGGCTTGGGGTTTTTGCTTATGATTTATGTGTGATTATGGCGATAAATTTCTTGTTTCCCTTATCTTATATAATGTATTTATGACGTAGCAATTCATTTTATTGATACAATGATTAAATTGCTGGGGTTTAAATCCCCCTTTTTCTTTCAATTCCTCCCTTTTCCTTGTACAATCAACCGTTATTTTTTCTCATAAATTCCTTATGCAATTAATTCGTGGTGTTCATAATTTAAAATCCTTTTCTGAACTTAAAAATGGCTGTGCACTGACTATTGGTAATTTTGATGGAGTACATCTCGGACATCAGCAAATTCTTGCGCGGTTATTAGAAAAAGCACGTGAATTAAGTTTACCTAGTGTCGTGATGCTTTTTGAGCCTCAGCCTAGAGAGTTTTTTGCAAAAAAGGATGAACCTGCTGCTCCTGCTCGTTTAATGCGTTTGCGAGATAAGCTATTCGCTCTACAAAATGCTGGTGTCGATTATGTGCTTTGCGTGCGTTTTAACCAGACTTTTTCTGCTCTTTCTGCTCAAGAATTTATCTTGCAGCTTCTCGTAGAAAAGCTCAATGTGAAATACGTAAGTGTTGGGGATGATTTCCATTTTGGTGCAAAGCGGAGTGGTAATTTCCAAATATTGCAGGATGCAGGGCGTAATTTTGGTTTTGTGGTTGAAAATAGCCATAGTTATAAATTAGGTATTGAACGAATTAGTAGTTCTCGAATTCGCGCAGCATTATTAGAGGATGATTTAGCCCTTGTAGAAAAGTTACTTGGGAGTAAATACCATATTCGTGGGCGAGTGGCACACGGTAATAAGCTTGGTAGAACCATTGGCTTTCCCACAGCAAACATTATGCTTAACCGTTTAGTTACTCCGATTCAAGGTGTATATGCGGTGCAGGTAGAAACTCCACAAGGCAGATTTAACGGCATTGCTAATGTTGGTAACCGACCAACAATTAACGGCACTAAGCCGTTGTTAGAAGTGCATATTTTTGATTTCAATAAGGATCTGTATGGTAATGCGCTTAATGTGCATTTTTGTAAAAAAATTCGCAATGAAATTAAATTTGAGAGTTTTCAAGCTTTGAGCGAACAAATTAAACAAGATGTGGCTACAGTCAGAGCCTATTTTAAAGCGCTTTGATTTTAAGTAAATTTTACAAAATTAATTTTGATTAAAGTTGGTATATAACAATGACAGTTGATTACAAAAACACCCTAAACCTACCTGAAACAGGCTTTCCTATGCGTGGCGATCTTGCTAAGCGTGAACCTGATATGTTGAAAAATTGGTATGACAAAGATCTTTACCAAAAAATTCGTCAAGCAAGAAAGGGGAGAAAAACCTTTATTTTGCACGATGGCCCTCCCTATGCAAATGGCAGTATTCACTTAGGCCATTCTGTTAATAAAATTCTGAAAGATATTATCAACAAATCTAAAACCGCAATGGGTCTTGATACGCCCTATGTACCAGGTTGGGACTGTCATGGCTTGCCGATTGAGCTGAAAGTAGAAGGCTTAGTGGGCAAACCGAATGAGAAAATTTCTGCTGCGGAATTCCGTCAAAAATGCCGTGAGTATGCGAAAGAGCAAGTAGAAGGGCAGAAAGCGGATATGATCCGTCTAGGCGTGGTGGCAGATTGGGATAATCCGTATCTGACCATGAATTTTGATACCGAAGCAGAAATTATCCGCACGCTAGGTAAAGTAATTAAAAACGGTCATCTTTACAAAGGTTCTAAACCGGTTCACTGGTGTTTGGACTGTGGTTCATCGCTTGCAGAAGCGGAAGTGGAATATGAAGACAAAACCTCGCCATCTATCTATGTGAAATTCAAAGCCGTTGATCAAGCGGTCGTAGAAAGCAAATTTTCTGCAAAAGGTACTGGCACAATTTCAGCCGTGATTTGGACCACCACCCCTTGGACATTGCCGTCAAATAAAGCGATTTCTCTCAATGCGGAATTAGATTATCAGCTTGTACAATTTGGTGATGAGCGTTTAATTCTTGCCAAAGAATTAGTGGAAAGCGTGCAAAAAGCCGTAGGTGTGGAAAGCGTTGAAGTATTAGGTGAAGCAAAAGGGGCTGCGTTAGAATTATTGCAATTCCAGCACCCATTCTACGATTATAGCGTGCCATTTATTTTAGGCGATCACGTAACGACTGACGGCGGTACAGGTTTAGTGCATACGGCACCTGATCACGGTCAAGACGACTATATTGTTTCTCGCAAATATGGTGTTGAAATGGCAGGGCTTGTGGCAAATGACGGTAAGTTCAAAGCCGATGTGCCATTCTTTGCTGGGCTTGGCGTGTTTGAAAGTAACGATAAAGTATTGGAAAAACTAAAAGAAGTTGGCGCACTGCTGAAATTAGAGAAAATTCGCCACAGCTATCCGCACTGCTGGCGACACAAAACCCCGATTATTTTCCGTGCGACACCACAGTGGTTTATCGGTATGGAAACGCAAGGTTTACGCCAACAAGCCTTAGGTGAAATCAAAAAAGTGCGTTGGATTCCATCTTGGGGTGAAGCGCGTATTGATACGATGGTGGCGAACCGCCCAGACTGGTGTATTTCTCGTCAGCGTACTTGGGGCGTGCCAATGACGATGTTTGTGCATAATGAAACCGAAGAGCTACATCCTCGTACCCTTGAAATTTTGGAAGAGGTGGCAAAACGTGTGGAAAAAGCAGGTATCCAAGCGTGGTGGGATTTAGATCCGATTGAAGTGCTAGGCGAAGCGGATGCACAACTTTACCGCAAAGTGCCCGATACCTTAGATGTATGGTTTGATTCAGGCTCAACTTACGCATCTGTTGTGCAAGCTCGTCCAGAATTTAACGGCAATGAAACGGATATGTATTTGGAAGGCTCAGACCAACATCGTGGCTGGTTTATGTCTTCACTGATGCTTTCTACGGCGACAGATAACAAAGCGCCATATAAACAAGTGCTAACACACGGTTTTACCGTCGATGAAAAAGGCAGAAAAATGTCTAAATCTATCGGTAATGTGATCGTACCAAGTGAAGTTTGGAATAAAAACGGGGCAGATATTCTGCGTTTATGGGTCGCAAGCACTGACTATACAGGGGAAATTGCGGTTTCTCACGGTATTTTAAACAGTGCGGGTGATGCTTATCGCCGCATTCGTAACACCGCGCGTTTCTTATTAGCAAACTTAAACGGTTTTGATCCAAAACGTGATTTAGTACAACCAGATGAGATGATTGCCTTAGACCGCTGGGCGGTAAGCTGTGCCTTAGATGCACAAAAAGAAATTATTGAAGCGTATGATAATTATCAATTCCACACGGTGGTACAACGTTTAATGCGTTTCTGCTCAATTGAAATGGGGTCGTTCTATCTAGATATCATTAAAGACCGTCAATACACCACCAAAGCGGACAGCCTTGCTCGCCGTAGTTGCCAAACCGCATTGTGGCACATTTCTGAAGCATTGGTACGCTGGATTGCACCGATTTTATCCTTTACCGCTGATGAAATTTGGGGACACCTACCAGCCGTTGAAAACCGTGCAGAATTTGTGTTTACCGAAGAATTTTATGAAGGTTTATTCGGCTTAAACGAAAACGACAAATTAGACGACAACTACTGGCAACAACTGCTCAAAGTGCGTGCCGAAGTGAACCGCATTTTAGAGCAAGCTCGTAAAGAGAAAACCATTGGTTCAAGTTTAGAAGCAGAAGTAACGCTTTATGCTGATGAGGCATTATTGGCGAAATTGGCTGAATTAGGTGATGAATTGCGTTTTGTGCTATTAACCTCAAAAGCAGAGATTAAACCGCTGGCACAAAAAGACGTAGAAGAAGGCGAACTTAAAGGCTTTGCGGTGAAAGTGATCAAATCTGCAAACCACAAATGCCCACGTTGTTGGCACTATTCCGACAGCCTTGACGAAGAATCGCTTTGTTCTCGTTGTGTAGAAAATGTGGAAGGCAAAGGCGAAAGTCGTCAATTTGCGTAACTAAGTAAAAGCGTTGTGGTTTATTCACAACGCTTTTTTACTATCTTCTTGTTTGTCTAGGGCTATTATTTAGTCGCGATAACACGGTTTTACTTAGATTATACGTAGTCTTAATCATGTCTAACATCAGACCAGCATTTAGCAAATCGCTTTATCTGTCATTTCGGTGTAAAATATGCGTAGTTAAGAGATTGAAAATCGGGAATTAATTATGCTCATTCTGAATAAACAGCGCCGAGCTGAACGTTTTTTAGAGAAATTGAACTATCTGCCTCAGCAAGCAGATCAGGTTGATTTTCTTTTTTCTAGTGCCGATTTTAAACAAAAAATTTTGCAGCTTATCCAATCGGCTAAGCGCCGGATTTATCTTACCGCGCTCTACTTCGAAAAAGATGAAGCAGGGCAGGAAATTTTAGCAGCACTTTATCAAGCAAAGCAGGCGAATCCGGCACTTGACATTAAAATTTTGGTTGATTGGCATCGCGCTCAGCGTGGGCGGATTGGTGAGGCGGAAAGTCTTTCTAATGCTGATTGGTATGCAGAAATGAAAGCGGCATATTCGTTACCTGATGAGCAAGAAATTGCAATTTATGGAGTGCCAATTAATGGGCGAGAGCTATTCGGGGTGCTCCATTTAAAAGGTTTTGTATTTGATGATACGTTGCTTTACAGCGGTGCGAGTATCAATAACGTGTATTTACAACAGTATGAACGCTATCGTTATGACCGCTATCATATTATTACTAACCCAGCGTTAGCCGAGAGCTTTGTTAGCTTTATTGAACAGCATATACTGAGCAATCCAGCTATTTATCGTTTAGATCAAGCTTATCGTCCTAAAACGGCAGAGATTCGCCCATTGATCAAAGCATTTCGTAAGCAATTAAGCCAACAACAATATAGCTTTAGTGGCAAATTATTTAGCCAAGAACGATTACAACTAAGCCCATTAATCGGATTAGGGCGGAAGAATAAACTGAATAAAACGATTGAAGCCTTATTCTATCAAGTTGATCAAAAGCTCACTATTTGCACGCCTTATTTCAACTTCCCACGTTCATTACGTAATCGTATTAAGTGGCTATTAGAAAATGGCAGACAGATTGAAATTATTGTTGGTGATAAAACGGCGAACGATTTCTATACGCCACCTGAAGAGAAATTCACCATGGCATCGGCATTACCATATCTCTATGAGAAAAATTTACGTGCTTTTGCCAAAAGTTTTGATCGCTATATTCAAAATCAACAATTAACTATTCGTTTATGGAAGAACGGCAATAACAGTTACCACTTAAAAGGTGTTTGGGTTGATAATCGCTATATTTTACTTACAGGCAATAATCTTAACCCGCGAGCTTGGGCATTAGATGCAGAAAATGCAGTGCTAATTTCTGATCCAAATGCTGAACTTGGTGAGAAAGCTCAAGCCGAATTGAGCCACATTCGTCAGCATACGGTAATTTTGAGTCATTATAGTGATTTAGAAATATTGCGAGATTATCCAGCTGCGGTACAAAAATTATTGAAAAAATTTGGGCGGGTGAAACTAGATAAGATTGTGAAAATGTTATTGTAGTATGCCTTCCTGTAGCAAGCGGTTGTTTTTGGTAAAATTTTACAAAGAACAACCGCTTGTTTATTTATTGTGCCATTTGGTGCACAACTTTCATAAAGCCATCTGCGCTGGCATAAACTTCTTCTTTACCTTGCGCTTTTAAAATCATGTCAGAGAGTTCTCTGAATGCTCCCTGTCCACCTGCACGGGTAAGCACTAAATCGGCTTGCGCTTGCATATAATCATAAGCATCACCGACTGCAACGGCTAAACCGCATACTTCAAATGCAGGTAAATCTAGCGTGTCATCACCAAGGAATGCGGTCTCTTCTGCGCTAACGCCTGCTTGTTGCATTAATTCTAAACAAGCATCGCGTTTTGCCATTTTACCGAGTTGAAAAAGAGGAATACCTAAGTCTTTGATGCGGCGGCGTAAAATAGGGGTATCTCCACCAGAAAGTATTGCAACTTGGATACCACAAGCCAATAGCATTTTAATACCTAAGCCATCTTTAACGTGAAAAAATTTTAACTCCTCACCATTTGCAGAATAGTAGAGGCTATTGTCGGTTAAAACACCATCGACATCTGTGATTACTAATTTAATTTTTGCCAGTCTTTCCATTAGGTTTCCTTGCTTTTCAATAGGTTGAGATTTATTATTCTGCGCTATTATAGCTTTTTGGAGTAAGTCATGTCGATTTCTCAAAACCTTTCTCAAATTAAACAACGTATTCAACAAATCGCGGAGAATTGCCAGCGCCCAGTCAGTGAGGTAAAACTGCTGGCGGTAAGTAAAACAAAGCCGATTACAGATATTCAGCAGGCGATTGATGCAGGGCAAACCGTATTTGGCGAAAATTATGTACAAGAAGGCATGGAGAAAATTCAGCATTTTTCCCAAAACCGTCAATTAGAATGGCATTTCATTGGACACTTACAATCAAATAAAACACGTGTTGTAGCAGAACATTTTGATTGGGTTCAAACAATAGATCGACTCAAAATTGCGCAGCGATTAAATGAGCAGCGTCCTACGAATTTAGCTCCCTTGAATGTACTCATTCAAATCAATATTAGCGATGAAGGTTCAAAATCAGGGATTCAACCAGATGAAATGCTGTCATTAGCGACAGAAATTGCTCAATTGCCCAATTTAAAATTACGTGGTTTGATGGCTATTCCTAAGCCAGAAAGTGATCCTACGCAGCAAAAAATTGCGCTATGTGCAATGCAGCAGCTCTTTCAACAGCTGCAAGCTAAATTTAAAGGAATTGATACCCTTTCAATGGGAATGAGTGACGATATGTCGGCTGCAATTGAGTGTGGTTCAACCATGGTGCGTATTGGCACGGCTATTTTTGGAGCAAGATAACAAGCGGTATTTTTTGCAAAAATTTTGCAAAGACTTTCATGCTAATCTGCACTATACTAAGCCATACTTTTCCGTCTCTTTTCAAGGATAAACTATGCAACCAAAAGCCAAATTCAGAAAAGATTACCGAGCTCCTGATTTTACGATTACTGATATCTATCTTGATTTTCTACTTGATCCAAATGAGACACTTGTGACCTCACGTTTAAGTGTAAAACGCCAAAACGATGACGCGACACAGCTTAAATTAGATGGACATAGCTTTGAACTGCTTGGGGTTAAATTTAACGGAGAATCATTTTCCGATTATCAACAAGACAATGAAAGTTTAACCCTGAATTTGGCAAACTTGCCTGCCGCGCAATTTGAGTTAGAAATTCAAACCCGCCTTATTCCAGCAAAAAATACGTCTCTACAAGGCTTATATCAATCGGGGGATGGGCTTTGCACGCAGTGTGAAGCAGAAGGTTTCCGTCAAATTACTTATATGCTTGACCGCCCTGATGTGCTTGCAAAATATCGCACAAAATTGACCGCTTGTAAGGAAAAATACCCTTTCTTACTTTCTAACGGCAATCGTATTGCACAAGGCGAACTTGACGATGGTAAGCATTGGGTTGAGTGGGAAGATCCTTTTCTTAAACCAAGCTATCTATTTGCTGTGGTAGCGGGTGATTTTGATTTATTACAAGATAAATTTACCACCAAAAGTGGGCGGGAAGTTGCTCTTGAAATCTATGTAGATAAAGGCAATCTCAACCGCGCAGGCTGGGCGATGGAAAGCTTAAAACGCGCAATGAAATGGGACGAAGAACGCTTTGGCTTAGAGTATGATCTTGATATCTACATGATTGTGGCAGTAGATTTCTTTAATATGGGCGCGATGGAGAATAAAGGGCTGAATGTCTTTAATTCTAAATTTGTGCTTGCTAACCCACAAACCGCGACCGATGATGATTATATGGGTGTAGAAAGCGTGATTGCTCACGAGTATTTCCATAACTGGACGGGTAATCGCATTACATGTCGAGATTGGTTTCAGCTGAGTTTAAAAGAGGGATTGACGGTATTCCGAGATCAGGAATTTACTTCTGATCTTTGGTCCCGAGCTGCAAAACGAATTGAGGATGTGCGTTTTTTACGTGCATTCCAATTTGCGGAAGATGCCGGCCCAATGGCACATCCAATTCGTCCAGAAAAAGTGATTGAAATGAATAATTTCTATACTGTAACGGTATATGAAAAAGGCGCGGAAGTTATCCGGATGATCCACACCTTGCTTGGCGAAGAAAAGTTCCAAAAAGGTATGCAGCTCTACGTGGCTGAAAACGATGGTAAAGCCGCAACCTGTGAAGATTTTGTCTCTGCAATGGAACGAGCAAGTGGTATTGATTTAAACCAATTTCGGCGTTGGTATAGCCAATCGGGAACGCCGGAATTGTTAGTTACAGATGAATATGATGAAGAGCATAAAACCTATCGTTTGCATGTTTCACAATCGACACCGGCCACCGCGGATCAGCTGGAAAAAGTGAATTTACATATCCCGCTGAAAATCGCGTTATATAGTGAAAATGGATTAAAAATCCGCTTACAGCAAGAGTTGGCAAGTGTGAGTGATATTTTAGATATTCAACATGAGCATCAAACATTTGAATTTCATAATGTTAATCAACGCCCTGTGCCTGCTTTGCTATGTGATTTTTCTGCGCCTGTGCGTTTAGATTATAACTATAGTAATCGGCAATTAATTACATTACTGCAGTATGCAGAAAATGAATTTATACGATGGGATGCGGCACAGATGCTTTTTGGTAATGAGCTTAAAGCGAATTTAGAGCGTTATCAACAGGATGAACCAATGCAGTTTTCGGAAGCGTTGTTGAATGCTTTAACACTCGTTTTAGAAAGAGCGAATGAAGATCCAGAGCTTACTGCGCTTGCGTTAATGTTGCCGAAAGAGACTGAATTTGCAGAGTTGTTTAAAGTTATTGATCCAGCAGGCATTGCTGTTGTGCGTGATTTTATGCAAAAAACGATTGCTGAAGGCCTGAAAGAGCGTTTATTGGAGCTGTATCAGCAAAATAGAGCGCCGGCATATCGTGTTGTGGCTGAGGATATGGCAAAACGCGCATTGCGTAATGTCTGTTTGAATTATCTTGCTTTCACCGAGCAGGGTAACAATTTAGTGTATCAGCATTATCAACAAGCGGATAATATGACCGATACCTTGGCAGCATTAACAGCGGCTACCAAAGCTCAACTGGCTTGTCGTGATGGGCTACTCAGTGATTTTGAACAAAAATGGCATCAAGATGGCTTGGTAATGGATAAATGGTTTGCGCTACAAGCGACTCGCCCAGATGAAAATGTGCTTGAATTAGTACAAAAACTCTTGGAGCACCGCAGTTTTGACTTTAAAAATCCAAACCGAATTCGTTCGCTGATCGGTGCATTTGCAAATCAAAATCCAAGGGCTTTCCATGCGGTGGATGGTTCAGGCTATCGTTTCTTAGTTGATATTCTGATTAAATTAAATGAAACTAATCCACAAGTTGCCGCGCGGTTAATTGAGCCATTAATTAAATTGGGTCGTTATGAGGCTCAGCGTCAAACATTAATGCGCCGAGGCTTAGAGCGCTTAAAAGGGCTGGATAATCTCGCAAGAGATTTATTTGAGAAAATCGAAAAGGCACTACAGTAAACAAGTTGGGACGCAATAATGCGTCCCTTTACACTAGCGTTCAAACAAGACGTAATTATCTATGAATATATTCCGCTTACTTTTTTCTTTCAATGGCAGACTAAATCGCCAAGGCTTTTGGATTGGCTTTGGTATAAATTTTCTGCTGCTATTTTTTTTGGCAAATTTTTGGAAAATGCCAAGCGCTTCCGATGCATTAAGTTTACTGCCATTACTGTTTGTAGGCTACAGTTTGGCAGCAGTTGTTACTAAACGATTACATGATCGTAATCGTTCCGCGAAGGCTTTATTTATGGTATTAGTCCCAGTTTTTTGTTACGGCATTTCGCTGAGTGCACAGGGGATTATGCAATTTTTACTTGGTGTGGTAATGCCGGTATTTATTGGTACTATTTTATTTATTGAATGGGGCGTATTTAAAAGTTTCCCTGAAGAAAATCAATATGGTAAGCAAGGCTTATCACTGAAACGGAAATAATATGACTGAGATTAAACTCAATTATCACAAAACACATTTTTTGACATCAGCTCCCGATATTCGCCATTTACCTGAAGATTCAGGGGTAGAAATTGCTTTTGCTGGACGTTCTAATGCAGGGAAATCAACCGCATTAAATGCATTAACTAACCAAAAAAGTTTAGCAAGAACATCTAAAACACCAGGGCGTACTCAACTGATTAATCTGTTTGAAGTTGAACCAAATTGTAAATTGGTCGATTTACCAGGCTATGGTTATGCGGCAGTGCCAGAGCAAATGAAATTGCAGTGGCAGCGAGCCTTAGGTGAATATCTCCAAAAAAGGGAGTCTCTCCGTGGTGTGGTAATTTTGATGGACATTCGTCACCCCTTAAAAGATCTTGATCAGCAGATGATTGAATGGGCGGTAGCTTCGGATTTACCCGTATTACTGCTTTTAACCAAAGCAGATAAACTTAGCCAATCTGCACGTAGCAAACAAGTCAAAATGGTACGTGAAGCGATTTTACCTTTCCAAGGTGATATTCAAGTAGAAGCATTTTCTGCTCAAAATCGCATCGGAATTGATAAGCTGGCGTGTAAATTAGATGGTTGGTTTGCCGAAATGTTGCACGCTGTACAAGCGGTTGAAATGTAGTGGAATTTTGCAAAATGGCAACGACTCAGAAAATTTGCGTTTATTTAGATTATGCGACGATTCCTTCGCTTAATTATATTTTACATTTTGCCCAACATTTTGAAGATCAAGAAACCATTCGTTTGTTTGGGTTGAGCCGTTTTCATATTCCTGAAAGTGTGATTCAGCGCTATCCGAAAGGCGTAGTGCAATTTTACCCAAACCAAGAAAAAGATTTTTCGGCACTGTTATTGGCGCTAAAAAATATTTTGATTGAAGTGAAACAGCAACAGCGAAAATGTGAAATTGAGCTGCATTTAAATCTTTTTCATTATCAGCTACTGCTATTACCGTTTTTATCACTTTATCTTGATACGCAAGATTATTGTCATTTGACACTGAAATTTTATGATGATGGTTCTGAGGCTATTTCTGCGTTACAAGAGTTAGCATTAGCTCCCGATCTTGCGGCACAAATTCAGTTTGAAAAGCAGCAATTCGATGAGCTAGTGGTAAAAAAATCATTTAAGCTAAGTTTATTGAGCCGCTATTTTTGGGGAAAATTGTTTGAGTCAGAATATATCTGGTTTAATCAAGCTATTTTACAAAAAGCGGAATTACAAATCCTTAAACAAGAAATCTCATCTTCTCGACAAATGGATTTTGCTATTTATCAGCAAATGAGTGATGAGCAAAAACAGTTGGTGTTAGAAATCCTCAATATTGATTTGAATAAGGTTGCGTATTTAAAGCAATTAATGGAAAACCAACCGAGTTTTCTCTTTCTTGGCACAACATTATTTAATATTACGCAAGAGACAAAAACTTGGCTTATGCAAATGCACGTTGATTTAATTCAACAGTATTGCCTACCATCAGGACAATTTTTTAATAATAAAGCTGGTTACCTCTGCTTTTATAAGGGGCATCCGAATGAAAAAGAGATGAATCAAATGATTTTAAGCCAGTTTAAAAATTTGATAGCGTTACCGGATGACATTCCATTAGAAATTTTATTGCTCTTAGGAGTTATTCCAAGCAAAGTGGGAGGCTTTGCGAGCTCTGCCTTGTTTAATTTTACTCCAGCTCAGATTGAGAATATTATCTTTTTTACGCCAAGATACTTTGAAAAAGATAATCGCCTGCATGCAACACAATATCGTTTAATGCAAGGGTTGATTGAGTTAGGTTATCTTGATGCAGAAAAAAGTGTCACCCATTTTGAAATAATGCAGTTACTAACAAAGGAATAGACGTATGTACGATGTAAACCAATTGAACCAAACAACGGATGAAATTATTTCATCTTTACTTGCTGATGGCTCAGATCCTGATGCCCTTTATATTATTGAGCACCATGTTGCTCACCATGATTTTGATAAGTTAGAGAAGCTGGTGGTAGATGCTTTCAAACTTGGCTATGAAATTTCAGAAGCCGAAGAGGTGGAAGAAGAAAACGGTGATGTGCTGTTTGTGTGCGACATTGTTAGCGAAATTAAGCTAGATGCGGCTTTAATTGCAGCTCAGCAAAAAGAGCTACTGCCGTTAATTGAGAAGCATGCCGCTATTTACGAAGGCTGGGGAACTTATTTTGAAGATCCAAACAACGATGAAGATGAATACGGCAATGACGGTGAGTTTTTTGATGACGAAGAGTTTGATGAAGACGAACGCTAGGCATAACAAGGGGCTTAAGCCCCTTGTTGCGTTTTATAACCCTTTTTTTACCCAGTAGCGGTAAGGCGTTTGTGCCGTTTCACTTTTGAGTAATTGATGATCCATAAACTGACAAAAGCTTGGAATATCTCGCGTGGTGGCAGGATCATCAGCAATAATCAATAACACCTCCCCATCATTCATATGACGAATGGTTTTACGGGTCAGCATAACAGGTTCTGGGCAACGCAGCCCTAGGGTATCTAAAGTTTGATTTATGGTTAATTTAGTCATTTTATTTCTATGAAACAGTTATTTGCACAGCATATTTTACGCATTCAAGGCATTGTTCAATCTGCCTTAGAATTAGCTCGTTTAGATGGATTATGGATTTATGCAGGACAGCCCAAATTACATTTTTTAGATGATCAAAGCGCACCATTTAAAATAAATCCACATTTTAATTGGATTTTTCCTGATCCTACAGCCGAACAGAGCTGGCTCTATTTAGATGGTAAAAATAAACCCAAAGTCTATTTTTATGCGCCACAGGATTATTGGCACGTGAGCCCTAATCCACCCATTGATAGTTTTTTTGCTGATGAATTTGAGTGGCATATCCTTAAACAAGCGGATGAAATGCCCCAATTTTTTGCAAATTTGCCATTCTATGCCTTTATTGGCGAGCAAGAGACAATGGCTTATGAGCTGGGATTTACGCAGGTTAATCCAAAAAAGGTGCTAAATGTACTCCATTTTGAACGTTCGATCAAAAGTGAATTTGAAATTGCCTGTATTCGACAGGCACAAAAAACCGCATTGCATGGACATCAAGTGGCAAAAGAAGCCTTTTTTGAAGGGAAAAGCGAGTACGAAATTAATCTTGCTTACTTACAGGCAACAGGGCAATCAGATACTAATGTGCCTTATGCGAATATTGTTGCAATTAATCAAAATAGTGCCATTTTGCACTATACCCACTTAGATAAAACCTGCCCTCAAAATCGACATAGTTTCTTATTAGATGCGGGTTCGACTTATCTTGGTTATGCTTCTGATATTACAAGAACTTATGCTGCTGAGCAGCATAGTGAGTTTGCAGAACTCGTTGCTAAAATAGATCAATTTAAGTTAGCCACCATAGCCAATTTGCAAATTGGGGTAAATTATTTAAGTTACCATACCCAAATGCACCAATGGATTTCTCAGCTGCTCTATGAACACGGTTTGGTAAAACTGCCCGCTGAACAAATTTTTGAAGAGGGGATTTCACGCACCTTTTTCCCACACGGTTTAGGGCATCAGCTTGGGTTACAAGTACATGATGTCGCAGGCTTTCAACAAAACGCTCGAGGTACGCATAAAGCACCACCTACGATTTACCCAAGTTTACGTTGTACTCGAGAGCTCGCTGAAGGAATGGTCTTGACGATTGAGCCAGGCTTTTACTTGATTGATATGTTGCTAAATTCTTGGCAAAACACACCGCTTGCACGTTTCTTTGATTGGCAGAAAATCGCATATCTCAAGCAATTTGGTGGAATTCGTTCAGAAGATAATGTGGTAATGCGATCTCATGGAGCGGAGAATTTAACGCTAGATTAAATAATTATTGAAAAAACTTGCATAATTATGCAATAATCGCACGTATGACAAGCGGTGCAAACTGCTCATTTTTTTACAAAAAATAAGGAATTTATTATGGCACTTTGGGGTGGTCGCTTTACACAAGCGGCAGATCAACAATTCAAATACTTTAACGATTCTCTACGTTTTGACTACCGTCTTGCTTTGCAAGATATTGATGGCTCAATCGGTTGGGCGAAAGCAATTCATTCGGTAGGGATCATTAGTGCGGATGAATTAGTGCAATTAATTGAAGCTCTCAAACAATTGCGTGCAGAAGTCTATCCAAATTTAGCGATTGTATTGCAAGAAGATGCAGAAGATATTCATAGTTGGGTGGAACAACAGCTCATTAAGCGTGTGGGCGATTTGGGTAAAAAATTGCACACAGGACGTAGCCGTAATGACCAGGTGGCAGTGGATATGAAATTGTGGTGTAAAGCCCAAGTCCTTTCTCTGCAAGAATCTATCCGCAATTTGCAAGCGAAATTGGTGGAAACTGCCGAAAATAATCAGCTCTCGATTATGCCGGGTTATACTCACCTACAACGTGCACAGCCGATCACTTTTGCTCACTGGTGTATGGCATATTATGAAATGCTTGAACGTGATCATAGCCGTTTAACCGATGCTTATCGCCGTATGAATACTTGTCCGTTAGGTTCTGGGGCATTAGCGGGTACCGCCTATGCGATTGATCGTGATAAATTGGCACAAGATCTCGGTTTTGAAACAGCTACCCGTAATAGCTTAGATAGTGTATCTGACCGCGACCACGTGTTAGAGCTGCTTTCTGCGGCAAGTATCAGTATGATGCACCTTTCTCGTTTTGCCGAAGATTTAATTATCTTTAACAGTGGCGAATGCCATTTTGTGGAGCTTTCAGATCGTGTTACCTCAGGTTCTTCTTTAATGCCACAGAAGAAAAACCCTGATGCGTGTGAACTTGTGCGTGGTAAAACAGGGCGAGTATTTGGAGCGTTAAATGGTTTATTGGCAACACTGAAAGGCTTACCGCTTGCCTATAACAAAGATATGCAAGAAGACAAAGAAGGCATTTTCGATGCAGTAGAAACGTGGCAAGCGTGCGTAAATATCTCAGCATTAGTGCTTGAAGATATTAAAGTAGACGTAGAAAGCACCACTGAAGCGGCAAAACAAGGCTATGCGAATGCAACTGAATTAGCCGATTACTTGGTTGCCAAAGGCATTCCATTCCGTGAAGCTCACCACATCGTAGGCGAATCGGTGGTGTATGCGATTAGCCAAAATAAAGCCTTGGAAGAGCTCTCACTCGAAGAATTTGCCCAATTCCATAGTGTCATTGCAGATGATGTTTACCCAATTCTGTCATTAGAATCTTGCTTGGCAAAACGCTGCGCTAAAGGTGGAGTAAGCCTTGAACGTGTTGCGGAGGCAATTGCTGCTGCAAAAGCTGCTTTGCAGATGTAAGTAAGCGGAGCATTTTTGACAAAATTTTGCAAATCCACACTATTTTAATGGTGTGGATTTTTTATGAATTTGTTTCATGTTTTGCATAAAATTCTTTCATTATGTTTCCCCATTCTGTGTCAATAGAATATAAAAATTGTGATTACCTAAGGGCTCTTTATGAAAAAAAATCTGATTACAACGACAATTTTATTGTCATTATCTGGCACTGTTTTTGCCAATGAACAAACTCAGCAAGTGGTTCTACTCGATGAGGTTAAGGTTTACTCAGCTTATGCTGCGCCTGTAAACCAAGATAAAACCGCTTCATCAGTAACAGTTTTAACTGAAAAAGATTTTAAGCAGCGTAATGCGACTTATGTTTCTGATGTATTAAAAACTGTACCGGGTGTCGCGATTGTTGCAAGTGGGGGACGTGGTACACTAACCAATATGTTCTTGCGTGGTGCAGACGCAAATCATGTTGCTGTGATTATTGATGGCGTTAAAGTCAATCCTGTCAATGGTAATGGCTATGATTTTGGCGGATTAAGCCTAAGCAATGTTGATCGCATTGAAGTATTACGTGGTGAACAATCTGCCCTTTGGGGATCTGATGCGATGGGCGGCGTGATCTATATCACGACGAAAAGCGGCTTGTATCAAGATAAAGCGTTTAACATTGATTTTGACTTTGGCGGTGGCACAAATAAAACCTCTGATGGCTCTGTAACTATTTCAGGTCATGACAATGGTTTCTATTATGCGTTACACGGCAGTAGCCATCATACCCGTTCTATTTCTGCTCAAAGCCGTGATACATTCCGTTATACCGCTGTTGATGGTACAGAATTTACAACAGGTGGGGCGGTTGAAAAAGATAAATTTCATAGCGATAAAGCCTCGTTAAAAGTGGGCTATGACGATGGTCATAAGGGTGTTGAACTTCTTGCTTCTCATTCAACCCAAACTGCTGCTTATGACGGTAGTATTGCCACTGAAACCAATTTCAATGACCGTACTCGTAGCCGTGAAACATTATTCCGTTTAGGCAGTTATGTTGGTAGCGATCAAGAATTATTCAAACATTCTGCAAGTGTTAGTCACGTAAAAACCGATAGTGATACGCTTGAATATAGTCAATGGACAAATAACGTTGGTCTCAGTACAGCCGATGCGAAAAAACTGAATGCTAATTATCAATTAGATGTAAACTTTGACCGTGAAGGCCCCGTAACACAGGCGGTGAGTTTATTAGCCGATTATCAAAAAACACATTATGATGCGGTTTCAAGTTGGGCAACGTTTGATAATAAACAACTTTCTGAAAAAAGTGTGGCGGCGGAATATCGTTATTTCCACGAAAATGATCACAGTTTAAGTGTGAGTGGTCGTTATACCGACAGCTCACAATTTGATAATTCGTTTACAGGTAGAATTTCTGCTGGTATTCGCTTAGCGCAAAATTTCCGTTTACACGGTAGCTACGGTAAAGCAATTCAAAATCCAGCTACCACAGAATTTTATGGTTGGAGCGGTTCATTTGTTGGCAACCCAAACCTTAAACCAGAGAAAAGTCGTGGTGGTGATGTAGGTTTGTTAATTGAAAGCACCAATAAACATCATAGCTTAGACTTAACTTATTTTGCACGTAATGTTACAGACTATATTGATAGCGAAGTGATTGATTCCACTACCTATGCTTCTCGTGCGATCAATTTAGATGGCACAACTAAAATCAAAGGTGTTGAAATTGCTTATAACGGTAAGTTTACCGATAGTTTAACTGGTTTTGCCAACTACACTTATACTCGTGCGAAAAATAATTTCGGTGTAGAACTCTATCGCCGCCCAAAACACCAAGCAAACGCTGGTATCCATTTCCAAGTAACGGATAAATTCGGTACTCAAGCAAGTTTAAGTTATGTAGGTAAACGTATTGATAACTATCCATACCTCACCAAAATGCCATCATACACGTTAGTGAATTTAGGTGCTGACTATCAGCTAAATGCCAACTTAAATGCTTATGTGAACCTAAATAATGTCGCAAATAAAAAATACGAAAATATCTTAGGCTACGGCCAATATGGACGTACTGTTTATGTTGGGTTGAAAGGGCATTTTTAATCAAACATTTAAGAACTTTATCCCTCTCCCTGATTTTCGTCTCTGAACAAGACGAAAATCTATCCCTCTTCCTTTGGGGAGAGGGGGGAGAAAGACAAAGGCTTTCGGCGGGAGAGGGGGCTCTTTACATTATTTTAATATCATCAATGAAAAATCTGATTTTTCTTTTTCCTTTTCTCTCAGTATTTGCCTACGCAGAACAATTCGTCTCGCTCAATCTATGTAGCGATCGTTTATTGGCAGAATTTGCCCGCCCTGAACAAATAGCCGCAATGTCGCCCTATTCTAAAAAGCCGTTGATGATGTTAGATAAGGTCAATATTGATAAGCCTATCGTTGAGCCACAATTGCTGGATCTACTGCCTTATCGAGACAAAACGATTTTGCTTAATGAAACCTTTTATCCCCAGTTAGTGAGTCAGCTTAAAGCCTACGGATTTAAACTTTTCCCACTCAATGATAATCCCCAAACGGCGGAAGAGCTATTTGAGTTGATGTTGCAGTTAGGCAAGCTCACCAATAATCAAGCCTATGCAGAGAATGTCGTTTCCTATTTGCGTTTGCAAAATTTTCAGCTAAATCAACCGCTTACAGATACACTTTTTCTTTCTGAGACGGGTATGGTGTATGCCCATTTGCCTCAATATCAAACACTATTGAAATTGTTAGGCTTAACGCCTTTAAAAAGTGATTTAACCGAACAAAATTTCTCATTAGAAAAACTCATTCTTGCTCAACCGAATGTACTGATTAAACTTGCAGATAGACAAGGGTATAATGAACGAGCAGAATTACTCAAACACCCTATTTTGCAAAAAATGTATCAAAATAAACCGCTTGCAACCTTGCCGATGAAATATACCTACTGTTTTGATCATGGTGTGTGGCAAGGGGCAGAGCAAGTCTGGCAGCAGTTACGGAAATAGGCATAGCCTTAAGCTGAAAAATCCTGTAAACTATGCTCCCGTCTTGATGGTACAAAACCATTCTTTATTCAATTCTGATTACTCCAATAAAAGGCAGCCAAAATGACAACGAATTATATTTTTGTGACGGGCGGTGTGGTTTCTTCTTTAGGGAAAGGTATTGCGGCAGCGTCTCTTGCATCTATTCTTGAAGCACGTGGCTTAAAAGTCACGATGATGAAATTAGACCCTTATATCAATGTCGATCCGGGTACAATGAGCCCAACCCAGCACGGTGAAGTGTATGTGACCGAAGACGGTGCAGAAACTGACTTAGACTTAGGTCACTATGAGCGTTTTATCCGCACTAAAATGACCAAAGCGAACAGTTTTACTAGTGGTAAAATCTACTCAGAAGTATTACGTAAAGAGCGTCGTGGCGACTATCTTGGTGCGACCATTCAGGTTATCCCACACATTACCAATGAAATTAAAGACCGTGTCATCGAAGGCTCACAAGGCTTTGATGTGGCGATTATTGAAGTGGGTGGTACTGTGGGCGATATTGAATCCTTACCATTCCTTGAAGCATTGCGTCAATTGGCGGTTGATGTTGGTCGTGAAAAAACCTTATTTATGCATTTAACGCTTGTGCCATATATCCCAACCGCAGGCGAAGTAAAAACCAAGCCAACTCAGCATTCAGTGAAAGAGTTGCTTTCTATCGGTATTCAACCCGATGTATTGATCTGTCGTTCAGATCGTATGATTCCACCGAACGAACGTTCAAAAATTGCTTTATTCTGTAATGTGCCTGAGCGTGCTGTCATCTCTTTAAAAGACGTAGGCTCTATTTATCAAATCCCTGCGTTACTCAAATCACAAGGTTTAGATCAATTTGTGTGTGATCGTTTCCACTTAAAAGCAAAAGAAGCGGATCTGTCAGAATGGGAACAAGTGCTTTACCAACAAGCCAACCCAACAGGCGAAGTCACTATCGGTATGGTGGGCAAATATGTGGAATTGCCAGATGCGTATAAATCGGTAAACGAAGCCTTAAAACACGCAGGCTTAAAAAATCGTTTAACGGTGAATATCAAATACATTGATTCGCAAGATGTGGAAACCAAAGGTGTTGAAGTATTAAAAGGGGTAGATGCAATTTTAGTGCCGGGGGGCTTTGGTTATCGTGGTGTAGAAGGCAAAATTATGACCGCCCAATATGCTCGTGAAAATAAAATTCCCTATCTCGGTATTTGCTTAGGTATGCAGATTGCCTTAATTGAATATGCGCGTAACGTCGCTGGCTTAGAAGGTGCAAACTCCACTGAGTTCGATAAAGATTGCAAATATCCAGTAGTCGGCTTAATTACCGAATGGAAAGATGCTGAAGGTAATGTTGAACAGCGTTCTGATGATTCAGATTTAGGCGGCACAATGCGTTTAGGCTCACAAGCTTGCCATTTAGTAGAAGGCTCAAAAGCAAGAGAAGTTTATGGTGCGGAAACCATTTATGAACGTCACCGTCACCGTTATGAAGTGAATAACTTACTTTTACCGCAAATTGAAAAAGCGGGGTTAAAAGTCAGTGGTTTATCCGCAGACCGTAAACTGGTTGAAATTATCGAAGTGCCAAACCACCCATGGTTTATTGCGGCCCAGTTCCACCCAGAGTTCAACTCAACACCACGAGATGGACACAAACTGTTTGAAGGCTTTGTAAAAGCGGCAAAGACTCATCAGGATAGTCAAAAATAAGTAAAAATAAAGGGGCGTTTAACGCCCCTTTGTTTTGTTTTCGAAAATTACTCCTATCCCGCGTAGCAGGAGGAAAATTAAACCTGATATTTCCCTTTGTCCCCAATATCAAAATGCAACGGCATTCGCCATTTCTGTACACTTAAAAATAAGGTTAAAATACTACACAAAATAGCAAGCGGTAAAAATAACCAAGAAATTTGCAAAACGACAGCAAGCCATAAAACGGCAAGCAAAATCGGCTGGAAATTCAATCCCCACACTCGGAAGCAAAAATATTCTTTATAGCACAGTCCCCCAATAACCATCAAACTCGCGCCAAAAGCGAGACTTTCTATCTTCCAAACTTGGCAAAGCAAGCCTATCCACATCACAAATTGAAATAAATAGCGGAAATTTTTCAGATACAGATGTAATGAAGAAGCGAGCATTGTGCCAGCGATGAGTAATCCAACCTGAGCCATAGAAGATTGAAAAGGCAGAAGTAATAACATTATTGCGGCTAGCACAAAGCCATTACGGTAGATGATCACCGTAAGATAATCCCAAAAATCCATGGGTGATTTAATATGTGGATCTGCCATTTGTCTTTCTCCTAAAATTAAAGCTTTGCAAGTTGGATTAAATCTTGCTCGCTGAGTACTGGCACTCCTAACTCTTGTGCTTTAGCAAGTTTTGAACCTGCTTTTTCCCCTGCAATGAGATAATCCGTTTTGCTAGAAACACTACCAGACACTTTACAGCCCAAGCCTTGTAAAATAGCTTTGGCTTGATCTCGGGTAAGTTGGGTGAGTGTGCCTGTTAGCACGACAGTTTTATCTTTTAAAGGGTTATCTGCAATTTCTTGTTTTACCACATCTGACCAATTTACCCCTTGAGCAATTAAGTCTTCAACCACTTCCACATTATGAGGCTCTTGCCAGAAACGTACAATGCGGTTTGCCACCACTTCGCCCACATCTTGCACGGCTTGCAAATCATCAAAAGTGGCTTGGCGGATTTTATCTAGTGTACCGAAATGGTTAGCTAGATTTTGTGCGGTTGCCTCGCCGACATCACGAATCCCCAGTGCGAATAAGAAACGGGCAAGGGTCGTATTTTTGGCATTTTGGATACTGTTTAGTGCATTTTGTGCCGATTTTTCGCCCATTCGTTCTAAACGCATAAGTGTCGTGTGATCGAGTTTAAACAGATCTGCAGGGGTATGCACCAACTCACGTTCCATTAGCTGTTCGATCAGTTTTTCACCTACGCCATCAATATCCATCGCTTTACGGGAAACAAAATGTTTTAAGGCTTCTTTGCGTTGGGCTTCGCAGAATAAGCCACCAGTACAACGTGCTACGGCTTCGCCTTCCACCCGAACCACCGCAGAATTACACACGGGACAAGCGGTTGGAAATTCGATTTTTTTTGCAAAATCAGGGCGTCGTTCTAAGACCACGCCGACAATTTGTGGAATCACATCACCTGCACGGCGAATAATCACCGTATCGCCAATCGAAATGCCGAGCCGTTCAATTTCATCGCCATTGTGCAGTGTGGCATTGCTCACCGTTACGCCTGCGACAAATACCGGCTCTAATTTTGCCACTGGGGTAATTGCCCCTGTTCTGCCCACCTGAAATTCCACATCGTTTAGTACCGTCATCTCTTCTTGCGCGGGGAATTTATAGGCAATTGCCCAGCGTGGGGCACGAGAAATAAAGCCAAGCTGTTCTTGTAGAGCAATATCGTTCACTTTTAACACGGTGCCGTCAATATCATAGCCGAGTGAGCTGCGCTTTTGTCCGATAGTGTGATAGAAATCAAGTAATGCTTGTTTACCTTTAGCAAGGCGAATTTCATTGTTTACTGCTAAGCCTAGCTCTTTCAGCCATTGTAAACGGGCATGATGGGTGCTTGGTAATTCATCATCACTTTCAAAAATACCGATACTGTAAGCATTAAGCATAAGCAAACGTTGGCGAGTGATTTTAGGGTCGAGCTGACGTAGCGAACCTGCTGCCGCATTGCGAGGGTTGGCAAAGGTTTTTTCGCCTTTTTCTAGTGCGGTTTGATTGAGTTTTTCAAAACCATTATGCGGCATAAAGACTTCACCACGCACCTCTAAACGGTGTGGCGGATTGTCAGTATTGAGTTTAAGCGGAATGTTACGAATAGTGCGGATATTCGCCGTAATATCCTCGCCTGTAGTGCCATCGCCACGAGTTGCCGCTTGGGTCAGAATACCGTCCACATAGAGAATACTCACGGCTAAACCGTCTAATTTTGGTTCGCAACAAAATTCCAATTTATTGGCATTAACCCCAATACGATCTTCAATCCTTTTTAGGAAACCATCTAAATCTTCCTCGTTAAAAGCGTTGTCGAGAGAAAGCATTGGTAATTCATGCTGAATTTGGGCAAAGCCATCGAGTGGTTTGGCTCCGACACGCTGAGTAGGTGAATCTGGCGTAATGAATTCAGGGTGTTGCCATTCTAGATTTTTCAGCTCATTCATTAAACGGTCGTACTCCGCATCGGGAACGAGAGGGTTATCTAAAACGTGGTAGTGATATTCATAGTTGCGTAAGGTTTTACGCAGTTGCTCTAATTGGGTTTGAATGCTCATTGGTAAAATACTTGATAAAAAAGACCGCTTGTTCAAGCGGTCAGGAAAATAGATTTTTTTACAAATTATTGGGCACGAATACGCTGCACATACTCTTGGCGAGAACGTTCATCAAAGATCTGTTGTTGATCATTTAATACAAATCCCCCGAGTGATTGTGCGAGGCTATCAGCTGTATTGATCATAATGCGTAAATTAGCCAAATCGTTAGTTGGTGATGGTAAGTGCATAAAGAAGACTAAGCCAACGGTTGCAAAGTTTTCGATGTTATTTAAATCGAACACACCTGGTTGCATCATATTGGCAACGCTAAAGAGTATTGGACTATCAGTGTTATCAATATGACGATGGAAAATATGGTATTCGCCATATTGCAAGCCTAAATTTTCTAAATGTTGTACCACATTTAAGCCGTTGAAATAGCCACCTTCTGGTGCGACAACATAGAGGGTTAGCATATTATTTTCAGACGTATTTTCTGTGCTATTCGGTTCTTGCACAGGCTCAGTTACGCTGTTTTCATTTTCACTCTGAAGGCGAATTTGGGTTTCTTCCACATATTCTGCTTGTGCAACAGGTTGTACTTCAACTTGCTGGGTAAAAATATTTGCTTGTGGCTGGGCAATATTATTTTCAGCTTGATTTGGTAGTTTAATATTGATTTCACGAACCTGATTATCAATTTCTTGCTGCTCAGCTTGCCAACGCTCAGGACTATCAAATTCATTGGCTTGAGTTTGCTGGCTAAAGCCCTCTGGTTTTAATGTGCTAGGAATTTCCGCATTGCTTTGTGAGCCGACAGGGGCTGATACGGGGCGAGTCGAAAAAGTATTGGAGAAAACCCGTGATTTTTCACGACGTGCAGACCATAGACTGTAGCCCACTAAAAACGCAATTAGTAACCCAGCTAGAATAAAGAAAAGCGTTGATGTTTCCATTTTGTCCTCATAGCTCAAATAATCATCAGAATAAGATTTTCACACTTTGCGAAAAACGTTGCATAGCTTACCATACTTCTCTTCAAATTTTGAGAACAAAAGGTTGAATATGTCTTCTGTATTTAATACACCAGAAAGCCAAGCAGGCTTAGGGTTACAATATTTTATACATGGCTGGAAATTGATTTTCCAACGCCAATTACTGCCATTTGTTATTTTTCCTATATTGATTAATGCGCTTTTGATGGCAGGTTTAATTTGGCTTTTCTTTGCCAACATCGGTGGGTTACTGGAAAGTCTTCTGCCTTCGTGGTTGGAGTGGCTTAGTGTTGTCCTTATTCCACTTATCTTTTTGCTGATTTTAGTTGGCTTTTACTTTGCTTTTACCACGTTAGCTAATTTTATTGCAGCCCCCTTTAATGCATTATTAGCCGAAAAAGTTGAGCAACAGCTCACAGGGGAAAATTTAGCAGAAATGCGTTTTACTGAATTACTTAAAGATGTGCCAAGAATGTTAGCTCGGGAATGGCGCAAAATGCTCTATAGCTTACCACGGCTGCTTGCTCTGTTTATTCTTGGGTTTATTCCTGTATTGGGGCAAACTGTTGTGCCTGTGCTGGCTTTTATTTTTAGTGCGTGGCTACTGGCGATTCAGTATTGCGACTACCCGTTTGATAATCACAAAATTAGTTTTGCCAGAATGCGAAACGCATTGAAGGAACAGCGAGTGATGAATTTTACTTTTGGGGCATTGGTTAGTTTGTTTACGGTAATTCCATTTATTAATTTGGCTGTTATGCCTGTGGCGGTTTGTGGGGCAACAGCAATGTGGGTAGGGGAGTACCGAAATTTCTTTCTTGATAAAACAAATGATGGATTAGCCTACCAAAAGCCATCTTTACAAGATAAACGGCAACGCGGTATTGTGCCAAAAGCATAAATAAAGGCGGAAAATACCGCCTTTTAGTTAATCAATGTGTTTTGGAGTGATTGGCAGGTTTTTCAAAGCCTTTTGCTTTTAAACAAGCTTCAAATTTTGCCATATCGTCTTTACTCGTTAAGCCTTGATGGCACTCTTTCATTGCTTTTGCTAATTCAGGGTTTGAGTGATGATGCATTGGCGGATGGTTTTTAGGCATTTCAAAACCACGTTGTGCTAAGCAATTATGCACAGCCTCGTGTCCTTGGTGTGCTTTGTGGCACTCTTGAATCGCTGTTTCTAATGCTTGATTGTGGTGTGGGTTTGCTGGCTCTTGAGAGCAAGCGGTTAAAGCAAAAATAATGCTGGATAGTGCAAATAATTTTTTCATAGATAAACTCCAAATATAGAAAGAAAATGAAATTTTAATGAAAAAAGAGGGGAAAATAAATTCCCCTCTTAGCTATTGTATTAATTACACATCGTAGGTGGTTGATGCTGTGTTACCGCCACGACCTGTCCAGTTAGTATGGAAGAACTCGCCGCGTGGTTTGTCGGTACGTTCATAAGTGTGCGCACCAAAGTAGTCACGTTGTGCTTGCAGTAAGTTTGCTGGCACACGCTCTGAAGTATAACCGTCTAAGAACGTGATCGCAGACGCCATACATGGCATTGGGATACCTACTTCGATAGACTTCGCTACCACTTTACGCCAGTCTGCCATCGCATTTTCTAAAATGCCTTTAAAGTAATCGTCTGAACCTAAGAATACTAAGTCTGGATTTGCTTCATACGCATCACGAATATTGCCTAAGAAACGGCTACGAATGATACAGCCTTCACGCCATAAAAGTGCGGTTGCACCATAGTTTATATCCCAACCAAACTGTTCAGACGCTTCACGAATCAGCATAAAGCCTTGTGCGTAAGAGATGATTTTTGACGCAAGTAACGCACGACGTACCGCTTCAATCCACACTTTTTTATCGCCTTCAACAGGGTTGATCGTTTTGTTGAATAATTTAGAAGCTGCCACACGTTGATCTTTGAATGAAGAGACGCAACGAGCAAATACTGATTCAGTGATTAGGGTTAATGGGATACCGAAATCTAACGCATTGATACCAGTCCATTTACCTGTGCCTTTTTGACCAGCGGTATCTAAGATTTTCTCAACTAACGGTGTGCCGTCTTCGTCTTTGTAACCTAAGATATCGGTGGTGATGTCGATTAAATAGCTGTCTAATTCAGTTTTTTTCCACTCTTGGAAAATCGCTTGCATTTCATCGTAGCTTAAACCTAAACCGTCTTTTAAGAATTGGTAAGCTTCGCAAATTAACTGCATATCACCGTATTCGATACCGTTGTGAACCATTTTCACAAAGTGGCCCGCACCTTCTTTACCCACCCAGTCACAGCAAGGCTCGCCTTTGTCGGTTTTCGCTGAAATTGCTTGTAAAATCGGTTTAACGTGTTCCCACGCTTCAATGTTACCGCCCGGCATAATTGAAGGCCCGTGACGTGCACCTTCTTCACCGCCTGAAACACCGGTACCGATAAAACGAATACCTTTCGCCGCTAAATCTTTAACACGACGGTTTGAATCAGGGTAGTTTGAGTTACCACCATCAATAATGATGTCGCCTTCTTCTAAGTGCGGTAGTAATGCATCAATAAATTGATCCACTACTTCACCGGCACGCACCATTAACATCACTTTACGCGGTTTTTCTAATTTCGCCGCTAAATCTTCTAACGAATAAGCACCGATAATATTTGTGCCTTTCGCCGCACCTGCTAAGAACTCATCCACTTTTGAAGTAGTACGGTTATACGCTACCACTTTAAAGCCGTTGTCGTTCATATTTAAAATTAAATTTTGGCCCATTACCGCTAAACCGATAACGCCGATATCGCCTTTTTGTGACATTGTTTGCTCCTATTGTTTTTGATTCTATGCAAGCGGTCAAATTGGTAAACTTTTTTGCAAATTTGACCGCTTGTTAATATTTATTGACCTAAAATAAATTACACTGCCATTTGGCTGTGTAATGCCGCTGTATCTATTTCAATAATTTGGGATTGCCCCGTTTCCAATGTATCAAGCCATTGCCAATGCTCATAGCCAACTAATTTTCCATTTTCCATAGAAAATGTTGTTACACAATGCCCGAGACGATTTTCTAATTGATGATTTAAATGTTGGTAACTAAACTTAATTTGGCTATCTGAAATCCATTTACCAATTAAAAATCCCTTTAAAATTTCCCCACCGTGATATTCAGCCCAAATGACGTTGTCTTGCTGAAAATAGAAGAAACGGGTTTGATTACTCACTTCACCGTTCTTACTATTTTGCAAAGCTGTAAAGATTTTATTGTTAAGGTTGAACATAGCTAAAACTTGTTGTTAAAGATCTTTCGCAGCCTCACTATCCAAATACCATTCTGTTACTCCCTCTTTCGCCTGAATTTTGGCTGCTGGATAAGGTAGATTTTCTGCTGGCGTGGTTTGGATTTCTTTTAAAATTTCCGCTTTGCTTGCCCCTGTGACCAAGTAAGTGATCCGTTTGGCTTTTCCAATTAAAGAAGCGGTTTTGGAAATGCGGATTTGCCCTGTTTCAGGGTGTTTGGCAATCACGGCAACATTTTGATCGTTGAAATCGGTTTGATGTGGGAAAAGTGAAGCGGTGTGTCCGTCGGTTCCCATGCCTAAAATAATCCAATCAAACGCCAAATTCGGCACACAAGCGGTCAATTCTTGCGAAAATCTTGCAAGTTCTTGTTCCGCATTTTCTTCACCACGAATGCGGTGAATATTTTCGCTTGGAATGTCGATGTGATCGAACAGTAATTTCTGCACTTCGCCGTAGTTACTTTCGGGATTGCTTGGTGCAACCATTCGATCATCGCCCCACCAAAAGTGTAGATTTTGCCATTGAATTTCGGTATTAAACGGGGATTGAGCTAAGGTTTTGAATAATAATTTGGGGGTTGAACCACCAGAAAGGGAAATATGTACAGGACGGTTTTGATGACTGTATTCGATAAACTCTTTAGCAATTTGTTCTACCGCTGCTTGTGCGGTGGGGAAAATTTGGGTATTCATTTGATGTTCCATTTGTGAGGGCGTATGTCATACGTCCTTTTGTGATTATGGGCGTACGATGTACGCCCCTACAACCATTTAAACTTTTTTCTTCATTAATCCTGACGGTTTACGCCATACTTTACCGTGTTTAGCGATTAATTTATCTGCTTCAGAGGGACCCCAGGTGCCAGCTTCATATTCATAGACCCTGCCACTTTTAGCTTTGTAATCTAAGATTGGTTGCACAAAACGCCAGCAAGCGTGTACTGCATCTGTTCGGGCAAATAAGGTCGCATCCCCTTTAATTGCATCAAGTAGTAAACGTTCGTAAGCCGTTAATAAACTAGAAGCCGAACTGAGATCTGCATAACGGAAGTCCATTGAGACTTCTTTTGCTTCGAAACCTGCTCCTGGTTTTTTCAAGCCGAAACGCATTGAGATCCCTTCATCGGGTTGAATGCGGATAATCAATTTATTATCGGGTGCATTTTGACTAAATACGGGGTGTGGCGTAGTTTTAAAGTGAATTACCACTTCGGTGACTCGGGCCGGTAAACGCTTACCTGTACGAACATAGAACGGTACGCCTGCCCAGCGCCAGTTGTCGATTTCACAACGTAATGCCATATAGGTTTCGGTGTTTGAATCAGCCGGTACGCCTTTCTCTTCTAAGTATGCAAGAACTTCTTCTCCATCAACCTTACCACGAGCATATTGCCCTAACACAAGGTTATTTTTGATATCATCACTTGAAAGCGGGTGTAAGCAGTGTAGTACTTTTGCGACTTCATCACGCATTGAATCAGCATTGATAATTGCAGGCGGTTCCATTGCCACCATTGCTAAAACTTGTAGTAAATGATTTTGGAACATATCACGCATTGCACCAGAGCCATCGTAGTAACCGCCACGCTCTTCAACACCGATACTCTCCGCTCCCGTAATTTCTACATAATCAATAAAGTTACGGTTCCAAAGCGGTTCAAACAAACCATTAGAAAAACGTAGCACTAATAAGTTTTGCACAGTCTCTTTGCCAAGATAGTGGTCAATACGATAGATTTGGTGTTCAGCAAAATATTTATGAATTTGAATGTCGAGCGCTTTAGCTGTTTCAATATCATAGCCAAATGGTTTTTCCACAATAATGCGTTTCCAGCCATTTTCTTCGGTGGTTAAGCCATGAGCTGCAAGACACTCTGGAATTACACCATAGAGGCTTGGTGGGGTAGAAAGATAGTAAAGGGTATTACCTTGAGTTTGGTAGATTTCGTGCAGTTCGCTTAAGCGTGGGAGTAATTTGGCATAGTCTGCAGCATCAGCAGTATTTACTGCTTGATAGTAAAGATGTTCGCAAAATTTTTCTAAAATTTCACCGCTTGCGTTTTCTGATTTTTGCAGGGCATTGAACATTTTTTCACGAAAACTGATGTCATTTAATTCCGAACGAGCAACGCCGAGTACAGAAAAGTTTTCGGATAGTCTGCCAATACGGTAAAGATGAAAAAGGGCAGGAATTAACTTGCGGTAAGTCAGATCGCCTGACGCACCAAAAATCACAATGCAGGTATTATCTGCGTTCATAAAAGCTCTCCTAAAAATAGATTTACTGGCGATGAAAAGCGAATACTTGTTGCCAGTTATATTGTTTGTTCCCAACCATAATAAACGGTGGGTTAATAAAGGTCTCACGCTGGTTATAAGTTAGCGGTAGAAAGTTTAAATCAAAAATTTCACCACCACATTCTGCTAGTAAAATTTCGGGCACAGCCGTATCCCATTCTCCAGTTGCTCCTAAGCGGATATAGCAATCAGCTTTGCCTTCTGCGACTAAGCCTGCCTTGAGACTACAGGAGCCAAAGCGAGTGAAGTTAGCTTGGTAAGGGGGCAAAATTGCGGGCTCAATTTTTTGGATATTTACGCTCCCAATAGTAATTTGTAAGCGGTGCTTTTCTGGTAATTTTTTGCAAATACCGGATAAGTGAGTGCGGATACCATTTTCCAATAGAAAAGCCCCTTGTCCTTTTAAGGCAAAATAGGTTTTATTTAGAATTGGGGAATGGATAACGCCAAGCACTGGTCGATTGTGTTGCACTAGGCCAATTACGACTGAAAATTGATCAGTGCGATCGATAAATTGTTGTGTGCCATCAAGGGGATCAATTAGCCAGTATTCTTGCCATTGACTGCGTTCACTCAGAGGAATTTTTTGCCCTTCTTCAGAAAGAATAGGAATATTTGGCGTTAATTGTTGCAGTTGTTCGATAACAAACTGGCTAACAAAAAGATCTGCTTCTGTAACGGGGGTGTGATCGGCTTTAATTTGTACTTCAACCGCGCAAGCATAGAAACGCTTTAAGTGCTCACCTGCTTGTTGTGCAATGTGGAGAACCTGATCAAGAAGTGTTTGATTTAATTGCTGCATAAAACCCCCGGAAAGAAACGGCATATCATACCGTAAATTTAGTGAAATGTCGTTAATGACTTGAACGTTTGCGTAGGAATAAGCGTAAGCATAACAATGCATACATCATGGCTGCCAAGGCGTAGCTGAAAGTATAGAGTAAGAGCATTAAACTATGTTCAATCAATGAAATATCTGTTTCAGGCTTGCTAATGGCAAAAGGAATGATGATTAAGCCATAAAGAAAAAAGATTAAGCCGCTAAAAAATGCGATAGGAAAGAGATGCTGGCGATGATAATTAAATTTAACGCAAATAAGTGCAAAGAAAAAAGCTGGTATAGCAACACTGCAAAAAACTATCGCAAAATTAGTCAGCGAAAAATGGCCAAAAACACCAGTCAGTAAGAAAAATGTGAGTTGGCTAAGAAGGGGAAAAATCCAGAGAATTGCCTTATTGTGCATTTTTTAGGTACTCTTTTAATAAAAATAATGCGGAAAGATTACGCGACTCTCCAAAATTTGGATCGGCAAGTAGCTCATCTATTTTTTCTAGCGGATAATGAATAATCTCAAGTGGTTCTGGTTCATCTCCTTCCAGTTGAGAAGGATAGAGATCTTGAGCAACAAAGAGATGCATTAGTCCATACATATGGCTTGGGCCGCTATAAAGTGGGCGAAGAGGTTCAATTTTCCGAGCAGCAAATCCGATCTCTTCTTGTAACTCACGATTAGCACTTTCAATGGGCGCTTCACCTTGATCTACAATTCCCTTGGGAAAGGTCAATTCATAACGTTCAGGACCAACTGCATACTCTTTTACAAAGATAATGTGGTTATTGTGGATCGGGACAATCATCACTGAACTCCGTCGCTGCGGAGTTAAACGTTCATAGGTGCGCTCAGCACCATTAGAAAAACGTAGTTCAACAGATTGCACTTCGAAAATAGCGGTTTTAGCGATAACTTTTACATCAAGAATTTCTGGCACTTGCTTCATTTATTGTCCTTGTTAAGTGTATTCGATACACATTTTAGCTTAAAAATGCTTAGATGCTCTAGGGCTATTGATAATTACAATTAAATTGCATAATTCTTCGGGTTGATGGGAATTGTGATTTCTTGACCGATTTGTTTGTGAACTAAATGTTGTTTTTTTGTATCCAAAAAGTAATCGTTTGCTTGGTTTTGGGCATGGTTTGATATGGATCAAGAAAAAATGTGATGAAGTTCACATTTCATTTGAGCGTAAAATGTGCCCTCATTATAATTCCACCAGTTTTAATTATTTTTTCATTACTTAAAATAAATGTATTCTCCTACCGAAATGGCAAAAATTGCTGAAGATGCAGCAGTTGCTAAAGCCACCAAACATCAATTCTATTCTTTTATTTCTGCGATTACCGCAGGGGCATTTATTGCCATTGCGTTTGTTTTTTATGCGACTAGCCAAGTAGGAGCCAGCGAATTACCGTGGGGTGTAGCAAAGGTTTTAGGTGGTGTGGTGTTTTCATTAGGTGTCACAATGTGCGTGGTGTTTGGTGCAGAGCTTTTTACTTCAAGCACAATGACAGTGATTGCCAAAGCAAGCAAACGTATTACCCTTGCTCAAATGTTGAAAAACTGGGGAGTGGTTTATCTAGGCAACTTTATTGGGGCGATTTTAATCGTACTACTCACTTGGTTTAGCGGTGAAATAATGGCGGCAAAAGGGCAATGGGGATTGGTCATTTTAAACACCGCTCAACATAAAATTCATCACACTGCTTTTGAAGCTTTCAATCTGGGAATTTTTTGTAATTTAATGGTGTGTATTGCCGTATGGATGGCTTATGCGGGCAAGTCATTAACCGATAAAGCCTTTATTATGGTATTACCGATTGCAATGTTTGTTTCGGGCGGTTTTGAACACTGTGTGGCAAATATGTTTATGATTCCAATGGGGATTTTGGTTCATAGTGCGGCAGGCCCTGAATTTTGGGCAATGATTGGTATTGAGCCAGCTCAGTTTGCCGATTTAACTGTAGCGAATTTTATTAGCAAAAACTTAATTTGGGCGACACTGGGTAACATTGTCGGTGGTGCATTCTTTATTGCAATGGTGCAGTGGTTTTTGCATTTGAGAAAGCATTAGAAATCTCCCCTCTTTGCTAAAGAGAGGGATCAGGGCAAGGTGGAATAAAAATTTCCAACAAGCGGTCAAATTTTGTAGATTTTTGACAAAAACATACCGCTTGTCATTCATAATTATCAACACTTATTTTTATTTAACGAGGACTTAAAATGACTCAATTAAATGAAGCTCAACAACAAGCGTGGGCAGGTTTTGCTGGTGGCGATTGGCAAACCGAAGTCAATGTACGTGACTTTATTCAAAAAAACTATACGCCATATGAAGGTGATGAATCATTCCTAGCAGACGCGACCGAAGCGACAACCAAACTTTGGAATGATGTGATGGAAATGATCAAAGTGGAAAACAAAACCCACGAGCCGTACGACATTGATACGGATACGCCATCAACCATTACTTCACACGCACCGGGTTATATCAATAAAGATTTAGAAAAAATCGTAGGTCTTCAAACGGATGCCCCATTAAAACGTGCAATTATGCCATTTGGTGGTATCAATATGGTGAAAGGCTCTTGTAAAGTTTATCGTCGTGAGCTTAAACCAGAAATTGAACATATCTTTACTGAATACCGTAAAACTCATAACCAAGGGGTATTTGATGTTTACACCCCAGATATTTTACGCTGCCGTAAATCAGGCGTAATTACTGGCTTACCAGATGCTTACGGTCGTGGCCGTATCATTGGGGATTATCGCCGTATGGCACTTTACGGTGCAGACTTCTTAATGGCAGACAAAAAACGCCAATTCGATTCACTTCAAGCTCGTCTTGAAGCTGGTCAAGATATCCAAGCGACAATCCAATTACGTGAAGAAATCGCAGAGCAACACCGTGCATTAGGTAAAATGAAAGAGATGGCAGCAAGTTACGGCTATGACATTTCTAAACCAGCAACCAACGCTCAAGAAGCGGTACAATGGGTTTACTTCGCATACTTAGCGGCGGTGAAATCACAAAATGGTGCAGCAATGTCTTTCGGTCGTGTTTCTACCTTCTTAGACATCTACATTGAGCGTGATTTAAAAGCCGGCAAAATTACCGAGCAAGAAGCCCAAGAGTTAATGGATCACTTGGTGATGAAATTGCGTATGGTGCGTTTCTTACGTACTCCTGAATACGATCAATTATTCTCTGGTGACCCAATGTGGGCAACCGAAACCTTCGCAGGTATGGGCTTAGACGGTCGTACGTTAGTTACCAAAAACAGCTTCCGTTTATTGCATACCCTTTACACCATGGGGCCATCACCAGAGCCAAACTTAACTATTCTTTGGTCTGAAAGCCTACCAGACGGTTTCAAACGTTATGCGGCGAAAGTGTCTATTGAAACATCATCTGTACAATACGAAAACGATGATTTAATGCGTCCAGACTTCAACAACGATGACTATGCGATTGCGTGTTGCGTAAGCCCAATGGTGGTGGGTAAACAAATGCAATTCTTCGGTGCGCGTGCAAACTTAGCGAAAACCTTACTTTACGCAATCAATGGTGGTGTGGACGAGAAATCAGGCGACCAAGTTGGCCCGAAAACAGAGGCAATCACTAGCGAATACTTGGATTACGATGATGTAATGCAACGCTTAGACGGCTTTATGGACTGGCTTGCAACCCAATATGTGACGGCGTTAAACATCATTCACTTTATGCACGATAAATATGCGTATGAAGCCGCATTGATGGCATTACACGACCGTGATGTATTCCGCACAATGGCATGTGGTATCGCAGGTCTTTCTGTTGCGGCAGACTCACTTTCTGCAATCAAATATGCGAAAGTAAAACCAATTCGCAGTGATATTGAAATCAAAAATAAAGCAGGCGAAGTGATTGGTGTGGCGAAAAACGTGGCAACCGATTTTGAGATTGAAGGTGAATATCCACAATTTGGTAACAACGATAATCGTGTGGACGATATTGCGTGCGACTTAGTTGAACGCTTTATGAAGAAAATTCAAAAACTTCAAACTTACCGCAATGCAACCCCAACTCAATCTGTTTTAACCATCACATCAAACGTGGTTTACGGTAAAAAAACAGGTAACACTCCAGATGGTCGTCGTGCAGGTGCACCATTCGGTCCAGGTGCAAACCCAATGCACGGACGTGACCAAAAAGGTGCGGTAGCCTCATTAACTTCTGTGGCGAAATTACCATTTGCTTATGCGAAAGATGGTATTTCTTACACCTTCTCTATCGTACCAAATGCGTTAGGTAAAGATTTAGAAGCGCAAAAACGCAACCTTGCAGGCTTAATGGACGGTTATTTCCACCACGAGGCAGAAGTTGAAGGCGGTCAGCACTTAAACGTAAACGTGCTTAACCGTGAAATGTTGTTAGACGCAATGGAAAATCCGGAAAAATATCCGCAATTAACCATTCGTGTATCAGGTTATGCGGTACGTTTCAACTCTTTAACCAAAGAGCAACAAATGGACGTAATTACCCGTACTTTCACTGAGAGTATGTAATCCATTTTGTAAAATCTGAATGGTATTCAACCGCTTGTAGCCCAAGGTTACAAGCGGTTTTTTTATGTCGATTGTTAGCAAAATAGATAATCATTGATAGAAATCAATATCATTTATATTGTGTTCGGGTATAAAGCTCACTTTCATTCGTGTTATTGAGGACTCAAAGTATGATTACAACTCAAACTTGGCAGCCATGCCAAGCTGCACCAACGGCTTTTCCTGAGCGAAAAGCACTTATGCCAATTTGGGGAGGCGAAGCAGTCACACCAGAATTGTGGCAACAAGTATGGTTAAATGCGCGTAGTCGAGCGTTAAATGAAGATGCGCTTGCCTATATTCATATTCCATTTTGTGCAAGCCACTGTGTTTTTTGTGGTTTTTATCGGAATGCTTGGAAAGATGATTACAGCAAGATTTATACAGATAAATTGATAGAAGAACTTGCCTTTGAGCGCTCACTATCCCAAGGGAAAGGCAAAATTAAAGCCGTTTATTTTGGTGGCGGTACTCCAACAGCATTACATAAAGAAGATTTAGTACGTTTAATTCAAGCTTGTTATCACTATTTGCCCTTGGCTGATGATTGTGAATTTACTTTAGAAGGGCGCATTAGCCATTTTGATTTAGAAAAAGCAGCAGCTTGTGTAGAAGCCGGAGTCAATCGGATTTCCATTGGCGTGCAGACATTTAATTCGGCGTTGCGAAAACGCTTAGGACGTAAGCATAGTGGTGAGCAGGCTTATCATTATCTGGAAGCCTTATGTCAATTAAATGCTGTGATTATTGCAGATTTTATTTTTGGTTTACCTAACCAAAATGATGAAATTTGGGCGAAGGATATTGAGCTTGCGAGCCAGCTTCCTATTGCAGGCTTGGATATTTATGCTTTTAATAATTATCCATTTTTGCCAATTAACCGCCTAATTCAGCACGGTACTTTGCCACAGCCTGCTAGCGCTGAAATACAATCTCAGCACTATGCTTATGCGGTAGAGAAGTTAATACAAGCAAATTGGCAACAGGTGAGCAATAACCACTTTGCTTATCCTGGGCGAGGAGAGCGAAATTGGTATAATACGCTAGTTAAGTCAAATATGGATTGCTTAGCTTTTGGTGCTGGTGCTGGTGGTAATTTTGGCGGTTATAGTTTTCAAGTACAGGCATCCTTGCCAGAATATTTGGCTACAGAACCTCAACAGAAAGCCATTTCTTATTTGAGTAAGCATGGTGTAAATAAATCGTTATTGAGTGAGGTACAGCATAATATGGAACTGGGTATGATAGACACCTCACTTTTTCAAGGCAATCTACAAGCAATGCAATTACTGGATGAATGGCAGTCTTTGTCATTATTAAAAATCACTTCAGACGGAGTTGCGAAACTCAATACTAGTGGGCGTTACTGGTCACCTACACTGGTACGCCAACTTATGCTGACATTTTCAGATCATACACATCATTAACGTTAATGATTTGTCGGTAAGTGTAATAGTTCCGCGCCTTCTCTCATAAAATAACGTATAATAGCGCTAGTTGAAGTATAAAAAGGATATTTATGGCTATTGCACGTTATCACTCCTATGAATCTTGCGGTACAGTTGATGGACCGGGGATTCGTTTCATTCTCTTTTTACAAGGCTGCTTAATGCGTTGTAAATATTGTCACAATCGCGATACTTGGGATTTAGAAGGGGGAAAAGAAATCTCTGTTGAAGAGCTAATGAAAGAGGTTGTGACCTATAAGCATTTTATGCGGGCTACTGGTGGTGGTGTGACAGCATCAGGTGGTGAGGCTGTGCTACAAATGGAATTTGTTAGAGATTGGTTTCGAGCCTGTAAAGCCGAAGGGATCAACACTTGCTTAGATACGAATGGTTTTGTACGCCATTACAGTGAGTTAGTTGATGAAATGCTAGATGTAACAGACTTAGTCATGCTTGATCTCAAACAGCTCAATGAAGAGGTTCATAAAGATCTCATTGGGGTATCGAATAAACGGACGCTAGATTTTGCAAGGTATTTACAAAAACGCAATCAACGTACATGGATTCGTTATGTGGTTGTCCCTGGATATACTGATGCCGATGCCGATGTACATTTACTTGGGCAATTTATTCAAGGTATGGATAATATTGAACAAGTTGAATTGCTTCCTTACCACCGTTTAGGCGCGCATAAGTGGAAAACATTAGGCGAAGAATATGAGCTAGAAGATGTGCGTCCTCCGACAAAAGAGAGTCTTGAGCATATTAAATTGATCATTGAAAGTTACGGGCATAAAGTGAAGTTTTAAGAAAATTAAGGGAAAACAAGCGATTGTTTTCCCTTAATTTTTTGCAAAAAAGCGGGTAGAAATACCCGCTTGTACGGCATTTGGTGCATTGGCTACATAATGCCGTGCTTGTATTGTACTAAGCCTTATTTGCCATAGTAGGCTTTGGTCATTAACTCCTCCATATCCGCAACCATCGCAAGACGTGGGTTAGCAGGGGTACATTGGTCTTCAAAGGCGTTGAATGCCAGTTCTCGACGGGCTTCTAAGAACGCTTTTTCATCAATACCTTGCTCTTTTAATGACATTTTCACGCCACAGCGTACAGAAAGATCGTGCACTGCTTTCGCGTAAGATTCCACCCCTTCAGCAGGTGTGCTTGCTGGTAAGCCAAGCATGCGGGCAATATCTTGATAGCGGCGATCAGCCACATAATCAGTATATTTCGGCCAAGTTGCCACTTTGGTTGGGCGAGTACCGTTATAACGGATAACGTGTGGCAATAAGATAGCATTGGTACGACCGTGAATAGTATGGAATTTACCGCCAATTTTGTGTGCCATTGAGTGGCAAATACCAAGGAATGCATTAGCAAATGCCATACCTGCCATGGTTGAAGCGTTGTGCATTTTTTCACGTGCAACTTCATCAAATTCTTTGACCGATTTTTCAAGATTTTCAAAGACCAATTTAATCGCTTGTAATGCCAAGCCATCAGTATAATCATTTGCAAGCACAGAAACGTAAGCCTCTGTTGCATGTGTGAGCACATCTAAACCGGTATCAGCAGCAACTGCGGGTGGGACAGACATCACTAATGCAGGATCGACAATCGCGACTGTTGGCGTTAAAGAATAATCCGCAAGAGGATATTTAATGTCACCATCGGTAATCACTGCAAATGGAGTCACTTCAGAACCTGTACCCGAAGTGGTTGGGATCCCAACAAATTTGGCTTTGCGTCCTAATTGTGGGAATTTAAAGGCGCGTTTGCGAATATCCATAAATTTTTGCACTAAATCACGGAAATCGACTTCTGGTTGTTCATAGAAAAGCCACATCACTTTAGCGGCATCCATTGGTGAACCACCGCCTAATGCGATGATAGTATCTGGTTGGAAGCTACGCATAAGTTCTGTGCCTTTACGCACGGTTTCAATACTTGGGTTTGGCTCTACATCGCAGAACAGCTGGTAGGTAACTTTATTACGGCGTTGGCGTAATTGTTCGGTAATTCTATCGACAAAACCGAGATCGACCATTGCCCGGTCGGTGACGATCATGACTTTTTCCGCATCTTTCATTGATTTTAAATATTGAATAGAATCGCGCTCAAAGTAGATTTTTGATGGCACTTTAAACCACTGCATATTATTTCTCCGTCTGCCAACCCGTTTAATATTTAATAAGTTCACTGCACTTACATTGTTGCCCACAGAGTTTTTACCGTAAGAGCCACAACCTAATGTGAGTGATGGCAAGAATGAGTTATAAACATCACCAATACCACCAAAGGTAGAAGGCGAGTTCCAAATGACACGAATGGCTTTTACACGTTCCCCAAACGTTTTAGCAAGTTCGCTATTTTGGGTATGGATTGCCGCCGAATGTCCTAAGCCATGGAAATTCACCATTGCTTCAGCAAGTTGTAAACCGTGTTCGGTATTATCGGCTTTTAACAATGCTAAAACAGGCGAAAGTTTTTCACGGGTAAGTGGTTCAAGTTCGCCCACCTCTTTACACTCAGCCAATAAAATATTGGTATTTTTCGGCACAGAAAAGCCCGCTTGTTCTGCAATCCAAAAGGCAGATTTTCCCACTACTGCCGAATTTAATTTTGCGCCTGCACAGCTTGCTTTATCGGCTTTATCAACCCCGAAAATAAATTGTTCAAGCAGGGCTTTCTCTTTTTTATTCACTAAATATACGCCATAAGATTGCATCTCTTGTACAAACTCATTGTAGATCTCTTTATCTACAATAGCGGCTTGCTCAGAGGCACAAATCATACCGTTATCAAATGATTTTGACATTACAATGTCATACACCGCTTGTTTGAGTTTAGCACTTTTCTCTACATAGGCTGGCACATTGCCTGCTCCCACGCCCAGTGCTGGTTTACCACAAGAGTAAGCTGCTTCAACCATAGCATTTCCGCCAGTGGCAAGAATGGTCGCAATGCCTTTGTGTTTCATTAATAAAGATGTGCCTTCCATTGATGGGGTTTTAATCCATTGGATACAATTTTTTGGTGCACCTGCCGCAACAGCAGCATCATAGACAATTTGTGCTGCGTGTGCAGAGCATTGTTGTGCAGAAGGGTGGAAGGCAAAAACGATAGGGTTACGAGTTTTGAGAGCGATTAGTGCTTTGAAGATTGTGGTAGAGGTTGGATTGGTTGTTGGAGTGATACCACAAACGACCCCGACAGGATCGGCTATTTCAGTGATACCAGTGACATCGTCTTCACTAATTACACCTGCGGTTTTAAGATGCCGCATATTATTGACGACATATTCACAAGCGAAGAGGTTTTTAGTGGCTTTATCCTCAAATACCCCACGTCCTGTTTCTTCTACCGCATGTTGGGCAAGCACACCATGCTGATCAAGAGCGGCAACAGAGGCTTTCGCCACAATGTAATCGACTTGGGCTTGGTCAAGTAGACGGAAAGCATCCAATGCTTTAAGCCCGCGTTCAACCAGTTCATTAACTTCGACTTGAGCATCATACGGTTGAGCTTCAACCACTTTTTTTGCTGTCATTTTAGTTTCTCCATAAAGTTTTAAAATTATTTTACTGGTAAAAATAATACGCTTTTGGAGTAAAAATCCCACTGATTTCGCTGATTGTTTTTTATTCTTTTGCGTTGGATCAAATTTGGAAAAAACTGTAACTAAGCGGTAAGAAAAACGAGATATTTTGCTAACCCAGTTGTTACAAATTATTAGCGTTTTGCAAAAAACTGGCTGAAAGTGACCGCTTGAAATTCTATTATTCCTCTTGAAATTTCCATAAAATCCCCCAAACTATTGCCCGTTTTTGTTTCAAAAAAGGAATAACAATGACTAATCCACTTTTACACGTAACTGGCTTACCCAAATTCTCTGAAATTAAGCCAGAACATATTCAACCTGCCGTTGAGCTGTTAATTCAAGAAAATCGTGAAATCATTGAGCAAGTTGCCCAAATTGAAAATCCAACTTGGGAGAATTTTTATCTACCGCAAGTAATGGCAGGGGATAAACTCTCCCGTGCGTGGTCGCCTGTGGGGCATTTGAACTCAGTGAAAAATTCCCCTGAGTTGCGTGAGGCTTATCAAGCGTGTTTACCGTTGCTCTCTGAATTTGGCACTTGGGCAGGGCAACATCAAGGTTTATATCAAGGTTGGTTAAAACTTAAAAACAGCCCTGAGTTTGAAACTTATTCCATTGCTCAGAAAAAAGCGGTAGAAAATAGCTTGCGTGATTTTGAGCTTTCAGGCATTGGCTTGCCCGCAGAGAAACAGCAACGCTATGGCGAAATTGTCGCTCGCTTGTCCGAATTAAGTTCGCAATTTTCTAATAATGTACTTGATGCCACAATGGGCTGGGAAATCATTGTAGAAAATGCGGATGAATTAAAAGGCTTGCCAGAATCCGCCTTAGAAGCAGCAAAAGCGAGTGCTGAAAGCAAAGAAAAATCAGGCTATCGTTTTACCCTTGAATTTCCAAGCTATTTGCCAGTAATGACCTACTGCGAAAACCGTGAACTGCGTGAGAAAATGTATGCGGCATTTAACACTCGAGCGTCCGATCAGGGAGAAAACGCGGGTAAATGGGATAACTCAGCGAACATTGATGAAAAAATTAAACTGCGTTTGGAATTAGCAAATTTACTTGGCTTTGAAACTTATGCAGATTATTCCCTTGCCACTAAAATGGCGGAAAATCCACAACAAGTGGTAGCGTTCTTAGAAGATTTGGCTAAACGTTCAAAAGCACAGGGCGAAAAAGAGTTTGCGGAACTCAAAGCCTTTGCAGAAAAAGAATTTGGCGTAACCGAGCTTGCCCCTTGGGATATTGCCTTTTACAGCGAAAAGCAAAAACAGGCGTTATTCTCAATCAACGATGAAGAACTTCGTCCATACTTCCCCGAAAATCGAGTGCTTTCAGGTTTATTTGAGCTGATTAACCGCATTTTCGGTATGCGTGTGGAAGAGCAATTTGATGTGGACGTTTATCACCCTGATGTGCGTTTTTTCCATATTTTTGACGAAACCGACCGCTTGCGTGGTTCATTCTATTTAGATTTATACGCTCGTGAGCATAAGCGTGGCGGTGCGTGGATGGACGATTGTATCAACCAAAAACGCCTTGCAGATGGTTCATTACAAAAACCCGTGGCGTATTTAACCTGCAACTTTAATAAACCGATTGGCGACAAACCTGCGTTATTTACCCACGATGAAGTAACGACCCTTTTCCACGAATTCGGACACGGTATTCACCATATGCTTACTGAAATTGATGTGGGTGATGTTGCCGGCATTAACGGTGTGCCTTGGGACGCAGTGGAATTACCAAGCCAATTCTTAGAAAACTGGTGCTGGGAAGAAGACGCATTAGCCTTTATTTCAGGGCATTATGAAACGGGCGAACCTTTGCCAAAAGAAAAGCTCACCCAATTACTAAAAGCGAAAAACTTCCAAGCGGCAATGTTTGTCCTTCGTCAGCTACAATTCGGCTTGTTTGATTTCCGCCTACATATGGCAAAACCAAGTGAGGGCATTGTACTTGCAACGTTAAACAAGGTGCGTGATGAAGTGGCGGTTTTCTCAACGCCAGAATGGGTACGCACTCCACACAGTTTCAGCCATATTTTCGCCGGTGGCTATGCGGCAGGCTATTATAGCTATTTATGGGCTGAGGTACTTTCCGCAGATGCTTACTCTCGTTTTGAAGAAGAAGGTATCTTTAACCGTGAAGTGGGGCAATCTTTCCTTGATAACATTTTAACTCGTGGCGGTTCAGAAGAACCTATGGTCTTGTTTGAACGCTTCCGTGGACGCAAACCAAGCTTAGATGCGTTGTTAAGACATAAAGGTATTGCGTAAATTTAAAATAAAATCTTCCTGATATCTTTAGGAAGATTTTTTTATTTTTTGTGATCTGCTTAAAACTTCTGAAAATTGATTTAACATCTGATTAACAAATCGGATTATAATGCCAACGTTTTTTGATACAGCAACCAAGGGGATTGTATGAATCTACATGAGTATCAAGCAAAGAAAGTCTTTGCGCAATATCAACTCCCTGTGAGTAAGGGAATTGCTTGCTTTTCTGCCGATGAAATCGAAAAAGCAATTGAAACCTTAGGCGGTGAAGCATGGGTAGTCAAATGCCAAGTTCATGCGGGTGGACGTGGAAAAGCAGGGGGAGTTAAGCTGGTAAACAGCGTAACAGAAGCTCAAGCTTTTGCCGAGCAGTGGCTGGGGAAACATTTGGTGACATTTCAGACTACCGCAGAAGGTCAGCCTGTTAGTGCGATTTATGTAGAAGAGCCAAGTGATATTGAACGAGAGCTGTATTTGAGCGCGGTGATTGATCGTTCATCGCAGAAAATTGTATTTATGGCATCAAGTGCCGGTGGTATGAATATTGAGGATGTTGCAGCTAAAACGCCAGAACTGATTTTTAAAGCAACCCTAGATCCATTAGTCGGTGCAATGCCTTACCAAGGTAGAGAGCTTGCTTTTAAGCTTGGATTAAGTGGTGATCAAATTAAACAGTTTGTTCATCTTTTCACACAGCTTGGTAAGCTATTTGTAGAAAAAGATCTTGCACTTTTAGAGATTAATCCACTTGTTGTGACTAAAGCTGGTAATTTGCTTTGCTTAGATGCCAAAATGATCGTTGATGGCAATGCATTGTATCGTCAGCCAGAATTAGCGGCAATGAATGATCCAAGCCAAACTGATGCTCGCGAAGCGCTTGCAGAGAGTTTTCAGCTGAATTATGTTGCATTGGAAGGAAATATTGGTTGTATGGTCAATGGCGCAGGGCTAGCAATGGGAACAATGGATATTGTTAAATTGCATGGTGGGCAGCCTGCTAACTTCCTTGATGTAGGGGGAGGCGCCACGAAAGAACGTGTTGCTGAGGCCTTTAAGATCATTCTTTCCGATAAAGCAGTCAAAGCGATTTTAGTGAATATTTTTGGTGGTATTGTGCGCTGCGATTTAATTGCCGAAGGTGTGATAGCTGCGGTAAATGAAGTAGGAGTGGAGGTGCCGGTCATTGTACGCTTAGAAGGTAATAATGCACCACTTGGACGAGAAATTTTAGCCCAAAGTGGTTTAAATATTATCGCAGCGGAAAGTTTAACGGATGCAGCCGTATTCGCAGTAAAAGCAGCGGAGGGCAAATAAAATGTCAATTTTAATTAATAAAGATACCAAAGTGATTTGCCAAGGTTTCACTGGCGGGCAAGGGACTTTCCATTCGGAACAAGCTCTCGCTTATGGCACGCAGTTAGTTGGTGGTGTTTCACCGAATAAAGGCGGAACAACACATTTAGGACTTCCTGTATTTAACACCGTAAAAGAAGCCGTTGAAGCTACTGGCGCAACTGCAAGTGTTATCTATGTGCCAGCAGCAGGCTGTAAAGATGCTATTTTAGAGGCGATTGATGCAGGGATTCAGCTGGTTGTGTGTATTACAGAAGGCATTCCTACGCTTGATATGCTCGAAGTAAAACAACGCTTGAATCAAACTGGTGTGCGTATGATTGGGCCAAATTGCCCAGGGATTATTACACCAGATGAGTGCAAAATCGGTATAATGCCTGGACATATTCATAAAAAAGGTAAAATAGGTATTGTGTCGCGTTCGGGGACATTAACCTATGAAGCGGTAAAACAGACGACGGATTATGGCTTTGGACAATCAACCTGTGTGGGTATTGGCGGGGATCCTATTCCGGGATCTAGCTTTATTGATATCCTGAAATTATTCCAAGATGATCCTGAAACCGAAGCAATAGTGATGATTGGTGAAATTGGTGGTTCTGCCGAAGAAGAAGCTGCTGCTTTTATTAAAGCTAATGTAACCAAACCCGTCGTGAGTTATATTGCAGGTGTCACTGCGCCAAAAGGTAAGCGAATGGGGCATGCAGGAGCGATTATCAGTGGTGGAAAAGGCACGGCAGCGGAAAAATTTGCTGCGCTTGAAGCTGCCGGTGTAACCACGGTGAGAAGCCTAGCAGATATTGGCGAAGCACTACAGAAAGTATTAAAATAATCCAAACTTTAACTTTTTCAGCCCTTAGTTTTAAGGGCTGATTTTTATCTTAAAGACTTAATATGCATCAACCTATCATTAGCCTGATTGTACCTGTTTACAATGTAGAGTGTTATCTTAACCGCTGCCTACTTTCCTTGAGTGGACTCAATCTTGAATATGAAATAATTATTGTCAATGATGGCTCAACTGATAGCAGCTTAGCTGTGGCGGAGGCCTTTCAACAACGTTTTTCAGATAAAATGGTGCGCATTGTTTCTCAAACAAACCAAGGGTTATCACAGGCAAGAAATCTTGGTTTATCGCTAGCTAAGGGGCAGTATGTTGCATTCATTGATAGTGATGACTTTGTTGATCCTGTTAATTTTTCGATGTTTATTCGGCAAGCTGTAGCGGATAGCTTAGATATTGCTATTGGCAAATTTACCTACTTTGGTATGGGTGAACAACAGGGCCAAGGCACAATGCATGAGGCTTTTTTTCAGCGTAATGTCGTTGCGGGGATTGAGGCATTCGATTTTTTACGCGTAGAGGTATGGATAAAAGTCTTCCGGCGCGCTTTTCTTATTGATAATGCTATCTCATTTATTCCTGGGCTACTCTTTGAAGATGAAGTATTTCATATTCATACGATGTTACTTGCCCAACGTATCAGATACTTCGATCTCCCTTTCTACTTTTATTTTCAACGCGAAAGTAGTATTACTAAATCAACAGCTAAAATTGTGCGTTATCAGCACTATTATCGTATTGCATTAGAAATTTTTGCACTAAGAGATTTAGTTGATAAACAGGCTACTAAATCGCTAGTTTGTCGCCGTGCTTGGCTGTATTTATTAGAATCATTGCCGCATATTTATCAGCACGATGTGCAAGAATTTGAGATAAAACGTCGCCAAGCAACAGAATTGCTGGTGGCATTATCCTCTATTGAGGAACTTTCTGCCGAAGATAAACGCATTATAGCGCTGCTTTTATCACAACAAGCACTGCACTTTACATCCCGAAAAGAATAAGGCTTGCCAAGAGTGTAAAAAGACGTTCTAATTATTCTACTCGGAGCATATTATGCTCTCATCCAAATAATGTTATAAATGAGGCAAGCGGTTAGATTTGTCAAATTTTTTGCAAAAAAGATAAAATTTTTGACCGCTTGTTATAGGAAAAAAAATGTCTCTTGATTTATCCGAAATTCGCCAGCGTATCACAGATGTAGATCGTCATTTATTAAAACTCCTTTCAGAGCGTCATCGTCTCGCATTTGATGTTGTACGTAGTAAAGAAATTACCCAAAAGCCATTACGTGATGTAGAACGTGAAAAACAGTTATTACAAGAGTTAGTGAGCTTTGCCGAGTCTGAAAATTATCAGTTAGATGCCGATTACATTACGCAAATTTTCCAACGTATCATTGAAGATTCTGTGCGTACTCAGCAAAATTACCTGCAAGATAAACTGAATGCTCAACGAGAACAGAGCATTGCGGTGGCTTTTTTAGGCGTGCGTGGTTCTTACTCTCATCTTGCTTCTCGTCAATTTGCCAAACATTATCCAAATCCGTTGATTGAGTTAAATTGTGATTCTTTTGATGCGGTATTTGAAAAAGTCATGCGTGGTGAAGCCGATTATGGTGTGTTGCCATTGGAAAATACAACGTCAGGTTCAATTAATGAAGTATATGATTTGTTACAACATACCGAACTTGCTATTGTTGGCGAATTAGCGTATCCGATTAAACACTGCTTACTGGCAGCAGAACCAGTCGAATTAAGTCAAATTGATACGATTTATACGCATCCACAGCCTGCACAGCAATGTAGTCAATTCTTGCAAGGTTTGGATAAAGTCCATATCAAATACTGTGAAAGTAGTTCCCACGCTTTGCAGATGGTGGCACGTTTAAATAAACCGAATTGCGCGGCGATTGGTAATGAAGATGGTGGTAAGCTCTACGGCTTAGAGATGATCGAAACAGCGATTGCCAACCAAAAAAATAATATCACTCGTTTTATTGTTGTGGCTCGAGAGCCGGTAAAAGTTTCACCACAAGTGCAAACGAAAACGCTTTTAATGATGACAACAACCCAACAGGCAGGGGCATTAGTTGATGCGCTATTGGTATTTAAACAACATGATATTCGCATGGTAAAACTGGAGTCTCGTCCGATTTATAACAAACCTTGGGAAGAGATGTTCTATGTCGAATTAGAAGCAAATATTCATGCTGAAAATACCCAAAAAGCGTTACAAGAACTGGAACAGGTCACCAGTTTCTTAAAAGTGCTAGGCTGTTACCCCAGTGAAATTATTGAACCCGTGAAGTTATAAGTGTTGATTCCAGTGAAGAACGCAATGCTTGCATCTGAGGGCGTATGTCGTACGCCCTATCGTTTTTTTCTATTCTATTTTTAAAATGACATTCTCATTTCGCCCTAAACTAACATATTCTCGTCCGAAAAAGCCTAAACTTTCTTTCGAGCAAACCATTCTTGTCCTGTTCAATAAACCTTACGATGTGCTTACGCAGTTCAGTGATGATCAAAATCGTCAAACGTTAAAAGCGTTTATCAGTATTCCTCATATCTACCCCGTTGGGCGATTAGATCGAGATAGTGAAGGGTTATTGCTTTTAACCAATAACGGTGAAATTCAGCATCGCCTAGCCAACCCTAAATTTGAGAAAGAAAAAACTTACTGGGTACAGGTGGAAGGAATTCCTACAGAAGTCGATCTAGATAAATTACGTAGAGGGGTTGAACTAAAAGATGGGCTTACTAAGCCGGCTAAAGTGCGTCAAATTGAGGCTCCGGCATTTAGTTGGGCAAGTGCACCAAAAATTCGAGAACGTAAAACGATTCCTACTAGCTGGCTCGAGCTGAAAATTAGTGAAGGTAAAAATCGCCAAGTGCGGCGAATGACTGCACATATTGGTTTTCCGACACTGCGTTTAATCCGGGTTGGTATCGGTAAATTTAAACTAGGAAATTTGGATGCGGGACAGTATCGGATACTAACTGAGAGGGAAAAATCACAATTATTTAAGCAACTTGGTTTATAAACAAGCGGTCAATTTCTGCGGATTTTTTACCAAGAACAGGGTAAACTATTGCTATCTTTTAACTGAGAGGAAAATCAAATGGCAGTATTAGTGACAGGTGGGGCAGGTTATATCGGCTCACATACCGTTGTAGAATTATTAAAACAGAACCGTGAGATTGTGGTGTTGGATAATCTGTGTAATTCTTCAAAAGAATCACTTAATCGTGTTAAACAAATCACAGGTAAAAGTGTGAAATTTTATCAAGGCGATATTTTAGATCGTGAAATTTTGCGTCAAATTTTTGCGGAAAATCCGATTGAATCGGTTATTCATTTTGCGGGTTTAAAAGCGGTGGGTGAAAGTGTCGCAAAACCGCTTTGGTATTATCAAAATAATGTGACAGGCTCTATTACGCTGGTTGAAGAGATGTTAAATGCAGGGGTGAATACGATTGTATTTAGTTCGTCAGCAACCGTATATGGCGATCCACAAGAGATTCCAATTACTGAAAACTGCCCAGTAGGTGGCACAACCAACCCTTACGGCACATCAAAATATATGGTGGAACGCATTTTAGAAGATACCACCAAAGCTTTTCCGCAATTTAGCGCAGTGATATTGCGTTATTTCAATCCAGTTGGCGCACACGAGAGCGGTTTAATAGGGGAAGATCCAAATGGGATTCCAAATAATTTAATGCCGTTTATTAGCCAAGTAGCAGTAGGTAAACGCTCAGAATTATCAGTATTTGGTAGTGACTACGACACCCATGATGGCACAGGCGTACGTGATTATATTCATGTCGTAGATTTAGCCATTGGGCATTTGAAAGCCTTAGAAAAACATCAAAATGATGCCGGTTTCCACGTTTATAATCTTGGTACAGGAACAGGGTATTCGGTATTGGATATGGTTAAAGCGTTTGAACAAGCCAATGGTATTCAAGTGCCGTATAAATTAGTGGAACGTCGTCCAGGTGATATTGCTACTTGCTATTCTAATCCACAAAAAGCGTTGGAACAGCTCGGTTGGAAAACTGAACGTGGTTTAGAGCAAATGATGAAAGAGACATGGAACTGGCAAAAAAATAATCCAAATGGTTATCAGGGGTAGACTATGGAACAAGTGAAGCCCTCGCTTTGGCAACAGATTTTTAGCCGTAATATGATGCTTTGTATTTTTACGGGCTTCACTTCTGGTTTGCCACTTTATGTGCTATTTCAGCTTGTGCCTGCATGGTTGCGTTCAAGTGAGGTAGATTTAAAAACCATCGGCTTTATGACTTTAGTCGGTTTTCCTTATGGTTGGAAATTTATTGTTGCCCCTTTGCTTGACCGCTATTATCCCAATGTTCTAGGTCGTCGTCGTAGCTGGATGTTTATGACTCAAATTGTGCTACTAGGTTTGCTGGCACTGCTTGGACAATTTAATCCAGTATTAGATATTAAAATGATTGCCGCAATAGCTACCGCGGTGGCAGTTGTTTCGGCAGTGCAGGATATTGCGGTGGACGCTTATCGCCGTGAGATTTTAAGCGATGCGGAACTTGGCTTAGGTAACTCCATTCACGTGAATGCCTATCGTATTGCAGGATTAGTGCCAGGGGGATTATCGCTTATTCTTGCCGATAGTTTGCCGTGGGATAGCGTATTTTTGATTACAGCTTTATTTATGCTACCGGGCTTGGTGATGTCGCTCTTTTTAAGTACAGAGCCCAACGTGCCAGAAATTGATCGTTCACAACCCTTTTATCGCACTTTTACTTTACCGTTTAAAGAGTTTTTTGAACGTAAAGGTATTGCTAGTGGCGTGGGGCTGATTCTATTTATCTTTCTGTATAAATTTGGCGATTCGCTTGCTACCTCGTTACAGACCGCTTTCATTTTAGATATGGGATTTACGATGACCCATATTGGGACAGTGGTAAAAATTAACTCATTATGGGCTTCAATTATTTCAGGTATGATTGGAGGCGTAATGATGATTAAATTAGGTATAAATCGCTCACTCTGGCTGTTTGGTGCGGTTCAACTTGGTACGATTCTCTGTTTTGCGTGGATGGCAAGCTACGGTAAATTTGAAACCATCGGCGCCTATGAACACTTTATGCTGAGTGTCGTGATTATTGCGGAATATATTGGCGTCGGTCTAGGAACAGCAGCATTTGTTGCTTTTATGGCAAAGGAAACAAACCCGCTTTACACGGCAACACAGCTTGCTATTTTTACCAGCCTTGCGGCAATTCCAAGTAAAGTCTTTGGCGCATTTTCAGGTGTATTGGTGGAAAACTACGGCTATTACATGTTTTTCTGGATCTGCTTTTTTGTCGGCATTCCAGGAATGCTCATGTTATGCAAAGTTGCCCCTTGGAATGAGAAGCTTACTAACTAAGTAAGTAGCCTGATTTATCATTGGGCTGGCTTCAATGAGTTTGCAGCCAGCCCTATAAATATGAGGAATATAGGGCGGTTGATTTTTTCCTTTAGGCTAAATATGATGTATTACAAGCGGTGTGGCTTGGTGCTCTAGTACTTCTGCCTCCAAATTGAAGATCTCTTTCAGCATTTTGGGCGTAATAATTTCCCCTGCGCAGCCGACTTTTATAATCTCACCATTTTTCATTGCCACAATAGTATCCGCATAGGCAGCTGCCATATTGATATCATGCACAACCATCACAGTTGTGAGGTGCAATTCATCTGTTAATTTACGCAGTAAACGCATTAATTCACGAGCATGAAACATATCTAAATTATTGAGCGGCTCATCAAGCAAGATATGCTGAGTTTGTTGGCAAAAAGTCATGGCGATTAGGGCCCGTTGGCGTTGCCCTCCAGAAAGCTCACTTAAAAAACGATCAGCAAACGTACTTAATTCAAAACGTTCTAACGCTTGTTTTACTATGGCTTTATCTTCATCACATATTCTGCCTTGGTGGTGAGGATAGCGTCCAAACATCAATAAATCTTGTACCGTGATGCGGCTATGAATATGGTTATCTTGGGTCAAAATTGCGAGATTCTTCGCGATAGTACGCGAAGGCGTTTGACTAATATTAAATTCATCAAGCCAGATTTGTCCTTGTTGCAAGGGTTGCAAGCGTGCCATTAAGGAAAGTAAGGTTGATTTTCCTGCTCCATTTGCCCCAATTAATGCGGTAATCCCGCCATTTTCGATATTTAAATTAATATTATTTAAGATCGTTGTCTGTCCAATTTTATGGCAGACATTCTGAATTTTGATCATCGTGATGCCTTCCGTTTTCGTAAAATTAAATAGATAAAGACTAAGCCACCAAGAAATTCAATGACGACACTTAATACGCCCTGCATTTTAAGCATTTGTTCAAAGATGGTTTGTCCAAGGACAAGCGTTATCACTGAAATTGCAATAGTCATAGGAATGCGAATACTATGCTGCACCTTCGGGCTAATAGCGTTTACGATAGCACAGACTAACAAGCCGAGGAATAAAATTGGGCCGACTAACGCGGTTGAAATAGAGACTAATACTGCGCAGCAAATAAGTAATTGGCGACTAAAACGAGTGTAATCTAAGCCGAGTCCAATCGCGTATTCTTTACCGAGTAGTAGAACATCCAATTTATGCCGTTGTTGCCAAATCCAGATAAGCGTTAGCAATAGAATGGATGAGCCAATCCAAAGTAAATCAGGTTTAACACTATTAAAATCAGCAAAGGAGGAACCTTGAGCAATGGCAAATTCATTTGGATCGATAAGGCGCTGTAGTAAGTTATTTAAATTGCGGAATAAAACACCAAAGATAACGCCAACTAAAATCATACGGGCAATATCTTGGCTATTTTTATTTAACAAGCTAAAGAGCAATAATGAGCCACCTAACATCATTAAACTCTCAAATAGAAATTTATAGTTCGCATCTAGTTGAGTAAAACCTAAGCCACCAACGAAAAAGACGAGTGTGGTTTGGGTAAGCAGATAGAGATGATCAAAGCCCAAAATACTTGGTGTTAAAATCGGATTGTGTGTTAGCGTTTGAAACAGTAATGTAGAAACGCCAATAGCATAGCCGATAATAATCAACATGATTAATTTTTTGCCACGAAATGGTAGCACGAAATCCCAGTTACCGTTCGCATTGTAAGTGAGAAATAAAGCTAGCGAAGCGAAAAGCAGCAGGCAGAGTAATGAAAAAAGAGTTTTAATATTAGCTTGCACGGCGTTTCCCCTTAAACAATAAATATAGGAAAATTACTGTACCGAGAATACCGAATACGGTTGAAATTGGGATTTCATACGGCATGTTAATCACCCGTCCTAAAATATCGCAAAAGAGGACTAAATTTGCGCCTAGTAATACGACAGAGGGGAGATTTTGGCGTAAACGATCGCCGGCTAAACGTGAAATAATATTCGGCACAACTAAGCCGATAAAAGGAATTTGCCCTACCGTAACGACAACAACGGCAGTAATCATCGCGACAATAATGAGTGCAAGCCAAGTCATTTGGCGGTAATTAATACCTAAGCTAGTGCAAAGATTTTGCCCTAGCCCCGCAATGCTGAGTTGATCAGCAAGAAAATAGACAACTAAAGCTAAAATGGCCGTGAGCCATAATAGCTCATAACGCCCTGCTAAAACGCCAGAAAAATCACCAGAGGTCCAGATACTCATCATTTGCATACTATCGGTTTCATAAGCAATAAAAGTTCCAATAGCTTCAATAATATTGCCAAAGACAATGCCAACTAATGGGACAAGTAACTGCTGCTGTGGTGGTAAGCGTTGTAACAACAGAGAAAAAATACCAATACCGATTAAGGCACTCAGCGCCGCCAACGACATTTTGATGATTAATGCCGAAGTGGGAAATAGCAGACTGGCTGCTAAGATTCCTATTCCTGCACTTTGTGTGGCTCCAATCATGTTGGGTTCAATGAAACGGTTTTTCAACACAATCTGAAGCACCATGCCCGCCACGGCTAAGGTTGCGCCAACTAGCAAGACAGCAAGTGTGCGTGGTAGGCGACTAATGCGCAGGAGTTGTAATTGTTCTGGGGCGCTCAACAGTTGCGACCAATGAAAATCCGCCACACCAATAGTGAGGCTAAATGGGATAAGAATAATCAGAATAAGTAGGTTTATTCGGTTTAAGGTAAGCATAATGGTATTATTTTTCTCATCCTGAGAGCTTGCTAAAGCGAACAAGCATATGCCGTTTATTTACTTCGCTTATTATTTCCCTAGTGTTGGGAAGAAAATACCAAGCGGTTGATTTTGCAAAAAATTCTGCAAAATCAACCGCTTGTTAATGACGATTATTTTTTCTCAAATGCTTGTTTGATGTTAGTTAAGTCGGTTTTGATCTGCTCAACACCACCTGGAGCGAGGTAAGAGGCAGAGCTTAGGTAGATCACATGACCATTTTTCCACGCATTTGTTTGGCGTACAAGTTCATTATCAAGTACTTGTTGTGCGGTTTGACCTTCTTGACCGATAGCCGCAATGCGATCGAGCACAAATAACCAGTCTGGGTTAAGTTTTTGGATAAATTCAAAGCTTACTGGCTGACCATGTCCTTGTGCTTTTAAGTTCGGATCTGCCATTGGTACACCAAGATCGTTATGAATCCAGCTTAAGCGATAGCCTGAACCGAATGCGGCAATTTTGCCACCATTTACTAAGATGATTAGGCCATTGCCCTTATCTTTAACGGCGGCTTTCGTTTCGTTAAACAGGGATTCAATTTCAGCTTTTAATTTTTCAGCTTCAGTCTCTTTATCAAAAAGTTTACCGAAACTATCGATACGAGTTAAGCCACTTTCAATTAACTTATCACCGTTGTCGGTCATATCAATTGTTTTCGCAATGGCGCTGACATCATCAAATTTTTTTGCAGTGCGAGTACCAACAATAATGAGATCTGGTTTTAATTCATTTAATGCCTCTAAATTTGGCTCAAAAACCGTGCCAACATTTTTAGCTTGTTCAATAGAGGGTTTGACATAAGGTAACACTTTGCTTACCTCTGCCACGCCATCCATTTTGACTCCTAACGCGTGTAATGTATCAATACTGCCGGTATCAAAAACGGCGATTTTGCTAGGTGTAGAAAGCGCGACTTCACCACGTGCAGTTGGGATCGTGACATCTTTAGCAAACGCAGAAAGTGCGAATACTGAGAGAGAAAGAGCAACTAAGGTTTTTTTTAACATAATAAAGGTCCTTATTAAATGAAAAAACTTCTCAATTCTAAGCATATTTTGATTTTTGTAAATAGAAATTAAAAACATTACAATTTTTTTACAAGTGATATTGATTTTTATTAAATGATTGCTAGAATGCCAAAAGTTACAAATTTTTACACTTACATAAGGAACTTTTATGCGATTCGTTAAAACACAACTGGCTGCGGCTGTTTTTGTTGCTGTTTCTTCTCTTGCCTATGCTGAAGAAGTAGCTCATCTTGGTGTCGTTTCTGTAGTTGCTGAAAACGCAGGGGCAAAAAGCAGAACAAATGTCGTGACATTGCAAGATTTAAATAAAGGAACGAAAGAAGATTTGCGAGGCGTGTTAAGCGCAGAACCCGCAATCAACTTTGGTGGTGGTACTGGTGGCACATCTCAATGGACGACTATCCGCGGGATGGGACAAGACCAAATTGATATCAAAGTTGATAACACATATAGCGATACTCAGCTTTTCCATCACCAAAGCCGTTTTATGTTAGATCCGAGCCTAATCAAACGTATTGATGTGCGTAAAGGTGCAGGCTCTGCGAGCGCAGGTATTGGTGCAACAAGTGGCTCAATTGAGGCAACAACCGTTGATGCACAAGATTTATTACGCGAAGGGCAGGAATTTGGCTTTAAATTAAATGCAGGCGTAAGCAGTAATAAAGGTCATTCACAAGGAGCTAGCGTTTACGGAAAATCTGGAGCATTTGATGCACTTTTAAGTGGTAACTGGGAAACCTCCGAAAATTATAAAGGCGGTAAAGGCTACACGAATAAAGAGGGCAGCGATACAGTTAAAAATAGTGCGTTAGGCCAGCGTGGTTTATTAGCAAAATTAGGTTTTGATATTAATGAAAATAACCGTTTAGTGTTAAGCCATCGCCAAGAACGTTATCATGGTGAACGTGCATTACGTGAAGAGTTTGATTTTTCACAAGATTGGGCAACTGCTGAAACGCTAACAAAAGAGAAAGAAAAACAAGGTTATACCTTAGGTGCACGAGCAGGTGTTGGTCGCAGTGGTAAGCCGACTTATTACTTATTAGATAAGAATGGGGCTACGGTTGCTAATGATGAAAATAACCAACCGCGTTATCGTATTACTACGCAAAATACCACGAATCTTGAATGGATTAGCAAAAACTTAGGTTTTATCACAGAATTAAAGGCAAATGCTTATGTGATGGAGAAATCTCGTGAAGAAACAGATAGCCATTCTAAAACTAAAGTGACGACTAAAGGTGCAAATATTAACTTTGATTCTGAAATTGGTAGCAATCATTTAGTGAAATATGGGGTAAATTACCGCCATCAAGAAGGGAAACCAAATTCGATCGAAGCTTTTGCGAAAAATCGTAGAACTGGTGTGCTTGAAGCGACAGGGGTAACGAATCGTCAAGAAAAAGAAGATATCGGTGTTTATGCAGAAGGTATCTGGGGATTCGGGCCTGTCACAATGACAACAGGTTTACGCTATGATCATTTCGATTTTAAAGCGAATAACGGCAAAAAAGCGAGTGATGGTGAATTTAATCCAAGTGTAGGTTTAATTTGGGAAGTGGCAACAGGATTTAGCTTAAATACCAATTTAAACTATGCAACACGTAGCCCTCGTTTGTATGAAGTGGCATTAAGTGGTTCTGGTGTGCGTAGTGTAGCGGATAACTTAAAAGCAGAAAAAGCGCGTAACACAGAAATTGGTTTCAACTATGATTACAATGACCAAATTTCCTTAAATGGTAGCTACTTCTGGCAAAAAGTGAAAGATGCTCACGCTGTATTGAATAATACCATCGTGAATTCTGCATTAGTACGTAACCACGGCTATGAATTAGGTGCAGCTTATAAACAAGGCGGTTTCAAATTCCGTTTAGGCGTGGCAGATAGCAAACCAGAAACTTACACCTTCAATGGTGCAAGTTTAGATAGCACGGTATATGCAGTGGCAACCGGTCGTACATGGACTGCTGCAATTTCTTATAAATTTGAACAACCAAGTCTTGAAATTGGTTGGAAAGGTCGCTTTGTGGAAGGTGAAACAGGCACCCCTAGCCGTGGTTCAAATGCAGCTAGCACCAATGTTAAACAAGCAGGTTATGGCGTGAATGATTTCTACGCAAGCTGGGAAGCAAATAAAAACTTAACGCTTAACTTTGCTGTGAATAATGCATTCAATAAAAATTATAAGAGCCATAGCCAACGTGCTGGCGCAAGTAGTTTAGCGGGTGCAGGTCGTGATTTCCGTCTAAAAGCGGACTACACTTTCTAAGAATTTGAGTAAACGCATAACAAGCGGTCAAAATCTTGAAAAAATTTGCAATTTGGGGCGGTAATCGGTAAGGTTACCGCCTATTTCTTTGTTTCACTGTTATAGAGGTTCTATGAAAATTATTTTGTTAGGTGCACCTGGTGCAGGTAAAGGCACGCAAGCACAATTTATGATGCAAAAATTTGGCATTCCACAAATTTCTACGGGGGATATGTTCCGTGCAGCAATTAAAGAAGGCACAGAACTAGGTAAACAAGCAAAAGCACTTATGGACGAAGGCAAATTGGTGCCAGATGAACTGACAGTTGCATTGGTAAAAGATCGTATTGCTCAGCCAGATTGTGCCAACGGTTTCTTATTAGACGGCTTCCCTCGCACTATTCCGCAAGCGGATGCATTAAAAGAAGCTGGTGTGAAAATTGATTTTGTTTTAGAGTTTGATGTTGCAGATGAGGTGATTGTAGAACGTATGAGCGGACGTCGTGTGCATCAGCCATCAGGTCGTACTTACCACGTGGTGTATAACCCACCAAAAGTGGAAAGTAAAGATGATGTGACGGGCGAAGATTTAATTATCCGCCAAGATGACAAACCAGAAACAGTATTAGAGCGTTTGGCAATTTATCACAAACAGACTAAACCATTAATTGCCTACTATAGCGCAGAGGCTGAAGCGGGCAATACTGTTTATCATCGCTTAGATGGCACACAGCCTGTTGAACAAGTGAGCGCAGAGCTCGCCAAGATTTTAGGTTAATCTACACAGAGGCAGAGAGGATTCTCTGCCTTTTTAATATAGAATAAATTCTCGGATTTTAAAGCTAATTTCAACTCGCTGTGCGAGATTAAATTCTTGGTTTTGATAAACGGTCAATTCTACTTCATTGACTTTCACCTGATAACGATAATATAAACCTAAAAACAATTTACTGCAGATCTCTCCAACGCCTTGTTCACTGCTTTTGAGGTGCAATTGTTCTGGGCGAAGCAACCATTGATAATGCCCTTTGGTAATTTGCATTTCAGGGAAAAGACGATATTCACCGATAGGGCTGTGTAGTATTTTCTTATCACTGACAAAGCATGCCAAATAGTTTGTACCACCAAGGAAATCCGCCACAAATGAATTGATAGGAGTATGGTAAAGCTCGCTTGCCGTACCAAACTGCACAATTTTACCTTGAGCCATTACCGCAATTTTATCAGCAAAAGCAAAAGCCTCTTCTTTACTGTGGGTAACAAAAATCGCAGGGACATTTTGGCTTTTGAGAATTTGCTTAATCTCTTGAATCATAGCATAGCGAGTTTGGCTATCAATGTTAGAGAAAGGCTCATCAAGCAATAACAATTCGGGGTTACAGGCTAATGCTCTTGCTATTGCAACACGTTGCTGCTGACCGCCCGATAATTCGTGGGGGAAACGCTGTTCAAAGCCTTGTAATTTTACGACTGATAGCATTTGCACGGTGATTTGTTGTTGTTCTGAACGGGGCAATTTACTTAATCCAAATTGAATGTTCTCGGCAACAGTTAAATGTGGAAACAGCGCATAATCTTGGAAAATCAGCCCGATTTTACGATCTTCCACTGCTTTGCTTTTTAAGCAACAGCCGGCAAGCTGAATTTCACCTTGCTCGATCGGCAACAAGCCTGCAATGGCTTTCAGTAAGGTTGTTTTTCCACAGCCACTTGCACCAAGTAGGCAGATGATTTCATTTTCATTCACGTTTAGATACAACTCTTTAAGCACATTCGTTGAGCCAAAGCTGAGATTAAGGTTTTGAATGGTTAATACAGACATATTTTCCTCATCGTGTACAACTTGTTGCGTAAAAATGATATCAATGATGCAATAAGTTATCTCTATATTTTTAGCGTTCTTTTTCCGATTGTGAGACTAATGCCCTAGTGAGCCAAATTACGGGCAATAATCCGACTAAAACTAACACGATAGCAGGCATTGCTGCTTGCTCTAATTGCTCATCAGAAGTAAACGCAAAAACGTGTGTCGCAAGGGTGTCAAAATTAAATGGACGTAGTAGCAAAGAGGCGTTTAGTTCTTTCATCCCTTCAATAAAAACCATTAATCCTCCGGTAATAATTCCTTTATAAATCAAAGGAACATGTATATTCAGGAACATTGAAATACCACTTTTGCCCAATGTTTGGCTTGCCATATCTAATGATGGTGAAATTTTACCGAGTGAGGTTTCGAGGCTGCCGATCGCCATTGCCGAGAAGCGAATTGTATAGGCAAAGACTAAGGCAAAAAGTGAACCCGAGAAAATCAAACCAACAGGTGATAAATGTAATGCTTTAAGCCAAGCGTGTAGTTGATGATCAGCAAAGGTTAAAGGAGAAAGTAAGCCAATTGCCAGCACGGTGCCTGGAATCGCATAACCTAACGATGAAAGTGAAAGCGACAAGCGGGTCAATTTAGACGAAAATTTACCAAAAGATAAACGATGAGCTAGATGCAATAAGATCGCAACAAATACGCTACATATCGCTGCAAGAATAGAGACTTTCAAACTATTTAGCGCATATTGTACAAAATCTAAATTCCAGGATTCTTCAAAATATTCATAAGACCAATAAAGTAACCGGCCAAGCGGTAAGAAAAAGGCGAGAGCAAGTAAGCCCCAGCACCATACCTGCGCCAGCCTCAATTTCCAGCCTGTGAGGGTTTTGAAAGAGTTTTTTTTCTCATAACCTCGTTGATAGCTTTTTTGACGGTGGCGACTGTATTGTTCCAACAGTAAAAAAACTAGCACCATTAATAACATAAAAATTGCAATTTGGCTTGCTGTACCTAAATCATGATAGCCAAGCCATGAATCATAAATGGCAGTGGTGAGTGTTGGGATAGCAAAATAGGCAACTGTGCCAAAATCACTCAATGTTTCCATGGCGACTAAGGCAATCCCAATAGCAATCGCAGGGCGAATCAGCGGAAGGGTGATACGCTGAAAAATTTGGTAAGGTTTTGCACCTAGTATTTGGGCACTTTGGACTAAGTTTTCAGATTGTTCTAATAAAGCAACTCGCACCAGCAGGAAAATATAAGGATAAAGCACTAAGGCAAGAACGAAGCAGGCTCCATAAAGAGTGCGAATTTGCGGAAACCAGTAATCTTGCGGTGTACTCCAGCCAAATAGTGATCGCAATAGTATTTGGAAATTGCCTGAATAATCTAATAAGTCGGTATAAAGATAAGCGACTAAATAAGCCGGCATTGCTAAGGGTAAACAGAGCAGCCATTGTAAGGCTTTTTGCCCGTAAAAGCGGTAATTTGCCACGATCCAAGCGCTTGGTAATGCAAAAAAAAGTGCAAGAAGCACCGTGCCAAATACAAGCAGTGTAGAGTTTATCAAATAAGTGCCAAGCATTGTTTGCCACAAATGTGATAAATTTTGCCACTGCCCATCAACGGCATGATAGCCAATCGCTAATAAGGGAAGTAGGGTAATTAAAGTAATCAGTAAAGCAATGATTTTCCAGCTAAGGTAACTCAGTTTCATTATTTAATAATGTTTGATCAAATTCCCCTCTTTGGCAAAGCAGGGAGAGGGGAGTTGGAATTGCACAAACTTAAGTTTACCGCACTGATGAGGTATTATTTTGCATCAAACTCATCAAATTTAACTTCATCAACTAATTTCAATGCTTTTTCGTAATTAGCTGCAATTTCTTCTAATTTGATGGTGTCTGCAGTAAATGAGCCCCAGCCTTTCACAATTGCTGATGGCTCTACGCCAACTTTTACTGGGTATTCGTGATTAAGTTTTGCATAGAGAGCTTGTGCTTTATCGCCACTGAGATATTCAATCAATTTGATCGCATTTTCTTTATGTGGCGCGTGTTTCGCAATGACTACACCACTAATATTTACGTGTGTGCCAAATTGACCTGTCGGGAAGTTGATTTCTGCGGCTTCAGCCCAAGCACGACGTTTTTCGTCATCTAACAATTTACCGTAATAGTAGCTGTTACCTAGCGCATAATCACATACGCCTTCTTTGATTGCTTTGATTTGATCTCGATCGCCACCTTGTGGTTTTTGGGCAAGGTTAGCTTTTAAACCTTGTAAGAATGCTTTAGTTTTTTCTTCGCCATAGTGAGCAATCATTGAGGCAAATAATGACACATTGTAAGAGTTTTTACCTGAACGCACACATACTTTGCCTTTATATTCTGGTTTGGCTAAGTCTAAATAGTCAAAGCCTACTGGCAATTTGCCTACGCGTTCTTTAGAGGTGTAAATCGCTCTAGCACGAGTCGTTAATCCAAACCATTCGTTATTTGAATCACGATATTGAGCGGGAATATTTTCTTGCAAAACGTGTGATTCCGCTTTTTGTGCTAAACCTGCGTTTACAATTTCCATAACACGTGCAATATCTACAGTGAGTAATACATCAGCTGGGCTAAGCTCACCTTCTTTTTTCACACGTTCAACCAAGCCTTTGTCAGCAAAGATAATGTTTACTTTAATACCGGTATCTTTCTCAAAATTTTTGAGCATAGGCTCAATGAGATAAGGTTGGCGGTAAGAGTAGATATTAATCTCTTCTGCAGCAAATGCATTCGTAGAGAAGAGGGTTGAACAGGCGAGAGCCAAAGTAGAAAGGGATTTTTTCATGGAGGTCTCCTTTTAATGTTTGTTAATGAACAAAAACGCGTGAAGTCTACGTGTTTTTTATGTTTTTATCAATAATTATTCTTATTTGTAATTATGTTACATCTTGTGGATCAATATCCACTGTTAAGCGAATATCATTACGTAAGAATTGTGTTTTAACCTCATCAAATAGTGAAAGCAATTTTTGCAGCATTGTTCGCTGTGAATGCTGAATAATTGACTGCCAACGATAATGTCCCGCCTTTTTTGCCATTGGAGCAGAAAAAGCCCCTAAAATTTGAAATCCTTGCCATTGGTTATCTTGAATCATCGTCTGTAAACAAGCGGTCAGATTATGTAGAAATTCTGCTACTTTATCGTTATCTCGCCCTGTTGCTCGAATAAGTACTTGAGCCGAAAATGGCGGTAAGTTCATCACTTTCCGCATTTTTAATGCTTCTATTGAAAATGCCAAGTAGCCTTCGTTTAACAGGGTTTTGAGCAAAGGGTGTTCGGGATAATGGGTTTGTAACACCACTTCCCCCTGTTTTTCAGCACGTCCTGCACGCCCAGCCACTTGCAAATAGAGTTGAGCAAGACGTTCTTCTGCACGGAAATCGGTGGAAAATAGACTGCTATCCACATTGACAATCGCAACCAAGGTTACATTTGGGAAGTGATGCCCTTTAGCCAGCATTTGAGTACCGATCAAAATCTGGCTTTTACCAGCTTGAATATCCGTTAAATGCTGTTCTAGTGAACCTTTACGAGCGGTACTATCTCGGTCAATACGAGAGATCGTAAACTGTGGAAAACGCTCTGTAAGCACGTGTTCCAGCTGTTCAGTCCCCATGCCTGTTGTGATTAAATGGGTAGAACCGCAATGGCCACATTGTCTCGGGATTACACGTTGAGATGCGCAGTGATGGCAACGTAAAATACGGCTTTTTTGATGGTAGGTGTAGGGTTTATCACAGGCTTCACACTGGCAGATCCAACCGCATTCATGGCAAAGTAGCACAGGAGCAAAGCCTCGTCGATTTAAGAACAACATCACTTGGTTGCCTTTTTCTAGGTGGTGTTGCATTTTGGCTAAAAGCTGTTCAGAAAGCCCAGAATAGATACGCTGTGTTTTCAGATCGATGACCTGCTGTTTAACATTGTTTGCACCACCTGCGCGTTGGCTCAGTTGTAATTCAATGAATTTACCATTCTGTACATTTTGCACGCTTTCTAAACTTGGCGTTGCTGAGCCTAAAATAATCGGAATGTTTGCATTTCTTGCACGCAATACGGCTAAATCACGTGCGTGATAACGCCAACCGTCTTGCTGTTTGAACGAGCTATCGTGCTCTTCATCGATGATAATTAGTCCGAGCTTGTGAAATTGCGTGAATAGGGCGGAACGCGTGCCGATTACAATCGCACTTTCTCCATTTTTCGCCCGCAGCCACGCATTTAACCGCTGATTGTCGTTTAGATTAGAATGTAAAGCATCAATTTCGACATTAAAGCGGGCTTTAAAGCGGTGAATTGTTTGTGGTGTTAGACCAATTTCAGGTACAAGCACTAATACTTGTTTGCCTTGGTTTAATATCTCTTCAATCACCTGAAGGTAGACTTCTGTCTTGCCTGAGCCTGTCACCCCATTTAGTAGAAATGCCCCAAAACCTTCATGGTAATTTAAACGTCCTACCACTAAACTTTGTTGTTTATTTAACGTCAGTCGATTTTGACGATTGCAAATAGGTTGATTCGCTAATTTCTGTTGCCAACTCACCGCTTGATAAGGGATTTCGGTTTTTTTGATATAGCCTTTTTCCATTAACCCCTTCCAAACGGATAGAGCGCAAGCGGTTGGTTTTTCAAAAAAATGAGCAAATTGCGCTAGGGTTTCCAGTAAGAGTTGCTGTTTTTTGGCTCTTGCTAATTCACCACTTAATAATGCGTTTCGCCCAATGTCGGTAACAACAAAATAGTCAGGCTGTGTACGTTTGCTACTTTCGCCGTTACGTAATTTAACAGGCAAAGCACTCATTAGCACTTCTCCCAGCGGCGCGTGATAATAATTTGCCGCCCAGTTTAAAAGTTGCCAAATTTCATCGTCAAATAAGGATTGTTGATCTAATATCGCGGTGATTGGCTTCAATTTATCGCTGGGAATATCACTTTGGATTGGCAAATCCACCACAACACCTATTTTTGTTTGCCGTCCAAAAGGTACAACGGCTCTTGCGCCGATCTCCGTAGATATTTCCTCTGGCAAGAGGTAATCAAAAAAACGGGCAAGAGGTACATTTAAAGCAAGGCGGATAAGTTTCATTGCTGGTGGCGTCATTATTTAATCTCGATTTTCCTTAAAGCTATCTACACTCAACAAAGCAATTGCACAGAGTAAACAAAACATTAATAAATAGGATTTTGCCTCCAGCACTTCGCCAATGGCAAAGGAAATCAGTAACATCACTAAGGGCTCGGCATAACCAATTAAACCTAGCACATTAATTGGCAACCAGTTGCTTGCTGAAATATACAGAATAAATGCTGCGCCATTGACAATGCCAAGCAGCGCAAGATAAAGATAAAAATACGTATTTTGCCTTAACACGATTTCAAGCTCAGTTGTGCTGATAAAATAGAGTGCAAAAGGTAGCAGTAATGCCAGTTCTAGCCAAAAAGTAGCGAGGTGATTAATCTGGAAATAACGCCGTAGAGCAATGTAAATAGGGTAGCCGAATCCTGCTACAAACGTTGCCCACGAAATTGCACTGCTCATTAAAATATTGCTTCCCACACCTAATATGGCAAAACTCACCGCCCACCATTTTAAAGGTGAAAAGTGTTCTTTAAAGAGGATTTTACCAAAGAGCACCGCTACAATGGGTAATAGCAAATAGCCAATTGAGACTTGCAGTGCTTGCCCATTATTTGGTGCCCATAAGAAGAGCCAAAGTTGTACGCCGGTGTTCAATGTCAGCAATACCATCACAATAACAAGCGCTGGCTTTTGACAGATTTTTTGCCAAAGCTCACGAAATGCATATTGCTGGCGGAAAGCAAAAATCGCAAATAGTATGATTGGCATAAGAATAATAATTCGAAAACCGAGCATCTGTTGGTCGCTAAGAGGTTGCAGTAAAATAGCAAAATAATAGCCTAAACCAAATAGAATGTTGGCCGTCAATGCCGCAAGAATCCCTTTAAGCATTTGCTCTCTCCAGACGTTTTTTCCTTCTCATCAAGGCGATGCCGTCTAAAATCAAACAACTGATGGCAAAACTTAAACAGAGTAACAAGGTATAAGCGCTAGGATCAAGCCGCTCACCAATTAAGAAAGAAACTAGCATCATCACACAAGGTTCCACATAACCCAACAGCCCAAGCATATTAAAAGGTAAAAGTGTGCTAGCAAGAGTATAAGACATTAAAGCCACTCCGCTAAATAGGCCGAGTAAAAAGAGATAAAAATAGAGACGAGGATTTACCTCTAAAATCGGAGCAAGCTCAATTTGGCTAATAAACCACACTGCCACAGGCAAAAGCAGCGCAATTTCACAGACAAAGCTATAGATATGGCTAATTTGGTATTTTTTGCGCACCATAAAATAAGCTGGATAGCCCAAGAAAACTAAGGCGCTTGCCCATGAAAGTGAAGCGCTTGCCACCACGCTGCTCATTACACCAACAAAAGCTAAGATAATAGCTAAGATTTTGAGTTTTGAAAGTTGCTCTTTATAAGCAAATTTACCGACAATCACCATTGTAATCGGCATTAATAAATAGCCAATAGATACATCAATGGCTTTGCCACTGTTTGGTGCCCATAAAAAAAGCCACATTTGCACACCACAGAGGGTTGCGGTGAGCATCAGGACGAAAATTAAATAAGGTTCACGTTGGATTCTTTGCAAAAAATTGACAAATTCCGCGCGCTTGCGTAGCACTACAAACAGTAGTATCAACATAAACGGGAACATTAACAACATTCTAAAACCAAAAACCTCTACTCCAGCAAGTGGACGTAATAAGGTTGAGAGATAATAGAGTCCACCAAAAAGAGCTGAAGCAAGTAGCGAATAAAAAATACCGAGCATAAAAACCTGCGTGATAGAGGAAAGAGTAAACCCGCCAATTTGACGGGTTTAAATTGATTAAGATTGGCGATAGGTTTTTAAGAATCTTGCCAAACGCCCAATGGCATCTTCTAGCTGATAGACATAAGGCAAGGTGACCACACGGAAGTGATCCGGTTTATGCCAATTAAATCCGCTGCCTTGTACGAGTAATACTTTCTCTTTTTGCAGCAAATCATAGACAAATTGCGCATCATCTTTAATACCATACATTTCCGTATCAATTTTCGGGAACATATACATTGCACCTTTTGGCTTAACGCAACTGATTCCTGGAATTTGTGTAAGTAGTTCATAAGCACGGTTGCGTTGCTCTAATAAACGCCCACCAGGTAGGATAAATTCATTAATACTTTGATAGCCCCCCAGCGCAGTTTGAATTGCATGTTGCATTGGCGTATTAGCACATAAACGCATGGAAGCAAGCATATCTAATCCTTCAACAAAGCCTTTTGCTTGTGTTTTTGGGCCGCTTAATACCATCCAACCTTGACGGAAACCCGCCGCACGATAGGCTTTTGATAAGCCGTTATAGGTGACGGTTAAAAGATCAGGGGCGAGAGCCGCAAGGTGATGATGCACGGCACCATCATAAAGAATTTTTTCGTAAATTTCGTCTGCAAATAGCATCAAGTTATGCTCACGTGCAACTTGTGCTACTTCGAGCAAAATTTCACGGCTATATACTGCTCCTGTTGGGTTATTCGGGTTAATGACCAAAATCGCCTTCGTATTAGGCGTGATTTTAGCGCGGATATCGTTAATATCTGGATACCACTCATTTTCTTCGTCACATAGGTAGTGCACTGCTTTACCGCCAGCAAGCGTAGCGGCGGCGGTCCAAAGCGGATAGTCTGGTGAAGGGATTAAAATTTCATCGCCTTCGTTTAATAAGGCTTGCATTGACATGGTAATCAGTTCTGACACGCCGTTGCCGATATAGACATCATTAACATCTACCTGATGAATCCCTTTTAGCTGGTAATATTGCACAATAGCTTTACGTGCTTGGAATAGCCCTTTTGAATCACAATAGCCTTGTGCGGTTGGCAAGTTGCGCATAATATCCACGATAATTTCAGCAGGCGCATCAAAACCAAAAGGGGCAGGATTTCCAATATTGAGTTTTAAAATTTTGTGTCCTTCTTCTTCAAGGCGAGTTGCTTCTTTATGAATAGGACCGCGAATATCATAGCGGACATTCGCGAGTTTGTCGGTTTTGCTAAAGCGTTCCATAGGTTTCCTGTATTGTTTTACTTTTATGAAAAAAATGATTTACTCTACTCCGATTTGTGCAGAAAAAAAAGCAGAAATACGTTAAAATGCGAACCTTTTTTGTGGTTAATTATTTTATGCTCTCTATTTTCTAATGTCTGTTTTTACCCAACTTACGCAAGCACTTAGCCAACAGCTTGCACAAAACGAAGTAAGCGCAGGATTACTCCGTTTTAGTGCAACGGTAAAATGCCAGCCTAACGATGCTGATTTGCTTAGTTGGCTAAAAGGGCAAGCCTGCTTTCCTCAAATGTTTTGGCAACAGCGTGCACAACGCGATACTTTCGTTGCGCTTGGACAAGTCTTGCGTTTTCAGCAATTAGCGGCAGCAGAAGCATTTTGTCATCAACATCAAGTGCATTTGGTGGGCGGCATTCAGTTTGAAGGGCAGATTCATTTTATTTTACCGCGCTTATTGCTCTGGCAAACGGAAGAACAACTGCGAGCAGAGCTCTTTGGCTATGCAGATGAGCAAGCAAATTTAGTCGCGTTTTTAGCGCAACTTGATGAGCCTCGTACTTTTGGTTCAACGAAAAATCAGGTGATTGCTAAAAAACAACTCTGTAGCTTTGAGCAATGGCAAACCAACATTCAGCAAGCAATCAGTGCGATTAAAACAGATGCCTTTGATAAAGTGGTATTGGCAAATGCAACGAGTTGGCAGCTTTCTTCGCCTCTTTCTGGTTATGATTTATTGGCGAAAAGTCGGCATTTGAATCAAGGTTGCTACCATTTTTTATGGGCTGAGAATCTCCATGAATGTTTTATTGGCTCAAGCCCTGAGCGTTTATATCAGCGACAAAATAAGCAGCTACTTACCGAAGCGCTCGCCGGGACGGTTGCAGTAAGCCACGATATTACTGAAACTGCACAAAATGCCTTGTGGCTATTAAACGATCACAAAAATTTGTATGAAAATTGGTTAGTGGTCGATGATATTTGCACCAATTTGGCGGATTGTGCAGGTGATATTCAGGTGGGCGATGCGCATATCAAGGCATTAAAAAATGTGCAGCATTTACGCCGTTTTATTCAAACGGAATTAGCACCTGATATTGGGGATAGCCAGTGTCTTGCCCGCATTCATCCGACTGCAGCTGTAGCAGGGTTGCCACGCACAGAGGCTAAACAGTTTATACAACAGCATGAACCTTTTACGCGTGGATGGTATGCAGGGACATTAGGCTATTTTTCGCCTGCACAGGCGGAGTTCTGCGTGACCTTGCGTTCTGCATTAGTGAGGGCAAAAGAGATGCTGGTATATGCGGGAGCAGGCATTGTTGCCGAGTCTGAACCTGAATCAGAATGGTTGGAGATTGAACGTAAAGCGTTGGCAATGACAAATCTTGTGAGCTCAGATTAGCTCTTCGAGGGCGATCATCCATCTATTCTTCTATGATATGCCTAACGCTTTTGAGCAAGCGGTCAAAAAATCCCATTTTTTTACCAAATACTATTTGGCGATAAAGTCGCCACTGATAATCAAGAAATTTGATCCAGAATAATTCGGCAAATTTTGGGTTTTTTATAATAGCGATCCGTTAACTCTTATAATAATTCCTATGAAAACATTCTCTCGTAAGACGATGATTTTTTTCATCGATGTGATTCTCTTCTTTACACTACTCCATACACTTCCTTTTGAGCCCGAGCCGACTAAAGGCCTAGCATTGTTAGCATTTGTTGCCATCTTATGGCTCACAGAGACAGTACATGTCACGATAACCGCATTATGTGTGCCTGTGCTCACGATTGCATTAGGTATCATGCCTTCTAAACAAGCATTAACTGCTTTTGCCGATCCAACAATTTTTCTCTTTTTTGGCGGTTTTGCACTTGCAACGGCATTGCATATTCAACAATTGGATAAAATGATCGCCAATAGAATTATGTCGTTAGCCAAGGGAAAATTATTTACTGCCGTGATTTATCTCTTTTTAGTGACGGCATTTTTATCCATGTGGATGAGTAATACCGCCACAGCGGCAATGATGTTGCCATTGGCAATGGGTATTTTAAGTAATATGGATCGAGAAAAAGAGCATAATACTTATGTATTTGTATTGCTTGGGATTGCTTATAGTGCCAGTATTGGCGGTATGGGAACACTTGTGGGGAGCCCTCCAAATGCAATTGCTGCGAGCCAGCTAGGAATTGGTTTTGCAGAATGGATGATGTATGGCTTGCCTGTGATGACTCTGCTTCTACCTTTGATGATTGGCGTATTATATTTAACCTTTAAACCTAAATTTAATCGCGAATTTGAATATCATTTTGAAAAAATTAAGATGAATTCAGAGCGTTGGATCACCTTAATTATTTTCTTATTTGTTGCGCTCTGTTGGGTGGGAAGCAGCTTTATTAACCCTTGGCTTGCAAACCTGATTGGTTTGGGTCACAAGATTGAAAGTTTCGACAGTGTGATGGCGCTTATTGGGGCATTGTTACTTTGTATGAGTAAAGTTGTCAATTGGCAACAGATTCAGGATAACACAGAATGGGGCGTGCTCTTTTTATTCGGTGGTGGTTTAACGCTGAGTGCTGTATTGGGGCAAACAGGGGCGAGCAAAATTATGGCGGATGCTATTGTGAGCCTGATTGAAGGCAAACACTACGCTTTAATTTGCTTAATCATTGCTGCTTTTATCGTAGTTTTGACAGAATTTACTTCAAATACGGCGAGCGCAGCATTGCTAGTGCCAATTTTTATCTCAATTGCAAGTGTATTGGGTATGTCGCCATTTGGATTTGCCTTAATTATTGCATTGGGGGCAAGTTGTGCCTTTATGCTGCCAGTTGGTACTCCGCCGAATGCTATTGTTTTTGGGACGGGGATGGTTAAGCAGAAAGATATGCTACGTTCCTACAAATTAGATTTACTTTGCATTGTAATGATTGCCACTATAGGATACCTCTTCTGGCTATAGCAAGCGGTTAAAATCGCCTAATTTTTTGCAAAAAGAAAGGGAACATCAATGGTTCCCTTTTCTTCTCTTAATGTTCTTCTACCACAAAACAGGCAATTTGTGTGCCGTCTTGATAAGTTTTCAGTTCTGGTCGTTCCACTTTGCATTTTTCCGTTGCAAAATGACAACGAGCGTGAAAAGCACAACCTTGTGGTGGGTTAAGTGGGCTTGGTAGCTCACCTGTAAGTTTAATTCGCTCTCTACGTTGGCTCGGATCTAAACGTGGCGTTGCGGAAAGCAGCGCTTGGGTATAAGGATGGCGTGGATTACCAAAAATCGTTTTGGTATCGCCTTTTTCCACACAGCGTCCTAAGTACATCACCATCACTTCATCGGCAATATGTTCTACCACTGAAAGATCGTGGGAAATAAACACATAAGATAGCCCCATCTCTTCTTGTAGATCCATCATCAAATTCAGCACCTGTGCGCGCACGGAAACGTCTAGAGCGGACACAGGCTCATCTGCCACTACAATATCAGGGTGCAACATTAAACCACGCGCAATGGCAATCCGTTGGCGTTGTCCGCCAGAAAACATATGCGGATAGCGATCGTAAAATTCAGGTTTTAGCCCCACTTTTGCCATCATTTCTAGCACTTGTTCTTTCCGCTCTTTTGCCGAGAGGTTGGTGTTAATCAACAATGGTTCTTCTAAAATCGTACCGACTTTTTTGCGTGGATTCAGTGATGCGTACGGATTTTGAAACACGATTTGGATTTTTTTACGGCGAAGTTGCACCGTTTCTTTATCATTTTCCAAAAAGTTTTGTCCGTTATAAAAAAGTTCGCCTTCGGTAGGGGGTTCAATCATTGTGAGCATTCGCCCAAGCGTAGATTTACCACAGCCTGACTCGCCAACCACCGCAAGGGTTTTGCCTCGTTCCAGCGTAAACGACACGCCATCAACCGCTTTTACTTGCTTTGGCTTAGCAAACAGCCCTTGTTTGACAGGGTAGTATTTTTTAAGATTCTCTGCTTTAAGCAGTGGGGATTGATTATTTTCGTTCATTCTTTTCTCTTTTCGGAATAACGTAGAGCATAGTTATATGCTCTAAATGTAGGGGCGTGATGTTCACGCCCATGGGCGTACGCAGTACGCCCCTACAACAAGCGGTTAAATTTTTGAAATTTTTTGCAAATTATTTCACTTGCCACTCATAATTGAGCCATTCGTTATTTTCTTTCGCACCTAAGCGTTCATAAAAGCGAATGCCATTTTTATTCCACGGCGCGACAGTCCATTTGATCGTTTGGCAATTATTTTGACGAGCAATTTCTTGCAATGCAGTCATCAATTTTTCACCGATTTTTTGATTACGATAATTTTCCACCACAAACAGCTCTTTCATATAGATTGCTGGGCGATTTTGTGCAGTGTAAGGTAGAAAATAGTAAACCAAAATACCGCCAATCATGCCGTGATCATTTGCTACCAAGCAATAAAAATCTGGGGGATTTTTATCAAACCCACAGCTTTTCACAATTTCAGGCGTGATCGCAAAGCTATCAATATAATGCTCAAATTCAGCAAGTTGCTTCATTAAATCAAATACTTGCGGAATATCTTGCTGCTGAATTAGACGAATTTCCATTCTATTTCCTCACGGAGCGCTGAATTCATTCAACGGAAAATGACATTTCACTTGTCTACCGTTGATGATTTGCATTTCTGGCTCAATGCTTCGGCATTTATCGGTTGCATAAGGGCAACGAGGATTGAGCAAACAGCCTTGTGGGCGGTCATATTTACCCGGCACAACGCCTGAAAGCGATTGCAAGCGAGATTTCCCTTCGGCAAATTCGGGCAAGGCTTTTAATAATGCTTCGGTGTAAGGGTGGAGCGGTGCGTTGAAAATCTGTTCCGCTTTACCTTCTTCTACGACCTGTCCTGCATACATCACAATAATGCGGTGTGCCGATTCTGCGACCAACGCTAAATCGTGGGTAATCAGAATTAACGCCATATTTTCTTTGCGTTGTAATTCTAGCAATAAATCAATAATTTGCGCTTGAATCGTTACGTCCAATGCGGTGGTAGGTTCGTCTGCAATTAATAATTTTGGATTGCAAGCAATCGCCATCGCAATCATCACCCGTTGGCTCATACCGCCTGAAAGTTGATGGGGATACACCTCAAGTCGTGAAACAGGATCAGGGATCCCCACCATCGTTAAAAGCTCAATGGCACGTTCTTTTCGCCATTTTTTACTGCCACCTTGATGCACTTTTAAGGCTTCCATAATTTGGAAACCAACCGTATAGCTTGGGTTGAGGCTGGTCATCGCATCTTGGAAAATCATTGAAACATCTGCCCCAACGATTTCTCGTTTTTCTTTTGGGCTAAGTTTTAGCAGATCGTGGCCGTCAAAATTCAGAGCATTGGCCGAGACTCGCCCTGGATAATCAATCAAGCCCATAATCGCAAGGGAACTGACCGATTTGCCCGAGCCGGATTCCCCCACAATCCCTAACACTTCACCTTCATTTACCGTATAGCTAATGCGATCTACCGCTTTGAATGGGGCTTTTTCTTCCCCGAAATGGACGGAGAGTTCGTTTACTTCTAATAATGCCATTTTGCTCTCCTACTGTTTTAATTTTGGATCAAGGGCATCACGCAAGCCATCGCCCATTAAGTTAAACGCTAATACCAACGATAAAATTGCTAAGCCTGGAATGGTAACAAGCCAGTTTGCTGCCTGCATAAAACCACGAGATTCGGCCAGCATTGTGCCAAGTTCAGGCGTTGGTGGTTGTGCGCCAATACCTAAGAAACCGAGTGCAGCAAGTTCTAAAATCGCATTAGAAATCCCCATTGTCATTTGCACGATCAGCGGTGCAAGACAGTTTGGCAAAATCACAATAAACATCAAACGCCATACACCTGCCCCTGCCACACGAGAAGCGGTCACATAATCTCGGTTTTTCTCGCTCATCACCGCCGCACGGGTTAAACGCACATAGCTTGGAATAGATACCACCGCTATCGCAATCGCTGCATTTATCAAAGACGGCCCTAAAATTGTGACTACACCAATGGTTAAAAGTAGGCTCGGAATCGCCAGCATAATATCCACAAAACGCATAATGATAATGTCTAATGTACCGCCGTAGTAGCCAGCCAATAAACCAAGCACTACGCCCAATACGCACGACATCACCACAATAATCAAGCCGATAAAGACCGATAATCTTGCGCCATAAATAATCCGAGAGAGAATATCCCGCCCAATATCGTCCGTACCAAGCAGGTGAGCCGCCTGTCCACCTTCAAACCAAGCAGGAGGCAAAAGCAGAGCGGAACGATTTTGTGCAATAGGATCAAAAGGAGCAATAAAATCGGCAAATACCGCCACAAAAAAGACCACCGCAATAAAGCTAAGCCCAATGACTGCGCCTTTATTCTGTTTGAAATAGTACCAAAATTCTTGTAATGGGGTTTTCGGGGCGGGAGGATTTGCCACCGTTATTTGAGACATTATGAAACTCCAACTAAAAATAATTTTGCAAAAAATTGCGGAAATTTAACCGCTTAATCGGGCGTATGCAATACGCCCCTACAAATGTTTAATTAAGATCTTGATAGTAGGGGCGTACTGCGTACGCCCATTTATATTACGAATGACGGATACGAGGATTCACAATCCCGTACAATAAATCCACCGTTAAATTCACAAGGATAATGATCGTGGCAATAATCAACACTGAGCCTTGTAACACAGGGTAGTCACGGCTGTTGATGGCATCAATAATCCATTTGCCGATGCCCGGCCAAGAGAAGATGTTCTCGGTTAATACCGCTCCAGAAAGCAGTTGTCCAACAATCAAGCCAACAACCGTTACCACTGGAATTAACGCATTACGCAAAGCGTGCACAATCACAATACGAGTGGTATTTAATCCTTTGGCTTTTGCGGTGCGAATATAGTCTTCGCCTAGCACTTCTAGCATTGATGAGCGAGTCATACGAGTAATCACAGCAAGTGGTATTGTGCCTAGCACAATAGAAGGTAAGATCAGTGATTTGATTGCAGCCAGAAATGCTCCTGGCTCATTTGAGCGCCAAGTATCTATCAGCATAAAACCGGTTTCGGCTTCAATCCAATACTGTGATGGTAAACGTCCAGAGGCTGGCAAACCGAGTGGCGTGGAAAAATAGAGAATTAAAATTAACCCCCACCAGAAAATCGGCATGGAATAACCCGTTAGAGAAAGCGTACTCACGGTATGTGAAATCCAGCTATCTTTTTTCACTGCCGCAATTACGCCAAGCGTAATACCAAAGATCAACGACCAAAGCAAAGCAAAAAATGCCAATTCAACCGTTGCGGGAAAAAGGGTAAAAAACTCTTTTAATACAGGTTCATTATTACGGAATGAATTGCCTAAATCCCCTTGCAGTACACCGCCAATGTAGCTGATGTATTGCTCAAAAAGTGGACGATTTAAGCCTAGCTGCTCCATCATTTGTTGATGAATTTCAGGCGAAAGCCCACGTTCACCCATTCGGATCTCAATTGGATCGCCAGGAATCAAATGCACAAGCGCAAAGGTAATCAAAGTAATGGCGATAAAGGTTGGAATCACCATTAAAATACGTTTAAGAATAAATTGAAACATTCAAAATCTCTTTGTTAGATATTTTAATAAACATAGGGGCGTACTACCTGTGCCCTAAATCTAGGTGGGCGTACACAGTACGCCCCTACATTCATTGATATTACAAGCGGTTAATTTTTGCAAAAACATTGCAAATTTCAACCGCTTGTAAAGGCATATTTTATATGCCAATTATTTCTCTACTAAATCTACATTGTAGAAGTTATGCAAGCCAAACGGACTCATCACATAGCCTTGTACTTCTTTGCGCACAGGGAAATAGACGGTTGAGTGTGCAATGGTAATCCAAGGTGCTTGTTCTTTAAAGATGGCTTGCGCCTGTTTGTAAAGTTCAACACGTTTAGCGTGATCACTTTCTTGTGCTGCATTCACCACCACATCTTCAAATGGTTTGTGGCAGAAATTTGCATAGTTTGAACCGGAAGTGACAGCCGCACAGCTTAATAGAGTGTTTAAGAAGTTGTCTGGATCACCATTGTCGCCGGTCCAGCCGATCATAGAAGTTGCTGCTTCACCTGCGCGCAAGCGTTTTAGGTATTCGCCCCACTCGTAGCTGACGATTTTAGCATTTATACCGACAGCTTTCCAATCGGCTTGAATAAGTTCAGCCATACGACGTGCATTTGGATTATATGGCCGTGAAACCGGCATAGCCCAAAGCTCGGTCTCAAATCCCTTTTCAAAACCAGCTTCTTTCAATAATGCTTTAGCTTTTTCTGGGTTATATTCATAATCTTGCACATCATCGTTATAGCTCCACATTGTTGGTGGAATTGGATTTTTTGCCACTTGTCCTGCACCTTGATACACCGCATCAACAATCGCTTGTTTATTCACCGCGTGATTTAACGCTTGGCGAACTTTTTGGTTATCTAGTGGCTTGATTTTGTTATTCAGAGCTAAATAACCCACATTCATTCCTGCCTGAGTCATTAAATTGATGTTATCGTCTTTTTTCAGATTTTCAATATCAGCTGGGTTTGGATACGGCATTGCATGGCATTCGCCTTTTTGCAATTTTGCTAAGCGAACAGAAGCATCTGGGGTAATGGCAAATACTAAGCGGTCAAGTTTTGCTTTACCTTGCCAATAATTCTCAAAGGCTTTGAAACGGATAGTTGCATCTTTTTGGTAATCAACAAATTGGAATGGGCCTGTGCCGATGGGCTGGGTATCAATTTTCTCCGGTGTGCCAGCTTTTAGCATTTTCTCAGCATACTCAGCAGAGAAAATAGCGGCAAAATCCATGCCTAAATTGGCTAAGAAAGGGGCGTTTGGCACCTTCAAGGTAAATTTCACCGTGTAATCATCCACTTTTTCGACTTTATCAATAATATTTTGCATGTCCATGCCAATAAAGTATTCATAATTTCCTCCAGATACTTTATGGAATGGGTGGTTTTCATCAAATTGACGATTAAATGAGAATACAACATCATCGGCATTAAATTCACGACTTGGTTTGAATGCTTTATTTTCGTGAAATTTTACTCCTTTGCGTAAATGAAACGTGTAGATTTTGCCATCTTCACTAATCTCCCAACTTTCAGCAAGGGATGGTACTACATCGGTAGTACCTTCTTTAAAGTCAGTGAGTTTGTTGTAAATTGTAAGGCCATTACTATCTAAACTCGCCCCATCTGTCACGAGCACTGGGCTCATTGCGGAAGGCGAGGCTTCTAAACAGTAAACGAAGGTTTTGGGAGCTGCGAGAGCGGCACCGGCGACGGTCATAGCTAATGTTATAAGAGAGAGTTTAGCGAAGTTTTTCTTTTTCATGTTTCACTCCAGATAATGTTGTGTTGTTAAAAAATTGTTTCATGATTTGGATAAAACGGAATATATCGAATATACAAATTTTTTTATGGATTGCAATCAGTTTTTCTTATGCAAGCGGTTGGGTTTTAGAAAAAATTTACAGAATGTGTGGATATATCACCCAAATGGCTTAAATTTAGATGCCTTATTTGCAACATTAACATGTGCTAAAAAGTCGTTATAGAGTATAAAAACAAGCTCAGTTTCCTGAGCTTGTAGATATGAGATTAAGGCAAATCAACCGTATAAAAGTTGTGAGCTAAAAACGGACTTAAGACATACCCCTTCACTTCTTTACGCATTGGAAAATAGACCGTTGAGTGGGCAATTGGTAACCAAGCAGCTTGTTCTTTTACGATATTTTGCGCTTTTTTGTATAATTCTGACCGCTTGTTTTGCTCGCTGATTGTTGCAGCTTCAGTCACTAATTGATCGTACTCGGGATTACAGAACCCAGCGTAGTTTGAGCCTTGTTCGACGGCATTACAGCTTAATAACGTATTTAAGAAATTATCAGGATCGCCATTATCGCCTGTCCAGCCCATCATGCCTGCTGTGTGTTCGCCTGCTGCCATTCGTTTAAGATATTCGCCCCATTCATAGCTGACAATTTTGGCTTCTACACCAATTTTACGCCAATCTTCTTGTACCATCTCTGCCATACGACGTGCATTTGGGTTATATGGTCGCGCGACTGGCATTGCCCAGATTTCGGTTTTAAAGCCATTCTCAAGCCCAGCTTCTTTTAATAGGGTTTTCGCTTTTTCAGGGTTGTAATCATAATCTTCTACCTCATTGTTATAACCCCAAATGGTTGCTGGCATTGGGTTTTTCGCTTTAATGCCAGAGCCCTGATAGACTGAAGTTAAAATTTCATCTTTATTTACCGCATAATTTAGCGCTTGGCGTACTTTTTGATTATCAAAGGGCGCTTTGCGTAAGTTAAATGTGATATAGCCAATATTTAAGCCTGATTGTTCAAGCAATTGTATGTTTGGATTGTTTTTCAATGCCTCAAGATCTGCTGGATTTGGGTATGGCATTGCTTGACATTCGTTTTTCTCTAGTTTTGCTAAACGTACGCTGGCATCTGGTGTAATAGAGAAAACTAGACGATCTAGTTTTGCTCTACCTTGCCAATAATTGTCGAAGGCAGTGAAGCGTACAGTCGCATCTTTTTGATAGGAGTGGAATTGGAAAGCTCCAGTGCCAATCGGGGCGGTATCTAGTTTTTCTGGGGTACCGGCAGCAAGCATTTTGTCGGCATATTCGGCGGAGAACATAGCCATAAAATCCATGGCAAGATTAGCTAAGAAGGGAGCATTGGGCTTTTTTAACTGAATTTTAAGCGTGTAATCATCAACTTTTTCTAGGTTATCAATGATATTTTGCATATCCATACCTAAGAAGAATTCATAATTTCCCCCAGAAACTTGGTTATATGGGTTATTTGTATCTCGTTGGCGATTAATTGAAAAAATAACATCATCTGCGTTGAAATTACGGCTTGGGGTAAAGTTTTTATTGCTGTGAAATTGGACATTTTGGCGTAGAAAGAAAGTGTAAGTTTTACCATCATCACTAATTTCCCAACGCTCGGCAAGTGAAGGTATGAGATTAGTGCTACCTTGCTCAAAATCAACGAGGCGATTATACACGGCTTGCCCAACATCTAAACTTGCCCCGTCTGTGACTAGCTGCGGATTTAAGCCGGCAGGCGAAGCTTCGAGGCAGTAAGTGAATGTTTTATTTTCAGCAAATACATTGGCTGAAATTGAAAGGGCAAGTAAAGTAGTGAATTTGCTTAGCTTTGTCATTGTTATATCCTTAAATGTATTAAATGCAGAAATTAAAAAACCCTTTCGAAAGTTACCTTCCGAAAGGGTTGAAATTGGTTATTTTGGTGCGTTAAGCCATTTCATTTCGGAAGTTATCTTCCGAACACGCAACAAATGCCCGAAAGATTAATCGGTCAAATGATGGTGGTGATGGTTTTTAACGCTGTAGTTCATAATTTACTCCAAAATCGCATGCATCTAAATCTACGCTTTTAATCGAAAAATTGCAAATATTTTTTCATTTTATTTAGCGGTTAGCGAATATCTGTTGGAATAAATGCTAACGCTTGTTCAATAATTTCAATGCCAGCACCTTGTTTACACGCATTTTCACTGAGATGCCTGCGCCACTGTCTCGCCCCTTTACAATTTTGGAAACTGCCTAGCATATGGCGAACAATGTGGTTGAGGTAAACTCCTTTGCTTAATTGTTGCTCAACATAAGGCAGCATTTTTTCAACGGCTTGGTGCGGAGTGATGATTTTGGCATTTGGGTCAAAAAGAGCCTGATCGATTTGCCCCAATAAACTTGGGTTTTGATATGCCTCACGCCCAACCATAACCCCATCAACAAATTGCAAATGATGTTTGATTTCATCAATTGTTTTTATTCCGCCGTTAATGCTGATTTTAAGACGAGGAAAATCTCGTTTGAGCTGATAAACCCGTTCATAATCTAGTGGTGGAATTTCACGGTTCTCCTTTGGGCTTAAACCTGAAAGCCACGCTTTGCGAGCGTGAACAATAAAATCTTCGCAATATGGTTGGATTTTTTCAATAAAATCGCATAGAAATTCATAGCTATCTAGTTCGTCAATACCGATACGATGCTTGACGGTAACGGGAATGCTAACCGCATTTTTCATTGCCTCCACACATTCAGCCACCAAATCTGCTTTACCCATTAAACAAGCACCAAACATTCCATTTTGCACACGATCCGATGGGCAGCCGACATTTAAGTTAATCTCTGAGTACCCTCGTTCTTCAACTCGTTTGGCACATTCGGCTAATTGTTTCGGATCACTGCCACCTAATTGCAGTGCAACGGGGTTTTCTGATGGATCATAAGCAAGTAGATCATATTTGGCGTGCAAGATTGCTGGGGCAGTAATCATTTCAGTATAAAGCAGGGAATGTTGGCTAAATTGGCGATGAAAATAACGGCAGTGGCGGGTTGTCCAGTCTAACATTGGGGCAACGGAAAAACGACCACGGTAGAAACTAGTTTGCATTGGCTGTTCCATTTGAATATTCAAGCGGTTGAATTTTAATAAAAATTTGCAAAAACTTGAGGGAAAATGACCGCTTGTGATAATAATTTCGTGTAGGGGCGAACCGATGTGTTCGCCCGTTATGTCGATGAAATGATTTGGGCAGACACACTGATCCGCTCCTACAAAAATTCAACCTGTTAGTAATAAGAATGCTCACCACGTTGGTGTTCGGTTACATCTTTCACGCCATTTAATTCATCAGGGAATTGAGCGAGAAGTTGTTTTTCAATACCATCTTTCAAGGTGACATCAACCATCGAGCAGCCATTACAGCCACCACCGAATTGTAATACCGCAATTTTATCTTCGGTGACTTCAATCAAGGTAATGCGACCGCCATGGCTGGCAAGCTGCGGGTTGATTTGGGTTTGAATCACATAATCTAAACGCTCAATAAATGGTGCATCGTCTGCGACTTTACGCATTTTGGCATTGGGCGCTTTTAACGTGAGCTGTGAACCCATTGGATCGGTCACGTAATCGATTTCGGCATCGTCTAAAAATGGCAGGCTAATATCATCAATAAAAGCAGAGAACGTGTTGAATTTGATTTCAGTATCCGTTGTTTCTACTGCATTTGCAGGGCAGTAAGAAACCCCACATTCAGCATTAGGTGTCCCTGGATTGACCACGAAAATACGAATATTCGTGCCTTCTTCTTGTTGATCAAGTAAACGACGGAAGTGTACTTGTGCTGCATCTGAAATTGTAATGTTGGTCATAATCTATCCTGATTAAATCTAAAAATTGCCAGCTATTTTAGCGCCATCTCTGATTTTTGACTAGGGTCAAATTTTCCAAGGCTGTAGGTTAAAAAAATGTTTCTAAAGTAGAAATTTAAGATGATTTTAGCTAAAATAGCGCACTATTTTGTTCGCTGTATGCGAAGTAACCGATTTGAGAACTTAATGCGGTCTTATTGATAAGTGGGGGAATTCTACGTTTATCAAATTTGATTGCGGCTCAATAGCAGCGGTTGTGATTAGGAGTTTCCTAAACAACCATTTTTTTTAACCCAACCAAAAGTAGTGCAAACAATATGATTACAATTAAACAAGGCTTGGATCTTCCGATTAACGGAAAACCTGAGCAAGTAATCCGTAATGGCAATGCTGTTACTGAAGTTGCTGTGCTTGGCGAAGAATTTGTGGGTATGCGTCCTTCTATGAAGGTTCGCGAAGGCGATATTGTGAAAAAAGGTCAGGTGCTTTTTGAAGACAAAAAGAATCCTGGTGTGGTTTTCACCGCGCCTGCCAGCGGTACTGTTGTTGCGATTAATCGTGGCGAAAAACGTGTTCTTCAGTCAGTCGTTATTCGTGTTGAGGGTGATGAGCAAATTACCTTTAACTGCTATGAAGAAGCACAATTGGCTTCTTTAACTGCAGACCAAGTAAAACAAAATCTTGTGGAATCAGGTCTTTGGACTGCATTCCGTACTCGTCCATTTAGCAAAGTGCCAGCATTAGATGCTGAACCGTCTTCTATTTTCGTGAATGCAATGGATACAAATCCATTGAGTGCGGATCCAGAAGTGATCATTGCTGAAAATAATCAAGCATTTTTCAATGGTTTAACGGTATTAAGTCGTTTATTTGATGGCAGCAAAACCGTACATTTATGTGGCGCAGCTGATTCTAATATCTTAAATGCGGCACAGAGTAAGCAAATTGCAAATGTGCAAACTAACCGCTTTAAAGGTCCACACCCAGCGGGTCTTGCTGGTACGCACATTCATTTTATTGATCCTGTTAGTATCACAAAACAAGTGTGGTATTTGAACTATCAAGATGTGATTGCGATTGGTCAATTATTTACGACTGGTGAATTAAATGTTGAACGTGTCATTTCGCTTGCAGGCCCACAGGTGAAAAATCCTCGTTTGATCCGTACCCGTTTAGGTGCAAACCTTTCTCAATTAACCGCAAATGAGTTAAATGAAGGTGAAAATCGTGTGATTTCAGGTTCTGTATTAAGCGGTGCGAAAGCAAGTGGTCCACACGATTATTTAGGTCGTTATGCGTTGCAGGTTTCTGTATTGCTTGAAGGGCGTGAAAAAGTGTTATTCGGTATGATTGCACCTTACGGTGATAAATACTCAATTACTCGTACAACGCTTGGACACTTTGCGAAGAAATTATTTAACTTTACCACAGCTGTTCACGGTGGACACCGTGCAATGGTACCAACAGGTGCATATGAGCGTGTAATGCCATTAGATATTATCCCAACATTATTGTTGCGTGATTTAGAAGCTGGCGATACTGATTCAGCTCAAGCATTAGGCTGTTTAGAGTTAGATGAAGAAGATTTAGCGTTATGTACCTTTGTGTGCTCAGGTAAAAATAACTGGGGGCCATTGTTACGCCAAGCGTTAGAGAAAATCGAGAAGGAAGGTTAAAAATGGGTTTGAAACATTTATTAGAAAAAATGGAACCTGCGTTTTTGCCGGGCGGTAAATATGAGAAATGGTATATCTTGTATGAAGCCGTTGCGACTGTGCTTTTCGTTCAAGGTACAGTAACGCAAAAAGATGCCCACGTACGTGATGCGATTGACTCTAAACGTATGATGTTATTCGTATGGTTCGCATTATTCCCTGCAATGTTCTACGGTATGTATAACGTAGGTCATCAAGCAATTCTTGCCGCAACCCAAATGGGGACATTAGCAGATTTAGTGGCAAATAACTGGCACTATGGTTTTGCTGATAGCTTAGGCTCTGTGGCTAATGCAGGTTGGGGTAGCAAAATGTTGCTAGGTGCAACTTACTTCCTACCGCTTTACTTAACCGTTTTCTTAGTAGGTGGTTTCTGGGAAGTATTATTTGCAATGGTGCGTAAACACGAAATCAATGAAGGTTTCTTTGTTACCTCTATTCTTTTAGCACTTATCGTGCCGCCAACATTACCACTATGGCAAGCAGCCCTTGCAACTACTTTCGGTGTGGTGGTTGCAAAAGAAGTCTTTGGTGGCGTGGGTAGAAACTTTATGAACCCAGCGTTAGCAGGTCGTGCTTTCCTCTTCTTTGCTTACCCTGCTCAAATCTCAGGCGATACCGTATGGGTAGCTGCTGATGGTTTCTCAGGTGCAACTGCACTTTCTCAATGGGCAGCAGGTGGCGAAGCAGGTTTAAAACACGTTGCAACGGGTGCAGATATTACTTGGATGGACGCATTCTTAGGTAACATTCCAGGTTCTATCGGTGAAACATCTACCTTAATGCTTATGATCGGTGCAGCAATTATTGTTTTTGCACGTATTGCATCTTGGCGAATTATTGCTGGTGTAATGATTGGTATGGCAGCAACTGCAACTTTATTCAATCTCATTGGCTCTGACACTAATCCTATGTTCTCAATGCCTTGGCATTGGCACTTAGTATTAGGTGGCTTTGCACTGGGTATGTTCTTTATGGCAACAGACCCTGTATCTGCGGCATTTACTAACAAAGGTAAATGGTGGTATGGCGCATTAATCGGTGCAATGGCTGTGATTATCCGTGTAGCAAACCCAGCATACCCTGAAGGTATGATGTTAGCGATCTTATTTGCTAACTTGTTTGCGCCAATCTTTGACTACCTAGTGGTTCAAGCTAACATCAAACGTCGGAGAATTCGCAATGTCTAAATTCAATAAAGATAGTGTTGGCGGTACTATTACTGTCGTTGTGTTATTGAGTTTAATCTGTTCTTTAATCGTAGCTGGTGCAGCAGTGCTGCTTAAACCTACTCAAGAAGAGCAGAAAGTGCTTGATAAACAGAAAAATATTTTAAGCGTTGCTGGTTTATTAAAATCGGATAAAGCAAGCGATATCAAAGAGACTTATGCAAAAAACATTGAAGCTAAAATTGTTGATTTAGCAACTGGCGACTATGTAGAAGGCGTAACCAATTTTGACGCAAAAGCAGCGGCAAAAGATCCTGCACAAAGCGTTTCGATTGCGCCAGCCGACGATAAAGCGGGCTTACGTGCTCGTGCGAAATATGCAGAAGTATATTTGGTTAAAAATGCACAAGGTGAAGTAAACCAAATCGTACTGCCAATGTACGGTACAGGTTTATGGTCTGTGATGTATGGTTTTGTTTCAGTTGAACCAGATGGTAATACCATTAAAGGTATCACTTTCTATGATCACGGTGAAACTCCGGGTCTTGGTGGTGAAATTGAAAACCCACGTTGGCAAGCTAACTTCGTTGGTAAAAAATTACAAAACGAGCAAGGCGAGTCAGCAATCACAATTGGCAAAGGTGCTTCTGCCGATAAAGATCACGGTATTGATGGCTTATCAGGTGCAACACTGACTTCAAACGGTGTGGACGGTACTTTCAAATACTGGTTCGGCAAAAACGCTTTTGGTCCATATTTAACCAAATTGAAAGCAGGAGCTAACTAATGGCAGGCTCAAATTTGAAAAAATTATTGTTATCACCAATTGTGGATAACAACCCAATCGCACTACAGATCTTAGGTATCTGTTCTGCACTTGCGGTAACGACCAAATTAGAAACAGCCTTTGTAATGGCAATCGCAGTAACTTTCGTGGTGTCATTATCAAACTTGTTCATTTCTTTGATTCGTAATTATGTGCCAAACAGCATTCGTATTATCGTGCAAATGGCAATTATCGCATCATTGGTAATTTTGGTTGACCAAATTTTACGTGCGTATGCTTACGGCTTATCTAAACAGTTATCGGTATTCGTTGGCTTAATTATTACCAACTGTATCGTAATGGGTCGTGCAGAAGCATTTGCGATGAAATCAGGCCCGATGGAAAGCTTTGTGGACGGTATCGGTAACGGTTTAGGTTATGGTGCAATGTTAATCGTTGTAGCGTTCTTCCGTGAGCTGATCGGTTCAGGTAAACTTTTCGGTATGACCGTATTCCAAACTGTACAAGATGGCGGTTGGTATCAAGCAAACGGCTTGTTCCTACTTGCTCCAAGTGCGTTCTTTATTATCGGTTTCGTAATCTGGGCAATCAGAACTTGGAAACCAGAACAGGTGGAGAAATAATCAATGGAACACTATATTAGTCTCTTTGTAAAATCCATCTTCATTGAGAATATGGCACTTTCTTTCTTCCTTGGTATGTGTACATTCCTTGCGGTATCTAAGAAAGTTTCAACCTCATTCGGTTTAGGGATTGCGGTAATTGTGGTACTTGGTATTGCTGTGCCTGCGAACCAACTTGTGTACTCGTATGTATTAAAACCAAATGCACTTGTTGAAGGAGTGGATCTTTCATTCCTTAACTTCATTACTTTTATCGGTGTAATTGCAGCGTTAGTTCAAATTCTAGAAATGATTTTGGACAAATTCTTCCCAGCGCTTTACAGTGCATTAGGTATCTTCTTACCACTTATCACCGTAAACTGTGCGATTTTTGGTGGTGTATCGTTTATGGTACAACGTGAATATAACTTCGCAGAGTCTGTGGTATATGGTATCGGTGCCGGCACAGGTTGGATGTTAGCGATTGTTGCCCTTGCTGGCTTAACAGAGAAAATGAAATACTCTGATATTCCAGCAGGCTTACGTGGTTTAGGTATCACCTTTATCACTGTAGGCTTAATGGCATTAGGCTTTATGTCGTTCTCAGGTATTCAATTATAAGGAGCGTATCGAATGAGTGATTTTATTTTCGGTATTGTGGTATTTACCGCCCTTGTATTGTTACTTGCGGTAATTATCCTATTTGCTAAATCAAAATTAGTGGATTCTGGCGACATCACGATCTCTATCAATGATGATCCAGAAAAAGCAATTACTCTGCCCGCGGGTGGCAAATTACTTGGTGCCTTAGCAAGTCAAGGGATTTTCGTATCTAGTGCTTGTGGTGGCGGTGGCTCTTGTGGTCAGTGTGTAGTGAAAGTGAAAAGCGGTGGTGGTGAGATTTTACCAACCGAGCTTTCACACATTACCAAACGTGAAGCAAAAGAAGGCTATCGTTTAGCGTGTCAGGTAAACGTAAAATCTTCAATGGATATTGAATTGCCAGAAGAGATCTTTGGTGTAAAAAAATGGGAATGTACCGTTATCTCTAACGATAACAAAGCAACCTTCATCAAAGAGCTTAAACTTCAAATTCCTGAAGGCGAAGAAGTCCCATTCCGTGCAGGTGGCTATATTCAAATTGAAGCCGATCCACACGTGGTAAACTATAAAGACTTTGATATTCCTGAAGAATACCACGAAGACTGGAACAAATTTGATTTATGGCGTTATGTGTCAAAAGTGGACGAGCATATCGTGCGTGCTTACTCAATGGCTTCATACCCAGAAGAGAAAGGCATTATTATGCTAAACGTGCGTATCGCAACGCCACCACCACGTCAGCCTGATGCGCCTCCGGGTCAAATGTCTTCTTACATTTGGTCATTAAAACCGGGTGATAAAGTAACAATTTCTGGTCCGTTCGGTGAATTCTTTGCGAAAGATACCGATGCAGAAATGGTCTTTATCGGTGGTGGTGCAGGTATGGCTCCAATGCGTTCACACATTTTTGACCAATTAAAACGTCTCAAATCAAAACGCAAAATGACTTTCTGGTACGGTGCTCGTTCTGAACGTGAAATGTTCTACGTTGAAGACTTCAATATGCTTCAAGCAGAGAATGATAATTTCAAATGGTATGTTGCACTTTCAGATCCATTACCGGGTGATAATGAAGACTACTACCGTGGCTTTATTCACAATGTGCTTTATGAAAACTATCTGAAAAATCACGAAGCACCTGAAGATTGTGAATACTATATGTGTGGTCCACCAGTGATGAACGCAGCGGTAATTGGTATGCTGAAAAGCTTAGGTGTTGAAGACGAAAACATCTTATTAGATGACTTCGGTGGTTGATAAACCTTAACTTCAAATAAAAACAAGCGGTGAGTTTTGTAAAATTCTTTGCAAAACCCACCGCTTGATTTAGTTTATATTCTTAAATCTCTTTGGGGGATTTAGTAATATGAATTGTAGGGGCGAATGTCATTCGCCTAAAACAAATTGTTAAAGTCAGATATGGAAAAACTCAATATTACCGCATTACAAGATGCATTTACTTCGTTAGAAAAAACGATCTCAAAATTAGAAAATCAAGAATGGTTTAATCAACAAGAAGAGATTGTGCAAGATACGCTGATTGCAGGGAGTATCCAAAAGTTTGAATTTGTATATGAGCTTTCGATCAAAATGTTAAAGCGTCAGCTTAAAACCATAGAGTCAAATGATAGTGATATTGATAGTAGCGATTTTCGGGATATTCTAAGAATGTCGGCACAGGCAGGTTTGATTGAATCCCCTGAAAGTTGGTTTGATTATCGTAAAATGCGAAACATTACCTCACATACTTACGATCAAAATAAAGCCCTGCAAGTTTATAATGGGATCGCTGCTTTTTTGGAAAGCACCCGATTTTTAGTCACACAGCTTCAAAAACGCAATGCCAATGATTGATTTAACCGAATTACAAATTCAGCAAGTACGAGATATTCTAACCAAGCAGTTGCCCAACACAACGGTTTGGGTATTCGGTTCTCGTGTTAAAGGCACAGCGAAAACCTATTCTGATTTAGATTTAGCCTTAATGACTGAACAGCCACTTAGCATTCGTCAGCAAACTGAATTAGAACTTGCTTTTACCGACTCAGATTTACCTTTTACGGTTGATTTAGTGGATTGGGCAAGTTGCAGTGAAGCATTCAAACAGATCATTTTGCAACGTTATGAAGTGCTTATTCCATAAATATGTTACAATTTTCCGCAAATTTTTAACTGAATGAAAGCTATGAAAAAATTTCTCTTTTTTGCATTTTTTTCCCTATTTCTTACCGCTTGTGATAAAGCCCCTGAACAAATTACCTTAACGGGTAAAACAATGGGCACAACGTATAGCATAAAATATATTGATGATGGCAAAGTGGCAAGTTTGCCTAAATCAAGTGATGTGCAAGCAGAATTAGATCGTTTGCTAAAAACGGTGAATGATGAAATGTCCACCTATCAAAAAGATTCGCAAATTTCACAATTTAACCAAATGAAAGAGGCGAATAAACCTTTTGTGATTAGCCAAGACTTTGCCACAGTAGTTCAGGAAGCAATCCGCTTAAACACCATTACTGAGCAAGCTTTAGATGTTACAGTCGGACCTTTAGTTAATTTATGGGGATTCGGACCTGATAAGCGTTTAAATAAAGTGCCAAGTGCTGAGCAGATTGCGGAAAAATCTCGGTCAGTTGGGATTGATAAATTGCTGCTCGAAAATAATCAATTAACTAAAAAAGAGGCTGATCTTTATTTAGATCTCTCTTCGATAGCTAAAGGTTTTGGTGTAGATAAACTTGCGGAACAGCTTGAACAACTCGGGGTAGAAAACTATTTGGTGGAAATTGGTGGTGAGCTGCGTGGTAAAGGTAAAAATTTACAAGGTCAGGCTTGGCGAATTGCGATCGAGCAACCTGCCTTAGCACAGGGAGTGGCAACACAAATTATCGTGCCATTAGATAATTTAGCGATGGCAACCTCGGGTGATTATCGCAACTATTTTGAAGATGAACAGGGCAACCGTTTTTCACATATTATTGATCCAAAACAGCTTCGCCCGATTAACCATAATCTTGCATCTATTACAGTTTTTGCTCCAACGACAATGACTGCTGATGGATTATCAACCGGTTTATTTGTGCTTGGTGCAGACAAAGCTTTAGAAATCGCGGAAAAAGAGAATCTAGCTATTTTTATGATTATCAAAAATGGTCAGCATTTTGAAACAAAAGCGTCAAAAGCATTTGAGAAGTTAATTCACTAATTTAGGAGAATAAAATGGAAACGATTTTACTGACTTTCGGTTTTTTTGTGGCAATCATTTTTATGATGTCGATTGGATTTATTATCAGCAAAAAAACGATTAAAGGGAGCTGCGGTGGTATTACTGCATTAGGTATGAAAAAAATGTGCGATTGCGAAGAAGCATGCGATAACTTACAAGCCAAAGTTGCCGCTGGTGATGAAGCGGCAATTGCCGAATATAACGAAAAATTTGGCAAAAAAGCAGAACCACAGTTTTATGAAGTGAAGTAAGTTATGCCTTACGTCAATATTAAAGTTACAGGTGGAACAGAAGCCCCAACTGCTAAACAAAAAGCCGAGCTTATTGCAGGTGTTACGGATTTGTTGCAGCGTATTTTAAATAAAAATCCTGAAACAACCGTTGTTGTGATTGATGAAATTCCAATGGATAATTGGGGGATTGGCGGTAAAACGGTAACGGAAAGGCGTAAATAATCAAGGACAACCAATGACAGATATTCGCTGGAAACAACGATTTGATAACTATCAAAAAGCAGTAGGCTATTTAAAAAGTGAAAGCGAAAAATATGCTGATACTGATGTTGATGTAATCAAAAAGGGGATAATTCAGAGCTTTGAAATCACCCACGAACTTGCGTGGAAGTTAATGCAAGATATTTTGAAATGGGAAGGCGAAACCGAAATTTTAGGCTCTAAATCCGCTTCTCGTTTGGCATTTAATCGAGGCCTTATTACTCACGGTGAAGTTTGGCAAGAAATGATAAAAAGCCGCAACTTAACCGTGCATACTTATGATGTAGCGGTATTAACCAACGAATTTAATAAAATTATTCACGATTACTTGCCACTTTTCATTGCTTTTGAACAACGAATAAATGCGTTATGTCAGACTTTGGACTAAGCGAACGAGCGACGAAAACTATTACCGACATTCTGGCAAAATATCCCGAAGTTGAGCAAGCCATTATCTATGGTTCAAGGGCAAAAGGGAATTATCGAGAAGGTTCGGATATTGATTTAACCTTTAAAGGTGAAAAGCTCACTTACGATATTATTAAACGAATTTGGGGTGATTTAGATGATTCCGACTCGCCTTATTTATTCGATCTTTCTATTTATCATCAACTCAGCAATCCGAATTTTATTGAGCATATCGATAGAGTCGGAAAAATTTTCTATCAGCGAATAAGCTGATAACGTTGCAAGCGGTCAATTTTGCAAAAAATCTTGCAAATTCAACCGCTTGTTATTTTTAACAAACCAAGTGCTTCGCCTTAACCGAAGTTACGGGAGAAATTATGTCAAATCAATTAACTTCAAATACTTACGAACAACACTTTCCTAAACTTTCCCCTGAACAACTTGCCGAAAATGCTAAGAAAAAAGTGATTTGCGGTATGTCTGGTGGGGTGGATTCATCAGTTTCTGCTTTTATTCTGCAACAACAAGGCTATATCGTTGAAGGCTTGTTTATGAAAAACTGGGAAGAAGACGATGATACCGACTACTGTACCGCTGCAGCCGATCTCGCCGATGCACAAGCGGTTTGCGATAAATTAGGAATCAAACTGCACAAAATTAACTTTGCGGCGGAATACTGGGATAACGTGTTTGAGCATTTTCTTGCAGAATATAAAGCAGGACGTACACCAAATCCTGATATTTTGTGTAACAAAGAGATTAAATTTAAAGCGTTTTTAGAATATGCCGCAGAAGATTTAGGGGCTGATTTTATCGCAACAGGGCATTATGTCCGCCGCCCTGCTTTATCTGAAACACCAAAATTATTGCGCGGCTTGGACAGCAATAAAGATCAAAGCTATTTCCTTTACACTCTCAGCGAGCAACAAGTAGGGCAAAGCCTGTTCCCAGTGGGCGATATTGAAAAGCCGATTGTGCGTGCGATTGCCGAAGATCTCGGCTTGGCAACGGCGAAGAAAAAAGATTCCACAGGGATCTGCTTTATCGGTGAACGCAAATTTAAAGACTTCTTAGCGCGCTATTTGCCTGCACAGGCTGGTGAGATTAAAACTGTGGATGGACAAGTGATTGGTCGCCATGAGGGGCTGATGTATCACACCCTTGGACAACGCAAAGGCTTAGGCATTGGTGGGGTAAAAGGTGCAAAAGAAAATGCGTGGTATGTGGTGGAAAAAGATCTAATCAATAATGTTTTGATTGTGGCACAAGGGCAAGATAATTCTGCATTGCTCTCCAAAGGCTTAATCGCCAGCCAGCTCCATTGGGTTGATCGTCAGCCAATCCGAGAAAATCTGCGTTGCACAGTGAAAACCCGTTATCGTCAAGCGGACATTGATTGCGTAATTGAGCCGATTGACGATGAAACCATCCGCGTGATTTTCGATGAGCCCCAAATTGCTGTTACCCCAGGACAATCTGCGGTATTCTACCAAGGCGAAATTTGCTTAGGTGGAGGAGTGATCGAAGAGCAAATCAAACCATAATCTTTATGAATAAAGCAACTTTTCCTTGAGTTTTAACGGCAAAGTTGCTTTATAATTTTTCAATTCGCCCAATTTCCTTTCTTTCAAGATCAATTTCAGCTTTCACGCCAAATGCTTTTGCAAGATTTTCTGCATTTAACACCGCTTGTGTTTGACCAAAAGCAAGTAAGTTTCCCTCTTTTAAGAGAATAATTTCATCACAAAAACGATAGGCGAGCGGTAGATGGTGGATAACGACAACACAAGTTTGCACTGGTGTTAGAGATTTTAATTGCTGCATTATATCGATTTGGTAATAGGGATCGAGTGGTGCGATTGGCTCATCAGCAAGCAAAATAGGGGCTTGCTTTATGCAGCAGCGAGCCAATTGAACTCTAATCTGTTCTCCGCCAGAAAGCTGCTGATAGTTTTTATCTAATAGTGAGGTAATATGAAATTTTTCTGCAACTTGCTGAATTCTTAAACGTTCTTGCGAGGAAGAAAGAGGACATGGCAAGCCCAATGCAATCACATCGAATACCGAAAGTTGCCACGCAAGATTGAGTTTTTGAGCAAGATAAGCAATTTTTTGGCTACGTTGCTGCGGGGAAAGTGCCGTCATTTTGCAATTTTCTAGCCAAATTTCACCGCTTGTAAGGGGTAAAATACCTGCGATAGCCTTAAGCAAGGTAGACTTACCCGCACCATTTGCGCCCATAATGCCGATTAATTTACCTTGTGGAATACGGCAGGTTATCTGATTTAAGCCATAGGGTAGAGTAATATTATCAATGTGAATCATCATTCGCTTTACGTTTTATTGCGCGAGTTGTTTGCGCTCTGTGAGTAAAATCCAAAGTAAAAATGGTGCGCCTAAAATAGCGGTTAATGTACCAATATAAATGCGGTTGAAAAGAGCTAAATATTGCACTGAGAGATCGGCGATAAGTAGGAGTAATGCACCAAATAATGCCGAAGTGATATAGAGTTGTGAAGGAGGCTTATGCAATAACATTCTGGCAAGATGAGGGGCGATTAAGCCAATAAAGCCGATAGTACCTGTTTGTGGAATCGTAGCCCCAAGTAACAACGCAACACCAATACTGACAATAAAAAAGCTGCGTTTAAGATGAATGCCCATGGTTGCAGCAGTTTCTTCGCCAAAGGTGAGTAAATCTAAATAGCGGCGCTGGCTGAATAAACATAGACCACCTAGCAAAATAATAGGTGTTGCCATAGCCAAATTATCCATTCTTGCCCAAATTAACGATCCTTGTAACCAGCGATAAAGCTCAGCTAATGCCCAAGGGCTTTCCGCATTTGAGAGCAAGAGAGTAATGGTTGCACCAAGTAATACATTAATTACTATGCCAGCAAGAATCATCATCGTTGTGCCTTGGTAACGTGCAATTAGCCATACTAATAGAAATGCACTTAAAGCACCGCCGACACCAGCAAAGAGTAACCAACCGATGGGTGCAGAGAAATAATAAAGCACAAAAACACTTGCTGTCGTTGCTCCAGCACTGCTGCCAAGTAAGCCAGGGCTTGCTAGTGGATTTTGAAAGACACCTTGCATTGCATTGCCCGCTAAAGCTAAGCAAGCACCTGCTAACATTGCCAGTAGTAGGCGAGGGAGGCGGATATCGATTAAAACTTGCCAACGCATATCAATAGAAACGCCTTCTGCCATTAAATGTGCAAAATCACCAAGACGATACAAACTTGATACCAAGCTAATCGTAAGCAATAGGAATAAAAGGGTGAAGTTGAGTTTTTTTGTCATTATTGAATAACACGAAATTGCTGGTAGAGGCTGTCTGTCAGATATTCTTGCTCAATGATATTCTCAACTCGAGCAAATCTTGAGCCCTGTAGCAGCCATTGTTTGAGTTGAGTAAGCTGTTTCTCACTTCCTTGTGCAATGACTTCAACACTGCCATCATCTCGATTTCTTACTGTACCAGATAAGCCAATTTTTTGGGCTTGCTGCCAAGTAAAAAAGCGAAAACCAACACCTTGGACACGCCCAAAAATGAGAAATTGCTTTGTTTGCATTGTTAGCTTCTCCTTTGCAGAGTTTTGTTGAAATGATACCGCTTGTTTCGCAAATAAGGTAGCATTTCCCATTAAAAAAACGGATAATAACCGCCGTTTTTTTGAGTGATTTCCTAAAGCAGTAACTGCAGTATTATGACGGATTATATTTTATTAGTTATCGGCACAGCCCTAATTAACAATTTTGTGTTGGTAAAATTCTTAGGGCTTTGTCCTTTTATGGGCGTTTCTAAGAAGGTAGAAACAGCCATTGGCATGGGGTTTGCCACAACTTTTGTACTCACGGTTGCAAGCCTCATTGCTTATCTAGTAGAAAGCTATATTCTTGTGCCATTCAATGCTACTTTTCTTCGCACTTTAGTATTTATTTTAGTGATCGCAGTGATTGTGCAATTAACCGAAATGATCGTGCATAAAACTAGTCCGACTTTATATCGTTTGTTAGGTATTTATTTGCCTTTAATCACCACGAACTGCGCTGTGCTAGGGGTCGCGTTATTGAACGTGAATCTTGCCAATAATTTAGTGGAATCTGTACTTTATGGTTTTGGCGCAGCTGTAGGTTTCTCGCTAGTGCTTGTGTTATTTGCAGCCTTGCGTGAGCGTCTCGCCAGTGCTGACGTACCACAGCCTTTTCAGGGGGCAAGTATTGCGTTGATTACCGCTGGTTTAATGTCGCTTGCCTTTATGGGGTTTAGTGGCATGGTGAGAATATAAATCAGGCAAAGCCTTTTAGGCGTGATGCTCATGAATTTAAAAGGCTTTTATTTGCATTTTTTAGCTCAATATCAAGCGCTTGCAACATCAGGCGAGCTATTTTTCGCTGTAATTTCTTGCAAGTTCTCTATTCATACAATCAAGAAATGCCTCTCTAAATCTAATATAGAGCAAGTTTTTTTGTTGAGCTTGATAATTACATTGCCTCTTGCAATTTTCTCCCCTAATCTGCCCGCTTGTATTTGCTCAATCTTGCAAAAACACGGATAATATGCCCCTTTGTGTAAACCGATTTCTATCCAAACTGTGGGAACAATGAGCCATATTTTTGTGAGGTTGGCAAGCTAATGATGACCGACCAAATCCTTTACCTTGCAATTGCCATAATTGCCGTTATCGCGCTGATTTTCGGGGCAGTGCTGGGCTATTCATCGATTAAACTTAAAGTAGAAGCCGATCCCATTGTCGAGCAAATTGATGCGATTTTGCCACAAAGCCAATGTGGGCAGTGTGGTTATCCGGGGTGTAAACCTTATGCCCAAGCGGTAGCCAATGGCGACGATATTACTAAATGTATTCCAGGTGGGCGTGAAACGATTGAAAAAATCGCTGATTTAATGGGTGTGGACGTGCCTGAAACAGATGGCGAAGCCCCTGTGCCAATGGTGGCTTATATTATTGAGCAGGATTGCATTGGCTGTACTAAATGTATTGCCGCTTGTCCTGTTGATGCCATTATTGGCACAAACAAAGCCATGCACACGGTCATTGCAGATTTTTGCACGGGGTGTGAGCTCTGTGTTGCCCCTTGCCCAACCGACTGTATCAAAATGATCCCGATTAAAACCACTACACAAAACTGGAACTGGAAATTTGATCCCAATTTAGTGATCCCAACTGTGAATGTGACTGAAGGAGGCAAAAATGCAAATTGATGTATTAAGTCGCATTCGCTCAGGGAAATTGTGGGATTTTCCTGGCGGTATTCATCCTCAAGAGAATAAAAAGCAGTCTAACCAAAAGCCCATTCGTACACTGCATTTGCCGAAATTTTTCTATGTGCCCGTATTACAACATAGTGGTACAGCGGGAGAATTGTTGGTGAAAGCGGGTGATCATGTTTTAAAAGGTCAACCCTTAACCAAAGGCGATCATTATCGCCAGCTCCCTGTACATAGCCCAACATCGGGTGTTGTTAAAGCGATTGAGCCTTACGTTTCCTCGCACCCCTCTGGCTTGCCTGAATTAACCATTGTGATTGAAACAGACGGCAAAGATGAGTGGTGTGAACGCAATCCGATTGATGATTTTTTTAGCCTTACAAGCGATCAGATTTTGCAGAAAATTTACCAAGCAGGGATCGCAGGTTTAGGCGGTGCGGTGTTCCCGACTTCTAGCAAATTAAGCTATGCGGACAAACGTTGTAAACTCTTGATTATCAACGGTGCAGAGTGCGAGCCATACATCACTTGTGATGATCGTCTTATGCAAGATTACACCCTTGATATGATTGAAGGGATTCGCATTTTACGTTATCTCCTTCGTCCCGAAGAAGTGGTGATTGCGATTGAAGATAACAAACCTAAAGCCATCAAAGCGGTGCAAAAAGCACTTGACGGTTCAAACGATATTCAGCTTCGTGTGATTCCAACCAAATATCCAAGTGGTGCAAGCGATCAGCTTGTGCAAATTCTCACAGGCTTAGAAATTCCGCAGGGTAGTCGCACCATTGAAATGGGCATTGTGATGCAAAATGTGGGTACGGCTTATGCGGTTAAACGTGCCATTATCAATGATGAACCCTTAATTGAGCGTGTAGTCACGCTTACGGGGGATAAAATTCGCAATAAAGGCAATGTGTGGGCAAGACTTGGCACGCCGATTATTCACCTGTTGGAACAAGTGGATTATCAAGCAGATGAGCGTTTCCCTGTCTTTTTAGGCGGCCCAATGATGGGCTTTATTTTGCCATCGTTGCAATCACCGATTACCAAAACAGCGAACTGCATTATTGCGCCTGATCATTTTGAATATGCTCCACCACAGCCTGAGCGAAATTGTATTCGTTGTTCTAGCTGTTCCGATGCGTGTCCAGTTGGGCTTTTACCTCAACAGCTTTACTGGTTTGCACGATCTGACGATCACGACAAAGCGAAACAATACCACATTGATGCCTGCATAGAATGTGGCGTGTGTGCCTACGTCTGCCCGAGCTACATTCCACTGATCCAATACTTCCGCCAAGAAAAAGCCAAAATTGCGGAAGCAGACGACAAAGCTCGTAAAGCGGAAGAAGCCAAACAGCGTTTTGAAGCTCGTGAAGCCCGAATGCAAAAAGAAAAAGAAGCACGCAATGCACGCATTCAAAAAGCGGCTGAAAAACGCCGTGAAGAAGTGGCAAATTCAGATGGTATAGACCCAGTTAAAGCTGCTCTTGAACGTTTAAAAGCGAAAAAAGCAGAAACCAGCGAACAAAAAATCACGCAGACAGGTGAACCTGATAATAGCGACCTGATGGCACAACGCAAAGCAAGACGATTAGCAAAACAAGCCGAAAGTAGGGACGCAACGCTTGTGTCCGCTAACGCAGATCAAGCGGTAGAAAATGCAGAAAATTCTGCAAAATCAGCAAATACGAACGAAACCGATCCAAGAAAAGCTACGGTTGCTGCAGCCCTTGCCCGAGCGAAAGCGAAAAAAGCCGCCAGTAGGGACGCAACGCTTGCGTCCGCTAATGCAGATCAAGCGGTAGAAAATGCAGAAAATTCTGCAAAATCAGCAAATACGCACGAAACCGATCCAAGAAAAGCCGCTGTTGCCGCTGCCCTTGCCCGAGCGAGAGCGAAAAAAGCCGCTAGTAGGGGCGTACTGCGTACGCCCGAAAACTCAGCGGAAGCACAAATGCAGGCACATCAGTCCACCCCTACGGAGAATTTAAATTCATCGGAAACTGATCCCAGAAAAGCAGCGGTTGCCGCTGCTCTTGCCCGAGCGAAAGCGAAAAAACAAGCCCAGCAAGCAGAGCAAAGTAGGGGCGAACCGATGTGTTCGCCCGAAAATGAGGCAGAAGAACAAGGGCGGACACACCGGTCCACCCCTACGGAGAATTTAAATTCATCGGAAACGGATCCAAGAAAAGCCGCTGTTGCGGCAGCCCTTGCCCGAGCGAAAGCAAAAAAAGCCGCCAGTAGGGGCGAACCTGTATGTTCGCCCGAAAATGAGTCTGAGGAACAAGGGCGGACACATAGGTCCGCCCCTACAGAGAATTTAAATTCATCGGAAACCGATCCAAGAAAGGCTGCGGTTGCGGCAGCCCTTGCCCGAGCGAAAGCGAAAAAAGCCGCCAGTAGGGACGCAACGCTTGTGTCCGCTAACGCAGATCAAGTGGTAGAAAATGCAGAAAATTCTGCAAGTAGGGTGCAACTTGTTGCACCAAATGAAAATGCGGAAGATCCAAGAAAAGCAGCGGTTACAGCAGCAATTGCCCGAGCCAAAGCACGAAAACAGAATCAGGAGAAATAATGTCAGAAAATACTTTTATCCAACTTACCGCACTTTTTGATCAACACAACGCACGCTACCGTGTCGTTTCGCACCCAAGTGCAGGGAAATCTGAAGAAGTGGCAAAAATTCGTGGTACGGAAATCGGACAAGGGGCGAAAGCATTGGTTTGTAAAGTAAAAGGTAATGGCATAAAACAGGTGGTGTTAGCGGTACTACCTGCCGATTATCAGGCAGATTTAGCTTTAATTGCCCAGCATTTTGGCGCAGGGAAAGCCTCTCTTGCAAGCCCAGCGGAAGTATCTGAATTAACAGATTGTGTTTTTGGGGCAATTCCCCCCGTCAGTTTTCACACGGATCTCAAATTGATTGTTGAACCGAGTTTATTTGGGCGTTATGAAGAATTAGCGTTCAACGCTGGCACATTAGAGCGTTCAATCATACTGAATGCGGAAGATTATGCACGGATTATTCAACCTGAATTGGTAAAATTTGCGAAGCAAGCTGAGTAATGTATTGTTATGTTAGCTGATTTATTTCTACCACAGGCGTGGTCATTCTTATTTATCCAAGACCTGATCGGCACTATCGTTTTCGCCATTTCTGGGGCAATTGCCGCACGCCAGCACAAAATGGACATATTCGGTATGTTTATTTTGGCATTGGTGACAGGCGTAGGCGGTGGCACATTACGAGATATGCTGATTGGTTCAACCCCTGTGTTTTGGATGAAACAACCGATTTATCTGGTGATGATTTCCATCGCCGTTATCATCACAGCGATTTTCCGCAACCAAATTTCCCGCAAAAGTTGGCAAATTGGCTTGCTGGTATTTGATGCGATAGGGCTTGGGGTGTTTACCGTGATTGGCGTGCAAAAAGGTTTAGATTTTGGCTTGCACCCATTAATTTGCATCGCACTGGGCGGCATGACAGGCTGTTTTGGTGGCTTAATCCGGGATATTTTACGCAATGAAGTGCCGATTATTCTGCAAAAAGAGATTTATGTGACCGCAAGCCTGATTGGTGGCGTGATTTTCGTTCTTGCCTATTCAGCAGGATTAGCAAGTGATTGGATCTATTTTGTCACTGCCAGCACTGTGATTGTGATCCGTTTATTGGCGATAAAATATAATTTGAATTTGCCGAAGGTTTAACAAGCGGTTAAATTTCTTGGATTTTTTACAAAAGGTTTATTATAAAATGTTCAAACTAGTGAGTTCCCCCCACACCCATTCCACCAATCTCACGGCGAATTTTATGTTGTGGGTGATTGGGGCAATGTTGCCAGCGATTGGGGTAATGTGGTGGTTTTTTGGCTATGGGCTGCTTTGGCAGATTGCTCTTGCGTTAAGCCTTGCCACTGCGATTGAAATGATTATTGCAAAATTACGCCGTAAACCGACCGCTTTCTATCTTTCGGATATGTCGGGAGTTTTGACTGCTTTAATTTTAGCGGTCGCCATTCCACCCTATGCACCGTTTTGGGTAATGATGATTGGTGTGATTGTTGCCCTATTGCTTGGCAAACACGTTTATGGGGGATTGGGGCAAAATCCATTTAATCCAGCGATGATCGGTTATGCGTTATTACTGGTTTCTTTCCCTGTGCAAATGACGGCTTGGTTGCCACCGCTTTCTTTACTCAATGAACCCCCGAGTTTTGCGGATAGCTTTGCATTGATTTTTAGCGGTGTTAGCACTGATGGTTTTAGCCTTCATCAACTGATTGATAGTGTGGACGGCATTTCATCAGCCACCGTGTTAGACAATGCCAAACATAGCCAAAACGCATTGCCAAGTGATTTACTTTTCAACGGCTGGGGACAAATCAATTTAGCCTTTCTGATTGGCGGTGTCGTGTTAATTTATAAGCGAATTATCCATTGGCAAATTCCTGTGGCAATGTTAGCCAGTTTCGCTTTGCTTAGTGGGCTAACGGATTTATTCAGCAATACAACGTGGTCAATGCCGTTGCAATTATTCAGTGGTGCGATGATGTTCGGGGCATTTTTTATTGCAACCGATCCTGTTTCCGCAAGCATCACGCCAAAAGGCAAACTGATTTATGGTGCATTGGTCGGATTGTTGGTGTATTTAATCCGCTACTACGGTAATTACCCTGATGGTGTCGCATTTGGTGTATTGCTTGCTAATATCTGCGTGCCGTTGATTGATCATTATACGCAGCCACGTTTATATGGCACAAAATTAGGGGGAAGAAAATAATGACTCGTCAAATCACCCTGCGTTATGCCCTGATTTTGGGGGCGGTAGCATTGGCTTGTACGCTGATTTCTACGCTCATTTTTGGGCTCACCAAAGGCAGAATTGAGCAAGTTACCGCTGAGCAACAACGGATTTTATTCCGTGAAATTTTGCCTCAGGAGCTATTTGATAACGATCCAACCGCTACTTGTAAAATGGTTAATGAGCCTGAACAAGCGATGATAAATAAGATCTATTTTGCAAAAAAAGGTACTGAAACGACCGCTTACATTCTACAAACAACGGCTCCAGACGGCTATTCGGGCAACATTGTGTTGTTAATGGCAATTGAACCTAATGGCAATGTATTAGGTGTGCGAACCCTTGAACATAAAGAAACGCCGGGACTCGGCGATAAAATTGAAACTCGTGTATCCGACTGGATCAAATCATTCAGTAACCGCATTTTCAGATTAGAAAACGAAAGCGAATGGGCGGTAAAAAAAGATGGGGGGAGTTTTGATCAGTTTACGGGAGCAACGATTACCCCAAGAGCGGTGGTGAATAATGTTCGTCAATCGGCAAAATGGACGATAAATGAATTAGCGAAAAATCCGCAGATGGTAGAACAGTTTAAGGATTGCAAATGAGCGAAAAAATAGAAATCACACAAATTGACGATACACCAAAAGTCGAACCTACCAACTGGAAACAGCTTTTTACTCAGGGGGTTTGGAGTAATAACGGGGCATTGGTGCAGCTTTTGGGGCTTTGCCCATTATTGGCGGTATCAAATAATGTGACTAATGCTTTAGGACTGGGACTGGCGACTTTGTTGGTGCTAACAGCAACGAATACGGTAGTGTCGGTGTTTCGTCATATTACCCCTCACGATATTCGCATTCCGATTTATGTGATGATTATCGCCACCGCAGTAACGACTATTCAGCTTTTAATGAATGCCTTTGCTTACCCTGTGTATCAATCTTTAGGGATTTTTATTCCTTTGATCGTGACTAATTGTATTGTAATTGGACGAGCAGAAGCCTTTGCCTCTAAAAATGGTGTGTTGCAATCTGCCTTTGATGGCTTTGCTATGGGGCTTGGAATGACGCTAGCGTTGGTTGTACTCGGGGCAATGCGTGAGTTAATTGGTAATGGTACGCTATTTGATGGGTTGGATTTGCTATTGGGGGATTGGGCGAAGAGCTTACGGTTAGATATTTTGGCATTTGATCATGGTTTATTGCTGGCCATTTTGCCACCAGGGGCATTTATTGGGCTAGGGGTGATTTTAGCATTGAAGAACATTGTGGATAGAAAGAAAAAATAAAAAGGAAATAGAAAAAATGGAACGTTTCACCTATCGAGATGGTTATCAACATCAATTTCGTAAAGAATATCTTCATCCCAAATATTGGGGGATTTGGCTTGGGGTATTAGGGCTAGTGTTACTTGCCTTTATTCCTTATCGGCTGCGAGATAAATTTGCTGCTTGGGTAGGTCGTCAAGCGTATAAAATCATTAAACAAAAAGGTAATAAACAGTATCATCGAGCCGAGACAAATTTACGTTACTGTTTTCCCAAATGGAGTTCTCAGCAACGTGAAAACGTGATTGAGAAAATGTTTGTCACGGTAGGACAGACGATGTTAGGGATTGGTGAGATTGCTTTGCGTTCACCAAAGCATTTACAAAGCCGTTGTGAGTTTCCGGATTTAGCGATTGTGCAAGCGGCTAAAAATAGCGGAAAAAATGTGATTTTGCTTGTACCGCACACCTGGTCGATAGATGCTTCAGGGATCGCAATGCACACTTTTGGCATGCCGATGACTTCGATGTATCACCCTCATCACAATCCACTAGTAGATTGGCTTTGGAATGCAACCCGTGAGCGTTTTGGCGGCAAAATGCATGCACGCCAGAATGGAATTAAGCCATTTTTAGCGGATGTGCGTAAAGGAGAACTAGGCTATTTCTTACCTGATGAAGATTTTGGTGAAGAAAATAGTGTTTATGTGCCGTTTTTTGCTACAGAGAAAGCCACCTTACCAGGTTTAAATAAAATGGCGAAAGTAGCAAATGCAGTGGTGATCCCGATGTTCCCAATTTATAACGCTGAAAAAGGTAAATATCAGATTGAGATCCTACCTCAAATTGAATTTGATGGTACGGCAGAGCAGTCTGCTCGGGCAATGAATGAGGTGATTGAGTATTTTGTGACGAAAAACCCAGAGCAGTATGTTTGGATCTTACGTTTGTTAAAAACTCGCCGAGATGGAGAAGATATTTATCGTAGATAAGACTTAAATGTGAGGTGTGCTGATATTCCATCTGAAATATCAACTCACTCTAATAAAACGAGTATTTCTGGATTAAAAAACAGTATCAAAATGCTCGTTTTTTTATTCACAGTGCCTGTGGATAACTTTGGGGGTAACTTTTTGAAAAGTCACGTAAGCCTTTGTAGAACAAGGCTTTAAATTTTTACCCTATAATTGAATGCAAAATAACTTATTCTTTAAAATCAATAAGTTATATTGTGTCTATAGATTCTTTTCAAAAAAAATTAGAATTTTTTGCTCTTTTTCTCTTGACAGCAGAAACTGTGTACAACTTTTCTTGATGGAAACTTTCCGACTAAATGGTGGCTTACCTCTGGAGGAAGCCACCATTTAATTTGGATGTTTTGTGAATCTTTAACGTTGAGTTTATATTGCGGTCAATTCTGTCATCGGCCAGCGAGGTTTAACGCTGACAGCAAGATCACTACGTTCACCTTTTTTTAAGCGAACAAACCCAGCATAAGCGATCATTGCACCATTATCCGTACAGAATTGTGGGCGCGGATAGAATACCTCGCCGCCATAGCTTTGCATAAATGTAGCTAAATCCTGGCGCAATTGCTTATTTGCACTTACGCCTCCTGCCATGACTAGGCGTTTATAGCCTGTTTGTTGCAACGCTCGCTTGCATTTGATAATAATGGTATCTACCACTGCTTGTTGGAAGGCGTGTGCAATATCGCATTTGGTTTGTTGATCCAACTGACCATTTTCATCCAAGTGCGCATGAATTGTGTTAGCAGCAAAGGTTTTTAAGCCTGAAAAGCTAAAATCGAGTCCAGGGCGATCTGTCATTGGGCGTGGGAAAACAAAGCGATTTGGTGTGCCTTTTTCAGCTAATTGAGAAACTGCAACACCAGCAGGGTAATCTAAGCCCAGCAATTTTCCTGTTTTATCGAAAGCCTCGCCTGCAGCATCATCAATACTTTCACCCAGTAGCTCATATTTGCCGATATTTTCAACTTTAACCAGCTGTGTATGCCCACCTGAAACAAGCAGTGCGACAAAGGGGAATGGAGGAGGATTTTCTTCTAGCATAGGAGCCAGCAAATGGCCCTCCATATGATGGACACCGAGAGCTGGCACATTCCATGCATAGGCAAGGGAGCGAGCAATAGTGGATCCTACTAATAACGCCCCGACTAGCCCAGGCCCTGAAGTATAGGCAATACCATCAATATCTTGAGCTGTAATATTTGCTTCTTTAAGTGCAGCTTGGATAAGGGGGAGTGTTTTACGGATATGATCACGCGAAGCAAGCTCGGGTACAACGCCACCATAGTCTGCATGCATTTCAATTTGGCTGTAAAGTTGGTTTGCGATTAAACCTTGGTGTTCATCATAGATGGCAACACCAGTTTCATCGCAGGAAGTTTCAATACCGAGAATTTTCATTTTTATCTGTAGAAATTATAGAAATGGGAAAGGGGCTTGCGCCCCTTTTGTAAAATTTTTGAAATTTTTAACCGCTTGTTAGAATTGAGGCGAGTACTCAGGTTTTTTAATACTTGGATATTCTTTACCTTTATTTTCTTCAATCATTGCGGCAACTTTTTGAGCGGAATCTTGAATGCCCATTGCTTCAAACGATTTCTGCATTAGCGGTAGAGCATCCGCTGTCGGTTTGCTATCTGGATAAGCACGGAGCATATCGGATACCCGATTGACTACGGCGACATAGGCATCTCGTTCCATGTAGAATTGTGCGATTTTAAGCTCGTGTTCGGCGAGACGATGTTTTAAGTATGCCATCCAATTTAAAGAATCTTGAACATATTGGCTGTGAGGGTAACGTTGGACAATAGCTTGGAAATTACCATAAGCGTTATTAATGCTTTCTACTGCGCGAGAAGAACGGTTTACGCGGAAGAAGTCTTGGATAAAATTGTCGCCTAGACGAGCATTACTTAATGCCGCAAGGTAATGTGCATAATCCATTGAACTACTATGTGGATAGCTACGACCAAACTGTTCAGCAAGCACTAATGCTTTGTGGTATTCACCTAATTTATATTGTGCGTAAATTGTGCTGAGTAGTATTTGTTCACCATATGCGCCTTGCATCGCTCGGACATCCACGGCATCTAAATAACGGATTGCATTGTTGTAGTCGCCATTTTCAAGATATTGCTGACCTTTACTATAAAGTTCTTGGGCAGGGATACCTTCGAATTCTTTGCTTTTGTCGCTAGAACAGCCTGCAAGCAGCAAACCTGCTAGCATAACTGATGCAAGAGTTGTAAATTTGCGCATAAATATTACCTATAAAAATATGTTTAATGTACAATGCGGTTCGACTGGCTATTATCCGCAAAGTTCAGACGGAAAATAGCGCTATTCTACATCATTCAATACGAAAAGCATATTTGGAATTATATTTTTAATGGCTCAACAAATTACTTTAACAGCCGAAGTAACTTCGGATTTACTAGGTGCCAGACTTGATCAGGCATTAGCACAACTTTTTCCTGATTATTCACGTTCGCGTTTGAAAGTGTGGATTGAAAATGATCTGGTTACAGTGAATGGCAAAATTGTCAATAAAGCGCGAGAAAAAGTCTTTGGTGGTGAATTAATTGAAGTGCAGGCGGAAACAGAAGAAGAAATCCGCTTTGAACCTCAGGATATTCCACTCAATATTGTTTATGAAGACGATGATATTTTAGTGATCAATAAACCAAAAGATCTTGTGGTTCACCCTGGGGCGGGTAATCCAGATGGTACAGTGCTAAATGCTTTATTGCATCACTACCCACAAATCGTTGAGGTGCCACGTGCAGGGATTGTGCATCGTTTAGATAAAGATACCACGGGCTTAATGGTGGTTGCAAAAACGTTACCAGCACAAACGCATTTAGTCTCCGCGCTACAAAAACGTCAAATTACCCGTGAGTATGAGGCGGTCGCCAGTGGTATTATGACTCAAGGAGGGAAAGTGGATGAACCCATGGCTCGCCATCCTACCAAACGTACTGCAATGGCTGTTCATCCAATGGGTAAGCCTGCCGTTACGCATTACCGTATTATGGAGCGTTTTCGCAATTACACACGTTTACGTTTACGCTTAGAAACAGGGCGTACGCACCAAATTCGTGTGCATATGGCACATATTGCTCATCCATTACTTGGTGATCAGCTTTACGGTGGAAGACCTCGCCCTCCCAAAGGTGCCAGTGAAGAATTTTTGGAAGTGTTACGTAATTTCAAACGCCAAGCTTTACATGCAGCAATGTTGCGTTTAGAACATCCAATTACCGGCGAATTGATGGAGTGGCATGCACCACTGCCTGATGATTTTATAGCATTAATCCAAGCATTAAAGGCGGATTATAACTTGTATAAAGATGAGTTAGATTATTAAAAAGATAGGGCTTAATCGCCCTATTTTTTATTTAAAACAACTCGCTAACCACTGTTCTAAGTTATTGAACTTAAATTTAAAGCCTAATTGAGTTAGATGGTGTGGTACAAGCGGTTGATTATCCAGCAAAAGTTGCGAACGCTCGCCAAGAATAAGCTTTAACACAAATGCAGGAACAGAAAAAAATGCTGGGCGGTGAATCGCTTTAGCTAATAAACAATTAAAATCAGTATTTCTGATAGATTGCGGAGCAACGAAATTAAATGCTCCCTGAGCATCGGGATTTTCCAATAAAAATAGCATTGCTTGAATATGATCTTCAAGGGAAATCCAAGCCCAGTGCTGTTTACCGTGACCTAATTTTCCCCCAAGGCCTAATCGGTAGAGCGCTAACATCTGTTTTAATGCACCGCCAGCTGTATCTAATACTATCCCTGTTCTAAGTAAACAAACCCGTGTTTTTTTATTTTGTGCTTGTAATGCACAGGCTTCCCATTCTTGGCAAAGCTGCGCAGTAAAGCCATTACCACAAGCGGTTTGTTCTGTACAGTTTTTTGCAAATTGCGCTAAGTTACCATAGTAGCCTGTTGCGGATGCAGAAAGAAAGGTATGTGGCGGATTTGAGCTTTTTTGGCATAATTCAACGAGTTTTTGTGTCAATTCAAGCCGACTTTGACGAAGTTTACTTTTTTGTATTCCTGTCCATTTTTTCGCAAAAATAGGCTCACCAGCCAGATTGATAACAGCATCAAATGCATCTAGATTTTTGATATGAGCAAAATTTTGAATAAATTTGAGCGCTTGTGTATCTATTTTGGGTTGGCGAGAAAGGATAGTTAGCTGATGCCCTTGCGCAATAAGGGCTTGGGATAAAGCTCTGCCAATAAAGCCTGTGCCACCGGTGATAAGAATATTCATTACAGCGAGTTTTCAAATAATTCGTGAATAGTTTCCATTAATTGGTGAATTGGTGTCTCTCGTGTTGGGGTGACAAAAATCGTATCATCTCCTGCAATTGTGCCAAGAATCCCTTCCGCTTTGCCTATGGAATCTAATAGACGAGCAATCAATTGTGCCGCGCCTGGGCTGGTATGGATAACAATTAATACATCATTATGATCAATATCCATGACTAAGTTTTTCAGTGGGCTAGAGGTTGTTGGCACACTTAATTCCGCGGGAAGCTGATAAACCATCTCCATTTTTGTATTACGTGTACGTACTGCACCAAATTTTGAAAGCATACGTGACACTTTAGATTGGTTAATTTGGCTGAAGCCCATTTCTTGTAAAGCGGCTACAATTTCACTTTGTGAGCCAAATTTTTCTTCGCGTAACAATGATTTGAACGCATCAGAGAGAGAATCGTTTTTTTCCATTATACAAGGTTATGCATTTTTATTTAAAAATATGCAAAATTTTTGCTTATTTATGCAAATAAATCAATTGATATCTAAAATTTTTTTCTAAAATTTGCACTAGATCGCAAAATTTAACATCGCTATTTGAAAGCGTATTCGCTTTTTTCTACAATTCAATAAGATTTATTTATTCTGATAATAGGAGAAGTTTATGAAAGTTGCAGTTTTAGGTGCAGCAGGTGGTATCGGCCAAGCGTTAGCGCTCTTGTTGAAATTACAGCTCCCTGCAGGGACGGAATTATCTTTATATGATATTGCGCCTGTGACTCCTGGGGTCGCTGTTGATGTGAGCCATATCCCAACCGCGGTTAAGGTAAAAGGTTTTGCAGGGGAAGATCCTGCTTCAGCTTTGCAGGGCGCAGATCTTGTTTTAATTTCAGCAGGTGTTGCGCGTAAGCCTGGTATGGATCGTTCTGATTTATTTAATATTAATGCGGGAATTGTACGTAACTTAATTGAAAAAGTCGCAGCGGTTTGCCCGAAAGCTTGCGTGGGGATTATCACAAATCCTGTTAATACTACCGTTGCGATTGCTGCTGAGGTATTGAAAAAAGCAGGTGTGTATGACAAACGTAAATTATTTGGCGTGACTTCGCTAGATGTGTTGCGTTCTGAAACATTTGTGGCAGAACTAAAAGGTAAGGATGTGAATAATGTGCGAGTACCAGTGATTGGTGGGCATTCTGGGGTAACGATTTTACCATTACTTTCTCAAGCGACAGAAACCGACAAAATTGCCTTCACTGCAGAAGAAGTTGAAGCTTTAACTAAGCGTATTCAAAACGCAGGTACTGAAGTGGTAGAAGCTAAAGCGGGAGGCGGCTCAGCAACCCTCTCTATGGCTCAAGCTGCAGCACGTTTTGCTCGCTCAGTATTAAAAGGCTTAAGTGGTGAGCATGTTGTTGAATTTGCTTATGTAGAGGGAGACGGTAAATATGCCCGTTTCTTTGCTCAGCCTGTGCGTTTAGGTAAAGATGGCGTAGAAGAATTGCTACCAATTGGTGAAATTAGCGCTTATGAGCAAGCGGCGATTGAAGCAATGATTCCAACTTTAAAAGCAGATATTGAATTAGGCGAAAAATTCATTAACGGCTAACTTGCTATTTGCTATAAAACTCTTCATCATAGTTAGGCTGAAAAGTAATTTTCAGCCTTTATTATAATGATTATGCGAGGTGATTATGCAAAAACTCAAATTTGTTACAGCATTGGTCTTGCTTTGTGGATTAAGCGCTTGTGTACAACGTACTCCAGTGGAAGTAGTAAAAGCTCAAACTGACAATACAGTTTCAAGTACTATCGCAAAGCCTCCAGTGATTGAACAAATCCAAGTACCTGCTGGTGTAACAGCGATTTGTCAGGATGGTTCGTACTCTAAAGCAACTGATGACTCTGTCTGTATTGGTAATGGCGGTGTAAAAACAATTATTGGGCGTTATCACTCTGAGTAAGGCTAAAACAGTTTTAATAAAAGGCAGTGTGTATTATCACACTGCTTTTAATGTGATGAAGATATGGATTATTTAATTAATATTAATGAACAAAATTTTAGTGAAGTGATCAGTGCCACAGCCGAAGTGCCTGTGGTTTTTCATTTTATTTCGTCTCGAGAACCTGCATCTATTGAAATGGAGGCATTATTTCGTCGATTGCTTGATGAATATCCAAAGCAATTTTTACTTGCAATCATCAATTGTGATGAGCAAATGGCAATTGCTCAGCAGTTTCGTATACAAGCGGTGCCAACTAGCTATTTTTTTGCAAATGGCCAGCCTGTTGATGCGATTCAAGGTGTGATCAGTGAGCAAGAATTACGCATTCGGCTAGCCAACATTTTGCCAAAAGAAGAGGAACTACAATATGCCCAAGCGATAGAATTTTTAGAGGCGGAACAATTTGATATGGCGTTACCGTTGTTAAAATCGGCTTGGGAGAAAACAGACAAGAAAAATAGTGATTTTGGCTTATTGTATGCTGAAACGCATATTGCCTTGAAAGAGATTGAACCTGCAAAAGCTATTTTGGCACAGATTCCATTACAAGATCGAGATAGCCGTTGGCAGGGCTTACAAGATCAAATTCATTTACTAGAACAAGCAGCGGATTCACCTGAAATTCAAGAATTACAGCAAGCCTATGGAATGAACAAAACGCCTGAAATTGCAATCAAATTGGCCAACCAACTTCACCAAGTAAAACGGAATGAAGAGGCGTTAGGATTACTATTTGAATGGCTACAAAAAGATTTGAGTGCAGGAGATGGCGAAGTTAAAACGCAATTTTTAGCTATTTTATCAGCAATGGGAAATACCGATCCTCTGGTCGGTCAGTTTAGACGTAAGCTTTATTCGTTATTATATTAATTGATAAATTTAGACAAATTAGAAAGGAAATTATAATGGCTGTAAAACACGCAAAATTATTAATTTTAGGCTCGGGGCCTGCGGGTTATACTGCAGCAGTCTATGCGGCTCGTGCAAACTTAAATCCTGTATTAGTGACAGGTATGCAACAAGGTGGACAACTGACCACTACCTCTGAAATTGAAAACTGGCCAGGTGAATTTGGTGAAATTACTGGCACAGATTTGATGAATAAAATGCAAAAGCATGCTGAAAAATTTAACACGGAAATCATTTTTGACCATATTCATACGGTTGATTTTTCTCAACGCCCATTCACGTTAAAAGGTGATTTTAATACCTTTACTTGTGATGCATTGATAATTGCAACTGGGGCTTCCGCAAAATACTTAGGCTTGCCTTCAGAAGAAAATTATAAAGGTCGTGGTGTTTCTGCTTGTGCAACTTGTGATGGCTTTTTCTATCGTAATAAACCTGTTGCAGTGATTGGTGGAGGGAATACTGCGGTTGAAGAAGCTCTCTATTTATCGAATATTGCCTCTGAAGTGCATCTTATTCATCGTCGTGATACTTTTCGTAGTGAGAAAATTTTGATTGATCGTCTAATGAAAAAAGTCGAAGAAGGCAAAATTATTTTGCACACTGATAGTGTACTTGATGAAGTTCTGGGTGATGATGCTGGTGTGACTGGTGTGCGTATTAAGAGCGTCAAAGATGGTGTTGAGCAAAGCCTAGTGCTTGATGGTGTATTTGTGGCAATTGGACACGCACCGAATACAGATATATTTAAAGATCAGCTTGAATTGAACAATGGCTATATTGTGGTGAAATCGGGATTAGAGGGTAATGCCACTGCAACCAGCGTTGCGGGGGTATTTGCAGCTGGCGATGTGGTGGATCATAATTATCGTCAAGCGATCACTTCTGCTGGAACAGGCTGTATGGCTGCACTCGATGCTGAGCGTTTTTTAGAAAGCCAAGCATAATTGGAACTTCATAAGAAATTAGAGTCTAAGTACGCATTAAATTTGATAGACAAGGGCGGACAAATAAAATAGAGTACGCCCCGTTTATTTTCTCCCTTAACAACATGGAAAAACTATGTCTGAACAATTAAACGAACAATTATCTGAACAAGCGGTTCAAACTCATCAAAAAACTGCAATGCCAATTAAAGAAGTCATTGCCTACCTTTGTGAAAAATTTCCTCTCTGTTTTATCGCTGAAGGCGAAGCCAAACCACTTAAAGTGGGCTTATTTCAAGAATTAGCAGAAGCCCTAGCTGGCGATGACAAAGTGAGTAAAACACTATTACGCCAAGCATTACGTAGCTATACCATGAGTTGGCGTTATCTTCACGCTTGTCGTGATGGTGCTGTTCGTGTGGGCTTAAATGGTGAAGAAGCTGGTGTGGTAGATAGCCAACAAGCAGAACATGCAGCACAAACCTTAGCTCAAGCTAAAGCAGTCGTGGCAGAGCGCCGTGCGGCAGAGAGAAAAGAGCAACGCAAAGCTCAACGTAAAGAATTCTTTAAACAAAAAGCACGCGAAGAGAATGCTAAAAAACGTACAGAGCGCCATAATGCACCTAAAGCATCATTAGAAAGTTTAGCTGCTTTAGAAAGCAAATTCTCTCGTAAATAGTTTTGGTGTTATCTTAGGAATATTATGCAACCGACCAAATTAAGTTACTTTATCGGGCTGTGTTTAGGGTTGTTATCAGCCAATACTTTTAGCGCAGAGCCAGAAATAAAAGCAGATAAAATTGTTATTCCACAGCCAAGCGAGCAACATCAAACTTCGACCAAGCGGGTTGCTGCTCGTTTAACACAGTCGCATTATCACAAGTTTACCCTTGATGATACATTTTCAGAAAAGATCTTTAATCGCTATATTGATTGGCTTGATCCTGCTCATAATACTTTTTTACAATCAGATATTGATGAATTGCATAGCAAATATGCGAACAAATTAGATGATGCTCTTTATGACGGAGAGCTTGATATTGCTTTTGAAATCTATGAGCTGATGAGTAAGCGTCGTTATGAGCGTTATAAATATGCGCTGTCGTTGCTTGATAAAGAACCTGATTTGAAAGCTAATGACCAAATTGAAAATGAGCGCGATAAAGCTCCATTTCCTAAAACCGAAGCAGAGGCTAATGAACTTTGGTTACAACGGGTTAAAAATGACATTATCGGTTTATATTTGAAAGATAAAAAATGGGGTGAAATTAAAAAAACACTCACTAAGCGTTATAACTTAGCGATTCGCCGTTTAACACAAACCAAAGCGGATGATATTTTGCAAACGTATTTGAATGCATTTGCACGAGAGATTGATCCTCATACTAGTTATCTTTCTCCCCGCTCAGCAAAACGTTTTCAAGAGAGCATGAACCTTTCATTAGAAGGAATTGGTGCAACGCTTGAGATGGAAGATGATGTCACTACGATTAAATCTTTAGTTCCTGGTGCTCCTGCTGCTCGTAGCAAGCGCTTAGCTGTAGGGGATAAAATTATCGGGGTAGGACAATCACAAAATAAAATTGAAGATGTGGTTGGTTGGCGAATTGATGATGTCGTTGATAAAATTAAAGGGAAAAAGGGCTCGAAAGTTTATCTAGAGATTGAACCCGCAAAAGGGGGAAAATCAAAAATTGTGACTTTAGTGCGCGATAAAATTCGTTTAGAAGATAGTGCAGCTAAGCTTACAATAGATAAAGTGGATGGTAAAAATATTGCCGTTATTAAGATCCCAAGCTTTTATATTGGTTTAACCAAAGATGTGCGTAAATTATTAAAAGAGATGAAAGCTAAAAAAGTGGATGGCTTGATTATTGATTTACGTGAAAATGGCGGAGGTTCTTTAACTGAAGTTGTTGAATTAACTGGTTTATTTATTGATGAAGGCCCGGTGGTTCAAGTGCGTGATGCGTTTAATCGTATCAAAGTACATGAAGATCCGAATGCAGGCGTCGAGTATGATGGCAAAATCATGGTGATGATTAACCGCCATAGTGCTTCGGCTTCAGAAATTTTAGCTGCCGCATTGCAAGATTATAATCGTGCGATCATTGTTGGTCAGCAAAGTTTTGGTAAAGGTACAGTACAGCAAAGCCGCTCATTAAATTTTGTGTATGACTTAGATCGTGAGCCGTTAGGTTCAATCCAATATACTATTCAGAAGTTTTACCGGATTAATGGCGGAAGTACGCAGCTTAAAGGGGTAGAAGCGGATATTCGCTTGCCAGAAATTATTAATGCTGAAAAGACAGGTGAAAGTTTTGAAGATAATGCATTAGCATGGGATAAGATTCCAGCAGCAAGTTATCAAGAAACGGCAAATTCACGTGCGGTTGTTACTCAGTTAATTGAAAAACACCAAGCTAGAATTAAAGAAGATCCTGAATTTATTGTGGTAAATGAAGATATTGCTTTGCGCAAAGAACGTGATGCTCGCCAATTTACCTCACTCAATTTAGATGAGCGTAAAAAAGAGAACGAAGCAAGTGAAGCTAAACGCTTGAAAGATCTGAATGCTCGTTTTAAGCGAGAAGGCAAAAAGCCATTAAAGAATCTTGATGCTTTACCAAAAGATTATGAGGCTCCAGATTTCTTCTTAAAAGAGACGGAGAATATGATGATCGATTGGCTCAAAATTAACAAATAGTCAAATATCGTATATAATTAGTGCGAAAATTACCAGACCGCTTGTTTTGTAAGCGGTCTGTTTTATTAAACATTTTGCAAATGAGCAAATTATTTTTTGGATTAAACATGAAAGCGTTTAAGTTTTTACCTATTACGATATTGAGTTCTGCTGTTTTTGCAGAAACATCGGCAGTAGCAAGTGCGACAACTCAAGTTGCAGAAATAAATGTTGCCACACCAAATGCGTTAAATACTGTTGATACGGTATTGCCGCAATTAAGTTTTGAAGCTCAGCAAGCAAGAGCAGCAGCAATGGCTCGGCAAGCAGAAAGTTTTATTCAACGTGCAGAAGAAGAGCGAATTGCAGCAGAAAAACTTGCGCAAGCTAAAAATCGCCTTAATCAAGAAATTGCACCAAATCAATTATTGTTAGCATCTACAACAGCTAAGGTTTATTTAGATAACGAATTTAGTTCAATATGGTCTGATAAACGGGCAACACAGCTATTTTTAAAAGAGTATGCTGCTTTTGCAGCCAGTGGAGTTTCTGCAAAATCAACGAAAGCACTACAACAAATTCTAAATACGCCAGAAGATAGTTTCGCTCGTGATGTTTTATTAACAGACAGTTTTTTAGATTATCTGTATTACAATAAAAATGTGGGACGTAATGCAGATAAATGGCTATATCGGTTAGGCAGCTACGTAACTAAAGCTCCGGCTGAAAGTCATGTTTCTGCTTGGTTACGGGCTGTCAGAAATGGCTCTGCTGTACAATATATTTCTGCTCTTATACCAAATAATCATATTTACCGTGAAACGGTAGATAGATTGTTTACAATGTCTCCAAATAGCACGGCGGGTGTCGCTAAAAAAGCTGCGAACAGCAAAAATACCAAAGGACAAAAAGGGAAAGCTCAAGAGTCTGCAGTAGCAGGGGGAAGCACGACATTTGCGAAATTAGCATTGAATGCACAACGCTTACGTTTAATCCCAAGCTTTACTAATGGTATTTTCGTTAATATTCCAAGTTATCAGCTTTACTATATGCGTGATGGCAAGCAGGTTTTGCAATCTAAAGTGATTGTTGGACGAGATGACCGCCGCACACCAGTTATGTATAGCAAATTAAGTAATGTGGTTGTGAATCCGCCTTGGAATGTACCGCCGACAATTAAAGCTAAAGATCTTATTCCTAAATTTAGCCGTAATCCAGGTATGGTAGAGCGTTCAGGCTATGAGATTTTAGATGGGCGTGGTAATAAGATTAGCCCAAGTAATATCAATTGGGCGCAATATAAAGGTAAAGAGAATACTTTCCCTTATCATATTCGCCAAAAACCGGGTGACAATGCTGCATTGGGATTGTATAAATTCAATATGCCAAGCTCTGATGCTATTTATTTGCATGATACACCTAACCGAGGTCTATTTGGTAAAAATGATCGTGCGTTAAGCTCAGGGTGTGTTCGTGTGGCAAAATCAGATGAACTCGCGACATTATTATTGAAAGAAGCGGGTTGGAGTGATAGTAAGAAGCAAGGTGTATTAGCCAGCCGTAAAACAACTTCGGTGCCAATTCGTTCAGACAATCCTGTTTATTTGTATTATGTCACGGCGTGGGTAGAAAATGGTAAAGTGTATACCTTGCCTGATATCTATAAATATGATGTTAATCTTCCGCGAGTCTCAATAGATTGGATGAAGGTTAAAAATGTGATCTAGATCGCATAAATGATATTTTCCGAGAAGTATAATAATCTTCTCGGAACTTTGTTTTTATTGTGAATACTAAATCTGACTTGCTAATGATTTATCGTCAATTACCGAGCCTCGGAGATTAACGATAGAGCGTTAGGATATACCCATTTAAAACGGAGATATATCCAATATCCAAAGAAGGAGAATTTAATGGATCAAACCAATTTACAACGCCGTAGATGGCTTTCGCTTGGTGGAATTATGCTTGGTGCAACACTATTTTCTAATAAAGCAGCGGCAATTGTTTCCACGCCAAAGCCAATGGTATTACGTTTGCGTAATGTCAATACAGGAGATGTGGCAACAGGTCAGCATCTAGGTGGGCGTTTTAATTCGGCAAGTTTACAAAGTATGAACTATTTAATGCGCGATAGACGTGAAAATAAGGTTCGTGCTATTGACCCGAATCTTTATTTAAAGCTCATCCAAATACAAGCTCGTTTAGGATTGCGGAATTCAGAAATTCAGGTTTTAAGCGGGTATCGTACACCAAGAAGTAATCGTGCAGTGCGTGGTGCAGGCAACAGTTTCCATATGCAAGGTAAAGCGATTGATTTCTATATTCAAGGGGTGCCATTAGCAAAAATTAGAAATGCGGCACAAAGTTTAAATAATGGCGGGGTTGGGTTCTATCCTCGGAGTAACTTTGTACATGTTGATACAGGCCCTGTTCGAACCTGGCGAGGTTAAGCAAGCGGTTGTTTTTTATGCTTAATTTACAAATTATTCCTGTTAGTGCATTTCAGCAAAATTGCAGCATTGTGTGGGATGAAAACAAAAATGCAGCTATTATTGATGCTGGTGACAATGCCGACATTATTATTAAATTTATTGAAGAGCAGCAGCTTAACGTAACTAAATTACTGATTACGCATGCTCATCTTGACCATATTATGGCGGTTGAAAAGGTATCGAAACACTTTGGTGTTGAGGTTTATGGTTCCCAATTAGCTGATAAGCCTTTATTCGACAATCTACCTGAAATCTGTGCTAGCTATGGTTTTCCTAGAGTTCCTGCTTTTTTACCTGACCACTGGTTAAGTGAAGGGGATGAAATTGAAGTCGGTACGCTTTCTTTCGAAATTCGTCATTTACCGGGACATTCTCCGGGGCACATTGGTTTTTTTGAAATGAAAAATAAAATTGCTTTTAGTGGTGATGTTTTGTTTAAAGACAGCATTGGTCGAACTGATCTCTACCAAGGTAATTTTGATACTTTAATTTCATCAATTCGGACAAAGTTATTTGATTTAGACGATGATTTTGTAATTATTCCTGGTCATGGTCCGCACACAACAATTGGACGAGAAAAACAACATAATCCTTTCTTAAAATAACAGGTTTTTTATGACAAAATTTAAACAGCTTATCTTGGTTGCTGCAGCATTTATGCTTGTTGGGTGTTCTTCTGCATTAAATGAAGATGGTACGCGTAACGATCCACTTGAAGGTTTTAATCGTGCTATGTGGAAGGTTAATTATGAATATCTTGACCCTTATGTATTAGAGCCTGTCGCAAAAGGTTGGAAAGAGTATGTACCAAGCCCAATTAAAACGGGCTTGGTTAATGTTGCCAATAACCTTGACGAACCAGCAAGTTTTGTCAATCGCTTATTAGAAGGGGAAGGACAAAAAGCGATGGTGCACTTCAGCCGTTTTTGGATTAACTCTATCTTTGGGTTAGGTGGTTTAATTGATTTTGCTAGTTTAACCAACGATCTTAAACTAGAGAATGGGCATCGCTCTTTTGGTGATACTTTAGGGAGTTATAATGTACCAACGGGCAGTTATGTCATGCTACCTGCTTATGGTGCAGCAACACCGCGACAAGATCTCGGTGGTATAGTGGATAGTACTTATCCGGTGTTATCACTACTTGCTACGCCATGGTCTGTTGCAAAATTTACTGTGCAAGGAGTTGATAAACGAGCTGCGTTAATTGGGCAAGAGGCATTGCTTAAGCAATCAGCCGACCCTTATGTTACATTTCGTGAGGCCTATTTTCAAAATTTAGAGTTTAAAGTGAAAGATGGCAAAGTTGAAAGTAGTCAAGAAACTTTGTCGGAAGATGAACTGAAAGATATTGATTAATAAAATAAACCCTGAAAATAATTTCAGGGTTTATTTTTAAATGCTTTGGGGCATGTTGAATAAAATTCGATTGTTATTATATCGCTTGTTTAGCAAGAATTTCTCTCACTCGAGCTAAATCTTCCGCGGTATCTACCCCCACTTCAGGCGCTTGTTTTGCAAGCTCTAAATGAATTTTCTCACCATACCATAATGCACGCAGTTGTTCTAAGCTTTCAAGTTGTTCTAATTGTGTTGGCTGCCAAGCGACATACTGTTTTACAAAGCCTGCACGGTAAGCATAGATGCCAATATGGCGGAGATACTGTTGGCTTGCGACAAAAGCATCATCACAATGAGCAAAATGATCACGAGCAAAAGGAATAGATGCACGAGAGAAATAGAGCGCCATTCCATTTTTGTCGGTTAAGGTTTTAACCACATTGGGGTTAAACAGTTCTTCTTTAGTTTCGAGTTTAACTGCAAGAGTTGCCATATTCACTTGATGGCGATCTAAATTTTCCGCTACTTGAGCTACTATCATTGGGGGAATTAGCGGCTCATCGCCTTGTACATTGACAATAATTTCATCATCAGCAATGTGCATTTTCTCAATTACTTCCGCAAGGCGTTCGGTGCCAGAATTGTGTTTATCTGAAGTGAGACAAACTTCACCACCAAAGCTTTTAACAACGCTTTCAATTTCAGGGTGATCAGTTGCTACAATCACTCGGCTTGCCCCTGCTTGTTGAGCTTTTTCCCAAACGTGTTGAATCATTGGTTTGCCAACAATATCCAATAATGGCTTGCGAGGTAAGCGACTAGAAGCATAGCGAGCAGGGATAATAACAGTAAATTGCATAATGTTTCCTTTGTTATTTTTTGCGAAAAAGAGACCGCTTGTTAAATTCTTGATATATCAAATTGGGTTAAATCAATTGTATTGGGAGTACCATAAAATTGGCAAAGCGCCTGACGCAAAGTTTCTGCACGTTTTGGTAGACCTTTTTCTGCGTAAGTTTTAACTTGTTCGTACACTGCTTGCTTGAATGCAGAATTATCGCCAGAATCACCAGTAAGGTTATCACTACTTGCAAAATAGCGGAAACCGGCAGCAGTCGCTAAAATCCACTCAATTGCTTGCGGTTTTACTTCTACTTGTTCAAATTCACGTTGGCGTTCGGCTGATCTGCCATCAGGCTCATACCAATAGCCAAAATCTTCTAATCCCCAACGAGCACGTCCTGCTACTAGCCAGTGAGCAATTTCGTGTAAAGCACTACTGTAGTAGCCATGTGCGAATAAAATGACATTGTAATCTCGCTCGCTTGCTACCCCACCTTCATCTAAATGGGCGGGTAAGTAGATTGGGTAATCCCCACCTTTTTCTAAGCGCGTATTGTATTCTTTCGCAAAGCAGTTATCAAAAATCTGAATTAAATCTTGATAGTCGTGTTGATCTTGGTTCATTTTTTATCCCTCTAGGTAGCAGACAAAGCCTTCTGTATTTTCAGTTTCAGTTGCTGTTGTAATTTCCGCTTTATCTTGTGGGGAACCAATTAAAATTAGTCCGATTACTTTTTCATTTTCTTTACATGTCAGCATTTCGCGCATTGCTTTGCCTTGCACCCAATGTTTGCTGATCCATACTGTTTCGAAGCCTTGAACATTCGCGGCAAGTTGTAACGCATAAGTTGCACAACCTGTTGTTACCATCTGTTCCCAAGCAGGAACTTTTTTATTTTGGTCATCCAGTTTGGCAATAGCCGCAACAACGGTTGGTGCTTGTGAGGAAAGTTTTTCTGCTTTTTCTAAGCCTCGTTCGCCTAAATCAAATTCAGTGACAGCCGCAAGCAATGCTTGATACAGTGCTTGCTTATTCTCAATAACGACAAAACGATAAGGTTTTAATCTGCCGTGATCGGGCGCTCGCAGGGCTGCTTTAAACATGTGCTCAAGTTGATCGCGGTTTGGCGCAATATTGCCAAATTTTTTGCATGAACGGCGGCGTTGTAAGAAATCTAAGGTGTTCATATAAGGCTTCTCGAATGATAAAAAGACGCAAAATCATAACATAATTTGTTAATTTCCGCCTGAATTTGTGGTAGCTTACACTGCAATTTTTCTGATAGGAGGTATTAATGATTATAAAAATTTTTAAAGGGCTATATCGTGCTTTTTGCTGTGTGCGGGAATTTACGGTAAGCCTATTTTTTATTTTATTTGTACTGGCATTTTTTGCTTTTACTTCATTACTCAGTAGTGATAGTAGTAAATCAAAAAATGCAGATCCCGCTTTTCAAAGCGGGGCATTAACGCTTAATTTTGATGGTTATCTTGCAGATAACCATGATGAATTTGCCGATTTTCGCCGTTTTTTACAGTCAGAAATTGGCAATGGGAGTGAACCGCTCAAAATTTCAACCTTTGATGTTGTACAGGCTATCCGTAAAGCAGCAAAAGATAGCCGGATTAAAGGCATCGTATTAGATTTGAAGAATTTCTCTGGGGGGGATATTGCCTCGCTCACCTATGTAGGTAACGTATTGCAAGAATTTAAGCAGTCAGGGAAATCCGTGATTGCTGTGGGAGACTTGTTTAGTCAAAAACAATATTATCTGGCAAGCTTTGCAGACAACATTTATCTTAATAAATCGGGAATGGTTGAGCTACAAGGGTTGAGTTATTCTAATCTCTATTTCAAATCATTATTAGAGAAAATTGAGGCTGTACCCTATGTTTTTCGAGTTGGGACTTATAAATCAGCGGTTGAACCATTTTTGCGTGACAATATGTCTTCTGAAGCTAAAGCAAATGCTCAATTATGGTTAAGTAAACTTTGGCAAAATATGCGAGATAACATTGCGAAAAACCGTGAAATAAACGCAGAAAATGTTGTTCTCGCTCCAGAGAAATTATTGCAGCAATATCGCGCTTTAAAAGGTGATGACGCAGAATTCGCGCTTAAGCAAGGATGGATTACACAAAGCCTTAGCAGCCGAGAAATTAAGCAGAAACTAATCGAGACTTTTGGTAAACATCCTAAACGGGGCTATCAGCATATTGAATATTTAGATTATGCTGCAGAATTACCCGATCGCTTTAACCTTAAATCACAAGAGAAAATAGCTGTGGTTAATGTAGAAGGGGAAATCGTTTGGGGTAAAGGAGACGAAAACAGTGCGGGAAGTGATGAAATTGTACAATTATTACACCAAGCTCGGGCTGATGAGAGTGTGCAAGGCGTCATTCTCCGTGTTAATAGTCCTGGTGGTAGTGCGGTGGCTTCTGAGTTAATTCGCCAAGCAACAGAAGATCTTCAACATGCAGGTAAACCCGTGGTTGTTTCAATGGGGGGAATGGCAGCTTCAGGAGGTTATTGGATTTCTGCTACTGCGGATAAAATTATTGCAGCACCAACAACATTGACTGGCTCTATTGGTATTTTTGGATTATCTGTAAATTTAGAAAAGACTGCCAAGAAAGTTGGGGTTAGTGAAGATGGTATTGCAACCTCGCCATTAGCGCGGCAATCGGCATTAAAGCCATTAGATAAAACACATGTTGAGATGATCCAAATTAGCATTGAAAACGGCTATGATCGTTTTTTAGCTCTGGTGGCTAAGGGGCGTAAGATGAGTAAAGCTGAAGTGGATAAAGTGGCACAAGGACAAGTTTGGCTAGGTGAAACTGCATTGACACATGGCTTGGTAGATCAACTAGGCGATTTTGACGATGCCTATGATGTACTTAAATCGCTGATTAATGCCAAACGTAAAGCACAGAATCTAGCTGAACGTGATAGCTTCACAGTACAATGGTTTATTGAACAAAAAGAAGATTTCTTTAGTCAGTTAATGCGTGATTTTAAAATGAAAGCGAAATTGGATTTATCTATGTTGCTTGATAGTCCACTGGCTGGAAAAATTAAACAACAAAGTAATCTTTTAAATAAATTTAACGACCCAAAACAGAGTTATCTTTACTGCCTAAATTGTGGCAGTGTCAATTAGTGATTGTCGCTAAATTAATTATCTAAAGTACAAGCGGTCATTTCCTTACAAAATTTTGCAAAAAAGGGCGTAGAAGTGACCGCTTGTTTTGTTTAAAATAGTTCAACTTTTCTTGCTTGAGCTGCGAATTATGAAATTCAATATCCCAACCTACCTAACTATTTTCCGCGTTGTACTTATTCCACTGTTTGTTGTGGCATTTTATCTCCCATTTAAATATTCACCAGAGCTTACTACCTTAATTTTCTTTATTGCCTCTATTACTGACTGGTTTGACGGCTATCTTGCTCGTAAATGGAATCAAACCACACGATTAGGCGCATTTTTAGACCCTGTGGCAGACAAAGTTTTAGTGGCGGTTGCTTTGGTATGTGTGGTTGAGCACTACCATACTTGGTGGATAAGTATCCCAGCGGTAATTATGATTTCTCGTGAAATTATTATTTCGGCATTGCGTGAATGGATGGCAGAAATTGGTGAAAGAGCAAATGTGGCGGTCTCTATTTGGGGAAAAGTGAAAACCACTGCACAAATGTTTGCTTTGGGGGGATTACTTTGGCGACAAAGTGAAACAATGGAAATGCTTGCCTTTATTTTGCTTTATGTTGCGGCAGGATTAACGATTTGGTCTATGTTGCAGTATTTGAAAGCCTCAAAAGGCAGTTTATTGAAATCGTAATGTGCTGTAAAAATAATTGTAGGGGCGGGCCGATGTGTCCGCCCGAAATTTTGGTGATATCCTATGTCGCAATTTGACCCCAAATCCTTCCTTGCTAACGTCCCTCACAACGCAGGCGTTTATCGTATGTATAACGATAAAGGCGAAATTATCTATGTGGGCAAAGCAAAAGACTTAAAAAAACGCCTTTCTAGCTATTTCCGATCAAATTTAGCCAGCCGTAAAACCGAAGCGTTAGTGGCAAATATCGCCCATATTGAAACCACCCTCACCCATTCTGAAACCGAAGCTTTATTGCTGGAACACAATTACATTAAGGAAAATCAGCCAAAATACAATGTGTTATTGCGTGATGATAAATCCTATCCCTACATTTTACTGACCAAACATCAGCATCCACGCCTTGCCAGTTTTAGAGGAAGCAAAAAAATCGCAGGGGAGTATTTTGGGCCTTATCCGAATGCTGGGGCAGTGCGAGAAACTTTGAATTTACTGCAAAAAATCTTTCCAATTCGCCAGTGTGAAGACAGCTACTATAAAAATCGTTCACGCCCTTGTTTGCAATATCAGATCGGGCGTTGCCTTGCCCCTTGTGTAGAAGGTTATTATTCGCAAGATGAGTACAATAATCAGGTGAATTTAGTCCGTCTGTTTTTGCAGGGGAAAGACCATCAGGTGGTGGAATATCTGATCGGTAAAATGGAAAAAGCCGCCGAAGAGCTGGATTTTGAAATGGCGGCACGCTATCGGGATCAAATTCAGCAGGTGCGAGCGGTAACCGAAAAACAATCTATTTCGCAAGACAGATTAGATGATCTGGATATTATTTCTATCGTCTATCAGCACGGTATTGCCTGTGTGCATATTTTATTTGTGCGTCAAGGCAAGGTGTTGGGTAATCGCAGCTATTTCCCCAAAGTGCCTAACCACACGGAATTAGCAGAATTGAGCGATACCTTTATCGGGCAGTTTTATTTGCAAATGAACCAGCACCGCACTATCCCAAATCAGATTGTGATTGACCAAAAAGTGAGTGAAAAATCAGCCCTAGAAGCGGTGCTGACCGAACAAGCAGGACATAAAGTTACCATTTCAGATAAAGTACGTGGCGAAAAAAGCCGTTATTTAGCCCTTGCACATACCAATGCAGTGGCCGCACTTAACTTGCAATTAAAGCAAGATGAGCGTATTCACAAACGTTATGAAGCATTGCAAGCGGTGCTAAATTTAGAAAAAATTGCAAGAATGGAGTGCTTTGACATCAGTCACACAATGGGCGAGCAAACAGTGGCGTCCTGCGTGGTGTTTGATGAAAATGGCATTCTCAAATCCGATTACCGCCGTTTTAACATTGAGGGGATTACGGGCGGTGATGATTATGCGGCAATGGAACAAGCTTTGCTTAAACGCTATGATCGCCCACTTCCCCCTGAAAAAATTCCCGATATTATTTTTATTGATGGGGGTAAAGGGCAATTGAATCGAGCGTTGGAAACCTTTGCAAAATTGAACGTAGAATGGGATAAAACCCAACCGCTATTGATTGGCGTGGCAAAAGGGGTAGAACGCAAAGCAGGCTTAGAGACCTTGATTATCAGCAAATGGGATAAGGAAATTCATCTGCCCCCCGACAGCCCAGCGTTACATTTAATCCAACATATTCGAGATGAAGCCCATAATTATGCGATCAACGCCCACCGCAAAAAACGGCAAAAAGCCTTTACTGAAAGCGGTTTGGAAAGTATTGCAGGTGTCGGGGCAAAACGTCGCCAAGCGTTATTGAAATATCTTGGCGGAATGCAAGGTGTGAAATCAGCCACGCTGGAAGAGATTGAAAGCGTACCGGGCATTTCAAAAGCATTAGCGGAAGTGATTTTTGATACGTTAAGGAATGAGTAAGCCCACCATTAACAAAGTAAAACGTTGTTTACGTGGGCTTACGCCCACCCTACGGTAATTTGAAAAAACACCGTAGGGGCGGACCGATGTGTCCGCCCGAACAATAATAAGGAACACAAATGCACTTTTCAGATTATCAAAAATGGGGTCGAGAATTTTATCAACAGCAAGGTTGGTATGAACGAGATGTTTTTCGTCGTTTGGCTTATCTTACCGAAGAGGTGGGCGAAGTTGCCGCCGCGGTGCGAGCGATAGAAATTGGCTATGAACGCCCAGATAAAGCGGATTTAAACGAAAAAGAAAAATGCCAAGCTCTTATCGAAGAGCTTGGCGATGTGCTGGATAATCTTTGCGTGCTAGCGGATAAATACGGCATTGAATTAGAAGAGGTGATAGCTGTACATCAAGCCAAATTCAATAATCGATATAAATAACAAGCGGTATAAAAATAGGTAAAAAATGCTAAATCAGTTTGATAAATGGTTGATGAATCACCAGCCGAATTTACAATTGCGTGGTATTCGTCGCTTTTGTGTTGAGTTTTGCTTTTTTGGATTAAAGGAAGCAAGGGCATGCTTGTTTGCAGGGATGTTTTTTGTGGCAATGTTTGTTGTGCCAAAAGCAGGCTTATTTGGTATACCGCGTTATGATATTTTGCTGGTTTTTGCATTGTTGATGCAAATCGTGATGTTAAAACTTAAGCTCGAAACTTGGGATGAACTGAAAGCTATTAGTTTGTTTCACTTAGTGGGTTTTGTGCTAGAAGTTTTTAAAACTTCAGTGCATATTCAGTCTTGGGCATATCCTGATTTTGCTTATACTAAAGTGCTGAATGTACCATTATTTACTGGGTTTATGTATGCGGCAGTTGGTTCATATATCATTCAAGCATGGCGATTATTTGATCTTAAAATTTATCGCCACCCACCCTATTGGTTGGCAACACTTACAGCATTATTGATTTATCTTAATTTCTTTACCCATCACTATTTAAGTGATTATCGCTGGTATATTGCTACTTTTGCACTTGGATTATACGCAAGAACGTTTGTGCAATTTACGCCTTACGATACTGCGCGAAAAATGCCACTATTACTCGCCTTTTTTCTAATAGGTTTCTTTATCTGGTTAGCAGAAAATTTAGGTACTTTTGCTGGGATCTGGCGTTATCCAAATCAGCTTGGCGCGTGGTCTATGGTGCATGTGAGTAAATGGAGTGCGTGGGCTCTATTGGTCATCATGACATTTACTATTGTCGTGCATCTAAAGCATATTAAAGCGAGTGTTAGCATCTCGAAAGACTAAAAAAACAAGCGGTCAATTTTGCATATTTATTTGCAAAACTGACCGCTTGAACTGAAAAATAATATTATTTTAAATCATTATTTTCCTTATTTTGGGTATTGCGCTTACTTCTTGTAATCACAGCCCATAATATAGTTAGGATGAGTAATCCTAACACGATTAAAAACATCAGGCCTATTACATCAATAAAAATTAAATTATCAATAATAGGAAGGTTAAGGATATGATCTGCATGGACGTAGATAAAGTATCCCACGTAAATCCACAATCCCCAGGTGATAATATCAATTAATATAGTTTTTAATTTTAATTTAAGTGGTAAGTTACGACTTTTATTAATTACCATTAATTTTTGTAATTTTCTTGGCATATACTTATACTCCTCTATCTGGGCTTACCCAAACTGCTAATTGGGATTTGTTTCTAAAAATGGCTTTTGGAATACCAATTAATAGCGTTAATGTGTTTAGTAACCAATATACCCATGGATACCAGATACAAGAAAATACATAGCGAGTTAATCCTTTTTCGTAACGGCTATCAATATACATGCTAAATAAGCATTGAAAGAAAAAGGCCGAGAACAAAATAGCAATACTGGTTCTCAGTAGTAGCAGATTTTGATTCCATATTAATGGTTGAGAGAATAAAAACTGATAGGCAGCAATCAGTGTGGTGATTATCAGTGAAATAGCCCAGATTGCCGTGATAAAATATTCAATATACATTGGCCATAAACGGCGATTTTTAAATCGCCATACTTGGGAAAAATATTTCATAATGACTTCTGCACCGCCTTGCGCCCAGCGTAAGCGTTGTTTGAATAATCCAGAGAGTTTTTCTGGCATTAATACCCAACATAGTGCACGCGGTTCATAGTAAATATCATAGCCAGCAGTTTGGAGTTTCCAGCTAACATCAATATCTTCCGTGATCATATTTTGGCTCCAGCCACCGATCTCTAACATGGCATCTTTACGGAATAAACAGCAAACACCAGAGACAGTGAAGATTGTCCCCATCAGGCTTTGTGCTCGCTTAATCAGACCGATAATAGAGCTAAACTCAGAAACCTGTAATCTACCTAAAATTGTGCTACGGTTTCTTACGCGAGGATTGCCTGTTACTGCACCATATTTTGAAGATTTTTCCAGTGATTCGACCATGTAGTCGAGAGCCCTATAATCTAATACAGCATCACCATCAATACAGGCAACATATTTGCCACGTGCAATTTTTAAGGCATTATTTAATGCGCTTGCTTTTCCTGAATTTTGCTGGTGAAGGGGAATTATTTTCGAATTCTGCTCAGCCCAGCGATCAATAATTTCTCCAGTACTATCTTTACTCCCATCATTGATAAAAATTAATTCATAATTGGGATAACGTAATTTTAATAAATGTGGGATAGATTCATCTAAATTTTCTGCTTCGTTATAGCAAGGGATCATAACACTTACCATCGGCATGTTATTTTGGTGTTTGCAAAATTTTTGCTTAGATAAATTTCTCTCATAAAGAATAAAATAGACAATACCTGCTACCGACCAATAGAGAGCCATTACCGCAGGGTAGGCGAAAACAAAAATGCCAAAAATTTCTAAAAACATATGAATACCTTGTTATTTTGTCGAGTTTTGATTAATTGACATGTAAGGTCTAATTTGCTTTAAATTAGGTTGGTTGTTAATAAAGTTATCTGGATAATAACCGAAACTATAGATACCGTTTTTAGTTAATGTACTAATCCAATCAATCATTTCAGCTGTTGGTATCGCTTTATTATTACGCCAGTTTACTGCTTGTAGCTCAAATAGTACTTTATGCAAAGGGATATTCTCCGCTTTTACTAAATGAATTAAATTGTCTAGCCAAGCTTTGGCTTCTTTAGCATCAATTGAATTCTCATTTTCCATATAAGGCATTGCCATAATGGCGGTAGTATCATAGTGTTGAGTAAATTTTACAAAATTCTGTGCAAACCAAGCTTCTGATTCCGGTTGAGTGATCAATGACGCATAAATATTACGTGCTGTTTTGATTTTTTCTTTACCATAACGGAAATAAGGTGCAAGGCTTTGTGTTAATTCATGCGTAAATTGAATTAAATCTGCAGTCTTTTGCGCACTGTTATCATTGATCTCAAAATCGGTAAGGAATGCATCATCATGAAAAAGAATGCCATTGAACTTGGCATAAAATGCGAGATCTTGATAAATGGATTGAATCATCGCTTTATTTTTTGCTGAATAAGGGTTTAGGCGAAGATAGTGATTTTCAGCAGGTTTGCCTGTACGACGATCAAGCACGTATTCACCTTTTTCACCAATATCAAAAGCAAGCACGGGCATCCATGCATAGACTTTTACATCGGCTCGACTAATTAATTGCCAAGCAACTTGGCTAAACAGATCCGATTTCACTGGCAAATATTTATTGGGGAAATAAAGCGCATCAGCAACGCCGTTACCATCTTGATCAGCATACGCCTGTAGGTAAACAGTCGTAATGCCATAATCATAAATACGCTGAATAAGTGCATCTAAATTTTTAGCCTGCTGGGCTGGGTTGGGATCAAAGACATAATCTAAATCGACATGTATTACTCTCTGTATGCCATTTTCAGCCGTTTTTCCCACCAAATATTCTTCGATAGTATCAATTGAAGTTTCTGCATCCAGTAATAATCGCCCGATATGTTTGTCACCGGCACGATTAACTTTGCTCATATCTAAAGAAAAATGATGAGGCATACCTGCTTGGCGGGCAACCTCTACGGCAGTGTCATTAAATTGTCCATAAGGCCAAACAATAATTCGAGGTGCATGTCCTGTATGTTGATGAATGAATTTCACAGAGGATTGAAAATCGCGTTGTAAACGTTGGCGATATGCTTGTTTGCTCTCGTATTGACCATTTTTGTAGATAGGTGAAATTACCGCAGGGATCTGACTACCTGCAGGGTTTGCATTAACCCCATAGTGGAGATCGTGAGTATGTGAGGCGATTTCGACTAATCCACTACGCTGCATTTCTGCCACTTCATGCCATTGGGCAAAGGCATTGCGAGAGAGTTTAGCGGTGCTTCCATATTGAATTTGGCTACCCGTTGGGGCATTTAACCAGCTACTTACAGGGGCAAATACCGCTGGATAGTTGTAGGCTTTTAGCAAGGGAAAAATAGTGCTATACATGGATTCATAGCCATCATCAAAGCTGAGTAGTACCGCTTTATCTGGCAGACTACTTTTTCCTGCTTCTGCATCCACAACTTGCTGCCAAGCGATAACATTGTAGCCATTCGTTTTTAGCCAATTAAAATGGGCGATTAATTGGCGCGCAGGAATGGTTTGCGGTAGATAGTATTTATCTTGCTCGGGTGCATTTTCATCAAGCACTGAATGATAAGCAAGTACATGGTATTCGTTGTTTTTTGCAGCGGTTTCTCCGACAAATATTGCCATAAAGAGAAATAAAAAGATCTTAAATTTATTATTAAAAGTCATTATTAAACCTTATTTAAAATAGAATGAAAAATTAACATTGGCGAAATTATTAAATTCTGTGTCGCCGTCATAAATATTTTTCTTACGCCCGATCTCATAGCTAATAGCTAATTTCTTACCCATCCGCCATTGATGTTCATAACTGAGCGACCAAGTTTTTGCATGCGATTCATGTTTTTGTGAATAGCGTCCAATATTCCCTTTTAGGTGATGGGTGAGGATTAAGCCGTAATCAAAAGGCTGTAGGTAGGCAATATTTGTACCAAATTCAACACTTTTGCTTTGTTCAGGATTGTAATAAATAGCGTTATTAATTTGCCTATTCTTTTGATAATCGAACCGGAGCGAGTTAGAAAGTGACCAGCGATCTTTTTGTAAAGTGTGGAGATTTGCCCAAACAAAGTAGTTTTGACGTAAATTACTATCATCAAATTTCATCCAATTCGCATTTAAGCCGGCTTGGAATCGATCGCTATAACGGTAAGTTGAGGCAATACCTATATCTTTGCTATAGATATTTTGCTGAATTGCTTTAATTGGGGTTTGGCTGCCATTACGATTAGCTTGCAACGCAAACGACCAGTGTTGGGAATACTGGTAATTTAAATTCAGTGTGAAATAGGCTCTATCATTGAGCTTAATACCTCTACCTGCTTCAAAATTTAAGTCTAACGGATAAAAATTTAAAGCGACACCAGCTCCTGCACGTTGTTGTTTTAAATTTTGTTGCCCATTGGGGGCATTGTTTGCAAGATAATGAACATAAGCTCGATGTCCTTTGAAACTGCGTGGTGAATAAATAAGATATTCTTGTGAAACCTCATTATTTTCACTGTCTTTTGGTGAGGTTTTATGTTGTATACCAAAGTGTGCGATCACCTCTGTTGAACTTAAGCGCTCATAGCGTTCTAACAAACTACGTTCTTGAAATTTTTGTGTATCATCAAATGAACGGATAATTTGAGAAGCTGTTTTCCAATCTTGACGATCTAATGCCACATTAGCGAGTAAACGCTGGCTATTGTGACGTTCATGTGGCGCCAAAAATGGCATCGCGTTATTTGCCCAAGTTTCTGCATCGTCATAATGTTGAAAAGCGCGAGACAATTCACCAATTTCTAGCATTGTCCAAGGATCACCAGGGGTTTTTTGTTGTAAACGCTCTTCAAGTAAACGCATTGCCTTAGCTTTATTCCCTCGCCAGTTGGTTAAACTCACTTGACTAAAGAATTGGCGATCATAATTAGGGTTAATAATCCGCTGAGTATGGGTATAGTCTTGTACAAATGGCGGTTCATCAATGGCATTGGCATATTGTTCAGCCAATTTAAATTGTCCACTATCACTTGCGGCATTGACTAATTTAAAGCGCAATTCGGCAGGAATATTTTCAGACGGCTTTACCAAATTTTGATAAATAGATAATGCTTTTGAAGGAGAGCCTTCAGCTAAGAGGGCATCCGCATAAGATTCTTGCACATAATTAGGAATCGTCTGCACAGATTTTTCTAGTTGGCGATAGTCGGCAAGGGCTGAGCGGTAATTTTTGAGGCGAACAGCCAAGACGATGCGATCTTGTAATGCTTGTCGATAGATAGGTGAATCAACGGTATTTTGTGCTATTAATTGACTTAATTGTTGGAAAGATTGATCAAGTTGCTGGGGCGTGATTGCTTCGCCACGAACATTATTGATTGCCATTGTGTGTGAAAGCCAAGCCGCATCATTTGCACTAAAGAGCTCGGGGTATTGTGATTTAAGCCGTTGTTGTAGCGGAATCAGATTATATTTTGCCGCAAGGCGATAGAGTTCCAAAGCAAGCGCTTGATTTTGAGGATTTTTTTGCAATTCATCTTGTAGGCGCCCAATTCTACCAATTTCTGTTTCAGCATTTTGGCGTAAGTAGCCGAGAGCTTCTTCAACAGCACTGTCTTGCCCAAAACGAGTGATATAACGATTGAGACTATCTTTTGCTTGTTGGTAGCGAGCTAATTCAATAAAAAGTAAACCACTACCAAGCAACCCATTAGGGTTTTGTGGAAATTTTTTTGCCAGTTGCTGATAAAGCGTCAGTGATTTTTGCAACTGTTTCTGATTACGTGCTGCTCGAGCTAAATTTTCCAGTTCACTCTCTGAAAAATCACTTATTTTACATTTTGCGCAAACATTCAACGCTTGTTGATAATTTTCTTGACGAATCAGTAGGGCGATTAAATCATCACGTACCTTTTTGTCACTGGTTTGTTTATAAAGTCTCCTCAACTCCTGAATAGCTTGGGTGAGCGCTGTGTTATTTTCGCGGGAGGCGATCACAATTTGTTCACGCTGTTCATCAATCTTGGAGTAAGCAAGGCTTATTGTGGAGTGCGTTGCTAATAACAAAGATAGAGGTAGGATTGGTGTTTTATATAGTTTTTGCATATTAAAAAAGCCTAAAAATCCAAATATATCGAATATATTAGATTTGTATAATTAAGTTTGCTTAAAATGCAGCGAATTATAAAGCATAAAAAATTAGAGCAATAGCCCTGTTTATGCTTGATTGCTCCAAAAAAAGCATCCTGCTCCAAAAGTAAAATAAAAAGTTATACATCCATATACTAGGCTCAGTTGATAATTAGAATTATCAACTGAGCCTAGGTATAACCAAATTTGGCGGAAGTTTCGACTGCTGCTGTGTGTTTTTAGTTCAAAATTTTTAAAAGAAAAAGATAGGATGTTTAGATATAAGTACCAAAGTCTAATAATGAGTAGGAACAAGCGATACCAAAAATAGCTAAAATTTTCCAAGGAATAAATGAAAAAGGCGCACATAGTTGGCGCCTTAGTGAGTTAATAACTTGCCAGAATATGCTGTAGTACAGCCAAGCCTTCAGTTATCTCTTCATCTGAAATAATCAACGGCGGCAATAAACGTAATTTATGTTTCGCTGTTAAAAACAACACGCCTTGTTCAATTGCTTTTGCCACTACATTACTGGCTTGAATATCTTCTTCAAATTCCACCCCAAGCATTAAACCTAAACCGCTGACGGATTTTACTTTTGGCAATTTTGCTAATTCTGCTTTCAGTTTTTCCCCCTTGCGTGCGACTTCAGCTAAAAAATCGGGCGTTAATTTATCCATCACCGCATTAGCCGCCGCACAGCTCACAGGATTTGCCCCAAAGGTTGAGCCGTGATCGCTTTTACCAAGCGTATATTCACATTTTTCACCAAACAGTACTGCCCCAATTGGCAAGCCACCTCCTAAGCCTTTGGCAAGGGTAACAATATCAGGCGTTAAACCAATATGTTGATAGGCGAACATTTTGCCCGTGCGCCCTATGCCTGTTTGTACTTCGTCAATAATCAACAAAATATCGTTCGCTTGGCAAAGTGCTTGCACGCCTTGTAAATAATCGGGATTCAACGAATTTAAACCGCCTTCTCCTTGCACGATTTCCAGCATTACCGCACAAACATCATTTTGGTTGAGTCGTTGCGTGAGAGCACTAAGATTATTTGCTTCTAAATGTTCAAAACCTTGTGTGAAAGGGAAAAAATGTTGATGAAAGACAGCTTGGCCTGTCGCCGCAAGGGTAGAAATGGTTCGCCCATGAAAAGAATTCACCAGAGAAAGAATCGTTGAGCGGTTTTCACCGTATTTATCAACACTATATTTGCGAGCAGTTTTTATTGCTCCCTCGTTGGCTTCTGCCCCCGAATTGCAAAAAAAGACCCGTTTTAACCCGCTTGCTTTCACTAATTTTTCGGCAAGTTGCGCAGCGGGAGAGGTGTAGAATAAATTAGAGGTATGAGAAAGGGTGCTTGCTTGATGAATGACCGCTTGTAGCCAATTCTCATCAGCCCAGCCCAAACTATTTACCCCAATCCCAGAGGTAAAATCCAAATAGCGTTTGCCCTCAAAATCCCATACTTCACAGCCTTTAGCGTGGCTTAATGCTAAATCAAACCGCCCATAGGTTTGGGCGATATAGGTGTGATCTAATTGCTTGGCTGTCTGACTACTCATGATTTGCCTCCTTTTTATAAAACAACGTCCCATTCCCTTCGGTGCTGAACATTTCTAGCAAAATCGCGTGGGGAATTCGTCCGTCAATAATGGCAGATTCTTTTACGCTAGCTTTCACACAATCCACACAGCAGGCGATTTTAGGGATCATACCGCCACTGATAATGCCTTTATCAATGAGCGTTTGCACTTCGCTAATTTCCACTTCGGGGATTAAGGTACTTTCATCATCTTTATTCATCAATAGCCCTGCAATATCGGTCATACTCACGAGTTTTTCCGCTTGTAATGCTATTGCTATTTCACTAGCGGCGGTGTCGGCATTGATGTTGTAAGCGATACCCTGTTCATCTGCACCAATGGTCGCAATCACAGGGATAAAACCAGAATCAAGAGCGAAGTTGAGCAATGTAGTGTCCACACTTTTGATTTCGCCCACAAAGCCTAAATCGTATTCGGTCTGTAATTTTTCGCACAGCAGCATATTGCCGTCTAAGCCACATAAGCCTATGCCTTTGCCTTTAAGCAAAGCAACGAGGCTTTTGTTTACCTTGCCTGCCAGCATTTGTTGCACAACGTCCATCGTTTCTTTATCGGTTACACGCAAACCGTTGATAAATTGGCTTTCCTTGCCAATGAGCTTCAATCCGTGAGAAATTTCAGGGCCACCGCCATGCACTAACACGACTTTTACGCCTATTTGGTTGAGCAATAGTAAGTCTTGCATAACGGCTTGTTTGAGTTCTTCGTTGATCATCGCATTGCCACCGTATTTCACCACGATGGTTTTACCTTGATATTTTTTGATATAGGGCGTTGCTTCGCCCATCACTTTGGTGAGGGCTTCAATTTGGGATTGTTGCATATTGGTTTTCCTGTTTTTTATCATCTTGGGGCTTCGCCCCAATAAAATCTCCCCTAACCCCTCTTTTTCAAAGAGGGGAATTTATTTCGTGGGGAAATCACGCTCAATCTTATTTTACGCTCAAAAAGATCGCCCCCTCTTTGAAAAAGAGGGGAGGGGGGAGATTTAACTACGATAATCCCCATTGATTCGGACATATTCATAAGTTAAATCACACCCCCACGCTTGGGCGAATGCGGTGCCATCGTGCATATCCACTAAAATTTCAATCTCGTTTTCACTTAAAATTTCAGCGGCTTTTTCTTCGCTAAATGGGTGGTAGGCAGCGTTTTCGCATACTTTGACTTCCCCTTTGGCACTTTTGAGGATCACAGAAACGCCGTCAATGCTGAAATTGCCTTCGGTGTAGCCAATGGCACATAAAGCACGTCCCCAGTTAGCATCTTCGCCAAACATTGCCGATTTAAATAGGTCGCTAGAAATAATACTTTTCGCGATTTTTAGTGCATTTTCTTCTGTATTGGCATGGCTTACGGTGCATTGCAATAATTTCGTTGCACCTTCGCCATCTTTGGCAATTTGACGGCACGCCCAAATACAAACCTGTTTTAATGCCTCACAGAAAAGCACAAAATCCGCATTTTCTTCATCAATTTCAGGGTTGCCTGCTAAGCCATTTGCCATTACCGTTGCCATATCATTGGTGGAGGTATCGCCGTCCACATTGATTTGGTTGAGCGTGGTTTTAACCGTCGCTTTCAACGCTTTATCTAACATTGCAGGCGTGATAGCCACATCGGTTGTAATGAAAGTGAGCATTGTCGCCATATTTGGATTGATCATTCCACTGCCTTTGGTCATCGCCCCGATATGGCAAGCTTTACCGCCCAATTCAAATTGAATTGCGTAGGATTTTTTGACAGTATCGGTGGTCATAATCGCTTCGGCAGCTTGCTCTCCCCCTTCATAGCTTAATTCCTCAAAGGCTTTGGGAATACCATATTCAAAAGGCTCAATCATTAGTGGTTGCCCGATAACGCCTGTGGAGGCAATCACAAAATCCGTTGGTTTTAATCCAAGCGTTTCCGCTGCCAGTTGGCAACATTGCTCGGCAATTTCCACGCCATTGGGATTACAAGTATTGGCATTACCACTATTGCATAACATGGCTTGTGCATAGCCGTCCGCAATGTTTTTTTGCGTTACAAAAATCGGTGCGCCTTTCACTTTATTTTGCGTATAAACAGAGGCAGTAGCACAAGGCACATCGCTCACGAGCAAGGCTAAATCCAATTTGCCACGATTACGGCGAATGCCACAATGCACGCCACTTGCCTTAAATCCTTTTGGTGCGGTAACCCCGCCGTTGATTGTTGTGAATGTCATATTTTATTCCTTAAATTTAAAATTTTTATGTAGGGGCGGACCGATGTGTCCGCCCATTAATTTCGTGGGATATTCGGGCGGACACATCGGTCCGCCCCTACAAATTAAATATCTAAACCTGCTGTTTCATCTCGTCCCAACATCAAATTCAAACACTGCACTGCAGCACCGCTTGCGCCTTTGCCGAGATTATCAAAACGTGCCGCAAGCAGAATTTGAGACTCATTGGCATACACAAAAATTTGCATACTGTCTTTGCCTGCGTATTCATTGGCATTAAGCATATTATCATCAGGCATTACACCAAATGGTTGGACTTGAATCAGCGAGCTATCGTGGTAGTAATCTGACAATAGCTGATGCACGGCAACGCCTTCTTGATAACCTTGATTAAACTGAGCCGTAAATAACGGCACGGTAACGAGCATTCCACTGTAAAAATCCGCAACGACAGGAGTGAATAATGGTGCATTATTTAACCCTGTTAGCGTTTGCATTTCAGGTAAATGTTTGTGTTTAAGTGGCAAGCCGTATAAACGAGGAGCCGTGTATTTTTCCGCCCGATCTTGGGCTTGATATTCGCCAATCATCGCTTTACCACCGCCTGAATAGCCCGTTAAAGAGTGGCAAGAAAGTAAGCTGTCTTTGGGTAAGGCGTTCTTTTCAATCAATGGGCGAACTAACGCAATAAAACCGCTAGCGTGGCAACCCGGTACAGCAACTCGGGTTGCATGTTGGATTCTTGTTTTTTGCCCTGTAAGTTCAGCGAATCCATAAACCCAGTCGGAATGAGTACGAAAAGCGGTAGAGGTATCGCAAATTTTTGCTGATTTTGGGGCGCTTGCAATGATTTCTTTGGAAGCCTCATCAGGCAAACAAAGCACAGTAATATCCGCCTCTGCGATTTTCGCCAGACGAGCATTGCGATCTTTTCGCTCATTTTCAGCTAGGCTTAATAATTCAATATCTGTTGCTTGCCCTAAACGTTCATAAATCCGCAATCCCGTTGTGCCTGCCGCACCGTCAATAAACACTTTGTATTTTGCCATTTGATTTCTCCCAAAGTATAAAGAATGAACGAGAGTGTAGAGTGCTTTTGCTTCAAAAACAAGTTAAATTTGCATATTTATGCAATAAAAGTGATTTTTTATTTTGAAATTTGCTTAAAAGAGTGGTTTTTAACCGAAATTTGGAGTGAGTGAAGTTTCTTTACGTGATTTTGCAAAATTTTTGCGGATTTTGACCGCTTGTTTCGCTATTTCCGCTATAATTTGTCAATTTTGTTGAAGATAAAAGAAAGTATGATCAATCAAACCTATTTCGCCACTTGCGCTCGTGGCTTTGAAGAAATGCTAAAAAGCGAGCTGCAACAAATTAACCATGCTGAATGCAAAATTGCCCAAGGCGGCGTGCATTTCACCACTTCCCTTGAAGGGGTATATAAAGCGTTATTACACAGCCGTTTAGCCTCACGCATTTTATTGCCGTTAATTACCACTAAAATTTTTAGCGATAGCGATCTTTATGCCTCAGTAGTTGCCTTTAATTGGGCAGAATTATTTGACCCACGTGATACCTTTTTTGTGGATTTCAACGGCACAAACCGAGAAATTCGTCATACCCAATTTGGTGCAATGCGTGTCAAAGACGGTATTGTGGATTATTTTGAGCGTAAAGGTTTTGCTCGCCCAACTGTTGATAAAATCCGCCCTGATGTGCGTTTACACGCTTATCTGAACCGTGAAGAGCTCGTGATTTCGCTCGATTTAAGTGGTGAGGCGTTGCATATGCGTGGTTATCGTGAAGATACAGGCGCTGCCCCGTTGCGTGAAACCCTTGCAGCAGCAATTATCCTGCGTTCTGGCTGGAAAATAGGCACACCGTTAGTAGATCCAATGTGCGGCTCTGGCACACTGTTAATTGAAGCAGCACAAATGGCAGCCAATATCGCCCCACAAATCAGTCGCAAAAAATGGGGCTTTGATTGCTGGAAAGGGCATCAGCCTGCTGTGTGGGAAAAGGTCAAGAATGAAGCGGTAAAGAAGCAAATGGTAGGGGCGGACCGATGTGTCCGCCCTGAAACAGGCGAAAATGGGCGGACACATCGGTCCGCCCCTACAATGTTTTTTGGTTTTGATCTCGATCATCGTGTTCTCGCTAAGGCAAAACAGAATGCCGAGAATGCAGGCGTGGCACATTTAATCCAATTTCAGCAAGGCGATGTAGCCGCACTTAAAAATCCATGTGCGGAGCATATCGGCACGGTAATTTGTAACCCCCCATATGGTGAACGACTTGGCACAACGCCTGCGTTAATTGCACTCTATTCTGTTTTTGGGCAACGTTTAAAACAGCAGTTTGCTGGGTGGAATGCCTCTATTTTTAGTGGCGAGCCTGAACTACTCAACTGCTTACGTTTACGTTCTGCTCGTCAATTTAAAGCGAAAAATGGGCCGTTAGATTGTGTGCAGAAAAATTATCTGATCAGTGAAAATGCTAACAAGCGGTCAGATTTAGGCGAAAATTTACAATTTGAACAAAATCGTGAAGTGGCAAAAGATTTTGCCAATCGCCTTGCGAAAAATATCAAAAAAATTGAGAAATGGGCGAAACAACAAGACTTAGAAGCCTATCGCTTATATGATGCGGATTTACCAGAATATAATTTAGCGGTGGACAGATACAAAGATCACATTGTGGTACAAGAGTATCAAGCCCCGAAAAACATTGATGAAAATAAAGCACGCCAACGCTTGCTTGATGCCGTTTCGGCAACGCTGGCGGTTACAGGCGTTGAAACAAACAAATTAGTGCTGAAAGTACGCCAAAAACAAAAAGGTACCAATCAGTATGAAAAATTGGCAAACAAAGGCGATTATTTCTTTGTAGAAGAGTATGGGGCGAAGTTGTGGGTCAATCTCACTGATTATTTGGATACAGGCTTATTCTTGGATCATCGCCTTACTCGTAAAATGGTAGGCGAAATGGCGAAAGGTAAAACATTCTTAAACCTATTTGCCTATACGGGGTCAGCGACGATTCACGCTGCACTGCATGGCGCAAAATCTACCACCACAGTGGATATGTCTAACACTTATCTTAACTGGGCTGAGCAAAATTTAGCGCTGAATGATTTAACAGGGCGAAATCATCGCAATCACCGCTTAATTCAAGCCGATTGTTTGCAATGGCTTGCCGAATGTCGTGAACGTTTTGAATTGATTTTTGTGGATCCGCCAACATTCTCCAACTCCAAACGTATGGAAAACAGTTGGGACGTACAGCGAGATCACCTCAAATTGTTTGAAAATCTCAAACGCATTTTAACCCATGATGGCACTATCGTTTTCTCCAATAACAAACGAGGGTTTAAAATGGACTTTGAGGGGTTAGCCAAACTAGGTTTAACCGCAGAGAATATCTCGGCGAAAACCTTACCATTGGATTTTGAGCGTAATCCACAAATTCATAATTGTTGGATAGTGAAGCATAAGGAGGGATAGAATGTTAGATATTGTACTTTATGAACCAGAAATTCCGCAAAATAGTGGCAACATTATCCGTTTATGTGCCAATTGTGGTTTTAGACTGCATATGATTGAACCACTGGGTTTTGCGTGGGACGATAAAAAGCTCCGCCGCTCAGGGCTGGATTATCACGAATTTGTCGATATTCAAAAATACAAAAATTTTGACGATTTTTTGGCTCGCGCCAAGCCGAAACGTCTGTTTGCCCTGACGACTAAAGGCGAGCCAAATCATAGCGATGTGCAGTATGAATTAGGCGATTTCTTGATGTTCGGGCCAGAAAGCCGCGGCATTCCTATGGCAATTTTAGATACACTGCCGATGTCGCAAAAAATCCGCATTCCAATGTGCAAAGATAGCCGCAGTATGAATTTATCCAATTCGGTGGCGGTGGTGGTTTATGAAGCATGGCGGCAGTTTGGCTACCAAAATGCCGTGCCACGTCAGCCAATTTAGCTCTGCTTTACCATGTAAAATTCATTGGCGCAAACCTTGTGTCTGCGCCCTAATTTCTTTCCAATTTTGCCATTTTCGCAATTAGCCATTTGATGCCATTGGCGACAAAGGCAATTTGTAAGCGGGTTTGTTCGCCGCTGCCTTCCACATTAATAACCGTACCTTGCCCAAATTTTTCGTGAAGTACTTTTTGTCCCATTTTCCATTCATTCGTATTATCAATACAAGCGGTTGATTTTGCTTTGGAATTTACAAAAGCCGCAGGGCGGTTGATATTTCCTCGTAGCCGTACTTCACGAATATGTTCTTCAGGTAGTTCGGCAATAAACCGAGAAGGTAAATGGCGTTCTTCCTTGCCGTATAAACGACGTAGTTCGGCATAGCTAATCGTGAGTTTTTTCTTCGCTCGAGTAATCCCTACATAGGCAAGGCGACGCTCTTCTTGTAATCTACCTTCATCAAAGCTCATTCCACTCGGGAATAAGCCTTCTTCCACCCCTACGATAAATACACGAGGAAACTCCAATCCTTTTGCTGAGTGCAATGTCATTAATTCGACATATTCCTGATGTGGTGAAGCCTGTGTTTCACCTGCTTCAAGGGAAGCGTGGGTTAAAAATGCAGTGAGATCGCTCATTTCATCGGCTTCATCAGTTTTGATAAAATCACGGGTTGCACTGACTAACTCTTCTAAGTTTTCAATGCGTACTTCACCTTTTTCGCCTTTTTCTTGCTTATACATCTCATACAAACCGGAATTTTTAATCACAAAATCGGTTTGCTCGAATAGGGGCATCTGCTCGGTTTCGTTATCCAACGCATTGATTAAATCGACAAAACGGAGTAGTGCATTTGCAGCACGTCCTGATAGCATTTCTTCTTTTACTGCTACTTGGATTGCTTGCCAAAGGGTGATCTGACGGCTACGAGTTAATTGACGCAGCACATCAAGGGTACGATCGCCAATGCTGCGTGGTGGGGTATTCACAACACGCTCAAATGCGGCATCATCTTGGCGATTGGCAATTAAGCGTAAATAGGCAAGGGCATCTTTAATTTCTTGGCGTTCAAAGAATCGCATACCGCCATAAATACGGTAAGGAATGTTGGCTTGAATAAGCGCTTCTTCAATCACACGAGATTGGCTATTACTCCGATACAGCACGGCACATTCGTTTAAATCGCCATGGTCTTCTTTCCACTGTTTAATTTGTGAGGCAACAAAACGAGCTTCATCTAATTCATTAAATGCACAATAAATATCGACAGGGTCACCATCGCCACTATCTGTCCAAAGGTTTTTACCTAAACGGTTATCGTTATTGGCAATTAAGGCATTGGCTGAATTAAGAATATGCCCTGTAGAACGATAGTTTTGCTCAAGGCGGATAGTTTGGGCATTTTGATAATCATTCAAAAAACGTTGGATATTTTCCACTTGTGCCCCTCGCCAGCCGTAGATAGATTGATCATCATCGCCCACAATCATCACATGGCCGCTATTTCCTGCCAGTAATCGGATTAAATCGTATTGAATGTTGTTAGTATCTTGGAATTCATCGATCAAAATTTGCTGAAAGCGTTGTTGATAACGTTGCAAAATCGGCGGTTTATTTTTGAATAGCTCATAGGCTCGAATTAATAACTCGGCAAAATCAAGCAAGCCAGCACGGTCGCAGGCATCTTGATAAATTTGATACAGTTTCACCAATTCTCGCCCATTATGGTCGCCTTGTTCCAGCACAATATCTTTGGCACGCAAACCTTTATCTTTTTGGGCATTAATAAACCACGCCACCTGTTTAGGTGGAAAATGTTTTTCATCAATGTTATGCAGTTTCATCAAGCGTTTGAGCAAACGAAGCTGATCTTCCGTATCCATAATTTGGAAATCTTGGGGCAGATCGGCATCGAGATAGTGAGAACGTAATAAGCGGTTGGCAATGCTATGGAAGGTGCCAACCCACATACCAAATAGGCGATGATTACCTGCTTGCATAAGGGTACTTTCAATACGCTGACGCATTTCTGCTGCGGCTTTATTTGTAAAGGTAACAGCAAGGATATTACTTTCAGGGACATTCTCCACACCGATAAGCCAAGCAATACGATGAGTGAGCACACGCGTTTTACCGCTACCTGCCCCTGCGAGTACCAAATAATTGCCGAGCGGAGCGGCTACGGCTTCACGTTGTTTATCATTTAAGCCATCGAGTAATAGAGAGAAATCCACAGTTGCCTCTTTATGTGATTTTATCCAGTAAATTATGCATTATAGCCGACAAGCGGTCTATTTTGGAAAATTTTTTGCAAATTTTACCAAGCTTTAGTATGGAGGGTTCTCTTATAGTGAAAACAGACTGCTTACTTAAATGGCTGATGCTTATTAGAGATGCCATCAGCAATATGCAAAAAATGAGACAAAATAAACCGCTTGTTCAAGCTGCTAAATTGTTTTTTTTGATGGAGTGACAAATGAAGTGATTATATAAATAATGATCATTTTTGGCGTGTTATTTATGCATTTTTCCTTTTTGTGTTTTTGAATATATTTTTTCATATTGCTTGCAGTATAACCGCTTGATATTTAAGTAAATTTACATAACTTTTATGATGAATGTAGATATTAAAGGCGTGGAGACGAGAAATGTAAATGATATTTACAAATGATGTTTTTTGATGATTTCTGTGATTATTATGATGTTATAAATTCGTATATAAATTACGTTATTTTTTTATGATGCAATCGTTTTCTTTGGGCTAAATTGGTTTAGCAATATGTTTAATTGATTATTTTTGAACGGAGAGAATTAAATTAATCAAAATAGTGAATGTATATATTGTAAAAGTGTGCAAATTTGATTTCTTAAAAATTTCTTTGGAGTAAACTCCGCTCCGAGCGTTATAGTTGTATCAATATTGTTGATATCGTTAAAAAATGACACACTAGCAAGCAAGCAAGCAAGCAAGCAAGCAAGCAAGCAAGCAAGCAAGCAAGCAAGCAAGCAAGCAAGCAAGCAAGCAAGCAAGCAAGCAAGCAAGCAAGCAAGTCTAGAATTTATTTTTGAACCGCAGTTTTTGTGCGGTTTTAGTACGTTGGGGCTAACCCAACTAGGCGGGCAAATATAGAAAATAAATCTCTATTGATAATAGCGATCATTTTTCTGTATTTGCCTTTTTTATTATAAAAACAAAATAGGATTATTCTTATGAATAAGATCTTTAAGGTTATTTGGAGCCATGCAACACGAACATTTGTGGTCGCATCGGAACTTGCCAAAAATAATGGTAAAGTTGCGTCAAGTGTAAATCAGGGAGCTGACGTATCCAATAACTACGCAAAAACATTCTCATTAAGTTTACTCTCTGCTTCGGTTATGCTAGGGATACCTTCAAGTGCTGAAGCAGCAGTTGCAATTAGTAGTACAACAGCGCAAGGTGCAGTAGTAGTAAACACTAATCAATCGGATATTTCGGGGGGAGCAGGAAGCAGTGTTTCTTCCCAAAGTACTCGCCCTTATAACTACTATAACCCAGGTAGTAAATCTTATGCGAATGCCTCAGAAAGCAATTCTGAAGTAGATTTGTATAATTCAAGTAATTCTACTGGTATTGCTTTGGGTGAAAATGCGAATGCCAAAGGTCAGCGTAATGGCTTTTCTAATGGTATTGCGATCGGGGATTATTCAAATGCATCCGGAGGCTTAGCGGTTTCTATAGGTGCTTATTCGCAAGCATTAGATATCGGTTCTGTAGCTCTTGGTACTTCATCAAGAGCAGCAGGCTTTAACTCATTTGCGGCAATGCGTCAATCTGCTGCTATTGGGGATTATTCTGTTGCAATTGGTTCTACTGCTTGGGCAGATAGCCGCTCTAGCTTAGCGATTGGTTCATCTGCGACAGCTAAAGGGACGCAATCTTTTGCGATTGGTAGTGCTGACCATGTGACTTTAGATGGTACAGATACTAATGAAGCGAGAAGAACCAAATATGATGGAATGAATAATACCCAAACAAATGGCAATCGTTCTTTTGCTATTGGTACTTCTGCAAAAACAAATGGTGATGACTCTTTTGCATTTGGTTCAGAAGCAAATGCAGGATCATTTGATTCTGTTTATGATACATATTTACAAGCTAATGTCGCTTCAGCAAATGCTAGTGCAAAAGCACAAAGAGCTTTTGCCTTAGGTACAAAATCTCGTGCATTAAAAGATGATGCTTTTGCTTTAGGTACCAGCGCAAATTCTTCTGGTGAAAGTTCGTTTTCGTTAGGCACTAATGCCAACGCAACAGATAAAAATGCCTTTGCATTAGGTACCGCTTCTAACGCAACGCGTGAAAATGCAGTTGCATTTGGCGTGCAATCTAATGCAACTAATGTATCTGCAATTGCATTTGGTGTGCAATCAAATGCATCGGCAGAAAAGGCGATTGCGTTTGGTACAGAAGCATTTTCTAACGGCAGCGCTGCGGTAGCGGTGGGAAGCTCTTCTAAAGCAAGTGGTGAACGCTCTATTGCTATTGGTGCCGATGCAAATGTAACGCAGAAATCGGGCGGTAGTATTGCAATTGGTGAAAATGCGACAGTAGATGCTAAAGAATCTACCGCAGTGGGAATGAAATCAAAAGCATTGAGCAATTTCTCTACCAGTATTGGTGCGAGTAGCCAAGTCGGTGCGAATGCTGAAAGTGGTATGGCGATTGGCCACTCTGCAAATGTCACTGCGGCAAATGCTACTGCAATCGGTACCAATGCAATAGCAAGTCATACCAACGCGGTTGCACTTGGCTCAGCTTCTACTACTCGTGAAGCAACTAAAGAAAGCACGGCAACAGTAAATGGCATTACTTATACTGGCTTTGCCGGTAATAACCCGAGTAGTGTGGTTTCTGTGGGCTCAAAAGGTGCTGAACGCCAAATTGTGAATGTGGCGGCGGGTAATGTTTCTGCCAATTCTACTGATGCAATCAATGGTTCACAACTTTATTTAGTAGCAGTAGAGGCGGCTAAGAAGAGTATTGTAAAAGCGGGAACAAATACGAATGTTTCTAGCACAGCTCATACAAATGGCTCTATTACTTATACTGTTGATACATTGAAAACCATTGCTGAAAAAGGTTCTGATTATGTTACAGTCACTGAATCTAGTGAAGCTAACAATGTATTCAAATATACGATCGATCTTAACCAAACAACAAAAGATGCGATAAATCAAGTTTCTAATAATACCCAAAATATTACCAACTTAAATAATACGATTAAACAAGGTTGGAATATCACAACAACTGCTTCTGCTGGCGGTAAGGTAGATAATAGCTCAACAGCCAATGTTCAATTAGGCGATTTAGTGACTATCGATGCAGGGCAGAATATCAATATTACGCAGTCTGATCGTAAGATTAGTATTGCAACTTCTATGGATCCTGCCTTTAACAGCGTAACCACGAATAATTTCACTGTGAATGCAAGTGGTGTGGTGAATATGGGCGGTAATACCGTGCAAAATGTGGCAAATGGTACAAACGCAACAGATGCGGTGAATTTGCAACAATTAAATGCCAGCAAATCGGTGGTTAAAGCAGGGAATTACACCAATGTTACCAGCAGCTCTGATGCAAATGGTACGGTTTATACGGTAAATGCTGATAAATCAGTGGTAAAAGCGGGTAATAATGTTAATGTCACTACAGAGACAGACGGTAAAGGTTTAACGAATTACACGGTTAATGTAGAGGGTGATTTAACTAACATTACCAGCATTACAAATAATGTGGGCAATAAGCTAACCATCGGTAATGGCACAACAACTGTTGAAGGTGGCAAAGCAAAAGTTAGCAACAATTCGAATAAAACGGATATTGCGACTGTTGGCGATATTGTGAATACCATCAACAATGTAAGTTGGGCTGTAGCAGGCAATGGCGCTGTTCAAGAAAATATTACCGCAGGCGAAGTGGTGAACTTTGCTAATGGTAATAATAGTGTTGCGGTTGTTACTGCAAACAAAACAACCGGCGGGGTTGATGTTAAGTTTAATGTTGAGGGTGATTTAAAGAATATTTCTTCTTTAACCAATAACGGCACAACGATCACTATTGGCGATACCAACAATAATAAAGTGGTAAATGTTAATGGTGCAAATATCACCAATGTTGCAAATGGTACAAACGCCACAGATGCAGTGAATCTGCAACAATTAAATGCCAGCAAATCAGTAGTTAAAGCAGGCAATTACACCACAGTTACCAGCACATCAGATGCCAATGGCACGGTTTATACAGTGAATGCTGAAAAATCGGTCGTGACTGAAGGTACTAATGTCAAAGTTAATGTAACGACTAGCGGTGATGGTTTAACTACTTACAATGTAAGCGTAGCTGGTGATTTAACTAACATTACCAGCATTACAAATAATGTAGGTAATAAGTTAACTATTGGTAACGGTACAACAACCGTTGAAGGTGGTAAGGCGAAGGTTAGCGATAATTCGAATGCAACAGATATTGCGACCGTTGGCGATATTGTGAAGACCATCAACAATGTAAGTTGGACAGTCTCTGGCAATGGTGAGGTAAAAGAAAATATTACCGCAGGCGAAGTGGTGAATTTTGTTAATGGTAATAATAGTGTTGCGGTTGTTACTGCAAACAACACAACCGGCGGGGTTGATGTTAAGTTTAATGTTGAAGGTGCATTAAGCAACATTACTTCTTTAACCAATAACGGCACAACGATCACTATTGGTGATACCAACAACAATAATGTGGTCAATGTGAATGGTGCAAATATCACCAATGTTGCAAATGGTACAAACGCCACAGATGCAGTGAATCTGCAACAATTAAATGCCAGCAAATCAGTAGTTAAAGCAGGCAATTACACTACAGTTACCAGCACCTCAGATGCCAATGGCACGGTTTATACGGTAAATGCTGAAAAATCTGTAGTAAAAGCGGGTAACAATGTCAATGTGACCACTGAAACTGATGGTAAAGGTTTAACCAACTATACGGTTAAAGTAGAAGGTGATCTTACCAATATCAGCAGCATCACCAACAACGGCACAACGATTAAATTAGATAATCAAAATGGGAATAAAACCGTTGATGTTGGCGGTGCAACCATTACTAATGTCGCTGCGGGTGTAAATTTAACGGATGCGGTGAATGTTGGTCAGTTGGAAAAAGTGAATGCAACGGCCAATGCGGGTTGGAATGTCACGACGAATAATGGCAATCAAACCTATAACGTGAAACCAAATGCCACGGTAGATTTAAGTAGCTCAGACGGCAATATTGTTATTGGTCAAAAAGACGGAAACATTACCTTTGCGCTAGCAGGTAACTTGAGCAATATCACGAATATTAGCAATGGTGATAACAACAGTATTCGTTTAGGTGATAACAACAATATTACAACCATTATTAGCAATGGTACGACCTTTACCTTTGGTGCGGGAAATACGACGGTAAATGTGAGTGGTAAAGCCGAGTTAGTTACGGGTACAAATAGCACTGATGTTGCGACCGTTGGCGATATTATTGAAACGATTAACGGTGTGTCTTGGACGCTTGCGGGTAATGGTGCCAATGTGAGCCAGATTAAAGCGGGTGATATCGTTAATTTTATCGATGGTAAAAATACAAAAGCCTCTGCGAAAGTAAACAATGGTGCAACCGAGGTGACCTACAATGTTGAAGGTGATCTCACTAATATCACAAGTATTACGAATAACGGCACCACCATTAAGTTAGAAAATAAAGATGGTGATAAAGCGATTAATGTTGATGGCGCAACCATTACGAATGTTAAAGCGGGTGAGAACGGTACAGATGCCGTAAATCTGGATCAGTTAAACGCGAGCAAATCGGTGGTTAAAGCGGGCAACTACACCACAGTCACCAGTACATCAGATGCCAATGGCACGGTTTATACGGTAAATGCTGAAAAATCGGTTGTTGTGGCAGGTACAAATGCCAATGTGACTACAACTACAGATGGTAAAGGGCTAACCACTTACAATGTAAGTGTAACGGGTGATTTAACTAACATTACCAGCATTACAAATAATGAAGGTAATAAATTAACCATTGGTAACGGCACTACGACAGTTGATGCAGGTAAAGCAAAAGTTAGCAATAATTCAAATGCAACAGATATTGCGACCGTTGGCGATATTGTGAATACCATCAACAATGTAAGCTGGGCTGTAGCCGGCAATGGTGCTGTAAAAGAAAATATTACCGCAGGCGAAGTGGTGAATTTTGTCAATGGCAACAATACTGTTGCTGTCGTGACAGCCAATACTTCAACTGGTGGTGCAGATGTTAAGTTTAATGTTGAAGGTGCATTAAGTAACATTACTTCTTTAACAAATAATAACGGTACACAAATCACCTTAGGTGATACCAACAACAATAATGTAGTAAATGTTAATGGTGCAAATATCACCAATGTTGCAAATGGTACAAACGCCACAGATGCGGTGAATCTGCAACAATTAAATGCCAGCAAATCAGTAGTTAAAGCGGGCAACTACACCACAGTTACCAGCATCTCAGATGCCAATGGCACAGTTTATACGGTGAATGCTGAAAAATCCGTAGTAAAAGCGGGTAATAATGTCAATGTGACCACTGAAACTGATGGTAAAGGTTTAACCAACTATACGGTGACAGTAGAAGGCGATCTCACCAACATCAGCAGTATCACCAACAACGGCACAACGATTAAAGTTGGCGTTGAAAATGGCAACAATACGGTCAATATTGGTGGCGCAACGATTACCGAAGTAAAAGCTGGGGTAAACGGCACGGATGCAGTGAATGTTGATCAGCTAGAGAAAGTGAATAGCACAGCAAATGCAGGCTGGAATGTGAGCACGAATAAAGGTGAAACAACCTATAACGTGAAACCAAATGCCACGGTAGATTTACGTAATGCAGACGGCAACATTGTCATTAGCCAAGATAACGGTAATATCACCTTTGACCTTGCAGGTAAGCTAACCAACATCACTAATATCAGTAATGGTGATAATCACAGTATCCGTTTAGGCGATAACAATAATGTCACAACCATTGTTAATAATGGCACAACCTTTACTTTTGGCGAAGGTAATACCACAACTAACGCGACAACCGGCAAAGCAGAAGTCGCTTCAGGTAGTAATAATACCGATGTGGCAACTGTAGGGGATATTGTTGAAACCATCAATAATGTGTCTTGGACGGTCGCAGGCAATGGAAGCAATGTCAGCAAAATCAAGGCTGGTGATGTTGTTAATTTTGTAAATGGTAATAATACCGTTGCCGTGGTGAAATTAAATGAAACCACAAATGCAACGGATGTGACTTACCATGTCGAAGGTGATTTAACGAATATCACAAGTATCACTAATGGTAATACTTCTATTAAGTTAGGCGATGCTAACGGCAATAACACCGTGAATATCAACAACGCGACAATTAGCAATGTTGCACCGGGCGTAAATGGCACAGATGCGGTGAATGTAGATCAGCTAGAAAAAGTGAACAGCACGGCAAATGCAGGCTGGAATCTCACGGTGAATACAGGCGAAAACGGCACCAATATTAGCCCGAATGCGACAGTGGATTTACGTAACAGCGATGGCAACATTGTGATTACGAAAGACGCAAATAACGTTACCTTTGACTTAAACAGCACCTTAACCATTGGTGGAAAAGGCAAAGATGGCGTAGATGGTAAAGACGGTCAGCTAGGTGTAGCCGGTAAAGATGGCGCAGATGGCGTAACCATTTACGGTAACGGCACGATTGGCATTAACGGTAAAGACGGTATTCCGGGTAAAGACGGCCAACCGGGCATGAATGGTTCTAATGCAACTGTAACAGTAGTTGAAGGCACCCCAGGTATCAACGGCAAAGACGGCGAAACGCTAACACGTGTGGTTTATACCGATGCCAACGGCACAACGCATGAAATTGCTACCTTAGACGACGGCTTGAAATTCAAAGGCGATAAAGGAGAAGTGATTGCGAAGAAACTGGGCGAAACGTTAGATATTATCGGTAAAGCTAAAGATGATGCCGCTGTAACAGATAAGAACTTACGCGTAGATAGTGAAGGTGGTCAGTTGGTGATCAAGATGGCAAGCGATCTGCGAGACATCAACAATATCACCAGCAGCAATGGCAACACCACGATTACGCTAAGTGATAGCAATGGCAACAACACCGTGAATATCAATAACGCGACAATCAGCAATGTTGCACCGGGTGTAAACGGCACAGATGCGGTGAATGTAGATCAGCTAGAAAAAGTGAACAGCACAGCAAATGCAGGCTGGAATCTCACGGTGAATACAGGCGAAAACGGCACCAATATTAGCCCGAATGCGACAGTGGATTTACGTAACAGCGATGGCAACATTGTGATTACGAAAGACGCAAATAACGTCACCTTTGACTTAAACAGCACCTTAACCATTGGTGGAAAAGGCAAAGATGGCGTAGACGGTAAAGACGGTCAGCTAGGTGTAGCCGGTAAAGATGGTAAAGATGGCGTAACCATTTACGGTAACGGCACGATTGGCATTAACGGTAAAGACGGCATTCCGGGTAAAGATGGCCAACCGGGCATGAATGGTTCTAATGCAACCGTAACAGTAGTTGAAGGCACCCCAGGTATCAACGGTAAAGACGGCGAAACGCTAACCCGTGTGGTTTATACCGATGCCAACGGCACAACGCATGAAATTGCCACCTTAGATGACGGCTTGAAATTCAAAGGCGACACAGGTGAAGTGATTGCGAAGAAACTGGGTGAAACGTTAGATATTATCGGTAAAGCTAAAGATGATGCCGCTGTAACAGATAAGAACTTACGCGTAGATAGTGAAGGCGGTCAGTTAGTAATCAAGATGGCAAGCGACCTGCGTGACATCAATAATGTCACCAGCAGCAATGGCAATACTACGATTACGTTAAGTGATAGCAATGGCAACAACACCGTGAATATCAACAACGCGACAATTAGCAATGTTGCACCGGGTGTAAACGGCACAGATGCGGTGAATGTAGATCAGCTAGAAAAAGTGAACAGCACGGCAAATGCAGGCTGGAATCTCACGGTGAATACAGGCGAAAACGGCACCAATATTAGCCCGAATGCGACAGTGGATTTACGTAACAGCGATGGCAACATCGTGATTACGAAAGATGCGAATAACGTTACCTTTGACTTAAACAGCACCTTAACCATTGGTGGAAAAGGCAAAGATGGTGTAGACGGTAAAGACGGTCAGCTAGGCGTAGCCGGTAAAGATGGTAAAGATGGCGTAACCATTTATGGTAACGGCACGATAGGTATCAACGGTAAAGACGGCATTCCGGGTAAAGACGGCCAACCAGGCATGAATGGTTCTAATGCAACTGTAACAGTAGTTGAAGGCACCCCAGGTATTAACGGCAAAGACGGCGAAACGCTAACCCGTGTGGTTTATACTGATGCTAACGGCACAACGCATGAAATTGCCACCTTAGACGACGGCTTGAAATTCAAAGGCGACACAGGTGAAGTGATTGCGAAGAAACTGGGTGAAACGTTAGAGATTATCGGTCGTACAGCAGAAACTGCGAATGTGACAGATAAAAACTTACGTGTGGATAATGAAAACGGTCAGTTAGTGATCAAGATGGCAAGCGACCTGCGAGACATCAACAATATCACCAGCAGCAATGGCAACACTACGATTACGCTAAGTGATAGCAATGGCAACAACACCGTGAATATCAACAACGCGACAATCAGCAATGTTGCACCGGGTGTAAACGGCACAGATGCAGTGAATGTTGATCAGCTAGAGAAAGTCAATGCCACAGCAAATGCAGGCTGGACGATTACCACAAACGAAGGTAACGCGACTTACAATGTGAAACCAAATGCCACGGTAGATTTACGTAATGCAGATGGCAACATTGTGATTAGCCAAGACAACGGCAACATCACCTTTGACTTAAACAGCACCTTAACTATTGGTGGAAAAGGCAAAGATGGCGTAGACGGTAAAGACGGTCAGTTAGGCGTAGCCGGTAAAGATGGCGCAGATGGCGTAACCATCTATGGCAACGGCACAATTGGCATTAACGGTCGTGATGGAGTCGATGGCAAACCAGGTGCGAACGCTTCAGTCACAGTGATTGAAGGCACCCCAGGTATCAACGGAAAAGACGGCGAAACGCTAACCCGTGTGGTTTATACCGATGCCAACGGCACAACGCATGAAATTGCTACCTTAGATGACGGCTTGAAATTCAAAGGCGACACAGGTGAAGTGATTGCGAAGAAACTGGGTGAAACGTTAGAGATTATCGGTCGTACAGCAGAAACTGCGAATGTGACAGATAAAAACTTACGTGTTGATAATGAAGAAGGTAAGTTAGTGCTGAAAATGGCGAAAGAGTTACAAGAAATTAACTCAATTAGCAACAATAACGGCACAACCATCACCTTAGGTGATGCCAATAACAACAACACCGTGAATATCAACAACGCGACAATCAGCAATGTTGCACCGGGTGTAAACGGCACAGATGCAGTGAATGTTGATCAGCTAGAGAAAGTCAATGCCACAGCAAATGCGGGCTGGACGATTACCACAAACGAAGGTAACGCGACTTACAATGTGAAACCAAATGCCACGGTAGATTTACGTAATGCAGATGGCAACATTGTGATTAGCCAAGACAACGGCAACATCACCTTTGACTTAAACAGCACCTTAACTATTGGTGGAAAAGGCAAAGATGGCGTAGACGGTAAAGACGGTCAGTTAGGCGTAGCCGGTAAAGATGGCGCAGATGGCGTAACTATCTATGGCAACGGCACGATTGGCATTAACGGTCGTGATGGAGTCGATGGCAAACCAGGTGCGAACGCTTCAGTCACAGTGATTGAAGGCACCCCAGGTATCAACGGCAAAGACGGCGAAACGCTAACACGTGTGGTTTATACCGATGCCAACGGCACAACGCATGAAATTGCTACCTTAGATGACGGCTTGAAATTCAAAGGCGACAAAGGTGAAGTGATTGCGAAGAAACTGGGCGAAACGTTAGATATTATCGGTAAAGCTACAGATGATGCCGCTGTAACAGATAAGAACTTACGCGTAGATAGTGAAGGTGGTCAGCTAGTGATCAAGATGGCAAGCGACCTGCGAGACATCAACAATATCACCAGCAGCAATGGCAATACTACGATTACGTTAAGTGATAGCAATGGCAACAACACCGTGAATATCAACAACGCGACAATCAGCAATGTTGCACCGGGTGTAAATGGCACAGATGCAGTGAATGTTGATCAGCTAGAGAAAGTCAATGCCACAGCAAATGCAGGCTGGACGATTACCACAAACGAAGGTAACGCGACTTACAATGTGAAACCAAATGCAACAGTGGATTTACGTAATGCAGATGGCAACATTGTGATTAGCCAAGACAACGGCAACATCACCTTTGACTTAAACAGCACCTTAACCATTGGTGGAAAAGATGGTAAAGATGGTCAAATGGGCGTAGCCGGTAAAGATGGCGCAGATGGCGTAACCATCTATGGCAACGGCACGATTGGCATTAACGGTCGTGATGGAGTCGATGGCAAACCAGGTGCGAACGCTTCAGTAACAGTGATTGAAGGCACCCCAGGTATCAACGGCAAAGACGGCGAAACGCTAACCCGTGTGGTTTATACCGATGCCAACGGCACAACGCATGAAATTGCCACCTTAGATGACGGCTTGAAATTCAAAGGCGACACAGGTGAAGTGATTGCGAAGAAACTGGGCGAAACATTAGAGATTATCGGCCGCACAGACGTGAATGCGAATGTGACAGATAAAAACTTACGTGTTGATAATGAAGAAGGTAAGTTAGTGCTGAAAATGGCGAAAGAGTTACAAGAAATTAACTCAATTAGCAACAATAACGGCACAACCATCACCTTAGGTGATGCCAATAACAACAACACCGTGAATATCAACAACGCGACAATCAGCAATGTTGCACCGGGTGTAAACGGCACAGATGCAGTGAATGTTGATCAGCTAGAGAAAGTTAATGCCACAGCAAATGCGGGCTGGACGATTACCACAAACGAAGGTAACGCGACTTACAATGTGAAACCAAATGCAACAGTGGATTTACGTAATGCAGATGGCAACATTGTGATTAGCCAAGACAACGGTAACATCACCTTTGACTTAAACAGCACCTTAACCATTGGTGGAAAAGATGGTAAAGATGGTCAAATGGGCGTAGCCGGTAAAGATGGCGCAGATGGCGTAACCATCTATGGCAACGGCACAATTGGCATTAACGGTCGTGATGGAGTCGATGGCAAACCAGGTGCGAACGCTTCAGTCACAGTGATTGAAGGCACCCCAGGTATCAACGGAAAAGACGGCGAAACGCTAACCCGTGTGGTTTATACCGATGCCAACGGCACAACGCATGAAATTGCTACCTTAGATGACGGCTTGAAATTCAAAGGCGACACAGGTGAAGTGATTGCGAAGAAACTGGGTGAAACGTTAGAGATTATCGGTCGTACAGCAGAAACTGCGAATGTGACAGATAAAAACTTACGTGTGGATAATGAAAACGGTCAGTTAGTGATCAAGATGGCAAGCGACCTGCGAGACATCAACAATATCACCAGCAGCAATGGCAAGACCACGATTACGCTAAGTGATAGCAATGGCAACAACACCGTGAATATCAACAACGCGACAATCAGCAATGTTGCACCGGGTGTAAACGGCACAGATGCAGTGAATGTTGATCAGCTAGAGAAAGTCAATGCCACAGCAAATGCGGGCTGGTTTATGACGACAAATCACGGTGACAAGTCCTTTAATGTGAAACCGAACGCAAGCGTAGACTTGAGAACGGCAAATAACAATCTTGTTATCACCCAAGAGGATGGCAATATCACCTTTGGCTTGAGCAATAACCTGAACCTAACATCAAACGGCTCAGTCACTATTGGTAATACAACGATTGATAATAGTGGTTTAACCATTAAAGATGGTCCAAGTATTACCGAAAATGGTGTAGATGCCGGTGATAAGAAAGTGACGAATGTTAGCAACGGCACAATCAGCGCAGAGAGCAAAGACGCCATCAACGGCAGCCAGCTCTATGCAGTGAAACAAATCGCAGAAGCCGGCTGGAACTTATCGGTAAATGAGGGAGAAGACGCAGGCAATGTGGCACCGGGTGCGAATGTTGATTTGCGTAATAGTGACGGCAATATCGAGATTAGCAAAGACGCGAATAACGTCACCTTCAATTTAGCGAAAGACATCAAGGTAGATACCTTAAAAGCGAACACAAGCGTCACCGTGGGCAATGACACCGTTCATACTTCAATCATGAACAATGGCATCACAGTGAAAGGTGAAAATAGTACCGTAATCCTAACCGATAAAGGTTTAGATAATGGCGGCAACAAAATCACCAATGTTGCAGCAGGAACGAATGCAACAGACGCAGTGAATGTCAGCCAATTGAACAGCACGATTGCAGGCGTTCAATGGAAACTGACCGGTAACAATGACAATGCAAACGCAACAACCGTAGGCAGCCAAACCGTCAGCTTCAACGATAGCGCTAGCGTGAAAGCTAATGTGGATGGCGTGAATGTCAGCTTCAGCGTAAAAGCCGGTGAGCTTGGCAATGAAGCAGGTAAAGTCACCAGCAACAGTACAAATGGTACCGTTGCGACAGTGAAAAACGTTGCCGATGCGATTAACAACTCAGGCTGGAACATCGCCTTAACAGATGGCAGCAATGAGTTAGTGAAACCAGGCGATATCGTTAAGTTTGTCAATGGCTCAGGCACAACGGCAAACGTGGCGAAGAACGCGAACGGCGGAGTTGAAGTGAGCTTCAATGTAAACAACGCAGAAGCACCAAAAGTCAACGAAGATGGCTCAATTAACGTGCCAAGTTCGGAAAACGGCGGTAGCCACTACGTGAATGCAACGACTCTTGCTACCACGGTGAACAATGCAGCTTGGAATGTTGATTCTAAAGCCGCAGGGGGCACGGTCATCAACGTCGTTAATGAAAAACGCGTAGATAGCCAAGCGGCAACCAAAGTGAAGGCAGGTAACACAGTCAATATCAATGCAGGTAATAATATAGAAATTACCCGCAGTGGCGCAGACATCACAGTTGCCACCTCAATGACCCCAACGTTCAACACAGTTCAAGTGGGCGGTAAAGAAGGTGTAACCCTTGGAAGCTCAACCGCGAAAGACGGCGTGAAAGAATTAAGCGTCGGCGCTCGTGGAGCGGAAGCACGTATCACAAACGTTGCACCAGGCATTGCAGATACAGATGCAGTGAATGTAGGGCAATTACGTGGTGCTGTGGGTAATATCCATAACCACATTAACAAAGTGGATAAACGTGTTCGTGGTGTTGGTGCAAATGCTGCGGCAGGTATGGCGTTACCACAGGTTTATATCCCAGGTAAATCCATGGTAGCAGCTTCTGCTGGTACTTACGGTGGTGAATCGGCAGTTGCCGTGGGTTACTCACGAGCGAGTGACAATGGTAAGTTAATCCTGAAAATGACTGGTACTGCAAATAGTCAAGGACACTTATCTGGTGGTGTGGGTGTAGGTTACCAATGGTAATTTAAGACTCTCACTTATAGTCTAATAAGTTAAGGCGACAAGCGACATACTTGTCGCCTTTTACTAGAATTAGGCTATGTCTTATTGTTTTTTGAACAAAAAACTCTTAGGATTAACATGTTTTTGCAAGAAAACATTTATCTTCTGAGTTTATTTTTGAAGGATTTTTAACATGATGAAAAACATCTTTAAATTAAGTACTGTTTCAGTGGCAACTTTACTTTTAGCTGGTTGTTTTACCGCAAAAAGTATTAATTATGATGCTCCAGCTCCGGCCGTTGCTCCTGCGCCAGCAGTTGCACCAGCAGCACCTGCGCCGGCTAAAGCAAAAGAATTTGTCTTAAGTGGTGATTTCTTATTTGATTTTGATAAATCAAATCTCACTGCAAAAGGCAAATCTGTATTAAATAATGTTGCTAAAGAAATTAAAGCAAATGGTGCAAAAAATGTATCAATTACAGGTTATACCGACCGTTTAGGTTCTGCACAATATAACTTGAAACTTTCTCAAGAGCGTGCAAACACGGCAAAAGCGTATTTACAAGCGCAAGGCGTGAAAGCAAATATTAAAGCGATTGGTAAAGGTAAAGCTAACCAAGTTAAAGCATGTAAAGGCGAAACTGGTCAAGCATTAAAAGATTGCTTAAAACCGAACCGCCGTGTAGTTATTCGTGCGCAGTAATTGACTAGCGAAGCATAAGAAGTGAGAGCAAACAGCTAGCTGTTTGCTCTTTATTTTTGCAAATTTTTTGATGAAATAGACCGCTTGTTAGCATGAGTTAAAAATCAAAAGATTGTAAATAGAAAATGTGATCTAATTCACATTAATTTCCTAACAGCTTGGCTACAATTCTTCTTTTCTGAAAATCATAAACTAAGGAGAATACTATGCAAGCGGTATTACAAGATATTCTTGATGTTGTAAAAGCGAAAAATTTGACTTATCAACAGAAATTGATGAGCATTGGTAATATTGCAGAACGACTATTTCATCCAATTGAATTATTAGGCTATACAGAAGAAGAGTGGCACTATATTGAAAATCAGATGATTTGTGATCTTAATGAAGGTTATGCCATTTACCGACCACGTTATATTTTGCCTGATTATAATGTGTATATGCAAAAAGGTTGCCAATTCTTAGATTTACCACCACCTACTGACCTAGACGAAGCCTTAGATGGCTTATTAATAATCTACTCACACGTACCTTCTATCACTACTTTCCCTGTTTATATCGGACGTTTAGATCAATTACTTGAGCCTTTTATTACCGATGAAGAGCAAGATTATATTAAAATCAAGCGCTTCTTAAATCATATTGATAAAACTATTTCTGATTCCTTCTGCCACGCCAATATCGGACCTTACGACACCAAAGCCGGTCGTTTAATTTTAAAAGCCGTGATAGAGCTTGAGAATACAACACCGAATATGACTATTCGTTATGACAAAACCAAAACGTCACGGGAATTTGCAGAACTCGCGGCGAAAGCTTGTTTATTGGTTTCCAAGCCATCCTTTGCAAATGATGCTTACTACATTCAAGATTTAGGCGAAGAGTATGGTATTGCAAGCTGTTATAATGCATTACCTGAATGCGGTGGCGCTTATACATTAACTCGGTTGCGATTAGGTACGATAGGGCGGGCTTGCACCACTGTTGATGAAATGGTAAATGAACTGCTACCAAAAGTGGCTAAATTTGCGCTTTCTACTATGGATAAGCGACATAAGTTTTTAGTGGAAGAAAGCCATTTCTTTGAGAGTAGTTTTCTTGTGAAAGAAGGCTTTATCCAGCGAAAAAACTTTACTAGTATGCTGGCTATTGTTGGGCTTGCCGATGCAGTTAATCATCTTCTTAAGCAAGAAGGACTGAATGAAACCTTTGGACAAAGTCAGCGAGGGGATGAAATTGCGACCTTGATTATGGATCAATTAGCAAAAGTAAATAATGCGCATATAGGGCTATATGTTGAGCGAACGAACAATCAATATTTATTGCATGCGCAAGTTGGCGCTAATAATCATCCAGAAGACAAGCTGAATACACCCGCCCATCGTATTCGAGTGGGAGAAGAGCCAACCTTGTTAGCACATTTAAAACAATCTGCACCGTTTCATAAATATTTTCCTGCTGGAACGGGAGATTTATTTGCTTTCGACCAAACCTATACAGAGCACCTAGATGCTGTCGTTGATATTATTGATGGGGCTTTTACACAGGGATATCGCTATATTACAACATACCTAAAAAATACCGATCTGATTAGGGTAACGGGCTATTTAGTGAAAAAAAGTGAAGTTGAACGCTATCGGAATGGCGAAGCAGTATTGCGTGACACGACGTGGTATGGCTCTGGAACAGATGATTGTGCCAACGTATTCGATCGCCAACTGCGTGATCATGATAATGTGAATGCGGTATAAGTTTACTATGGCGCTTTCAGAGATTTTTGTGCCACTGCATCGGATTATTCCTTTTTCCAATGTAGAAGGGCGAGGGAATCGCACCAGTATTTTTTTACAAGGTTGCAAGCTGAATTGTTTGTATTGCCATAATCCGGAAACGATCCCTCGCTATACCGATGCCGCAAAATTAGTGAGTTTACAATATCTGTATGAACAGATAATGGAATCTGTACCTTTTATTCGAGGAGTGACAATTTCCGGTGGTGAGCCCACGATTCACTATAAAAAGCTAATTCCGTTATTTAAAACACTTCATCAACAGGGTTTAACTTGTTATCTAGATAGTAGTGGCTTTTTTGAATATGAGATGATTGCACCATTGATTGAAGTGACGGATAAGTTTTTATTTGATTTAAAAGGCGATGGAGAAGGATTGCAAGCGCTTTGTTTTGATCGAAAAAACCAAGCAGGTAAAGTACCAAGTCAGATGATACCGGTGAAAAATCATATGAAACCAGAAAATCTGGCACGCAATTTGCAAAATTTATCTAAATTGTTACCGCTTGGAAAGATTGAAGAGGTGCGTTTAGTTTATCTTAATCAGTTTTATGATGCTTATCAGCTAATTGAAAAAGTCGCTGTTTTGCTAAAACCTTATCCAGATGTATTATTGAAAATAATTCGGGTGCATACAAAAGGAGTGCGCGATGAAAATGGACTTAAGCCTTTTGTACCAAGTGTTGAACAGGTTAATAATCTTGCCCTTTTCAGCAAACAGTGTGGGATTAAAAAGGTAGTCACGATCTATTAGACAAGCGCGTTTGGATAGCTTGAAAAGAAATAAACCCTTAGCAATGGTATGTTGCTAAGGGTTTATAATTATTGAATGGTAAATCTGACAGGGACAGAAATCGCATTAGGGAACCCCGCCGGCGGTGCGGGCGGTTTGGTATTTTGGGCAGCTTTTACAGCGGCATTATCTAAGTTTTGATTCCCTGAAGATTTTGTTACCTGAACATTGCTAATTTGCCCATTGGCAGACAGTGAGAAATTGAGAACAACTACTCCCATTTTACGCATCATTTTTTCGCGCACAGGGTAACTACTATTCGCACGTTGTTGCAAGGATCTTAGCAATAGTGCTCGATAAGTACTATGTTCATTGCCATTGGCAATTTTATATTGCCCCGGTTGAGTCGTATTGCCATTTGGCAAGCCTGCTTGGTTTACTTTAGTGTTATTACCAAGTTCAGCGCCATCCTGAATGCCTGCTTGGTTTTTCTTACCTTGAAATGCATTTGGTATTGCTTTAGCGACCACACCCTGTTTGGCTTCTTTACCTGTTTCGAGCGCTTTTACTACCTTCTTAGGCTCAGTTTTAGGTTTTTCCTTCGGTTTTTCTTTTGGCTTTGGCTTCTCTTTCGGTTTTTCTTTTGGTTTTGACTCAGGTTTAACTACAGGGATAGCCTCAGGCTCTTCCACCGGCTCAGGCTCTGGCTCAACGACCTTTTCTGGTTCAGGAGTAGGTTCAGGAACAACATTATCTGATTCTGGTGCGACAGCAACTTGCTCTTGTTCCAATCTTGAGGCAATAAGCTCAATTGAAATACTTGTAACCTCTTCTTGTAACATCGGTTTTGTGTGTTGTACGGCTGCCCATACTCCTCCAAAAATTAAGCTGTGGATAGCTAACGAGCCGAGCAAACCAATTCGGGAGTTAGATTTATTTGGCATGGCTTATTTCGCACTCTCTTTCTGGGTTACGATAGCAACATTTTTGATTTCATGACTAGAAAGTAGATCTGTGATTTCAACAAATTTTTCAAAAGCAACAGCAGAATCTACTTTTAATGTCACTTTGAGACTTTTATCCCAAGTGGCAATTTCTGATGCTAATAACTCTTTTGTAATAGGTTTATCATTATAAAAAAACTCATTATCTGCCGTAATGGTGAGTAATTTAGCCATATCATCGGATTTTATTGCTTGGGTGGTGCTAGCCTTTGGTACATTGACTTGGATTTTTCCTTGTGAAATAAAGGAAGCCGTAATCAGTACAATGGCTAGTAGCACCAGCATAATATCGATAAAAGGGATAATATTGATTTCATCAAACTTTTTCATGGCAAACTCCATTATTGACGAGCTTTATTTGCTTGCCATTTCAGTTTGTTTTCTTCCACTTTACGACCGAAACCGTTATAGAACATCATAGCTGGAATAGCGACTAAAATACCCACAGCTGTTGCTTTTAAGGCAAGAGATAAGTGCACCATAATTGATGCAGCATCAATATCTCCGCCCGCGTGTCCTAATTCGTAGAAGGTTAAAAGAATACCGATAACAGTACCGAGTAAGCCAATATAAGGCGCATTAGAACCAATGGTTGAGATTGTGGTTAAGTTATGGGTCAAATCAATTTCAAGCTCTTCTAATGTTTGATATTGTTTAGCGTCCACTTTTTTATAAAACAGCACGCGTTCGATCACTTTGGCAAACAAAATAATGCTCATGATGGCGAGTAATCCAAGAATAATATAGTCAATGTAGCTTTGTAAAAATTGAAAGAGTTGATCCATAAATTGTTCCTTATTGAAAAATAGAAAAGCAAATCATGGACGTGTTGAAAGCACCGTAGTTTGGTGTTTCAGCACGCCCATGTGCGCATTTGAAAATTGTTCGCATTATATAGGGATGTGTAAAAATTTCAACCATTCTTAATGGAAACGAGTGTTTACAATTCTGTTTGAAATGCTATATTTCGCCACCTTAGAGTTAAGAAATCGTTAAAAGAAATTATTTATGGAAGAAACATTTATTGAAATTACACCTCAGCAGGCATGGGAAATGATGCAACGTGATAATACGGTGCTTGCCGATATTCGTGATGCAATTCGATTTAGTCATAGCCGACCTCAAGGTGCTTTTCATCTAACTAATCATAGCTATGGTGCCTTTATGGATGAATACGATTATGAAGAACCAGTGATTGTGCTTTGTTATCATGGTGTAAGTAGTCGTGGAACTGCTCAATTTTTAATTGAGCAAGGGTATGAGCAAGTCTATAGCGTAAAAGGTGGCTTTGAGGGTTGGGTTCGGGCTGAATTGCCAATTGAAATGGGATATTGATTAAAGGAGCACGTAAATGTGGAAAGAAATTTTGCTTAATTATGGCATTTTTTTGCTTGAGTTATTAACGGTGTTTGGTGTGATTGCCGTTGTTGTTATGATGATTTTAGACGCTCGCAAACAGCCTGAAAACGGCACCATTACATTAACAAATTTGACGGAAAAATTTGCTGAGCAAGAAAAAGCGTTAAAACACAGTTTTTTAAGTGAAGCTGAATTAAAACACCAAGAAAAATTGGAGAAAAAAGCGGCTAAAGAAAAAGCTAAGGCCGAGAAAAAACGCTTAAAAGAGGGGCTAGAGCTGGCAGAAGATACAAAATCGCGTCTGTTTGTACTTAATTTTCATGGGGATCTACATGCCAGCAATGTTGCAAGCTTACGTAAAGAGATTGATGCGGTGCTTAGTGTGGCAAATCCAGCCAAAGACAGTGTATTACTCAAATTAGAAAGCCCTGGTGGCGTGGTGCATGGTTATGGCTTAGCGGCATCACAATTACAGCGTTTGAAGAAAAAACAAATTCCTTTGACTATTGCTGTAGATAAAGTGGCTGCCAGTGGCGGCTACATGATGGCATGTGTTGCAGATAAAATTGTAGCTGCACCATTTGCAATTATTGGGTCTGTTGGGGTTGTCGCCCAAGTGCCGAATATTCATCGTTTGCTGAAAAAACATGATATTGATGTTGATGTGATGACTGCAGGGGAATATAAACGCACGGTGACCTTGGTTGGCGAAAATACAGAGAAAGGTAAACAGAAGTTTCAACAAGAATTGGAAGAGACTCACGCTCTGTTTAAGACGTTTGTTATTGAACATCGGCCACAACTTGAGATTGAAAAAATTGCAACAGGTGAACATTGGTTTGGACAACAAGCCTTGGCACTAAATTTAGTTGATGAAATCAATACGAGCGATGATTTTATTCTCAATGCGATAGCAACGTATGATGTTATTGAAATTAAATATCAACGCAAGAAAAAGCTTGCTCAGCGAGTTGGTGAACAGGTCGAGAGTAGCGTTGAAAATGTACTAAGCAAATTATGGTATAAAAGCCGAGAGACGCATTTATAAGCTAACAAGCGGTCTAATTTGAGAAAATTTTTACAAAAAATAGAAATTGCTTGAAAAATAGACTTTTCAAACAGTGAAAAAATGCGTATTATACGCGCCCTTGATTCAGAACGCAGAATAATCATTTTCGCGCTTTCTGATGAGGCGGAATAGTGAAGAAGTACGGTTTTTAGCCGTACTTTTTATTTGGGACTTCGATGAGTTAAATTTGTATTAAAAATCGCCAATGGAGCTGTATGCGTATCGGGCAGTATGAAATAAAAAACCGTATTTGCCTTGCGCCAATGGCAGGCATTACTGATCAGCCATTTCGGCGGCTGTGTAGTCAGCTTGGCGCAGGTTTAACTTTTTCTGAAATGATGTCCACTAATCCTGATGTATGGCATACCGAAAAATCGCGCTTACGCTTAGCGCACCACGATGAAATTGGTATTAATGCTGTACAGATTGCCGGTTCGGATCCAGCTGAAATGGCACAGGCAGCTAAAGTAAATGTGGGCTATGGCGCAGACATTATTGATATCAATATGGGCTGCCCAGCAAAAAAGGTAAACAAAAAAATGGCAGGCTCTGCCCTTTTGCGTGAACCTGAATTAGTTAGACAGATTTTAGAAGCTGTTGTAGATGCCGTTGATGTGCCTGTCACATTAAAAATCCGAACAGGTTGGGATCAAGCGCATCGAAATTGCTTAGAAATTGCAAAAATTGCAGAGCAAGCAGGGGTAAAAGCGCTCACTATTCATGGACGGACAAAAGCGTGCTTGTTTAATGGTGAAGCTGAATATGAAAGTATTCGCATGGTTAAGCAAGCCGTATCTATCCCGATTATTGCTAATGGCGATATCGACAGCCCAGAAAAAGCGCGCTTTGTATTAGATTATACAGGTGCAGATGCAGTAATGATTGGGCGGGGTAGCTATGGTCGTCCTTGGCTATTTTCAGAAATAGCAGACTATTTTGCACAAGGAGAGTATGTTCCTTTCTCATTTGCAGAAAAATGCCAGCTGATGATAAAACATATTCAAGATCTTCATCTGTTTTATGGTGAAGAGAAGGGATTTAGAATCGCGCGTAAGCACGTTGGTTGGTATACGGAACAACTTAAACCGAACTCAAATTTTAAACGTACTTTTAATGCCTTAGACTCGACGAAAGAACAGCTAAATGCATTGGAAGATTTTATAAAATCTTAAGTTGGATAGAAAACAATGTTAGAACAACAACCTACACAAAACCCATTGACAGTATCAATGTTGAACGCACAGGCTCAACAAGTAAATAAGCCTCTGCGTGATAATGTAAAACAAGCATTAAAAAACTATTTAGCCCAATTAAGTGGTGAAGATCCAACTGAGTTATATGAGTTGGTGCTTTGTGAAATTGAGCATCCAATGTTGGATATGGTAATGCAATATACTCGTGGTAACCAAACCCGTGCAGCAGCAATGCTTGGTATTAACCGCGGTACATTACGCAAAAAATTGAAAAAATATGGTATGGGTTAATTAACCTAGAAATACAAAGCCCTTGTAATGTAAATTACAAGGGCTTTATTGCTATTTAAAAGTCGGAAAATGAATGGAGAAAGAATAGTATTTCATCGCACTTTCTTGAGTATTTGTTTTAAAGATCATGTCATTTAATTTGCATTATTGACTGCTTCTAGTGCTGTTTGAATTTTTTGAGCAATGCCTGCGGCATCTAATCCTAAATCAGCATAACTTTCTGCTTGGGTCGCCTGTGGAATAAAATAGTCAGGAATACCCAGCATAACAAGCGGTTTAATTTTACCAATTTTTTGCAAATATTCATTTACTGCAGAGCCTGCCCCACCTTGAATTGCATTTTCTTCCAACGTAACTAACAGCTCATGGCTTGCAGCAAGCTCAGAGATAAGGCTTTCATCAAGCGGCTTAACAAAGCGCATATCCACCAATGTATAATTGTATTGTTCTGCAACGCTTTGAGCATTCTCTAAGAGCGCTCCAAAATTCAATACAGCCACTTTTTGACCTTGGTGGACGATTCTCCCTTTACCGATAGCAAGTGACTGCATAGGTTCTAATGTTACGCCTTTAGCATTGCCTCGAGGGTAACGTACTGCAACAGGGGTGTTCATTTGATATGCGGTATAGAGCATTTGACGCATTTCATTTTCATCGCTAGGTGCCATAATCGTCATGTTAGGAATACAGCGCATAAAGCTGAGATCAAATGCGCCTTGGTGAGTTTGTCCATCAGCACCGACAATGCCGGCGCGGTCAATAGCAAAAATCACAGGCAGATTTTGAATCGCAACATCGTGAATAAGTTGATCATAAGCGCGTTGTAAGAAACTTGAATAGATGGCGACCACAGGTTTATAACCTGCGATAGCTAAGCCTGCCGCAAAGGTAACCGCATGCTGTTCAGCAATGGCTACATCAAAGTATTGCTGTGGAAAACGCTTAGAAAACTCTACCATACCTGAGCCTTCGCGCATGGCTGGTGTTATACCAATTAGTTTTTCATCATGTAATGCTACTTCACACAGCCAATCACCAAAAATATTTGAGTATGTTGGTGCCGATTTAGATTGTGGTAGTTTACCGCTAGTATGATCAAACTTAGGCACGCCGTGGAAACCAATTGGATCTTGCTCTGCAGGCTGATAACCTTTGCCTTTTTTAGTTTTGATATGCAAAAATTGTGGGCCTGGCATGTTACGCATTTTGGTGAGTGTATGTACAAGCTCATCTAAATCATGCCCATCAATTGGCCCAATATAGTTAAAGCCCAAAGTTTCAAACATTGTGGCGCTTGGTGAGACAAAGCCTTTTACTTGCTCTTCTGTACGCGAGACAAACTCTTTGATCGGGGGTAAGCCAGAAAGAAGTTTTTTGCCACTTTCTTTTAAATTGTTATATAAAGAGCTTGTAAATAAGCGAGAAAGCTGATTATTCAGTGCGCCAACATTTTCCGAAATAGACATTTCATTGTCGTTTAAAATGACTAACATATCGGTATGCAAAGAGCCAGCATGGTTGATTGCTTCAAATGCCATACCCGCGGTAATAGCACCATCGCCAATCACGCAAACTGTTTTACGCCCTGCATTTTCTTTTTCTGCACCAACAGCAATACCGAGCCCTGCGCTAATTGACGTGGAGGAATGCCCAACGCTCAGCACATCAAAAGGGCTTTCTTCACGCCATGGGAAAGGGTGCAAACCATTTTTTTGGCGAATGGTATGCATTTGTTCACGGCGACCAGTTAAAATTTTATGCGGATAGGCTTGGTGCCCAACGTCCCAAATGAGCTGATCAAATGGTGTTTGATAAACGTAATGCAAGGCAACAGTTAATTCCACTACACCTAGCCCTGAAGCTAAATGCCCACTTGTTTGGCTGACCGATTCAAGCAAGTAAGATCGTAATTCATCACACAGCGGTTTAAGTTTATCCTTACTGAGTAAACGCAACTCTTCTGGCGAATTAATTTGGCTGAGAATTGGGTAGGTATTTTGCATAGGTTTATCTTTAATTGAAAATGGACAATTGATAATAGGCATGTTGCCCATTATCAATGTTGAATTATTTTAGATCTTCTGTCAGCACGGGCTGAATGCTGGTTAAGACTTCTTTTACAACTCTGCCGCTACCAGCTACTAAGTTACCTGAAGTTAAATAGTCAGTGCCACCAACAAAATTGGTCACTAGCGCACCTGCTTCACGCGCAATGAGATCGCCTGCGGCACAATCCCAAGGCTTGATGCCAATTTCAAAATAGCCATCGACACGATTACTTGCCACATAAGCTAAATCTAAGGCAGCAGAGCCAGTACGGCGGAAATCCGCAACACCATTATTCATTAGTGCCTCAACCATATTTAAATGCGTAGCACGGTATTGTGTTGCTTTAAAAGGAAAACCAGTTGCTAGAATTGCGCCATTTAAATCACGGCGTTCAGTGTCAATACGCAGACGGAATTCATTGAGTTTAGCCCCTTCTCCACGTACTGCGGTAAAGAGCTCGTTACGGATAGGATCATAGACAACACCTACTTCTGTACGCCCATTCACACGTACAGCAATAGAGACACAGAAATGAGGCAGGCGTTTTACAAAGTTAGTTGTACCATCTAGTGGATCGATAATCCATTGTACATCAGTATTATCACCAGCATTTAAGCCCGATTCTTCCGCAATGATTGAGTGATCAGGATAAGATTTGCGGATCACTTCAATAATTGCTTCTTCTGCAGCCTTATCAACCGCAGTCACATAATCATTTTTACCTTTTTGAACAACTTGTGTTTCTTGCGGGGCTTGTTCATAACCTTTGGCAATAATATTGCCTGCTTTTCGTGCTGCACGAATAGCGATATTTAACATTGGATTCATATTTCCACCAGATTTTAAAGAACGATATAAAGGGCTGAATTATAGAGAAAGTTTAAGAATAAGGGAATAACAAGCAGTGAAATTTGCAGAGAAATTTACAAAAGCAGCTATCAGTAAATGCCCTCTTTCTGCTATACTCCCAAGCCAGCTAGCATCAAGCAGCTTTGTAAAAAAGGCACTTACGTTTGATACTTTAACCTTCCACAAAGATCCAATTATGAATAAATTTAACTCAAATAATACCCCCCGTTTTAAAACGCTAGAAGAAAAACGCACCCCGAAATTTAAATCTGAAGCACGCCCACAAACTGCGCGAATGCCAGAAAAACGTGAAAAAGCCACGACTATTTATCCGGCACAAGCGCAAAAAGTAGGCAGGAATGGCACGGTTCAAATCTCGGTAAAAGGTGGGCAAGCTAAGGAGAAAAAAACAGGCCCTCTTTCACCACGAGCGCCAGAAAAAATCCGTAATAATCGTGCAACTGAGATGAAAGTATTTGGTGAAAACGCATGTTTGATGCTGTTCCAACAGCGCCCAGAAGCCATTGTTCGTCTATGGGCAACGGTGGAGATGGCGAAAAAATCTGGAGCACTGTTGAGCTATCTCGCCGAACAAAAAAAAGCTTATCATGTTGTTGATAATGAAGAGATGGCAAGAGTAACGGGAACCGAGCATCATGGTGGCATCTGCTTATTAGTGAAAAAGGCCACACCATTTTCATTAGAGGGTTATTTACAAATTCCTCGTCAGCGTGATTGCCTTGTGTTACTAGATGGTGTGAATAATGCTCAAAATATTGGCGGTATTATTCGTACCTGTGCGTTTTATGGTGTGAAAGGTATCGTGGTTGAAAATAATGATCTGCTGAATTCTAGTGCAGCGGCACGTGTTGCGGAAGGCGGGTTAGAGTTTGTACATGCACTAGAAACCAAGCATAAGCAAATTGCCTTAACACAGTTACGTAATGCAGGCTATCAGGTTGTACATTTAACTCAACAAAAACAGGCAACAGCATTGGCAAAAACAACATTAGCGGCTAAAGCTGTGTTTGTGTTGGCTGAGCATGTATCAAATGATATTGAATATAGTGAAGATACAAATGTGCAGCTCTCTTTTGCCAACCCATTGCATAGCGGGTTAAATGTGGCAGTAAATGCAGGTGTGTTACTTGCCAGTTGGTATCAACAACATATTTTGTAATTTCCAGAAAAAAATGCACCGCTTGTATGCAAGCGGTGCATTGTGGGCAATAATTTGCAAATTAGATTAATTCAAATTGTTGTATGTCTAACGCCAATCCTTGTTCAAAGGTCGCAAAGTGTATATTGCTATAGCTTAATTTCCCAGAATTTTGATCGTATTGGAACTGGCTACTGTCAGCAAAAATATCTTGTGCAAAGAGTAGCTTATCTTGGCTAGGATCAAAGTCGTTTAGATAAGCAATCGCGCCATTATTTAGAGAGTTAAACTGGATACTATCGTTGCCAGCAAGAGTATTAATTAAGACAGAGCCACTGCCGACCTCAATAAGATCATTATGCTCGGTGGCATTAATCCAAGCAAGATTATTCTCATGTGTAATATCTTCATCGATTAAAATGCTTGGAAGAGATTCAATAACTTCTGATACCGTATAAAGTACACCATCAGCTTGTTGGCTTGGGGTGAATACCAGCCCTTTGATCGTACTAACATCTGCTTCAATGACTTCTGCCGTGACTAACATTGGGGTAGTGTCGAAGTGCGTTTCGCCTGAATCTACTGCCCAAGGTGTTTCGGCGCTATTTAGGGCATTGGCATTCACTTTAATTTCAATTGCATCAGCAATGCCGTCGCCATCGGTATCTTTTAAATGGATATCAGTGCCGATTCGTGCTTCTTGGTAATCGCTTAAACCATCGGTATCGCTATCATCATGTAAATAGTGATTATCCATACGATAACCTTGTGTAAATGCAGCTTTAAGTTCTCCGTGCTGATCATAAAAGCGTACCATTTTGTGTCTTGTCATCGGATCTGAATTTGCGTCATTTAAATCAATTACTTCACTGTTTTCATAACCACCTAAGCCTTTTGCTAATGCGCTTAAAGCATCTTTATTTGCGGCGGTTAGTCCTCCTATCAAGCCCGCGGCGGTAACCCAAGCCAAACCGCCGGTAAATAAGCCCGCGATTAAGCTACCAATTGTTGCAAATAGCCCAGTGTTAGAGATTTTAGCAGCAAGATCAGCTGCGCCATCATAGACCATTTCACCTTTAATAATATAAGAGCTAGTAATGTTATAGCGTTCACCATCAACCCCAGTTCTTGACCAATCATCGCTTAATTGGCGTAGTTCTATCGTGGCTTTTTCATTCGGTAAAGGGACAGGATTAAACAGGGCACTATGCTTGAAACTATCTTGTAATGCTTGACTGTTTACCACCGATTTAGTGGAAAAATATTGTGCTAAATAACCACCTAAAGAATGACCTGTCGCATAAATATTCTCTGCACGGTACTGTGCAAGGCTATCGGCAAGTTGATCTAAATATGTAGCTTGGGTCGGAACATTGCCGTTATAAATTTTTATATCCGCAGTTAAATCGTTTAATGCGCTTGTGCCGCGGAACGCTACAATAATATTTTGGTAGCTGCCGTCTGGTTTTGCACCATTGCCGAATACGGCATATTGTAAGCCAGAACCCGGTGAGCCAAAGTTTAACAGTGTCCAATGCTGAGTTAATAAATCTAAATCAACGTTTGCCACATCAGTATCGCCTACTTTAATTGAGCCGTCAGCTAATTCTTTTTTGATCAATGTGGTGTCATTTTGATTAAAAGCCGCAGTGAGTGAGTTTTTAGATTCATACGCCAAGGTTGAAAAAATGCGTAAATCACGATCAGAGACATTCCACATGCTAGGAGAGCGATCAAGTAGATCGATGATACCATCACCATCGCTATCAATTTGATAAGCGTCTGCAATTGCCTGCTGAACTTGCTCATCGGATAAATCCTTAATATAGGCTTCAGCGCCAGCGAGTAAACCGGCAAAGGCTGGATGGGATTTATCAATATAGATAATTTGTTCGTTATTGGCAGAATCTAATTCTTGTGCGTTATAGGTTTTATATTGAATATTAGCTAGATCCAGCGCCGTTTCTCCCTTATGCGTTAAAACATCACCATTAGGATAATAAATTTTTGTGGTAATGATGCTAGGCTGCATTACTTCGTTTGGTACTTCAGGTTCTCTCTGCCCATCGGGTTGAGCAGGTTTATTGGAGCTGTGCTCGTTTTGGGGGGGGAGGGTATCCTGAGTATCGGGAGGATTATTGGGAGAGGAAGAAGGAGTAGGTTCGGTAGCAGACTTTACAGTTTCTGAATTATTTGGTTTTACGCTATTCTCTTTAGGCGAGGAGGAGGGTTTACTACTTTGAGCAGTACTGACCGCAAATGCTGTTCCTCCTGCGGCGACTAAGGTGCCTGCTAGCCAAGTAAAGGTAGAGCTCTCCGATTCTGCCCCTTCTACATGTATGATCTCTTCTGCTTCGATAGGTTCTGGTGTAACCGCTTCAACCACGGCTGGTTCATTGTGGGTGGAATGGGAAATGTATTTTACCTGTGAGGGATTAAAATTAATCCCCGCTTCAGAGTCGTTTTCTTTGGATTCTATTATATTTTGGCTAAACGTGTCAGATTGGTTTTCCATTGTGTTGCTTCCTTTATTAAAAAAATGACAAAATAGTAACAGGAATCATCAAGAAAACAAGGCTTAACCGCCGTTTATTATGGCAGCTAAGCGGTTGTTTTCTCATAATATTTTACAAAATTTGCCTAAGCTAATGCTCTAGGAACATCAACATGCCTTCGCGGAAGGTTATTCTGGGTATTTTGAAAAGCTAGTTTGCAATATTTCATCTAATTCATCATAGAGTGCTTTATGATCACTTAAGGCATTCCATAACGCATCTTCTGATAAAATGCTGTAATTCCCTTGCGTATCGAGTATTTCATCAAAATGTTCATGTAGCTCTCGCCAAGCAGGGCTGGCATAAAAGGCTGACAGTGGTTTCAGGAGCCTTTCTGCTTGTTGCCATTGCGCTATGCTTTTTTCTAATTCGGGTACCAGCTTAACCCATTGATTATAAAGATCTTGTAGCTTTTGTATTTCTTCTTTTTTCATTGCATTATTCAACTCGTGTTAAACCAAAATGAGCATAAGTACGGTTAGTTGCAATTCTTCCCCGTGGAGTACGCTGCAAAAAACCCTGTTGGATTAAATAGGGCTCTAGCACATCTTCAATGGTATCGCGTTCTTCACCGATTGCCGCTGCCAGATTGTCTAAACCGACCGGCCCACCATCAAAGCGTTCAATAACGGCTGAAAGCAGTTTTCTATCCATAAAATCAAAGCCTTCTTTATCGACATCGAGCATTTCTAGGGCTTGCTTTGCAATATCTGATGAAATGATGCTGTTGTTACGTACATCAGCAAAATCTCGTACACGGCGGAGTAAGCGGTTTGCAATACGCGGCGTGCCTCGAGAACGGCGCGCAATTTCGTAGGCGCCCTCCGGAGAAAGATTAAGATTTAAACAGCTTGCAGAACGACTAACAATAGAACTGAGATCGTCTACAGAATAAAATTCTAATCGTTGCACAATGCCAAAGCGGTCTCTCAAAGGCGATGTGAGTGAGCCTGCGCGAGTTGTTGCCCCAACCAAGGTAAATGGAGGCAGATCAAGTTTAATAGAGCGTGCTGCAGGGCCTTCACCAATCATAATATCAAGCTGATAATCTTCCATTGCAGGGTAAAGTACCTCTTCAATTGCTGGTGATAGGCGGTGAATTTCATCGATAAACAGCACATCATAAGGTTCGAGATTGGTCAGCATTGCAGCTAAATCGCCCGCTTTTTCAAGCACAGGCCCTGAGGTGGTACGAATATTTACGCCCATCTCATTCGCAACAATATTAGCTAATGTGGTTTTACCTAAACCTGGCGGGCCAAAGATCAAGAGATGATCAAGAGCATCATTTCGGAGTTTGGCTGCTTTGATAAAGATCTCCATTTGCTCGCATACAGAAGGTTGTCCAACGTAGTCGCTGAGCATCTTTGGACGAATTGCGCGGTCTATAGCTTCTTCTTCCGCTCGCGGACTGGCGGAAATAATACGGTCGGCTTCAATCATGATTTATATTTATAACGAATTTTTTAATGCTTCGCGGATTAATTGTTCCGCAGTCGCGCCAGCTTTATTGACTTTCTTAATCATTTTTTCGGCGTCATTTGGTTTATAGCCCAGTGCAATTAAGGCGTCACAAGCTTCATCAGCAGGGCTATTGGCTGTCTGAGCAACAAGATGATCGCTTGATTGTTCAATAAAGAAATCATTTTGAGATACTCCTTTGAATTTGCCTTTCAGTTCAACCAGCAAACGCTCTGCGGTTTTTTTACCCACCCCTGGGATTTTGGTGAGTTTTGCCAGCTCTTCTTGTTCAATTGCTGTAGCAAATTGAGACACAGACATTGCAGATAAAATAGCCAGTGCCAGTTTAGGGCCTACACCGTTGGTTTTTATTAATTCACGGAAAAGAGTTCTATCCTGTTTTTGTGCAAAGCCAAAGAGTAGATGGGCATCTTCGCGCACAACAAGATGAGTAAAAATGGTCACTTCTTCATTAAGTGAGGGAAGATTATAGAAACTGGTCATTGGCAGTAAAACTTCATAGCCTACGCCATTAACATCTAGCACCATCTCAGGTGGGGATTTTTCGAGAATTTTACCGTGTAGTCGTCCAATCATTATTCGTTTTGTTGAGTAGAAAAGTGCTAAGGATAGCGGAAAACTGTATAAATGAACAGAGCAAGCGGTAGGATTTTTGCAAAAAAATGCAAAAAATAACCCGCTTGTTGAGCGGGTTATTGAGTTCTAATTAATCTTTCTTACGCAGTACGAGCTGGCTTAATACCACCAAAGCAAGCGAGAAGATGATCATAATCGTAGCAAGTGCATTCACTTCAGGTGTCACCCCTGTTTTTACCAATGAGAAAATCTTCAGCGGTAAAACTTCATAACTTGCACTCGTTACAAATGAGGAGACCACCACATCATCAAGAGAAATCGTAAAGCTTAGTAACCAACCAGAAATAATAGCTGGTAATAGCAATGGTAATAAGATCTTACGCAAAATCGTGGTTTCACTTGCGCCTAAATCTTTTGCCGCTTCAAGCATTTTGCTATCGAAATCGCTTAAACGTGATGAAACGGTTATCACTACATATGGCAAACAGAACGTGACGTGTGCCAATAATAATGACCAGAAACCAAGCGATACGCCAACCAGCATAAATAGCGCTAATAGCGATACTGCCATTACAATATCAGGCGACATCATGACGATAAACAACATACCACCGACAAATTGTTTCCCACGGAAACGGTAGCGGTATAGTGCAATCGAAGTTAATGCCCCGATAATGGTTGCTACCGTTGCCGAGAAAAATGCAATGGTAATGGAGTTCGTTGCGGCTTGTATTAACGTTGCGTTATTAAATAAACGTTCATACCAGTTCCAGCTAAATCCTTTCCAACTTAAACCGTAACGGTCTGCATTAAAGGAGTTTACTACCAAGATAATAATTGGAATGTACAAATAAGCGTACACCAAAAACATAAAAAGGCTTTTAAATACACGTCTCATTACTCTAGCTCCACCTTTTTATTCATCAATTTATTTGCACGGTAGTAAATGTATAACATCAATGCCATGAGAATGGTTAAAGCAATACTAATTGCTGAGCCAAATGGCCAGTTGCGGGTCACTAAAAATTCACTCTTAATAATATTACCCACTAGCAATACTTTCGCGCCACCTAAAAGGTCGGCGACATAGAACATTCCCATTGCAGGTAGCAATACGAGCAAGCAGCCAGCAACGATCCCCGGCATAGTTAAAGGAATAATCACTTTAATAAAACGCTGAAAGGCATTTGCCCCTAAATCTTTTGCCGCTTCTAATAAGCGTCCGTCAATTTTTTCAATTGAAGAGTAGAGTGGCAAAATCATAAATGGTAATAAAATATAGACTAAGCCAATGACAACAGCGACTTCCGTATTTAAAATACGAATTGGTGTATCAATTACCCCAAGCCACAATAACGCTTCGTTTAGCAGCCCTTTTACCCCAAGGAAAATCTTCATACCGTAAATACGGATTAACGAGTTGGTCCAGAATGGCAATACCACCAAAAAGAGCAAGAACGGGCGATATTTTGCGGGGATTTTGGCAATCATAAAGGCAAATGGATAGCCAATAATCAAGCAAATCACCGTTGCAATCCCCGACATATAAAGCGAGTTCCACAATACTTTGGAGTAAAGAGGATCAATTAAACGCTTATAACTATCTAGCGAGAATGTAAATTCAATCAGATTGCTACTGTCTTTGGTCATAAAGCTGGTAAAAAAGACCAATAAATTCGGTACTAATACAAAGAAGATTAACCAGCCAAAAATCACGGCGACAGTAACATTTTGGAATTTGTTACTACTCATTTTCATCGTTGAGTACAACCTCCCAACCTTCGTGCCATGTTAAGGCAACTTTTTGTCCAACTGAGTGATCAATATGCGGATCATCTTCATTGAAGAACTCGCTGACCAGTACTTTCATTTGGTTGTGATCTAACACGATATTAGATTCAAGTGTCATACCTTTGTAAGTACGGTCGCTAACATGTCCGATAATCGCTTTTGAACTTTCGTTTTCGTCTAATTCTTCAATCACAATATCTTCTGGACGAAGCAATACTTTCACTTTTTGGCTTGGTTGAACATCAAGTTTGGTATAGATTTCGCAGATGCGTCCTTCCACATTCGCTTTTACACGTTTTTCATCGATACGTTCAATCACGGTTGCATCAAAGACGTTGATTTCACCGATAAAACGAGCCACGAACAAGTTGGTTGGATCTTCATAAATCTCTTTCGGGCTGCCATCTTGCTGCACTTTACCTTTATTCATCACGATAATCCGATCAGACATAGTTAATGCCTCTTCCTGATCGTGGGTAACAAAGATAAAGGTAATGCCTAACTGGCGTTGCAGTTGTTTCAGCTCGTGTTGCATCTCTTTACGCAATTTATAATCTAATGCAGAAAGGGATTCATCTAATAACAACACTTTTGGCTGATTAACCACGGCTCGGGCAATAGCAATACGTTGCTGCTGACCACCAGAAAGTTGTGAAGGTTTACGGTTTGCCATTTCTTCCAAACGTACCATGCGTAATGCTTCCATAACGCGAGGTTTAATTTGATCATTCGGTACTTTTTGCATACGCAAGCCAAATGCCACGTTTTCAAAAATGGTCATATGAGGGAAAAGCGCATAGCTTTGGAAAACGGTATTTACTGGGCGTTGTTCTGCTGGAATATCAGAAACATCTTGTCCATCAAGAATAATCGCACCATCGGTTAATTCTTCAAAGCCGGCAATTAGGCGGAGTACGGTTGTTTTACCACAACCAGAAGGGCCAAGAATGGTAAGAAATTCACCATCATTAATCGTGAGATCTAAGCCATCGATAATCGTTTTTTCGCCATAACGCTTGGTAATAGAACGAAGCTCAATAATCGGTTTCTGCTCTAACTTTTCCATTTATTTTTGTTTTCCCCCTAGGGCAATGTTGAGAAAATGTAAAAAAACTGACGTAAAAGACGTCAGTTTGAGGTGTTTTTAAATAGTGGCTAATGATATAGCGAATAGCTATTTAATGAAAGTAAAATTTAAGCATTTTCCGTTATTGAATATCACAATGCTTAAGCAAGCGGTCATTTTTAATCGGTATTTTACCAATTCCTAAAATAATATTGGCGGGTGAATGACCCGCCTATTTGTGTTTAATCAGAATTTCATTTCAAATGCCAAACTGAAATTCCGCCCTGGGGCGGCAAATCGAGTGTAATTGCTACCTCGGTCTTGGTTTACTGCATTCACACCGGATTGGCGCACTGATTCCCAAGTAGAATATTTACGATTAGTCACATTATAAATTCCTCCACGTAAGGTGTAGTTTTTATAATTGATGTAGCCGGTAATATCATGGGTGTACCAAGAACCGGTAAGTTTGCCACCTAAATCAACGCGATATATGCCGTGATGACGTGTGCCTGCCACCTCATCGGCTTTTTTAGCTTTGGAATAGGTGGTGGTAATACCAATTCCCCATTTTTCTTCTGGGTGATCGTAGCCGAATCCAAGCACATAGCGTGCTGGCTGAATCGCATCTAGAATAGGATCGTTTACGCTATCGAGTCTTGAGTCGGTTAGTTTCCGCTCTTTTACTTTTACACGGTTATAAGCAACTGATGAATAAAAACCATCTGGCAGCATAGATAAAATACCGTGTAAGTCAAATTTAGCGACTAAATTTATCCCGTTTAGTGCTACATCTTGAATATTATGGTAGTTAGAGAAACAGTGTGATTTTTGTATTATTCTTTTACATGCTGTCGCAATCATATTTTTATAGTTATTACGGAAATAGCTCACATCAAGGTAACCAAATTGACCTTTAAAGCTAACTCCAATCTCATGATTAGTCGATTTTTCTGGCTCTAACTGGTGGCTACGTTGCTCGCGTTGCACATATTCGTTATCTTTAAGCCCAATATGATCACGTTTACCATAAAGTTCATAGAATGCAGGCACTCTAAAACCGTTTGAAATGCGATAAGAAAGCGATACAAACTCTGTTGGTTTAAGCGTAATCCCGCCATTCCAAGACCAATTTCGATAAGTTCGGCTAAGTGTCCACGGATCATCAGATTTAAATCGATGTTGATCAAAACGCACCCCTAATCCCAAATCCACATACTCGCTTATCACTAGATCGCGGAAGCTAACAAAATGGCTATCGCCTTTAATTTTACGCGGTTCACAGTTTATGATGTCGCCGTGTGTATTATTACACAAAGATACCGTTTCAATACTGCGTGGATTGCGACGATAAATATATGGATTATCTAAACGCCCTCTACCGCGGTAGCTGGTATAACCGCCTTTGGTATATTGGGCAGTCATATCCCCATGATCCATAAGCGAATTAAATCGATCAAAGCCCAACCCTAAATTCAGTTTGTGGGTTTGCTTAAATACGCCTTGACCAGCATTTAGCGCTTTATCAAATTCTAAATGAATGACACGATGCTTTTCTTGGTAATTATTACGCTCAGTTCGATACATCGACCAAGATTTATCCAAAGTCGGACGACAGTTTTTATCTACTACAGGGTAATCGCTACAATGTAAGCGATGTAGCCGGCTATATAGTTCAATATCTTGTTTATCCGCACTGAGTTTAATGTTATCCAACCAGCGATTATTCTCTGGTGTATATTGATAGTTAAATCCTAAACGACGTTTGTGGTGACGTTCATCAAAAAACTTCACATGGCTATAGCGCAACCCATAAGGGATCCTTCTATCGAACACTAAGCCATCTAAAATATTATCCCCTTCATAAACAGAAGAGTTCTTACGTGATAAGTTGTCTACCCTGATATTAATATCGTCTTTTGTATAGTAAGCTGGCGTTTGCATATCACGGATATCGTAGCGTTGTTTTGTATCTTCTAAGATTGCGCCAAGATAATGAGACGAGTTAAAGTGATAGCCAAACTTCATAAAAACAGAATTACTCTTGTAATCTAAAGGGTTTGGTGCAATGCGATCTTTACCGGTATATTCTTGGGCTGAGAGCTGCTCAGTGCGATAAGGAATCTGCTCAAGCTGTTTACGCTCTTCAGGCGTATATTCCGGAAATGTTCTCACTGGGAAATTATCGCGGTTCAACTTAGGCCTTGCACGAGGAGTACAATCTAATGTTGGGCAAGTATCTTCCACAATAAAAAAAGATCCTCCAGGAGCATTCTGTGCGGAACCTGGGTAAAGATCGTAGCGATTTTCAAAGCCGGTTATACGCCGAATATTATGTTTTAATTTATTTGCCTCGGAATGAATTTTGGTCTCTTTACCGTGTCGGTGAGTTGCAATAACAAGTGCTTCAAAACCACCCGCCTCACCAGCCGCTGCGATAGACTGTAAAAAATGGCTATTTTTGCTGGCATAAGAGGTCTTACTATCTAAGCCCCAATGCTGCCCCTCTTTAATAATATCCTGCGCATCTTTAGTACGAAAACCAATAGCACCACCTAGCGCACCAGAGCCATATTCCGCAGAACTTGCTCCTTTGCTTAACTCAATTGAACGAATGTTTTCATACTCAATCTCATTAATTGCACCACCATTAGCATCTGAACCTAGCGTATGATAATGCTGCGCTTGTGGTAGCCCATCAACGAGCAAGCTGACACGGTTTTTATCTACACCTCGAATGGCATAGCCACTACTTGCACCGCGACCTTGTTCCACCACCGAAATACCGGGGTCATAGCGAGTTAAATCACGAATACCAAGAATTTGATTTTTACTCATTTCGTGATAATTTTTCACTACTTTCCCCAAGCCAGTTACTTCGTTTTGACGTTCGTGAGCGTAACGGCTTTCAGTTACAATGACTTCGTCTAGTTCAAGTCGTTCTGTATTCGTATTTGTTTGCGTATTGGCAGACACCGTAGGTGAGATAAGTGCAGCAAAAATGGCAGCACTCAATGGGTGATAAGCAAAGTTTTTTTTCATTCTCATTGTCTCCTTAAATATTCTGTATTTTTATTGCATAAATAGACCGCTTACGAACAAGCAGTCATTTTTCGCTATTATTTTTCAATTTGTCGTTTGCCAGCAAAGGTGATGCTAACTTTATCCTTGCTGTTACTATCATGCACAATTCCACCAAGCTCTAAAGCATTTTTACCGTAGAATGCTCCCTCGAATTGGCTATCAACATGTATGACGGTGCCTCCCCAAGTACTTTTTGGATCAAGATTAAAACCTGAATCACTGGTTTTAGCTGTGCCAGCAAAACCATTGGCTTTAATTTCGCCTTCAAGGGTGAGCATTGGACGCTCTTCAACACCATCATTAGCTATCAACTTGCCGTTGATTTTCTTATTGGCAAAATCTACATCAAACAGCGAGCGAGTGCCGCTTTCGCTATTGCTTGGTGACTCAGCTCCGGCAGAGCCGGCTTCGCTACGCATAATACCATTCCAAGTGCCTCGGTATTGCGCTTTGCCTGAAGGTAGATCTGCTACTGCAGTACGTTCCCCCACTAAATAAAGATGGGAACTGTCTTTATCATTCTCTTCACTGTAAGTACCAAATTTGACATAGTCTAAATTATTACAGCAGACAGAAATGCGATAGGTTTTGCCACCAACGGTGGGCATAACCAAATCATCAAATTTCATTTCAGCAAAGCTTTTTTTACCTTCTGCAATCAGAGGAATTTGTGTATTGTTAATCAGCAGATGGGTTGCATTGCCGAAAGTATCCATTTCTGATTTACTTAAATCTTTTAAACTCACTTTTAAGGCATCGAAGGCGCGCTCGCTGTCATTTTCTTGCGCATCGCGTTTACCAGCGAATACCACGAATATTGATTTATCATCAGCTAAGAATTTACCAGCAAGCTCTTGAGCATTATCACCAAAAAAACCACCTTCAAGCGTAGAAGAATCTTTTCCAAAGTAAGGATCTTCAGTGTTTCTAGCATTGGCTTTACCACTAAATCGGTTACCTTGGATAGTGGCATTAATATCGTAAAGAGGTGTGATTTTTTGTTCGTTGGTACGAGGTTTAACGTATCCATTGCGCACCAATGTGCCAGTTAGCGTTTTATTAGAGAAATCAGCGGTAAATTCACCGGTATGCCCCATCGGTTTTTCAGCATCATCAAGATTCACGTCTCGACTGTTTTCCGGTGTGGCACCAATATTTACCCCTGCTGAATTGGAGAAATATTGAGAATCTCTATCTTTTCTTGCATCGGTCGTAAAATCCCAATATCCCTTATAAATGGCTTTTTGAGCTGGCATTGCTTTGGCTGGATGTGTACCTAAATAGTACACATAACCATGAGCACCTGTCCGTAGCACTTCTTTATGCTTAATCTCTGGTTTTGCACCGGAATGTAATACATAACCAGAACGAACAAATTTGAAGTCTCGAGTATTGTGTCCATTATGCCCATCATGGGTATGGCTAAACCCCTCATCGTCATAACCGTATGCTTTTACTTCTTCTTCATACGGAATTTTGGTCAGATCTCCGGCAATTGGCGTTATTTCCCCTATCGGAGCAGTATTCTCATTAGCTTGTGGTAGCTGATTACGGCGTGGAATTTTGGCTGAAAAACCAAAGCCAGGTTGTAATAAAGCAGCGGCTTCGGTGTTATTTATGGTACGTCTTGCGCTACTATTGTCATCTTGTAAGCTGGGTTTTGGTGAGTCTGGTTTATTCGATTCGACTTTTACCGATTGCACATCAAAACTACCACCATTTGAAGTGCAGGCGCTGAGTAGTGCAATATTCAATAGCACAAAACGGCTTTTGAGTTTAAACATAGTGTCTCCCTTATAAAAAAATAATAAATAAAAATCATTCTTATTCTATTGGTTGTGTAAACTTATGTAAAGGGGGGACTTCGTTCTTTAGATGAAAATTAAACCTTTGCGCGTAGTGCATCGATGGTATAGCTTTCGCAAGCGGCTATCAGGGATATGAAATGGCTGTATTTAGATGAAATTGCAAGCGCCTATTTAGAAACGAAGGCTTGCTTTTGGGGTGATATTGTAAAGGGGAAATCGCGAACAAGTATTGATGGCACTCGTCTTTGAGGAGTGCCTATCATGGAAAAAATAGTTTGTTGTTATTCAACGGAGAGCGGAAAACCGCCTAAATCTTTTAAACGGTTTACCATCGCACAAAAAAGTTCGGCAGTGCGTTCGGTGTCATATAAAGCAGAATGTGCTTGTTTACCGTCAAATGGAATTTTTGCCATTTGGCAGGCTTTCACCAGCACCGTTTGTCCATACATAAAGCCCGCGAGAGTTGCGGTATCAAACATAGCAAAAGGGTGGAAGGGATCGCGCTTAGCATTGATACGTTTGACAGCCGCGTGTAAAAAGCCTTGATCAAAGGCAGCATTATGCGCCACGATCACTGCGCGCTGGCAGCCATTGGCTTTCACCGCTTTACGTACCATTTTAAACATTTCAATAATGGCGATCTCTTCAGGCTGAGCATTACGCGTTGGATCTTCAATATTAATCCCATTAATTTTTAACGCTTCAGGATTAATGTTTGCGCCGGCAAATGGCTGGATATGGCTATGATATTGTTGGTCTTGCACGAGATAGCCGTTTTCATCCATTTTGAGTGTAATTGCGGCAAGCTCGAGTAGCGCGTCCGTTTCGGCATTTAACCCCGCAGTTTCCACATCGATCACCACGGGCAAATAGCCACGGAAACGGTTTTTCAGTAAATTGTAGTCAATAGTTTCAGTTTGTTCGGTCATAACAAAAAAAGAACGGTTTTGCAAAATTTGGCAAAAATCTTACCGCTTGCAAAACCGTTACCAGAAAAAGAAAATTAGTTGCCTAATGCTTTATCAGCATCTTTATTTGCGATAAATTCAATTTTGTAACCATCTGGGTCTTCAACAAATGCGATGACGGTTGTGCCGCCTAGCACCGGGCCGGCTTCACGTGTAACCTTACCGCCTGCTTGGCGCACTGCTTCTACGGTTGCATAAATATCATCTACGCCAATCGCAATATGCCCATAAGCATTACCAAGTTCATAGCTTTCAACGCCCCAGTTGTAAGTCAATTCTAATACGGCGGTTTCGCTTTCATCGCCATAGCCTAAGAAAGCAAGGGTGTATTTGTATTCGGTATTCTCGCTTTGACGTAATAAGCGCATACCTAATACCTCGGTATAGAATTTGACAGAGCGTTCTAAATTCCCCACTCGTAGCATTGTATGTAAAATTCGCATAAATTAACTTCCCAAAAATAGAAAAAGGAGCGGGTATTATGGCATAATCCGCCTCTAAAATCATTTTTTCTCAAATAAAACTATGTCTCACGATCATGATACCCCTTCAAAATGGGAAATTTCGAGCCACGCGGCATTGCCGGTAGTGTTAATGCTCTTTATTCAAATGCTTGCCCATTATATTGGTTCGCCCGCGAATAGTATTTTCCTTTCTCCTTATTTAATTGCCTTTTTTGTTGCGGCATTGCTGGCATTGGTGGTGCTGTGGAAAGGGCAAATCTGTCCAGGGCAAAAAGGGCGCTTAGCATTTGTCTTGCCATTTTTAGCCGCTTTTGCCTTGGGGAATTTTCTCTATACTGTATTTTTTACCCCAAAACATATTTTGTTATCGCTGGCAAATTTAGCTGCCTTATTTATTCCTTTATTATATTGGCGCTTTCCAGATGATGAACCAATGCAAAAAATCTTTAGTTATCTTGGTTTTGCATTAGGCGCGATTGGTATACTGGCTTACAGTATTTGCTACTGGGTTGAATTACCCTCGCTATTAAACTGGGTAAGAGGCAACTATTTTGCTCAGATTCAGCTTGGCTTATTGCTGCTTGGTTGGTATATGATGTTAGCGAAAAGTCGCTTAGATGGCTTTTTTAAGTTATTGGTGCAACTAAGCCTTATTGTGCTGATTTTTAACTACATTTGGGTGATTTTTGTCTTATACCAAGAACTCAATATTATGCCAGAATTGGCGACCTTGCCTTATTTTGCTTTCTTTGCGCTGCAATTTGTCGTGTTAGCCATGTTGGCTTGGCTGCTTATTGGCAAACAGGGCAAAAATATTAAGAATCCTGTGGCGTGGACAGCCGCCACCTTCTTATCTATGCTTTATCCTCTCACTAATATTTTCTAATGATTATTCGGCGTACCTTGCTCATTTTGGCGGCACTGCTTGCGGTTTTACTCGCAAGTGGTGCGGCGTTAATGACCGGTAGCCAACTCTCCAGTGCGCTGAATCTGGTTTTGCCCGAAGAATGGCGCATTGAAACACCGCTTGGTTTAGAAGCTGATTTAGAAAAAGCGCAATTACCCTCATTTACTTTACATTATCAACATTGCCCGTTGTTAAGTGCAACACAGCTGAAGGTGCAATGGTGGCAAACTCAGCAGATTCAGCTACAAAGTGCCGAAATTGATTACTACTGTTTAAGCATGTTGCTTAGCCGTAATGCGCAGAGCAGTAGCGAGAACGCCTCTACCACATTAAGTTCTCTACTGGCTTTGTTGCCAGAAGGGGAAGCCGCGATAAAACAACTACATTGGAAAAACTTACCTGATGATTTATCCCCACATTTGCACGGGTTGCTGGCAAGCCCGAGTGAAATTCGTTTTGCATTTTTCCAGCAAAAACTGACCGCTTACATTGGGCAAGCTTTGTTGAATTTAACGGCTGAATTACAGCATAACCAGCTTGGCTTGCAGGCGCATTATCAGTTAGCCGATAGCGAGCAGCACCACCTTAGCGCACAAGCCACACTAGCAGACTCCTTAACACAGCTGCCGTTAAATTTAAACGCGACATATCGCTGGCAATTGCCCGAAACACGGATTGCCTTGCCGGATTTGCAGCAGGGCAATGCCCAATTAGTCTGGCAAACAGAAGATGATACGCTACAGGGCAATTTAGTGTTGCAATCGGCAAGCAACACACAAAATCAGCTGCACTTACCTTTTAAGCTAAATGCGCAGCACCTGCAAATTGAACAAGCAAGAATTGATTGGGATCTCATTCCTGAATTTCCGTTACGTGCTTTTATAAACGCCACATTCACACCCAAAAGTTTTCGCGTAGATGATTTATTACCCATTGAAACCGCCGTTCGTATTAGCTTACTTTCGCAAAATGCTAAAGGGAAAGGTAATGTGGTGATCAACAATCTCGCAGGAAGGATTGAAGCAGATAAGCTTTCGCTACCTTTGCAAATAACCGGCAATATCAAATACGATGACTATATTCTCTACAGCACTATCCCGTTGGATATCCAAGGCAGTTGGCAAGATCTCCAGCTGAAATTTTTGCCCAAAGCATTATTGCGTTTAACAGGGACAGAGCGCTTTTTAACCATTCACGATCTACGCTTTCCATTAGCGGGGATTCGGGTGGATAAATATGGTATTAGCGGGCGTTTGCAGTCGATTTTTCGTGGAGAAAGCCCGGATTTTAAAAATATTGAAATTCACTTAGATGGCTATGCAAAAAATTTCAAAGCTGGTGCGCTAAGCTTTTTTCAAACCCCGAATGAAAAAAATGCAGTAAAAGATCAGTGGAATTGGCGCTTTTGGGGCAACACACAATTTAATACGCTGAAAAGCCGGCTTAATGTAGCAGGGCGTGGTAACTGGCATAAAAATTTAATTCGATTAAATGAGTTTAAAGGCGAGCTGGCGCAAATCAAACAAAATGGTATTACGATTCCCAAAACCGAGCTCACACTGCAAAAGCCCATTAAATTTTGGTATGAACGCTTTGAGCTAGACGGCATCGTGCGCCTAACCGCCCCAAAAATTGCCTTTGATTACGGCGGCGAATTAGAACAACCCACAGCAGATCTCAGTTTTAACGGCGAAACGGAAAATCTTAAGCTTAAAGGTATATTGCATGCTGGTAAGCTCGGGCCGATTCGTCTGTTTGCGCGCCGTCATTTAACGGAAAATGCCAGTGATTTGATTGGACGGCTCTATTGGGCTGAACAGCCGGCGAATGTATTCCAATCGCTTTTTCCATTTCGCCATCATTGGGTGATTACTCAAGGCAGTATTAAAGGCGAAACAGCGTTCAGTGCGAATGCCAAACGCGGGCTGATTGCTGGGGGACATTTTGCCATTCGCCAAGGCGCGGTTTCTTTGCCCAGTGGTGAGCTAAAAGGCATTGAATTTTCCCTTCCTTATCAATTTAAGCAGGGGGCGTTTGCGCTGGGGTTAAAACAGCCTGTGGCGGTAAAAATTGCTGAGATAAACCTTGGCTTGCCGATTACAAATGTATCGGCAAAAGTGCAGGGCTATTATCCTTACACGCCACGTAAACCGCTACAACTGCGCGAACTTAGTATGCAGCTGCTTGACGGAAGCCTCAATGTCGAACGTTTTGCTCTGCCACAAACTCAGGTGGCGCAGCTTAATTTGTCGCAAATTAATTTGGCAAAAATTCTTGAGTTTGCACAATATCAGCAGATTAACTTAACTGGGCGTATAAACGGCAAATTTCCTTTCTGGCTAAGTGGTAAACCTTGTTATATTTGCAATGGCAGCATAAGCCAAAGTGGCAAATCACATTTAAAATTTACCCCAGAATTAATGCAAGCCATTCAAAAAGCGGGCTATACCGAGCGGATTTTGTCTTACACCGTGAATGACAGCCTGCTGAATGAATTTTCGGCAACTCTAAATTTAGCCACCAATGGTGATATGCAGCTAAACGCAAAAGTACGCAGCCAATTGGTAGAGCACCAAAACACGAAAATAAATATTCATTACCATCATCAGGAAAATATGTTTGCTTTATGGCGGTTGATTAACGCTGGCACGCAGCTGGAACAACGGCTGGAACATGAACTGTACAAAAAATTGGACGGAAACAAATGAAACACTTAGCAACCTTACTTTTTGCAAATTTTTGCCTATTTTTAAGCGCTTGCACTCCAAAGATTCAGCTGGAAACGCCCGAAGAGGGGATTACGATTAATATGCATGTAGTGGTGGATCACCGTATTGCGGTACAAGTGGACGAGAAATCGCGGGCGGTGATTCAAATAACAGATCAAAATGAACCACAAAAGTAAATTATTGTAAATAAAATGCGGGGATGTTATTAAGAATGATTTATTTTTAATAATAAATTAAATAACTTATTGATAAATAGTGAATATAGTTAATAAAAGAGGAATTAAAAAAATAGATTAAGTAAATTTGTGTAAAGATAATAAATTTTGATGCAGATATTAGAAAAGGTATTTTGTTTTAACGAATATTAAACAGTATAATATCAAAAGTTATAAAAGTAAGGAGGCTTTTATAAGTAGCTGAATTTTAGCAACTATATGAGAATAATTTGTAGTTATACAATTTTCATATAGTTTTTTTTTATTTTATGGATTTGTAAATATTAATTAACGGATGATTGGTTATGAATAAAGTATTTAAGGTAATTTGGAATCAGGTGACACAACAAATGGTGGTGGTCTCTGAGCTTGCCCATAATAGAGGCAAAGCATCATCATCAACCGATGAACGTGTTTCACCTATACATGCAGCATATATCTTAAGTAGTGTGGGGTTGGGCGTTTTAGGGGCATATTCAGCGGATGCTGAGGCGGCAACAGCAATTAATGGTACAGCGAGTCATGCAACTTCGATAGCAATTGGTTCTGCCACAGGCAATACTTATACTGCTAATGCGAGTAATGCAACTTATGCAACCGCGGTTGGTGGTAATGCAGCTGCGGTGAATTCTGGTGGTTCTGTATTTGGTTATAACACTAAGGCTGCTGGCGAAGCTTCAGCATTTGGTTATAACGCTAGTGCTAGTGGTTATATGGGTATCGCAGTGGGGGCTCATTCTAATGCTTCTTCGAATCAGGCGGTAGCTATTGGTTATAAAACTGTTGCAAGCGGAGACCAATCGACAGCACTCGGTGGTAATGCTGTTGCAAGCGGTGCTTCATCAATTTCTATTGGTGGCGATGATTTAGATGTGGTATCTAAAACGAATTTAGATGGCTCTACAGTAAATAATTTAAATGCAGGCGGGGTTAATACAGTATTTAAAGGTATTTCTGGCTATGATTTAGTAGATACTACTCCTGGAAAACAATATCAAGCTACCACTTCTTCTGGTGCAGGTTCTGTAGCGATTGGTACACACACGGTTGCCAGCGGTGCATTAGGTTTAGCAATTGGTACTAAAACTGTGGCAAATGGTACAGCCGCTGCGGCAATCGGTATTGCTTCTATTGCTTCTGGCAGCGGTTCACTTGCAATGGGTACGGCAGCAGATGCTTTAACCAACCATAGTATTGCAATTGGTGCGAATACGATGGCAAACGGTAGTTCTGATAGTACAGCAATTGGTACTAATGCAACTGCTTCTGGTCAAAATGCGATTGTATTTGGTACCGGTGCAAATGCCACAACTAATGCTGCAAACACTACCGTGATTGGGGCAAACTCAAGTGCGAATAGCGCTAATTCTGTTGTGATTGGTACAAAAGCGCATATTAATGCTACAAACTCAGGCAATTCAATTGTTATTGGTGGCAATGCATCGATTTCTGGCAGTAGCGCAGGTTATTCTGTGGCTCTTGGCGAAAATGCAACTGCAGGCGCAATTAACTCATTAGCATTAGGTAGAAATTCAAAAACCTCAGGCAATTCTTCTATTGCCATAGGTTTAGACAGTAATGCTTCTTCGCCTAATGCAACGGCAATTGGTACGAAAGCGAATGCTTCCAATGATTCTGCGCTAGCTCTCGGTAATGCTTCTAAAGCTTCAGGCTATGATGCGGTTGCCTTAGGTCATTCTGCTAATGCCACAGCAAGCCGTGCCACCGCGGTGGGTAGCTTGGCAAATGCAAGCGCTGCCAATTCAACGGCATTAGGTAATAATGCCTCTGCTACAGCAGCAAACAGCACAGCATTGGGTGATTCAGCTAAAGCTAGCGTGGCAGGCTCAGTGGCGTTGGGCAATGCCTCTTCAACAACTGCTGGGGTAAATACCTCAAGCGCTTCAATTAATGGCGTAAATTATGGCAATTTTGCTGGCGCAACTGCAAGCAGCGTGGTTTCTGTGGGAACTTCAACTTATAACCGCCAAATTCAAAATGTGGCAGCGGGTAGAGTGGATGCTAACTCAACCGATGCGATTAATGGCTCACAGCTCTATTATGTGGCTGTTGAGGCAGCAAAACATACCACGGTAAGCTCAAAAGATAAGTCGGTAAATATTACTACTTCAACCAATTCGAATGGCTCAACCAATTACGATTTAACGGTTACTCCAACAACCATTACTTATAATGCAACGTTAAACACCACCGGCAATAATGTACCGGTTAGCATTGAAAATAAAACGAATAATAGCTATGCGGTTAATGTGCATACTACACCATTAAATATTGCTGATAATGGTTCTACCGTTGTGCCAAGTGGGCGCGATCAACAATTAATGACTGCCAGCCAAATTTCGCAAGCGATTAATGATTCAGGCTGGAAATTAACAACCGGTGTAAATGGTGGCAAACAAGAGGGAACCGCGCAAAGCACACTTGTGACCCCAGGGGATAATGTTACCTTCTTAGCCGGTAAAAATTTGGTAATTAACCAAACAGCAGATCGCCAGATCACTTACTCTTTAAACCCGGATGTTGTGCTAAATAACATTACGATTGATCCTACGCAGTCAAGCAGTGCGGCGGGGATTAATATGAATAATACCCATGTAACCAATCTAAAAGCAGGGGTAAATGGCACAGATGCTGTTAATCTTGACCAGCTTAATGCTAGCAAAACCTATGTTCAGCAAGGCAACCACACTACAGTAAGCTCCAGCACAAATACAAATGGCTCAACGGTTTATGTGGTGAATGCAAATCATACAGCAGTGGTAGCGGGTAAGAATGTTAATTTAACCAGCCAAACCGATGGACGTGGTTTAACTACTTACAATGTGAGTGTGGAAGGTGCTCTTACTAATATTAGTAGTATTAGTAATGGCAATACCGTGATTAATCTTGAAGGCAATACGGTTAATGTAAGCAATTCAACCATTAGCAATGTCGCAAACGCTACAAATGCGACAGATGCGGTGAACTTACAACAGTTAAATGCCAGCAAAACCTTTGTACAAAAAGGTAATCACACGGCTGTAAGCTCTAGCACTAATGCAAATGGCTCAATTAATTATGTGGTAAGTGCAGATAATACGGTGGTTACTTCTAATGATGGTTCTATCACGGTAAATACTAGCTCTCAAACCACCTCAGATGGCACTGTAACCTACACTTACGATTTAAAAGCTAATGTTGCCGCACCAGAGAATTATTTCCATGTGAATAATGGCTCAAATAAAGGTGGCGATGAGAAAACAAATTTAGGTGGTGTGGGCGATAGCGCTGGCGCAACAATGTTAAATGCTTTAGCTGCTGGTATTAATGCGACAGCGACAGCTTACGCAGCAAGTGCAATGGGTTATAACGCAACTGCTAGCAATAATAACACTATTGCTATAGGTAGCTTAGCAAAAGCAAGTGGAGCAGAGGCAAGTGCTGTGGGCTATAACTCAACTGCTTCAGCGCAAAATGCCTCGGCATTTGGTTCGGATACCGTTGCTTCAGGCAATAGCTCATTAGCGGTGGGGACTGGCTCTATGGCTACGGCAGATAGTGCTGTGGCTATTGGTAATGATGCGAATGCAACTGCACAAAGTGCCGTGGCAATTGGTGAAAGCACAAATGCAACCGCTAATTTCTCAACCGCTGTGGGGGATTCTTCAACAGCGAGTGGTGTGCGTTCTGCAGCATTAGGTGTTGATGCGAATGCAACTGGCGAATCTGCAATTGCTATTGGTGATTCTTCAATTTCGAACAATAACCGTTCTATGGCAATTGGTTTCCATGCAAAAGCAGAAGCAAAAGAAGCTAGTGCAATTGGTGCAAATTCAACAGCTTCTGGGCTAAGTGCTATTGCATTAGGTACTAGTTCTTCGGCAACTCAAACCAATGCAGTGGCGATTGGTGATACTGCGGTAGCAAATATTGCTGGCGCAGTGGCATTGGGTAATGGCTCTACTACTACGGCGGCAGTTGGTACTTCTTCGGCTACTGTAAACGGTGTATCGTATGGTGATTTTGCCGGTAGCACGCCAAGTAGTGTGGTGAGCGTGGGCTCTCAAGGCAATGAGCGCCAAATTCAAAATGTGGCAGCAGGTAGAGTTGAGGCAAACTCAACCGATGCGATCAATGGCTCACAACTGTATATGGTAGCGATGGAAGCCGGTAAGAAAACCTTTGTTAAAGAAGGTAATTACACAACGGTAACCTCAGAAACTCATGCAAACGGTTCTGTTACTTACAAAGTTGATGCAACGAAAGCAGAAGTCACCGCTGGCACAAATGTAAAAGTGAATTCCAGCACAAGTGGTAATGGGCTAACAACTTATAACGTGAGTGTTGAAGGCGAATTAAGCAATATCACAACAATTACTAATAATAACGGTAATACTTTAACCATTGGCAACGGTACAACCAGTGTTGAAAATGGTAAAGCGAAGGTGAATAGCAATTCAAAAGATAGTGATATTGCGACTGTTGGCGATATTGTGAAGACCATCAACAATGTAAGTTGGGCTATCGCAGGTAACGGTGATGTTAAAGAGAATATCAGCGCGGGCGATAAGGTTAATTTTGTTAATGGTTCAAATACCGTTGCGTTAGTGACAGCGAAAGATGGTGGCGCAGAGGTGACCTTTAACGTTGAAGGTGACTTAACCAATATCACGAGTATCAGCAATGGTAGCACCAAAGTTAGCCTAGATAATGGCACGGTAAATGTTAATGGTTCTACTATTAGCAATGTCTCAAATGGTACCAATGCAACTGATGCTGTGAATATGCAACAGTTAAATGCAAGTAAAGTCTCTGTTGAGAAAGGTAACCATACAACAGTAAGCAGTACTACCAATGATGATGGTTCAACTAAGTATGTTATCAATGCAAATCATACTGCAGTGGAAGCTGGTAAGAATATTAATTTAAGCAGCACAACAGAGGCGAATGGTTTAACAACCTATAATGTTAGCCTAGCAAGCGAATTAAATAATATTAGTAGCATTAGCAACGGCAGCACAGTAATTAATCTGGGCGGCAATACGGTTAATGTAAACAATTCAACCATCAGTAATGTGGCGAATGGTACCAATGCAACAGATGCGGTGAACTTACAACAGTTAAACGCAAGCAAAACCTATGTGACACAAGGCAACCACACCACCGTTACTAGCACAACAAATAAAGATGGTTCAATGAATTACACCGTCAATGCGAACCATACGGTAGTGGAAGCGGGTAAAAATGTCAGCTTAACAAGCAAGACAGATGGTAATGGCTTAACTACTTACAATGTAAGTGTGGAAGGTGCGTTAAGTAATATCACCAGCATTAGCAATAATGGCACAGAGATTAAACTTGGTGACAATACGGTTAATGTAAACAATTCAACCATCAGTAATGTGGCGAATGGTACCAATGCAACAGATGCAGTGAACTTACAACAGTTAAATGCAAGCAAAACGTACGTTCAAAAAGGCAACCATACCACCGTTACCAGCACAACAAATAAAGATGGTTCAATGAATTACACCGTCAATGCGAACCATACGGTAGTGGAAGCGGGCAACAATGTTAAATTAACGAGTGAGACAGATGGTAATGGCTTAACTACTTACAATGTAAGTGTGGAAGGTGCGTTAAGTAATATCACCAGCATTAGCAATAATGGCACAGAGATTAAACTTGGTGACAACACTGTTAATGTAAACAATTCAACCATCAGTAATGTGGCGAATGGTACCAATGCAACAGATGCGGTGAACTTACAACAGTTAAATGCAAGCAAAACGTACGTTCAAAAAGGCAACCATACCACCGTTACCAGCACAACAAATCAAGATGGTTCAATGAATTACACCGTCAACGCGAACCATACGGTAGTGGAAGCGGGCAACAATGTTAAATTAACGAGTGAGACAGATGGTAATGGCTTAACCACTTACAATGTAAGTGTGGAAGGTGCGTTAAGTAATATCACCAGCATTAGCAATAATGGCACAGAGATTAAACTTGGTGACAACACTGTTAATGTAAACAATTCAACCATCAGTAATGTGGCGAATGGTACCAATGCAACAGATGCGGTGAACTTACAACAGTTAAACGCAAGCAAAACCTATGTGACACAAGGCAACCACACCACCGTTACTAGCACAACAAATCAAGATGGTTCAATGAATTACACCGTCAATGCGAACCATACGGTAGTGGAAGCGGGCAACAATGTTAAATTAACGAGTGAGACAGATGGTAATGGCTTAACTACTTACAATGTAAGTGTGGAAGGTGCACTTAATAATATTACTAGCATCACTAATAATGAGGGTAAAACCTTAACTATTGGTAATGGCACAACTGGCGTTGATGCAGGTAAAGCAAAAGTTGCAAGTGGATCTAATGTAACGGATATTGCAACCGTTGGTGATATTGTTAATACCATTAATAATGTGAGTTGGGCTATTGCAGGTAATGGTGCAGTAAAAGAGAACATTACCGCGGGAGATCAAGTTAATTTTATTAATGGCAATAATACGGTTGCAGTGGTTACTTCTACCGCAGCAGGCGGTGCAAACGTTACTTATAATGTAGAAGGTGATTTAACCAATATCACCAGCATTAGTAATGGTTCAACCAAAGTTAGCCTTGGCAACAATACGGTGAATGTGAATAACGCTACTATTAGCAATGTGGCAAATGGTACGAATGCAACTGATGCGGTAAATATGCAACAGTTAAATGCAACAAAAGTATCCGTAGAGCAAGGCAATCATACGGTTGTTACAAGTAGCACAAATACTGATGGTTCAACGAAGTATGTTGTGAATGCAAACCACACTGCAGTTACAGCAGGTAATAACGTGAACCTGACAAGTACGACAGATGGCGAAGGTTTAACTACTTACAATGTAAGCGTTGAAGGCGCTTTAACGAATATTAGCAGCATTAGCAACGGCGATACCGTGATTAATTTAGGTGACAAAACGGTTAATGTGAATAATTCAACCATCAGCAATGTAGCGAACGGTACAAATGCAACAGATGCGGTGAATTTACAACAGTTAAACGCAAGCAAAACCTATGTGACACAAGGCAACTACACCACAGTTACCAGTACAACCAACAGTGATGGTGCGTTAAATTACACAGTAAATGCGAACCGCACGGTAGTGGAAGCAGGTAAAAATGTAGGCTTAACGAGTAGCACGGATGGTAAAGGCTTAACTACCTATAACATTAGTGTGGAAGGTGAGCTAAGCAATATTACAAGTATTCGCAACGGCGATACCGTGATCAATTTAGGCGATAAAACGGTTAATGTGAATAATTCAACCATCAGTAATGTAGCGAATGGTACAAATGCAACAGATGCGGTGAATTTACAACAGTTAAACGCAAGTAAAACCTATGTGACACAAGGCAACTACACCACAGTTACCAGCACAACCAACAGTGATGGTGCGTTAAATTACACAGTAAATGCGAACCACACGGTAGTGGAAGCAGGTAAAAATGTGGGCTTAACGAGTAGCACGGATGGTAAAGGCTTAACTACCTATAACATTAGTGTGGAAGGTGAGCTAAGCAATATTACAAGTATTCGCAACGGCGATACCGTGATCAATTTAGGCGATAAAACGGTTAATGTGAATAATTCAACCATCAGCAATGTAGCGAACGGTACAAATGCAACAGATGCGGTGAATTTACAACAGTTAAACGCAAGCAAAACCTATGTGACACAAGGCAACTACACCACAGTTACCAGTACAACCAACAGTGATGGTGCGTTAAATTACACAGTAAATGCGAACCACACGGTAGTGGAAGCAGGTAAAAATGTAGGCTTAACGAGTAGCACGGATGGTAAAGGTTTAACCACCTATAACATTAGTGTGGAAGGTGAGCTAAGCAATATTACAACTATTACTAATAATCAAGGAAAAACCTTAACCATTGGTAATGGTACAACAGAAGTTCAGCCAAATGGCAAAGCAAAAGTCACTGAAAACTCTAACGTGACAGATATTGCAACTGTTGGGGATATTGTTAATACCATTAATAACGTGAGCTGGGCTGTAGCAGGTAATGGCGATGTTAAAGAGAATATTACTGCGAGTGAAGTTGTAAACTTTGTTGATGGTAATAATACGGTTGCTGTTGTAACTGCTGCTGCGAATGGTGGTGCAAACATTACTTATAATGTAGAAGGTGATTTAACCAATATCACCAGCATTAGCAATGGTTCAACCAAAGTTAGCCTTGGCAACAATACGGTGAATGTGAATAATTCTACTATTAGCAATGTGGCAAATGGTACGAATGCAACTGATGCGGTAAATATGCAACAGTTAAATGCAACAAAAGTATCCGTAGAGCAAGGCAATCATACGGTTGTTACAAGTAGTACAAATACAGATGGTTCAACGAAGTATGTTGTGAATGCAAACCATACTGTAGTTACCGCAGGTAACAATGTGAACCTGACAAGTACGACAGATGGCAAAGGCTTAACTACTTACAATGTGAATGTTGAAGGTGCGTTAAATAATATTACGACTATTACGAATAATGAGGGTAAAACTTTAACTATTGGTAATGGCACAACAAGCGTTGAAAATGGTAAAGCAAAAGTAGATAGCAACTCTACGGTAACAGATATTGCAACCGTTGGTGATATTGTCAATACCATTAATAACGTAAGCTGGTCTGTGGCAGGTAATGGCGATGTTAAAGAGAACATTACTGCGGGAGATCAAGTTAATTTTATTAACGGCAATAATACGGTTGCAGTGGTTACTTCTACCGCAGCAGGTGGTGCAAACGTTACTTATAATGTAGAAGGTGATTTAACCAATATCACCAGCATTAGTAATGGTTCAACCAAAGTTAGCCTTGGCAACAATACGGTGAATGTGAATAATTCTACTATTAGCAATGTGGCAAATGGTACGAATGCAACTGATGCGGTAAATATGCAACAGTTAAATGCAACAAAAGTATCCGTAGAGCAAGGCAATCATACGGTTGTTACAAGTAGCACAAATACTGATGGTTCAACGAAGTATGTTGTGAATGCAAACCATACTGTAGTTACCGCAGGTAATAACGTGAACCTGACAAGTACGACAGATGGCAAAGGCTTAACTACTTACAATGTAAGCGTTGAGGGTGAGCTAACTAATATCACAAGCATCACTAATGGCAATACGTCGATTAAATTAGGTGATGAAAATGGCAACAATACGGTAAACATTAACAATGCAACTATCAGCAATGTAGCTACAGGCGTTAATGGTACAGATGCTGTTAATGTTGATCAGCTAGAAAAAGTGAATAGTACTGCTAATGCTGGTTGGAATATTACAACGAATAAAGGTAAAGATAGCTACAATGTGAAACCAAATGCAACGGTTGATCTGCGTAATACAGATGGCAACATTGTGATCAGCCAAGAAAACGGTAACATCACCTTTGGTTTAGCGAATGCGTTGAATAATATCAGCACTATTAGCAACGGCACGAACAACAGTATCCATTTAGGAGACAACAACAATATCAGCAGCATTATCAGCAATGGCACAACCTTCACCTTTGGGGAAGGGAATACCACGATTAATACCACAAGTGGTAAAGCAGAGCTGGTAAATGGCACAAATGTGACAGATGTCGCAACAGTAGGCGATATTATTAATACGCTGAACAATGTGTCTTGGACGGTAGCGGGTAATCACGAAAACGTAAGTAAAATCAAAGCTGGCGATGTGGTGAACTTTATTAATGGTAATAACACAGTAGCGGCAGTAAAAGTGAATAGCACAACTAACGCAACAGAGGTGACTTACCATGTAGAAGGTGATTTAACCAATATTACCAGCATCACAAATAACGGTAGCTCAAGCATTCGTTTTGGTGATAACGCCACGACCTTAACCGGTGGTAATACCACAGTGAATTTGGGTAATGGTACGGTAAATGTAAACAACAGTACGATTTCTCATGTTGCACCAGGGGTAAACGGCACGGATGCGGTAAATGTTGATCAGCTAGAAAAAGTGAATGCAACAGCAAATGCGGGCTGGACAATCAGCACCAATACAGGCAATGAATCTTATGTGGTGAAACCAAATGCAACGGTTGATCTGCGCAATGCAGATGGCAATATTGTGATCAGCCAAGAAAACGGTAACATCACCTTTGGTTTGAATAGCACCATTTCTGTTGGTGGCAAAGATGGCAAAGATGGTCAAATCAGCGCGAAAGGTGCAGATGGCAAAGATGGTGTAAGCATTTACGGTAACGGCACTATTGGTATCAACGGCAAGGATGGTGTGAATGCCTCAATGACCGTTGCAGAAGGTAAACATGGCTTAGATGGTAAAGACGGCGAGACAATGACTCGTGTGGTTTATACCGATGCCAACGGCACAACCCATGAGATTGCCACCCTAGATGATGGCTTGAAATTCAAAGGTGATACCGGCAATGAAATTGCGAAAAAACTGGGCGAAACCTTAGAAATTCTTGGTAAAGCAGCAGAGGATGCAGCGGTAACAGATAAGAACTTACGTGTAGATAGTGAAGATGGTAAGTTAGTGCTTAAAATGGCAAAAGAGTTGCAAGAAATCAACTCAATTACCAACAATAATGGCACAACGATTAGCTTAGGTAACAATACTGTTAATCTGAATAATGCGACTATCAGCAATGTATCTGCAGGGGTAAACGGCACGGATGCGGTAAATGTTGATCAGCTGGAAAAAGTGAATGCAACAGCAAATGCGGGCTGGACAATCAGCACCAATACCGGTGATAAATCTTACGTGGTGAAACCAAATGCAACGGTTGATCTGCGCAATGCAGATGGCAACATTGTGATCAGCCAAGAAAACGGTAACATCACCTTTGGTTTAGCGAATGCGTTGAATAATATCAGCACTATTAGCAACGGCACGAACAACAGTATCCGTTTAGGAGACAACAACAATATCAGCAGCATTATCAGTAATGGCACAACCTTCACCTTTGGCGAAGGGAATACCACGATTAATACCACAAGCGGTAAAGCAGAGCTGGTAAATGGCACAAATGTGACAGATGTTGCAACAGTAGGCGATATTATTAATACGCTGAACAATGTGTCTTGGACGGTAGCGGGTAATCACGAAAACGTAAGTAAAATCAAAGCTGGCGATGTGGTGAACTTTATTAATGGTAATAACACGGTAGCGGCAGTGAAGGTGAATAGCACAACTAACGCAACAGAGGTGACTTACCATGTAGAAGGTGATTTAACCAATATCACCAGCATCACAAATAACGGTAGCTCAAGTATTCGTTTTGGCGATAACGCTACAACTTTAACCGGTGGCAACACCACAGTGAATTTGGGTAATGGTACGGTAAATGTAAACAACAGTACGATTTCTCATGTTGCACCAGGTGTAAACGGCACGGATGCGGTAAATGTTGATCAGCTGGAAAAAGTGAATGCAACAGCAAATGCGGGCTGGACAATCAGCACCAATACCGGTGATAAATCTTATGTGGTGAAACCAAATGCAACGGTTGATCTGCGTAATGCAGATGGCAACATTGTGATCAGCCAAGAAAACGGTAACATCACCTTTGGTTTAGCGAATGCGTTGAATAATATCAGCACTATTAGCAACGGCACGAACAACAGTATCCATTTAGGAGACAACAACAATATCAGCAGCATTATCAGCAATGGCACAACCTTCACCTTTGGGGAAGGGAATACCACGATTAATACCACAAGTGGTAAAGCAGAGCTGGTAAATGGCACAAATGTGACAGATGTCGCAACAGTAGGCGATATTATTAATACGCTGAACAATGTGTCTTGGACGGTAGCGGGTAATCACGAAAACGTAAGTAAAATCAAAGCTGGCGATGTGGTGAACTTTATTAATGGTAATAACACAGTAGCGGCAGTAAAAGTGAATGGCACAACTAACGCAACAGAAGTGACTTACCATGTAGAAGGTGATTTAACTAATATCACCAGCATCACAAATAACGGTAGCTCAAGTATTCGTTTTGGCGATAACGTTACAACTTTAACCGGTGGCAACACCACAGTGAATTTGGGCAATGGTACGGTAAATGTAAACAACAGTACGATTTCTCATGTTGCACCAGGTGTGAACGGCACGGATGCGGTAAATGTTGATCAGCTGGAAAAAGTGAATGCAACAGCAAATGCGGGCTGGACAATCAGCACCAATACTGGTGATAAATCTTACGTGGTGAAACCAAATGCAACGGTTGATCTGCGTAATACAGATGGCAACATTGTGATCAGCCAAGAAAACGGTAACATCACCTTTGGTTTGAATAGCACCATTTCTGTTGGTGGCAAAGATGGCAAAGATGGTCAAATCAGCGCGAAAGGTGCAGATGGCAAAGATGGCGTAAGCATTTACGGTAACGGCACTATTGGTATCAACGGCAAAGATGGTGTGAATGCCTCAATGACCGTTGCAGAAGGTAAACATGGCTTAGATGGTAAAGACGGCGAGACAATGACTCGTGTGGTTTATACCGATGCCAACGGCACAACGCATGAAATTGCTACCTTAGATGATGGCTTGAAATTCAAAGGTGATACTGGCAATGAAATTGCGAAAAAACTGGGCGAAACCTTAGAAATTCTTGGTAGAGCATCGGTAAATGCGGCAGTGACAGATAAAAACCTGCGTATTGACAATGAAAATGGTGTATTGGTCGTTAAAATGGCAAGAGAGTTACAAGAAATTAACTCAATTTCTAATAATAACGGCACAACGATTACCTTAGGGGATGCAGATAATCGCAATGTTGTGAATGTTAATAATGCGACTGTAACAAATGTTGCGAATGCGACTAACGCAACAGACGCTGTGAATTTACAACAACTAAATGCGAGCAGAACTGCAGTGGAAAATGGTAACCATGTTCGTGTGAGCACTACAACTAATGCAGATGGCTCAACTAACTATATTGTGAATGCAAACCATACCGCAGTTGAAGCAGGAAACAATGTAAATTTAGCAAGTAGTACAGATGGTAATGGCTTAACGACTTACAATGTAAGTGTAGAAGGCGATTTAACCAATATTACTTCTATTAGCAATGCTAATACGACAATTAGCTTAGGCAATAACTCTGTTGATGTTGGTGGCGCTACTATTACCAATGTATCTAATGCAACCAACGGTACAGATGCTGTAAATCTGAACCAATTAAATGCAAGTAGAAGTTATGTCCAAGCGGGCAATTATACGAGTGTGACTTCGACAACTAATACAGACGGCTCAACAACTTACACGGTAAATGCTGAGAAATCTGTAGTAGAAGCAGGTACAAACGTTAATGTGGCAACGACAACTAGTGGTGATGGCTTAACAACTTACAAAGTAAGTGTAGAAGGTGATTTAAGCAATATCAGCTCAATTAGCAATGGCAATACCAGCATTTCATTAAATGACGGGACTATCAATGTTAATAATGCAACGATTACAAATGTGAAAGCAGGCGTAAATGGCACTGATGCTGTGAATGTTGATCAGCTAGAAAAAGTAAATGCTACTGCTAATGCAGGTTGGAATATCACGACTAATAATGCAACTGATAGTTATAATGTGAAACCAAATGCCGCTGTTGATTTAAACAATGGTGATGGCAATATTGTTATTACTCAAAATGCGGGTAACATCACATTTGATCTCGCATCTAATTTGACTAATATTTCTAATATTGGCAATGGTAACGGCACTAATATTAGCTTGAATGATGGCGATATTAGCGTAAATAACGCAACTATCAGCAATGTAGCAAATGGTACCAATGCATCAGATGCGGTGAACCTCTCCCAGTTAAAAGCGAGTAGATCTGGCGTTGAAGCGGGTAACTACACTACAGTGACAAGCACAACCAATGCAGATGGTTCAACGGTCTATACCGTGAATGCAGAGAAAACAGTTGTTGAAGCTGGCAATAATATTGCAATAACGAGTACCACAACTGCGAAAGGCTTAACCACTTATACTGTTGGTGTAACAACGGGGGATATTTCTCCTACTACTAATGGTTCAGTGATAGCGAATACCACTAATGGTAATATCGCTACAGTTGGCGATATTGCTAATGCAATTAACAACTCCGGTTGGAATATTGCATTAACTGATGGTAGCAGTGAGTTGATTAATCCAGGCGATATGGTGAATTTTGTGAATGGTTCAGGTACAACTGCTACTGTAAACAAAAATAACCGTGGAGGTGTGGACATCAGCTTTAACGTGAATACTGCAAATGCACCAACCATCAATCAAAATGGCTCTGTTGCAATGCCGGCAGATGGTAGTGGTTACGTGAATGCAACGACTTTAGCCCAAACCGTTAATAGCATTGCATGGAATGTAAATTCTACTGTGGTTGAAGGCTCAACAGGTAAAGTGACAGAAGGTAGCGATACGACTGCAAGTCAAGTAAAAGCGGGTAATACCGTTAATGTGAATGCAGGTAACAATATCGAAATCACCCGTAATGGCAATAATATTGCAATTGCAACCTCTATGGATCCTGTATTTAATACGGTTCAAATTGGTGGTAATAATGGTGTTAAATTGTCTGTGAATACCGCAGAAGATGGGGTTAAAGAGCTAAGTGTTGGCACAACAGATGCTCCAACCCGCATTACTAATGTGGCGCCGGGACAAAATGGCACAGATGCAGTGAACGTGAACCAGTTAAAAGGTGCGATAGGCAATGTTAATAATCATATTAACAAAGTAGATAAAAACTTACGTGCGGGTATTGCAGGAGCAACCGCAACAGCAGGTTTATATCATGCAACTTTACCTGGTAAGTCTATGGTGTCTGCGGGGGCTGGTACTTTCAAAGGCGAAAGTGCACTAGCGGTGGGTTATTCTCGCCTATCTGATAATGGTAAGATTGGTGTGAAATTCTCACTGAATACAAACACCCGAGGCGATACTGGTGCTGCGGCAAGCGTGGGTTATCAGTGGTAATCTAACTTAAGCGTAATCGCAAATTTTGAACTAAAACCCTATGTAGTCTCTGCATAGGGTTTTGCATTTTTTTGTTGAAAACGTGGCGCTTGTTTGCCCTATATTTCTAGTGCGAATTCAAGTAGAATAGACTCAATTTTTTATGAAGAAGGAATGATAATGTCCACTCAATTTGTATATACGATGCACCGTGTCGGCAAAGTTGTGCCACCGAAGCGTCATATTCTTAAAGATATTTCCCTGAGCTTTTTCCCTGGTGCAAAAATCGGGGTGTTAGGCTTAAATGGTGCGGGTAAATCTACTTTGCTCCGCATTATGGCGGGCGTGGATAAAGAGTTTGAAGGTGAAGCTCGCCCACAACCAGGGATTAAAATTGGCTATTTGCCACAAGAGCCGAAATTAGAACCGCAACAAACCGTGCGTGAAGCGGTGGAAGAAGCCGTGGCAGAAGTAAAAAACGCCTTAACCCAGTTAGATGAAGTTTATGCACTTTATGCAGATCCGGATGCGGATTTTGATAAACTCGCCTCAAAACAAGCTGAATTAGAAGCGATTATTCAAGCGCATGATGGGCATAATTTACAAAACCAATTAGAACGTGCAGCAGATGCACTGCGTTTACCAGATTGGGATGCAAAAATCGAGCATTTATCAGGGGGTGAACGCCGCCGAGTGGCACTTTGCCGTCTGTTGCTGGAAAAACCGGATATGTTATTGTTAGACGAACCAACCAACCACTTAGATGCGGAATCCGTGGCGTGGTTGGAGCGTTTCTTACACGACTATGAAGGCACGGTAGTGGCGATTACCCACGACCGTTATTTCTTGGATAACGTGGCTGGCTGGATCTTAGAGCTTGACCGTGGTGAGGGTATTCCTTGGGAAGGCAACTACTCTTCTTGGTTAGAGCAGAAAGAAAAACGCTTGGCACAAGAGCAAGCGGCGGAATCGGCTCGTCAAAAATCGATTGAGAAAGAGTTGGAATGGGTTCGCCAAAATCCAAAAGGTCGCCAAGCGAAAAGTAAAGCGCGTATGGCACGTTTTGAAGAGCTTAACAGTGGCGAATACCAAAAACGTAACGAAACCAACGAACTCTTTATTCCACCAGGTCCACGCTTAGGCGATAAAGTAATTGAAGTGCAAAATCTGACTAAATCTTACGGTGATCGCACATTAATTGATAATCTCTCGTTCAGTATTCCGAAAGGGGCGATTGTTGGGATTATCGGAGCGAATGGTGCAGGTAAATCTACGCTCTTCCGTATGCTTTCAGGGCAAGAACAGCCAGATAGCGGTTCAATCACGATGGGAGAAACGGTAGTGCTTGCGTCTGTGGATCAGTTCCGTGATTCGATGGATGATAAGAAAACCGTATGGGAAGAAGTGTCTAATGGGCAGGATATGTTGGCGATTGGTAACTTTGAGATCCCAAGCCGTGCTTATGTAGGGCGTTTCAATTTTAAAGGTGTAGATCAGCAAAAACGAGTAGGGGAATTGTCTGGTGGTGAACGTGGTCGTTTACACTTAGCGAAACTTTTACAACGTGGTGGTAATGTGCTGTTATTGGACGAACCGACCAATGATCTAGACGTGGAAACTCTGCGTGCATTGGAAAATGCGATTTTAGAATTCCCTGGTTGTGCAATGGTGATCTCGCACGACCGCTGGTTCTTAGACCGTATCGCTACCCATATTTTAGATTACGGCGATGAAGGCAAAGTCACGTTCTACGAAGGTAACTTCTCCGATTACGAAGAGTGGAAAAAGAAAACCTTTGGTGCAGAAGCCACTCAACCTCATCGTATGAAATATAAACGTATTGCGAAGTAAATTATCTTTTGGGCGTACAACATACGCCCACATCTCAATAAGGAAACAAAATGGAAACTATCGACAAAATCAAAAAACAAATTAGCGAAAATCCAATTCTGCTTTATATGAAAGGTTCGCCAAAATTCCCATCTTGCGGATTCTCTGCTCGTGCAGTGGAAGCGGTAATTAACTGCCAAGTGCCTTTCGGCTATGTGGATATTTTAACTAACCCTGATATTCGTGCAGAATTACCAAAATTCGCAAACTGGCCAACATTCCCACAATTATGGGTGGAAGGCGAATTAATTGGTGGTTGTGATATCGTGTTAGAAATGGCACAGAAAGGTGAATTACAGGCGTTGCTAAAAGAAGTAGCAGAACGTCATCCTGCATAATCATGCAATAAAAAACGGTGCGAATGCACCGTTTTTTGTTTTAAGCTTTTACTGAATAGACTTTAAATTTACCTGTTTTGGCTAATACTTCAAATTTGCCGAATGCCTGTTCGAGCAAATCGGGATAAGGTAAAAATGCATTTGCAACAATGCGTAATTCTCCACCTTTATTTAAGTGTGATTTTGCATTTTTTATCAGATTTTCCACCGCTTGATAGGCAGTATCAATGCCGTCGTGGAATGGTGGGTTAGAAACGATAAGATCAAAACGTTCTTCAATATGTGAAAAAACATCGCTGGCTAATACTTCGCCGGCTAGACTATTTTCGTTTAATGTGCGTTGTGAAGACGTTAATGCCATTGCGTGAATATCGCTCATGGTGAGCTTGATTTTGGGAAATTGTTGTTTGAGGCTTGCCCCAATCACACCTGCTCCACAGCCAAGATCGAGCACTTTGCCTTTTAAACCATCTGCTTTATGAAAAGTAGAAAGCAATAATTTTGTGCCGCTATCCAACTCCGCAGAGCTAAACACTGCAGGCAGTGCAAACACGGTTAAATCCTGTAAGCGGTAAGATTTCCAGAATTTTTTGCAATCAAAAGTAGGTACGTTTGCCAATTTAAAATGGTATAGCCCACAACGACGAGCTGAATCAATTTTGGCAATCTCACCAAATGACTCAAGCATTTTTTCTACTGAACGTACACCTGCACGATTTTCACCGACAATTAACATCTCTTGCCCAACAGCTGCGCGAGAAAGCCATTGTAATAATTGATATTGGCATTCTTGTTTGTTTTTTGTCCAATAAAAAACGGCTAAATCTGCGGATATTTCGCAGTCCAAGCCAAAATGTACATTGGCGCGAGAACGGGTAAAATCAAAGTAGCTACTAAATACAGACACGTTTAGGGTGTGTTTGAGCTGCGAGGCAAAATCATCATATACGCCACCAAAGAGCAAGACCGATTTGTTTTTAAAGAGCGCTAGATGGCGCTCTAATACTTCACTTTCTAGGGATAACATTATTTTCTCGATTGATATAATAAGAGTTTGTTTGAGATTGGAGATTTGACAGCGCTTGCCTCTTTTGAAAAGAGTAAAGAGAAACACTGGCTACGTCACCTCTCACTTTTGTGTTAATAGACGATAACAAAACGTTTCCGCATTTTAGCGAATTTTGCTACTATCTCACACCTATTTTTCATTAAAGCTTGCACTTGTTGATATAACGATAAATAACTACTAATGAACCGCCGAGATTTACTCTTACATCAAATGCAAATTCCTCAATGGGTATTGCGCAAGCCACAAGTCTTAAAAGGCGATGCACAAATTCGTTTAGAGCAACAGATTAAGCTTGTGGTAGTGTGTGATGAAGATTACCGCCAAAGCCAATTATTTTCAGATATTTTGCTTGCCCTGAATTTGAATAACAATGAGTATCAGTGGTTAAGTTTAGAGCAAGCTTTACGTTTGACTATTTCCCACTCACCTCTTATTTGGTTAATCTCACCTCAAGAGCAAGCGGATGAATTTGTCAAAAAATTTGCAAATTCAACTGCTTGGCGACATTCGAGTTGGCAGATGCTTAGCCAAGCTCAAACTAAACGTCAATTATGGCAACAAATGTTGCAACACTTTCCAGATATAGAGGATGTAGAGGTTTGAACTGACCAAACTCCATTATGATGGAATTGGTAAGCAAGGAAATACCTGCCTATGTACTACAAAGTGGGCAGTTAAATATGACTCTTTGCTTGAATGGTCTGATTTATTTTGCGATCATACTAGGGCGTGTTGATGTTTCAAATGAAGTAGCGTTGTCGCGTAAAAATGACACAATCAAGGAAGAAAATGTAGTGAATGGTGTCCCCTTTACAAATTTTCTGACGCTGAGAGTGTTATTTTTAAGTACAACCCTGTGGGCCTTGGCGGATTTTTTCCGTCACTGCGTTAAAAAATGTTTGTTTAGCCCACTAGACTTCACATTTTTTGCCTTGTTACGGCAAAAATCTGCTGAAGCCGCGACTCCATTTGAAACATCAACACGCCCTACTTGCTTACGAAATTGACTCACTTGAAAGCAATTTTAGATTTTCCCGCTTAACCCAAGAGTGATTGAATGATTGAACCTTTTCAACCCTGTGATTTAGAGCGCCTGTTTGCAATTGAGCAGGCGGCTCACCTAGTGCCATGGACAAAAGGTACTTTGTTAAATAGCCAAGGTGATAAATATCTCAATTTAAAATTGAGCGAACATAACGAAATCATCGGCTTTGCGATTAGCCAAATTATTTTAGATGAAGCAACCTTATTTAATATTGCAATAGATCCTAATTATCAGGGAAAAGGCTATGGCAAGCGGTTGCTTTCTGAGCTTATTTTGCAATTAAAAGACAAAGGCGTGGCAACGCTATGGTTGGAGGTGCGAGAAAGCAATCCAGCCCGCCAACTTTATGATTCTCTTGGCTTTAATGAAGTGGATATTCGCAAAAATTACTATCCAACGCCTGATGGTGGGCGTGAAAATGCCGTGGTAATGGCTCTGTATCTGTAATTGAACGTAGGGGCGTATCGCATACGCCCCTAGATTTTTTAGGAAAAATAACTTTATGAACCCAATTTTAATTTTTGAAGAATTAGATCTTTCTCCCGAATTGCTCAGAGCAATTAAAGAAAAAGGCTATAAACGCCCCACTGCCATTCAAGCTGATGTGATCCCAAATGCCTTAGATGGCACCGATATTTTGGGCTCAGCCCCAACAGGTACAGGCAAAACCGCTGCGTTTTTATTGCCGGCATTGCAACACCTATTGGATTTCCCTCGCCGCAAACCAGGCCCGCCACGCATTTTGGTTTTAACGCCCACTCGTGAGCTGGCGATGCAAGTGGCAGAGCAAGCAGAAGAACTCGCCAAATTCACCAATTTGAGTATTGCAACCATTACAGGTGGCGTTGCCTATCAAAATCACGGTGAAGTCTTTAATACTAATCAAGATCTGGTAGTCGCAACACCGGGTAGATTATTACAATACATCAAGGAAGAAAATTTTGACTGCCGTTCAGTAGAAGTACTGATTTTTGATGAAGCAGACCGAATGTTGCAAATGGGCTATGGGCAAGATGCAGAAACCATTGCCGCTGAAACACGTTGGCGTAAACATACTTGGTTATTTTCAGCGACCCTTGAAGGCGAATTACTCACTGATTTTTCCGAGCGTATTTTAGAAAACCCTGTGCAAATTGATGCAGAACCAAGTCGTCGTGAACGTAAAAAAATTAATCAATGGTATTACCACGCAGATAACCTTGAACATAAAACTAAGTTACTGGCTCGTTTAGTCAGCAATTTTGAGATTGAAAAAGCGGTCGTGTTTGTGCGTAAACGTGAAACCGTACGAGAGTTGAGCGAAACATTGCGTAAACGTGGTATTCGTTCCACTTACCTAGAAGGCGAAATGGCACAAACACAACGTAATCAAGCGATTGAGCGGTTAAAATCGGGTGTCGTGAATGTGCTAGTGGCAACCGATGTTGCCGCTCGTGGTATTGATATTGATGATGTGGATTTTGTCATCAATTTTGATTTGCCATACAGTGCGGATACCTATCTGCACCGCATTGGGCGTACCGCTCGAGCGGGTAAAAAAGGCTCGGCGGTCAGTTTAGTGGAAGCCCACGATTATAAGCTACTTGGCAAAATTAAACGCTATACCGAAGAGCCATTAAAACCACGCACTATTGAAGGGCTTGAACCACGCACCAAAGCCCCGAAAGATGGTGAAATGCCGACCGTGAGCAAAAAAGAAAAAGCGCGGGTGAAAAAGAAAAAAGAAGAGAAAAAAGCACTTGATAAGAAAAAAGTGAAAGCTCGGCATAAAGATACTAAAAATATCGGTAAACGTAGAAAACCAAGCTCGGAAAAATCGGCTTAATATCGTAAGTAAACCAGTATTTGATTAATACTGGTTTATTCATTTGGGAGAAATAAGTGAAATTAGCTGTGATTATACCTGTTTACAATGCCGAAGCATATTTAGCGGAATGTTTACAGTCCTTGTTAGCTCAAAGTCTGACAGATTTTTGTATTCTTGCGATTAATGATGCCTCTACCGATCGCAGTGGTGAAATTTTAGAAGCCTTTGCTCAACAAGATCCGCGTTTGCGAGTGTACCATTTAGAGAAAAATAGTGGTGATCCTATAGCAACCCAACTTGCTTTTAATTTACTTAATTATATGCAGGTGAAGTATGTAGCAAGAATGGATGCTGATGATATTTGCTTGGCATATCGCTTTGAAGCACAAGTTCGTTATTTAGATGAACACCCAGATATTGATGTGGTTGGGGCAAACATGCTAACAATAGATCAATCAGGGATTGGTTTAGATAAAACGGATGCACCATTAACAGATTCAGATATTAAGGCAAACTTAGTTTTAGCGAGAGCCAATATCTTTAACCCAACAGCAATGTGGCGACATGCCACGATTAAACCATTAAATTGGCGTTATAATACCACTGAAACAGCTTGTGATTATGGTATGTGGGTACATTTGGCAATATGTGGTAAACGCTTCGCGAATTTGCCTGAACCATTAGTGAAATATCGTTTGCACGATAACCAAGAAAGCCACAAGTTAGAAAAAGTGAAGAAATCTGTTCAGCAGAGCTTAAGCCGTTATTTCAGAGCACTTTATCCCACATTAACAGCACAGGAAATTCAGCTTTTAACCAGTATTTTTAATGGCAGCTCAGTTATGCTAACGATTCCTCAATATCTTGATGCGCTTAATTTGCTTACCAAGGCTATTCAATTTAGCACGCCTGTTTTAGGCGAAAATCGGACTAAAATCATAGAATACATGAAAGAGCGAAGGGGGTTAATTCGCCAGAGTTTAGAACGTGCAGGCGTGAAGTTGTAAGGCTTCTTCTTGAGAAAAACTGCTAAATTCTCTACAATATCAGCTTTTGTTCAAGGACATCTCAATGTCGCAAATTAAGTTAATTGTTGGGCTGGGGAATCCCGGTGCGAAATATGAAGGCACTCGCCACAATGCGGGCGAATGGCTGATTAATGAAATCGCCCGAATGTATAACGTCAGCCTTAAAGAAGAGCCAAAATACTTTGGCAAAACAGCCAAAATTAGCACGCCACAGGGCGAGGTGCGTTTGCTTGTGCCAACGACTTTTATGAATTTAAGCGGTAAAGCGGTTGGGGCATTGGCAAACTTTTTCCGTATTCAACCTGAAGAAATTTTAGTGGCACACGATGAACTCGATTTACCTGCTGGGGCAGTGAAAATCAAACAAGGTGGCGGACACGGTGGGCACAACGGCTTGAAAGATATTGTGGCGTGTTTAGGCAATAAAAATACCTTTTATCGTGTACGTATTGGCATCGGGCATCCCGGTTCAAAAGATCTGGTTTCGGGATATGTCTTGGGTAAGCCATCACCAGAAGATCAACGCCTACTAGATAGCGTGATTGACGAAGCCGCACGCTGTGTGGAGATTCTGTTTAAAGATGGTATGGTGAAAGCGACAAATCGCTTGAATGCGTTTAAGGCGTAGCACCTATTATTGTAGGGGCGGACCGACGTGTCCGCCCTAAAAAATATCATCGGACAATTAGGGCGTACGCAGTACGCCCCTACAAGCGGTGAATTTTGATAAATTTTTTGCAAAGATTTTTAATAAAAGGAACATTATATGGGATTTAAATGCGGTATCGTAGGTTTACCTAATGTCGGGAAATCTACGCTTTTTAATGCGTTAACTAAGGCAGGGATTGAAGCGGCGAACTATCCGTTCTGTACGATTGAACCGAATACAGGTGTCGTGCCAATGCCTGATCCACGTTTAGATGCGTTGGCGGAAATTGTCAAACCTGAGCGTGTGTTGCCAACCACGATGGAATTTGTGGATATTGCAGGTTTAGTGGCTGGAGCAAGTAAAGGCGAAGGCTTAGGTAATAAATTCTTAGGCAACATTCGTGAAACCGATGCAATTGGACACGTTGTACGCTGCTTTGAGAATGATGATATTGTGCACGTTGCGGGCAAAATTTCTCCGCTTGATGATATTGAAACGATCAATACCGAGCTGGCACTGGCAGACTTGGAAAGCTGTGAACGTGCCATTCAGCGTTTGCAAAAACGTGCGAAAGGCGGCGATAAAGAAGCGAAATTTGAATTAGCGATTATGGAAAAAATTCTGCCAATCCTTGAAAATGGCGGAATGATTCGCTCTGTGGCGTTAGATAAAGAAGAGTTGCACGCGATCAAAGGTTATAACTTCTTGACCTTAAAACCAACCATGTACATCGCAAACGTAAACGAAGACGGTTTTGAAAATAACCCTTATTTGGATCAAGTGCGTGAATTTGCGGCAAAAGAAGGCTCGGTCGTTGTGCCAGTGTGTGCCGCGATTGAAGCGGAAATTGCGGAATTAGACGATGACGAGAAAACCGAGTTTTTACAAGATTTAGGCATTGAAGAACCGGGCTTAAACCGTGTAATTCGTGCAGGTTATGCGTTATTAAATCTGCAAACCTATTTCACCGCAGGGGTAAAAGAAGTGCGTGCGTGGACAGTCTCTGTGGGGGCAACCGCACCAAAAGCAGCAGCGGTGATCCACACCGATTTTGAAAAAGGCTTTATCCGTGCCGAAGTGATTGCTTATGATGATTTCATTCAATTCAAAGGCGAAAACGGGGCAAAAGAAGCAGGTAAATGGCGTTTAGAAGGGAAAGACTACATCGTCCAAGATGGCGATGTCATGCACTTCCGTTTTAATGTTTAAAGAAAAAATGGATTAGCCAGTTGGCTAATCCATTTTTTATACAATTAAAGCAATAAAGAAAATCAACACGATAGCAAATTCTAATATTCCCACCTGCTTAATATTCAATTTTTTCTTAGGCACAATAATGGCTCGGATAAGCCCGATTAAATAAGCAAAAGCAATACTGTATGCGCCATAAAAAGCATAAATCAACCCTAATATAAGATGTGAGGTGTAGCTTAACTTTGTATATAGCGGATTTTTTCTCTCACGTGCGACACTTTTTACATAAAATGTCGTTGCAATAAAAAACAGAGTAGGGTGGAGTAGTATTGCAAAATGATATTGTGCTGTGGCAAGGTAAAAGGCTGCCATACCGATCACCCCAAAGGTTAAAATGCCTGCAATATCATTGAACAAATTGCGTTCGTCTTTCTGCTTCGCATAGTGAATTTGAATGAATGCAAGCGGTAAAATCGGCAAAGAAAATTGCAAAATGGATAAGTCGTTTAACAACAGCGGAAAAGCAAATACTAAGCTGATCGCAAAGTAGATTTTTGCCCATTTTTTCTGCCGTTCATTATTTTTCTTGCTAAAAATCCCAAAAAATGGATAGGAAAATAGGTATAAAAACAGCCAGCTTGCGCCTAGCCAAAAATGTGCTAAGACAAACCGGCTCTCAAAAATCGCATAGAGATATGGCACAAATGCCATCACTAATGCGCCATGTTGATTAGATATAATCGGTTTGTCTTTCATTGGTATTACCTTCAGTAAGTGGAATTAGGTGATATATTGTTCCAAATCTACCACTTGATCGCAACTTTTCTCAATTAAATAAGGATCGTGGCTAACTAAAATCAGCCCACAATGTCGTGCTCGGCACTGCTCAATTAAAAGTGAGATTACCTCTTGCTGTGTAATCGGATCTAAACGAGAAGTGACTTCATCGGCAAACAGTAAAACAGGGTTGAGCAACAACGCACGCAAAATTGCCACACGTTGCAATTCCCCGCCCGAAACATTCTCCGCCGTGCGGTTTAGAATCTCAGGGTTGAGCGAAAGTTGCGTTAATAAACTTGGTGTTTGGCTGCGATCTAATTGGTGGTAATCAATCACATCGTCTAGCAGTTGTTGCAAGCTCACATTAGGGGCAAACGCCTCAGGTGGATCTTGGTAGAGTTTTAGCACTTGGTGTTTTTTGTGGGTTTGCGAATGCCAAATCACCTCTCCCGATTGTGGTTTGAGTAAGCCACACAGCACATCAGCAAGCGTGCTTTTGCCAATACCACTGCGTCCGACAATCCCCAGCACTTCGCCTTTATGTAGCGTAAAGGAAAGACGGCTAAATAGCGTGCGTTCGCCCCGTGCCACACTGAGATTTTGAACTGAAACAAGCGGTTCCGTTGGGCGATTTTTTTGCCTATCTTGCCAATGTTTTGGATCGGCATTAATTAAGGCTTGGGTGTAAGGGTGTTGGGGGCGAGAAAGTAACTGTTCTGCACGCCCTTCTTCCACTAATTTGCCCTTTTTCATCACAAAAATATAGCCGCCAAGCTCACTGGCAACATCAATATCGTGTGTGATGGTGAGTAAGCCACCGCCTTGCTGATAAGCCTGTTTGAGTAGCGCAATCACGTCGGCTTTGCTGTTTGGATCAAGCCCTTTGGTTGGCTCATCGGCAAGCAGAATTTTCCCTCCAGCGGCGGTTGCTATCGCAAAGCTCGCTCGTTGTGCCATACCGCCAGACAGTTGATGTGGATAGCGAGTTTGTGCTTCTTTCAAGCCTAGTTGAGTCAGATATTGAATACTGGATTGTTTGGCAGACGCATTATCTTGCTGTGCCACAAAATGATAACTTTCCCATAGCTGTTGATTGATTGCCATTAGCGGATCGAGCGAACGGCGTGGTTCTTGGGGAAGCATCACCAGCGTTTTACCCCAAAGCAGTTGCAAGCGGTCGCTTTGGGTAGTGATATTGCAATTTTCTACCGAAATTTCACCGCTTGCTTTTAAGCCATCGGGCAAGGCGCCCATAATGGCTTGAATAAGCAAACTTTTACCTGAACCTGTTTCGCCTAAAATGGTGATATTTTGCCCCGCGTTCAATTGCAAACTGATGGGTTCAACAAGTTCTAAGCCTTGTGTGGTTTGAACAGAGAGATTTTTGATATTGAGTAGGGTCATTTTATTTATTTTCTTTTGTAGAGGCGGACCGATGTGTCCGCCCTGATTTTTATTTGATACTCGGGCGGGCACATCAGTCCGCCTATACGGATTTTATTTAATCTTCCCTGCCAACAATTGCAGACTGAGTACCAATAAAAATACGACGGCAACAGGCTGCAAGAAAATCAAAGGCGCTTGATAGTAGTAAGGGAAAAGTTCCGTCATCATTAGCCCGAGTTCTGCTGTTGGTGGGCGTAATCCGACACTGACAAAGCCAAGTGTTGCAAGGGCTAAAATCGCATTACCGATAGAAAAAGCGGTTAAGGTTGCCACCAATGGGAGCAAGCGGGGTAAAAGATGGCGTTTTATGCAATACCATAACGGCATACCCATTAAGCGAGAAGATTCTAACTCAGCACTGCTGGCAATGGTGGCGGTGATCGCACGAATCACACGGAAAAATTCTACCCACATTACCAACGAAATACCGAGATAAAGCGTCCAGAATGATCCGGGTGAAAGCGCGGCAAACAATAAAATTAACAGTAATCCTGGTAATGCCATAATTAAATCGCATAAAAAACTGAATACTCGATCAATCCAAGAGCCAAATAAGCCAGCCAAAATCCCCGTTGCAAGCCCAGCGAGCAATGCACAGGCAACACTAAATAGCGATAAACCAAATGAGAGACGAATCGCAGAGGCAAGGCGTGCGAGCATATCTCGTCCTAAATGATCGGTGCCAAACCAGCTTTCGCTGTCTGGTTGTGCGAGAATGTTGCTGAGATCTTGAAAACCAATATCAGCAGGGTAAAAATAAGGCTGTAAAAAAGCAAAGCAGAGTAATAACGCTAAGATAAATGCCCCTACCCATTGTCCGATGGTGAATTTATTCACGATTTCCCTCCCGAATGCGTGGGTCAATCCAAGCGGATAGGAGATCGGCAATCATATTCAGCACGACAAATAATCCCCCCATTACCAGTGCCGTGCCTTGAATGACGGGCACATCACGGGCAATAATGGCGTGCACGAGAGCGTGTCCGCTTCCCGGCCAAGCAAAGAGACTTTCTACGATCACGACTCCCTCAATTAAGTAGATCAACTGCACGCTATGATAAGCAATCACTGGCACGGCGATATTGCGAATACCGTGTCGCACAAAGGTTTGCCAACGGCTTAATCCTTTTAAGCGTGCAAATTGGTAATATTCCGATTGCATAACCTGTACCATTGCTTGGCGAGTGACTCGCACTGAAACGGCACTGAGCCCAATTGCTAACGTTAGGGCAGGCAAAATAAAGTGTTGCCAACTGCCATATCCGCCAGAGGGAAGCCAACGTAGCTGCACGGAAAAAAGTGCAATTAGCCCAATAGCGATAATAAAAGCAGGAACGGAGCGAAAGAGGCTGCTAAATACCAGTGTCAAGCGGTCAAAAATGCCGTTGGGTTTACGAGCTGCCAGCACGCCGAGTGTTGGGCCAATCAACACGGCAAGGACTAATGCGACAATTGCCAGCCCCAGTGTATGCCCAAATTGATGCTGTAACTCTTCCCAAACGGGATCGCCGCTCACCAATGATTTACCTAAATTAAATTGCGCTAAATCACCCAGCCAAGAGAAATAGGTTTGCCACCAAGGTAGATCTAAACCCAGCTCAGCACGCACGGCTTCCGCAGCCGCAGAATCCGCTTGATCGTAACCATAGCGGCTGGCAGCTATGCGATATGCCATATCCCCCGAGAGCTGGCGAGTGAGCATAAAGGTTAATGTGCCGACCGACCAAATCACTAGCAGGATTTGGGTAAGACGGCGCAAGAGAATGTGAAACAAAATAATGCTCCTGATGATTTATCGTTGTATTGATTTTAATGATTTTTTGGGCGAACACATCGGTTCGCCCCTACGTTAGATTTTTTCTCTTTTTATTCAGGACAGGGATAAACCCTGTTCCTACGATGATTTAAATCATCGTCCTCTATTTCGCCAATTTTTCTAAAAAGAAACGTCTTTCAAACGGATCAAGCGTGATGTTTTGTACACCTTTATGTGCCACCACATTTTGCTGATAATAGACCACAGGAATAATCGGCAATTCATCATTGATAATTTGGCTGATTTGCTGTTTTAACGCTTTGGCTTTTTCAGGACTGCGTTCAGTTTCTAATGCTTTTACTGCGTTATCCAACTCACTATTTTGCCAGTTCATTACGCCCCAATCGCTACCGCCATTGGCAATATCTTGGGCAATGATGGCAAAGGGATCTAAGGTTTTACCGTAGTTAAAGGCATAGAGTGCCATTTCTAGGCTACCATCTTGATGGCCTGCGGGGATTTCGCTGAAATTCCCAACGGAAACATTCACATTCACCCCAATTTGTTTCCATTGTGCTTGCAAAATGGTAGCGATAATCGGCAGTTCTGGGCGGTCAGAAAAGGTACGTAGGGTAAAGCTAAACGGCTTGCCATCTTTGGTGAGATTGCCTTGTGCATCAAATTCATACCCGTAAGCGGTGAGATTTTGCTTAATTTTTGCAATATCTACTGCTGGGATTTCGCCCTGAACTCGCCATTCCTCAAAGCCTTTCGGCAGAAGCTGATCGGCAATGCCATCTTCAATTTTTAACACTTGCTCGGCAATCGCTTTACGGTTAATCGCTTGTGATAGGGCTTGGCGAATCGCAATATCGTTAAAAAAGGGCTTTGCCACGTCCATTTTTAATTGAATGGTACGCGCAATAGAGCCACTAATGACTTGCAGATTCGGATCGTTTTTTAAACGTTCCACACTTGCCGTATCAAGATTAAACACTAATGATGAAGCATCGCTTTGTGCCATCAGTGAACGAGTTTCACTACGGCTGCTGGCTAAATAGTTGGCTTGTAATAACTGTGGTTTTTCTCCCCAATAGGCATCAAAACGTTGAGCAGAGAGTTTTTGTGGTGCTTGAATTTGCACGGGTTTAAATGCACCTGTGCCGATAAGTTCAACGACATTGCCTCCATTGTTATAGCTTTCTGGGGCAAGAATAATCGTAGAGTAGTGGGTTAAAAATGATGGAAATGGCTCGAAGGCTTTGCTTAGCTCAATTTCTAGCTTGTCATTGTTGGCACGAATTTCGTTGATGAAAGCATTCGCTAGCACACCGGGTTTAGATTTTGCAATGTTTAGGCTATTTACCACCGCTTGCACATCAAGCGGTTTGCCATTGTGGAATGACACATTTTCACGCAAGGTAAATGTCCAGATTTTGCCTGACTCATCGCTGTGCCATTCGGTGGCAAGCGCTGGAATAAGGTTACCTTGTTGATCCGCCTCTACCAATGTTTCCGCTAAGTTCATACGCTGAAAAATGACGCCCGACTGGTTCGGCTCAAGGTTGCCGATTTCCCAAGGGGCGACAATAGTTGCAAGTGTAAGCTCATTATTTTGTGTTGGTGAAGCGGTTTGTGATTCTGCTTGCACGATGGCAGTTTGTGCCGTTTGTTGATCGCAAGCGCTTAAAAGTAGGCTAGAAAATACAAAGGGGAATAGAATTTTTTGCATAATAAATCCCTAGTCAAAAAGTGGGTTATTGGAAAAGTGCGTATTGTGCCACAAAATCCATAAAAAAATAGTGGGTAGAAATAATAAATATAAAAAATTTATGGGATTTAACTAAATTAGGTGGGATAGCCCACCTAAATAATTATACCGAGAAGGGATATTTGATCGCTGGGTGGCTTTGATAACCTTCCACTTCAAAGTCATCGAGAGTGACCCAAGTTTCAAGATCTTCTAAACTTTTGATGTCGGGGTTGATCGTTAATTTTGGTGCAACAAACGGCTCGCGTTTTAGCTGTACATCACGCATCAAGTCTAATTGATCCTCATAAATGTGTGCGTTAACAATTTTGTGGAAAGCCAAGCCTGCTTTATGTCCAGTGATTTGTGCCATTAATGCGAGGAAAGTGTAGCATTGAATCATATTCCAGTTTAAGCCAAGTGGTACATCAGCAGAACGTTGTGTGCTATTTAGGTAGAGTGTACCGTCTAATAATGAAAAGTGATGGCTATGTAAGCAAGGACGTAAACACCCCATATGAAATGCACCTGGGTGATAGAAGGTATAAATTTCGCCACGGTTATCCACGCCACGCTTAAGATCATCGACAATTTGACGAAGTAAATCAATATTGCCGCTACCATCTGCTTTAGGGAAATTTCTCCCTACTGCACCATAAACTAAGCCCATATCGTCTTCGCCTTTACGATGTGGATTTGCAAGCCAAGCGTGGTTTTCGTTTGCATTGGCATCCCACGATTTTGTACCAAGCGCGCGGAAATCTGCCGCATTATCGTAACCGCGAATATAACCGAGCAATTCGGCAATTGCGGCTTTCCAATAGCTTTTTCGGGTGGTCACTAATGGGAATTCACCGTTGGCAACATCGTAGGTTAAATCCGCATTAATAACGGTTAAACAACGTTTACCGGTGCGTTCGTTTTCAACCCATTTACCTTGTTCAACGATGCGTTGGCAGAGAGAGAGATACTGTTTCATGCGCTTTCCTTAAAATTTTGCGTAATAGGGAACATTTGCTAGAATTGTAACAAATTTTCATTGAGGATGAGGAGTATCAAATGAAAAGAGTGATGAAATCTTGTTTTTTAGTCGGGGTTGGTATCTGGCTGGCGGGCTGCTATTCATCATCGAATAGCTGGAATCGTATGGATCCGCAGCAGATTGACCAGAAATCTTATGCAATTGCATATGCAGGTACAGCGCAAGCTTATGAAGATAGAGTAAATGGTAGTTACGATATTGATTCGTACATTCGTGGTGTGGATGATTATTTTAATAATCGTAATAGTCTGCCAATTGAGCAAATTCGCGGTAGTTTAATGAACCGTTTTTTAGATCATAATATCTATGCATATTATAGTGGTATCATTGATGCAAATTCTTTTCAATCAAAAGCAAATTATCTGAGCCCAAAATGCTGGAAATTGATTGATACGCAAAGCGCTACTCAAGGTATTCATGATGCGATGCTTGATCTACAAAAAGGCAGCGTGCGGAATGATAATTATATTAAGCAAGGTGCTGATTTAATTTTGCATGAATGCGTTGAAAAAGTTGAAGAAGAAAATAAAGCTGCAGTGCAGCAAAAAGCAAAATAGAGCAAATTCGTATCCAAGCTTTTTATTGGCTATTGTTGAATAGCCATTTTTTGCTGCTTGGGATTGCAAAAAGGCAACTATCTCTTTAAACTTTCCGACCAATTTTTTTCAAAAAGTACTTTTAATATGAGTGAAACGTTAGACACGCTTTCTTTGGGGCTGCAGCTTAAAAATGCCCGTGAAGCCCTTAATCTTTCAATTGATGATGTGGCACACAAAACAAACCTGAAAAAGAGCCATATTGAGTCGTTAGAAAACGATATTTTTATTTTGGCTAATGTGCCTCCTGCTTTTGTGAGAGGCTATGTACGTAAATATGTTAGCTTTCTACGTTTGCCAGAAAGTTTGATTCAGCAAGCAAATTACGGTGAAGTGACAATCCCTAAAGAGGTGAAAAAAGCAGCGCCGATTAAGGTTTCGAACAACCATAAGTCGCAAAGCCGTTGGGTCAAATGGCTTACGGGTTTGATCTTATTATGTGCTATTGGTATGACACTCGCTTGGTGGTGGCAAGAGCATAAAAAAGATGAGCTAAGCCGTGATTCATTAGTTAGTTCAAGTGAAGTGGCAGTAAATCAAACACTACCGGCACCTGAAACAACGTCAAATAGTGGTACAGAAATCCACTTGGCAAGTAATCATGAGGAGTTGGCATTAGCCGCACCAGCTGAAAATACGCAGGAGGGTGTAGAGCTAGAACATAGCAGTGAAACACCAACACTAGATCAAACTGTGCAAGAAATGTCGCAAGCGGTAGATAATCGTCAAGAAAATGCAAATTCAATGCCTCTTGAAACAGCCGCGGCTATTTTAGCCGAGCCGCAGCAAGAAACCGTGGCTGAAGAGCCTGTGCCTGCTGTGAGTAACGATGAATTACGCATTGAAATTACAGGTGGGCAAAGCTGGATTACGGTACGTACCCCGAAAAGTAAAAAAAGCCTAGCCGAGAAGCTTTATAATTCAGGCGATGTGCTGGCGTTTAATAACAATGAACAATATCGTTTGACTATTGGCGCGCCAGCAAATGTGAAAATCTACTACAAGGGTGAGCAGGTACCGTTAAAAGTAGATGGTCGTGTTGCACGAATTAAACTACCACAATAATGGATTAAACATGTTAAAAGAAGCGCCGATTAAACGTCGTGAATCGACAAAAATTTGGGTAGGCAATGTGCCAGTGGGAGGAGATGCTCCGATCGCAGTACAATCCATGACTAATACACGCACTACGGATGTTGAAGCCACTGTGGCACAAATTAAATCTCTTGAACGTGTTGGTGCAGATATTGTTCGTGTTTCGGTGCCGACAATGGATGCCGCTGAAGCGTTCAAGTTGATCAAACAGCAAGTGAGTGTGCCGTTGGTTGCCGATATCCATTTCGATTATCGTATAGCCTTAAAAGTAGCGGAATATGGGGTAGATTGCTTGCGAATTAACCCTGGTAATATCGGTAAGGAAGAACGAATTCGAGCAGTGGTAGATTGTGCTCGGGATAAAAATATTCCAATCCGTATTGGCGTTAATGCGGGTTCGCTTGAGCGAGATATTCAAGAAAAATATGGAGAACCAACGCCAGAAGCTTTACTTGAAAGTGCTTTGCGCCATGTTGAGATCTTAGATAGATTGAATTTCGATCAATTTAAAGTGAGTGTAAAGGCATCTGATGTTTTTTTAGCGGTGGAAAGTTACCGATTATTAGCCAAAGCGATCAAACAACCTTTACATTTAGGGATTACAGAAGCTGGCGGAGCAAGAGCAGGAGCGGTTAAATCTGCAATTGGCTTAGGTCTATTATTATCCGAAGGGATTGGAGATACGTTGCGGATCTCATTAGCAGCAGATCCTGTGGAAGAGATCAAAGTGGGCTTTGATATTTTGAAATCACTGCGCATTCGTTCGCGTGGGATTAACTTTATCGCATGTCCAACTTGCTCACGCCAAGAGTTCGATGTTATCGGCACTGTAAATGCCTTAGAGCAACGCTTAGAAGATATTATTACGCCAATGGATGTTTCAATTATTGGCTGTGTCGTAAATGGCCCAGGTGAGGCATTAGTGTCTGATTTAGGGGTAACTGGTTCAAACAAAATGAGCGGCTTTTATCTAGATGGTGTACGCCAGAAAGAGCGCTTTGATAATGACCAGCTTATTGACCAACTTGAGGCAAAAATTCGGGCGAAAGTAGCACAACAGACACAACGTATTGATATTGCACAGGTTTAAACTGTAGGGGCGAATTACATTCGTCCCCAAAAAATTATTAATGGGCGAATGTAATTCGCCCATTAACTACATTCATATTGGATCAAGCGATCAAATTCATTAAAATTTTTACAAAATCAGGATAAATTTAATGTCAAAAACTATTCAAGCTATTCGAGGAATGAATGACTTTTCTCCAAGCGAAACTCCATTATGGCAATGGGTAGAAAATACCATTCGTGAAACTTTTTCTAGTTACGGCTATTCGGAAGTTCGCACTCCAATTTTAGAAAGTACGTCATTGTTTGAACGTGGCGTGGGGGAAGCAACGGATATTGTTGAAAAAGAGATGTTTACTTTCTCGCGTGATGACAATAATGAAGGGAAAATGACCTTACGCCCAGAAGGAACGGCAGGTTGTGTACGTGCAGCGATTGAACATGGCTGGATTTACAATCAGGAACAACGTTTATGGTATATTGGCCCGATGTTTCGTTATGAGCGTCCGCAGAAAGGACGTTATCGTCAATTCCATCAAGCTGGAGTAGAGATCTTTGGTATCGCATCAGCTCAAGCCGATGCGGAATTAATTTTGCTCACTGCCCGTTTATGGGAAAAACTAGGGATTCGCGAACATGTGACTCTGCAAATTAACTCAATTGGAGGGCAAGAGGTTCGTCAGAAATATCGTGATGCTTTAGTCGCATTCCTTGAAAATCACCGCGAGGTGTTAAGACAAGATCCCGATAGTGAGCGCCGTTTAATTTCTAACCCGCTACGCATTTTAGATACTAAAAACCAAGCGCTACAAGAAGTGTTAAATAACGCACCGAAATTACATGATTTCTTAGATGAAGAATCAAAAGCGCACTTTACAGAGCTTTGTATGATCCTAGATCAAATGGGAATTGCTTACGAAGTAAACCAAAAATTAGTACGTGGTTTAGATTATTACAACAAAACCGTTTTTGAATGGGTAACTAGCGCATTAGGTGCACAAGGCACAGTTTGTGGTGGTGGTCGTTATGATGGTTTAGTCGCTCAACTTGGCGGGCATGCCACAGAAGGGGTTGGTTTTGCTATGGGCTTAGAGCGCTTAGTGTTACTGGTGCAAGAAGTGAATCCAGCGATTGAGCTTGCACGTACCGTTGATGTTTATCTCGTGCATATGGGCGAGGGAACGACCGCTGCTGCTTTCCGCTTAGCAGAAATGCTACGTTCTGCTTTGCCGCAACTGCGAGTGATGATGCATGCGAGCGGTGGTAATTTCAAAAAGCAATTTAAGCGAGCGGATAAATCAGGCGCAAAAATTGCATTGGTGTTAGGTGAAAGCGAAGTGCAAGCAAACCAAGTGGTTGTGAAAGATTTATTGGCGGGGGCTGAGCAAATTGTTATTGCACAGACAGATTTGGTTGCAGAGTTACAGAAGTATTTTTAATTTGTAAGGGCAAATGCAATTTGCCCTTATTCTCTTTCAAATAAGGATCATTCAATGAGCGATTATTTAAATAAAACAGAAGAACAGCAATTTGAAGAGGCGAAAAGCTGGTTGAAACAAAATGGTATGCCTATTTTAATGGCAATAATTTTAGCTTTAGCTGCTTCAGCTGGTTGGAATTTTTGGAAAAATCATCAAGTTGAAGTGGCGCAAAAAACCTCTGCAAGCTATCAGCAAGTAATGGAAAGTTATTTGCAAAATCCAGAGAAAAATACACCGCTTGTTGAGAAATTTATTGCAGATAATCAAGCTACAAACTATGCCGTTTTTGCTCAATTAGAACAAGCTAAACAATTAGTGGATAAGCAAGATTTTACTGTAGCGAAAAATGTATTAAACCAAGCTCTTGGTAATACAGACGATGCAACATTGCAAAATGTTATTCGTTTTCGTTTGGCTGCGGTTGAATTCCAGCTTCAGCAATTTGATGCAGCGTTAGCGACATTAGCTAAAATTCAAGATAAAGCGTGGGATTTGCGTAAACAGGTGTTTGTTGGAGACATTTTAGCAGCCAAAGGGGATAAAGAAGCGGCAAAGAGTGCTTATGAACAAGCAAAAGCAAATGCACCAGAAAATGAGCATATGTTAATTGATATTCGCTTGAATAATTTATAGTGCATTAGATGAGCTGAGTCTATTGCTAATTCATTTAAATTTTTTGCAGGTTATAAATGTGATATGTATCACAGAATATGGATTTAAATTTAATTAGAATAGGCTTATTTTTAATCCTTTGGGAGGCAATATGGATTTTTCAAAGTTAGCTGAAAAAACAATACAAGAGCTGTTTGGTGGATGGAAATGGTGGGAAGCAACTTTCTTGATTTTCTGTATCGTTGCCATTATTTGGGGCGGTATATATGATATTCAAACCAACGGCATGAACGCCAAAGCGCCTGTTATTGGCATGATTTCTGGTGTATCGGGCATCATTTGTAATGTCTTTATCAGTAAAGGGAAAATTAGTAACTATTTTTTCGGTTTGATCTTTGCTTATAGCTACTTCTATTTAGCCTTAGCGAATAATTTTTTAGGGGAAATGAATACGACACTCTATGTGTATATTCCCGCGCAGTTTATAGGCTACTTTTTGTGGACTCAAAATATGCAAAATGATAATGGTGCTGAGGCGGTTATAGCAAAGGCGTTAGATCTTAAAGGTTGGATTGCACTCATTACATTTTTGTTGCTAGGGACACTCTCCTTTGTGCAATTACTTAATCATTTTGGTGGTAGCTCAACTGGCTTAGATGGATTAACAACTATTATTGTGGTTGCCGCCCAAGCTTTAATGGTATTGCGCTACCGTGAACAATGGTTACTCTGGATTGCCCTTAATATCATTTCAATTGCGCTATGGGCGGATAGTCCGGCTGTTTATACAATGTATGCTGCATTCCTACTTAACTCAATTTATGGTTATTACAACTGGACAAAATTAAAAGTCAATTAATAATTTTACTTATAAATCAATGGTTGAGGGTTCTCAACCATTGATTTTTCCGTTATGCTTCCCTGCAATTTTTTTAGCTGAATAGATCATTTTGCAACTCTCACTACCGATCCACCAAATTGATGATGAAACCCTAGAAAACTTCTGTGCAGAGAATGGTGCTGCATTGCTGGATTCGCTGCGTCAAAATTTTGATGTAGTACGCCAGCCGTTTTTCTATGTTTGGGGTGCTAAAAGTAGTGGTAAAAGCCATCTGCTAAAAGCGCTTACGCACTATTATTTGCTAAATGATCGCCTAGCTAGTTATATCCCGTTAGAAAAGCTAGCCTATTTTTCACCAGCGGTCTTAGATAATGCAGATAAATTAGATGTAATTTGCTTGGATGATATTCAATATGTTGTAGGCGATCCAGAGTGGGAACAGGCGATTTTTAATTTAATTAATCAATTACGTGAGCAACATGGGTTATTTAGCCAAACGAAAAAAACCTTGCTACTCATTAGTGCAGACTGCTCACCCCAACAGCTTAAATTAAGTCGTGATCGAGAAGATCTACGTTCGCGTTTAAGTTGGGGGGAGGTTCACCATCTAGGCGATCTTAAAGATGAACAAAAATGCGAAATTTTGCGGCGAACCGCTTACGATAAAGGCTTAGAATTAACGGATGAAGTAGCGAATTTTTTACTGAAACGCCTAGATCGAGATCTTTCTGTATTAAAAGAAAAACTAGAACGTTTAGATCAAGCTTCATTACAGGCACAGCGAAAATTAACCCTGCCTTTCGTCAAAGATGTATTAGGATTATAACAATGAGCAGTAATAATCAATTATCCTTAGTGAATATTGCCTGTGAACGAGGTGAAACGCGTCTGTTTGAAGGTTGTCATTTAACCGTGGAAAGTGGGCAATGGTGGCAAATCGAAGGGCATAATGGTATTGGCAAAACAAGTTTATTGCGCATTTTGGCTGGGTTAGCAACTGCGGCAGAAGGCGAAGTGCTATGGAATGGAGCGCCAATTTTACAACAGCGAGACGAGTATTATGCTCACCTATTCTATTTAGGACATTTTGCAGGAATTAAGCCGGAATTGACCGCTTGGGAAAATTTACGTTACTACCAAAAAATTCAAGGTTTGCCGCAAGATGATGATATGCTCTGGCATGCCTTAGCAAAAGTAGGGTTAGTTGGTCGTGAAGATTTACCTTGCTCTTACCTTTCAGCAGGGCAACATAGACGTGTTGCATTGGCAAAATTATGGCTAACTGATGCTACATTATGGATTTTAGATGAGCCATTTACTGCTATCGATAAAAAAGGGGTCGTAGAGTTGATTTCACATATCGAACAGCATTGTGAGCAAGGAGGAATGTGCATTTTTACTAGCCACCAAACTGCGCAGAGCCAAAAAGTTCAATTACTATCGCTTGACCTATTTAAGGTATAAAACGCATGATTTTACTAACTATAATTCAAAGAGAACTGACAGTTGCGTTTCGTAAGCCTGCGGAAATTTTAAATCCGCTATGGTTCTTTCTTATTGTGATTACGATGTTTCCGTTATTGATGGGGCCTAATCCAGAATTATTGAGCAAAATTGCTTCGGGTACTGCATGGGTAGCTGCGGTATTGTCTGCATTGCTTTCTTTTGAAAGATTATTTCGTGATGATTATTTAGATGGCTCGCTTGAGCAGCTCATGTTATTACCTACGGGCTTACCACAAGTCGCGTTAGCAAAAGTAATTGCACATTGGCTACTGACGGGGCTACCTTTAATCTTGTTATCGCCAATTACAGCCATCTTGCTTTCACTTGAGATTGAAGTATGGTTCGCGTTAGTTTTGACTTTATTGGTTGGTACGCCAATTTTAAGTTGTTTAGGTGCTATTGGTGTGGCATTAACTGTGGGACTACGTAAAGGTGGAACACTATTAAGTTTATTAATTTTGCCGCTATTTTTACCTGTGTTAATTTTTGCTGCTAGTGTGTTAGAAGCAGCGAGTTTAAATTTAGGTTACAGTGGGCAATTAGCAATTATGGGAGCCATACTTGCTTTGTCTCTCACTTTTTCACCATTTGCTATTGCAGGCGCACTCCGTGTGAGTATGCAATAGCAAGCGGTTATTTTTAACAAAAAATTTACAAAATAGATTTTTTATAGTTTAATGAGGTTCTTATGTGGAAGTGGTTACACCCTTATGCCAAGTCGGAAACCCAGTATCAATTGCTAGGGAAAATCCAACCAGTATTAGGCGTGATTGCATTGTTGATGCTGAGTATTGCCTTTCTTTGGGGCTTGGCTTTTGCGCCAAAAGATTATCAGCAGGGCGATAGCTATCGAATTATTTTTATCCATGTACCGGCAGCAATTTGGTCTATGGGAGTTTATGGCTCTATGGCAGTTGCTGCACTTGTTGCATTAGTTTGGCAAATTCGCCAAGCAAGTTTGGCCATGATTTCTATGGCTCCGATTGGTGCTACCTTTGCGTTTATTTCGCTTGCCACAGGGGCGATTTGGGGTAAACCAATGTGGGGAACATGGTGGGTATGGGATGCTCGTTTAACTTCGGCTTTGGTGCTTTTCTTCCTGTATCTAGGTGTGATGGCTTTGTATTCAGCGTTTCAAGATCGTAATATTGGAGCAAAAGCGGCAGGGATTTTGTCTATCGTAGGCGTTATTAATCTCCCGATTATTCATTTCTCGGTTGAGTGGTGGAATACATTACATCAAGGTGCGACCATTACCAAATTTGATAAACCGTCTATGGCGGTTGAGATGCTAATTCCATTACTATTAGCCATTTTGGGCTCAATGATTTTTATGCTTTGGTTTAGTATTTTGCGTTATCGTGTCGCATTATTAAAAGATGAGCATAAACGTCCTTGGGTAAAAGCGTTAGCTCAAGTAGCATAAGGAGCAAGAATGAAATTTCAGTTTGATTCAATCAGTGATTTTTTCGCAATGGGGGGCTATGGCTTTTATGTATGGCTTGCCTATGGTATTACTTTTGCTGCAATGGGCTTATTAATTTGGCAAAGTAAACGTGAATTGCAACAAACATTAAAAATTGCCAAGAAATCGTTGGCGAGAGAGAAGATTGCTAAACAGCAATCGTAAAAGATACGGTGCAATCTGCCAATGTGCGGATTGTGCCGTTTTTGTAATTAGAACGTTAATTATTTAGGAGGCGTTATGTCATCGACCAATCCATTACAAGAGTGGAATGCTCCTATCAGAAATGGGCTAATACTTGTTGCTGATATTATTCTGTTTTTTGTGTTGCTTAATACATTGCCTTTTGCTCCAGAAGCAAATAAAGGCTTAGCATTATTAGCATTCGTTGCTGTATTGTGGTTAACCGAGGCTATACACGTCACAATCACTGCACTAATTATCCCTCTATTAGCTGTTTGCTTAGGTCTTGTAAGTTCTAAAGATGCTCTAGCAAGTTTTGCCGATCCTACAATCTTTTTATTTTTTGGTGGTTTTGCGTTAGCAACGGCATTGCATGTACAAAAACTCGACAGAATGATTGCAAATGCCATTATGCGTTTAGCAATGGGTAAGCTTTCTTTAGCGGTTTTATATTTGATGGCAGTGACAGCTATTTTGTCTATGTGGATTAGTAATACTGCGACTGCAGCAATGATGTTGCCATTAGCAATGGGAATTTTAAGCAAAATGGATCAAGAAAAAGAGCATAATACTTATGTGTTTGTGCTACTTGGTATTGCTTATAGTGCCAGTATTGGGGGAATGGGCACATTGGTTGGAAGTCCACCAAATGCAATTGTTGCCTCGAATTTACATTTAACCTTTTCCGACTGGTTAGGCTATGGCTTACCTGTTATGCTCATTTTGTTACCTATTGTATTTGGTACTATATACATTGTATTTAAGCCAAATCTTAATAGCCGCTTTAGTTTTGAATTTGAGCAGATTGAGTTTAATACTCAACGCGTCATCACTCTCGCTATTTTCTTGTTTATTGCTGTGTGCTGGGTGTTTAGTTCAAAAATAAACCCCATTTTATCAGCTGTATTTGGCGTAAAGAGTATTGGTGCATTTGATAGTATTGTTGCAATTCTTGCTGCGGTATTACTCTGTATTGCGCGTGTCGTAGATTGGGAACAAATTCAAAGAAATACTGAATGGGGCGTTCTTTTTCTCTTTGGTGGTGGCTTAACTCTCAGTGCTGTATTAGGTAAAACGGGGGCAAGCAAAGTCATGGCAGATGGTTTAGTTGCCGTGATTGAAGGTGGCCATTACTATATTATTGGTTTATTGGTTGCAGCATTTATTGTGTTCTTGACGGAATTTACTTCAAATACGGCTAGTGCTGCATTGCTTGTTCCTATTTTTATTTCAATTGCAGAAGCTTTAGGTATGCCACCAATTGGGCTTGCTTTAATTATTGGTTTAGGTGCTTCTTGTGCCTTTATGTTGCCTGTTGCAACTCCGCCAAATGCAATTGTTTTTGGTACTGGTCAGGTAAAACAGCGTGAAATGATTAAGGCTGGTATTTGGCTGAACTTAATTTGCATTTTGGTTATTGCGACTTATGGCTATCTATTCTGGATTTAAATTTCTGGATTTATTTTTTCTAATAAAAAAATTGGAAAAAAACGCAATAATTTGATCTAGTTTCATTCAGAACGGGCAGAAACTGTTATAATCCGCCCGTTTTATTTTCAATCTTAATGAGGAACATACTATGTCCGTAATCAAAATGGCTGATCTTGACCTCGCAGGCAAGCGTCTTTTTATCCGTGCAGATCTTAACGTACCGGTAAAAGATGGTGTAGTCACATCTGATGCGCGTATCCGTGCAACTATTCCTACCTTAAAGCTGGCTCTTCAAAAAGGTGCGAAAGTGATGGTTACTTCTCACTTAGGTCGTCCAACTGAAGGCGTGTTTGAAGAGAAAGACTCATTACAACCAGTGGTGGATTATTTAAACAAAGCATTAGATGTACCAGTACGTTTAGTGCGTGATTACTTAGACGGCGTAGAAGTCAACGAAAATGAAATCGTCGTATTAGAAAATGTGCGTATTAACAAAGGCGAGAAGAAAAACGACCCTGAGTTAGGTAAAAAATACGCAGCACTTTGTGATGTATTTGTGATGGACGCATTTGGTACCGCACACCGTGCGCAAGCATCAACTTACGGTGTTGCAGAATATGCACCAGTTGCTTGTGCTGGTCCCTTATTAGCAGCAGAATTAGACGCGCTTGGCAAAGCATTAAAAGAGCCACAACGCCCAATGCTTGCGATTGTAGGTGGTTCAAAAGTTTCTACTAAATTAACGGTTTTAGACAGCCTTTCAAAAATCGCTGACCAACTTATCGTGGGCGGTGGTATCGCAAATACCTTCATTGCAGCTGAAGGCCATAATGTAGGTAAATCTTTATACGAAGCAGATTTAATCCCAGAAGCACAGCGTTTATCAAAAGCAACCAACATTCCAGTGCCAGTTGATGTGCGTGTGGGTAAAGAATTTTCTGAAACGGCACCAGCTGAACACAAAGCAGTTAATGCTGTCGCCGAAGATGATTCTATTTTTGATATTGGCGATCAATCTGCTGAGCAACTCGCTGAAATTATTCGCAATGCAAAAACCATTCTTTGGAATGGTCCTGTGGGCGTATTTGAGTTCCCGAACTTCCGCAAAGGAACAGAAGTGGTAGCACAGGCGATTGTTGATGCAACGGCAAATGGTGCATTCTCTATCGCAGGTGGCGGTGATACTCTTGCAGCAATTGATATGTTTGGTATCAAAGATAAAATTTCCTACATCTCAACAGGTGGCGGTGCATTCTTAGAATTTGTAGAAGGCAAAGTGTTACCAGCGGTGGAAATTTTAGAAAAACGTGCAAATGGGTAGTTTTTAAAATCTCCCCCTCCCCCTCTTGCTCAGAGAGGAGGGGACCGGACAAATGAGTATGTCGTTCAGTGCATTTCCAAACAGATGGCTGATCGTCCCCTCTTTGAAAAAGAGGGGATAAGAGGGGAGATTTAAAGAGGGCGTACGTAGTACGCCCCTACGATCCAAATTTAAAACATAAAAAGGAAAATTAAAATGGCTAAATTATTAGACTTAGTGCCAGCAGGCGTATTAGTAGGCGATGATGTACAGAAAGTTTTCGCTTATGCAAAAGAACACAACTTTGCAATCCCAGCAGTAAACTGTGTGGGTACGGATTCTGTAAACGCAGTGTTAGAAACTGCAGCACGTGTTAAAGCACCTGTGATTATCCAATTCTCAAATGGTGGTGCACAATTCTATGCAGGTAAAGGTATTAAGCCAACTAGCGGTGCTCGTCCAGATGTATTAGGGGCAATCGCAGGTGCTCGTCATGTTCACACTCTTGCTAAAGAGTATGGCGTGCCTGTAATTCTTCATACTGACCACGCAGCGAAAAAATTACTTCCTTGGATCGATGGTTTATTAGATGCGAGCGAAGCGGAATTTGCCGCAACTGGTCGTCCACTCTTCTCTTCACATATGATTGACCTTTCAGAAGAACCAATCGAAGAGAATATGGAAATCTGTAAAGGTTACCTTGCTCGCATGGAAAAAATGGGTATGACTTTGGAAATTGAAATCGGGATCACCGGTGGTGAAGAAGATGGCGTAGATAACTCAGATGTTGATGAAGCACGCCTATATACCCAGCCAAGCGAAGTTTTATTCGTTTATGACAGCTTAAGCCCAATCAGTAAACGTTTCACTATCGCAGCAGCATTTGGTAACGTACACGGCGTTTACAAACCAGGTAATGTGAAATTAAAACCATCTATTTTAGGTGATTCACAAAAATTCGTATCCGCTGAACGTGGCTTACCGCACAACGCGTTAGATTTTGTATTCCACGGTGGTTCAGGCTCTAGCCGTGAAGAGATCCGTGAAGCAATCAGCTACGGTGCAATCAAAATGAACATTGATACTGATACTCAATGGGCATCTTGGAAAGGTATTTTAGACTTCTACAATGCGAATAAAGACTATTTACAAGGTCAATTAGGTAACCCAGAAGGCCCTGATTCACCGAACAAAAAATACTACGATCCACGTGTATGGTTACGCAAAATGGAAGAGTCCATGTCTAAACGTTTAGAACAATCTTTTGAAGATCTAAACTGTATTGATGTGCTATAACCGATTTGGCAGATTTCTGCCACAAACTGACCGCTTGTAAAAGCGGTCTTTTATCATCTGAAATCACAGAGGACAACACTATGAAAACACTAAAAATAACTTCTCTTGCCATCATTTCTGCTTTAGCTTTAGCAGGCTGTTCATCGTCAAATATGACGGATGATGCACGTTTGCAACAGCATGCTGTATTAGGTGTTAACTGGATGCAGGATTCAGGCGAGTATCAAGCACTTGCTTATCAAGCATTTAATACTGCAAAAGTTGCTTTTGATAATGCTAAAGTGAAAAAAGGCAAGAAAAAAGCGGTAGCCGTAGATTTAGATGAAACAATGGTAGATAACAGCGCTTATGCGGGGTGGCAAATTAAAAATAACCAACCATTTGGTTCAGAAACTTGGACGCAATGGGTTAATGCCCGTCAAACGTTAGCAATTGCTGGTGCGGTAGAGTTTAATAACTACGTAAATAGCCATGGTGGAAAAGTATTCTATGTCTCTAACCGCAAAGATAGTACTGAAAAAGCGGGAACGATTGATGATATGAATAAACTAGGTTTCAAGGGGGTTAGTGAAGAAACCTTATATCTGAAAAAAGATAAATCTGCTAAGCAGGCACGTTTTGATGAAATTGAGAAACAAGGCTACGAAATCGTACTTTATGTGGGCGATAACTTAGATGATTTTGGTAATGAAGTGTATGGTAAAGTAAATGCAGAGCGTAGAGCGTTCGCAGATAAAAATAGCAAATTATTCGGTACAAAATTCATTGTATTACCAAACCCTAACTATGGTGGCTGGGAAGGCGGCATCGCAGAAAATTACTGGGGATTAGATGCCAAAGGTAAATCTGAAGCACGTCACCGTATTATTCGTGCTTGGGATGGCAAATAATCGTTAAGCAGACAAAGCCCTATCGCCAGATGGGGCTTTTAACTTATAATAGACTTAAACTTATTTATCTTCATAAAATATGCCACTACTTGAAGTTCGCAATCTCAATAAACGTTTTACTGACCGTATCTCCCTTTTTCGTAAACAAGATTTTTATGCAGTCAAAAATGTCTCTTTTAGCCTAAATTACCAAGAGACGCTTGCTGTTATTGGCGATAATGGTGCAGGGAAATCAACTTTAGTAAAGATGATAGCTGGGATTGTTGAACCAACAGCAGGCGAGATGTTATTGAAGAATATGGCATTGACATACGGTGATTATAAAACGCGTGCTAAGCATATTCGCATGATTTTTCAAGATCCCAATGACGCTTTTGATCCAAACTTAAATATAGGACAAATTCTAGAACTCCCTCTAAAGCTGGCAACCCAGTTGAATGAAGAAGAACGTAATCAACGTATTTTTCAGACATTAAAATTGGTTGGGCTGTATCCTGAACATTCACTTATTCCTATTTTTGATGCATCAAATAGTCAAAAACAGCGCGTTGCATTGGCGAGAGCGCTTATTTTACATCCCGATATCATTATTGTAGATGACACTTTAACGGCATTAGATTTTTCTGTAAAAAGCCAATTGACTAATCTACTGTTATCATTACAGGAACGGTTGGGGCTTTCCTACCTTTATGTCGGTCAAAATCTTGGCTTAATTAAACATTTGTCGGATAAATTAATGGTGATGGATCGTGGGGAAGTTGTAGAGTATGGCAAAACTAAGGATATTTTACTTAATCCGCAGCACCCATTGACAATGAGATTGATTGAAAGCCATTTTGGTAAAAGCTTAACGGAAGAGGCTTGGGCAAGTTAAACGTTTGACATAGACTGAACGGCCATGATTATTTTACGATGGAGAGAAAAATGAAACTAATTGAGGCGATTTCACAACGCAAAACGATCAAAATGTTTAATAATCGCGTTAAAATTCCGCGTAAGGAATTAGAAGAAATGCTCACGCTTGCTCAATTAGCGCCAAGTAAAGCGAATTTACAGCCATGGCGATTTGTCGTGGTGGATGATAGTGAACAAAAAGCGAAATTACTGGATAAAGTCGCCTTTAATGGGCCACCTTGTGAAAGTGCTGCTGCGTTAATTATGGTATTAGCTGATTTACACTATGAGCTATTGCTGGAGGATATTTTAGATAATTCCATTCAACAGGGCTGTTTGCACGAGAATTTTAAACAAAATTCTTATAATTTCCTGCTCAGTATGCATCAGCAATTAAGTGAGCAAGACATTCGAGACCAAGTATTTACAGATACCTCACTTGCCGCTATGCAACTCATGCTGGTAGCCAAAGAGAAGGGCTATGATACTCACGCTATCGGTATTTACGATAAACAAGCTGTGCTAACCACTTTAGACATTGATAGCAAGCGCTATGCCCCTGTGATGCTCATTGCTATGGGGAAAGCCGCAGTGCCAGCAATTCCAAGTGCTAGATTACCGTTGGCCTACACGGTTTCGTGGAATGATGGTAAAGGCTTTAAAAAATAGTTTTAGAAATGATAACAAGCGGGTAAATAGTGAGTTAATTTTGCACAAATAATCATTTGCTCTTTCTGCATTACAAACAACGCCCATGTTCAAAATGCGTTATGTTTTATGCTAAAATTTGCCCTCTGTTATTTATTGTTATCGGAAAGCTATGTCCCAATCAGAAACTCAACTTAATCAAAATCTCTTTAGCAAAATTATCTTTGCCAGCCGTTGGCTACAATTACCTATTTACCTTGGTTTGATTGTGGTGCAAGGCGTTTATGCTTATAAATTTGTTAAATCGCTTTGGCACCTGATTGTCAATTTGAATCAAATGGATTCTGACACCATCATGTTAGCCGTATTGAATTTGATTGATGTTGTTATGATTGCTAACTTGCTCGTAATGGTTGTGGTAGGCGGGTATGAAACCTTTGTGTCTAAATTGAATGTGGATAACCACCCAGACCAGCCAGAATGGCTAGACCACGTTAATGCGACAATTTTGAAGGTGAAACTTTCAATGGCAATTATCAGTATTTCTTCAATTCATTTATTACAGACATTTATTAACGCAAACAAGCTTTCGCAAACGCAAATGATGTGGGAAGTGATCATTCACATGGCATTTGTCATTTCTGCGATTGCAATGGCGTATATTGATAAAATGCTTAACAGTGTTGCTAACCATCATTGATGGCTATCAGATTAATTAACGGCAGATTTTGCAAAAAAACGTTAAAATCTGCCCGCTTGTTTGATTACAAAGGAACAAATTATGAAACATTATGACTACATCGCCATCGGTGGCGGCAGTGGCGGTATCGCCTCAATCAACCGTGCAGCAAGCTATGGTAAAAAATGTGCGATTATTGAAGCAAAACATTTAGGGGGCACTTGTGTGAACGTTGGCTGTGTGCCGAAAAAAGTGATGTTCTACGGCGCACAAATTAGCGAAGCAATCCATCGCTATTCACCTGATTACGGCTTTGATCTAGAGGTGAAAAACTTTGATTTCGAGAAACTTGTAGAGAGCCGCCAAGCTTATATCGGGCGTATTCATACCTCTTACGGCAATGTGTTAGGTAAAAATAATGTTGAAGTTTTAAACGGCTTCGCTCGTTTTAAAGATGCGAAAACCATTGAAGTAGAATATGCAGACGGTAAAAAAGAACTGGTTACTGCAGATCATATTTTGATTGCCACAGGGGGCAGACCAAGTCGTCCAGCAATCAAAGGAGCAGAGTATGGTATTGATTCCGATGGTGTCTTTGCCCTAAATACCTTACCGAAAAGCGTTGCCATTGTCGGGGCGGGTTATATTGCCGTTGAACTTGCAGGGGTGCTCAATAGTTTTGGGGTAGAAACCCATTTATTTGTGCGCCAGCATGCACCATTGCGTAATCAAGATCCGTTAATTGTAGAAACTTTATTAGAAGTGTTAGCACAAGATGGCATCACCTTACATACTCACGCCATTCCGCAAGAAATCGAGAAAAATGCAGATGGTAGCGTCACGGTGAAATTAGAAGATGGGCGCAGCCAAACCGTTGAAACCTTAATTTGGGCAATTGGACGTGAACCTGCGACTGATGTGATCAACTTGGACGTTACAGGTGTAGAAACCAATGCTCGAGGTTATATTAAAGTAGATAAATTCCAAAACACCAATGTGCCAAATATCTATGCGGTAGGTGATATTATTGAAGGCGGTATTGAACTCACCCCTGTTGCCGTTGCCGCAGGCAGACGCTTATCTGAACGTTTATTCAACAATAAACCGAACGAGCATTTAGATTACAATCTTGTACCAACCGTGATTTTCAGCCACCCTCCTATTGGCACAGTCGGCTTAACGGAACCACAGGCGATTGAGCAATACGGTGCAGAGAATGTGAAAGTGTATAAATCATCATTCACCGCAATGTACACCGCGGTAACCCAACACCGTCAACCGTGCAAAATGAAATTAGTCTGCGTCGGTGAAGATGAAAAAGTTGTTGGATTACACGGAATTGGCTTTGGCGTAGACGAAATGATCCAAGGCTTTGCTGTGGCAATCAAAATGGGCGCAACCAAAGCTGATTTTGATAATACTGTGGCAATCCACCCAACCGGCTCGGAAGAGTTTGTGACAATGCGTTAATTTGCAAATTTTTGATAAAAATAAACCGCTTGTAATGTTATGTTGCAAGCGGTTTATTTTTGCCAAAAATCTACAAAATTACTCAATCCCAGCAATCTTGTGCGTTTGAATACTCAACTGCCATTTCGGTTTATTTAGGCGTTGATTTAATAAGCCTAGCTGGGTAATAGTTTCAAGCATATTCATCACACCATCTTTTTCACAAGGGGAAAGATAGTAGCGTTCGGCTTTTATGGTGTTTTCAATTTGCTCACAAAAATCGAGTACATCATCGTCCACTACAATTCGCACTTCATTCGCATAGGGAATATGGTGTTTAAGATAGTTTTTCTGATACAGTCGTTTGGGGCTAGTGGCGATGTAATCAATTTGCAACGGCACAGGTTTTAAGCCGTTGGTTTCAATTGCAATAAAATAGCCTTCGGCTTTGAGCTGATTAAGCAGAATTTCCAAGTCTGGCTGGATAGTCGGCTCGCCACCAGTGATGATGATATTTTTAGCAGTGAAATTCCGCACGGTTTGCATAATTTCATTGAGGCTTTTCATCTCAAATTGGTTGTAATTGGTATCACACCAAGGACAAGCGAGATTGCATTTGCCAAAGCGGATAAAAATGCTCGGCATGCCTGTGTTAAAGCCTTCGCCTTGAAGGGTTTCGAAGATTTCTACAATTCGGTATTGGGGAGTATTCATAGTCAGAGGATAATTAGTTGATTTATGTAGGGGCGGACCAGTGTGTCCGCCCATTTAATTCATTGAGCATTGGGGCGGACACATCGGTCCGCCCCTACACAAAATATAATGCGATAAAAATTATTCTGAGTACTCGCAATAAGAAGTAGGCGTCTCCCACAACCGAATCAAACTCACAGGCAATCCCGCTTGGCTTAATTTATCAAACATATACTTCGCCATATTTTCAGCAGTGGTGCGCATAGGAATACCGTAGTTTTTGGATTTCAGATCGGTAAGGAGCTTTGCCACTTGGCATTCACGTTCAGAGGTGGAATCATAGATAAAAGCATGATCCATCCGATCTAAAATTTCTCTTTTCACAATGGCTTTGAGATCAGAAAAATCAATCACCATACCGTTTTTAGCACCGCTTTCAATCAGCTCGCCACATACTTCTACTTGTAATTTATAGGTATGACCATGAAGGTTTTGGCATTTACCATCGTGTCCATCAAGCATATGTGCCATGTCAAAACTAAATTCTTTAGCGATTTTATGCATTGTTTTGCTCCTTTTCGGCAAGATATTCGTTTAAGCCTTTTTCACGCAATATGCAACTTGGACAAGTATGGCAGCCGCCCTCTACGCCTAAATAGCAAGTGTGAGTATGCTCACGAATATAATCAAAAGCACCAAGCTCATCGGCTAATGCCCACGTCTCTTTTTTAGTGAGATACATTAATGGCGTGCGAATGTTGAAGTTGTAATCCATCGCTAAATTGAGTGTCACATTCATTGATTTGATGAATACATCTCGGCAGTCAGGGTAGCCACTAAAATCAGTTTCACATACCCCCGTAAAAATAGTTTGAATGCCTTGGCCTTTGGCATAAATTGCCGTGTAGAGTAGAAACAAGGCATTGCGACCATCAACAAACGTATTTGGTGTATTGCCTTCTTGCTTGATTTCAGATTCAGACATCAACGCATTACTTGTAATAGCTTTGATCACGGAAGTATCAATTAAAGTCTGTTTTACACCAAGATCTTGGGCAATCCACTTGGCTTTTTCCAATTCAATAACGTGGCGTTGCCCATATTGAAAGGTGATGACTTCAACATTCTCTTTGCCGAACTCTTTGATTGCCTGAAATAGACAGGTAGTTGAATCTTGGCCGCCAGAAAAAATCACGACAGCCTTTTTAGGTTTGTTCATATTGTTCCTTAGTTTTTTAGCGTGGGAGGTTTTCGAACCACTGAGTAAAAAAAGAGGTGGATTATACAGCAAGCGGTGAAATTTAGGGAATTTTTTGCATAACCTTAACATTGTTTCATTTTGAAATAAAAATATTTTATTTTGTTTTCATTTTGTGATCTGGATCGCATTTTTATTTTTTTATTTACGCTATCATGCCCACCGTTACATTAAGTAACCTATCTAATCTATCAAATCGGAGGTCGTTATGATCGAATCTATTACCAAAGGAGCCGAGTGGTTCATCGGTCTATTCCAAAAAGGCGGTGAGGTGTTTGTCGGTATGGTGACTGGCATTTTGCCATTATTGATTTCATTGTTAGTTGTGATGAATGCACTTATTTATTTTATAGGGCAAGAGCGTATTGAACGCTTGGCACAACGCAGTTCAGGCAATCCCTTCTCCCGTTATTTTTTATTACCGTTAATTGGTACTTTCGTATTTTGTAATCCAATGACATTAAGTTTAGGTCGCTTTTTACCAGAACGTTATAAACCAAGTTATTATGCGGCGGCCTCTTATAGTTGCCACTCAATGAACGGTTTATTTCCCCATATCAATCCAGGTGAGCTTTTTGTTTATTTAGGTATTGCGCAAGGCTTAACCACGCTTGGCTTGCCACTCGGTCCATTAGCCGTCAGCTACTTCTTAGTGGGTTTATTTACCAACTTCTTCCGTGGTTGGATAACCGATTTTACAACGAAGATTTTTGAGAAACGAATGGGTATTCAATTAGAACGAGAAGTTCATCTTGCAAAATAAAAGCAGAATGAAAAAATAGGAGCAAGCTATGAGTAAAGTAATTTATATTGAAAAAGGCAATGGCGGTTGGGGCGGTCCTCTTTCTATCCCTGTGGTTGAAGGGAAAAAAATTGTATATGTAACAGGGGGAACGCGCCCTGCAATCGTTGATCGCTTAGTAGAACTCACTGGCTGGGAAGCTGTAGACGGTTTTAAAGATGGCGAACCTCCACAAGAAGAGATCGGGGTGGCCATTATTGATTGTGGCGGCGTGTTACGCTGTGGGCTTTATCCAAAACGCCGTATTCCCACAATCAACATTCATACCACAGGGAAATCTGGCCCGTTAGCACAGTTTATTGTGGAAGATATTTATGTTTCTGCAGTAAAACCAAACAATATTCATGTAAAAGATGATGATGTGCAAGCGGTGCAATCTACAGAAAATTCTGCAAAAAATAGTGAAAATCCGACCGCTTACCGTGAGTATGACAGTAGCAAAAAAATCACCGAACAGAGTGACGGTCTGCTGGCAAAAATCGGCACAGGTATGGGATCAGTCGTTGCGGTGTTTTACCAAGCAGGGCGTGAAACCATTGAAACAGTATTAAAAACCATTTTGCCATTTATGGCGTTTGTATCAGCCCTGATCGGGATCATTATGGCATCAGGTATTGGAGACTTAATTGCACATGCATTAACGCCGTTAGCAACCAATCCACTCGGTTTAGTGACTCTTGCGTTAATTTGTTCTTTCCCATTGCTTTCACCATTCTTAGGCCCTGGTGCTGTCATTGCACAAGTGATTGGCGTATTAGTTGGGGTACAGATAGGGTTAGGTAATATTCCGCCGCATTTGGCACTACCAGCACTTTTTGCCATCAATGCGCAAGCGGCCTGTGATTTTATCCCCGTTGGTTTATCTATGGCAGAAGCCAAACAAGATACGGTGCGTGTTGGGGTGCCATCTGTATTAGTCAGCCGCTTCTTAACAGGTGCGCCGACTGTATTAGTGGCGTGGTTAGTGTCTGGTTTCATCTATTCATAAGGAAAAACAATGAGCGTTATTTATCAAGTGGTCGTGGAGCAAATTGGCGATTTTGCCCAAGATGCATTGCAAGACAATATGTTGATTATGTTTAAAAGTGGCGCACCAGCAGATGTTGTGGATTACTGCTTTGTGCATAGCCATGATGATTTAAAACAACCTCTTGCCGTAGGGGGGGAATTACAGATTAACGCCAAGCGTTATCCTATTACCGCCGTAGGGGAGGTCGCCTCAGAAAACTTAGCTCAACTTGGGCATATTACACTGTTTTTTGATGGGGCAAGCGAAGCACAATTTCCAGGTTCTATTCACTTACAGGGCGATGTGCCAAATGAAATTAGCGTAGGCAGTGAGTTTGTCTTTTTAAATAATTAAGAGGGATTTTAAAATGAAAAAAGTAGCAGTTGTTGTTGGTGGTGGTCAAACCTTAGGGGCTTTTTTAAGTGAAGGACTTGCTGACAGTGGTTATCGGGTTGTGGTGGCAGACTTAAATGGTGAAAATGCACAGGCGGTTGCGGGCATTATTAATGGCAAATATGGTGCAGAAAATGCGATTGGCGTACAAGTCGATGCAACCAATGAGACCAGCGTGGAAGCGATGGCAAAAGCCACTGATGAGGCATTTGGACGTGTAGATTTAGTGGTATATAGTGCAGGGACAGCCAAAGCAGCCAAAATCACAGATTTTGATTTGAAAGATTTTGATTTATCTGTGAAAGTGAATTTAACTGGCTATTTCCTTTCTGCCAAACATTTTTCTCGATTAATGATCCGAGATGGTATTAAAGGGCGCATTATCCAAATTAACTCCAAATCAGGTAAAGTGGGGAGTAAGCATAATTCGGGATATAGTGCGGCAAAATTTGGCGGAGTTGGCTTAACTCAATCGTTAGCCCTTGATTTAGCAGAGCACGGTATCACCGTACATTCATTAATGTTAGGTAATTTACTTAAATCGCCAATGTTCCAATCATTGATTCCACAATACGCCAAAAAATTGGGTATTCCTGAAAGCGAAGTGGAGCAGGTTTATATTGATAAAGTCCCATTAAAACGAGGATGTGATTACCAAGATGTATTAAATGTGCTTCGCTTCTATGCCAGCGAGCAAGCCGCGTATTGCACAGGACAATCCATCAATATTACTGGTGGGCAGGTAATGTTCTAATGACATAGAGGGGTGCCCCCCTCTATGATTGACGGTTAAGGAGAAAAAATGAGTTCTACTGCTATCTTGATCGGCTTTGCCGTCTGTATGTGGTTATTGCAGATTTTACTTGGTTGGCGACAAATTCGTTTATTTAATCAGGCTTATGCAGAGATTGCCAAAAAGGGTAAAGTGGTGGTTGGCAGAAATGAGGGGCGTTTTACGCCCAAAGCCGTGATCGTCTTAGCCGTGGATAATCACAATATTGTACAAGAGTGCTTAACTATGCAGGGTTTTTCTGTTTTTGCCAAACCGGCTTTTTCCACTGTTTTAACGGGTAAATCGCTAACAGAAATTCAGCCTGAACAAGCCTTTCCCAATAATAAAGCACTACAAAATGCACTAAAAATTGCATTAATTCGCTAAATTTTGAATCAAATCACATCTTTTTTGCTAAAAAAGTGTCATAATTCGCAAGGAAAATAGTATGCAAATAAAAGCTGTTATTTTTGATATGGACGGCGTCATTATTGATTCTGAGCCGATGTGGGCTGAAGCACAAATAAAAACATTGCATGCTTTTGGGCAACAAATCACCGAACAAGATTGTGAGCATTTAACACGCGGTAAACGTATCGACCAAATTGCGCATATCTGGATTGAACGTTACCAATTAAATGCCAATGCAGAAGAAGTGGCTAATCAAATTTTGCGCTATGCTTACGAGGCGATTTTAGCGCAAGGTTGTGCGATGGAAGGGCTTTATCCCTTACTGGATTTATTACAAAAACAGAACATTCCGCTCGCACTGGCGACCTCTTCAGCCCCGATGATTATTGAAGCGGTATTTAACAAACTGAATCTTTGGGATTATTTTCGTGTGCAATGCAGTGCAAATGATGAAGCTTATGGCAAACCTCACCCAGCGGTTTATTTAACGGCAGTGCAAAAGCTGAATGTGAATATCAATGATTGTTTAGTCATTGAAGACAGTGTCACCGGCTTAATTGCTGCGAAAGCAGCGGGGTTACAAACCGTGATTGTTAATCCAAATTATGCCGATCCTCGTTTTAGTTTGGCTGATAAACGAGTAGATTCCTTATCAAAACTAATGGCAACATTTTCATACTGAATAATCTTTTAACAGTAGGAAAAGCAATGAAACCCATTGAACGCCAAAAACAGATTTTAGATTACCTCAGTCAGCACGGTAGAACCGATGTGGAAGTATTGGCTGAATACTTTAAATTAACTGGGGCAACCATTCGTAAAGATCTCACCGTGCTAGAACAGCAAAATAAAGTGTTACGCACTTACGGAAGCGTTGTCATTTTGCAAGATGAAGTATTTGATGCCAGCATCGATCAAAAAAATCATATCAATTTGCTTCAAAAACAAAAGATAGGGCAAAAAGCCAGTGAGCTAATTAATGATGGCGATTCCATTATTATGGATGCAGGTAGCACCGTATTACAAATGATTCCGCATTTGGTTAAATTTGATAATTTAACCGTGATGACAAATAGTTTGCATATTATCAATGGAATCACTCAACTGAAAAAAAATTACAATTTAATGATTTCAGGTGGCACTTATCGTGAACGCTCCGCTTCATTTCATGGTTATTTTGCCGAATCGGCTTTTAATGATTCTACCTTTGACACGCTATTTATTGGCACTGATGGTTTTGATCTAGAAGTTGGCTTAACCACGTTTAATGAAATCTATGGGGTAAGTTCCGCTATGTGCCGTGCAGCAAAGAAAATTGTGGTACTTGCTGATTCCACCAAATTTGGACGTAAAAGCCCAAATATCGTCTGTGGCTTGGAAAAAATTGATGTGGTGATTAGCGATAACCAGCTTTCAGAAGAAATGAAAGAAAGAATTGAACAGAAAGGCATTCAAGTTATTATAGTATAAAGAATAAGCGATAGGGGTTATGCATCCTATCGCTTGTTTTTATCAATTTTTACACATCTCCACAAAATAACGATGAAAACGTAGATCATCACTCACTTCGGGGTGAAATGAGATGCCGATTTGGTTTTTGCATTTTACACCGACAATGTTACCGCTTACTTCTGCCAAAATCTCCACGCCTTCGCCGATGCTTTCCACATAGGGGGCGCGGATAAACGGCAGAGGAATTTTGCCGATATGTTTTACTTCACTTTCAGTGAGAAATGAGCCTAATTGACGACCGTACGCATTGCGCTTAACGGTGACGGGTAAAGTGGCAAAATGTTGCTTGTCATCATTGGCAAGTTTTTCTGCAAGTAGAATTAACCCTGCGCAAGTCCCTAGTGTGGGTAAGCCGTTCAAGATTTTTTGCCGAAGTGGTTCAAATAGCCCTAATTCACGCAGTAATTTCCCCTGAACCGTAGATTCCCCTCCGGGTAAGATTAAACCATCAAAATCTTGATTTAAATCGGCAAGTTGGCGAATCTCTACACTTTCCACGCCTAATTGTTTAAGTTTATCAGCATGTTCGACAAATGCCCCTTGCAAAGCAAGAATCGCAATTTTCATTAAATACCTCGTGCCGCCATTAACAATTCAATTTCTTGCTCGTTAATCCCTACCATTGCTTCGCCTAAATCTTCGGAAAGCTCAGCAAGCAATTTGGCATCGTTATAGTTAGTCACTGCTTGCACAATCGCTCGTGCACGTTTCGCTGGATCACCTGATTTAAAAATCCCTGAACCAACAAACACCCCTTCCGCTCCTAATTGCATCATCAATGCCGCATCGGCAGGGGTTGCCACACCACCCGCAGCAAAAGTGACCACTGGTAATTTTTTGTGTTGATGCACATATTGAATTAAATCAAACGGCACTTGTAATTCTTTTGCAGCGTGATACAGCTCATCAGTAGAAAGTGATGCCACACGCGCAATTTCCTGTTTCATTTTGCGTAAGTGTCGCACCGCTTGTACCACATCGCCTGTTCCCGGCTCTCCCTTACTGCGGATCATTGCCGCCCCTTCATTGATACGACGCAACGCCTCTCCCAAATCTTTTGCACCACACACAAACGGCACATCAAATTCACGTTTGTTGATATGGAATGTATCGTCCGCAGGGGAAAGCACCTCACTTTCATCAATATAATCAATTTCAATCGCTTGCAAAATTTGTGCTTCGGTAAAATGTCCAATACGCACTTTCGCCATCACTGGAATAGAAACCGCCTCTTGAATACTTTTGATCATTTTAGGATCACTCATACGAGATACACCACCTGCCGCTCGAATATCCGCAGGAATCTTCTCTAACGCCATCACCGCACAAGCCCCTGCTTCTTCGGCAATACGTGCTTGTTCTGGTGTGGTAACGTCCATAATCACGCCACCTTTTAACATTTGTGCCAGTTGTTTGTTGAGATCATAACGGTGAGTCATTTTTATTTGTTCCTATTGTCAATGAAAAATTAGGGGCATTGTAAATTTATCTGAACTGATTAAAATAGCCATTTTTCACTCTTTTAATCAGTTCAGAATGGTTACCTATACTTTCAAAAAAAACAATATTCCCCTCTATGAACAACTTTACTGCTTCATCAAACTGGATATTGAACAAGGCGACATTATTGCTGGTGAAAAATTACCGTCTAAACGAGCTTTTGCTAAGCATTTAGGTATTTCAGTCATGACCGTAGAAACAGCCTATCAGCAATTAGTGGCAGAAGGGTATTTGAGTGCAAAAGCAAAGCAAGGCTTTTTTGTCAATCCACTTAATTTACCCAAAACAAGTACAAGCAGGTCAGTTTTCACTGAAACAAGCGGTTCAAAACCGATAGAAAATAGCAAAAAATGGCAAGCAGATCTCACAAACAGCCAAACCTCTGCGGAAAATTTCCCTTTTTCAGTGTGGACAAAATTAGTCAGAGAAGTATTAAAACACCATCAATCTGCCTTAATGGAGCGGGCAGAAAGTGGCGGAGTGCTAATGTTGCGTCAAGCGATTGCTAAGCATTTACATGATTTTCGGGGAATGAATGTTTCACCTGCACAAATTATTGTCGGCGCGGGGACAGAATATCTTTATGGCTTATTGGTTCAACTTCTTGGTTTAGATAAAAGTTACGCCTTGCCCGATCCCAGTTATGACAAGTTGCATAAAATTTTTCAAAGCTATGGCTTAAATCACATTTCTATTTCAATGGATTATGCAACAAATGTACTCAAAAACGTCAATGTATTACACACCTCACCATCCCACCATTTTCCCACAGGATTAGTAATGCCCATTGCTAAACGTTATGAATTATTAGCGTGGGCTGCCGAAAAGACAGATCGCTATATCATTGAAGATGATTACGACAGTGAATTTCGTTTTGTTGGACAGCCTATCCCAGCGTTACAATCAATTGATATGCTAGGTAAGGTGATTTATATGAACACCTTTTCCAAGACGCTATCCTCAACCGTGCGTATTGCTTATATGGTATTACCGCCTGAATTATTAACACGTTTTCATCAACAATTGGGCTTTTACGCCTCTACGGTTTCAAACTTTGAGCAATATGTACTAGCGGAATTTATTCAGCAAGGCTATTTTGAAAAACACATTAACCGAATGCGAGCCTATTATCAGAAAAAACGAGATAATTTGCTCTTTTCACTCAAAAATAGCCCGCTTGCTGAAAAAATTACGATAAAAGAAGAGAATGCAGGGTTGCATTTTATCGTGCAGTTTCACACGGCGTTAAGTGATGAAAAAATTCTGCAATCTGCCAATGAGCAAGGTATAAAGATGGTGAGTTTAGCTCGTTATTATCAAGATAAAAGCCAAGCACCGAAAAATGCATTTGTAGTGGGTTATTCTAACCTAGCAGATAAACAAGTTGATGAGGTGGTGAGATGGTTGAAAAATATATTTAGTCGTAGAGTGCTATAGTTATATGTAGGGTTGTAGCTCCCTTTTTCATTTCGCAGTGCTACAATGCCGATTTTAAATTCCATCTCAAGCTTTTCGTTGTAGCTCCCTTTCTCATTTCGCAGTGCTACAATGGGCAGTTGCAAGACATGTATCAAAATCTTGTTGTAGCTCCCTTTCTCATTTCGCAGTGCTACAATAACCCAAGACGATTTAGAGTTATACCGAAAGTTGTAGCTCCCTTTCTCATTTCGCAGTGCTACAATATCCGCATTGTTCAAAAGTAACAACACAAGGTTGTAGCTCCCTTTCTCATTTCGCAGTGCTACAATCACAATCAAAAGCGATTGTTGATGATTCAAGTTGTAGCTCCCTTTCTCATTTCGCAGTGCTACAATCGTACATTCGGTTATACATCAACGCTTAAAGTTGTAGCTCCCTTTCTCATTTCGCAGTGCTACAATCCTCTTTGAGATGTTCCACGAACCACAACGGTTGTAGCTCCCTTTCTCATTTCGCAGTGCTACAATTATTTTCTGTACCACAACCTTGCCTTGCTTGTTGTAGCTCCCTTTCTCATTTCGCAGTGCTACAATCGAAGTAAAAATCATTGGTTATGTAGGGCAGTTGTAGCTCCCTTTCTCATTTCGCAGTGCTACAATAAGTAAATATTACACAGGAATTATGGGAGAGTTGTAGCTCCCTTTCTCATTTCGCAGTGCTACAATATTTCCTCCACGTTCCCCGATAAATGATTGGTTGTAGCTCCCTTTCTCATTTCGCAGTGCTACAATTGCTGTTCTAATTCTACGTCAATCGTTTCTGTTGTAGCTCCCTTTCTCATTTCGCAGTGCTACAATAGAGTGGTATGAACGCCTTATGTTATAAGGGGGTATTGCGTTTTTAAGCGATTAAAAAACGTGAAAAAATACCAAACAAGCGGTCTGTTTTTGGAAATTTTTTGCAAGATTTTGCAGAGTTTTTTGAAAACAGACCGCTTATTTTTCTCTGTTTTTTGTGGAAAATTGCCGATTTAGTTTATTTGTGTGAACAAAATATCGCCAATTGAACAAAAGTTTTTGTGTAGCGTAAAAAAAATTTTCTTATGGTTGATTTTATTAAAAAAGTAGCAATTGGTTTGCATTGACTTTTTCTTCTTGTGGTTTCAGTTCCCCCACGAGCAACAGCATTGATGTGAACTGTTTTTCGGTGATTTCCAAGCAACGCACGGAGCCTTCCTCCGGCAAATGTGCCGTCAGTCGTTTATTGTGCTTTTCTAATGAATCTCTTCCTCGCACAATGCGGGTGTAAACTGAAAGCTGTAACATTTGATAACCGTCTTTAAGTAAAAATTGGCGAAATTGGTTGGCAGCTTTGCGTTTGGCCTTGGTTGTAACGGGCAGATCAAAAAAGACGATAATACGCATAAAGGTTGCCTCACTCATATTGATGTTCCTTCAAAGGTAAAATTTCGGGCAGTTTTAATAAGCTGGGATCTTTTTGGCTGATGGCGTTTTGTAGCGAACCAATGGTGCGATCAATGGCAGCTAGGGTGCTAAATGTTTGATCTTGAAACCGCATTTGATAATGCAATAAGCCGACCAATTTTTGTTTGTTGTGTGGCGTGAGACTGTCTGCCAATTTATCATCTTGCCAAAGTTGCCATACCATTAAATCCACCAACGGGCGGAATGGCTCGATCATATCATCGGCAAGGTTAAAGGGATTGAGTTCGCTATGGTGAAATAGCCCTAAGGTCGGCAACCAGCCATACAGCACCAGCGAACGGGCAACTGCCGAACGTAACACCGTATAGGCATAGTTAAGGTGGGCGTTGATCGCATTTTCTTGCCAACGGCGAAAATCACTGCCGAATGCGGTTTGAAAGTAGATCAATGCAGCCTGTGCTTCCAAATTTTCCTTATCGCCTGATTTCACCCGTTTCGCTAGATGTTGCAATTTTTCCGCCATATCTAACCGCTTGGTTTGTACTAATACAAAGGCTTGATTACGAATTTTCTGCTGCACAATCACCTGCCAAAGCTGTTTTTTCAGCGGTTGGCTCATTTCCAGTTGCAGTTTGAGGGTTTTTAGTTGGCGGTGATACTGCCCAAATGGCAGCCATTGCCCACAAGGAATAAACTGCTCATCGCAGGTTAAAAGAGTAATGCCGTTTAGGGCAAGGGCGGAGAGAAGTGGTGTGGTAATCACGGTTTCTCGGTGTTCAATCACAATCACCGCAATATCTTCCAACGGTACGCAAAATTCTTGTTCTTCCTGCCAGATTACCATTTGATTTTGGCGGAGCGACAATTTTCCGCCGTTACTGATTAAAATACTTCGCCAGCTCATAAAGCCTCCGATAGAAAAAATCCCTGCACCGCAGAGCAGGCAGGGATTGGGTTTAACGCACGCCTTGACGTTTGGTTGGACGACAAGGACGAATATTTTTACCGAGTTCATCGACTTGGTATTTTTTGATAAATTTTTGCCCTTGAATACTTAAACGAATAGAGGTCTCGTCTTTTTTTCCATATATATCGGGAATTTTAGCGTTATCATGAAATTTTAAAATCCATCTACGTTCGTCATCTGGACGAATAAAATATGCCAAGATACTATCATTTTCATTTTTAGGATGAGGGATCTCTAGTAAATCATTTTTAAATAGGCTAAATTGGAATTCATATGAGTTATCCAATATATTACCTGTAGTTGTTTCTTTAGGTAGAATGCCTTTGGAAACTTGCCAAGCATATATATTAACAAAATAATATTTTTTATTTTTTAAGAATAAATCCGTACGCACAATATCACCATTATCAGCAATAGTTTTATTACCTAGATTTACAGATTTATTTTGGGTTTTTGAAATTCTAATTGATTTAACCTCTACGCCCCCTTTTTTGAAGAATTTTTCTTTCGGCTTATCTCCATATTTTTTAAAGTGTTCTACTAATGCTTGGTAAAGCTCTGGTTCACGTTCTTTATTTACCATGTGTTCAAGGTTCTTAATCGTTAAATCAGTTAAAAATTCTTTTTTAATACTCTTACCCGTCGCTTCAAGCATTCTGGCTGAGCGTAATTTGGCTTCATGCCCCTGCCCACTCATTTTGCGACTTGGCGCACGGGAAACAAACAGCGGTTGTACAAATTCGTGGTTCGCTTGTGGGCGATCCGGCAGTTGCATAATCAGATCTTCTTGTGGCATTTCGCTGAAAATGCGGATCATCACCTCTTGGCGGAAGAAATCCCACGGGGCAGGGAAGTGGAGCGGAATAATTTCGCCGGTTTCCTGATCAATGTGTTTTCCTGTTTTCAAGTTCCATCTTTGATATTTCTTAAAGAGAGTAATTTTTTGTCGCATTGACGCAGTGGAACAGGCAACTACTATCGCATCTAAAGCGTGGTGCCGATCACCCTCCTCACGTTTTTTTTCCAATCCCCAGCATCTACGCAAGAAATTGGTAACTTGTCCGTTGGATGCAAATACTTTATCGCTTCCCTTCCCAACCAAATGTAAATTTTCCTTTATGTGCTTCATTAAATAAGCAGAAACATACCGTGTATCATTTAAATTCCTTTTTAGGAATCCTTGTTCATCCAATTTTTTGGTCAAAATCCGCTGTTTTTTCGCATAAGGGAAACGGCAGCCGTTTACCCGAGCCACAAATAACGCCCATTGATGTTCATCTTTGCCCAACCACTCAAACGGCGTTTGATTACCTTTGTTTTGGTTTTCGTTGGCAAGCACCAGCACTTTGTTGTTTTGGCTGTCGTCCCACGTGCGGGAAAACGGCAGGGCGTGGTCGATTTCCACATAGCCAATTTCTAGTAAACGATGCGGATCGAGAGGTTTTCCACTATATAAACATTTTCCGTCTTGATTTATATACAAACGTATTTTAAGGATATCTTTGCCTTTTACTTTATTGGCAAAATTTGGACATTCTTCTAGAAATTTTTTTACTGCTTGATCACGCTCATCACTATTTTTATCTTGCTGTTTTTTGATTTTTTGACGATCATCGTAAGATTTTCCTAGCTCACGAGCGGTTTCGATATGAATGCGAGCCGGTGAGCCGTAAAGTCGAATTACGGCATTGATCACTTTTCTTGCCTGAGACAAAGAACGCAATACCACCGGATTACGGATTTCATCGGCAGGGATTGGTGGTAGTGTTTTTTCGTCTTTTTTAGTTGGTTCTGGATATACTTTACGCCAAGCCTTAGTATAGTCATTACCTTGTTCCATTAGGGGAAGAATATTATTTAATGCTTTGAGTGAAATATGGATAAATTTGTCAAAATTAGTATGGTTAAATAAGGTAGAAAGCATAGCTTCTGGTAATTCCCCATTAAACTGAGCTATAAATTCATTTTCCTCTTTACATAAAGATAATTCAGTACCTAGTTTATCAAGTAATGTAGGTTCTTGTGATAGTTTCTGCCACTCATCGGAAAAACCATTATTTTTTAATATATCTGCTAATTGGTGGTAAAATTTAAAAGCTAAGAATTGTGTTTTTTCAGGCTTTTCTAGATCATCTGATAAATAAGGAAGGCCTTTAAAAATCGCATTTTCAGATAAAGAAAGTATTTTTCTCACCTGCTTATAGGTTAAGCCTGATTTTAAATTATAAGCATTTTCTAAAAGAAGACTAAATTCACTATCAAAAAGTCCTCGTTCCTCACCATTTTCTAAAATTCTCAAATTTTGCAATTTTTGAATTGCAACAAAGCGTTCAGCAGAGTAGCTTGCTTTTGCTGCTCGTTTTTCTTCTTTTTCAAAAGTACATTTTCCAACTAATGAAAGCATTTGACTACGATTTAATGCTTGTTTTTGCCACAGCAACAATTCGCAAAATGCCTGTTCTAACTCACCGTTTGCATAAGTGCTACCCAGTTCTCGTTGGGTTTTAAACAGTAGTTGCATTTCCGCCAGAATGTCAAGGCGGTTAAAGGTGTGAGTATAAGCGCCACGCTGATTACGCATATGCCCCTCTTCCACCGCAAACTTTTTCACCGCAATGTCGGCAGGGGTGCGATAGTTATTTTCTAGGAGTAATTTACTGTTATTATCCATTCCCTCTCTCAATTTACCTAATTCTTTATCGGCATTTTGCGCCTCGTTTTTGCGTTGAGAGAGATAGCCACGATGTTTCAGCAAATGGAGCAGAACCGCTGCCCACTCTGTATTGCTTAAAAGGCTATCCAAGCCCTTCACCCGTAATTCCCAACATTGATTAGGCAATTGGGTAAGTTCTTCGGCATTGACAATCTGATGATGTTTTAACAGCCGTTTGGCTTTTAATAAACGAAAAGCACGGCGGCGGATTAAACGGCGGGTAGAACGGGCAAGACGGCGGGCAAGGGCAAGAGATTCACCGGTTTTCGGCACTTCCGCTCGTTCAAAGGTGCGAACGCCAACATCAATTAAGCGGATCGGGTATTCATTTTCGTCAATTTCAACTACAGACCAACCGACTGAAGCAATGCCTAAATCTAGCCCCAAAATATAATTTAAGTTACGTGGTTTCATATCAACACTCCGAATTAGAATCTGTTGCTATTTTTACCACAAAATCAAAATTTATTTGACAAAAATCGTAGGGTCGTTAGAATTCCTGACCGTAGTACTGCGAAATGAGAAACGTTGCTACAATAAGGAATTCGAAAGAATTACCGTAATGCTCTGCCCCTTGAAGTTTCGGCTTTAAGGGGCATCATTTTATGGTGTTGGCAATAAGCCTAATTTCTGAACCAACTCTGCCAAACTCTCCGCCTGCATTTTTTCCATCACATTGGCTCGGTGTACTTCCACCGTACGAACAGAAATAGCCAGATGATCAGCAATCTGTTTATTGGTAAAGCCCTGCATAATCAGTGGCACAAGATTACGCTCTTTTTCCGTCAATTTGGCGTAATTTTGCGAAATTTCACGAATTTTCACCGCTTGTTCACTCACCGTTTTCACTTGTGTAATCGCCTGTTTTAGCTGTTCAAAACTAGCCGGCTTTTGCAGAAAATCCACTGCCCCTTTTTTCAATTCAGCGACTGCCATCGGCACATCACCGTGGGCGGTCATAATCACTACCGCAAGGGTCGATTGCACCTCTCGCAGTTGTTGGTGAACCTGTTGCCCGTCTGGCAGCGGCATTCGAATATCCAGTAACAGCACGCCTTGTTGGTGTAAATCCGCCTGTGCCAAAAAATCTACGCTGGATTGCCACGTTTGGATTTCAATCCCGAGTGGGGCAAGCAGGAAAGACATGGCGTCTAAAATGCTTTCTTCGTCATCAAGAATGTGGATAATCATTTTTTCTCCGTATTCTCCCTGCACGAGCAGTGCAGGGTTATTGAATCCGAGCGACTTTGTCGCTCTATCTAATCGTCACAAAGTGACGAGGGTTATTTAACTGAGTACGGCTCGTACTCAGTAAGTTAATCATCTGGGATAAACAAGCTTACCCTCGCCCCTTTCTCCCCATTCGTCAATACAATCCGTCCGTTGAGCGATTGCATCAGCCGTTGGCATAGCACCAAGCCTAGCCCTAAGCCGTGCGGTTTGTCGGTGCGAAACGGCACAAACGGAAATTCAAGTTGGGCAGGGGAAAAACCGCCGCCGTTGTCTTCGATTGCAATTTCCAGCCCGTTTTCGACCGCTTGTAACCGCACCGTAATCTCGCTTGCACCGGCTTGCAGGGCGTTGAGCAGGCAATTCGTCAGCACTTGTTCCAGCACGGTGGCGTGTAAATTAAGCCGAAAAGTGCGGTCGGCAATCAGCGAGATTTGTGCATTCTGGCGATTTTCCACCGCCACAAACTCGATCACATTGGCAATCAATTGGTTTAAAATGACCGCTTGCGGCTCACCACTCGGGCGGTTTTGCACCCAGTCCCGAATGCTCTGCATCGTTTTCACCGCCCGATCTACTTGCGCAATCAGCTTATCCAAAATCCGCTGTTGATAAGGATTGCTGTTTTGGCTTTTCAGCCCCTCGGCGTACATTCGCACCGCCGACAACGGCTGTTTCAGTTCGTGGGCAAAACCGGTGGTCATCTCGCCCAGCAGGGCAAGGCGGTCAGCTCGGGTCAGCTCCTGCTGATACTGCTGCATTTTGCGGTGTGCCTGCTGTAACGCCTTGCTTTTGCGATAGACCTGATAACGCAGGGCGACAAGGTTGAGCAAAATGAATAACGCCACCGCCAGCAAGCCGAATTTATTAAGCCGAACCCAATCCAGCACCGTTGCCCACAGGCTTTTTTGTTGCGGGTGGCGATACAGTTCACGCAGAATGTGATCGGCTTGAGCAGAAGAAAACGGCAACGTCCAGCGGGGCAGGTCGGGATTGTGGCTGTTTAGCAAGCGTGTGGCAAACTGAACCGCCAGCTCGTTCGGCACATTTTCCATCGCCGCCAGCGACCAGTTCGGCAATAACGGCGTGCTGGCAAGGCAACCCTGCGCCTGTGGGTTTTGCAAAATTAAGCGGAAATCCGACCGCTTGAACTTGCCCTCTTTCTCCAACTCTTCCAGCAAACAGACCGGCACAATCGCCGCTTCCACCTGTTTTTCCGCCAGCAAAGCCAACGCATTTTCCACCGGAAAACCGCTAAACTGCACCGAAAAATCCCGGTTTTGTTGCATTCCCGCCTGATGAAACTGATACAACCCAAGCAAAAAACCGCCAAAGGCATCGTTATCCACTGCACTGATAGTCTGATTTTTCAGATCGCTTAACTGCCGATAATGGCTGTCAGCACGCACCCAAATGCTACTGCCCACCGCCCCTTGCTCGCCGTTTTCAGTAAACGGACTGCCGAGCGTCGCCAGCCAACGGACATTCTGCCGACTTAAATAGAAAAACTGGGCTTGGTTGGTCAGCAAAAAATCCAACTCCGCCCGCTCATTCGCCTCACCCAACCCCAACGGCACAAGCTCAAACCGCTCATTTGGAAACTGCTCATTCAGCCAATCCACCCACGGCTGCCAATGCGTGCGAGTATAGGTCTCCCCACGCTGGGCGAGAATGCCGATGTGCCAAGTTTCGGCTAAAACGGTGTGGGAAAGGAATAGGAAGAAGAGAAATAGGCGTTTCATTTTCTGTATTTTTAAACCCTAATGATCACAGACAAAACAGTTGTTAGTAAAAAACCAAATTCGCTCTTGTTGTTTTAGTAAAATAAATATACAATTTAGTAAATTCATAATTTTTACGAAAAAGAGGTTTCTATGAGTTTATCAATGATTGAATTAGCAATGCAAATCTTATCTTGCTCACAAAAAGAGCTTGCAAACAAGCTATCCGTCTCTCCTAGCCAAATAACAAAATGGAAGAAAGGGGAATATATGTCATTTGATATGGAAAATAAGGTAAGGAAATTACTAGATATTGGAGATTTAGATCCAAATGTCATTTTAGCTTTTGGTCATATAAGCTATGCACAAAAATGGCAGAAAATCATTACCCAATTAGCTGAATCAGCTAATGATAATGGCGAGACAGGGTTTAATGTAGCACCATTGATTGATGAAACCGATCTCATACTATCTAATTTAGTCGACTCACTCAGAATGATAGGGTATAAATTTCCTCTATCTTTCCCTCCTGAGTTAGAAAATGACTATGATCATTATATTGATTGGAGTGACTCATTTATTGAAACTATTTATAGTAACGAATTTTGCTCATTGATATATAGCATATTCTGCTCCTTTGCGGATGTGTATAGTTTTTATGAGGCATATATCTCAGAGCTTGATACCCAACTATCAATGGAAAATCCCGAATTTTCCAATTTGATTGTCGATATAGAAGCAAACCTATTAAACCTAGCAATTATTAAGGCTGATACAATATTACCTGAGCTGACCGGATTTCAGAAATTAAAAAGAGAAACTGAAAAGGATTATAGAGAATGGCTCCAACAACTTAAATTGTATGCATTTAAATCTAATATTCCATTAAGGGCTGAATTAATGCATTTAATTGATGATGAGCACGATAATTTAGGAGTTGAGGCTGAAGCCGAATATTTAGGATTTAATGATAATAGATTACACCCTGATATCTATATGAATGAATTACTCGTTGGAATGAGATTACTTCATCAAGTATTACCTGTAATTTTAGATAAATTAGAGATTAAGGACTTTGACATTGATAATAAATCATTAAGAAAATTCTAACTATAGAATATGAAATAAATCTGATCCAGTGATAGACGAGATCAGATTTATCTTTTTCCCATAGCCCTTGACCCAAATCAAACTTCCCCCTGATATGTGGAAAACCACAATACCTTGCCATTCCTTCTCCGCCTTAGAATACCCTTGTTATTTTTAAATTTGTGGGGGAAATATGGATTTAAGCAAACGTTCCTTTTTGAAAGAGCTTTCCGCCTTGACGGTGGGGGCAAGTTTTGTGCCGTTGCAATCGGCTCAGGCATTTATGCCTGCTCGGCGTGAGGGCGATGAGAACAAACGCTATGCAATGCTGATTGATTTACGCAAATGTATCGGCTGTCAAGCGTGTACCGTGAGTTGTTTGGTGGAGAACGCCACGCCGTTGCACAGCTTCCGCACCACCGTGCGTCAATATGAAATCACCAACGGTACGCAGGTGGCGAACAATGTGGTGCTACCTCGTTTGTGTAACCATTGTGACCAACCGCCGTGTGTGCCGGTCTGCCCGGTGCAGGCAACCTTCCAACGCAAAGACGGTGTGGTGGTGATTAACAACGAGCAATGCATCGGCTGTGGTTACTGCGTGCAAGCCTGCCCGTACGATGCCCGTTTTATCAATGAAGAAACTAAAACCGCCGATAAATGCACCTTCTGCACTCACCGTTTGGAGGCAGGTCTGCTGCCGGCGTGCGTGGAAAGTTGCGTGGGCGGAGCAAGGGTAATTGGCGATTTGAACGATCCGAAAAGCCAAATTTCCCAGCTTTATCAAACCCATAAAGATGACCTGAAAGTGCTAAAACCGGAGGCCGGCACCGTGCCACACGTTTTCTATGTGGGGCTGATTGAGGCCTTTGTGAGCAAAATTGACGGGCAACCAATGCTCTGGACGGGGGAGGCGTAAAATGATTCGTGAAGTATTAGTGGAACCGCAACATATCGTCTGGTTGCCGTGGATTGTGCATTATTTCTTCTTCGTAGGCGTAGCGGCAACAGCAGTGTTTACTGCCGTGCTGTTTGCAAAAAAGCAGAGACAAAACGCTTGCGTTTTGAACGTTGGCTCCGCCAACGGCCCCAAAGGGGCGAGTGAACAATGTTCACGAGTAAAACCGACCGCTTGCGAGCTGGCGGCGGTGACGGTAGCCTTGATTGGCTCCATTGTCGCCCCTGTAGCACTGACTGCCGACCTGCACCAGCCGAGCCGTATTCTGCATTTCTATACCGATTTTGCGTGGTGGTCGCCAATGGCGTGGGGAGCGATGATCCTGCCTCTATTCAGCGTGGCGGTAGCAGGGTATTTTGTGCTGGCATTGGCTCATCACACCCAGCCGAACCTGCCGAAATGGTTAGCTTGGTTACAGTTTCCTATACTGAAAAATCAAGACTTACTTTGGGCATTCCGCTTGTTTGCTGCACTCACCGCTGTTGGTATTATCGGCTACACCGTGCTTGAAACCTACCAAACCGGCACAAGAATCTTATGGCACAGTGCGTGGCTATTACCGATTATGCTCTTTTCTGCGTGGGCGGTGGCATTGGGATTAACCCAAGTGATAAGCCAATTTCTGCTCCCGCTTGCGGGGGAAGTACCTGAGCAACCCTCGGGGGCAGGGGGCAAAATCTGCCTCATTCTAACCGCACTTTCTATCATTGGTCTTGCTTTCAGCAGTGAAACCGCTCAACGTGATTTTGCTCTGCTCTTCAACGGCTCAATCACCGCCTATCTTGTCGGCATTTTCTGGCTAATTGCCCTCGTTTGCAATTTTTCCGCCAAAAACCACCGCTTGCAATGGCTCGGCGTGCTTGCCCTCATCGCTTTCGGCTGGCTACTCCGCTGGGTGCTGGTGATCCAAGTCCAAACCATCGCCAAAACCAATGCCTTGCAAAATCCGTATCATTTTGATTGGACTGCTGTCGATGGTGGTTTGGGGATTGTGTCGATTTTGGGATTGGCGGTGTTGGTGACGGTGGGTGTGGGGCAAATCATCAGCCTCACGACTTAACAAGAGAAGTGATTTTTTCCTAATACGATAAAAGTTTACAAGCGGTTAATCTAGCCAAAAACTTTACACTATTTTAGGTTATAGCCATAAAAACACAACATAACTCAACATTATTTATGGTTATAACCATAAAAACTTGTTAAAATAATAATGTTTTTAGGCTTATACCCATAAAAAAATGATTAACCGACCAAACTATCTTCAACAACTCAAACCGTTTATTAATACACCGTTAATTAAAGTAATGACCGGCATTCGCCGTTCGGGTAAATCGACCGTGATGAAACTGCTTCGGGAAGAGCTGATTTCTCAAGGCATTGCCGAACAGCAGATTATTCATATTAATTTTGAAAGTTTTGCATTTAGCGACTTTAAAACCGCCGACAAGCTTTATATGTTGGTGAAAGAAAAAATCCTGACTACCGATAAATACTATCTTCTGCTTGATGAAATTCAAGAAGTGAGCGAGTGGGAAAAAGCAGTGAATGCGTTTATGGTGGATTTTAATCTTGACCTCTATATCACCGGCTCCAACTCGCACTTACTCTCTTCCGAGCTTTCCACTTATCTTGCCGGTCGTTATGTGGAAATCCCGATTTTTACCCTCTCTTTTCAGGAATTTTTGGATTTCAAAACGGCATATTCACCCGAAACTTCATCAAATCCAACCGCACTTTTTCATGAATATTTACGAAAAGGCGGTTTCCCAATGGTACATACCGCGAATTATGAAGCTGAGACGGTCTATAAAATTGTGCAGGATATATACGCTTCCGTTATTTTACGGGATACTGTTCAACGCCATAAAATTCGTGATGTCGAGTTACTGGAGCGCATTGTAAAATATGCCTTTGATAATATTGGCAATACGTTTTCGGGTAAAAATGTTGCCGATTATTTTAAAAGTCAGCAACGCAAAATCGATTTAAATACGGTTTATAACTATTTAAAAGCCTTAGAGTCCGCTTTTATTTTGCACCGTGTCGAACGTTTTGATATTAAGGGCAAAGAGATTTTAAAAACCCAAGAAAAATTCTACTTGGGTGATGTTTCTCTGCTGTATGCCACAATGGGATTCCGTACCAGTTTAATTTCAGGCATTTTAGAAAATTTGGTCTATTTAGAGCTAAAACGCCGAGGCTATCAGGTTTATATTGGTAAATTAGATAAACAAGAAATCGATTTTATCGCCCAAAAACAGAATGAAAAAATCTATATTCAAGTTGCCTATAAATTAGAAAGTGAAGAGACTGTAAAAAGAGAATTTTCTCCGTTACAGGAAATTGCGGATAATTACCCGAAATATGTGATTACAATGGATGAATTATGGAAAGAGAATTTGGGTGGGGTGGAGCATATTTATACAACTGATTTCTTTATGAGAGATGCATTATGAGTTTTTATATTGATAGAACATTATATAATTCTGATAATCAAGAAATTAAAGAGTCTGAATTAATATCATTAATCCCAAAAGTTATTATTATCTTGGCTGAGCCAGGTGCAGGGAAAAGTTACTTATTAAATAATATTTCACAACAGTTGGGAGTTCAAAAGAAGACAGCTAATATCTTTATCCATTTACCAGTAGAAAAAACAAAGTTACTTATAATTGACGCATTTGATGAATTAGTAAGAATAGACTCTTCTTCTGTAACTAAGTCATTGGTTATGGCAGAAAAAACATCTGCTGAAAAAATTATACTCTCTAGCCGTTCTAGTGAGTGGTCTGAAAGCTATTCACAAACCTGTAAGGAGCTTTTTCGTGAAGCCCCTTTATTATTATATTTAAAGCCATTTAATCAACAAGAACAGAAAGAAATTTTCAATTCATATTATCCAGAAGAAAACGCTGAAATTTTCTTGCAAGAGGCTGGTAAAATAGAATTAGCACCTTTATTATCTAATCCTTTATTTTTAAGACTATTTTCCAAATCCTATATTGAAAACAATAAAATATTTGAAAATAGATATTCCGCATTTAAAATTGCAATTGAAGGGCTAGCGAGAGAAAGCAATCCTTCCCATTCATCTTCATTACCGGGAAATAAAAAAGTTGAATTAGTTGAGGACGTTTTTTGCAAATTAATATTATCAGGTTCAGAGGGCATTAGCACTAGTGATTTTTCTTCTAAGCATCTTTTTCCTAATATAAAAAACCTCAATTCTGATACTAATATATTTCAAATACTATCGACACAGTTCTTTACCCCTGGTGAAAATCAAGGACAGCATCGTCCAATTCATAAAATTGTTGTGGAATATTGTGCAGGCCGTTACCTTGCAAACAAACTTACATCATCAACTCCATTATCTCTAAATAAAATATTATCTATCATTGCACCTAATAATATTGTTAGAGATGAATTGCGCGGTTTATTTTCGTGGATAGCTGTATTATCAGAGAATCAACAAATTCAGGAAAAGCTAATAAATTTAGATCCTTATGCTATTTTAGCGAATGGAGATCCATCCTTACTTCTTCCAAGATCAAAAAGAATACTACTATCAAGATTAAAAGACGTAAATCAAAAGGATCCATATTTTACTCGTCATGATATATGGAGAAACTTTAGTATTTCTGATTTTTTTTCTGATGATATGATTGATGAATTAAAAGAATTACTATCGGAAAAATATAGAAGCGGGAATTTACAACGGGTATTATTAAAACTATTACTTGAATCGTCAGTAGTTTCTAAAGTAGTTGATGAGTTAAGAACAATCATTTGTGATACTAATCCAAAATATAAAGAATTATCTATTCGTAGACTAGCAGGAGAATGTCTGCTTAAAGTGAAAGATTATCCAATTAAAGATGTTTGGGCACAACTAATCTCTGAAAAAAATAGTGTTTCACTATCTATTGCTAGTGAAATAATGAATTTATCTGACAGAAGTTATTTTGATATAAACGATTACATTACTTTTCTTAACATATGCTCTGAACTATACCCAACCAATTATGAAATAGAACGAGTTTTTGGAAAACGTTATTTTATTAGATTATTTATTCAAGAACTAGAACTAGATTTAACAATAAAATTGCTAGATTCACTATCTAATAATCTAGCTTGTACTTGTCAAAAAAAATATGATTGTGAGTGCCGAGTAGGTATTAGCAAAATCATTGGTATGTTATTAGATCGTTATTTTGAATTATCTTCAAAATTCAATATGTCTAAGATTTGGGAATGGATTAAAAATTTATACTTTCAGAATGGAATATCAAAAGAACAAAGTTTATCTGTAAAAACTTTATCAGAGAATGACGAATTAAGGCAGGGAATCATTAAGTTAGCATTTGAAAATCTATGGGTTAGAGAAGAAATCCATAATATGAAATTCTATCACTTTGAATGGCATTCTCATTCAGGATTAAATTTCCAATATCAAGACCTAAGATTTATTATAGATCTCAGCTTCGAAACTAACAATATTGAACTATGGAAATATTTCATAGCTCGTCATGATTTTTACAACAAAGAGAAAAAGCCCAATTTACTGAGAAGGTATATGCGAAATCAGGCTTTACAAAAACCAGCTTTCTTAATGGCTTGGTATAGAATAAATCAAGAAAGTAAGGAATTCTATCAAAGAAATACACTTAAATATAACTGTAAAAAGAGTATTAGAAATATCAATAGAAAACAGCGTAAATCTCTTGCAAGAAATATTAAATACATTCAACAAAATAGAGAATTAATAGAAAATGGTAGTCATTGGGATAGTTTATTAAGCTTTTCTTATACTTTTCTACAAGAGCCAGAAAAAATAGCAGAGAAATTTGGTGATGAACAATTAGTTAGAAATGCATTATATAACTGTATTAACTACATTCAGTCGAACATACCAAATTTAACTGATTTGGCTAAACTGCATTCTGACTCTTCAGTGTTAAATATTGAAATTATTCTTTATGCTTCTTGTATAGAAATTTTCACAAGAGAAGGAACATTAAAATCTTTACCGAAGGATATTCTAGAAGCATTATACACTAATTTCTCTGTTTATTTGATTGGGATGGAACACAATATTAGAAGGCAATTAAAAAATGAGACAGAAAAGAGTTTATTTAATAATATCGAAGCAATAGAAAAATTCATAAATGATTATATTGAACCCCAACTTTCCAATGCCAATTACAAGAACTCTCCTGTTTGTTGGTTAGAAAAGGACTTATTCAAACAATTTCAGAAAAAGTACGCTCTAGAATGGTTAATAAAATACCCTCACTTAAAGCTACCAGAGATAGAAAAATTAATGTCTATGGCTATTCAATCTGGTAATAGAGAGAGTTTAAAGTTATTAGTTAAAAAACGTTGTGACGAATTAGTGTCAGGTGCAAACAATCAACAAAATGGAGGTCAAAAAACACAAAGAGACTTTTGGTATATTCATGCTTTCTATTTATTAGATAAAGATTATGAATCCTATTGGAAAGAATTGACTAAAGATCCAAATTCTATTTTTATTTTAGAAAAGGATTTAGGTATATTTGGCGATTATAAAGATTGGTTGGCACTATCCCCTGAAAAAATTGAGTTAATTTTAGACACATTTTGGCAAGAATATCCAGAAGTTGAATTATCAGATATTTATGGTTCTGAAAGTCCTGATGATGAAAAAGCTTATCGTTTTTTAACGAATGTGATTTTTTTCTTAGGAAAAAATGAATCAGATAATACAATTACTGTCATTGATAGATTGCTAAATACCCCTGAATTTATAAACCTTCATTCAGATTTAAAAAGTATTAGATATAATTATTTAAAGAAAACGGTAATGCAAAGTTTTCAAGCTCCCAAACCGGAGCAAATAGTAAAATTAATTGAACGAGATGAAATTATTAGTGTAGAAAATTTACGTGCAGTTATTATTGAAGAGCTTCAGTCTTACCAAGATGATTTAAATGGGCATGACATAACTACTAAATCTATCTTTTATAATGGTAATATGGAACTTACCAATCGCGTAGATGAAAATACAGCTACACAATATATTGCTGAGAGGCTGAGAAGACTAGAGAATAGACAAATTATAGTTTCACGTGAACATTATATGAAGGATGATAAACGATGTGATATTGTTCTATCTAAACTTATTGAAGGTAATAGAAAAATTGTTCCTATCGAAGTTAAAGGTCAATGGCATTCTGAGGTTTACTCAGCATTTGAGAATCAATTAAATAGGTTATATTCCATTCATCCTGATTCTGATGGGCAAGGTATTTATTTAGTATTATGGTTTGGTTCAGATGAAAAAATTGCTGGTGTTAAACGCCATGGCATCAATAGTGCTCAGGAATTATATTGGAAAGTATATGAAAAGATATCTGAAGAGTTAAGAAATAGAATAGATCTATTTGTGCTTGATTTGTCTAGCTAAACGTAGAGGGCACATACAAGCGGCCAAATCCCCCAAAAACTTTGCAAATCCCCACCGCACTTTGACCGCTTGATCTCAATCAATTTTCCCCCTGATATGTGGAAAACCACAATACCTTGTTGCCCTGTCGAAAATCTACAATAGTCTCGTTAAATTTTACGCATTTGTGGGGGAAGAAAAGATGAACAATAAACGCAGAAATCTGTTGAAAGGCGGGCTGGCACTTGGTGGAGCGGCGGCGTTTGGGGCGGGGTATGCGCCGAAGGTGTCGGAAATTACCAAAGGTATAATGCACGGCACGTCGGGCGAGAAAACCCGTGATCCGATTCACGGTAATTCATTAGTGCCGGAGTATCAGGTGAAAGAGGGCAAATTACTCAGCAATCCTGAACAAATTGTGTGCAATACGCAGTGTATGGGCTGTTGGACACAGTGTGGCATTCGGGCGAGGGTGGATTTGAACACCAATCAAGTCATTCGCATTTCGGGCAATCCGTATCACCCGCTCTCTTCCGACAAAAACCTGCCGTTCGGTATGCCGATTGCAAAGGCGGAATTGTTATTGGCGGGCGAAAGTGGCATTGAAAACCGTTCAACGGCGTGTGCAAGAGGTGCGGCATTGATGGACAGTGTGAATAGCCCATATCGGATTACTCAACCGTTAAAGCGAGTGGGGAAACGAGGTGAAGGGAAACGGCAGACCATCAGTTTTGAGCAATTAGTAGATGAAGTGGTGAATGGCGGAAATCTGTTTGGTGAAGGAGAAGTAGAAGGGTTAAATGCCATTCGTGATTTGGAGACGTTGATTGACAAAAAACGCCCTGATTTAGGCAGTAAAGCAAATCAGCTTTTGGTAACCTTTGCAGGCCCAGAAGGGCGACAACCGCTATTACGCCGTTTTGCTCAGTTCAGTTTTGGCAGTATCAACTTTTCTAATCATGGCTCTTATTGTGGGGCTTCTTATCGTGCGGGATCGGGTGTATTTATGAAAGATTTTGACGATCAGCAACACGCGAAGCCAGATTGGGATCACGCTGAATTTATTTTGTTCATCGGTACTTCACCCGCACAGTCGGGTAGCCCGTTTAAACGCCAAGCTCGTCAATTGGCAAAACGCCGTGCTGATGGTAATTTTAGTTATGTGGTGGTTTCTCCTCGTTTGGAGATGACTTCAACCCTTGCCACGCAGAAAAATCACTGGGTACCGATTAAGCCTGAGGGGGATTTGGCGTTGGTGATGGGAATGTTGCGTTGGATTATTGAAAATGATCGCTTTAATGTCGATTATCTTTCCCGTCCGAGTTTGTTTGCAATGGAAAAAGCCAATAATGTGAGTTATGCCAATGCATCACATTTGATCATTTGCGAACCGAATCACTCTAAATTCGGACAGGCGTTGCGAATTAATGATCTGCAAGCGGTAGAGCTTGATCCTGATGAAAAAGTAGAGGAGAACCTGATTGTAGTAAAAGCTCTCGCGAGTAGAGAATTGGTTCAAGCAAAAAATTGCGAGCAAGCGGTTATTTTTGTGGAACAAACTGCAAAATTGTTAGATGGAACGGAGGTGTTGGTCAAATCGTCAATGCAATTGCTTAAAGAGGCAGCACAAGAGAAAACCCTTGCTGAATATAGCGACATTTGCGGTGTGCCAGTGCAAGTAATTGAGAACTTGGCAAAAGAATTTACGTCACACGGACATAAAGCGAGTGCGATTACGCACGGCGGCACAATGCACAGTACGGGATTCTACACCAGTTGGGCGATTTTATTGCTGAATGCGATGGTGGGGAATATGAATAAAAAAGGGGGAATGGCGATCAATGCGGGCAAATTCAAAGATTTTGGCGATGGGCCTCGTTATGATTTAGCTAAATTCCCAAATCGTGTACAGCCGAAAGGAACGAATCTCGCTCGCAGTAAAAAAGCCTATGAAAATTCAAGTGAATATAAGCAGAAAGTTGCACGAGGAGAAAATCCTTACCCTGCTGATGGGGCTTGGTATCCGTTTACTGGTGGGCAAACTTCTGAAATGTTGGTTTCTATGGTGCAGGGCTATCCTTATTATGCTAAGGCGTGGATCAGCCATATGATGAATCCGATCTATGCTTTAACGGCGTTAAATCCGATTGCGTTAGAGAAATTGAAAGATCCGAAAATTTTGCCACTTTTTATTGCCGTAGATGCATTTATGAACGAAACCACGGCATTGGCGGATTATATTGTGCCAGATACACATAATTTTGAGAGTTGGGGATTTTCAACGCCGTGGGGTGGTGTACCGACACGAGCGAGTACCGCACGTCATCCGATTGTTCCGTCTAAAAATGCGAAAACCACAGAGGGCGAAACAATTTGTATGGAAAATTTCGTGATTGCAGTGGCGAAGAGAATGGGCCTACCGAGTTTTGGCGAAAATGCAATTAGCGATTTGGAAGGAAACCACTATTCGCTGAATCGTAGCGAAGATTATTTTTTACGAGCAGCGGCAAATATTGCTTTTGTAGGTGAAAAACCTGTGCCAGATGCCAGTGAGCAAGATCTGCTTTTAACAGGCGTACAACGGATTCTGCCGAAAATAGCACAAACGCTAAAAGCGGAAGAAGTATTGAAAGTGGCACATATCTATTGCAAAGGAGGATGTTTTGCACCGCACGATTCTGCTTGGAAAGGTGAAAATATGGCGGCACAGTGGCGAAATTGTCTGCAAATTTGGAATGAAACGGTATATAAGGCACGACATCATAGTAATGGCGAACATTATTGGGGTTGTCCGCATTATATGGCACCACGTTTTGCCGATGGCACGAGCTTAGAACAGCATTATTCACAATCGGAGTGGCCGTTTAAACTTATCTCGTTTAAATCCAATTTGATTAGCAGTATTGCGCCATTGCCACGTCTATTGAGTATTAAGCCCGAAGGGATTGTGGCGATGAATAGCCAAGATGCAAAAGAACAAGGTATCTCACACGGTGATCTGGTTAAACTGAGCACACCAAGTGGAACCTTACAGGTTCAAATGATGTTGCTTGATGGTATCGCTCAAGGGACGATTGCGATTGAACATGGCTTTGGGCATAAGCAACTTGGCGCAGGGAGCTATGTGATAGATGGCAAAGAGATAAAAGGCAATCCAGCAATAGCGAAAGGCATTAACTTAAATGATCTTGGTATTATTGATCCCACTAAGAAAATTCGCTCACCATTACAAGACTGGGTTTGTGGCTCGGTAGTGAGAACTGGGATTCCTGCGAAAGTGGAGAAAATAGACTAAAAACGAATATAAAATAGTTTGTGTGTTGGTAAATTCAACAAGCGGTCATTTTTTTTAGATTTTTTGCAAAAAAGCGCTTGCAAAGGATTTTGAAATCTCTATAATGCACGCCATCGCAACGACGCACTGTTGCAAAGATAAATTTTCCAGTGCGTCGTTCTTTTTTGTTCTTTAACAATATATCAGACAATCTGTGTGGGCACTTGTTGATTGATTAGTTAAAAATATTTTTTAATTTTGAAGTCTTAATAGGTGCTTAAACTAGAAATTCATTACTTCTATTTAATAGAAATAAAGCGATTTATAGCTAGCAGTTATTGAGCGATTAAACTTTTTGAATTGAAGAGTTTGATCATGGCTCAGATTGAACGCTGGCGGCAGGCTTAACACATGCAAGTCGAACGGTAGCAGGAAGAAGCTTGCTTCTTTGCTGACGAGTGGCGGACGGGTGAGTAATGCTTGGGAATCTGGCTTATGGAGGGGGATAACTACTGGAAACGGTAGCTAATACCGCGTAATATCGAGAGATTAAAGGGTGGGACTTTCGGGCCACCTGCCATAAGATGAGCCCAAGTGGGATTAGGTAGTTGGTGGGGTAAAGGCCTACCAAGCCTGCGATCTCTAGCTGGTCTGAGAGGATGGCCAGCCACACTGGAACTGAGACACGGTCCAGACTCCTACGGGAGGCAGCAGTGGGGAATATTGCACAATGGGGGGAACCCTGATGCAGCCATGCCGCGTGAATGAAGAAGGCCTTCGGGTTGTAAAGTTCTTTCGGTGATGAGGAAGGTGTTTTGTTTAATAGACAAAGCAATTGACGTTAGTCACAGAAGAAGCACCGGCTAACTCCGTGCCAGCAGCCGCGGTAATACGGAGGGTGCGAGCGTTAATCGGAATAACTGGGCGTAAAGGGCACGCAGGCGGATAGTTAAGTGAGATGTGAAAGCCCCGGGCTTAACCTGGGAATTGCATTTCAGACTGGCTATCTAGAGTATTTTAGGGAGGGGTAGAATTCCACGTGTAGCGGTGAAATGCGTAGAGATGTGGAGGAATACCGAAGGCGAAGGCAGCCCCTTGGGAATATACTGACGCTCATGTGCGAAAGCGTGGGGAGCAAACAGGATTAGATACCCTGGTAGTCCACGCTGTAAACGATGTTGATTTGGGGATTGGGCTTTAAGCTTGGTGCCCGTAGCTAACGTGATAAATCAACCGCCTGGGGAGTACGGCCGCAAGGTTAAAACTCAAATGAATTGACGGGGGCCCGCACAAGCGGTGGAGCATGTGGTTTAATTCGATGCAACGCGAAGAACCTTACCTACTCTTGACATCCATGGAATCTTGTAGAGATATGAGAGTGCCTTCGGGAACCATGAGACAGGTGCTGCATGGCTGTCGTCAGCTCGTGTTGTGAAATGTTGGGTTAAGTCCCGCAACGAGCGCAACCCTTATCCTTTGTTGCCAGCGATTTGGTCGGGAACTCAAAGGAGACTGCCAGTGATAAACTGGAGGAAGGTGGGGATGACGTCAAGTCATCATGGCCCTTACGAGTAGGGCTACACACGTGCTACAATGGTGCATACAGAGGGTAGCGAGCCAGCGATGGTGAGCCAATCTCAGAAAGTGCATCTAAGTCCGGATTGGAGTCTGCAACTCGACTCCATGAAGTCGGAATCGCTAGTAATCGCAAATCAGAATGTTGCGGTGAATACGTTCCCGGGCCTTGTACACACCGCCCGTCACACCATGGGAGTGGGTTGTACCAGAAGTAGATAGCTTAACCGCAAGGGGGGCGTTTACCACGGTATGATTCATGACTGGGGTGAAGTCGTAACAAGGTAACCGTAGGGGAACCTGCGGTTGGATCACCTCCTTACCAAGATAACTAAAACGACTGCAAGTGTTCACACAGATTGTTTGATATGAAAGACAAACCGAAGGTCATCCGTTGGGTCTGTAGCTCAGGTGGTTAGAGCGCACCCCTGATAAGGGTGAGGTCGGTGGTTCAAGTCCACTCAGACCCACCACTCATTACCATATGAGTGAACACAACGGAAAGATGAAATTGGGGATATAGCTCAGCTGGGAGAGCGCCTGCCTTGCACGCAGGAGGTCAGCGGTTCGATCCCGCTTATCTCCACCAATCATCATACCTAAGGTTGCAAGCGGTAGAAAATGCCAAGATTTTTGCAATTTTAGGTATGATGATAGGCGAAAGCCATTGTCTGATGTTCTTTAAAAAATTGGAAACAAGCTGAAAACTGAGAGATTTTTCAAGTTCGTTAAGTTTACGAGAGTAAATGACGAATAAATTGAAAGTCTGAGTAGTTCAAAATCTTGATTGAACAAAAGCAATCAAGTGTAGTTGTTAATGTTATTTAATCTTAAACCGTTTAAGATTCTTAAAATGTTTGAGGTTGTATAGTTAAGTGACTAAGCGCACAAGGTGGATGCCTTGGCAATCAGAGGCGAAGAAGGACGTGCTAATCTGCGAAAAGCTTGGATGAGTTGATAAGAAGCGTTTAATCCAAGATATCCGAATGGGGAAACCCAGTAGGTGAAGAACCTACTATCATTATCTGAATACATAGGATAATGAGGCAAACCGGGAGAACTGAAACATCTAAGTACCCCGAGGAAAAGAAATCAACCGAGATTTCGTTAGTAGCGGCGAGCGAACGCGAAAGAGCCAGTTAGTGATAGCTTGAATGTTAGGAGAATGAGTTGGGAAGCTCAGCGGCACAGGGTGATAGCCCCGTATCTAAAAACATTCTGGTGGTACTAGGCTAACGACAAGTAGGGCGGGACACGTGATATCCTGTTTGAAGATGGGGGGACCATCCTCCAAGGCTAAATACTCCTGATTGACCGATAGTGAACCAGTACTGTGAAGGAAAGGCGAAAAGAACCCCGGCGAGGGGAGTGAAATAGAACCTGAAACCTTGTGCGTACAAGCAGTGGGAGCCCTTCGGGGTGACTGCGTACCTTTTGTATAATGGGTCAGCGACTTATATTTTGTAGCAAGGTTAACTGAATAAGGGAGCCGTAGGGAAACCGAGTCTTAACTGGGCGAATAGTTGCAAGGTATAGACCCGAAACCCGGTGATCTAGCCATGGGCAGGTTGAAGGTTGGGTAACACTAACTGGAGGACCGAACCGACTAATGTTGAAAAATTAGCGGATGACTTGTGGCTGGGGGTGAAAGGCCAATCAAACCGGGAGATAGCTGGTTCTCCCCGAAATCTATTTAGGTAGAGCCTTGAGCGGACACCTTCGGGGGTAGAGCACTGTTTCGGCTAGGGGTCCATCCCGGATTACCAACCCGATGCAAACTGCGAATACCGAAGAGTGATACTCAGGAGACACACGGTGGGTGCTAACGTCCATCGTGGAGAGGGAAACAACCCAGACCGCCAGCTAAGGTCCCAAAGTCTATATTAAGTGGGAAACGAAGTGGGAAGGCTTAGACAGCTAGGATGTTGGCTTAGAAGCAGCCACCATTTAAAGAAAGCGTAATAGCTCACTAGTCGAGTCGGCCTGCGCGGAAGATGTAACGGGGCTAAAATATAGCACCGAAGCTGCGGCATCAGACGAAAGTCTGTTGGGTAGGGGAGCGTCGTGTAAGCGGAAGAAGGTGAATCGAGAGGTTTGCTGGACGTATCACGAGTGCGAATGCTGACATAAGTAACGATAAAACGAGTGAAAAACTCGTTCGCCGGAAGACTAAGGGTTCCTGTCCAACGTTAATCGGGGCAGGGTGAGTCGGCCCCTAAGGCGAGGCTGAAAAGCGTAGTCGATGGGAAACGGGTTAATATTCCCGTACTTGTAATAACTGCGATGTGGGGACGGAGAAGGTTAGGTTAGCAGACTGTTGGATGTCTGTTTAAGCTGGTAGGTGGAAGACTTAGGCAAATCCGGGTCTTCTTAACACCGAGAAGTGATGACGAGTTTCTAAGGAGATGAAGTAACTGATACCACGCTTCCAGGAAAAGCCACTAAGCTTCAGGTTATTATAAACCGTACTATAAACCGACACAGGTGGTCAGGTAGAGAATACTCAGGCGCTTGAGAGAACTCGGGTGAAGGAACTAGGCAAAATAGCACCGTAACTTCGGGAGAAGGTGCGCCGGCGTAGATTGTAGTCCCTAGCGGATGAAGGTTGAACCGGTCGAAGATACCAGCTGGCTGCAACTGTTTATTAAAAACACAGCACTCTGCAAACACGAAAGTGGACGTATAGGGTGTGATGCCTGCCCGGTGCTGGAAGGTTAATTGATGGTGTTATCGAAAGAGAAGCTCCTGATCGAAGCCCCAGTAAACGGCGGCCGTAACTATAACGGTCCTAAGGTAGCGAAATTCCTTGTCGGGTAAGTTCCGACCTGCACGAATGGCATAATGATGGCCAGGCTGTCTCCACCCGAGACTCAGTGAAATTGAAATCGCCGTGAAGATGCGGTGTACCCGCGGCTAGACGGAAAGACCCCGTGAACCTTTACTATAGCTTGACACTGAACATTGAATTTTGATGTGTAGGATAGGTGGGAGACTATGAAGATGATACGCCAGTATTGTTGGAGTCGTCCTTGAAATACCACCCTTTAACGTTTGATGTTCTAACGAAGATTACGAAACGTGGTCTCGGACAGTGTCTGGTGGGTAGTTTGACTGGGGCGGTCTCCTCCCAAAGCGTAACGGAGGAGCACGAAGGTTTGCTAATCACGGTCGGACATCGTGAGGTTAGTGCAATGGTATAAGCAAGCTTAACTGCGAGACAGACAAGTCGAGCAGGTGCGAAAGCAGGTCATAGTGATCCGGTGGTTCTGAATGGAAGGGCCATCGCTCAACGGATAAAAGGTACTCCGGGGATAACAGGCTGATACCGCCCAAGAGTTCATATCGACGGCGGTGTTTGGCACCTCGATGTCGGCTCATCACATCCTGGGGCTGAAGTAGGTCCCAAGGGTATGGCTGTTCGCCATTTAAAGTGGTACGCGAGCTGGGTTTAGAACGTCGTGAGACAGTTCGGTCCCTATCTGCCGTGGGCGTTGGAGAATTGGTTGGGGCTGCTCCTAGTACGAGAGGACCGGAGTGGACGCACCACTGGTGTTCCGGTTGTGTCGCCAGACGCATTGCCGGGTAGCTAAGTGCGGAAGAGATAAGTGCTGAAAGCATCTAAGCACGAAACTTGCCAAGAGATGAGTTCTCCCTAGCTATAAGCTAGTAAGGGTTGTTGGAGACTACGACGTAGATAGGCTGGGTGTGTAAGTGTTGCGAGACATTGAGCTAACCAGTACTAATTGCCCGAGAGGCTTAACTATACAACCTCAAGCGTTTTAGATAAAACAAAAACATCGGAACGGTTGAGGAATTAACAGAGTGTGCGAAAAGAAAGCACAAGAACGAAGAATCAGAATTTAGCTTGTTTCAAATTTAACGAAGAAAGAACAAACAATATAACGGACAGAAATCATCGAAGATTTTCCTGATGTCCATAGTGCTGTGGTACCACCTGACCCCATACCGAACTCAGAAGTGAAACGCAGTAACGCCGATGGTAGTGTGGGGTTTCCCCATGTGAGAGTAGGGCAACATCAGGGTATTATTTAAGGGACCCCAAGTCGCAAGGCTTGGGGTTTTTGCTTATGGATGTTTTGGGTTATCCGAAATGTTTTATTGTATCTGCTACATATCCGCTACACTTTTGCAGATTTTTAGAAGAAACAAACCGCTTGTTTAATAATGTTCCATTTGGGCGTACGATGTATTCCCCTACAAATGAGCAATTCTAGCCGGAGTGTAAAAATTCCAAGTGTAGGGATGCGATGCGTCCGCAAAATTTTAGCCTACAGTTTGTATTCAAGAAGAGAATACAAGCAGTTTTTTTATGCCTGAAATTTGCAAAAGTTGGTTTTTATGCAAGTGAATAAATAATAATCAGAAAATAGGATAATCCTATTATTCTACTTGCTATACAACTAGAACAAATCAATGCCTATCAAAATATAACAGAAATATAGGAGAATGAGAGTTATGGAGCTTGTTGTTATTTATGCTGCTGCGAATCGTGGTAAAACTACGATGTTAGAAAATGTTATTCATTTTCTTCAGCCTGAACTTATTTTGGGCGAATGTCGTTCTGTTGTTATTTCTGTTAATGGCGTTCAGATAGGAATTGCTTTAGATGGTGATGATGAACAAACAGTAAGCAATAATTTAGGGGCATTTAGAAAAGCGAAATGTGATCTTATTGTTACGCCATCTCATGTAAGGGATAAAACGGTTGATGTGGTTAAAGAATTTGCGCAGCAATATAAAATAGCACCTATTTGGATTAAAAAATCAGAGTTATCAGAATATCTTAAAGATTATTATGATGAATTGAATAAATGTGAGGCTAAATGCCTTGTTGATTATCTAAAACGTAATTTTATTTAGGAGCTTATTATGAAGAAATTAATTTTTTCTTTTCAATGTTCTTTTTTTTAAATCCTGCTGTATTTGCTAATGTAGATACACCTTATCCACCTGAGTTGATGAAGTTTTTGGGCTGTGGTAGAGAGAATAGTTTGCAGGCTTCAGAAGCAATGGCTATTTTAGCAGAGTATAGGAAAACCCTTAACCCATTTCCCGAGCCTTCTTCCCGTAAGGGGAGTAGCAATAAACCCGAAGTTATCGCATATCGCCAAGAGGCTGAGCGAATAAGAGAAATGTTCCAAAAGAAAGAAGAGGAATATTGTGCGGCTAAAAATCCTATTTCTAGTTATGAAGATATTGTAAAGCTGCCTATTTCTGATTTTGCTAACATATTACAAAAGAATTATTTTTATGGGAATCAATTTGCTTTTAATTCAATGGAAGCAATTTTAGATTGCTGAATTTGGAAATGGGTTTATATATTCATTTCCTATATATCGAGTAGCAGATGTTAGTTTGGAGGATGCCGCAGAATGTCCCTATATAAACTATGAACAATTACAGGAAAATTTAGTTAAACAATATGGCAAACGAAATCTAGATCAAGTTAATGCTGTAATTAAGCAGGTAAAATCCCGTTGTGCATCTATGCTGCAAGTGAAAACAGGCGATTTAATTGAAACATATGTCAAACAGTTAAAAAGATAATTGTGTAGAAGCCAAATTTTAACTTTTGTAATTTATCTTTCTGAACAGCAAAAGCTTTACTTTGCTAGGAAAAAGGAGCATTCAGGAATTTAAAAGGGTTACAAATAAAGATTACGCAACTCTTGCTTTTTTCCTCCCTTGTTTATAAGCTAGTAGCTCTAAGCACTTTTGCTTAGTCTTTATACAAGAGGGTACTAAAATGTATTTTGAAATTTACAAAGATGTACGAGGCGAATTTCGTTGGCGCTTAAAAGCGGGTAATCATCAAGTGATCGCAACTGGTGGTGAAGGATATTCAAGTAAGCAGTCTTGTCAAAAAGGCATTGAGGCTGTGAAGAAAGTGACAACTGAAACAGAAGTTAAAGATTTATCACTATAAAAAGTAAGGCTAGATTATCTGATCTGCCCCAAAAAGTTAGACTCATTTAATTCAAGGACTGAGTTCTGTACGCCACAGGACTTAGTCCTTTTAGTTTCACTTGAATACGCTCATTATTGTAGTAGTGAATGTAATCGTGAATAGTTTGCTTAAGTTCAGCCAGCGTTTCAAACCGCTTGTCAAAGTAACATTCCGTTTTCAGCCGTCCGAAAAAACTCTCCATTGCCCCATTATCCAAACAATTTCCCTTTCTTGACATACTTTGAATTATGCCATTCTGTTTGCAAATTGCTTGAAAACCCGGCATCTGATACTGCCAGCCTTGAGCGGAATGTAACATCGGTTTTTCGCCGTTCAGCCTTGCTATTGCTTGATTCATCACTCGAGTAACCTGTTCAAAATTAGGGCTTTCTGCTAAATCATAGGCGATAATTTCACCATTAAATAAACCCTTAATCGGCGAGAGATAGTGCTTACCTTCTGCACATTTGAACTCAGTCACACCTGTCACCCATTTCTCATTTGGCTGAGTTGCAAAGAAATGTTGTTTTAAGAGATTAGCCGTAATCTTGCCGACTTCGCCTTGATATGAACGGTATTTCCTGCGTTTGCATTTCCCTTTTAATCTCAATTTTGGCATTATCGCTTGGACTTTTTTGTGATTGATTGTCCAGATTTTTTTCAATACAAAAGTGATACGATGATAGCCATAATTTCCACGATGTTCGTGATAAATCTCGGCAATTTTCTGCTCAATCTCCGCATTTTTATCACTTTTCTCAGCAAGATGATAAAAGAACGTGCTACGTTTAAGCCGATAAGCGATAACAAAATTTCCAAAGGAAATTGGCATTCGTAAGGCTTTTACGAGACCTGCTTTTCCGCATTTTGCTTGGTTGAGTTCCTGCAACTTTTTTAGGACAGCAACCTCCGCTTCTAACTCTAAAATACGATAACGTAAACGTTCTTCTTCGGTTTAGGCGGCGGAGGCATTTTGGGGTATTTTGGTTTCATTGGTGGATGCCCTTTGGGTTTAGGTAATAGCGCGTTTATACCTTGTTTATCAAAGACTTGTAACCATCGGCTGATGATACCCGAATGGGGAATACCAAAATAGAGGCTAGCAGATTTTGCAGAAAATTGCCCATTTTTGACCGCTTGTATCACGGATAATTTGAATTCAGGTGAGTAAACCTGTTTAGTCTGACAAACAGCTAACCCATTGATGCCATTATGATTATATTGCTGAATCCAACGTCGTAATGTCGTATCTGTAAGCTGAAAATGCTGACGAGTCAGTGGCCGATTTTTACCATTTTGAAGATAAAACTCGATGACTTGTTGTTTGAAAAGATTGGTTGTATTTAGTCATAAAAATCTGCACCTTAATCTGTTGGTTGTTTAGTCCAACTTTTGGGGTGCAGATCAATCCTCTAGCCTTTTAAATTATTTATTCGGTACTTGTTCTAACAATTTTGTTAGCAATTCCCAGTAAATTTGCACAGCTGGAATATGCACCTTTTCATCTGGTGAGTGGGCATTTCGGATGGTTGGTCCAATAGAAACCACATCTAAATCAGGGTAAACCTTTTTAATCAATCCGCATTCTAAGCCTGCGTGAATCACTTTAATTTTAGATTCATAGCCTAGCACTTCATCGTAGATTTTTTTCGTGAGCGGGGTAATGGCTGAGTTTGGATCGGGTTCCCAACCAGGATAGTTGCCAGAGAATGTGGCTTTTGCCCCGACAAGTTCGGAAAGTGAGGTTAATTTTCCACGCACATCTGCTTTGCCACTTTCCACTAATGAGCGAATTAAGATATTTGCTCGTACGCAGTCGGCTTTTGTTTCTAAAATCCCGATGCTCAATGATGTTTCTACTACATTTTTTACCACATCACTATTACGAATAATGCCGTTTGGTAACACGTTTAAGAAGCGGATCACATTTTGGCTGGTGGCTTGATCAAAAATTTGAGTTGGGGTTTCGCATTCATTTAGTTCAAATTGCATATTTGGTTCGGCATATTGCAATTCTGTTTTTAATTCTTGGCTAATTCGCTCAATACAAGCGGTGAGTTTTGCCTGATTTTCTGCAAAATAACTTAGCGTTACGCTTGCTTCTCTTGGAATCGCATTGCGAACTGTGCCTCCTCTGATATGAGTAATTTGGAACGGCACTTCGGCATTTAATGCGGCTAGAAAACGTGCTAAGAGTTTGATTGCATTTACACGGCTAGTATGAATATCACAGCCAGAATGTCCGCCATTTAAGCCTTTGAGATTGATCTGTAATGTGCAATCAAATAGATTTGGTTGAGTTTGGATCGGAAGTTGTAGATCCGCATCTTCTCCCCCTGCACAGCCGATATAGATTTCACCATTATCTTCGGTATCGGTGTTGATCAACATTTCTGCTTTCAACCAATTTGGTTTCAAGGCAAGAACGCCTTCCATTCCTGCTTCTTCGGTCATGGTAAGCAATGCTTCAATTTCTGGATGGGCTAAATCATCACTATCTAATACCGCAAGGCAAGACGCTAGTCCGATGCCATTATCAGCCCCAAGAGTTGTGCCTTTTGCTTTCACCCATTCGCCGTCAATATAAGGCAGAATCGGATCTTTGGTGAAATCGTGAATTGTGCCCTCATTGGCTTGTGGTACCATATCTAAATGAGCTTGCAGTGCAACAGTTTTGCGATTTTCCATGCCTTTTGTTGCCGGTTTGCGAATTAAAATATTACCGGCATTATCTCTTTCAGCAAAAAGACCTTTGCTTTTTGCCCAATCAAGAATAAATTCAGCCAATTGTTGTTCATGGTAAGAGGGGTGAGGGATCGCGCAAATTTGATCAAACCATTTCCAAAGCAGGTGAGGTTGTAGTGTTTGAATTTCTGACATTGTTTTTTTCCTTATGAGTAGCAAGCGGTTAAATTGGCAGAAAAATCTGCAAAATCGACCGCTTGTATGAAAAATTAAGGGTTAAATCATAGCACGAAAGCCATTTTTAGGTTATCATTCGGCAATTTTTTTATTCAGCAATTTTATTATTCTTTTAGGTGAATGTTATGAGCGAAAAATATACAAATGAAAAATATGTGGTAACGTGGGATATGTTCCATATGCATGCCCGTAAATTAGCGGAGCGTTTGTTACCAGCAACACAATGGAAAGGCATTATTGCAGTTAGCCGTGGTGGTTTATTCCCTGCTGCAGTATTGGCTCGTGAATTAAGCATTCGCCATGTAGAAACAGTTTGTATTGCTAGTTACGATCACGATAATCAAGGTGAGCTGAATGTGTTACACGCTAGTCAGCCAGCTAATGGCGGTGAAGGCTTTATTGTCGTGGATGATTTAGTGGATACAGGGAATACGGCTCGTGCAATTCGTGAAATGTACCCAAATGCAAAATTTGTTACTGTATTTGCTAAGCCATTAGGTGCTGACTTGGTTGATGATTATGTCGTGGATATTCCACAAGAAACGTGGATTGAACAGCCTTGGGATTTAGGCATCACTTTTGTGCCACCATTAGCGAAACAGTAATTTTTGAAGGACACAATGGTGTCCTTTCTTCATTGTAGGGCGTATGCCATACGCCCTATGTGTAAACGGACGTATAATATACGTTCCTACGATATTGTTATTATGAATTTAGGTAATCTTTATATTATTTCTGCACCAAGTGGTGCCGGAAAATCTTCTTTAATCAATGCATTGCTTGCGGATTTACCGCGTAGTGAAGTACAACTTTCTATTTCACATACCACGCGCAATCCTCGTCCTGGTGAAGAGAATGGCGTACATTATTACTTTACCGATCACGCAGAATTTAAAGCGTTAATTGAAAAAGGGCATTTTTTAGAATGGGCGGAAGTATTTGGTAATTATTACGGTACCTCACTCCCGATGATTGAGCGTAGTTTGGAACAAGGGATTGATGTTTTTCTTGATATTGATTGGCAAGGTGCGCGCCAAATTCGCGAAAAGTTGCCCAATGTAAAAACCATTTTTATTTTACCGCCAAGCCGAGCAGAATTAGAAAAGCGGCTTATCGGGCGCGGGCAGGATTCTATAGAAATCATCGCAGCTAGAATGGAAAAAGCAGTATCAGAAATGAGTCACTATAATGAATTTGATTACGTGATTATTAATGATAATTTTAAAAGCGCATTAAGCGAATTAAAATGTATTTTAGCTGCGGAGCGGTTAAAGCAAACTAGTCAGGCTATACGCCATAAGGTGTTGATTGAGCAGTTATTAGCAGATTAACAAGCGGTCGTAAGTTGGCAATTTTTTGCAAAATGAACGTTCGTTCATTTTTCGCTAGTCTAACGGAGCGTATTTGGCTAAAATACGCGCCATCGTTTTTTATAAGGATATTTTAAAATGCAATTATCTAAATCGCTTTCTGCTATTGCTTTAGCTGTTGCGCTTGCCGCTTGTAGTTCTGGAAAAATGACACAAGATGGAACTCTTGAACATGCGCAGGCAACTTATCAGCAGTATGAAGATATTACACGACAATATCATGTTACAGAGCAGTGGTGGCTAGGCTATAACGATCAGCAACTTAATCGTTTAATTGAACGCGCATTAGCCAATAATATTGATTTGGCTAAAGCTGCAATCGCAGTAAACCGAGCTTACTATAATGCCAATTTAGTTGGTGCAGATTTAGTTCCAACTTTTAGTGGTTCAGCATCTTCTTCGGTCTCTAAAGGTGTTGGTCCAGCAAGCCATAATGTTAATTCAACAGGCGCGTCAAACATCGGTAATAATCTTGGATTTAATTTAAGTTATACTATTGATCTCTGGGGGCGTTTAAAAGATGCGGCGAGTGCAGCTGAATGGGAGCATAAAGCGACTCAGGAAGACTTGCAGGCTGCACGCTTATCTATAATCAATGGTGTAATCAGTAGCTACTATAATTTGGCGTACTATAAAGATGCCATCAATGTGACTCAGCAGACGATCAAAAACTACGAGCAGATCAGCAAAATTATGAATAATAAATTGAATGCTGGCGCAATTGATCGTTTAAGTGTTGATCAAGCTACTCAAGCTACTCTAGGTGCAAGAAGCACGCTTATTAGCTTACAGACAGCACAAAAGGCGACCGAACAAACGTTACGGAATTTGTTGAATGCAAAACCCAATGAACCACTGAATGTGCGCTATCCAAGTATCCTAGGCGTGAAATTACAGGGGGTAAATACAAATGTGCCAGTCTCTGCGATCGCGAATCGTCCCGATGTTATTGCTGCATTGCAACGATTGCAAGGTTCGTTTAAAAGCTTAAGAGCCATGGAAAATAGCTGGTTTCCAACGATTACCCTTGGTGGTAGTTTAACCAGTGCAGCGCGTAATATTGGCAACATCGGTGAAAATCCATTAGCGGGAGGAAGCATTTCATTTAGCCTACCGTTTTTAGATTGGAACCGTGTGCAAAATAATATTCATCTTTCGGAAGAAAGCTATAAGCTTGTGAAACTTAACTATGAGCAAACTATCACATCAGCCCTAAATGAGATAGACAACTACTATTACGCTTACCAACAATCTCGTCACGGTTATAGTAACTTGCAGAAAAAATATGAGTATGACAAGAAAATCACTGGCTACTATAAAAACCGTTATGACCAAGGTGTATCAGAATTCCGTGAATGGGTAGATGCGATTAATACTGAACGCTCTTCACTGCTTTCATTATTAGATGCGAAATACAGTATTTTAAGAAATGAAAATGCAGTATATCAAGCAATGGCAGGTAAATACCGCCGTTAATTTCTGTTAAATCAAGCGGTGCGATTTTCCCGATTTTTTGCAAAAATTTGGTAAAATCGCACCGCTTGTTATTTTGATTTTTTGATTTTTATTATGAAATTTATCATTAAACTTTTCCCTGAAATTATGATTAAAAGCGATTCGGTGAAGAAACGCTTTATTAAAATTCTGACCTCGAATATCCGTAATGTGTTGCTGCGTGAAACTGAAGAGGTTTCAGTCGTCCGTTTTTGGGATTGCATTGAAGTGCGTGCGAAAAATCCTGATGAAGCACCGCTTGTGTTGGATCTGCTTAAACGCACACCGGGTATTCACCATATTTTAGAAGTGGAAGAAACGCCATTTACGGATTTGCACGATATTTTTGAGCAAACTTATGCGGCAGTGAAAGATGAGATCGCAGGCAAAACATTTAGCGTGCGTGCTAAACGTAAGGGAAAACATGAGTTTCGCTCTCTTGATATTGAACGCTATGTAGGTGGTGGTTTAAATCAGCGTGTAGAAACAGCCAGTGTGAAGCTCAAAGATCCCGATGTGACGGTGCGGATTGAAATTGATCATGACAAAATGTTATTGATCAAAGCTCGCCACGAAGGGCTAGGCGGTTATCCAATCGGTACGCAAGAAGATGTGCTTTCGCTGATTTCTGGTGGTTTTGATTCGGGCGTATCCAGTTATATGCTGATTCGTCGTGGTTCTCGTACGCATTACTGTTTCTTTAATCTTGGCGGTGCAGCACACGAAATTGGTGTGAAACAGATGGCATATCATATCTGGCAGCGTTATAGCTCATCACACAAAGTCCGTTTTGTGGCGATCAATTTTGAAGGCGTGGTCGGCGAAATTTTAGAGAAAGTGGATAACGGTCAAATGGGCGTCGTGCTTAAACGAATGATGGTGCGTGCTGCCAGCAAAGTTGCCGAACGTTTTGATATTCAAGCGATTGTAACAGGTGAAGCACTCGGACAAGTTTCCAGCCAAACGCTGACTAATTTACGCTTAATTGATAAGGCAGCAGATGCCTTAGTGTTGCGTCCATTGATTACTCACGATAAAGAGCAAATTATCAACATTGCCAAAGAAATTGGGACGGACGATATTGCGAAATCTATGCCAGAATTTTGTGGCGTGATTTCTAAAAATCCAACGGTAAAAGCGGTAGAAAGCAAAATTTTGCAAGAAGAAGGCAATTTCAATTTTGAAATTTTGGATCAAGCGGTACAAAATGCCCAATATCTTGATATTCGTGATATTGCCCAACAAACCGAGCAAGAAGTCATTTCAGTCGATACCACCTCAGAAATTGGTGAAAACGATGTGATTTTGGATATTCGTAGCCCAGAAGAGACCGATGAAAATCCATTTGAATTAGACGGTGTGAATGTGCAAATAATGCCATTCTACAAACTCTCAAATAATTTCGGTTCGTTAGATCAAAGCAAAAATTATTTGCTTTATTGCCAACGAGGGGTAATGAGTAAATTACAAGCCTTGTATTTAAAAGAGCAGGGCTTTGCGAATGTGAAGGTGTTTCGTCAATAATTGAGAGCAATATGTTTTAGCAAGGGAATGCTTGTTTGAACAGATAAAAAATGCAGACATAAGTCTGCATTTTTTGTGAGCTTGATTAGAATAATTTTCTTGCGGTTTCGAAAATTTCTTTTTTGAAGGGACGGCGCATATTATTAATTGCATCAATAATATCGTGATGAACCAATTGTTCTTTTTGGATCCCCACACAGCGACCTTTATGTCCTTGCATTAAGAGTTCTACAGCGTAAACCCCCATGCGAGAAGCTAAAATGCGGTCAAATGCACAAGGTGCTCCGCCACGTTGGATATGTCCTAACACTGTTGCTCGGGTCTCGTGTCCAAAACGTGCTTCAATTTCTTTTGCTAGTGCGTGTACATCGGTCATTAATTCAGTGATCGCAATAATGGCATGGCGTTTGCCTTTTTGGAATCCTTCATCAATATGGCGCATGAGTGATTCTTTATCTAAGCCATTTTCAGGCACAATGATGTATTCACAGCCACCAGCTAATGCCGCGCTAATAGTGAGATCGCCACAGTGACGCCCCATAATTTCTACAATTGAAATGCGTTGGTGTGAAGTTGAAGTATCACGTAAACGGTCAATGGCATCTAGCGCAGTCTCTAGTGCAGTTTGGTAACCAATGGTGTAATCGGTACCAGCCACATCGTTATCAATTGTTCCTGGTAAACCGATACAGGCAATGCCATGTTCTTCAGTGAGTAATTTCGCTCCCATATAAGAACCATCACCACCGATAACGACTAAAGCATCAATGCCATGTGATTTCAAATTTGCTACACACTGTTTGCGTACTTCAGGATCGCGGAACTGTGGGAAACGCGCGGAGCCCAAGAATGTTCCTCCGCGGTTGATAATTTCTGATACAGAACGGCGTTCAAGAGGGATAATTTTATTGTGAAATAAGCCAAAATAGCCATCTTGTACACCACATACATCTAAGCCTTCGCTTAATGCAGCACGAACCACACCGCGGATCGCGGCATTCATACCTGGCGCATCACCACCACTGGTTAGCACAGCAATTTTTTTAATCATAAATTTACCTATTAATTTTAAAGTTTAAAATAAATCGAAAACGGTGCGAAGATTAACGCATAAGTGTTTTTTGTTCTAGCAAAAAATGTGGTAAATCACGCTTTTTTTGATCTGTTTTCATGTTTGAAATCATAAGGCGAGCGGTAGCGATACTGAAAACCAAGCGTATAACAAATTTTATCTGCAAGGATAATGCGCTCAAGCGGGTCTTTTTCTGGTAAAAAATGCAAAGTAGGTAGCTGAAGTTGCTGAGCCATATCACAGTAATACGCTTGTCGGGTTGGGTGCTCTGGTGCACAAAGATGAAAAATTCTCGCCCCATTCGGCTTTTCTAGTAACAACGTAATCGCGTGAATGGCATCGTCTAAATGCACTAAATTCACTGGCTGATTTGCCCCACTCAACTGCTGTTTGCCAGCCAAATAGTAAACAGGGTGGCGTTGTTTTCCGACTAATCCAGCCAAACGTAAAATATCACAATGTATCGGTTGTGAAAGTAGCCACTGTTCTAAATCAGCTAATAATGAAGGTGCTGTTGGCGTATTTTCATCAAATCGCCCTGTTTGCATCGGTAACACAGAAGTAGAACTAATAAAAATTAAATGCACTAGCCCGTGCTGTTGTGCTTTTCTCACTAAACGTTGAATACCTTCTTGATATTTTTCGGGCGTGGTGGTATTCGGCGGTAAAGTGATAATCATCGCTTCACTTTGCAATACTGCATAGAGCTCATCACTGAGGGCAAATTGGTTAAGATCGAAAGAATAATTTTCAATTGAGCAATGTTCAACTTTGCGTTTTGTGCCTTTAACTTGCCAGCCCTGTTGTTGTAGATGTTCAGCAAGGGGTAAGCCAAGCCAGCCTAACCCCCAAATTGAAACGTTTTTTATACTTCGCATAAGATAGCCAAAGCCGTATTTAGTGCGGTGATCAAATGCTCAACATCTTCTGCCGTATTATAGTGGGCTAAAGAAACGCGTAATGTGCCACTTTTGTTGAGATAACGTAAATAGGGCTTTGCACAATGCTCACCTACACGAATGGCGACTTTTTGTTCATTTAACAGCGCGGCAATATCGGCATGGTGTTGCCCTTTAATCTGAAAACTGAAGGTTGTGCGTTTCGGATTATCCCCTAAAATTTGCAAATTTTCGATGCTATTTAACCGCTTGTAGAGCTGTTCGCCAAGTTGATAGAGCCTATGATTGAGCGATCTAAAATCCCAGTTTTCCAGCCATTTCAATACCTCGCCAAAGCCAATAATGCCAGCAATGTTGGGGGTGCCTGCTTCTAAACGATAGGGGAGTTCTTCAAGGCTTAAATGGCTTTCACTGATATCTTGCAACATTTTTCCACCGAAAAAGAGTGGGCGAAGCTCATTTAAACTTTCTTTTTTACCCATCAATACCCCAACCCCTGTTGGACCATAGATTTTATGTGCTGAGAAAGCGTAAAAATCCGCATCAAGCTGTTGCACATCGACTTGTTCCGTACAAACTGCTTGAGCGAGATCCAAGACTATTTTGGCTGAACTATGCTGCCGAATGATTGGGATCAATGTTTCGGCAGGCTGGCGAATACCGGTTACATTTGAAACCAAATTAAACGCTACAATTTTTGTACGCTCAGAAAGTGCCTGACGTAGTGTCTGTGGCGCGATCTGATATTGCTCATCTAACGGCAGCACAATTAATTTTGCCCCTGTTTGCAGGGCAAGCTGTTGCCACGGAATAAAATTGGCGTGATGTTCGGCAACAGAAATAATAATTTCATCGTTCGTATTGAGTTGAGATGCCAAACCGTGTGCCACTAAATTTAGCGAATGGGTTGTGCCACTCGTCCAAATCACGCAACGAGGATCAGCAAGCTGAAAACGTGTTGCGACTAATTGGCGAGCTTGCTCAAAAGCCTGTGTTTGTGGCAAATCGTACTGGCTACGATGCACCGAGCCTGCTGAACGATAAAACTCGCCAGTGCTATCAATCAATACTTGTGGCTTGAGCGTAGTTGCCGCAGAATCAAGATAAGTCCACTCTTGGTGTTCTGTAAAAAAGGGAAAATGTTGGCGAAATTGTTGGATCATCGTTGTTGTGCCTTACGATAGAGTTTATTACACGGAATACCATCGTTATTACCATCGAGCTCTTGCCAGCCACATTGCCGAAAATGGAGAAGTGCAGTGGCGTAATCATTAAACTGTGAGCAGCTTTTTTTTACATGACAATTTACGTTATTGATGACAAGCGGTGCAGTTTGGCGATTTTTCGGCAAAATTTGACCGCTTGATTTCTGGTTAGCCCGCCATTCGATAGGCTCGATCGGATGTTTATCTTGCCAAAGCCCTAAACGTTTTTGCTGTGCAGTCTGTTGGGCATAACGGTATTCGTCTCTGGTCTGGCGATATGCCCACGCCATTCCTTGCTCGACAAGTGCAAGGTTAATATTTCGCTTGCCGTCCCATACCACTGCAAGTAAACGGTTATAGCGATCATAGCCTGAAATTTGCAAACGAACTTGCTTTTTAAACACCATGCTGGCAAGTGCCTGTTTGGATTTTTGACCATAGGCTTGCCCACTTTCAGGTGCATCAATATATTGTAGGCGTATTTTTAATTGATTACGCTCATGTAAACAAGTAAGCGTATCGCCATCAGCGATAGCAACGACTCGGCACTGAAGTTGGCGTTCAGCCGCTTGGGCAAGCGGTAGAAAAGCGAGCAAAATGTGCAAAATAATAAGGAAACGCAGCATTAGAAATTTAGCACCTTATCTGCCCAAAGTGTCCAATCAGCAAGCTCGACTAACGTGCCGATTTCCACGCCTTCTGCAAGGGGTAATTCCGTTATACCGCGTGCGTTGGTACAGGTTTTACACAGTTTAATACCTGCTCCTTGAGCGGTAAGAATTTCTAACATTTGCTGTAGATGATAACCCTCCGCAGGGTTTTGTTTTGCCAGTCCGCCGCTGACTGCATCAGACATTAAGAAAATTTTGATTTCGGCTTGTTTGGTTTCCTGAATTTGCAAGGCTAAACGTAAGCCACTAAAGAAAGATTCGTTGCCGTATGGGGCTGAATGGATGATAAAGAGTAATTTTTGCATTGTATTTCCTATATGAAGAAGAAATAGCTGTAGTTTAGCATAATCCAGTAGCAAATTTTGTAGAAGACACAAACATTGAATGGCGTTATTGCAAGTGATTTTTATTTGATTTTATTTGGCTGGGTTGTTATAGTTTTCCAAAAATGAATTCTGAGGATAAAATATGCGTTGGTTGCTCTTTCTTTTTTCATTATGCTTATTGGTACCTGACTCACTGAGTAGTGACAGCTTAGAGCAAGAAAGCATACGTTTAATGCAAGCTCAGCAACAACGAGAAAAAATATTTACCGCTGAGCCTGAGCTGTATTCTTCCTCTTCTACTTTACCTATTTCTGATTTTCTTATTGAAGAAACACCTTGTTTTCCAATTAATCAAATTAAGTTGCATCATTCAAACGATAAAACTTTTTCATTTCTTATCCCTAAATTATATAAACGACTTTCTATTCGTTCTTCTCTCTGTGTTGGCGAAAAAAATCTGAAAATTATTCAAGATATTGCACAAAATATATTAATTGAAGAGGGATTTATTACTTCTCATATTTACTTTGATGATCAAGATCTTAATAGCAAAATACTATATATTTCTGTACAAGTCGGATATCTTAATCAAATAAAATTTATTGACCAAAACCATAAATTAACAGTATTGGGTAGAAAAACAGCATTTCCACTTCAAGAAGGGAGAATTTTGAATTTATTCGATATAGAACAAGGATTAGAAAATATTCAAAGATTGAGTTATACAGAAACGAGTATCAATATTGAACCATCGTATACAGATAATTATAGTGATTTAATTGTAAATAGAATTCAAAATAAACAGTTTGAACTTGGAATAGGAATAGATTCTTTAGGAAGTAAAAATTCAGGGAGATACCAAGCTGAGACCAGTTTGAGTGTTTATAGTTTATTTGGGTTTAATGATTTGTTTTATACTCAATATCATCAAGATCTCGGACATCATAAAACAAAATTAATTGATTCACAGGGAAATCGTACTGACAGTAGCTCAAAAGGATATTCATTACATTATTCTTTACCTATAGGATACTGGATATGGCAAACTAATTACAGCCTAAATCGCTATGCGGATGCTACGGAAGGATTATACAGAAATTATAATTACAACGGTAAAACATACCAGTTTAATACTTTGTTAAATCGAACCATTTTTAGAACTGGTAAACATAAAACTAATTTATCAGGGAAATTATGGCATACAAAGATACAGAAATTTTTAGATAGATATGAAATTGAAGTACAACGCAGAAAAATGTCTGGATGGGAAATCAGTTTGTCACATTTAATTCAACAAGCGGATTATCGTATTGAAGGAAAATTAAATTATAAACGAGGCGTGGGGTTTCACAGCATTCCAGCACCAGAAGAATTTAATGAAGAAAATGATATTCTAACAGGTACTGCAAGAATGAAAATTATTTCAGCCGAATTAAATCTAAAAAAATCATTTAATTTATTTAATCAGGCATTCTCTGTTTCTCACCTGTTTTATTCTCAGTGGAATAAAACACCGCTTGTGCCACAAGATAAACTTAATTTAGGAGATTATTATACAGTAAGGGGATTTGATGGTGATTCTGTAATACAGGGGGAGCGTGGTTGGTATAGCCAAAATAATTTACATTGGCACTATTTTCCTAATCATCAAATATATTTAGGTCTAGATTATGGACATATTTCAGGCAAAACTGGGAAATTACAAAATAAACAAAAGATAAGCGGAGGGGTTGTCGGCATTAGTGGTAATCTGAAAATTCATTCGAATCAATTTGATTACCATCTGTTTATTTCACAACCACTTAAGCCAAGAAGGCATAAGTCCTTATTAGGATTTAGCACGCATTATTATTTCTAATTGGAGGAAAAATGAAAAAGCATTCTATAGGTAATTTTAAGAAAACGGCACTTCATCTTTTTATTTCTAGCTGTTATCTCAATACCGCGATGGCTCAAATAGTCGCAGATTATTCTGCTCCGCCTTCCCAACGTCCTGCGATATTAAAAGGGAATAATAATCAGCCTGTTGTAAACATTCAAACACCGAATAATAAAGGTGTTAGTCATAATAGATATTCACAATTTGATGTTGATAGTAAAGGGGTGGTTTTAAATAATCAACGCAGTAATCCTCATTTAGCAAAAGGTACGGCGAAAGTAATTTTAAATGAAGTACGTTCCAATAAAGAAAGCCAAATTAATGGAAAAATTCAGGTGGCAGGAAATCAAGCAGATGTGATTATAGCAAATCCAACTGGTATTTCTATTAACGGTGCTAATAGCCAGAATATTGGTCATCTAGTTTTTACTACAGGCTCGCCGCAATTTAAAAACAATGAGATTAGCAATATTAATGTTGAGAAAGGCAAAATTACTGTCGGTAAACAAGGATTAAACAGTAATAGCAGCTATACCCAATTGCTCGGGCGTGCTATAGAAATTCAAGGCAAAATTTCAGCGGATAAATTACTGGTTTCTGCAGGTGGACAATTAGCGAATTATAAAACTCTAACCGTACAGGGAAAAAATGGTGAGGCAAAATCCAAACCACAAATTGGCATTGATACTGCAGCGTTAGGTGGAATGTATGCTAACCATATTCACTTAGTTACAAATGAATTTGGTGTAGGTGTCAGAAATTCTGGGGTAATAAGTGGTAATGCCACATTATTAATTGACTCATCGGGCAAAATTGAAAATAAAGGTACTTTTCAAGCAAAAGAAAAACAAATAATACGTACAAAAAATAGTGGTGTGAATGGGGAAATATTATTACAGCCTAACAGTAAAGTTTCAGGCAGTGCCGATACGCTTATTAGTGCAGGTGGTAGAATTTTAGTTGATCGTGCCGTTCTCTCCCAAATTAAAAATAATCAGAATCCTAATGCAAAATTCACCTTAGTGGGAAATGGCATTACATTTAATTCTGCTAAAATAAATACGCCAAACCCATTAGTGCTTACAACCACAAATGGCGGTGCATTAAAATTTGAAACTGTTTATACAAACAGCACAGGAAAAGTTTCTTATATTTTAAATGAGAAGCAGAACAGATATAACGTATTAGAAAATGAGATAAATAAAATTAAGAAAAATAAAGATTATATTAATGTAAGAAATGAAATGAACGTATTGATACAAAAACATTTCGGAAGGAAAAAGCCTGTGCATTCTGAAAAAGAGTCCCAATTGCAAAAAATGTCTCAATTGTACAAAATGATAAAACCTTTTGAGGAAAAAATTAAAAACTTAGAAACAGAAAAATCTAAGTTAGCTACAATGATTGCAATATTAAATCGTGGTGGTCATATTCAATCTCCCGTATTTAGCGAAGTCAATGCTGGCAATATTACCTTTAACCTTGCCGGCGGTTTGGATATGCAAGGGGTTAAAATGCAATCTAATCAAGGTATTACTTTTAATAGCTATGGTTCAACTAATGGCAAAACAATTTCTATTCAGGGTAAACATATCTTAGCAGAATCAGGCAGTGGTGATGACTATAGTTATGTCTCAATTTATCAACCCTCAGTGCTAAGTGCAAGAAATGGCATTACATTTAATGCACTGCAACCAAACAGCAATAATAGTATTTTGATTAAAGGAAGCCGGCTGAATGCTGGTAATGGTATGGTGAATATAATGGGCTATGGTGATGTGGTATTGGATTATGGTAAGGATGAATATTATCGCTACCATAAGTATTCCTACAAACACGGCGGTAAACTTAATAGGAAAACCACAACGGTTATAAAAGAGCAACAACACGCTTATGCCGTGCCGACGGTAATTTCTGCCCAAAATGGAATCCATATTGTTGCAGGTGATAATTTAGATATGTATGCAACAGAATTAAACACCCCTAAAAGCAAAATTTACCTTGCGACAGGTAAAAAAATGAACTTCTATGCGGTTGATGAGCAGCATAAAGAGCATTCGGAAAGTCATACCAAAAAACGCTTCTTGGGCATAAAAACTAATTCAAATCATCAAGAAAGAAACCAAATTTTAAATGAGCAACTACCAGTAAAACTAGTGGCTCACTCAGCTCACTTAAAATCTGGCTGGGATACTCTTTTGCAAGGCACACAATTCCAAACTATAGCAGGAGCTAAAATCGAAGCAGGCGTGGGTGAAAAAGCCCGAGGTGATGCCAAAATTTTGCTACAGGGTATTAAGACCACGATTCAATATGAAGAAAGCAAACGCAAAACAGGCACGGTATGGCAATCTTTCCAAAATAAAGGCTCGATTGAAGAATACCTTACCCTGCCGACTTTCACAGGCGGTAAACCCGTGTTTAATGCAAGCGGTGGTATCGTGGTGGATATGCCGAAAGGCAAACTCCGCAATGAACTGGAAGCCCTACTGAAAAAGCCGGAATATGCCTATCTGAAAAACTTAAAGCTGAACGATAACGTGCAGTGGAAAGAAGTTTCGCTTGCTTATCAACAGTGGGATTACAAACAACAAGGGCTAACAGGAGCGGGGGCGGCAATTATTGCTCTTGCCATGGCGGTAGTTACTGCAGGAGCAGGGGCGACGGCTGTTGGGCTTGCGGCAAGTTCAGCTTATGCCCCGATAGCCAATGCGGCATTCACAGCCCTAACCACTCAAGCCACCACATCACTAGTGAATAACCGAGGTAACCTCAACCAAACCTTTAAAGATTTAGGCTCAAGCCAACAAGCCAAACAGTTTGTAACGGCGGTAGTTTCAGCAGGGGTTGCAGATAAATTAGCCAATACGGTTAATGTAAACAGTGGCAATCTTTATTTAGATAAATTCAGCCAAAATCTGATTCAAGCGGGCAGCACCGCTGCCGTGCAAGCGGGTATCAATGGCGGAAAATTTACTAAAGCGTTAGAAAATGCGATTTACACAGCTTTAATAGACACTGCCCATGCAGAGCTGGCAAAAAACATCAAAGGTATAAAGAATCAAGCGGATGCAAATAAATGGTATCGAGAAGCGGCACATAAAATCGCCCACGCCGTAGCAGGTTGTGGCGCAGCTGCTGGCAGAGGCGGAAAATGTACAGATGGAGCTTTAGGGGCGGCACTTGGGGAAGTAGTTGGTGAATTACTCACTAAGAATAAAACACGCAATGAGATAGATGAAATCGAAGTGATAAATAAAACGAAGCTGATTGTCGGCAGTGTGGCTGCGGCATTAGGGAAAGATGTCAATATGTCAGTTGCTGCAGCACATATTGCAGTAAAGTTTAATACTGTAAACGAGAAACAAGCAGGGACAATTGTAGAATTTCTAGATGAGATGAATAATTCGCGTAATAAAATTGGTCTTAAAAAAGGCCTAGATGCTGAAGATGCACTTATAAAATTATCTGGTTTTGATTTAAAGAAATTACAGCCTAATGGTGTTGCATATTTTAATAATAAAAATGCAAGATATATTTATACCGAGAAAGCTGGTTGGATAGATATGGTGCATTTTCTATTTTACGCAGGGATTTCATATTTACATAAAAAAGACTTAGCTGCAAATAACTTATCTTCAAAGAGAGTTATTGAGAATACTGCTATAAATAGAGCAGTAGCACATGGTTATGTTCAAGAAATATCAGATATGGTTATATCGAAACATTCTGCCTTTGAGTATGAAGATCTTGTAAGTGATAAGCAAGGTGCTATTTTTGGAGCAAAATATTTTGATCCTAAATCAAATCTAAATCTTGGTCAGCAGGTTAAATTGTATTTTGAGAAAGAGTTAAAAGCAGCTCAGCCAAAGAAAGCACCAAATTATCATCAATTACCAGCAAAAGATACTGGTAAGCATTCAGGGATAAAGAATTACACAACATCACCATTATTTACTAAATAGGATTATTTTTATGAAAAAATTTATTGTCTTTTTATTAATAATAATTTCTTATAAGCTGTATTATCATAAAGTAATGATAGATATTGAAACTCGAGCTGATTATATTATTGAATTGATGGAGGAATATAAGAGTTCCACTGGTGGATATCCAACAGATGTAGATGATATATTGGCTACATATTATGCTGATTATATGATGGTGGATTCTAAAGATATTCCAGGAAAAGGTTTTTTTATTATATATGATGGGGTTGATAAAGATGAGTATGGAAATATATTAGTTGTGGGAGGATGGAACCCTCCGAATGTTATATATTTTCCAAAAATAAAGAAGAAAGAGATTAATTCGACATATTTTTCGAGCAAGTTCTGATGAAATTAGGATTACAAACAACAAGGCTTAACCGAAGCAGGAGCAGCACTGGTGGCACTTGCGATGGCAGTGGCAACCAGTGGCACAGGGGCAAGCATTATGCAGCTGACAAACACCTCTTACGCCACGATGGCAAATGCGGCATTCACGTCACTGGCAACTCAAGCTACCACTGCATTAGTCAATAACCGTGGAAATCTCAACCAAACCTTTATTAAATATATAAAAAACAAGAAAAGCTTTATCAGAAAATAGAGTGCTAAAAAAATAGGAGGGTTTAAATGAACACTGTTTTAAATAAAACTAGAAATCTAGTGTTGAAAATTGCTAATAGTAAAAATCTAAGCAAGTCGTTTTTAGATGAAAGTAGGAACGATAATGGCTTTTTAAATTTTGTTACAGATTATCAATGTGATGATCTTCAAATGGAATTTGATAAATTTGAGTCAGAAACTTTGAGTATATTAAATGAGATTGAAAATAATAAATAATGAGAGTGTGGATAATGAGCTTGTTTTATTAACTATAAATCTTCAGCGTTTGAGCGATTATTTTAGTTATTTGCGTAGTGATGTAATTAAAATTCTTAGTTATGAATAGTAAATCTTTATTCAGATAAATTCAGTCAAAACCTGATTCAAGCGGGCAGCACCGCTGCCGTGCAAGCGGGTATCAATGGCGGAAAATTTACCAAAGCATTAGAGAATGCGATTTACAACGCCCTCGTCGACACTGCTCATGCGACACTTGCTAAAAATATCAAAGGCATAAAAAACCAAGCCGATGCGAACAAATGGTACAGAGAAGCGGCACATAAAATTGCCCATGCAGTCGCAGGTTGTGGAGCTGCGGTTGGTAAGGGTGGTAAGTGTAGTGATGGTGCGTTAGGGGCGGCACTTGGGGAAGTAGTTGGTGAATTACTCACTAAGAATAAAACATGCAATGAGATAGATGAAATCGAAGTGATAAATAAAACGAAGCTGATTGTCGGCTGTGTGGCTGCGGCATTAGGGAAAGATGTCAATATGTCAGTTGCTGCAGCACATATTGCAGTAAAGTTTAATACTGTAAATAAGGAAAATGCAGGAACAATAGAGCAATTTCTTAAGGAAATGAATGATTCTCCAAGTAAGGTTGGAATGCAAACAGGAAAAAATGCAGAAGACACTTTAATTAAATTTTCAAGTGTAGATAGAACGCTATCCCCTGATTTTGTTAGGTATTTCAATACTAGAGATGCAAGATATATTTATACAGAAAAAGCAGGTTGGATAGATATGGTGCATTTTTTATTTTATGCAGGAGTTTCCTACGATACAAAGAAAGAGTTAGTAGCATTTAATCGGTATTCTTCAATGAGTACTATTGAGAATAAAGCTATAAATAGAGCAGTATCACACGGATATGTACAAGAAATCGCAGATATGGTAAGGGCTAAACATTCTGCATTTGAATACGAAGATTTAGTGAGCGACAAGCAGGGTGCTATCTTTGGTGCAAAATACTTTGATCCTAAATCAAGTCTAAATCTTGGTCAGCAGGTTAAATTGTATTTTGATAAAGAGTTAAAGGCAACCCAACCAAAGAAAGCACCAAATTATCACCAGTTACCTGCTAAGGATATTGGTAAGCATTCAGGGATAAAGAATTACACAACATCACCATTATTTACTAAATAGGATTGTTTTTTATGAAAAAGTTTATTGTTTTTTTATTAATCATAGTTGTTGCTTATAAATTATATTCTCATAAAGAGATGAGAGATATAGAGATACGAGCAGATTATATTATATCTTTAATGGAGAAACATTACAGAAATGAAGGTTATTACCCTAATAGAATAGAGAAAATATTAGATGTTGAGTTAGTAAATAAGTATATGATGTATAACTCTAATAAAATACCAGGTAAAGGTTATTTTATTATATTATATAATTCTGCTGATAGAAATGAATATGGAGATATATTAGTTGTTGGGGGATACAATCCACCAAATGTTATTTATTTCCCTAAAATAAAAAAGAAAGAGATTAATTCTGATTATTTTAATGATTAAAACCATTATAGTTATACAGCTTTCATTTTTTATCTATTGCACTTATTGAAATAAAGTATTTACAACGTTCTTGCAAACATCATACTCATCTAAGCTCGCTCAACATATCACAGGCATTAAAAGTCAAATGGAATTCAATAACTAATATCGACTGTGCACACAAGATTGTTCACGCAGTAGTAAGCTGTGGTGCAGCTGCTGGCAGAGGTGGAAAATGTACAGACGGAGCTTTAGGGGCGGCACTTGGGGAAGTGGTTGGAGAATGGCTGCTGAATGGCAGAGATCCTGCATTTTTACCGCCGAAAGAGAAAGAAGACCTCACTAATAAATCCAAATTGATCGTAGGTAGTGTTTCGGCTGTTACGGGTGGAGATGTAGATAGTGCAGCGCAGCGGAAACGGCGATAAAGAATAATTTGCTTTTTGTGCCAGTAATGATTGCATTAGCAGGTGGTGGCTATGCTTATTATGTTGGCGATGGCGATTTAAGCGAAGGTTTGTATTTAATCGGAAACGGAAACGATCCTATTAGCCAGACAGCAGCAAAAGCTGGAGATGTTGTTGTCGGTTTTGCAATGGATACTGCTCCTGAAACCACCAAATCTATTCTTAATGCTTTAAGTGTTGCAGGGAATAAAGTTGATGCAGTTATCCGTTATGTAGATGATAAAACAGGAAATATTGTAAGCCAGCAATGGAATAAGTTAGACGACAATACCCAAAAACAGCTGATTGGCACAATGAAAATTGTGAATGTGACAATGGCTGGAACAGGTGTTGCAAATTTAAGAAATATTGCAGGGAATTCTAAAAAACTTTCTCCACGAGAAATGGAAAGAATAACGAAAAGTTATTACGACATTGATGTATTAAAAAATATAAGAGAGCAATTAAATGATGATAGACGAATGAAAAACTTAGTTTTGCCACTATCGAATAGGGTTGTTAATCCGATAGAAGAACTCAGTCGAGGAGCAGCTGTTTATAAAGGCGTATCGGAAAAAGAGGTTAAAGCATTGTTTATGAGATTGAGTGGGGTTAATAAATTGCCTGAAGTAAAATATAAAGAATTGAAATCAGGCAAGAAAGGTGCGTTTTATAACATCAAAACAAAAGATGGGGATAGTATCACACTTAGAAATTTTTCTTCTAGTGAAAAAGAAACAAAAGCGAAGTGGACTATACAAATAGATTCAAAATCTACACATAATATTGAGATTAAATTCCAATGAGGATAATGATATGAACAAAGAAATAAAAGAACAAATATTAGAGTATTCAAGAGGTTTAGTTTTAGGAGCTTTATTTCTCGAATTTCAGAGATACTTTGGAAGTATATATGAAAACCCGAATGTCAAGGAAAAATTTTTTTCATTCTTAGTTGAGTTAATTAGTGATGGAGAGTTGAAATTAGCTTCTGGTGGTAAATTTTTAGAAGGAACACCTGAAGAGCAAGCAGATGTTTTAAAGAATGCTTGGCCTACAGAATATGATCCTGAAGTAGCAGAAAAAGATATCGATAGTTTATGGTGGATTATTAAAGCTCCAGCTGGAGCAGTATGGATTTATCCTGATGGGTATGAAGAATGGACTTAATCGAGTAGTAGGGGTTTATAAAGGCGTATCGGAAAAAGAGGTTAAAGCATTGTTTATGAGATTGGGAGGGGTGAATAAATTACTAACCTCAGTAGAGAATGAAAAATATACTAAATTAAATGGGAAAAAAGCACTACGCTATACGGTTATAACTTCTAATGGAGAACAAATAATATTAAGAAATTTTTCTGAAAGTTCTGTGAAAAGTGGTTCTATATGGAATATAGATATACAGTCTAAAGGAAAAAGAACTATTGAGTTAAAATTTCAATGATTATGGAGTTGTTTTTATGAATAATAAATTAAAAAGTATTATTTTAGATGAGGGTAAGGGAATGACTTTATCAGGTTTTTTTTCTATCTTTCAATATTATGTTGGAAGCATATATGAAAACCCTGATGTAAAAGAAATGTTTCTAGATTTTATGCTTGAGTTTATTAAAAAAGGAGAGCTTAAGCTTGCTAGATCAGATCATTTTTTAAAAGGAACTCCAGAAGAACAAATAAATTTATGAAGAGTAGGCATGATGTAGTATTAACGAGTATTAAGCATACGGCTTGAAAAACTCACTTTCCCCCATTTTTTGTAGGTAAATTGCCTATTTTTAGTTCTCTGATAGACAAGAGATTAGCAATTAGAATTAAGATTCTAGAAAGTAATATTTAACTTTAGTTAGCTAAGTTAGCCAATTTCACAAAAATTTTACAAAATGAATATCTCGCAGTAAAATCTTTACCGCATTTTTGCATTTCGTTATATCGCAAGTTTTGTGTATAGGAAATGAACAAATTTCTAATTTTCATTGTTATACCTCTCTTGCAAATTTCTTTTCATCCTCCTTTATAAGGTTTATAAGGCATTTTTATGAAAGAGATTTGGCTTCAATTTAAACAAGACTATCTTATCAAATTCTGGAATCCAACTGCTGCTGTAATAGCCGCGGGGATTCTATCAGCATATTATTTTGGATTAACCGGCACATATTGGGCGGTAACGGGGGAATTTACGCGTTGGGGCGGGCATTTTTTGCAAGCCATTGGCGTGGATATTTCTGACTGGGGTTATTTTAAAATTATCGGCTTAGAAGGAAATATCTTTACTCGCATTGACGGCTTGATGATTTTAGGAATGCTTGCAGGCTGTATTGCCGCCGCACTTTGGGCAAACAATATGAAAATTCGTCTGCCCCAAAATAAAATCCGTATTGTGCAAGCGGTGATTGGCGGTATTCTTGCTGGCTTTGGTGCAAGACTCGCAATGGGCTGTAATCTTGCTTCGCTATTTACCGGCATTCCTCAATTCTCAATGCACGCTTGGTTTTTTACCGTTACCACTGCAATTGGCTCTTATATCGGCGTAAAAGTTACGTTACTTCCTATTTTCCGTCCACCGCTTAAATTAAAAAAAGGGGCAGGGAAAGTGGAAAAAACCGATCCTAAGCAAGCTCAACGCCGTTTTTGGTTTGGTATGTTAATTTTTGTGCTTTGGGCAGTTGCTTCAATTTATGTGATGCAAGCGGTGAGTATCAAGCTGGGTTTTGCCATGTTATTTGGCTTGGGCTTTGGCTTGTTAATTGAACGTGCACAAATTTGTTTTACTTCCGCATTTCGTGATCTCTGGGCAACTGGACGTGCTTATATGGGCAAAGTGATTATCTACGGTATGCTTATCGGCACAATCTGCGTATTTAGCTACATTCAAATGGGTGCTAATCCGAAAATTATGTGGGCAGGCCCGAATGCCATTTTAGGTGGTTTACTTTTTGGTTTTGGAATTGTGTTGGCAGGAGGCTGTGAAACTGGCTGGATGTACCGAGCAATGGAAGGTCAAGTCCATTTTTGGTGGGTGGGATTAGGTAATGTTATTGGCTCAACAATACTGGCAGCCTGGTGGGACAAGCTAGCACCAACACTCGCCTTAGATTATGACAAAATCAATCTACTAAAATCCTTTGGCGATATTGGTGGGCTGTTGATTAACTATGGCTTAATGATTGCTTGCTTAATTTTTATCATTTGGTGGGAAAAACGCTTTATTGCCAAAGCGAAACAGAATCGTAATACCCCATCTTGCGGTTGCTAATTCATATTTACATAACATAAAGAGGAAAAGATTATGGTGATGACTGTTGTTCAACAATTAGATAAACACCCTTCTGAAATCACCCCAGATTATACGCTAGATATGCTAGGTGAACCTTGCCCCTATCCTGCAATTGCAACCCTTGAAATTATGCCTACTTTAAAAGAAGGGGAAATTTTAGAGGTGTTAAGTGACTGCGCACAATCTATCAATAACATTCCCGTTGATGCCAAAAATCACGGCTATACCATGTTAAGTATTGAGCAAGATGGCGCAACTTTGCGTTATTTAATTCAAAAATAAGCGCTTAATTGCAGGCGATAAGATTATTTTATCGCCTGTTGTTTACAAAAAATCAATCTACCATTTTTTTCTCCTTTCTCCCTACTTTAAAGTGATAATTGTCATTTGTTTGGTTTTAAATCCTTTATTATGTGTTTTTATTGAAATTTTATTTTTTCTCAAGGTGAAAATATAGGCTGTTTTTAGTGTTTTTCTTTATTTTATTTTTATCTTGGGGTTGAGATTATTTTCTATTTATGAGTAAACTTATACAGATTTTTAACAAATAAACAGGAATAGATATGACACAACAAGTAGAATCAGCTTCTTCATGGGCAAGCAAATTTGCCGCGGTGGGGCCAGGGATTTTAATGGCATCTGCCGCAGTTGGAGGATCACACATTATTGCTTCAACCCAATCTGGTGCAATTTATGGGTGGCAGTTGGCTATCATCATTATTCTAGCCAATCTTTTCAAATATCCATTTTTCCGTTTTGGTGTGCAGTATACTCTCGCCACCAATAAAACATTATTAGAAGGTTATAAAGAAAAAGGGACATTTTATTTACTGGTTTTCTTTTTTCTCAATGTATTTGCAACAGTTGTCAATACCGCAGGAGTAGGAATTGTTACTGCCGCGATTTTAAGTTTCTTGATGCCTGATCTCGGTTTGAGTATTCCTGTGGCAAGCACGGTGATTATCGCGCTTACTTGGGGAATGATTTTGCTTGGGCAATACCGTTTTTTAGATCGCCTTTCAAAATGGATCATGATCGCATTGACCATTTCTACCGTAACAGCCGTGATCATTGCGGCCTTTAAAGGTTCAGTTCGGGCGCCTGATTTTATTGATCCATCGCCGTGGAATTTAGCTTCGCTAGGTTTTATTGTTGCGCTAATGGGGTGGATGCCTGCGCCAATTGAGATTTCCGCAATTACTTCGATGTGGTCGGTGGCAAAACGCCGTATTCAAAAAGTGAGCTATCAAGATGGCTTATTTGATTTTAATGTAGGTTTTATTGGCACAGCATTATTAGCATTGGTGTTCTTAGCATTAGGAGCATTGATTCAATATGGCACAGGCGAGCAGGTGGAGCAAGCTGGCGTAAAATATATTGCTCAACTGATTAATATGTATGCTTATGCAATTGGGGATTGGTCTCGTTTATTGATTGCATTAATTGCCTTTATGTGTATGTTTGGTACAACAATTACTGTCATCGATGGCTATTCTCGTGCTAATGCAGAGGCATTACGTTTATTAAGCAATAAAGCAGAAACCCCCGTTCGTCAATTAAACATTTGGTACACTTTTGCAGCGGCCTCAGGCTTAATTGTGATTGCTTTTTTTATGAGTGATGTTGCTGCAATGCTTAAATTTGCCATGATTGCTTCATTTGTTTCCACACCAATTTTTGCATGGTTGAACTTATCGTTGGTTTTAAAAGGCGAGCATAAAGTACAAGGTGGGCTATTCTGGTTAGCGATTATAGGTTTGATTTATCTCACAGGCTTCACCCTGTTGTTTATCTTGTGGCAGTTAGGTTTGCTTAGCTAATAAATACTTCTAGCAAGCGGTTAGTTTTGTAAAAAATTTTGCAAAATTACCCGCTTGTTTATTTTTTGATTGCAAAAAGTTTTTGGCTGCGTATAATGCGTGCCTTCAGTCACATTTTTCCTTTTAATCCTTGCTTCCAAAGCTGGTGACTGGCATGTTGGGGGCTATTAACCCGTAAGGATCAATAATGCGTCACTACGAAATCGTTTTTATGGTTCACCCGGACCAAAGCGAACAAGTACCAGGTATGATCGAACGTTATACTGCTGCGGTTAAAGAAGCAGGCGGTCAGGTACACCGTTTAGAAGATTGGGGTCGTCGTCAATTAGCATACCCAATCAACAAACTTCACAAAGCACACTATGTGTTAATGAATGTAGAAGCGCCACAAAGCGTAATCGATGAGTTAGAAACTAACTTCCGTTATAACGATGCGGTTCTTCGTAACTTAATCGTTCACACTAAAGCTGCAGTAACCGAAGCATCTCCAATGGCAAAAGCTAAAGAAGAGCGTAAAGCAGCAGAAGTGGTTGCAGAAGTTGCAACAGAAGAAGCAGGCGAATAATTCGCCGATTGATAACTGTTTAATCCTAAGTGGCACAGTTGCTACAAGTATTAAACAGAGCCGAAGCCCGATTGGTATTCCCACTTATTCGTTTTATTTAGAACATCGTTCTAAACAGCAAGAAGTGAATTTAGAACGCCAAGCGTGGTGCAAAATCCAAGTGGTTTTGGCAGGCAATCAATTTAGTGGTATAACCCAACAATTAACAGTCGGTGTGAAAGTACGAGTGAAAGGATTTATCCACACTCACAAAGATTTTAATGGTTTAAACCAATTAGTGTTACACACCGAACAGATTGAATTTATAGATTAGGAGAAGCCAAATGGCACGTTATTTCCGTCGTCGTAAGTTCTGCCGTTTCACAGCGGAAAATGTTGTTGAAATCGATTACAAAGACATCGCGACATTAAAGAACTACATTTCTGAGAGCGGCAAAATTGTTCCAAGCCGTATCACTGGTACTCGTGCGAAGTATCAACGTCAATTAGCTCGTGCAATCAAACGTGCACGCTACCTTGCGTTACTTCCATACACTGATAACCACCAATAATCAGGAGAGAGTACAATGCAAGTAATTTTATTAGATAAAGTAGCTCACTTAGGTACTGTGGGCGATCAAGTAACTGTTAAAGCAGGTTTTGCTCGTAACTTCTTAATCCCACAAGGTAAAGCAGTTATGGCAACTGCAGCAAACATTGCTCACTTTGAAGCTCGTCGTGCAGAATTAGAAGCGAAAGCCGCAGAAGCATTAGCAGCTGCGTCAGCTCGTGCAGCAGCAATTGCTAACTTAGCAGCAGTTGTTATCACTTCAAAAGCAGGTGATGACGGTCGTTTATTCGGTTCTGTTGGTGCTCGTGATATTGCAGATGCAGTATCAGCAGCAGGTGTTGAAGTGGTTAAATCTGAAGTTCGTTTAGGCGAAGGTGCGTTACGTACTATCGGTGAACACGAAGTGAAATTACACTTACACCCAGAAGTGAATGCAGTTGTAACAATTAACGTTACTGCTGAATAATTCATAGAAAACCCGACGTTATGTCGGGTTTTTTGTTTGTCAGCTAGTCAGATTTTTTCTTCAAAATAGCATACAGTTCATCTTTTAATTGCAACTTCTCTTTCTTGAGAACCTCAATCTCAGCTGCTGTTGCAAGTTCAATCTGTGCTTCCATATTCTTAATCTGTTGATCGAGTTCGTTGTGTTTATCAAACAGTTTGGCGAAATGAGCGTCTTTAGTTTTTAATTGTGTGATTAAATCACGATATTCAGGAAACATAGTTACTCCTTCATGGTTAAATTCCGTTAATAATATTAACATTTTCACTTCATTGCATAAGTATAAAATATTAAATTTTTGAACTCGATCACAATTTATTCTTTATTGCATGGGGATTATTTTGTTTTAGCGCTATAATGTACATATTTTGCTTTGTATTATGTGAATAGAATGATACGTCGTTTTTTTATTTTGCTCTCTGTTTTTCTTTCAGCACAGTCGGTTGCACAATGGCTAAAGATAAGTGATGCAGATTATATCTGGGGGCCTTTTAAGATCTATAATATCGCCCTTTTTTCAGAGGATGGGGGATATGTAGAGGGCTCTCGCCCACTTATGCTGACGTTAAAATATGCTAAGCCTGTGGAAGGACGTGATTTTGCAATTTCTCTGGCACGTTCTTGGTCAAACCTTGGTATTACATTGCCTGAACAAGACAGTGTTGTTGAACGTTTAAGAAAAATTATGCCGAATATTCGTACTGATGACCGGCTAAGCTACATAGCCTTGGAAGATCGTGGTTATTTCATTTTAAATGATCAAGTTATTCCAGAAGAGTTTAATCAAGACTTTAATAATGCGGTGGTATCTGTTTGGCTAGATCCGCGAGTTGAAATTGGACGTACTTTATTAAAAGATGTGCCAAAAACGTTAGTTTCAGCTCCGGTTGAAACGAAGGAAAACGCAATTGTGCCAGAGAGTCTGGTTTTGGAGACAAATGTTGTGTCATCAGAAATGATTCACCATAGTCTAATTGAAAATAATCAGGATACGAAAGGGAGCGAGCAACATTCAGATACAAAGTATCCTAATCCTGAGATTGAGATATTGCCACCATTTGATGCGCCTTTGAATATTAATGACAAATGAAATATACCATTAACGATATAGCCCAGATTTGTAAAGTTGGGAAATCAACAGTTTCACGAGTTTTGAATAAAGATCCAAATGTGAAAGAGGAAACTCGCCTACGCGTGCAAGAAACTATTGATCGACTAGGATTTCAGCCTAACCGTAGTGCACGCGCTATGCGTGGTATTTCAGAACGCGTGGTGGGTATTATTGTGACTCGCTTGAATTCAACTTCTGAATCTCAAACGTTGAGTAAGATTCTACAAGAGTTACATTTACAGAATATTACCCCCCTGATTGTCGAGAGCCAGTTTCAAGAAGAGTTAGTTAAGCGTCATTTACAAGTATTTCGGCAAAGACAAGTGGATGGTGTAATATTATTTGGTTTTTCAGGGCTAAACCAGGATGCGTTAAAATTGTGGAAATCGAGTCTTGTAACAATTGCAAGGCAGTATCCTGGTTACTCGGCAATTTTATATGACGATGAGAATGCGGTAAGTTATTTACTTACTGAATTTTATCAAAAGGGGTATCGTCATATCGGTTACCTTGGTGTCAATGCGAATGATGAAACAACTGGAAAATTGCGTAATGCAAGCTATCAACGTTTTTGTCAAAAGCATTGTATGGAGAGCAATTCCGTCCTAGGTGAGTTAAGCGCAGAAAGTGGCTATCAGAATATTACAAAATTATTTGAGCAAGAAGTGGATGCCATTGTATGTGCGAGTAGTAGCTTAGCTATAGGGGCATTAAAATTTTTGCAAAAAAATGAACAAAAAGTCCCGCTTGCTTGTATTGGCAAAAATGAGCTGCTGCAATATCTTATACCTGATATGATTTGTTTAGACTTTGGTTATCAGACCGCTGGTCACTGGGCGGTTGAAATGTTAATGAAACAAATTAATGGCGATAGGCATATTGAGCAACGTATTGTTCCATTTAAATTGAGCTAAAAAATGCCACGAGATTTAATCTCGTGGCATTTTGTTTAGAGGGTAAAAGGGAATTACATCATTCCACCCATTCCACCCATACCGCCCATACCAGCAGCAAGGTCTGCTTTTTCATCTTTTGGTAGGTCGGTGATCATACATTCAGTGGTGATCATCAAGCCTGCGATAGAAGCGGCGAACTGTAATGCAGAACGAGTTACTTTGGTTGGATCTAAGATACCCATTTCTAACATATCGCCATATTGCTCTGTACCTGCATTATAGCCGTAGTTACCGCTACCGTCTTTGACGTTGCGAGCCACAACTGACGCTTCTTCACCCGCATTGGTCACGATTTGACGAAGTGGAGCTTCCATTGCACGAAGGGCTAATTTGATCCCCACATTTTGCTCTTCGTTGTCGCCTTTTAATGTTTGAGCGACTTTGGTTGCTGCACGCACTAATGCCACACCACCACCAGGGACGATACCTTCTTCTACTGCGGCACGAGTTGCGTGAAGGGCATCATCAACACGGTCTTTTTTCTCTTTCATTTCCACTTCGGTTGCAGCACCAACTTTGATTACCGCCACACCGCCAGCAAGTTTTGCTACACGCTCTTGCAATTTCTCTTTGTCGTAGTCAGAGGTTGAATCTTCAATTTGTTGGCGAATTTGGGCAATACGACCTTTAATTTGTGCTTCATCACCGATACCATCAATGATAGTGGTATTGTCTTTGCTGATCACTACACGTTTTGCTTGACCTAGCTCTTCAAGGGTTGCTTTTTCAAGCTCCATACCGATCTCTTCAGAAATTACGGTACCTGCGGTTAAAATCGCAATATCTTGTAACATTGCTTTACGGCGATCACCAAAGCCTGGTGCTTTCACCGCAGCCACTTTCACGATACCACGCATCGTATTCACCACTAAGGTTGCTAATGCTTCGCCTTCAATATCTTCTGCGATAATAAGTAATGGTTTACCTGCTTTTGCTACCGCTTCTAACACCGCTAATACTTCACGAATGTTAGAGATTTTTTTATCTACTAATAAAATATATGGATTTTCTAATTCCACTGTGCCATTTTCAGGTTTGTTGATGAAATACGGAGAAAGATAACCACGGTCAAATTGCATACCTTCAACCACATCTAATGCATCTTCTAAGCCTGTACCATCTTCAACGGTAATCACACCTTCTTTGCCCACTTTCTCCATCGCTTGAGCAATCAATTTACCCACAGTTTCATCAGAGTTTGCGGAAATTGTACCGACTTGCTCAATCTCTTTTGAGCTTTCGCATGGTTTAGAAATCGCTTTTAACTCTTCCACAACCGCTGATACTGCTTTATCAATCCCACGTTTTAAATCCATTGGATTCATACCTGCGGCAACTGCTTTTAAGCCTTCGTTTACGATAGCTTGTGCAAGCACAGTTGCAGTGGTGGTACCATCGCCAGCTGCATCGTTTGCTTTGCTGGCAACTTCTTTCACCATTTGTGCGCCCATATTTTCAAATTTATCTTCTAACTCAATTTCACGAGCCACAGATACACCGTCTTTGGTGATAGTTGGTGCGCCGAAAGATTTATCTAATACCACGTTACGGCCTTTTGGACCAAGTGTCACTTTTACTGCGTCTGCAAGAATGTTCACGCCGTTTAACATTTTTACACGAGCATCATTGCCAAATTTAACGTCTTTTGCTGCCATTTTTTTGTTCCTTATTTTGAATTTAATTTTCCCCTCTCCCTCCGAAATCCTTTGGCTTTCTCCCCCTCCCCCCAATGGGGGGAGGGATAGATTTTTGTTTCGTTCAGAAACGAAAATCAGGGAGAGGGGATGAATGCTTATTATTCTACAATCGCTAAAATGTTATCTTCTGAAATAATCAACACGGTTTCGCCATCAATTTTTTCTTCTTTGGCAGCGAAATCATTGAAGATTACCACATCACCCACTTTTACATTTAATGGTAATACAGTGCCATTATCCAATGTGCGGCCATTACCCACCGCTAATACTTTACCACGGTTAGATTTTTGCGCTGCTGAGCCGGTTAAAACGATACCGCCTGCAGATTTAGTTTCAATTTCTTCACGTTTTAAGATCACTTTGTCGTGTAAAGGACGAATATTCATTGTGTTTCTCCTAAATAATTAAAAATTTTACGCCCTTTAAATGGCGCAACGAGCGAGTATTTAAGGGCGTGTAAAATGATTTCAAGGGGCAAGCGGTAAAATTTGCAAAAAAATTTGCAAAAACGTGCGCTTGTTAAAATAATTTGCTTAACCAGCCAAGCTTGGAACCTAACACTGTAAAATAGTTATAGTCTTTTAAGTGTAATAATTTCAGCGGAGCAGGGCTTTTTTTCACAATAATGCGGTCATCTACATCAAAGGGAAAAAGTTCTTGGCTATCGCAAGAGAGCATCAAATTAGGCTGATTATAGCGAGCAAAACGCAGAGAAATCAGACTGTCTCCGCTCACGACTAACGGGCGAGAAGCTAAACTGTGTGGATTCATTGGCACCAGCGCAATCGCATTTAAATTCGGGGTTAAAATAGGGCCGCCAGCAGAAAGCGAATATGCGGTTGAGCCAGTTGGTGTTGCGATAATTAAACCATCAGAACGCTGAGAAAAAGCAAACTTACCATCAATACTGACTTCAAAATCAATGGTTTTGGCGATTTGGCTAGAATGTACCACAATTTCATTTAAGGCATTGTTGGATTCAATAATTTTGCCGTTACGTTCAATTTTCGCTTGCAGTAAGAAACGTTCTTCAATAAAGAACTCTTGCCGTCTTAGGCAACTGTGTAGCTGTTCGAAGGCGGTTTGCGGAGCAATATCGGTTAAAAAACCTAGATTGCCGCGATTGATCCCGATCAATGGCACATTATATTTGGCAAGACGGCGAGCCATGCCAAGCATATTTCCATCGCCCCCAATCACTATGACCAAATCTGCTTGCTCTCCAATTTGTTCAATACTGTAGCCATGGGGAATATCGCAAATCTTTGCCACTTGAGCATCAAGCATCACATTATAACGATGGTCTTTTAGCCAATTATAAACCGACAGATGGGTTTCAAAAGCCGCGTTGTGGCGCGGTTTACCCACAATTGCAATGGTATTAAAAGGAGAAGTGAATGCCATAATTCTGTTTCTGAGAGTAAAAATGTCGTTATTTTACGCTGATTTTGCTGAGGCCGCTACTTTATGACGGCTTACTTTTATTATACCTAAGGCACAACTTGCTCCAATGATCACAATGATTGCAAAAACAAGCTGAATAAAATGAATCGCTTCACCTAAAATAAAATACGCCGCAATTGCGGTGGTGACGGGGATAAGCAGTTCTAGCACTTGGTAGGTAATTAAGCCCTGTTGTTGAATAATATTAAAAGCTAGCGCCATTGCTGCAAAAACAGCGTAAATACCCGCCGCAATCAGTAATACAATAAGCCAAACAGGCAGCGAATGGAGTTCGCTTAATGTCGAATTTTGCATACTTAAAAATAGACTTGAAAATGAGGCAGAGAGTGAGGTAAAGCAGCTAAAGGCAAACATACTTACTGCTCTTGCTGATTTTACGATTAAGTTTTGTGTGTTGCGAATACAAATTGAGAGAAATAAAAATAGCGCCCCCAGCATGAATCCCTCACTAATAGTTAAGGAGTTGCCATACCAGATAAAGCCTAAAGCCCCGAGAATAGTTAAAGCAGAACCCAACCAGAAACCTTTGTAGCGGGTTTTTTGTCTTTCATCTGGATAAAAAAGCGCGGCAATTAATACGCCAAATGGCATTGCTAGCACACCAAATAGTGATGCAGTTACGGCATTGGTTAATTGAGTGCCTTTGAGCCAAAAATACATATTAGCTGCCAGCATGAGACCAACGAGTATGCTCATTAGTATATTTTTCGGCTGAGTAAGCAATAGCCGCAATTGTGTGGGATACTGCCAAATAGCAAACAGGCTCAATACGATACCGCCGGCTAAAAAACGGATTCCATTATTATTAAGTGGCTCAATATGTTGACTTAAAAAACGTAATAGCACGATATTTAAGCCTATGCCCAACACATAAAACAGGTTGATTAAAATTAAATAACGGCGTGAGAGCATAATCAGTATAAAATAGACAGAAAATTTGAATTTTATCGAAAGGAACAATATGAAACAATACGATGCAGTGGTTATCGGAGCAGGGGCAGCAGGCTTATTTTGTGCAGCCCAACTCGGGCAGGGCGGTAAATCAGTACTAGTGTTGGATAATGGCAAAAAGATCGGTCGTAAAATTTTGATGTCGGGTGGAGGTTTTTGTAATTTTACTAATCTAGAGGTAGGTTCTAATCATTATTTGAGCCAAAACCGCCATTTTGTAAAATCAGCACTCTCTCGTTATACCAACTGGGATTTTATTTCGCTGGTGGTCAGTTATGGCATTACCTATCACGAAAAAGAACTTGGCCAGCTATTTTGTGATGAAGGTGCGCAACAGATTGTTGAGATGCTAGAGGCGGAATGTGAAAAAGGTGGCGTAGAGATTTTATTGCGCCAAGCGGTTGGAAATATCCAAAAAAATGCAAAATTTTTTGAAATTCAAACCGCTTGTGAGCAATTTCAAACGGAGAATCTTGTTATTGCCACAGGCGGGCTTTCAATGCCGGCATTAGGTGCAAGCCCTTTTGGTTATAAAATTGCCGAACAATTTGGTATCTCGGTTATCCCGCCAAGAGCCAGTCTAGTGCCTTTTACGTGGAAAGAGAGTGATAAAGTATTTTCGAATTTATCAGGGGTTTCCTTACCTATTACAGCCAGTACTAGGCACAAAAGTTTTAGTAACCAGATGCTCTTTACTCACCGAGGGCTTTCAGGGCCTGCCATTTTGCAGATTTCCAATTATTGGGAAATGGGAGATATGGTTGAAATAGATCTATTACCGAATGAAAATATTATTGATATTTTGCAAGAACTTCGTCAATCTTCGCCGAAATTACAGCTAAAAACAGTCTTGTCACGCTATTTACCGAAAAAATTAGTGGAATTGTGGTTAGCGCAAAAAATGCTAAACGATCAAGTAATCGCACAGCTTTCTAATGCCGATCTGCAATACCTTGAGCAATTAATTCATCGCTGGCAATTTTTACCAAATGGTACAGAAGGCTATCGTACTGCAGAAGTAACGAAAGGAGGTGTAGATACGGATTTTATTTCATCAAAAACGATGGAAGCAAAAAATGTACAAGGGCTTTATTTCATTGGTGAAGTGCTTGATGTCACCGGTTGGCTTGGTGGGTATAATTTTCAATGGGCATGGTCGTCAGCATTTGCTTGTGCTGAAGGGATTTTAAACAAGCGCTAGAAAATAATAAAAATTTTGCAAAAGTGCTTTACTGGATAATAAAACAGTTATACTATATGTTTAATCAGTGTTTTATTATCCAGTTTTTATGCTTACTCAACTTACTATCAATAATTTTGCGATTGTTCGCCATCTTATCCTTGAGCTCAATGAAGGAATGTCGGTGATTACCGGTGAAACTGGTGCAGGGAAATCTATTGCAATTGATGCACTCGGCTTATGTCTTGGTTACCGTTCAGAAAGTTCAATGATTCGTAACGGTGCAGACAAAGCGGATATCACGGCTACTTTCTCGATGCAGCCAACTAGCCCCGCTTATCTCTGGCTAGCTGAGCATGAATTGCTTGATGAAGATAATCCATCTGAATGTATTTTACGGCGTATGATTAATCTTGAAGGACGTTCAAAAGCTTTTGTGAATAATCGCCCAATTCCTGCTTCACAATTAAGAGAACTTGGACAATATTTGATTCACCTGAATGGTCAGCATGCCCCCCAACTCTTACTTAAAAGTGAATATCAGCTAGAAGTATTGGATAATTATGCAGATATCCATACCTTGCTTACTCAAATGGCAGAACAATATCACGTGTGGAAAAAGCTAAACAAGCAGGTTAAAAATTTTCATCAACAATGCAAAGAGAATGAAGCGCGTAAACAGCTATTGCAATATCAGGTTGATGAATTGGATGAGTTTGCGATTAAAGCAGGCGAGTTTGAACAGCTAGAAGAAGACCAAAGTCGATTAGCAAATTCAGAACAGCTAACGGCATTATCGCAATCTGTGATTGGCAGTTTGAGCGATAATGATTTGAATATTGATTCCATGCTTTATCGTACCATTCGAGAGTTAGAAGAGCTGGTTGAGCTAGATACAAGTTATCAATCTGCATTAGATATGCTCAATGATGCACTTATTCAAATACAGGAAGCAAGTTCGGAAATTGCACAAATTGCAACAAATATTGAGCAAGATCCTGAATTGTTGAATGAGCTAGATGAGCGGATTAGCACAACAATGCAACTGGCACGTAAGCATCATGTTCAGCCACAGGAATTATGGAAACAGCATAAAACGCTGAAAGTTGAGCTACAACAACTACTTGATTTTGAAGGAAACGAAGAGCAACTGATCTTAGATGAAAAAGCAGCTCACCAACGTTGTGTTGAACTTGCAGATGATATTTATCAAAAACGCCAAGCGGCGGGGCAAAAACTTGCGAAAAAAGTCACAGAGCAAATTAAGCAACTGGCGATGGAAAACGGAGAATTTTTTATTGATATTCAGCATAATCTAGAAAAACTTTCGCCAAATGGCGCAGATTGTGTGGAATTTAACCTACGCAGTAATTTGGGGCAAAGCGCACAGCCGCTGGCAAAAATTGCATCGGGTGGTGAGCTTTCTCGAATCTCACTTGCCGTGCAAGTTTTAACTGCAAACAAGCTTTCTACTCCAACTATTATTTTTGATGAAGTGGATGTTGGCATTAGTGGACCAACAGCAACAGTGGTTGGACAATTGCTGCGTCAGCTGGGTAAAAAGTGCCAAGTACTTTGTGTAACGCACTTACCGCAAGTTGCCAGCCATGGCCACCATCATTTTAATGTCCAGAAATTTGTAGAAAATAACCAAACTGAAACACAAATGACACTCCTTACAGAGGTTGAACGCGTGAATGCACTAGCGCGTTTGCTTGGTGGCAGTTGTATTACTGATGCTGTATTGGCTAATGCTCAAGAGATGTTGGCGCTAGCAAAGTAGTATCGGTCAAGTTTTGAATGGCTTTCCTCTTCTCGCGTTTGGCGCAGAGAGAGCAAGCGGGTAAAATAACAGAAAATTTTGCAAAAGGAATCTTTATGAAACTTGCGACTTTTTCTGCTTCAGAACAAGAATTACTTGAAAAGGCTCAATGGCTAGCGGGATTTAGCCTTGGTGAAATTGCCTCCTTACTAAATATACCCGTACCACCAGATTTAAAGCGAGATAAGGGCTGGGTGGGGATGCTGATTGAGACTGCATTAGGAGCAAGAGCTGGAAGCAAACCAGAGCAAGATTTTGCTCATCTAGGGATTGAGCTTAAAACAATTCCTGTGAATCAACAAGGGTTTCCTCTTGAGACAACTTTTGTCAGCCTTGCCCCTTTAACGGATAATCATGGCATACTCTGGCAAACCTCACATGTGCGTCATAAATTGCAAAAAGTGCTTTGGCTCCCAGTGCAAGGTGAGAGAGAAATTCCATTGGCAGAACGCCGAATAGGTCAGCCAATTCTATGGTCACCAAGTCCTGAGCAAGAGTGGCAGCTACAACGCGACTGGGAAGAGCTAATGGAGCTGATTGTGCTTGGTAAGCTGAATGAAATTAATGCTAAGTTGGGGGAGGTGATGCAGCTGCGCCCTAAAGGGCAGAATAGCAAAGCACGAGCGGGGGCATTTAATGCACAAGGTGAAAAAATTCGCTCATTGCCATTAGGATTTTACTTACGTAAGGAATTCACGGCACAAATTTTGCGTGATTTTCTACGATAGGCGACTTGAGTAGTGATTTCGTTGTAGAATAACGCCCTTCCTAATTTTTTACCGATGAGCAAATAATGTTATTAATTGATATAGCAGGACAAGAATTAACCCAAGAAGAGCAAGAAATTTTAGCACATCCGCTAGTTTCCGGCTTAATTTTATTTACACGTAATTTTTATGATAGAGAACAAATTCAAGCATTGATTAAATCTCTCCGTCAGCGGGTAAAAAAGCCATTACTTGTGACTGTAGATCAAGAGGGGGGAAGAGTACAGCGTTTTCGTGAAGGGTTTACCAAATTACCTGCAATGCAATCATTTCAGACAATATATGCCGAACCAATTCAACAGCAAAAAGTGGCGAAGGAAGCCGGTTGGTTAATGGCTGCGGAAATGTTTGCATTAGATATTGACCTGAGTTTTGCCCCTGTGCTTGATCTTGGACATGACTGTAAAGCAATTGGTGATCGTTCTTTCGGCTCAGATCTACATAGGGTTTTACCAGTAGCTGAAAGCTTTATTGATGGCATGTTAGAAATAGGAATGGCGACCACTGGCAAGCATTTTCCTGGACATGGGCATGTTTTAGCAGATTCCCATCTTGAAACGCCATTTGATGATCGCTCGAAAGAGACGATTTTTAGCTATGATATTCAGCCGTTTAAACAGCTTATCAGTAAAAATAAACTCTCAGCAGTTATGCCTGCCCATGTTGTTTATACTCAATGTGATAGCCAGCCCGCGAGTGGTTCGGCATATTGGCTGAAAGACGTTTTACGCCAGCAGCTTAATTTTAATGGTGTGATTTTCTCAGATGATCTTGGTATGAAAGGAGCGGGCTTTATGGGCAATTTTGTAGAGCGTAGTGAGAAAGCTTTACAGGCAGGCTGCGACTTATTGTTACTTTGTAATGAACCGAAAGGGGTTGTGCAAGTACTTGATGGCTTAAAGTATCAACCAACAGCAGAACAACAAGCGCGTCATTTAAGTTTGATGAAGCGTAAACAATTTTCTTGGCACGAATTAACCGCAACAACACGTTGGCGTGAAGCAACCCAATCGTTGGCAAAACTGCAAGATGATTGGTTGGAGTGGAAAGCACAGCATGCTTAATTTTTTGCGTTGCCACCATTTTGATCGAAAAGATTGTCAATCTTGTCAGTGGTTGGATAAAAGTTATCCCGCGCAAATCAATGACAAAGTTGCAGATCTCAAGCGCTTGATTTCGCCTTTTATTTTGCAAAAAACACAGGTTTTTCCACCGCTTGTTTCATCAGCCTCTGCTTTTCGTAATAAAGCTAAAATGGTGGTATCAGGAAGTGTAGAGAGACCTCTTTTAGGGATCTTACGAGAACAGACTGCTCCATCTAGTGCAGTGGATTTAACCGATTGCCCTTTATATCCAAGCGAATTTGTCGCACTTTTTCCTGTCTTGAAAGATTTTATCGCGAGAGCAGGGCTGGTGCCGTATAACGTAGCGAAGAAAAAAGGGGAGCTTAAGTATATTTTACTTACCCAAAGTCAGCTAGATAAAGCGGTTATGATCCGTTTTGTGTTGCGTAGTGAATTGAAATTGCCATTGATTGAGCGAGAGTTTGCTGACTTTTGGGCAAAACTGCCGATGAATTCTGTTGTTAGCGTAAATATTCAGCCACAACACGCAGCGATTTTGGAAGGTGAGAAAGAGATTTTTTTAACAGAGAGACGAGTATTAGCGGAGAATTTTAACGGTATTCCACTTTTTATTCGCCCGCAGGGTTTTTTCCAAACAAACCCAATGGTGGCGAGTGAGTTATATCGAACTGCTCAAAATTGGGTTGCGCAGTTACCAATACAACGTTTATGGGATCTTTTTTGTGGCGTCGGTGGTTTTGGCTTACATTGTGCGGCCAGTTTGCAACAGAAAAATCCTGAGGTTGCATTAACTGGCATTGAGATTTCTGCTTCAGCAATTGCCAGTGCTACTCAATCAGCTGAACAATTAGGGTTGAAAAATGTACAGTTTGCTAGCTTGGATTCTGCAAATTTTGCCTTAAATAAACAAGGGGAGCATCCTGATTTAATCATTGTTAATCCGCCTCGCCGGGGGATTGGTAAATCCTTAGCGGACTATCTGAATCAGCTTGCTGCGCCTTATTTGATTTATTCCAGCTGTAATGCTCAAACGATGGCAAAAGACTTTGCTAGTTTAACCAACTATCAGCTGGAAAAAGTACAATTATTTGATATGTTTCCGCACACCTCGCATTATGAAGTTTTAACTTTCTTAACACTTAAATAAGCAAGCGGTGCAATTTGGCAGAAAAAATGCAAATTTGCATCGCTTGTTTTTTAGTCACTTAAACTATTCAATTAAGCCTTTTTTCAAGCGTTCAAAATAGCTTCTGGTTTCATCCAACACGACATGACGTAATGCGACTAAAGCAATTAAGTTTGGGAATGCCATTAAACCATTCACGATGTCAGCGAGAGTCCAGATAGTATTGAGCTGAATAAAAGGTGCTGAGGCAATTAACGCAATAAAGGCTAAGCGATAGAATTTAATCCCTTTGGTGCGCCCGCCTGTTAAATAGACAAAACAGCGCTCTCCATAGTAGCACCAGCCTAAAATCGTCGTGAAAGCAAAGAAAATTAAGCCTACACTGACAATAATTGAGCCGATATTGCTGAATAGCCCTTGATTGAATGCGAGATTAGTAATGGCTGCGCCTTGGGCAGACCCTTGCCATGCTCCGGTGAGTACAATGACTAGGCCGGTCATCGTACACACAATGATAGTATCTAAGAAAGTACCGGTCATGGAAATCAGCCCCTGACGCACGGGTTCTTTAGTGTGGGCGGCTGCGGCTGCAATAGGTGCAGAACCTAAGCCAGATTCGTTAGAGAAGATCCCACGTGCGACACCTGACTGAATTGCCTGCATCACTGTAAAACCGATAGCTCCTCCAAATGCCGCGCTAGGATTAAAAGCTGATTCCACGATAAAGGCGATAGTAGCTGGTAATTTTTCGGCATTCAGTACCAAAATTAAAATGGACGCGCCGACATAAGCGAGCGCCATAAATGGCACAATCACTGTAGCTATTTTTGAGATGCGTTTGACCCCACCTAAGATGATTGCTGCTACCGCAACAGTAAGAATGGTTGCTGTCAGGCTAATCGGGAGGCTAAAAGTATCTTGTAATGCCGTTGTAATTCCGTTTACTTGCGGAAATGTTCCAATACCAAAGAGTGCCACAAGTACACCAAAGAAAGCGAATAATTTAGCAAGCCATTTCCATTTTTGCCCCATTCCCATTTCAATATAGTACATCGGGCCACCTGCAATATAGCCATCTTTATCTTTGCCGCGGAATTTAATAGCAAGCAAGCATTCGGCATATTTTGTTGTCATGCCAAATAGAGCTATTAACCACATCCAGAATAGCGCACCAGGGCCACCAGTTTGAATTGCGGTGGCAACACCGACAATATTTCCTGTACCGATGGTTGCGGCAAGTGCGGTTGCAAGTGCGCCGAAAGCCGAAATATCACCTTGTTGCTCATTGCCTTTTTCTTTTTTGAAAATGTAGCTAAATGCGCGAGGTAGTTGGAAGAGTTGGAGTAATTTAAGTTTGAAAGTGAAATAGATACCTACACCTGAAATAAGTATCAGAAGTGGAGCACCCCAAACAATATTGTTGATAGTATTAAGAATAGTGTCGATTGACATTGTTGGTTCCTCGTAAAACTGCTTACAAGGAAAGAAAAGACGAAAGACAAGCGGGTATTTTGCAAAAAATCCGCAAAATTAACCGCTTAAGATAAGCTTTTCTCCCCTGTCCTTTTGCCTGAGCGTTTCACATTGCCTAAACAGCTAACGCTTGCGCCTTCGGCGTCCATTTTCCTATTTACCCATTGGGGTAACAATGACGGATTGGATCTCTCCAAGGGTTCGTCCAATAGCTGTCCTCGCCATCGCACCTGAAAGAGTTTACCTCGTCGGTGTGGGGTCAATCCCCCGCTCTCCAGCTATCTTCATCCGAACTGTAGGAATAGGATTCTAATACTTTTGTTTTGGCTGTCAATGAGAAATGTGAGCTTATCGACAAAATTATTTGCTCGCTATGCAGATCTTTTGGCAGAACTAGCAAAAAGTGATAGCATAACCACGTTACATTTAATGTAGAGAAAATAATGAAAGAAACACTTCGAATTGCAACTCGCCAAAGCCCGCTTGCATTATGGCAGGCGAATTTTGTGAAACAGGCTTTGGAACAACGCTTTCCTGAATTATCGGTGGAGCTGGTTACGATGGTGACCAAAGGCGATATTATCCTTGATACCCCCTTAGCTAAAATTGGCGGCAAAGGTCTCTTTGTTAAAGAATTAGAACTCGCATTGTTAGAAAATCGGGCCGATCTTGCGGTGCATTCTATGAAAGATGTGCCGATGGAGTTTCCTGAAGGTTTAGGTTTAGCTGTGATTTGCCAGCGAGAAGATCCACGCGATGCTTTCGTCTCTAATCAATATGCAAGTTTAAATGCGCTGCCTAAGGGGGCTGTTGTTGGAACTTCTAGCTTACGCCGTCAATGTCAGCTCATGGCTCGTTATCCACATTTAACAGTAAAATCATTGCGTGGTAATGTTGGTACTCGTTTAAGTAAATTAGACAATGGCGAGTATGATGCAATTATTCTTGCCTCTGCAGGGTTAATCCGCTTGGGATTGCAAGAACGTATTCGTTGTTTTATTGAGGTTGAGGATTCTTTGCCTGCCAGTGGGCAAGGTGCAGTAGGGATTGAAACACGTGTTAATGATGAGCGGGTGTTAAAATATATTAATAGCTTAAATCACCCAGAAACGGCTTATTGCGTGAAAGCCGAACGTGCTATGAATGCGCGTTTGCAGGGTGGTTGTCAAGTTCCTATTGGCGCTTATGCGACACTGCATGGCGACACAATTGCGATGAATGCATTGGTAGGGGCTTTAGATGGTTCGCAAATTATTCGAGCATCTGGCGCAGCTTCTGTGTCGCAGGCAGAATTGCTGGGCGTTAAAATAGCGGAGCAACTCTTAGCGCAAGGGGCTGATAAAATTCTTGCCGAAGTGTATGCTTAATTAATATGAATGTATTAGTTACTCGCCCTGATGAACGAGGGCAACAGCTGGTTAATATGTTAGCAGAACGGCAAATTTTTGCGATTCATCAGCCTATTTTGCGTATTGAGGCTGGGAATGCGTTGCCACAGCTGCCTTCTGTTCTTGCGCGTTTAAATGCGGGTGATTATGTCTTTGCCGTTTCTAAAAATGCGGTAGATTTTGCGGTAAAAGCATTAAAAGAAACGGGTTTTAGATGGCGAAGTGATTTAACTTATTTAGCGGTAGGGCAGGGGACTGCAAATTATTTCTGTAGTCAAGCAGAGTTGTCGGTTCGCTATCCAATTGAGAGCGAAAATAGCGAAGGTTTACTCAATTTAGCCGGTATGCAGAATCTTGCGGATAAGCAAGTAGTGATTTTACGTGCGAATACGGGACGAGAGTATTTTAGTGAGCAGGTTCAGCTACGAGGGGCAAAGGTAGAAACGGTTGAATGCTATCGTCGTTTATTGTGGGCAGAGGATTTGCCTGAAAAAATGAGCTTGGCAAAACGTTCTGGTATTGACACTTTAGTTATCACTAGTGGTGAGATTTTATCAACACTATTTACGCAAACGTTAGAGACCGATCGAGACTGGTTATTGGCATCTCGTTTAATTGTGGTTGGACGTAGAGTGGCGAATTTAGCAATAAAATTAGGTTGGCAAAGTGATTTAATTACGATTTCAGAAAAAGCAGACAACTACAGCTTGCTGGAATCGGTGTTGCAAGGTATGAAATCTTAAAGGAAAGAGGTGCTGTAAATGAGCAAACAAAATAGAAAGCCTAAAACGGTTGAAAACGTGGATACTCATGCGGTTGAGTCAGTTGAAGTCGAAACAGTTGTTACAGAAACAGCTGAAGTGGGGCAAGCGGTAGAAAAAACAGAAGATTTTGCAAAAAAATCAGTGAAAGAGACCGCTTCTGCGAGGGATAAAGCAGAGAAAGAGGATGAGAGTATGACAGATAAAGCACCTAAACAAGAAAAGGCAAGATCTGGTGGCACAGGTATTGCCTTATTAGCGTTATTAGTTGCTCTTGGAGTAGGCGGCGCAGGTTATTTCTTAGGAAACCAAAAATTTGTTGAGCTTGATGGGCAAATTAAAACATTAGGCCAAAAAGTTGCGCAAATGCCCCAAACCGTGATGCAATCGCCGGAAATTGAGATACCAAGTTTTGAGGCAGAAAAAACACAAATTGCCCAATTGGCACATGCGTATCAGCAAGCAAATAGCCGAGTTGAGCAATTAGAGAAAGAACAAAATGCATATACACAGCAGATTAATGCATTACAGCAACAAGTTCAGCGTTTAGGTGCAAATCCTGTGGCTGAACCTACAGCATGGTTGTTCTCTGATGCGGATTTTTTACTCAATAATGCGCTACGCAAAATGGCGCTAGACAATGATATTGATACCGCAAGAAGTCTATTGATTGAGGCGGATAATGTTCTGAGCCAAGTTTCAGATCCAAAAGCATTAGCAATTCGTAATGCAATTAAAACAGATCTTAATACTTTAGATAGCGTGAATGAAATCGATCAGAATACACTGATGCAGCGTTTGGCGAGATTGGCAAATTTAGTCGATAACCTGCCAATGGCAGATAGTGGCGAGAGCGAAAAAGCAGATAATGGGGAAGTGAGTGATTCTATAGATGATTGGCAGAAAAATATTGAGAAAAGTGCAGATTCATTCTTAAGCCATTTTATCCGCATTAATGATAAAGGTCGCGTAGTAAACGACAAGGCATTTATTGCACCTAATCAGGAAATTTATCTGCGTGAAAATATTCGTTTACGCCTACAAATCGCTATTCTGGCAGTACCGCGCCAGCAAAATGAGCTATACAAACAATCCTTGGAAGCCGTATCTACTTGGGTCAGAAGCTATTTTGATTTGCAAAATGCAGATGTGCAGACATTCTTAAAAGAGCTAGATAGCGTGGGAGAGCAGTCAATTTATGTTGATGCGCCACATAAATTGCAAAGCCTAGAATTGCTAGAGAGAAATTTGAATAAAGCATCTAAGCCAATTGTTAAGGTACAGTTGGATGAGACAAAAGCTTTAGAACAGCTAAAGGCCGAAGACGCTCAAATGCCTGTAGAACCAAGAGTTGACGCGGCGGAGCCTACACTAGCACCAGCAACAGAACAATAAGGAGGATAGTATTATGTTTCGAGTTCTCTTTTTAATGTTGCTTGTATTAGCAGGTTTAATTGCAGGTCCTTATATTGCTGGGCACCAAGGCTATGTGCGGATTGAAACCGACACTAAAGTTATTGAAATGAGCTTGGTAATGTTGGTTGTTTTCTTTGCATTAGCAATGGCTATTGTTTACTTAGTTGAATGGATTATTAGTCGATTTTTACGTTTAAGCCGTGATTCTTATCACTGGTTTGGTAATCGTAAACGTAAGAAAGCACAAAAGCAGACCCTTGAAGGTTTAATGAAAATGACCGAAGGGAATTATTCTAAGGCAGAGAAATTAATCAGCAAGAATGCGAAACATTCTGAAGAGCCAGTATTGAACTTTATTAAGGCAGCAGAAGCCGCACAGTTGCAAGGTGATGCTTTTTCAGCGAATCAGTATTTAATGGAAGCTGCAAAATTAGCCGGCCCTAATTCTGTTGCTGTTGAATTGGCTCGTACGCGTTTGTTGTTACAACAAGAAAAATTGCCAGCAGCACGCAGCGCTGTAGATAGCTTATTGGAGTTAGCACCAAATAATGTTGATGCGCAACGACTAGCGATTGAGATCTATCAGAAATCAAAAGCGTATAAAGCATTAGATGCTATTTTGGAAACCATTGGACAACGTAGTTTCTTAGAGGCTGAGGAATATGAAGCATTAGTACGAGAAGCTGATGATGGCCTACTGGATGAAATTCTTAATGAGGAAGGGCAAGAAGGCTTACTGAAATGGTGGGAAGAGCAACCAAGCCGTCGCCGTCGTTCAATTTATACTCGCTCTGCGGTGATTAAGCGTTTGATCGATAGTGATGATCATGATTCTGCCGGTGAGATTGCCTTGGAAACCTTGAAGAAATTTGAGGACGAGCAATTAGATTTGTTCTTTGTCCAATTGACACGTTTACAAGTAGATCAAGAGAGTAAACTCGTTAAACTGTTAGCTAAACGGGCTGAAAAAGCGCGAGAAAATTACTCGGACGATTATGCGCGAGCATTGGGATATATTTACACTCGAGATGGCTTATTTGATAAAGCAAAACCTTACTTTGTTCAATTGCTTGAACATCATGAATGTGAAGCCAATGATCGTATTATGGCATTATATGTTGCGGAGCAAACTCACGATTTAGAATTGGTTGCGCGTTTAAAAGCAGAGAATTTGAAATCCGTGAATGTTGAAGCAATTGAGCAACAAGATATTTCATCAGAAATACTCGCATTACCAGAGCAGATTGCGCAGAAATAGCAAATATTTTGCTAAGTACATTTAGTGTTAAGTAAGCCCCTCCTTCTCGGAGGGGTTTTTACTTTTCGCAAGCGGTCAATTTTGGATTTAATTTTACAAATTAAATAAATCGTACTCAGAATATACATTCTCGTACTATTTTAGCTATTTGATTTATATCAAAACGATGTTAGTAAGATTGCTAAATTTTATTAAATTAAATTTAAAAATCTTGTTAATAATATTCTTTTACTATTTTTTCTTTGTGTATTTATGAGTAAAATATGCAACCGACTATAAGTGTAATTTTTTTCAATAAAATAGACACTTATCGGTTTTTGGGGTGGTTGCAAATTGTTTGTAACCGTTTAATCAGGCTTGAAATATAAAGAGGTTTGAGATGTTGGACGTTGTTGAACTCTCGCGCTTGCAGTTTGCTTTAACTGCACTCTACCACTTCTTATTTGTACCGCTTACATTAGGTCTTTCTTTCGTGCTTGTCGTGATGGAAACACTTTATGTAACCACAGGTAAAGAAGTGTATAAAGATATGACCAAGTTCTGGGGTAAATTATTTGGTATTAACTTTGCCCTAGGTGTGACAACCGGTATCACAATGGAGTTCCAATTTGGTACTAACTGGTCTTATTATTCTCACTATGTTGGTGATATCTTTGGTGCTCCATTAGCCATTGAAGGCTTAATGGCGTTCTTCCTAGAATCAACCTTCATTGGTCTTTTCTTCTTTGGTTGGGATCGCTTGTCAAAAGCTAAACACTTATTTACAACATATATGGTTGCTTTTGGTTCTAACTTTTCAGCAATGTGGATCTTGGTTGCTAATGGTTGGATGCAATTCCCTACAGCAGCAGAGTTTAACTTCGAAACAATGCGAATGGAATTAGTGAGCTTTATGGATTTATGGTTAAATCCTGTTGCGCAAACTAAATTTGTTCATACTGTCAGTGCCGGTTATGTTTGCGGTGCTATCTTCGTTTTAAGCATTAGCGCTTACTATATTTTAAAAGGTCGTGATTTACCGTTTGCGCGTCGTTCATTTTCTGTGGGGGCAAGCTTTGGTCTATTAGCGATTATTGCAGTGGTGTTAGCTGGTGATGAAGCTGGTTATGAAATCGGTCAAACTCAGCCAATGAAATTAGCTGCAATGGAGGGTGAATTTGACACACACCCAGCGCCAGCAGCATGGAATGCATTTGTGATTCCGAATACAAAAGAAATGCGTCATGAAATGGCAATTGCTGTACCTTACGCGGCAGGTATCATTGCAACTCGTTCTTTGGATAAGGAAATTAAAGGCGTTAAAGACATTCGTAATGAGAACGTACAACGTGTTCGTAATGGTATGGTTGCTTATGCATTGCTTGAAAAATTACGTACAGGCAGCTATACAGAAGAAGAAAAAGCGGCATTTAAATTAGTACAAAAAGATTTAGCTTTTGGTTTATTACTCAAACAATATGCACCTAATGTAATTGATGCAACAGAAGAGCAAATCCAAAAAGCAGCTGATGCAACTGTACCTAATGTAGGGCCAACTTTCTGGGCATTCCGTATTATGTTAGCAGCTGGTGGCTTGATGCTATTATTAATTGCAACAGCATTTGTTAAAAATATGCGTAATACTGTGGCAAAACATCCAATGTTCTTGCGCGTGATGTTATGGGCTATCCCACTACCATGGATTGCAATTGAAAGTGGTTGGTTCTTGGCAGAATATGGGCGTCAGCCATGGGCAATCTATGAAATGTTGCCAACGGGCGTCGCAAACTCTGCATTAACAACGGGTGAACTATGGTTATCTATTGGTTTACTCTGTGGTTTATACACCTTATTCCTAATTGTAGAAATGTATTTAATGTTTAAATATGGCAAACTTGGCCCAAGTGCATTAAAAACAGGTCGTTATCACTTTGAGCAATCTGCGAAATAATAGGAGTTAGAAATGTTAGATTATGAAATTCTACGCTTTATTTGGTGGGTGCTAATTGCTGTTCTACTCATTGGTTTTGCGATTACTGATGGCTTTGATATGGGCGTATTAACCCTGTTACCAATTGCGGGTAAGAGTAATGTTGAGCGCCGTATTATGATTAACTCAGTAGCACCTCACTGGGATGGTAACCAAGTATGGTTATTAACCGCAGGTGGTGCAATTTTTGCTGCATGGCCTACAGTCTATGCGACTTCATTCTCAGGTTTCTACATCGCGATGATTTTAGTGCTTGCTGCGCTATTCTTCCGTCCAGTAGGCTTTGAGTATCGTGCAAAAATTGATGATCAAAGATGGCGTAGTGCTTGGGATTGGGGCTTATTTGTTGGTGGATTTGTTCCATCACTCATTTTCGGTGTTGCATTTGGTAACTTATTGCAAGGTGTACCATTTGAATTTAACAATATCAACCAAGTTCAATACACAGGTTCATTCTTTGGCTTGCTAAATCCATTTGCATTACTTTGTGGTGTCGTGAGCTTAATGATGCTAACTACCCAAGGCGCAACCTGGTTACAAATGAAAACTACAGGTGAATTACGCAATCGCGTTCGTGGTATTGCACAAATTACCGCAGCTGTCACGGTGGTTGCATTTTTAGCTGCTGGCGCATGGTTATATTTCAAAGATGGTTTTGTGATTACTAGTCAGCTAGACCACAATGCGCCGTCATTGCTAACTAACAAATCAGTTGAGTTGGAAAGTGCGGCGTGGTTTAAAAACTATGCAGAAATGCCGATTCTTTGGATCGTTCCTGCGTTAGTTGTGATCGGTGGATTATTAACTGTTGCTAGTTCAAAAGCTAACCGTTCTGGTTTTGCATTCTTCTCATCATCAATCACTATTGTTGGTGTTATTTTAACCGCTGCAGTATCGATGTTCCCATTCATTATGCCTTCTATTTCTCATCCAGAAATGAGCTTAACTGTATGGGATGCAACTGCAAGCCAGAATACTCTCACCGTGATGTTAATTGTAGCATTGATTTTCGTACCATTAGTGCTCTCTTATACGGTTTGGTCATACTTCAAAATGTTCGGTCGTTTAGATTCGAAATTTATTGAAGATAACAAAGCAAGCTTATACTAAGGAGAAACACAATGCTTTATGTTAGTTGGTTTTTAGGTATCTTACTTGCTGTGTTATTCGCAACTGTGGTTACGATCAGCATTGAGAAAACAGGTAAGTTTGACGAGTAATTGAGAAGGAAAAATGATTCATTCTCTTTATAATATGACAAGAAAGGGCTGGCTAAAGGCCCTTTCTTTTATCCTAGCTTCAGCAATGTTTGTGATGATCTTGTTGAAATCATCGCTTTTTGCTCACTATTTTGGTGAAGTGTCTCCGCTGTTGGTAATTATCGTTTTCTATGCAATGGCGATACTCTGGATTCATGGTAGTGGTTTTGAAATAAAAGCAACCTTATGGAGAGTAATTTTCCTTCCTGTTGTGGGTTATTTCATCCTAATTCCTTGTCTTTCCTATCTTATTTGGCTTTAGTCAAGTCTTATTTTACAAGCCCTGATTATTTTTGTATTTTGAATTGAAAAGGGCTTGCATAAGCAATTATCTCTCTCTAAAATGATGAACCTCAGCGCCTAGTTTTTGGGCGTTTTTCTTTTGCATTCAAACAGGGTACGTATGAAATTTCCTATTCGCGTTTATTATGAAGATACAGATGCCGGTGGTGTTGTTTATCATGCGCGCTATCTGCATTTTTTTGAACGGGCAAGAACAGAGTTTTTGCGAGAAAAAGGTTTTTCACAGCAGCAATTGTTAGCAGAAAATTTGGCTTTTGTTGTTAAAAAAATGGAAATAGATTATAAAATCCCAGCTAAACTTGATGATTTTCTGGTAGTTGAAAGCCAAATTTTGGAACTAAAAGGTGCGAAAATAGTCTTTTCGCAGCGCCTTTGGCGAGAAGATGTATGTTTAAGTGAAGCAACAGTCGTCGTTGCAAGTGTTGATTTAGCAAAAATGAAAGCAGTGGCAATACCTAGTGAAATAAAACAGGTATTACAAGCGGTCTAATTTATTCAAAAATTTACCCATTTGGAGTTTTTAATGGCAACTGAATTTAATTTAGTTTCATTGTTTATGGAAGCGAGTATTGTAGTAAAACTCGTGATTTTAGTTTTAATTACATTCTCAGTGCTTTCTTGGGCGGTGATTATTCAACGCAGTCGAGTATTGAACCGTGCGAAAAAAGAATCGGAAACTTTTGAAGATCGTTTTTGGTCTGGTGAAGATCTTCATCGCTTACACGAAGGGTTAGAGAATCGTCGTGATGGGTTAAATGGCTCTGAGCAAATTTTCTATGTCGGCTTTAAGGAATTTAACCGTTTACAACAAGCAAATCCAGATTCGCCTGAAGCTATTATTCAAGGATCAAGTCGCGCGATGAATTTAGCTTTAAATCGTGAAATGGAGCAAGCTGAAAATTATATTCCGTTTTTAGGCACGGTTGGCTCAATTAGCCCATATATTGGTTTGTTTGGTACGGTTTGGGGTATTATGCATTCATTTATGGGGTTAAGTGCGGTTAAACAAGCCACATTACAATCCGTTGCACCAGGTATTGCAGAAGCGCTCATTGCAACGGCAATAGGTTTATTTGCAGCAATTCCTGCGGTAATGGCATACAACCGTTTAAACTTGAAAGTAAATAAATTAGAGCAAAACTATGTGAATTTTATTGATGAATTTACAACGATTTTGCATCGTCAGGCATTCGCAAAAAAGTAATTTTGTAAAAAACAAGGGGGAATAAACCGCTTGTTATAAAGGTTTGAGAAAGAGGAAAGTATGTCTGATCGTCGTCGTAAACGCAATGACATTAAATCAGAGATCAACATTGTTCCATTTTTGGATGTGTTATTGGTGTTATTACTGATTTTTATGGCCACAGCACCAATTATTAGTCAAAGCGTAGAAGTTGAATTGCCAGAAGATCGTCACAGTCAATCGGTGTCAAATGAAGATAAAACACCTGTAATTTTAGAGATTGCAGGGGTTGGCTTATATAAGTTAAAAATTGAAGGTAATTATGCCCAGAGTAATGGGGCAGAAAATATCAGTGATGATGAAGTGGTTGCTTATGCCGCGGATGCCTTTCAAAAAGATAACAATACGTTATTTTTGGTTGCAGGTGGTAAAGATGTACCTTATGAAGAGGTGATGAAAGGTATTTCATTATTAAAAGATGCGGGCATTAAATCTGTTGGTTTAATGACTGAAGGCAAATAAAGATTCAAGGATAGCGTGTGAAATATCAAAATGATCGGTTAGAACTAGCAGTTATTGTTTCGATCTTATTGCACTTGGTATTGATCGGCTTACTATTTTTAGGTTCATTGTTTACTAAAATAGTATTACCTGCTGCTGGTGGTAGCGGTGGTGATAGCGATGCATTTGATGCGGTAATGGTTGATACAGGACAAGTTGCGGCAGAATATGGGCGTTTGAAAGCAGAGAAGCAAGGAACTAAAGAGAAAGCTGAACCTGTTAGAGAAGAACCGAAAAAAGAAGTTATTGTTGAAGCACCGGTTGACGAGTCTCAGACAGAATCTGTTAATAATGTTGTTGAAGCTGCTCAACAGCAAGAACAAGAGCGTGCTTTGCGATTTGCTCAGCAACAAGAGGCAGAAGAGCTACGTAAACAAGAGTTAGCAAAACGCGAAAAACAACGTCAAGAGCAACTAAAATTAGAGCAAGAAAAGAAACAGCAAGCAGAAGAGGCTGCACGTAAAAAAGCAGCAGAGGCGGCTCGTTTAAAGGCAGAAGCAGAAGCAAAACGTCTAGAAGCTGCAGCCAAACTGGCTGAGGAAGAGCGTAAAGCAAAAGCGGCTCAAGAGCGGGCTGCTAGAGAGAAAGTAGCCAAAGAGCAAGCTGAAAAAGCAGCGGCTGAAGCAAAGGCTAAAGCAGAGAAAGAGGCGAAGGAAAAAGCTGAGAAGGAAGCAAAGGCTAAAGCAGAAAAAGAAGCAAAATTAAAAGCAGAGAAAGAAGCGAAAGTCAAAGCAGAAAAAGAAGCGAAAGAAAAAGCCGAAAAAGAGGCAAAAGCGAAAGCTGCTGCAGAGGCTAAAGCAAAAGCAGCGGCAGAAGCTAAAGCAAAAGCGGAACAAGCGAAGAAAAATAAAGCATTGGATGATTTCTTAAGTGGTGGCGATATTGGCGGTGGCTCAAGTAAAGGGGGCAACCGTAATAATGCAGGTTCTGCGGGAGCTGGAGGCACAACTGGACAAGGTTCAGGAACAAATGCTGATGGCGCAGCTTATGCTCAGCGGATTAAGAAATTAATTCAGTCTAAATATCGTGTTGATCCAAGTTTTGCGGGAAAAAGTTGTGATGTTAAGATCTTCCTAGAGCGCGACGGCACAATTAAAAATTATCAGGTTGGTCGAGGAAATAAAGAGGTCTGTGATGCCGCAGTCAGTGCGATTGTCGCAACTCGTAAAGTTCCACCAGCACCCACTGATGCGATTTATAACCAATTTAAATCGCCAACATTGGATTTTAGTTTAAAAATTAAATAGCCTATTTTGAGGTAAGTTATGAAGTTATTATCCCGTATGGCGGGCTTGATTAGTGTAGTGGCTGCGTTGTTTACGGCTACAGCCAAAGCTGAATCAGATGTGCGTATCAGCATTGATTCAGGGGTTAGCATGGCACAGCCAATAGCAGTTGTTCCTTTTAAAACTGTAGGGGGAGTACCTGCGGATGTAGCGCAAATTATCTCTGATGATTTGCGAAATTCTGGCAAATTTACACCGCTTGATCGTAGTCGTTTACCGGCACAACCCGGTTCTGCGGCAGAAGTGAATGCCGAGCAATGGACGAATATTGGAATCGATAATATTGTCGTAGGACAGGTTTCAGCAGGGGGGAATGGCTATAACATTGCTTACCAATTGATTGATACTTTAGGTACTAGCGGAAACGCTGGTAATGTTATCGCCCAAGGCTCATTTACAGTATCGGCGGCTCAAATTCGTTTAGGTGCGCATACTGTGAGTGATCAGGTATTTGAGGCATTAACACAAATTCGAGGTGCATTCAGAACAAAAATTGCTTATGTGGTGCAACGTGGTACGAACGCTTATGAAATTCGGGTTTCGGATTATGATGGTTTTAATGCTTTCACCGTGGTAAATAGCAAAGAGCCTTTGATGTCGCCAGAATGGTCGCCAGATGGTTCAAAACTAGCCTATGTTACCTTTGAAAATAAGCGTCCACAAGTTGTAGTACATGATTTACGTTCTGGTGCACGTAAAGTTGTGGGGGCATTGAAAGGGCATAATGGCGCGCCGTCATTCTCGCCAGATGGTTCTCGTATTGCCTTTGCTTCGAATCAAGATGGCTTATTAAATATCTATGTAACGGGGGTAAATGGCGGGACTCCTCGTCAATTAACCAGTAATGCAGGTAATAATACCGAGCCAAGTTGGTCACCAGATGGGGGATCAATTTTCTTCACTTCCGACCGTGCGGGAACGCCACAAGTTTACCGTATGAGCTCTGCCGGCGGCGGTGCAAGCCTAATTGGAGGTAATGGTAGCGGTAAAATGTCCGCAGATGGCAAGAATTTAATCATGGTTGCAGGCGATAAAATCGTGAAAAAAGATCTCGCTTCAGGTAGCACAGAAGTTCTGAGTTCTACTTTCTTAGACGAAAGTCCGAGTATTTCACCAAATGGTACCATGGTTATTTATAGCTCTACCAAAGGTGTGAGCAAAGTGCTACAATTGGTGTCCGCAGATGGCCGTTTCAAAGCTAATTTGCCGGGAGCAGGTGGGCAGTATAAATTCCCTGCTTGGTCACCTTATCTGAGTAAACAATAATTTTCTTTTGGAGAATAAAAAATGAAAAAACTTGCTAAAGTTTTAATGATTGCGGCACCAGCTTTTGTATTAGCAGCGTGCAGCAGCTCAAAAAACGATGACAGCGCAACTGTAAATGCTAACGCAGCAGGTGCAGATGTAAGCGGCCAAACTTTTGGTGGCTTATCTGTTCAGGATTTACAAACTCGTTACAACACCGTATATTTCGGTTTTGACCGTTACGACATCGAAGGAGAATACCGCAACTTATTAGACGCTCACGCTGCGTACTTAAATGCTGCTAAAGGTAGCGTAACTGTTGCTGGTCATGCTGATGAGCGTGGTACCCCTGAGTACAATATCGCATTAGGTCAACGTCGTGCAGACGCAGTGAAAAACTACTTAGCAAACCAAGGTGCAGCTAATGTATCTACTGTTTCTTACGGTGAAGAAAAACCAGCTGTATTAGGTCACACTGAAGCTGATTACGCGAAAAACCGTCGCGCAGTATTAGAATACTAATTCTAAATTGCAAAGTTTCTGTAAAAGCTCCGAGAAATCGGAGCTTTTCTTTTTTCTATGATTCATTATTTTTTTAGAATTTTCAGCTAGAATAACGTATTTATCATTAGATGTAAGGAAAGAAGATGCAATACATTGGGAAATTTCTAGGGTTCTTTCTGGGGTATTACTATACCCGCAGTTTTTTTGGTGGTTTAGTTGGCTTATTCCTTGGTCATTTTGCTGATAAAAAACTTTATGAAATGGGTAGCGTTTCATCAAGTGTCTTTGGCAAAGCTTTGACTCGTCAGTCGTTGTTTATGCAAACCACTTTCGCAGTATTAGGGCATATGGCAAAATCGAAGGGGCGAGTTACCGAAGACGATATTCATCTGGCTCGTCAACTGATGGCAAGGATGAAATTAGATCATGTTCATCAGCAACTAGCTCAACAGGCATTTACTCAGGGTAAAGAGAGTAATTTTCCTCTTCGTCAAGTGCTAAAAGAGTTTCGTGAAGCTTGTGGGCAGCGAGCTGATTTAATGCGCTTTTTTGTGGAAGTACAAATGCAAGCGGCATTGCAAGATGGTGTGCTTGATCAGAATGAGCAGCGAATTTTATATACTATCGCAGAAGGTCTAGGTATTTCTCGCCTGCAATTTGAGCAGATGATGGCAATGATGGCTGCGGCTCAGCGCTTTCGTTCTGGATACTATCAGCAAGAAGGGTATCAGCAAGGGCAGTATCAAGGTAATCAGAGTTATTCTCCATCAGCACCAAGTTTGGAAGATGCTTATAAAGTGCTTGGTGTCTCGGCAGGCGATGAGCAAAATACGGTAAAACGGGCTTATCGTAAGTTAATGAATGAACATCACCCAGATAAGCTGGTGGCAAAAGGCTTACCACCTGAAATGATGGAAGTTGCAAAAGAGAAGGCCCAGCAAATTCAAGCTGCCTATGATTTAATTTGTAAAGCGAAAGGTTGGAAATAAGCGGTCGTTTTTTATGGAAAACTTGCAAAATATAAGGGTTATTCTTGCGCCAATGCAAGGAGTTCTTGATCCTTTTGTTCGCCGTTTGTTAAGTTCAGTGAATGATTATGATCTCTGTATTTCTGAGTTTGTACGGGTCGTCGATCAAAAGTTGCCAAAGAAAACCTTTTATCGTCTTTGCCCAGAGCTTTATCATAATGGTTATACGGAATCAGGGAGTCCTGTGCGGGTACAGCTTCTTGGGCAGCACCCAGAGCCTCTTGCTGAAAATGCTCAATTGGCAATTGAACTTGGCTCGCATGGGGTAGATCTGAATTGTGGTTGCCCATCGAAAACTGTTAATGGCAGTAATGGTGGTGCTTCATTACTTAAAGATCCTGAGCTAATTTATCAAGCAACCAAGGCGATACGTGCAGCTGTACCAAAAGAGCAAGTAGTGTCTGTGAAAGTACGTTTAGGCTGGGATAGTGCGGAACAGTGCTTTGAAATCGCTGATGCAGTGCAACAAGGCGGTGCAAATGAGATTACTGTGCACGGTAGAACCAAAATGGATGGTTACCGAGCAGAGCGAATTAATTGGCAAAAAATTGCTGAAATTCGGGAAAGATTAACGATTCCTGTAATCGCCAACGGTGAGATTTGGGGTTTTGAATCTGCAAAAAAATGTTTAAAAATCACCGCTTGTTCTGCCTTGATGATTGGCCGCGGAGCATTGAATGTGCCTAATTTAAGCCAAGTAATAAAGTTTAATCAGCCGAAAATGGCATGGGAAAATGTATTACAGCTTCTTTACCGCTATGTGCAAATGGAAAACAAAGCGGATACAGGCTTTTATCATGTTGCTCGTATAAAACAGTGGTTACGTTATCTTGATAAAGAATATCCGCAAGCTATTGAATTATTTGAGATTTTAAAAACCGAACACGGTTATGATGGCTTGAAAAAGCATATTGAAAAAGCGGTGGATTTAGAAAGGAAATAAAATGGAAAAATTAGAATTACAACCCTTACGAGATGCGTTCACATCACTCACTGAAACCCTTGTAGAATTGGAAGACATTGCTTGGTTTAACCAACAAAAACCCGTAATTCAAGACACCTTAATCGCAGGTGCTATCCAAAAATTTGAATTTGTGTATGAACTTAGCCTTAAAATGATGACTCGCCAGCTAAAATTGATGGCAATTTCTGATGAGAATGCTGAGTTAAACGATTTTCGTGATGTTTTGCGAGAAGCGGTTAAAAAAGGCTTAATTGAAGATATTGATGATTGGATTGGTTATCGCAAAATGCGGAATATCACTTCCCATACTTATGATTATGAAAAAGCGATGGCGGTTTATAATCAGATTTCCGCATTTATGCAACGCAGCGGTTTTTTATTACAACAATTGGAAAAATACAATGCCACAATTACAGATTAGTGAGCAAGAATTAAAAATTGTGCAAGATATTTTGACAGAACATTTACCAAATACGCCTGTTTGGGCTTTCGGCTCTCGGGTAAAAGGCAATAATGGACGTTATTCTGATCTTGATCTTGCTTTAATGACCGAAACCCCTCTGGACTTTGTGCAACTCGCCAAAATTGAACAAGCATTTTCCGATTCCGATTTAGTTTGGAAAGTGGATCTATTAGATTGGGCTGCGACAAGCGAGAGTTTCAAAAAAATCGTAGCGGAAAATTATGTCGTGATTCAATAGTTTTCAACGTAGGGACACGGTGTATTGTGTCCGTAATGTTAATCATTTGATAATGTTGGAAAATCTACTGCTTGTTGATGGCAAATAAAAAGTCCACGTTTAGAAACGTGGACTATCGGGATTTTTATTAACCTTAGAAAATTAACGAATACCTTGCTTATTGAGTTCTGCATCGCCCTCACAGCCACCTGGATAGTCATTATCACAAGCATACCCATAGAATTCTTTTGCTTTGTATACATCTCTTCGTACACCTTTTCCATTGTCATATATTCTGCCTAGAGTGAATTGTGCTTTTGCATACCCTTGCTCAGCAGCTTTTTTGAACCAGTAAACGGTTTGTTTGTCGTTTTCGGCTAAGACAGTATACTGCCTGTCCTATAAAGGACTGCTAAATCCTTTGCTCGATCTAGGCTTTCCTACTACATATTATTTCGCCACCAAAAACCGTCTGTTTTGTGATCGCCTTTTTCGTCTTATAATAACGCCGACTTTTCCTTATTTGAGAGAACCTTATGGAAAAACGAATTTTTGACGAACAGCCTTTGGATACAGCTCAACCTTTTCAGGCAAAAAAAGAGTTTGAGCAAGATGTGGTTGTACTTGATGAACCGCAAGAAGTGGAAGCCGAGCTGATTGCAGAAAACAGTTTGCGTCCGCCCCGTTTTTGGCTACGAGTCTTTTTAGGTTGCTTGGCGTTACTCAGTGTGGCGGTGTTTGCTCAATCTATTCAATGGCTGATTGATACTTGGCAGGCAAAGCAATGGATTTATTTTGCGTTTGCTATCGGTTTTTTGGGAATCAGTTTAGCGGGAGTTGGGGCATTAATAAATGAATGGCGTAAGCTCGTGAAGCTCAGAAAGCACCACTACCAACAGCAGCAAAGTGAACAGTTGTTATTAGACAATCAAGCAAGCGGTGAAAAAGCGGTAAAATTTTGCAAAGACATTTTAGCTAATATGCAAAACCAGCAAGCCATGTTGGGCGCACAGCGTTGGCAAGCTCAGCTTGATGAGGCGTACAATAGTCAAGAGGTGTTGTATCTATTTGGAGAAAATGTGCTCATGCCTATTGATAAACAAGTTAAACAACTGATTAGTAAGCATGCTGCGGAAAATGCGGTGATTGTTGCAATCAGTCCATTAGCGATTGCAGATGTACTGATGGTTGCATGGCGAAATATTGCATTAGTAAATAAAATCACGCGTGCTTATGGCATGGAGTTAGGCTATTTTAGCCGTTTAAAACTGTTTAAATTGGTGCTAACGAATATGGTTTTTGCAGGCACAACAGAAATCGCGACAGAGCTTGGTTCGGAATTTTTCGCACAAAATCTTACCGCAAAACTTTCGATGCGAGCTGCACAAGGAATTGGGGTTGGGCTTCTGACTGCTCGTTTAGGGATTAAAGCCATGGAGTTTTGCCGTCCAATTGTGTTTAAAAATGGGGAACGACCGAGGCTTTCTATGGTCAGACAGGAGCTATTGAGCGTAGTAAAAAATGTGATTTTCACAAAATCGGCTGAAAAATCAGGTGAGAAAGCACATTAATCGCTTATAATAGGCATCTAGCCGTTATGGACATCGGTCTATAATGAATTTTTCGTTTAATTTTTTAAGGATAAACCATGAAAAAGTGGCTCATTATTATTTTAGTAGCAATTATTGGCTGTGCGGTGTTATTTGGTAGCACGATTTCAAATAGTTACAATAACTTAGTGAAAGCAGAAGAGGATATTAATTCGGTATGGGCGAATGTCGAATCTTCTTATCAACGCCGCGCAGATCTTATTCCAAACTTAGTGAATACAGTAAAAGGTCAAGCAAATTTTGAGAAAGAGACGCTGACGAACGTTATTGAAGCACGTGCAAAAGCAACCCAGACTAAAATTGATCCGAGCAATGCGACCGAAGAGCAAATGGCACAGTTCCAACAAGCTCAACAGGGTTTAAATTCGGCTCTGTCTCGTTTATTAGTGAGTGTGGAGAAATATCCAGAATTAAAAGCTCATGAAGGCTTTTTAAATTTACAAGCACAAATTGAAGGCACGGAAAATCGTATTAACGTTGAGCGTAACAATTTCAACGCTGCGGTAAAAGAGTACAATAAACAAGTACGCCAATTCCCAACTAAATTAGCTGCATGGATTTTTGGCTTTAAAGCAAAACCACAATTTAAAGCCGAAGCCGGTTCAGAAAAAGCGCCAGTAGTTAGCTTTGACTAGGATTTACTTCCCCCGTAAGGGGGAATTTTTTATCGCAAGGAAAGTAAAGATGAAATTTCTCTCGGTTTTCCAGCGCAAATTGCCTGTCGATACGCAACAAATCGAGCAGGCAATTTCGCATTTGGAGCAGCAAACTTCGGCAGAATTGCGTGTGGTTGTTGAGCGTAAAGCGAAAAAAGGTCAGTCAGCTATTGCGCGGGCAGAACAACTATTTGCTGAATTAGAAATGCAAAATACGGTGCAACGCAATGCAGTGTTAATTTATCTTTCATTTAAGCCGCATTATGTGGCGGTAGTTGGAGATAAGGGTATTCATGCGAAAGTAGGTGATGATTTTTGGCAATCGGTTTACGCGATGATGAAACTTTTGTGCCGACAAGGGGATTATACTCAGGCTATTTGTCAGGGCATTCTGCAAGTAGAACAACAACTAGCAAGACATTTTCCCGTTCAATCGAATGATGTCAATGAACTGCCGAATGAGGTGATCATAAAATGATGAAACACGTTTATAAAAGCCTCTTAGCATTAGGATTGCTATTATTTAGTTTAGCAAGTGTTGCGGTAAATTATCCTGCTCCTCCAAACCCTTTTCGCTATGTAGTGGATTACACCAAGACCTTAAATGCTCAAGAGTGGCAAACACTTGAAAATGCTTTAATTGAGTATGGTAATAAAACAAGTTCACAGATTGAGGTGGTGATTGTACCAACGACAGGTGGTGAAGATATTTCTAATTATACGTTCAATTTAGGCAATAAGTGGGGGATAGGGCGAAAAGGCGAAAAGAATGGCATATTATTCTTAATTGCTAAGAATGATCATAAAGTGTTTATTGCAACGGGATATGGCTTAGAAGGGGCTTTACCCGATGCCATTATATCATCAATTATTCGTCATGATATTTTGCCCTATTTTAGGCAAGAACAATATGCCCAAGGCATTGCAAAAGGGCTATCTTCGATTATCGCCGCAACCCAAGGTGAATATGCTGCTTTAGCGGTTGAAGAGAACGATGATGATTCAGAAATGGATTTTATGTTCTTTTTACTTTTTGGCTTAATTATTGCGTTAATTTTCTTCCCACGAGGGGGAAATGTTTATATTAGCCCACAAGCGGCTGATCGTATTATTCGTACTACTTCAACCATTCATCGCAATGGTGGATTTGGTGGAGGAAGTTTTGGAAGTGGACGTTCGGGGCGTTCTGGTGGCGGTTACGGCGGTTTTGGTGGTGGTAGCTTCGGTGGTGGAGGCGCTGGCGGAAGTTGGTAATTTTGCCGATTTTTAGTGGAAAATCACCGCTTGTAAATCTAAAGAAAGACGAAATTGGGCAATTTCGTCTTTTTCTTTTAAGCAATTTTTTGTAGAAAAGAGCTTTCTATGCCATAAAGTGGCAGGGAGGATAGAGGGAATGCTCTGATGAGCTGCTGTTGCATAAGTGATAGTGTATCTAAACCAGCTGCTGTTTGTGGAGTAACTTGTTCTGCAAAATGAGCCAATTGGCTTAGTCCCAAACTGCTTTCAATACTTGAACTAAGTACTGCTTGCAGTCCGAGCAGGTGAGCTTGTTTAATCATTGCTAAACATTTTTCTCTAGAGCCGATAAGCATTGGCTTGATAACAATAGCAGCAAGCCCTTCTTGTATTTGTAGCTGAACTTCTTTTAATTGTAAACTTTCGTCCCAAGCGATAGCAATTTGCTGATTTTTTGCAAATTGTAATGATTGTTCTACTGTTTGGCAGGGTTCTTCAATAAATACAATTTGCCGTTTTTCGGCTGGAGAAAGCCGTAATGCAAATTGTGATGCCGTATTGAGATCCCAAGCTCGATTAGCATCTAACCTTAATGAAAGATGAGGCATGGCATTAAGTAATTGCTGAACAGTTTTCGCATCTTGCTCGGGAGAATATCTGCCAACTTTTAATTTTGCTATGGTTATATTCTGCTGTTTTAAGCGTTCAATAGTTTTCAGCGAGCTATCGCTACAAAGTGGGACGGTCAAGACTGATTTTGCTTCGCACAAGCCGTGGCGTAGTTCATACAATGCCATACTTAAGCCAAAGGCAACCGATGGAAAGAGCGCTTCTAAAGTTTGAGTTCCACCATTTTGCCAGCAGGTAAGCCAAGCTAATGCTTGATTTTCAGCTTGTGCTAGTGATTCTTGGCTAAATCCACTTAGTGGGGCTATTTCCCCCCATCCTTCATGATGTTTTTCCGCTAAGTAGCAAATCAAGCCTGTACGAAAGCGTTGAGTTTGAGCGCGCAAAATCAGGCCGCTTTGTAGCGGAATTTGGTATCGATAGAGTGAAAATTTGCGCATATCATTCCTTTTGGGTTGCTTGGAACATACTCAGAAGCTCGTCAAAGATGTAATTTTCAGCATTTGAATATCGATCTTTTTTCAAACGACATAGTGTCACTCGCCATAAAATAGGATCTTTTATACGAACGCAAACTAAATCTTTATCAGGATAAAGCTCGGCAGTTGCTAAGGGTAAAATAGTGAGAATATCGGGGTTTGTTTTAGCCGTGTAATAGAGAAAATCCCATGAACTGGATTCACATAGAATATCAGGATAGATGCCATATCGCTCAAAACGCTCATTCAAATGCTGATAGATCATAAACGTTTTATCGAAGCTTACCATTTTCTCTTGATGTAACGTTTGCCAGCTAATCATCTCCTGACCAGCAAGGTGGTGACTTGGGGAACAAAACACCGCAAGTTCTGAGCGGTAGATCTCAAAAGAATCCATAATATGGTGAGGAATTTGTTCGGGATAGAGCAAGGTCGCAAAATTAATATTGCCTAGCAGTAACTCATTTTTTAAGGAAAATGCGCCTTGTTCTTTAAATAGAAACTTGATATTCGGGTTGTTTTGTATCAAGTTTGGAATCACTTTTGGAAAGACAACCGATAAAATTAATGGTGGAATGCCTATCGTGATATTGCCATTGATCTGCCGTTTTTTCGTGTGCAAATCCCTGTTCATTTGATTATATTTTTCAATCAATTCTTTGGCATCACGGTAGTAGTTTTCTCCTACGTAGGTAAGCCCTGTAATTTTACCGTTAGCACGATTGAAGAGCTGAATATTTTCCCGATTTTCAAATTCGTTCACCATCATGCTGAGCGCCGGCTGAGAAATATACAAATTCTGTGAAGCTCGGCTAAGATTGAAGTCATTTTCAACAATACCGATAAAATAGCGCAAATGTTTAATGTCCATTTTTTCTCCAATCAAAAAGACGACTTTTTCTTCAAAATGTGAACAGTTTCACACTTTTTTCCTAAATTGTCTCCTTTAATACCGCTTTAGTTGATTCTAGTCAATCTATAAATTTTTCTTATATTTTTGTAAAAAATCTGTATTGCCGTTTTGCCAAATTGTACTGTTATAATTTTGTAAAAGAAAGTTTTCAAGCGGTATTTTTTAATAAATTTCTTGCAAAACAAATGGTTGTGTTTTGTTTCTTGCCTGCAAGAATGCCTTCGATGCATTTTTTTCTCGTTAATATATTGTAACCATCTCATCCGCAGAGACTTTCTTATATAAATTTACTTTATCTTAATGACTGGAGAAGACTATGTCTAAACTTATTTCTATTGGTGAAGTTAGAGCGCATTTCTCTGACGGTATGACATTAATGTCAGGTGGCTTTATGGGCTGTGGCGCCCCTGAGCTGATTATTAAAGAAATTCTCGATGCAGGCATTAAGGACATTACCCTAATTAGTACTGATACCGCTATGGTTGATACAGGGGTAGGTCCTTTAATTGTTAATGGGCGAGTAAAAAAACTTTATGCCTCTCATATTGGTACTAATCCAGAAACAGGCAAACGCATGATTTCAGGAGAGCTAGAAGTTGAGCTGTGTCCACAAGGTACTTTGGCTGAACGTATCCGTGCAGGTGGTGCTGGTTTAGGCGGTATTTTGACGCCAACAGGTGTTGGTACCGTAGTAGAAGAAGGTAAGCAGAAACTTACGCTCGATGGTGTCGAGTATCTGCTTGAGCGACCACTGACTGCGGATGTTGCAATCATCAAAGCGGATATAGCCGATGAGAGTGGAAATTTAGTGTTTGCTGGTTCAGCTCGCAATTTTAATCCTTTAATGGCACTCGCGGGTAAAACTGTCATCGTGCAAGCAACAAAGGTAGTTAAAGTGGGCGAAATTGATCCAAATATGGTGATGATTCCTGCTGCTGTAGTGGATTACATTGTAAAAGCTTAATGGGAAGGAGAACAGAAAATGAATGCAAAAGAAATTATTGCCCGCCGTATTGCACTTGAATTTAACGATGGCGACATTGTTAACTTGGGTATTGGCTTACCTACAATGGTGGCAAATTATGTGCCAAGTGATATTTCAATTACCCTTCAATCAGAAAATGGTTTCTTAGGTTTAGCGGCTTTTGATCCTGAAAATCCGGATGAAAATATTGTGAATGCCGGCGGTCAACCTTGTGGTATTCAGCCTGGTGGTATGTTTTTTGATAGTGCTTTTTCATTTGCCTTAATTCGTGGTGGTCATGTTGATGCCTGTGTATTGGGTGGCTTAGAAGTTGATCAAGAAGGTAACTTAGCTAATTGGATGGTACCCGGCAAAATGGTTCCTGGTATGGGAGGAGCAATGGACTTAGTCACAGGTGCACGCCGTGTCATCATCGGTATGGAACATTGTGCTAAAACAGGTAGCTCAAAAATCTTGAAAAAATGCACCTTGCCATTAACCGCGCGTAATAAAGTGAAAATGGTGGTCACTGAGCTTGCTGTATTTGAGTTTATTGATGGTCAATTAACCCTAACAGAAATTGCTGAAGGCTGTGATTTAGCCACAGTTAAAGGCAAAACGGAAGCAGAATTTACTGTTTCGCCAAACCTCAAAACCATGCCATTAGCAGGTGTGTAAGGAAGCGCTTATGATTAGCCGTATTTCCCGATTTATGACGACCATCGTCAGCAAATATATGCCAGAACCACTGGTTTTGGCGGTATTGCTGAGTATCGTCATCTTCTTTTGGGCATTTGGAGTAACAGAACATAGCGCCGGCGCATTAGTAGAAATGTGGGGGAATGGTTTCTGGAATCTGCTGGCTTTCTCAATGCAAATGGCAATGGTGGTAGTAACAGGTAATGCGCTTGCCTCTGCACCACAAATTCGCCGTTTCCTTTCAACCGCGGCTTCTGTGGCAAAAACACCAACACAGGGAGTCATGCTTGTTACTTTTATGAGCTGTGTGGCCTGTGCGATTAACTGGGGATTTGGTTTAGTCGTTGGTGCTATGTTTGCCAAAGAAGTCGCTCGCCGCATTAAAGGTGTGGATTACGCATTGTTAATTGCCTGTGCTTATATTGGATTTATGACATGGGGAGGCGGTTTTTCTGGTTCTATGCCACTACAAGCGGCAACACCAAATAACCCTATCGCTCGCTTTATCACAGATTCAAACTACGCAGATGGCATTATTCCTGTCACCCAAACTCTACTCACAGGTTACAACATCTTTATTGTAGGGATGCTGATTATTTGTCTGCCATTCCTTACCAAGATGATGCATCCAAAAGCAGATGAAGTAAAAGCAGTAGATCCGCGCTTATTGCAAGAAGATCCTGATTTCAGCAAAAAGCTCACCGCGGATTCAACTATTGCCGAAAAAATTGAAGAAAACCGTTGGCTTGCTTACTTAATTTCGGGCACTGGTTTTGTTTATCTTGGCATGTATTTCGTAGATAAAGGCTTTAACCTCACTATTAACATCGTGAACTTCATTTTCTTAATGGTAGGCCTTGCCTTACATGGCTCCCCAGCCGCTTATGTACGAGCAATTACCAATGCTGCGCGTAGTACCGCAGGGATCTTAATTCAATTCCCATTCTATGCGGGGATGCAATTAATGATGGAGCATTCTGGCTTAGGCGGAATGATCACTCAATTCTTTGTGGATATTTCAAATAAAGATACCTTCCCACTTCTCACTTTCTTTAGCTCAGCATTAGTGAATTTTGCTGTGCCGTCCGGTGGTGGTCACTGGGTCGTGCAAGGACCATTCGTTATCCCAGCTGCGCAAGAATTAGGTGCTGATTTGGGTAAAGCGGTAATGGGGATTGCTTATGGCGATATGTGGGCAAACATGGCTCAACCGTTCTGGGCATTGCCTGCGCTCGGTATTGCTGGTTTAGGAGTGCGGGACATTATGGGCTACTGTATGACTGCTCTGATCTTTACCACACCAATTTTCGTGATAGGGCTCTATTTTCTATAAAGATAAAACCAAGCGGTCGTTTTTAGCAAAAAATCTGCAAAAAAAGAGCGCTTACAAGGTGCAATTTACTGCACCAAATAATTTTTAATGGTGCAACAAGTTGCACTCTACAGAAGGAAAACAGTATGAAAAATATAGTTATTGCAAGTGCGGTGCGCACCGCAATCGGCAGTTTCGGTGGTTCTTTAGCAGGGGTTTCGGCAGTGGAACTCGGCACAACAGTAATCAAATCTGCGATTGAGAGAGCCGGTTTAGACATGACTAAAGTAGATGAAGTGATTATGGGGAATGTGCTTCAGGCCGGACTTGGGCAAAACCCTGCCCGCCAAGCGTTATTACGCGCAGGTATTGCCCAAGAAGTCCCCGCTTATACAGTAAACAAAGTATGTGGTTCAGGTTTAAAGGCTGTGGCACTTGCTGCTCAAGCAATTAAAGCCGGTGATGCAAATATCATCATCGCTGGCGGTATGGAAAATATGAGCCAAGCACCGTACTTGTTAGATTCTAAGTCACGCTGGGGCTATCGTTTAGGCGATGGCAAAGTACAAGATGTGATTTTATCCGATGGCTTAATGTGTGCAGAAAATCACTACCATATGGGGATTACGGCAGAAAATGTTGCCAAAAAATATGGTATTACCCGCCAAATGCAGGATGAATTGGCACTTTCCTCTCAGCAAAAAGCCACTGCTGCCATTCAATCAGGTGCATTCAAAAATGAAATCATACCAATGAATGTAAAAATTAAACGCAAGGAAGTGGTTTTTGATACCGATGAGTTTGTAAAACAAGATTCAACTCTTGAAGGTTTATCTTCACTTCGTACTGCGTTTGATAAAGAAGGAACAGTTACCGCAGGGAATGCTTCAGGTATTAACGATGGCGCTGCTGCATTAGTGGTGGTCGAAGAAGAAACAGCAAAAGCATTGGGATTAAACATTCTTGCGCGTATTAAAGGCTATGCAAGTGGTGGGGTTGCGCCAGATATTATGGGCATGGGGCCTGTTCCTGCAACACAAAATGCGCTGAAAAAAGCAGGCTTAACCTTAAACGACATTGATCTCATTGAAGCTAATGAAGCATTTGCGGCACAGTTCTTAGCGGTGGGTAAAGAGTTAGGTTTTAACCCTGAAAAAGTCAATGTAAACGGTGGTGCAGTAGCTCTAGGTCACCCTATCGGTGCAAGTGGTGCGCGCATCTTAGTCACTTTATTACACGCAATGCATGCCCGTGATAAACAATTCGGTTTAGCAACGCTTTGTATCGGTGGTGGACAAGGCATTGCCATGATCGTTGAACGTATTTAATAACAACCAAAAAATGAAAACAGAAGGAAAATCTTATGACTAAAAAAGTTGCATTAGTAACAGGTGCTGCAAGTGGTATTGGCTTAGCTGTATGCGAAAGTTTAGCGACGGAAGATCTGAATATCGTTATGGTCGATGTAAACGAAGATGCGTTAAAAGAACACGCAACGCGTTTACAAGCGGCCTACATTAAAGCAGATCTTTCGCAGCGAGAAGGTTGCCAAGCAGCAGTGGAATTTGCGGCTCAAAAGTTTGGTAGCGTGGATATCCTCGTGAATGTGGCAGGGATTCAGAACGTCTGTGCGATTGATGAATTCCCAGAAGATAAATGGGATTTTATGATCAATTTAATGCTTACCGCGCCATTCTTGCTTACTAAATATAGCTGGAAATACATGAAAGCCAATAAATGGGGACGCATCATTAACTTGAATTCCATTCATGGCTTAGTCGCTTCAGATTACAAATCTGCTTATGTTTCAGCAAAACACGGTTTATCGGGCTTAACAAAAGTTGCAGCTTTGGAAGGCGGTGAATTTGGCATCACTGTAAATTCTATTTGCCCAGCTTATGTCCGTACTCCGTTAGTGGATAAACAAATTGCAGATCAAGCACGTAATCATGGTATTTCTGAAGAGGAAGTGATCAGCAAAATCATGCTTTCAAAAGCAGCCGTTAAACGCATGATTGAGCCAGAAGAGCTGGGCGCTTTCGTTAAATTCTTATGCTCTGATGCTGCAGCTTCTATTTCTGGCGCAACGCTCACCATGGATGGAGGCTGGACTGCCGGCTAAATTTTAGGGCGGTACTGTTTCTCCTGTGCAGTGCCGCCTATTTTTATATTTTTTATTTTTATATTTTTTAAAGTTTTACTTACTAAACAAGGAAACATCGCTATGAGTACTATTGCAATTATTCTCTCATTATTGATGCTGATGTATTTCGCTTATCGCGGAATGACTGTTTTACTACTTGCTCCGCTACTTGCTATTTTTGCGGTAGTATTAAGTGGTGACGGTATAATGATGATGCCCAAATATACCGAAACCTTTATGACGGCGTTAAGCGGTTATTTACTTAATTTCTTTCCTGTATTCTTATTCGGCGCACTATTTGGACAGCTTATGGCAGATTCAGGCGCTGCTGCGGGTATTGCTAAAGGCATTGTAAAAATGCTAGGTAGCCGTCAAGCAATTTTAACTGTGATTATTGCCTGTGGTTTATTAACCTATGGTGGTGTATCGCTTTTCGTGGTGGCTTTCGCTATTTATCCGATTTCGAAAGTATTATTCCGTGAAGCAAATATTCCTAAACGTTTAATTCCCGCAACCATTGCTTTAGGTTCATTTACCTTTTCAATGACCGCATTACCCGGTACACCTGCGGCAACCAACGCTATCCCAATGCCATTTTTTAATACTAATGCTTTCGCCGCTCCAGGTTTAGGCTTAATCGGTGCTGCAGTGATGTTTGTTGGTGGCTGGTTATGGCTACAAAGCCGTGCAAGAAAAGCCGCGGCAAATGGTGAAGGTTACGGTGAACATACAAGCGAAAAAGATGAAGATATGTCTGCGTTAGACAGCAATGTCATGCCATTTGGGCTTGCAATTTTACCATTGATATTAGTAATTGCAGTGAATGCTTTATTGACTTACGGCATTTTCCCAAATGTAGATTTTAGCTCAATTACTGAGGCTTTCCCAAACCTTGCGATTAAAGGACGTTTAGGCTTGTGGGCAATCATTACTTCACTTGCGGTGGCATGTGCAGTATTAATCGCTTTACGATTAGGTAAATGGAAGTCGCTGCAAGGTACGGTAAACAAAGGGGTATATGGTTCGATGTTGCCAATCTTTAATACGGCTTCAGAAGTAGGTTATGGTGCGGTCGTGGCATCATTAGCGGGCTTTGCTATTATTCGTGATTCTGTATTAAATGTGTCTTCTAACCCGTTAGTGTCAGAAGCAGTGGCAATGAGTACCCTTGCTGGTATCACTGGCTCATCATCTGGTGGCTTGAGTATTGCATTAAAAGCATTAGGTGAAGATTATCTCCGCATGGCGATGGAAGCCGGTATTGATCCAGAACTATTACACCGTGTTGCTGTAATGGCAGCTGGTGGTTTTGATACCTTACCACATTGCGGTGCAATCATTACTTTACTTTCAATTTGCCATTTAAATCATAAACAGTCATACCTCAATATTGCCATGGTGACAATTGCTATCCCTGTTTTGGCGGTTATTACGGTGATTACCTTAGGTACTATGTTCGGATCGTTCTAATCTATTTAGTAGATTTTGAGTAAAAAAAGACCGCTTGTAGTGTCCAATGTGGGGTGGACAAACAGCTACAAGCGGTCTTTTTCATATTATTCGCTCATGATGGTATCTAATTCATCTTGCAATTCTAGCCACTGTATTTCCACTTCTTCGAGGGCTTTTTTCACTTTCACCTGTTCGGTAAGTGTGTCGGTTAATTTGGCTTTATTGGCAGTTTCATAGATTTCAGGGGCAGCGAGAGTTTGTTCTAAATGATTTAGCTGAGCAGTGAGTTTCTCAAGCTCTTTTTCAAGTTGAGTGAGTTTCTTACGAATCGGAGCCGCTTGCTGGCGGCGTTCTGCTTCTACGCGTTTTTGCTCTTTGCGATTTTGCGCTGAGTGTTCTTTCAGTTCTTCGTTACAAGCGGTCGTATTTTCCGCTTTTTTTGCAAAATCGGGTTGGCTGTTAAGTGCATTTAGCCATTTTTGATAGTCGTCTAGATCACCGTGAAACTCTTCAGCTTTGCCATCGTGTACTAAGTAAAATTCGTTTACAGTAGAACGGAGCAAATGACGATCGTGCGAGACTATCACCAGCGAGCCTTCATATTGGGTTAAAGCCTCAGTGAGAGCTTGACGCATATCTAAATCAAGATGGTTAGTAGGCTCATCTAGCAGCAATAGATTCGGGCGTTGCCAAACGATTAATGCTAAAACAAGTCGGGCTTTCTCGCCACCAGAGAACGATTTCACTGCTTGTTTTACTTTATCTCCGTGAAAGGCAAAACCGCCCAAATAGTTTCGTAGCTCTTGTTCGGTTTTTTCAGGAGCAAGGCGGCTTAAATGCCAAATTGGGCTTTCTTCTGCACGTAGCGTGTCAAGCTGATGTTGAGCAAAATAGCCAAGCTGTACACCTTTGGCTAATTGCACCGTACCAGATTGCGCCGCAATTTCCCCTGCTAATAATTTGATTAGCGTAGATTTTCCCGCGCCATTTTTCCCCAATAAACCAATACGAGAACCTGGAACAAGATTGAGTTTTACTGAGTTTAAAATTGTTTTTTCACCATAGCCTGCACTCACCTTTTCCATCATTAACAGCGGGCTGGGTAAGGAAAGCGGTTCGCGAAATTCAAAGGAGAACGGGCTATCGGCATAAGCTGGTGCAATGAGCTCCATCTTTTCTAATGCCTTCACTCGGCTTTGCGCTTGTTTCGCCTTTGTTGCTTTTGCCTTAAAGCGGTCGATAAATTTTTGCAGATGCGCGATTTTATGTTGTTGTTGCTGATAAGCCGCGTTTTGCTGAGCTAGCTTCGTTGCTCGTTGAATTTCGAACGAAGAATAGTTACCGGTGTAGTCAAAAATTTTCTGCTGCTCAATGTGAAATACGCGATCAATAATAGGATCAAGAAAATCACGGTCGTGTGAGATTAAGATCAACGTACCACGATATTGGCTTAACCAACGTTCAAGCCAAATCACTGCATCTAAGTCTAAGTGGTTGGTTGGCTCATCAAGCAATAATAAATCAGATCGACAGAGTAGCGCTTGAGCAAGATTTAGACGCATACGCCATCCACCGGAAAAGGATTTGACCGGAAGTTGTAACTGTTCTTGGTTAAAACCCAAGCCATCAAGCAATGTTGCTGCACGCGATTGAATGCTCCAAGCATCGATCGTTTCCAAGCGGCTATGTAAAGTGGCAATGAGATGCCCGTCATTCGCAGCATTTGCTTGCTCTAGCTGGTATTGCAAGGTGGTATATTCACGATCACCTTGAATCACGTAATCTATTGCAGAAATGTCTAGTGCTGGTGTTTCTTGGTTTACCCAAGATATTGCCCAATTAGTAGGGTATTTGATTTCACCACCCTCAGCATGCAGCTCGTTTTTTAATAAGGCAAGTAGAGAAGATTTACCACAACCATTTTTACCGACTAATCCGATTTTTTGTCCGGTATGAATGGTTGCATTTGCATTTTCGAGCAAGAGTGTTTGCCCGCGTTTAAGCGTTAAATTATTGAGAAAAATCATTTAAATTTGAATAAGTTAGTTGGTTTTGTTTAGCTTTTATTGCACAATATTGCTCGTTTTTAGCTTACGGAGTGAATGATGTTTGATTCATTAGTTGTGCAATTTGTGGTGCTTTGGGCAGTCATTGATCCTGTGGGGTCAATTCCAGTCTATTTGGCAAAAACTATCGGCTTATCACCAGATGATCGCCGTAAAATCGCGCGCAATGCCACATTGATTGCAGCGGGGATTTTACTCTTTTTCTTGGTGTTAGGACAATGGCTATTAGAGGCAATGCAAATACCGCTGTCAGCCTTCCAAATTGCGGGTGGGTTAGTGTTGCTGCTGTTCGCCTTAACCATGATTTTTGGGCAAAGTAAGCCTGATCAAGAAATTAAAATGAAGAGCAGTTTAAGTGAACTGGCGGTGTATCCACTGGCTGTACCATCAATTGCTTCCCCTGGGGCGATGATGGCTGTCGTGTTATTGACAGACAACCATCGCTATAACTTACTGGAACAGGCGATCACTGGCGGAATTATGCTGGCAGTTGTAGCGATTACTTATGTACTTTTACTGCTTGCAAACCATATTCAAAAATATATTGGCAATGCAGGTGCCGCTATTATTAGTCGTGTGATGGGGCTTATTTTGTCTGCCGTTGCCGTCAATAATATTCTCGTTGGGCTGCGTGATTTTGTGCAGCAAGCTGCGCTATAAATTTAAGGAAATGCTATGTCTCTTTTATCTCTTTCTTCTGCTTTAGAAAATCTTTTAACTTGTTTGCCAATGCCGAATCAATTTGAAACGATTGCATTGCATGAGGCTGCAAACCGTGTGTTGGCAGAGGATGTTTTCTCACCGATTAATGTCCCAAATTTTGATAATTCCGCAATGGATGGCTACGCGATTTCTTTGCAAAATTTTGTAGAAAATCAACCGCTTGCTGTGATTGGCAAAGCATTTGCTGGTAATCCTTTTAGCGGTAAAATTCAATCCGGACAATGTGTTCGGATTATGACGGGAGCAAAAATTCCCGAAAATACGGATGCAGTTGTGATGCAAGAAGATACCATTATTCGTGATGATGGTACGATGATGATAACTAAACCGGTTAAGCTTGGGGCAAATATTCGCAGAGTGGGAGAAGATGTTGCGCAAGGCAGTTTAGTGTTGGCAAAAGGTAGTCAATTAAATGTGAGCAGCTTGCCGTTATTGGCATCACTCGGTATTGCAGAGGTAAAAGTTTTCCCTAAAGTTAAAGTGGCAATACTTTCAACCGGCGATGAATTGGTTTCGGTTGGTGAGCCTTTAAATGAAGGACAGATTTATGATACCAATCGCTTTACGGTGCGGTTAATGTTAGAAAAATTAAATTGTGAGATTTTAGATTTTGGCACATTACCTGATAACCCTGAAATTTTTGAGCGAACCTTTGTGCAAGCGCAACGCCAAGCAGATGTGTTGATCACCAGTGGCGGGGTTTCTGTGGGGGAAGCCGATTTCACCAAAACTGTCATTGAAAAATTGGGCAAAATTGATTTTTGGAAAATTGCTATGAAACCAGGTAAGCCATTTGCTTTCGGAAAATTGGAAAAAGCATGGTTCTTTGGGCTTCCTGGTAACCCTGTTTCGGCATTAGTAACCTTTTATCAGTTGGCTCAGCCTGCGCTCATGAAACTTGCCGGTTTTTCAGCTGAAAAAATTGCAAATTTTTCGCCTAAATTGACCGCTTGCGCGGCTGTTTCAATGAAAAAAGCAGTGGGACGGCAAGATTTCCAACGGGGCTTTTTCTATGCCGATGAAAATGGGCAGCTGGTTGTGAAGACGGTTGGAACACAAGGTTCACATATTTTCAGCGCCTTTAATGAGAGCAACTGTTTTATTGTGCTAGAACAGGAACGAGGAAATGTTGAGGTCGGCGAACGCGTAGTTATTCAGCCGTTTAATTTACTTTTATCTTAAAACCTAAGGCAGCGATAATATGGAACTTTCCGATCAAGAAATGTTGCGATATAACCGTCAAATTGTTTTAAAAAATGTTGATTTTGATGGGCAGGAAAAATTAAAAGCTAGTCGAGTGTTAGTGGTTGGGGTTGGAGGCTTGGGCTGTGCTGCTAGCCAATATCTTGCCAGTGGCGGAATAGGGCACTTAACCTTAGTGGATTTTGATAGTGTCTCTCTTTCTAATCTTCAACGCCAAATTTTGCATACAGATGCAACAATTGGCGAACCTAAAGTATTTTCTGCCCAACAACGGTTGCAGCAACTTAATCCACATATTGAAATTAAGCCGATTCATGCCGAATTGAGTGAATTGCAGTGGCAAACATTGATCCCTGAATATGATGTTGTGTTAGATTGTACTGATAATGTGAATATTCGAAATTTACTTAATCAAATCTGTTTTCAGCATAAAATTCCGTTGGTGTCCGGCTCCGCTATTCGATTTGAAGGGCAACTCAGTGTATTTCGTTATACAGATAATGAGCCTTGCTACCAGTGTTTAAGTACATTGTTTGGGGAAAATATACTCAGTTGTGTCGAGGCTGGGGTAATTGCGCCTATCGTTGGCGTAGTTGGTAGCCTACAAGCATTGGAATGTATTAAGGTATTATTAGGTATTGGGAAAACCTTATCTGGGAAATTATTGATGATCGATGGTTTAAATTTTTCGGTACGAGAGATGAAATTGCCGAAACAGCCGCACTGTCAGATCTGTAAGAATTTTCTAGAAAGTTAAAGAAATGCAAAGATTTTATTTTACCCTTGACTATTGGGAACGTTATCATTAACATTTCCTTTGTTTTGTTCCTCCTTAGTTCAGTCGGTAGAACGGCGGACTGTTAATCCGTATGTCGCTGGTTCAAGTCCAGCAGGAGGAGCCAATTCATTTCCTCCTTTAGTTAGTTTTTACTTTTGACCTTGTTTTATTTGTCTCCTTTTATAAAACAGTGATTCATACCTCCTAGAATTAGGTCAAAAGAATTGCCCGCCAATTGCGGGCATTTTTTTTATCTAACGCGTTATTTTGCATGTAAACGGATAAGCTGGAAGGCTTGTGCAATTTTGTCTGCATGCTTGATTCCTTTGGCTGTTTCTAACCCCGAATTAAGATCAACGCCTAAACAGCCTACCTGTAAAGCCTGTTCGAGATTTTCTAAATTAATCCCGCCAGCTAAGATAGCTTTTGATTTTAGCTTTTCAGGAATCAATGCCCAATTAAATGTTTTCCCTGTGCCTCCTTGTTGATTTGTCGTTTTACTATCTAAAATATAACGTTGAATAAGAGGATTATCAGCAAAATCAAATCGTTGTGCATCGACATCAATTGAAATTGCTTTCCAAATTTGAACATTTCCCTCAAGCTGCTCTGCAAGCTGGGCAATATAAAGTTCATCTTCGTTACCATGTAGTTGCACAGCATAAAGCTCAAGCTGTTTTGCAATTTTTACGACAAACTCGACCGCTTGATTTTGGAAAACACCAACAAAGCGTAAAAGAGCCTGTACGACTAATTCTTGTGCTTGACGCAGAGATAAGGCTCGCACAGATTTTTCTGCAAAAATCAGCCCACCATATAGTGCACCATTGGCATAGGCTGCTTGCACATCTTGTGGGCGAGTTAAGCCGCAGATTTTGTTTTCACCAAAAATGACTGCGCGCACTGCATTATTCAGATCATGGCTTCCCATTAAGCTGCTACCAATTAAGAAACCATGAGCGCTTTGCGAGATACTTTTCACTTGGCTATGATCGTAAATGCCAGATTCGCTGATTAAACGCACATCAGCGGGAATTTGGTCACGATATTTTGCTACCAACGCGATAATGCGGTTCATATCTATGCTTAAATCATGCAAGTTGCGGTTATTCACCCCGATCACTTTTGCCCCCAGTGCTAAGGCTCGTTCAAATTCTTGCTCATTGCTGGTTTCTGTGAGAACACCCATCCCCAAACTGTGTGCTAAATCGCTTAATTGACGATAGGTGGGGTCATCTACAACCGAAAGCATCAATAAAATTGCATCAGCGTGGTGATAGCGGGCAAGATAAACTTGATAAGAAGAGATCATGAAGTCTTTACACAAAATAGGTTGGCTAACCTGATTTCGGACTTGCGAGATAAAATGAAAATTGCCTTGAAAATATTGTTCATCAGTGAGTACAGAAATGACGCTAGCATAGTGTTTATAGACTTGCGCAATAGCATCTAAATCAAATTCTGCACGAATTAATCCCTTTGATGGTGAAGCTTTTTTGCATTCTAAAATATACACAGGTTGTTGGTGAGAGCCTTTTGCAAGCGCAGCATAAAAATCGCGATCACTTGGCTGTAGTTGCGCTTGAAATAGTGAAAGTGGAAATTGTTGTTCGGCATTTGCTACCCAAAGGGCTTTATCTTTGACGATTTTTTGTAGAATAGTAGGTTGATTTTGCATTTTGATCCCTTATAGTGTGCGACTATTTTTCATCTTTATAAAGGATTCATCATGAAAACACAAGTTCGCGTACAGTTAGATCGGCTGCAAGTTGTGTTACATAGGTATCAACTTTGGGAAACCGAAGCGCCTAGCACCGAAAAGTTAGCCAGTACGCAACCTTTTGCGCTGGATACACTAACAGCAACCCAATGGTTACAATGGATTTTTATTCCAAGGATGCATGCACTACTTGATGCTAATGCAGAGTTGCCAACAAATTTTGCAGTAAGCCCATATTTGGAAGAGAGTTTGAAAAATGAGCGCTATTTGGCAGAGTTAGTACAGCCGATAGTAGAAATAGAAAAATTGCTTAAATAATGGGGTTTTTAGGTTTTCTTACTCAGGAATAAGTTAAGTACTCAACATGATAACATTGGATATTTTATACCGAGATGAAAGTCTCATTGCAATCAACAAGCCGGCAGGTATGTTGGTGCATCGCTCTTGGCTGGATAAACACGAAACGGTATTTGCAATGCAAACCTTGCGTGACCAAATTGGACAACATGTTTTTCCGATTCACCGCCTAGACCGCCCAACCTCAGGTGTTTTGTTATTTGCCTTGAATGCGGAAATGGCACGACAAATGAGTGAACAGTTTGAACAGCATCAATTAATGAAAAGTTATCTTGCTGTGGTACGAGGTTATTTGAATGGAGAAGCTCGTATTGATTATCCACTTAAGGTGAAACTGGATAAAATTGCCGATAAATTTTCTACAGCAAAAGAAGCACAGCAAGCAGTCACGGACTATAAACATCTTGCCGGCATTGAAATGCCATATCCGGCAGGTAAATATCAAACGGCTCGCTATAGCTTGGTGCAACTTTGGCCGCAAACAGGGCGTAAACACCAACTTCGTCGGCATATGAAACACTTATTTCATCCGATTATGGGGGATACCAATTACGGCGATTTGCATCAAAATCGGGCTTTAACAGAAAATACTGGCTGTGATAGACTATTTCTACATGCCAATAGTTTGCAGTTTACCCATCCAGACACTTTGCAAAAAATCATGATAAATGCTCCGCTTGATCACCAATGGCAGCAACTTTTTTTGCAATTTGGCTGGAACTTTCCGCAATTTTTTTAGACGATGATAGGCTTTTTATGGATAATTTACTTTTGAATTTAACTCATGAGCAGCAGCAACAAGCTGTAGAGAAAATTCAACAATTAATGCAACAGGGGGTTAGTAGTGGTGAAGCCATCGCTATCGTTGCCCAAGAGTTGCGTCATACTTATAGCAAAAACTCGGAGAATTAAATGAAAAAATTATTAGCGTTGGCAAGCATTGCCACTGTGGGAGCGCTAACTGTTTCAGTACAGGCTGTAGCACAAACAGCAGAGATACCTAGAGCATATTTATCTGTGATGGATATGTCCGGCAAGGTAGCTAAAAATACTGGGAATCAGATCTATTCCGTTAGCAATAGCAATTTGCAGCTTTGTTGGGCTGCTTCAGGTATTCCGCTTGAACCGGCAAATCTGAATAAAGTAACAGAACTTTTTATTGCCCCAAGTGTAAAAGCAAAATTTGTAAAACCGGGGGCCACAATTAAGGTTGAGAATGAACGTTCAGCCATCACCAGTATGATGGGTAGTGCTGATGGTAAAATGATTCAAACTTGTTGGCGTTTTGATCAAAATGATCCGCTTGGCAAATATACATTGCGATTGAATGTCAATGACATACAGTTTGATGATCTCGTATTTGAGCTTGTCAAATAAGGTACTTAAAGGCAGAAATTAGATTTTCTGCCTTTCTTTTTGCGATAGCATCTAACACCTTTGTTGCATGTGCGAGAGTTGCTGATCTAGATAACGTGCGGAAGTGAGGTAATCAAAAATATCCCCCAAAGGGATATGTTCAAGGCCTAATTGTGAGCGTAATATTGTTGCTTCTGGAGATAAGCGTAAAAAATCTGCCATTTGCTGCTGGACTTGATAGCGCTCGACTTCTGCCATATTATCTAAATGGCAAGCGCTCAGTTTTTCGATTTCTTTTGCAATTTTGTCCATTCTTCCAACGAAATAGCCTCGTTGCGCTTTACTCAAACTACTGAGCCACATCCCGTCTCGTTTAGGCATATTTTGAATTAAAGCAAATAAATCGGCTAGATTCCCTTGTTTTAATTCAAACTCCACTTCACAAATTGGCTCTTCACCAAAACGGTTTTTGATAATCCCCATATCAAGCGCAATTTCAATTTGGCTGTGCTGATAATTTAATAACCAACTTTCTCGCTCAAAATCGGTACTAAATGTCGCCTGAAGATTTTCGGCAATCGCATCGCTATTGGCAATTTGCAAATTATAGTGTGAAACTAACCGCTTGAAATCGGGCTGGCTGTTTGGCAAATCAAGATTATATTCAGGACGAATATGCAAACCGCCAACAATATCGCCTTTCATTTTTAACGTGATTTCATGCTGATTGTTTTTAGTGCGTACTCGTAAGCCCATCTGTGCTTTTGCAAAAAAAAGCTCAGGCGTGTCAAAATAGGTATTACCTAATGTTTGTCGCTGATATTTTTGTATTGGCTGCTGGGTAAGCCACTGCTTTATTAAAGCAATATTCTCTGGCAACAGCATAATTTTAATTTCGATTTCGTCTTGCATGCTATTTCTCTTGGTTTTTTAAGGAGATGAATCATACCCCATTTTTTGCTATATTTCGCCCCAGTTTTTTCAACATATTATCAGAAAATGTTTAACCGAATTCAAAATAAAGTAACCCATTTTGTGCAACGCGGTTTCGATAACCATATTCGTCTTGCTGTGACAGGCTTAAGTCGCAGTGGCAAAACAGCTTTTATTACTAGCTTTGTTGATCAACTATTGCATATTCAGCCTGAAAAGAATGCGCATCTTAATCTGTTTGCCGCAGCCAGAAATGGACAAATTTTATCAGTGAAGCGCATAGCGCAAGGTGATCCTACAGTACCTCGTTTTGAGTATGATCGTAACCGAGCTTGCTTTGAGCAAGAAGAACCGAAATGGTGTCCCTCGACCACGGGAATTAGTGAAATCCGGTTAGCAATCCGTTACCGTAACCGCAGTAGTTTCAGCCGTATTTTTAAAGAAACTTCCACACTTTATCTCGATATTTTTGATTATCCAGGAGAGTGGTTGCTAGATTTACCATTAATGTCGCAATCTTTTAAAGAATGGTCGCAAGCACAGCAAGTGGTGCACACCGGCGAACGGGCAAAATTGGCTCAAGCTTGGTTAAATGAAGTGAAGAAATTAGATCTAAGTGCTGTTGCGGACGAAAATCGCCTTGCAGATTTAAGCGATATTTATACCGCTTACTTACTGCAATGCAAGCAAGCTGGCATGCAATATATTCAACCAGGCCGCTTCGTCTTGCCAAATGCAGAACGAGGCGCACCTGTTTATCAATTTTTTCCTTTATTAGATTTAAGCGAACAAGAATGGCAATCGCTTGAAAATAGCGCGGTGAATAGCGTTTTTCATACTCTGAAAAAGCGTTATCGCCAATATCAAGATAAAATTGTGAAACCGTTTTATAAAGATTATTTCTCACAATTTGACCGACAGGTGATCTTAGCAGACTGCTTAACGCCATTAAATCATAGTCAGCAAGCTTTTATTGAGATGAAAATTGGCTTACAGCAATTATTTAAGCATTTTCACTATGGTAACCGTTCACTGTTTCATCGCTTATTTTCATCTAATATTGATAAACTTCTATTTGCCGCAACTAAAGCCGATCACATCACAAGTGATCAGCTTCCAAATTTAGAAAGTCTTATGCGACAGTTAGTGCAGGAAGGTGGCAGACATGCTGAATTTGACGGGATTGAAACAGCTTATCAAGCCATTTCTGCAATTCGAGCGACCGAAGCCGTGACGGTGAGTGAAAATGGGCAGAGCTTTAAAGCTATTCGAGGGGTACGGACAAAGGATAAGCGACAGGTAACCCAGTTTGCAGGGAGCGTCCCCAATCGGCTACCGAATTCGGATTTTTGGCAAAATCATACCTTCGATTTCGATCAGTTTGAACCTAGAAAAATCGACTTTGACCAAGCTCTTCCTCACTTAAGAATGGATTCGGTATTGCAATTCTTGCTTGGAGATTTGTTTGAGTAACATTCATCTTTGCTAGAAATAGAATGGCAGCTACCCGTAGGTAGCTGCTACTTGAGGGGGTAACGGTATGCAAAACCATTAAGTTTCAACTCTCAGCCACCTACAGGTAGCTGCGATTACCTGCTACACGATTTACCCAACCTTTGCCGTTTCAACTCTCAGCCACCTACAGGTAGCTGCTTTTAAGCAGGCGTTGGACTATGCCAAAAGCAGCGTTTCAACTCTCAGCCACCTACAGGTAGCTGCTCCCTATATCTCAAAGCATTACGTCACAAGGATTAAACCCTAACAATTCGCTAGCTTAAAATATGGGGATTGATTTATAGTGTAGCATAATATCTGTTATATGATGGAAGTTTGTAACAACTTGATTCGTAAGGGAAATAATAAATCGCTAACCTCTTGGTATTTTGCTGAGAACCGAGGGTTAGCGAGAAGAGAAATAAACATGAAACATTAGGAGGTAATGTTGCTTTATCTTATGTAAGCGGTCTATTTCAGGGAATTTTTTGCAAACTATTCAACGCTGTGTAATATCCTTTTTTTGAATGATGTTACAAGATTATTTAAATGTGCTAGCGTTAATCAAGATATTCAAAAAGCACTCTTGGGGTTAATTTGGTAATTAATTCATAATTGATTACCCCCATGGCATTAGCGACTTCTTCAATTAACAAATTTTCCCCCCAAAGCTCAGCTTCATCCCCCACTTTATCATTACTATTAATACCAAGATCGACAGTCATCATATCCATTGATACTCGTCCTACGATAGGTACTCTTCGCCCATTGATAAACACCGGCGTACCAGGTGGTGCATTACGTGGATAGCCATCGCCATAACCAACGGCAATAACACCGATTTTGGTATCCTGCTCAGCTACCCAAGCACCGCCATAACCAACAGGTTCACCAGCTTTATGGGAGCGAATAGCAATAAGCGATGAAGCAAATTTCATCACCGGTTTGAAGCCTAGCGAGGTAATGGGGTGAGTGTGAGGAGAAATACCGTGCATAATAATTCCTGGACGAACCCAATCATAATGAGCTTGTTGCCAGTAAAGAATGCCATTAGAAGCGGAGATACTGCGTTCGCCTTCGTAGCCTTTTGTTGCCTGTTCAAAGATCGCAATTTGTTTTTCAGTGTAGCCACAATCAGGCTCATCTGCGCGGCTAAAGTGGCTGACAAAATTGACCTTCTCAACCAAGGCACAAGCGGTCAATCTTTGGTGAAATTCTGCAATTTGCTCTGGATGGATACCTAAACGGTGCATACCTGTATCAATTTTGAGCCAAACGGTAATTGGGAAATAAATTTTTGCTTTTCGTTTCCAAAAGCCTTTTGCCTGTTCAGTTTGCCATTCAGCAGAAACTTGTTCAAGTAATTCAAGCTGTTCAATACAATGCACAACGGTATCAAAGCGCCGAGAAACCGTTTTAAGTAGCTCTTCGCGGTCAAAAAAGCCTTCTAATAAAAGGATTTTTCCTTCATAGCCACTTTCTTGAATTGCAAGCGCTTCTTTGATGCGGGCGACACAAAAGCCATCAACGAGATCGTTTAAATTTCTAACAAGATGATGTAAACCTTGCCCATAAGCATTTGCTTTTGCTACAGCACAGTGTTTACTATGAGGGGCGAGTGTTTTGATTAATTGCATATTATGGCGGAGATTTTTTCCGCTTAGTGTTGCTGTTGCTGGTTTCATTTTCTTTGAGTAACAACTTGATAATGGCAGAATTATACGCTTGAAATTATAAAATTTACTAGTAATTCCGAGAAAAGAGATTACTATATCAACTCCAATTCTTCCAAAGTAAAGGAGCATAAAATGTTTGGTTTGGATTTTTCTCTATTGCCTATTTTGTTCGTTTTACTCATCGTTTTTACGCTTTCTTCAACAATTAAAATTGTACCGCAGGGTTATCACTGGACGGTGGAGCGTTTTGGTCGCTATACCAAAACACTCACTCCGGGGTTGAATATTGTCGTGCCGTTTATTGAGCGAATTGGCCGTAAAATCAATATGATGGAGCAAGTGCTAGATATTCCATCGCAAGAAGTCATTTCTAAAGATAATGCAAGTGTTGCGATTGATGCTGTATGTTTTGTGCAGGTTGTTGAAGCTCGGCGAGCAGCTTATGAGGTCAATAACCTAGAAGATGCGATTGTTAATCTCACTATGACTAATATGCGTACCGTGCTTGGTTCAATGGATCTGGACGACATGCTTTCTCAACGAGATTTAATTAACGGTAAATTGCTCACTATTGTTGATGAAGCCACCAATATCTGGGGAGTGAAAGTTACTCGTATCGAAATTCGTGATGTGCGTCCACCGCGTGAACTTGTGGAAGCCATGAATGCTCAGATGAAGGCAGAGCGTAATAAGCGAGCGGATATTCTAGAGGCTGAAGGGATTCGACAAGCTGAAATTTTACGCGCAGAAGGTGAAAAACAATCCCGTATTCTCAAAGCAGAAGGGGAACGCCAAGAAGCTTTCTTGCAAGCGGAAGCACGTGAACGCGCAGCTGAGGCGGAAGCTAAAGCAACTCAAATGGTTTCAGAGGCAATTGCAAAAGGCGATACTACTGCAATTAACTATTTTATTGCACAAAAATACACTGAAGCCCTCAAAGATATTGGCTCGGCAGATAATAGTAAAGTAGTGTTAATGCCGTTAGAAGCAGGTAATTTAATTGGTTCAGTAGCTGGTATTGCTGAGCTACTAAAATCAAATAAAAGCTCATCATAATAGGGCGTCTCTTCCCTTGTCTCATCAGGAGGAAAAATGGATTGGTTATTGAATTGGGCTGGTTGGTTAAGTTTAGGCTTTTTACTACTGGCACTAGAATTAATTGTGCCAGGCGTGTTTATTATGTGGTGGGGACTTGCGGCTCTCATTTTAGCCGCAGTTTCTGCACTCTTACCGAATTTAGAGCCTGCCTACCAAGTCACAATTTTTGCTGTGCTAGCGATTACTTTCAGCCTAGTTTGGTGGAAATACCAGCATGGTAAAGATCAACAAGATGATGAACATAGTTCTCTGAACTCAAGAGAACACGCAATGATAGGAGCAAGAGGGGTGATTGTCGAGATACTGGAGAACGGTATTGCGCGAGGCAAATTTGATGATACCACATGGCGCGTGATTGGGGAGAATCTACGTATTGGTGATTCGGTGCAAGTGTTCCGAGTTGAAGGTATTACATTATTTGTAAAGAAATAGGCACTCTTTGAAATATCTAAGCTTATTTAACCCATCTCCAACAGATTTCTGGAAAAAGACTAAAGAAGCCTAGAGTATTTCAACGTAAGTTTACAAGCGGTCGATTTTCTTCAAAACTTTACAAATTGATTAGCGTATGCTGAGGTTTAAAGTAGTGAATTAGCTTAGGCAGATTTTACCCTAGCCAAAACTAAAAGAAATCTGACCGCCTTAATATTGCTATTTTACTTCCGCAATTACATTTAAAATCCGCTTATCCGAAATCGGGTATTTGGTGCCGAGCTGTTGGGCGAACAGGCTAACCCTAAGTTCTTCGATCATATAGCGAATTTCCAGCACCTCGTCTGGCACCGCTTTGGATTTTGGCAGTTTGGCAAGGAGCTGTTTATATGCCGCTTGCACCGCTTCCACTCGGAGCATTTTGGCTCGGTCGGTGTTACTGTCCACCAACAGTTTGTCCAAACGGCGTTCGATAGCAGTCAAATAACGGTATAAATCTGCAAGGCGGGCGTAACCGGTTTTGGTGACAAAATCGGGGTAAATCAGCCCTTCGATTTGGGCTTTAATGTCGCTTAGGGCAAACGCCATCGTAAAATCGAGCTTGCCTTTTAACCGCTTGTTTAGCTCGTATGCCAGTGTGAGGCACTTTTCAACCTGTTTGGCAATTTCTACGGTTTTGTCGTTTAAATTTGTCCGCACAAATTCGTGCAGTTGAGTGAATTTTTCCTCCGTCCAGACAAACCCGCCGAACTCTTCTACCAGCTTATCTACCGCACAGGCAATGCAGTCGTCAATCAGCTCCAACACTTTGCCGAATGGGGCAAAATATAAGCCCAACTTGGCTTTGTTCGGCAGTTTTTCGTGTAGATATTTAATTGGCGATGGCACATTCAGTAACAGCAGACGGCGAAGTCCCGCTTGCATTGCTCTTGCTTGTTCAAACTCGGTTTCAAACAGTTTCACCCCCACAGCCGTTTGTTCATCGACAATCGCAGGGTAGGCTTTCACGCTGAAATGGGCTTTTTTCTGCTCATAGCACTGTGGTAATTCGGCAAAATTCCAAATATGCACGCCACTTTGCTCAATACCGTCATCGGCAATGTTGGAAAGGGTGTTCTGTACCTCATCTTTCAAGTCAAATTTCAGCTCATCAAGGTTTTCGCTCTCTTGCAGTTTCTTGCCTTTATCGTCAATCACACGGAAAGTCATTCGCAAATGTGGCGGTAGTTGGCTCAAATCCCACTGCTCAGGCTCGACCAATACACCCGTCATTCGGCGTAGTTCGTGGCTTAGACTGTCCAGCAACGGCTTTTTAAATGGCTCGGCTCGCCCTAAAAAGGCGTCCGCATAATTCGGTGCCGGCACAAAATTTCGCCGTAGCGACTTTGGTAAAGATTTAATCAGCGATACCACTAACTCGTGGCGTAGCCCCGGAATTTGCCAATCGAAACCTTCGGGTTCCACTTGGTTGAGCAGCGGCAGCGGAATATGCACCGTTACGCCATCGTGATCTTTACCGACTTCAAACTGATAGCTCAATTTGAGTTTTAAATCGCCTTGATGCCAGAAATTCGGGAAATCCAGCTCGCTGGCAAGGTTGGCGTTGTCGTTGATCAGGAACGATTTTTCAAAGTTCAGCAGTTCAGGATCTTTTTTACTTGCCTGTTTCCACCAAGTATCAAAATGCTTGCTCGACACAACTTCGGTGCCAATTCGCTGATCGTAGAACTCAAACAGCACTTGTTCGTCCACCAAAATATCACGGCGGCGGGATTTGTGTTCCAATGCTTCAACTTCACGGATCAAGCGGTGATTTTCTTTGAAAAATTTGTAATTGTTGTGCCATTCGCCCTCCACCAATGCCGAGCGGATAAAAATCTCACGGCTGACAGTTGGATCTATCGAGCCATAATTGACCGAGCGTTGTGCCACAATCGGAATGCCGTAGAGCGATACTTTTTCCGATGCCATTACCGCCCCTTTGGACTTCGCCCAGTGCGGTTCGCTGTAACTGGATTTAGTGAGGTGTACCGCCAACGGCTCCACCCACTCCGGCTCAATACGAGCAACCATTCGCCCCCAAAGTTTGGTGGTTTCCACCAGCTCTGCGGCCATTACCCATTTCGGTTGTTTTTTGAAAAGTGCCGAGTTCGGGAAAATGAAAAAGTGGGCATTTCTTGCTCCTAAATAGTGCATTTTTTCATTATCTTTCAAGCCGATATGCGACAACAAGCCGGCGAGCAGGGCGGTGTGAATTGGCTGGTAACTTGCCGGCTCACTGTTAATTTTTAAGCCCATTTCTCTCACTGCAAGGCGGAGCTGATGATAGATATCCTGCCACTCCCGCACACGGTTGTAGTTCAAATAATCCTTACGGCAGAGGTTACGAAACTGGTTTTTTGATAGCTCTTTTTGCTGAGTTTGGATAAAGTGCCACAAATTCACAAATGCCAAAAAATCGCTCTCTTTATCGGCAAAACGGCGGTGTTTGTCGTCTGCCGACTGCTGTTTTTCTTGCGGACGCTCACGAGGGTCTTGGATTGAGAGAGCTGATACAATCATCATCACTTCGTGCAACGAGCCGTTTTTCGCCGCCTCGATCACCATTCTGCCTAAGCGAGGATCGACCGGCAGTTGGGCGAGCTGGCGACCGATAGGGGTTAATCTAAACCCCTCTCCCCGTTTACGGGGGGAGGTTGGGAGGGGGGCAGTGCCATCATTAGAATGGTTTTCCCCCCTCCCTAGCCCTCCCCCGCAAGCGGTGGAGGGGATTTTTTCATTTGGAATAATCGCCTGTAATTCCTCCAACAACCGAATCCCGTCCTGAATTTGTCGGCTGTCAGGGGCATCAACAAACGGGAAATTGGCAATATCGCTCAATCCAAGCGAAGTCATTTGTAAAATAACGGCGGCAAGGTTAGTACGCAGAATTTCCGGATCGGTAAATTGCGGGCGACTGTTGAAATCCTCTTCAGAATAGAGGCGGATACAGATCCCTTCCGAGGTTCGTCCACAACGCCCTTTCCGTTGGTTGGCAGAGGCTTGTGAAATCGGCTCAATCGGCAGGCGTTGCACTTTGGTGCGGTAGCTATAACGAGAAATACGAGCCGTGCCGGTGTCGATCACATATTTAATATTCGGAATAGTGAGGGAGGTTTCTGCCACGTTGGTCGCCAGAATAATTCGGTTTAGCCCACCGCTTGGCTGGAAAATCCGTTGTTGTTCGGCAGCCGATAAGCGGGCGTAAAGGGGTAAAATTTCGCTATGTCGCAGTTTCTGCTTTTGCAAGGCTTCGGCAGTGTCACGAATTTCCCGTTCACCGTTCATAAAAATCAGAATATCGCCACGCCCTTCGGCTTGCAGTTCGTCCACCGCATTCAGAATACCTTGTAGCTGATCTTGATCTTCATCTTCAACAATCGGACGATAACGCACTTCCACAGGGAACGTCCGCCCAGACACTTCAATAATCGGGGCGTTGTTAAAATGTTTAGAAAAACGTTCTACATCAATGGTTGCCGAGGTGATGATCACTTTCAGATCGGGACGTTTATGCAGAATTTGTTTCAGATAGCCCAAAATAAAATCGTTATTCAACGAACGTTCGTGGGCTTCGTCAATAATCAGCGTGTCGTACTGATTTAAATAGCGGTCGTGCTGGATTTCCGCCAGCAGAATACCGTCCGTCATTAGTTTGACAAGGCTGTTTTCGCTGACTTGGTCGTTAAAGCGGACTTTGTAACCGACCGTCTCGCCCAGTTCCGATTTCAGTTCTTCGGCAATGCGAGTGGCAACGGAACGTGCTGCAATGCGGCGGGGCTGGGTATGTCCAATTAAGCCCTTCACGCCACGCCCGAGTTCCAAGCACATTTTCGGTAACTGGGTGGTTTTGCCCGAACCGGTTTCCCCTGCGATCACCACCACCTGATTTTCGCTAATCAGTTTTAAAATTTCCTCACGGCGAGCGGAGACGGGCAGATCAGGGTAGTCAATTTTCAGGTTTTGAGCGTGCTGAGTTCGTGCGAAAAAACGTGCCTGACAAGCGGCTAAATCTTGCGAAATTTCTGCCAAAACCGACCGCTTGTTTTCCTCGTTTTTAATGTTTTCCGCCCCTTTTAGCCGAGCCAATAGACGGCGGAAATCGGCGATGGTGATATTTTCCAGCTTCACAAGTGGTGGTTTTTTATGATTTTTTTGCAATTTATCTGTCATCACGATTTCCCTAGCACCAACGACAAAATCCCTGCCGCAATCAACGGCCCGACTGGTACACCTTTTAAGAACGCTACGCCGATTACTGTGCCGATTAAAAGCCCAGTCACCAGCACTGGTTGGCTGCCCATTAAGTTTACGCCTCTGCCACCTAGCCATGCTACCAACACACCGGCCACTATCGAAAGTGCCATTTTCCAGTTCAGTAACTGAGATAATTCAGGCAAAGTGATACGCCCTGAAACTAAGGGGCTAAGTACGCCGATGGTTAAAATAATAATCCCGATTTTTAAGCCGTATTGATCGACAAAGGGGATAAATTTAGAAAGTAAGGTTTGTTGCATAATCAGCAACACCGCTGCCGAAATAGTAACAGCACTGTTTTGGCTGATGAACCCTAAAATAATCAGCACGACAAGTAGAAGTGCTACTGCATTAAATTGTAAAGTCATAGGATTAAAACGTAAAAACCCTTACCTAATTAAGGTAAGGGTGAGTAATTAAACATTGAGCTAGTTAATAAATTTCATCATCGCCATTAAAAAGCCAAGAATTGTGATATTTAAGGTAATTGCTTTAAATATCGTGGTATTGATTTCATTTTTTAGCTTTTCAAGCTCGAGTTGCAAATCAGCTTTTGTAGCTAACGGACTTTGACTTTGTTCTAAGGCTCCATCCAGTGCATCAGCAAATGCTTCAGCCATTTCAGGTGTTTGATTGGCTTCTTGCAAGCGTTTTACAAAACGTAATTTATCAAATCGTAGGCTCATTGTGCTATCCATTTTGTTCTTCCATTGCAATTGAAATATAGCGTAATCTAACACAATTACAATCGGAAAATTTTTCGATTTCTGGGATCGAAATCCCAAAAATACGAGTTAGCCTGCCACCATTACCATCGCTGGGCGAATAACACGACCTTGCAATGTATAACCTTTTTGGAGCACTACACTAATATGATTTGCTTCAATACCTTCGGCAGGTTGCATTGAAATCGCTTGGTGTAAATCCGGATTAAAGGCTTCGCCCACAACGCCAACAGCTTCTACGCCAAATTGAGCAAGGGTTGAAACTAAACCTTTGTGGGTTAATTCCACGCCCGATTTTACACTTTCTTCCGCCCCTTCAAGCGCTTGTAAACCACGTTCTAAGTTATCTACTACATTCAATAACTCTTTTGAGAATTTTTCTAAAGCGAATTTGTGAGCTTTCTCTACATCTTGTTCCGCACGGCGGCGAACGTTCTCAATTTCTGCTCTGGCACGCAATGCAATATCCTGCTCACGAGCATCGGCTTCTGCAATATAAGCTTCTAATTCGGCAATACGAGCATTTGCAGCATCAAGCGGATCGATTTCAACATTTGCATTTTCTTGTTCAGTTTCTACCGCTTGTTCTACGGTTTCTTCAACGATCTCTTGCTCAACTGGCTCTTTTTCAGTCTGGTTGGTCATTGTTTATCCTTATTACGATGAAATATAAAAACGCTGGCTAATATAGCGGTAAATTACGAGATTTCAAGCCCTATCTGATTTTATTCCCTAATCTACGCAATTGCTTCTTTTTCTGCTAAACTTCACAAGTTTTTTCCAATTTAAATTTAAGGACAGAATTATGATGCGTTCTCACTATTGCGGTGCTTTAAACCGTAGCAATGTTGGCGAGCAAGTGACATTAAGCGGTTGGGTTCACCGTGTACGTAACTTAGGTCGTTTTATTTTTATGCAAATTCGTGACCGAGAAGGGATCGTGCAAGTTTTCTTTGATGAGAAAGATGAAGCGTTATTTAAAGCGGCGAGTGCATTGCGTAATGAAGCTTGTGTACAGATTAAAGGCGAGGTGATTGCCCGTGATGAAAGCCAGATCAACCCTGATATGGCAACGGGTGAAATTGAGGTGTTAGTGCGTGAGCTAAAAGTATATAACAATGCTGAGGTTTTACCATTAGATTTCAATCAAAATAATACCGAAGAACAACGCTTAAAATACCGTTATTTAGATTTACGTCGTCCTGAAATGGCGGAAAAACTCAAAACTCGTGCAAAAATCACTAGCTTTGTACGTCGCTTTATGGACGATCACGGTTTCCTTGATATTGAAACCCCAATGCTAACCAAAGCAACCCCAGAAGGTGCACGTGATTATCTTGTGCCAAGCCGTGTGCATAAAGGTAAATTCTATGCACTACCACAGTCTCCTCAGCTTTTCAAACAGCTTCTGATGATGTCAGGTTTTGACCGCTACTATCAAATCGTAAAATGTTTCCGTGATGAAGATTTGCGTGCTGATCGTCAGCCAGAGTTTACCCAAATTGATGTGGAAACCAGCTTTATGACTGCCGAAGAAGTGCGTAGCACAATGGAAGAGATGATTCACGGTTTATGGTTAGATCGCTTAAACGTGGATTTAGGCAAATTCCCGATGATGACGTGGCAGGAAGCGATGACTCGTTTTGGTTCAGATAAGCCTGATTTACGCAACCCATTAGAATTGGTGGATGTTGCTGATATTCTCAAAAACGTTGAATTTAAAGTGTTTGCCGAACCTGCAAATAGCCCTGATGGCCGTGTAACAGTGTTGCGTGTGCCAAACGGTGCGAGCCTCACTCGTAAACAGATTGATGAATATACTCAATTTGTGGGGATTTACGGTGCGAAAGGTTTAGCGTGGGCGAAAATCAATGATGTGAATGCAGGCTTAGAGGGCGTGCAAAGCCCAGTGGCGAAATTCTTAAATGAAGAGGTGATTAACGCCTTGATTGAACGTACCCAAGCCCAAACAGGCGACATTCTTTTCTTTGGCGCAGATAAATGGCAAACCGTTACCGACTCAATGGGTGCATTACGTTTAAAAGTGGGACGTGATTTGGAATTAACTGACCTGACTGCGTGGAAACCGCTTTGGGTAGTAGATTTCCCAATGTTTGAGCGAGATGAAGAAGGCAATCTTTCTGCCATGCACCACCCATTCACCAGCCCGAAAGATTTTACCCCAGAGCAACTTGCCGCTGATCCAACCAATGCAGTCGCAAATGCTTACGATATGGTGATCAACGGCTATGAAGTGGGCGGTGGTTCTGTGCGTATTTACGATCCGAAAATGCAACAAACGGTGTTCAACATTTTAGGCATTAACGAAGAAGAGCAACGTGAAAAATTTGGTTTCTTATTAGATGCGTTAAAATTCGGTACACCACCACACGCAGGTCTTGCTTTTGGTTTAGACCGCTTAACCATGCTCATCACCGGTACAGAAAATATCCGTGATGTCATCGCTTTCCCGAAAACGACCGCAGCAGCGTGTTTGATGACCGAAGCGCCAAGTTTTGCGAATCCACAAGCGTTAGAAGAGTTAGCGATTAGAACCATTCCACAGGAATAATCCATATCAACGAGGGGCGAAATATCGCCCCTTTCATTTCTTTTGCAAGCGGTTTAAATTTGCACTTTTTTTGCAAAAGTTTACCGCTTGTTATTTTGTTTTGTGTGTTTAATGATGAATTACCAAACGATTATTTCAACTATTTATCAACGTATTCGCGCTGAAGAAAATGGTGGGGAATTAGCAATGTATATTCCAGAGCTTGCTAATATTAGCCCCGATAAATTTGGTGTTGCCTATTTTGATTTAAAAGATAGCACTATTGGTGTGGGCGATTATCAAGAAAAATTTTCCATTCAGAGTATCGTAAAAGTACTGTCGCTGGTGTTTGCTTACAAACATCTAGGTGATAGCATTTGGAAGCGAGTAAATGTGGAGCCTTCAGGCACGTCGTTTAATTCCCTTTTGCAGTTAGAAACAGATTGTGGCATTCCACGTAATCCCTTTATCAATGCCGGTGCAATAGTGATTTGCGATATTTTGCTTTCGCTATTTGAAAATCCTAAGCAGGCCTTTTTAGATTTTGTACGCGATCTGGCTAATAATTCAAATATTCATTATAGCGAAAAAGTAGCAGAATCAGAAAAAGCAGTTGGCTATCGTAATTTTGCTTTATGCTATTACATTAAATCTTTTGGCAATATTCAAAATGATCCGAATGAGGTGTTGGATTTTTATTTTCATATCTGCTCAATTGAAATGAGCTGTGAAGAGATTGCTTATGCATTTAGTTTTTTAGCGAATGATGGCGTGAAATTGCACGATAACCAGCAGGTGTTAAATAAAAGCCAAATAAAACGTACCAATGCATTAATGCAAACTTGCGGGTTTTATGATGAATCGGGTGAATTTGCTTTTCGTGTGGGCTTACCGGGTAAAAGCGGTGTCGGTGGTGGTATTGTGGCGATTATGCCAAATCATCATTGTATTACGGTGTGGAGCCCGAAATTAAATGAGAAAGGAAATTCCTATCGTGGAATGAAGTTTTTAGAAGAATTTACTACACAAACGAAAATCTCGGTGTTTTAAGGCAAAAAATACCCCCGATTTTTCGGGGGTAAAGTTAGTTTTTAATAAGATTTAACGATGTTCTTTTTTCTCTTTTAATTTTACTAATTGTCCCTCTAATTTCACTTCAACTTCATTGATAGCTTGATAAAGATCTTCATGTTTCGCCTTGGCGAATAAATCACCGATTGGCGTGCCGATAGAGGCTTCAACTTCGTATTCATTCGGCAATTTGTGAATCATAAAGTGCGGATTGATTAATTGAGTATGCCATTTATTCAATTTCGCCAAGCGGTCTTCGATATGGCTGCGGATTGCAGGAGTTACATCCATTTGTTTGCTGGAAATGTTGATTGTCATAGCATTGTCCTCTTTTGTTGTTGAATTGGGATGGCTTTAAGGTATGCCTTTCATTTGTAGATTTCAACCCCGAAAGTCACAATAAACTGAAAAATTTGATCTACTTAACACTTTTTCCGTTTAATTGATTATAATCTCGGCTTATTTTTCTAACGTATTTCTCACAAGGAAGAATAATGGCAGCAGAGAAATCACTTCCGCCGTTTCAGATGACATTTTTGCACCCGAAATTTTGGGGACTATGGCTCGGCTTAGGGCTATTTCGGTTAATGTTATGTTTACCATATCCGGTGTTAGTCAAAATTGGATTAGGGTTGGGCAAGCTGTTTGGCTCGCTTGGTTTTGGCAAAAAACGGATTCGTATTGCGAAAAAAAATCTTGAATTATGTTTTCCTGAATACAGTGAAGCCCAAATTCAACAAATTTTAGCGAAAAACATACAATCGGTTGGCATGGCGATTATCGAAACAGGTATGGCATGGTTTTGGTCGGATAAACGCATTCTTAAATGGTCGAAAATTGAAGGCTTAGAACACCTTAAAAATCCACCACAAGGCACAGGGATTATTTTTGTTGGTGTGCATTTTCTTACCTTAGAATTGGGGGCGAGAATTGTCGGTCTTCATCATCAAGGTATTGGCGTTTACCGCCCGAATGATAATCCATTGCTTGATTGGATTCAGTTCCGTGGGCGAGTGCGTTCAAACAAAGCGATGTTAGACCGTAAAGATCTACGTGGAATGATTAAGGTGCTACGAGCCGGCGAAACGATTTGGTACGCCCCCGATCACGATTATGGGCGTAAAAATAGTGTTTATGTGCCATTTTTTGCCTTCCCAACCGCTTGCACTACCGCTGGAACAAGAATGCTTTTGCGTTCCGCCCCAAATAGTATCGTTGTACCCTTTACCCCAATGCGAAACGAGGATTTTTCAGGCTATACGGTAAAAATCAGCCCAATGGTGGATTTTGGTGATTGTGATGATGAGATCAGCACAGCAACCAAAATGAACAAAGTGGTTGAGCAAGAAATTATGCAAGCTCAAAGTCAGTATATGTGGCTGCATCGCCGCTTTAAGCATTTGCCTGATGGGACAGATGGTAAACTTTATTCCTAAAATGTAGGGGCGTACTGCGTACGCCCACGGGCGTGAGCATCACGCCCCTACATATTCATAAGGTTACAATAACGAAGAGAAATTAAGATGACAAAACAAAAAATCGTACTCGCCACCGGCAACAAAGGCAAAGTAAAAGAGATGGCAGACGTGCTTGCTGATTTCGGATTTGAAGTGGTGGCACAAAGTGAGTTTGGCATTGAAAGTCCTGAAGAAACAGGCTTAACTTTTGTGGAAAATGCACTGATTAAAGCACGTTATGCGGCTCAAATGACAGGATTACCGGCAATTGCTGATGACTCAGGTTTAGCGGTTGATGCATTAGGTGGTGAACCAGGGTTATATTCCGCACGCTATGCTGGAGTCGATGGTGATGATGCGGCAAATCGTCAGAAATTATTAACTGAAATGGCAAATGTTGCTGATGAAAATCGTACGGCTAAATTTGTCAGCTGTATCGTGATGTTACAACACGCCACCGATCCCACGCCAAAAATCGCTATTGGCGAATGTTTTGGCACAATTTTAAATGAAGAACGTGGTGAGAATGGCTTTGGCTACGATAGCTTATTTTTCTATCCGCCCAAAAATTGCAGTTTTGCTGAATTAGAAACTGTTGAGAAGAAAAAGATTTCACATCGCGCTATCGCATTACAATCCCTAAAACAACAGTTACAAAAATAAGGAGAGCTAAATGATTATTACCACAACACCGACTATCGAGGGCAAACAAATTAGCGAATACAAAGGACTTGTTTTTGGCGAAGTCGTGGTAGGGGCAAATATTATTCGTGATTTTTTTGCAGGCATTACCGACATTATTGGTGGACGTTCAGGGGCATATGAAAGCAAACTCAATGCCGCTCGCAAAGAAGCGTTGAAAGAGCTGGAATTTGAAGCTCGCAAGGCTGGGGCAAATGCCGTAGTTGGCGTTTCGTTTGATTATCAAACCTTAGGGACAAAAGATATGTTTGTGGTGGCAGCAACAGGCACAGCAGTTGTGGTGCAATAATGTTGCAAAAAAATTCACAAAATCTACCGCTTGAGCCCAATTTCTGGCAGAAAAAATCGTTGCTTGAAATGAATGAAACGGAGTGGGAAGCCTTATGTGATGGCTGCGGAAAATGTTGCTATCGCAAATATATTCAAGGTCGAGGCAAACGAGAGCGGTTGTATTACACTCGGGTAGCTTGCAATCTTTTAGATGTAGAAACAGGCAAATGTACTAATTATCCTAATCGCTTCAAAATTGAATGTGATTGTACGAAATTAACCAAAAAGAATTTGCCTGATTTCGGCTGGTTGCCACAAACCTGTGCTTATCGCTTACTCTATGAAGGCAAACCCTTACCTGATTGGCATCCACTGATCTCAAAAGATGCTCATTCAGTAAAAACAGCAGGTATGCTCATTCCGAATGGCATTCACGAAAAAGATGTGATCGATTGGTTTGAGTTTGTGATTGATGAAATATAGGAGAAAAGTATGAAAACCGCATTAGTAACAGGGGCAACTGCTGGTTTTGGCTTGGCAATTTGTAAAACCTTAATCCAAGCTGGTTATAAAGTAATCGGTACAGGCAGAAGGGCGGAGCGCTTAGCCAAATTGCAGGCTGAATTTGGTGAGCAATTCTTGCCATTGGCGTTTGATGTGTCGAATGTTGAACAAACAGAAAAAGCGTTAAATAATCGCCCAGCAGGTTGGCAGCAAATTGATTTGCTTGTTAATAATGCAGGATTGGCGCTGGGCCTAGAACCTGCACATAAAACCAATCTTGCTGATTGGTATCAGATGATCGATACCAATATCAAAGGGTTAGTTACTGTTACGCGTTTAGTTTTACCTGAAATGGTTGCTGCCAACAGCGGGCATATTATCAATTTAGGCTCTATCGCAGGGAGTTATGCTTACCCTGGTGGTAATGTTTATGGTGGTACTAAAGCCTTTGTAAAACAGTTTAGCCTGAATTTGCGTGCAGATTTGGCAGGGACAAAAGTGCGAGTAACGAATGTTGAGCCGGGGTTATGTGGCGGTACAGAATTTTCAAATGTACGTTTTAAAGGCGATGACGAAAAAGCCGCTAAAGTTTATGAAAACGTGCAATCGGTACAGCCGCAGGATATTGCCGATATTGTATTGTGGCTTAACCAACAACCGTCACACGTCAATATCAATCGGATTGAAGTGATGCCAGTGGCTCAAACTTTCTCACCACTTGCGGTTGCCAAAGGCGTGTAGTATCAAAAATGCCTATCATTTGATAGGCATTTTGCATTTTTCTGTTTTATTTTGACCGCTTGTTAGCGTAAGAATGCAGGGATTCTACTTTCATAATCAGCAATCTTGGCTTCATGTTGAAGCGTTAAGCCGATATTATCCAAACCATTTAATAAACAGTGGCGGCGGAATTCATCAATATCAAATGAGTAGGATTTGCCATTGGCTTCCACCGTTTGTTTTTCTAAATCAACAGTAATTTTTGCTCCTTCATTTGCACTAACATATTTGAAAAGTTCATCCACCTCTTCTTCTGTCAAACGCACAGGAAGCATTTGATTATTTAGGGCATTGCCGTAGAAAATATCGGCAAAACTTGGGGCAATAATGACACGAATACCATAATCATCTAATGCCCAAGGTGCATGTTCACGGGAAGAGCCACAGCCAAAATTCTCACGAGCCAGTAAAATACTCGCACCTTGGTAACGTGGAAAGTTGAGTACAAATGAGGGATCGGGCTGTGTGCCTTCATCATCTAAAAAACGCCAGTCGTGGAATAGATGAGCCCCAAAACCAACTCGAGTCACTTTTTGTAAGAATTGTTTTGGAATAATTGCATCAGTATCTACATGCGATACATCAAGTGGTACGGCTAAGCCAGTGTGTTGTTTAAATTCTCTTGCCATGTTATTTTTCCTTAATTTGGTACGGATTGCTCGGGGCGTATTACATACGCCCACGAACACAACGATTGCGTCCCTACATGTGGGAACGTAGCATTTAGTGTAATTCTACATCTCGAATATCAACGAATTTGCCGAATACTGCCGCTGCTGCCGCCATCGCTGGGCTGACTAAGTGAGTGCGACCACCACGACCTTGGCGACCTTCAAAGTTACGGTTAGAGGTTGATGCACAACGTTCTCCAGGTTGGAGGCGGTCATTATTCATTGCCAAACACATTGAACATCCAGGCTGGCGCCACTCAAAGCCTGCTTCAATAAAGATTTTATCTAAGCCTTCTTTTTCAGCTTGTTCACGTACAAGTCCTGACCCCGGAACGACAAGCGCTTGAACATTTGCTGCTACTTTACGCCCTTTGGCCACCGCCGCAGCAGCTCGTAAGTCTTCGATACGAGAGTTGGTACAAGAGCCGATGAAGACTTTATCTACAGAAACATCGGTTAATTTAATACCCTGTTCTAATCCCATGTAAGCTAGCGCTTTTTCTGCTGCTTGGCGAGTGATTGGATCACTCATTTCTGCTGGGTTTGGAATGTTTTCATTGACACCGATCACTTGCCCTGGATTGGTTCCCCATGTCACTTGAGGTTCAATTTCTGCCGCTTCTAAGGTTACTACTGTATCAAATTCCGCACCTTCATCGGTGTGAAGGGTTTTCCAATAGGCAACCGCATCGTCCCAATCTTTGCCTTTAGGGGCACTTGGCTTGTCTTTTAAGTAAGCAAAAGTGGTTTCATCAGGTGCAATTAAACCAGATTTCGCCCCTAATTCAATTGCCATATTACACACGGTCATACGACCTTCCATAGAAAGATCACGAATCGCTTCACCACAGAATTCAACAACGTGTCCCGTACCACCAGCCATTGTCGTTTTACCGATAATGGCTAATACAATGTCTTTTGCGGTGATACCTTCACGTACTTTACCGCGCACTTCAATTTTCATTTTTTTCGCACGGGCTTGTTTTACAGTTTGAGTGGCAAGCACGTGTTCAACTTCTGATGTACCGATACCAAATGCCAATGCACCAAAAGCCCCGTGCGTTGCGGTGTGAGAGTCGCCACAAACAATGGTCATACCCGGTAACGTTAAGCCTTGCTCTGGCCCCATTACATGTACGATACCTTGATTGATATTATTAATATCGAACAGTTTTACCCCGAATTGGTCGGTATTTTTGGCAAGTTCCACCATCTGAATACGCCCCATTTCACCCGAACCGCCAATATCACGGCTATCTGTAGGCACGTTATGATCCATCGTTGCAACGGTTTTGCTTGGTTGGCGTACTTCACGATTCATTGCACGTAAGCCATCAAAAGCCTGTGGAGAAGTCACTTCGTGCACCAAATGGCGGTTAATATAAAGCAATGGTGTTTCACCCGCAGCCTCATGGACAATATGGGCATCAAACAATTTTTCGTATAAGGTCTTTTTCATAGTCACGCTTCCAACTCTAATCTAAAAATGGCAAGCGGTGAAAATTTGCAAATTTTTTGCAAAATTCAACCGCTTGTGAATGGTTTGGAATATAACGTCTATCAATATGAATGTAAAACGCTATTTTTAGGGCAAAAATAGGATTTTTATTCTGTTTGAAAAGCAATAAATAGCCGATTTTGAGTATTGTGCAGTGAAAAATATGGTAGCTGTTTGCTTTTTTAGCGTGATATTCAGTGAATATTCTGATTTACAGAGCTTTTCTATATTTACGGCAAATTGATTATGTTTGAATTAAAAGGTAAATCCTATCAAATTACTGTGCTTTATTTCGACAACATAAGAAATAGTATGCCGCAAAACAACTAAAGGTACAGAGAGCCATCGCATAAAGCATTGGGCGTTCAGAGGTGAGAGTAACCATAGAAAGCAAACCACCAATAATTGAGCCAAGCCCAAAACGTGCCGTGCCTGCGACGGCATTTGCAGTGCCAGCCATTTGTGGATAGCGATCTAAAATCGCGGCAGTAGCATTACTACCAATGGTAGAAAGCACCCCGACAAAGAAAGGAACGCCGAATGCCATTGACCAGAAGCCAAATTGAAATGTCGCTGAAATAGCAAGCCAGAGGCCTGCAGTAAATTGAATCACCAAACCAACTCGTAGCATTTTCTCTGAGCCAACTTTGACCACGAGTTTGCCGTTGATCACTGTCATCACCATCATTACTGCAATATTCATAATAAAGAAGTAACCGAAATGTTCAGGTGAAACCCCATAAATACCGATGTAAACCAGTGAGCCTGAGGTTAAAAAGCAGAACATGCCAGCAAAGGATAAACCGCCAACTAGTACATAGCCTAGAGTTGGTTTGTGGGAAATTAAGGCAACAAAATTTTTGATGATATTACTGAAATTTAGTGGTTGGCGTTTTTCTTTTACTAAGGTTTCAGGGATTTTAAAACCGATCAAGAGTGCACAAAGCCCCCCCATCAGCATTAAAGCATAAAAAATTGAGTGCCAGTGAAACCATTTTGCTAGGTAGCCGCCAAGAATGGGGGCAAGCAGTGGGGCGATCATTGAAATAATCATGATGACAGACATCATCTGTGCAAAGCGATTGCGCTCAAATAAGTCACGCACTAATGCGCCTAATACTACAGCAGGTGCTGCACCACATAAACCTTGGATCAAACGCCACAGATAGAAATTTTGGATATTTTCAACATGGGTGAGAAACAGGGCTGCAATGGCTGAACCAACTAAACCGAGTAAAATAATCGGTTTACGCCCAAAACTATCAGCTACTGGTCCCCAGAACAGTTGTCCGCCTGCAAAACCAATGGTAAATACGGCAAGAGTGGCTTGTACGCTTTCTTGTGAAACCTTCAGGTCTTGAGCAATATCAATAAAGGAAGGAAGATACATATCGATCGCAAGGGGAGGGAGCATTGCTAGCATTCCCATAATGATCACAAAACAGAGATGTTCTCGTTTAGCTACATTCATTAAAAACCTCCGATTTCTTGTTTATTCAATGCACGAAATTCACCTTCTTCGAGTGTTTCATCTAAAATAATCTCACCAATCCGCCAGCGGTGTAGAGCCACAACTTTATTGCCTAATGCGGCAAACATGCGTTTTACTTGATGATAACGTCCTTCAGAAATCGTGAGATTGAGATTATAGTCGTCTAAAATTTCCATTTCTGCTGGTAGTGTTGGCGTTTTTTCGCCGCGCAAGAGAATACCCTCACGTAATTTTGGGGCATAAAAATCTTCGATAGGATCAGCAAGAGTGACTAAATAGGTTTTTTCACAATGGTGTTTTGGGGAAGTGATCCGGTGCGACCATTTACCATCATCAGTTAAAAGTACTAAACCTGTGGTATCTACATCTAAGCGTCCTGCGGTGTGCAAACGGCTGCTGAGAGGGTAATCAAAGAATTGGAAGACAGTCGGATAATCGCCATCATCGTGGGAACAAACGCAGCCTTGTGGCTTATTCAGCATAAAATACTGTCCGGTTTCAACCCATTCTAGGCGCTCGCCATCGTAGTAAATTTCATCCTGTTGGCTAATTTTAATCGCACCAGCTTTAACGATTTCACCGTTTACGGTGATTAAACCTGCTTTAAGCTCTTTGGCCGCTTGTGAGCGAGTTAAGCCGGTATTTTCTGCAATAAATTTATCTAAACGCATTAGTGTCCTTTTTATGTTTTGAAAAACAGAGAATCGATAGTTGATTAAGAGTTGTTACTGTACTTAGCTTCGTCACAAATGCTTGCGTTTGAAATTAGTTTTACCGAGAGCACGCAGTATGGGCGTAGTGAATAAAGAAAGTAACCAAAAGAAAGGCGTCCCGACTTTGCGGCTTTTCTTTGCTTGATTTGAATTTTTAGAGCGAAGAATCTTCATTTTAGGCTAAGAATAAATCTCTTTGTAAATTCAAATGCGCACAAGCGGAACGAAATGTTTGGGATTATACGCTTATTTTGGTTTTTACAGTAAAAAAATTTACTTTCCTGAATTATAATGCTCCCAAATTTCTCAACGAGATCACGCTGTGGATATTTTAAACTTCGCTATCTATTTACAATTTTTTATCGGATTGTTTGCAATTGTTAATCCTTTTGGGACATTGCCGATCTTCTTTAGTATGACGGCTCATCAATATGAGACTGAGCGCAACCGTACCAATTTAATTACTTCTATTTCAATTGCGGTCATTCTTTTAGTTAGCCTTTATTTCGGCAAAATCATTCTGGATGCTTTTAGTATTTCACTTGATTCTTTCCGTGTGGCAGGCGGGATTTTGATTGTGAGTATTGCGATGACGATGATCAGCGGTAAGCTGGGTGAGCATAAGCAAAATAAAGAAGAGCAGAAAGCAGATCTGACTGAATATGAAAATATTGCGGTTGTGCCATTGGCTATGCCAATTATGGCGGGGCCAGGGGCGATTGGTTCAACGATTGTGTGGGGAACCCTCTACCATAATTGGGTCGATTTTGTCGGCTTTAGTGTGGCAATTGTGCTATTTGCGTTAATCTGTTATGTGCTGTTTCGTTTTTCTGCGCCTTTGGTGAAAAAATTAGGGCGGACAGGTTCAAATGTTGTTACTCGTATTATGGGGTTGATTTTGATGTCACTCGGTATTGAAATTATTGTTGCCGGTTTAAGCAATCTTTTTCCGGGATTAACGGCGGTAAGTTAATGAACATTGGGAAGGCTTTTGGGCTACAAGCGCTCCATTTTGCAAAATATTGTGCAAAACGGAGCGCTTGCCTCTGCTTAACTGTGGGGTTATTAGCAAGCTGTGAAAAGCCAGAACCGTTAGAACTTATTCCACCTCCAGAAAGAAGCGATACATTACTAAGTCGTGCATTATTGAATAGTACGTTACAGCTTGATCCGCATTTTGTGACCAATGTAGCAGAAAGTGCGTTAGTTCGAGATTTATTTGTCGGACTGACTGCCTTTGATCAATATGGCAATGTTATTCCCGCCGTAGCTCGACATAGTTTTAGCGAAGATGGGAAAACATGGCTGTTTATACTAGATGATAATGCCGTTTGGTCAAATGGTGAAGTAGTCAGTGCAGATGATTTCGTGGCGAGTTGGCAGCGCTTATTAGATCCACAATCTGCATCGCCTTGGGCTAATTATCTGGTTGATATGCACATTGATAATGCTAAGGAAATTCTTACCAAAGAAATGCCACTTTTTGAATTAGGTGTGAGAGCATTAAGCTATAATACATTACAAATTGAGCTGGAAGAGCCTAATTTTCAATTGCCAGCTATGTTGGCTCATGTGGCACTATTGCCAAGTTATAAAGGGCAAAAGCCAGAAAACGAGCTCATTTCAAATGGCGCTTATGTGTTGGAAGGTATTGAAAAACAGCGTGTTACATTGCAAGCGAGAGAAACACATACGGCATTTCAGCATGTGATCTATCAACGAGTAGGTGAAAAGCAGAGTTTGCAAGGATTTGATTTAGTTGAAAACCCGCCCATAGATTATCCGAATGAGGCATTTAGACTACCAAGACTGTGTAGCTATTTTTATGAATTTAACTTTAGTGATCCAGTCATTGGGCAGAAAAGTGTCAGACAAGCAATTCGCTCAATGCTTGTTACACCTGAAATTGGCAAGGGGCTTGGTATTCCGCTACATTCGATTTTGCCTACGACAATGTTGGAAGGACAGGATCATCTGCCTTTTACTGGCAGTGCAGAATCTATTTTGGCGCAAACGGAGTTAGATTATACTAACCTCCCACCTTTTACACTCACTTTTGGAAAAGATGAGTTACAGCAATTGGTTGCGAATCGTTTTGTGCGCCAGTTGACCCAGTCAGATCTCTTTCGCATTCGCTTACAAGCCATGGATTTTGCCGAATTAGAGGAGCTGCACCAGCAGCAGAATTTCCAGATTATGCCAAGGGAAATTTGTGCAGCTTATACAGACCCATTGGTTTTCTTAGCGCAATTTCATTCTCAAAGCATGGATAATCATAGTGGTTATGGCAATGAAAAAGTGGATTCATGGCTAGATGAATTACAGTCACGCCCTTTGACACAAGAACAGCGTGATGAAAGAATAATGAAAATTGTTCAGCAGATTAACGAGGATGTGGCGATTTTGCCACTTTTCCAATATCAACGTAAAATAGCGCTAAATCCAAGCATTATCGGCATTCATAAAAATAACGATAGTGGTGTGGTCTATAGCAAAGATTTATCTAGACAAACAAAGGACGAGTAATGAACTTACTGACAGAACAACATATTGTTGAAATCAAAGGGATTTTACAAGCATTTAGCCACCCAACATTACACAAAGATTTAATTACCTTAAACGCATTTAAAAAGGCTGAATTAGGTGGGGAGACTTTACGAATTGAATTAACCATGCCATTTGCATGGAATAGTGGGTTTGCCGCATTAAAAGCTGCAACGGAAGAGAAGTTGAAAGCAAGCTGTGGTGCAAGCGGTGTAAAATGGGTATTAAATTACCAAATCGCGACTTTAAAACGTGCTAATAATCATCCGGCCGTAAATGGCGTAAAAAATATCATTGCGGTCACCTCTGGCAAAGGTGGGGTAGGGAAGTCAACAACGTCTGTCAATCTTGCTCTTGCCTTGCAAGCTCAAGGAGCAAAAGTGGGGATTTTAGATGCAGATATTTATGGCCCATCAATTCCACATATGTTAGGCGCTGCAGATCAACGTCCAACTTCGCCAGATAATCAACATATTACGCCAATTATTGCGCATGGCTTACAATCTAATTCAATTGGTTATCTAATGGAGCCAGATAATGCCACCATTTGGCGAGGGCCGATGGCAAGCAGTGCGTTAAGTCAGTTATTACAAGAAACATGGTGGAATGAGCTCGATTATTTAGTGATCGATATGCCTCCTGGCACGGGTGATATTCAACTTACTCTCTCACAGCAAATTCCTGTCACCGGTGCCGTTGTTGTTACCACACCACAGGATATCGCTCTACTTGATGCAATTAAAGGCATCTCTATGTTCCAAAAAGTGTCAGTGCCAGTATTAGGTATTATTGAGAATATGAGCGTGCATATCTGTGCAAACTGCGGTCATCACGAACATATTTTTGGTACAGGCGGAGCAGAAAAAGTCGCACAGCGTTATGGCACACAAGTGCTAGGGCAAATGCCGTTGCATATTCGTTTGCGTGAAGATTTAGATAATGGTATGCCAACAATGGTAGCAGCACCAGATCACGAAATCAGCCAAGCTTATCTTGAGTTAGGTGCTAAAGTCGCAGCAGAACTTTATTGGCAAGGCAGCGTTATCCCGTCTGAAATTATGATTCGGGAAGTAAAATAGAGAATAAGCGAAAAACTGGAAGCTAGCTTCCAGTTTTTTGTTTCGTGTTTTCCTTAAAAATTCCCCTTTGCTTTTGTACTAGTTTAGTAGTACACTCTCATTACTCATTTCTAACAGGAAGCGACTATGAACACACTTCTCAACCCTTATTTTGGTGAATTTGGTGGAATGTACGTTCCCGAAATTCTTGTCCCTGTGCTAAAAGAGCTAGAAAAAGCTTTTGTGGAAGCACAAAACGATCCGGATTTTCAGGCGGAATTTGCCGATCTTTTGAAAAACTATGCAGGTCGTCCAACAGCACTCACCCTTTGTCGCAATCTTACCAAAGGCAGTAATACCAAGCTCTATTTAAAGCGTGAAGATTTGTTGCACGGTGGTGCGCATAAAACCAATCAAGTTTTAGGGCAGATTTTGTTGGCAAAACGTATGGGCAAAACCCGCATTATTGCGGAAACGGGGGCAGGGCAACACGGTGTGGCAACTGCATTAGCGTGTGCCATGTTGGATATGCCTTGCGTGGTATATATGGGGGCGAAAGATGTGGAACGTCAATCGCCAAATGTATTTCGTATGCGTTTGATGGGGGCGGAAGTCATTCCTGTAGAAAAAGGCTCTTGCTCGCTGAAAGATGCTTGTTGTGAAGCGATGCGTGATTGGGCGGCAAATTATGAGACCACCCACTATTTGCTTGGCACCGCCGCAGGCCCGCACCCATTCCCAACCATTGTGCGAGAATTTCAAAAAATGATTGGGCAAGAGACCAAACGCCAAGTGTTAGAGCGTGAAGGACGTTTGCCTGATGCGGTCATTGCTGCGGTGGGCGGTGGTTCTAATGCCATTGGTATGTTTGCCGATTTTATTGCAGAAGAAAGCGTGAAGTTGATTGGTGTTGAGCCAGCAGGCAAAGGCATTGAAACAGGTGAACACGGTGCACCGCTTAAACACGGTACGACGGGTATCTATTTCGGTATGAAATCGCCAATTATGCAAGATAAAGATGGGCAAATTGAAGAATCTTACTCCGTTTCAGCAGGGTTAGATTTCCCATCGGTTGGGCCACAACACGCTCATCTTAATGCAATCGGACGAGCAGATTATGTCTCGATTACCGATCAAGAAGCCTTAGACGCTTTCCAAGCGTTAGCGAAAAACGAAGGGATTATTCCTGCATTAGAAAGCTCACACGCACTAGCTTACGCATTGAAATTAATCGCTCAACACCCAGAGAAAGAGCAACTGTTAGTGGTGAATCTTTCAGGACGTGGCGATAAAGATATTTTTACGGTAGATAGAATTTTGAATGGGGGGAATGAATGATGAATCGTTTTGAACACTGTTTTGCCAATTTGAAAGCGCAAAATCAAGGTGCTTTTGTTCCCTTTGTTACTCTTTGTGATCCTGATTTTGATCGCTCGTTGCAAATTATTGATACGCTAGTGGAAAATGGGGCTGATGCGTTAGAGCTTGGTTTTCCATTTTCCGATCCCTTATTAGACGGCCCTGTCATCCAAGCGGCAAATAAACGAGCCTTAGATGGTGGATATAGCACTGACAGCTGTTTTGAAATGTTGGGCAAAATCCGTGCGAAATATCCCGCAATCCCGATTAGCTTGCTGCTTTGTGCAAATCTCGTCTTTGTCGCAGGCGTAGAGCGCTTTTATCAACGTTGTGCGGAAAATGGCGTGGATGCAGTGTTAATCGCTGATCTACCAGTGGAACTGGCTGATGAATTTGCACCAATAGCGAAAAAATACGGTATTGCGCCGGTGTTTATCTGCCCACCGAATGCTGATCAAGCGACCATTGAAAAAGTAGCACATTTAACCGAAGGCTATACTTACTTAGTTTCTCGAGCGGGTGTAACTAGTGCGGAAAATCAAAGCCATTCTGCCAATTTAGATCATTTAGTGGAGGCTCTCAAGCGGTCAAATTCTGCTCCAATTTTGCAAGGTTTTGGGATTGCCAAGCCCGAACAAGTAAAACAGGCATTAGCGTTAGGTGCAGATGGTGCAATTTCAGGTTCGGCGATTGTCAAAATTATTGAGCGAAATTTGGATAACCAAGCGAATTTGTTGAACGAATTAGGCGTATTTGTGAAAACGATGAAAGCGGCTAGTTTGCATGGTTAATAATCTGCAAGCGGTTGATTTTTCAGGAAATATGCAAATCAACTGCTTGTTTTGTATGGTATAAATAAGGGAAAGCCTGTTAAATCGTTAATAGCACAATCTGTTCTGGATCAATGGTGATCCAAACTTCTTGTCCTTGCTGCCAAAGCTGCTCACGAGACCCGCTTGCAAAACAGGTTATGCCGGCCCAATCTAGCGCAATATCTTGATTTTTCTCTTTATCTACCACTGAGATAACTTTTACTTGAAACACATTTTCACCTTTTGGTTGTTTACTATGTAATTTTAACCAAGGGGCTTTAATCATCAACATTACTGGTTTCCCCCTTTCCAACGCTAGCCGTTCGGCACTTTGAACAGTAATACAAGCGGTTAAATATTGTGGAAACTCTGCAAGTTTTACCAATACATTACATTTATTTTCTTGAGAATATAGTGTTTCAACTGTACCAAAAAACTGATTTCTAGCACTGCTTTTTAAGGCAAATTTAGCAGTGGCGAAAAGTGAGTTATCCAGCGGAATATGTTCATCTTGCAGAATGTCAAAGGCTCGTTGTTGAGTCTCTTCTAACAAAGCATAAAGTTGTAATAACCGCTCAGCGTAGCGAGTTAATACTGTCCCTCCGCCATTTTTTCCCCCTGCTGTGCGTTCAAATAACGGTTTTGGGCTAATTTCATTCATCAAAGATAAATGATCCCACGCACTTTTATAGCTGATTTGGCAATTTTTTGCTGCTTGATTGATAGAACCGCACTGTTTGATTTCGTTTAGCAACGCAATACGTTTTGGGTCAGCAAAGAGGGCTTGGTTGAGTTTAATGGTGAGTAAAATTTCAGTGGACATCGTATTTTTTGATAGTTTTAACTTGTGAAATTGTAGCATAACAGTAGGATTTGATAAGAATAAAAAATGAGCAGGTTTCAGCATAGTACTATGCTGTTCCCTTAGCTTGACAGCTAAGGGAAACTATTATTAATCATAACCGCTTTCCCAAGCGGTTATTTTTTACCTAAAATTTGCAAATTTAAAAAAAGCAAAAGTGAAATGTTATTTTCTCGATCAAGATCGCAAAAATCGATGCTGATGATTGTATTTGCTTACTCGCCTGTTATGCCTTATATCAAAGTGAGTTGTAATGCTAAGGAGTATAGCATGAGGATTTTTAAGACAAAGTATTTTGCGAAATTTGCTGAGAAAAATGATATTGATGATGAAATGTTGATTGAAGCGGTTGAGCGAGCTGAGCAAGGATTGATCGACGCAAATTTGGGTGGTAACGTCATCAAACAGCGAGTTGCACGAAAAGGGAGTGGTTATCGGACACTGATTTTATATAAAATCAATGGTAATCACTTTTTGTGTATGGTTTTGCTAAAAATCAGCAGGAAAATGTATCATCTAGGGATTTGGCAGATTTGAAACAGTTGGCGATGACTTTTTCAGAGTATAGTTTAGAAAAACTTAATTATTCCGTTAAAATGGGAAAATTAGAGGAGATTTAAAATGAAATATAGAAGCGAAATTGCAGAAGCAATACATTCCACAGCTGTGGATTTATTTGAAGCAGGTTTAATGGATAAAGCAACAATGCAATACTTTGATAAATCTTGTTTAACCGAAGTCAAACCGCTTTCACCCGATGAAATCAAAGCGATTCGTAAAAATAGCCAAACGTCACAAGCCGTCTTTGCAAATTATTTAAATATCAGCAAAAATTTGGTCTCAGAATGGAAAAGAGGCGTGAAAAAACCAAGTGGTACAGCGTTGAAATTATTGACATTGATACAACAAAAAGGGCTAGATGCGATAGCGTGATGAAAAGCGAGAAAATTATTCTCGCTTTTTTGAATGTAATCGTTATATAATTTTTTATATAACATTTCATTATCAAGGAGAAATACAATGAAAAACACTTTATCAGCCCTTGTGCTTAGCTCACTTTTTGCTTTTTCTCAAACTGCATCAGCGGAAAATATCACCGTGTTTGCTGCCGCTTCAATGACCAATGTATTACAGCAAATTGGGGCAGAGTATGAAAAAGCGTATCCCGAAGATAAATTAACTTTCTCTTTTGCAGGGTCTAGCACGCTTGCTAAACAGATTGAACAAGATGCGCCAGCGGATCTCTTTATTTCTGCCGATCAGAAATGGATGGATTATGTTGCAGAAAAACAGCCTGAAAAAACCAAGAACATTCAGATTTTAGTGGAAAATGAATTGGTGTTGATTGCGCCAAGTGAGAGTCAGCTTCAAGCAGAGAGCATTGCTGATATTGATTTTGACAAGGTGTTAAAAGGCACTTATTTAGCAGTGGGTGATGATAATGTGCCAGTGGGGCGTTATGCTAAAAAAGCATTAGAGCATTTGCAACTGTGGGATAAAGTGGAAAGCCGTTTATCTAAGGCAAAAGATGTGCGTGCAGTGCTTGCCTATATTGAGCGAGGTGAATTGCCATTAGGTATTGTTTATTCTACTGATGCAAAAGTATCAGATAAAGTGAAAACCGTCGCTGTTTTCCCACAAGAAAGTTATGGCAAAGTGGTCTATCCTGCGGCAACAATCAGTGAAAAAGCCGAAGCGAAACGTTTCTTAGATTATTTGTCGTCTGATACGGCAAAACAAACGTTTGAAAAAGCAGGGTTTAAGACGGTAGAATAATAAATGTAGGGGCAGACCGATGTGTCTGCCCAAATAAATGTTGGAATATCAGGGCGGATACATCGGTTCGTCCCTACTTAAAATGTTTAATTTTTCATTTCAAGAACTTAATGCAATCTATTTAAGCCTAAAAATCGCCAGTGTTGCGATATTATTTGCGTTACCCCTTGCGATTTTTGTCGCTTGGATTTTAGCTCGTAAAAATTTTTGGGGCAAAAATCTGCTGAATGGCATTGTGCATTTACCGCTGGTGCTTCCCCCTGTGGTGATTGGTTATTTATTGCTGATTTCCATGGCGAAAAAGGGCGTAATTGGGCAATATCTTTGGCAGTGGTTTAGTTTCTCGTTTAGCTTTTCGTGGCGTGGAGCAGTACTCGCTTCAATGGTAATGGCATTTCCTTTGATGGTGCGTTCCATTCGTCAAGCTTTTGAAGCAGTTGATCCCAAATTAGAACAGGCGGCTCGCACACTTGGTGCAAATCCACTCAAAGTCTTTTTTACACTTACGTTACCCCTCTCTTTTTCAGGCATTATCGCAGGTGCTGTATTAGGCTTTGCCCGCTCTTTGGGTGAATTTGGCGCAACTATTACCTTTGTTTCCAACATTCCTAATGAAACACAGACCATTCCAGCCGCACTCTATACCTTTATTGAAACCCCTGATGGCGAACTCGCAGCCGCAAGACTCTGCGCGGTGGCGATTCTTATTTCACTCGGTGCATTGTTTATCTCAGAAATGTTGGCAAGTCGGCAGAAGAAGTATCAATAATGTTAAGTATCAATGTAAAGCAGCAACTGAGCGATCTTCGCTTAGAGATTAATGTACAAATACCTCCCAAAGGTGTTACTGCTATTTTTGGACGTTCCGGTGCAGGGAAGTCCAGTTTAATTAATTTGGTAGCAGGGTTGTCGAAACCAGATTCTGGGTGCATCTATTTGAATGGACAAGCCTTGTTTGATTGCAAGCAAAATATAAACTTGCCGCCTGAAAAACGCAATGTCGGTTATGTATTTCAAGAACATCGCTTATTTCCGCATTATTCGGTGGAGAAAAATCTCAAATATGGTTGCAAGCGGGCGAATTCTGCAAAATTTTTGCAAATTGTACAGCTGCTTGGCATTACTCATTTGCTCGATCGTTTTCCAAATAGCTTGTCGGGAGGGGAAAAACAGCGTGTGGCAATTGGACGGGCATTATTAAGTGAGCCGGATATTTTGCTGATGGATGAACCGTTATCGGCACTCGATCTTCCTCGCAAGAAAGAGTTGCTAGACTACTTAAGCATATTGGCTCGTCAAGTGGCGATCCCGATTTTATATGTTAGCCATAGTCTTGATGAAGTGGTAAGGCTAGCCGATTATTTACTGTTATTGGAACAGGGAAAAATGGTGGCTTTTGATCGCACGGAGCAAGTTTGGCGCAGTGATGTGTTTAGTTCGTGGCAACCAGAAAAGCAACGCGTAAACCTGCTTGAATTACCGATTGTGGCAAAGAATGCACATTATCAGCTTGTGGGGCTTGGTTTAGGTGAGCAGTGTCTTTGGCTAAATGCGACACAACATTACCAGACTGGCGAGAAATTGCGTGTTACACTGAATAGTCGAGATATTTCTCTTACACTCACAAAGCCTGAACAAACCTCTATTCGTAACATCTTATACGGCAAAATTTGCAAAATTTCCGCAGAAATAGACCGCTTAGATCTTGCTATCCAAGTTGGTGAATATGAAATTTGGGCAAGTATTAGCCAATGGGCGTTTGATGAATTAGGATTAGCTGAAAATCAGGCAGTTTATTTGCAGATTAAAGCAGTATCTCTTTGATTTGCATTAAATTTCAGCGGATAAATCTTAAAAACTCGCTTTTTTATGGATTTCTAGTATAATCAGCACGTTTTCATTTCCCAATCCCCCCTTAGCTCAGTGGTTAGAGCAGGCGACTCATAATCGCTTGGTCGCTGGTTCAAGTCCGGCAGGGGGGACCAATCAAGTAGAAATTTCCTGTTAGTTTTAACTTAATCAAATTCCATCAAACTTTTTGGTGCTATTTATTTCTTTACGTAAAAAAATTTGCTATAAATGGCGAGTTTTCAAATCAACTTTTATCTTATAGGAGAAACTTATGGAATTAGTGCTTATCCGTCATGGTTTTAGTGAATGGAATGCTAAAAATTTGTTCACTGGCTGGCGTGATGTCAATTTAACTGAGCGCGGTGTGGAAGAAGCAAAAGCTGCGGGTAAAAAATTGTTGGAAGCTGGTTATGAGTTTGATATCGCATTTACTTCAGTATTAACTCGTGCAATTAAAACTTGTAACATTGTGTTAGAAGAATCTAACCAACTTTGGATTCCGCAAGTGAAAAACTGGCGTTTAAATGAGCGTCACTATGGTGCGTTACAAGGCCTAGATAAAAAAGCGACGGCAGAACAATATGGCGATGAGCAAGTGCATATTTGGCGTCGTTCTTATGATATTTCTCCACCAGATTTAGACCCACAAGATCCAAATTCTGCTCATAATGATCGCCGTTATGCGCATTTACCAAAAGATTTAATTCCAAATGCAGAAAACCTAAAAATTACTCTTGAGCGTGTTTTACCATTCTGGGAAGATCAAATTGCACCAGCACTATTGTCAGGTAAACGTGTTTTAATTACAGCACACGGCAACTCACTTCGTGCTTTAGCAAAACACATTATCGGTATTTCTGATGCGGATATTATGGATTTTGAAATTCCGACAGGTCAGCCGTTAGTGTTAAAACTGGATGACAAATTAAATTTTGTTGAGAAATTCTATCTGTAAATCGATTTCTGTGAAAAATGCCTGATTGTATCGGGCATTTTTTGTTTCAAGCGGTCAAAAATTTGCAAAAATCTGCAAATCTCTTTATACTCGCCCGCCTGAGTTGGTCAGACAATCGCTGGTCTATTGAAGCCCTAAACCGCCTGTTGCGAAACAGTTTGCGACCTAGTGGGACAAATAGACGAGAGGAAAGTCCGGGCTACATAGGGCAGAGTGCCGGATAACGTCCGGGGGGCGCGAGCCTACGACTAGTGCAACAGAGAGCAGACCGCCAGCTTTGGCTGGTAAGGGTGAAAGGGTGCGGTAAGAGCGCACCGTGCCAGTGGTAACATTTGGCAGCTAGGTAAACTCCACTCGTAGCAAGACCAAATAGGAACTCAATCGGTGGCCCGCCGAGAGTTCGGGTAGGTTGCTTGAGCTTGTGTGTAAATGCAAGCCTAGAGGAATGATTGTCCACGACAGAACCCGGCTTATCGACCAACTCACCTTATTCTTCAGCGAACAGAATTCTGTTCGCTTTTTTGTATCTTGCAGGAGATGACGATGAAGAAATTATTCCTTTCTCTGTTTGGCCTTTTGTGTTCTACCTCACTAGTTGCTCACCCGCATTCTTTTCTTGACATGCAGAATAAGGTGTTGATTAATCAAGATAAATTAGAAGGTTTTGAATTGACATGGTGGCTAGATGAAATTACCTCTGCTGAATTGATTTATGAGATTAAATCGGCGGCAAATCAGGCAGAAGCAATACAGAAAATCACGCGTGAAATGGATATTTCTGCGGTTGAAAATCACTATTTCAGTGAGCTCTATAATGCAGAAAATCAGCCGATTAAATTCAAGGCAAAGCCACAAAAGTCTTCAATGGAAATCAAAGATAACCGCATTGTTTACCGTTTCACGTTGGCATTATCTGACCCCCCAATGGTGAAAGGGCAATCTTTCCGTTTTTATACTTTTGAACCGAGTTATTACCTTTCCATGGCCTATGAAAGTGCAAAAGACGTAACCGCAAGCGAGCAACATCTATGTAAAGTAAGCATGGAAGAGCCAAAAGTTAATCAAGATCTGCGTTTATATGCTTCGCAGTTAGATAAAGAGGATATGCCAGATTTGCCATCAGAGAGTTTATCGTTGGGAGCGCAATTTGCTCAAAAAGTGAGTATTGTATGCAAATGAAGATAAAGCAACAATTAGGGGGCGTTGTCTTATTTGGCATAATTGGCACTATTTGGTATTTCTATCCGGTAATTTTATTTAAGGTGACAGAATGGCAACGATTATTTAACTCCGAGCTTTCCTCCTCATTAAAAAGTTTGCAGGCAAATAGTACTCAGGCAGGTTTTAGCCTGATTGTTGTGAGCTTTCTTTATGGCGTGTTCCATGCCGTTGGACCAGGGCACGGTAAATTTATTTTAACGGGCTACCTCTCTTTTGAACAAACTAAGCTCCCACAAGCAATTAAAATTACCTTGTTATCAGCGTTAGCACAAGGCATTGTTGCGATTTCATTAGTGACAGTTGTGGTGGTGCTATTTACGCTGTCGCGTCAATATCTTAACCTCACTTTAAAATGGATAGAACGTGGTAGCTTTTTGCTGATGATCGCTTTTGGAGGATACTGGCTTTATCAAGTTGGGCGAAAACTGCTTAAAGATAAACGCAACAAGCGCTTAAAAATTACGAAAATTTTGCAAATTTCTGGGCAGAATCGCCCGCTTGCTACTCAAGTTTCAGGTTGTCGCCATCAGGATGCCGCACATTGTAGTTGTGGGCATCGCCATTTGCCTTCTCACACTGAAATTGAGCAAGCGAGAGATTGGAAATCGTTATTCATGCTAATTTTGAGTATTGGCTTGCGCCCTTGTTCTGGCGCAATTTTGGTGCTATTTCTGGCATATACACTTGATCTTTACGCTTGGGGAGTATTATCGGCATTAGCGATGGCGCTAGGGACTGGGCTCACACTAAGCTTATTTGCTTGCTTAGTTTTATTTGCACGAAATCGTGCGATCCAAGCTGGGAAGTGGTATTTGTCGTTTGCAGAAAGTGAGTATCTTGCTTTAGGGCTAAAACTATTGGCAGCTCTGATCTTGATTTTGTTAGGTGTCGTATTATTCCATAGCAGTTTATTAGATAGCAGTAGCAGTATATTATTCAAGCGCTAAGATGGGTTGCTTATGACATAGCTTGGAAAGGATATTTTGGGCAAAAATGTTTGAAAGAGAGTGTTACCAGACTTTTATACACGAATCGCCCAATTATTTTTTTTTATAAAGACAATTAAAAAAACTTCTCAAATGTTAAAAAATCATTACAATGGCAGCCTTCGTTTAATTTTTAATAAGGATTTTTATGGAGAGTATTGTTACATTCTTTGAAAGCATCCTCACTTGGGTTGTAAACACCCTAGATGGTCCACTTTGGGATATTACCGTTATTACGCTTTTAGGCGTAGGCTTATTTTTTACGGTGACTACGGGCTTAGTGCAACTGCGTTTGCTTCCACGTAGTTTGCGTGAAATGTGGTCTGGCCGTTCTTCGGATGGTAGCGCATTGACGCCTTTCCAAGCCTTTGCAACGGGACTTGCCAGTCGTGTTGGGGTTGGTAATATCGGTGGGGTTGCCACAGCAATCGCGCTTGGTGGGCCGGGTGCTGTCTTCTGGATGTGGATTACTGCATTAATTGGAATGAGCAGTGCTTTTGCTGAATCTTCTCTTGCCCAAGCATTTAAAATTCGAGATCCCGATGGTATGTTCCGTGGTGGTCCAGCTTACTATATTACTAAAGGTTTGAAAGCGCACTGGTTAGCTGTGGCATTTGCGACTACACTTATTTTTACTTTTGGCTTTGCATTCAATGCTGTGCAGGCAAATTCTATTGTTGAAGCATCAAGCAATGCTTGGGGATGGAATGCGAATTATGTTGGTATCGTACTCGTTGCTTTAACCGCATTAATTATTTTTGGTGGGGTAAAACGTATCGGCCAAGTTGCTTCAAAAATTGTACCAACGATGGCGTCTTTCTACCTTATTATTGCGGTAATAATTTTAGGGATGAACATTGGTCGAGTGCCTGAAATTTTAAGCTTAATTGTACGCGATGCATTTGATTTCTCAGCGATGGCTGGCGGTATGTTTGGGGCAATTTTCTCTAAAGCAATGCTACTTGGTGTTAAACGAGGCTTATTCTCAAATGAAGCCGGTATGGGGTCGGCGCCAAACTCTGCAGCAGCCTCGGATGCAAAACACCCAGCAAGCCAAGGTTTAATCCAAATGCTTGGGGTATTTGTAGATACTATCGTAGTCTGTACTTGTACTGCGATTATTATTTTAATGTCAAATGATTACGGTGGCGAAAGCTTACGTGGTGTATCATTAACGCAAAAAGCATTAGAATTCCACTTAGGTGAGTTTGGCTTACATTTCTTAGCGTTTGTATTATTGCTTTTCTGCTATAGCTCTATTATCGGTAACTATGCTTATGCAGAGACCAATATCCGCTATATCCGCAATAAACCAGGTTTTGTGTTAGCATTCCGATTAGTTGTACTTTTCTTTGTATATTTCGGTGCTGTGCGTAGTGGCGGTATTGTGTGGGATTTTGCGGATACAGTAATGGCATCGATGGCGATGATTAATTTGGTGGCAATTATTATTCTTGCGCCAATTGTTTGGGTCATCTTAAAAGATTATATGAAACAAGTTCGAGCTGGTGTTGAACAGCCTGTATTTGATGTGACGGTACATCCAGAGTTAATCAAACGTGGTGTTGATCCTGAAATTTGGAAAAGTAGAGATTAAGCACTAACGGATAAATAGCGAGTAAGCGGTCTGTTTTCTTGAATTTTTTGCAAAATTCTACGGAAAACAGACCGCTTTCTTTTTCTTTTTGGCTCAATTTCAGGTAAAATCCGCCGATTATTTTTTCTTACAACGACAACGACTGAAACAGGACAATTTCTGCCCGATGAACATGAAGAACATTCGTAACTTTTCGATTATTGCCCACATTGACCACGGCAAATCCACCCTTTCTGACCGTTTAATTCAAACCTGTGGCGGTTTATCCGACCGTGAAATGCAAGAGCAGGTGCTAGATTCAATGGATTTGGAAAAAGAGCGTGGGATTACGATCAAAGCGCAAAGTGTAACACTTAACTATAAAGCCAAAGATGGTGAAACCTATCAACTTAATTTCATTGACACACCGGGACACGTGGACTTCTCTTACGAAGTTTCCCGTTCTTTGGCAGCTTGTGAAGGAGCATTATTGGTAGTGGACGCAGGGCAAGGCGTAGAAGCTCAAACACTCGCCAACTGCTATACCGCTATTGAGATGGATTTAGAGGTTGTGCCAATTTTAAACAAAATTGACTTGCCAGCGGCAGAACCTGAGCGTGTTGCCGAAGAGATTGAAGATATTGTTGGGATTGATGCGATTGATGCGGTGCGTTGTTCAGCAAAAACAGGCGTGGGGATTGAAGATGTATTAGAAGACATTGTGCATAAAATTCCTGCACCAGAAGGCGATCCTGAGGCACCATTACAAGCGTTAATTATTGACTCGTGGTTTGATAACTACTTAGGCGTGGTATCGCTTGTGCGTGTGAAAAATGGTGTTATTAAAAAAGGCGATAAGATCAAAGTGATGTCCACAGGGCAGTCTTACAACGTGGATCGTCTTGGCATTTTCACGCCGAAACAAGTGGATACCACTGAACTGAAAACAGGCGAAGTAGGTTGGGTGGTTTGTGCGATTAAAGATATTTTAGGTGCACCAGTGGGCGATACCTTAACCCATCACCACAATTCAGCGACTGAAGTGTTACCGGGTTTTAAAAAGGTTAAACCACAGGTTTACGCTGGATTATTCCCAATTTCATCGGACGATTATGAAGCCTTCCGTGATGCCTTAGGTAAATTAAGCCTGAACGATGCCTCACTTTTCTATGAGCCAGAAAACTCAACCGCACTCGGCTTTGGTTTCCGTTGTGGCTTCTTAGGTTTGTTGCACATGGAAATTATCCAAGAGCGTTTAGAGCGTGAATATGACTTGGATTTAATTACCACCGCTCCAACCGTAATTTACGAAGTAGTGCAAACTAATGGCGAGATCGTTTATGTGGATAGCCCGTCAAAATTACCGCCAATCAGTAACATTGCGGAAATTCGTGAACCGATTGCAGAATGTAATATGCTGGTGCCACAAGAGTATTTGGGCAATGTAATTACCCTTTGTGTGGAAAAACGTGGGGTGCAAACCAATATGGTGTATCACGGCAATCAAGTGGCTTTAACCTACGAAATCCCAATGGGTGAAGTTGTATTAGACTTCTTTGACCGTTTGAAATCCACCTCTCGAGGTTATGCGTCATTAGATTACGGTTTCAAACGTTTCCAAGCAGATGATATGGTGCGTGTGGATATTATGATTAACGGTGATCGTGTAGATGCCCTTGCGTTAATTGTACACCGAGCGAATGCGATGTATCGTGGTCGTGAATTAGTGGAAAAAATGAAAGAGCTAATTCCACGCCAACAATTTGACATCGCAATCCAAGCGGCAATCGGCAACCAAATCATTGCCCGTTCAACCGTAAAACAACTTCGCAAAAACGTGTTAGCGAAATGTTATGGTGGGGACGTAAGCCGTAAGAAAAAACTGTTACAGAAACAGAAAGAAGGTAAAAAACGAATGAAATCGCTCGGTAACGTGGAAGTACCACAAGAAGCATTCTTAGCGATTTTGCACGTTGGGAAAGACTAACGCAAGCGGTCAAAATAATTGAATTTTTTGCAAATTTTTCGTTCAAATTAACCGCTTGTAGAGGCGAATTATATTCGCCCAAGATTTAAATACGAATAGGGTGAATGTCATTCGCCCCTACAATGATTTCAGGAGAAAAAATGGGCAATCTTTTAACCATTATTTTTATTGCAGGGCTTTATGGTATTTGGAAAGTATTAGATGACATGCAGTTACCAAATACGATTTCGATTATTCTAGTTGGTTTAGTCGTTATTTGTGGTAGTTTCTGGGCATTCTATAAATTTAGTGCAGATCCGCGCCGTAAAGCTAAAATTGTCCGAGAGGAGAAAAAATTAGGCAGAGCGTTAAACGATGAAGAAATTGCTCAAATTCAACCTCGTTCAGCCCTCGGCGAATTTTTTGCTTCACTTTTTGGTGTGTTATTTATTATCACGATTATTCGCTCTTTTATTTTTGAGCCATTTCAAATCCCAAGCGGTTCAATGGAGCCAACTTTGCGTGTGGGCGATTTTTTAGTGGTGGAAAAATATGCGTATGGGATTAAAGATCCGATTTTTCAAAATACCATTATTCCGATAGACAAACCGCAACGCGGTGATGTGGCAGTATTTAAAGCACCAAAACAACCACATATTGATTACATTAAAAGAGTTGTAGGTGTAAGTGGCGATAAGGTGAAATATGATTTCCGTAGCCAAGAACTGACAGTGACACGAGGTGATACGGGCGAAGTGCTTACTTTCCAGTATAGTGAAGGTAAAGCAAATCCTGAGTTTTTCTATCATGGCGATATGCAAATAGAGCGTACTGAACAAGGCAGCGTAACGCATCAGATTTTAAATAATCCACAAGCATTCAACTATGCGCCTTATTTCTTTAAACAAGAAGGGCAGAACGCAGGTGAATGGGTGGTACCTGAAGGGCATTACTTTATGATGGGAGATAACCGTGATAATAGTGAAGATAGCCGTTTCTGGGGCTTTGTTCCTGAGAAAAATATGGTCGGTAAAGCCACTTTTATTTGGTTAAGCTTAGATAAAAAAGCCAATGAATTCCCAACGGGATTACGCTTTAATAGAATGTTTACCATGATTAAATAATAAATACAGGGGCGGATAATTATTCGCCCCAATCCTTACATAACACTTATGCAATTAGAACGATTACAGAAAAAAATTGGCTATCAATTCGCCAATGTGGATTACCTAAAACAAGCCTTAACTCACCGTAGTGCCGCTGCGAAAAATAATGAGCGTTTAGAGTTCCTAGGCGATTCCATTTTGAATTTTACGATCGGTAAAGCCTTATTTGAAAAATTTCCTAAATCGAATGAGGGGGAATTAAGCCGGATGCGAGCTGCATTAGTGAAGGAGCAGACGCTTGCTGTCATTGCTCGTCAATTTGATTTGGGCGAGTATCTCAAATTAGGTGCAGGTGAAATGAAAAGCGGAGGACACCGCCGAGAATCGATTCTTTCTGACTGCGTTGAAGCGATCATTGCGGCGATTTTCCTTGATAGCGGCATGGATAAAGCGATGGAGCGAACCATTGAATGGTATAAGGCTCTGCTGGCTCAAATGCAACCCGGCGAAGCGCAAAAAGATCCTAAAACTCGTCTGCAAGAGTTTTTACAGAGCAGAAAAATGCCACTCCCAGAATATGAAGTGATTGATATTAAAGGCGAGGCGCACAATCAAACGTTTAAAGTCAGCTGTAAAGTGCAGAATTTAGATGAGATATTTGTGGGCGTTGGGACAAGCCGCCGTAAAGCAGAACAGAATGCGGCAGAGCAGGTGATAGGGAAGTTAGGGGTAAAATAGGTTTTAACGCTAAAATTAAGATCTCACTCCGATATTACCTTGTTACTTTTCTTTGCTTCGCCACAAACGCTTTGCGTTTGAACATCGGCTTTGCCGATGGCACGAAGTGCGAGCGTAGCGAGTAAAGAAAGTAACAATAAAACGCTCGATATAGATATTTATAACAGAATTCAACAGAATAAAAAAGAGAACAACAATGACAACCAAAACCTACTGTGGCTTCATTGCCATTGTCGGCAGACCAAATGTCGGCAAATCAACCCTGCTCAATAAAATTTTAGGGCAGAAAATTTCCATCACTTCCCGTAAGGCACAAACTACTCGCCACCGTATTTTAGGAATTAAAACCGAAGGAGCATACCAAGAAATTTATGTGGATACTCCCGGACTACACATTGAAGAAAAACGTGCAATTAACCGTTTGATGAACCGAGCTGCGAGTAGCGCGATTGGTGATGTAGATATGGTTATTTTCGTGGTTGAAGGCACAAAATGGACAGATGATGATGAAATGGTATTAAACAAACTTCGTTCTACTAAAGCCCCTGTCGTGTTGGCGATTAATAAAGTGGACAATATCAAAGAAAAAGAAGAATTGTTGCCACACATCACTGAGCTTAGCCAAAAATTCCCATTCCAAGATATTGTGCCGATTTCGGCTCAAAAAGGGAATAATGTGCAGATCTTGGAAAAGTTAGTGCGTGAGAATTTACGTGAAGGTATCCACCACTATCCTGAAGAATACGTTACCGATCGTTCACAACGTTTTATGGCATCGGAAATTATCCGTGAAAAACTGATGCGTTTTATGGGCGATGAACTGCCATATTCAGTAACGGTTGAAATTGAGCAATTCAAAGTGAATGAACGTGGCACTTATGAAATCAATGGTTTGATTTTAGTAGAACGTGACGGGCAGAAAAAAATGGTGATTGGTAATAAAGGACAGAAGATCAAAACCATTGGTACTGAAGCCCGTGCGGATATGGAACGTCTATTTGATAACAAAGTACATTTAGAGCTTTGGGTTAAAGTCAAAGCGGGATGGGCTGATGATGAACGGGCGTTAAGAAGCTTGGGTTATATTGATGAATAGTGATAATAAACTTGTAAGTTAGCTTACAAGTTTATTTTTCTAGGAATACATATGCATGAACAGTGGCAGCGAGGTTTCGTATTACATCGCCGAGAGTATAGCGAAACTAGCTTATTGGTAGATTTTTTTACTGAAGAGCACGGGCGGATAACGTTGTTAGCCAAAGGGGCTAGACGAGCACGTTCGCCATTAAAGGCGGTACTACAGCCTTTCACGCCTTTGCTATTACGCTGGACAGGTAAAGGGGAATTGAAGATCCTTACCAAGGCAGAATCTGCTTCCTTAGCATTGCCAATGAATACACATGCACTATATAGTGGTTTCTATGTAAATGAGCTTTTATCTCGTATTCTTGAAAACCATACAGCATATCCAGAACTTTTCCAAGACTATTTCAAATGTATGCTTGATCTAGCAAGTCATGCAGACAGCCTTGAGCCTACCTTAAGAACCTTCGAATTTAAGCTGCTACAAGCGGTTGGTTATGGCTTAAATTTTACAAATTGTGCTGCAACGGGCGACCCCATTTCGCCAACAATGACTTATCAATTCTACGAAAATGAAGGTTTTATCGCTTCGCTTTTACAGAATAATCACACCTTTTTAGGGAAAGAATTATTGGCATTTTCCGAACTGGATTTTTCTCAAAAAGAGACGCAGCAAGCTGCTAAGCGCTTTACACGGATTGCGCTGAAACGCTTTTTAGGTAATACACCTTTAAAGAGTCGTGAGCTCTTTCAATCTATTTTGCCAAATAAAGTAAAAGCAACTTAGGCGTTTCTCTGTGCTAATTAGTTTGAATCCTCAATGCTCCCTAGACCTTTACGAATCATAGCTTCAAAAAATGGGTAATCCACTAAGAACGCATCATGTCCGAAATCGGAATGGAATTCATAGTAATCGACAACTACACCAGCCTTTTCTAAGCGTTGGCAGCTTTTTTGTACATCAATCTGTTTAAAGAGCTGATCACTGGTTACTCCGACTAAAGTATAGTGGGCTTTAATTCGAGAAAGTGCTTCTTGTTCACTCGAAAAACCTAAGGCAGGATCGTATAAATCTAAGGCTCTTAATAAGCGTAGGTAGGAGTTAGCATCAAAGCGATCTAAAAATTTTACACCTTGGTAGCTTAAATAGGATTCCACTTGGAAGTGATCACCCCAGATTAAACCATGCTGTTTTGTTTCTCGACCAAAAGCTCGGGCTAATTGAACATTGGTTCGATAGGTGAGCATGCCGAGCATGCGGGCAAGTTTTAAACCATCGCTGGGTGGTGTGCCATCATAATAATCACCGTGGTTAAAATTGGGATCATTAATGACAGCCTGACGCATCACATGGTTAAACCCAATAGCTTCTGCACTGAGGGTGAGAGAAGAGCAGAGGTTGATAATATTATCGACAAATTCCGGATAACTGATGCCCCATTGTGTTGCTTGCATTCCGCCAAAAGATCCCCCGGCAACTGCGTGGAGATGAGGAATACCAAGTTTGTCCATTAACGCTTTTTGTACCGCAACAATATCTTGTACTGTAATAATTGGGAATTGACTCCCATAAGCTTTGCCTGTTTGTGGATTAATAGAAGAGGGCCCTGTAGTACCTTTACAACCACCTAGTACATTTGAACAAATAAAAAAGTATTTATTGGTGTCGAATGCCAAACCTGCGCCAATAAAATCCTGCCACCAACCTTTATCCGCAGGTGGTGCATAATAGGGTTCGGCATCACCTGTTAATGCATGGCAGAGTAGTACAACATTACTTTTATCCTGATTAAGTGTTCCGTAAGTCTGATAGGCTACTTGAATAGGTGAAAGCTCGCCGCCTAAAGCTAATTTCAACGGGGTGTCTTGAAAAAGTGTCAGGGATTGTGCCATTGCCGTTCCTGTGTTTGCAAAATTTTCTGCGAAAATAACCGCTTGTTAAAATAATGCGGAGTAACTTAGCGGTGATGGCGTAGCTTGTCAAGGAATTTTAGAAGTCTAAACGTCTAGAATGATAAACGGCTAAAATTTCTTTACTTGCAATTTTACTTAGCTTAGTTATGCTTATCCAGTTTTCTATATCTATGATTTATTTATGCACTCGAAATACATATCACAATGCCATCCTAGGCAGCAATCTTGTTCTAGCCTTGTCAGCTTTGTGCTCAAAGCAACAGGGCTATTACTTGTCTTGATGTTGCTCATCTTGATTGTGATTGATGTGGGAACAAGTTATTTAGTGCGGGATAGGGTATATAAGAAATTAACAGATTTACCTTACCGTGAGCATACTGTAGTGCTCGGGACGGCAAAATTTTATCTTAGCGGTTCGCCCAATCTTTATTATAAATATCGCTTACAAGCGGCAAAATACTTATATGAAGCACAAAAAAGTCATTATTTGTTAGTGAGTGGCGATAATAAGACACCATATTATAATGAGCCTAAAATGATGACACAGGATTTAGTCAAAATGGGGATTCCGCAAGCAGATATTAAGCAAGATTATGCGGGGTATAACACGTTAGATTCTGTCGTTCGTGCTGCTAAAGTGTTTGAGCTAGAACCTTTTACAATTATTTCGCAACAATTCCACTGTGAACGAGCATTATTTATTGCCAAAGTAAAGGGCATTGATGCTATTTGTTATGCTGCCGAATATCCTTCAGAACATTATAAAGTTCGTATCCGTGAATTTTTTGCGCGGGCAGGGATGGCGCTTTATTTATTGTTCGGTGTTGAGCCAACAAGCTTAGAACCCTCTAAGATCAATGCATTGCCGTCGAAAAAGTCGGCGGAAAGTTAGAATTTTCGTAATCACAGCATAATTTGTGCTATGATCGCATGCTGTTTTTAGCTTACAAATTAGGGATATCCCCTAGTATGAATAGACGTTTAAATTTACTTTTAATTTTGATTACCTTGGGGCTAGCGAGTTGGGCTTACTATCTTTATCAAGAAAATGAGCAAGCAGGGCTATCTCAGTTAATTAAAAAAGATGGCGAACCTGAATATACTGGTAACCGAATGGAAACCATGGTTTATGATGATAAAGGTTTACCACAGTACTTTGCATCCGCAGATGAAATCAAACGTTATGAAAGTAACGAACGTACGGAGTTTTTAAAACCGTTATTGGAGCTTTTTGGTAAAGAGACTCACTTAAAACAGTGGAAGGTTAGCGCAGATAGTGCTGAAATTACCAAAGAAAAAATGCTGTTTTTGCGTGGCAATGTAAAAATAGAGAGCTTAGATAAAAGTTCGCGTTTACAACAAATAGAGACTGATGCCGTAACGGTTGATTTAACGACTCAAGATATTTTTTCAGAAAGTGTGGTTAAATCAACGGGATTGGGCTTTAGCTCAACAGGGAAAGGTTTGACAGGTAACCTAAAAAAGCAGACTGCAACTTTACTTCAAGATGTTAAAACCTATATTGAACCAACGGTTATTCCAAATAACAGTGGGCGAACTGAACATAAAAATTAAGGTAGATGAAAGTATGAAATTAATGAAATCTGTACTCTTTTGCTCATTATTAGGCATGAGTAGCGCTGCATTGGCGTTGAAAGGGGATACTGATCAGCCAATTAATATTGAGTCTGGTAGTCAATCGCTTGATATGGAAAGCAATGTCGTTATTTTTAGTGATAATGTTGTGATCACACAAGGTTCAATTAAAGTGAATGCCGCCAAAGTAACCATCACACGCCAAGAGGGCAAAAAAGAAGTCATTGATGCTTCAGGTTCTCCGGTAACATTCCAACAAACCTTGGATAATGGTAAGCCGGTACGTGGGAAAGGTAACAAAGTGCATTATGATTTAGCGACGGAATTTTTAGTGCTGAGTGGTAATGCTGAGTTAAGACAAGAAAGCAGTGCCATTCGAGCTGAAAAAATCACTTATGACGTGAAAAAACAGCAATTAAAAGCAAGTAGTAGTGGGAAAACACGCGTGAAAACAGTGTTATATCCAACACAATTACAGAATAGTAAAACAAGTAAGAAAAAATAGGTAGAAAGTATGCCAACGCTTTATGCAGAACATTTGGCGAAAAGTTATAGCGGTCGTCAAGTGGTTAAAGATGTCAGTTTTAATGTCAAAGCGGGGGAAATTGTCGGTTTACTTGGTCCGAATGGGGCAGGGAAGACAACTTCTTTCTATATGGTTGTTGGGCTTGTACGTCATGATCACGGAACAATTCGTATTGATGAGCAAGATATTAGTGTCCTGCCAATGCATGATCGCGCTAAGCAAGGTATCGGCTATTTACCGCAAGAAGCCTCTATTTTTCGTCGTTTGAGTGTGTATGACAACTTAATGGCGGTGCTACAAATCCGTAAAGATCTGAATGAGCAGCAACGTAAGGCACGGGCAGACGAGCTGATTAGCGAATTTCATATTGAGCATATTCGTGATAGCTTGGGGCAATCTCTTTCTGGCGGTGAGCGTCGTCGCGTTGAGATCGCACGAGCACTAGCGGCCAATCCTCAGTTTATCCTGCTTGATGAGCCTTTTGCAGGGGTTGATCCTATTTCTGTGATCGATATTAAAAAGATTATTGTGAACCTAAAAGAACGAGGATTAGGGGTTTTGATTACCGATCATAATGTACGTGAAACCCTAGATGTGTGTGAGCGTGCCTATATTGTTGGTAGTGGGCAGATGATAGCGAGTGGTACGCCACAGCAGGTACTAGATAATGCTGATGTAAAACGCGTTTATTTAGGCGATCAGTTTAAACTTTAAGAACAAGCGGTTATTTTTTGCAATTTTTTTGCAAAAGCACTGCTTCTAATACAAATGAAATTAACGGAATTTTTAACGCCGGAAAATATTCGGCTTGGCGTGGCTGTTTCCAGCAAAAAACGTGCGTTAGAGCTAGTGGGTGAAGTGGTTGCGGATTATCTTAATCAGCAACAAGATAGTGAAACAGGGCAAAATCTATGCCCAGTGGCTTGCTTTACGAACCTATTTAAACGGGAAAAGCTCGGTTCAACAGGGATCAATCAAGGGGTTGCTTTACCGCATGCAAAACTACCAGAAAATAGCTGTGCGAGTTTGCCAAAACCTGTGGCAGTTTTTTTGAAACTTGAAGAACCGATAGAGTTTGAGGCAAGTGATAATAAACATGTTGATTTAATTTATGCGTTACTCTTTCCTGAAGATTGTTGTGGCGAATATAAAAATAAATTGCCAGAAATTGCGCAATTGCTCGGTGATAAAGCATTGCTCAAACAGCTACGGGCGGCTGAAAGCGCGGACGATATTTGGCAAATTTTAGATCGTAGTGAAATTCAACAGAATGAGAGTGAAAACTGATGGAACTCATTATTATTAGCGGCCGTTCAGGATCTGGAAAATCAGTTGCCTTACGAGCATTAGAAGATGTGGGATATTATTGTGTGGATAATATCCCTTTGCCGTTAATACCACAGCTTACCGAATATGCAATGAAAACGGATAAATCGGTAGTGGTTAGCTTAGATATTCGTAATTTTCCAGAAAATGCACGAGAGTTTGAATCTATTTTACATAGCTTACCTCAGTGTATTTCAACGAAAATTATCTTCTTAGAATGTGAGCGAAACAGCTTAATTCGTCGCTATAGCGATTCTCGTCGCTTACACCCTCTCTCTAGTCAAGATTTATCTTTAGAAAGCGCGATTGATTTAGAAACTCGTTTGCTTGAACCATTAGTGCAACAAGCAAATTATATTATTGATACCACACATCTTTCTTCTCACTCTCTGGCAGAACAACTGCGTGAATTATTACGAGGCTCTTCAGAAAAAGTGCTCCAAATTATTGTGGAATCTTTTGGCTTTAAATATGGTGTTCCGGCAGATGCGGATTATGTATTTGATGTGCGTTTCTTACCTAATCCACATTGGGATGTTGAATTACGTCCAATGACAGGGCTTGATCAACCTGTTATCGCATTTCTTGAGCAACATGCTGAGGTGCATAATTTTATTTACCACACTCGCAGTTATTTAGAAATGTGGTTGCCTGCTTTAGAGAAAAATAATCGTAGTTATTTGACGATTGCAATTGGTTGTACTGGTGGCAAACATCGTTCAGTTTTTGTTGCAGAGCAAATAGCCAAATACTTTGCTAGTCGCGATAAAAAAGTACAGGTGCGTCATCGCAGTTTAGAGAAACATCATAATAAGAAAAGTTAAAATGAAAACAGCAGATATTGTGATTGTTGGTGGCGGAATGGTCGGGCTTGCCGTTGCAGGTTTGCTGGCTAAAACAGATTGCCAAATTAAGATTATTGAACAGCATGTACCGCAGGTTTATGAGGCAGAAATCAGTAACCGTGTGAGCGCCATTAATCGTGCCAGCCAACAAATGTTACAAGTCATAGGCGCATGGCAACTGATTCCTGAAGAGCGTTTATCGGCTTACGATAAAATGTCGGTATGGGAAAGGGACAGTTTTGCTAAAATCTGTTTTGATAATCATGATCCCGTAATTCGCCAGCTAGGGTTGGATCAGCTCGGTTTTATTATTGAGAATAATCAAATTCAAGCAGCTTTATGGCAAAAAGTGAGTCAGCAAGCCAATGTTGAGATCATTTTAACTCAACCTAAAACATTAGGGATTAGTGAAAATGGCGCTTTTCTTACTTTAGAAAATGGCGAAATGTTATCGACCAAATTAGTGATTGGCGCGGATGGGGCAACTTCTTGGGTGCGCCAGCAAGCTAAAATTCCGCTAGTCAGCCGCGATTATCAGCATTCTGCTTTGGTATGTAATGTACAAACGGCTGAAAGACACGAAAAAACAGCACGACAAATTTTTGCACCAGACAGTATTTTGGCTTTTTTACCACTACCCGATCAAAATCTCTGCTCTATTGTTTGGTCATTACCACCAAATAAAGCGAAACAGCTTGTAGAATGTGATGAAATGCAATTTAATCAAGCGTTAAGTATTGCTTTTGATAATCGTCTTGGACTTTGTTCTTTGCAAAGTTCTCGTGCAATTTATCCGCTTGTAGCGCGTTATGCGCGGGATTTTGCACGTTCTCGAGTGGCTTTAGTTGGCGATGCCGCACACACTATTCACCCATTGGCTGGTTTAGGGGTAAATTTGGGTTTTGCGGATGCAATGTTATTAGCGAAAGAAATTCAAGTGCATTTGCAGCTTAGTCATGATATCGGTGAATATCGCCATTTACGCCAATTTGAACGAATGCGAAAGGTTGAGGCAGTAAAATTACTTACCGCAATGGAAGGAATTAAACAGTTATTCAGTGGTGATAATCCATTAAAAAAATTGGTTCGAGGCATAGGCATGTCTGCAACAAATCAGAATAGTTTGTTGAAAAAATTCTTGATTGAACAAGCTATTGGTGTTTAACCGAGTGTTTTTTGCTCGTTTAAGTATAGAGGTTGAACAAATTGTCTAAATCTCTGTCTTAGGCGAAGTAATTAGCGAGCCTTATGCGATAAAATAAGGCTTATTTTTATTTATCTTCATAAAGGACTGTTCAAATGAACAAATTTACCAAAATTAGTGCAGCTGCATTATTTGCTCTTTTCTTAACCGCTTGTGATAAACCAGCTGAAAAAACTGCGGAAGCACCAAAAGCTGAAGCAGCGCAAGCTCAAGTTACTCAAGCAGTTGATCAACAAGAAGTTGCTGATTTTCAAAAAATCGTGGAATGGAATCAAGCACAAGAGGCCGCTTTAGCAGAGTCGCAAGCCGCGTTACAAGAAACTATTGCAACAGGCGACAAAGCCAAAATTGAAGAGTCATTAAAAGTATTTACCACTAAAGTAGCAGAAGTATTAAGTAGCTTAGATGCTGTAGAAGTGAAAAGTGAAGCAGTTTCTCAATTCAAAGCAAAAACGAAAGAAACTTTAACGCTATCTAATGATTTAATTACTGAATCGGTAAAAGTGATGGCAAATCCAACTGCTGAAGCACAACAGGTGATTCAAGAAAAAAGCCAAGTGTTGATTAAAGCTGGTCAAGAATTACAACAGCTTCAATTACAGTTACAACAACGTTTGATGCCAACAGCACCGGCTGCGGATGCAAAATAAGCAATAAATATAAAGCCAAGATTTTCTCTTGGCTTTATTTGTTTTATCTGCTCTTCAGCTTAATTGTGATTTTCCATCTCTTTCAATTTTATTTGGAATTCTAAATCTTCCGTCATTAAATCATCAGAGCTACCAGCGATACTGCGGCTTTCGCTTGCCCATTCGCCTAAATCAATTAAACGACAGCGATCGCTGCAAAATGGACGGTATTTACTCTCTTCAGACCAAATTACTTCGGCTTTACAAGTCGGGCAGTTTACTTTCATTGTTATTCCTTATGTTGAGCTTTCGCTAAATAATATTGGTGCAGTGCATTCACTTGTTCTTTCAGCTTTTTAGCGTTATCCGCAATCGGCAGATTATTTTCAATAATATCATGGGCATGTTCAAGACGCTCTTCTCGGCTGACTTGTGCTTTAATGATATTTTTGATTGTTTCGGTGCGGTTATTATCGCGTTGTACCGCTCGTTTTAGTTGAATATCAGGCTGAACATCGATCACTAAAATACGATCACAGTACGCGGTTAAATTATTTTCTATTAATAGTGGTACAACCCAAATTGCATAAGGGAAATGAACCTGTGCTAGCTGATGTAGCATTTCAGTGCGAATTGCGGGGTGGAGCAGATTATTGAGCCATTGTTTCTCAGTTTCATTATGAAATACAATTTGTCGTAACTTTGTGCGATCGAGCTCCCCCTGCGTGGTTAGGATCTGAGAGCCAAAATGTTCGACAATTTGTGTTAAAAGAGGCGAGCCTTTTTCTACGACTTCTCGCGCGACAATATCTGCATCAATAATTGGTACGCCTAATTGGGCAAAATAGTCAGCAATGGTTGATTTACCACTGCCGATACCACCGGTTAAACCTACAATGTATGTCATGGCACGTTCCGTTTTCTTATCAACAGACTCTAGAGTTTAACAATAAAGAGGAAAAATGTCGAAAGGCTGATAAATGGAATAAAGGGCAAGCGGTCGATTTTGCATTTAAATTTGCAAAAATAGGCAAGTGCAAAACCTAAACCTGCGACAGATGCGCCTAAAATGAGCGTAATCATTTGCTCAAAATTAAACAATGGTGCGATCGCAATCAATAACATGACATCGCCAAAGCCAAACATTTCTTTTTGGTAGATGAGCTGAGTAACCACAGCAAATCCAATAAAAAAGGCAGAGGTAATCAATAAATTGAGTATGCTTTCCTGTAAATTTTCAGGGGTATAAAAGAGCAAATAAATGAATGCAAGCCAAAAAATTAACCCGATATAGCGGCTATCAGTGAGGGAATAATGATAGTCAAGCAAAGCAAGATAGATCAATAATAGTGTAATGATCTGTAATGGTATTGGGGCGTGGAATAAGCAGAGTGAAGCAATAGGGCAGAGCAAGAAAAATAGGTGCCCCGCTGAGTGGTGCAGCGGCTGAATTTTTGACTGCTGTAAAAATTTATCAAAGCTAAGAGTCAGTGGGTATAGCTGACTTAAATCGCTATAGATCTGGTAATTTAAATGACGATAGAACCTGTGTAGCGCCCGTTGAAACCAGAATGCAGCAAGCAAACTCAAGGGAATTATCATTCAATCATTGCTCCCATATCAAAAATAGGTAGATATAAACCGATTAAAATAGTACCGACAATGAATCCTATCACGAGCATTAACAGCGGCTCTAGCATTTGTGAAAGTAAGTCAATTTGATATTCTAATTTTTGGCGATAAATTTCACTCACTTGTAATAACATCTCGGCCAGTTTCCCACTTTGTTCACCTACCTTTATCATTTGTAATACTTCATTTGGAAATAAATGGGCAGGTAAGCAGTCAGAGAGCCTATAGCCTTGCTTTAAGCGAGCTAATGTTTTAGAAAGTTCGGGGGATAAAATAGGATCGTTGCTTTTGGCTGAGATAAAACTATCAAGTACGCTGTCAAGACGTAAGTGTGCTTGCAGCATTAATCCACAATTGTAGCAGAAAAAGACTAAACGAGCCTGTAAATGGATTTGCTTAAACAGTGGTAGAATAGAAAGAATCTGAGCTTTCAAGCGGGTAAGAATTTGAGTTTTTTTACTAATAAAATACAGTAATAAGCTTAAACTTATAATGGAAATGAGTAGTGCAATAAAGTGGTGTTGTAAAAAATCTGACAAGTAGAAGAGAATCTTTGTCATTAACGGTAGCTCTCTGTTTTTAGCATCATAAAGCTCTGCGAATTTAGGAACGATAAATAATAGAAGAAGTACAGATAAGCTAATGGAAATGAACAAGATCATGATGGGATAAAATAAAATTTTTTTGAGTTTTTTATTGAGTTGTTCACTACGTTGACGATTTTGTGTGATATTGCTTAAAATCTTATTGAGCTCGCCACTTTGTTCGCCAATTTTAATGAGCTGTATTTCTTGCTGTGTAAGAAATTTCCCCATATTTTCAAAGGATTGAGCAAGAGAGAACCCATTTTCAAGTTGCTGAATAACAGCTCTTAGCCACAAATATATTTTGCTGTTTTGGCAGTTTTCTAACAGCATTGTTAAGCTGAGTTTTAGCGGAATAGTTGCGTTAGTCAGCAGAGCAAATTGCTGTAAGAATTGTGTAATTTCACTTGATTTTGGTTGTTGTGGTAAAACAAAATTCCGCTGAATGCGAATATGACTGAAGCCCTGCTGTTGCAAGCGTTGCTCAAGTTGTTGCGTGCTTTCAGCAAGCTGTTTACCAGATTGTTTTTGCCCAAAACGATCACGTGCTTGCCAACGAAATTCATAAATGTTAAACATGGCCAAATACCCGTTCAATTTCATGCAAGTCGGTTAGATTTTCAGCTAATTTGTGCTTTGCGCTTTCCTGTAATGTGGGATAGTCTAAGCAAGCGGTTGATTTTTCAAACTGTTCTGCAACACGAGAGAAAAGTTGAAATACGCCTATTCGTCCTTTGTAGCCTTGATAACATTCTTGGCAACCTTCGCCCTTGCATTTAGGGCAAATAAGGCGAACCAAACGTTGAGCAATCACTAATAACAGTGAATTTTTTATTTCATAGTCTTTAATACCGAGTTGATTTAGGCGTTCAATCGCTGAGGGTGCATCATTTGTATGTAAAGTAGAAAGCACTAGATGGCCTGTTTGTGCTGCTCGTAATGCAATTTCGGCGCTCTCTTCATCTCGAATTTCTCCCAGCATAATAATATCTGGATCTTGGCGGAGAAATGTACGTAATAGCCGGCTAAAATCAAGTTGAATAGCGTGGTTTACTTGCGTTTGAATTAAGCCTTCAATCTCAATTTCAATAGGATCTTCAGCAGTAAGAATATGCTTATCGCTTTGGTTTAAATAATTCAATGCACTATAGAGCGTAATACTTTTTCCACTCCCAGTTGGACCTGTTACTAGAATCATTCCTTGAGGTTGTTTTAAAGCATTGAGCAGTTTCTCTTGTTGCGCTTGGGTAAAACCGAGCGAGAGAAAATCCAAGTGAGTAGGTTTATTTTTTTGTAAGCGCAGAACCATTTTTTCACCATATTGCACAGGTAGGGTAGAAACACGAAAATCTAAGATTTCATTCAGTTCGGTAGTAAAGCTAAACTGTCCATCTTGTGGTAAACGATTTTCACTGATATCTAGTTTGGCTAATAGTTTCAGACGAGAAAGTAAACGACTTGAAAAATGGGTGGGTAAGGTTTTATAAAGTTGGAGTACACCATCAATACGCAGACGAATCATTAAATGCTGTTTATGGGGCTCAATGTGAATATCAGAAGCATTTTTCTGTAAACAGAATTTAAATAGATTATCTAGAGTGCGAATAATCGGATCATTAAAATCAAGTCCGTCAGAGAATGTTTGCTCATCGATATGTAGAGTTTGAAATTCATCAAAGTCTATTGCTACCTCATTTTCAGGGGATAACTGATTAAGTAAAAATTTCAATTCCTCGCTTTCAACTAATACAGGTTCAACCTGTTTATGCGTGAGAAAAGTAAAAATTTCACAAGCATTTAGATTATTTTCATCATCAAGCGCCAGCCAGATTTTTTGCTCATTTTCCTGCAGAGGCATAGCAAGATAACGGCGTAGTAGTTGCTTTTCATCGCAGTTTTTTTGCCATTGTCGTTCACTGATTTCAAACTGGGTTGATGAGTTGAGTGCGCAGATGGTGTATTTAGACATAGGTTTTCCTTGGTGATAACAAGGGGAGTCCCCCTTGTTTGTATGATTCAAGTCGTGTTATTCCGAACTACAGAAATTAGCAGGGAATAAGCCTGTGTCTGCCCCAGTGCAATTGACTGACCAAGTAATATTGTTGTTAGCAAATTTAGGTGTCATGGTATAGCTATATCCATCAAGGCTGCCTTTACCTTCAACATTAATAATGCCATTAGTGACAGAGACTGATTTCAAATATTTTGTATCACTACTCTCTGTTTTCGCAGCTTGAATTCCATTTGATCCTGCGGAGCAGTTGGTAGTAGCCCCTGTGTTATAAATACAAATTTCCACATCTGATTTGTAAGAGGCAGAAGCACGTAACATTTCAGAGAGAGCCGCTTTTTGAGTATAGTTGGTATAAGATGGAATCGCGATAGTAGCGAGAATTGCAATGATCGCAATCACGATCATGAGTTCAATTAAAGTAAAGCCCTTTTGAAGTGGGCGAAAGTTAGAAATTTTCATAGCATATCCTTTTGGCTGAACGTACAATTTACGCACTAATAGTTTGCAAAATTGGCAAAAAATTGCGAACAGTAAAAATGCTTTTTGGGATCGCCATCCCAAAAATAGAAAGTTCCCTGTTCATTTACACAGTATTTTGTTAATATTTGCGAAATTTTTTGATGGAGTAAAGGAATGGCAAAAGCACCGAAAACCGCTTATGTATGTAGTGATTGTGGCGAAGAGTATTCAAAATGGATGGGGCAATGTCGTGCTTGTTTAGCATGGAATACGATTAGTGAAGTACGGTTAATTTCGTCAAAACAAGAAAGCAAAGGTGCTCGCTTTAGTGGCTACGCGGGGCAAACTTCTGGTAAGGTACAAACGCTTTCAGAGATCAGCTTGCAGGAAGTACCAAGGTTTAGCAGTGGCTTTAATGAACTAGATCGAGTATTAGGCGGAGGGATTGTACCTGGAAGTGCAATTTTAATTGGCGGGCATCCCGGGGCAGGAAAAAGCACTTTATTACTCCAAGTTATGTGTGGGTTGTCATCAAGATTGCCAACACTCTATGTAACAGGTGAAGAATCATTACAACAGGTTGCCATGCGAGCAAATCGTTTGGGGTTGCCAACCGAGCATTTGAAGATGCTTTCAGAAACCTCTGTTGAGCATATTTGTAATCTTGCAGATCAGGAAAAACCCAAATTGATGGTTATTGATTCTATTCAGGTCATGCATCTTGCTGATATTCAATCTTCTCCAGGGAGTGTAGCACAGGTGCGAGAATGTGCTTCTTTTTTAACTCGTTATGCGAAAACCCGTCAAGTAGCGATTATTATGGTTGGACATGTGACGAAAGATGGCACATTAGCTGGTCCAAAAGTGTTAGAGCATGCCATTGATGCATCATTATTGTTAGAAGGGGAGGCAGATAGTCGCTTTAGAACCTTGCGTAGCCATAAGAACCGTTTTGGTGCAGTGAATGAACTCGGTGTGTTTGCTATGACTGAGCAAGGTTTACGTGAAGTGAAAAATCCCTCAGCGATTTTCTTAAGTCGAAGTGAAGAGCAAACTTCTGGCAGTTCAGTTATGGTGCTTTGGGAAGGAACACGTCCATTATTAGTGGAAATTCAGGCATTAGTTGATCACTCTATGCTTGCCAATCCTCGCCGAGTTGCAGTGGGATTAGAGCAGAACCGTTTATCTCTATTACTAGCTGTTTTGCATCGCCATGGTGGCTTACAAATGTCCGATCAAGATGTGTTTGTCAATGTCGTTGGCGGAGTAAAAGTGACTGAAACTAGTGCAGATTTAGCCCTGCTGTTAGCCTTGCTTTCTAGTTTTCGTAACCGACCATTGCCTCATGATCTGGTGGTTTTTGGTGAAGTAGGGCTAGCAGGTGAAATCCGCCCAGTACCAAGTGGACAAGAGCGTATTAGTGAAGCCGCAAAACATGGATTTAAGCGCGCGATTGTCCCTGCTGGAAACATACCAAAGAAATCAATTAAGGGGATGGAAGTGCTTGGTGTGAAAAAGCTAAGTGATGCGTTGGACATTGTTGCGAATCTTTAGGGGCTGTCAGTAACAAATTTGAATGACTAATAACCCAAGCTAAAAGCCAGATTGTTTTCTTAATCTGGCTTTGTATTTTTTAGTAGAAAATTAAGCGCTTGCTTTTTTGCGAGCTTTAAAAATGAGGATTAATCCTGCTAAAACCACTGCTGTTACTACAAAGGCAAGCGGCGCTGAAAGGGTAAATCCAAGGACTAGATAACCAACAACAGTTGCCGTTGCGATAGTCAATGCATAAGGTAGTTGTGAAGTAACATGGTCCATATGGTTACATTGAGCCCCCGTTGAGGACAGAATCGTTGTATCCGAAATTGGAGAACAGTGGTCGCCGCATACAGCTCCAGCCATTACTGCCGAAAGGCTTGGTAACAGTAGTGCGGGTTCTGCATTGGCTGCCATTGCTGCTGCAATTGGTAACATAATGCCAAAGGTTCCCCAACTTGTGCCAGTTGAGAATGCCATAAATGCCCCAAGCACAAATAAGATTGCAGGTAAGAAAGCAGGGTTTAATGTACCAGCTACTAAGGTAGAAAGGTAAGTTCCTGTCTGCATATCTTTTACAATGCCATTGATAGTCCAAGCAAAGAAGAGAATTGTGATTGCGCCAAGCATAGATTTTACGCCAATTACGTAAGACTTGAAGTAATCCACAACACTGATTTTAGGGCCAATGCTTAAGAGAATGCAAAGTGTTGCTACAACAATAGCACTTATCCCACCAACGACTAATGAGATCCCAACAGTAGTATTTTCAAAGGCACCTAGAATAGAGAAAGCTTTGTCATCAGAAGCTAAAGCTTGTCCTCCAGTATAGAGCATCATGGCAACGGTTGCGGCAATTAATGTTAGCATAGGTAATACGAGATTACGCATGCGTCCGATAGGCACTTCGTCATTTTGAGTATTTTCATGATGTGCTTGCTGTAATGCTTGTTGCTCAAATCGTGCCATTGAACCTAAATCAAATGAAAAATAAGCGACAAAGAATACCATTACGATAGAGAAGATCGCATAGAAATTCATTAAACTCATTTCAATAAATGCGCCCAGTGGTGTATAGCCTGTAATGCCATAAGTAGTGAGTAATCCTGCGATGAGAGTAATAATATAAGCTCCCCAACTAGAAACAGGCATCATCACACACATTGGCGCAGCAGTTGAGTCTAGAATATAAGCCAGTTTCGCTCGAGAAACGTGAAATTTATCGGTCACAGGACGCGCAATAGCACCGACAGCAAGGCTGTGGAAGTAATCGTCAATAAAAGTAACGAATACCAAACATGCTGCCATTAGCTTTGCGCCTCGTCTATCTTTAATTCGTTTTCTTGCCCAATTCGCAAAGGCTTGATTACTGCCCGAAATACTCAATAAAGCTGTTAAAATGCCGAGTAAGATTAAGAAAAGAACGATATTGACGTTATCAAAATCAATACCATCATCATAAACTAAGCCAATGACTTTCTTGATGAGATAACTTATCGCATCTAATGGATTGCCTGCATTGAGCATAAATGCACCAGCAAGAATGCCGAGACTCAGCGAGATAAGCACCTTGCGTGTGACAATTGCTAATAATAATGCAAGTAACGCAGGCACAACCGACCACAATGATGTGGAATAATTTACTAATTCCATAAAACCTCTAAGATTGTTTTTTGTTATTGATTTGTCAAACAAAGAAAGAGATCTACTGAATAAATTTATACGAATAGAAGAGTATAAAAGGAAGGGAGGTATGAATAAACCCAGCCTAAACAGTAGCACTCCACAGCGTTGCTGTGACAGTGTCGTTCCTTTCGGTAACGACCCCAACCGATTAAGATGACGCTTAATCGATTTCGGCAAATACCCCTTTCCGCCTTTTTCATCGCTTTCCGCTCTAAAGGAATACTTATGGCATTCGCACCTCTACAATTTGTAGGACGGTAGATAGCTTACCTGAAATAGGTATTTTTGCAATAGAAACTTGTAAATTATGTTTGGCTATTTGGCAATATGGCATTTTTCTGGAAAGAAAATTAAAATAGAGGATAAATTTTAAAATTAAATTATTTACCACAGAAAATAATTAAGCTAATATATTTAGTGTTTCAGAATAACTGAAATAGACTTTTAAATTTATAATAGGAGATTACTAAGATGTCAGATATGTTAAAAGTACTTAACAATATTCGTAGCTTACGTGTTTTTGCTCGAGATAATACGTTGGAGACATTAGAAGGTATTGCTGAGAAATTAGCGATTGTAATTGAAGAAAAACGTGAAGCATTGAAAGCGCAGGAGCTTGAGAATGCAAAACGTTTAGAAGGCTTAAATAAATATAAAGAATTACTTGCTCAAGACGGTCTTTCTATTGAAGAATTAGCTTTCTTATTAGGCGGGGGAGAGATGAGCACTAAAAAACGCGAATCTCGTCCAGCAAAATATAAATTCATTGATGAAAATGGCAATGAAAAAACTTGGACTGGTCAAGGTCGTACACCCAAAGCATTACAAGCCGCATTAGATGCAGGTAAATCCTTATCAGATTTTGAAATCTAATTCTAGTTTAAAAAGAGAGCTCCGATGAGTTCTCTTTTTTATATCAAAAGAATATATCTTTATTCATTATATTTAAATACTATTTTTCTTTTCTCATTACGTGAATTTTTCTTTTAATAATCCACATTATTCTAATGATGTTTATAGACATTTGTGTTAAACGAGATTATAAATGTAGTGCTTATTACTATCTGTAACAAGGTGTTAAGGAGAAATCTAGATGTCTTTGTGGCTTGGAATAAAATTGTGGTACTATACGGACAGCGTAGCTTAGAGCGTGCTCTAGAATAGAGAGATTTTACAAAACGTGGGTAAACATACTCACGTTTGTTTTTTAGAAGTATGAAGACAGTTGAAATTTTTACAGATGGTTCTTGTTTAGGTAATCCTGGTAAAGGTGGTATAGGTATTTTATTACGTTATAAACAGACTGAAAAAACCTTAAGCAAAGGCTATTATTTGACCACAAACAATCGAATGGAACTACGGGCAGTAATTGAAGCTCTTTCATTGTTAAAAGAGCCTTGTAATGTGATTTTGCATAGTGATAGCCAATATATGCAAAATGGCATCCAAAAGTGGATTTTTAATTGGAAAAAGAACAATTGGAAAACAAGTAATAAAACACCAGTGAAGAATCAGGATTTGTGGATAGCGCTAGATAATGAAATTCAGCGCCACCAAATTGAGTGGCGATGGGTGAAAGGGCATTCTGGACATAGAGAAAATGAGATTTGTGATGAATTGGCTAAAGTAGGGGCAAATAGCCCTACTTTAGATGATACTGGCTATGAAACTTAGGGCGTTTTCTGATTTCGTGAACTAGATCACAAATGTAATTTGTTATTGAGATAAATCATTGACTTGGTATTGCTTAGTGCTATGATAATTTCAATCCATTTTGGGTTTTCTTTTTGATTAAATCACTTCAAATTCGATTGTTCAGTTTGAGTTGTATTGAACAATAAACTACAACACCTCAAAGGAGTCTATGATGACTAAACATTTCGAACATAATGAATCTCGCCGTCATTTTATGAAACTAATGGCGGGGGTTAGTGCTGGTTTCGCTTTTAGCGGTACATTAGGCACATTTTCTCCAAATGCCTTTGCAGCACCAGTTGCAGGCTTAACGATAGAAGCAGGGATTGCTTACCCAATCTCTACGGGGTTTGACCCTCTGACTTCAAGTGGCGCTTCCTCTTTAGCAGCTAACTTACATATTTTTGAAGGTTTAGTTGATTTACACCCAGCAACACGTCAACCATATCTTGCTCTGGCAGCAAAAGAGCCAGAACAAATTGATGATACTACTTGGCGTATTGAACTGCGTGAAGGGGCGATATTCCATAATGGTAATGCGGTAACAACGGAAGATGTTGTTTATTCTTTTGAGCGTGTACTCGATCCTGCACAGGCTTCGCTTTTTGCACAATTTATTCCATTTATTGAAAGCGTTAAAGCAATTGATGACAAAGTTGTTGAGTTTAAACTCAAATATCCATTTGCTTTATTTAAAGAACGCTTAACTATCGTCAAAATTGTGCCAAAAGCACTCATTGAGGCAAAAGGTCAGCAAGCGTTTGACGCTCATCCAGTCGGCACAGGTCCATATAAATTTATTTCTGCAGTGAAAGATGACCGTATCGTCTTTGAAGCATTTGATAAATATAATGGCATTTATCCTGCAACCGTAGAAAAAATGACATGGTTCTTACTTTCTGATGATGCAGCCCGAGTCACGGCTCAGGAGTCAGGTCGTGTACAAGCGATTGAAAGTGTGCCATATCTTGATGCGGAACGCCTAAAACGTAAAGGTGTAGTAGATTCGGTTCAATCTTTTGGTTTAATGTTCTTAATGTTTAATTGTCAAAAAGCGCCATTTGATAATGTTAAGGTACGTCAAGCTTTACATTATGGTATGGATACACAGAAGCTGATTGATATCGTTTTTCTTGGTAATGCAAAAGCGGCAAGTTCTTATGTGCAAGATACTCACCCTGATTATGTCAAAGCAGAAAGCCAATACGATTACGACAAAGAAAAAGCGGCAGCCTTATTAAAAGAAGCTGGTATTGAAAAATTAGAGTTTGAGTTATTGGCAACCGATCACTCTTGGATCAAAGAATGTGCGCCGCTCATTCTTGAGTCTTGGAATGCAATCCCTGGAGTTAAAGTGACCCTTAAACATCTGCAATCAGGGGCATTATATGGTGCGCACGTAGATAAAGGCGCATATGAAGTAGTGATAGCACCGGGGGATCCATCAGTATTCGGTAACGACTTAGACTTACTATTAAGCTGGTGGTATCGTGGTGATGTATGGCCGAAAAAACGCTTTGGCTGGGCAGAAACTGCAGAATATGCTGAAGTTCAAGAATTACTTGATGCAGCAGTGCGTGCTGAATCGAAAGAGGAAGCTAAAGAAGCTTGGACGAAAGTGATTAATATCATTGCACGTGAAGTTCCGCTTTACCCAATTGTTCATCGTAAACTACCTACAGCTTGGAATGATAAAGTATTGGATGGTTTCCAATCTTTACCAACCACAGGTATGTCATTCTTAGGCGTGAGCCGCAAATAACCCGCAAAGGGGAATAATTCAGCAGAGGATAATAATGCATCATCTCTGCGCGATAAGGAGAAGTTCAAGCGGTCAGATCGTAACAAAATTTTGCAAAATTTTGCGCTAATCTGACCGCTTGTTGATTTCTGGAGTACTTATGGAAATTATCTTACGTTTATTATTGCGCCGTTTAATGGCGTTGCCGGTGATGATGTTAGGGGTTACCGCCCTTGTATTTATCGTATTGCAGTTTACCCCTGGAGATCCCGCCACGATTGCTCTGGGCGAAAGTGCCAGTGAAGCGGCAAAAGCGTTGTACCGTGAACAACACGGCTTAAATGATCCGATTATCGTGCAGTATTTTCGTTTTATCGGCAACTTATTGCAATTTGATTTTGGTATGACCACGCCCCCCGCTCAACCGATTGTAGATATGATTGGCAAAGCATTCCCTCTCACTTTACAGCTGACTTTTATTGGCGTATTGCTTGCGGCGGTGATCTCGTTTAGTTTAGGTGTAACGGCTGCACTTTATCGAGATCGAATAGCAGATCAAATTATTCGTTTTCTCTCGGTTGCAGCCGTTGCAACGCCCTCTTTTTGGCTAGGTATTTTATTAATTCAATGGTTCTCTTTAGAGCTGGACTGGCTCCCTTCTGGTGGTTTTATTCCATTTAGTGAAAGCCCAAATGGTTATTTTCGTTCAATGGTATTACCTTCTCTTGCCTTAGCAATTCCTGTGTGTGCGTCCTTAATTCGTGTCGTACGTACCACTATGGTGGAAGAGATGGATAAAGACTATGTTCGCACAGCGATAGGTAACGGCGTGCCTTATGCAACCGTGATTCGCCACAATGTATTGCGTAATGCCTTAATTACACCAGTTACTGTATTAGGTTTACGAGTAGGCTATTTATTAGGTGGTGCAGTGGTAATCGAGCAAATTTTCGACTTACCAGGTATGGGAAAACTGATTTTTAATGGCATTGTGAACCATGATTTAAATTTAGTACAAGGGGTGGTGCTCACTATTGCCTTTACCTTTGTCGTGGTGAATATCATTGTGGATATTCTCTATGTTTTGATTAACCCTAAAATTCGGAGTCTATAATGTTTCGTCAAGAATTAGCAGAACGTCTTGCTGCTGGCGGAGCAAGATTTAAAGCCTTACCGACAAGTTCAAAAATCGCCTTAATTTTTTTAGTCTTTGTTGCGCTAGTAGCGATTTTTGCCCCATTGGTCGCACCTTATGATCCATTACAAACACTACGCCCAATACAAGCACCACAAGCGGATTATTGGTTTGGGACAGATCGTTTAGGGCGAGATGTCTTTTCTCGGATTGTTTATGGGGCAAGAACTTCACTATTTATTGGTCTCGGTGCGGTAGGCTGTGCGATTGTTTTCGGGAGTATTTTAGGGGCAACAGCGGCAACAGCCCAAAAATTGGGTAATGAAGTGATTATGCGTTCTATGGACGTATTAATGGCATTCCCCGGCATTGCACTGGCAGCAGTATTACTGGCTACTTTTGGTAATTCAGCCCCTGTTATTATCATTACCATTGCCATTGTTTACACGCCACAGCTTGCTCGTGTTGTGCGTGCCAATGTCGTTTCTCAATGGGAAGAAGATTATGTGCGTGCAGAGCGAGTCATCGGCGGAAGTCGAACTTATATTTTACTCAAACATGTCGTGCGTAATACCGCTGCGCCAGTATTAGTGTTTGCGACAGTGATGGTTGCTGATGCAATCGTTTTAGAAGCCTCACTCTCTTTCTTAGGTGCAGGGGTTCAACCCCCTTTCCCATCTTGGGGGAATATTCTGTCTGAAGGCCGTAATCTCGTATTAAGTGGATTTTGGTGGGCGACAACTTTTGCTGGTATGTGTATTTTACTCACTGTACTTGCCTTAAACATTCTTGCAGAAGGGTTAACCGATGCACTGGTGAATCCGAAACTCAAACGTTCTCCAACCAATAAAGCGAAAGATGATGTCTCTAAACCGCTTTCAACCGATGTACAAGAAGCAATGGCGGAAAGCCTTGCTTTAAAACGCTATTTGCTTAAATTACAGGAAAAAGAGACAACTCGTACTGATAGAATGGTATTAAACCCGCATGCGAAGCCGATTTTGCAAGTCAAAAATCTCTCTATCCGTTTCCCCAATCGCTATGGCGATATTCCACTTGTGGATAACATCAGCTTTACCGTTCACGAGGGAGAAACGATGGGATTGGTAGGTGAATCTGGCTGCGGTAAATCGATCTCAGCATTCTCTATCATGGGGCTGTTACCAAAAACTGCTCAAATCACAGGGGAAATTTTATTTACGGATAGAGCAGGCAACCAGTACGACTTATTAAAAACAGATAAGCTCAATGAGTTACGAGGACACGAGATTGCAATGATCTACCAAGATGCATTGAGTGCATTAAACCCATCAATGCGAATTAAAGATCAAATGGCACAGCTCATTTCTCGGGGTGGAAAACAGTCTGCCGAAACCTTATTACAATGGGTAAAACTTGATCCAGAGAAAACATTAAACCGCTATCCACACGAATTATCAGGTGGACAACGCCAACGTGTTCTCATTGCAATGGCATTAGCTCGAGAGCCTAAATTATTAATTGCCGATGAGCCAACAACAGCACTTGATGTAACTGTTCAAGCTGAAGTGATCAAACTACTCAATGAATTGCGTGAGAAACTCGGGTTTGCGATGGTCTTTGTCAGCCACGATTTAGCCCTTGTTGCACAGATTGCTCACCATATTACAGTCATGTATGCAGGGCAAGTGGTGGAAGCAGCACCAACCACGCCACTATTAGCGAATCCAATGCACGAATATACGCGTGGTTTGCTTGGTTCGGTACTCTCAACAGAATGTCGAGCAGAGCGCTTATATCAAATTCCAGGCAGTGTGCCATCCCCATTTGATTTTGCGAAAGGTGACCGTTTTGCCAGCCGTTCATTACGTCCAGATGCCAACCCAGAACAACGTCTTAAACTTGTACCAACAGGCGATCATCCACAGCATATTTGGGCATCACATTTGGAGGATAGAGTATGAGTATGAAACATATTGAGCCCCAGCCGATTATCGAGTTGGAAAATATCGTGGTGCAGTTCCCCTCCCGTGATGGCAACTGTTTTAACCGCAAAAAATTTACCGCGGTAGGGGGCGTGAGCCTAAAAATTAATGCAGGAGAAACCGTAGGGCTTGTGGGGCAGTCGGGGTGTGGCAAATCCACTCTCGCTAATGTGATCATAGGCTTGCAAAAACCGACAGCAGGTTCGGTTAAATTTAACGGCTTACAAATGAAATATGGCAGTACCGAAGCACGCAAACAGTTTGGACGGCAGGTCTCGGTGATTTTCCAAGATCCCGCTACTGCACTGAATCCAAGAATGCGAGTGTTGGATATTTTGAAAGATCCGATGGATATTCATAATATCCTTGAACCTCAAGAAAGGGAAAAACGCGTCTATGAACTGCTTAATCGGGTTGGCTTACCGCGTTCGGCAGCATTGGTTGAACCCACTCGTTTATCAGGTGGGCAAAAACAGCGCGTAGCAATTGCTCGAGCATTAGCACTCAATCCCAAATTAATTGTGGCGGATGAACCAACTTCTGCGCTCGATGTATCTGTTCGGGCTCAAGTGCTTAATTTGCTTGCGGATCTGAAAAAAGAGTTAAATTTATCCATGGTGTTTATCTCCCACGATTTACAAACTGTCCGCCAAGTTTCTGATCGCATTGTCGTGATGAATGCCGGGCAAATCGTAGAGCAAGGTAGAGCAAGCGATGTTTTTGAACATCCGACTCAGGAATATACCCGCATTCTGCTTAATGCAGCCCCATCTCTACTCTAATAAAGCAAGGGGGATTCCCCTTGTTTGCTTATTGATCTATGAATGCGATTCAAATTACCCAAACTATCTCCGCCGATCTCTTGATTGTCGGTTCAGGCATTGCAGGCTTATCTGCCTGTGTTGAAGCCTACTCGAAAGGCTTAAATCCTACGCTAATAACCAAAACAGTGATAGGGAGTGGTGCGAGTTATTTTCCCTTGAAAGCGACATTGGGTATTCAGATTACTGGTGAACAAGATGAGGATAAATTTAGACAAGATATCGAACGAGTCGCTCAGGGGCAGAATAACCCGAAAATTGTTCAAGCCTATATTGAAGATTCACCACAAGCGATTAACTTACTCTCTCGCATTGGCTTTCAGGCTTGGCGGCGTGATGACAATCGTCCTGCCTGTTTTGCTCAACATTCACGCCCTATTTATCTGATTAACAACTGGCAACGTGCAGCACAAAAAGCAAGAGAAATTATCGCAGCCCAACAAACGCCTGTTTATGAAAATGCAACACTACTTTACATTGCAACTGTAAACCAGCAAGTGCAAGGGGCGGTATTTTCTTTCCGAGCAAGCGGTAAAATTTACTACATTTTTTGCAAAACATCACAAATAATTTTAGCTACTGGTGGCATTGCTGGCTTATATAAAGACAACCTTTATCCAGCCGATGTGATTGCTTCTAGTCATTATCTGGCACAGCTTGCTGGTGCAGAATTGATTAATTTAGAATTTATTCAATTTATCCCAGCTTTTGTTGAACCAAAATATAAAGTGTTATTTGGTGAGCATACGCTGAAATATGTGGAAAAAATCACGGATAGCCAAGGGAAAAACCTTTTCGCACATTTAAATCAGACAGAATTTAAACAGATGATGACAGAGCGAAGTCGCTATGCACCATTCAGCATTGATTTTAATTGTGTTGAATTTGATTTGGTGATGATGCAGCATTTGCTTGAAAATCCACGAGCAAAAGGCATTTATCTGCACTATTCTCCCAAACTTTATCAAGATAAAGAGGCATTTTATACGGTTTATCTCCATTGGCTCAAACAAGAAGTTGGTATTGATTTGCTCAAGCAGCCGATAGCTATCGCCCCTTTTGCACATAGTTGTAATGGCGGTGTCGTGATCGATGAATTTGCTCAAACTCGAGTAAAAGGGCTGTTTGCCGTAGGGGAAGTGGCATCTTGTATTGAAGGCGCAAATCGTTTAGGCGGTAATTCGGTGGGGGGCAGTTTGGTTTTTGCTCAGCGTGCCATACAACAGATTTTGCGAAATTTAGCTGAAAAGCCACCGCTTGTGACGAGTGAACAGAGTATAAAACAGGCAGAAGATTATTTCCGTTCGTTACAAAATCAAAACAGTGATAGAATAATGCTCCGTCCGAGCGATATCCTCACGGCAATTCGCTCACAGATGGCAAATTATGCAAATGTCTATCGCACTCGTGCAAATTTGCAGGCATTAGCAAAAACGTTAGTACAAATTGAACAAGATTTTTGCCCGATTAAACAAGCAGAATTTCACGGCATTGAAATTTATCACGCATTGAAATCCGCACAACTTATTGTGCAAGCAATGCTACAACGGCAACAGAGTTTAGGTGCACATTATCGTGCAAATTAAGAGGTTTTTATGGTTGATGCAATCATTATTGGCATTATTGTTTTTTCGCTGATGGTCAGTTTATGGCGAGGTTTTATCCGCGAAGTCCTTTCGCTTGCGGGTTGGGTTGTTGCCTTTTTTATCGCCAGTAAATTTTATCCGAATTTAAGTGCTGTATTACTTGGGTTAGATTCCCCATATTTACAGAATGAATACTTACGCAATGGTATTGCGGCTGCAATTTTATTTATTGCGGTGTTAATTATGAGCGGGATTGTGAATACCTTGCTTTCTCAATTAGCGGATAAAACAGGCTTAACAGGTACAGATCGAGTATTAGGCGCGGCATTTGGTGTACTGCGTGGTGTATTTATTGTAGCCGGTTTGCTCTTCTTTATTGGGCGATTTACCTCATTTGATCAAAGCGATTTATGGAAAGAATCACAGCTGATCCCTCATTTTGATTTTATTGTGGCATGGTTTTTTGAACAGCTGGAAGCCAATAAACATCTCATCCAATCCTAATTTCAAGTTCAACAAGCGGCACAAATTTTGTAAATTTTTGCAAATTGTGCCGTTTTTATCGTTATCTTTATTTGAGAGTGATTATAATCTTTGCCCGATTCATTCCCTTCGGGAAACGTGAGGTGAGTCTTTTCGCCTTGATAGCATTGCGCCATGTATTAGTTAGACGACTTTAGCTGTTTCGATTCCATCGTAGGGGTTGTAATAGTTTTTAGGCAGGATTAACTATGAACAAGCAATGTTTCCGCGTTATTTTCAGTAAAACACGCCAACGTTTAGTGGTGGTCTCTGAACTCGCAAAATCAGAAGGTAAATCTAGCGAACCATCCTCTTTTTCTGTTTTGCCACTTTTTGCCAAAATTCGACCGCTTACCTTTAGCTTATTTTGTGCGCTAGGTTTTGTCACGTTTTCGGATGCAGCATTGGGCGAGACATTAATTATTCGAGCCGATAAATCCGCCCCGAAAAACCAGCAACCCATTATCCTTTCGACCGCCAACGGCATTCCGCAAATCAATATTCAAACCCCAAACGATAAAGGACTTTCCCATAATAAGTATTCGCAATTTGATGTCGCGGAAAAAGGGGCAATTTTAAATAATAGCCGAACAAATACCCAAACTCAGCTTGCGGGGCAGGTGGCGGGTAATCCTTATCTGGCACGCGGTGAGGCGAAGGTGATTTTAAACGAAGTCAATTCTAGCAAGCCTTCGGTCATGAAAGGCTATGTGGAAGTGGCGGGCAAAAAGGCAGAGGTGATTATTGCTAACCCAAGCGGTTTACATTGTGAAGGCTGTGGGATTATCAATTCAGACCGCACCACCTTGACCACGGGCAAACCGCAAATTAAGCAGGGAAATCTGGATAGTTTTGTGGTGGAAAAAGGCAAGGTGAAGGTCTCGGGCAAGGGGCTGGATAATAGCCGTGTGGATTATACGGAGATTATCAGCCGTCATGTGGAAGCCAATGCGGGCATTTGGTCGAAAAAAGAGACCAAGGTCATTACAGGGAAGAATACCGTCAAGCGGTCAGATTCTGACAAAAATTTGCAAATTATTCACACAAAGCAAGCGCTTGCAGGGGAGTCAAAACCGCAGGTGGCAATTGATGTGGGCGAGCTGGGCGGTATGTACTCGGGCAAAATCCACCTGATTGGCACGGAACAGGGCGTGGGCGTGCGTAATGCGGGGCATATTGGGGCAAGCGCTGAGACGCTCACCATCGACAGTCAAGGGCGGATTGTGAATCGCGGCACGCTCAATGCGCAAAAGCCCGTGCAACTGACGGCGCAAAACGGCATTGATAACCAAGGTAAAATTGAAAATAAACAGGGCGATATTCAGCTTAACTCGAAAGCCGATATTCAAAATAGCGGTTCAATTGTGGCGCGTGGTGGCAATATTCAAAAAACCGTCAAAATGCAAATTCAGCAAAGCGGTGAAACGGTGGCAAAAGGCAATATCACCTACACCGCCCGCCAAATCCACGCCGATAAAAATTCACTGATTGCCGCGGGGGTAGAGGTAACCGACACTGCACAAGGCGAAGTGCGGAAGCTGGAAACCCAATCTGCGGCAGGAAAAACCATTCAGCTCACTGCCACCGAAAAAGCCACGGTGCAGGGCAAAAATCTGGCTTCGGGTAAACTAAAGGTTTCGGCGGCTGAGATTGATGCTAATCAGAGCCAAAATAATGCCCATACCATTGAATACACCGCCAAATCGGGCGATATTCAGGCGAATAGTGCCTATTTCACGGCAGAACAACTCACTCTAACCACGCCAAACTTACTTTCTACACAAGGTAGTTTTTTAACGGCAAAAGCAATAAATACCTCACAAACAGTCTTAAATGCACAAAATGCCGTCTGGAAACAAACGGGTGAGCAAGATTTGCAGTTAAACGGAGAGAGAATAAATACACAAAATGGCGAATTTAGCACACAGGGTGATTTTTTCGTAAATGCTCGGCAATTAGACAATAAACAAGGCACGCTAAGCAGTGGAAAATCACTTTATTTGAATTTAAACGGCAATTTAAATTCGGCTGATGGAACATTATTTGCAGGTGAAAATCTCACACTTAATAGCCAACACTTAAATAATGACAATGGTTTAATTTATGCGAAACAAAAAGCTGGCATTACGGTTAACAATGGCTTGGTAAGTAATAAAAATACTAACGCAGAAGATAAAGGTATTATTGCCGGTGAGGAAGTGTTATTAGATAGCCAAACGCTGGACAATACAAACGGGAAAATTATCAGTAAAAATAGTCGTTTCACCACTTCTCAAATAAATAATCAGGAAGGGGTTATTCGTTCTGAACATAATGCAGAGATTAATGCCGATATATTGTTAAATAATAAAGGCATTATTTCTTCGGCTCAAAAAGCGAATTTAACGGTGAGTGAAATTAGTCAGCAAAATGGGACTATTGAGGCTCAAGTATTACAGTTAAATTCAAATCGTCTTGCTTCAACAGAAAATAGTCTTATTTTTGCAGAACAGCTTAATATTACGACTAAAGGCGAACTGAATAATCAAGACAGCCGTATTGTTGCGAAAAAAGGGGCTTATTTAACGACAAACGGAAATGTCAATAATACTAATGGCACTATAGGTAGCCAAACGGCGGATTTATATTTCAATACGAATCAGCAGCAATTAAATAATACAGAAGGTAAAATTGTTGCCGCTCAACAATTGAATGTAAAAAGTGGCTCATTATCTAATGAGCAGGGTCTTATCACAGCAAATAATATTAGCCTAGATACGGGTAACGGAACATTAAATAATCAAAATACGCTGACGAGCAAAAAAGATAAAGGCATTATCGCTCAGCAAAATTTAGCATTAAATACAAAAGTGCTAGATAACCAGAGGGGTAATATTATCAGCTTTAATAATGCTCAACTCAATACAGCCGAAATAACCAATGATAGCGGGCAAATTCGTATCAGCGGTGATCTTGATATTCAAGCGAAAAATTTATCACAACAAAATGGATTGATTACCGCAGGTAAAGCAACGCTTGCTTTATCAGAGCTTAATTCAAGCCAAAATAGTGAAATTAGTGCGAATGAAATCGTACTAAATGCCGATAAGGTTACGAATGAACATAGCCGTTTACAAGCCAATAAGGCATTCACTCTAAATGTTAAACAAGGCATTATTAACCATAATGGCATTATTGCCAGTAAAACAGCTTCTCTTGCTATTAATACCCACCAATCAACGTTGGATAATGCCAATGGCACATTGTTTGCCAACCAATCTTTAAATATTCAGAGCGGTAAGATAGATAACCGAGCCGGGTTAATTTCTGCCAAACAGACGGAAATTAATACGCAGCAACACCAAATTGATAACAGCAATACGCAAGCTGAAAATCAAGGGATTATTGGTTTAGAGAAACTCTCTCTTGATAACCTTTCATCGCTTAATAACGAAAAAGGATTTATCCATTCAAATCAACAATTCACAGCTTCTGTGACTTCAAATATTAATAACCAACAAGGGATTTTAAATAGTTCGGAAAATTTAACACTTAATGCCACTAAAATTGACAATCAAGCCGGCACAATCAGTGCCAAAACGGCAGAAGTGAATGCAAAAGTGATTGATAATAATGCCGTTAGTAAGGTTGGTTCGTTGATTTTAGGGACAACTCAGCTGGTGTTAAATGCAGAACAGCTCAATAACCAAAATACCAAAAGAAAAACGGCAGACAAAGCCCCAACACAAGGTATTCAAGCAGGGGAATTAACGCTAAACAGCAATATGTTCTCTAATCAACGAGGTGGTGTTTATGTTACTGATGCTGCTGCGATAACGGTTAATCAAACCCTAGATAATTTTCAGGGAGAAGTACTTTCAGAGAATACACTTACCATCAAAGATAATGGCAATTTAAGCCTTAACAACCAAGAGGGCTTAATTCAAGCGAAAAATCGCCTTAACTTAACGGCAAAAACATTGGAACAGGAAGGCTCAATTAAAACGCAAGGGGATTTAACTGTTCGTTTAAAAGATAGCTTTACTTTAAATAATGCCTTTGAGGTTGGGAATGATCTCGATTTTAGTACGCAAGGCAATTTTACCAATAATGTTGCGTTATTAATTGGGAATAGTGCAACCCTTTCTGCCAATCAAATTATCAATACTGCAAGCGGTGAAATTTCTTCAAAAAACAGCAAATTAACCGCCAATGAGATAACCAATAGAGGCTTAATTGACGGCGAGCAAACCCTACTGAATGCTACCAGAATTAACAATATTGGTACGGGGCGGATTTATGGCGATCATTTATCTTTAGGATCAACTCAGTTGATTAATCGTGAAGAAAATGGCTCTTCTGCAACAATTGGAGCAAGAAAGCGTCTTGACTTAGGTGTGAATAACATTCTAAACAGTAATGGCAGTATGATTATTAGCTTAGGCACAATGCATTTTGGTAAAGAGTTAGATGAAAATCATCAAGCGGTTGGGTTGGCAGATTCTGTTCAAAATCATAATGCAGTGATTGAAGCACTTGGTCGTATCTCTTTTAATGTAAAAGGAGTAGAAAATCAACATAAATTATTAAAATTGGAGATGCAGGAAACCTCTAGAATCCCTATTTTTGAATATAGCTTTGGGAATGAGCCGCAGCGGTATGCTAAAGATACGGAAGGCTTAACGAAAATTAAGCGTGATAATGACTCATCACATTGGGGAACCAATAGGAATGTTAAAAACTTATATGCTCTACGCTTGCCTGATGGGAGAGAGAGCGAAGAGTGGAGAGAATATGATTACATTAGAACCATTAATGAATCTATGATTATTCCTGCCGTTTATGATGAAGCGAAGATTATCAGTGGCGATAAAATTGATTTTTACTCTAGTGATGTAAAAAATGCTGACAGTAAAATTATTGCGAATACAGGCATTGAATATCATCAAGGCGCAAAAATAGATAATAATTCTACTCTCGGAGTCCTTATTACGACTGAAAAAGGAAAAATGACTCAGTTCTATAATGGTAAAGCCTGTGCTAAGAAAATTTTTGGGAAGTGTGTAGACCATTATAGAACAACTAAAAGCGATACTTTCATTTATAACCATGAAACTAATTCAACTAAAACATTTGACCTTTGGGAATACAGTCCGAATAAAAATGAGAAGATTGTATTGGGTAAAGATTTAGAGCCTCAAACCAAAGCCAAAAACGTGTCCCTAGAAACCGTCAGTATTACAGGGTCTGATACCAACCCAAACAGCGGTACGGTAAATATCAAACTTACGCCAACGATTAGCGAGCAAGATAAAAACAAAATCGTTGATTCAGGGCAGGTTGTGGGCAAATTAGACACGACGGTGGAGAATTTTGATGCGAATAAGCTCGGCGAGTTAGAAATGCCAACCATCAAAACCCATTTAGCCGACATCAATTTACCGCAGGCGAGTTTATACAAAATCAACCCCGAGGCGACCAACGGCTACATCGTGGAAACCGACCCGAAATTTACCGACCGCAAACAATGGCTCAGTTCAGACTATATGTTTGAACAGCTTCGTTATAACCACGACAATGTGCATAAACGCTTGGGCGATGGTTTTTATGAACAGCGTTTGATTAACGAACAAATCAATCAACTCACCGGCAGACGCTTTATTGAGGGCTATACGAGCGATTTAGCGCAATACCAAGCCTTGATGAACAGCGGGATAAAATATGCCAAACAGTTTAATCTTGCCGTTGGCGTAGGTTTAACGGCAAAACAGATGTCGGAACTGACTACCGATATGGTTTGGCTGGTCAATAAAGAAATTACCCTTGCTGACGGGCGAAAAGTAACCGCCCTTGTGCCACAAGTTTATTTAGTGGCTCGTAATAGTGATATCACCTCTCGAGGAGCGGTGATTTCGGCAAATCAAATCATCGGCAGTGCGGATAAGATAGAGAACAGCGGGGTGATAGCAGGGTTAGATTTAACCCGTTTACACAGCAACCAGCTAGAGAATCGAGGGGCAGTGCTAGGTAAGAATGTGGATTTATCGGCACAACAAACCTTAATTAACTTAGGCGGTACGATAGAAGCGGTGGATTTTCTTTCCCTTTATGGTGGTAAAGGGGTAGAGATTGCCAGCACCCTAAGTCATTCAGAAAATACAGAGAACAGCTTTATCCGTACGCAATTAGACCGGCTTGCCAGTGTGAAGGTCACTGGTGATAAAGGCAGGTTAAACATTCAAAGCGAAAATGATGTGACGGTAAAAGCCGCTTCGCTGAATAGTGCCGGCTCAATAAATATTGGTGCCGAAAAATCCCTCAATATCACGACCCTAAAAACGCAAAACCGAGAGCATTACAACGGCAATGCGGATAACTACTACCGCTTAGACCAAACACAAGAGGTTGGCAATACGATTTCGGCAAAAGGCAATATCCGTGCAGTTAGTGGTGGCGATATGGTGGTTCGCCAATCCGACATCAGCAGTGAATCGGGCAAAGTGTTGCTCGGCTCACGCCAAGGAGATGTGCGGATTGAGGCAGGCAGAGCGGAAGAGCGATTGGAAACCGCCAGAAAATCGACCAGCCGAGGTATTTTCAATAAAACCACGTCAACTTACCGTTACACACACGACATCAGTGAAGCCATCGGTAGCAATATAGACGGACGCAAAGTGAATGTAATTGCACAATCTGGCGATGTGTTAGTGAAAGGCTCCTCGGTGGTGGGCGATGAAGCATTGGCTATTTATGGTAAGAACAATGTGTCTATTGTGTCGGATATAAACACCCTCTACCAAGACGAGCTGAGTATGAGCAAAAAATCGGGCTTAATGGGCAGCGGTTTTGGTTTTACCATCGGCTCGAAAAAAGAACAAATCGAACAAGACCGCACGCAACAAAGTGCGGCACGTAGCCAAGTGGGGAGCTTATCGGGGAATACCACCATTCAAGCAGGCAACCATTACCAACAAACCGGCAGTATTGTGACCTCAAGAGACGGTGATGTGGACATCACGGCAAAATCTGCCAACATTACTGCCGTCCGTTCAGATTATGAAAGCAACTACAAACGCACCACAGAGCAAAAAGGGGTAACGGTGGCGATTAGCACACCGATAACGAATGCGATACAAGCGGTCGAAAAAACCGTAAATTCTGCAAAAGCGGTAGGCAGCAGTAAAAATGACCGTATTAATGCGTTGGGTGTGGTGAATGCCGGTTTTGAGGCAATGCGGACAGCGGAGCAAGTGGGTAAATTAGCCGAAGCGTTAAGCCAAAACCCAACGCAAGCCTTAGGCCAAGATGTGAGTGTGTCGATTACCTATGGCGAGCAAAAAAGCGTAGAAACCCAACATAGCGAAGGCAACAAGGTAGAGAAAAGCCAAGTGAATGCGGGTGGAAAAGTAAACATTAGAACCGAAGGAGACAGCAAAAACTCAACCTTGACGATTGCAGGTAGCGATGTATCGGGCAAAGGCGGCACGCACTTAAAAGCTGAAGGTGGGGTAAATATGTTAGCAGTGGATGAAAACCACCTTGAACGGAGTAAAAACAAATCAAGTGGCTTTAATGCCGGCGTGGCGATTAGCTACGGCTCAAGTGGTTTTGCGTTTGGGGTGACGGCAGGCGGCAACGTGGCAAAAGGTTATGGTAATGGCGAAAGCCAAGCGTGGGTCGGCAGCCAAGTGGGCAGTCTATCCAGCCAAACCACGATTGAAAATGGAGGTGATGTGAACATTATCAGCTCACAAGTCAAAGGCAAATCTGTCAAAGTGAATGCGGAAAATCTCAACATTCAAAGCTTACAAGACACAATGAAGTATGAGGGTAAACAAGAAAGTGCCAGCGGACAAGTGACGGTAGGCTATGGTTTTTCGGCGAGTGGTAGTTACAGTAAATCGAAAGCTAACTCAAATTATGCTGGTGTAAAAACGCAAGCGGGGATTTTTGCAGGAGACGAGGGGTATGATGTAGATATTCGTAACCATACTGATTTAAATGGTGGAACGCTCACATCTACAGAACAAGCGGAACAAGGCGGAAAAAATCGATTTGCAACAAATACGCTGACTTATCAGGATATTTACAATCATTCAGATTATTCCGCAAAAGGCTTCGGTTTGAATGGCGGTTTTAGTGTAAGTGGCGGTGAAGCCCCGAAAGAAATTGCCGGAGTAGCGTTGCAACAAATCGGAGAAAATCACAAAGATGGTTCTTCAAAAGTTGAGATGAGCGGAGTTGCAGGAGCCGGTTCACAAGGTAACTGGGGAGTAGCAAAACTGGCAACGGCATTCTTAGGGCAAGTGAGTGATAAAGGCAGTGAAAGCGGTATCACAACGGCTTCAATTAATACGAAAAACATCATAATTCGAGATGAGCAAGCTCAACAGCAATTAACAGGCAAAACAGTAGAAGAAACTGTAAAAGAAATCAATAAAACCAATATTCATCAGGAGGTGAATAAAGTGGATATTGAAAAAATAAAAAGTGATGTAGAGCGAGATTTAACAACGGCAACGGATTTTGTGAAAAATATTCACGAGAGAGGAGATGAAATTTACTATAGAATGGAAAAAAATGAAGATTCCGTGTTTTCTATTCAAAAGAAAACAGAAGATTGTAATCATATAAGTTGCTTAGATTTCAAAGCAGATAATTCACAAGCATTAAAAAGTATTATTTATGGCGATAAAATTCTAACAGATGAGCAAGCTCAATTACTGAGTAAAGTTGCCACTGCAGGAATGCTGAATCTGAAACGAGAAGACAAAGTATCCAGTGCAATTTTATACGATAAGGATTTATCTTCAATTGATGAAACAGCGGTAATTTTAAATCGAGGCAGTGCCGGCATTGCTAACGAATTCATTTTTACAGGCTTCGAGCGTTTCCGGGCTTGGGCAAATTTGCCAAGTGTATTTGGTGCTTCTAATGCTACACGAGATCACGCCCAAATCAACAAAAAATTGGAAGAATATAATGCTCACCAAATTGCTCAAGGTAAAAAAACGATAAATGCAAATAATGTAGCTCATAGTTTGGGTGTTTCTGGAAATAAAAATATGTTGAATTGGTCGGAGTATATTGGAAATGAATATAAGAACACGAAGATTAATTTCTTGCATTTAGGTGGTTCTTATCCGTCAGCAGAAATAGATAAACAGGCGAAAGAAAGGTTTGGCAGTGTGAATACCGAATATCATGGAGTGAAAGGAGATTTTGTTTATTCCGGAATAGGGGGGCTGTTTATAGGGAATAATCCGAATGCTAAGCAAGTGGGAGGACTAGGGTTTGGTAAAGCTCATTCGGATGCTAATCAGAATATAAATAACTTGAAGTATGTTTATAAAATTGATAATCAAGAAGATGAAAGAAAACGGGAGCAAGTTAGAGATACTTTAAATAAAATTTATCCTAATGGTGGTATTAGGGAGTTTAATAAAGTTAATGAGGGAAAATAATGAGAATTATCATTTATTTATTTGCCCCGTTCTTTATAACTAGTTGTTTAGTTTGGGATCTAATGCCGACTTATTCATCTTATTGGAATGAAGATGTATGGATACACATAGATACAAAGGAACCTTTACCTGATCACATTCATGTGTCCTGTTTTCGTGAATCTCTTCAAGGGTTTGAAATAAGAGATATTTCGGGCTTTCCTGAAGTTATAGGCGTAGAAAATAAAAAACAATCAAGTAGGAAATATGCCATTTGTTTAAGAAATAAAGGGTTTGTATTTAATGCCAGTTATAAATACTGCTATAAATTTAGAGAAATTTGTGATCGATATAATGAATATAGAAAATGAACAATTAGCAAGAATATACGCACACGGCATTATGAATAAGAAAGATGGTGAACGCTTGCAAGGTGCAATTCAATACGGCGGAAAAGATTATTTAGAGAATGATGTTTTAGTGGTAAGAAAACCTTATACCACACTTCAATCCGAATTGACCTACACCGTATTTGAACGTTTAAGAGCAGGCTTAGATATGCCAAGTATTTTTGGTGCTTCAAATGCTAGCCGAGAACAAGCAAAAGTTTGGGGATTATTGGAAGAATATAACTGCAATAATCCAAATGCACAGGTAGATTTAAAACATCTATCACACAGTTTAGGCGTATCAAGCAGTAAAAATGCGATGAACTGGGCGAATTATAAAGGAATGCAGTTTGATAATACGACATTAAATGCTAATACAGTGGGTACGTCTTATCCGATAACCAATAATACCATTGGAGGCAGATTATCTTTTGGTTTGTATGATCAAGGTTATACAGAAAAGCCTCCTCTTTATTTAGAGATGGAAAAGTGGAATATGCGGTAGCACCGGGCGATATAGTTGGTATAGGACTAGGATTACCATATTTACCGGGAAGTTGGAGTATTGGAATTGGTAATACCAATACAACGGGAGATAATTTTCCAAGAATACCGGGTAGGATTTTAACTGGGGATCATAATACGGCTTATTATAAAGATGAGGATGTAATTAGATTCCTAATGCCAAATACAGATAAGTTTGATGAAGTCAAAAATTATCAGGAAAAAACATGGGGTAAAGTTGGACCAAAAACTGAAACAATTTATTTTAGAAGTAAGGAGATTATAAAAGAAAATAAGGAGGCAAAAGGTGAATAAATATTTAACTTGCCTTGTATTATTACTTTCCGGATGTTATTTAGCAAACGGTTCTCCGTCTGATATAAAGTTTTGGATGAAAGATGGACAAATAATATCTGTTAGAGAAATTTGGAACTGTGAGCAAAAAGCTTATGCTTCCCTAGGAGAAAGAAGTCTATTCTTATATAACAAATTTAGGAATAAAGAGAGTTTGTCTAATGAAGAATATAAGGAATTATCCAAGTATATCCCAAAAGCTACTCTAATAGTCAGACAATGTTATTATGATCTTGGTTATCGCTTTAAAGCACCGTTATCTTGGTGTTTGGCTCAAGATGGGGATAACACAAAGGTTTGTATAGAAAATATGAAATATAGGAATTAGTAGTTAAATTACAAGTGATTAATTATGTTAAATATTTTTCAAATTTTAGCAGTAAATCAACCGCTTGTTTGGTAAGAGTGAGGATGCTCGCACCATCGGGGGGCAAAAGGTCAGGCAGCGAAGCAAGAAATGGAGAAAGCCATTAGAGAGTATATCGAGAAATAACATCCAACTATTTATCAAACGGCGGAGGATGTTTATCTGAAAGGAGGATTACATTTGAGTGCCAAATTGGTGTCGATGCAATTACGGTAGCAGTGGAGTATTAGAACGAGAGTTATTACAGAAAAGCCTCTGGTTAGTTGACTAAAAATTTAAGCACAGCAGAATAAGCAGTGGTGTTTACGTTTTAGCAAGCGGTGCGATTTGTGAAAAATTTTGCAAATCGTACCGCTTTCTTTTACAGGCATGCTAGAATTAGCGCCATTTTTCGGTAGGCAGCTTACTTTTCTATGGCAAAACAGCATCTTTTAACTGTGGGTGGCGAGCGTGTGGCAGTTGTCAGCGGCGTGCGTACGCCATTTGTCGATCGTGATGGGGGATTTAAATCTTCTTATGCGACAGATCTTGGTACTATGGTCACTAATGAACTTTTAAGTCGTAGTGCTTTAGCCCATCAGCAAATTGAGCAATTAGTCTTTGGGCAGGTGATTCAGCAACCTGATATTCCCAATCCTGCGCGGGAAATCGCTTTGGCATTGAATATGCCCACGACCCAATCTTATACGCTGAGTAGTTCTTGTCTTTCAGGGTTGCAAGCTTTGGTTAATGTTACTGGAAGTATTGTAAGTGGGTCGATTTCGGTTGGTATTGCAGGGGGGGCAGACTCAATTTCTAATGCACCATTTAGTATTAGTCCGCGAGTGGTTTATCAGCTGAAGAATATTTTGAAAGCACCGACTTTAGAAGAAAAATATCGTCGGTTTAGAGCCTTTTCTTGGCGAGATTTAAAGCCGCATTCAGTGGATTTGAAAGACTATATGACTCGGCTTTCTGTTGCTGAAATTTCGGAACAGATGGCTCAACAGTTTCATATTAGTCGTGCAGATCAAGATGCGTTTGCGCGCCAGTCCAATATTAAGGCTCAAGATGCTTGGAAAATTGGGCTGTTTAAAGAAGAAGTCATCCAGGCATTCCCTCGTCCTTATACTGATTTTGTGGTATCAGATACTCTGTCTTCACAAGCCTGCCGTATGCGTTTTTATGAGCGTGCACCGACAATGCTAAATAAAAGCTATGCCACTGTAACAGAAGCTAATATTCCAAAAGTAAAAGATGGGGCGGCGGCTGTGCTGTTAATGCGTGAGAATAAAGCAAAGGATTTGGGATTACAGCCTTTGGGGTATATTCGTAGCTATGCGGTTACTGGTAACGATATTTGGCAAAACATGTTTATGGGCGCGGTCATCTCAAGTAATGAAGCGTTGAAACGAGCAAACTTAGCTCTGCAAGATATGGATTTAATTGATATTCATGAAACTTCAGCCAGTCAAATTTTGGCGAATATGCAATTGTTCGAGAGTGAAAAATTTGCAAAAGATCAGCTAAATCGTACCGCTTGTTTGGGACGAATTGATATGAGCAAGTTAAATATAAATGGTGGCTCAATTGCTTTTGGTAACCCGAGAGCAGCAACTAGCTTACGTATTTTAATCCAATCATTGTATGGCTTAAAACGACGAGGTGGAGGCTTATCATTAGTGGCTTCTAGTGGATTGGGTGGATTAGGTGCGGCAATGGTACTGGAGAGCGAATAGGATAGTGTATGGAATTAAATCAAACGCAAATTGAACAAACGCAATCTGCTTTCCAAGTGGAAATTGACCGTAATAGGATTGCGATTGTGACCATTGATGCCCCAAATAGTATATTGAATTGGTTGCCAGATAATTTTGTGGATGCACTGAGAGAAGTGATTGGTACCGTGATTTATCAGCAAGCGCGTGGGGTTATTTTAGTCTCAGGTAAGCCAAATCATTTTATTCAAGGCTATCGACCAAGCCATTTATTGTCATTGAGCCGAGAACAACTCATTGCATTTTCAAATAATGCTCAACTGGTGATGCGAGAAATTAATACGTTAAAAATGCCAGTGATTGCAGTGATTGATGGTGAATGCTATGGCTTAGGTTTGGAGCTCGCTCTTGCGTGTGATTATCGTATTGCCAGTGAATCAGTGCATACTCGTTTTTCTATGCCGCAAGTGCGTTCGGGCATTTTGCCTTTTGCTGGCGGTACACAACGTTTAACGCGTTTAATTGGTTTGCCAAATGCCATGACAATGTTGCTTTCAGGGCAGAAAATTGGGGCTGAGAAAGCATTAAGTTTGGGGCTGGTCGATAAATTAATTCCCGCTTCTAATTTATTTGAAACGGCGTATTCTCTCTTGCTCAACAACCAAGTGCAAAAAATTGACCATAAACGACCGCTTGTCCGTTTTAAGCACTGGCGTAAACAGATTGAGTCTATTCCATTGATTCGTAATAAATATCTTGCCATGGTCGAGAATCGGGTGTGGTATAAAACTTTTGGTAATTATCCTGCGGTAACAAAATTATTAGAGCTGTTAAAAGAACCTCATTTTAAGCAAGGATTGGCATTGGAGCAGCAGGCTCTGGCTGAATTGCAGGCTACTGAGCAAGCAAGAGTGTTGATCAATCTAAAAGTCACAGAGCGGGAAATGAAATCGCAATATGTCAATTTGGCACAAGTGCAAGATGTAAAGCAGGTAAGTATTCTTGGTAGTGGCTATATGGGGGCTGGGATTGCGTATATTACGGCAAACTATGCCCAAATTCCTGTGCGGATTAAAGATATTCATCCACTAGGCATTCAAAAGGCTTTGCGTTCTTGCTATTTGCTAATGCAAAAAGCGGTGAATCAAAAACGTATTTCGCATGGAAATATGATTCAGCGAATGAATTTAATCACAGGCGGAGAGCGTTTATTAGCGGCTAAATCGACTGATTTTATTATCGAAGCCGTCTATGAAAATTTGGAACTAAAACAGCAAATGGTGCGAGAGAGTGAAGCGTATTATAGCGAAAATACGATTTTTGCCACGAATACTTCAACCTTTGCAATTCGTGATATTGCATCAGTGGCAAAGCGTCCAGAAAATGTGATTGGTTTGCACTATTTTAGCCCTGTGACTAAACGGAAAATGGTTGAGATAGTCCCTCATGAAAAAACTTGTGAGAACACCGTTGCAACCGCGATTCATTTTGCTATTCAGCAAGGTAAAATTCCGCTACTAGTTTCTGATAGTGAAGGCTTTTTTATAAATCGTATTTTAACGCCCTACCTATTAGAGGCGATTGAATGTGTGGTGGAAGGGGAGGCAATTGAATTTATCGATCGTTCACTGCTGGAATTTGGTTTTAAAATTGGGCCTTTGGCAATGATCGATGAAATCGGCTTAGACGTATTGGCAAAATCTACCCCTGCGATGGTAGAAAAGCTGGGCGAACGATTTAGTTTGCCAGAAAAAGTAACGTATTTGATCGATAACGATCGTAAAGGGCGCAAAAACCGTCGTGGTTTTTATCTTTACGACAGCAAAGGTAAACGTAGCCAAGAAGATAAAAGTATTTATCATGTGATGGAAACCATCACGACCAATGATCTTGAAGCGGAGCAGATTGCCCGTCGTTGTTTGTTGCGTATGATTAATGAGGCGTGCTGGTGTTTGCAAGATAAGGTGATTCGTAGTACCGATGAAGGCAATGTTGCTTCGGTATTTGGGGTGGCGTTCCCTGATTTTCGTGGCGGCATTTATGCTTATATCGAAAAAATTGGGGCAAGTGAGATCGTAAATCAGCTTCGTAAACATGTTCAGATTTACGGTAGCCGTTTTGAGCCATGTGAATGGCTAATCAAACAGGCTGAACAAGCGGTACAAAATCAATAATTTTTTACAAAATAAAAGGAAACATTATGAAATTTTCTAAAATTGCCTTATCAGTTGCTGCTATTGTTAGTGTTATTGCAGTAGGCGGAAGCTGGTACACAGGAAAACAAGCCGAAAGCCGTTATCAACAGTTGGTAGAGCTTTCGAATAAGCAACTTAAAGGGCTAGAAAGTCATGGCATTTTCGCTGAAATTAAAGATGTAAAATTAGAGCGTCATTTTTTTAGTTCGGATGTGGCTTATCGTTTAGAAGCTAAAGTTGATGGTGAGAAATTTGTCGTAGATGGGCAAGATAAGCTCTATCACGGGCCATTCCCATTAAATCGATTAAGCCAATTTAAATTATTCCCTGTTGTTGCCAGTTTACAATCAAAATTCATTTTACCAGAGCAATGGCAGCAAAAATTGCAACGTACGGAATTAGGAGAAGGTGTTGCTGATTTTGCTTATAGTGGTGCGATTGATGGTGTATTTACTGTTCCCGCATTGAGTTATCAAGAAGATATGGGCGATAAGCTTGAGCTTGCCGATGTTACGATGAAATATAGCTATCACCAGAATTTGAACGGGGGACAAGGGGAGATCTCGACTGATCTCGTGAAGCTTTCTGATGATTACGGTAGTCATACTGAGATTTCAGGGGTGACTTACCATTTTGATTATAAGCCAAATTCAAATTATGCTTTGCTGGGCGATAGTAATGCTAAAGTCAACGTTAAGCAGATCAAAGGTGGTAAAGGAGATAGTATTGAAATAAAAGATTTTGAATTAGACTTTGACGGCAAAGTGGAAGGAGAGCGAGCTTTATCGGATGTTTTACTAAGCTTTAAGTCGTTAATGGTTAATGGCACAAATAATTTCGGTTCAATGCACTTAAAAAGTGATTGGAATGTGGATGCCGCACTTTATCAGCAATTTTTAGATTTAAGTGCTTCTGGTGAAGTTGAGACAGAAATCATTGGCGATGTGATGCTGAAATTATTGGCTAAACAAGCAAGTTTCAACATTAAAGCACTTAAATTAGAGAATAAAGGCGGTAAAGCAAATTCAGCACTCTCATTGAATTTTAATACATTTTCTCCAGAAAAATTCGCTAATACTGACTTAACGAATGTGTTAAAAGCATTAAGACAATCTTCTTTAGATGTTGCTTTAGATAGAGATTATGTCGCTCATCTTATGCAAGCGGGGGGGGATTCAAAAGAAGATGCCCAAAAAGCGGCTGAAGAATTCTTTGCGACATTGAAAATGTTTTCCCTTGTATCGCAAGAAGAAAATAGAGCAAAATTAGCATTAGCCATTGATAATGGCAAAATAACATTGAATGGCAAAGCGCTATCAGATGATGATTTGCAAGGATTATTATTTATGTTAGCAATGATGGCTGCTTTTTAAACGGAAAGTAAAAATTTTTATGACTGAAAAAAAAGAACAATACAACTTAAATAAACTTCACAAACGCTTACGCCGTAATGTTGGCAATGCGATTGCAGATTTCAATATGATTGAGAATGGCGATAAAGTGATGGTGTGTCTTTCAGGCGGGAAAGATAGCTATACTTTATTGGATATTCTGCTTAATCTTCGCCTAAATGCTCCAATTCATTTTGATATTGTGGCAGTTAATTTAGACCAAAAACAACCAGGGTTTCCTGAACACGTTTTGCCAGAATATCTTGAAAGCATTGGGGTAGAGTACAAAATCGTGGAAGAGAATACTTACGGCATTGTGAAAGAGAAAATTCCAGAAGGAAAAACGACTTGTTCGCTCTGTTCGCGCTTACGTCGGGGCATTTTATATCGTACCGCAACTGAACTCGGGGCAACTAAAATCGCGCTTGGCCACCATCGTGATGATATGCTGGAAACGCTCTTTTTAAATATGTTCTACGGTGGTAAATTAAAATCAATGCCACCTAAGTTAATTAGTGATGATGGTAAGCAGATTGTGATTCGTCCTCTTGCGTATTGTAAAGAGAAAGATATTGAGCGTTATGCTGAGGCAAAAGCGTTTCCGATTATTCCATGTAATTTGTGTGGTTCACAGCCGAATTTGCAGCGTCAAGTGGTAAAAGAGATGTTACAAGCGTGGGATCGTCAATATCCAGGACGTATTGAAACGATGTTCTCGGCATTACAAAATGTGGCACCATCGCATTTGTGTGATCCAAATCTCTTTGATTTCAAAAATGTCAAGCGTGGGCGATTGCCAGAAGGTATTGAAGGAGATATTGCCTTTGATAAAGCAGAAATTCCAGCCGTGCCAGTGGTACAAGATGAAGATGATGAAATTCGAGATTATCGAGGAAATGGAGTGATTAGCTTTAAAGCGGTATAAAATTGAAAAAATTTTGCAAAACCGTTGCTTTTCCATATGGGCTAAGTTATATTCTCATTCATTCAATTTTGGAGCTAATTATGAACACATTGAACACTCTGCATCATCACCATTTCCCTGAATAGTCTTTCGGGCGTTTTGGTATGTTCGGAAGATAACTTCCGAGCGAGAGTGTTAGAATTAGCTAGCAAATACTGATTTCACCCCTTGGAAGTTTACTTTCGAGGGGTTATTTTTTATCTCTGGATTGAATATTTTGCGTTTAATTTAATAAAGAGGACAAATACATGTTATCGAACGAAGTCGTTATCTCGATTATCGTGTTGCTCGCATTAAGCTTAATGCGGATCAACGTGGTAATTGCGTTGATCATTGCTGCTTTAACTTGCGGCATTATTGGCAATGCTGGCAATGGTATGGCATTAGGCGAAGCGCTAAATGCGACCGTGAAGAGCTTTACTGGTGGTTTAGGTGGTGGCGCTGAAACTGCAATGAATTATGCGGTGTTAGGGGCATTTGCTGTTGCTTTATCAAAATCAGGCGTAACGGATTTACTCGCCTATAAAGTAATTAAAGCTTTTGGCAAACGGCCGTCAGGGCGCTCAGTCTTTTGGTTTAAATACACGGTGTTATTTACGTTAGTTGCGTTTTCAATTTCCTCACAAAATGTTATCCCTGTTCATATTGCTTTTATTCCAATCGTTGTGCCACCTTTATTGGGTGTAATGAATCAGTTAAATATTGATCGTCGAGCGGTAGCTTGTGCCATCACATTTGGTCTAACAGCAACCTATATGTTTATTCCTGCAGGCTTTGGTCAGATCTTTATTGAAAATATTTTGGTGAAAAATATTAATCAAGCCGGCGAGGCTTTTCAGCTTTCTGCGGATTTAGCCAGTGTTGCCAAAGCGATGAGTATTCCTGTCATGGGAATGGTATTGGGCTTATTATTTGCTTTATTTGTAAGTTATCGTAAGCCAAGAAGCTATATTGCTCGTGTTGAAGTAACACAAGATGATTTAGCAAATAGAGTGGCAAAGGTTTCTCAATTTCATATTGCAGTAAGTATTGCTGCAATTGTTGCAACCTGTGTGGTACAGTTGAGTTGTAATTCTACCATTTTAGGGGGCTTAGTAGGTTTAATTATTTTTGCAGCAGGTGGCGTATTTAAGCTTAAACAGAGTAATGACATTTTCCAAGATGGTTTACGCTTAATGGCGATGATTGGCTTTGTCATGATTGCAGCCTCTGGGTATGCTAGTGTAGTGAATTCTACAGGTGGTGTGTCAGCATTAGTTGAGAGCCTAAGCAGTGCAATTAGTAGCAAGGAAACCGCTGCATTTCTAATGTTATTAGTCGGCTTATTGGTGACAATGGGGATTGGTTCTTCCTTCTCAACGGTGCCGATTTTGGCTTCAATCTATGTGCCTTTGTGTGTTTCTTTCGGTTTTTCACCGCTTGCCACTATTGCCATTGTTGGTGTTGCAGCAGCACTTGGCGATGCAGGGTCACCGGCTTCCGATTCTACCTTAGGCCCAACATCAGGCTTAAATGCAGATGGTAAGCACGATCACATTTGGGATTCTGTTGTGCCGACTTTCTTGCACTATAATATTCCGCTTTTAGTGTTTGGTTGGATTGCGGCAATGGTGTTATAATCCAATTGTTTTTTAATAGACCGCTTGCTTTGCAAGCGGTTTGTTTTTACAGGAAATTTGCAAAATGAAATTTATCTCTTTTAATATTAATGGCTTACGCGCTAGACCTCATCAGCTTGAAGCGATTATTGAAAAACACCAACCAGATGTGCTGGGTTTGCAAGAAATCAAAGTGGCAGATGAAGATTTTCCCTATGATTTAGTTAGTCATTTGGGCTATCACGTTTTCCATCATGGGCAGAAAGGGCATTATGGCGTTGCATTATTAACTAAGCAAAAGCCATTAGCAGTACGTAAGGGGTTCCCTACGGATGCCGTTGATGCACAAAAACGAATGATTATGGCAGATATCGAAACACCATTTGGCATACTTACTGTATTAAATGGCTATTTTCCTCAAGGGGAAAACCGTAGTCACGAAACAAAATTCCCTGCAAAAGAGAAATTCTATGCGGATTTACAGCACTATTTAGAAAGTGAATTGAAACCTGAAAATCCAATCGTGATTATGGGCGATATGAATATTAGCCCAACAGATTTAGATATTGGCATAGGCGAGCCAAACCGTAAACGTTGGTTACGTGATGGCAAATGTTCTTTTTTACCAGAAGAAAGAGCATGGTTAGCAAAGCTGCACGGTTATGGCTTGGTGGATACTTTCCGAGCAATGCATCCAGCTACTGAAGATAAATTTTCATGGTTTGATTATCGCTCAAAAGGGTTTGATGATAATCGTGGTTTACGCATTGACTTAGTTTTAGCATCTCACTCACTGGCTGACCGCTGTGTGGAAACAGGAATTGATTTAGAAATTCGAGCAATGGAAAAACCATCTGATCATGCGCCAGTCTGGGCGGTATTTAAATAATTGCTAACGGCTTAGAAGTAATTCTAGGCCGTTATTTTTTTGATCTATTTCTCATTTTTTCTTTTTCCCTCTTGTTATTCCTCATACAAAAGCCTATGCTATGGAGCATATTTTTGCTCATGTAATGTAAGAGTGGAGCAAAATAATCAAAGTATTCAAAGGAGTTGATGATGTTATTAGGTGATTTATCCCGTGATGATTTTGCAAAAGCATTACCGCCGGTATTTTCAGACCTATGTCATAAATTAAAACAGTTAGATTTAGTCAATTTGCCTCTTGGTTGGCAAGAGCTATCCCCTGGTGTTCGTATGAATGTCATGGCATTTGAAACGAGTGATGCTACAGGTAAAAAGGCAGAATTGCATCGCAAATTTATTGATATTCAGCTATTAATTAGTGGTGAAGAATCCATTGATTATGGTTTGGCACAACCAAATTTAGCTTTATTCGATACATATCATGAAGAAGACGATTATCAATTGACTGAAAAGATCGAATATAAAAATAGTGTGGTATTGCAGCCTAATATGTTTGCGATTTTTATGCCTTATGAACCACATACTCCTGGAAATTGGGTCGCAGGACAGCCTAAAATGCTGAAAAAACTTGTTGTGAAGGTGCCTGTAAATTTACTGGAGGGATAAATGTCGGCTAGAGGAAGAATTCTAGATACTATCGGTTCATTACAAAATAGTTTAACTAAAACAGAAAAAAAAATTGCACAGTCGATACTGTCTCATCCTGAATTATTGAGTCAGTGCTCGTTATCTGAAGTTGCTCGCCAGCTAGATGTAGGTGAAGCAACTTTTATCCGTTTTTGTCGTACTTTAGGTTTTAAGGGATATACCGATTTCAAATTAGATTTAGCGATTGAATTGGCAACCCAAGAAAAAAATAGTAATGCATTACTTGATACCGATATTTCTGAGCAGGATACACCGAAAGAAATTGCAATAAAGCTACAGACGGTTTTGAGTAATGTTATGAGTGAAACGGTTAATTTATTAGATTATGCAGCGTTAGAGCAAGTAGTAAATGAAATTCGTGTGGCTAAACGGATCTTTTTATTTGGTGTAGGTTCCTCTGGCTTGATGGCAGAGGATGCCAAGCACAAGTTAATGCGAATTGGTTTACAAATAGACGCAGCAACCAATAACCACTTTATGTATATGCAAGCTTCTCTCTTAAGAGAAGGGGATGTGGTGATTGGTATCAGTCATTCAGGCTATTCAGAAGAAACAATTAAAGCCATGCGAATTGCGCGTGAAAATCAAGCTAAAACTATTGCGATTACGCATAACCTGCGTTCGCCCATTACAGAAGTCGCAGATTATGTATTAATTAACGGTAATCGACAAGGACAGATGCAAGGAGGATCGATTGGCACAAAAATTGCTCAATTATTTGTGGTTGAGTTAATTTATGCCTTGTTAGTTAAAGCGGAACCGGAACAGGCTGTGCGCCATAAACAGAAAACGCTAGATGTGATTATGGAACATCGAGCGAAATAGTGTCACAAGCGGTAATTTTTGGCAAAACTTTTGCAAAGTAATGTCAGTTTATCGCTTCTCTATAAAAGGGAATAAAAATGAAAAATTTAAAAGGTATCTTCAGTGCTTTATTGGTTTCTTTTAATGAAGATGGTTCAATAAATGAGCAAGGGTTGCGTCAAATTATTCGTTACAATATTGATAAAATGAAAGTCGATGGTTTGTATGTTGGTGGCTCTACTGGCGAAAATTTTATGCTCTCGACTGAAGAGAAAAAGGCGATTTTCCGTATTGCCAAAGATGAAGCGAAAGATCAAATCGCCCTTATTGCTCAAGTAGGTAGTGTCAATTTAAAAGAGGCGGTTGAATTAGGTAAATATGCCACAGAATTGGGCTATGATAGTTTGTCGGCGGTGACGCCCTTCTATTACAAATTTAGCTTTCCGGAAATTAAAAACTTCTATGAGACAATCATTCGTGAAACTGGCAATAAAATGATTGTTTACTCTATTCCATTTTTAACAGGTGTAAATATTGGCGTGAGTCAATTTGCGGAATTATTTGAAAATCCGAATATTATTGGCGTGAAATTTACGGCAGGCGATTTCTATTTATTAGAAAGATTACGTAAAGCTTTCCCAACGCATTTAATTTATGCAGGCTTTGACGAAATGATGTTACCTGCTGCAGTATTAGGCGTTGATGGTGCAATTGGTTCGACTTTTAATGTGAATGGTATTCGTGCGAGACAGATTTTTGAGCTAGCGCAGCAGGGTAAAATTAAAGAAGCTCTGGCTATTCAAAATGTTACCAATGATTTAATTGAAGGCATTCTTGGTAATGGTTTATACCAAACTATCAAAGGATTATTAGAAGAGGAAGGTATTCAGGCTGGTTATTGTCGAGAGCCGATGACAAAAGCATTAAGCGAGACACAAAAAGCTGTAGTGAAAGAGTTAAAAGCGAAATACCTTTCATAAGGTAGAAAATTACTGAATTGCTTGGCGATTTCCTCCTTTATTTTGCTGAAAAATAAAGCGGCTGTAGGTAAATATCAAAAATCTACTTGCAACTAAAAAATGAAATCGTTAGTATGCTTACTATTAGAGCAAATTCCGCATCAATGCGGAATTTTATTTTGGACAGAATATAGAATTAAGAGAGAATAATGTTAATTAATTTACTTACTGGAATTTATCTCTTTGTTGCCATCATTCTTGTATGGTTTGTATTAATGCAGCAAGGCAAAGGCGCAGATGCTGGAGCATCTTTTGGTGCTGGCGCAGCAGGCACAGTGTTTGGTTCAGCAGGTTCTGCGAATTTCTTATCAAGAACGACTGCTATCTTGGCTGTCATTTTCTTTGCTATTAGCCTAGTGATTGGTAACTTAACTTCGAATAATGAAGCGCCGACCAGCCAATTTGAAGATCTAAGTGGTGTAGAGCAGAAGCAAGAAGTTCTTCCTAACGAGAATAGCGATATCCCACAATAAGTTAATATTTTTGCGCTCTGGTGGTGGAATTGGTAGACACGCTGTCTTCAGGTGGCAGTGTCTTCGGATGTGCGAGTTCGAGTCTCGCCCAGAGCACCAAATAAGCAGAACCCGACATTATGTCGGGTTTTTGTTACAAGTTTGTAAAAAATGAAAGAAAATCAACCGCTTGCTGAGCCTCAAAAAGCGGATTGGCTTGCCGATCTTGCTCTCGCTTTTAATGATCCCGTCTCATTACTTCATTATTTAGAATTGCCTGTTGCTGAATTTGAACAAGCTATTCAAGCTCGTAAACTATTTGCTTTACGCGTGCCACGCCCTTTTGCGGCAAAAATGCAAAAAGGCAATCGCAATGATCCGCTTTTTTTACAGGCGATGTCACAGGAAAATGAATTTTTAGCCGTTGAAGGTTTTTGCAAAGATCCTCTTGAAGAACAGCATTCTCCTGCGCCTAATATTTTGCATAAATATCATAATCGATTGCTATTTATGCTGAAAAATAGTTGCGCAATTAACTGCCGTTACTGTTTCCGACGCCATTTTCCTTACCATGAAGTGAAAAGCGGTAAGGTGAGCTGGCAACAGAGCTTGGCCTATATTTCTGCGCATACTGAAGTGGACGAAGTGATCTTATCGGGGGGAGATCCATTAATGGCGAAAGACCATGAAATGGATTGGCTTTTAACTGAGTTAGAGCAAATTCCGCATATTCGAACTTTGCGTATTCATAGCCGTTTACCAGTCGTGATTCCAAATCGAATTACTGAGCAATTGTGTGAGCGTCTCCAACGTAGCCATTTAAAAATTGTACTTGTTAATCACATTAACCATGCAAATGAAATAGATGCTTTTTTCGCAGAAAAAATGCAGAAGTTGAAACAATCAGGTGTGATTTTACTGAATCAGTCGGTGTTATTAAAAGGGGTTAATGATAGCGCTCAAAGCTTAAAGCTGTTAAGTGATAGGCTATTTGATTGCGGAATTTTACCCTATTATTTGCATTTACTTGATAAAGTAGAAGGGGCTGCACATTTTTATCTGGATGATAAAACCGCGCAGGAGATTTACACTGAATTACAGCGAATTAGTTCAGGATACCTAGTCCCTAAATTGGTGCGAGAAATCGCACATGAGCCAAATAAGACATTGTTGGGACGTTAAAAAATACCCCTGATTTAAATCAGGGGTGGTGAATATTTAACGCTGGATTGGAGTCACCTTCGCTTTTTGCACTTTACGATAAGCATTAAGCAATTTTTGGTGGGCAGGCATATTATTTAGACTTTCATCCGAACCTTGTAAACCGTGGAATGGATTTCCGCCTTGTACAGCATTCCAAGCAAATTCCACGGCTTCTTTGCCATACATTTTCTCAAATACTGCGCGATATTGTGCTGGTTCTCTGGTGTCGTCAAGGAATAACTCGATACTGTTGATTAAACAACGGTAGTAGTTATTTCGTTCAGGTGTAAAGACACTTGCGTTCATATTGGCGGTCCATGTTGCCCAATCAAGCGCCTCTTCTAAATTACCAGAAGCAAGATGCAACATAGATTTTAATTCACCAATACGTAGTGTTTGCAGCGCAGAACCTTTTTCTGCCACAATACCAAGAAATTCGCGTACACGCGTCATATCATCAATGCTCTGTTCATCTAATTCGTCAAGCAGCTCTTGGTAAGTTTCTTTGTCATGATGGAAATAAGGTAAATCAAGCAAAATTTCACGCCAACCCATTCCCATATTATTATTAGCGTAAATTAAGTCATCTGATGGGTAGATATTTGACATGCCAGGTGCAAGAATACGGCAAGCATATACGCCGAGATGTTCGTAATCCATAATATAGATCTCTTGCTCTAGCTCATTGAAAATTGCCATTAATTTGGCAAATTCTTGCTCTGTTGTGCCAGAGAAATCCCAGTGAACGAAAGGATAATCAGCATCTTTTTTGAATAAATCCCATGAAATTAGACCGCTTGAATCAATGAAGTGAGTTTCAATATTTGCGTGATCGGCCACTTCATCATTGTTAAATGATGGTGGTGCGAAGACATCTAAATCTTTTAGACCTCGACCTTGCAATAATTCAGTCACTGTGCGCTCAAATGCGACTTGGAAATTTGGATGAGCACCAAATGAAGCAAAACAAGTACCATTACTTGGATTTAGCAAGATTACGCAGATAACAGGATATTTACCGCCAAGAGATGCATCATAACAAAGAATAGGGAATCCTTCTTTTTCTAGCGTCTCAATTGCCTCTTTAATGCTAGGGTAACCATCAATCACGGCTTGTGGGATTTCAGGAAGGCTGATTGCTTCGGTAACAATGCGATGTTTAATCGCTCGTTCAAAGATTTCGGACAAAGCTTGTACTCGAGCTTCATTTTTAGTGTTACCAGCCGACATTCCATTTGATACAAATAGATTTGCGATGATACTTTGTGGGATATATACCGTTTCACCATCTGACTGACGAGTGTAAGGTAGCGCTACTATGCCGCGGTCAGGATTACCAGATTGGAGATCAATCAGCAACTCTGGGGTTAAATCGCCATACGGGTCAAAATAAGAGAGCAGATGTGAATCTAATATGCCTTCAGGTAAATTTTCATCGTCTTTAATTTCGAACCATTTTTCATTCGGATAGTGAACAAAATCACTGTCTGCCATCTCTTTGCCAAGGTAGAAATCAGCCCAGAAATAGTTGGTAGAAAGACGCTCAAAATACTCACCTAGTGCTGAAGCTAATGCCGCTTTCTTGGTTGCACCTTTCCCATTAGTAAAGCATTGAGGGCAATCCTTATCACGGATATGCACTGACCAAACATGAGGTACAGGGTTTAGCCAAGAGGCTTCTTCAATCTCAAAGCCGAGTTGTTTAAGTTTAGTTTGAAATTTTTCGATGCTCACTTCAAGGGCTGCATCCTTGCCCGTAATAAAGGTTTGTTCGAACATGGTTGTTCTCCGTGAATAAAAACGGCGTGCAGACTATCAAATTATTGCAGGAAATCAAAGCCTGCCGATGAGAAAATTAAGCGGAAATTTTTTGCATTTAGATTTGATCTAAATCATAAAAATAAGCCGATTATTTTTGAGAATTGCTTATTGACAAAAAAATTCTACTGCAAAAGCAATTAATTGCTAACTTTTTAACGTATTTTTAATCGATTTTCAACAATTGATCTTAAGGCAGAACCCGATATAGTAACTAATACGTTTAACTCACCGATGATAAATAGGAAGGTAAATGAGTACATTTTTTGTAATCAAACGAGATGGGGCGCGAGCAACGTTTGAAATTCAGCGTATTGTTAATGCAATAAAAAGAGCTGCGCAGTCCGTGGATATTCAAGATGAGCGTTATTATCATCAAGTTGGGCAGCAAGTGTGTAACGACATTTTTAGCCAGTATGAGCACGAAGTAGATATTAGTCAAATTCAGCGTATTGTTGAAGACCGCCTAATGGCAAGCGCGTATCCGCAAGTTGCTCGTGCCTATATTGAGTATCGGCATGATCGTGATTTAGCACGTGAAAAACGTAGTCGTTTAACAAGAGAAATTGAAGGTTTAATTGAACAGAGCAATGTAGAACTACTGAATGAGAATGCGAATAAAGACGCAAAGGTTATACCAACACAGCGAGATCTATTAGCTGGCATTGTGGCAAAACATTATGCCAAAAATTATTTGCTGCCAGCGGATGTTGTAGCTGCACATGAAAGGGGAGAAATCCACTATCATGATTTAGACTACGCGCCATTTTTCCCAATGTTTAATTGTATGCTAGTCGATCTCAACGGCATGCTAACTCAGGGGTTTAAAATGGGGAATGCGGAAATTGAACCGCCAAAATCCATTGGTACCGCCACCGCAGTAACAGCACAAATTATTGCACAGGTAGCAAGCCATATTTATGGAGGCACAACGATTAATCGAATTGATGAAATCCTCGCGCCTTATGTTCAGCTAAGCTATGAAAAACATTTAAAAACGGCAGAGCAATGGCACATTCCTAACCCGTTACAATATGCTCAGGCCTTGATTGAAAAAGAGTGTTTTGATGCCTTTCAATCACTTGAATATGAAGTAAATACATTACATACCGCTAATGGGCAAACTCCATTTGTCACCTTTGGCTTTGGTTTAGGTACGAGCTGGCAAGAGCGTCTTATCCAGCAGTCTATTTTAAGAAATCGTATCCGAGGTTTGGGCAAAAACCATAAAACCCCTGTTTTCCCGAAATTAGTATTTACAATTAAAAAGGGCGTTAATCAAGCGAAAGGTGACCCCAATTACGACATTAAACAGCTGGCGTTAGAATGTGCTTCTAAACGGATGTACCCAGATATTTTGAATTACGATCAAGTAGTGAAGGTGACAGGTTCTTTTAAAGCACCAATGGGCTGTCGTAGTTTCTTAGGTGCGTATGAATATAACGGAGAGCTACAGCATGACGGACGTAATAATTTAGGTGTGGTTAGTTTAAATCTACCGCGAATAGCTCTTGAAGCTAAAGGTTCTGAAAGTGAATTTTATCGTCTTTTAGATGAGCGTTTAGCAATAGCTAAAAAAGCGTTAATGACCCGCATTGCTCGATTAGAAAACACAAAAGCACGAGTTGCGCCGATTTTATATATGGAAGGCGCTTGTGGGGTTCGCTTAAAATCAGATGATAATATTGCGGAAATCTTTAAAAATGGGCGAGCTTCTATCTCCTTAGGTTATATTGGTATTTATGAAACAGTGAATGCGCTTTATCAGCAAGGACACATTTATGATAGCGCAGAATTACGCCAAAAAGGTATTGATATTGTGATGTATCTCGCGCAGGCTGTGCAACAATGGAAAGCTGAAACAGGATATGCATTCAGCCTTTATTCTACGCCGAGCGAAAATTTATGTGATCGTTTTTGTCGCTTAGATACCAAAGCTTTTGGCGTGATTGATGGTGTTACGGATAAAGGCTATTATACGAATAGTTATCATCTTGATGTAGAGAAAAAGGTAAATCCTTACGATAAAATTGATTTTGAAATGCCTTATCCACCGTTAGCTAGTGGGGGATTTATCTGTTACGGTGAATATCCGAATATTCAACATAATCTTAAAGCATTGGAAGATGTTTGGGACTATAGCTATGAACGGGTTCCTTATTATGGTACGAATACTCCGATTGATGAATGCTATGAATGCGGTTTTACCGGTGAATTTGAGTGTACCAGTAAGGGCTTTAGTTGCCCTAAATGTGGTAATCACGATAGTGAGAAAGTTTCGGTAACTCGCCGTGTTTGTGGTTATCTTGGTAGCCCAGATGCACGTCCATTTAATGCAGGTAAGCAAGAAGAAGTGAAGCGGCGAGTAAAACATTTATAACCGTCTAGTAATATGAATTATCTTCAATACTATCCTGTCGATGTGGTAAATGGTGAAGGTACTCGCTGTACCTTGTTTGTTAGCGGCTGTACCCATTATTGTAAAGGTTGTTACAATCAAAAAAGTTGGTCATTTGATGCTGGTGTTCCTTTTGATAAAGCAATGGAAGAACAAATTCTAGCAGATTTAAAAGATACCCGCATAAAGCGGCAAGGGCTGAGTTTAAGTGGTGGAGATCCTCTTCACCCGCGTAATGTAGAAACTTTGCTGCCATTGGTACAGCGGATTAAGCGAGAGTGCCCAGATAAAGATATTTGGCTGTGGACAGGGTATACGCTTGCCGAGTTAAATAATGTGCAACGGGCAATGTTACCTTATATTGATGTGCTGATTGATGGCAAATTTATTCAAGCGCAAGCTGATCCCGCTTTACTTTGGCGAGGCTCAGCAAATCAAGTAATTTATCGTTTTTCAGCGGATGAGATTTCTTGATTAAATTCAGGTTTTGTAAAAATTTTACTAAAAACAAGCGCTTGTAGTGCTAAAATTAGAACATGTCCGACAAGTTTAAGTAAAGCGATAAAAAATGGATTGTACAGAGTTATTAGTGAATGTAACGCCAAGTGAAACACGCGTAGCATTATTAGAAAATGGTTTGTTAAAAGAATTACATATTGAGCGAGAAGCAAAAAGAGGGATTGTAGGTAATATTTATAAAGGCCGTGTTACCCGAGTATTGCCAGGTATGCAGTCGGCATTTGTGGATATAGGGTTAGATAAAGCTGCCTTTTTACATGCCTCAGATATTGTTTCGCATACTGAATGTGTCGATGAAAATGAGAAAAAACAATTCATTGTAAAAAACATCAGTGAATTAGTACGGGAAGGGCAGGATATAGTTGTACAAGTGGTTAAAGATCCATTAGGGACAAAAGGTGCGAGATTAACTACTGATATTACATTGCCTTCTCGTTATTTAGTTTTTATGCCAGAAAATAGCCATGTTGGCGTTTCTCAGCGTATTGAAAGTGAAGATGAGCGGGTACGCTTAAAAAGCCTAGTTGAGCCATATTGTGATGAACTAGGTGGTTTTATTGTACGTACTGCAGCTGAGGACGTTAGTGAAGAGAGTTTACAACAGGATGCCAATTTTCTGAAACGACTATGGCGTAAGGTATTAGAGCGCAAAGAGAAATATCCCGCAAAATCTATGCTATACGGGGAATTAGCATTGGCACAACGGATTTTGCGTGATTTTGTCGGCACAAGGATTAATGCTGTACAGATTGACTCGAAAAATACTTGTGAAAAAGTAAAAGAGTTTCTGGCTGAATTTATGCCCGAATTAACGGAAAGTGTTAATCACTATACGGGGGCTCAACCACTTTTTGATGCTTATCGAATTGAAGAAGGGATTCAAAAGGCGCTTGATAAACGTGTTGATTTGAAATCAGGTGGATATTTGATTATTGAACAAACTGAAGCCATGACGACCATCGATATCAATACAGGGGCGTTTGTTGGGCATCGAAATCTTGCTCATACCATTTTTAATACCAATATTGAAGCAACACAGGCAATTGCTCAGCAACTCCAATTACGGAATTTAGGTGGCATTATCATTATTGATTTTATTGATATGCAAGAAGAAGAACATCGCCAAAGGGTATTAGAGTCCTTGCAGCAAGCACTAAAAGGTGATCGTGTAAAAACGAATGTGAATGGATTTACACAGTTAGGACTAGTTGAAATGACGCGTAAGCGTACGCGGGAAAGTTTAGAACGTGTTTTGTGCTGTGACTGTGAATCATGTAAAGGTAGAGGTACGATAAAAACAGTAGAAACAGTCTGTTATGAAATTTTGCGAGAAATTGTACGTGTACACCATTTATATAAAGCAGATCGTTACGTTGTGTATGCTTCGCATTTAGTCGCTGATTACTTGATTAATGAAGAATCCCATGCTCGGCTTGCAGAATTAGAGGTCTTCATTGGGCGCAAAGTAGAGATTAAAACGGAACCTTATTATCATCAGGATCAATTTGATGTTGTTGTAATGTAAGCGGTTGTTTTTTATCAAAAGTTTGCAAAATATAAATAACAGCATAAAAAAACATCAAAATGATGATAAATTTCTTGCAAAATATAGGGGGGGGCTTAGAATGCCCCCCGTCTTTCATTGTTTAGAAAGATTTAACCATGTTGGAATCCTCCAACCCTTTCTTTCATCATTTAGGAGAAACTGAAATGAAAAAATGGGCTGTAGCTTTATCAAGCGTAGCAATGTTTGGTGCAACAAATGCGTTAGCAAATGAGACTGTTCACCTTTACACTTGGACAGAATATGTGCCAGAAGGCTTATTAGAGCAATTTACTAAAGATACAGGTATCAAGGTTGAGGTTTCAACACTTGAATCAAATGAAACAATGTATGCTAAGTTAAAAATCCAAGGGAAAGATGGTGGTTATGATGTGATTGCACCAACCAACTACTTCGTGTCTAAAATGGCGCGTGAAGGTATGTTAATGGAGCTTGATCATAGTAAATTACCAGTGATTGCTGAACTTGATAAAGATTGGTTAGACAAGGATTATGACAAAGGCAATAAATACTCCTTACCGCAATTGTTAGGCGCGCCGGGTATTGCATTTAATACGGATTCCTATAAAGGGGAGCAATTTACCGCTTGGGGTGATCTTTGGAAAGAAGACTTTAAGGGTAAAGTACAATTATTAGATGATGCTCGCGAAGTATTTAATATCGCTCTATTAAAATTAGGTAAAAGCCCAAATACTCAAGATCCAGCAGAAATCAAAGCGGCTTATGAAGAATTGTTAAAATTACGTCCAAACGTATTATCATTTAACTCCGATAATCCTGCTAGCTCGTTTATTGCAGGTGAAGTTGAAGTGGGACAACTGTGGAATGGTTCTGTTCGTATTGCGAAGAAAGAGCAGGCAGCAGTAGATATGGTGTTTCCAAAAGAAGGTCCTGTGTTATGGGTGGATAACTTAGCGATTCCATCAAATGCAAAAAATCCTGAAGCAGCTCATAAGTTAATTAACTACTTATTAAGTGCGCCAGTTGCAGAGAAATTAACTCTTGAGATTGGTTATCCAACTTCTAACGTCAAAGCATTAGAAGTATTGCCAGAAGAGATCACTAAAGATCCAGCAATTTACCCAACCTCAGAAGTATTACAAAATAGCCAATGGCAAGATGATGTTGGTGATGCAATTGAGCTCTATGAAAAATACTATCAAGAGTTAAAAGCAGCACAATAATTTCATGCTGAATAAATAAAAAGACTCTTATTGATCTGCACCCCAAAAGTTGGACGAAACAACCAACAGATTAAGGTGCAGATTTTTTATGGCTAATACAAATAGTCTATTTTCCTCTATTCAAAATATTTAGGAGGCGGAGAGATGAAAAGAAAGAGAACTCTACAGAGCTTGAAACCTTTGTATAGTCTGAATGAATCTATTCAGTTGAAATAAAGGACTCAGCCCTATATATACAGAGCTCAGTCCTTAAATTCGTTTACTTATAATCGCTTTTCTTTTTTAGGATCAATGCCAGCCATTATGTCGTTTACGACGAGGCAGAATGGAAGGAAGAATTAACCCAAGTATTAATCCAATACCGAGAACAGAACCACCATAAATAAAATATTGGATCATAATTTCTCGTGCTTCCGCATTTTGTAATGCTTCGAGATCTCGGTTTTTGTTTTTCAGAATATCAAGCTCCCGTTTAAGCAGAGCATTTTGTTCAAGCAGTTCGCTACTTTGTTGATCAGCTTGTTGTGCGCGGCGTTGCATTTCAACGGTACGTTGTTGCCACTCTTTATCAATATTGTTTAATTTTAAGGTTAATTCTTGCACTTGCTGCTGCAGCTGTGGTGTTAATATTTTAGAACTGGGTGTATTACTGATTTCAGCAGTTAATATCCAGCCTTCGCGATTACGACTATCTCTTATTAATGTGTAACGCTCTTTTCGATCTAATACTGTTACTTTATCGCCAGCAGCAATTGTACCTGCAATTTTAAATTGATCACCAGGCCCTTTACGTAGGTAAGTATTTAAGTTTTCTGTGACATATTGAGTTTGTGCATTTGCTGAGAAAGAGAGGCTGAATAGTAATGTTGCTATGGCTGTAGAGATTTTCTGCATACTGACATAATCCTGTAAAGCGAAGGGAAGGCCTAAGACTTGATTTATTATCAAACCTTAGAGCTTCCTAGTAGATTTAATTAAAGAAAAATAAGTTTAAGAATATAGTAAATAATAATAGCGAGAATAGCACCAGCAGGTAGAGTGATCACCCAAGAAGCAACAATATTACGGATTACGCCTAAATTTAATGCTGCAATCCCTCGGGCAAAACCAACGCCTAGCACAGCTCCAACAAGCGTTTGTGTCGTAGAAATTGGCAAGCCGGTACCGGATGCCAAAACCACTGTAATTGAACAAGCAAACTGAGCAGCAAAACCACGGCTAGGGGTGAGATCCGTAATCCCTGTGCCAATCGTTCCCATTACTTTATGCCCCATAATCGCAAGTCCTGTTGCAATCCCGATAGCACCTAATGGAAGCACCCAAGGTGCCATAATGGTTTTTCCTTCAATCACACCGCCATTATCAACAATAGATACTACGGCAGCTAAAGGCCCAATAGCATTTGCAACATCATTTGAGCCATGCGCAAAAGCCATAGCACAGGCGGTAATGATCATCAAAATGCTAAATACCCGTTCAACACCACTAAATCCTTTTGATTGCAGATTAGCTTGGAATGATTTTGTTTTTAAATAAAAGACACAAGCAATTGCCGAAACCAAAGCTAATAGCGCTGCAAGTAATGCGGTTTCTTTGCCTGAGAGGTTTAGGCCAACATGCTTTAATCCTTTATCTAAAGTAACAATACAAATAATAAAGACAGTTAAAGCTGTATAGTAGGGGGCATATTTTTTCGCATTTTTAAGTGGTTTATCGGTATCAAAAATTAACTTCTGGGTAGAGATAAAAATACCAAAAGCAATGATGCCAGCAATAAATGGCGTAATAAACCAGCTTCCTACAATGCCACTGAACTCAGACCAACGAACAGCTTCCATACCTACCGTGATACAAGCAAAGCCTACGATTGCACCAATAATCGTATGTGTAGTGGATACCGGCCAGCCCATTTGTGAAGCGAGAACCAGCCATACGCCCGCAGCAAATAATGCTGACATCATGCCCAAAGTAAGTATTTCTGGATGCCCTAAAAACGCATCAGAGGCAATCACACCACTTTTAATTGTTTCTGCAACCTCTCCACCAGCGAGATAAGCCCCACAAAATTCAAATACTAAGGCAATATACACGGCTTGTTTCGCTGTAATTGTGCCAGAACCCACAGAAGTTCCCATAGCATTTGCAACATCGTTAGCACCAATACCAAATGCCATGATAAAGCCGAAAATTGCCGTAATAATTACCAGAATAAATCCGTAATTATGAATCAAGTCCATAAGTCCCCCTATTATGAACGAGCTAACATTAATTCAATGCGAGAGCCAATGCGTTGCGCTTGATCAGCTAAAACACCAACCCATTCAATAATTTTGTATAAAATCATAATATCAATAGGATTATGCTGATCTTCAATACTGAAAATTGCTTTACGTAGCATAATTTGTAACTGATCGGTATCGTCCTCGATAGTATCGAGTTCGGTAATCATTGTATTTACAAAATTTAACTCGCGACCACGGAAACCTGTTTCAAGTAAGTGATCCATTTCACTAATCACCTTCCCGACTTGAACAGTCGCATCTAAGCTACGAGAAAGGAAATGCATAAAAGTTGCTTGGGTTTCAGTAGGAATAATGAGTTGGCGGCCGATAATTCGGCCAGAAATATCTTTAGAAAAGTTGGCAAGTTTGTCGAGTTGAGTAACCAGCTCTAAGAGATCTGAACGATCAACGGGCATAAATAAGCCGCGAGGTGATTTTAGACGGATTTCACGTTTGAGTAAGTCGGCACGGTGTTCTAAATCAGTAATTTGGCGACGAATTTCCTCTGCCTTTTCCCAGTCTTGCTCAAAGCTAGCTTGAAAAAAAGGCACTAATAGCCCACAACACTCCGTAACTTTTTTGGCATGTTTCTGTAACGGTTTCAAAGGGGATTGGGCGAATAAACCCAAAATATTATTCATTGCCATCGCAATGTTCTCCGTAAGTTTTTAAATATTCATGTTTGCTCTAGACAAAACGCCCCACATTTTACTTTATGTTTTAGGGAAGATCACGGATTAAAATTTACAAGCGGTTAAAAACTGAAAGAAATTTACAAAATCTCGTGAGGGCTATTATAAATCAATACGTTAGCGCGATTTTAAATTTACAATGGGGCGGAGAAGTATTATCATTCAAAACATTTTTATTCTACAACGGTTATTTTTATTAGAGGGTAGGTATGCAAAACCTAGAAAATCTTGTTTCACAGGCATTAGAAGCTGTGGCAAGTGCAAATGATATTGCAGCGATTGAAGCGTTGCGTGTGGAGTATTTTGGTAAGAAAGGACATTTCACTGCGTTAATGCAAGGCTTGCGCGATGTACCTGCGGACGAACGTCCAGTGGTTGGCGCAAAAATCAATGAAGCCAAACAACAAGCACAAGATGCGTTTAATGCGAAAAAAGAGCAGCTTGAAACGGCTGAATTAAATGCAAAATTGGCATCAGAAAGCATTGATGTGTCTTTACCAGGGCGTAAAACCGAATTAGGTGGTTTACACCCAGTGTCTATTACGATTGAGCGTGTGGTAAAATTCTTTTCTGAATTAGGTTTTACCGTAGAAAAAGGTCCAGAAGTAGAAACCGATTACTATAATTTTGATGCACTTAACATTCCAGCACATCACCCAGCTCGTGCGGATCACGATACTTTCTGGTTTGATGCGGAACGTTTATTGCGCACACAAACCTCTGGTGTGCAAATCCGTACAATGGAAAAAATGCAACCGCCTATCCGTATTATGGCACCAGGTCGTGTATATCGTAACGATTATGATCAGACCCATACGCCAATGTTCCATCAAATTGAGCTTCTTTATGTGGATAAAAAAGCGAATTTCACTGAGTTGAAAGGTTTACTCCACGATTTCTTGCGTGCGTTCTTTGAAGAAGATTTACAAGTGCGTTTCCGCCCGTCTTATTTCCCATTCACTGAGCCGAGTGCTGAAGTAGACGTGATGGGCAAAAATGGCAAATGGTTAGAAGTGTTAGGTTGCGGTATGGTTCACCCAAATGTGTTACGCAATGTGGGCATTGATCCAAATGAATACAGCGGTTTTGCGGTGGGTATGGGCGTTGAGCGTTTAACCATGCTTCGCTATAACGTGACTGACTTGCGTTCATTCTTTGAGAATGATCTGCGTTTCTTAAAACAGTTTAAGTAATGTAAGCTCCCCTCTTTAGCAAAGAGGGGCTGGGGGAGATTTGGCAGAAGTGATAAACGGAGAAAATAAGTGAATAAGGCAAAAGAATATGAACATTATTCACACTCTCACTTCGCAAATTTCTCCTGTCAAATCTCCCTTAACCCCTCTTTGCTAAAGAGGGGAACAATATAAGAAGGAAAATAAACAATGAAATTCAATGAATCTTGGTTGCGTGAGTGGGTAAATCCTGCAATTAGCACAGAGCAACTCTGCGACCAAATTACGATGTTAGGTTTAGAAGTAGACGGTGTTGAGCCAGTTGCTGGTGAGTTTAGTGGTGTAGTTGTGGGTGAAGTGGTGGAATGTGCCCAACACCCCGATGCGGATAAATTGCGTGTGACCAAAGTCAATGTTGGCGGTGATCGCTTATTAGACATTGTGTGCGGTGCACCAAATTGCCGTCAAGGGTTAAAAGTCGCTTGTGCGGTTGATGGAGCAGTATTACCGGGTAATTTTAAAATTAAGAAAACGAAATTACGTGGTCAGCCATCAGAAGGTATGCTTTGTTCTTATTCTGAATTAGGCATTAAAGAAGATCATAGCGGTATTATTGAATTGCCAGCTGATGCTCCAATTGGTAAAGATTTTCGTGATTATTTAAATTTAAATGATCAAACGATTGAAATCAGTTTAACGCCAAACCGTGCGGACTGTTTAAGCATTGCAGGGATTGCTCGTGAGGTGGGGGTAATTAACCAAGCGGAAGTGAAAGCACCTGAAATTCAACCAGTGCCTGCAACCATTAGCGATAAAGTGGCGGTGAAATTAGACGCACCGGAAGCTTGCCCTCGCTATTTGGCACGTGTGATTAAAAATGTAAACGTGAAAGCACAATCACCATTGTGGTTACAAGAAAAACTGCGCCGTTGTGGTATCCGTTCTATTGATCCTATCGTGGATATTACCAATCTTTCTTTATTAGAACTTGGTCAGCCAATGCACGCTTTTGATGCGGCGAAAATTAGTGGTGCAATTCAAGTGCGTATGGCTCGTCAAGATGAAGAGTTAGTATTACTTGATGGCACAACCGCAAAATTAAAAGAAAATACATTAGTCATTGCTGATGAGAAAGGTGCATTAGCCATGGCAGGAATTTTCGGCGGTGAGCATAGCGGTGTATCTGAAACAACAACCGATGTGATTTTTGAAAGTGCATTCTTTGCGCCGCTTGCGATTGCAGGCCGTGCAAGACAATATGGTTTGCATACAGACGCATCGCACCGTTTTGAGCGTGGTGTTGATCCTGAACTAGCTCGCAATGCAATGGAACGAGCAACGGCGTTGCTCTTAGAAATTTGTGGCGGTGAAGCAGGGGAAATTGTAGAAGCGGTCAATAGCGAATTTTTACCAAAATCACACCGCTTGCAATTACGCCGTGAAAAATTAGATAACTTACTCGGTCATCATATTCCAACCAATACGGTAACAGACATTTTCACTCGTCTTGGTTTCCAACCAGAATATGCTGATGGTGTGTGGACGGTGCAATCTCCAAGCTGGCGTTTTGATATTGAGATTGAAGAAGACTTGATTGAAGAAGCGGCGCGTATTTATGGCTATAACAGCATTCCAAATAAGGCACCGCTTGCTCACTTGCAAATGAAAGGTGTGCCAGAGAAAATTTTGGAAGCACTGCGTGTACGTACCGCATTAGTGGATAGCGATTATCAAGAAGTGATTACGTATAGTTTCGTTGATCCAAAAGTGCAACAATTATTGCACCCTGAGCAAGAAGCATTGATTCTGCCAAATCCAATTTCTAGCGAAATGTCGGCAATGCGTGTTTCGCTTTTAACAGGTTTATTAAATACCGTTGCTTATAACCAAAATCGCCAACAAAATCGCATTCGTATTTTTGAAACAGGTTTACGCTTTATCCCTGATGCCAATGCAGAAAGTGGTGTTCGCCAAGAAATGGTCTTTGGAGCTGTGATTGTCGGTGATAAACGTCCAACCCATTGGGAAAATAAAGGTGAAAATGTTGATTTCTTTGATTTGAAAGGGGATTTAGAACGTATTCTTTCACTCACCAAAGCACGCAATGATGTGCAATTTGTGGCGAAACAATTCCCTGCATTACACCCTGGGCAATCTGCGGCAATTATGCTTGATGGTAAAGAGATCGGCTTTATCGGTACAATTCACCCGAAAGTAGTACAACAATTAGGCTTATCAGGTAAACCCGTTGCTTTTGAATTGCTTGCTGAAGCGATTGCTGAACGCCCAATTCCAGCAGCAAAAGAGATTTCTCGCTTCCCTGCGAATAAGCGTGATATTGCCGTTGTGGTTGAGCAAAATGTGCCGGCGGGTGAGGTGTTAGCGGCATGCCAGCAAGCAGGAGGTAATAAACTGGTTAATGTGACCCTGTTTGATGTGTATCAAGGCGCTAATTTACCGGAAGGTAAGAAAAGTTTAGCGATAAGCTTAACAATTCAAGATACGGAAAAAACGTTGGAAGAAGAAGAAATTAATGCGGTAATGCAAAATGTGATTAGCGCATTAGGGGAAAAATTCCAAGCAACATTAAGAGATTAAGGCGGTTACTATGGCACTTACCAAAATTGAGATGGCAGACAATCTGATGGAAAAATGCGGATTGGATAAGCGTGAAGCAAAGCAGTTTGTTGAGCTTTTTTTTGAAGAAATTCGTTTATGTCTAGAGCGTGGCGAAGAGGTCAAACTCTCTGGTTTTGGTAATTTTTCTGTCCGTGATAAAAAAGCAAGGCCGGGTAGAAACCCGAAAACTGGTGAAAGTGTAGCTGTTTCAGCTCGTCGAGTTGTTGTGTTTAAAGCTGGACAGAAAATGCGTGATCGCGTTGAAAATGCGAAAGTAACAGCTTAATTAACAAATAGATATGGCATTCCGTTGCTCGGAATGCCTTTTTTGTGAGATTGTATGTGGAAATTAACTAAAAAAAGCATTGGTATTGCCTCATTACTTGGTTGTACACTCATTTTAACGGCTTGTGCAGGCTCATCGACATCTTATTCAAAGCATAAGAATGCACCTTTTAGCAGCGAAGCACGGCAGGCTAAATCACAATATAAGGCGAGCCTTTCCGACCCGATTATGGCAATTAGCCGTTTGAGTGAACATCAACAAGAATGGAAAGGAACACGCTATCGTTTAGGTGGGACAACAAAACGAGGTGTTGATTGTTCCGGTTTTACGCAGCTGACTTATCGGGAATTGTTTGGTATTAATCTGCCAAGAATGACGGTTGATCAGGCTAAAGCGGGTAGAAAAATCGCTAAAAGCCAATTACGTACAGGCGATTTGGTCTTTTTTAACACAGGAAGAGGCCCAAATGGCAAGCATGTAGGGATTTACGTGAAAGGAGATCAATTTTTACATGCCTCCACCAAAGGGGGGGTTATTTACTCTAGCTTGAATTCACCTTATTGGTCAAAAGCTTTCTGGCAGGCTCGTCGGTTGTAATTTTGAGAACTAGATCACAAAGTTAATAAAAAATCGTTAGATTTCAATGAAATGGTTTGATAATCAAGGTAATTTAACGTAATCTTGTGCCCAACAAAACAAGTGTTGTATCAAACAACCGTTTCATAAATTTGCTTTCCGAGTAGCCACTGATACAGTGGCTTTTTTTCTGCTTGATACAAGCGCTCCATTTCGCAATAAAATTTACAAATTATTTTTCGATGAATTGATTACTGTGTTGAATTAATTGCAAGAATAGCGCTAATGGTGGTCGTGATCCTTGAAGTTTCTCACCATTTTGATCGTAATGCTCAAAATCACCTTTTGCATCAACATGGAATTGTTCGCCATCCGGCATAATTGCCACATTCCGTTTATAGTTTGAGCTAAGTAGCCATTTACGCTCATTCGGCTGAGTGAGATCAATCCCTTGTGAATAGTCACTGATTGGTGAGCTCACGCCAAAGAATTGTCTGAGAATGGTTGGAAGGATATCTAAATGGCTAGTCATTGCCGTATAGCGGCTCGCTTCGCCTTGCCAATACATGAGCATAGGAACTTGGATACGTTTTTTATCAAACATATTCGGTAAGCTTTCAAAGCTCGCGAGATCCGCGGTAATGACTACTAAAGTACGAGAGAGCAGAGAGTGTTGCTCTAATGCTTGCCAAATTTGTGCAATTTGATTATCTAATGTTGGTAATGGCACCAGCGCATCTAATTCTAAATAGCTAAAGAAAGGCTGCTCAGCGCGATTTTCTAGCCACTGTTGCCACTGCGCAATACTTTGCTGATTACCTTGGGTTTGAGGGAGAGAAAAATCTTTAAATAAAGCACGTTGATAGATAGGCTCAGCAAAACCATTGTGTGAAAATAAACCAAATTGATAATGCGCTTTTTCTAAGCTTGTCACTAGCGCAGAAGGCTCCTGTTCATTCAAAATAGCATCAACATATCGCCCGCTAATACCATAAAATAGGCCAGCAATACTCGCAGTAATATTATCACCGCTGCTGTAATGTTGCATAAAACGACGTGATTTTGCTGCAATATTTGACAGATGAGGCATTTGCGCTGTTTGAATAGCCTCATTCGACAGACCAGAGAGATTAATAAATAAGAGATTTATTGGCGCAGGTACATTTTGGTAGCGTAATGTATGGCGCGGATAGTTGAGGTAGAACGTATCTGGACGACCTTGCTCTTCGAGTTTCTGTTCAAAGCTGACACGATCAAGTAAGTTGTGTCGTTCAAGAAAACTACGCGCAGTCATTGGATAGGAAAGCGGATAATTCGCTTTTTGTGCCGTAATAGGGCGATAAAGCATCAAATCTGCACTAGCGTATAACAGGTGAGTAGCACTGAAACAGCTTAAGAAAAATAGCGCAACATATTTGCCCCAACGTTGGCGACTTAAGCTACGCAATTTTTGCCAAGACCAGCGGGAGAATAACATTTCAGCCAAAAAAATGAGAGGCATTGGCACGAAAAGCAATTGCCATTTGCGAGAAAGCTCGGCTTCATCTGGGTTAATTAATAAATCCCAAACTAATGGCGATAAATGCAAAAAGAAACGCTTGAAAACCTCAGTGTCTAACAACAAAAATGCCATTCCTACTGTTGCGATTAATACCGAAATAGAACGATAAGTTTTGCTATTTTTAATCACAAAACTGAGTGGAAAAAGCAATAAAAGATAGATTGCAAAGACTACAAAGCTGAAGTGGCCAAATAAGCTTACAAAAAAGTAGAGTTTACCCGCTAAAGTATTTGGCCAGTCACTATTGAATGCATAACGACTGGCAATAATTAAAGCAATGATAATGTTAAACAGCGCAAACCAATGCCCCCAAGTAATGCGTTGTGAGATTTCCTCGCGGTATTGGCGTGAGTTTTCTGGCAATAGCTGGTGCAGGCGGTTTAACATAGATGCTTTATTTCAATGAATTTTTTAATGCAGAGGCAAAACTGTCCGCAACTACGTGACGTTGAGCCTCGGTTTGAAAATTGTTTTTTAAAATATTAGTGACAAGGTTACCCAGTGCCATTAAAGAGAGATCCGCAGGAGCTTTGTGTTTTTCTAAGGCGATAATGAGATCATTCACTAGCGCATCTAGTTGTACGTCTTGGTATTTTGATTTGATAGCCATATGTATTTTCCATAAAAATTGAGTCGTCATACTAGCACAAAACCACCATGCAAGCGGTGGTTTTTGCACAAAAATTTGCAAAATAGTGAAAGTATGGTGGTTAAAGTTGCTCGTTTTTTGCTTGTTCGATTTGAGTAGCAATTTCATCGGCTTCTGTCATCAGTTTTGCAATGGCATTGCGGTATGTTATTTCAAGGCTTTCTCGGCTAGTGGCGATAACACCCTGATCATGTAAGAAACCATCATTTACATCATAAACCCAACCATGTAGAGAGAGCGTTTTCCCTCGCTCCCAAGCTGATTTTACGATGGACGAACGTCCGAGGTTATAGACTTGTTCTGCGACATTTAATCGTGCCAACATATCGGCACGACGTTCACTTGGTATTTTACCGATAAGATGGCTATGTTTAAATAGCAGATCCCGAATGTGTAATAGCCAGTTACTAATTAACCCGTGATCTTTTGTGCCAATTGCAGCTTTAATTCCGCCGCAATTGGTATGTCCGCAAATAATAATATGTTCAATATCTAGTACATCGACCGCATATTGCACAACGGATAAGCAATTAAGATCAGTATGAATAACCAAATTCGCAACATTACGATGGACAAATAATTCCCCCGGCTCTAGGCCTGTTAGCTTTTCTGCAGGTACACGACTATCGGAACAGCCAATCCATAAATAAGTAGGGTTCTGGTGTTCAGCGAGCTGCTTGAAAAAATCGGATTGCTCATCTTTCATCTGGGTTGCCCAGGCATGATTATTGGCAAACAAACGTTCAATTTTTTTCATTTATTATTTCTCTGAATTTCAACGGCGGGGGATTCTAACAGAAATAGATGAGGATGAAAAATGATGCCCCTTACGGGGCATTGTTTATTCAGGAAGGATAATAAGTTTGGTTACGCTTGCTCCTTTATCACTATCTACAAACTCAATTTGTACTTTTTGCCCCATTTTCAGTGTACGGTAGCCTTCACCTTCTATCGCACTAAAATGAACAAAAATATCACCATCAAAACTGTCACAGGTTACAAAACCAAAGCCTTTAGCATTATTAAACCATTTGACACACGCTTGCTCCATTCTCTTCTCCTGATTTGCTATGTAAGTCACCATATCTTAGAGTAAAACAAAATTGGCTCAACTAGCAAAATCAAAAATTTCGAAGCAGATCACAAAATTTAGAAGATTTGTGTTTCTAAACGTAATGCTCCTTTTTCCACCACAATCGCTTTACCGAATTTTTTGATTAATGCTTCTTTGGTTTTGTTTTCATCAAGAGTATAAACAGGCGTGTTATTTAAAACATGGGCAATACCATCGGCAAGAAAAGGTAGAAACATTTGCAATTCATGACGATATTTATCGTGATCTGCATGCCAACTTAATAGGCGCACATCCTTTAAGTAAATCGCCCCTTCTTCTGCTTGATAATAAGGCACAGTATCAAGATTTAGCTGTAGTTGAATCGCATATTTTTTGCCACGAGCAGTCAGTTGGCTGTCAATGATGCCTGTCAGTTCTACACGTTGAGCAGCATTTTGTCCAATTTGAGTGCTCAAATTATGTAAATGATAATTTAACTGAAACAAGCCGGGTACACCGACTTTATCTTGCAATGGCACTTTTTCAGTAAGATGGGTAGCGAGATATTGATTAATTTCTTTTTCACTAATACTGAGCAGTGAAGCATGTAAATTGGGTGCAAGTAGCAGTAAGCAGAACAAGGTTATGCGGGATAACGCTTTCATAAATATCTCCTTTTCAGTAAAATGGCTAAATCATACGATGGCACAATAATAGTTTGATTTTAAGGAATTAGAAATGAAAAAACTGATTTTTTGTGTGCTCGCATTATCGTTAGTGGCTTGTAGCGTTGGCGGTAATGTGAGTGCAGGTGGCGGCTCAAATGGAGTTGGAATGGGCTTTGGTATTGGTACGGGATTCCGTTTTTAAGAACTTTTAAGTTAAGTGCTGTCAAAGGCGAGTATCTCATTTATACATAGGAATGCATAACAAGATGAAACAGTTAATGAAAAAATCACTGCTTGGGGTTAGTTTGCTTTGTGCAACGCAATTGGCTTTTGCTGATGCAGCCGCGGTAGCTGAGCTACAAAAACGTTTAGAACTTGCCAGTCAATACAGTGCAGATTTTGACCAAACTGTGCGCTCAAATAAAGGGAAAGAGATTCAGAAGGGGAAAGGCAAATTTTATGTAAAACGCCCAAATTTATTCCGTATGGATACCCAAAGCCCACAGGAAAATTTGATTGTCTCTGATGGTCAAACACTATGGTTCTTTGACCCTTTTGTGTCACAAGCAACTGCGAGTTGGGTGAAAGATGCGGTAAACGATACGCCTTTTGTGTTGCTCACCAGTAATGAAAAAAATCATTGGGATCAATATGATGTGACACAGAGTATGGACAGCTTTGTGCTTAAACCGAAATCGAAAAAGAGTAGTATCAAACAATTTGATATACGAATCGACAATAATGGCTTGTTAAAAGGGTTTAGCACGATTGAACGGGATGGACAAAGTAATTTATATGTGTTGCGTAATATTTCAACTGCAAATGTGGCAAATGATCTATTTAAATTTAATCTGCCAAAAGGGGCAGAGCTAGACGACCAACGTAATGGCAAAAGTAAGAAAGCCAAGAAATAACAGCAACAAGCGGTCTCATTTTTACATAATTTTGTAAATTATGTTGTGTTTTTGACCGCTTGTGCTTTTAGGATTTTAAGCATAAATCACTATGAAAGCACTTTTTAATCAACGTGATCCGCAAGAGTGGCAACAATTTATTAGTTTGCTCACCCAAGCGGTACATGAAAATAAAACGGAAGCGTTACTTGCCATGTTATTAACCGCTGATGAACGCACTTCTCTCGGGCTTCGGGTGCAAATTACGCGTGAATTGTTGAATAACCAACATTCACAGCGAGAAATTCAACAGAGGCTAAACACCAGTGCTGCAACGATAACACGTGGTTCAAATATGCTGAAAACAGTTGAACCAGAAATTTTAAGCTGGGTAAGCGATAAATTGAATGGCAAAGCGTAAAACAAAAAGAAAGGCAAAACGCCGTTCTTGGTTGGGAACGATGCTACGTTTTTTCTTACCGGAACCCTTATCTTCCTTGAAAGAATGGATCTGGTTTTTCTTTAGCCGAGTCGGGTTACCGATTGCGGCTTTTTATCTTTCTCTCACGCTGATTTTTTCAGTCGTTCCTGTGCCGTTTTCAGCCTATATGGCACAGAAAAAAATAGAAAGTCTCTGGCAAGCACAGCCATACCACCTTCACTATCAGTGGGTAAGTTTAGATAAAATCTCGTGGCAGATGCAAATGGCAGCAATTGCAGCGGAAGACCAGAAATTTGATAGTCATTTTGGCCTCGATCTTTATGCGATCCAGCAAGCGCTAAAACGCAATGCCAGAACGGATAAAAAAGCGATGGGCGCTTCTACTATTAGTCAGCAAACGGTAAAAAATCTCTATTTATGGCATGGTACAAGCTGGGTGCGTAAAGGGCTAGAAGTGCCATTAACCTTACTAGCGGAAAGCATCTGGAGTAAAAAACGGGTACTTGAAATTTACCTCAATATTGCAGAATTTGGGACGGGTATTTTTGGTGTAGAGGCTGCAGCACAGCACTACTTTAAAAAATCGGCGAGTAAATTAACACTGCAAGAAAGTGCTTTGCTAGCCGCTTCATTGCCAAATCCGTTGATTTATCGCGTGAAAACACCGAGTAAAACGATGACTCACCGACAGCAATGGATTATACGCCAAGTGCAAAATCTTGGTGGAAGGCAGTATTTAAATAAATTGTAGGAAGATAATGCGATTATTACAACTTTGCCGAGAACCTCGCCTGTATAGTTGTCAGCGATTAACACAAGCGGCTGAAAAAGCGGGATATGCGATGGATATTCTTGATCCGAATCGTTTTCTGCTAAAAATTACCCAAGGGCGTCTGCAAGCCTACTATCAAACTTGTGAACCTTTTCAAAAAATACGTGAAGTACCGCAGCCAATTGCTGAATATGTAGGGGTTATAGGGCGTTTTGGCAGCTCAAGTACCGAGCAAGGTTGCCGCGTTTTATTACATTTTGAGCGACAGCAGATTGCTTGCCTCAATCGCGCAAATGCGTTTGCTATGGCACGGGATAAATGGCTGAGTCTGCAAACCTTGGCCAGTGCAGGCATTGCTGTACCAGATAGTTTGATTGCGGGAGATTTATTAAAAGGCGCGGATCTTAGCGTACAATTACCAGCACCAATGGTGATTAAAACGCTTATCGGCTCTCAAGGTGTAGGTGTAATGTTGGCTGAAGGCGAAAAATCTGCTCAGAGTTTATTCGATACGTTAATTGCAAGCAAAGTGGCTAGTCTCGCTCAAGCATTTATTCATGAGGCTCAAGGACATGATATTCGGGCTTTTGTGGTAGGTGGAGAGGTGGTAGCTGCAATGCAACGTATAGGACAGAATGGTGATTTTCGCGCTAATATTCACCAAGGTGGTCGTGCTAGAGCAATAAAATTATCTGTGGAGGAACAAGCTCTCGCGATCAAGGCTGCGAATGTCATAGGGCTAGATGTTGCTGGGGTTGATTTAATTCGCGCGAAACATGGTGTAATGGTGCTTGAGGTGAATGCTTCACCAGGATTGGAGATGATTGAAAAAGTGAGTGGGGTAGATATAGCAGGTAAAATGATAGCCTCTCTACTGGCAAAAAAATCCTGAAAATCAAGCGCTTGCTTATGCCATTTTTAAGCGATAGTACCAATTCATTTGAATTGTCGGCAGAGCCTAGGTTACAATACGCCCTATTTTTGAAACGCCTAAGATAGATTGCATGATGTATAACGAATTGGCACAAACGTTGCCAGAATTAATTGATTGGACGAAAGAACGTGAATTTTCCCTTTCGCTGAGCACAGAACGTTTAGCATTTTTATTAGCAATTTCGCTATATAATAATGAAAGAACGGATGGTGAATTGCTCGAAAGTGATCTGCAGGATCTATTTCGGCATATCTCTAAAGCCTTTGAACAATCTGAAGCAACTCTTGCTCAACGCGCTAATAATGCGATCAATGATTTAGTCAAACAGCGTTTTCTTAACCGCTTTTCCAGTGAATTTACCGAAGGTCTAGCCATTTACCGTCTAACACCACTTGGTGTGGGCGTATCTGATTACTATATTCGCCAACGTGAATTTTCTTCTTTACGCCTCTCTATTCAACTTTCTATTGTTGCAGATGAAATTCAGCGTGCATCGACTTCAGCAGAAGAAGGTGGAGATGAACGTTTCTGGCGCAATCAGGTTTTTGCGCCCTTGAAATACTCGGTGGCTGAAATTTTCGACAGCATTGATCTTTCCCAACGAATGATGGATGAAAACCAGCAACAAATTAGAGAAAGAATCGCCGCACTCCTTAGTCAAAATTGGTTTGAAGCAATTGAAACCTGCCAGCAACTGTTAGATGAAACGTCAGGCAATCTGCGAGAGTTACAAGATACGCTCAATGCTGCAGGAGATAAACTTCAAGCGCAGTTACTTCGTATTCAAAGCTGCTTAATTGCAGAGCAAAATTTAGATTTGGATTTTGTCGATCAGCTAGTGGTTAATTTGCAGAATAAACTTGACCGTATTATCAGTTGGGGGCAGCAAGCGATTGACCTTTGGATCGGCTACGATCGTCATGTGCATAAATTTATTCGTACCGCGATTGATATGGACAAAAATCGGGTATTTGGGCAACGCTTGCGTCAATCGATTCAAGGTTATTTTGATAATCCATGGCTGCTTTATATGGCGAAAGCGGAAAGCTTATTAGATTTGCGCGATGATGAAAGCGAGTTAAACGAGGCGGAAGCAGTGGGTGAACTGCCAAGTGAACTGGAATATGAATCAATGAGCCAAGTACAAGAGCAGATCGAGGCAATTATGCAGGCGCATTTAGCCCCATTCCGAGAGCAGGGTAAACCGATTGATTTAGGTTTGATTTTGCGTGAGCAACTGGCGCTTTACCCTGAGAGTCGTCATTTTGATGTGGCAAGAATTATTGTTGATCAAGCGGTTAAGTTAGGTATGGCAAGTCTTGATAGCCAAGCAGTTTATCCAGAATGGCAGACAATTAACCAAACTGGCGCAGAAGTGCAGGCCAATGTAATTGACCAATATAAATAATTATAGGGTGCTATTGTTGCGCCATCATCTTTAAGCACGGGGCAATATGTTGCACCTTACTCGAGAAAATAAAATGACAGAAAGTATCCAAGATTTTATTTCAACCAAATTGGCACAAGCGATTGCCAATCCGATTTTTCCTAGCCTAGATAGTCAATTGCGTGCAGGTCGGCATATTAGCCTCGAGCATTTGGACGAACACGCCTTTTTAATGGATTTTCAAGCTGAACTAGAGCAGTTTTACCGTCGTTATCACGTGGAACTCATTCGTGCTCCAGAAGGTTTCTTTTATTTGCGTCCGAAAGCTACAACACTGATTGCACGCAGCGCAATGTCGGAAATGGAAATGTTAGTGGGCAAAGTATTGTGCTATCTCTATCTCAGCCCAGAACGCCTTGCTCAACAAGGGATTTTCAGCTATGACGATGTTTATGATGAACTGCTTAATCTTGCTGATGAAAGCAAACTGCTCAAAGCGATTAATCCTCGTTCAACTGGTTCGGATTTGGATAAAGCCAAATTACAGGAAAGAGTGGGCGGGGCATTACGCCGTTTAGCACGTATTGGTATTGTCACTCGTGTTGGAGAGCAAAACAGTAAGAAGTTTATTATTTCAGAATCGGTATTTCGCTTTGGCGCGGACGTACGTACAGGTGATGATCCTCGAGAGGCGCAATTGCGTTTAATCCGCGATGGGGAAGCGACCACGCCAGAATTATTAAGCCAACAAGCGCTTGAATTAGCAGAAAATTCTGCAAACAGTGAAGAAAATGAACAAGATGAATTGGAGAATGAGGAAGCCTAATGGAAAGTCAAACTTTGCAAAATAATGAAATAATCGCACCGCTTGTCCGTCAAGACAGTGTTGTGCGAGGTAAATTCCGTTCTCTGACATTGATTAACTGGAACGGCTTTTTTGCTCGTACTTTTGATTTAGATGAATTAGTTACCACGCTTTCTGGTGGTAACGGCGCAGGTAAATCAACCACAATGGCAGGCTTTGTTACCGCGCTTATTCCTGATTTAACTTTGCTCAATTTCCGTAATACAACAGAAGCGGGTTCAACCTCGAGCAGTCGAGATAAAGGCTTATACGGTAAGCTGAAAGCAGGTGTTTGTTATGCGGTGTTAGAGAGCGAAAACTCCCGTGCTCAGCGTATTTTGACCGGTGTGCGTTTACAGCAAATTGCAGGGAGAGATAAAAAAGTTGATATTCGTTCATTCTCTTTACAAAACATTGAGCAAAATCAAAGTGTTATCAGCGTATTTACAGAACAGCTGGGGGAAAAGGCTCGTGTGCTTCCTCTAAATGAGTTGAAAGAAAAATTTGATGAGAGTGAAGTACTGTTTAAACAATATCACTCTATCACCGATTACCACTCATTTATGTTTGATCTGGGGGTGATCCCGAAACGGTTGCGTTCATCGTCAGATCGCGCCAAATTCTACAAACTGATTGAAGCCTCTCTTTACGGCGGCATATCCAGCGTGATTACGAAATCGCTACGTGATTACTTATTGCCGGAAAATACAGGCGTTCGCCAAGCATTCCAAGATATGGAATCGGCACTGCGTGAAAACCGAATGACTCTGGAGGCGATTAAGGTTACGCAGTCCGATCGTGATATGTTTAAAAAGTTGATTACCGAATCCACGAACTATGTTTCTGCTGACTATATGCGACATGCCAACGAACGCCGTGGCAATGTACAAAATGCGCTAGAAAAACGCCAAGAGTGGTATCAGGCGCAATCTAAATTAACTCTTGAGCAGCAACGCTTGGTTGAATTTAGTCGTGAAGTAGCGGAATTAAGTGAAGCAGAAGGCGGCTTAGAGACGGAATATAATAGTGCGTCCGATCATCTCAATTTGGTGCAAAATGCGGTTCGTCATCAAGAAAAAGTGGAACGTTATCAAGATGAAGTTGAAGAATTGCAAGGCAAAATTGAAGAGCAACAGATGGCAGTGGAAGAGATTGCCGGAAAAGTGGAAACATTGCAAGGACGAGCGGATGAAGCAGAAGATGTTGTGGAAGAGTTGCGGAGCCAAATGGCAGATTATCAACAAGCTTTGGATGCGCAACAAACTCGAGGCTTGCAATATCAGCAGGCGGTTGCGGCATTGGAAAAAGCAAAACAGCTTTGTGGTTTGCCGAATTTGGATCTGAATAATATTGAAGATTACCACGCTGAATTTAGTGCGCAACTTGATGAAATTACCGATCAGGTGTTTGATTTAGAGCAGCGTCTATCCGTATCGGAAATGTCGAAAACGCAGTTTGATAAAGCGTATGAATTAGTTTGCAAAATTTCGGGAGAAATTGACCGCTTGCACGCATGGGAAATGGCTCGAGATTTACTGGCTGAATTCTCCAACCAAAAAGCACAAGCGCAACAAGCGGTAGGGCTTCGCCAAAAACTTGCTGAATTAGAGCAACGCTTGCAATTGCAACAGAGTGCAGAACGTTTATTAGCTGAATTCAATCAAAAAGCGCAAATGCAGCTTGAGACAACTGATGAGCTAGAAAACTTCTTTGATGAGCAGCAAGCACGCCTTGAAGATTTAGAAAGTGAATTGGCGGAGCTAGTCGAGCATCGTTCAAGCCAGCGCCAACAACGAGAACAACTTAACCAACAATATCAGCAGCTTGCGAGCAATGCGCCTGCGTGGCATACCGCACAGTCTGCATTAAACCGTTTACAAGAGCAATGTCATGAAACCTTCGAAAATAGTCAAGCTGTGATGCAATTTATGCAGAATACGCTTAGCCGTGAAAGGGAAATGACACTTGAACGAGATGAATTAGCTCGCCGTGAACAGCTGTTAGAGGAACAAATTTCGCGTTTGAGCCAGCCAGACGGTTCAGAAGATGTGCGTTTAAATCATATTGCTGAAAAATTTGGCGGTGTGTTGCTATCTGAATTGTATGATGATGTATCGCTTGAAGATGCGCCTTATTTCTCTGCACTGTATGCCGAAGCTCGTCAAGCTATTGTGGTGCGAGATTTAGAAGCGGTTAAAGCTCAGCTTTCACAGCTTGATGATTGCCCTGATAATCTCTATTTGATCGAAGGTGATCCAAATGCCTTTGATGATAATGTATTTGCCAGCGAAGAACTGGGTGACGGGGTGGTTGTGCAGCTTTCTGATCGTCAATGGCGTTATTCTAAATTCGCTGAATTTGCGGTATTTGGTCGCGCTTCTCGTGAGAAACAGTTGGAAAAACTGAAAATTGAGCGTGATGAAACCGCGGAGCAGCACGCAGAACGAGCCTTTGAGGTACAAAAATGCCAACGGTTACACCAACATTTAAGCCAATTTGTGGGGACGCATTTGGCTCTTGCCTTCCAGCCTGATCCGGAAAGTGCTATGCAAGAAATTGCACAAAAACGGGTTGAATTGGATCGAGAATTAAATCAAGCACAAGGGCAAGAAAGCCAACTTCGTCATCAATTAGAGAACACTAAAGGTCTGTTACAGCTTTTAAATAAAATTATTCCGCAAATTGGATTATTAGCGGACGATAGTTTAGTTGAACGGGTAGAAGCTTGTCGTGAGCAATTATTGGAAGCTCAAGAAGATGAGCAATATATCCGCCAATTTGGCAACTATTTAAGCCAGCTAGAGCCGATTGCAGTAGCGTTAAAGAGTGATCCAACGCAATTTGAACAGCTTGAAAATGATTACAAACGCTCGGTTGAACACCAAAAATTACTCAATCAGAAAGTATTCGCTTTAGCTGATGTGAACAATCGCCGTTTACATTTCAGTTACCAGGAAACGCTTGGGACAGAAGGTTCTGCGCTTACAGAACAACTTCGCCAACGTTTAGAAAATGCTCAACGAGAACGTGAACAAAGCCGTGAACAGCTTCGCCAAGCGCAAACACAATATAGCCAATATATGCAGGTGTTGACCTCATTAAAAAGTGCATTTGATGCAAAAAATCAGATGTGGCAAGAGTTGTTGCGTGAAATGGACGAATATGGCATTCGTAATAATGATACCTCTGCGCTTGAACGAGCAGAAAATCGAAAAGAAGAAAGCTATCAACGTTTAAGCCAATTACGTACTCGCAAAGGTTATTTAGATAAACAACTTGCGGTGATTGAAGCAGAAATGGATAACCTCAATCGTACAGTACGTAAAGCAGAACGAGATTATCATACCCAACGTGAGATTGTGGTGCAGGCAAAAGCAAGCTGGTGTTTAGTGCAAAAACTCTCTCGCAACAGCGATGTGGAAAAACGCTTAAATCGCCGTGAACTCGCTTATCAATCAAGTGATGAGTTGCGTTCTATTTCGGATAAAGCATTGGGGGCGTTGCGCCAAGCGGTGGCGGATAATGAATACCTGCGTGATAGCTTGCGAGCGTCAGAAGACAGCCGTAAGCCTGAAAATAAAGTCGCATTCTTTATTTCGGTTTATCAGCATTTACGTGAACGTATTCGCCAAGACATTATCAAAACTGATGATCCGATTGATGCGATTGAGCAGATGGAGATTGAACTCTCTCGTTTAACCAATGAGCTGACTAGCCGTGAGAAAAAATTGGCGATCAGCAGTGAAAGTGTGGCAAACATTTTGCGTAAAACCATTCAGCGTGAGCAAAATCGTATTCTGCAATTGAACCAAGGCTTGCAAAATATTGCTTTTGGTCAGGTAAAAGGTGTACGTTTGGTCGTAAATATTCGTGAAACCCACGCGATTTTATTGAATGCATTATCGAGCGAACGAGAGCAACATACTGATCTGTTTGAAAACCAAAAACTTAGCTTCTCGGAAGCGCTTGCCATGCTATATAAACGTGTAAATCCACATATTGAGATGGGACAACGTACACCACAAACTATCGGTGAAGAGTTACTGGATTATCGTAATTATTTAGATCTAGAAGTGGAAACGTTTAGAGGGGCTGATGGTTGGATGCGAGCAGAGAGTAGTGCACTTTCCACTGGTGAGGCGATTGGTACGGGGATGTCTATCTTATTGATGGTCGTACAAAGTTGGGAGGAAGAATCTCGCCGTTTACGTGCTAAAGATCTTCTACCTGCTCGTCTATTATTCCTTGATGAAGCCGCCCGTTTAGATGCTACTTCAATTAACACGTTATTTGAACTCTGTGAACGTTTAGATATGCAATTGTTAATTGCCGCACCAGAAAATATTAGCCCAGAACGAGGCACAACTTACAAATTGGTACGTAAGATTAGCCATAATCAAGAGTACGTACATGTAGTTGGATTGAAAGGCTTTGGTCAGTAATCGCTAAAAGAGAGAATGAAAATTCTCTCTTTTTTTGATGATTGGCATACTGCCGGCAAAGTACATTAAAGCTTAAGGGGCTGTCCTAGATAACTAGCTCAAACTCCTCTTAACTAATTGTTTTAAAAAGGAAATTTGAGATTTTAAGTCACTGTGATTAAAACGCCATTCACATTCCTTCAAATACAGCTCAAAATGGGCTTTGGGAATGCCGTTAAATTTACGCAAATGACGTTTTGCTTGGCTCCGAAAATTCTCAATTCCGTTAATGTGATTTTGATTTTCAACGAAGTGCGTGCTGTGGTTGATGCGAAAATGATTAAATTCGCTCACATCAAGCACATCATAGCTTCGATAGAAATCTGTGTAAACAATGCTGTCCGGTTTCACTTTCTCTCGAATTATCGGCAAAAGTGTGGCAGATTGCATGTTCGGTACGACAACGGTATAAACCTTGCCGTCACGCTTTAAAAGCCCAAACACGGAGGTTTTACCTGCTGCACCACGACCTTCGTTTACCTTTGCGAGCACCGCCGAAATAGCTTTCGTCCGCTTCAATTTGGCCCTCAAGCATTTCCAAATGGGAGCTATGTTGATAGATGAGTAATCGCAAACGGTGAAAGTAATAGGCTACGGTGGTTTTGTTTACATTCACCAACTCAGACGCTGTTAGAGCAGTTACGCCTGCGACAAACAGCTCGATGAGCTTATGTTGTTTGTACTGACTTAGACGACTTTTTCTCATTAGGTTATCTTAACCTAAATGGAGTTTTAGTCGTTATCTAGGACAGCCCCATGTTTTTTTATACTCAGCCTTAATACGAGGAATATCCTCAGGGCAATATTTTTTCATTTGAGAAAATTGGAAAAATGGTATATCAAACGGGCTGCAAGATTGCGAGGTAAGCATAAAATCTCCTTATTTAATTCCCCAATGCCCACAGCAATAATGGTAATTGACCTATTGCGACAAACGGAAGAAAAATAATTGAAGCAGGTTCTTCTACAACAATATCCATAGCATCCCCTACGCTCGTGGATGACTTAGTCTGAAACCACATATCTTGCTTGGCTTGAGCAATTTTAAACGGTTGGCTAAATTTGAATTTCTGCAAGATTTCCTCTCGATTACTGATCGAAATTACTTGCCCGCCATCTAATATTCCCCAAGCATATAACGCATCTGAAGGTTCATTGTTTTCACGCCCGATACGAAATGGTGCTTGATCTTGAATTTTCTCTGCCGAGAGTAATTGCTGTCTTTCTGTGTTCGATAGTTTATTTGCAGGCATGATACCCCGATAAACAAAAGTCACCACAGGTTTTGCGTGCTTATCTTTCTTCTTTAGCCAAATTTCAGGATAGTGATCTGTAAGCCTTTTTCTATAAACTTTCTCAAAACTCACAATAGTTGAAAAAGCATCAATATTCTCTTTCCCTTCAAACGCATAAGAATACGTTTGCCCAATAACAATTAACTTATTCTCCACCACACCTGCGGCAAGAATTTTTTCATCATAAAATCGCACAGTTCTATGATCTTTCGTTGATGTACAGGCAACAAGAAACAAACTGACTAATAACAGTATTTTATGAAGCAATTTCATCATAAATTCCTCTTGTTTATCGTGTAACTTGAGTTAGTTAAGCATTATATTTGCGAAATAGCAAGCGGTTGAATTTGTAAAAATTTTTGGGGCTGTCCTAGATAACTAACCTAAACTTCTCTTAACTAATTGTTTTAAAAAGGAAATTTGAGATTTCAAGTCACTGTGATTAAAACGCCATTCGCATTCCTTCAAATACAGCTCAAAATGGGCTTTGGGAATGCCGTTAAATTTACGCAAATGACGTTTTGCTTGGCTCCGAAAATTCTCAATTCCGTTAATGTGATTTTGATTTTCAACGAAGTGCGTGCTGTGGTTGATGCGAAAATGATTAAATTCGCTCACATCAAGCACATCATAGCTTCGATAAAAATCGGTGTAAACAATGCTGTCCGGCTTCACTTTTTCCCGAATAATCGGCAAAAGGAAGTTTTAGTCGTTATCTAGGACAGCCCCAAGCTTAATGTTTCGCACTAAATCATGAATTAATTTAGGGCCTTGGTAAACCATGGCAGAGTAGAGTTGTAATAAACTTGCGCCGGCGGCAATTTTCTCTTGTCCGGATTGTACGGAATGGATCCCGCCGCTACCAATAATAGGGATACGCCCTTTTAACTCCATATTAAGGCGAGCTAAGGTTTGCGTGCTTAATTGGTGTAATGGCTTACCGCTTAGTCCACCTTGTTCCTGTGCACAAGGTTGCCCTTTTACCATATCTCTGGCTAGTGTGGTATTGCCAGCAATAACGCCATCAATCTGATGCCGTATAAGGCTATCTGCGACAGCAATGATTTCACTTTCTGTTAGATCAGGGGCGATCTTTAGTACAAGAGGTTTATAGGTTTGGTAGGTCTCAGCAAGATTTTTTTGTTCTGTTTTAAGCCGAGCAAGGAGATCATCTAATGCTTCGCCATATTGTAAGGTTCGTAAGTTTTTTGTGTTTGGCGATGAGATATTTACCGTAATATAACTTGCATAGGGATAAACTTTGCGTAAACAGGTTTGGTAATCATCAAAGCTGTTTTCAATCGGTGTCACGGCATTTTTGCCGATATTGATCCCTAAAATGCCATCAAATTTGGCTTTTTTAACGTTTTCAACCAGTACATCTACACCTAAATTATTAAAGCCGTTGCGGTTAATAATTCCTTCTGCATCTAAAAGGCGAAATTGGCGTGGGCGTGGATTGCCATCTTGGGCTTTGGGTGTTACCGTACCTACTTCAATAAAACCAAAACCGAGCTTGGCAAAGCCATCAATCGCTTCGCCATTTTTATCCGCACCTGCGGCTAAACCGATAGGATTTTTAAATGTTAATCCCATCACTTCAACAGGATGGTCGGGTAGGTTAGGCAGAGGGGATAAAGGCAGCTTACCAAGTAAGCTGAGGGCTCGAATGCTGAAATGGTGAGCGTTTTCTGCATCCATTGAGAATAGGGCTTTACGAATTAAACAGTACATGTTGTAAATTTTCCGAGAAAAATCACCGCTTGTTAGATTTCGTCATCTAATCTGCATGATCATAGACTTTTAAAACAATAAAAAGCCCAATCAATAGATTGGGCTAAATGAATGTTAGTGGCTAAACATGGCTGAAATGGATTCTTCGTTACTGATACGGCGAATCGCTTCCGCTAGCATGCCAGATAAAGTTAATTGGCGCACTTTATTTAATGCGCGGATTTCCGCAGAAAGTGGAATAGTGTCGGTGATGATCACCTCATCTAAGGCTTCATTTGCTAAGTTTTTTGCGGCAGAGCCAGAGAATACCGCGTGAGTTGCATAAGCAAATACACGGCGTGCACCACGTTCTTTTAATGCTTCAGCCGCTTTGACTAACGTGCCACCAGTATCGATCATATCATCAACTAAGATACAATCACGATCTGCAACATCACCAATAATATGCATCACTTGCGCGACATTTGCTTTCGGACGGCGTTTATCAATAATTGCCATGTCGGCATCATTTAATAATTTCGCAATTGCTCGTGCACGTACTACACCGCCGATATCAGGTGAAACAACGATAGGGTTCACTAAATCGGTTTTTTTCAAAATATCATCAAGTAAAACTGGCGAACCGAAGACGTTATCTACTGGTACGTCAAAGAAACCTTGAATTTGTTCTGCGTGTAAATCACAAGTCAATACACGATCTACACCAACACTAGAGAGGAAGTCTGCTACCACTTTTGCAGTAATAGGCACACGAGCAGAACGTACACGACGATCTTGGCGAGCATAACCGAAGTAAGGGATAACAGCGGTGATACGACCTGCAGAAGCTCGGCGTAATGCATCTACCATCACAACTAACTCCATTAAATTATCATTAGTTGGGGCGCAGGTAGATTGCACGATAAATACATCAGAACCACGCACGTTTTCATTCATTTGGACTTGAATTTCGCCATCACTAAAACGTCCCACAGTGGCATCACTTAAAGAAATGTAAAGACGTTCAGCAATACGTTTAGCTAATTCTGGCGTCGCATTGCCGGCGAAAAGTTTAATATCTGGCATTGGAAGGGACCTCGTAAATTAATAGAAATTGAGAGTTTGATGTAAAGGCGAAATGTTTTGTCCTTGGGCAACAAAACCTTGGTAATCAGAAGGCATTGCTTGGAACGCAGCAAGAGCATCATCTTTACAGTCGAATTCGGCGAAAACACAGGCACCTGTGCCTGTCAATCGGGCTGGGGCATATTTTATCAACCAAGATAGACATTCATCAACCTCTGGATAAAGATCTTTTACAATTTTTTCGCAATCGTTTAACCAAGGTGACTGTAAAAGCACCGTTAAAGTGCGCTTGGGTGTATTACGTGGTAGATCCGGATGGGAAAAAATAGCAGCGGTAGAAATTGCAACATCGGGTTTGAGTACCAAATACCATTTTTCCGGAATTTTGCAGGGGGTTAATTTTTCACCAACACCTTCGGCAAAAGCAGCGAAACCGTGCACAAAGATAGGCACATCTGCACCTAAGCTTAAGCCTAGTTCCGCTAATTGTTCCAAGGATAACTGGGTTTGCCATAAATGGTTTAACGCGACTAAAACCGTAGCTGCGTTTGATGAACCACCACCTAAACCCGCTCCCATTGGCAATTTTTTGTTTACTGCAATTTTGGCTCCTTGCGAACAAGCGGTCTGTTTTTGCAATAGTTTTGCTGCGCGATAAATTAAGTTTTCTTCGGTTGCGACTCCCTCAACAGCATTGAGTAGTTTGATCTCAGACTGTGCTGTGATTTCAATTTCGATTTCATCGCCAAAATCTAAAAATTGAAAAAGGGTTTGCAATTCGTGATAACCATTAGGCAGTTTGCCTGTAATATACAAAAAGAGATTTAATTTTGCTGGACTGGGGAAACAGTATTTACGCATTAGTACACCCAATTATCAATACGAATTTTCAAGGTTTGTTTACCATTAATAAGATTGATCAGTTTTGGCAAGTTTGGTTGGCTATCTTCATGATATTCCACAAATGAAACTTGCCACACTGTACCGTTTACAGGGTAGTCAAATTGTGCCAATTGACGTTTTTCGTTTACTACATAGTGGCTGTGGGCTTCAGGTTGCCCCTTCACCCAGTAAGCAAATTGGTCGATGGGAAATGAAACTCCAATAATCTCTTCCATTAGCGCATTCACATTGCGTTCGGTGCGGGAGCGCCCTTTTTCATCGGAGATCGTCATTCCCTGTGCAGTACGCTGAAAGGTTAATGATTTACTTGAAAGATTCGATGACATCGTCAGGCTAAAATTAGTTGGTGTTTTGTACTGCCACTTGAAGTGAGAAGAAAATCGCTCTTCTGGCGAGATATAGCCCAATTGCCCTTGTGCTTGGTAGCTATTGATTTTTTGCAGTTGTGCTAAATGTTGCTGCCATTGCAGATCATTATGCGGGATTTGTACTGAGGGCTGCTTAATTTGCGTAGGAGCATCTAACACAGATTGACAACCAGTTAAAATAAGTAATGCCGAGAGAGATAAATAAAAACGAAGTTTTTTCATAATGAAAAGAAAAAAATGAAAGTGGTGAAAGTATAGCGAAAATTACTATTTTCAGCAATTTTGCAAAAAATCCTGCAAATTCGACCGCATGTGTTAGAATCTTGGCGATTTTCTTTGGAATAAATAGTATGAGCCAAGCGACATTTTTTATCTATGATTTTGAAAGTTTTGGGGTAAACCCTGCTAGTGATCGCCCTGCACAATTTGCCGGCATTCGTACCGATATGGATTTTAATATTATCGGTGAGCCAATGATGATCTATTGCAAGCAAACAGCAGATTATTTGCCTTCTCCTGAGGCCATGATGGTGACAGGCATTACCCCCCAAATATGCAATGAAAAAGGGGTCTCTGAGCCAGAATTTGCTGCGCAAATTCACGCTGAATTTAGTCAGCCAAATACTTGTATAATGGGGTATAACAATATTCGCTATGACGATGAAATGACGCGTTATACTTTCTTCCGTAATTTTTTTGACCCCTATGAATATAGTTGGAAAAGTGGTAATTCGCGTTGGGATCTATTAGATGTGGTACGCGCGTGTTATGCCTTACGCCCAGAGGGGATTGAATGGGCATATGATGACGAGGGCATGCCGAGCTTTAAACTAGAAAATTTAACTAAAGCGAATGGTATTGAACATGAAAATGCACATGATGCAATGGCAGATGTGTATGCCACGATTGCGATGGCGAAATTAATCAAACAAAAACAACCGAAATTATTTGAGTTCTTTTTTAAAAACCGCGGTAAAAAAGCTATAGAAGCGATGATTGATACTGCAGAACTCACGCCTTTAGTTCATGTTTCCGGAATGCTGGGGAATTATCGCGGCAATACGGCGTGGGTAGTGCCTTTGGCTTGGCATCCGACTAACCAAAACGCTGTTATTGTGTGTGATCTTGCAGGCCAAATAGATGATTTGTTAAATGAACCGGCAGAAGTATTAAAACAACGACTCTATACTAAAAAAAGTGAGTTAGAAGAGCAGGGGCTTACAGCAGTACCACTAAAATTAGTGCACATTAATAAATGTCCCATTATTGCTCCTGCAAAAACGTTATTACCAGAAAATGCAACACGTTTAGGTATCGATCGCCAAATGTGCTTGGAAAATCTACAAAAACTTAAGGCACAAAAAGGGTTAGTGCGAGAAAAGGTACTGGATATTTTTAATGAAGAGCGAGTTTTTGCTGAAAGCGATAATGTAGAAACTTCATTGTATGATGGTTTTTTTGAACCGGCAGATAAGAACAATATGGCAATTTTGCGCCAACTTAAGCCAGAAGAGTTAGCAAATCACGGATTGAAATTTAATGATCCTCGTGTGGAAAAATTGCTGTTTCACTATCGTGCCAGACACTATCCACATACTTTAAATCGTGCTGAACAAGTTCGTTGGCAAAAATATTGCGATCAGCAGCTTGAGCTGCGAGCGAAACCATTTAGCGAAGCTTTACATCGCTTGGCGATAGCGTTTCATGATAACCCAGAAAAATTGCAGTTACTTGAACAGTTGGAGCAATATGCTGTGCAAATTACACAGGAAGGGCAACTCATTCCCTCGCAAGAAAGTCATGAGAATCAAGCTATCGTGAATGCATTGAATTCACTTGCTGAGCAGGCGTTAGATAAATCGGCTAAACTTAAAATGCTGAATCAGCTATTAGCTGTGAAAGCATAGGCTAAGTTAAAAATGTTCAATCAGTAAAGTTAGGCCGAAATAAAATCTTCAATCATATAGACAATCGTTTGCCAAGCTTATAATATGGGAAAGCTGGTTAGATTAATTAACAAGAGTTTTATATGAGAAAAACCATTTTAGCGGCACTGGTTGCCGTTTCTTTTTTAGGTGGTGAGAATGCCATCGCAAACACAACACAAGCGGTCGAAATTTCAGAAAATTCTGCAAAACAGGCATTGGTGATGCAAACTGATTTTAGTTTGCGTGATGGTGCCGTTTCAGCGATGAAAGGCGTTGCATTTGGGGTAGATAGTCATTTGAATATGTTCGATCTTACCCATGAAATTCCGCCATATAATATTTGGGAAGCCGCTTATCGTCTCTATCAAACGGCAACCTACTGGAAACCAGGAACAGTCTTTGTTAGTGTGGTTGATCCCGGAGTAGGTACAGATCGTCAATCTGTGGTATTGAAAACGAAAACGGGACATTATTTTGTGACACCGGATAATGGTACGCTAACTTTAGTTGCTGAGCATTTAGGCATTGAGGCGGTACGCCAGATTGACGAAAGCAAAAACCGCCTTGAAGGTTCTGAGAAATCCTATACCTTCCATGGGCGTGATGTATATGCCTACACAGGAGCAAGATTAGCCTCAGGGCAGATTAGCTTTGAGGAAGTTGGGGCAGAGCTTGAGCCAAAGGTGGTAGAGATTGATTATCAACGTCCAACCTTAGAAGAAGGTGTGTTAAAAGGGAATATTCCAGTATTAGATATTCAATATGGCAATATTTGGACAAATATTAGCGATACACTATTGACTCAAGCTGGTATTGAGAAAGATCAGCGGTTGTGTGTTGAAATTAGAGAGCAAACCGATGATGGTATACGTATTCGCTATAGTGGCGCAATGCCGTATAAAAATAGTTTTGGCGATGTAGAAGAGGGGAGACCTCTTATCTATTTGAATAGCTTACTGAATGTCTCTTTTGCATTGAATATGGATAGCTTTTCCGAGAAATACAAAATTGGCTCGGGAGCAGAATGGTCGGTTGCGATTAAATCCTGCGAAAAGAAAAACAGTGAGAAAAGTAACGAAAAGACAGAAATTAAATAATTTAGGGGGCAATAATTGCCCCCGATTCATTATGATGAAACTGATTGAAAAACATCCATTTCCAGCTATTTTGCCACAGCATGCGACTGTCATGATGATGGGAACATTTCCGCCAACGGTCGAAAAGCGTTGTATGGAATTTCACTATCCTAATTTTCAGAATGATATGTGGCGTATTTACGGCGCACTCTTTTTTAATGATCCGGCATATTTTTGTGTGCCAGGAGAGAAACGCTTTGATCCTCTGAGAATCGAACAATTTCTACGTTCTCAGGGGATTGCATTGTGTTCTACAGTGCAAAGCGCAATCCGTGAGCAAGGAAATGCTGCAGATAAGCATTTACGTATTGTTGAGCCTGTTGATTTAACGGCTGTTTTAGCCAAGCTGCCTGCTTGTCGATGGATTTTCACCACCGGCGAAAAAGCGACTGATACCCTGTTATCGCTATTACCAAATAAAATTAAAATGCCTAAAACAAATGAATTTATTACTTTTCCCTATTGTGCTGAGCGAGAGCTCTTTTTATATCGTTTGCCTTCTACTTCTCGGGCTTATCCACTAAGTTTTGCGAAGAAATGCGAAGCATATCGTCGTTTTTTTGAAATAAGCGGAATTTTAGCATGATTTATGATTTACACAGCCATAGCACTGCATCTGACGGCATGCTTACGCCGACAGAGTTAGTACAACGTGCGTTGGATAACCAAGTTGAAATGTTGGCATTAACGGATCACGATACGCTGGGAGGAATTGCAGAAGCAAAAGCTTTTGCAGCAGATAAGGCTATTCGCTTTATCAGTGGGGTAGAGATCTCTATTTTATGGGAAAATAAAAGTATTCACCTTGCTGCATTGAATATTGATGAGCATCATGCTGCGCTAAATCAGCTTTTAGAACAACAAAAAATTTGGCGAGAAGCTCGCGCAATACAAATTGGCGAAAAACTGGCTAAAGCGGGTATTCCAAATGCATATGAAGGGGCAAAGAAATTAGCCAGCGGTGAAGTGACCCGTGCCCATTATGGTCGTTTTCTGCTTGAACAAGGCCATGTTAAAAATATTGAACAGGCATTTAAACGTTATTTAGGCATAGGAAAACCGGCTTATGTAAAACCTGTGTGGTGTTCATTACAAGAGGCGGTAGATATTACTCATCAAGCGGGGGGAGTAATTTGTGTCGCTCATCCATTACGCTATAAACTCACTGCGCGTTGGGTACGTCGTTTAATTGCAGAATTTAAGCAGGCTGGCGGAGACGGCATTGAGGTGGCTGGTGCGGCACAAACGCCAGATCAGCGTCACCTTTTAGCACGTTGGGCTGAAGAGTTTGATCTCTATGCTTCAGGCGGTTCTGATTTCCATTATCCGACAGGCTGGATTGAATTAGGTAAGGGGCTTACGCTCCCCCAAAATTGTAAACCGATCTGGCAGTTATTTTAAGGACAAGATAAATTGGGATGCCCACAGCCTTGAGCGGCTGTTGAGCATTATTGTGCTAGCCATTGCATAAAATCAGCAACAGTAAAGAAGGAGCCAAAGATTAAAATGATATCTTGGGCGTTAGCATGTTCAAAGGCGGCCAATGCAGCTTGATTTACCTGGGCAAAGATATGGCAATCTGCATGAGGTAACTGTCGTTGAAGCTTATTGGCAACATCTGTGCCACTTTGTCCTCGATAGCCAGCTAAGCCAGCGCAATACCAATGATCAATAATCCCAGTAAGTGGTTGCACAATACCATTTAAATCTTTATCCACCAAAGCGCTAAATACAGCATAAACTTGTGTTTCTGGTGTTTTTAAGGCTTGTAACCTTGTTGCCAAATAGCGTGCTGCGTGGGGATTATGCCCGACATCAACAATCACTTTTGCAAGCGGTCGTTTTTGCGAAAATTGTGCAAAATCTTGAGCATCTAAGGTTTGGAAGCGCCCCACCATTTTGGTATTTTTTACCGCATTTTCTACCGCTTGTTCGCTGATTTCAAATGGCAGTAAATCGACAACAGCAAGTGCTGTCGCACAATTAGGTTGAGGAATTTGTGGTAAAGGTAATTGGCATTTGTATTGCTTTCCTTGCCAGATAAATTGATCGCCTGAGATCTGGAATTGCCAATCGTGATCACGTTGTGAAATGTGGCAGTTTAACTGTTTGGCATATTCTAATACGGATATCGGACAGTCTGGCTCGCCAATCACTACGGGGATATTTTCACGGAAAACCCCAGCTTTTTCTCGCCCGATCGCTTCACGGTTGTCGCCAAGAAATTCAACGTGGTCAATATCAATAGAGGTGATTACGGCTAAATTGGGATCTACAATGTTGGTTGCATCTAAGCGCCCCCCTAGTCCGACTTCTAAAATCGCGACATCAACTTGAGCTTGGCGAAATATATCCAATGCAGCTAAAGTGCCGAATTCAAAATAGGTTAAGGATTGAGATTTATGCTGTTCAATATAATTAAAACTTGCGATTAAGGTGCTATCATCAACGGGCATACCATTAAGGCGCACTCGCTCATTATAGTGGATGAGATGCGGTGAAGAATAAACGCCAACTTTCAAACCGCTATTTAGCAAAATTTGCTCAAGTAATCGACAAGTTGAGCCTTTGCCATTTGTGCCGGCAACGGTAATTACATAAGAGGTGGGAGTTAATAAATCTAAGCCGCTAGCAACGGTTTTAACACGCTCTAATCCCATATCAATGGGTTTAAAGTGACTTTTTTCTAAATAGGAAAGCCACGTTTCCAAAGAATCCGTGGCTTTTGGTTTCATCGTATTGTTCATTATTCAACAACTTCTTCAAGCAATTCGCCTGCTTTAAACGGGCTTGGTTGATTAGTGAGTTTAGCAACAAGGCGGGCAAGCGTATCACGCATTTCTTTACGTTCTACGATCATATCAATCGCGCCTTTTTCTAATAGAAACTCACTGCGTTGGAAACCTTCCGGTAGTTTTTCGCGGACGGTTTGTTCAATCACTCGAGGCCCAGCAAAACCGATTAACGCTTTTGGCTCTGCGATATTGATATCGCCTAACATCGCTAAACTTGCTGAGACACCACCTAAAGTTGGGTCAGTTAAGACAGAAATAAATGGCACGCCCATTTCACGCATACGCGCTAAAATTGCACTGGTCTTTGCCATTTGCATTAATGAGAGCAGTGCTTCTTGCATACGTGCCCCGCCTGATGCGGAGAAACAGATAAAAGGAATATTTTCTGATAAAGCTTTTTCGGCAGCTCGCACAAATTTTGCACCGACTACAGAGCCCATTGAGCCGCCCATAAATTCAAAATTAAAAGCCGCAACAACGACAGGCATATCAAACAATTTACCAGACATTACAATCATGGCATCTTTTTCGCCAGTCTGTTTTTGTGCGCTTGAAAGACGATCTTTATATTTTTTCAGATCTTTAAATTTTAAAACGTCTTGCGGCTCTAAATCTAAACCAAGTTCTTGGGCACTATCTTGATCCAGCAAGTTTAATAAGCGAGTACGAGCATTGATACGCATATGGTGGCCACATTTTGGGCAAACTTGCATATTGCGTTTTAATTCTTCGCTATATAACACCTGTTCACAGCTAGTGCATTTTGTCCATACGCCTTCTGGAATTTTTGATTTGGCGTGGCTAGAGGATGTCGAACTTTTACCTAAAATGCGTTCAATCCAACTCATTGGGAATTCCTTCTTTATTCACTGAAAAATTGGCGTGCATTAAAGCATAAAATCGCACAGATTGCCATAATCAAAGGTTTAACCACTTATTGATTTGGGGAGAATTGGACAAATTGCCCTAAATAAGCGAAAATTCGCCCTTTCGTTTTTTTACCTTTTGCCAAACAGATTTGTAAACCAATGACCAGCGAAATCAACTATGACGGCGTAGAGCAGATGCCGCTCAAGCAATTTACCGAAAGTGCTTATCTTAACTATTCCATGTATGTGATTATGGACAGAGCCTTACCATTTATTGGTGATGGTTTAAAGCCAGTGCAACGCCGCATTATTTATGCGATGTCAGAAATCGGGCTAAAAGCCAGTGCGGCTTATGCAAAATCCGCTCGTACTATCGGGGAAGTGATCGGTAAATATCACCCTCACGGCGATGCAGCTAGTTATGGGGCGATGGTGCTGATGGCTCAACCATTCTCTTACCGCTATCCGCTCGTTGATGGGCACGGTAACTTTGGTTCGCCTGATGAGCCGAAATCTTTTGCTGCAATGCGATACACCAAATCTCGCTTAGCAAAATTTGCTGAATTACTGCTTGAAGAACTTAATCAAGGTGCCGCAGAGTATCAACCTAACTTTGATGCAACGCTTGAAGAGCCAAAATCTTTCCCTGCTCGCCTACCACATATTTTGCTCAACGGCACAATGGGGATTGCGGTTGGGCTTTCCACCAACATTCCATCGCACAATATCAATGAGCTTGCCGATGCTTGCGTGATGTTGCTGGATAATCCAAATGCAAACTTAAATGATCTGTTTACCGTAGTACAAGCCCCCGACTACCCGACAGAAGCAGAAATTATCACGCCAAAATCTGAACTGGCAAAAATGTATGAAAGTGGCAAAGGCTCTGTGACCCAACGTGCGGTTTGGACAAAAGAGAAAAGCGATATTGTTGTAACTGCCCTGCCTTATCAAGTTTCGCCATCGGAAATTATCAGTCAAATTGCGAAACAGATGACGGATAAAAAATTGCCACAAATCGAAGACGTGCGTGATGAAAGCGGTAAGGATAACGCTACTCGTTTAGTGATTATTCCACGCTCAAACCGAGTAGATGCCGAAGAAGTGATGAGTCACCTGTTTGCCACGACGGATCTTCAGAAAAACTATCGAGTCAATATGAATATGATCGGACTTGATGGCAAACCTGCAGTAAAAGGCTTGGTGCAAATTTTAAGCGAATGGCTTACCTTCCGCCGCCAAACTGTTACTCGTCGCTTAAATTTCCGCTTAGATAAAATTTTAAGCCGTCTGCATATTCTTGAAGGCTTGATGATTGCTTATCTCAACATTGATGAAGTGATCGAAATTATCCGCAACGAAGATGAACCGAAAATGGTATTGATGGCGCGTTTTAATTTAAGCGATACGCAAGCAGAAGCCATTTTAAACTTGCGTTTACGCCATCTTGCTAAATTGGAAGAGCACGAATTACAAGCTGAACAAGCCAAATTAGAGGAAGAGAAAAGCTATCTACAAGCGATTCTAGGTTCAGAACGCAAGCTCAACAATTTAATTAAGAAAGAAATTCAAGCCGATGCGAAAACATTCGCTAGTCAAAGAATGTCGCCACTAGTAGAACGAGCAGAAGCAAAAGCCTTTAGTGAAAGTGATATAACCCCAGTGGAAGCTGTGACCATTATTCTTTCTGAAAAAGGCTGGATTCGTTGTGCTAAAAGCCATGATTTTGATGCACAGAATGCCAGTTATAAAGCTGGCGACCGTTATTTAGCTCATGCTTGCGGTAAGAGTAATCAAGCTGCAGTATTTATTGATAGCACGGGACGGGCTTATGCACTTGACCCAAATTCTCTGCCATCAGCAAGAACGCAGGGAGAGCCTATTAGCGGACGCATTAATTTACCAGCAGGTGCAACTATTGAAACTGTACTCATTGGCGATGAAAGCCAAAAAGTGCTCATGGCATCGGATTCGGGCTACGGTTTTATCTGTACGATTGGCGATTTAATTTCTCGCAACAAAGCGGGTAAAGCGGTCATTTCTCTGCCAGAAAATGCAAAAGTGTTACCGCCACAACTGATTGATGAGAGCGAAGAAAATCTACTTGTGGCGATGAGTAGTGTCGGTAGAATGTTGGTATTCCCAGTGTCGGAATTACCAACACTAGCAAAAGGTAAGGGTAATAAGATTATCAACATCTCTGCTGCCGCAGCCAAAGACGGCACAGAATTATTAGCACGACTGTTTGTGATTAAGCCAAGTAACTCACTCGTCTTTATTTCTGGTAAACGAAAAATTACGCTCAAACCAAGCGATATTGAACACTACCGTGGCGAACGAGCGAGAAAAGGCTCACCACTGGTGCGTGGATTAAATGCCAATACAGAAGTTGAGATTATTGAGTAGAATAATTAAGGAAAAGCAATGATTAACGTTTTATTTTTCGCCCAAACTCGTGAATTAGTGGGGCAAGATAGCCTAGAAATTGAGGCGATATTCCACACCGCAGACGAACTGCGCCAACATCTTGCTAATCAAGGAGGGAAGTGGGAGTTAGCGCTACAAAGCGGTAAATTATTAGTGGCAATTAACCAAACGATTTCACCGCTTTCTACTGAAATTAAAGATGGCGATGAAGTTGCCTTTTTCCCGCCAGTCACAGGGGGCTAAATGGAAAATTTAATCAAAGTACAAACGGAAAATTTTGACCAAAATGCCGTTTATCGCTGGCTTGCAGAAAATCATCGAGTTGGTGCAACAACGGTTTTTGTGGGCAAGGTGCGAGAAATGAATTTAGGTGATAGCGTTTCAGGTTTATATTTAGAGCACTATCCAGCGATGACCGAAAAAGCCCTAAATGAAATCGTAGCTGAAGCACGACAACGTTGGGAGTTAGAGCGTGTGGCTGTAATCCACCGTGTTGGGCAGCTTTATACAGGTGATGAAATCGTGCTCGTTGGTGTGAGTTCAGCCCATCGTGGTAATGCTTATGCCGCTAATGAATTTATTATGGATTATCTCAAAACCAAAGCCCCATTTTGGAAACGAGAAACCACTGCACAAGGCGACCGCTGGGTTGAAGAGCGTGAAAGCGATCTACAAGCGGCAGAAAAGTGGCAATAATTTGCAAAAGATAAAAATGGAAAATTTATATATTGATCTACAAATCGCCTGTGAAAACAGCGAAAACTTACCCACTGAACAACAATTCTATACTTGGGTACACAAAGCCCTTGCAATGCAAGCAAAAACCGAAGATTTCCCCGAAACAGAAATCACTATTCGCATTGTAGATGAAGCGGAAAGCCACGAACTCAATCTGACCTATCGTGGTAAAGACAAACCGACCAATGTGCTTTCCTTTCCGTTTGAAATGCCTGAGGGCGTTGAGGATTTGCCACTACTCGGCGATCTGGTTATCTGCCGTCAAGTAATGGAAAACGAAGCCAAAGAGCAACAAATTTCCGAAGAAAGCCACTGGGCGCATTTATCCGTACACGGCACACTGCATTTGCTTGGTTACGATCATATTGAAGAAGATGAGGCGGTAGAGATGGAAAGTCTAGAAACGGAAATTATGATCGCACTGGGGTATGGTGATCCTTATTTAAGTGAGAAATTGCCTGAATAATGCGAAAACTGGTCATCATTAACCAAACGGGCGTACGCAGTACGCCCTCACAACCTTCTATCCAAATTCCCCCACATTTTGAGCCTATTCCTTTTTCCAATGCCAAATCTCTGCTCGGGAATGAATACCCTTTTGCGATTTATGATATGAGTGCAGAAAATGGTATCCATTTTAATTTAGAAGCCTTTGCAATTGTGGCGGGGACAATTCAACGTGGTGGCACACTCTATTTGTGTTGCAAGGATTGGGACAACGTAGAAAATACGCTCGATTTGGATAGCCTGCGTTGGAATGAAGATAATGCGATTTCTACACCGAGATTCTGGGCGTTTTTTAAGGCGTTGGTACAGAAATATGGTTTTGAATGTAGGGGCGTATGTCATACACCCGAAAAAATGGGCGATATCGTGGGCGTACGCAGTACGCCCCTACAATTCAATGCAGATCAGCAATTTATTCTTAAAAAACTACCGCTTGATGACGCCGATATTCATTTAATCACCGCCCCTCGTGGTCGGGGAAAATCTACACTGGCTGGGAAACTTGCCGAACAGCTTTCACAGCAATACAGCGTTATCATTACCGCACGTTCAAAAGCGGCTTTACCAAGTTTTTGGCAACAGATTGAAAGTGAAAAAGTGCAATTTTTTGCGCCCGATTATTTATTGCAAGCGGTGAAAAATGGCGAAAATTTTGCAAAAACGTGGTTATTTATTGATGAAGCGGCAAGCTTACCGTTGCCTATGTTAAAAGCCTTAACAAATGCGTTTGAAAAAGTGGTGATGACGACCACCACGCAAAATTACGAAGGCACTGGGCGTGGATTTGAGTTGAAATTGCCGAAAATGTTGAATAAACCTTTTCAACATTGGACGTTGCACACGCCGTTGCGCTGGGGGGAGAATGACCCGTTGGAAGGGTTTATCAATGACTTACTCCTTCTTACCGATGAACAAACTCCCCTCTTTAGCAAAGAGGGGCAGGGGGAGATTTGGCAGAATACATTAACGGAGAAATTACTCTCTCACTTCGGCTATAACGACTGCCAAATCTCCCCTAACCCCTCTTTGCTAAAGAGGGGGAGCAGTATTGTGGAAAAAATAACTTTCTACCACTTACTCACCACAGCCCACTACAAAACCACCCCAACCGATCTTCGCCGCTTATTTGATGGCGAAAATCAGAAGCTATTTGAAATTCGGGAAAATCAGCAACTAATCGCTGGGGCTTGGGGGATTTTTGAAGGGGGGCTAGATAGAGAGCTGACTCAGGCAATTTGGCGAGGTGAACGCCGTCCAAAGGGGAATCTCGTTGCACAATATCTTTGTTTTCAGGGCAATTTTCCGCAGGCTTGCCAATTGCGATCTCTTCGGATCTCTCGTATTGCAGTAGCCCCTGAAATGCAAGGAAAAGGCTACGGCAAGCGGTTGATTTCTGAGATGATTTTGCAAATTTCAGTGCAAAATCCACCGCTTGATTTTCTTTCCGTGAGCTTTGGAATGAATGATGAATTACTGAATTTCTGGCAACAATGCGGTTTTCAGCAGGTAGCAATTAGCCAGAATCCTGAAGCCAGCAGTGGTTTATACAGCGCGATGATGATTTATCCTGTCTCGCTACAAGGAAAAGCGTTTGTTGATCAAACAAGCGTACAATTCCAACGCAACCAAATTTTGCAAAAAAATGTAGAATTTCAACCGCTTACTGAGTGGGATTGGCAGAATATTAAGGGATTTATCCGCGCTTCTCGGACATTTACGGCTTGTTTGCCAAGTTTATTGCGCCTTGCTCAAATAGATAAATTTACTTTTGTGCGAGATTATTTGGCGCAGGAAAAACTGGATAAACCACGCCTTCAGCAGTTCAAAACGACATTATGTCATTCTTTATATTTTTTGAACTAGATCACATACGCAAACGTTTTTTTTCGCTAGAATTTTTTTAACCACATGGAAGTTTCATGATAAGGAGCAAACAATGAAAATTGTGTTAAATACATTAGCTTTGGCTGTTGGTTTTGCTGCTATCTCGTCTGTGGCAGCGCAAACACGTATTGGAGTGGCTATCTATAATTATGATGACAATTTTATGTCATTAATGCGTAAGGAGATAGTACAAGAAGCCGCACGTATGAAAGAAGTTAATTTGCTGCTAAATGATTCTCAAAATGCTCAGTCTATTCAAAATAATCAGGTTGATGTGTTAGTTCCTAGAGTGGATGTTTTGGCGGTAAATTTAGTTGATCCGATGGCAGCTGAAACCATAATTGGTAAAGCTAAATTGCGTAATATGCCAGTGGTCTTTTTTAATAAAGATCCTGGTGAAAAAGCTATTCAAAGCTATGAACAAGCCTACTATGTTGGGGCAAATCCACCTTCAGAAGCGGGTAAGATTCAAGGTGAATTAATTGCCAAACATTGGCAGGCAAATGTGCATTTTGATTTGAATAAAGATGGCAAAATTCAATATGCGCTATTGCAGGGCGAATTAGGTCATCCCGATACTGCGGCGCGTAGCCAAGCTGTGATTGCCGAACTTAATAGACAAGGTATTGCAACAGAAGCTATTTTTGTCGATAGCGCATTATGGAAGAGTGAATTGGCTCAACAAAAAGTAACCACTTGGCTAGCAAGCCCTAAAGCGGATGAAATTGAAGTGGTCATTGCAAATAATGATGCAATGGCAATGGGTGCGTTAAATGCGCTGAAAACAGCAGGTAAAAAATTGCCGCTTTTTGGTATTGATGCTTTGCCTGAAGCTTTAGCTTTAGTGAAGAGTGGCGATTTAACCGCGACTGTGTTAAATGACGGGATGAGTCAAAGTAAAGCGCTGGTGCAGGTTGCTCAAAATTTAGCAACCGGTAAACCCGCAACAGAGGGCTTAGTTTGGCAGATGCAAGCACGCAATTTGCGTATTCCTTATATTGGCGTTGATAAGGATAATTTACCTAAATTTTAGGTGGCCATTTATCGCTTATTAAGCCGTAACTTTAGCCGAAAATAGCAACCCATAATAAGGGTTTTGTGTATCCTTTTTCGGCTTTTTTTGCTACTCTAATTAAGGTGTGTTGAAGTTTAACAATCGCACCAGACTCAAACGTTCAGCATTTCTCACCTTACTTTTGTTATTTTTAAGGATATGACATGGCTTGGAAAGCATATAAAAAATTCACTTTTTTAACCGCTGTAGCACTATTAGTTGCAAGCTGTAGTGGTGATAAACAAAAATCATCAGTAGGAACTAACTTTGATCCAGAAACCGCAAAATTTGGTGCGGTATTTAAAGGCAGACAATTCATTTCTCACTCGACGCCACTGGCGCTAAGTAAAGGCGTGAATATGAGTGGGAAAGTAATTAATACTAAAGATTTCATCAATCAGCTACGTTATGTAAATGCATATTCAAACAGCATTGCTGAAACTTATGGTTCAACATATAACAAAATGTCTCGCTGGTTGGCTTCAGGTGGAAATGTTGCCGACCTTGCTAAATATGGTATTTATACCCGCCAAATGCGAGGCATGGATGGTTATCAAAATGTGCTGATGACGGGTTATTTTATTCCTGTTATAGAAGCACGCAGCCGTCCGCAAGGTGAATTCCGTCATCCTGTGCATGCTGTGCCTCAGGGTAATCGTAAATATTCACGTGCAGAAATCTATGCAGGGGCATTAAATGGCAAAGGCTTAGAATTAGCTTATTCTAATTCCATGCTAGATAATTTTTTGATGGAAGTGCAAGGTTCAGGCTTTATGCGTGTTGATGGGCAATTACGTCATTTTGCATATGGTAATAAAAATGGTTATAGCTATACGAGTATTGGACGTTTACTCGTTGAAGATGGCGAAATTGCTAAGGAAAAAATGTCTACTCAAGCCATTAAAGAATGGGCGGCGAGAAATCCATATCGTTTGCAAAATTTGTTAGAACGTAATCAATCTTACGTTTATTTCCGTCCTGATCCAACTTTTGATGTCAAAGGCTCAGCAGGGGTGCCATTAGTCGCTTTAGCATCTGTTGCTTCTGATACGAATCTTGTGCCATCGGGTTCGGTTTTGTTAGTTGAAATGCCATTAATTGATAGTAAAGGTAACTGGACAGGTAAACATGAGTTACGTTTAATGGTGGCTTTGGATCGAGGAGGCGCAGTAAAAGGCCAGCATTTCGATTTATATCAAGGTATTGGTGATAAAGCGGGACATACTGCTGGTCATCTGAAGCATTATGGTCGAGTGTGGGTGCTAAATTAAGGCTAGATTAACAAATGCACCGTTGGCAAAATTGCGAACGGTGCATTTTTTATATGGCTGAGTTTTGCAAAAAATTGCTCAATATTTACCGCTTGTGCGTTTATGATTAGACATGATCTAAATTATCGGGTAATGAGCCTTCTATTTCATATAAAAGATCACCATCTTTAAAGAAGACATAACCACCATTTTTCATTTTGACCCAATTTTCGTTTTTAGTGAGGGGCTTGGTGGTAATGATAGTAACCTTGTCAGCTTCTGTGGTATATTCGCGGAAATCAATCATTACATCATCATCACGCAGTGCTTTGCCAAACGGGGCTTTACGCGTAACATAATGCAGGTGAGTAGAGCAACGTGCGATCATCCAATGCCCATTGGACAAAATAAAATTAAATACACCATAATTTGCCAGTTCCGTGGTGATATCAACTACCGCATCAAAAATTTCTTTTTCTGATGGTTTTTGGGCAAAACGCTGTTTTAATTTATCTGCGATACAACAAAATGCCAGCTCTGAATCCGTTGAACCAATCGGCTGGTAGTGGCTCTTTGGACAATGTTGGAGATTTTCCACGGTACCGTTATGTGCAAAGACCCAGTTCTCTCCCCAAATTTCACGGATAAAGGGATGAGTGTTTTCGAGTACTACGCCGCCTTTGGTTGCTTTACGGATATGAGCAATCACGTTATAGGATTTTATACGATATTGGGAGACAAGATCACCGATAGGTGATGATGAAGCTGCCTTATTATCGCGAAAAATGCGAATACCTTTACCTTCAAAAAATGCAATGCCAAAACCGTCTGTATGGCAGTCAGTTAAGCCTGCACGCCGTCGAAATCCTTCAAAAGAAAATGTAATATCCGTAGGAGTATTACAGTTCATCCCTAATAATTGACACATAATCACATCCAAAAATTTATTTCAAAAAAATCCCCTAAAACAGGGGATACAAGGGGTGTGATTTAACCGAAAATCTGCAAAAAATTCAATATGTTTTTGGATATTTTCTGTGATTAATTTTCTGTTTTTTTGATTAACGCCAAAATAAACAGTAAACCAGAACAGACCACGACCGATGGTCCCGCTGGCGTGTCTTTCAGAGCGGAGAGTAGTAAACCACCACACACAGCAAGCCAACCAAATAACATCGCATAACAAACCATCTGTTCTGGCGTGCGGGCAAAACGGCGGGCAGTTGCGGCAGGAATAATCAACAGTGATGTAATGATCAGTGCGCCAACAAATTTCATACTTAAAGCGATGGTCATAGCGGTGAGTAACATCAGCAATAAACGTAGACGCTCAACATTTAACCCTTCAATTTGAGCAAGCTCAGGGCTGACCGTAATGGCAAGGAATTTTTGCCAAAAAATCAGGGTAATAACACCAATAATGGCAACGCCAATTGCGATAAAGAAAACATCATCAGTATGAATGGCGAGCAAATCACCAAATAGGTAGCCCATAAGATCGACTCGTACATTGTCTAATAAGGCAATAGTGAGTACGCCTAACGAAAGACTGGTATGAGCAATAATTCCCAATAAGGTATCGACTGAGTGATTAGAACGTCGTTCTAACCAGACTAATGCGAAAGCGAGTAGCACAACCATCAAAATCACAGCGATATAGGGATCGGTTTGCAGGAAAATGCCTAGTGATACCCCTAATAATGCAGAGTGCGATAACGTATCGCCGAAATATGCCATTTTCCGCCAAACTACAAAAGCACCCAGCGGGGCAGTAATCAAAATCAGTAATGAGCCAGCAATCCATGCAGGCAATAAAATATCAAGCATAATTTTCCTTAATGACGGCATTGACCATGACATACATCACCATGTAGATCGTGATGATGGTTGTGATGGTGGCTATAAAAAGCAACATTATTAGCAAATTGATCACCAAAAAAGTGGATAAAACTTGGGTCACCAGTAACGGTTTCTGGTGAGCCGGCACAACAGATATGTCGATTAATGCAGAGTACTTCATCAGTATTTGCCATCACTATATTCAAATCGTGAGAAACCATTAAAATCGCGCAATTAAGCCATTCACGTGTTTTATTTAGCAGTTGATAGAGTTCGGTTTGCCCTGTAATATCCACACCCTGCATCGGTTCATCGAGTACTAGTAATTGTGGGCGATCCAAAATTGCTCGGGCGAGTAGTACGCGTTGTAGTTCTCCACCGGACAGTTTTTGCATACTATTTTGGCTAAGATGAGTGATATTAAATAACGCCAAAGCCTGCTGGATATCACTTTTTGAGCTATTGGGCTTAAGAGCAAGAAATTTGGCAACAGTAATTGGGATAGAATAATCTAAATGCAATTTTTGTGGTACATAGCCGATTTTTAACCCCTTGCTATGCCATATATTGCCACTGTTGGCACGTTGTAGTTTAAGTAATACTTTAAGCAAGGTTGACTTGCCGCCACCGTTAGGTCCCACGATGGTTGTAATAGAGTTAGGGTAGATGGAAAGATTAATATTTTCCAGAATAGATTGTTCCCCAAATGTGACGTTAATCTGCTCTAAACGCAGTAAAGGTTCGGCTTTTTCTACCTTTGTTGGTGAAATTTCCGCCCGAATCCGTTGAATTTTCATAGCAATAAATTTTTTATGGATATAAAACATGTTAAACTTAGCGGATTTTTAAGCCTTTGACAAGATTTAGCTTGTATCAAGCGCTTGAGTTTTGTAGAAATTTTACGGTAACTAAAGATAGAGATTAGGAATAAATTTTGCAGCATGTTGTTTTTGCTAGAGAACGACGCCGTAAAAAACTTCGCCTAAGAGGGCTGCTGTTTTTTATGGCGTTGATCTGTATTGCGATTGGGATTGGATTAGCACTAAAAAATGAAGATACGCGTTTACCTAAAAATAGCCTTGTAGTTTTCGAAGAGCATACTCTTTTGGGAAAAGAATTTGATTCTGAAAATGAACGAGACATTTTAGGCACAGATGCGCACGCGAATATTTTAAGTGGAGAACCAACCTATATTGATATTGAGATCAATGAGGCGGATAGTGGTGAAGACACTATTGGACAAGTAGAAGAAGATATAAATGCGACTTCTTATGAAGATGAATTAAGTGAGCATGATGATATTGATAGCGAAATGCCAAACATGGGTGAAATGCTGATCAGTAATGCTGAAATTTTTGAAGATCTTAGCATCGCGCTTGCACAAGGTGATATCAAGCTGGATGATAAAGCGCCCTCTGAACAACCTGATGGCACACCGGAAAAGCCACGAAAAGCACGTCATTATAGCTATACGGTGACCCGCGGGGATAAATTGCGTGACGTGTTAGAACAGTCTGGTATTTCGGCGAGTTTCTCAAAGGCATTAGAACGCAAATTTCCGCAGCTGGCTAGTTTACAAACAGGGCAACAATTCCAATGGGGATTAGATGCTGATGGTGATTTAGAATACATGCATTGGTTAGTCTCAGAAAAGGAAGAGCAGCGGTTTGAGCGCAAAGAAAAAAATCGATTTACAGTGCGTAAAATCGAGAAAAAAGGCGTCTGGAAACAGGATGTAGTGAAAGGCACAATTGATGGTAATTTTGTTGCCAGTATGAAAAATGTAGGGTTGTCGGCTCGTCAAATCCAACAACTTGCTAGTGGTTTGCAATGGCAAATTTCAACTAATAAGCTGAAAAAAGGCGATAGGTTTGCAATTTTAGTCAAGCGGGAGTATATCAATGGCAAGGTAACGGATTTAGGTAATGTGGAGGCCTTGCATATTATTAGTGGTAACAAAAGTTATTATGCAATTCAAGCTGAGAACGGACGCTATTATAGCCGTCACGGTGAAACTTTAGGTAAAGGCTTTGCGCGTTATCCATTACAATTTACCCCAAGAATTTCGTCGTCGTTTAACCCAAGACGAATTCATCCTATTTCAAAGCGATTAAGACCACATAAAGGGGTCGATTTTGCCGTGCCGACAGGAACACCGATTATCGCTCCAGCAGATGGTGTAGTTGAGCATGTTGCCTATCAGGCAAAAGGCGCAGGGCGTTATATTAAAATCCGTCATGGTGGGCAATATACCACAGTCTATATGCATTTAAGTAAACCGTTGGTAAAAATCGGACAGAGCGTTAAAAAAGGCGAACGGATAGCCCTTTCAGGAAATACGGGCGGTTCAACAGGAGCACATTTGCATTATGAATTTCATATTAATGGTAACCCAGTTAATCCGATGACGGTTAAACTGCCTGGGACGGGCTCAGGAATGCCAGATAAAGAACGTAAAGCATTTTTGGCTAAAGCCAAAGGTGTAGAAACGAAATTGAAACTCTAACTTTTAAGGAACTTTTATGAAAAACAGTCTAATTACATTACTCGGATTTTCACTTGCCTGCTCGGCATTTGCTGATGATGCAAGCCTAAAAAAACAATTAGAAAAAATGGGGGCAACAAATGTGGTGATTAGCCCATCAGCATTGCCAAATTTCAAAACGGCAGTGACAGATCAAGGCGTGTTGCAAATTAGTGAAAATGGTCGCTTTGTAATTCAAGGACAGGTGTTTGAACTCAAAGAGGGCAAGGCGATTGATATTACCAATAATGCACTATTAGCTGAATTAAACACCTTGGAGAACGAGATGATTATTTATCCAGCTAAAAATGAAAAACATGTTGTGACTGTATTTATGGATATTACTTGCCATTATTGCCATATTCTGCATAGCAAACTTAAAGAATATAATGAATTGGGTATTACTATCCGTTATTTGGCTTTTCCTCGTGGTGGCATGAATACGAAAACAGCAAAACAAATGGAAGCAATTTGGACAGCAGATGATAAGGTATTCGCTTTAAACGAAGCAGAAAAGGGCAACCTACCAAAAGAGCAAAAAACACCTAAAATTGTGAAAAAACACTATGAATTAGGCTTAAAATTTGGGGTAAACGGTACACCAAATATGGTAACCAAAGAAGGAGAATTAATTCGTGGCTATGTTGAGCCGAAAGAATTAGCGGCTATGCTAAACGAATAATTATCAATAGCTCCTAGCAAGCGGTATATTTCATACAAATTTTTGCAAAAAATTTGCGAAACACTACCGCTTGTTAATGTTTATTTTTACTCTTAATTTTTAAAGAATTACGTGAAACTGATCAAACAACGCCAGCCACAAACCACGGCACATCTTTCTGAGCATCCACTCCTTAATCGAATTTACCAAAATCGCGGGGTTCAATCACCTGATGAATTAGCGCTAACGTTGCAGCACATTCATTCTCCGAGTTTATTAGCGAATATCGATCAAGCTACAGATCTACTGGTATCAATGTTTTTGCGACAGGCGAAAATTATCGTTGTGGGGGATTTTGATGCCGATGGGGCAACAAGTACTGCTTTAGCTGTTATTGGCTTACGGCAGTTTGGTTTCCAACAAGTGGATTATTTAATTCCAGATCGTTTTTCACAAGGCTATGGGCTGAGTGAAAGTGTGGCTGAAATGGTGATTGCTAAAGGCGTTGATCTGGTTTTAACGGTTGATAATGGTATTTCTTCTTTTGAGGGTATCGCGCTGTTAAAACAGCAGGGAATTCAGGTATTGGTTACCGATCACCATTTACCTTCAGACCACTTGCCGGTTGCTGATGCAATGGTAAATCCGAATTTACCGCAATGTACTTTTCCATCGAAGAACCTTGCTGGGGTTGGTGTTATTTTTTATGTCATGATTGCATTGCGGGCAAAATTCCGAGCATTAGGGCTATTCTCAGCAAAAGAACCTAATATAGCGGAATTATTAGATTTGGTTGCACTAGGTACGGTTGCTGATGTTGTTCCGCTAGATCATAATAATCGGATTTTGGTGAATCAAGGGTTATTGCGTATTCAAGCGGGGCAATGCCGAGTGGGTATTCAAGCATTAATTGAAATTGCCAAAAGGGAAGCGGCAACATTGCAAGCGGCAGATCTTGGTTTTGCGGTTGCACCGAGGTTGAATGCGGCAGGACGTTTAGAAAATATGTCGTTAGGCGTAGAGTTATTGATCTGCGATAATCTCGCATTAGCACGGCAATTGGCCTTGGAGCTTGATAGCTTAAACCAAACACGTAAAGAATTTGAGCAAGAAATGAAAACGGAAGCACTTGCTATTTGTGCTAAGTTACCAGAGTTAGAGCAAAAAGATCAGGCACATGGCATAGTGTTATATCAAGCAGATTGGCATCAGGGTGTGATTGGTATATTAGCCTCAAGAATTAAAGATCAATTTCATCGTCCAGTTATTGCTTTTGCCCAAGAAAGTGATGAAAGCGAATTATTAAAAGGTTCGGCAAGATCGATTGCAGGATTACATATTCGAGATATTTTAGAACGAATTGACAGTAATTATCCTGAATTGATTGTGAAATTTGGTGGGCATGCTATGGCGGCTGGTTTAACGATTCATCAGAGTCAATTAGAGCAATTTAAAATGGTGTTTAATCAGACGGTAAATGAATTTGCCGAGCCAGCAATGTTACAAGGTATTGTATATACAGATGGAGAATTACAAAAAGGGGAATTTAATTTACATACCGTTGAATTATTACGCCAAGCAGGGCCTTGGGGACAAAATTTTCCTGAGCCGATTTTTGAAGGCAATTTCAAAGTATTACAACAACGTTTGCTAGCAGGAAAGCACCTAAAATTATTATTAGAAAACGAACAAGGCATGCTTTTAGATGGGATTTGGTTTAATACAGATTTACGTTATTACCCAGATTTATCAATTAAATACGCTAGAATTTGTTATAAGTTGGATATTAATGAGTTTCGTGGTAGCCGTAATTTACAACTATTAGTTGAGTATTTTTCTACGATAAATTGAATAAATTTCATCAGCCAACTAGAATAATCTAGATTAGTATTGTAAAATCGCAAACGTTTTTGTCTCTTAACAGGCAAAATAGCTTATTGATAAGCTTAAATATACTTTTCTATAAAGGAACTACTAATATGAAAAAAACGACTGTTTTTCGCGGTTTATTACTGTCAAGCGTTGCGTTGGCTGTAGCTGCTTGCGGTAACCTAAGCGAAGTATCTGATGCAGGTACAACAGATAATCCTGTTTTCCCAAAAATTTCTGAGTCTGAGTTCAACCATGACGGTTCTCAATTTGGTTCTTGGCCAAACTGGGAAAATGTACGTCAAATTGAACGCGGTATGAATAAAGATCAATTGTACTACTTAATCGGTCGTCCACACTTTGAAGAAGGTTTATATGCCGTTCGTGAATGGGACTATGCATTCAACTACCGTGAAAACGGCGTTCACAAAATTTGCCAATTTAAAATTTTATTCGACAAAAATATGAACGCTCAGAGCTTCTTCTGGTATCCAAATGGCTGTAATGGTAACGCAAGCTATAACTTAGAAGGTGACTTCTTATTTGATTTCGATAAAGACACTTTAACAGCTAAAGGTAAAGAGGTTGTTGATAATGTTGCAGCACAATTAAAATCTTCAGGTGCTCAACAAGTGAAAATTGAAGGTCATACTGACCGTTTAGGTTCTGTTGCTTATAACTTGGATCTTTCACAACGTCGTGCGAATATGGTGAAAGCACGTTTACAACAACAAGGCGTTACTGCAGATATGACAGCGGTAGGTTTAGGTAAAGCACACCAAGTTAAAGCTTGTGAAGGCTATGCACATGCAAGTCAAGCTGAAAAAGATTGCTTGCGCCCTAACCGTCGTGTGGTGATTTCTGCAAATGGCGGCGTGTTGAAACAGAGCGAGGGTGGTAATGTTGCAGGTCCTACTGGCCCAGCACCACTTTACCAAACTCCAGCATACAACACTGGTAAATAAATTTTTAATATTAAATGAAAAAGGACGAGTAATCGTCCTTTTTTGTCTATATGGAGTTCTCTATGTCTTATAAAGCGATTGCCTTCGATCTCGATGGCACATTATTATCTAGCCAAGCCACTATTTTAGATTCAAGTAAACAAGCAATTAAAGTAGCGCAAGCAAAGGGGTTAAAGATCTTCATTGTGACAGGCCGTCACCATACAGCAGTCCGCCCATACTATGCTGAATTGGGTTTAGATACGCCAGTGGTATGTTGTAATGGGACTTATCTGTATGATTTTAAAAATGATCAGGTGTTGGCATCTAATCCCTTGAGTGCAGAACAGGCGACTTTCTTGATTACACAAGCTAAACAACAAGGAATTCATACGGCAGTTTATACACGTGATGCGATGGTGTATGAGGTGTTAAATCCCCATTTCGAAAAATTGCAGCAATGGGTGGCAAGCTGTCCAGAAGATGTACGCCCAAATGTGCATCAAATAGAGGATTTCCTGTCATTAGTTGATAGTGGTAACACGATTTGGAAAGTGCTGATTAGTGATCCTGATTTAAATAAAATGCAAAATTTTGTTGAAAAGCTACCGCTTGATCAATTTAGTCCCGAGTGGTCTTGGGTTGATCGCGCAGATATTACTCGTACAGGTAATAGTAAAGGAAACTGCTTAGCAGAACTATTAAAACGAGAACAGATCGATCCTAAACAGGTAATTGCTTTCGGTGATAATTTTAATGATATCAGTATGCTCTCTCTAGTGGGAATGGGCATTGCAATGGGGGGCTCAGAGCTGGAAGTGCAACAAAATGCAAAACGTGTAATAGGCTCAAATAACGAAGATAGCATTGCGCAAACATTAGCGGATTTGTTGAAATAATAGCAAGCGGTATATTTCTTGAGATTTTTTGCAAAGTGTAAAATTTTGCTTGCATATTTCTCAAGTTTTTTGCAATCTAGCGAACATAATTTTTCTTATAAACAGGAGTGAATTTTATGTCTAAACCGCTTTTCTCAGGTAGTATCGTTGCCCTTATAACTCCAATGCGACATGGAGAAGTCGATTTTGATGGCTTAAAAAGCCTAGTCGAATTTCACATTAAAGCAGGCACCCATGGTATTGTTTCTGTGGGTACAACAGGTGAATGTAGCACATTGAGTATTGATGAAAATGTGAAAGTGATTCGCAAAACCGTGGAATTTGCAGCAGGGCGAATTCCTGTTATTGCCGGGACTGGTTCAAATGCGACTAGCGAAGCCATTACGATGACTAAATTAGTTGCAGACAGTGGGGTAGCTGGCTGTTTAAGCGTGGTACCTTACTATAATAAACCAACTCAGGAAGGTTTATATCAGCACTATAAAGCCATTGCTGAGTGTACTGATTTACCTCAAATTTTATATAACGTTCCAGGACGTACAGGGTGTGATTTAAAACCTGAAACCATTGGTCGTCTAGCTGAAATTCCAAATATTGTTGCGGTAAAAGAGGCAACAGGAGATTTAAGTCGTTTGCCATTAATTAAAGAGCTAGCAGGAGACGATTTTATTTTCTTAAGTGGCGATGATGCAACAGGATTTGAGTCAATGAAACAGGGGGGGCAAGGGGTTATTTCAGTTACCAATAACCTTGCTGCAGCAGATATGGCAAAAATGTGTGAATTGACACTGGCAGGAAAATTTGATGAAGCTGAAGTGATTAATAAACGCTTAGATGCCTTACATCACAACTTATTTGTGGAGGGTAATCCAATCCCTGTTAAATGGGCAGCACACCGTATAGGCTTAATTAGTGAGCCAAGCTTACGCCTACCATTAACGGTACTTTCTGAACAATACCATTCAGTAATTGAAGACGCGCTAAAACAAGCCGGCTTACTGTAATTTTACTAAAACTAACCCCGCGCGGTGCGCGGGGTTTTGTTTTTTAAGCAGTATGCTGTTGATAAGCTTGTAAGGTATTTTTCATTAGCATTGCAACCGTCATCGGGCCAACTCCACCTGGGACAGGTGTAATGAATGATGCTTTCTGTTTGGCCGTCTCGAATTCTACATCACCAATAATCTTTCCTTCGACACGATTAATGCCAACATCGATCACGATCGCGCCTTCTTTAATCCATTCGCCTTTGATTAAGTGTGGCTTACCTACCGCAACAATCACTAGATCTGCTTGGCGGATATGTTGCTCAAGATTTTCAGTGAAACGGTGTGTAATAGTAGTGGTACAGCCTAAAATTAATAGTTCCATTGCCATTGGTCGCCCAACAATATTTGATGCGCCAACAATTACTGCATGCTTACCGCGAACATTTACGTTAGTACTTGCTAGTAATTCTACGATGCCATAGGGAGTACAAGAGCGCAATGTCGGAATACGCTGGCAGAGGCGTCCCACATTGTAAGGATGAAAACCATCGACATCTTTATCTGGGCGAATCGCCTCTATAACTTTACTACTGTCAATTTGTTCAGGAAGAGGTAGCTGAACTAGAATCCCATCTATTGTGTCATCTTGATTAAGCTGAGAAATTAGCGCCAGTAGATCTGTTTCAGTGGTATTAGCAGGTAAATCGAAAGATTTTGATAAAATCCCCATTTCTTCACAACTTTTACGTTTATTCGCAACATAAATTTGCGATGCAGGATCTGCGCCTACTAAAATAACGGCTAAGCCAGGTGCTCGTTTTCCTTCCCCTTTATAGTATTGAATTTGCTGCGCAATGTTAGATTTAATTTGCTTAGCAATAGCGGTGCCTGAAATAATCGTTGCAGTCATAAATAAAAATTCCTCATAAAGTTATGATTTGCTTATTATATCACATGCGCAAACGTTTGCTTATATAATAAGACAAAATTTTAATTTTGCCTTATTTTCGCAAAAAAATGTTTGATTGATAAGTAAAATTAGCAATATGCATAAATAACCACCATTCAACCACAATTTTTCCAAAAAGCATTGACGAGAAGAAATTATCACCTATAATGCACAGCACTTTACGTCGGCGAGTAGCGCAGCTTGGTAGCGCAACTGGTTTGGGACCAGTGGGTCGTAGGTTCAAATCCTATCTCGCCGACCACTTTTTCTAGAACCCCCTCTAAGTAAATTTCCAATACTACGCGCCCTTAGCTCAGCTGGATAGAGCAACGCCCTTCTAAGGCGTGGGTCAAAGGTTCGAATCCTTTAGGGCGTGCCATTTTATTCCCTGTGTTGATATTTAAAATAGTGTGCTTATCCGCTTGAAAATGGCACAATTGAAGAAAATGTACCGAATAGAGTTTTTCTTTTCAAAAATTTACTGATGCAGTCTCTGTGGTTTGAACGTATAACTTTTGCCTTAAAACCTATCAACACTTTCTATTCTTCCTTACTTTTTATCCTAAAAACAGTTAGAATACCTCCCCTTTTAGCTTGAACTGTTTATTCGAGAAATTTATGAAATATGAACTGAAAAAAACAAGTGGTAACGCGCGTCGTGGCCGCTTAACCTTCTCGCGCCCGAAAGGCGAGTTTCACGTTGAAACACCGGCTTTTATGCCTGTTGGGACTTATGGCACTGTTAAAGGAATGACCCCTGAGGAAGTTGCAGCAACGGGAGCCCAAATCTTACTTGGCAATACTTTCCACCTTTGGTTACGTCCTGGGCAAGAAGTGATGAAAATGCATGGTGATTTGCACGATTTTATGCAATGGCACGGACCGATTCTAACCGATTCGGGTGGTTTCCAAGTGTTTAGTTTGGGTAAATTACGTAAAATTAAAGAAGAAGGTGTTCATTTCCAAAATCCAATCAGCGGGGAGAAAATTTTCTTATCTCCTGAAAAGTCAATGGAGATTCAATACGATCTCGGTTCTGATATCGTGATGATCTTTGATGAATGTACGCCATATCCTGCCACTTTTGATTATGCAAAACAGTCTATGGAAATGTCACTACGTTGGGCAAAACGTAGTCGTGATCGCTTTGATGAACTGCAAAATCCAAATGCGTTATTTGGCATTATCCAAGGTGGTGTTTACGAAGAGTTGCGTAAAATCTCGGTGGAAAAATTAGTTGAAATCGGCTTTGATGGCTATGCGGTGGGCGGTTTAGCCGTAGGTGAGCCAAAAGAGGATATGCACCGTATACTAGAATATGTTTGCCCACAAATCCCTGCAGATAAACCTCGCTATTTAATGGGTGTAGGTAAGCCTGAAGATTTGGTGGAAGGTGTACGTCGTGGAATTGATATGTTCGATTGTGTCATGCCAACTCGTAATGCGCGGAATGGTCATTTATTTGTGACTAATGGCGTGGTAAAAATCCGTAATGCCAAATACAAAACGGACACCACACCGCTTGACCCAGAGTGTGATTGCTACACTTGTAAAAACTACACAAAAGCCTACCTTTATCACTTAGATAAATGTAATGAAATTTTAGGCGCGAGATTAAACACCATTCATAATCTGCGTTATTATCAACGCTTAATGGCTGAAATTCGTCAGGCAATTGAAGATGATCGTTTTGATGATTTTGTGGTGGAATTTTACCAACGTATGGGTAAAGAAGTCCCCCCATTACAATTAGGGCAAGACAATGCTTAATTTAGAGCCTCAGAAATTCGTCACTTGGGATGAACCGATTGAAATGCTTTATGCTTGCCACAGTCGGGTTAAACAGTTTTGTCGTCAGTTATTAATACTGCCTGATTATATTGCTCAGAATGGCGTAAATCAGGCGGTAAAAAACGATGTACAGCAGATTTTGAATTACTTTAATCAAGCTGCACCGTTACACCATGATGATGAAGAAAAGGATTTTTTCCCTGCGTTAGCTCAGAAGTTACCAGAAACACAGCAAGCCATTCATGAGCTGGAAAGCCAGCACGAGGCTTTACACCAAAACTGGTATGAACTGCGAGAGAAATTACAGGATTTACTGGCAGATAAGCTAGAGAATATCGAACCTGAATTGATCAAGCGGTTTGTGTCTGGCTATGATTTGCATATTTCAATTGAAGAACCGTTGTTTGAATTGGGACGAGTGCATTTAGCGGAAAGTGAGTTGGAAACAATGGGAAAAATAATGGCAGAACGCCGTAAAATCTAATGGAATACCAGCTTGATTTAACTGCCTATCGTTGCCCTTTGCCGTTGCTAATGATTAAAAAAGCCTTAGCGACGCTCGCAAAGGGCGATGTTTTATGGGTCACACTTGCAGCGCATAGCAGTGTGGAGGATATTCGCTTACTCTGTGATGAATTGGGTTATGAGTTTCAATCAAAACAGCCAGTTAATCAAACAGACAAGCGCTTGGTTTTTGCTATTTTTTTACAATAAAGATAAGCATAAACTTTCTTAAAGTTGGATTACCATTATTGGCCGTGAAACGGCTTTTACAAGCGGTTATTTTTGGCGATAATTTAGCAAAATTATTGCTGTCACAATTGCAATACCTGCCAAATCAGTTATTAATTCAGGAATGATCAGCATTAATGAACCAGCAGCAAGTATAATTCTTTGCCAAAGTGCCATTGGATTTTTAAAATAGCCTTCCACTGCCGCGGAAAGCCCTAATACACCAATTACTGATGATATAATGACAACAGCTATCTCCGTGGCGTTTGGTAATGGGAAAGTTTTTGTCATGACTGCAACATTAGCCGTTTCAATCATTAGCATATGCGGATTATAAACAAACATAAACGGCACAATAAAACCAGCAAGTGCTAATTTTAGCGATTGCCAACCCGTTTTCATTGGATCTCCCTGTGCAATTCCAGCCCCTGCAAATGAAGCAAGAGCAACAGGTGGAGTAATATTGGCAAAAATACCAAAGTAGAATACAAACATATGAGCGACTAATACTGGGATCCCAAAGGTGGCTAAGGCTGGGGCAGCCATGGTGGCCGTGATGATATAAGCGGGGATCGATGGTAAGCCCATGCCAAGAATAATGGATGCGATCATCGTTAAGAGCAACGTTAAGAATAATGAACCTGCACCTAAGGTCACAATTGAAGAGGTAATGACACTACCAAAGCTTGTGAGATTGACCACGCCAATGACGATTCCTACTACGGCACAAGCTGCCATCACAGATAATGATTGTTTTGCCCCGTCTTCTAACGCTTCAATAATTTCTTTTATGCCCATACGGGTTTCTTTGCGAATTTGGCTAACAAGCACGGTAATACCAATCGTATAAGCGGCGGCATAGCCAATAGGGACAGACTCAATTAATAACCAAATTAATGCCACAATAGGCAACAGCATGTGTCCACGGGTTTGCATGATTGCTTTAAATTTTGGCAATTGCTCTTTAGGCAGCCCTTTGAGATTTTGCTTACCTGCTCGGAAATGCACTTGAGCGATCACCCCTAGATAGTAGAGTAGTGCTGGCAGTAGAGCCGCTAATGCAATAGTTGCATAGCTTACCCCAGTTGTTTCCGCCATAATAAATGCACTTGCGCCCATAATGGGCGGTAAGATTTGTCCACCGACAGAAGCACTGGCTTCCACTGCACCAGCGAAGTTTTTGTGGTAACCAATTTTCTTCATTAACGGAATGGTAAACGCCCCTGTGCTGACCACATTTGCGACTGCCGCGCCATTAATACTGCCCATAAAACCACTGGAAATCACAGCAACTTTAGCTGGGCCTCCTTGTTTATCACCAGCTAGCGCAAGAGCAATATCATTGAATAGCTGCCCCATGCCCGATTTAGCAAGAAATGCCCCGAAGAGAATAAACAAGAAAATGAACGTGACGGAAGCACCAATTGCAGAGGAGAAAATGCCTTCAGTTTTTAGATAAAGTTGCCCGAAAATATCCCCGAGATCATAAGGGCGAGTTAGGAGTTTATCCGGCATAAAATCCATGGAGCTAATAAATGGATAAAGCAAAAAAATCAATGCAAACAAAATTAAGATCCAACCGGTTACACGCCGAGTTGCTTCAAGTACCACTAAGGTAGTGATAATCGCAAAAATAATATCAAGCGTATTCGGAATCCCGCCTCGTACCGTCATTAATGCTTGGTATTGATGCAGTAAATATCCTACGCTCCCTATGCTACCTAAAATCCATACCCAATCAAACCATGCCATATTGCTTTGGCGGCTTTTAGATGAAGCAGGATAAATCAAAAAAATTAATAACGTCCCCACGCCAACGTGAATAGCGCGTTGCAAAAGGGTAGGCATTGGGTAGAAAGTAATATAGAGGTGGAAGAGTGAATAAAGCACCGCAATTATAGTGATTGCAAATTTTTGGACAGAATGACCCGCTTGTCGCGTGAGCGATTCACGATCGTATTTTTCCAAAATCTCCTGCTCAGTTAGCGGACTTTGCGTTTTTGCTTGAGACATTGCAAGAACTCCTTAACAGATAAAACCAAAATGGGGCACGTTTTGATTGAATATGAACGACGCTATACTCAGGTAAATATTGATATAAGGGTATTTCTTTGTGTTCTATCAGAAATGTTCCTTCCATATTGGGTGAAACTACCCAATTCAGTTCATTTACTCTTATTTGATGCTTATAGCCGATATAACCTTGAGGTGCATTGGTAATTGCCGTTGTATATGAGGGTGTTCCTGCACCGAAGGTTTGTAACCAGCTTTCAAATAGCTCAAATTGGTTTGCTTGATGGCGGTAGTGTTCATACCATAATTGCTTTTCGACAGAATGTCGCCAACGCAAACTAAAATATTTACTACGTATATTGCAATGAAGTGCCCCACTAGAAATAGAAAGATAAGAAACCGGAAAAAATCCAGCCAGTAAAATCACAGCATTAAATAGCCCAAAATACCGGCTGAATTTTTTCTTTAACATAGCTTATTTGGCATTGATTTCATCAAAATATTTTTTGGCACCCGCATGTAATGGGGCAACCAAACCTTGTTGTGCATCTTGAATATTAATATCCTTTGCCGCTTGGTGAGCAGTTTGTAATTGTGGCAAACTCTCAAAGAATGTTTTAGTGAGTAGATAAACATCATTCTCGCTTAAATCCTTGCGGACAACCAACGCATTTTTAATCGCAGCGGTCGGAATAGGTGCTTCGTTACCATAAGTGTGTGCAGGAATGGTTAATGCGGTGAAATACGCTTTATCTTGGGCAATCTTTTCTACCCCATCAGCAGGAATAGCGACGACTTGCAAATCAAAGCCTTGCTGTAATTCCATTAATGATGAGTTGGGTAGACCACTTGTTAAGAATGCTGCATCTAGGCTGCCAGATTTCAACGCATCAGCAGCTTCTGCATAACCTAAGTAATCCACTTTAATATCATTATAACTAATACCAAATCCGGCTAAGAGATTACGAGCATTGACTTCAACACCTGAATTTTGTGCACCAGTTGCAACACGTTTGCCTTTTAAATCTGTAATGGTTTTAATGCCAGAACGCTTAGAGGTTACAATTTGAACATAGTTAGGATAAAGCGCAGCAATTTGTTCAATATTTTCTAATTTAGTCGGAAAGCTCCCTACACCATTTAAAGCATCACTGAGTGCATCACTCATCACAAATGCCATCTCAACTTTTTTTTGAGCCAATAAGTTAAGATTTTCAACTGATGCGCCCGTGGTTTGTGTTTTAGAATTGGTTGCCAATTGTTTCGCATAAATATCGGCAAGTGTTGTTGCGATAATATTGTAAGGGCCGGAAGCGCCACCGGTTGCGATTGTAACAAATTTGCTCTGTACTTTATCTATAGCATCTATAGCCCCCTGCCCAGTGCTGGTTCCGTTTGCTTGTGTTTTATCATCACATGCTGTTAGAGAGAAAGTTAATAATCCCAGTGTTAGTGTTGTGAGTACAAATTGTCGTATTTTCATAATAACTCCAAGTAAGGATAGTGAAGAGAAAAGGTTTAACAAATTTGAAATATTCATTGCAGAATTTTTGAATACATAAAAATCTGTTTATAACGTTATCGTTCTGTATAAATACCGCAAACGGTTGCTTTAATCAAGAAAAAGTAAAAATATCGTGATTTAGCTGGAATTCTACTTGATGGGCACTCATGTGCATCCCTTATTCAGCATTATTTTTAGTTAATTTTATGTTAAATAAGTTAGAAAATGGTTGCAATTTAACTATTGCCTGATCTATAGTGAATATGAGTACTATTAGTATTCAATCCCACCAAATAACATTGGAATCTTACTTTTATCCACTAATTAAGGAGAAAATTATGGCGACAATGAAAGCAATGACCTATTACGGCGAAAATGACATTCGTTTTGAGGAGCGCCCTATTCCGACTATTCAGTCTGCTACTGATGCAATTATTCGCTTAACTAAATCAACTATTTGTGGTACGGATTTAGGAATTTGGAAAGGCAAAAATCCTGAAATTGAACAAACTGCGTTGGCTCAAACTGGCACATGGAATGGACGAATTCTCGGGCATGAAGGAATTGGCGTTGTAGAGGAAGTGGGGGAGGGTGTAAAAAACTTTAAACGAGGGGATAAAGTGATTATTTCTTGTGTTAGTCGTTGTGGCACCTGTGAGAACTGCCAGAAACAGCTATATGCGCATTGTCGTAATGGCGGAGGTTGGATTATGGGTTACATGATTGATGGCACACATGCAGAATATGTTCGCACACCTTTTGCGGATAACTCTCTTTATCACCTACCAGATGATATTAATGAAGATGTGGCAGTGTTACTCTCGGATATTTTACCGACAAGCCATGAAATTGGTGTGCAATATGGCGACGTAAAACCTGGAGACAGCGTAGCAATTGTTGGTGCAGGGCCAATAGGCATGTCAGCGTTACTTACCGCACAATTTTATTCACCTGCTGAAATTATTATGGTAGATATGGATGATAACCGTCTTGGGCTGGCTAAAGAGCTCGGTGCAAGTCATGTGATCAATTCCAAAAAAGAAGATGCAGTAGCAAGAATATTGGCTTTAACTGATGGACGAGGTGTAGATTGTGCGATTGAGGCCGTGGGTTATCCCGCGACATGGGATATTTGTCAAAATGTAGTGAAAGAGGGAGGACACCTCGCTAACGTAGGGGTTCATGGTCAGCCCGTACAATTTAATATTGATAAGCTTTGGATTAAAAACCTCAATATCACTACCGGTTTAGTGAATGCAAATACGACAGGAATGTTATTGAAAACCTGTCAGTGTGGAAAATTGCCTCTGCATCGTTTAGCAAGCCATCATTTCAAATTTAGCGAAATGGAAAAAGCTTATAATGTATTCAAGCATGCCGCAGAAGAGAAAGCGATGAAAGTAATGATTGATTTCTAGCTATTTGATCGTTCTAAAAATCCTCGACTTGGTCGAGGATTTTAAGCATCAACACACCTTACAGACAAACCCATCTTTTTCACATGTGCCAATTTAGATGGGTTTATTTTGGGGCTTTCGAAGCATTTTGGCGTTTGCAAAAAGTTCGTATTTTTTAACCGCTTGTTGGGTTTTTTATTTGCTATTTAGATATTATTAGCAATTAAATCGCCCATTTCGCTGGTTGAAACTGGCGTGGATTGATCGGCTAAATCAGCGGTGCGGTAGCCTTCGGCTAATACTTTTTTCACGGCATTTTCAATGGCAACGGCGGCATCTTCAAGATTAAAACTATAACGTAACATCATTGCCGCAGACAGAATTTGGGCAATAGGGTTAGCAATATTTTTGCCTGCAATGTCTGGCGCAGAACCGCCTGCCGGTTCATACAAGCCAAAACCTTTTTCATTTAAGCTGGCAGACGGCAGCATTCCCATTGATCCTGTAATCATGGCGCATTCATCAGAAATAATATCACCGAAAATATTAGAACAGAGTAACACATCAAAGAACTCTGGCTGTTTAATCAATTGCATCGTCGCGTTATCAATATAGATATGATCGAGCTTGACTTCAGGATATTCTTTTGCCATTTCATTAACGACTTCACGCCATAAAATTGAGCTCATTAATACATTCGCTTTATCTACCGAGGTTACGTGTTTTTTACGTTTCATTGCCGTTTCGAACGCGACACGAGCAATACGCTCAATTTCATAGCGATGATATACCTCAGTGTCAAAGGCTTTTTCATTCGCCCCTTCACCTTCACGACCTTTAGGCTGACCAAAATAGATTCCACCAGTCAATTCACGTACAGTTACCATATCAAACCCTTTAGCTGCAATATCAGCACGCAAAGGACAGAATTGTTCCAAGCCTTTATAAAGTGTGGCTGGGCGCAAGTTGCAGAATAGCGCAAAATGCTTACGAAGTGGTAATAATGCGCCACGCTCAGGTTGTTCATTTGCTGGTAGATGTTCCCATTTTGGTCCGCCTACGGAACCAAATAGAATAGCATCAGCTTGTTCACACCCCAGCTTAGTGCTTTCTGGAAATGCTGTACCATGGTTATCAATCGCGATCCCGCCGATATCATAATAGTTATAATTGAGCGTGAAACCGAATTTTTGTTGGACTTTATCAAGTACTTTAACCGCTTGAGCCATAATTTCTGGGCCAATTCCGTCACCGCTTAATACTGCAATGTTGTAGCTTTGCATACAATTTCCTTTTATTTGAGTTTGCATTGAAAAACGTACTATAAAACATTTTTAGTCAGAAATGGCGACTTTTTTGCAGAAATTCATTACGTTGATTAGAATGTGCTAGATTTTGAGGATTTTTATATGAAACAAACCGCTTGTAGATGGATTTTTTTGGCTTGCTGCGCCTGTTTATTATCGGGGTGCGGTACGATTATTAGCTTGATTGAGCAAGATTACAGCGTTTATGCAGGCGTAGGACGTGATTTCTCAGCCATTCAGCAGGGTGGTTTGTTTAGTATAGTGGCAGTTATCGATCTGCCACTGAGTTTTGTCTTAGATACATTAATGCTACCCGTTACGCTTTCGCAGTAGGCTATGCGTGTTGCATTACGGCAATATAGTTACAACTCACATCTTGGTTAAGCCAAAATTTTTCGGTAAGCGGATTAAAATGATAACCCACCATTTCACTGCATCTTAATCCAACCTGATCACTCCAGTTCAGCAATTCAGCCGGTTTAATAAATTTTTCAAATTCATGCGTGCCTTTGGGTAACATTTTGAGCACATATTCCGCCCCGATCACAACTAGCATATAGGCTTTAAACGTGCGGTTAATGGTTGAGAAGAATAACGTACCGTTTGGTTTTAATAAGGCTTGACAGCTTTGGATAATCGACAATGGCTCAGGGACATGTTCCAACATTTCCATACAGGTGATTACATCAAATTTTTCAGCATGGCAAGCGGTCTGTTTTTGCAAAAAATCTTCAATGGTCGTTTGTTGATAATCAATGTTTAGCCCACTTTGTTCTGCGTGCAAACGTGCGATTTCAAGCGGTTTATCAGTCATATCAATGCCGGTAACGGTTGCGCCCAGTTTTGCCATCGCTTCACTTAAAATACCGCCACCGCAACCAACATCAAGCACTCTTTTTCCAAAAAGCCCTTGAGATTTTTCGTTAATGTAGGCGGTACGCAACGGGTTGAGCAGATGAATGGGCTTGAAATCACCTTGTGGATCCCACCAAGTTTTTGCCATTTTTTCAAATTTAGCCAGCTCTTGAGGATCAATATTTGGAGTAGATTGTTGCATAAATTTTCTTCAGATAAATTTTTCTAATGATAAGCAGCGTTATTTTACCGAATAAAACGGGATTTTGCTGCTGAATGGGATAAAAAGTGGATTGAAAGACCATAAAATGTGATCTGTTTCACAAAATTGCACAAAAAAACAGCATTTAAACATACTTTTTTTAATTTATTGGATAAATTTTTCTAATTGTTATTGCAAAGTTTAAAATCACTGCTAGACTGCACAGCGTTTTGATTTAACACAACATTCACAAAAATTTTAAATATACAGGAGTAACACTATGAGCGATTTACACGCCCTCAATTCCCTTTTTCAAAAAATCAAACAACGTGATCCAAACCAAGCACCATTTCACCAAGCCGTAGAAGAAGTTTTTGGTAGCCTTGCTCCATTCTTAGAAAAAAATCCACAATATACTAAATATGGTTTGTTAGAGCGTATTGTTGAGCCAGAGCGTGTGATCACTTTCCGTGTGACTTGGGTTGATGATCAAGGTCAAGTGCAAGTAAACCGTGGCTATCGTGTGCAGATGAACTCGGCAATCGGACCTTATAAAGGTGGTTTACGTTTCCATCCAACTGTCGATTTAGGTGTTTTAAAATTCTTAGCCTTTGAACAAGTATTTAAAAATGCCTTAACCACATTGCCGATGGGCGGTGGTAAAGGTGGTTCAGACTTCGATCCAAAAGGTAAATCTGATGCTGAAGTAATGCGCTTCTGCCAAGCCTTTATGAGCGAGTTATATCGTCACATTGGTGCAGATACCGATGTGCCAGCAGGTGATATTGGCGTAGGTGGGCGTGAAATTGGCTATTTATACGGTCAATACAAAAAATTACGCAATGAATTTACTTCTGTTTTAACGGGTAAATCATTAACTTGGGGTGGCAGTTTAATTCGTCCAGAAGCGACTGGTTATGGTACAGTTTACTTCGCAGAATCAATGTTAAATACTAAAGGTCAAAGCATTGAAGGCAAAGGCGTAGTAATTTCTGGTTCTGGTAATGTCGCACAATATGCAGCGGAAAAAGTAATTCAAAAAGGTGGTCGTGTATTGACTGTTTCAGATTCTAACGGTTTCGTTCAGTTCCCAGCAAGCGGTATGACAGAAGCACAATTACAAGCATTATTTGAACTCAAAAATGAACGCCGTGAGCGTTTATCAGTTTACGCAAAAGAGCAAGGATTACAATACTTTGCAGATCAAAGACCGTGGGGTGTACCGTGTGAAGTGGCATTACCTTGTGCAACCCAAAACGAATTAGACGGGGAAGATGCGAAAACCCTACTCAAAAATGGCTGTATCTGTGTTGCAGAAGGGGCAAATATGCCTTCAACTCTTGCTGCTGTTGAAGTGTTTACCGATGCGAAAATTCTTTATGCACCGGGTAAAGCATCGAACGCAGGTGGTGTTGCAACCTCTGGTTTAGAAATGAGCCAAAATGCTATTCGCTTGTCTTGGACGCGTGAAGAAGTTGATCAACGTTTATTTGATATTATGGCGAATATTCACCAAAACTGTGTTGAAAATGGCTCAGAAGCAGGTGGCTATGTAAACTATGTGAATGGCGCGAATATTGCAGGATTCAAAAAGGTTGCGACTGCTATGCTAGAGCAGGGTGTAATCTAAGGCTAATTTCTTGTGAGTGAATGAAGAGCAGGCTATAAAGCCTGCTTTTTTTTGCAGAAAATTATGAAAAAATCACCGCTTGCTTATGCTAGAATCTTACTAATTTTTCTAAGATTGCATACAAATGAGTAAAAACAGCAAACCCTTTATTCTCCATTCTCCTTTCAAACCCTCCGGTGATCAGCCGACTGCCATCGCTAAACTGACCGAAGGCTTAAATGACGGCTTGGCCCATCAAACCTTACTTGGCGTAACCGGCTCGGGCAAAACCTTTACCATTGCGAATGTGATCGCCCAGCTTAACCGCCCTGCGATGGTGCTTGCCCCGAATAAAACCCTTGCCGCTCAGCTTTATGCCGAGATGAAAGCGTTTTTTCCGGAAAATGCGGTGGAGTATTTCGTCTCTTACTACGACTACTACCAGCCCGAAGCCTATGTGCCGGCAAGCGATACCTTTATCGAGAAAGATGCCTCTATCAATGAGCAGATCGAGCAGATGCGACTTTCGGCAACCAAATCCTTTTTGGAGCGCCGAGATACGATTGTGGTTGCCTCCGTTTCTGCCATTTACGGCTTGGGTGATGTGGACGCTTATATGCAGATGATGTTGCATTTACAAGTGGGGGCGATGATTGGGCAGCGTGAAATTCTCTCTCGCCTTGCCGAATTGCAATACACCCGCAACGATCAGGCGTTTCAGCGTTCGACTTTCCGAGTGCGGGGCGATGTGATTGATATTTACCCAGCGGAGAGCGATGAAGTGGCGTTAAGGGTAGAGCTGTTTGACGATGAAATCGAAAATCTGTCGCTATTTGACCCGCTTACAGGGCATAGCTTGGGCAAAGTGCCACGCTATACCATTTACCCGAAAACCCACTATGTGACCCCACGAGAGCGGATTTTGGAGGCAATCGAGCAAATTAAGGTCGAGCTTGCCGAGCGCCGCACCTATTTCATCAAAGAGAATAAATTGCTGGAAGAGCAGCGGATCGCCCAACGTACACAGTTTGATATCGAGATGATGAATGAGCTAGGCTACTGTTCGGGCATTGAAAACTACTCCCGCTATCTCTCGGGCAGAAAAGAGGGTGAAGCCCCACCGACCCTGTTTGATTATATGCCGGCGGACGGTATTTTGGTGATTGATGAAAGCCACGTTACCGTGCCACAAATTGGCGGAATGTATCGAGGCGACCGAGCCAGAAAAGAGACGCTGGTGCAGTACGGTTTCCGCTTGCCATCGGCACTGGATAACCGTCCGTTGAGATTTGAAGAGTTTGAACGCCTTTCACCGCAGACGATTTACGTTTCTGCCACACCGGGGGCGTATGAATTGGAGAAAAACCCTGATGTGGTGGATCAAGTGGTTCGCCCAACCGGCTTGCTTGACCCGATTATCGAGGTTCGCCCCGTTGCCACGCAGGTGGATGATTTGCTATCTGAAATTCACAAACGAGTGGCGGTGGACGAACGGGTGCTGGTGACCACGCTTACCAAAAAAATGGCGGAAGATCTCACTGATTATTTGGACGAACACGGCGTTCGAGTTCGCTATCTACATAGCGACATTGACACGGTAGAACGGGTGGAAATTATCCACGATTTGCGAATGGGTATGTTTGACGTGTTGGTTGGCATTAACTTGTTGCGAGAAGGCTTAGATATGCCCGAAGTGTCGCTCGTGGCAATTCTCGATGCCGATAAAGAGGGCTTTTTGCGTTCCGAACGCTCGTTAATTCAGACTATCGGACGTGCCGCTCGAAATCTCAACGGTAAAGCGATTTTATACGGCGACCGCATTACCAACTCAATGCAAAAAGCGATTACTGAGACCGAACGCCGCCGTGAAAAGCAGATGAAATATAACGAAGAACACGGCATCACCCCGCAAGCATTGAACAAAAAAGTCGGCGAATTGCTCGATATCGGACAATCCGACAAGCCAAAACGGGGCAAACAAGCGGTCAAAAAAGCCGAAAATTCTGCAAGCGACTACAAGCCGAAATCCCGCAAAGAATTGGAAAAAGAGCTTAAAACGCTGGAACAACAGATGCGTGATTTTGCGAAAGATCTGGAATTTGAAAAAGCGGCTGCGGTGAGGGATAATATAAGAATATTAAATGCACATCTTCTTGAAATATGAGTTGGAGAAAGAGATGAAAGAAATATTTAAAGCATTAGAAAATGTTAAAGGTATGAAATCTAAATCTAATGTGATATCTCCTGTTCTATGGATATATTTTTCAACATTGGTGAGTTTTATCTCTTACAGTAGTTTTTCTAAAAACCCAAATCAATTAATTATTGTTTGGCTATTGATTTTTTTATCTGGATTAATACTAACCGTCATTATCATGTTTGTTGTTCTAATTTTTAAATATCCTGATTTATTACGTTCAGAAATGTATTTAATCCGAAAATCTTTAATTGATAAAGGTATATTAGGGGATGAGAACACCCTAAACCAAGATATGGCATCTCAGCATTCAGATAGTGAGGGTGATAATGACTAGAAAAAAAAGATATATTATCCTAATTGATGAGAATTTTCCTAGCGAAGTTAGGAATAATATTACATCCTTTATAAAACAAAAAGGGTTTGGGTACTGGCATTGGATTGGTAATGTTTGGCTAATTACTGTTAATGAAGAATGGACATCTAAAAAGCTGAGAGATGAAATCAAACAATTTATTTCGAATGATGGTTTATTAGTCGTATTAAATTCTAGCCATTCACAAGGTTGGGCAACTTTTGGTAATTCTAGAAAAAGTGAGTGGCTAAGACACAACTGGAATAATGGCAAGACATAATTTCCCTCAGATGGTGCTCGTCTCCTGACGAGTACCTTTCATAGTTTTAGTACCCGTCAGGAGACGGGTACTATCAATATTTATTTTTTAATTTAGCAAGTGGTTAAATTCTCCCAATTTTTTGCACATTAATTTACCGCACCAAACTCCGCCACTTCCCACTGCATTTTTGAGATTTTATTTCGTTGATAAAGCCAATTTGCCACTTCTTTCCAAGAATATAAAGCTGAGCCGCTTGCAACACCATAAACCGGTTTTGGGAAGTCATTACCCCGATAGCGCCCGTCTCTGACGGGTGCTGGAAAATACTTAATCTTCCATTCCACAAGCGGTCTTTTTTGTGGAAGTTTTTGCAAATTTTTCGATGTTTTTATTCGCTTGTTACTATGGCAGTGATTGTCTCATACCATTTTTTAGCACCCGTCAGAGACGGGCGCTATCGGCGTAAAAAGCGATAAGTGAGACCGAAGTCGCCGTGAAAAACAGCAGAAATACAATGAAGAGCGAGGCATTGTGCCACAAGCTCTCAACAAAAAAGTCGGCGAACTGCTCGACATCGGACAATCCGACAAGCCAAAACGGGGCAAACAAGCGGTCAAAAAAGCCGAAAATTCTGCAAGTGATTACAAAACAAAATCCCGCAAAGAACTGGAAAAAGAGCTTAAAACGCTGGAACAACAGATGCGTGATTTTGCGAAAGACTTAGAATTTGAAAAAGCGGCTGCGCTAAGGGATAAGTTGCAGCAGTTGAAGGAAGTACTGCTTGAAATTCGGTAAGTTTGTCATATCATAGGATAGATAGTAAATCTTTAGGGAGCGGTGTAATGTCAAAAGATGCAAAAAATATTATAAAAGTTGGGATTGTTAGACCTATTTCAATAAAAGAACCATATAAACCATGACATTGGGATTATATTCAAAGGGCTATAGAGGAGTCTTTAGTTTCTGATTCTGAATATGCTTTTGATATAGCCTTAGCTAGTGAGAATACGAAATCGGATGTTATTCAGAGTACTATAATTAAAAATCTATATCATTCTGACGTAATTGTTTGTGATTTAAGTTCATTAAATCCAAATGTTTTTTTGAGTTGGGAATTAGAATGGCATATAGAAAACCATGTGTTTTATTATATTGGATGACAAAACTTCTGCTCCGTTTGATGTTGCTCCTATTAGATATATTCAATATCCTAGTTCTTTTCATCGTTATGAATTAGAAGAAAAACAGAAAGAACTTAGGAAAACCGTAATAGATGTTTATAAAACGTATAAAGATACTCAAAAGGTTGCATATGCGCCATTTTTCACTGAAGTTAATGTAACAGAAGTCGCTGATATTGACAGGCAGGAACGTTCAATTTTGGAAGATATTCAAATTAAGCTTGATTTTTTAATGAAAAATCAATCAGAAATTAATTCATTGCCAGATAAAGAAAGTTTTAGGAAATTTTTAAACGACAATATCAATATGTTTTTACAATATGCGAAGAAGAATAATTTAGATCGTAGTGAATTCCTTGATAAAGGAAAATCTTTCTTGAAGCTCAATTCTGAAAGAAATGGATATGCAAAAATTCCGCAATATATATTTGATCCAATTTTTAATGAATGTCTTCAAAAATTATCAGGCTTGAGTGTACAGTTTCAAAAAACTTTTGATGACGACATCCCCTTTTAATCATAATATTCTATAAAATGCTAGGGCCAACAGTCATTTGTCCCCCGATAGCGCCCATCTCTGACAGATACTAAAAATTGGACAATCAGTTAGCAGGTGGGCTATCTTTTCTATTCTCAGTACTTCGAGTTTCTGTCTCTTCACAGATAAATGCCATTGATGAAATTTATGCAATCTGTTGCTAAATCAGGCGGTAGATTTTATCCCATTATAAAAATACGGTTATTTATAAAGGGGTTATCGCCTGTCAAGGGTAGAGAGGGAGATTTACCGATTGAACTTCATGGTTAAACGCTATATCTTGGTTTTACTTTAGGTAAGACATCCGTATAGGGTGTTTAGTAAGGTATTACGAGATAGGACTAATTATGAATAAAAGTTTAATGGTAACAAAGCGTGATGGCACGCGCGAGCAACTCAATCTAGATAAAATTCATCGTGTGATTACTTGGGCGGCAGAGGGGTTAGAGAATGTCTCTGTTTCACAAGTAGAACTCCGTTCTCACATTCAATTTTATGAAGGTATTCGTACTGCAGATATTCATGAAACTATTATTAAGGCTGCAGCTGATCTCATTAGTAAGGATACGCCCGATTATCAATATTTGGCAGCACGCTTGGCGATTTTCCACTTACGCAAAAAAGCTTATGGACAGTTTGAGCCACCGCATTTATATGAGCACGTTAAAAAATTAGTTGCGCTAGGTAAGTATGATGCGGATTTGCTGAGCGATTACACGCCCGAAGAATGGGAGACAATGAATGGATTTATTGATCACTGGCGAGATATGACATTTTCCTATGCAGCAGTAAAGCAGTTGGAAGGAAAATATTTAGTGCAGAATCGTGTTAGCGGGGAGATTTATGAATCGGCTCAATTCTTGTATTTACTCGTAGCTGCCTGCTTATTTTCTAAGTATCCAGCAGAAAGCCGCTTAGATTATATTCGCCGTTTTTATGATGCGACTTCCACTTTCAAAATTTCTTTGCCAACACCAATTATGGCAGGAGTGCGTACACCTACTCGTCAATTTAGTTCCTGTGTGTTAATTGAGTGTGATGATAGCTTAGATTCCATCAATGCAACCTCTGCTGCAATCGTTAAATATGTTTCACAGCGTGCTGGGATCGGTATTAATGCCGGCGCAATTCGGGCATTAGGTAGCCCTATTCGTGGTGGAGAAGCATTTCATACCGGCTGTATCCCCTTTTATAAACATTTTCAAACGGCAGTAAAGTCTTGCTCTCAAGGTGGCGTTCGCGGTGGAGCGGCTACCGTATATTTCCCGATTTGGCATTTGGAAGCAGAAAGCTTAATGGTATTAAAAAATAACCGTGGTGTGGAGGAAAACCGTGCTCGCCATATGGATTACGGGGTACAGATTAATAAAATGATGTATCAACGTTTAATTAAAGGCGGTGAGATTAGTTTATTTAGCCCATCAGATGTGCCGGGGTTATATGAAGCGTTTTTTGCTGATCAAGCTAAATTTGAGCAACTTTATTTGCAATATGAGCAAGATCCGAGCATTCGGCAACGTAAAGTTAAGGCTGTGGAATTGTTTTCATTACTGATGCAAGAACGGGCTTCAACAGGGCGAATTTATATTCAGAATGTCGATCATTGTAATACTCATAGCCCATTTGATCCTCGTGTCGCACCGATACGCCAATCGAACCTCTGCTTAGAAATTGCTTTGCCAACTAAGCCACTGGCACATTTTTATGATGAACAAGGGGAAATTGCATTATGTACATTATCGGCATTTAATTTAGGCACACTCAGCAATTTAGATGAGTTAGAAGAATTGGCTGATTTAGTGGTTCGTGCGCTGGATGCCCTATTAGATTATCAAGATTATCCGGTATTAGCTGCACGTAACAGCTCAGTAAATCGTCGCGCATTAGGTGTAGGCGTGATTAACTATGCTTACTATTTAGCTAAAAACCAAGTGCGTTATTCCGATGGCAGTGCTAATAATTTAACGCACCGTACCTTTGAAGCGATTCAGTATTATTTATTAAAAGCATCGATGAATTTAGCCAAAGAACAAGGGGCTTGTGCTTATTTTGATCAAACCACTTATGCCAAAGGGTTACTCCCTATCGATACTTATAAAAAAGAAATTGATGAATTAACTCAAGAACCGCTTCATTATGATTGGGAGCAATTACGTCAGGATATTCTGCAGTTTGGCTTGCGCAATTCCACTTTAACTGCCTTAATGCCATCGGAGACTTCGTCGCAAATTTCGAATGCCACCAACGGAATTGAACCTCCGCGTGGCTATATTAGTGTTAAAGCATCAAAAGACGGCATTTTAAAGCAGGTTGTGCCGGAGTATGAACGCTTAAAAGCATACTATGAACTGCTTTGGGATATTCCTAATATGGACGGCTATTTGCATTTGGTGGGGATTATGCAGAAATTTGTTGACCAAGCGATTTCGGCGAATACAAATTACGACCCAAACCGCTTTGCAGAAGCTAAAGTACCGATGAAAGTATTATTAAAAGATCTATTAACGGCGTATAAATACGGGTTAAAAACCCTTTACTACCAAAATACCCGTGATGGAGCAGAAGATGCGCAAGACGACTTAGATGAAGGCTGTGCTGGTGGTGCTTGTAAAATTTAATAAGAACAGAAATAAAGGAGAATAAGATGGCATATACTACGTTTTCACAACATAAAAATGATCAACTAAAAGAACCCATGTTTTTTGGACAAAATGTGAATGTGGCGCGTTATGATCAACAAAAATACGAAATTTTTGAAAAACTGATTGAAAAACAACTCTCATTTTTCTGGCGACCGGAAGAAGTGGATGTGTCGCAAGACCGCATTGATTATGCCCAACTGCCTGAACATGAAAAGCACATTTTTATCAGCAATTTAAAATACCAAACCTTGTTGGATTCCATTCAAGGGCGTAGCCCGAATGTGGCGCTTTTGCCATTAGTGTCTATCCCCGAGCTTGAAACCTGGATTGAAACTTGGACATTTAGCGAAACAATTCACAGTCGTTCTTACACACATATCATCCGTAATATTGTCAATGATCCATCAATAGTATTTGATGATATTGTCACAAACGAAGAAATTATTAAGCGTGCCAAAGATATTTCCGCCTATTATGATGATTTGATTCGCGACAGCCAACTCTATAATTTGTATGGTGAAGGCAGTTATCAGGTTGATGGAAAAACCTGTGAGGTCAGTTTGCGTAGTCTAAAAAGACAACTTTATCTCTGTATGATGAGTGTGAATGCACTTGAAGCAATTCGTTTTTATGTCTCTTTTGCTTGCTCATTTGCCTTTGCGGAACGGCAGCTTATGGAAGGAAATGCCAAAATCATCAAATTTATTGCACGTGATGAAGCATTACATCTTACCGGCACTCAGCATATATTGAATATTATGGCTTATGGCAATGATGATCCTGAAATGGTAGAAATTGCACGTGAATGTCGCCAAGAGGCCTACGAGCTTTTTTTAAGTGCAGCTGAACAAGAAAAAGCGTGGGCGGAATACCTGTTTAAAGACGGTTCGATGATTGGGCTAAATCGGGATATTTTGGTGCAATATATTGAATATATCACTAATATTCGAATGCAAGCTGTTGGACTACCATTACCATTTAAGGCACGTTCCAACCCCATTCCGTGGATCAATGCATGGCTGGTTTCCGATAATGTACAGGTAGCACCACAAGAAGTGGAAGTTAGTTCTTATTTGGTCGGTCAGATTGATGCAAAAGTAGATAGCAGTGATTTTGGCGATTTTGAACTCTAAACTATGAAGTAAACAAGCGGTTGATTTTTAGCAATTTTTTGCATAATAGACAAAATTGAGTCTGCAAAGTGGGTTAAAACCTTGTAATATAAGGCTTTAACCTACTTTTTATAAAAATGCCTAAAAAATTGCATTTTCTGTTCATCTTCTAATCTCAAAAAATACGGTAAAATTAACGGTATTAATCGAAAAAGGCATTGAAATTCAATCTATTACCTGTGATGGGAGAGGAGGGGTACTAAATGCTTATCTCCATATCCCTACCCAAATAGAACAATAGCGTACCTTTGTTTTTTCAGAGAATACTTTGATTGACATACCTGATACCGCTATCAAAAGTACGCTATAGATGCTTGTTGTACTTTTTGATACTACGATACTTTCGTTATTACAGATAAGAAAAAAGTAGCAGAAACAAAAAGAAAATCTTTGCGTAACCGCTACATAATATCGAAATTTTTATGCAAAATTGACCGCTTGTTTTTATCCTTTAGCCAAAATGGCTTCCAAAAATCTCGCGGTATGCGACACTTTGCTTTTGGCAACGTCTTCTGGCGTACCCGTTGCAATAATTTGTCCACCACCAGCACCGCCTTCGGGGCCTAAGTCCACAATCCAGTCTGCGGTTTTGATGACATCTAAATTATGCTCAATCACTACGATAGTATTACCTTGATCACGCAAGCGGTGTAATACGCTTAAAAGTTGTTTAATATCTGCAAAATGTAAACCTGTGGTCGGTTCATCTAAAATATAGAGTGTTTTGCCTGTATCTCGTTTAGAAAGTTCTGCAGCCAGTTTAACCCGTTGTGCTTCACCGCCAGAAAGAGTGGTAGAGGATTGCCCCAAGCGAATATAAGACAGCCCTACGTCCATTAAGGTTTGTAATTTACGAGCAAGGGCAGGAATTGCATCAAAAAACTCTCGAGCTTCTTCCACTGTCATTTCTAATACTTGGTGAATGGTTTTGCCTTTGTAGCGAATTTCTAAGGTTTCACGATTGTAGCGTTTGCCTTTACATTGATCACAAGGGACATACACATCGGGTAAAAAGTGCATTTCTACTTTTAACACGCCATCACCTTGACAGGCTTCACAACGACCACCACGCACATTAAAGCTAAATCGCCCCACGTTGTAGCCTCTTGCTCTTGATTCTTGTGTGCCAGCAAACAACTCACGAATTGGGGTGAATAAGCCTGTGTAAGTGGCTGGATTAGAGCGAGGCGTACGCCCAATAGGGCTTTGGTCAATATCAATCACTTTGTCAAAATGTGCTAAACCATCAATCGATTTATAAGGTGCAAAATCTTTGTTTTCTGCACGGTTTAGGGCATTTTGAGCGATAGGGAAAAGGGTATCATTGATGAGGGTAGATTTGCCTGAGCCAGATACGCCAGTGATACAGGTAAACAAACCTACTGGGATTTCTAGATCCACATTTTTGAGGTTGTTACCTGTCGCTCCTTTAAGGGTGAGCATTTTTTTCGGATCTCGTGGCGTGCGAGCGGTCGGGATCTCAATTTTTTCTGCACCTGATAGGAATTTCCCAGTAATAGAATTTGGATTTTGCATAATTTGCTCGGCAGTCCCTTCGGCAATGATTTGTCCGCCGTGTACCCCAGCACCCGGCCCGATATCTACGATATGATCAGCCGCACGAATCGCATCTTCATCGTGTTCTACCACAATAACGGTATTCCCTAAATTACGCAGATGCTCCAATGTTTTAAGCAAGCGCTCGTTGTCTCTTTGGTGTAAGCCGATAGAGGGTTCATCTAATACATACATCACGCCCACAAGCCCAGCTCCGATTTGGCTGGCAAGGCGAATGCGCTGTGCTTCACCGCCCGAAAGCGTTTCAGCTGAGCGAGAAAGAGAGAGATAATTTAAGCCTACATTCACTAAGAACGACAAACGTTCACGAATTTCTTTTAAGATTTTTTCTGCAATTTGTGCACGTTGTCCGCTTAATTGCAGATTTTCAAAAAACGTCATCGCCTCACCAATGCTTTTCTCGGCGATGGCGGGTAAGTTGGTTTGTTCAATAAAGACGTGGCGAGCTTCACGGCGTAGGCGTGAACCTTCACAGCTTAAACAAGGACGAGTATTGATATATTTTGCTAGCTCTTCTTGTGCCGATTGTGAATTGGTTTCCCGATAGCGACGAGCCATATTGTTGAGTACGCCTTCAAAAGGGTGTTTACGTACGACTTTATCGCCACGGTCATTGACATAGGTAAACTCAATCTCTTCTTTTGAGCCATGGAGAATAATTTGCTGAATTTTTCTCGGCAATTTAGCAAAGGGTTGCTCAATATCAAAATCATAATGTGCCGCAAGGGCTTTAAGTTGTCCAAAATAGTAGAAACTACGTTTGTCCCAGCCTTTAATTGCACCATTTGGCAAGGAGATATCAGGATTTTGTACCACTTTACGCTCATCAAAAAATTGCTCTACACCTAAGCCATCGCAGCTTGGGCATGCCCCTGCTGGATTGTTAAAAGAGAAGAGACGAGGTTCCAATTCACTGAGTGAATAACCGCACTCAGCACAAGCAAAACTAGAAGAAAAAACTAACTCTTCGGCTTGATTGTCGTCCATATCGGCAATGATGGCTGTTGAACCAGATAAATCTAATGCCGTTTCAAAGGATTCCGCTAAACGGGTGGCAATATCCGTACGAACTTTAAAACGATCTACGACCACTTCAATAGTATGCTTTTTCTGTAATTCTAAGGCTGGAGGGTCAGATAAGTCGCAAATTTCACCGTCAATTCTGGCTCTTAAATAGCCGTTCGCTTGCAGATTTTCTAATAATTTAACGTGTTCACCTTTACGCTCTTTAACAACAGGTGCAAGCAACATTAAGCGTTTACCTTCAGGCTCTTCTAATACTCTGTCCACCATCTGTGAAATGGTTTGTGCTGCAAGCGGTAAATCATGATCAGGACAGCGAGGCTCACCTACACGAGCAAATAACAGACGTAAATAATCGTGAATTTCTGTCACTGTTCCTACCGTTGAACGAGGGTTATGCGAAGTGGATTTCTGTTCAATAGAAATAGCAGGTGAAAGCCCTTCAATATGATCCACATCGGGCTTTTCCATGAGCGATAAAAATTGGCGAGCATAAGGGGAGAGCGATTCTACATAACGGCGTTGCCCTTCGGCATAGAGGGTATCAAACGCCAAAGAGGATTTACCCGAACCAGAAAGCCCTGTGATCACAATAAATTTATCACGCGGAAGAATAACGTTGATATTTTTTAAATTGTGGGTTCGTGCCCCACGTACATCGATAGTTTGCATAGTTATTGTTTAGTTGAAATAAATTTTGCTATTATCGCACAATTTATTCACTGTACAAAATATCAGTTTAAGTAAGCGCCCCGTTTTAGCTGAAATTTTGCAAAAATAAAGCGAAATATTACGATTTTTTGAACTGCATCCCAAAATAAAGAAACGCTGTACAAAATTTCAGTTGAGTAGATGACATTTTGGGGAAATTAAGGCATAATCCGCGACAATTTTTTGTAACCTATTTAAGAGGAATTTTTATGGCAGGTGTAAATAAAGTCATCATTGTTGGCAATTTAGGTAATGATCCTGAAATGCGCACAATGCCAAATGGCGAAGCAGTGGCGAATATTAGTGTAGCAACATCAGAAAGTTGGACAGATAAAAATACAGGCGAACGTCGTGAAATCACAGAATGGCATCGTATCGTGTTTTATCGTCGTCAAGCAGAAATTTGCGGGCAATATCTGCGTAAAGGTTCAAAAGTCTATGTAGAAGGGCGTTTAAGAACCCGTAAATGGCAGGATCAAAATGGTCAAGACCGCTATACCACAGAAATCCAAGGCGATGTGATGCAGATGCTGGATAGTCGTAATAGTCAAGGTGGGGATTTTGGTGGCAGCCAGGGCGGTTGGAATCAAGCCCCAGCTCAGACGAATTATAACCAAGGCGGCTATAATGGCGATTATGCACAAACAGCACCACAACGCCAAACAGCAAAACCTGCGCCACAAGCAGAGCCTGCAATGAATAATTTTGATGATGATATTCCATTCTAAAATAGATAGTATCTTTTAGATATATAGACAAAAAATAGTGGGTAAAACATTGTGTGTTTTATCCACTATTTGCTTTATTAAGTCGCCTTAGCCATTAGGATTTTAAAATACCAGAAGAGCCTTCAGTATAATCTTTTGGTGGGGCTTGCTCATTTGATGTGTGACTAGTTTTCTCGGTTGCTTCTGTTTCAGTAGCAGTATCATCACTGAGTGTTTCGGATGCTGTTTGTTGTGCTGTAGTTACCGCTTCAGCTTGTGTATTTTCAAGCTGGGCTTGTTGGAAAAATTCTAACTTATCTGCAGCTTCTGGTAATAATGCTTGTGAACTTTGTGCTAAGTGGCTATACAACTTCTTATAGTCTTCAGCGATGGTTGCCAGCAGCTGGGCAGATTGTTCAAAATGTTTTTCAAGATGTTGTTTCTGTTCATTAATTTGCTGTGTAGCAGCTTTCAAATCAACTTCTAATTTTTGCTGCTTTTTGGCGTTAGCATTAGTAGTTAGCAGAATTAAATACCCCACGACAGCGCCGACAAAAAAAGCGACAATAACAGCTGTCCACATTTCATTTGACCATTGCATAAGCACTCCTTGTTGTAGTCAGTGAAAAATAGCTTTTTTTACCATTTTCTGATTTTAATGAGAAGAAAATTATCAGAACAAGCGGGTAAAATTTGATATGTTTCTCAAAAATACAAAAAGTCATAAAAAAGATTAGCATTTTTCCTTTAAATCTGTATAATTCCGCCACCCTGTTTTTGTGTGGTTTTCCCGCCATACAAGTTTGGTCTGAATCAGACTCGAAGGGGTCAAATTCAACCGCAAAGGTAATATCCTCAAAGGATATTGGGTTTAAACTTTAAATTTTGGTATTTAATTAATGAAAACTTTTGTAGCAAAACCAGAAACAGTACAACGTGACTGGTACGTAGTAGATGCGACGGGTAAAACTTTAGGTCGTTTAGCGACTGAGTTAGCACGCCGTCTTCGTGGTAAACACAAACCTGAGTACACTCCGCACGTAGATACCGGTGATTACATCATCGTGATCAACGCAGACAAAGTTGCTGTAACAGGTAAAAAAGCAGAAGATAAAATCTACTACTGGCACACTGGCTATGTAGGTGGTATCAAAGATGCAACCTTCAAAGAAATGATTGCTCGTCGTCCAGAAGCTGTAATTGAAATCGCAGTGAAAGGTATGTTACCGAAAGGTCCACTTGGTCGTGAAATGTTCCGTAAATTAAAAGTTTACGCAGGTGCAGAGCACAACCACCAAGCACAACAACCACAAGTTTTAGATATCTAATTCACGGAGCATAACAATGACAGCAGCAAATCAAAACTACGGCACAGGTCGCCGCAAAAGCTCTTCAGCCCGTGTATTTATCAAACCGGGTTCTGGTAACATCACTATCAACCAACGTTCTTTAGAAGTTTACTTCGGTCGTGAGACAGCGCGTATGATTGTACGTCAGCCGTTAGAATTGGTTGAATTAACTGACAAATTAGACTTATACATCACAGTTAAAGGTGGTGGTATCTCTGGTCAAGCAGGTGCAATCCGTCACGGTATTACTCGTGCATTGATCGAATACGACGAATCACTTCGCCCAGCACTTCGTGCAGCAGGCTTCGTTACTCGTGACGCTCGTCGCGTTGAACGTAAAAAAGTGGGTTTACACAAAGCACGTCGTCGTCCACAATACTCAAAACGTTAATTTTTTATTTTCGTTTTCAAAAAGGCAGGAATTATCCTGCCTTTTTTCGTTTTATAACACGATTTTTTATAGTCATTTTATGTATAAATCATTAAAATGCTGAAATTTTATGGGTTTATGATTCAAAGTTGGCGATAGTGAAAAAATTTGTTTCTTTTATGGTGTTGTTTTGCATCACTGTATTATTTGTCCCTTTTGCTACAGCAAATAACCTTTCTCAGCAGCAAGCTAAATTACAGCAAGAGATTAAACAGCAAGCGAATAAAATTGCTGAGCAAAAGAAAAAGCGCAATAGTTTGCAATCTACTCTAAAGTCACAAGAAATTGAGTTAGGCAATGTGTCGAAAAACTTAAAAAAAACAGAAATGACCCTAAGTGAAATTCGTCAAACTATTAGCCGTACAGAGCAAGAGATCAAGCGGTTAGAAAAACAAGAAAAAGAGCAAAAAGAGAAATTGAAGCAACAGCTTGATTCTGCCTATCGTTCTGGTATTCACCCCTCTGTTTTAGAACGCTTATTGTCAGAGAGCGCCAAAGATGCCGATCGAATGGAAGCCTATTATGAGCATATCAATCAAGTACGTATTGATGCGATTTATGATTTAAGACGTACGCAGGCAGAGTTGAAGGTGCGTCGTGACGAATTAAAGGGGCAGCAATCAGGGCAACAAACCCAGTTAAATGCTCAAAAAAAGCAAGAGCAAGAGTTACAGAAAGTAAAGCGTGATAGAGAGAATACTATCAAAGCGATTGATAAAACGCTTGACCAAGAACAGAGCCGTTTAGATGCATTAAAAGCGAACGAAGCTGCATTACGCAATCAATTGGCAAGAGCGGAGAACGAAGCTGCCCAACAAGCTAAAAGACAAGCGCAAGAACGAGAAAAACAAGAACTCGCGAGATTAGAGCAACGTAAAGCATCGGAACAAAAAGGCAAAGCGACTGAAAAAGAGAAACAAGAGGTTCGCGCAAGGGTGCGTGAACAAGTTCAAGCAGAAACACGCAGTGGTAATGGCTTAGGCAGCGGTAAGTATGCGATGCCAGTTTCGGGAAAAATTATTAACACTTTCGGATCAACTCAGATGGGTGAACTGAAATGGAGTGGTATCGTTATTCAAGCGGGCGCGGGTACACCAGTGAGAGCAATTGCGGCTGGGCGCGTGATTTTGTCAGATTGGTTACAAGGTTATGGGCAAGTTGTTGTTATTGACCATGGTAATGGCGATATGTCGCTGTATGGCTATAACCAATCGTTAGCAGTGCGAAAAGGTGCGCGAGTTTCTGCTGGGCAAACTATTGCTAATGTGGGGAACTCAGGAGGACAAAGTAGAGCTGCACTTTATTTTGAGATTCGTCGTAAAGGCGCTGCGGTAAACCCGATGCGCTGGCTAAAATAATCCTGAACAAATCAACTTTCAAGCGGTCGGATAATTTTGCAGAAAATGTCATAATTTCAACCGCTTGTATTTTTTTAAGATGATGAAAACTAAACTACATTTTTTCACCTTATTGCTACTCTCTAGTGTGTCAGTGGCAGAACAGACCGTATTATTAAAAATGGAAGGTCTAGATAAGGGTAGCGAGCTGTATAACAATGTTCGTATTTATCTCTCTCAAGTTAGTAATGATGAAGCAGATGGCTCAGAACGTTATCAAGAGCGTGTGCAACAAACCGTGGATAAAGCATTGCGTGCTTTAGGTTATTACAACACTCAATATCATTTCTCTTTAACTCCAAGACCTCGCCCACAAAAAGATCTTTTGCATCTATTCATTACATTAGACAAACAGCCTGTATTAGTTGATGAGACCGATATTCAAGTACAAGGTGAATTAGCACAAGATGAGGATTTTCAGAAATTACTCCTCACAGAAACCGCTAGTAAAGGGGATGTGCTAAATCATGAAGTCTATGATGATTTTAAAAGCAGTGTGGAAAAATTAGCACAGAGCAAAGGTTATTTAGATGCAAACTGGCGTTATCACCGTTTAGAAGTCTATCCTCGTGATCATAGTGCAGATTGGCGTTTAGGCTATGATAGTGGTGAGCGTTATCGTTATGGCGAGATTACGTTTACTAATAGTCAAATTCGTGAAGATTATTTGCGTAATATTTTACGTATTCAAAGCAGTGATCACTATCATCTTAACGATCTCACCAAGCTTTCCAGTGAGTTTTCCTCTAGTGGTTGGTTTAGCTCGGTTCTTATTGAGCCTGAAATCCAAGAACAACGCAAAACAGTGGATTTAAATATATTGCTACAGCCAAGAAAAAAAAATGAAATGGAGATTGGGGTAGGCTATGCCAGTGATGTCGGTCCCCGTTTGCAGCTTAATTGGAAAAAACCATGGATTAATAGTCGTGGACATAGTCTAGAAACAAATACGTACATTTCTAAACCAGAGCAAACCTTTGAATTTGGCTATAATATTCCAGTTAAAGCGCATCCTTTACAATATTATTACCAATTTTCTGGCGGGCTTGAACATGAAGACCAAAATGATACCAAAACTACCGCTGCGCATTTAGGTTTCCAACGCTTTTGGAATCATGAAACAGGCTGGGCATTTTCATTGGGCTTAAAAGCACGCTTTGATTCTTTTGAACAAGGCAGCGATAAATTTAGAACTTTGCTGCTTTATCCTACCGCTTCAATTAATCGTACGCGCACTGACGGAAATCGTTTTCCACTCTGGGGGGATTCTCAAAAACTAACGGTAAACGTGGGGAGTAAAATTTGGGGTTCTGATGTGAACTTTTATAGTGTAAAGGCGAGTTCCGCGTGGTTACGCACCTTTGCAGATAAGCACCGTGTTTATTTACGCGCAGAAATAGGCTATCTAGAGGCAGACGAATTTCCCCGCATTCCGCCATCACTACGCTATTTTGCCGGGGGAGATCTCAGTGTGCGTGGCTTTGGCTATAAAACGATTTCACCCGTTGATCTAGAGGGCAATCTTATTGGTGGTTCGCATTTGTTTACCGCGACAGCGGAATATCAATATCAAGTCTATCCTAATTGGTGGGGAGCGCTATTTTACGATACGGGTATGGCAGCAAAGAGTTATAGTGGTAAAAACTTGCATGCCGGCGCAGGCGCTGGAGTACGATGGGCATCGCCTATCGGCACAATAAAATTTGATATTGCCACACCTGTCCGTTCTCCAAGTAACGATAAAGGTGTGAAATTCTATATTGGTATTGGCTCTGAGTTGTGAGTGGTCAAAAAAGTGAAAAATTATGCAAAAAGAACAGAATAATGATAATCCTGTTGTGCTATCTCAAGCACAACATGCTGAATCCATCAATCATGAACAGCAAAAAGCAATACCGCCTGTTCGCGCAAAATCAAAATGGCGTGGGCTATGGTGCTTTTTGCTATTGTTGCTTGGATTGAGTCTTGGCATTTTAGCCTTTCTTGTGACGGGTAAAGGACAGCGTACAGCATTGCATTTTGTGACAAGATGGTTAGATGAACTTAGTATTGAAAGTGTTGAGGGTAGTTTACAAGAGGGATTGCATTTAAGAAACGCCATTTATCAAATGGAAGGCGTGGGCATTAAAGTTGGGCAAGCAAATTTACATCTTGGTTTTGATTGCCTGCTTAGTCGCAAAGCTTGTATCGAAAATCTGGTACTCAATGATACTGAAGTCATCGTTGAAACGGCAAAATTATCTTCATCGCCAGCAGAAAAAGAATCAACACCCATTGGGAAGATTTCGTTGCCGTTAGAAGTTGCCGTCAAAAATCTTGAGCTAAACAATATTCAGGTACGCGTTGATGAAATGGATATTACTTTGGCACAGTTTAAAACCAGCGCATTAGGAGTCAGTAAAAATATTCGTATTGCTCCCACTGTGCTAGATGGTTTGACTCTTTCATTGGCGCCCGAGGTGGTAGAAAATACGCGTGAACAGGTAAAAGAAAAAGCTAAAGAGAAAGTTAAAAGTACAGATTGGACTGCACTTAAACGCCAACTTGCTGAACCGTTACTCAATAAATTAGAGCCAATTAAATTGCCACTATATTTTGATTTACCTAAATTTGAGGCAACGCATATTCAGATTGAGCAGAAAAAACGCGATGATGAAGGACAACTCATTGAGCCAGTTTCTATTCTTAAGGTGCCGTTTTTAGGTATTCAGGGAAACTCAAATGAGCAAAAAGTGGTATTGCGGCATATTGATCTCCAGACGGATAAGGGCAATGTTAGCGGGCAAGGAGAATTAACCTTATCTGGAAATTATCCGCTACATTGGCATTTAAAAGGTTGGCACCCAGAGATAGCAACACTAAAAATTCCAGCGAGTACTGCCGATGTTGATATTCAAGGAGAACTGTTTGGTACAACGACTCTGACAATACAAAGTCGTGGTGCGGCAGAATTTCATTTAACGGGGGATATAGCCTTATCTGAGGCAAAAACGCCGTTTAATCTGCATTTAAATAGTGCTCAAGTGCAATATCCATTTATGCCAGAAAAAGGCGAAAAACCATTACAACTACAGAAAATTAACTTGAATTTAACGGGTGATTTATTGGATTACCGTTTACAAGGTAGTTTAGATAGTCGAGGCATGAATTTGCCTGCGGGGAGCTTGCAGTTTGATGGGCATGGTGATATCACGTATTTTTCTTTGAAAGATTTCGTCTTACAAGCGCTTGAAGGCAAAGCTAATTTAGTGGGTAAAGTAGATTGGACGGATGGTGTTGAATGGGAGAGTAGTGTTGAACTTGATAAAGTGAATACTAAATCGCTCTTGCCTGAATGGGCCGCTGTACTTTCTGGCAAACTAACTTCTAATGGCTATGCTGCACGAGGTGAGCAGAATACTTGGGCGGTAAACGTAAATGATATGGCGATCTATGGCAATTTATTTCAGAAAAAACTGGAGTTAAAAGGCGATTTAAGTGCAGGTAGCCAGACATTACTGAGTGTGCCACAAGCGGAACTAGTATATGGTGAAAATGTAATCGCTTTAAAAGGTGTGCTCGGTGATAAATCAGATTTTTCTGCTGATATAAATGCGCCAAATTTAAAAGGCTTAGTTCCGCATTTGGCAGCGGGGGTCAAAGGGAAAGTTAAAATGCAAGGCAAATTGGTTGAACCAATTTTAGAGCTTGATTTAACGGCGAATGATGTTGCCTACGACACGCTAAAATTACATCACCTTAGTGCAAAAGGCAAAGTGCACACTGAAAAGCAGATTAACGTTGATCTTAATTTAGTGTTAAACCAATTTAGTCGTGGTGAAATTAAAATTGATCATGCCAATTTAACTTTGCAAGGCACAGAAACAAATCATAATCTAAAATTTACCTCGAAGGGTGAACCAGTTGCTGGAAATTTACAGTTAGCAGGTAAATTTGACCGTAGTCAGCAAATCTGGCAGGGAGCGTTAAGTAACGTTTCAATTCAATCGCCGGTAGGGATATTCCAAAATGATAAAGCTGTACAAATTAACTATAACAATAAGCAAATTTTGGCGAATATTTCTGCGCACTGCTGGCATAATCCAAAACTTCACCTTTGTTTCCCTCAAACATTCCAAGCGGGAGAAGAAGGTAAAGTGCCTTTTGAAATTCGCCAATTTGATCTGGTAAGCGTACAAGAATTTTTGGATAACAATACACAATTGACAGGCATAGTAAACGCAAAAGGTGATGCAGCATGGTTTAAAAATAAAGCACCTCAAGTGAATCTTGAACTTAGTTCAAATAGCCTGAAATTAAGCCAAAAATTGGATTCTGGGGCGTTCCCATTAGCTTTTGCACCAGTAAAAGTTACTGCAAAAATGGCGGAGAATAATTTAAATGTGAATACGGATATTCGCATTGAAAATAATGGACGTATCACAAGTGATATGCAAATGAAAGATATTGCAAATAAACGTGCCTTATCTGGCAGTATTCACATTGATCGTGTTCAGTTAAGTTTATTAAAGCCATTATTAAGTAATGGGGAGAGCGTTCATGGTGATATTAATGCACATTTAACAGTTGGAGGAACAGCGCTTTCACCGTTGTTATATGGCAATCTTAATTTGACGGGTTTAAAAGCACAATCGAATGCTATGCCGTTTGATGTTACTGGCGGGGGGCTAACACTGAATTTTAATGGGGCAAGCTCAACATTGAAAGGAAATGTACAAACGCCACAAAGCAATTTGGTGTTAGATGGTGATGCGAACTGGCAAAAAGTAGAAGCTTGGTATACGCGTATTCGAGCAAATGCAAACAAATTCCGTGTGGATCTGCCAGGTATCGCTAAAGTGGATATTAGTCCAAATATTGAGGTGAAAGCTTCACCTAAAGAATTAGTATTGGGCGGAAAAATTGACATCCCTTGGGCACGCATTGAAGTCCAAGAGTTGCCGGAAAGCGCCGTAAGTGTTAGTAGTGATGAAGTGATTATGGATGGCTCAGCCAAACATAAAAGAAGCTTCAAATTACCTATGTCTAGTAAAAATGCACCACAAAACGGACAAGGTATGGCAATTAAAGGCGATGTTGCCATTAATATTGGCAACGATGTTCGCTTAGAGGCCTATGGCTTAAAAACACATCTAAATGGTACAGTAAAAGTTCGCCAAGGTAATCGAGGTTTAGGACTATATGGGCAAGTGAATTTGAAAAATGGGACATTTGCCTCTTTCGGGCAAGATCTTGTTATCCGTAAAGGGCTAATTTCTTTTGCAGGCTTACCTTCTCAGCCGAGTGTTGAAATTGAAGCGATTCGTAATCCAGAGGCGATAGAAGATCAGCATGTCACCGCTGGTGTAAAAGTAACGGGGATTGCAGATAATTTAGACGTAAAACTGTTTTCTAGCCCGTCAATGTCGCAAGATGAAATTCTTTCTTATATCCTGACAGGAAGAGGCTTAGAAAGTAGTGGTGATGCGGGTTCAGGTAATTCTATTGCTGCCGCATTAATTGGATTGAGTCTATCGAAAGGGAGTAAAACGGTCGGAAGTGTTGGCAGTGCCTTTGGGATTAACGATTTAAGAGTTACGACAGCGGGAATAGGTGATAATACTAAAGTGGTAGTCAGTGGCAGCTTAACGCCAAAATTCAGAGTAAAATATGGTGTTGGTATTTTTGCACCGCTAACGGAATTAACTTTACGCTATCGTCTTGCACCAAGTTTATATTTACAGTGGGTATCAAGTTTGAATCAGGCCGTGGATTTACTCTATCACTTTGAATTTTAACCCTTGGTATTAATAGGCAACAAGCGGTCTTTTTTCTTTAAAATTTTGCAAAATTAATATGGATAAACAACGACAAAAACAACTACAAAAATGGCTACGCCAACAACAAAAAATTGTCAGAAAATGGCTCTATCTTAATGTATTACTCGGTGCAATAAGCTCGCTACTAATGGTTGGGCAGATGTGGTTATTAGCCTCAATGCTCCACAAAATGATAATCCAGCATCAAATGCCTAGCATGCTATGGGCTGAGCTTGGTTTATTGCTGGTGTGTTTCTTCGGCAGATCAGTATTAGTTTGGTTACGTGAGCGAGCAGGATTTCAAGCAGGGCAGACTCTCCGTTTACATTTACGCCGCGAAATCATGGCGAAATTATCGCAAATTGGACCGATGGCTATTGGACAGCGCCCCGCTGGAAGCTGGGCAACAATTATGCTGGAGCAGGTAGAAAGCATCCATAATTTTTATGCGCGTTATCTGCCGCAACAATTTTTATCCTTGCTTGTGCCAATGATTATTCTCTGTGCTGTTTTTCCATTAAACTGGGCAGCAGGGCTTATTCTGTTTTTAACCTTGCCGTTATTACCTATTTTTATGGCGCTAGCGGGGATAAAAGCAGCTGAAGCGAACCAGAAGAATATTGGTATTCTTTCACGTCTGAGTGGGCAATTTCTAGACAGTTTAAAAGGATTGGAAACCATTCGTTTATTTGGTCAATCACAAAGTCAAACAGATCTCATTTATCAACGTACCGAAGAATTTCGCCTCAGCACGATGGATGTTTTAAAAATGGCATTTCTATCCTCGGCGGTACTTGAGTTTTTTGCAGCGATTTCTATTGCAGTAATGGCAGTCTATTTTGGTTTTATTTACTTAGGCGATCTTAATTTTGGTTATTACGATACGGCTGTGACCCTCTTCATCGGTTTTTTCTGTTTAATGTTAGCACCAGAATTTTATCAACCACTGAGAGAATTAGGCGTTTACTATCATGATAAAGCGGCCGCAATTGGGGCTGCAGATAGCATTGAGCAGTTTTTAAGTGAAAATGTGATTACTCAAACGGCTGGGCAAAAAAATTTGCCAAAACAACCGCTTGTGATTGAAGCCAAAGACTGTGTTATCCTGTCTCCACAGGGTAAAGCGCTTACACAGCCACTGAATTTTCGTATAAATGCACAGCAAAAGATCGCTCTAGTTGGGCAAAGTGGCGCGGGTAAAAGTTCGCTAATGAATATGTTACTGGGTTTCCTTGCCTATCAAGGTAGTGTGAAAGTGAATGGTGTAGAACTAAAGGAACTCGAAATAACACAATGGCGTGCGGTGCTTGCTTGGGTCGGACAAAATCCTCAATTGATGAATGCATCGTTGCGAGAAAATATTTTACTGGGTAATCCAAATGCAAGTGAGGCAGAAATAGCGGACGCGTTAGCGCAATCAAGGGCAGATGAGTTTGTTTATCGGATTGGGTTAGATAGCCGAGTACAAGATGCAAATGCGGGACTTTCTGGCGGGCAGGCGCAACGGATTGCAATTGCACGAGCGTTACTTCGACCATATCAGCTACTTTTACTTGATGAACCAACAGCAAGTTTAGATATGCAATCAGAACAGCAAGTTTTGCAAGCATTACACAATTTAAGCCAAATGCATACCACCTTAATGATTACGCATCGCGTTGAAGATTTAAAACAATCTGATGAAATTTGGGTGATGAAGCAGGGACAGATTGTCCAGCAAGGCACATTTGATAAATTGGAACAACAAGGTTTTTTTGCTGAATTATTAGGACATTAAATGCGCACACTTTTTCCTTTTCTTGCCCTCTATCGCACGCATTTGGGGCGTTTATTGTTAGGCGTTATTCTTGCGATCACTAGCCTCAGTGCGAGCATTGGGTTGCTGAGTTTATCGGGATGGTTTTTAGCCGCAACTGCCTTGGTTGGCTCCAGTATTCTATTTAACTTTTTTTATCCTTCCTCTGGAGTGCGTGGTTTAGCAATTGGACGAACACTTTCTCGCTATTTTGAACGTTTAGTCACGCATGATGCAACTTTTCGTGTGCTGGCAAACCTACGGGTATCGGTTTTCCGTAAATTAATTCCACTTAGCCCTGCAGGGCTAAACCGTTATCGCAATAGTGAATTGCTGAATCGCTTAGTGGCGGATGTTGATACGCTTGATACGCTTTATTTAAATTTGCTTTCACCTTTTATTAGTGCGGTGATGGTGATTTTATTTATGGGTATTGGTCTATCTTTTATTTCTGTTACGTTAGTATGGGTTATTTGTGGCACACTTACAGCTTTACTGATTCTATTACCTGTTTTGTTTTACCGATTAGGACAGAATTTAGGGAGAGAGGCTGTACAAGCGAGAGCTGATTATCGTTCACAATTTATTGAATGGATCCAATTAAATGCAGAATTTTTACTCTTTGGTATTCAAGAGCAGACTGCGCAGAAATTACAGCAGACAGAAAGCAAGTGGCTTGCTGCACAGAGCAAAGAGAGCCGTTTATCCGGATTTTCTAATGCATTGTTATTAGCGGTAAATGGGATACTGGTATGCGTGGTCATCTACCTTTCGGCAACAACCATTTCTGCGCCAAATGCGGAAAATCCAGAAGCGTTAATTGCACTGGTTGTTTTCTGTGTGTTGGCATCGTTAGAAATTCTGTCACCAATAGGCATTGCTTTCTTACATTTAGGTCAGGTGGTAAGCGCGGCACAGCGGATCAGTGAACTTACCGAACAGCAGCCATTGGTTGAGTTCCACGGATCGGCAATTTGGCAAAAAACTAGCAAAAATCAGCCGCTTGTTTGCTTTGAGAACGTTGATTTTTGCTATCCACAGCGTGACCAGCAGGTGTTAAGGCAAGTCTCTTTTGATGTCCGATCTGGTGAAAAAGTTGCTCTTCTAGGCAAAACAGGGAGTGGCAAATCCACAATTTTCCAACTGCTTACACGTAATTATGAGCCAACAAGCGGTCAAATTTGGCTAAATAATTGCAAAATTAGTGATTATCCTGAACAGACTTTACGTCAGCATATTGTTACCTTAAGCCAACGAGTACATATTTTTAGCAATAGTTTGCGAGAAAATCTGAAAATGGGTAATCCAGAGGCTACAGATGAACAGTTAATGAAGGTTATGCAGCAAGTTGGTTTAGATTATTTGTTGGAAGAACATGGATTAGCATTATGGCTGGGCGAGGGCGGTCGTCATCTTTCAGGCGGAGAGCAGCGTCGTTTAGGGTTAGCTAGGTTATTGTTAAGTGAGGCAGAAATTGTGTTGCTTGATGAGCCAACAGAAAGCCTAGACAGAGAAACGGAACAACAGATTTTGTCACTCATTTTTCAATACTGTCAGCAACGTACATTATTCATGATTACACATCGATTAAATGGCTTACAGCAGTTTGATAGAATCTATCAATTGGATAATGGGCAGTTAGTTTGATAACAAGGGCATAAATAAAAATGCGGTCAATTTCTTGACCGCATTTTGCTATTATTTTATTGAGTCTTGCTGAGCTTTTAATTCTTTTTCAAGCTCAGGCAAAACCTCTTCTCGATACCAACGTGGGTGATGTTTTTTCGCCCAACGCACCGTTACCCAGCCTTCCACCATTCCTCGAATAGAGCCTTTCACCCAAAATGCCATATACATGTGCACCATAATACCGGTAAAGAGCATAAAGGCACTGAATGAGTGCAGGAAGATTGCAATGCGGATTACAGGAATTGAGAAATTATGTGAGAAGTATTGTCGCCACATAATGATACCTGTTGTAAGCAAGGTAAACATAGCAAGAATAAGCGTCCAGAATAACAATTTCTGCCCAAGATTATACTTGCCATTGTCTGAAACTGCGTGTTCATTGCCTTTTAGTACTTCCACAATGTTTTTAAGCCATACCCAGTCATTTTTTTCTGGGATATTATGGTGCCAGTAGATACGTACCATATTTACAAAGGCAACAAACATAATAATACCAGTGAATGGATGAATGAAACGGGCAATTTGTGGTGTGCCAAGGATCTCCGTGAGCCAAGCAAAATCAGGGAAGAAAAATGCTAAGCCGGATAAGCCCGTTACAAAGAAGCAGATCACTAATAGCCAGTGACTCAAACGAGCAGGCGTTTTATGGCGTATGATTTTGTGATCGTTACTGATCTGAACCTTACTCATGTTTTCCTCCTTGCTCGTGGTGCTCTTCCACGTCTTCTTCGTTATTTGGGCCAATAGCAATATAGTGTGCAGCCGCACTTAACGCCAAGCCTGCCATTGATACCGCAGCGACTGGTTTGAGCACGTCTTTCCAGAGCGTAATTGTTGGGTCAATTTGCGGATCTTTTGGTAAGCCTGAATAAAGTTCTGGCTTGTCAGCGTGGTGTAATACATACATCACGTGCGTACCGCCGACCCCTTCTGGGTCATAAAGTCCTGCATTCTCATAGCCACGAGATTTCAGATCTGCAATGCGTTTTTCCGCATAGTGTTTCATCTCTTCTTTGCTACCAAATTGGATTGCACCAGTTGGGCAAGTTTTCACGCAAGCAGGTTCTTGACCGACGGTTACACGATCTACACAGAGAGTACATTTATACACACGGTTATCTTCTGGATTCATTCTTGGAATGTTAAACGGACAACCTGCGATACAGTATCCGCAGCCGATACATTTGTCCGATTGGAAATCCACAATGCCATTGGCATATTGAATGATCGCCCCCGGTGCTGGGCAAGATTTCAAACAGCCTGGTTCGGAGCAGTGCATACAACCATCTTTGCGGATAAGCCATTCCAAACGTTCATTTTCTTCCACCTCATTAAATCGCATTACTGTCCATGCTTTAGCGTTGAGATCGGCGGGGTTATCGTAAACCCCAACACAGTTTTGCGGTTCTGCCCGAATATCATTCCATTCAGAACAACCAACCTGACAAGCTTTACAGCCGATACAAGCAGAAACATCAATCAGTTTTGCTACTTCAACTTGATGGTTTCTTGCTTGTGGAGCAGGCGTTAAAGCCGAAGTTGCAGAGGCTTTAATAATGTTTTGAGATTGAACTACACCCATTTTTAGCCTCCGATTTTCTCAATGTTTACTAACATACATTTTGACTCAGGGGTTTGTGTATTTGCATCACCAGAACGGACAGTTAAGTTATTAGCAAAATAACCTTTTTTTGCTTTGGTGGTCGCAGCAAAGCCCCAGTGAATAGGAATCCCTACCGTATGAATCGGTTTACCGTCAGAAACAAGCGGACGGATCCGTTTGGTAACTAAGGCAACACATTTAATTTCGCCACGTTTAGACCAAACACGCACTCGGTCGCCATTGCTAATGCCTTTTCCCACCGCTAAGGCTTCGCTAATTTCAACAAATTGCTCAGGTTGAGCGACAACGTTAATCAGCGAGTTCTTTGTCCAGTAGTGGAAATGCTCGGTTAAGCGGTAAGTGGTACCCACATATGGAAACTCATCGCTTGTACCAAGATCTGCTTTATCAGACGGTAAAATGCGAGCCACAGGACTTTGTACCACATTTGGGTGTAATGGATTTGTGCCAATTGGTGTTTCCATTGGCTCGTAGTGTTCAGGGAAAGGTCCGTCCACCATACGTTCACGCACAAATAAGCCACTTACCCCCTCAGGCTGCATAATAAACGGCATTGTCGGACTATTTGGAGGGGCTGTACCAAAGTCGGCAACATCAATATAGTTCCAGTTTGTACCATTCCATTTCACGAGCTGACGTTTTGGATTCCATGGGTTGCCTGCTAAATCCGCAGAAGCACGGTTATAGAGGATACGGCGATTCACTGGCCATGCAAATGCCCAACCTAGTGTGTTACCTAAACCTGACGGGTCAGAGTTATCACGGTTTGCCATTTGGTTACCTTTTTGCGTCCATTGTCCGGTGTAGATCCAGCATGCACCAGAGGTTGTTCCATCATCACGCATAAAAGCAAAACTTGGTAGTAATTCACCTTTTTTCACGACAAGATTACCGTTAGCATCTTTGAGATCGACTAATGCATAACCATTGTTCTCTTTCGCTAGTTCCTCTGCTTTTGGATCACGAGGGTTTGCATAGTTCCAACTCATTGCTTCTAAACCTGCAAGTGGTGCTTTTCCGCCCTCTTTTGCATAAAGAGCTAACAATTCCGCACGAAGTTCTGAGAGAATCTCCACATCAGGTTTTGCCTCAAATGGAGCATCAGCAGCTTTCCAGTGCCATTGCAACCAACGCCCAGAGTTAGCGATTGAGCCATCTTCTTCTGCGAAGCAGGTGGTTGGCAAGCGGAATACCTCGGTTTGAATCTGTGCAGGATCTACATCGTTAAATTCCCCATGATTCATCCAGAATTCGGAGGTATCAGTAATGAGTGGATCAAAGATTACTAAGTATTTTAAATTACTCAGTGCCTTGATAATTTTGCCCGAATTTGGATAAGAAGCAACAGGATTCATGCCTTGGCAGAAATAGCCGTTTACCTTGCCTTCATACATTTTTTCAATGAAACGCATATGATCCATACCACCTTTTTCTAATTTCGGCAGGTAGTGGAAACCAAATTCATTTTCAGCAGTTGCTTTATCGCCAAAGAATGATTTCATCATACTGATGAAGAATTTTGGCGTATTACCCCAGTAGTTAGTTTGATCTTTACCCATTTTTTTAGGGGTAATACGATTTAAGAATGATTCTAAGCTGGTATCGCTTTCGGTTGGCAATGGTAAATAAGCTGGTAAACGATTTGGGAATAGCCCTAAATCGGTAATACCTTGCACATTGGAGTGTCCACGCAACGCATTTACCCCACCGCCGGCAACACCGATATTTCCGCAAAGCAACTGAATCATTGCCATTGTACGAATGTTTTGTGAACCCACTGTGTGTTGAGTCCAGCCAAGAGCATACAAGAATGTGGCTGCTTTGTCAGGCGCGGCTGTTTTAGCGATTTCTTCACAGAAGATGTGGAAATCTTTTTGTGAGGTACCTGTAATGCGTTCTACCATTTCAGGAGTGTAGCGAGAAACGTGTTCTTTTAAGACATTGATTACACAGCGAGGGTGCTGCATTGTCATGTCTCGTAACGGTTCACCATTCTCATCAAATTGGTATGCCCAAGTAGATTTGTCTTTGTAAGTTCGAGTGGCTTCATCGTAGCCTGTGAAAAGCCCATCTTCAAATTTAAAACCATCATTGATTAAGAATGTTGCATTAGTATAGTGCTTAACGTATTCGTGCTGAATTTTATCGTTTTGTAACAAATAGTTAATCACACCAGAAAGGAAGGCAATATCCGTGCCTGAACGTAATGGCATATAAATATCGGCAACAGCAGCAGAGCGGTTAAAGCGTGGATCAACCACCATTAACTTCGCACCGTTTTGTTTTTTTGCCTCAATCGCCCAGCGGAAACCGACAGGGTGAGCTTCGGCAGCATTACCGCCCATTACAATAACGAGGTCAGAGTTTTTAATATCAACCCAGTGATTGGTCATCGCACCGCGACCAAATGATGGAGCAAGACTTGCTACCGTTGGTCCGTGTCAGATACTCGCTTGGTTATCAGTGAAGGTAATACCGAGTGCACGTACAAATTTTTGTGTGAGCAAACCTGTTTCGTTACTGCATGCAGAGCCAGCTAAGAAACCAGCAGTAAGCCAGTGATTGACAGGGGTGCCTTCGGCATTCTTCTCAATGAAATTCGCATCACGATCATCTTTCATATGGCGTGCAATACGCTCAATTGCCTCATGCCAAGAAATGCGTTTCCACTCTGTTGAACCCGGTTCACGCACTTCTGGATATTTCACACGGCGATCACTATTGACATAGTCTAATGCGCCTGCGCCTTTCGGGCACAATGCGCCACGACTGACTGGGTGGTCAGGGTCGCCTTCAATATGAATCAGCTTCCCTTTACTATTCATTGTGGCATCGCCACCTAAGCTGTACATCAGCATACCGCAGCCGACTGCACAGTATGTACAGGTTTGACGGGTTTCTTTTGCCCGTAGCAATTTGTATTCACGAGGCGCAGCTAAGGCTTGTGCTGGGGCAAACCCCAACATAGCCGCAGATGTGCCTGCCATACCACCTGCACAGATCTTAAAGAATTTTCTTCTATTGACCTGTAACATAATCACTCCAAAACCGCATTTGCGGTCATGTCTTACTTACAATAAAATTAGCGAGTGCTAAACCGATGAGTTAGTCGAAGGGTGATGAACACTTACTACGACTTTATCAATGGCATAAATGATACATTTTTTTAACAAATTAAACTACTTTTTACCCCAATTTTTAGGAAATAATGTGAGTTCGATCAAAAAAATCCCAGCAAAACGATTGGTTATTGAGAATGGTTCTTTTTCCATTAAAAATCAACAGGATAATTTAATTTCAGAAGTACCCGTTGCACTCGTTTACAATGGCATTTCTCACACGGTAATGATGTGTACACCACAAGATTTGGCTGATTTTGCATTGGGATTTTCACTTGCTGAAGGCATTCTGCTCAATAAAAAAGAGCTTTATGGGCTAGATATTATATCGCACTGCAATGGCATTGAAATTCAAATGGAAATCAGCACTCGCCGTTTTACCGAATTAAAAGCAAAACGCCGCTCAATGGCAGGGAGAACAGGTTGCGGTATTTGTGGGGTAGAGCAATTAGAGCAAGTGCAACAAGATGGCAGAAATTTTGTACAAACTGACCGCTTGCAGGCGGTGTCTCCGCTTATTTTTAATCATTGCTTAGCCCAGCTTGAAAATGCGCAAACACTCGCAAAAGAGACTGGGGCAAGCCACGCCGCGGCATTTTTTACCCCCGAAGGTAAAATGTTAGCGATTCGAGAAGATGTTGGAAGACACGTTGCACTGGATAAATTACTCGGTTGGTATGCTAAAGCGGATAGCCCATTAGGTTTTGTCTTTGTGACCAGCCGAGCCAGTTTTGAAATGGTACAAAAGTGCCTAGCCTGCGGAATTGAAATGCTCTGTGCGATTTCTGCTACTACCGAAATGGCGCAGCAAATGGCAGAGGAAAATGGGTTTACCCTATTAGCATTTACCCGCAAAGGGAGAGCCACAATCTATTCAGGAAGTGATAGATTGGCATTAGATTAACCTTGTTTTTTCTGCTATAATCCCACCCAATTTTTTGCATTTTTTAGCGGTCTTTTGACCGCTTACATTATTTAAGGAACGACAGAATGTCAGAGCAAGAGCAAAATCAAAGCAACTACGATTCTTCCAGCATTAAAGTTTTGCGTGGCTTAGATGCCGTACGTAAACGCCCTGGTATGTATATTGGTGACACCGATGATGGTACTGGTTTGCACCATATGGTGTTTGAAGTCGTAGATAACTCTATTGACGAAGCCCTTGCTGGGCATTGTAACGATATCATTGTTACTATTTATTCCGATAATTCTGTGTCAGTACAAGATGATGGACGTGGTATTCCTGTTGGGATTCACCCTGAAGAAGGTGTTTCAGCCGCCGAAGTGATTATGACGGTATTACACGCTGGTGGTAAATTTGATGATAACTCTTATAAAGTGTCAGGTGGTTTACACGGCGTGGGGGTATCGGTGGTAAATGCACTTTCTTCCAAATTACAGCTTACTATTCGCCGTGAAGGGCATATTCACGAACAAATTTATCATTTAGGTGAGCCAGAAGCACCACTGGCGGTGATTGGTGATACGGATAAAACCGGCACTTGCGTACGTTTCTGGCCAAGTCTTGATATTTTCAAAAATAAAACCGAATTTGAATATGCGATTTTGAAAAATCGCTTGCGTGAACTTTCATTCCTAAATTCTGGTGTGTCTATTAAACTAGTCGATGAGCGTGACGGCACACAAGATCATTTCCATTATCAAGGCGGTATTCAAGCTTTCGTGGATTATTTGATTAACAATAAAAAAGACGATAAGCAAGCAGAATACGATGAAGATCTTGTCTCAGAAGATGACGAAGAAGAGAACAAGAAAAAATCCAAGAAAAAAGAAGGCGAAGTAGAAAATAAAAACGGTGCAATTCACAGTACGCCATTCTATTATTCCGCTGAAAAAGAGGGAGTAGGTGTAGAAATTGCGATTCAATGGCGAAATGCATTGAATGAAGCCGTCTATTGTTTTACTAACAACATTCCACAACGTGATGGTGGTACGCATTTAACCGGTTTTCGTGGTGCATTAAGTAACTCGATCACCAAATATATGGATAGCGATGTCGCAAAACTGACCAAAGACGAGAAAAAAATCAAAGTCAAAGGTGATGACGCTCGTGAAGGATTGGTGGCTGTGGTATCGGTAAAAGTACCAGATCCAAAATTCTCATCACAAACCAAAGATAAACTGGTATCTAGCGAAGTGCGAACGGTGGTAGAAACCACAATGAACGAAGCGTTGCAAGAATATCTGAATGAACACCCAGAAGATGCCAAAGCCATTGTAAGAAAAGTCTTACTTGCAGCTCGTGGACGAGCGGCAGCTGCCAAAGCTCGTGAAACGATTGCGCGGAAAGGGGTATTCTCACTGGGGGGATTACCAGGTAAGTTAGCAGATTGCCACGAAAGCGATCCAAGTCAATGCGAGCTTTTCCTTGTGGAGGGGGATTCTGCGGGGGGCTCGGCAAAACAAGGGCGTGATAGTAACTATCAAGCGGTCTTGCCACTTAAAGGGAAAATTCTCAACGTAGAAAAAGCCCGTTTTGACAAAATGCTTTCATCACAAGAAATTACGGCATTGATTACCACTTTTGGTGCAGGTATTGGGCGTGATGAATTTAACCCTGAAAAATTACGCTATCACAAAATCGTGATTATGACCGATGCGGACGTGGACGGTGCGCATATTCGTACATTGCTTTTAACGTTCTTCTATCGTCAAATGCCGGAGCTTATTGAACGTGGTTATGTTTATATCGCCCAACCGCCACTGTATTCCGTGGAGAAAGGTAAAAATAAACACTACATCTTAGACGATGAAGAAATGCAAACCTATGAATTAAGTTTAGCGTTGGAAAATGCGGCACTATATGCCAGTGCGGATGCGCCTGCGATGAGCAGTGTGGCGTTGGAAAGTTTAATTAGCGAATACAACGAAGTGCAAAAAATGTTTGAACGATTGAGCCGCCGTTATCCGACCAATTTACTTAATCAGCTCGTTTATCAGCCATTGTTTAACGATGATGTTGCAAAAAATCAGGAAAAAGCGACCGCTTGGTTAGCAAACTTGGTAGAAAAACTGATTGCAGAAGAGACGCATGGTAGCCTTTATCAGGGTGAGGTTGTATTGAATAATGAACGCCAAATTTATGAACCAGAAATCGCTATCACGACGCACGGTGTTACCACTAAATATCGCTTAGATTACAATTTCATCAGCGGTGCAGAGTATGCCAAAATCAGTAAATTAGGTTTACAACTGCAAGGTTTACTAGAACCAAGCGCTTATGTGATGCGTGGGGAGCGTCGTAAAGAGGTGAGTAGCTTTAAAGAAGCGATAGAATGGCTAATTAATGAATCTCGCCGTGGACTTTCTATCCAACGCTATAAAGGGTTAGGTGAAATGAACCCGAAAGAGCTGCGTGAAACTACAATGAACCCAGATGCACGTAAGATGTTGCAGGTGAAAATCACCGATGCGATCTTGGCAGATCAGCTGTTTAGCACGTTAATGGGCGATGAGGTTGAACCACGCCGTGAATTTATTGAAGATAATGCATTAAATGCAACATTAGATATTTAGTATTGGCAAGCGGGTTGGCTTTGCAGAAAATTTGCAAAATCTGCCCGCTTGTTTAGCCAAAAGTGGTTAAATCCCGTATAATTCCCCATTTTTGAAACGAATTCTTTTCATTTAAGGTAATACAATGTCAGAACAAGAAAATCAAGAATTAGATCTTAATGGCGAAATGCTTGCTCGCCGTGAAAAACTAGCCCAACTTCGAGCCAAAGGCAACCCCTTTCCAAATACTTATCGCCGTGAACATTTAGCGGCCGATTTACACAAACAATATGATGAAACTGATGGCGAAGCGTTAAAAGAGCAAAATATTCCTGCGGTAGTTGCAGGACGTGTAATGTTACGCCGTGTGATGGGTAAAGCTGCATTTGCGACGATTCATGATGTCAGTGGTGACATTCAGCTCTATATTGCCCGTGATAATTTACCAGAAGGTGAATATGCGGAGCTTATCGCAATGCTTGATTTAGGCGATATTGTTTGGGCAAGCGGTAGCCTGTTTAAAACAAAGACGGGTGAACTGACAGTTAAAGCCCATCAATTTAAATTATTAACGAAAGCGTTGCGTCCATTGCCTGAAAAACACAAAGGCTTGACGGATATGGAAACCCGCTATCGCCAGCGTTATTTAGATTTAATTTCAAACGAGCAATCTCGTCGTACTTTTATGATTCGCTCGCAAGTGGTTTCGGGTATTCGCCAATTCTTCTTAGAGCGTGGCTTTATTGAAGTAGAAACGCCGATGTTGCAAGTTATTCCGGGTGGAGCAGCGGCAAAACCATTTATTACACACCATAATGCGTTAGATGTAGATATGTATCTGCGTATTGCACCAGAACTTTATCTCAAACGCTTAGTGGTAGGTGGTTTTGAGCGGGTATTTGAATTAAACCGCAATTTCCGTAATGAAGGGGTATCTGTTCGCCATAATCCAGAATTTACCATGATTGAATACTACCAAGCCTATGCGGATTACCACGATTTAATGGATAACACTGAAGAGCTATTACGCAAACTGGCATTAGATATTCTAGGTACAACCGATGTGCCATATGGTGAATATGTGTTTGATTTTGGCAAACCATTCGAGCGTATTACTATGCACGATGCGATTGTAAAATATGGTAACGGCATCACTCGTGAAGACTTAGATAGCTTCGAGAAATCCGTTGAAATTGCCAAAGGTTTAGGTATTGAAATCCAAAAATCGTGGGGATTAGGCTCAGTGGTGAATGCCATTTTTGAAGAAGTGGCAGAGCATCAATTGATCCAACCAACTTTCTTAATGGCACACCCTGCGGAGATTTCGCCACTGGCTCGCCGCAACGATGAGAATCCAGAAGTGACCGACCGTTTTGAGCTATTTATTGGCGGACGTGAAATTGGTAATGGCTTCTCAGAATTAAACGATGCGGAAGACCAAGCTGAACGTTTCCACGCTCAAGTTGCTGCGAAAGAAGCGGGCGATGATGAAGCGATGTTCTACGATGATGATTTCGTTGTCGCACTTGAACACGGCTTGCCACCAACAGCAGGTGAGGGTTTAGGTATTGACCGCTTAGCGATGATTTTTGCTAACGCACCATCAATCCGTGATGTGATCTTATTCCCTGCAATGCGTCAAAAATAATGTTACGATAAGATAACGCCATATCAACAGACTCGGGTTTGATATGGCGTTTTTTGTTGCTCAAGCGCTGGTAAATTGCAGAAAAAATGCAAAAAACAAGCGCTTGTCTCTCTTTTACCACGTTATATTTTTCGTCTCTTTAATCTTCCACAACGCAAAGCAAGAAATCAATGAATTGAATGCTAAATACAACCCAACACCGAAGATACCATAGTGGTTGTTCAACTGAATCGCGATGATAGTTGCTACACTTCCACCTAAAATACCTGCAATAGTATAAGCAAGGGCGGCACCAGAATAGCGAGCTTCTGTTGGGAATAATTCAGGCAATAAGATTGAAAGCGGGCCAAATGTTGCACCGATTAAGATCATTCCCACGGCTAAGAACCAAAATAATGATAGTTCTGAGCCATTTTGCAAAAACACTGGCAGGGCTAAACCGAACACTGCGGTTAATGCGGTAAAAAGCAACATCCATATTCTGCGTCCAATTAGCTGAATCCCCAAACCAGACAGCGCAATACTAATGGCAAAAACCACAGAGTTAATCAGTAGCAAGCGGGTAAACAGCGCACTATCTAATCCTAAGCCTAGTGGATGTCCTTGTGGCGAAAGGGCTGTTGGGTTTTTGGCATAGAGTTGAGCAAAAGCAATTAAAATATAGAACAGTACGTAACCTGCTGTAGCGAGTAATACGCCAAGTATAAACGGGCGGAAATGCAGGGTAAAGACAGCTTTGGCGGGTAAGTGTACCGTTTTACCCTGCTGCTCGGCTTTTAAAAATACTCTACTTTCATGCAAATTCACACGAATATACAAACCAATAGCAACCAGTATTAACGAAGCAAGAAAAGGAATACGCCAAGCCCAATCTAAAAAGGCTTGTTGCCCAAATAGTGCCGTGGTTAAGAAAAAGGCACCATTGGCGAGCAACAAGCCTATTGGGGCACCAAGTTGTGGAAAAATGCCAAACCAGCCGCGCTGGTGATTAGGTGCATTTTCAGTGGCAACTAATGCGGCACCAGCCCATTCACCACCGAGAGCTATGCCTTGTCCAATACGGCAAAGACAGAGTAGTAGCGTAGCCCAAATACCCAGTGCAGCATAGTTTGGTAGTAAGCCGATCATCATGGTCGATAACCCCATAAGTAGCAATGAAGCAACTAATGCTCGCTTTCGTCCAAATTTATCGCCAACATGCCCGAATAGCACGGCACCGAGTGGTCGGGCAAAAATGGCGAGAGCAAGGGTGGCGAGTGAGGCAATTTGGTTTGACATTGGGTCATGACTATTAAAAAACTGGTGATTAAAAATTAGCACTGCAGCCATGGTGTAAATATAATTATCAAAATACTCAATTGTCGTACCGATCATTGCGGCAGTTGCGACTCTAGTTGGGTTATTTTTTTGCATGGTTTGCACCTTTTAGCAAAAAATTGACCGCTTGTGGCACATTTTCAGCATGACTAATAGCACTAATCACTGCTACACCATCTGCACCAGAGTCTCGGAGTGGTTGTACATTCTCGGGCTTTATGCCTCCAATAGCAACGAGTGGTTTAGTGATACCATGTTTTCTCAATGTATGGATAAATTCCATGCCGACTACCGGCTTGGGATCTGTTTTGGATTGTGTAGGAAATACGGGGCCAATGCCAAAGTAATCAATTGCCGGATCCATATTGCTAAATTTTGCTTGTTCAAGTGTATTAACTGATAACCCGATAATGAATGGCTGTTTGGCTTTTTGCCGAATTTCGGTAACTGGAGTATCGCTTTGCCCCACATGAATGCCATCTGCCTCAAGTTCAAATGCAAGTTTGACGTTATCATTGACAATAAAGGGTACATTATATGTTCGGCAAAGATCGCGGCAGGCTAGAGCTAGTGCATGCTGTTTTTCCGGCTGATTTTCGAGTGAAAATGCGCCTTTATCTCGAAATTGAAAACAGGTAATACCGCTTTCAAGGGCTTGACGTAAAATACATAATAAATTTTCAGCGGGATTGCCTGCGTGAATTCGGCAATCTTGAGTGCCAGCAATAAAGTAGAGTGGAAGATAAGATTTAATTAACATAAGACTCCTTAAGTTGGTTGTATATCACTGTCCATATGCCCAATGATTAGTTGGCCCTTGTCCATGTCCGATATTGAGTGGCTGGCGAATTGCTTCTGTAATAAAGGCTTTAGCAATTTTTATTGCTACCTTTAATGGATTGCCCTTAGCAAGTTCAGCCGTCAAACAGGCAGAAAAAGTACAGCCTGTGCCGTGTGTATGGGGCGTGTGAAAGCGAGGGGAAAAAAGGGTAAATTGTTCTTCAGGAGTAAAGACCCAATCCACACAAGCTTCATTTTGCGCATTAAAACGGTGTCCACCTTTGATGATTACCGTACTTGCTCCCATCTCTTGTAGTTTAGCTGCAGCGTTAATCAAGCTATTCTCACTCGCAATAGTGAGCCCCGTTAATGCTTCTGCCTCCGGAATATTAGGCGTGATAACATCAGCCAATGGCAACAGCGTTTCTCGTAGCGCTTGGATAGCATTTTGTTGCAACAAGGGCGCGCCACCTTTAGCAATCATCACGGGATCTAACACAAATGTACCCAAATCGAACAGCTTAATTTGCTCAGCAACGCATTCAATAACCTCTGCTGTGCCAAGCATGCCGACTTTAAATGCTTGAATATTAAAATCCTCTGCAACCGCCTTTATTTGAGCCTCAATTGAAGGGAGAGGAATAGTGTGAATATCAAACACTCCTAAGGTATTTTGGGCAGTAACGGCAGTAATAACGGAAGTGCCGAATACCTTACGCATTTGAAAGGTTTTTAAATCGGCTTGAATGCCTGCCCCTCCACCGCTGTCTGAGCCTGCAATAGTTAAGGCTTGATAAATATTAGACATTTGCAATTTTCTCCCGTAATTTGACCGCTTGTGGGCTCATCACGCCCAATTCATCAAGTAAGCTTGTTTGGAATTGTCCCAATTGGCTTGGTTGTAATTTCTCTGCAGCTAATTCACCGGCAATTGCGTAGGTGGAACAGGCCTCACACAGTGCATCGAAATAGCCTGTTGGTTCGGCAACGCTTAAAAAAGCGGTGCAAACAGCACTTAACAAACAGCCTGATGCGGTGATTTTGGGGAGCATAGGCGTACCATTGGTAAGCAATGCTGTGCGTGTGCCGTCGCTGATCACATCCGTTTCACCACTGATAACCGCAATAGTGCGATATGTGTTGGCAACAATTTTAGCGATTTCGATCAGGTTGCCGCGCCCATTTCCGGCATCTACCCCTTTAGCTTGCCATTCAATGCCGGCAATCGTTGCCAATTCGCCAGCATTGCCGCGAATAGCGGCAAATTGAACCTCGCTCAGCAAGCGTTGTACAACGCGTTTACGATAGTTTGTTGCGCCTACCCCTACAGGGTCGAGTAAAACAGGAATGCCGATTTGATTGGCGGTTTTACCAGCAAGCAACATTGCCTCTAATTCTTTGCCAATCAAAGTACCGATATTGATCACCAAGCCGTTGCTGATTTGGGGCACCTCTTCCATTTCTTCGATATTGGCAGACATCAAAGGCGAAGCACCTAATGCTAATAGACCGTTGGCGGAAAAATTGGCGGCGACAATATTGGTGATATTGTGAATCAATGGATTCTGTTGGCGGATTTGAGTTAAATAGCACATAAAACTTTCCTTACTAAGAGATTTTCCCCTCTCCTGTTTATAGGTGTGGGGAAAGGTCAAGTTACTTTAATTCCACGGCATAATTTTCCAATGGTGGCATCTCTTTGACTAAGCCTTGGGCGTTTAAGAATTCTGCCATTCGGTGATAGCGATGGCTATCTAAGGCTCTTGGGCGATGGGCAAGGCGAGGTAGAGTGTCTGTCCAAGCTCTGCGGTTAAGCTCGTTGTTTAGCTCTTGCGGTTTGTAACTCACAAAGGCTTCCCATGCGGCGTGAGGGTGATTTAGGGTGTAAACTGTTGCTTGTTCAAGTGAGGTTAAAAATGCCGAGAATTTGGGTTGATTTGCTTTTTCTTTATGAGCGACAACGATCAGCTCATCATAAGCCGGTACGCCGTGTTCTTCGGGAAAAAATGCCTTGCCTTTATGTTTTTCCAATGCTAATTGATTGAGTTCAAAGTTACGGAATGCGCCAATCACTGCATCCACTTGCCCTGAGAGTAAAGCAGGCGAGAGTGACCAATTGACATTGACAAGCTCAATATCTTGCTTGGAAACGTTTACAGACGAGAGCATGGCTTTCAATAAAGCATCTTCAAATCCACTCACTGAATAACCGATTTTTTTACCTTTTAAATCAGCAAGGCTGTTGATCTTGCCGTTATCCAGCACTACAAGGCTATTGAGTGGCGTCGCAATCAATGAGCCGATCCGAGCTAAGGGTAAGCCTTGAGCCACTTGTTGCTGAAGTTGTGGTTGGTAATTTATCGCTAAATCTGCTTTGCCGGCAGCGACTAATTTAGGCGGCATACTGGGATCAGCGGGTTCGATAATTTCTACCTCTAACCCTTGTTCCGCAAAATAGCCTTTTTGCTGTGCCACAATAATGGCAGCGTGATCAGGATTGACGAACCAATCCAGCATCAAGCTGATTTTTTCTTTCGCGACGAGGGTTTGAGCAGCCATCAATGTGGCGACGGCAAGAAAAGTGCGGTGTAATGTCATTGTGTTTCTCCGTTTAATGTAAATATGCCGCCCAAGGCACAAGGCGTCTGAGCAGCCGGTCGGTAAAAAAATAGAGGGCAAGAGCCTGTATGATGAGGATAAATAGGGCAGCGAACATGAGATCGGTATGCATTCGGGCGTTGGCATGTAGCATGAGGTAGCCCAAGCCTTGTGACGAACCGACCCATTCACCGACAATCGCTCCAATTGGCGCAACGGATACGGCGATGCGTAAGCCTGAAGCCAGTGAGGGTAATGCCGCAGGCAGACGGACTTTAAACAATATAGCAAGCGGTGAAATTTGTAGTGTTTTTGCCAAATCCAACCAAGTGTTTGGTGTGTTACGTAAGCCGTCAAAACAAGCAGTGGTGACAGGGAAATAGATAATCAACACCGTCATCATAATTTTGGAAGCCAGCCCATAGCCGAACCACAGAACCAATAACGGCGCAATTGCAAATACCGGTATGGCTTGTGAAATGACCAAAATAGGCAATAACAAACCGGAAAGGCGTTGATAACGTGTGAGCAGTAATGCCGAGCCTAAGCCAAATACACTGCCGAGTAATAAGCCAAGCAGAATTTCAAGCAGGGTAATTTGCGCATGACTCCATAAGAGCGGTATGTTTTCGCTGAGTTTGTGCCAAACGGCAAAGGGCGAGGGCAGCAAATAGGGCGGAATTTCGCCTAAAATGACCGCACTTTGCCATAAAAATAGCAAACAAAGTGCGATAACAAGCGGTCGAAAAAGCGGTATTTTTTGCAAAATTTTCATAGATGTTCCCCGCTTGTTTTTCCTTCACTAATTAATGCCTCAAACAATTGCTGCTGTAATTGCCAAAGAGCTTGATTCTCCAGTGTTCTTGGTGTGAGTCCGGTTAGCGGATAAACGGTAGAAAGTTCAGCAGGCAGGCCGCGAAGAATACGAATCTCATCACTGACCCGAATGGCTTCTTGTGGATCGTGTGTGATCAGTAGTACCGTTTTACCACGCAACAGCTCGACTGCTAAGGATTGCAGTTGATGGCGAGTAACAGCATCAAGGGCAGAGAAGGGTTCATCCATTAAAATTAAATTAGCCTCTTGCATCAGTGTGCGGGCAAGGGCAACACGTTGCCGTTGTCCACCAGAAAGCTGGTAGCAAGGCTTATGAAGATGATCGGATAAGCCTACTTGTTCGAGGAGATAAACCGCTTTTTGGTAAGTTTCTGCTGATTTTTGACCGCTTAAATGCGCGTGAAGTTGAACGTTATCAACCAGTGACAGCCACGGATAGAGCGCATCGGTTTGTGCCAGCCAAGCAAGACGGGTATTGGCGGCAAAGCAGATTTCACCTGCTTGGACAGCGCGATCTTCAAGCCCAGCAATGGCGCGTAGCAGCGTTGATTTCCCTACGCCACTGCTTCCGAGGAGTGTTGTCCACTTGCCTTTTGGAAGCTCAAAATTAAAGTGCTGAAATAGCTTGCATGAGCCAAAAGCAAGGCAAAGGTGCTTAATTGCAACGCACATTTTCCCTCCGAATTACAGGATTCGGAAAGCCAAAGCGTGCAGGATAGAATAAATGAGAGAGATAGAATGGGATCTTGGCATCATTAGTTTCCTACGGCAGCATTAACTGAATCAGGTTCACGGGTATCATCTCAGCCTTTAACGGCACCCCGACTAATGGCGAAGACTATACGGGAGTTTGCTTGAAGAAACAAGTAAGAATTTACAAAAATGTGAACAAGTATGTATTTTTGTAAAGGCATTGCCTGTTTGTACCTTGTCTATTTTTAGCTTTTAGACTATCATCAACCGATTTGCGCCCTCACTTGGGCTTAATGATTTAGGAAAAGAACATGTCTAGAGAATTTAAACGTAGCGACCGTGTCGCTCAAGAATTACAAAAAGAAATTGCGGTTATTTTACAGCGTGAGGTAAAAGATCCGCGCATTGGTATGGTGACCGTATCTGATGTTGAGATTAGTCGTGATCTGGCATATGCGAAAATTTACGTTACCTTCTTATTCGATAATGATCAAGATGCGATTACACGTGGTCTAGCAGGTTTGAATAATGCCTCAGGTTATATCCGCACCTTAGTGGGTAAAGCGATGCGTTTGCGTATCGTGCCTGAGCTTAAATTCTTCTATGATAAATCGTTGGTTGAAGGCATGAGAATGTCGAATTTGGTTACCAATGTTGTACGCCAAGACCAAGCTCGCCATGTTGATGAAGAGGCGGAAAACGAAGCATAATGGGGAGAAGACCAAAAAAAAGAGGCAGAGATATTCATGGCATTTTTTTGTTAGATAAACCGCAGGGTGTTAGTTCTAACGATATTATGCAAAAGGTCAAACGGCTATTTAATGCCAATAAAGCTGGGCATACAGGCGCGCTTGACCCTTTAGCAACAGGGATGTTGCCTATCTGCTTAGGAGAAGCCACTAAGTTTTCGCAGTTCTTATTAGATTCGGATAAACGTTATTTAGTTTGCGCAAAACTCGGGGAGCGTACAGATACGAGTGATGCAGATGGGCAAGTTGTGCAAACGCGGAGCGTTAATGTCTCTGAGCATGATATTTTAGCGAATTTAGATGCATTTCGTGGTGATATTCTGCAAGTACCAACGATGTTTTCTGCTTTAAAACATAATGGTAAACCCTTATATGAATACGCTCGTGCGGGGATTAATGTAGTGCGTGAAGCACGTCCTATTACCATTTTTGAGCTGAAATTTATTGAATATCAAGCACCATTTTTGACCCTTGAAGTACATTGTTCAAAAGGAACTTATATTCGCACCTTAATTGATGATTTAGGTGAGGCTTTAGGCTGTGGGGCACACGTGACGATGTTACGCCGTATTGCGGTTGCAGATTATCCATTTGAGAGAATGATGACCATTGAGAATTTGCAAAATTTAGCCGAAAATCAAGCGCTTGCCACGTTAGATAAGCTGCTTTTGCCGATAGATAGCGCGGTGAGCCGTTTGCCGAGAATAAATTTAGATGAGTTGCAAACTAAGGCTGTTGGCTTTGGTCAAAGGCTGAAGTTTGCTAATGAGCAGCATATTCTGGGTGCAGCGCGCTTATTTTCAGCAGATGGAACCTTTTTAGGTGTAGCTGAAATTCGCGAAGATAATGTGATTCGACCAAGCCGAATGGTAGTGATAGACAAGGATAATGATGTATAAAAAATTACGTAATGTTGCATTAATAAGTGCTGCAACTTTATTGGCAGTTGCTTGTTCTAGCGATAAGTCGCAGATTAAGCCATTAGCGCTGGATGCGCAATATGCTAAACCGCGCACATTCCAAAATTTTACGGATTATGTTGTTTTTTTAAAACAAAAGGCCGCTGGACAAGGCGTATCTGCCAAGGTTTTAAACTCTCAGTTTAATATTAATTATGTGGCTCGGGCTGTGGAGTTAGATCAGGAACAAGCTGCGCGTCGTCGTGATCCAAATACCCCTCCGCCTGCACCTAATCCTAACGGTGTAACCAATTATTTAAATAAAGTTTTAACCCAAGCTAAGGTGGATGCTGCGGTAGATCGCTGGTGGCAATATCAACCTCATCTACATAAAGCAAGCCAAAAATATGGTGTCCCTAAAGAATATTTAATGGCTCTTTGGGGAATGGAAAGTAGCTTTGGACGCTATCAAGGTAATTTTGATGTGCTCTCAGTGCTGGCAACTTTAGCTTTTGACGGAAGACGAGAGGCGTTGTTTACTCAAGAATTTGTCAATGCGATGAAAATGTTACAAAACGGAACGATTTATCGTGCTGAAATGAAAGGATCGTGGGCTGGTGCAATGGGACAAACTCAATTTATGCCAACCTCATATTTGAAATATGCAGCAGATGGTGATGGCGATGGCAAAAAAGACATTTGGCGAAACCAGTATGATGCTTTTGCTTCAATAGCCTCTTATCTTGCTACAGTAGGATGGGAACAAAATCTGCCTTGGGGGGTTGAAGTGAAATTAGCACAGCCAATGGATCTCTCATTTGCTGGTATTGAAAAGCATCAGGCAAAATCACTTTCTGAATGGCAATCTATGGGGCTTTATTTAGCTTATCCTAGCGAGCAGGAAAATCGTAAATTAAATGCGTTACGCAGTGCAAAATTATGGTTAGTGCGTCCAGATAAAGAAGTAGGGCGTGCGTTTTTGGTCTCAAATAACTATCGCACGATTATGGACTGGAACCGCTCGAATAATTTTGCTATTAGCATTGGTAAATTTGCAGATCGGATTGAACAGGCAGTAAGGTAACCATGAAACAAGCGGTGCAATTTTTGCAAAATTTTGCAAGATTTGCACCGCTTGTATTATGGGTATTTATTTTGTTTTCTTCGCTGAGCAGTCGGCCATTTTTTTACGAATTTCACGACGTTCTTTGGAAAGTTCTGCATTCCGAATAATGTAATCATCTACACGATTTTCATAGTCATCACGCATATCCATAATAATTGTGCGAATTTGCTCTACGGTCATGTCATTACTAATATATTGGTTTAAGTTATCCAATAATAAGATTCGCTTTTGATTATCGCGGATTTTTTTGTCGTTATCTGCAGTTTCACGTAGCAGTTTATTTTTTAAACGATAGAGGTGAATATAGTCCAACATGTCTTGAACAGATTTTGGATTAGTTGTTTCCACGAGTTACTCCTTAAGTTAATAAATTCATCCGTTGCAAATGCTAGAGCTTTTATGTGTTATCGTCAAAGCATTTGATCAAATTTTCTGTAAAAAATCACAAATAAACTGCTGTAAATCAAGTTGCAAGTTATGGTAGAATTCGCCGTTATTTGACAATATTACATTTCTATTGGGAGTATGCAATGACGAGTGCAAACAAGCGTTCTGTGCCAACGCTTTTCTCTGAAAAAACGGATATTTATAGCCACCAAGTACGTATTGTATTAGCGGAAAAGGGCGTTGCTTATGAAATTGAAAACGTACAACGCGGTACGATTTCAGAAGATTTAATGGAAGTTAACCCGCGTGGCACAACACCAACCCTAGTTGATCGTGATTTAGTACTCTCTAATGCTCGTATCATTATGGAATATTTAGATGAGCGTTTCCCACATCCACCGCTAATGCCTGTTTATCCTGTCTTACGTGCGCAATGTCGTTTAAATATGCATCGTATTCAACAAGATTGGTATTCATTAATGGATTTTATTGATCGCGATCCTAACACGCCAGATGCGCAAAAAGCTTTAAAGCAATTGCGTGAAGAGATTTTAGCGCTAGCGCCAGTATTTTCTGATACTGAATACTTTTTGAGTGAAGATTTCAGCTTAGTAGATTGCTATATTGCTCCGTTATTATGGCGTATGCACAATTTAGGCGTAGAATTTAGCGGTAAGGGAAGTGCAGCCGTTAAAGGTTATATGAGCCGAGTATTTAAACGCGATAGCTTTTTACAATCAGTAGGTGGTAGTGCGCCGAAAAACCTCATGGATGATAAAGATTAATGAAACCGTTACGACCTTATCTTTACCACGCTTATTACCAATGGATTTTGGATAATGATAATACCCCTTATCTATTGGTAAATAGCGAATATCCTGGTACAGATGTGCCGCAGGAATTTGTGCGTGATGGTAAGATCATCTTAAATATTTCCCCACGCTCAATTGGGCAATATATTGTTGATGATGAAGGCATTAGTTTTAGCGCTAGATTTCAAGGCATGCTACGTGATGTATATGTACCTTTAGGTGCAGCCGAGGCTATCTATGCTCAAGAAACAGGGGATGGTGTTATGTTCCAAGATGAACCGTATTATGATGCGGAAAATTATCTTATGCGTACAGCGGATGTTAAAGAAAGTGAGAAGATAACACCCAAAAAACCTAAAAAGTCGGGTCATTTAAAGCTGGTTAAATAAATGTATAAGCCTATCTATTGATAGGTTTTTTTTTGCGTTGCTTTCTATCAATTGTTTACAACTTTCTGAAAATTTACTTGCATTGTTTATATCAATACTTTATCTTATATGCAGCGCACTACTTTAATAGTACAACAAGACAAGCAAATGTAATAAACAAGGATACTCTTATGAAATTTAGTAAAACTATTCTTTTTACCGCTCTTTCTGCTTTGGCTTTGAATGCCTTTGCCAGCGAAAAAGTACATAATGTAGCAATTACCGCTATTGTTGAACACCCTGCATTGGATACTATTCGTCAAGGCGTGATTGAAGAACTTGCACGCCAAGGCTTTGAAGAAGGTAAAAATATCAAGATTGATTTCCAATCTGCACAGGGGAGCACCGCAACGGCGGCACAAATTGCACGTAAATTTGTGGGCGATAAAGCCGATATTATTATTCCGATTACCACACCGAGTGCTCTGCCGGTTGTGGCGGCAACACGCTCAATTCCGATAGTTTTCTCTGGGGTAACAGATCCTGTTGCGGCAAAATTAGTGAAATCGTGGGAGCCAAGTGGCACAAATGTAACTGGTATTTCTGATCACAAACCAATCGAACCACAACTTCAGCTGATTCAAACCCTTGTACCGGAATTAAAAGCTGTAGGTTATGTGTATAGTGCAGGGGAGGTAAACTCTGCGATTGTCTTAGAAGAGTTACAAAATGCGGCTGCTAAAGCCAATGTGAAAGTTGTGCCAGTTGCAGTACAACGCAGTGCAGATATTGGTACAGCCGCTCGTAGCTTAAATGGTAAAGTGCAAGCTATCTATATTTCAGAAGATAATGCGGTTGTCTCGGCTTATGAAGCGTTACATAAAGCAGCATTGGAAGCAAAAGTGCCTGTGATTGCGGCGGATAGAGACACAGTAAAACGTGGTGCATTAGCGGCTTATGCGGTAAGCCAATATGATATTGGTGCAGAAACAGGTAAAATTGCCGCACGCATTTTAAATGGCGAAAAAGCAGGTGATATTGCAACGCATGGCGTGAATAAAATGGAATTATCGGTAAACACTCAAACCGCCAAAGAGCTTGGTATCCTCATTCCAGAAAATATCTTAAACGAAGCGAAAGAGCAGTTTTAAATGAATAAGAGCCTTGAGAAATCAAGGCTCTTTTACTATAGCCGTTTTTCTACTGCGGTTAGCATACCGCGTAATAGATTTAATTCGGTAGTTTCCAATTCCGCACGCTGGTAAAGTCGGCGTAATTTTAGCATAACAGCATCGTTACGGATAAAGCCCAGTTTTCGATAAAGCCGTTCAGTATGGGCGAAAAAATGTTCTAAATTTTCAGCACTAGGGTAGTCGGCAAGCGGTCGATTTTCTGATTTTTTTTGCAAATTTTGTTGTGCTAACCACGCCATGCGAATTTCATAACAGGCAAGCTGTACTGCCATCGCTAAATTAAGTGAGCCGTAATCAGGGTTTGTTGGAAAATTCAAATGGTATTGACATTTGAGCAGTTCTTCATTGGTTAATCCCACCCGTTCACGCCCAAAAACCAGTGCAATTTTGCCTTGCTCGGCACGTTGCATTACCAACTCACCGCAGGCTTTAGGCTCAATCAAACTACTTTGTAAATGGCGTAATCGAGCACTCGTACCAATAACTAATTGGCAATCAGCAATGGCCTCATCAAAACTATCGTAGATTTGAGTTTGTTCTAGCACATCTTTTGCACCCGCTGCAAGGGCTGTTGCTTGCTCATCAATGGCTTGTTTAGGGGATACAAGTCTAAGATGATGAAAGCCCATCGTCTTCATTGCACGGGCTGCCGAGCCTATATTGCCCGAATGAGACGTTTCGACCAATACAACTTGAATTTGATTTAATAAATCCATCATTCCGCCACAAAATCACCCGATTTGCCGCCACTTTTTGAAAGCAGGCGGACTTTTTCAATGACCATATCTTTTTGCACCGCTTTGCACATATCGTAAATAGTCAAAGCCGCCACACTTGCCGCTGTTAAAGCTTCCATCTCCACGCCTGTTTTACCGCTTAATTTGCAAAGTGATTCAATGCGAACTTGATTGGTTTCTGGCAAGGCTTCAAGCTGAACTTCCACTTTGGAAAGAAGTAGCGGGTGGCAAAGCGGGATCAGTTCCCAAGTGCGTTTTGCGGCTTGAATCCCTGCGATACGAGCAGTGGCAAACACATCGCCTTTATGGTGATTGCCCGAGACGATCATCTGTAAGGTTTCGGGATTCATGGTCACAAAGGCTTCCGCTCGCGCAATGCGAACGGTGTCATTTTTTTCTGAAACATCAACCATATTAGCCTCGCCGTTTTGGTTGATGTGGGTAAATTGAGTCATTATTTGTCCTTTTTTGTATTAAATGTATCGGGCGGACACATCGGTCACCCCTGCAAGCGGAATTTTAAATTTATATTGAGCAAGAATAATGCACATATGTAGGGGCGTATTGCATACGCCCGTAACAATATAAATCCCAACGAATAAATGTAAATAATGCTCTGTTTGGGCGTACGCAGTACGCCCCTACAACAGCGTTTTGTTATTGAACAATTATTGTCTTTTGTAAGGCGTACTGCGTACGCCTGCGGGCGTGAGCATCACGCCCCTACATACAAGGTGATGAAATTGTAGGGACGCCACGCTGGTGTCCGTAATGATATTTCATTTTGCAAAAAAATCGCTAAAAAACAGCGCTTGCTATCCCCCGATACTCGCCAAATTATTCCGCACACCACTATCCCCAATATGCAAATAATGATGTTCTCTTTTGCCTTGTAGTGCAGATTTTAGACGAGCTTCCAATTGTAAACATTGGTCATCAGATTGTAATAGATCTCGTATTTCTATCCCTTCTTCGCCAAATAAACATAAATGCAATTTTCCTAAGGCAGAAATGCGTAAACGGTTGCAACTGGCGCAGAAATTTTTTTCATAGGGCATAATCAAGCCAATTTCCCCCACATAATCAGGGTGGGAAAGCACTTTGGCAGGGCCGTCTGAGATTGCCCGTTGTTGTAATTGCCAACCTTCATTTAATAAACGAGTTAGAATGCTTTGCCCTGAAAGATGTTGGGCTTTGAAAAAGCTATCCATTTCGCCCGTTTCCATTAGCTCAATAAAACGCATTTGAATAGGTTGATGTTTAATCCAAGCCAAAAATTTGTCTAGCTCTTTGGCGGTGTATTGTTTCATCAATACCGCATTGACTTTGATTTTTTTATAACCTACGGCAAAAGCGTGATCAATGCCGTTGAGAATGGATTGGAGCTTATTCTCGCCAGTGATGAGTTGGAATTGACGAGGATCTAGGCTATCTACACTCACATTAATATCGGTAATACCACTTTCTTTCCAAAGTGCCACATCTCGTTCCATACGGTAGCCATTTGTCGTCAGGGCGACTTTGCGGATCCCTTGTGTTTGAGAAATTGCCTGAGCGATGTCTAAAAAATCTTTACGAAGTGTAGGTTCTCCCCCTGTAATCCGGATTTTTTCCGTACCAAGATCGGCAAATGCCCTTGCAATACGACGAATTTCATCAAGGGTTAAAAACGTTTGTCTATGAGTAGGTGGGTGATAGCCGTGTGGTAAACAGTAGTTACAACGAAAGTTGCAAACATCAGTCACAGATAATCTCAAATAGGTATATTGGCGTTGAAAACGATCCACTAGGGTAGAATCGTTGCCGATATTTTTGATCGGAATAGTTTGCATTGAACACCTTTCTAAATACGAGAGGCATAGCCGTTTCCAGCGATACCTTGTGCGAATTTCGCAGGCACTGCCGCCATATCAATGACTTAGGCAAACAGGCTCGGGGTCAAAATTACGGTTATTATAGCGAAAGTAAGCACTAGAAAGAATGATTATATGCGGCTTTATCGCCGAGAAAATACGCAGATGTGCGTATTTATGTTCTTGGTAGATTTCTAGGCGATTTTTACCGCTTGTTAGAGTATGATTAGCACTTATTCACGCTTGGTATATCACGATGGATTATTTAGATTCTTTTATTAAACTGCACCAAATTGAAGGTGAAATTAAAGTGCTTTGCCGTTTTCACGGTGATTGGCATATTGATCACCCCGCAAGTGAAACACCGCTTGGCGTTTTTCATATTATTTCCAAAGGTCAGTGTTGCATTAAATTAGACGGGCAGTGCCGCCATTTAAAGGCAGGCGATGTGGTCTTTTTTCCTTACGGTACAGAACACGAATTAGCAAGCTGTCCAACACTGTTTGATATTTCCCCAGACAAGCTAATTCCTATCCAACGGCAAACGAACAACCATTTTACCGTGTGTCGTAACCATCAAACTGACAATGATGATTTTGAAATGTTCTGCGGTTTTTTTCATTATCGTTATCCCTCCGCATTATTTGAATTACCCAAGTGGCATTTAGCCGAAAATAATCACTCGGTGCTGGCATTGCTCGCCTTATTGCGTGATGAAAAAGCAGAAAATTTGGGTAATCAAACGGTGATCAATGCGTTGGCTAATGTGCTTTTTACCTATCTCATTCGGGATTATTTAGCACACCATCAAATTCAAAGCGGTATTTTAGCCGCCCTTCAAGATAAACGCCTAAATATCGCCATTCAAACAATGTTAGAACAGCCTGAAAACGATTGGTCAATGGATAAACTTGCCGAACTTTGTGCAATGTCTCGCTCTAATTTTATCCGCTTGTTCAAAGAAAAAAGCGGTATGTCCGCAGGCAAATTTTTAACCGAAATTCGCCTACAAAAAGCCGAATTATTATTACAAAATAGTGCACTTTCCATTCAAGAGATCGCTCAGCAAGTCGGTTACCAATCCGAAGCCCATTTCAGCAAATTATTCAAAGTCCATCAGGGCAAGTCGCCGACCGAACTGCGTAGTAGTAAGCCATAGAATAAAGTTTATGGTATAGATTAAGTTTTAAAAAAAATCAGAAAAAGTTTCAGGTATAGTTGAAACTTTTTCTTTTGTGGGTAAAGTGTCAGGTATAAAATAAGGAGTGTGCAATGAAGAAAGATTTAGTTTACCGACAACGATATACCTTGAAACAGTACGTCCATTCATTGGTAAACGCTTGATTAAAGTCTTTACCGGACAACGCCGAGTAAGGAAAAGCTACCTGCTTTTTCAGATTATGCAGGAAATTCAAGCGACAGATAGAAATGCACATATTATCTATATCAATAAAGAAGATTTAGCGTTTAGTTACATTGCCACCGCTGAAAATCTCAATGAATTTATCAAAGAACAGAAAAAGAGCAGTCAAAATAATTACGTTTTTATCGATGAAATTCAAGAAATCGCTGATTTTGAACAGGCTTTGCGTTCGCTTTTATTAGACGATGAATTAGATTTATACTGCACTGGCAACAGCGCCCATTTACTTTCTCGGGATATTTCAGGTGCGCTCAGTGGTCGGGCAATTGAAATCAATGTCCACCCCCTTTCCTATTTTGAATTTCTTGAATTTATGCAGTTAGAAGAGAGTGATAAGGCGATGTCGCTCTTTTTTAAATATGGTGGCTTGCCTTATTTGAAAGACTTACCATTGCAAGACAATATCGTGTTTGAATACTTGCGAAATATCTATTCCACTATCGCCATTCGAGATATTGTAAACCGCTATGCCTTGCGAAATGTACAATTTCTGGAACAGCTCACGCGATTTTTAGCGAGCAATATCGGCAATCTATTCTCAGCAAAAAAAATTTCGGATTTTCTGAAATCACAGAAAATCAATAGCTCAACCACACAAGTACAAAATTATGCCGAATACCTTGCCAATGCGTTTTTAATCCACAAAGTACCACGCTATGATATTGAAGAAAAACGGATTTTTGAAATTGGTGAAAAATACTATTTTGAAGATCTCGGTTTGCGAAATGCACTAATCGGCTATTGTGTGCAAGATCGGGGGAAATTGCTGGAAAAACACTATTTTCAATCATCTGAAAATAGCCGGTTACGATGTCAAAATCGGCGGTTTAAACAGCTAAGAAATTGATTTTGTCGCAGAAAAAAACGGCGAACGCATTTATGTGCAAGCCACACTGACTATCAACGAAGAAAAAACGCTCGAACGAGAGTTTGGCAATTTGCTCAAAATTCAGGACAACTACCCGAAATATGTAGTGAAAATGGATGAGTTTAAGGGAATTTTTGAAGGGGATTTTGGAGTAAATTTCATGGGATTATTTCGTCTAACTTGATTTGAAATATATTTTTAGACAACCATATTGATAAAATTAAGTACTACCTATAGGAGCAAAAAATGAAACTTACTAATGTTACTGTTCACAAATATAAATCATACGATCAACAGCAGTCTTTTCCTGTGGATGATGATATTACTATCATCGTAGGAAAGAATGAGTCTGGAAAAACAGCAATCCTAGAAGCGATAGCTAAAACGAACTACTTTTCTGATGATAGTGACTTTAAATTTGATCCAACTCATGATTACCCTAGAAAAGAGAAAAAGAAATACGATAAATCAGGGGAAATAGGTAAAGCTATTTCTTGCACATATCAACTTGATCAAGAAGAAATTAATGAAATTGAAAAATTTATTGGCTCGAACGTTGTGAGTAAATGGGAATTTACTGTTACAACTGACTATAACAACTCAATAACTATAACCTATCCAGAAACCAACACTTCTAACTTCTTAGAATGCATTGGTAAAAAACATAATTTAAGTGCTGAAAATTTAAAAAACCTAAAAGAGTTAATAGGTAAAAATGAAATTCTTAATTCTATCAATGAATATAAAGATGCAGATACTGCATCTGAAGAAGGCAAGTTATTAAGCACATTAAGTTATATAAAAAGTAACTATTTTGTGAATTTAAATTGGGATAATTGGTTAGCAGCATATATTTGGGACAAACATTTTTCTCCAGCTATGCCTAAATTTATGTATTTTGATGAATATTATGAATTACCATCAAAAATAGATTTAGCTAATATCAATAAATCTACTACTCAAGATGCTAAAACGGCAAAAGCCTTATTGGAATTAGCTGATGTTGATTTAGAAGATTTACAGAACCCTGATTCTTATGAGGACTTTAAAGCAGAACTTGAAGCAACATCAAGTGAGATTACTCAACATATTTTTAAATATTGGAAAAATAACACAGGACTAAGAGTTCAATTTGATATAGAAAGTAAAGAAAACCGAAGTTATTCAAATAATATTGAAAAACATTTAAATATTCGTGTTTGGAGTGATAAACACCATATTAGTTTGCCGCTTTCTAATCGAAGTAAGGGATTTAATTGGTTCTTCTCATTTATTGTTTGGTTTAGCCGAATTCAAGAAGATAAATCTAATCAATATATTTTATTGTTAGATGAACCGGGACTAAATCTTCATGCTGCTGCACAAGCAGATTTATTGAGATTCTTAGATGATCTATCCGCAGAGTATCAGATTATTTATACAACACATTCACCATTTATGGTTCCTCACAATAGTCTAGAAAGGGTTCGAACCGTGTATGAATCAAAAGATGGGACAACCATAAAAGATGCTATTGAAGAAAAAGATTCAGACACACTATTCCCATTGCAAGCGGCTCTTGGATACGATATTGCTCAAAATCTTTTTATTAATAAAAATAACTTGTTAGTTGAAGGAGTATCGGATTTAGTCTACTTAACTATGATGTCTTCTATTTTAGAAGAGTCAGGGTTACAAGGTATAAGAGATGATATAACGATTGTTCCTGTGGGTGGGTTAGATAAGGTGACATCCTTTATTTCATTATTGAAAGGACAAAATCTAAATATTGTTTGTGCATTAGATACATTTACAGATCAAAAAGGTAAGGCTAGGCTGAACAGTCTTATTGAACAAAAAATTATAAAAGAAAAAAATGTGCTTTTCTTCAATGAATTTTCTAGACATGTTGGTGATGTTGCTGATTTAGAAGATATGTTCGATGTTAAAGAATATCTGAATTTCTTTAATAATGCATTTGATGAATATACAGATATAGCTGAATCGGAAATCGATATTAACAAGCCAATTATCCAACAAATAAATAAGATTATTCAAAGAACTAGATATAACCATTACAGACCATCAATGTCTGCAAATAAGTTGGGGTTATCTAAAAATGATTTTAGTCAAGAAACTCTTGAACGTTTTGAAGGGATGTTTAAAAAAATAAATTCATTATTTTAGAAACAAAAACGCCGTTCGGTTTTCCCAAACGGCGTTTATTTTGCCAATTTCCTATCAAATCTGACCGCTTGTTAGCCCCCTAGTGCTTTCAAGCCCACGGTCATATGCGTGCCGTAGAACAGAGTTCTTGCGACTAATTCACCTACGATGATGAACACAGTACCAGCAATGCTTAACGCCAATGCTTGCTTTTTCACGCTAGTGAAAAGGGCAGCTAAGCCAACAGCGATGAAACCAAAGCGTAAGATGGTGTAGCCGAGATAATTTGGCACTAAATCCAAAGCGTGGAATATTGCATTTTTCGTTTGGGCTAAATGTTGATAGTGGAAAATGGTGACCACCACTGCGATAAGCGCAAAGAGTGCGGAAAGTTTGGCAAATAAGGCTTGCCCTGTTTCCACTTTTGCTAACTGTAATAGCACCACCGTTAGGGCTGAACCTGCTAATAATGCGGTTAAGCCGAAAGAGAGTGGCGTGAAAATGCTATTCCACGTTGGTACGGTTGGAATGAGATAAAGTTTTGCCATTGCTCCAACGAAAATTACCCCACTAATGGCGACAATTATTCTACCAAGAGTTGCCCAGCCTTTTGGCAATTTGTGGCTAATTGGGGCAATAATGCCAGCGAGTTTATCTACAAGCGGTAATTTTACCTGATCTTTTTGCAAAAATACCGCTGTTGCCAACGCCCAGTATGCACCGCCTAAGGCAAAGAAGGTTGAGCCAGTGAAAATTTCATTACTCAAATCTGACGCCCCGACACGGTTTAGTGCATTAAAAGCACGCTCAGGCGAGCCTAAGTGGGTCGTGGACGCAATAAAACCTAATGCCATTAAGCCCCATAAAATAGTCATCACATAGTGTAAGCGGTTTTCTGCTTGCTTGCCTTGCGATGTAGCAAGGATAAAGGTTAAGCCGATAAAAGCGCCCACGACCGCCTGTGCAAAGACGGTGAAGAAAACTAACGGTAATTCGTGTAATCCTGCCCCCATTTTAAACCTCCTTCGGATTGGCTAAGAAACCGCCTTCAAAATCGGTCGGTTTGGCGTTGGTATTTAAGCGTAACGCAATGTTTGGATTGGTGTAGCTTGATGGCGGAAGTGGCGCAACATCTTTGATTTCGCCATACTTTTCACGCAGTTCGTCCACGGGTAATAGATCTAAGGCACGCAGTGGGCAAGATTCTACACACATTGGTTTTTTGCCTTGTTCTACACGTTCAAAACAGCCATCGCATTTGGTCATTCGCCCTGTGCGTTGGTTAAATTGTGGTGCACCATATGGGCAAGCCATTGAGCAGTATTGGCAACCAATACACACGTCTTGATTGACCACCACAAAGCCATCTTCACGCTTGTGCATTGCACCACTTGGGCAAACATTGGCACAAGCAGGGTTGTCGCAATGGTTACAAGAAATCGAGAGATAGTAAGAGAAGACATCTTGTGTCCACGCTTCGCCCTCTTGTTTCCAACCGCCGCCGCAGTATTCATAAATACGGCGGAAACTGACATCAGGGGTAAGATCTTTGTAATCTTTACAGGCTAGCTCGCAGGTTTTACACCCTGTACAACGTTGCGAGTCAATATAAAAGCCATACTGTTTTTTACTCATTTTCTACCCCTTATTTCACTAATTCAATTTGCACTAAGTTGGTGTGCTGTGGATTACCTTTTGATAAAGGCGATGGTCGCTGTGTGGTGAGCACGTTAAAGCTACCGTTTTGGTCAATACGGTTGCCATCTGGGGTGTACCACGCCCCTTCGCCCATTGCGGTCACGCCCGGCATAATACGAGGCGTCACATTTGCCATCACACGAGTTTCGCCACGATCATTGAAAATCCGCACCATATCGCCGTTTTTAATCCCACGTTTTTCTGCATCAAGAGGATTGATCCACACCGATTGTAAAGAGGCTTGCTGTAATACGTCCACGTTGCCATAAGTAGAATGCACACGAGATTTATAGTGGAAGCCTACTAATTGTAGTGGGAATTGCTCACGTTTCGGATCGTCCCAGCCTTCAAATTGGCGTGCATAAATAGGTAATGGGCTGATGATGTCATCTTCGGCAAGCTCCCACGTAGCAGCAATTTTTGCTAAGCGTTCAGAGTAGATCTCAATTTTGCCCGATGGCGTGTTCAATGGATTTGCCACAGGATCTTGACGGAAGGCTTTATAAGCCACCATATGCCCAGCAGGATCTTTCTGTTTGATAATGCCACGCTCACGAAACTCTTCAAAACTAATCTCTTGGAAGAACGGATTTTTCTCTTGGGTTTGGGCATAGAGATGGCGTAGCCACTCTTCTTGGGTTCTGCCTTCGGTGAAGGCTTCTTTCACGCCCATTTTCTCCGCAATGCCCGCGTAGATTTCATAAATTGGCTTACACTCAAATTGCGGTTCAATCGCTTTATCCGCAAAAATTACATAGCCCATATTGCCCGCTGAGCCGTCCATACAGAAGTCTGCTTGTTCAGACGTGGTGCAATCAGGCAGTAGAATATCCGCATATTTAGCCGTTGAAGTCATATGGTTATCAATCACCACCAGCATTTCTAATTTGCTTTCATCTTGCAAAATTTCGTGGGTGCGATTGATGTCGGAATGCTGATTGATAATGCAGTTGCCCGCATAGTTCATAATAAATTTGATATTTTGATTGAGCTTTTCCGCCCCTTTCAAGCCATCTTTCAACGCCGTCATTTCTGAGCCACGAGTTACCGCATCCGTCCACATAAAGATTGGGATTTTTGCCTCAATTGGGTTTTTACCAGCGGGCAAACGCACAAATGGAATGGTGTAGAAACCTTCACGAGAACCGCTGTTACCGCCACTAATTCCCACATTACCCGTTAAACAAGCCAACATCGCAATGGCACGAGCCGCCTGTTCACCATTCGCGTGGCGTTGTGGCCCCCAACCTTGACAGATGTAAGCCGGTTTGGTGGTTGCAATTTCACGTGCTAATTCAATAATTCGTGCTTGTGGAATGCCTGTAATTTTCTCTGCCCATTCTGGGGTTTTGGCGGTTTTGTCGTCGCCTTCGCCTAGAATATAGGCTTTATAATGTCCGTTTTTCGGGGCAGATTCAGGCAAGGTTTTTTCATCGTAGCCGATACAGTAAGTATCAAGGAAAGCTTGATCCACCAAGTTTTCGGTAATCATCACATACGCCATACCTTCTACCAACGCCGCATCTGTACCTGGGCGAATTGGCACCCATTCGCCACGCCCTGCAATGGTGTCGTTATAGCGAGGGTCAATCATAATGGTTTTGGCTTGTGAGCGTTCTTGGGCTTGTTGATAGAGATAGGTCACGCCACCACCACTCATACGAGTTTCCGCAGGATTGTTACCGAAATAGACCACTAATTTAGAATTTTCAATATCGGTTGGGCTGTTGGCGGCATTGCTCCCATACATATAGGGAATCGCTTCAAAAATTTGTGCATAGCTATATGTCCCGTGCGAGCCTAAACAACCGCCAATGCTGTTCATAAAACGGTTGGAAATACTGCGTGGTGGCGGATAACTTGCCGCAACTGTTGCCCCAATTGTGCCAGTAGTAAATGGCAGATAGAGCGATTCATTGCCATATTGGGCGATAATACGTTTTAAGTTGGACGCAATCTCTTCAAAGGCTTCGTCCCACGAAATTCGCTTAAATTTGCCTTCGCCACGTTTGCCGACACGTTTCATCGGGTATTTCAACCGATCAGGATTATACACACGACGACGCATTGAACGTCCCCTTGCACAAGCACGCACTTGGTGGAAATCGCCATAGACATCCGTGCCTAAATTATCGGTTTCCACATATTTAATCACCCCATCTTGCACGTGCATACGTAAAGGACAACGGCTGTGGCAGTTTACCGTACAAGCACTCCACACCAGTTTTTCTTCGCCTTTGTTTGTTGGGGTTGATTGCGTTTCTGCTTTCGCAATTGGAATCTGCACGCTACTAGCCGTCAGTGCTACACTGCCGACCGCTGCTGTGCCTTTTAGAAATTGTCGTCTTTCCGTTGAAATCGGATTTTCAGGTTTATTCTGCATAGTTCCCCACAAATTAAACATAAAAAAGCGGGCTAACTATAAAAGGGGAGAATGTGGGAATTATTGACCCTAGTCAATTTCTGACAAGAGTTGGACTAAATCGCAAGAGGTTTGGACTATTGTGAAAAGCATAGAAGATACAGAGCTTCACAAAAGTCAGTTTAATTTACTTAAATTAAACTGACTTTTCTCTGTATTTGTAAAAATTATGGCTGGTACAAAATTTGCTGGCTTTGTTAGTAGGATTTATTTAAGCCAGCTGTAAACTCACATAATTCTGCGGACAAGCCACTTTACATTCCCCACAGCCGTTGCATTTTTCATTGTCTAATTGCATTTTTTTTGTGCTGGAATTAAATGAAATTGCTCGTTGTGGGCAAGCGGTTTCGCAGAATTGACAAGGTTGATTGTGCTGGCGAAGGCAGGCGAAATCAAAGTCGGGGCGAAGCCCGGTATCGGGCTTGGTGTTTAATGCTAAGGCGCCTGTTTGGCAAACATTGGCACATTCTCCACACAGATCACAAGCTGAAAAATCGATTTCAATGCTGGCTTGATTGTCTTTTAATAGGATTAAGCCATATGGGCAGGCTTTGACACAGTCGCCACAGCCGTTGCACTGTTTGAGAAATAACGGTTCGGCAACGGCAAAAGGCGGGCGTGGAGCGGATCTTTTTAGCAGATCCGCTTGGTTTTGCAGATGGGCTTTTTGTCCACCGCCAAGCAACGCACGGAATAAGCCACGCCGTGAAATGTGGTTGTGGGTGAGATAGGCGTTGTAATAGCGTTCGTCTTTCATTTTAACGATAAAGTTTGACGGCAAGCGGTTCAATTTCTAGCTTTTTTTGCCAATCTTTCAATAAGGCTTCGCCAAGCATTCCCAATCCACGATAAAACGGTACGTTTTCCGCATTAAACAGTTCAAAAAAGCGATATGCCCACGTGAGAAAATGGTCACGCAAAAACGGTTTGAGCAATTCAGGTTGCTGTTCGGCAAGATAAGCGGTGAACATAAACATCAAACCGATATGATCTTCAGGTTCATTTTGGCTAAGCGAAAAATGGATTTGATGTGCTTGCAGAAAGGCACGCAATGCGAGCAAGCTATCGCCAAAAATTACACTTTCTTTATCTAAATAGACCGATCCCCAAAGTGGTGCGGGCAAATGGTTCGGGCCGATGAATAATTTTTGATAATCTTCATCAAGTTGTTCAAGGCTTTGCATTTGCAAATTTTGTTGAATTTCTGCCCGCTTGTTTTCGGGGAGAAAGTCGCAATCTGCTTGCCACGAGCTATTTTGAAATAGCATAACAAGCGGTTGATTCTGAGGCACATTTGGTTCATAGAAAAAGAGTGAACCTAAAATACGGGCAAAATGGGTAAATTGGGAGATAGATTGTTGCATAATTCATTTATTGAGAAAATTTGGCAACATACTACCTGAAAAGTGCTTAGGGGTTAAGTATTCTCTTTTGTCGGCTCTACTGAATTCGTGTATTATCATGCTTTATTTTTCACGCCTATCTGCTATGCAAAATACTATTCTCACGGTTTCACAACTCAACTATACCGCTCGTCATTTATTAGAATCGGAGCTTGGGCAAATTTGGTTAATGGGCGAGGTTTCCAATTTAAGTAAGCCTGTTTCTGGGCATTGGTATTTAACTTTGAAAGATGAACAAGCTCAGGTTCGCTGTGCAATGTTTCGTATGAAAAATATGCGAGTAAATTTCCCTGTACAAAATGGTATGCAGGTGCTTGTGCGTGCAAGTGTAAGCTTGTATGAGCCAAGAGGGGATTATCAAGTGATTATTGATAGTATGCAACCCGCGGGAGATGGGCTACTCCAACAGCAATTTGAACAACTTAAAATGAAATTGGCAGGGGAGGGGCTATTTGCTCAGGAACACAAAAAACCTTTGCCTGATTTTGTGAAACGAGTAGGGGTTATAACCTCCTCAAGTGGGGCAGCCCTGCAGGATATTTTAAATGTATTAAATCGGCGTGATCCAAGTTTGCAGGTAGTCATTTATCCCACATTAGTGCAAGGTAAAGAAGCTGCTCAAGAAATAGCCGAGATGATTCAGCTTGCTAATCTACGTCAAGAGTGTGATGTGTTAATTGTTGGGCGAGGTGGCGGTTCATTAGAAGATTTGTGGTGTTTTAATGAAGAGGTTGTTGCTTATGCGGTTTATCACTCATCTCTTCCTATTATTAGTGCAGTAGGGCACGAAACCGATGTGACAATTTGCGATTTTGTTGCCGATTTAAGAGCGCCTACACCTTCTGCCGCTGCGGAGCTCGTTAGTCGTGATCAAATGGAGCTTGCTCGTCGTTTACAGCAGCAACTAGATAAAGCCAGCTTTGCTTTTGATTGTCTCTGGGGAGAAAAAATAGCCCAATTTGAGCGCTTGCAGCTTCGCTTAAACGCTCAGCATCCAACACGTCAAATTAGTGCTTATCAGCAGTATTTATTGCAAATGCGGCAACAAGCTGTCCGAACAATTTATCAGCAAAGCACTCAAGGAAAACGGCAGTTAGAAAACCTCACTCAACGATTGGTGAATCAGCATCCTCAGCGTCGTTTAGCGAGCCAACAAATGCGTTTAGTGCAATTAAATCAGCAATTAGAAAAGCGATTGCTGCAAGTGTGGCAAGCTAAGCAACAATGTTGGCAAAACCTGCAACAGCGTTTGGAAAATAATCCATTGCCTTATCAATTAGCAGGCTATCACCATCAAACAAACCAGCTGCAACAACGTTTAGATTTTGCAATGCAAAGACATTTCAGCCAACGAGCGCAAGCTTTTCAAGCTCTATGTGTGAAATTGGAAGGATTGAGCCCATTAAAAATCTTAGCGAGAGGCTATTCGGTAACGCAAGATCAACATGGTAAGGCATTACTTTCGACACAAGCGGTTAAAATTGGTGAGAAAATTACCAGCAAGCTTGCTGAGGGGCAGATTATCAGTGAAGTGATTGCGATAAAATGAAAAATCAGCCCTCGGGCTGATTTCTTATTTAGATATATTGTACGTCAATGACATCCAGTTCAACATTACCACCAGGGGTTTTAATATTGACCGTATCGTCAATTTCTTTTCCAACTAAACCACGCGCAATAGGAGAATTGACTGAAATCAGCCCTTCTTTGATATTTGCTTCATCGTCGCCAACAATACGATAGGTAACTTCTTCGTCTGTGTCATTGTTTATCAATGTTACGGTTGCACCAAAAATGATTTTGCCGGTATTTGCCATAGTGGTGACATCAATAATTTGTGCGTTGCCAAGTTTACCTTCAATTTCTTGAATTCGTCCTTCACAGAAACCTTGTTGCTCACGAGCTGCATGGTATTCGGCATTTTCTTTTAGATCGCCGTGTTCACGAGCTTCTGCAATTGATTTAATAATCTCTGGGCGACGTACATTTTTTAAAAATTCAAGTTCTTCACGTAATTGCTGCGCACCGCGCACAGTCATTGGGATTTGTTTCATATCTGTCCTTAATAGCAAAAATTATCGCCAAAATAACATAAGGTATTTTGGCGACAGCGTTTAAATAGAACTTATTATTCATTTTTTTGCTGAAATTTCAATGAAATTTTTATTCACAAGCGCTTAAGTTTTCCATTTTTTCTGCAAAATCTAATGCCAAATTGGCTCGGACCTGCTCGAAGGTAACTCTTTTTAGTAATTTGCCATTCTCAAAGATGGTTTCAAGTAAATCATCACTAAAATCGCTATTTGCATTTAATCCATCAATATAACTATCACGCGATAGCACTTTTACACGACCTTTTTGCGATTTTTTTAACCCATTATCTGTTTTTGGATCTTTAAAGATCGCTTTTTCTTGTCCATTGATAGTAATTGCGGTTGCCTTCGTCGCGAAGCCTAATGTATCACGCGTATTGTTTTGATAAGTTAGTGAGCCTACGCCAAAAACTAAATTTTCTGAGGCAAAGCCTTTGGCTTTTAAACCTTCAAGAATACGCACCATCTTGGCAAAATTTACCCCATCGCCATAGATAGCGCCGATATGTGAATCAAGTACTTTATATCCTTTATGATTAACATGCCCATCAAAAATATCCCATAAGCACTCAATGAGTCCTTTACGTTCGTGTTCTGTGGCCGCATTAGGATCACCACAGATAATTTTGAAAGAGTCTCCACTATCTGGGCGAATAATAATTTTAGCCTGTGCTGGGCGGGCTAGAATTTCAGCTTTTAAAATAGGCAGATTCACCGTAATGTTGTGCCAGAAATCAGTGGTATCAGCAACAATCGACAACATAGAATCTGGATGCTGCGCCATTAAGTAGCGAAATGTCGGCAGTTCATCAAGACCGTGTGCACTCATGACAGAATGCTCCGTAGCTGGAATAGAAGTGCCGATGAGTTGATTACAACCATAATAATGCTCAATATAGGAAATTGCTGGAATTGTGTCTGTTCCGACAAAGGCTGTAAGATGCCCCGCTCCAGACGTTTCAGCACTTTCTAAACTACTCATGCCACGCATTGAGAAATCATGTGATTGATATGCTACATGGTTTGTCTCATCACATGTCTGGCGTGCAAATTCAGTTAATGTTAAGCGATAACGCCGAGCAATAGAAGCTGAAACCATAGGTTGCCATAAAGAAACATTAATTAATGTTTCTAAATAATTCGTGAGCCAGAAAAAATCTGGATGAGTATTTTCAATCGTCATTACAGGCACTTTGAGTCCGACACTTAAACCTTCGGCAATCGCTTTAATTTTTAATGGCAAATAACCTAAACGGTGGAGTGCAGCAATATGTGCACCATCATCAATGAATCCTAGTGTACGCTTAATAAATGCGCTATATTCCTGAACAACATCAGCCTCTTGGCGTGAGAAAAAGTTCTCATTAAAGTAGTGGATAAGATACTTTTCGATGAAAGCTTGGAAACCAAAGGGTACTACACGATCTAAATGTGGCGCGAGTTTATTACTGCGAGGTGTTAGCGTACTATAGATAAATTGAGAGCCGACAGGATACTGCAAGCGGTGTGAAATTTTATAAAAGTCGCAAAGCAAGATCGGAATTGCAGTAGTTTTTGCCGTTTTATTACAAAAATGTAGCATATAGATTCTCTTTATTGCATATGTATATTGGCAAGTATAGCAAATGAAAAGAAAATAATACAGGAACAGCGAAATATAATTAATGATTTTCTAAATAAATTTAGGGATGCATTAGAAGAGATAAGAAGATAATGGTGCGACTAGCTGGACTCGAACCAGTGACCCCCACCATGTCAAGGTGGTGCTCTAACCAACTGAGCTATAGTCGCACTGAAGAAGTGAAAACAAGCGCATTATAGAGAATGAAACTAAGATTAGCAAGATTCAGATTCGTTTTTTGCTTTAAGTGCTTGTTTTTAAATCATATTGAGTCTTTTTTGTGTAAAAATTTGCTTATCCTCCCAACGAATCATTGTTAAATAGTTGCCCCATACACAACCTGTATCAAGCGCATAGATATGTTTAGGCGTTGTATAGCCGATAAGACTTGCCCAATGACCAAATATGATAGGATGATGAAATTTAGGGTTATCCAACTCAAACCATGCTTTTAATTCTTGAGGCGCTTGTTCGACTGGCAATTTGCATTCAAAGTCTAAGCGTTTGTCGGCATAGCAAAACCGCATTCGAGTACAAACATTGATTGTGTAACGCAAGCGTTCTATCCCTGTTAATTCTGGTGACCAACGATCAGGGCTATTGCTGTACATTTGCTGAAGTAATGCAGGATAATCATTGCTTTGTAATACATGTTCTACTTCCTTAGCACAGTTTAGCGCGGTATCCAAATCCCATTCAGGACTAATACCCGCATGAACTAACACAAATTGATGAATGGGGTGCAGTGCTACAAGCGGTTGATTTCGCAACCAATTTTGCAAATCAGTGCGGTCTGGTGCATGGAAAATCGGATCAACTTTGTCCTTGGGTTTTACTCTTTTGATGCCTTCAAGTGTTGCAAGGAGATGTAGATCATGGTTTCCTAATACAACGGTGACTTGTTTACCAAGGCTCTTAACAAAACGTAAGCATTCGAGTGATTTATCACCTCGAGCAACTAAATCACCCGTTAACCACAGTTCATCTTCTTCTGGGTTAAATTTAGCTTGAGCTAAAATTGCCTGAAATTCATCAAAGCAGCCATGTAGGTCACCGATAATATAAGTTGCCATAGATTTTCCTAAAGAGATCGATTTTGCAAATTTTTTGCGATCTTAGACCGCTTGCACAGGGCTTTGCAAGCGTTAAAAGCGACTTTCGATGATCAGATTCGCATTTTTATCCGTGTAAGCATATAGGCTTGGTAAGTTGCTATGATGTTTAGCATAGCCAAGTTGCAGTTTGGGTGTAAACCCGAACCAATGCCAATCTCGTTTCCAAAGGGTAAGATTAATGCTGTTCACACGATCATGGCGAATTTTACCCAGATTAAGTTTGCCACCCAGCACCGCAGTGTCTTTATAATGTCTGTCGGTGTAAGCAAGGGTCAGGCGGCTTGATAATCCAAGTGTTTGCCATTCCTGCTGCCAGCCGAAACGTAAGCTTTTGGTATCAGAACTATGTTGTTTCAATACGGTTTTATCTCGGTTGAAATCCGTGCCAATAAAGAAAAATTGTTGCGGATTACGTAGCCAGAGTAGGGTGGCTGAAGCAAGTTTATAGTTGCCATTGTAAATGTGTTGGTCGAAATAGCGTTTTTTACCATACTCGAATGCAGTAGCAAGTTGCCAGCGAGAAGAAAGCCAATGCGCATGTTCTAGCCTTAATCCGTTTGTCCAGCGTTCTGATTGATGATGTTTCCAGCGTTTTTCATAAAATGGCAATACGCGGGTGGCTTGGTGTGACTTTTTGTAAGCATAGCCAAACAAAGCGCGATTGGTAATTTCATCGTAGTCATGATTATCCCAATAAAGTTCCCCCTGCGTTTGATTATCGAAACTAAGGTAATGCGAGCCAAGTAGGTTAAAATCTCTTTGTAGTCCAAAAGAATAGTGAATTCCGTGCGCAGTTTGTGGTAACAGGTTAGGCTGTTTCACATAGCCGGTATGCTCAATTTCAGTTTGTTTGGATGTGTTATTGATATTACCATCCCGTACATAGTGGGCAGAGAAATTGAACTTCCAAGCTTGTTTTTTCTCCAGATATTGCTGATACTGTTCAATCAGTTGCTGCACTTTATAAGGTAGATTTTCGGCACTTTTAGCTTTATCGAATTGTTCACTTGCCGCATTCGTTTGTTGATCATGTAGTAATGCAATTGCCAGTTCAATTCGTACGGTATTTAGTTCAGGTTGTTTAGCAAGAATAGTGCGAAACTCTCGAATAGCTTGTGAATAATTTCCTTTAAGTAGCGCGATTTTACCTTGAGCATAGCGCAATAAAATTGGGTCAATATGGGCAAAATCTTGATAAATTGTGACCAGTTTTTCCATATTAGTGAGCTGGCGAGTATAGATAGCTTGGCTGAGTAATTTTTCGGTTAATGCCTGATTAGCACGTAATTCAGCTTCGTTAAAAATGTGGCGAGACGATTGTTCCACTGCAAGCTGTAAGGGTGCCGATGTTGGTTTAGCAATATGTTCTATTTGGCTAGGTGTACTATTGGGATCTTGAGCAAAGAGTAATGTCGGAAAAAAAAACAGTAATGGAAATTTCTTCATTTCTTATCCTTAGAAAAAGAAAAGGGCTGTTACCAGCCCTTTTAGCTATGGCGAGCCTATTTTTCAGTTTTCACTGCACCAAATACAGCGTTATATTTAGTTATGCCGTTATCTTTTATATTATCTTCTTTTTCTAATTGTATAGACCCTACAGCATCGTTTAAAGTTGGTCCAACTAATTTTACTGAATAGTCTCCTTCTAAATCATCTTGTTTATCTGCGGTAGCTGTACCGTAGAAACCAATTTCATAGGTTGGCTGGAAAGCTGCTGGTGCAAGCTTGCTTTGTTCAAGAGTAATTTTACCTACACTGTTACTATTTACTGTACCGGTTAATGTGCTGTTTTCCCATTTACTATCTAAATGCAGACTAAGGGTAACATCACCATCAATTTTAGGTGTCTCAACTACCGATTGTCCATTGATCTGTTTTTCCACACGGGCAATTACATTACCTTTATATTCAGCATCACCCAGTAGCTCATTATTCCATTTACCATTTTTACCTTGTAAAGTGTAAACCGTATATTCGGCACTATTAGTATTACTACCAGCCCCGCTATCTTCAGAAATACCATCACTGTCGCGACCGGTTTTTAGTTGCACGTGGAACAGATTACTATTTTCGGCATCAGTAAAAAGAGCACCATAGCTAGAATACGGTTGATTGATGTAGAGGTAGCTAATTTCTTGGCTATTACCAACCAATCTAGAGTCTTTATAGCTGCCTTGATGCAGGCCAAGGTAGTTATCGCCTCGATTGTTAAGAGATTTAATAAAACGACTGTCTTGAGTATTTTGACCTAATTCAAAACCAAGAGAATAGTTATATTCTGTATCTCCAAACTCTTGGCTGGCTCCAAGTGGTGATTTATCACTTTTTAGGTGGTAATCCGTATGATCTGCTCTTGCGCTACTTACATTAACTAAACTTCCTGTCTGACTTAATGCAACAACTCGCCATGCCTGGCCTTTGCTATCCTCATTAATACCAGAAGCGTACGGTTTATTCTTTGGTATATCAGGTTGTGCGGGTTGTTCTGGTTGAGCAGGTTTTTCTGGTTGAGCAGGTTTTTCTGGTGTAGGAACAACGGGCTCTGGCTGTTTTGGTGTTTCGGCTGGAGTAACCGGTTTTGGTTGCTCAGGTTTAGCAGGAATGTTATTGGCTTTATTCGATTCTTCCTTTTTATCCTTTTCCTTTGTGATTTGAATTGGTTGAGGCTCTGAATTTTTTGCTACCACAGATAGACCATGGCTAGATTTACAGCCAGTAATCACAAAAGAAACCGCAATTGCGGCAAGAGTAAGTTTAAATGTAGAACGCATGTTTTATCTCCGTTAGGTTAAATCCATAAAATTTTAATGGATATATTTCCTGCTTGGCAAGAGGGGAAAGATAAAAATATATAATTTTTTTATGGTTATTATTGTCAAGCCTCATATTTTGCAGTAACTTATTAACCATAATTATTTTATGGAGAATAAAATTGTTTAATAAAAAATTACTAGCTGTGTTGATTTCAGCCCAATTTAGCCCGCTTGTTTGGGCAAACAATAACGATGTTGCAGTGTTAGACGAAGTTTCAGTAGTTGGTAGTACACCGAGTATTTCGCAAGGAAGTGAAGTTACCTTACTGAAAGTCAGTGATAAAATTATTGCAGGTAAGGAATTTAAAAAGCGCTCAGCAACGCTGGGCAATGCGCTTGCAGCGGAGTTAGGTGTACACAGTAACCCGTTTGGCGGTGGCGCGAGTAAGCCAATTATCCGTGGCCAAGAAGGCGCGAGAATTCGTATTCTGCAAAACGGTTCGGATGTGATTGATATGTCAAACCTATCGCCAGATCATGCGGTGGTTGCCGATTCATTGCTTGCTAAACAGGTAGAAATTTTGCGTGGTTCCAGTACCTTGCTTTATGCTAGCAGTTCACCGGCTGGGATTGTGAATGTGGTAGATAAACGCATTCCAACTGAGATCCCAGAAAAGGGCTATGAAGTGGAACTCAATAGCCGTTTTGATACCGCTGCCAAAGAGAAAGTCGGTGCATTAGGAGCAACCTTTGGTATCGGCAAACATATTGCGGTGCGAGCCGAAGGGCTGACCCGCCACAGCGATAACTACCGTGTTCCAGGGATTAATTTAGGCGAACGGTTAAACTATGTACCGGATACTTATAATAAATCCAAAGTCGGTACGTTAGGATTGTCCTTTGTTGGTGAGCAAGGTTATATCGGTGCGTCATACAGTAAACGGCGGGATAACTATGGCTTACCAGGGCATAACCATAAATTCGATTTCTGTACTGGTCATATTTACGGCAATAAACGGGACAAATACGCCTATACCTATCTCTATCCGCATTTGATTGGCGAGGAAAACATTGGGAGCAATCCGCATTTCCACTGTGGAACTAATCATGCAGAAGATGGTACACACAGTCACGATAATCCATTCGGACACGATCACGACCATACACACCCTGGTCCATGGGTTGATTTAGAATCCAAACGATTTGATGTAAAAGCCGAGTTGCGTCAGCCATTCAAAGGTATTGATAAAATTAAAGTAAGCTACGCCGATGCCGATTATTACCATGACGAAAAAGATGCCGGTGTGTTAGCAACACGCTACCATAAACAGCTGAAAAAAGATCAGGATTATGGCAAACCGGTCAATATTTTCAAAAATCGAGGCAAAAATGCCCGCTTGGAAATCTATCATGCACCACTAGATGGTTTAACCGGTGTATGGGGCGTGCAGTACCAAACTCAGAAGAGCAGCATGCATGCACCGAAAGATCGTGAAGTGAAATTCCCGCTGGTTGAAAACACGAATAAACAGATGAGCCTGTTCGGTATTGAGCAATATATGTGGGATAATTTTGCTCTTGAATTTGCTGGACGAGTAGAAAAGCAGAAGATTGAAATTGAATACGATCGCAATGAAATCAAACGCTTGCAGGATCATTATCGCATTAGTGGTGGTAAACAGGTTGAGCCAGATCTGTCTCCTTATAACCAAAATGCTTATGCCTATTCCGGTACGCTAAATTGGTTTTTCCACCCAGATTATCAGCTTTCGTTTACTGCATCGCATAACGAACGTTTCCCAACGCCGATGGAGCTGTATTATCATGGACAGCATATTGCGACTAACTCGTTTGAATACGGCAATAAAGATTTGAAAAAAGAGCAATCTAACAATGTAGAACTAGGCTTAGGTTATCAAACTGAGCGAGTTGGGTACAAAGTGAATGTTTATTACAACCACTTTAAAAACTACATTTACAATGAAAATTTATTCCGTGAAAATCAGTTATTTATGCGTCGTTATAACCAGGCAAAAGCCCGTTTTTACGGCATAGAAGCTGAGGCAAGCTACCGCTTTAACAACAAATACCAAGCCACGATTTTTGGTGATATGGTAAGAGGCTGGCTGACCAATTTACCTCCACTGACGGTAAACAGCGATTACAGCGTATTTAAAGATTATTTACCAAAAGATGCTAAACCAGGTGAAGATTATTTGATTTATCGTGCTGATCAAAATACGCCTCGAACCCCTCCTGTACGACTAGGTTTTCGTTTTAATGCGGAGTTTACCCCAAATTGGTCAGGAGATTTAGAATTGATCCGTACCTTTACTCAACGCCGTACCAGCCAGTTGGAATATATCACGGAAGGTAATACGATGTTAAATATCGGTGTGGCATATAGTAATAAGTGGAAAGATTTGGATTACAAAATCAGCCTAAACGGTACGAATCTGCTGAATCAGCCAGTTTATATTCATACCTCCTACCACCAATTTGTGCCGCAAATGGGGCGTAACTTTATCTTAGGAATGGAAATGAAATTTTAAAGAAAACGAAGGCTTTCAGAGATGAAAGCCTTCTTTGTTTATATTAGCTAAAGCAATAATTCGCCGACAATACTGCGAGTTTCCAATCGTACTTCGGTTAATCTCAGCTTAACCATTTGCCCAATTTGATACGCTTTTTCACCGTTAATCAATAAAGCTAAGGCTTCTGGGCTAAATTGTACTTCATCTTTATTTGGATGAATGGTAGAAAATGGAACGAAAATAGACGCACCATTTTCAATCACACGCACACGCAAGCCGCCACGAGAGACGTCGTGAATTTCGCCCTCAAACTCTACATTTTTCTCTACCATCGGTTCAAGATAGCGAGCATAAAGCCAGTCGGCAATATCACGCTCAACGAGACGATTCTGTTTACGTGCTTCTTGTAAGCGAACGAGTACGCTCTCTTCTACTGCAAGCGGTGATTTTTGCGCCAAAATTTGCTTAATGATGCGGTGATTTACCATATCACCATATTTACGAATTGGCGATGTCCAAGTCGCATAATGAGAGATCCCTAAGCCTAAATGTGGTGCTACGCTGTTTTTAAACTCTGCAAAGGTGAGATAACGGCGTAAACGCAACTCCAAAAAGTTCGTTTGAGTCTGTTCACTATACGCATCTATATCACGACGCATTTCGCAATAACCATCAAGTGTAGTTAAACGCTCTGGGGCATAACGTTCACTTAATGCTTCACGATTTTCATCATCTGCCAGTGTCTCTAATAAGAATTTGCGAGCAGGCTCTAAATTTTTACTATCAAAACCACTATGCGTATTGAATACCCCTGTACCAGCGTATTGTTCAAGATATTTCGCACAGCAAATGTTGGCAAGAATCATCGATTCTTCAATCATTTGATTGGCAATACGGCGAAAATCTACGTGAATATCACGCACGGAACCGTCTTCATTTAATTCAAACGAATAATCACCACTTTCTTTGAAAAGTAAGGCATTTTGTTTACGCCATTCAATGCGGGCAAGGGTAAATTGATGTAACCATTCAATTTGTTGACGAGTTTCGTGACTTTCTGGCTGCCAACTATTTTCTAGCTGCTCAATAAAATCCGATACATCGTTGTAAGCCAAACGATCATGCGATTTTACCCACGCAGACACAAAACGTGTTTCACCCACAATCTCGCCTGCTTTATTCGTTTCAATAAAAGCAACGAGAGCAGGACGTTTTTCATTTGGCACAAGCGAGCAAAGTTCATCTGAAAGCTCACGAGGTAACATCGGAATGTTAAATCCCGGCAAGTAATTAGTAAAACAACGCTGCCGAGCATCTTTTTCTAAACGAGAATTTTCAGGAATATACGCTGTTGGATCAGCAATGGCGACGACTAATTTCCAGCCGTTATCGGTTGGCTCAATATAGAGTGCATCGTCCATATCCTGCGTACTTGGGCTATCAATTGTGGTGAAATAAAGATGCGTCAAATCCTCACGATCTAATTCATCGTGCAATTCATAACTTGCTTCGCCTTTTACCGGTTCACGAGGCTGTTCGTGGCGAGCTAGTGTTACCCACCAGGGGGCATAGTTATCATTTGCTTCACAAATAAATTGCGTAATCTGTGCAAAGAAAAAACGATCATCACGCAGAGGGTGCGTGCGAAGTTGTGCCACCACCCAATCATTTTCTTTGAGTTCTTGGCTGACTTTTTTATTCACATTCGCCCCAATACGATTGTTAATGCTAGGATGATCTACGGCAAGTTGTAATTTACCGTCTTTGTTAAATTTCACCTGTGCAATAAAACGCTCAAGCATAGGCTCAATAAGGCTGTCAATTTCAACCTGTGCTTTATCGCCTTCACGCTTAACGACAGCTTTTACTCTATCGCCATGCATGACCTTTTTCATTTCTGGAGGCGGGATAAAAAAGCTTTCTTTATCGCACTCTAAAAAGCCATAAGCTTTGTCAGATGCTTTTACTACGCCTTCCACATACTCTTTGGACGCTTCAATTTGTTGTTTTAGCTGGGCTAAAAGGGGATTATTTTGGAACATAGTTTCATCAGTGATAAAATAAAAATTCCCCAAGTTATTTAAAATGGGGAAGTGTGGCTTCGACAAGCTCAGCCACCGCGAATATAAAAAATGTAGCTCAGATAGGCTCTGCTATCGTAGAAATAAAAATGGTCGTTGAGCTTGTTAAAACGACCATTTTTTATGGATTATTCAATATCACCCATCGCTACTGTGCTATAACCAGCATCAACGTGTACGACTTCGCCAGTGATACCGCCTGCTAAATCAGAACATAGGAATGCCGCAGAATTACCCACATCATCAATGGTTACACAACGGCGTAATGGAGCAGTTTTTTCAAAGCTAGACAACATTTTCTTGAAGTCTTTGATACCACTTGCAGCAAGAGTGCGGATTGGGCCTGCGGAAATCGCATTGACACGAATACCATCTTTCCCCATATCGGCAGCCATCACACGAGTTGCTGCTTCAAGAGACGCTTTTGCCAAGCACATTACATTGTAGTTTGGAATTGCACGTTCTGCACCTAAATAAGACAGCGTTAAAAGTGCCGAATTTGGATTTAAGTATGGGCGAGCAGCTTGTGCCATTGCTACAAAACTATATGCACTAATATCGTGCGCAATACGGAAACCTTCGCGGGTTGCAGCGTTTACATAATCGCCATCGAGCTGATCGCCAGGAGCAAAGCCGATAGAATGCACAAAACCATCAAATTTTTCCCATTTTTTGCTAAGTTCAGCAAAACAATTCGTGATGCTATCATCAAATGCCACATCCATTGGTAAAACAATGTCTGAACCAAATTCAGTTGCAAATTCTTCCACGCGAGCTTTCAATTTATCATTTAAGTAGGTGAAAGCCAGCTCTGCACCTTGTGCTTTCATTGCTTTGGCAATGCCGTAAGCAATAGAACGGTTGCTGGCTAAGCCAGTGATTAAAATACGTTTACCTGCTAAAAAGCTCATAATTAATTCCTTCTATAAAAATAAATCAATGCCCAAAGGCAAAACGGTGGGATTATAGCGAAAACTCGTCTATTCGAGCAAATACAAGCGGTGTGATCGGACGAGTTTTTTGCAAAAATCGCACTACACAAGCTTTTTTATCGGCTTTAACTTGAAATTAAGGATTTCAGCCTTATCATAAGCAACATTTTGGGTAACGGAATAAAGAAATGGGTAGAAAACGCAGTGCAAGTTCCTCTCGTTGGCTTGCAGAACATTTTAAAGATCAGTTTGTACAAAAGGCACATAAGCAGAAATTGCGTTCTCGTGCTTATTTTAAATTAGATGAAATCCAGCAAACCGACCGTTTGTTTAAACATGGAATGACAGTGGTCGATCTTGGTGCAGCACCGGGTGGGTGGTCACAATACGTAGTGACCCAGATTGGTAGTAAAGGACGTGTGATTGCTTGTGATATTCTAGACATGAATCCTATTGTTGGTGTTGATTTTCTTCAGGGCGATTTCCGTGAAGAGAGTGTATTAAATGCGCTTTTAGAACGAGTGGGTGAAGAAAAAGTCGATGTTGTCATGTCAGATATGGCACCCAACTTTAGTGGTATGCCATCAGTAGATATCCCGCGTGCAATGTATTTAGTTGAATTAGCACTAGATATGTGTCGTCAAGTACTCGCCCCTAAAGGGAGTTTTGTCGTAAAGGTATTCCAAGGTGAAGGCTTTGATGAATATTTGCGGGAAATTCGCTCTCTATTTAGTAGTGTAAAAGTGCGTAAACCTGAAGCTTCACGCGATCGCTCACGTGAAGTTTATATTGTGGCGACAGGCTATAAAGGCTAGTTGATAGTTTTTGCCGAATGCTATGAATATGGCAAACGATGGCAATTTATAGTACCCTTGCATAGATTTTTATTAAAAAAGAGGAAAACCCTTGAACGACTTATTCAAAAATATCCTGCTGTGGGTAGTGATCGGCGTCGTGCTGATGACTTCTTTCCAAGGATTTAACGACACTTTCTCCAATACTAATAAAGTTGAATATTCAGCATTTATTAACGATGTAAAAGAGAATCGTGTTAAAGCCGTCAATTTCAAAAATAATGACGAAGTGATTTCTGTCACCCGCAATAATGGCTCAGAATACCAAACAGTGATGCCAATTTATGATCGTGATTTACTTAATGATCTCCTTAATAAAAATGTCACTGTTGTTGGAGAACCCGCTGAGCGCCGTAGCTTACTCTCACAAATTTTGATTTCATGGTTTCCAATGCTGATGCTAATCGGCTTTTGGATGTTTTATATGCGTCAAATGCAAGGTGGAGGGCGTGGTGGTGCCATGGGTTTTGGTAAAAGTAAAGCTAAAATGCTTGCACCAGATCAAGTTAAAACAAGCTTTGCAGATGTTGCCGGTTGCGATGAGGCTAAAGAGGAAGTTGCTGAAATTGTGGAATTTTTGCGGGATCCAAGCAAATTCCAAAAACTGGGCGGTAAAATTCCCAAAGGTGTGTTAATGGTAGGTCCACCAGGAACAGGGAAAACATTATTAGCAAAAGCGATCGCAGGGGAAGCGAAAGTACCATTCTTTACAATGGCAGGTTCAGATTTTGTAGAAATGTTTGTCGGCGTTGGTGCATCGCGTGTACGAGATCTCTTTGACCAAGCTAAGAAAAATGCCCCTTGTATCATTTTTATTGATGAAATTGATGCCGTTGGTCGCAAGCGTGGTGGCGCTGGTTTTAGCGGAGGACACGATGAACGTGAACAAACCCTCAATCAGATGCTAGTTGAAATGGATGGTTTTGAAGGCTCAGAGGGGATTATCATCATTGCTGCGACTAACCGTGCAGATGTTTTGGATAACGCTTTAACTCGCCCAGGGCGTTTTGACCGTCAAGTCACAGTTGATTTACCAAATGTAAAAGGACGTGAACAAATTTTGCAAGTTCACATGAAAAAAGTACCGCTTGCACCTGATGTTGATCCTATGCTGGTTGCTCGTGGAACACCAGGATACTCTGGTGCACAGCTAGCTAACTTAGTGAATGAAGCGGCGTTATTCGCAGCAAGAGCGAATCAGAAAGTCGTTACCATGAATGATTTTGAAAAGGCTCGCGATAAAATCAATATGGGGCCAGAACGCCGTTCTAATACCATGACCGAACGCGAGATTGAAAATACGGCATACCACGAAGCAGGACACGTAATTGTGGGTTATTTGATGCCTGAACACGATCCTCTTAATAAAGTAACGATTGTTCCGCGTGGTCAAGCATTAGGCTTCGCTCAATTCTTACCGGAAGGTGACCGTGTTAGCGAAACCTTTACTAAGCTGGAAAGCCAACTTTCCACCTTATTTGCAGGGCGTATCGCGGAAGGGCTTATTTTTGGCGAAGATAAAATCACGACAGGAGCGTCATCTGATATTCACCGAGCAACTCAAATTGCACGCGCAATGGTTACTCAGTGGGGCTTCTCGAAAGAGCTTGGACCATTATTTTATCAAAATGAAGATGGCATGGGCGCAATTAAAGGCGTATCTGAAGATAGCCAAAAATTAATCGACCAAGAAATGCGAAAAATTATTGACCGTAATTATGCTCGTGCAAAACAAACTTTAGAGGATAATATTGATATTTTGCACGCAATGAAGGCTGCGTTAATCAAGTATGAAACTCTTGATCGTAAACAAATTGATGATTTGATGGCCCGCCGACCTGTTGGTGATCCAGCGGGTTGGAATGATAAAGGTGATAATAATCCACCACCATCAGATACAACTAAAATGGAAGATGAACCGAAAACAGCTGATGATTTCGACAATCTGACCAATCCTGGCCATTAACATATAACGTAGTTAAAAGCCGAGAGTGTAAACACATTCTCGGTTTTTTTATTTAAGCGCTATACAATAATTGTGCAATCGACTTTACATTGTAAAAAATAAATTACAACTTAATTTGCAGTTCTGATAGAATGCTTCCACTGTTTTTTAATTAGGAAATTTCACCATGCAAAATAAAACGTTGGGTAGTACCTTAATTGTTGCAGGGACTACGATTGGGGCAGGAATGTTAGCTATGCCACTTACCTCTGCTGAAATGGGCTTTGGTATGACATTAACATTATTGATTGTTCTTTGGTTATTGCTTTCATATAGCGCATTATTATTTGTTGAGCTTTATCAACGTGCTCCCGCTACTGATTCGGGTATTGCAACACTCGCAGAAGAATATTTTGGTATCGCAGGGCGCGTACTGGCTACCTTGTCGCTGGTTATTTTTATGTACGCAATTTTAACCGTCTATTCTCTTGGCGGTGGAAATCTACTTGCACCATTCCTTGAGTTTGCTGGTGAAAATGCCGAAAAAATTGCAATTATTGGCTTTGTAACCGTCTTTGCTATTGCAGTGACAGTCGGCACTGGCGCAGTAGATGGTGTTACACGTTTACTCTTTATCGGTAAGTTAATTGCATTTGCTCTAGTATTATTCACGATGCTGCCAAAAGTCACCCTTGAAAATTTAGGTGCAATGCCGTTACATCATTTTTTAATTATTTCGGCTAGCCCTGTTTTCTTTACCTCTTTCGGCTTCCATGTCGCGATTCCAAGCATCAATAAATATTTAGATGGCGATGTTCGCCGCTTACGCTTTGCAATCATTGCAGGTACAGCCATTCCATTAGTTGCTTATATTTTATGGCAAATGGCAACTCACGGAGTCTTTAGCCAAATGCAATTTGTTGAAATTATCCGCAAAGATCCAACACTAAATGGCTTAGTAGAAGCAACATTCCAAGCAACGGGCAGCAGTTTTATTAGTGGTTCCGTACGTATTTTCTCTGCACTTGCGTTAATTACCTCATTCTTAGGGGTTTCGCTTTCGCTTTTTGATTGCTTAGATGATTTATTAAAACGCGTAAATGTGAAAGCAAATCGCATTGTATTAGGTCTATTAACATTCGTGCCGGTACTTGCATTTGCCTTGTTCTATCGCGATTTCTTAGCTGTATTAAGCTATGCTGGTCAAATGTTTACTTTCTACGGATTAGTATTGCCTGTCGCAATGGTATGGGTAGCAAGAAAACGTTATCCGGATATGCCATACCGTGTTGCAGGAGGCTCAATTGCACTGATTCTTGCGCTCGTCTTAGGCTTAATTATTATCAATGTACCATTCTTAATTGAGGCGGGATTATTACCTAAAGTCGTGGGTTAATAGTCGTAAAGATAGCAAGCGGTCGAATTTGCAAAAAAATCTGCAAAATCGACCGCTTTGCTTTAGCATCTGCTAATAATTCAAATAAAGCCTTAGACCAAGTTGCTGGAACAAGCTACAATAGTATTAGTACAAATCTCTGAAAAGGTGTTGTTATGGAAAATAAAAAACTACCGAAAGCATTAGATGCTATCGATCTCAAAATCCTAAGTGAATTACAACGTAACGGTAAAATCTCAAATATCGAACTTTCTAAACGTGTGGGATTATCGCCAACACCTTGCTTAGAAAGAGTGAAGCGCTTAGAAAAACAAAATGTCATCATGGGGTATCGGGCGTTATTAAATCCAGAGTTACTAGATGCGCCATTACTTGTTATTGTTGAAATTACGTTGGTCAGAGGCAAACCCGATGTATTTGAAGAGTTCAACCGTGCAGTACAACAACTCGATGAAATTCAAGAATGCCATCTTGTTTCAGGGGATTTCGACTATTTACTTAAAACACGTGTAGCCGATATGTCTGCATATCGGAAGCTACTAGGAACAACACTGCTACGCTTGCCGGGAGTAAATGACACCCGTACCTATGTGGTAATGGAAGAAGTAAAACAGACCAACTATTTGCTATTAAAATAAGGATAAGTCGTGTTAAAAGGACAAGAAAATTTAATCAAACTCGCCCTTTTTCTAACCATTGCATTTGGCATCTATTTAATTATCGCATGGGCGAGCTATAGTCCACTTGATAATGCATGGTCGGTTGCCAGCAGTGCCACACATACTGTGTTAAATAAAACCGGTATCTTAGGGGCTTGGCTGACCGATTTGCTATTGGCAATGTTTGGTAAAGTCGCCGTTATTGCGCCACTGGTACTCAGTTTTAGCGCTGCTTATGCGCTTGTTTTAGGGTTAAGCCCACAATTAACTTGGAAATCTATTAGCTTATGGCTTGCCAGTTTTAGTTTACTAATGATTGGGTTAAGCGCTTTAGCACATGTTATTTTACCTAATTCAGCCTATTATTTATCTGGTGGTTTTATTGGAGGTCTATTCGAGCAAGGACTTGGCAATGGCTTTGGTCAATTTGCCGTGCTATTTCTAGGTATGCTTTTTACCTCTATCGGCTTTTATTTTTGCTCTGGGCAGGTGCTATTACAACTTGCTAGCCGCTTATACGAATGGATCTTAAATGACAAAGAGAGTAAAACCGAGGAAACGGTTTCATCTTCCTCTGAACAAGCGGTTGAAAATGGCGAAAATCTTGCAAAGCCATCAGAGTCAGTCGCAGAGTTAGCAGCCTCTAATATTGATAAAGAAAGAGAAGAAAATGCAACGAATAACGTAGAAAACCAGCAACTGACAGATATCTCTCACTTCGTGCGCCCTAAAATTAGCGGCTTAAAATCATCAGTAGTCCCCGCACAAATCAACGATGATAGCCTAACAGATATTACCCAGTTTGATACAAGCCGTGCGCAAGATTTACCAAAAGTAAATGTAGAAATGGGAGAAGATGATGCAATTTTCACACACAGTGTAGAAAATAGGAATGATGAAATAGATGCAGATCTCGCATTCGAATCGGTCATCATGCCAACAATTCGCCTAAATTCACAGCAAAATCAGCCAGTAGCAGCGGCAGAAGAGGTGGAAAAGATAACAAAACCACAATCACTAGAAGAAGCAAACCTGCAGGTGAATGTTCCTGTAGAGATGTTTGCAACACCTGAAGTTGTGGAAGAACCCGAATTCATGCAGCCAATCCCCAAAGTGCATGTTCGCCCATTAGAAGAACAAACGGCAGATGAACGCATTGCAATTTTACGCGAAGTTGCGCAAAACGATGAAGAAGAATGGCAAGAGAAATTACCCCAAGTAAAGCCATTTGCTGCAGAAGCTGAGAAATCGATTGAAACAGCTAACAAATCCAGCTATCCAAATGGAGGATACGGGACAAGTTTAGTACACCCATTATTGCAGAAAAAACAGAATACGCAAAAACCCACCACACCATTACCGACATTAGATTTGCTCACAGCACACCCTGCAGAAAAACAGCAGATTACCGAACAAGAAATTCGTGAAATGTCGCAACGCATTGAACAAGAATTAGCAAATTTCCGAGTCAAAGCCACAGTAGAAGATGTGCTAGTAGGCCCTGTTGTTACTCGCTATGAAATTCAACCAGCGGCAGGCACGATTGCGGCAAAAATCACACGTTTAGAAAATGATCTTGCCCGAGCCTTAATGTTTAGTGCTATCCGCATTACCGAAAAGGTTGCAGGTAAGCCTTATATGGGCATTGAAGCGCCAAACCGTCATCGTGAAACAGTCTGGTTACGCGAAGTCTTAGATAGTGAAGAATTCCGCAATAGCCGTTTTACCTTACCAATGGCATTGGGTAAAGATATTAGTGGTAAACCTGTGGTTGTTGATATGGCAAAAATGCCACACTTGCTCGTAGCAGGGCAAACAGGTGGTGGTAAATCTGTAGGCGTAAATACAATGATCTTGAGTTTATTGTTTAAACTCTCTCCTGATCAAGTACGTTTCATTATGATAGATCCAAAAGTGGTTGAACTTTCTATTTATAACGATATTCCACACTTGCTTACGCCTGTTGTAACAGATATGAAAAAAGCCGAGAATGCGTTGCGCTGGGCAGTGGAAGAAATGGAACGCCGTTATCTACTTTTAAGCAGTTTAAGTGTACGTAATATTGAAGGCTATAATGAGAAGATTCGCCAAGCGGATGAAGAGTATGGTTATCCTATTCCAAATCCATTATGGAAACCTGGTGATACCATGGATGCGCTACCACCACCGCTTGAGAAAATGAGCTATATTGTGCTAGTTGTTGATGAGTTTGCCGATTTAATGATGTCCGCGGGCAAGCAAGTTGAAGATCATATTATGCGTATTGCCCAAAAAGCCCGTGCAGTGGGGATTCATTTAATCCTCGCGACTCAACGACCATCAACCGATGTCATTACAGGTGTGATTAAAGCAAACATTCCAAGCCGTATTGCTTTTACGGTGGCAAGCCAAATTGACTCCCGTACAATCCTCGATGCAGGAGGTGCGGAAAGTTTACTCGGACGGGGCGATATGCTTTATTCTGCCTCAGGTAGCCCTGAAATTATGCGTGTTCACGGGGCATTTATGACCGATGATGAAGTGCAACGTGTGGCGGATAACTGGCGAGCAAGAGGTAAACCTGATTATATCGAAAGCATTGTTGCCTCTAGAGATGAGGGCGAGAGTAGCGGAGAACGAAACGAAAATGATGAGGTCGATCCACTATTTGATGAGATCGCTCAGTTTATGATTGACGGAGGAGCAACCTCAATTAGCGGTATCCAACGTCGTTTCTCACTAGGCTTTAACCGTGCGGCACGCATTATCGACCAGCTTGAAGAGCAGGGCATTCTCTCTGCACCTGATAGCCGAGGTAAGCGAGAAGTGCTTGCAAGATAGGGGAAAATGTTCTTTGAACAAAAAAGAGAACAAGGGGAAACTTGTTAAAACCTACGAAAATCTTTGGGTAGTATATATAAAGAAAATATGCTCAATAATTAGAGCTACTACTCAAAAATTATTTCAAGGCTATCAGCTTCTGATGTTGTTCAAATTAGTTGTAATAGTTGTATTGTTCATCATTTTTGCCATTGATGAACTATTCGGTCTTCATATTTTAGAATAATAGGAGCAGATTATGCGTTTAGATGGACAAAGAGAAAGTAATAATGTGATAGATCGCCGTAAGAGCCGTAGTGGTGGTTCATTTGTTTCAGGACGGAAGAAAGGTGGTATTCTTAGCCTTTTAATTGTATTGGTAGGGGCTTATTATGGGGTAGACTTATCGGGGATTGTTGGATTGGGTAATGATGTAAGTTATCAGCAGACGTCAAATTCTCGTCTATCACAAGCTGAAGAGGAGCATTTAGAGAAATTATCACGTCAAGTATTAGGTAATATGGAAGATACTTGGGGGAATTATTTCCGTCAAAATGGAATGAGTTATCGTCAGCCTAAGCTGGTTCTTTATACTGGGGTTGAGGCAACAGCTTGTGGAACAGGGCAAGCTGCAATGGGGCCATTTTACTGTCCTGCAGATGAACGGATCTATATCGATCTTTCCTTCTATGATGATATGCGTTCAAAAATGCGTGCCGGTGGTGATTTTGCGTTTTCATATGTGATTGCTCATGAAGTGGGGCACCATATCCAAAATCAATTAGGGATTTCACAACAAACTCAACAAGCACAACGTAACGCCAGAAGCAAAGCAGAGGCGAACAAAATATCCGTGATGGTAGAGCTGCAAGCAGACTGCTTTGCCGGCGTATGGGGGCATCAGATTCAGAAAGAGGGCAGATTAGATGAAGGTGATGTAGAAGAAGCCTTCGTTGCGGCTCAAGCCGTTGGCGATGACCGTTTACAGCAACAAAGTACAGGGAGAATTATTCCTGATAGCTTTACGCACGGCTCATCCAAACAACGATTAGAATGGTTCAGAAAAGGCTTATATTCTGGTAACCCGAGCGTCTGCAATACCTTTGCTGCTTACTAAAACTTCACTCAAACCGTTTGTACTACTTTAGTAGTGCAAACGGTTTGACATCCATTAGAAATTCTTATAGCTTAACTAGCACTATTTAGATTACCTAACAATAAGAGAGCAACACAATGTACAAAAGCAAAAATGATGATTTACGCATTAGCAAGATTGAAGAATTACTTCCTCCTGTCGCGTTATTAGAGCGCTTCCCCGTGAGCGACATTGCGGCACAAACTGTCGCAGATACACGCAATGCTATTCACAATATCTTACACGGCAAAGATGAGCGTTTATTGGTCGTAATTGGACCTTGTTCTATTCATGATCCTAAAGCAGCTTTAGAATATGCACATAAAATTAAAGCGATGCGTAACCTGTCTAAAATCAATCAAAACTTAGAAGTAGTGATGCGTGTTTATTTTGAAAAGCCGCGTACTACCGTTGGTTGGAAAGGGTTAATCAACGATCCTTATTTAAACGAAACCTATGCTTTAAATGATGGTTTACGTATTGCTCGCAAAGTGCTTTCAGATATTAATGATTTAGGCGTTCCTGCTGCCGGTGAGTTTTTAGATATGATTACCCCACAATATATGGCAGATTTTATGAGTTGGGGAGCGATTGGAGCAAGAACGACAGAATCACAAGTTCACCGTGAATTAGCTTCTGGCTTATCTTGTGCGGTAGGCTTTAAAAATGCTACTAATGGTGGCGTAAAAATTGCGTTAGATGCCATTGGTGCAGCAGAAGCGCCACACCATTTCTTATCTGTAACTAAATTTGGACATTCTGCGATTGTATCAACCGCAGGAAATCCAGACTGCCACATTATTTTACGTGGTGGTGACAACGGTACAAACTATGATGAAGAAAGTGTGAAAAAAGTATGTGCGGACATCGAAAAATCAGGTCGTCGCCCACACGTGACGATTGACTTCAGCCACGCCAATAGCCAAAAACAATACAAGCGTCAATTAGACGTATGCCACGATGTTGCTGCTCAAATTGCAAACGGATCACACTTGATCTCGGGGGTAATGATTGAAAGCCACTTAGTTGAAGGCAGACAAGATTTAGAAGAAGGTAAAATCCTAACCTACGGGCAAAGTATTACCGACAGCTGTATCGGTTGGGAAGACAGTGAAAAAGTGCTATTTGAACTCGCTGAAGCGGTGGAAAAACGCAGAAATTCTGCAAAATAAAGTGTTAAAATATTGGGATTGCATTTTCCCTAAAACAAAAATCGTATCAAAGGCGGAGGTAATTTGCCCTATAAAACGATTAACGAAACCGTAGGGGCGAATCATATTCGCCCTTAGTTTATTTAAATTAGAAGATGAAAGATGAAACCAACCATTCTCGCTCTAGACACTGCAACTGAAGCCTGTTCTGTTGCATTACAATATCAAAACCAAATTACTCACACAGACGAACTCAGCCCAAGAACCCACACGCAACGTATTTTACCGATGGTTGATGAGCTACTCAAAACTCAACATATCAGCCTGAAAAATGTAGATTATCTTGCTTTTGGACGTGGACCAGGTAGTTTCACTGGCGTGCGTGTTGGCGTGGGCATTGCACAAGGTTTGGCACTCGGGGCGGAATTACCTGTTGTTGCGGTCTCTAATCTTATGACCATGGCAGAGCAGGCTTATCAACAATTAGGGGTAAAGGAAGTTGTTGCGCTGATTGATGCAAGAATGAATGAGGTCTATTTTGCTCAATTTTCAAGAGATGATAATGGCTGGCATGAAATTATCACAGAGCAAGTTTGCTCTCCAGAAAAAGCGATTGAACAGATCCAACAAGATCGCAAACCGACTATTGTCGGTACAGGTTGGGCGGCTTATCCGCAATTTGCCCAAGCGAATCTAGCTGTTTCAGTGAGTGAAATCACTTTGCCATCCGCTCGTTTTATGTTGCCACTGGCAGAATTAGCAATCAAAGTAGGCAATACGCAGTCAGCGTTAGATATTGAGCCTATTTACCTGCGCAATGAAGTTACTTGGCAGAAATTACCACACAAGCGGTAGAATTTACTGGAAAAAGTGCAAAAAGAAAGGACAGCATAAAGCTGTCCTTTTCATCTTTTATAGATTATTCAAATAGCGCAGCGTGTAATGCACGAATCACATCATCTGCTTCTTCCATTTTTACAAGGGTACAAACGTTGTTGGTGCTTGCACCGTAGCTAATTAAACGCACATTATACGGAGCTAATGTTTCAAATAACTGTTTAGCAATACCTGATTGTGTGTGTAAGTTATTGCCAATAATGGCGACTAAAGCTAAATCACTTTCAACTTGTACATGGCAATATTGACGCAATTCTTCCAATAATTCAGGTGAAAGCATGTCTGCACCTGAAGAAGCAGAGCCTGTTTTATCTAATGTTAATGCAACACTTACTTCAGAAGTGGTAACCACATCAACTGAAATTTTATGGTTTGCTAAAATAGCAAAGACTTTTGCTAAGAAACCTTGTGCGTGCAACATACTTAGGCTTGAAAGCGTGAGTAATACTTGATTACGGCGTAACGCTAATGCACGGAATGTTGGGCGTGGTTGCGGATCACGGGTTACCCAAGTACCGCCTTGCTCTGGTGCTTTGCTTGAGCCCACATAAACAGGGATATTGCTACGCACTGCTGGGAGTAATGTTGATGGGTGTAATACTTTCGCACCAAACGTTGCCATTTCTGCCGCCTCATTAAATGCCATCGTATCAATACGTTTTGCTTGTGGCACAACGCGAGGGTCAGTGGTGTAAATACCTGGCACGTCTGTCCAAATTAACACATCGTTGGCATTCAATACTTCTGCTAATAGTGCGGCTGAATAGTCGCTACCGCCACGACCTAATGTCGTTGTTTTACCTTCATCATCGCGCCCGATAAACCCTTGAGTGATCACAATTTTACCGCTCTCAATTAATGGCTTAATCACCGCATCAGATTGCTGTTGGGTTTTAGCATCATTTGGAGCAGCCTTGCCATAGTGGTTATTTGTCGCAACAACGTCACGCACATCCACCCAAACTGCAGGGAAATGACGTTCATTTAATAATTGTGTAAAAATTTTGGTGGACATCATTTCACCATGGCAAATTAACTCATCCGTTAATGCAGCGGATGTTGCAAGACTGGCAGATTCTGCTAATGCGGCAACATGTTCTAAAAGCGCATCAATTTCTGCAGAAATAGCGTCTTTTTGCTGTAATTGTTCAATAATGTTGTATTGAATTGTGCGAACTGCATCAAGAATTTCTTCACGACGAGCCAATTCGCAACCGTTTGCCAATTCAACTAAATAATTGGTTACACCAGCAGATGCCGAGAGTACCACAACTTTGGTATTGGGATCTTGAGTAACAATATTTGCACAAAGAGTCATTGCATCAAAGTTTGCAACGCTAGTACCACCAAATTTTGCAACAGAAAGATGAGACATAATAAGAATTTCCTATAAAAATAAAATGTGTTTACAAAATTAGAGGTCGAAATTTGAGATAGGAAATTGTGATGAGTTACTTTTGGGTTTGTTGAGAACTTTAAGAGCACTCCATTCAAACGGCTTGAAACCGATTTAAACGACAGCTAATAGGATTCAACCTGCTTAGCCGATGTTCATTCCTGATCTAGTGAATTCACACCTCGGCAATCACTCCCATCACTTATTCTCAAACGGCCTAGTTACCTAAAATAAGTTGCCTGAGTGTTGCGCCTCTCCCGCTATAATTCGCATTATAACTTTTTTTCACTTTGGGATACTTCCCAAAATAAAAAACGTGCATAGAAATAACGTTTTATTGCTATTCTGTCAAACAACATTTTATAAAAAAGATATGCCTGCCTAAATAATAGGCTTTTTGCTTTTAGTGAACCCTTTTACTAGAATGTAGTCTATTAACAGTCACGGTTTTAAAAAGGACTTTCAATGAAATTACTCAAACTTGCCTTAGCTTCTTCGCTTGCAATATATTCTTTTTCTAGTTTTGCCACCCCGTGGGAAAGTATTAACACTCCAGTAGCGGGTAAAGCACAATCTATCGGTGGCTACAGCAATGGCTGTATTATTGGCGCTCAACCACTCGAATTAAAAGGCGAAGGCTATCAAGTTATTCGTTATCAACGTAACCGCTATTATGGTCATCCCAATTTATTAGCGTACCTACAAAACCTCGGAAAAAAAGCAAAACAAGCGGGGTTACCGCCTATTTTAATTGGGGATATGGGTATGGCCGCAGGCGGACGTTTCTCATCAGGACACGCCAGTCACCAAACAGGGCTTGATGCAGATGTTTGGTTACGTTTCGGGCCTATGGACGATAAAACCGCCGCAAAACCAGATGGATTAGGTTTGCTTGTTGTTGATCGTGAAAAGCAAGTGATTAATTCAAATTGGAAGCCAGAGCACGCCAAATTAATTAAAATAGCTGCGCAAGATCCGCAAGTTGATCGTATCTTCGTAAACCCCGCAATTAAAGTGCAGCTTTGCTCAACCGCAGGGCAAGATCGTGAATGGCTACGCAAAATCCGCCCTTGGTATTATCACGATTCTCACTTCCACGTTCGTTTACGCTGCCCAGCAGATGCACCACATTGTGAAAACCAAGCGCCAGTGCCAACTGGTGATGGTTGTGGCGCAGAACTTTATTCTTGGTTTGAACCAGCTAAACCAAGCAGCACACCAAAATCTAAAACACTACCTCAACCACCTGCACAATGCCAAATGTTGCTTTCTGAACGTGGGCTAAATTAATCCATAATGTGGGGCATTGCCCCCTTTCTTAAATACAAGCGGTCAAAATTCGCTTAAAATTTGCAAATTTATGTTTATTGAAATTACCTATGCGTCTATTTATTGCTGAAAAACCTAGTCTTGGGCGGGCGATTGCCGATGTTTTACCGAAACCACACACCAGAGGTGATGGCTTTATTCAGTGTGGCGAAGGGGATACGGTAACTTGGTGTATCGGCCATTTACTTGAACAAGCCGAGCCAGATGCCTACGATGAACGCTTTAAACTGTGGCGAATGGAGCATTTGCCGATTGTGCCAAGCCAATGGAAGCTCATTCCCAAAAAAGAAACGCTTAAACAGTTTAAAGTGGTTGAAAAACTCATCAAACAAGCAGACCAAATTATCCACGCTGGCGACCCTGATAGAGAAGGGCAGCTTTTGGTGGACGAAGTATTCGGCTATCTCAATTTGGAAAGCGAAAAACGCAACCAAATCCAACGCTGTTTAATCAGCGATCTGAACCCTAATGCGGTGAAAAAAGCGATTGAAAAATTGCAAAATAATCGAGATTTTATCCCGCTTGCAACGTCAGCTTTGGCTCGTGCGAGAGCCGATTGGCTGTATGGAATTAATATGACTCGAGCCTATACCTTGCAAGGGCGTTGGGCAGGTTATAGCGGCGTGTTATCGGTAGGCAGGGTACAAACACCCGTGTTAGGCTTAATCGTTCGCCGTGATTTAGAAATTGAGCATTTTGTGCCAAAAGACTATTTTGAAGTGCTTGCCCATGTCGTCGTGCCAGAAACGCAAGAACAATTTAAAGCTCAATGGCAACCAAGTAAAGCGTGCGAAGATTATCAAGATGAAGAAGGGCGTGTGCTTTCTCGTCCGCTGGCTGAAAATGTGGTCAAACGCATTACCAATCAGCCTGCAAAGGTGGTGGATTATCAAGATAAAATGGAAAATGAAACAGCGCCCTTGCCTTATTCGCTCTCTGCGTTACAAATTGATGCGGCACGTCGTCACGGTTTGTCAGCTCAAGCCGTACTGGATATTTGTCAAAAACTGTACGAAACACATAAACTGATCACTTATCCCCGTTCAGATAATCGCTATTTGCCGAATGAGCATTATGCGGATCGGCATAAAGTGATGGCGGCTATTTCGCATCATTTAACCGAATATACCGAAAAGCCAGAAGCAATTGATTCAAACCGTAAAAATCGCTGTTGGAATGACAGCAAAGTTGAAGCTCACCACGCGATTATCCCCACGGCACGACAAGGTAATGTAAATTTAACCGAAAGTGAACGCAATGTTTACCGCCTGATTGCTCGCCAATATCTCTTGCAATTTTGCCCCGATGCAGAGTATCGCAAAGGCAAAATCGAGCTGAATATTGCAGGGGGAGTATTTACAGCGTCAGCTCGAAATTTAATTGTGGCAGGCTGGAAATCGCTACTCGGCAAAGAAGATAGCGATGAAATTTTTGAACCACTTTTACCCAAAGTGCAAAAAGGGCAAACGTTGCATTGCGAAAAGGGTGAAATCGTAGAGAAGAAAACCCAGCCACCACGCCATTTTACCGATGCGAGTTTAATGTCAGCTATGACAGGTATTGCCCGCTTTGTGCAAGATAAACAGCTCAAAAAAATTCTCAGAGAAACTGACGGCTTAGGCACAGAAGCTACTCGTTCAGGCATTATTGAACTGCTGTTTAAACGAGGATTTCTGATTAAAAAAGGGCGGAGCATTCACAGTACAGAAACGGGTAGAACCTTAATTCAAGCACTACCTGAAATTGCCACTCAACCAGATATGACAGCACACTGGGAAATGCAACTAACGGATATGAGCAAAAAACAGGTGAGCTATCAGCAATTTATGGCTCAGCTGACAGGCAGATTACCCGATCTACTCAGATCGCCTAATAGTCAGGTGTTGCAACAGTTGGCGAAGTTAAGTCCGCCGAAAAAAACGTGGTCAAAAACAAAAAAATCTCCGCAAAAAAGTTGATTGTGCTAGAATCCAAGCATTTTTTGATGCTTGGGTTTTACTATGGATCTTGCTTATCTCGCTAAACTTCCTCAATCTGAATTTACCACTCGCCGTGAACGTGTATTTGCTCAAATGCAGGATAATTCTGCGTTGGTAATTTTTACTGAGAGTGAAAAACGTCGTAACCACGATTGCGATTATCTTTTTCGCCCTGATAGTTATTTCTGGTATCTCACAGGTTTTGCCGAACCACAATCTGCACTGTTACTCATAAAAAAAGCAGAGCAGTGCGAGAGTATTATTTTCTTGCGAGAAAAAGACCCACTAATGGAAACGTGGAACGGTAAACGATTAGGCACGGCTCAAGCCCCAGCCGTTTTGGACGTGGAGCAAGCGGTCGAAATTGAGCAATTTTCTGCAAAATTTGCAGAAAAAGTCGCAAATCTTACCGCTTGTTACTATGCTTTTGGCATACAGGAATGGGGCGATAAACTTATTTTTGATGGTTTGGAACAGATTAAAACAGCCCGTCAGAAAACGCCAATAAACTTGATTGATTGGCAGCCGATGTTGAGCGAAATGCGCTTAATTAAATCAGAATTAGAAGTCGCATTAATTCAAAAAGCCTGCGAAATTTCTGCACTCGCCCATATCCGAGCAATGAAACAGACTCGCCCTAATCGCTATGAAATGGAAATTGAAGGCGAAATTCAGTATGAATTTACTCGTTTCGGGGCAAGATTTCCTGCCTACAATACGATTGTTGCAAGCGGTAGCAATGCTTGTATTCTTCATTACACTGAGAATGATCAAGTGCTAAAAGATGGCGATTTATTGTTGATTGATGCTGGGGCGGAGTTTGCGATGTATGCAGGTGATATTACCCGAACATTCCCAATTAACGGCAAATTCAGCCCAGCCCAGCGAGAGATTTATCAGCTTGTACTCAATGCTCAAAAAGAGGCGATGAAATTACTCGCCCCAAATTCGTCAATTAAAGTGGCTAATGATAAAGTGGTGGAGATTATGACCACAGGCTTAGTAGAATTGGGGATTTTAAAAGGTGATGTTGTCACGCTTATCCAAGAAAAAGCCTACCGCCGTTTCTATATGCACGGTTTGGGGCATTGGCTCGGGCTAGATGTTCACGATGTGGGGGATTATGGTGAAGATCGTAGTCGATCTCTTGAAATTGGCATGGTACTTACTGTTGAACCGGGCTTATATATCCCAAATGAAGAAGATATTCCTCAAACATATCGGGGAATTGGCGTGCGAATTGAAGATAATGTGCTGATTACGGAATATGGGAATAAGAATTTGACGAGTGGGGTACCAAAAGAGATTGATGATATAGAAACGTTAATGGCGGTATAATCACTATCTCACTTCGCCCATTTATCTGTTACTTTTCTTTGCTTCGCCAAAGAAAAGTAACCAAAAGAAAGGCGACCCGAACAAAATTGCTTATCCGCACTTTGTTGCGATTTGTTTAACGGAAAATTTGTAACTCGCCGCAGGGCGGCTCAAACACGACAAATTTTCCTACAAATCGCAAGTCGGTCGGGCAATTTTGACGGGACAAGCGGTGCGTTATTCAAGATTTTTTGCAAAACTTTTCTTAAAAATTACCGCTTGTAGCGACCGATCGGGTTCCCTTCTGAACCGCCTGAGCGACTTTGAATTTGTAGGAAAAAATCCTTGTTTGAGCCGTCAGGCGAGTTTGGATTTTTTCCGTTAAGCAAATTCAAACCAAGCGAAGAAAAGCGGTTCAGCAGGGTGTGCTTTCTTTTGCTACTTTTCTTTGCACAAGCAAAGAAAAGTAGAATAAGTATTGAATATAGATTTTTTAACTTAACAAATACAACCAAAAGGAACAAACACAATGACGCAAATTTACAACTTTAGTGCAGGCCCAGCAATGATGCCAAAAGCTGTGTTAGAACAAGCTCAAAATGAACTATTAAACTGGCAAGGTTTAGGCACTTCGGTCATGGAAGTAAGCCATCGTGGTAAGCCATTTATGGAATTGATTGGCGAAGCGGAAGCGGATTTCCGTAAGCTGTATAATATTCCTAGCAACTACAAAATCTTATTCTTACAAGGTGGTGCAAGGGGGCAGTTTGCAGCAATTCCGATGAATTTAATCGGTGAAAAAGGCAAAGCACTTTATTTAACCAGCGGACACTGGTCGGCAACCGCAGCGAAGGAAGCTCGCAATTTCTGTGAAATTGATGAAGTAAATATCTTGGAAGATGGCGAAACGCTAAAAGTGAAAAATTTAGATTTTAGCAATCTTGCCGAACAGTACGACTATGTTCACTATTGCCCAAATGAAACCATCAGCGGTGTGGAAATTTTTGATGTGCCAAATGTAGGTAATGCAGTACTTGTGGCAGATATGTCGTCAAATATCATCTCTCGTCCAATCGACATTGCTAAATTTGGCATTATTTATGCGGGAGCACAAAAAAATCTCGGCCCATCTGGGATTACGATTGTGATTGTACGTGAAGATTTAATTGGTAAAGCGCGCAAAGAAACTCCAAGTATCTGGAACTATCAAACGCAAGCGAATAGCGATTCCATGATCAACACCCCACCGACTTTTGCGTGGTATCTCTGCTCATTAGTGTTCAAACATTGGTTAAGTGAAGGTGGCATTGCAGAAATTGAAAAACGCAATGCAGAAAAAGCAGAGTTGCTGTATCGCTATATTGATAACAGCAAACTTTACCGCAATGTTGTAGCAAAAGAGAACCGTTCATTGATGAATGTGACTTTCACAACAGGCGATGATGAACTCAACGCAAAATTTGTAGCACAAGCTCTAGAAAATGGTTTACAAGCCTTAAAAGGACATAAAGTGTTAGGTGGAATGCGTGCATCAATCTACAACGCAATGCCTGTTGAAGGCGTACAAGCCTTGATTGAATTTATGCAGAAGTTTGAGAAAGAGAATAGCTAATTAGTTATTTTGTTTGGGCGGATTATTTCCGCCTTATTTATTTGAGAAATTTATATAATGTCTTATACCGATAAATCTTTATGCCGTGTTCGGACCGTAACGTTATTTTTATCACTTAGTTCGGATCGTTCAACATGGGCGGGGCGTTTAAACTTCGCTAAGCAACAATTTGATAAGCTTGTACCAGCTATTCAAGCTAAAGGTTATACCGTGCAATCTATTCGTATTGTAACTAATGCCTTTGGGGAATACCTCAATTTAGCTTCATTAGAAACTGCAAAAGTCGATTTAGCTTACCTAAAACAGTTGTTGAATGAATTAAATGATACTGGACTGCGTATTCGCTTTGCCATTGGTGAAGCAAAAACCAAGGAAGAAATGGCGATCTTACCTGATCTAATTGCAGAGTATGGGGATTTAGCTAATGCTTGTGTGAATGTAGCCCAAGATCAAAATGGGATTTTAGATAATGAGTGTATTATACAAGCGGCTGAAATTGTGCAAAAAATTGCAAAAATAACACCAAGGGGTGAAGGTAACTTCAACTTTACCGTTAATTTTAATTGCCAGCCATTTATTCCTTATTTCCCAGCAGGCTATCATTCATCAGATTTACCTGATAGTCTTGTGATTGGCTTTGAAACACCTGATTTACTTTTGGATGTCATAAAAAATATCCCAAAAGAAAATCACAATGACTTCTTATATCAAGCTCGTCAAGCAATGTCACAAGCTCTGCAATATCATGTTGATGAAGTGCTACAAGCGGTAAATTCTGCCGAATTTTCTGCAAATTTACACTTTGCTGGCATTGATAGTTCAGCGGCTCCGTCAAAAAATTGTGCTTCAATGTGTGAGCTTTATCAACAGCTTGGAGTGCCTTATTTTGGGGCAGCAGGAACAGTAGAAATTTCATCATTGCTCACATCTGTGTTCAAATCAGTCAAAAATGTGCCTTTAGTGGGTTTTTCTGGCTTAATGCTTGCAGTTGTAGAAGATACAGGTTTAGCAGCAGGAGCAAATACTGAATATGATATTCGGTCATTGCTAACTAATAGTGCTGTTTGTGGCATTGGATTAGATACTGTCCCTATTCCTGAAAATACGACAATTAGTCAAATTGCAGCTTTAATGCGAGATACGGGAACAATGGCATTCCGTTTAAATAAACCTTTAACTGTACGTTTATTTCCTATTCCCAATCGGCATTCTGGCGAAATGACTTATTTTGAAAGTGATGATTTATGTAACGGGCAAGTTCTGGCAGTAAAGTAGATCAAAATAAAAAGCAGAGAATTTTCTCTGCTTTTCGTTATAACGTAACGGATTAGAATTTTTCTTTTACGTCTGCAAGACTGACTAACCATTCCGCTTTATCTTGTTCTGAACCTAACAAAGTGAAATGCCCCATTTTGCGTTGTGGTTTCGCATCACCTTTATTGTAAAGGTGGAACATTGCTTGTGGGTAGCGGTTGAAAAGTTCGGGGAGATCGGCAATGTGCTGACCGAGCAAATTCACCATCAATGCAGGGCGGTGTTGGTAAATGGGTTGTAAGGCTCTGCCTGTAATCGCTAGAATATGCTGATCGTATTGTGAAACATTGCATGATTCCATTGTGTAATGTCCGCTGTTGTGGGGGCGTGGCGCGAGTTCGTTTACCACTAAACCGCCATCTTTTTTCACAAAAAATTCAATCCCACAAACCCCTACTAATTCCCCATTTTCGGCAATTTTACGTGCGTATTCTTGCACGTTTGCCACTTGTTCCGCTGAAAGTTGCGCAGGTGCGGAACTGGTAAAGAGAATACCTTTGCAGTGTTCATTTTGGCTAACAGGGAAAAAGTCCACCGATCCGTGCTGATCTCTTGCTACCATTACCGACACTTCAAACTCAAATGGGCAGAATGCTTCGGCAATACAGGGCTGTTGTAACAGTTTTTCTACTTCGGCTTGTTGAGCGAGTAATTCAGCCTGACTGTCAATTTTCATTTGCCCTTTGCCGTCATAGCCAAAACGCGCGGTTTTGATAATCACGGGGTAGCCGTGTGATTTTGCAAAATTTTCAATATCTTGCACCGCTTGCACTTCGGCAAAATTCACCACAGGCACACCAAGAGAAGCGAGCCACGTTTTTTCTTTAATGCGATCTTGCGAGGTTAAAAGCAGTTTTGTGCCTTGCGGTAGATTTGTCTGGCTATGCAGCGTTTGCAAAATTTCGCCGTTGATATTTTCAAATTCATAAGTGAGTACATCAACTTTTTTCGCAAAAGCGAGTAGGGCATCGGCATCGTTAAAATCGGCAACGGTGTGCCAATCAGCAACGGCAAAACCGCAAGATGTAGCGTTTGGATCAAACATTGCCACACGATAACCCATTTTTTGAGCGGATTGCGCCAGCATTTTACCGAGCTGCCCCGCTCCAATAATGCCGATAGTTGCGGTTGGAAGGAGTGTTTTAATCATTTAAATTCTCACTACTAGAAAGGGCGAGTTGATATTGCTCTTCACGGTAATTCACAAGAGCTTGGCGGATTTTTTCATCATTAACGGCAAGCATTCGGGCGGCTTGCAACGCAGCATTTCTCGCCCCTGCTACGCCAATAGCCATTGTTGCGACAGGCACACCTGCTGGCATTTGCACAATAGAAAGCAGGGAATCCACGCCACTTAATGTACTGGATTTAATCGGTACACCAATCACAGGAAGTAAGGTTTTTGCCGCAATCATACCCGGTAGATGAGCCGCTCCACCAGCAGCAGCGATAATAATTTCCACACCATTATCCGCAGAAGTTTCCGCAAAACGGAACATTTCATCAGGCATACGGTGTGCAGACACCACAGCTTTGCTGTAAGCGATGCCGAGTTGATCAAGCAATTCACAACAAAATTTCATTTGAGCCCAGTCGGATTGACTGCCCATTACGATGGCGATTTTTGGGGTGTTCATTTGGTTTTCCTTTAATATAAAATACTATGTCTTGGGGAACGATAATAGTCTGTTTCCGCAAAAACTTTACCTGTTTTTTTGTCAATAATTTTCAATTGGCATTTAGCACTTAAACTATTAGCATCTCCCCCAAAAGGGAATCTAGATACTTTTTGCCATTGATGAGTAGTATTCCCTTGAACAATATATTCTCCATTGGACTCGAACTTTACTTTTAAATCTGTTTCGCAGATAGTAATCATATCTGATAGAGATCGTCCATAAGTTTGATTTACATACTTCAATATATGCACTCCAGCTTCTAACTGTTTTTCTTCCACTTTTTTATTAAATTCAGAATTCTCTTGAGATTCTAAATAGATAATTTCTGATCCTTTAAGTGCCTTAAATGAAAAAGGGATAGTTGTTTCAAGCCGTATAAACTCATTAAGAGCTTGTTGAGAGAGTATGTTAGGGTCAATAAAAGATGAATGTGGAATATCATATTCTATTTTTACGGTAGGTTTCCCTTCTTCTGCTTTATATACTGGAATGGTTGAAGAACAGGCTGTAAGTAAATTTGTTGATAAAACCACTAAAACCAATATTTTTTTCATATAACGTCTCCTTTGTAAGAATAATGCGTATATAAACAAATAATCACAATTATCAATAATTGTAGTTTTGCAGAACTTATTAAAAATAACCGTCTTGATGAGCTTAGAGTATTCCCGTCAAAATTGCCCGCACGACTTGCGGTTTGTAGGAAAATTTGTACTGTCCGAGCGTAGCGAGTTTACAAATTTTCCGTTAAGCAAACCGCAACAAAGGGCGGCTGCAATTTTGCTCGGGTCGCCTTTCTTTTGGTTACTTTTCTTTGGCGAAGCAAAGAAAAGTAACAGAGTATATTAAAGTGAGATTTCGTTTTTAATTATGAACGTGGCAAATCTTTACCGTATCCAATATCTCTCCGATAAAACGATTTCTCAATCTTCACTTTTTCAAGCAATTCATACACCGCTTTGCGTGCTGAAATGAGATCATCTTGTTGGGTGGTGACCATTAAAATCCGTCCGCCGTTTGCGGTCAGTTTGCCGTCTTTTTCAGCGACACCTGCAAAGCAGACGTTATCCATTGGGAAGTCGTCTGCGAATGAAATTTCCATACCTTTTGCATAGTCTTGCGGATAGCCTTCTGCTGCAACAATCACACCTAATGAGGTTTTGTTAGACAATTTAACCTCAATCTGTTTTTTAGCAAAGTGAGCAGAGACAAGATCAAAGAAATCCGTTTCAATTAACGGCAGTAAAATTTGGGTTTCAGGATCGCCAAAGCGAGCGTTAAATTCAATCACTTTAATGCCATTTGGTGTTTGCATTAGGCCAGCATAAAGGACACCTGTGTAAGGCGTTCCTTCTTTCACTAATTGGGCGAGCAATGGACGTAGTACCTTATTCATAATTTCTTGCTCAATCGCTTGATCTACCCACATTAACGGTGAATAAGCCCCCATTCCGCCTGTATTTAAGCCTTCGTCATTGTCATAAGCACGCTTGTAATCACGAGCAAAACCAATCGGGATAATGTGTTCGCCGTTTACCAATGTGAAAAACGAGAGTTCTTCCCCTGTCATAAATTCTTCAATCACCACCGAGCTATTCAGATCTACCATCATTTCACGTACGGTATCTTTGGCTTCTTCTAAGGTTTGAGCGATAACCACGCCTTTACCTGCGGCTAAACCGTCTTGCTTGATTACGATAGGCATTGATTGGGTTTCAAGGTAAGCGGTCGCTTTTTCTAACTCTTTTGCAGAAAAAGATTGATAGCTTGCGGTTGGTACATTGGCTCTGTCCATTACACCTTTGGCAAAGGCTTTTGAAGACTCCATTTGTGCCGCATATTTGGTCGGCCCTACGATGGGTAAATTGTGAGCGTTAAAATCGTCCACAATGCCTTCTGAGAGAGGCACTTCTGGCCCAACGAAAGTGAGTGCGATATGGTTTTCTGCGACAAATTGACGGAGTGCAGGGAAGTCAGTGATGCCGATATTGACACATTTAATTTTACTTGATGGCATACCAGCGTTGCCCGGTGCAACAAAAACGTTTGCCACTTTCGGGCTACGTTCAAATGCTTTGGCTAGGGCGTGTTCACGGCCACCTGAGCCGATAATGAGCACATTGTTCATATTATAAATTCTCCTAAAAATCCCTCTCCCTTTTAAGGGAGAGGGTGGAGCAAATTCGTAGAATTTGCGGAGGGAGAGGGATTTGCAAAATTTTTGCGGAAAACTACCGCTTGTTACCCTCTCTCTGCCAAAATTGCTGAATGCAATTTTGCCTGTCTCTCTCCCTAAAAGGGAGAGAGTAAATGATTAGTGTCTAAAATGACGAATCCCTGTTTTCACCATAGCGATATTGTGTGCGTTACACACGGCAACCGAATCCGCATCTTTAATTGAGCCACCTGGTTGAATAACAGCGGTTACACCATAGTCTTTTGCCATTTCCATCGTATCGCCCATTGGGAAAAACGCATCGCTAGCAAGCACTAACAGTTGTTCGTTAAATAATGGATGCGCTTTGGCTTGTTCAAGGGCGATATGCGCCGCACCCACACGATTCATTTGCCCAGCACCGATACCAAGTGTCATATAACTATTACCCACGACAATCGCATTACTTTTCACGTGTTTGCACACACGCATGGTGAAGTTAAGTGCGTGAAGTTCTGCGGTATTTGGTGTGCGTTCGGTCATCAATTCCCATTCTGCTGGTAGGCTGTTTGGGGTGTCTTTATGTAAGTCGTTTGAGTGGTCTGCACTTTGCTCTAAAATGCCGCCGTTTACAGACACAAATTCACGCTCGTAAGAGCGATCTTTTGCCGAGAAATCCAACGTCATTAAGCGGATATTTTTCTTTTGCGAAAGTAGTGCAAAAGCTTCATCATCAAAATGTGGTGCGATGATGATTTCTAAGAAAATGTTGTGCAATTTCTCTGCAAGCGTAAGAGTAACAGGGCGGTTTAATACGATAATACCACCGAAGATAGACACAGGATCGGCTGCATAGCAACGGTCAAAGGCTGTATTGATCTCATCGCCAATTGCCACGCCACAAGGGTTCATATGCTTAACGGCAACTGCACAAGGTTCATCAAATTCTCGGGCAATTTTGATTGCGGCATCGGCATCTTTGATATTGTTGTAAGAAAGCGCTTTGCCGTGTAATTGGGTCGCATTTGCTAATGAAAATTGAGGGGCGAACACACTCGTGTAGAAATTCGCTTGTTGATGGCTATTTTCGCCATAGCGTAAAGTCTGTTTGTTAGAATAAGCAAGGGTTAAGTGATCCCATTCATTTTTCGGGAAGTCCACTTCGTTGTTAGCCTGTTCACGTGCAAGGTATTCGCCAATTAAGCTATCGTAATGGGCGGTTAATTGATACACCTTACGAGCTAAGTATTGACGGAAAGCAAGACTGGTTTCGCCATTTTGTTCTAATTGAGCGATTAAGGTTGGGTAGTCCGCAGGATCGGTTACCACCGTAACAGAACGATGATTTTTTGCCGCACTGCGTAGCATTGAAGGGCCACCAATATCAATGTTTTCAATGGCTAAATCAAAGGTACAATCAGGGCGTTCAATGGTCTGACGGAAAGGGTAGAGATTGACAATCACATAATCAATATGGGCAATTTGATGTTCGGTCATCGCTTTCTGGTGTTCGGCATTGTCTCGCACGCCAAGCAAACCACCGTGAATTTTAGGGTGAAGTGTTTTTACTCTACCGTCCATCATTTCAGGAAATCCGGTATAGCTATCTACACTTTGCACAGGAATACCTGCATCTTTAATTGTTTGGAAAGTCCCGCCAGTGGAAAGTAAGATAATGCCTTGTTTAACAAGTGCATTGGCTACATCTAACACGCCAGTTTTGTCAGAAAGGCTAAGAAGTGCGTATTGTTGAGTCATTAAAAATTCCTGTGTATCAATTTGAATGAATGGGCGTATGCAATACGCCCCTACAATTTATCGTTGTGAAACAATCTGCTGAATCGTTTTCGGATAAAGCTGATGTTCAATTTTATGGATTTCATTGGCAAGTTGATCTTGCGTCCAATTTGGATCGATGGCTAAGGCTTGTTGCGCAATGATTTCGCCAGTATCTACACCGCTATCTACCCAGTGAATAGTTACGCCTGTTTGAGAAACACCAGCACGGTAAGCTTCACCAATAGCATCTACTGTCCCACCAAAAGCAGGAAGGAGAGAAGGGTGAATGTTGATAATTTGGTTAGGATAGGCATCAAGCATCGTATTGCCTAAGATCCGCATAAATCCTGCTAAAACCACCAAATTGATCTGTTTGGGTTGTAAATAGGCAACGACTTGTTGTTCCCATTCAGTGCGGCTCATACCTTTACGAGCAAGTACGAAACAATCAATATTGGCAAGTTTGGCACGCTCAATCACATAGGCTTGCGGTTGGTCGCAAACAATGCAGGCAACTTTTGCAGAAATTTCACCATTTTGTACCGCTTGAATAATCGCTTGTACATTTGAGCCGTTACCAGAGGCGAAAAGGGCTAGGTTCATTTGGGGTATTATCTCCTGTTATTCCCTCTCCCTTTGGGGAGAGGGTGGAGCAAATTCGTAGAATTTGCGGAGGGAGAGGGGATAACCCTCTCTCTGCCAAAATTGCTAAACGCAATTTTGCCTGTCTCTCTCCCTAGAAGGGAGAGAGTATAAATATTATTTAATTAAACGCACCGTCGCAGTTTCATCTGCAACGACTTTACCCACCACTTTCGCAGTCGGCACTTGTTTTAGCACGCTATCCACATTTTCCGCAGGCACAGCAATCACCATACCTAAGCCCATATTGAACACTTGATACATTTCATCTTCTGCGATGTTGCCGAGTTCTTGAATGGTTTGGAACACTAATGGAATATCCCACGAGCCAAGTTTAATTTCGGCACATAAGCCGTCTGCGAACATTCTTGGCACATTTTCATAAAAACCACCGCCAGTGATATGAGAAATGCCGTGAATTAAGCCTTGTTGCACCAGAGGTAATACCTCTTTTACATAAATTTTGGTAGGGGTGAGTAGCGTGTCAATGAGTGTTCTTCCATCTGCAAGTTTATCGTCAAATTGCCAGTTATGGTCTTTGAAGAAGACTTTACGCACCAGTGAAAAACCATTTGAATGCACACCTGAACTTGGCAAACCGATGAGTACATCGCCTGCAATCACTTGGTTACGGTCAAAAAGTTTCGCTTTATCGCCAATCCCCACACAGAAACCTGCAAGATCAAATTCATCTTCTTTATAGAGATCAGGCATTTCAGCGGTTTCGCCACCAATTAACGCAGCACCTGCTTGTACACAACCTTCGGCAACGCCAGCCACCATTTGCTCAATCTTAGCAGGATCATTTTTGCCTACGGCTAAGTAATCTAAGAAAAAGAGAGGCTCTGCACCTTGTGCTAACACATCGTTTACGCACATTGCCACACAATCAATCCCAACGGTATTTAAAATACCTGATTGTTGGGCAAGCAAAATTTTTGTACCGACACCGTCTGTGCCACTGACTAAAACAGGCTCTTCAAATTTGTGCCCTGCAAGGGAAAATAAGCCTCCAAAACCACCGATTTGGGAAAGCACTTCGGGGCGGTTGGTGCGTTCAATATGGCGTTTCATTCGTTTAACGGCTTCGTAGCCTTGTTCAATGTTCACACCAGAAGCACTGTATGCGTTACTCATCGACATTTTCTCCGTTTAATATTTGGCGTTGGACTAGGGTTAATTGGCTCTCTAATTGAGCTTGATAATCGCATAATTCAGCGGGGTATTCTCCGGTGAAGGCGGCAACACATAGGCCGTTATTTGGTGCATCAAATTTTGTACCAATTCCTTCAATTAGACCTTGCACAGAAAGGAAACCTAAGCTATCACAGCCGAGATATTCCACCATTTCACTATGTGTTTTATTCGCGGCGAGCAATTCGCCACTGGTACTCATATCAATCCCATAGAAATTGGGGAAACGAAATGGCGGACTAGCAATGCGTAGATGAATCTCTTTTGCCCCTGCTTCACGCAGTAACTGTACAATGCGCTTACAAGTTGTACCGCGTACGATAGAATCATCTACTAAAACGATAGATTTTCCACGCACCACACTGTTTACGGCAGAAAGTTTTTTACGTACTCCTTGTTCTCGTAAGGCTTGAGTAGGCGCAATAAAGGTTCGTGCGACGTATTGGTTTTTGATCAACCCCATTTCATAAGGCAAACCTGATTCTTCTGCATAGCCACTTGCGGCAGAAAGTGAAGAGTTCGGCACTCCAACGACCATGTCCGCAAGCGGAGCAGGGCACTCCCGCGCTAATACCTTACCAGTTTCTTTACGTACAGAATGGACATTAATACCGGCAATATCAGAATCAGGGCGAGCAAAATAGATATATTCCATGGCTTCAATTGCTACTTGCGTTTCATGGGTATATTGCTCAAGCCGAATACCATCATTGTTAATGACGACATATTGACCAGCATGGACGTTACCCACAAATTTTGCCCCGATAGTATCAAGTGCGCAGGTTTCACTTGCTAGCACATATGCACCATTAGATAACTGCCCAATAGCAAGAGGGCGGAATGCATTTCTATCTACAGCGCCCATTAAGCCATCATTGGTTAAAATGACATAGTTAAAACCACCACGCAGCTGAGCAAGCGATTCTGCAAGTTTTTGCTCAAAACCAACCGCTTGACTTTGACGGATTAAATGGATTAACACCTCGCTATCACTGGTAGCATGAAAGACTGCACCGTTTTGTTCTAATTGCTTACGTAACGTTTTAGCATTAGTGATATTACCATTATGCGCAATTGCTATGTTTTGATCATGAAAGCGAAATAAAAATGGTTGCACATTCACTAAATCATCTGAACCGCCACAAGTCGCATATCGAACATGACCAATGCCATTATTGCCCTTTAATGTGCCAAGGACATTGGGATCTTCAAATACCTGGCTGAGTAAACCAATACCACGATATTGATGAAAGTCTGCTTTTTGCGAAGTAACAATCCCGGCGCCTTCTTGCCCACGGTGTTGTAGTGAATGTAAGCCATAATAGACAATTTGGTTAGCATCTTCGTGTCCCCAAACACCGAAGATACCGCATTCTTCATTTAATGAGCGAGAGTGTTCATATTCGTATTCAAACATAAAGTTTCCGTAGGGGCGAACCGATATGTTCGCCCAGATATTTTACTGATGTTTATTTGGGCGGGAACATTAGGCCGCCCCTACAATAATTAAAGAGAAATATGTTTAGCTAAACGCTCATATACTTCTTGATAAACAGGAATAATATCGCCCAAATCACGGCGGAAGTTGTCTTTATCTAATTTTGCTTGGGTGGTTTTATCCCATAAGCGGCTGGTATCTGGCGAGATTTCATCGCCTAAAATAATCTGCCCGTCACTGGTTTTACCAAATTCAAATTTAATATCCACGAGGATAATGCCAATCGCATCAAACAATTCAACCAATTTCTCATTCACTTGGAGAGAGAGTTTTTCAATTTCTTGCAGTTCGTCCATTGTCGCAATGCCGAGTGCTGAAAGTTGGCTGTTATTTACCATTGGGTCGCCTAAAGCATCATCTTTATAACAAAATTCTACGATAGGGTGGTTAAGTGTTTTCCCCTCTTCCAACCCCATGCGCTTTGCAAATGAACCCGCCACACGGTTACGCACAATGGCTTCAACTGGCACAATAGTTAATTTGCGTACAATTTGGGAGGTTTCATCAACTTGTTTAACGAATTGGGTGGGAATCTGTTGGGCGTTGAGCCATTGGAAGATAAGTGAAGAGATTTTGTTGTTTAGTACACCTTTGCCTTCAATCTGTGCTTTTTTTTCGCCGTTAAAGGCGGTCGCTTGGTTAGAATAGACGACGAGCAGTTCGTCAGGATTATCGGTAGTGTAAAGGGCTTTTGCTTTCCCTTCGTAGAGTTTTTGCATAAGAAGTTACTCCAGTAGTGAAATGTCTGACGTGATTCTATCACGCAAACGGTTGCGCATTCAAGCAATCGTTTGCCTTATTTTTTCATTGAGCAATAAAGACGTTTATGGAAGAATAGCCGTACAGTGAGCACAATTCTTTAACAAGCGGTATAAAAATACCCCAAATTTACTAAAGGAAGACATAATGCAATATATCAACATCGCTAATGACGGCGTAAAAACCCTTTCTCCTTACCAAGCAGGCAAGCCTATTGAAGAATTAGAACGAGAGTTAGGTATTTCAAATATTATCAAACTTGCCTCAAACGAAAATCCATTTGGTTTCCCTGAATCTGCTAAGCAAGCAATCATCAATCAACTCAACGAGTTAACTCGTTATCCTGATGCCAACGGCTTTGAATTGAAAGCAACAATTGCCAAAAAATTTGGTGTGAAAGCAGAGCAGATTACTCTCGGTAATGGTTCAAATGACCTCCTTGAGCTTTTTGCCCACACTTTTGCAGATCAAGACGATGAAATTATTTATTCGCAATATGCGTTTGTGGTGTATCCACTGGTAACCAAAGCAATCAATGCCACAGCTCGTGAAATTCCTGCTAAAAATTGGGGGCATGATTTGGAGGCTTTTTTGGCGGCAATTAATGAAAAAACCAAATTAATTTTTATCGCTAACCCAAATAATCCAACAGGCAATTTCTTGACCCATAATGAACTTGATGCTTTCTTGGCAAAAGTACCTGGAAAGGTCTTGGTAGTGCTTGATGAAGCTTACACAGAATTTACCGCAGAACAAGAGCGGGTGGACTCTTTCGCATTAAGTGCAAAATATCCAAATTTAATCATTTCTCGCTCGCTCTCAAAAGCTTATGGTTTGGCTGGACTAAGAATTGGCTATGCGGTCTCGAATCCTGAAATTGCCGATCTCCTCAACCGTGTTCGTCAGCCATTTAACTGCAACAGCCTTGCATTAGCAGCAGCGCAAGCGGTCTTAAATGACGATGAATTTGTCAAAAAAGTGGCAGAAAATAACCGCTTGGAAATGGCTCGCTATGAGGCATTTTGCACAGCTCAAGGATTAGAATTTATTCCATCAAAAGGCAATTTCATCACAATTGATTTTAAGCGTCCCGCTCAAGCGATCTATGAAGATCTTCTGCGAGAAGGGGTTATTGTTCGTCCAATTGCAGGTTACGGAATGCCAAATCAGCTTCGGGTAAGTATTGGATTACCAGAAGAAAACGATCGGTTTTTTAGTGCTTTGTTGAAAGTATTGAATAAATAATCCCGACAAGTCGCAAAATTTTTACATAAGGAAACACAACATTAATGGAAAAACTAACATTACAACCTATTTCTTTAGTTTTGGGAGAAATTAATTTACCAGGTTCTAAAAGCCTCTCTAACCGTGCATTACTTTTGGCGGCTCTCGCACACGGCACAACAACGGTAACCAATCTTTTAGATAGCGATGATATTCGTCATATGCTCAATGCATTGAAAGCCCTAGGAGTGCAATATGACCTCTCCGAAGACAAAACAGTTTGTACAGTACAAGGCGTTGGTGGTGCATTTACGTGGAATGATGGGCTTTCGCTCTTTTTGGGCAATGCGGGCACTGCAATGCGCCCATTGACTGCTGCGCTTTGTTTAAAAGGGCAGAGTGAGGCTGAAGTCATTCTAACGGGCGAGCCTAGAATGAAAGAACGCCCAATTTTGCATTTGGTGGATGCTTTACGCCAAGCAGGGGCGAGTGTGCAGTATTTGGAAAATGAAGGCTATCCGCCGATTGCCATTCGTAACACTGGCTTAAAAGGCGGTAAAATTCAGATTGACGGCTCAATTTCTTCACAGTTTTTAACCGCATTGTTGATGGCGGCACCACTTGCGGAAGGCGATATGGAAATTGAGATCAAAGGCGATCTGGTTTCTAAACCTTATATTGATATTACGCTTGCAATGATGCAGGATTTCGGTGTAAGTGTGCAGAATAACGATTATAAAACCTTTTTTGTGCAGGGTAATCAGCATTACGTTGCACCGCAAGGGAAATACTTGGTGGAAGGCGATGCGTCTTCAGCAAGCTATTTCTTAGCCGCAGGAGCAATTAAAGGCAAGGTAAAAGTAACGGGGATTGGTAAAAATTCTATCCAAGGTGACCGCTTGTTTGCCGATGTACTGGAGAAAATGGGCGCAAAAATCACTTGGGGCGATGATTTTGTGCAAGCAGAGCGTGGTGAGTTACGTGGGGTAGATATGGATATGAACCATATTCCAGATGCTGCAATGACGATTGCCACAACGGCTTTATTTGCGGAAGGTGAAACGGTCATTCGTAATATCTATAACTGGCGTGTAAAAGAAACCGATCGTTTAACAGCAATGGCGACCGAATTGCGTAAAATCGGGGCAACAGTAGAAGAAGGAGAAGATTTTATCCGTGTTCAGCCGCTGAAGTTAAGCGAGTTTAAACATGCTGAGATTGAAACCTATAACGATCACCGTATGGCGATGTGTTTTGCACTCGTCGCCTTGAGTAATACACCCGTGACAATTTTAGATCCGAAATGTACCGCAAAAACATTCCCAACTTTCTTTGATGAGTTTGCTAAAGTAAGTCTGTAATGTAACAAAGGGCGTATTAAACGCCCTTTATTGTCTTTACTCTTGCCAGAATTTTTTCTTCGAAGTATGCCCAATGCCTGGGTTGAAACTATTCGTTGGATCAAGTGCTTTATAGAATTTGCGTAATTCAGGTTTCGCTTCATATAAATGCCCTACATTATGTTCTGCAGGATATTGTGCACCTCGTTTATCTAGCAATGCTAACATTTGATGTTCTAGCTCCATACAATCATTGCCTTTCTTGACAATATAATCTTGATGGAAAACGTGACACATAAAGTGGCCGTAGTAAAGTTTATGGCTAATTTTGTTATCAATTTCTTCGGGTAACACTTCAAACCATTCTCTATCATTACGACGTAACGCAATATCTAATGCCACAATATCCTCGACTTCTTTATCGTGAATCGCACGATAGCGGACGGCCGCTGACGCTACCGCAAAACGGTGAAGCATCGCAGCTTGGCTCTCTTCAGGATTACATTCAAAATAACCGCCTCTGGATTTATCTGAAAAGTATTGAGAAAGGTAGTTTCGAGCCTCTTGCACACCTTTTCCGCCCATTTTTACAATAAGATGATGTTCATATTGATCACGATAATTGCGTAGGCTCTCTGGCAAGTGTTGTGGTAAAACTTTGGAAACCGCTTGTAACAACTTATCGCTTAAATGAGCGGGTAAGAAATTCATTTTTTTAGCGATACGATCGACTTTCGCTTTCAAGGCAAATAGGGCAGGTAAGCGGTGTGTTCCCAGCTTTTTAATCACCCAAAATGTATCTTTACCGTAATCAGCCGCAACATCAAAAGCATCTCGATGAATGTATTCACCTGAAATAGGTAAAGATTCAAAATTTGCCAACATATTACGGCGAATATCGTTAAATACATTGGTATCATTCGTACCGAGATAGAATACCGCAGTCTCTTTTTCAAGTGGGAATGTGTCTAGACGCACTGCAAAAATCGCCAACTTTCCTGCACTACCTGATGCCTCATAGTGGCGTGCTGGATCCGCATTAAAACGAGCAGGGGAGTCTTCATCCACTTGGCGAACGTGATTACAGTAAGCGTGGTCGTGTCCTTTACCACAATCTTTCGTAATATCTTTACGTTGGTAGCGTTGCCCTTGTAGATTTTCAAGAATTTCTTCGGGGGTTTCGCCTAAATCAATGCCGAGATGATTTTTTAACTCAAGTGAACCATCTTCATTTAATTGGGCAAAGAGTGCCATTTCGGTATAAGCCGGCCCTCGTTGTACCAATGCACCACCTGAATTATTACAAATCCCACCAATGACCGAAGCACCAATACATGATGAGCCAATAACAGAGTGAGGTTCTCGCCCGTGTTCTTTAAGCTGTAATTCAAGTTCGTTTAAGGTTGAGCCGGGTAAGCAGACTACTTGTTCAGCATTGTTGATAAGCTGAATACCATTAATCCGCATAGCGTTAATGATAACAACATCACGATCGTAATCCTCGCCATTTGGCGTTGAACCACCTGTTAATCCAGTATTTGCAGCTTGAGTAATCACAATCACGTCTGCTGCTACACAGGCTTGTAGCACTTGCCAAAATTCGAGTAGCGTGGAGGGTTTTACTACTGCAATCGCACTGCCACTACCAAATCGATAGCCGCTACGATAAGATTCTGTTTTACTTGGTTCGGTAATCACATAGTTTGATCCGACAATGTTTGTCAGTTGAGAAATAAGTTGTGTTTTTGTCATAGCATACTCCTTGAACAATCTCAATGAGCAAAATTATAACAACTTGATAACATTTAAGAAGTCATTGAGTGCTATTTTGTGAAGTAGTTAGCAGAATTTCATTGCAAGCGGTAAAAAATAGGTATTTTTTTGCAAAAAAATACCCCCGCAAAAGCCGGGGGTAGGGGAGAAAGTTATTATTGTGTTGCTTGAATTGCAGTTAATGCAATGGTGTACACAATATCATCAACTAATGCACCACGAGATAAATCATTTACTGGCTTACGCATACCTTGTAACATCGGACCGATAGAAACAAGATCGGCAGAGCGTTGTACTGCTTTATAAGTAGTGTTACCTGTATTCAAATCTGGGAAGACAAATACCGTTGCTTTACCTGCAACCGGCGAATCCGGCGCTTTGGAACGAGCCACATCTTCCATTATTGCAGCATCATATTGTAATGGACCATCAATCACGAGATCTGGACGTTTTTCTTTCGCAATACGTGTTGCTTCTTTCACTTTCTCCACATCGGCACCGGAGCCTGATGTACCGGTAGAGTAAGAGAGCATAGCAACACGAGGATCAATACCGAATGCTTTTGCTGATTCAGCCGATTGAATAGCGATTTCTGCCAGCTGTTCTGCGGTTGGATCTGGATTTACTGCACAGTCACCATACACAAGCACTTGGTCTGGTAAGAGCATAAAGAAGATAGAAGAAACAATTGAGCTACCTGGTGCAGTTTTAATGATCTGCATTGGTGGACGAATGGTATTTGCGGTAGTGTGAACTGCCCCTGATACTAAGCCATCTACTTCGTTTGCTTCAAGCATCATAGTACCTAACACTACGGTATCTTTTAACTGTTCACGCGCAAGCATTTCCGTCATACCTTTGGCTTTACGTAATTCAACTAAGCGCTCAACATAATTTTCTGCAATGCTTTCAGGATCAATCACTGTAATGCCTTTGCCTAATGTTACACCTTGCGCTTCTGCCACACGTTCAACATCGCTTGGTTTTGCTAAGAGAACACACTCTGCGATACCGCGTTCTGCACAAAGCACAGCAGCTTTAACTGTACGTGGCTCATCACCTTCTGGTAGCACAATGCGTTTTTTCGCTTCGCGTGCTAATTCTGTTAATTGATAACGGAATGCAGCAGGGGAGAGGCGGCGTGCGCGAACAACGCCATTTGAAACGCTATCAATAAAACTTGCATCAAACTTCTCTGAAACAAATTGCTTGATCGCATTGATACGTTCTTTATCATCAACTGGAACTTCTAAACTAAAACTGTGCAGGTTTAATCCCGTTTGCCATGTTGTGCCTTCTACTCGGAAAATTGGCAAGCCTTTTTCAAATGCTGGTTCGCATAATTTTGCGATCTGGCTATCAATTTTGTAACCACCTGTTAAAAGAAGTGCACCAATTTCCACACCATTCATTGCAGCAAGGGCTGCTGCAACAATGACATCTGGTCGATCGGCTGAAGCAACTAATAAGCAGCCAGCTTTAATATGCTCAACCATATTTGGTAGACTTCTTGCACAGAAAGTTACACTGCGGATGCGGCGTTTTTGAATTTCACCTTCTTTAATGATTGAAGCACCGAGATGTTTTGCCAAATCCACCGCACGTGGCGCACTTAATTCTGCATTCCATTCGATACATGCAAGCAGTTTCACACTATCTTTACTGAAAAGTTTTTCTACTTCTGCCACGTTATTCGCACTGTGTTTGAAAGAGTCAAACATTTCTGCAAGATCAGGACGGGTGCGCCCCGATTCATCAACTGGCGCATTAAATTTGTTAATCACAACACCTAACAGGTTAGGATTGTTACGACCACCAAACTGTGCAACGGCAGTATCAACACGTTCTTTTAATTGCGCTGGATTGTCTGCAAGCGGTGCAGCAACTAGCACAATTTCCGCATCTAACGTTTGTGCAATTTCATAATTAACTTTATGAGCATATGCACTAGTACGCGTTGGAATTAAACCTTCGATCACGATGATTTCATTGTTTTTTGCTAGCTGCTGATGGCGCTCAACAATTTTCTCAAGTAATACATCGGTTTGATTTTGACCAATCAAGGCTTCTGCCGCACTCAGCATAAATGGTTCGCCAACTTCGGTTGTTTGTGAGGTACGAATGATGGCAGTAGAGCGGTCAATAATATCTTCACCACTAGAAGGTTGTGAAATTGGTTTTAAGAAACCAACTTTAGCGCCTTTTTGTTCAAGCGAATGTACTAAACCTAGACTAACACTGGTTACGCCTACGCCAGCACTGATAGGGATTAAAATAATTGTTCTAGACATTTTTTTATTCCATATTAACAAGCGGTATTTTTACAGAAATTTTTGCAAATTTTCATAAAAAAACGAGCGCTTGGTCGGGTAGTTAAAAAGAGAAAAAACCTGCCTCTCGGCAGGTTTGGGAGTATTATAACACTAAACGTGCAGTATCTTGTGCGATAACTAATTCTTCATTAGTTGGGATAACGATTGCTTTGATTGCAGAATCGTCAGTTGTGATAACACCTTCTTTACCAAAACGAGCAGCTAAATTACGTTCTTCATCTACTTTAATGCCGAATAATTTAAGTTGTTTTAAGGTTAATTCACGCACTAATGAGGAGTTTTCACCAATACCACCAGTAAATACAATCGCATCTAAGTGGTCGGCATCTAAACTCGCCATATATGAACCGATATATTTTGCTAAACGATAGCAGAACACATCCATTGCACGAGTGGCCGGCTCTTCTTTGCCATAGTTATCTTCTGCATAACGGCAGTCGCTAGTTACTTCTGTTAAGCCTAATAAACCTGATTTTTTCACAAGTGTATCTTCAACTTCTTGCACTGACATACCTAACGTATTGTGTAGATAGAATACGATAGCAGGGTCTAAATCACCAGAACGTGTTCCCATCACTAAACCTTCAAGCGGTGTTAAACCCATTGAGGTATCTACACATTTGCCTTCACGGATAGCAGCAACCGATGCACCATTACCTAAGTGGCAAGTAATGATATTTGCTTTTTCTGGCGCAACACCAACTGCTTTTGCAGCCTCTTGGCTAACAAAGTAGTGGCTAGTACCGTGGAAACCGTAACGACGTACGCCATGTTCTTTATAAAGAGAGTATGGAAGAGCATAAAGGTATGCTTTTTCAGGCATGGTTTGATGGAAGGCGGTATCGAATACCACAACATTTTTTTCTTTTAATGCAGGGAAGATTTTGAATGCTTCTTCAATACCAATTAAGTGAGCAGGGTTGTGGAGTGGTGCAAATTGTGTTGCATCTTTGATGCCTTGAATAACTTCATCAGTCACAATTGCAGAAGAAGTAAATTTCTCTCCACCGTGCACGATACGGTGACCAATTGCGCCGATACTGTCTTTTAATTCTGCACTTAAAATATTCGATGCTAAATAAGTTAAGGCTTCGCTATGTGCTGCACCTGCACCTAATTGTGCTTCACCTTTCTCACCATTTAATTTCCACTTAATACGGGCATTTTCAAGATTAAAGTTTTCCGCTAGGCCAGATAATTTTTCATCGCCAGAGATAGGATCTAAGATAGCAAATTTTAATGAAGAGCTACCACAGTTCAAAATAAGAATGTTTTTTGACATACGAATTACCTTATTGTGATATACAAAGAACCACGTTAACACGTGAATACTGCACTATGATACGCTTTTCAAATTAAAAAATAAATTGAAATTAATCGAAAAGGGGAATAAATATCTGAAAAATAAGTATAAATCAGAGTGATATACATATAAAAATAAATAGCGACACTTTCATTATTGCCCAAATTAATTTAACATAATCTACGTTATGCGATATAAAATTAGCGGTTAATCCTTTGCAGTTTTTTGCATTTTTTTAACCGCTTGCTTATCAATTAACAACAATCTTTCTCAATGTTTCTAACAATTGTAGTCCAAATGCTCGCCGCCAACCAATTAATAATTCCGGTAATTTTTCTGTATTTTCTCCTTTCCGTTGCCAGCCAAAAAGTTGATTCAATTGTCGTTTGCTGGCAAGTAATTCTATCGGTAAATTTTCAGGCAAAATTTCGGATAAGCGACGTTGTAGCGCCTGGAGACTCGGTTTATATCCAACAAAATCCACAATGCGCATAATTTCATCAGGATAATCTTCTTGTGCTAAATGTTTACTTTGCTCAACAATGCGTAATAGCTTCTTGCCGTGAATTCGCACTTCATTTGGATGCATAAATTCCAGTAATGCCGATGTATGTTTTGGTTGCTCTTTGGCTATACGCCATAAACTCTGTTCTTTCACAATAAAATTGAGAGCTAAATCTCGCTTAATTGCCTCTTCAATACGCCATTTTGCTAATAAGTGTAACACTGAGAGTTGCTGAGCATTGAGTTGCCAAGCATTGCTAATATCCTTATAGGCTTTATCCAAATCTACCGGCAGACTCACTTTAGTACAAACACTACGGCATTCTTCTTGAACCGCATTTTCCCAAGGGGTTTGTGCAAGCGCTGTTGCGAGTTGATGATAAATGGGCAATAAATACCAAACATCTGCAGCTGCATACTGAAGTTGTTTCTCGCTTAATGGTCGAGCCAACCAATCCGTACGAGAGGCGCCTTTATCTAATTCAGTATTTAGATAATGTTGCACTAATTTAGCAAATCCTACTGACGTCCCGAGGCCTGCAAACCCAGCCATTATTTGCGTATCTAGCATTGGCACAGGCATTTGCTGAAAATAATGGTGAAAAACCTCAAGATCTTCACTACAAGCATGAAGTACTTTTAAGACTTTTGTGTCAGCAAGTAGCTGAACAAATGGCGTGAAATCATTAATTGCTAGCGGGTCAATAAGCGCAACATGATTTCCATCGAAAAGCTGAATAAGCCCTAATTTTGCATAATAAGTACGAATACGAATGAATTCTGTATCTAGAGTCACAACCGGCTGCATGCGTGCGTTATGACAAATTTCAGCAAGTTGTTGATCCGTTTCAATCCATTGATATGGTATAGGATGCATTTTTATACTCTCCTCAATATAGCAAGCGGTCGAAATTTAATGAAAATCTGCAAAAAATTTACGCATTTAATTCAATAAATAAAATAATTTTGTGAGCTTATTCTCATAATTGATGTAAAACAGTTGCGATTAGCAATTTTACCTTCAAAATAAAGAAATTATCTTCTGGAGCGCTAAACACGTTCCTTATAGGAGTATTATCAATGAAAATTGCATCACCAGAATATCGTTATCAACATTTAGGTCGCGTTTATCGATTAATTGAACAATTTGAGCTGATTTCCCGAACAGATTTAGCCAAGCTATCTGGATTTGCACCAGCCTCTATGACAATGCTAACCAAGTTGTTGATTGAGAATCAATTTATTATAGAACGCACATCTCAAAATTTAGCATCGCGGGGACGTCCAGCAGTAGGATTATCACTCTCCCCTTTCCATTGGGCTTTACTTTGTTTAACCGTTTCAAGCGATAAGGTAACAGTTGCATTATGCCAATTAAATGGCTCACCTATTGCTCAAGAAACATATTCTTTTAGTGAGCAAGATTATGAACAACTTTCCTTGTTTATTTTGCAAAGTTTGCAACACTTTATACAGCACAATGCTGTTGAAACCGATAAACTTTTTGCGGTATCTGTAAGTGTAGTTGGGAAAATTAATGCAACTAAAGACACCATTGTACAACTCGGACACAAAGCTCTCACTTGCGAACTAAAAAGTACTTTAAGTTCTCTATTTAGCCAGCCAATATTTATTAATGAACATTTCCAACTTTGGTTTTTGGCCGAATCTACACTAGGCAATCTTATTAGCGACGATGATGTGATCTATTTACAATTAGATAATGATGTCAATTTAAGTGTATTACTAAAAGGAGCTTTATTACATCAAGATGAACATAAGCGCATGAATGTAGATAAAATGCTCATGCCTCAGTTCCCATTAAGTGATGAAATTGGTGCGGAATTGCCGCTGCCGGATCGCTATCAACTCAAAAATCAAGTGACATTCCCTGCTCTTCTACCTTTAATTGATCGCTATCTCCCTAATGCTTTTAATACAAGCCAAGAAAAAATAGATTGGTTTTGTGAACATGTTGAGCAACAAACACCTAATGCCATCAAAATTCTTGAACATATTACGGATAATCTTGCTTATATGTTAATGAATCTTATCAACCTGTTCTCAACTCCAAAAGTGATGATCAATTCACCTCTGCTAAGGATTAAACCGTTTTTATTTACTCTACTACACCAAAAACTACATAGCCAAAGGCTACTTGGTAATATCAATGTTGATCTCGTTACTAGCCAATATGATTGGGATAGTGCATATATTCCTGCTGTTGCGATTAAACTTGGATTATATGAAGGTACTCTCTTAAAACACTATATCCGCTTTTGATACCTATCTGAACTGGGATTTTGCTTATAAAATCCCATTTATTTAAACTACTTCTCCATTTATTGATCGAAAACAAAGCCTTTCTCTCCTTATTCGCTACACTTATAGTAATTTGTAACTTTTTTGTAACAAGGTTGAAGTATGGCTTGTTTATTTATTACTGGAACAGACACTAACGTTGGTAAAACCGTTGTCACGCGAGCACTATTGCAATTACTTTCTCTCTATAATATCCCTATTGTAGGATACAAACCTATTGCCTGCGGGGGCGATGACTCTTTGCCCAATGAACCTCATCCTGCTGATTATGCCTGCGAAGATAATAGTGATGTGTTAGTCATTCAAAATAGTTGTCCACACAATGTGCAATATAAAGAAATCAATAGCTACTCCTTTATTCATTCGAGTACTCCCATCTTTGCAGCATTAGATGCAGTACATAGCATTGCAGTCGATAAACTAAATACCGATCTCAAGCGTTTGAGTAAGCGCTATCAAAATGTATTAGTAGAAGGCACTTATGGTTGGCTTACGCCTATTAATAAGGATGTGAGCTTTGCAGACTGGGTGAAAGAGAACCAAATGCCGGTAGTATTGGTTGTTGGCATCAAAGAAGGTTGTGTAAATCATGCACTGCTTACCGCAGAAGCCATTAAACAAAAAGGGTTGAATTTGGTCGGATGGGTCGCTAATCGGGTAAATCCAGGATTACGCCATTATGCAGAATTAATTGAATTACTAAGTCAAAAAATAGATGCTCCGCTGTTAGGCCAACTACCCTATATTTGGCATCCTGAACAAAAGGAGTTAGCGCATTTCATTGAAAATCCAGAGCCGCTATTGCATTATTTCCATAAATAAAAAGGGCGTTTTGCCCTTTTTTATTCTCTAGCCACCAGCAAACTTTACTGTGAAACCTTTCTGCTCTAGCATTTGCTTGAGCTGATCCCGGTTATCGCCTTGAATCTCAATAATGCCATCTTTCACTGATCCACCACAACCACTACGACGTTTTAATTCTGAAGCTAAGGACATTAATGCTTTATCCGCTAAATCCAAGCCAGTGATGACACAAACCCCTTTTCCTTTTCTACCACTAGTTTGTCGCTGAATTCGTACAATACCATCGCCTTTCGGACGAGTGGTTTTCACAACCTCTGGTTTAATTCTGCCTATTTCTGTTGAATACACTAAACTCATTTGTAAAATTCTCACTAAAATCTACCGCTTGTTAAACGATAGATTGATTAATTGATTTTAAGACCACAAGGGGATCTGTTGCTTGAGTAATTGGACGACCAATTACAAGATAATCTGCACCAATATCAATCGCTTGTTTTGGTGTCATAACGCGTCGTTGATCTCCTATGTCGCTACCTGCAGGTCGGATACCAGGGGTGACTAGTTTGAAATCTTTACCACAATGTGTGCGTAACACTTCCACTTCTTGAGGAGAACAAACTACCCCATCCAAGCCTGCACGTTGGCACAAATGCGCTAACCGAATAACTTGTTCCATGGGAGAGGCATTAATACCAATTTGAAGCAAATCAAGATCTTCCATGCTAGTTAAAACAGTCACGCCTATCAATAATGGCGCATCTTTGCCGTAAGGCTCAAGAATTTGCTTTGCAGTTTCCATCATTCTTAAACCACCTGAGGCATGTAAATCGACCATCCATACTCCTAAATCAGCGGCAGAACGTACTGCTCTCGCTACGGTATTAGGAATATCGTGGTATTTTAAATCTAAAAAAACATCAAATTTACGTTCTTGTAATTGCTTGATGAAATTTGTACCTAATGTAGTAAACATCTCTTTGCCGACTTTTAAACGGCAGAGAGAAGGATCAACCTGATCAACAAAAGCTAAAGCTTCTTTCTCTGTTTCATAATCAAGCGCTACAATAATTTTGTTTTGCATAAAAACTCCTGTTTCTAGATTTCATCAATGCTCTGTAATGGTTTAATACTTTCCCAACGACGACAAGAGGGGCAATGCCACATCAAACGATAACTTTGATAACCACAATTGAGACAACGATAATGAAAGCCTTTTTGAATACGACTTCCCACCATCTTATATAGCAAAGAAAGATGCTCTTTGCCTCTTCCCTCTTCCGTTTCATGTATTTGATAAAAGATAAAGCGATGAAATGTGGTTAAATTAGGATATTGTTTGACTTGTTGATATAACGCAGTTTGCGCAGCCTCTACACCATCTTTTTGTTCAATCAACGCAGCCAGTGCAAGATCAACACTGCTATTATGCTGAATCTGATTCGCTTTAATAAGAAATAGCTCAAAACTTTCTAAATCATCTGTTTGTATATAACATGTTTTTACTTTATCTAGAATTTCACTAATATAAGAAATATCTTGTGCTAAAATACGTTGATAATTGTTTAGTGCTGCATGATATTCTTCGCGAGCCAGATAAAAATCACCTAATAAAATAGAAGCTCGAGCACAATTTGGCTGGCAATCAAGCGCTTGGCTTAATATTTGGACAAACTCTTTTTCAGAGTGTTGTAATAAAGCATATTCACAATAAAAATGAGCTAGTGGTGTTTTATCAGTATCAGGTGATATTTTTAATAATTTCTCAGAGACATTAATCGCTTTACGCCATTCTCTAGTCTTTTGATAAATAACCGAAAGTTGTTCCAAAGAATTCACCGCAAACTCAGGCTCATCCAGTAAAGCTATATAATAATTCTCAGCCCTATCGTAAAAACCGACCGCCATAAAATCCTTTGCTAATTGCTGTTTAGCCAGTAATTTCTGTTCAAAAGAATAATTAGGATTGTTTTCTAAGCCTTGATGGATACGTAAAGCCCTATCAACTTCGCCACGTGAACGAAATAAATTACCAAGCGTAAGCTCTGCTTCAAATTGGGATTGAGAACTGATTTGATGCTCCGTTTCCTGCTTTTGGAGCATAGAGAGAAATAAATCAACAGCTTTATCCTGTTGATTTGATAACAGAAAATTTAACCCTGCAACATAGTCACGGGAAAATTGATTATTAATCGATTCTTGATCCTTTTTCGCGCTTCTCTGCCCCATATACCAACCATAAAGTGCGGCAACAGGCAATAAAAGGAACAACAGCTCAAGCATTTATTCAGCCTTTGGTAAACTTAACTCACTAATCTGCTGTGCTTGACGTTTTACTCGACGGTTTAATGCTACGTTCTGTAATTTAACTTTAAGGTAAAAGAAACCGGTAATAATCCAACCTAGAATTAAACCAAAACCAAATAAAATTGCAACAAGCGTTGAGAGCCTTAACTCGTTTTTTGCGATAAGATAATTAAATGTAATAATTTGATCGTTATTAACACCGATAGTCACCGCAACGAGCGCTATAGCTAAAATGATAACGATACCAAGTATATATTTCATCATGTACTCCGTTATTACATTACTCAAATATATAGAAATGTTACGACAAATCTACACGTTCTTTAAGTTCTTTCCCTGCTTTAAAGTGAGGAACATATTTTGAAGATAATTTTACACTATCACCTGTTTTAGGATTACGTCCCACTCGCGACTGACGGTAGTGCAGTGAAAAGCTACCAAATCCTCTTACTTCAATGCGAGAACCCTTTTCTAGAGCAGCAATCATTTGCTCTAAAATTTCTTTAACGCATTCATCAACAGATTTGGATTGAATAGAAGGATTTTTAGCTACTAAATTCTCAATCAATTCTGATTTAGTCATTATTTCTCCTTAAAACTTATAAAAAGCGGATACACTTTTGTGTATCCGCTTTAGAAAGGTTAATTATTCGCCTTTTGCTGCTTTGAAAGCTTCTGCAAATGCGTTTGGCATAACCACTTCTTCTTTATTCACTTGAGCAATCGCAGCTGACTCTTCTGCTTGATCTTTTGCGCGTACAGATAAGTGAACAATGCGAGATTTGCGATCAACACCAGTGTATTTCGCTTCAACTGTATCGTTTACTGCAACTTCTTCAGTTAAATCAGCAGCACGGATAAATCCTTCAACGCCTTCGATTAATTCAACTTTAGCACCTTTTGCATCAACTTCTACAACTTTAGCTGAAACGATTTCACCTTTTTTGGTGCTATCAACAAAGTTTGTGAAAGGATCAGACTCTAATTGTTTGATACCTAAAGAGATACGCTCTTTAACTGCATCTACTTGTAAAACAACCGCTTCTACTTCATCACCTTTTTTGTAGTTACGTACAGCTTCTTCACCTGCAACATTCCAAGAAATGTCAGATAAGTGAACAAGACCATCAATACCACCTTCTAAGCCGATAAAGATACCGAAATCAGTGATAGATTTGATTTTACCTTTCACTTTATCGTTTTTGTTGTGAGTTTCTGCGAAGTGTTCCCAAGGGTTTGCTTTGCATTGTTTTAAGCCTAAAGAGATACGACGACGCTCTTCATCAACTTCTAACACCATCACTTCAACTACATCACCTACATTAACCACTTTAGATGGGTGGATATTTTTGTTAGTCCAATCCATTTCTGAAACGTGAACTAAGCCTTCAACTCCATCTAAAATCTCAACGAAACAGCCGTAATCTGTTAAGTTAGTTACTTTACCAGTTAATTTGCTGTTTACTGGGTGATTTTGAGCAATTGCAACCCAAGGATCTTGGCCTAATTGTTTTAAACCTAGTGATACACGAGTTTTCTCTTTGTCGAATTTCAATACTTTAACTGTTAATTCGTCACCTACATTAACCACTTCACTTGGATGTTTAACACGTTTCCAAGCCATATCGGTAATGTGTAATAAGCCATCTACACCGCCTAAATCAACGAATGCACCGTACTCAGTTAAGTTTTTAACAGTACCTTTAACTTCAGAACCTTCAACTAAGTTCGCTAATACTTCTTCACGATCTGCACTGCTGGTTGATTCAATTACTGCACGACGAGAAACAACGACGTTGTTACGTTTTTGGTCTAATTTGATTACTTTAAGTTCTAAAGTTTGACCTTCTAGGTTCACTTCGCTGCGAACTGGACGAGTATCAACTAAAGAACCTGGTAAGAATGCGCGAACACCGTTTAATTCAACAGTGAAACCACCTTTCACTTTACCGTTAACATAACCAGTTACAGTAGCTTGCTCTTCGAATGCTTTCTCTAAAGCAGCCCAAGATTCGTTGCGTTTTGCTTTTTCACGAGAAAGTTTGGTTTCACCGAAACCATCTTCTACTGCATCAAGCGCAACATCAACAACATCACCAACTTGAACCTCAAGTTCGCCTTGTGCATTGAAGAATTCTTCCGCTGGAATAGCTGATTCAGATTTTAAACCTGCATCAACGAATACAAGACCTTTTTGGATCTTAACAACAGTACCTTTAACGATAGAACCTAAACGGGTCTCTTGGCCTTTTAGTGATTCTTCAAACAGTTCAGCAAATGATAATTCAGACATAATTAATCTTCTTAAAAATAGAACGTCCACTTAGCATCCATTTAAGTGGGGTTGATAATAACAGTCTGCTATTCCATTAGCAGACAAACGGATTTACAAATTTTTATCGATATACGCTAACGCTTGTTGGATAACTTCCTCGATAGATAAATACGTTGAATCTAAAATTAACGCATCATCAGCCGGAACAAGGGGCGCAACTGGACGATTTCTATCTCGATAATCGCGCTCTTTTATCTCGGCTAAAATCTCGTCAAAGTTAGCATTAAATCCCTTTTCTTGCAACTGTTTTACGCGTCTTTTTGTGCGTTCTTCAGCACTTGCATCTAAAAAGAATTTAATTTGAGCATCCGGAAACACGATTGTGCCCATATCTCGTCCATCTGCAATTAGCCCTCTTTCTGTACTAAAATCTCGTTGTCGTTGCAATAATGCTTCTCGCACTTTAGGGAATACGGCAACTTTAGAGGCATTTTGTCCAGCCTCCGCAGTGCGAATTTGGTCTCCGACATTTTCACCATTCAAAATCACCTTAATTTCACCCTGTTCAGGCACAAATTTGACATTAAGGTGAAGTGCTAATGTTGCAAGCGCATTCTCATCATCTAAAGAAACTGCTTGTTTAAGCGCAGCAAGCGCTAAAATTCGATAAATAGCACCAGAGTCTAAAAACTCAAAATTTAATTTTTCTGCTAATGCATGGCATAATGTTCCTTTACCTGCACCGCTTGGTCCATCTACTGTAATGACTACATGTTTCATTTTAATTCCTAATTCGTTTCTGGAAATTCGTCGATTACTACATCAAACTCTAGTAAAATACCTTGGCGAAGCACAACTATCTTCGCAAGATCCCCTGGCTTCATGTCTGCAATCATATTCATCATTTTCTCTGGGCTCTCTGCCTCTACATCATTAATACTAATAATTAAATCTGCTGTTCTTAAGCCTGCCTTTGCTGCAGGGCCATTTGCCGCTGTTCCTGTAATTAATACACCACTGTTGGAGAGTTGGAAGGTACTGGAACTGACACCAATATAACCCCGAATTACACGACCGTTTTGAATAATTTGTTTTAATACCTTATTTGCAATATTGATCGGTATTGAAAAATTCAACCCTTCAGCTAATTCTGCACTATTTTTGCCTAAACTTAAGGTATTAATACCTATGAGTTCTCCTGCAGTATTAATCAATGCGCCGCCAGAATTCCCTTTGTTAATGGACGCATCAGTTTGAATAAAATTCTGTCGCATACTATCAGATAATGCATTGCGTCCAATCGCACTCACAATCCCCTGAGTAATACTTTGCCCTAAGTTCAATGGATTACCAATTGCCAGTACGACATCACCAATTTGAGGCTTTCTTTTCTCATTTTGAGGAATAGTCGGCAAATTATCCGCTTGAATTTTTAATACAGCAAGATCCGTTAATTGGTCAGTCCCGACAACCGCGGCACTATAGATGGCACCAGATTGCAGCGCGACAATAATTTTATCTGCGTTTTCAATTACATGCTTGTTAGTTAAAATATACCCAGATGAAGTCATAATGACACCAGAGCCAAGATTATTGATTTCGAGATCTTCATCATTATTCTGCGTTTGAGCTGTTTCAAAAGCTTGGCTATAAACATTGACAACCGCAGGAGAGGCTACTTTTACTGCACCATTATAACTTTCAATTTTAGATAGTGATGGGAATCGACCACTATTCTTATTCACTAAAGGCGCTACATATAGAATGAGTATTGCAGAAAAAAGTCCAAAACCGACCGCTTGTATAATTTTTTTCAATTTCATAAAAACACAAGGGATAACTATAGCTATCCCTTATTTTCAATAAATTATAATGTTTCAGCTAAACGTTTCAGATAGTCTTTGAAATCTTGACCAAATTTATCATGATTTAGGCTATATTCAACGAATGCTTCCATATATCCCAGTTTGTCTCCACAGTCAAAGGTTTTTCCTGACATATGAAAAGCTTCTACGCACTGCTGATCAATCAACATATCAATCGCATCCGTTAATTGAATCTCATCACCTACGCCAACAGGCGTTTTTGCCAATAAATCCCAAATATCAGCAGAGAAAACATAACGACCAACCACAGCAAGATTAGATGGCGCTTCATGAACTGGTGGTTTCTCGACAATACGCACAATGGCAGCAGTCTCACCAGCATTTAACTCAGAACCCGCACAATCAACCACGCCGTAGCTACTTACATCTTCTTGAGCCACAGGCGCTACCATGATTTGGCTATTTCCTGTCTCTTTAAAACGCTGAATCATTGCTGCTAAATTTTCTCTCGACTGATCCGCAGTAAAATCCGCCAATAGCACGTCTGGGAGCACTACAGCAAATGCCTCATTCCCTACTAATGCACGACCACATAAGACAGCATGTCCTAAACCTTTTGCTTGACCTTGACGTACATGCATAATAGTCACATCTTTTGGCACAATAGAACGCACTTCTTCAAGCAATTGGCGTTTCACGCGTTTTTCTAGCATGGTTTCCAATTCAAATGATGTATCAAAGTGGTTTTCGATAGCATTTTTAGATGAATGTGTGACTAACACAATATCCTTAATACCCGCTGCAACACATTCATTTACAATATATTGAATAAGCGGTTTATCTGCAATGGTGAGCATCTCTTTTGGAATAGCTTTGGTCGCAGGCAACATACGAGTACCTAAACCAGCTACAGGAATAATCACTTTCATATAAGTTCCTTTTATATAAGAAATTCAGATAGACATTAAATTTCTAAGATTGTTTACATTCTGACGTTGATTTTATCTTTTGATAAATTTCCTCACGGTGAACACTCACATCTTTTGGGGCATTAACCCCTAATTTGACTTGTCCACCACGAGTATTTAACACGGTAATTTCAACATTATCACCGATTAATAGTTTTTCACCTACTTTTCGGGTTAATATCAGCATATATTCTCCTTTTATGTGTATGAGGGGAAATGCCCCCTCTAGATTGATTTATTATAGTTTTGTCGAAATACATTGTTCAGCGATAGCTAGCGCTTGTGGAATATTTTCCACTTGGGCGCCACCTGCCATTGCCATATCTGGGCGACCACCACCCTTTCCGCCTACTGCTTGTGCCATTAAACCCACCAATTCTCCCGCATTTACTTTTGCAGTCAAATCGTTGGTGACACCCACAATTAAACTTACTTTACCTTCACTTTCTGTAGCAAATGCAATCACAGCAGAACCTAATTGGTTTTTCAAATCATCAACCATTGTTCTTAATGCTTTACTATCTACCCCTTCAAGCTTCTGTACAACAACATTAACACCATTAATTTGTTTTGCAGATTTTGCCAATTCTCCACCCGCTTGCGCAGCTTGTTTCTCTTTTAATTGCTGTAACTCTTTTTCTGCTTTTTTGGCTTTTTCTTGTAGCTGCTGGATCTTCTCAACTAATGATGTGCTATCTGCTTTTAATAACTCGCTAGCTTGGTTAAGCACTTGTTGCTGTTGATGTAACAATGCAATCGCATTTTCGCCAGTTACCGCTTCCACACGACGCACACCGGCTGCAACTGCACCTTCAGACACAAATTTAAATAAGCCAATATCACCCGTTTGTTTTACATGAATACCGCCACATAATTCAATAGAGAATGGTCCCATGTCTACAACACGTACGACATCACCATATTTTTCACCAAACAGAGCCATAGCCCCTTTCGCTTTTGCTTCTTCAATATCCATTGTCGAAATAGAGACATTCAAGTTTTCACGAATTTTCTGGTTTACAATACGTTCAACTTCTTCTAAATCTGATTTAGCAATCGCTTCAGGTTGAGAGAAGTCAAAGCGCAAGCTCTGTTCTGACACCAGTGAACCTTTTTGTGCAACATGATCACCGAGAACTTGGCGTAAAGCCGCATGCAACAAGTGAGTTGCACTGTGGTTTAACGTAATAGCGTGACGACGTTGCGCATCAACTTGAGCAGAAACCGTATCACCCACACGCAATGATCCTGAAGTTAATTGACCAATATGTCCAAATACTTGACCATATTTCTGTGTGTCACTGACTGCAAAATGGCAAAATTCATTTGAAATTAAACCGCTATCCCCGACTTGTCCCCCTGATTCACCATAGAATGGCGTACTATCTAGGATAACAACAGCATTTTCACCCGACTGGATATGTTCTACGGCGACCCCATTACTAAATAAGCCAACTACTTTTATAGCACTAAGTTCTGCCGTTTCATAACCTTTAAATACTGTTGAGCCTTCAACTTTAATGACATTATTGTAATCTACACCAAAATTACTGCTTGCTTTTGCACGCTCGCGCTGTGCGGTCATTTCGGCTTCAAAGCCAGCTTCATCAATGACAATATCACGCTCACGACACACATCAGCTGTTAAATCAAGAGGGAAACCGTAAGTATCATAAAGTTTAAATGCTACCTCACCTGATAAGGTTTTGCTTTCAACTTTTGCTAATGCCTCTTCTAATAATGCTAAACCACGCTCAAGCGTACGTGCAAATTGCTCTTCTTCCGCTTTTAAGGTTTTCTGAATATGAGCTTGCTTCGCTGTCAAAATCTCACCCGCTTTTCCCATCACTTTTGCCAACACAGGCACTAATTGATAGAAAAATGCTGCCTTCGCACCAAGCAAATTACCATGGCGTACAGCGCGGCGAATAATACGGCGCAATACATAGCCTCGCCCTTCATTTGAAGGCACAACACCATCTGCAATTAAGTAAGAACATGCACGAATATGATCAGCTACAACACGCAATGATTTATTATCTAAATCACTAACATTCAATAATTCTGCCACCGCCTTAATAAGCGTTTGGAAAATATCAGTTTCATAGTTGGAATTCACATGTTGCATTACCGCCGTAATACGCTCTAATCCCATCCCAGTATCCACTGATGGTTTTGGCAATTTCTCCATTGTGCCATCCGCTAAGCGATTAAATTGCATGAAAACAATATTCCACACTTCAATATAGCGATCACCATCTTCTTCTGGTGTACCGGGTAAGCCGCCCCAATATTTATCACCATGATCGTAGAAGATCTCTGTGCAAGGCCCACAAGGTCCAGTATCTCCCATTGCCCAGAAGTTATCCGAAGCATATGGTGCACCCTTATTATCACCAATTCGAATAATATGATTTTCAGGTACACCAACTTCTTTATGCCAGATATCATAGGCTTCATCATCCGTTTCATATACCGTGACATAGAGCTTTTCTTTAGGCAAACCTAACCATTGTGGTGAAGTTAAAAACTCCCAACCAAATTTGATCGCATCCTGTTTGAAATAGTCTCCAAAACTGAAGTTACCCATCATTTCAAAAAAGGTATGATGGCGCGCAGTATAACCCACATTCTCTAAATCATTATGCTTACCACCCGCACGTACACAACGCTGAGCCGTAGTTGCACGAGTATAAGGGCGTTTTTCTAAACCAAGAAATACATCTTTGAACTGGTTCATCCCCGCATTAGTAAAGAGTAAAGTTGGATCATTTTCTGGAACAAGTGAGCTACTTTCTACAACAGTATGCCCTTTAGAATGGAAAAAATCTAAGAAACTTTGTCTAATTTCAGAAGTGGTTTTCATTAAAATTACCTTTAATACGTTTTACATCGTTATGCTTAACGGGCGATATTCTACACGTTTTTTAATTAGCTGTATTGAGGCAATGCAAAATTTCAGGCAAAAATATACCGCTTGTAGCAATAAATTCCTACTGCTACAAGCGGTACTAGCTTAATCCTAGAGCGTTTAAGCAATAACGCATTGAACTAAATTATCAACAGCTCTTACTCATCTGCCAAAGGAACAACCAACATATCAATACTAATACTGTTCATCACTTGACGAGTTGAAGACATAAATTTACTCCAAAAGTCTTGATGATGCCCTGTTACTAAAAGATCTACTTGATATTTATCGACAGCTTCTTCCAATACCTGACTGAAATCACCACTGCCATTAAGACGTTCCGTAACAGGATAATCACTCTTACTAGCAAGTTCGTCTAACGCCTTCACAGTATCTTCAGACACTGAATTTTGCACTGACTGCATATTAATATCAATCAACCCAGTATATAGATCTGAAAAATTTACATCCACATGGATAATCGACAATTTTGCGCCGTGCCGTTTCGCAATATCAGCCCCTTTACGGACTAAAATCAAACTCTCTTCGGAAAGATCGACAGCAACTAAAACATGTTTATACATAATAAACTCCTTTGCTTATGGATGATTTGTTGCATCGGATAATAACAAACTTTACAAAAAGAAAATTTGAACTAGATCTCAAATTTAGAAAATTTCTTGCTAGATAAAAAAACAAGCGGTTGAATTTTGCAAAATTTCTGCAAATTCCAACCGCTTGAAGAGTACATTAATCGCCAAGCAATTATTTTTTCTTCGCTTTAGGATTTGGTAAATCTGTTACTGAACCTTCGAATACTTCAGCGGATAAACCAATAGACTCATGTAAAGTTGGGTGAGCATGGATAGTTAATGCAATATCTTCAGCATCACAACCCATTTCAATCGCTAAACCAATCTCACCTAGCAATTCACCACCATTCGTTCCCACGATAGCACCACCAAGGATACGATGTGTATCTTTATCGAAGATTAGCTTAGTCATACCGTCTGAACATTCAGAAGCAATTGCACGACCAGATGCCGCCCAAGGGAATTTTGCCACTTCATAGTTTAAGCCTTCTTGCTTACACTCTTTCTCTGTTTTACCTACCCATGCCACTTCTGGCTCAGTATAGGCAATAGAAGGAATCACTTTTGGATCGAAATAGTGTTTCATACCAGCAATCACTTCTGCTGCCACATGACCTTCGTGAACACCTTTATGTGCTAACATTGGCTGACCAACAATATCACCGATAGCAAAAATGTGTGGGACATTAGTACGCATTTGTTTATCCACAGGAATAAAACCACGTTCATCCACATTCACACCTGCTTTACCAGCATCAATTAATTTGCCGTTCGGTGCGCGACCAATAGCCACTAACACAGCATCATAACGCTTAGTATCATTACACGCTTTGCCTTCCATAGAAACATAGATACCATCATCTTTTGCTTCTACCGCAGTGACTTTGGTTTCCAGCATGAGTTTGAATTTTTTCTCAATACGTTTAGTGAAGATTTGTACAATATCTTTATCCGCAGCAGGAATAACCTGATCGAACATCTCTACCACTTCAACTTCAGAGCCTAACGCTTCATATACAGTCCCCATCTCTAAACCGATAATACCACCACCCATAATGAGTAATTTTTTCGGAATTTCTTTGAGTTTTAGTGCATCGGTAGAATCCCAAATACGAGGGTCTTCATGTGGGATAAATGGCAATTGAATTGGGCGAGAACCCGCTGCAATAATGGCATTATCAAATTTAATCGTTGTTGGATTACCATCACGATCACGAGCAACTAAAGTATTTGAGTCTGCAAATGTAGCTTGACCTTCAACCACAGTGACTTTACGTGCTTTTGCCATACCCGCAAGACCGCCAGTTAATTTAGCAACAACAGCCTCTTTACCTGCACGAACTTTGTCTAAATCAATGGTCGGCTCACCAAAGGTGATTCCATTTTTTTCTGCATGTTTCGCTTCTTCTAATACCTTAGCAACATGTAATAATGCTTTTGATGGAATACAACCTACATTTAAACAAACACCACCAAGAGTTGAATAACGTTCAACAATGACGGTTTCTAAACCTAAGTCTGCACAGCGGAATGCCGCTGAATAACCTGCAGGGCCTGCACCGAGTACCACTACCTGTGTTTTAATTTCTTTGCTCATAGTTTTTTCCTTTTGTAGGATGGGCTTTAGCCCATCGTAGGGAAAGAATAATGGGCTAAAGCCCATCCTACAACAAGCGGTCGGTTTTGCAAAATTTTCAGCAAATCTGACCGCTTGTATTGATTACATTACTAAACGGCGAATATCCGCTAATACTTGACCTAAGTAGGTTAAGAATCTTGCACCATCTGCACCATCAATGACACGGTGGTCAAATGATAATGAGAGAGGTAACATTAAGCGTGGCTCAAACTCTTTACCGTTCCAAACTGGGCTCATATCAGAACGAGACACGCCTAAAATAGCCACTTCTGGTGCATTCACGATTGGGGTAAAGTGAGTTGTGCCTAAACCACCAAGACTTGAAATGGTGAAACAGCCACCCTGCATATCTGCTGCGGTTAATTTACCTTCACGCGCTTTCTTAGATACTTCCATTAATTCACGAGAAAGTTCAATAATGCCTTTTTTGTTCACATTTTTGAATACTGGTACAACTAAACCATTTGGTGTATCTACGGCAACACCGATGTTGATGTATTTTTTCAGCGTGAGTTTTTGACCATCTTCAGAAATAGAACTGTTGAAGCGAGGGAAAGCTTCTAATGCTTTCGCTGCTGCTTTCATAATGAAGACCACAGGCGTGATTTTCACATCTAATTTTTGTTTTTCCGCAACTTTATTTTGCTCTTTACGGAATGCTTCTAATTCAGTGATATCTGTACGGTCAAAGTGCGTTACATGTGGAATCATCACCCAGTTACGGTGTAAGTTTGCACCTGAAATTTTATTGATACGGCTTAATTCAACTTCTTCAATTTCACCAAATTTGCTGAAATCGACTTTTGGCCAAGGTAATAAACCTAAACCTGCACCATTTGCGACACCAGTACCTGCCGCTGCTGGCGCTTTACCTGCTTTCACATCTTCAAAGACTTGCACTGCTGTTTTCACATAAGCTTGCAAGTCTTCTTTTACGATACGACCTTTACGACCCGTACCTTGTACCTTGTCTAAGTTTACGCCAAATTCACGCGCTAAACGGCGAATTACTGGGGTTGCGTGTGCATAATTTGCACTTGCTGCTACAGTTTCTTGGCTTAAGCCTGCTACGTTACCGCTTGCAGGTTGTGCAGCACTCACTGAAGAAGCTGCAGCTGGTGCAGCAGCTTGTGCAACCGGTGCAGGAGCTGCTGCTGGAGCTGCGCCTGCGACTTCAAAACGCATAATCAATGAGCCAGTTTTCACTTTATCGCCCACGTTGATTAAAATTTCTTTCACCACGCCAGCAACTGGTGCAGGGACTTCCATTGACGCTTTATCACCTTCAACGTTGATGATAGATTGATCCACTTCAACAGTATCGCCCACTTTCACCATAATTTCAGTTACGTTTACTTCATCGCCACCGATATCTGGTACATTCACATCTTGCACAGATGCTGCAACTGGCGCTGCTGCTTGAGCTGGTGCAGCCTCTGCAACAGGAGCCGCTGCACCTGTTGAGAATTTCATAATCAATGAGCCGGTTGAAACTTTATCACCTACATTGATTAAAATTTCAGTTACTGTACCTGCAAATGGCGCTGGCACTTCCATAGAGGCTTTATCACCTTCTACGTTGATGATAGATTGATCGGCTTCAACACTATCGCCCACTTTTACCATAATTTCGGTAACATTAACTTCATCGCCACCAATATCAGGGACGTTTACTTCAACGATAGCAGCCGCTTGTACTGGTGCTGGTGCAGCTTCAACCGCTGGGGCTGCTGCTTGTGGAGTTGGTGCAGCATCTGCACTTTCTAATTCTAACATTGGTGTGCCCGTGGTTACTTTGTCACCCACTTTCACTAATACTGCTTTAACCACACCTGCTTCAGGCGCTGGGACTTCCATAGAAGCTTTATCACCTTCTACATTAATCACAGATTGATCAGCTGAAATGGTATCACCTACGTTTACCATTACTTCGGTTACGGTAACTTCATCGCCACCGATATCAGGAATTTGAATTACTTTTGACATTTTGTTTTTCCTTTATGAAAAATGTAGGGGCGTACGACGTACGCCCGCGGACGCAAACATTGCGTCCCTACAGTTTATTACGCATATAACGGATTGATACGATCTACATTCAAACCAAATTTCGCAATCGCTTCTGCAACCAATTTAGTTTCCACTGTGCCTTCTTTCGCTAATTGAGAAAGCGCAGCAACAACAACGTAACGTGCATCAACCTCGAAGTGTTCACGTAAGTTTGCACGGCTATCAGAACGACCGAAACCGTCAGTACCTAATACGTGATAGTGTTTGCTTGGTACGTATGCACGAATTTGTTCTGCATAAAGTTTCATATAGTCGGTTGAAGCAACGGTTGGTAAATCTTGTAACACTTGTGCAACATAAGGAACACGAGGTGTTTCAGTTGGGTGTAATAAATTCCAACGTGCTACATCTGCTCCATCACGGCCTAATTCGTTAAATGATGGGGCTGAGAATACATCAGAAGAGATACCATAGTCGTTTGCAAGGATTTGTGCAGCTTCACGTACGTGACGCATAATCGCACCAGAACCTAATAATTGAACGCGACCTTTGCCTTTTGCTTCAACGCTTTCAAATTTATATAAACCTTTACGGATACCTTCTTCTGCACCTGCTGGCATTGCTGGTTGCTCAGTGATTTCATTTAAAGTGGTGATGTAGTAGAACACATCTTCTTGTTTCTCACCGTACATACGGTTAATACCGTCTTGTACAATAACAGCTACTTCAAATGCAAATGATGGATCGTAGGTTACACAGTTTGGAATAACGCCTGCTTGAATATGGCTATGACCATCTTCGTGTTGTAAACCTTCACCATTTAAAGTTGTACGACCTGATGTACCACCAATCATAAAACCACGTGCTAATTGGTCACCAGCAAGCCACATCATATCGCCCACACGTTGGAAACCAAACATTGAGTAGTAGATGAAGAATGGAATCATTGGTTGGTTGCTAACAGAGTAAGAAGTTGCTGCCGCTACCCAAGATGCGGTTGCACCTAACTCGTTGATACCTTCTTGTAACACTTGACCATCAGTTGCTTCACGATAATAAGCCACTAAATCACGGTCAGAAGGCACATAGTTTTGACCCGCTGGTGAGTAAATACCGATTTGACGGAATAAACCTTCCATACCAAAAGTACGAGCTTCGTCCGCAATAATAGGAACGATAGTTTTACCGATGTTTTTATCTTTTAATAACGCGTTTAATACACGGCTAAATGCCATTGTGGTAGAAATACCACGCGGTTGCGCTTCTAATAATTTTTGGAAATCAGGTGTATCTAAGCTAGGAACTTGATATTCGCCCGTAAATTTTGGATTACGTGCAGGTAAGTAGCCTTTCAATGCTTTACGTTGTGCATGTAAGTAATTGTACTCTGCACTGCCTTCAGCAAATTTAATATATTCCAGATTCTCAACTTGTTCATCTGTTAATGGCAATTCAAAATAGTCACGGAAGCCTTTTAAGCTCTCTAATGACATTTTTTTAGATTGGTGAGCGGTATTTTTACTTTCCGCTTCTGGAATTTTATACCCTTTTACTTGATGTGCTAAGATCACAACAGGTTTGTCTGATTTTTGTGCTCTTGCATATGCAGCATAAAGTTTTTCGCTATCGTGTGCACCACGGCGTAATGCCCAGATTTCATCATCTGTCATATCTGCCACTAATGCTGCAGTTTCTGGGTAACGACCGAAGAAGTGTTCACGAATATAAGCACCGTTTTTAGATTTGAAGGTTAAGTAGTCACCATCAACAACTTCCATCATTAACTGTGCTAATTTACCACTTGTATCTTTAGCAAAGAGCTTATCCCACTCACTGCCCCACAATACTTTGATTACTTCCCAGCCCGCACCGGTAAATAGGCCTTCTAACTCTTGCACAATCTTACCGTTACCATGAACTGGACCATCTAGACGTTGTAAGTTACAGCTAATAGTGAAGATTAAGTTGTTTAATTTTTCACGTCCAGCAATGGTTAATGCACCTTTAGATTCGATTTCATCCATTTCACCATCACCTAAGAACGCATACACTTTTTGTTCAGAGGTATCTTTTAAACCACGGTTTTCAAGATATTTTAAGAAACGCGCTTGATAAATCGCATTCACAGGGCCTAAACCCATAGAAACTGTAGAGAACTGCCAAAACTCTGGCATTAATTTCGGGTGAGGGTAAGAAGAAAGACCATCAGCAAATGCTTCTTGACGGAAATTATCCATTTGTGCTTCAGTAATACGGCCTTCAACAAATGCACGTGCATAAATACCCGGTGCTGCATGACCTTGGAAGAAAACTAAATCGCCGCCATCTTTTTCAGTTGCAGCTTTGAAGAAATGGTTAAAGCAAACTTCATACATTGTCGCTGCAGATTGGAATGTAGAAATATGGCCACCTAAATCTAAATCTTTTTTCTGGCTACGTAACACCATTGCAATCGCATTCCAACGAATTGCAGAACGGATACGACGCTCAATGGCGTGATCGCCTGGATATGCTGGCTGCTCTGCCACCGAAATAGTATTCACATAATCAGTTGTTACCCCTGATTGAATTGCCACACCTTTACCGCGTGCTTGTTGCATTACCTGATCGATAATAAATTGTGCACGCTCTACGCCTTCTTCGCGAACTAATGAATCAACAGCTTCTAACCAATCGTTCGTTTCGATTGGATCTACGTCATTTCGAATAATTTCTGACATAGTCTTTTCCTTTTTGTGAGTGAATAAACAGACAAAGTACTCAATACTTTGTTTACTTGTAAAATTTTTAAACAAAAACTTTTATCTTTCTTCACATTTATTTTATCGACATTCAGGCAATAGGCAGCGCTCAATTGCCAAGTTCAAACTTATCCAATTGATTTATAAGAACTTTTTATGACATTATAAAAATGCTAAAAAAGATTGATAAAAAGTTGCGTAAAGGTTACCAAAAATGGCTTATTTTGTCTAATTTCTTAGGTTCGCTAAGGTATGAGAAGAATTTAAATAATAGCCTTATCACTTAGTGACAGACGATTTGCTAGAGTTATGCTATGCTTTAAAGAAATGTTGTAAAAGGAATCACAAATGCATAAAAAACTACTCATTCTACATACTGGTGGCACTATTTCAATGAGTGAAGGAGAAGATGGCAAAGTCTCTCCAAGCACAAAAAACCCCTTATTAGCCTCATTAGCTAAACTCAATCATCCAGCCACACTACACCAAGAGGCGATCTTGAATGTACCATCACCCCATATAACACTTAGCCATTGGTTAGTTTTAAAATCTCGCATTGAAAAAGGGGTAAACGAAGAAGGATTTGATGGTGTCATTATCACCCATGGCACAGACACACTAGAAGAAACCGCTTACTTTCTCGATTTGGCCCTAGATATCAATGTTCCTGTAGCAATTACGGGAGCGATGCGTTCAAGCAATGAATTGGGGGCAGACGGTTTAATTAATTTACAAAGTGCGATTTTGGTTGCGTTAAGTGACGAAAGTAAAGGTAAGGGCGTGTTGGTCGTGATGAACGATGAAATTCATAATGCCAAATTTGTCACCAAAACACACACGACAAATGTGGCAACATTCCAAACACCTACGTTTGGCCCTTGTGGTCTAATTGCTAAAAATCGGGTGATCTATTTCCAAAGTTTAGAACACTATGAGCGTTTTCCTATTAAAAAAGTAGAAAAAACCAACGTTCAGCTCATTAAAGCCTATGTTGGCATGGACAGCTTCTTATTAGAGCAACTAGCCCTAAGCCAATGTGATGGTGTCGTCATTGAAGGTTTAGGTGCAGGTAATTTACCGCCATCTTGTCTAGCTGGTGTAGCCGCACTGATGAATGCAGGTATTCCAGTTGTGTTAGTTTCTCGTTCATTTAATGGTGTCACTCAAGATGTTTATGATTATCTTGGTGGTGGCAAACAATTAAAGCAGCAAGGCGTTATCTTTACAACGGGTTTAAGCGGGCAAAAGGCGCGTATCAAATTGATGGTTTTGCTTAACCAGCAACTAGAAAAACCATTAGCGGAATATTTTTAATCTTAGCAAGCGGGTAAAAAAGAACAATTTTTTGCAAAATGTCCATAAAAACACACCGCTTGCATAAGCATACATAAAAAAGGCAGCCTAAGCTGCCTTTTATTCTTTTAGAATGCAATATTAGAGCTGTGGGCCTGCCACTACTAATGCTTTACCTTCATCATTGGTGGTGTATTTGGTAAAGTTTTTCACAAAACGACCCGCTAGATCTTCCGCTTTTGCTTGCCATTGTGCTTTATCAGCATAGGTATCACGAGGATCTAGAATAGCAGGATCAACGCCAGGTAACGCGGTTGGCACTGCTAAATTAAAGATTGGCAATGTTTTCATCTCTGCATTTTCGATAGAACCATCTAAAATTGCATCAATAATACCACGGGTGTCTTTAATTGAAATACGTTTACCTGAACCATTCCAGCCCGTATTAACCAAGTATGCTTCCGCACCTGATGCTTCCATACGTTTTACTAATACTTCTGCATATTTTGTTGGATGTAATGATAAGAATGCCGCACCAAAACACGCAGAGAATGTTGGGGTTGGCTCAGTAATACCGCGCTCTGTACCTGCCAATTTTGCTGTAAAACCAGATAAGAAGTAATATTTGGTTTGCTCAGGGGTTAATTTAGATACTGGAGGTAATACGCCAAATGCATCCGCCGTTAAGAAAATTACTTTCTTCGCATGCCCTGCTTTTGATACTGGCTCAACGATGTTTTTAATATGATAAATTGGGTAAGAAACACGGGTATTTTCAGTTTTTGAACCATCTGCAAAATCAACTGAACCATCTTCACGCACAACTACATTTTCTAATAACGCATCGCGTTTAATTGCCGCATAAATATCTGGCTCATTTTCCGCAGATAAATTGATAGTTTTCGCATAACAACCACCTTCAAAGTTGAATACGCCATCATCGTCCCAACCGTGTTCATCATCACCGATTAATTTACGTTTAGGATCGGTTGAAAGTGTCGTTTTACCTGTACCAGATAAACCGAAGAATATTGCAACATCGCCATCTTCACCAACGTTTGCAGAGCAGTGCATTGATGCAATACCTTTCAGTGGTAATAGGTAGTTCATCATTGAGAACATCCCTTTTTTCATCTCACCACCGTACCAACTACCACCAATTAATTGAACCGCTTCAGTTAAGTTAAATGCAATAAAGTTTTCAGAGTTTAAGCCTTGCTCTTTCCAATTTGGGTTAGTCACTTTAGAACCATTCATGACAACAAAGTCTGGTTTAAATGTGGCTAACTCTGCCTCACTTGGACGGATGAACATATTTTTCACGAAGTGGGCTTGCCACGCAACTTCAGTAATAATACGCACCGCCAAACGGCTATCAGGGTTTGCACCACAGAAGGCATCAATGACGAATAAACGTTTATTAGAAAGTTGATTTGTTACCAAACCTTTTAAGTGAGTCCAAGTTTCTTGGGTCATTGGCTTATTATCATTTTTAACTGCATCCGTTGTCCACCATACGTTTTCACGGCTAGTGTCGTCTAACACAATATATTTATCTTTTGGTGAACGACCTGTGAAAATCCCTGTATCTACGGCAACCGCACCACTTGTGGTTAAACGACCTTTCTCAAAGCCTTCTAACTCTGGTTTCATCTCCTCTTCAAACAGTTGCTCATAACTTGGGTTATAAACAATTTCAGACACATTTGTAATACCTAATTGAGCAAGCTCTTGTTCTACACGATTTAACATAAATTACCTCTGTTAGATAACGATAAAAAAAAGATATGCGAATTATAAAATTTTTCTTTAGAAAAAAATGTTACCTACTTCAAATTTTTACACATTACATGAAAAAATTTCCAAAGCTTCGACGGGCAATGTACAATAGCAATTGTTTAAAAAAGGAAGATATATGCGACTATTGATTGTATTTTTAGCGGTCACCCTTGTCTATTTCCAATATCTCTTTTGGTTTGGCGAAAATGGGTGGCTAGATTACCAAAAAGCAGAAACTGCGGTCAAAGAACTGAATGAGCGTCATGATAAATTAGAAGCGCGCAATAAAATGATTGAAGCAGAAATCGACAACCTGCAACGAGGCTTAGAAGCGTTAGAAGAACGCGCTAGAATGCAACTTGAGATGGTAAAACCCGATGAACGCTTTTACCGAATTATCCCTAAAAACTAAGGAATCAATATGCTACATGCTCAACGCAATATTGTTGCAGTGATCCCTGCATCTGGCGTAGGTAGTCGAATGAATGTTCCTCTGCCTAAGCAGTACCTCAAAATTCAAGGGCAAACTATCTTAGAACACACACTTAAGGCATTTCTTGAACATTCTGGTATTAGCAAAATTGTCGTCGCGGTCTCACCGACGGATCCCTATTACTCTCAACTTGAACTATTAAAACATCCTAAAATTCAGATTGTTTTTGGTGGAGAAACACGGGCAGATTCCGTCTTTAATGCCTTACAAGTAGTAGAGGACAGCGATTGGGCATTGGTTCATGATGCTGCAAGACCTTGTCTCAAGCGCTCAGATCTCGACAAAATTTTGCAAATTAATGATGAACACGGTGCGATCCTTGCCATTCCTGCGGTTGATACCATAAAACGTGCAAGTGGTGAAAAAATTGTACGTACAGAAGATCGCTCAACGCTCTGGCATGCATTAACCCCTCAGTTTTTTCAAGCGGGTTTACTCAAGAGAGCGTTACAGTCTGCATTTTGCCAACAAGCTATAATCACAGATGAAGCCTCGGCAATGGAATTTGCAGGCTATTCACCGCGCTTAATTGCCGGGCGAAGCGATAATCTAAAAGTGACTCGCCCTGAAGACTTGGCTCTTGCTGAATTTTATTTAACTAGAGGAAACGAAGAACATGATTAGAATTGGACACGGATTTGATGTTCACGCCTTTGGGCAGGCTCGCCCGCTAATGATTTGTGGTGTTGAAGTGCCTTATCATACCGGCTTTATCGCCCATTCCGATGGCGATGTTGCGCTACACGCATTAACCGATGCGCTACTCGGTGCCGTAGCGCTTGGTGATATTGGCAAGCTATTCCCTGATACTGATATGCAGTTTAAAAACGCCGACAGCCGAAAACTTCTGATTGAAGCTTACCGTCAAGTACAAGCTACCGGCTATAAAGTAGGTAATGTAGATGTCACCATTATTGCTCAAGCACCTAAAATGCGCCCTTATATCGATCAAATGCGAGCGACCATTGCACAAGATCTAAATTGCGATATTTCACAAATTAATGTTAAAGCCACTACCACCGAAAAATTAGGCTTTACCGGACGCAGTGAAGGTATCGCTTGCGAAGCAGTAGCGCTATTAACAAAAGCTTAATTCAGATCTAAAAAGGCTAACCGATTACTCGATTAGCCTTTTCTTAATTTATGCTATTGGTAAATTAATTACCAGTATACACGCATACCTACACCAAAATTACTATCTGTACGTTTGGTCTCATTATCTGAACGGTTGCTAACGATACGTGCTTCAGCAAAAGTAACCACTTGTTTGTGTAAACGGTAATCTGTACCGATTAAGTATTTGTGTTTACGAGTTTTATCGCTGTCACCACGTACTTTCTCGTGTTCGTAACCATAACCACCGTAGATACCCACACCGATATCAGAGAAGGTGTATTTCGCTGCTACATTGATCATAGAGGTACGAATCTTAGCACCTTGATCTTTTTCATAAGCTTGTGAACCATCAATTGCTAATTTTACGTTATCAATGGTGTAAGATGCTGCCACTTCCCATGCATCTTTATAGTGTTTTTGTTTTGTGCCAGTTGCATAGTTATCACGAGTATAACCAGCTTCTAAAGTTACTTTTTGACCTTCAGCAACAGGGAATGTATAAACTGCACCTGCACCGTAGCCATTTTTAACTTTATTTACGAGAACTTCATTGTTATCATCACGTTCTGTACCGAAATTATAGTTTACACCTAATTGTAAACCTTCAATACCAAAGTAGTCATAACGAACTACTGCGTTGCCTGCATCGGTTAATAGATCTGGAGAGATACCATAAACATAGTCAAAACCAGTTTCACCGATATCGTCACCAATAGTTAATTGACGACCGAATGTAACTTCACCAAAATCTTTATGTCCTAAACCCACATATGCACGTTTTGCATAGATATCACCAAATTTGTCTGATGAACTAGTATGACCATCAAAACGTAACTCTAAGCGGCTTAAAGCATATAAACCACTATCTAACTCGTGTTTCGCTTTAATTGCCATACGAGAACCAGCATTGCGTAATGCTGAGTGACCTTTTTTGCTTGATTGACCATCTACTTTAGAGTGGCTTTTCTCTAACACAAGACGTAAAGAACCTTCAAAATCAACTTTAGTACCTTCATTTTCATAAACGGTAACTGCTGATGCTGATGCTGCGAAAGCGGTAACTGCTAATGCGACAAGAGTTTTTTTCATAGTGTTCACCTTAAATAGTTTTAGTTTAATTTAAAAATTACCCTCGTAAGGTATAAGAGTAATCCATCGAACTGCATTTTGCCTGTACACAGAAAAGACTGTAAGTAAAGGCAATCTTTGTTGCGGGTGAATAATGCCGAAAGAGCGTATAACTGTCAAATCAATAGCTTAGCAACACCAAATTCAAACAAATCCTTAAATATCAATAGGTTATAATTTAAATTTATGCTAAGTTATGATTTATTCCATTTCAGAATAAAACGACAATCAGAGCTAACGCATTGATTTTAAAGTGGTTTTATATAAATTTTTAAAAAAATCAAAATTCTGTGAACTATTTCACATTTTTAGAATAAATCCTATTTTGAAGGCGATTAAATGAACAGCTTTTGCAAAATATTCTTATTTTTTAAGCGCTTGTCTCATTGTTCTATATAAGGCTTTAAGCTAGAATTGTGAAACTTCTCTTCGAAGCTATTACTATATTAAACGGTATCATGTCGATGTTTTACTCTGCTCTTCAACAAAAATTGCAAGCACTTTCGCCTTTTGCCCACTTAGAAATTCGCTTAAACCATCCGCTATTTACGATAAAACAGGGGGCGGTTGCACAATTTGTGCAAGAAATAGAACAGACTGGTAAACACCTAAGCCGACAAACAGATAGCCATTATGCAGAATTCTATGCACAAAAATTAGTACAACAATTTGATTTACTACAACGTGCGATTACACAACAAAAAAAGACGTGCACTCAAACTCATCGATTTCACCAAACATACCGCTTCCCTAAAAATATTCATAATCTGCCACCAGAAAAGCGCTTGGCTGAATACCGTAAAGCCCTGCGTTTACTCAATGAAAAACTGACGTGGCTCACAACGCAAGCACAAACTGCTGATAAAATGCAACGTATTAGCTATATCGATCAAATAAATGAAACAGAATATCGCAAGATGAAATGTTTGAAAGCGATTGATGAGCTAGAAAGCATAAAGAAAGGGTAAAATGACATTTACACATATTAAATGTAAATGGTGGGCTCGCCCACCATTTATAAAATCACCCGCTGAAACTAACGACACTGTGCTTTAAAACGCAATAGATGATCGAGTAATACAATTGCCATCATGGCTTCAGCAATTGGCACTGCGCGAATGCCAACACAAGGATCATGTCGCCCTTTAGTGATTAATTCCACTGCCTCATTATTGAGATTTACACTTTTCCCAGGAATAGTAATACTTGAGGTTGGTTTAAGAGCAATATGGGCAATAATAGGTTGTCCCGAACTGATACCACCTAAAATCCCCCCTGCATGATTAGAAATAAACCCTTCTGGGGTCATTTCATCACGGTGATCTGTCCCTTTCTGCTCGACCACGGCAAAACCATCACCAATTTCTACCCCTTTTACTGCATTAATTGACATTAACGCATGTGCAAGATCAGCATCTAAGCGGTCAAAAACAGGCTCACCTAAACCAACTGGCACATTCTCTGCAATCACAGTCAATTTTGCGCCAATCGAGTTACCCTCTTTTTTTAGCTCCCGAATAAGCGCATCAAATTGCTCAAAGGCATGCTCATCTGGGCAGAAAAACGGATTACTGTTTACTTTGTCCCAATCAATATTGGCTAGATTTTCAACGCTTTTCGGATTGATTTTCACATTGCCAATCTGTGATAAATAACCACGTATTTGAATGCCAAACTGCTCTTTTAAATACTTTTTCGCAATAGCACCTGCGGCGACACGCATTGCAGTTTCTCGCGCAGAAGAGCGCCCACCGCCGCGATAATCGCGAATACCATATTTTTGTTGATAAGTGTAATCAGCATGCCCTGGGCGGAATTTATCCATAATATCGCCATAATCTTTTGAGCGTTGATCACCATTTTTGATCATTAAACCTATGCTTGTTCCGGTGGTTTTTCCTTCAAATACGCCCGATAAAATTTGCACCTCATCATCTTCACGGCGGGGGGTGGTATAACGAGATGTCCCCGGTTTACGCCGGTCGAGGTCAGGTTGAATATCTGCCTCACTGAGTGTCATATTCGGTGGTATGCCATCAACAATACACCCTAACGCAATACCGTGTGATTCGCCAAAAGTCGTTACTTTAAAAAGCTGTCCAATACTGTTTCCTGCCATAAATTTTCCTGTGTTTGCAAAAAATTAACTAAAAATAACCGCTTGATTAGCGCTTGTCTAGGGATATTACTCTATGTTTAACAACTACTTGCGCTTGCCTATAGCCAAGCACTTCTGCTAGTGCTAAAAGATACGAAATTATCCCTAATTTGAGCTTTTTCTCTCTGCTTGATGCACATGGACATCAAGTTGATTAAAGGCAATTTGAATTTGATGCTGTTTAAAGAGCTGATCAATACGCTGATAGAGAAAATTGCGTGTGGCAGAGCGATCATCAATTTCCGCCACAAAAACATTCAGCTCATGCTCAATCCAGCCATCACCAAAGTGCGTGAGATTAACACTTGGGGAAGGTTCATGCATCACTTTTTCAGCTTCCTCTGCTGCTTGCAGTAAGAGCTGACGCACCAGTGGCAGGTTTTCACCAGAATTAATCTTCATTTTTAATTGTACTCTCGTCACGGTGTTATTCAGTGTCCAGTTAATAAAGCGATCGGTCACAAATGCCTGATTCGGCAGAACAACTTCCATGTTTTCGTCATCAATTAAAGTGGTTGAACGCAAACGAATACGAGTAATCACCCCAGTAAAATTACCTACTGTTACTTTATCACCAACACGTATTGGACGCTCCACCAACAATATCGTCCCCGAGACAAAGCTACCAAAAATCTCACGAACCCCAAAGCCAAGACCCACTGACAATGCGGTAAAAATCCACTGCACTTTACCCCAAGATATCCCTAAAGCAAGAAAGGCGGAGATACTGCCGATTGTCACAATTAAGTAAGTAAGCACTGCAATGATGGTATGAGGCGTGCCTTTAGAGAATTTACTCCGAGAGAAAACGGTGACCTCTAAAATCCCTGCAATATTCTTAACTAAGAAGTAGGTAATCGCAATATAAAGCACCGAACGCAATAAATTCAGCAATGTGATGGATTCAACCACACTACCCTGCGCAGTGTTTTCAATCTGCTCCCAGAGTATAACGGTATTTAAATAGTTTGCGACACTAATAAGGTCAGACCAAATCGCATATAGCCATGCAAAAAGCACAACCCAACCAACCAAATCGGCCACACGGAAAATTTGTTGGTTTACCGTTGAGATCTTAATTTTTTCTTCCGGTTTTTCTTTACTTGGCTCTACCCCTTGTTCTAAATGTTGCAGTGCCTGTTCACGGATCTTCTCACGTTTGCTTTGTAAACGGCGATATGCCATACGGCGTGAAGAGATTGTCAAAGAGCGGTAAGCAAAATAGCGCCCAAACACCCAGACTAATGCAATTAAGTAACTTTTAATCAGATGTTCGATCAGATAAACCGCGGTATAATAGTAACCCAATACAATTAATACAATTAAACTAATCGGGGCAACAAATAACACCAATCTCAGCAGTTTAAATAAACTCACATTACGCTTTGTACCATCTTCTGTCTTAGCGTTCTCATACTCTTGAATACCGCGATCGAGCAATGGACGCAAAACAAAGGTACAAAGTGCAAGCGCAACAATTGTCATTACTTGTCCAATAACATCATTGCTAAAGCCAATCAGATCAACTTGTGAAAAAATAGATGACACAAGTAATAACACAACAATCCAAACTGACTGACGAATAATGCGTTGGAAAATCTCATTGCTCGCTTGTGGCATACCAAAGTGGCGATATGCCATGCCATTCGGGCGCAATAATGCCAGTACCGTGGCAAAGAAAATCCAATAGTAGAATGCCCGAGTTACCCATTCCCAGCTGGCTAAAGGATTAGGCACAAAAAGATATAAGCTGATAATCGCAACAGCTAAAAATAGCAACCCGCTTGGCAGTGCCAAAATAATTGTCCAAAACATTGCTTCTGGCGAATGCCAATGACTATCGCTAGTTAGCGTATTCACTTGGCTTGCCAGCGTCGAGAGTCGAGCCTTAATCGCGGCTTTCTTCCAAGCAATTAAGCCATAAATGGCAAATAAAAAGAGAATAAATGCCAACGTTGAAGGCAGGTTTTTGCCTAAATTATCAAAGCCCAAATATTTCGCTAAAATAGCAATTTCATCTACTGCTAAGCTCGGAAATTCTTTTAGCCAAGAGAGATCAAGCGGGTTATTACTCTGTACCCAGAAGCTCTGCTGTTGCAATTTATCTTGTAGCGCATCACTAATCTCAATAATCTGTTTTTGTGAAATATCCATTTCACTTGAAAGTGTCAGCTGCGCATTGAGTGTTTTAATCAACTCAACCAGAATTTTCTCTCTGTCTTTCAATACCAGTGCTAACGTATCCCGCTCCGCGCTATCCAACACACTATTATGTTCGCTTTCAATGCGGCTAAGCACATTGGGTAAGTTATAGAGTTCATCTCTGCGCTGTGAAAGATCAAAAATCTCTACCCGCAATTTCGCAATATCTTTCGCTAATCCTTTGTTTACACGCTCGGTCGGCAACGACAATTTCTGTTGATTAATAATGCGAGACAGCACTAAAGTGCCTTGTAGTGCATTAATCTGTTCCTCAACCTCACGCTGAGTTTTGGTTAAATTATCAAGAATGCTCTTAATTCGCTGATTATCTTGAAATAACACATTAGAACGCTGTGTTTGTTCCACAAGATACTGGCTCAAATCCGTGTTGATACCCAATTCTTCTTGGATAAGCGGGTTTTCTGCCTTATCACTCGCTTTCAGTTGTTCTGTTTGCTTGGCTTGTGCTTCATGTTCTTCCAAGCGCTTGTTATTCAAGGTTTCTTGCACCGCTGACAACTGCAATTGTAGCCATTGCTGTTTTAAGCTTGCTTCTGTTTTTTGTGATTCATCAAGTGAAATGAGCACATCAATATTTTGTGCTAACAGATTGTTATATTTATTATTAATATCTAAATATTTCAGCTCGGTATCGTATTTATCAATTAACGAACGACTTGCTTGGCTATTGAATTTCCAACGGCGCAACTGCTCGGCTTTTACACCATTCTCGGTAATCTGTTTACGTGTTTGCTCTAATGCCGAACGATAATTCGCCACACTGGAATTTAATTCACTATTTAGCAACTTTTGGCTATCTGTTTCTTGTTGCAATGCTATCTGCTTTTGTTCTAATGCCTCAATAGACAATGGCTCAAACTGTTGATTATCAAAGTGTTCCAGTTTTTGCTGCAAACTTTGAATAGCACTCTGTAAGGCTGCTAACGTTTTTGGAGACTCTTTTACTTTGGTCTCTAATAAAGCAATTTCTGTTTGCTGTTTCTTAATTTTATCTAACAGCTGGAGTGAGCCTTCCAAGTTTTTAATTAGCTGGATATTTGCTTCATTATTTTCCGCTTTTAGATCTTCAATTTGCGTTCGCAAATCCACTGCATCATCAAGTGTGAGCTCAGCGCTCATTGTATAAGCAGTAAAAAAGCTAAATAAACAAATTATCCAAATATATCTTTTAATCATGCTGCTACCTGTTCGAAATCTGCTGAAGATAGTCTTGAAGCCCTTTTCGGGAGATTTTAATCCCTGTGTTTGTAGAAGTGAGATAGTCGTCCAATGAAAAATAGGCAATAGGCTGTTTAAATTTCTCTAAATATTGTTTGGCAAAATTTTGCAATTTTTCGACCGCTTGTGAACTGAAATCTTCGATAAATTGTACAAACGCCACAGGACGTTGCCCAAATTCTGCATCATCTTGAGGGATAACCAACACATTTTGTACGAGCATGGAAGCATATAACACTTGCTCAATCTGCTCTGGCTGAATATTTTCCCCACCAGAGATAAACATATTATCTAATCGACCATTTATGATCAGCTTACCATCAGCCGTCCACGCGCCTTTATCTTTGGTTGCAAACCAATCCTCTACTTTAGGCAATGGCTCAATTCGCCCAGCCTGCCAATAGCCTAAAGCAAGACAATCACTTTGCAGATAAATCTGATCTTGTATGATCTTGACTAAACGCCCAAGCAGTGGCTTACCCACATTATCTGTCTCTTGTTCCACTGCACAGATTGTTGATGCCATTTCAGTCATACCATAGCCTGCGAAAGTGGTAATACCAACTTGCTGTGCAACCGAGATTAACTCCGCAGGGATATAACTGCCTCCCAGTAAGATTTTTTGCCCATATTTCTTTGCAAGATCTGCATATAAATAGCGCTGTAGCTGAGTTGGTACCAGTGAAGCATGACTCGTCTTTGCCAATAGTGGATAAAAATCTGCTTTCTCTTCACATAAACTTAAACTCGCGCCACGTAGTAACCAGCGCCAAACAATCCCCTGTCCTGAGACATGAAATAACGGCAAGCTTAATAGCCAACTATGCTGTTGCTCAAACTGCATTAAACGACATACGCCCTCGGCATTAAGCAAATGGGAGAAAATGGAGTGTACCACCGCCTTTGGCTTACCAGAAGAACCAGAGGTTAGGGTAAAAGTGGCAGGACGTTTCAGATCCCAATCGATCTGCCATTGCTTGTTACAAGCGGTTAAATTTGGCGAAAATTCTACAAAATCATTATCTTGAAGCAATAAATCAACGTGATTATCTGCCAAAATAGCTTTTTGTTGTATGCTTGGCAAGTTAGGATTCAAGACTAAAATCCGCCCACCTTCTGCAATAACAGAAAGATAACAGAGTAAGCCTGCTAACCGATGTGCGCCGCTATAGGCAATAATCTTGTCTTTAAATGGAATATGCCTGCGCTGTAGCCAATGGCTTGTTTGGGCTAACAGTTGATAGAATTGCCGCCAAGAAAGTGAAGATGGAAGCTGTGAGAAAAGTGCAGAATTTCCCTTCTTCCAGACGATGGCTGTTTGTTGGGGAATTTGATTTGCCCAATAAACAGGCGGAAAAACGGGAAATTCTGTCATAGATAAAAGTTATGCGAATAATGCTTTGACACGCTCAATCAGCGGTTTTGGTAATTCCATTGATTCCATTAAGGCACACAAAATAATCCCTTTTCGTTCGGTATTATTATTGGTAATGACCCAAAATGGCGAATCTGGAATCTGTTTTGCTTTAGCGCCACTTCCGTTAGTTAAGATCGTCTCTGCATCACGAGCAAAGTAGATACGTTCACTACCTTGAATATTTTCAGTGGCATGTGCAAAGCCTTTTGGATAAGCAGTATAAAGCGCAGAAAGTAGCTGCAAAAACCGGTTTACCCCTTTTGTTTCATTCACAAAACTATTTGAGGCAAGCACGAATTCTACTTTCTTGACGATCTTTTCTTGCTGATTTAAATTCTGCTTTTTCTTTGGAATTTGCGCCAGATCTTTTAGTTCATTTAACATATTTTCCTGAACTAAAACAAAAGGTTGCGGAGACGCCGGCAAGCGTAACAATCGACGCAGGATATCAGAGGAACTCTCACCGATCACTTGTGTACGGCTGGCAATATAATGATATAATTCGTCATCTACTTCGATCGTTTTCATTGGCATATCCTTGTTTCTTTTGCTTACGAAAAATTATTGGCATTATACGCATTTCATGATGTTTTTTATAGATCCTTTCGCAGATATTGCATAACACTAGACAAATTATGAACAAAAATCCTTTATTAAATTTTCATTTTCAGCTGGCTGAAACACCCAAAACTGATAAACCAAGCACGCTTGTTTTCATTCATGGCTTATTTGGCGATCTCAATAATTTAGGCATGATCTCTCGTGCCTTTGCCACAGATCACAATATTTTACGCATTGACCTACGTAACCACGGGCAATCATTCCACCATGAAGAAATGCGCCTATCTCAAATGGCAGAGGATCTTTATCAAGTGGTTGAACATTTAAATTTAAATAATTTGATCGTTATTGGGCATTCGCTTGGCGGCAAAACTGCAATGATGTTTGCCCACCTCTTCCCCAAACTTGTACAAAAGTTAGTCATCATTGATATTGCCCCTGTTCGCTATACTAGCAACCGTCATGATGCCAATTTTGCTGGGCTATTTGCTGTTCGTGATGCACAGCCTGAAAATCGCCAACAAGCCAAGCAGGTTTTTCTTAAGCATATTGCTAACGAAGGTGTCGTGCAATTTATGCTGAAATCCTTTGATGCTAATAGCCCTGAACGTTTTAAATTCAATCTTTCTGGATTATATAAAAATTATGCTAACGTGATGGATTGGCAAGATGTGTTCGTAGAAAAACCAACGCTGTTTATCAAGGGGGCAAATTCAGACTACATGTTGCCCGCCTATACGGCTCAAACTGTCGCCCAATTCCCAAATGCAAAAGTAAAGGTGATTGCCAATACGGATCACTGGGTACATGCAGAAAAACCGGAAGCCGTTATTCGAGCAATTAAGGAATTCATTTAAGCCTTTTCTTACAAATATTCCCCCTCCCCGTGCTTTGCTAGGAGGGGAAATAAACCTATTTCACCAGACTTATCAATCCTTCAAAATCTTTCACCACATCGTAATGAACAGTATCAGCGCTCATTTTCTGGAAGAATTTTCTTGCACATTCAATTTTTGCTTTTTCTGTTCCCCGTAGATCCATTGAAGAAATAGAGCCTTTGGTTTCAGCAATAAAATAGGTATGTTTAACCTCTCCACTCATAAAGGAAATTGCCCAATCTGGATTGTAATCACCCACTGGAGTTGGAATAGCAAAACCGCGCGGTAACTTCGCATAAACCACTACATCGCGATCTTTATCTAACGCTTCAACAAAGTTTCTCTCAATACCCTGCGAATCCACCACCGCATAATCATAAATATGCTTTTTCAGCCCAATGACGGCTTTACTAAAATCCCGAATGGTTTGTTCTGCGGTGAACAAGGTTGTATCAAACACTTCATTGGTTCGGTGATAACTCAGCCGATCGATAAAGATCGTGGCAAGCTGTTCTTTAATCAAACGACTCGCTTCACTGATAAATTGCTCTGGATTTAGTGCAAATTTTGCGAAACTCTGAGAACTAATCTGCTTTAAAATTACCGCAATTGTCTTGCGAGTTAAGCCAACATTTTTTACCAGCGTACCTACTAAATCGTATTTCACCTTGCTATTTAGCGTGACATTGTATTGATTTGTTACTGCTTCTCTTACCTTGAATTGATCAATACCAATCTGTTCACCACTTTCTAGCCTATAAGTTAAAGGCATAACGTTTAGTTCCCGCTCTAATGCTCGCACGGCATTGCTAATAAGTTCTTGACTATCAAAATTCACCTGATATACCGCTTTATGATGAATTTTCTGCCATAGTGCTTGAAACTCTTTACGGTGAAAATTAGCATTAAGCGGATTACTTTTCGCTCTATTGGTATTTTCAATTGGCACATGGCTTTGCGCTGAGCGACAAATTAAAGCCACAAGCGCTGCTTGATACTCAACAAATTCTGCTGGTAGTGCTAAAGCCCCATTTTCTACTGCAGAGTGAAACTCAGGAGTAAGCTGATCGTCATCATCAACAAAATCATTTTTTAGGAGATATTTATACAGAAGACGTGCTTGTTTTTCGTTAATTTCGAGCTTTTTATCATGCCCACACAACACTTTCCCCACAAAAAACGCCTCATTAAAAACTGATAATCGTGACAACGTTTCGCTAATTTCTGATTGTAATCCTTTAACAAAATCCGTATAGCTTTCATTTGCTACAACGGTTAATTCATTAATTTGGTGAACGGTATTCAGATTATCTTGGCGTTCCCCTTTTTTATTCACCGCTAAACGCAATCCCCGCCCTACTTCTTGCCTTCTTGACACATTATTATCACTGTGTTTCAGTAAGCAAATCGTAAACACATTAGGATTATCCCAACCTTCACGTAATGCGGAATGCGAAAAAATAAAGCGGGTAGGCTCTTCAAAGGAAAGCAGTTTTTCCTTATCTTTCAAAATCAGGTCATAAGCGTCTGTATCATCCGAAAGCCCGGCTTCCTCACCGCGTGTTTTCACGCTTGGATCAGTTAAACGCTTGGTTTTCTTATCGATAGCAAAATAGCCATTGTGGGTTGCCCCCACCTGAATTTGTTGCAAATAGTCGGCATAATCACGGTTTAAATATGGTTCAGCGAGCAGCTCGGCAACTTGGGTAGCATACTCCTGTTCAAACATTCGGGCATATTCACCCTTTTCATCTGCCTGAGTGTAATCCCGATATTTCGCGACTTCATCTATGAAAAATAGCGACAAAGTTTTAATCCCTTGCGTAAACAATATCCGTTCTTTGAGGAGGTGTGCTTTAATCGTTTCACGGATTTGGATACGGCGTAACGCTTCTTCGCTAAGATCACCTACGGCATCCCCCACTGCGAGTACGATGCCATTAAGAAAATGTAGTTGATCTGTACGAGCATCAATATCGCTAACACTCCAGCCCTGATATTGTGCCAAACCATTACTTAATGTGTGTAAACTATCACCTTTTTTGATTTTGCAAATTTTACGTTTAATCTCACCGCTTGCCAGCTGTTGTTCTATTTCCACCACCGCAACAGGATCGCGTTTAGAAATCTCAATCCCTTGCAGATACAAATATCCACCCAAGCCATTCAACCCCTGAATTTGAATGCCTTTTACCGCAATTTTCTTCACCAATTTTTGATGAAAGGCATCTACCGCATCAAGGCGATAAATTTTATTGTGCTCAGTTTTATGCGTTGCAGAATAACGCAGAATAAATAGCGGCTTGAATTTTGCCAAAGCATCCTGTGTTTTCTTACCTTCCATTTTCTGCGGCTCGTCTAAAATCAATATCGGACGCGTTTGTGCAATCACCTCTATCGGCTGGCGAGATTGAAAACTATCCAACACTTCATAAATTCGACGATTATCTTTACCTCCGGCATTAAACGCCTGAATATTGATAATCATCACATTGATATTACTATCCGCTGCAAAACTTTCTAACTCATGCAAACGCTTAGAATTGTAAATAAAGTGCCGTGCTTTTTTGCCGTAATCTTGCTGAAAATGTGTCGCCATCACCTCAAAAGATTTTTTCACCCCTTCACGAATCGCAATGCTTGGCACAACAATAATAAACTTACTCCATCCATACTTGCGATTAAGCTCAAAAATAGTGCGAATATAACAATAGGTTTTGCCTGTGCCCGTTTCCATTTCAATATCAAGGTTGATAGGCAAGCTACCCGTGCCAATCAAGCGGTCGGATTTCGGCAAATTTTTGCTAAGCTGGATTTGTTGCACATTGCTCAGCAGCTCGGCATTGAGAAGTAATAGTTCAGGGTTGGCAAAGGCTTCATACATATCCTGCTGACCTTTCCGTTCTGCTCGATTAGCAGGATAATTTTTCATTGAACGGTATGGTTCGCCTTTAAAGCAATCTACCACCGCATTCACCGCATCGAGTTGGTATTGTTGGTGTTTGAATTGGAGTTTCATTGGTTATTCCTGCGTTGCCCCTCTCCCTGCTTTTGTTTCTGAACGAAACAAAATCTGCCCCTCTCCCCTTGGGGAGAGGGTGGAGAAAACCCGAAGGATTTTTGGAGGGAGAGGGGAAAAATTAAATCACATTCAATCCTGTATTTGGGCAAATCTGTTTAAAAATCTGCACGGCATTGATTTTCACACTGTCACTTGCAAATTTTGCATCTAAAAAGACCGCTTGTTGTGGTTTCATTTCCGCAAGTTCGGTAATCAGATTTTCGTCAATCTCATCAAAACAGGCGATCAACTGTTTATCCGCTACGTTAAATACCGTTCTTCCCTGAATTTCTCGGTTTTCAATCGGGCTACTTAATGCAATCCCCAGATCCAACATGGCTTGGAATAGCAAATCTTCTGCTGTACGGTCGTTTTTTATCGCATTGGTAAACAAATCATCTTGACTTAATTGTTGTGGTGTATAGAAAATGTCCGCCATATTACTACTATCAACTTTCAACACACGAAAACCAACATCTACTCCACTACTCTGCTCGGCAATCTGTTTACCTGCACGGCGAATGCGTTCTTTGGAAATTTCGGCTATATTTGTTGGAAGATTAATCAATTTACAAAATTCATGAGCAATTTTTTGCTCATTATTTGCTGACTCTAAAGCCGCTGGCAATTGAATCATTATAAATTTTCTATTACCTTGATCCTCTGAATTAAGTTGCATCACTGCATGAGCAGTTGTGGCTGAACCAGCAAAAAAATCTAACACTATGCAATCTTTATTTGCACCTAATTCCAACATTCTTTTAATTAAAGATATGGGTTTAGGATTATCAAATACACTTCTGCCATCAAAAATTTTCTTCAGCAATTGAGTTCCATTTGTTGTTGTTTCTACATCATCCCACAATGTTTTTGCAACTTTACCTCTCTCCTGAGCTTCCCAAATAAATCGCTTTCTTTGGGGAGCAGAAGTACCATTTCGTCCAAAAACAATACGATTATCTTTTAATAGCTCTTGATATTTTTCATAATCATTTTTCCAGCTGCATCCTTCATTAGGTCGATATTCAACTCCTGTGTTAGGATTAACAATCACATATTGTTGATTCGGCCTCCACCCCCCAACCTGGAATGGATCTGCTTTCCATGCCCCTCTTGGATCGTTATCTGGATTAGAAAACCCGTCACCATTATCAGCCAATCTAAATAGATCTCTATTTTTCACAAAATAATCAATATCTCTGAAATAAACTAAATTATGAGTATGAGAAACCGAGATTAAAGCTGTATTTGTGACTGATTTAGTTGAATTCCAAATAATGTCAGCTACAAAATTCTGCTCCCCAAAAATCTCATCACAGACCCTTTTCAAATTTGCTTGTTCATTATCATCAATCGAGATAAAAATTACGCCGTCATCGGCAAGCAGATTACGTGCGAGTTTTAATCGAGGGTAAATCATTGAAAGCCAGTCGGAATGAAAGCGCCCGTTGCTTTCAGGATTGCTGACAAGACGATTGCCTTGCTTATCGGTTTGGTTGGAACGCACAAGAAAATCGGCTTTATCCTCGGCAAAATCATCACGATACACGAAGTCATTCCCAGTGTTATAAGGGGGATCAATATAGATCATCTTCACTTTGCCAAGGTAGGTTTCTTGCAATAGTTTCAGAGCATCAAGGTTATCACCTTCAATAAAAAGGTTTCCGGTGGTGTCAAAATTTACACTTTCAGCGCGCGCTGGGCGCAGGGTCTTGGCAATTGGCGCATTAGCAGCAAGAATTGCCTCTCGTTTACCAACCCAGTTGAGCTGATAGCGTTCTTGATTGCCTTCAATAAGATGCTCGGAAAGCTCTTGTTGCAATAGTTCAAAATCAATTTTGCCCTCTGAAAAGCAATGTGGGAAAAGGTGTTGAAGTTGAGAAATATTTTGCGCGGTTTGATCAGCACTGTGCATTTTTAGTTGTTGCATAGTGCCTCCGCAGAGAAAAGATTAAAGGCAGAATTTAGGCGGTTGCATTGCGTTGCGTTGCGTTGCGTTGCGTTGCGTTGCGTTGCGTTGCGTTGCGTTGCGTTGCGTTGCGTTGCGTTGCGTTGCGAGTTTATTCATTTTGTTTTCCTATTCAAGCAAAATTCAAAAAAACTTGTGAATTATATAAAAAAGCGGTCGATTTTGCAGAATTTTTTGCAAAATCGACCGCTTGCTAAGTGTTAAGATTAAGCTTTAGCCGTGGGCTACACGTTCCACCGCTTTACGTGCATATTTGTCTTCATCAAATTCTCGCAGTGGTTTATGTTCGCTACCTAAGAAGGTATAAATCACCGGCAATACGAATAAGGTAAACATTGTACCAATTGCTAGACCCGCAACAATGACCATACCGATACTGAAACGAGCAATTGCCCCTGCACCAGTTGCAAAGAGAAGTGGGATTAAGCCCGCAATCATTGCCGCTGTAGTCATGAGAATTGGACGCAGACGGATTGTTGCTGCATGCATAATTGCATCAAAACGTGATTTGCCATGATGTAACTGCTCTTCTTTTGCCACCTCGCACATTAAGATACCGTGTTTAGTGATCAAACCAACTAAGGTTACTAAGCCTACTTGTGAGTAGATATTTAAGGTTGCACCCGCTTTCCCTGCAATACCAAGCACATTCATCACAATCAATGCGCCAGAAACGGCAAGCGGTACGGAAACCAAAATGACCATTGGGTCACGCCAAGATTCAAATTGAATCGCTAACACGAGATAAATAATGATTACTGCTAATGCGAAAGTCATAACCATTGCATTACCTTCTTGGATATATTGACGAGCTTCCGATTTGAAGTCGTACTGATAGCCTTTCGGTAAACTGCGATCCAATTCAGCTTGTGCCCATTTTACTGCATCACCAATTGAGCCAGAGACAACGCCGCCAATGGTTGCGGAATTCAACTGATTCATACGGTTTAAGCTAGACGGTGAAGTTGTTAATTCCATCGTAACGAATGAACCGAGAGGAATAGACTCGCCACTTGCCGTAGTAACATAGTAGCTCATTAAATCTTCTGGATTTAAACGATCTTGGCGTACGGCTTGCGATACAATTGGATAAGCCCGTGAATCAATATCCACACGCGTAATAATCGCTCCAGATAAGAATGAACCTAATGTACCACTCACTTGTTGCATCGTTACACCGTACGCTCCCATTTTTTCACGGTCGAATTTCATATTCATCGTAACGGTGTCAAATTTTAAGTCTAAGTTATTAAAGAAGAATTGCCCTGATGCTCTCGCTTTACCAAGAAATTCTGCTGCCACATCAGCAAGTTTCTCATAACTATCTGACGTAGTGATAACCAATGAGAATGGTAAACCGCTTTCTCCTGTTGAGATTTCAGGGAAGGAAATCGCGTTTAAATCCATTGCAACGACTTTTTTCGCAATTGCCGCTACATCATTTGAAATAGCCGCTCGTTCACGCTCACGGTCGTTCCAATCTTTCAAACTAATAATTGCCAAACCACTATTGCTACCATTAAATCCGGCAATGCTCATCATTGAGTTTACTTCCGGAATCTGTAGCACTTCTTCTTCAAACGACTTCATTGCTTCTTGCGTATAGTCTAAGTTGGTATTTGATGGCCCATTACCAATACCAACAACGAAACCACGGTCTTCAGTTGGTGCAACTTCGCTTGAAAGTGAGGTTAATAAAAACGGTAGGCTAGCAAAGATTGCGACAGCAAATACAAGCATAAAACCACGCACTGCCATGACACCAGCCAACATATTGGTATAGCATTTGGTTACGCGATCAAGAATATTGTTAATGCATTTCGTGAATTTACTTTCGTTTTCTTCATCATGTGCTTTTAATACCTTACCCGACATCATTGGTGAAAGAGTTAAAGCCGCAATACCTGAAATAAATACAGCGCCAGCAAGAGTTAAAGCGAACTCTTTAAAGAGTGAGCCTGTCACGCCTTCCATTAACGCCATTGGCGAATACACGGCACCAAGGGTAATCGTCATTGAAATAACAGGAATTGCAATTTCACGCGTACCAATGATTGCAGCATCAAATGGTGGTTTCCCCTCTTTTACATGGCGTTCAACGTTTTCTAATACAACGATTGCATCATCTACTACTAGACCGATAGCAAGAATTAATGCCAATAAAGTGAGCAAGTTAATGGAAAAACCGAACATTTGTAAAAAGAACAGTACTCCAATAAGTGAAATCGGAATCGTAATGATCGGTACAATCATCGCTCTTAACGAGCCTAGGAATAGCACAATAACAACTAATACAATTAAAGTTGCTTCCCCAATCGTTTTGATTACCTCATTAATTGAGCTATTAATTGCTATCGTTTTATCATAGAGAATTTCACCGCTGATGGAAGGAGGCAAGTTACGTTGCACCTGTTCAAACATTGGGTAAATATCTTTTGCCACCGTAAGTGAATTTGCTGTCGTAGCCGCTGAAACGGCAAACACAACTGCATCTTTACCATTAGCTGTTGCACGAGCAGCATCGGATGATTTATCTAATTCAACCGTTGCAACATCTTTCAGCTTGATTTGATCCCCTTTCGCAGTCGTGGAAATAGTCACATTTTCTAGCTCTTCAACCGATGGTGTAGTAGATTCCACTTTGTTTTTATACACCGTGTAATAACCATTCGCATTACCTGCGGCAGTTTGTAAGTTGTTCGCACTTAATGCTTGTAAAATTGCAGCACCCGAAAGATTTTTCGCTGCCATTTTGTCAGGGTCAAGCCAGATTCTTAATCCAAATACCGAACCACCAAAAATATTTACAGACGACACTCCATTTACCGTAAAGAATTGTGGCTTCACCACACGATTTAGATAATCTGTGACCTGTGAAGTATTGAGTTCATCTGAAACAAAGCGAATATACATCAAGGCATCATCGCCCCCAGTTGAAACTCGAATTGACGGATCATCAATACCACTTGGTAAATTTGCACGTACGGCATTTACTTTTGATGAAATATCCGATAACGCGGCATTAGGGTCGGTATTTAATTTCATTTTTACCGTAATCGTAGTGGTACTCGGCGAACTACTTGAGGTCATATAGTCAATATTATCCGCTTGAGCTACCGCTTCTTCTAGCTGCGAGGTTACCAATGCTTGCATTAAGCTTGCATCTGCACCTGAGTAGTTTACGCTTACAGTTACCACTGAAATTGTCATTTCAGGGTATTCTCGTACCTGTAATTTGCTGATGGACTGCAAACCTAAAATCGTAATTAAAAGGCTGATACAGACCGCGAGTACAGGGCGTTTAATAAATATATCGGTAAATTTCACGACAAACTCCCATTACAGTTTGTTGTTTTGTGCCGGTGCTGTCACACCTACCGCTTCACGCTCGGATACCATAACCAACGAGCCATTGCTAATGCGTTGCATACCACCAGTGACAATCACATCACCCACATTAACACCTTTAGCAAGCTGAGAATAGATTCCTCGACGCTCCAGCGTTTTGACTTCAGCTTGTTTTACTCGGTAAATTTTATCTACTTGCAAGCTTGGATTCTGCTCTGCCATTTTGCTTACTAAGCTTTTATCTTCGTCCGATAAATCCTGCAAAACATACACACTTTCGCCGTACATCGTATAAGCAACGGCAATCTGCGGTACCACCACTTGGTTATACTGGGTTGGCATGGCAATATTTAAACGAGCAAACATGCCCGATAATAATTTGTTTTGCCCTTCTGTAACTACTGCTTCAAGATTAATTAAGCCCGTTGTACGATCAACCGCAGGATCCATCGCGGAAATACGAGCAGGAAATGTTTGCCCTGGTAATGCATCAATCGTTGCTGTTACTTTCTGCCCAATTTCAATTCGCTCAAGATCAGTTTGCGGCAACGTAAAGCGAATTTTCATTGAGCTTTGGTCTTCCACTCGCACAATTTCTGTACCTGCTGTTACGAATTGCCCTACATTGACGTTCACAATACCCGCCATACCATCAAACGGTGCATAGATTTGGCGGCGAACAATTTGTTCTTTTAACGCTTCAATATTTGCAACCAATGCTTCGTAAGTTGCTTTGGCGTTATCAAACTCCATACGCGATGCACTGTTGCTCGCCACTAAATTTTTATAGCGATTGTAGTTTGCCAAAGCGTTTGGAAGTTGCGCTTCACTCGCTTTTAAGCTTGCACGCTCTGCACTACTATCAATTTCAACTAATAATTGTCCTTTACGTACACGATCACCTGAGCTTACCGCCACACGGGTAACGGTGCCAGCAGCTTGAGCGCTTAACATTGCGCCTTGATTTGGACGAATAGAGCCGGTCGCACCAATCATTGGTGTCCATTCACGCGAATCCACCTGCATTACCGTGACTTCACTCACCGTCTCAGGCATATTTGCCGCTGCTTCTGCTTTCTTCCCTGCAATAAACTGTTGCATGCCAACTACCCCAGCAAAGGCAAGCAGGACAACAATCAAAGTAATCACGATTAAGAACTTCCGCCCTTTGCTAGGCTTGTTCTGCTCGTATGTGACTTGCTCTGTCATAATTTCTCCATAATTAAATTACAATTTAAACCATAATCGTTTTCCAAGTGCGGACTATCACCTCTTCAATAACCGCATCGGACAAAGTTTCCTTACGTAGCAGTTGCATATACATCAACTCCCACGTTACTTTCATGCTCATCGCCATCAAAACATAAGATGGCAACGGCGCAATCACACCTTCTCGCTTACCATTTTCAATAAATTGACACCAAGCCAATTCTTGATTATCAATACAAGACAATATCATCGTTTGGAACGTTGGCAATGACTCATATTGGTGCATATTGGCAACGACATTTGGATTGCTTTGCATAAATTCCCACGTAGCTAACCAAAGTTGCCGATATTGCTCAAAAAACGCTAACGTTGGGTCGTAATGCGTTTTCACAAAATGATGAAATTCATTAAATAGATGCCTAACCAGTTGATTCAACAATTCCTCTTTATCTTTAAAATAGAGATAAATTGTCCCCACTGAAACCCCAGCTTCCTTTGCGATTTTATGTGTTGAAAGATATTGGATACCTTTCCGTGCCATTAACGAATCAGCCGCTCTTAAAATGCGAATTGCCACATCATTATGTGGCAAAACATCATCAAACATAGTTAAGACCTTTTCGTAACTGAACGATTGTTCATTTTACTGATTTTTCAATTTTTCGCAAATATTCCTTAGGGTATGCTCGTTTAAATTCAGCGATATTAACGCTAAAAAATAGAACAAATGGCGTCAATAAAGTATGCGTGGTTATCCTAGGTGCTTTAGTCCGTTGTGCTCAAACAAGTTGAGCTCAATGATGAATTAGCATGAGCAACAGCGCCAGGACAATTTGCAAAAAATTCCACAAAAGCAACCGCTTGTTCTCTTTGTAATTTCATTGGATTTCATGAATAATAGCGACTCTACTTTTTAACCTCCACAAATACTATGCATAAAACCATTGTGATCAAACTGGGGACTAGCACCCTCACCCACGGTACGAAAAGTTTAAGCCGTCCTCACATGCTAGAAATTGTTAAACAGATGGCCAATTTACACCAGCAAGGACATCGCTTAATTTTAGTTACTTCTGGAGCTGTCGCGGCAGGGCGAGACTATTTAGGGCATCGCGAACTACCACCAACATTGGCAAGCAAACAGCTTCTCGCTGCAGTCGGACAAAGCCAATTAATTCAAGTATGGGAAAGTCTGTTTTCAATTTATGGGATAAAAATTGGGCAAATGCTCCTCACCCGTGCAGATATTGAAAATAAAGACCATTTCTTGAACGCTCGTGATACATTGTTTGCACTACTAGAACAAGGCATTATTCCTGTAATTAATGAGAATGATGCTGTTGCCACCGCAGAATTTCGTATCGGCGATAACGATAACCTCTCCGCCTTAGTGGCTATGCTCTCTCAAGCAGAGCAGCTAATATTACTCACCGACCAACAAGGTTTATTTGATAGCGATCCTCGTAAAAATCCTGCGGCAAAATTACTTAGTGTGATTGAAAAAATCACCCCTGAAATTCGTCAAATTGCTGGGGGAAGTGGTTCAACGCTTGGCACTGGCGGCATGTTTACCAAAGTCGTTGCCGCAGAAATTGCAACCCGTTCGGGTGTTGAAACAATTATTGCTTCAGGCGAACATGAAAATGTGATCTTTGAAATTGTAAACGGAGCAGCAATTGGTACCCGTTTCCTTGCGCAAAGCGATAAAATTGAAGGGCGTAAGCAATGGTTATTTGGTGCTCCACCGGCGGGAAGCATTACCATTGATTTAGGCGCAGAAAATGCGTTATTAGCACAGCATAAATCCCTCTTGCCTGCTGGAATTAGCGCGGTACAAGGTCAATTTGCGCGCGGGGAGGTATTAAAAATTCAAAGCAGTGACGGGCGAATTCTTGGTTTGGGCATTTCCCGCTACAATAGTGAAGCGCTTAATCAAATCAAAGGGAAAAAATCAAGTGAGATTGAAACGCTCTTGGGCTATGAGTTTGGTGCAGTTGTACTACACCGTGATGAAATGATTCTTTACTAGGAGAAATAAGATGGAGTTTAGTTTCGACATTATTGCGCTTTTGTTCATCGCTGCTTTTGTTTCAGGTTTTATTGATGCAATTGCCGGTGGTGGAGGCTTAATTACTATTCCTGCCTTACTCTCAGTCGGCATTCCTCCCGCGATGGCATTGGGGACAAATAAGTTGCAAGCCTGTGGTGGTTCTTTTTCTGCTGCACTGTACTTTATACGCCATCGACAAGTCGAAATTAAGCATTTAGGGAAATTAATTGCTTTGACATTTGTGGGGGCTGCACTCGGGGCAATTACCGTCCAGCTCATCGATATTAGTCTGCTAAAATCTGCACTCCCCTTTTTAATTTTAATTTTGGCAGTTTATTTCTTATTTAGTCCATCCATTAGTGATCAAGACAGCAAACAGCGGATCAGCTACACACTATTTGCCTTCACTGCCGCAATAGGCATTGGTTTCTACGATGGTTTATTAGGGCCTGCAACAGGGTCATTTTTCACTCTTGCTTTTGTTTTATTGTTAGGTTTCAACCTGACTAAGGCAGTTGCACACACAAAAGTATTAAACTTTACCTCAAACTTTGCCGCACTTGTCTTTTTTATATTAGGTGGTGTTGTGCTATGGAAGATCGGTTTGATTATGCTCGTTGGTCAATTTATCGGTGGTAACCTTGGTGCAAAAATGGCGATCACAAAGGGCAAACAGCTGATCAAACCGCTTATTGTTACTATGTCATTCCTTATGGTGGCAAAAATGTTATGGGAACAAGGATATTTTGCTTAGCGATAATCACCCTTTAATTTGCATTACTGCAGCCCATAGCAAGCGGTCTCTTTAATCTAAAATTTTACAAAATTATGAACAAACAAAAACGTATCGAAATTCTTACCCGTTTGCGTGCTCAAAATCCACACCCAACGACAGAATTAATCTATCATTCTCCATTCGAACTATTGATTGCCGTGATTCTCTCTGCCCAAGCTACCGATGTTGGTGTGAACAAAGCAACGGCAAAACTTTTTCCTATCGCCAATACTCCCCAAGCGATTTTAGCGCTAGGCGTAGAGGGTTTAAAAGAATATATCAAGACTATCGGTTTATTTAATAGTAAGGCAGAGAATATTATCAAAACTTGCCGTGATCTAATTGAAAAACACAATGGTGAAGTACCTCAAACACGTGAAGAATTAGAAGCTCTCGCTGGTGTAGGCAGGAAAACGGCAAATGTGGTTCTTAACACGGCATTTGGGCAACCAACTATTGCCGTAGATACACATATCTTTCGTGTTTCGAATCGGACTAATTTTGCGCCAGGTAAGGATGTCGTAAAAGTTGAAGAGAAACTACTTAAAGTTGTACCCGATGAATTTAAAGTCGATGTGCATCACTGGCTAATTCTGCATGGGCGCTATACTTGCATTGCACGAAAACCTCGCTGTAATTCTTGTATTATCGAAGATTTATGTGAATATAAACAAAAAACCGATATGTAAAAAGAGGCTGAACATTTATGTGTTCAGCCTCTTCATATACATTAAGATCGACTATTCATTTAAAACTAAGCGAAGTAGCCTAACCTTCAATAAACTTCGGCGCGGTAAATACCGTTACTTCTGGTACTTCACCTTGGAATTTTTCTACCTGTACAATGGCAGTATTTGGTGAATTGCCCTGAGCCAATTTTGATGTTCCTTCATCACGGGTCAGCACATTCGGGTTACCAAATTTACATAACGGTTGCTCAGATTGCCCTAAATCTGCAGGGTCGTACCATGCCCCCTCATGTAAACAAACCGTACCTTTGATAATGCCATCTGTTACCACTGCACCAGCAAGCACTTGTCCACGACTGTTAAAGATACGTACCACATCACCATCTGCGATACCACGAGCTGCCGCATCTTCTTTATGGATTAAGACTGGCTCACGACCAGCTACAGTGTATTTATCACGCAATGAAGTATGGCAAAGCTGGCTGTGTAAGCGGTAGTACGGGTGTGGAGTCACTAACGCAAGCGGTGCTTCGGCTGTCACATTACCTGCATACTCATCTGGTACAAACCAAGTTGGGTGACCTTTACAGTCATCATAATTCATTTTAGCGACGACATCAGAGAAGATCTCAATTTTACCTGATGGTGTGCCTAATGGGTTGAGTAGCGGATCATTGCGGAACTCTTCATAGCGCACCCATTTTTTCGCAGCCTCTTTTACTGGGAAGGTGACAGGTTTATTTTCTTCCCAGAATTTTTCAAAGCGTGGCATATTCACACGATTTTTACGAGCAGCATCAAAGGCAGTTTGGTAGAAACCTTGTAACCACTGCATTTCCGTTTTACCTTCGGTGAATTTATCAGCCACACCTGCACGTTTGGCTAATTCTGTGAAAATATCGTAATCACTTTTCGCTTCAAATTGTGGCTCAACAACCTGTTTCATTGGGAAGATATACATCATTGAGTAGTCGCCTGACATGGTAATGTCGTTACGTTCATAGCTAGTTGTAACTGGCAATACAATGTCCGCCATACGAGCTGTTGGTGTCCAGTTCACTTCATTTACAATGATAGTATCTGGTTTTTGCCACGCTTTCACTTGTTTGTTGGTATCTTGCAAGTGAGTGAATGGGTTACCGCCGGCCCAGTAGATCAGTTTAATTTCTGGGTAAGTAATTTCTGTACCGTTATATTGAATAGTTTTACCAGGATAAAGCAACGCATCCGCCACACGTGCAACTGGGAAAGAGAATTTAGACGCATCATCTAACCAAGATTTTTCACCTGCTTCGGCTGCCGTTGCGGTAATTGCACCCACAATACCACCTGTCGCACTTGGTACACCGCCATTTGCATAGTGATAACTGAAACCAAAACCACCACCCGGTAAACCAATTTGACCGAGCATTGAAGCAAGGGTCACTAACATCCAGTGAGTTTGTTCACCATGACGTTGGCGTTGCATACCCCAACCGCCCATTAACATTGTGCGTTTAGCAGAGAAATCTGCAGCTAATTGTTTAATGGTTTCTGCTGGTACACCTGTAATGTTTGCCGCCCAATCAGCATCTTTTGGCTGATTATCTTCTTTACCTAATAAGTAACTTTCAAATTGTTCAAAGCCTTTGGTGTATTTTTGTAAGAAGGCTTTGTCGTGTTTATCTGTGGTAACAAGCGTATGGGCAATCCCCATCATTAATGCAACGTCTGTTGCCGCACGGGTTGGAATCCACTCTGCATTTAAGAATTGGCAGGTTTCACTTTTCACTGGATCAATACAGATCACACGTTTACCACTCTCTTTGAGTTTTTTCAGGTATTCAATCCCGTGTTGGTCGGTTGATGTCCACGCATTACGCAAGGTTAAAAGCGGATTTGCCGCCCAAAATACCACGATTTCACTGTTTTCTAACACCACTTCCCAGCTCGTTTGCTGTTCATACACTTCAATCGTACCTAACACGTGTGGCATAATCACCTGAGCTGCCCCAGTGGAAAGGTCGCCTTTTACCCCCACGAAACCGCCTGTTAAGTTTAAGTAGCGGTGTAATAATGTACGTGCCGCATGTAATGCACCAGAACTATACCAGCCGTATGAACCTGCGAAAATACCGCTTGCACCGTGTTGTTCAGTAACACGCTTCACTTCGCCAGCCACTAAATCTAATGCTTTATCCCAAGAGACACGCACCCATTCATCACGACCACGCAAGGTGGTATCTTTATTGCCTTCCAAGTAGCCTTTACGCACCATTGGATATTTCACACGGGCTTCACTATAAAGCTGATCAGGAACAACGGTTTGTAATTCGTTTTCAATGCTCATTGGCATTGCCGGCCCCGATTTCACCGCTTTACCATCTTCCACAACAACCCCGATAGGCCCCCAGTGAGCCGCAGTCATTACCGTTTTGCTTTCAGCAGCTGCCGCTGGTGCAGACACCACAGAACCCACAACACCACCGCCCAGCGATACACCAGCTGCACCAAGTGTTGTATTTTTTAAGAAATCACGACGTTTGAGATTGATTTGGTCTTGTTTTTTCATAAAACACCTCATTTGAGAGAGTTCACAAGATTTGCAAAAAAGACGGGAAAAGTTGCCGCTTGTCATACAAACGTAGGGGCATGATGCTCACGCCCACGGACGTACGCAGTACGCCCCTACAGTATCACAAATTCCACAAATCATTGTGAAGTTGAAAATACGACACCTTTCTAAACAGGAGTGGCCAATCCGTTTCCAAATTAACCATTGAGTGAAATTTCACTGGCACTGCTACCATATCGAACGACTTAGGTAAACAGGCTCGGAGTCGGGAAATAAGAACTGGTCGCATTATAGTTTTCTCTCTAATAAAGCATAATACGTAAAAATACGCATTCCGAAGCAAATTTGAGCAAGATCAAAGTTTATGCCATGCAGTCAATGTGGCAAAAAAATATGCAAAATAGACCGCTTGTATAACAAAAAGACGAAAACATTGCGGTTTTCGTCTTTCATCTTCAATCTTAATTAACCTGCTAGCTCTGCTCTTAAAAGCTCAGCCCCTCGGCTAAGTGCGTTGAGTTTGCCTCGTGCAACGGAGCGTGAAAGCGGCGCCATTCCGCAATTGGTGCAAGGATAAAGATTTTCCACATCCACAAATTGCAACGCTTTTCGCAATGTATCGGCAACCTGTTCTGGGGTTTCAATCACATTTGTTGCCACATCGATCGCTCCCAGCATCACTTTTTTGCCACGAATCAATTCAAGTAGATCCATTGGGACTTTTGAGTTTTGGCACTCCAGTGAAATAATATCAATTTTGGATTGTTGCAGTTTAGGAAAGCTTTCTTCATATTGTCGCCATTCATTGCCTAGCGTCTGTTTCCAGTCAGTATTCGCTTTAATGCCATAACCGTAGCAGATATGTACTGCGGTTTCGCATTTTAGCCCTTCAGCAGCACGCTCTAAGGCGGCAATTCCCCAATCATTTAATTCATCAAAGAAAACATTAAATGCAGGTTCGTCAAATTGAATAATATCTACCCCCGCCGCTTCCAATTCTTTGGCTTCTTCGTTAAGAATTTTGGCAAATTCCCACGCTAATTTTTCACGGCTTTTATAATGCCCATCAAACAAGGTATCAATCATTGTCATTGGGCCGGGTAACGCCCATTTAATCGGTTTATCGGTATGTTGGCGTAAGAATTTAGCATCTTCAACAAACACCGATTTTGGGCGATGTACCGCCCCAACAACACTCGGCACACTCGCTTCATAGCGATTACGGATTCGTACAATTTCACGTTTAGTAAAATCCACGCCTTCTAAATGCTCAATAAAGGTTGTCACAAAATGCTGACGTGTTTGTTCACCATCACTGACAATATCAATGCCTGCCGCAGTTTGTTCCATCAAAGAGACTAAAAGCGCATCTCTTTTTGCTTGTAACAGTTCACTGCCACTTAATTTCCATTCTGACCATAATTTTTCAGGCTCAGCAAGCCAAGCAGGTTTTGGCAAACTGCCTGCAGTAGAAGTGGGAAGAAGAATTTTACTCATTCGTTATTTTCCTATTATTGAAAACGGGTAGGAGCGAACCAATGTGTCCGCCCTATTAAATTAGTTTTTATTTTTCATTCACCCAAGCATCTAAAATGGCTTTAAACGGCTGAATAAAATGTGTTTGGGCATATTCACCTTGTTTAATCGCAAGCTCGGTACGCTCTACACGGTCATATTCTACTTTGGTTACCGAATAATCTTCATAATTGAGGCTGGCTTTATATACCTGCCCTGCCACTGAGTTGGCGTTATACACCTCAGGGCGGTAAATTTTTTGGAAGGCTTCCATTGTTGCAATCGTGCTGATCAATTCTAAATTGGTGTAATCATTAAGCAGATCTGCATTTTGATCAAAATAGAACGCATAAGGTGCAACGGATTTTGGTGGCATAAAATAGCGAACCGTTAAGCCCATTTTGGCAAAATAGTCGTCCGTTAAAGAATAATCATCTTGGCGATATTCTACGCCCAAAATTGGGTGTACATTGGTGGTTTTTTGGTAAGTACGAGTCGTTGCTACACTTAAACAAAGCACGGGAGGTTTGTTATTTTTCACTTTGTATTCTGGTGAATCAAGCAGGTGTTTAAATAATTTACCGTGTAGTTCACCATAGTTGTCAGGCACAGTAAAACTTGGCTTATCTTTGTTAAAATCACGCAATAGCACGCTAAAATCGTAATCACGCACAAAAGAGGAGAAGTTATTGCCGATAATACCATCAATGGTTTTACCTGTTTTATGATCAACGACATACGTTTTTAACCATTCTACACCCGGAAAGAATTCACCGTTCCCTTCCACATCAATATCCATAGAAACGATTTCTAATTTTACCGAATAGCGGTCAGCGGTTGGATTATCCCAATTGGCCAAATCATTGAAACGTTTGTTAATCATCGCAATCGCATTTTGCAGATTTTGTTTACGGTTTTCACCACGCGCTAAATTGGCAAAATTGGTGGTTAAACGAGTGCTTTGATCGGGTTGATAGTTTTCATTAAATTCAAGGGTTTGCACTCGGCATTTAAAATAGGCTGTCATATTACTTCCCTGTATTGTGTTCTGGAATAACGCCTATTCAATCATAAATTTTATGTGAAGAAAAATGAGATATTTCGCATATCTTTATGAAAACTTTTCATAATAGTATAAATAACAAGCGGTTCTTTTTGCAGAATTTTTTGCAAAAAGAACCGCTTACAAAAAAGCGAAAACATGGCTGTTTTCGCTTTTATAACTTAACTGACAATCTAGTGTGAGCTGCCTTTAATATCTTTTGCATTACGTTGCAGATAGATTGTTACTGCACGTACATCGTCGGCAGACATTGATGTTCTGTCTTTCATTGAGTTCACCACACCAATCCACTGATTTGCTGTGTAATGATCAGCACTGATCGCAGCATGGCAACCACTACAATGGGTTTCATTCAGATTATTACCAAAAGCATTTAAGGCATTAATATTTGCAGTAACGCTGTTTTTATCGGCAATAATCTCAAAGCTAATTTCTTTCCAATCAGAATCTGTTACGCTATCGTGAACGGTATTTAATACCGTTACTTTAGCTTGTTCTTCTGCACCAAGCAGCGCAACCATAATTCGCTGACCAAGCCCCGCATACACTACGCTTTCAGCACCAGCTTGTTGCCAGCCTTTCACGGTTGCGGTTACCTTGCCATTTTCTTCTTTCCAGTTACTCATTTCTGCAAATGGCAATAAACGGACTTCTCCACCTTGTTGCAGCTGAACACTGTTCATTGCCAACGAGAATAAAGTTTTATCATTTGTGCCAAATTCTGCACCATGCTTTGCGAGCTCACCTAATGCAGCAGCACTATCAACTTCAACCTCAGGCATAAAATGCGCAATCCCTTTGTGGCAATCAATACAGGTTTGATTGGTTTCCATTGCAAGTTTATGCATTTTCTGGGCAGCTTCTTTTTGCTCAGAGAGCACCATCGCATCAAAACTATGACAAGAACGACAAGTTGCAGAATCGTTGGCCTTCATATCATCCCAAACTTTTTGCGCCATTTCTAAGCGATGTGCTTCAAAAGCTTCCTGATCAGGAAGTTTATTGGTGACATAGGTATGCCATAAATCTTTTACCGCAAATACTTTAGTTTTAAGGTAATCAATACCTTCATGTGGAATATGACAGTCTTGGCATTCAGCTCGAATCCCTTTACGATTGGCAAAGTGTACGCTACCTTCCCATTCTTCTTTCGGGTGGCTCATAGAGTGGCAACTGACACAAAATTCTGTTGTACTGGTTTTATGCATAGCATATTGTGTGCCACCAAATAATGCAGCACCTAGCCCCACTAAGCCAAGAATTGCTAGGGACTTTTTCAATTTACTCATCGAATAATCACTCCAAATAAAATACTAAGATAGGTTTTATCCTAAAATCGGCAATGAGGAGTTGTGTGGGGAATATCATTACCGATAAGGAAAGGAGACCTACAACCTGAAAGGAACTACGGTATTATTTTATTTAGGCGATATAACTGCCTCAATACGCAAACTTGCGTATTGGTGGCAGTTGTTCTAAAGAGATTTGATAAAAATCAAATTTGTGTGGTTGCAAGCGGGCTATTTTCAGCCAAAATTTGCAAAAAGTTATTTCAGTTCAAACCAGTTAGGTAATTTGAAATGGCTTTCAGCAAATAAGCTTGGTGCAATAACGGTATTACGCCCCTGCTGAATTTGATAGATCAAATGCGGCTGACTAATTGAGAGATCGGTCGTACTATCTGGATACGTTAGCCCAATTTGGTGTTCATTACCAAAAAAATATGAGCCATTGATGCCATGATTCACTAGCGTACGAATACCTTGTGTCACTTGTTTAAAGTGGCGGGGATAATCGCTCTTACGCCAAACATTCGCTAAAATATTGACTTGGTCAAACGCAAGGCTGGCCTGTGAAAAACTCGGTGCTTTACCAAAAGTATTTTGATAAAGCTGGTTAAATTGTTTACCCGCATAAGTAGAAGCAAGCCCCGTTGTCGTTGCCCAAACAACGCCTTCACACAACTGCTGATGCGGTTGTAACGTACTTGGTGAATAGATGGCATATAATACAGCATTGAGTGGTTGCGCAATGAACGCCGCATAGAAATTAAGAATATCCTCCGTAAAATAAGAGGCAAAGACAATTAAAGTCGGATCAATATTATGCAGTTGCACCATTGCTTGCTGAAAAACATTTGTTGTTTTTTCTAACTCAACTACCTCAACTTGCCAATTAAGTTTGCGCAAAGAGGCAACCAGTTCATCCATCCCAATATCAATGCATTGCCATTTTACAGTCACTATCGCTACGCGGCGATTTTTCAATAACATCGGATAGCTGGCTTGATATGCCTGCAAAAAGCGCACCACGCCTAGCCCATAGTTAATGCTGCTGGCACAGACTTGGAAAATATTACCAATTCTTCCCGATTTTTGTGATCCACTATGGCTCGCATCATGTAAGTAAGGAATACCCTCGCTTGCAACCAAATCATGCACTTCAGGTAAATAACAAGCATAATTAGTACATATTGCCTCAACTTCCTGATCAAAAAGCTGTTGATAGGCATTGATAATACTCTGTTTTTCTTCCACTTGATAAGCAGATTTCACTAATTGAACTTTCCGTCCATGAATACCACCTTGGCGATTGATCTGCTCTACCGCCAGTTGTGAACCATTCAATAATTCTTCTGTATCAATTTGCCCTAAGCCACTTTCGACAAACGGAATCCCTATAGTAATCGGCTTATCTGCACAATTTGCCAAGAATGTGCTTGTGCTAGGACTCTTTTCTACTTGGTGTCTGTCTGCTAATTGTGCCACTAATTGCTCAATTTCAAATGTCGGCAAAATAGAATGTTCTAGTTGTGCAGGCGTAGGCAAACAATATAAATAATGCTGTGTAGCAAAAATCGCCAACAATGTACGATTATTGATCCCAACTTTATCAAAAATATGTTCCACGTGTTTCGCCACAGTTCGATTGCTAATAAAAAGGCTTTCTGCAATTTCACTATTGCTTAACCCATGGCTCAGCAAAGTTAGAATTTGTAACTCTCGCTCACTCAATTGATAAGGAATCTGTTTAATCCAGCTGCAACGGACTAACGCCAAATAAGGCTGATGCAAACTCAGAGTAAAGCGATACCAATTTTGTTCATGCTGATAGTAGAAACAAAGATTCTGATGCCTAGAATGGAATAACGCCCGCGCATAGTCGATAACCTGTCTAAAACGAGACAAAAATACTTTGCCCTCGCCATCCTCCCATTCCGACAGTTCTCCTTTTATATCAACTAAACAGGACCATTGTTCTCGCTGCATATCTATATCCATAAAATAATTTTTCTTATTATAAATAAAATAGGCATTTCAACAAATGACTCAAATCAAACTATGGAACTATTTGATTTGATTGCATTTTTATTTAACAGAAGTTTGTCTGCTAAAGAGAGAACAATAAAAAAAGCCCGCAATCAACAATCGAAAGCGGGCGGAGGTCTTACCTAAGGAAATGAAAAAAACTTCGCTATATCCATTTAAGCATCTAGCGCTCTATCAGACTAAGCTCTGAAAGTAAAGTTCAAAAAAATTCAAAAATTTTAACGATTTTGAAAAAATTGTTTGTAAACGATAACGCTGCTTCATTGAATTATCCACAGACCCTAGCTAAAATGCCATTTTATTTTACTAGGGGAAAGCCATGTCGATCCGAATTCTTCCTGAACATGATATCAAACAAGCAGCCAGTTCATTGCACACGCCAGCGTTGCTTTATGCTAATCCGAAAAATTTATATGCCAGACGTGAAAAGCGCCTTCAGCAATTGGCCGAAAAACACCCCTTTAAAGATTATCTTATGTTTGCTGCACAAATTGTTGCGGCGCAAGCTAAAGTACTAGAGCATCATCCAATTGCTGATCACCATGCTGAGCTTGAAAATATTTTGCAAAAAAATCATGGAATTGTACCGCTTGATATACAACAGTTCCAACCAGATGCCGAATGGCGTAAATTGCTTAGCTTGCTCATTGATGAACTTAGCCCCCATTTTCATGCTAATGAAACAGTAAACGCAACCTTAGATTGGCTGAAAAAAGCTTCTGAGACTGAGCTAGACATACTAGCTAAACGGTTACTGAATGGCCATTTACATGAAGTTGGTGCGGATAAAGCTGTTTTCTTATGGGCGGCATTATCACTTTATTGGTTACAATTAGCGCAGCAATTACCTCGTAATATGCAGACAGAAACTGGCGAACGTTGTCATTGTCCAGTATGTGGTTCAGCGCCTGTTGCCGGCGTGGTACATTTCGGTGAAACGCAGGGCTTACGCTATTTACATTGTGCACTGTGTGAAAGTGAATGGCATGTCGTACGCGCAAAATGTTCTAACTGTGAACAATCGGGGAAATTAGATTATTGGAGCTTAGATAAAGCTGATGCACCAATTAAAGCAGAAAGCTGTGGTGATTGTGGTAGTTACCTGAAAATTCTCTATCAAGATAAAGATCCTTATGTCGAAGCGGCAGCGGATGATTTAGCAAGCCTATTTCTTGATGCAGAGATGGAAGAAAAATCATTCGCACGTAGTGCAATTAATCCATTCCTATTCCCTGCTGAATAATATAAAAAAGCCAGAACTGAGGTTCTGGCTTTTGACTGTATTATTTAATGACTTCTTGGCCATTCATATAAGATCTTAATACCTCTGGCACAGTAATTGAGCCATCAGCATTTTGGTAGTTTTCTAGCACGGCGACAAGCGTACGTCCCACCGCTAAGCCTGAACCGTTTAGGGTATGAACCAAGCGAGTTTTCTTTTCACCTTTTGCCTTGCAACGTGCTTGCATACGACGTGCTTGGAAATCCCACATATTTGAGCAAGAAGAGATTTCACGATAGGTATTTTGAGCAGGCACCCACACTTCTAAATCATAGGTTTTGCAAGAGCCAAAACCCATATCACCCGTGCAAAGCATCACTTTACGGTATGGCAAATTAAGCAGCTGTAATACTTTCTCAGCGTGTCCTGTTAGCTCTTCTAAAGCTTCCATTGATTTTTCAGGCGCAACGATTTGTACTAATTCCACTTTATCAAATTGATGCATACGAATTAAGCCACGAGTATCACGCCCATAAGATCCCGCTTCTGAACGGAAACAAGGTGTATGAGCAGTCATTTTAATTGGCAAATCGGCTTCATCGATAATTTCATCACGCACAAGGTTGGTTACTGGTACTTCTGCTGTTGGGATTAAACCAAAAGCACGTTGTACCTCGTTTGGATCTTGTCCTGTAAGTGGTTGGGTATGGAATAAATCTTCACCGAATTTTGGTAATTGTCCTGTGCCATATAACGTATCATGATTAACTAAATAAGGCACATAGGTTTCGATATAGCCGTGTTGTTCTGTATGTAAATCCAACATAAATTGTGAGATAGCGCGGTGCAAGCGTGCAATTTGCCCCTTCATCACCACAAAACGACTGGCAGTTAATTTTGCACCTGCGGCAAAGTCTAAACCGCCAAAACTTTCACCAAGAGTTACGTGATCTTTTGGTTCAAAATCAAATTGACGTGGTTCGCCCCAGCGTAAAATTTCTTTATTTTCCGTGTCATCTTGACCAAGTGGCACTTCATCTGCGGGTAAGTTTGGAATAGTCAAAAGTAAATCACGAATTTCAGCTTGTACTTTATCTAATGCTACTTTGGCATCAGCAAGTTCATTACCCATATTATCTACTTCGGCAAGTAATGCAGAAATATCTTCGCCACGGGCTTTGGCTTGACCGATAGATTTAGAACGCGCGTTGCGTTCGGCTTGCAAAGTTTCGGTTTTCACTTGTAAATTTTTACGTTGTTCTTCAAGAGTTTGAACTTTTTCTACGTCCAAAGTGAAATTACGTTTGGTTTTGAGTGCGTCTGCGACCTCCGCAAGATTAGTACGCAGTAAATTTTGATCGATCATGTTGTTTCCTTATTTTGCAAAATTTTGTTAATTTGTAACCGCTTATTTTACGAATTATCTATTCGTATTTTTCATAATTCGAGCTTTATCACGTTGCCATTCTCGGTCTTTGATATCATCTCGTTTATCGTGCTGTTTCTTACCTTTTGCTAAGCCTATTTTGACTTTCACCCATGCTTTTTTCCAGTACATTGCCGTAGCAACAATAGTAAAACCATCACGGTTTACTTTGCCAAATAGGCTATCAAGTTCACGTTTTTTCAGCAGTAACTTACGAGTACGAGTCGGATCGGCAACGATATGGGTTGAAGTCGCAGTTAAAGGGGTAATCATTGCCCCAAACAAAAAGGCTTCGCCATCACGGAAAATCACATAGCTATCGCTAATATTGCCCTTTCCTGCACGTAGAGCTTTCACTTCCCAGCCTTGTAATTCAAGACCAGCTTCAATCTCATCTTCAATAAAATAGTCGTGTCTTGCTCGTTTATTCAGAGCAATAGTGTTATCCGACACTTTAGGTTTTTTTGCCATAGTTTGAATTATCTAGAAAAATTTGGCGTTAATTCTACCTTAAACTGAGCTATGTTTGAACGGACAAGCGGTGAATTTTCAGGAAGATTTTGCAAAATAGTAAGAAAAAAGCACCGCTTGCACGGTGCTTAGTTTGTGAATGGTTATTGTAAGGCGCTGGTTGCCTTCGATTTTTTCACTTTAATCCCTTTGCCTTTCGCAAGAGTAGGTAAAATTTCTACCCCTTCTGGCGGATTTTCTAATGCAATCGCTAACACTTCATCAATGGTTTCCACAGGGTGAATAGAAAGTGCTGCTTTGGCATTTTCTGGGATCTCTTCCAAATCTTTTTCATTCTCTTTTGGAATAATCACCGTTGTAATCCCACCACGATGCGCCGCGAGTAATTTCTCTTTCAAACCACCAATTGGCAACACTTTACCACGCAAGGTAATTTCACCGGTCATCGCCACTTCTTTGCGCACAGGGTTGCCCGTTAAACTAGATACAAGTGCGGTACACATTGCAATACCAGCACTCGGACCATCTTTTGGCGTTGCCCCTTCTGGCACATGCACGTGGATATCTCGTTTTTCATAGAAATCTTCGGCAATGCCCAATTTTTCTGCACGAGAACGCACTACCACCATTGCCGCTTGGATAGACTCTTTCATCACATCACCGAGTGATCCCGTGTAAGAGAATTTGCCTTTACCCGGTACTGAGGCAGTTTCAATTGTCAGTAGATCACCACCCACTTCTGTCCACGCCAAACCTGTTACTTCACCAATGCGATTTTGACTATCCATTTTGCCATAATCAAAACGGCGAACACCTAAATAATCGTGCAAATTGCTGTCATTCACCGTGATAGATTTTAATTTTTTATCTAACACTAACGCTTTCACCGCTTTACGACAAATTTTTGCAATTTCACGTTCTAAGCTACGCACACCAGCTTCACGAGTGTAATAACGAATAATGCCCATCACGGCACTGTCATCAATGGTCAATTCGCCTTCTTTTAAGCCGTTATTTTCCATCTGTTTCGCAATTAGATGCTCTTTGGCTATGTGCATTTTTTCATCTTCGGTGTAGCCTGATAAGCGAATCACTTCCATACGGTCAAGTAATGCAGGTGGAATGTTCATTGAATTTGAGGTTGCCACAAACATCACGTCGGATAAATCAAAATCCACTTCCAAATAGTGATCATTAAACGCTTTATTTTGCTCTGGATCTAGCACTTCAAGTAAGGCTGATGCAGGGTCACCTCGCATATCTTGTGCCATTTTGTCAATTTCATCAAGCAAGAAGAGCGGGTTTTTCACACCGACTTTCGCCATTTTCATCATTAGGCTACCCGGCATTGAGCCAATATAAGTACGGCGATGACCACGAATTTCCGCTTCATCACGCACACCACCTAAAGCCATACGAGTATATTTACGCCCCGTAGCATTCGCAATAGATTGCCCAAGAGAGGTTTTCCCTACACCCGGTGGCCCCACTAAACAGAGAATAGGCCCTTTCAGTTTGTTCAAACGACTTTGCACAGCAAGATATTCTAAAATACGCTCTTTAACACGCTCTAAACCGTAATGATCTTTATCCAAAATTTCTTGCGCTTTTTGCAAATCTTTCTTCACGGCAGACCGCTTGTGCCACGGCATTTGCAAAATCCAATCAATATAGCTACGTACCACTGTTGCTTCCGAAGAGCTTTGTGGCATCGCTTTTAATTTATTAAATTCGCTATCAACTTTTTCTTGCACCTCTTTTGGCAATTTTGCTGCGGTAATTTTCTCTTTGAGCTTATCTAGCTCACTCGCTTCACTTTCGTCTTCCCCGCCAAGTTCTTTACGAATCGCTTTAATTTGCTCGTTTAAGTAGTAATCACGTTGATTTTTTTCCATCTGCTGTTTAACACGATTACGGATACGACTTTCAGTTTCCATCGTGTCAATTTCAGTTGCCATTGCGACTAATAAAGCCTCGAAACGTGCCACCAGATTTAACTCTTCAAGCAACGCTTGTTTTTTTGCAACAGGAGCAATAAGGTTGGCAGCCATGGTATCAGCTAGACGGTCTTCAAAAGCGATTTTTTGTAGCTTCGGTAGAATTTCTGATGGTACTTTTTTGTTTGTTTTAACGTAATTTTCAAATTCACTCAGCGCAGTTTTCGCAATTGCTTTAAGTTCTTCATTCTCATCATCAAATTCTGAAACTTGTGGGGTGACAGATGCCCAAAAACCATTTTCGTCGTCAAAAACCTTTTCAGCTTTTGCCCGTACTTGCCCTTCAACGAGCACTTTTACCGTGCCATCAGGCAAATTCAACATTTGAATAATATTCGCAATGACCCCAAAATGATAAATATCCTCAGAGGTAGGATCTTCATTATTGGGATCTTTTTGGGTGACCAAGAAAAGCTGTTTGTTGCTTTCCATTGCCGTTTGCAAGGCTTTTACCGACTTATCTCGCCCCACAAAAAGTGGCATAACCATAAACGGAAAAACCACGACATCACGCAGTGGTAGTAATGGAAGGTCAATAGATAATTTCTTTTTTCTTGCCATTCGATTTGCTCTCCATAAAAACAATTCGCACATTATGGGGGCGATATAGGGAAATACAAGGGGATTTTGTGAAAAAGCATAATATTGTGAAGATAACAAGAATCGGCATTCAAAAATGGTGGAAAAAATGCTATATTCTGCATCAATTTTTGTTAATTACGGCTACAAATGAGCAATTATCAAGACATTTCTATCGCTTTTGCTGGTGTTTGCCAATGTGCAGAATTGGTTTATCAGTTTGCCCATACCGGTAATGTAGAGCAAACATATTTTAAAACTTCACTACAGAGCCTGTTGATTACCCAGCCTGATTCTACGCTTCATGTGTTTGGCGATAATCTTGCCAACCTTTCGATAGGCTTCGAAACAGCGCTTGCACAACTTGGTGGTAAACCTGGAAAAATTGATGCTGAAGTTAGTCGCTACTGGATTGGCATACTTGCCCTAAGCCGTAAATTAAATAAAAACCCACAAGCTAAAGCAGAGCTCGCTCGCCGTTTGCAACAACTTGAGCGCCAATTGCCCCTCTACGATAACGATATTCTACACGCCCAAATCCTGAGTAATATTGCTGCTATTTACAGCGATATTATCAGCCCAATGGGGACTCGAATTCAGGTTTTTGGTTTGCAAGAGCTACTTTCTCGAGCTGATATTCAAAATAAAGTTCGCGCCAGTCTATTAGCCGGTGTACGAGCAGGTATTTTATGGCAACAAGTTGGAGGTAGCCGTTGGCAATTCTTTCTCGCGCGCAAAAAATTAATTAACACAACGCAATCGTTGTATTCATCTCGCTAGACTTACAGGAGCTTATTCTATGCAATTTACCGCCTTAACCGCACTTTCGCCAATTGATGGACGTTACCAAGATAAAGTCTCGGCATTACGTCCTATCTTTAGTGAATTTGGTTTATTGAAATACCGTGTGACGGTTGAAGTGCGCTGGCTACAAAAACTCGCTTCCCACCCTCAAATTCAGGAAGTTCCCTCTTTCTCCGCCGAAGCTAATGCATATTTGAATAAAATTGTCAGTGAATTTTCACTGGCAGATGCAGAGCGAATTAAAACTATTGAACGCACAACTAACCATGATGTAAAAGCGGTGGAATATTTTCTAAAAGAAAAAAGTGAAGCCGTGCCTGAATTAGCGAAAGTTAGTGAGTTTATCCACTTTGCTTGTACTTCTGAAGATATTAATAATACCTCTCATGCCTTAATGTTAAAAACGGTACGCGAAGAAGTATTATTACCTGAATGGGAAAAATTAATTAATGCGGTAAAAACGCTTGCTGTGCAATATAAAGATATTCCTTTACTGTCCCGCACTCACGGACAGCCTGCTACACCAAGTACAATTGGCAAAGAATTTGCAAATGTCGCTTATCGCTTAGAGCGCCAGTTACAACAGCTACAACAAATTGAAATTCTTGCTAAAATCAACGGAGCTGTAGGCAACTATAATGCCCACCTTTCTGCTTATCCTGAAGTAGATTGGCATCAATTTAGCCAAGAGTTTATCGAACAATCTTTAGGTGTAACGTGGAATCCATATACCACGCAAATTGAACCACACGACTATATCGCTGAATTTTTCGATTGTGTTGCTCGTTTTAACACTATTTTGTTAGATTTTGACCGCGATATGTGGGGTTATATTGCATTAAATCACTTCAAACAGCGTACGATTGCAGGCGAAATTGGCTCAAGCACAATGCCACATAAAGTAAACCCGATTGATTTTGAAAATTCTGAGGGTAACTTAGGTTTAGCTAATGCAGTATTAGCCCACTTAGCTAGCAAACTCCCAGTCTCTCGTTGGCAACGGGATTTAACAGATTCTACAGTATTGCGTAATTTAGGTGTTGGTTTAGGTTATGCGTTAATTGCTTACGCCTCAACCTTAAAAGGTATTAGCAAATTAGAAGTCAATCAACAGAATTTACTTGATGAACTAGATCAAAACTGGGAAGTATTGGCAGAGCCAATTCAAACTGTGATGCGCCGTTATGGTATCGAAAAACCATACGAGAAATTGAAAGAGCTTACCCGCGGTAAACGGGTAACCGGCGAAGCAATGCGTCAGTTTATTGATGGGCTTAATTTACCACAAGCGGAAAAAGAGCGTTTAAAACAGATGACACCAGCAAGCTATATCGGCTATGCGGTAGATCTCGTTGAAAAACTTTAATTTGGTAAAATTTTCTCAGGAAGAGACCGCTTGCAAGCGGTCTTTTTCCATTCAAAAAATACAAAATAGAGAAAAGCATGAAACAAACTTTACGCCACAATAAGATCTTGGAGTTAGTCAAACAACAAGGTTATGTTAGTACAGAACAGTTAGTCGAAGAGCTCAAAGTGAGTTCTCAAACAATTCGACGTGATTTAAATGAATTGGCAGAAAATCATCTGATCCGTCGTCACCATGGCGGTGCAGCAACACCATCAACAACGGAAAACAGTGATTATATTGACCGTAAACAATTCTTTTCTCAGCAGAAAAGCTGTATTGGTCAAGAAGTTGCCAAGCTGATTCCCCATGGTTCATCATTATTTATTGATATAGGCACAACGCCAGAAGCCGTTGCCCATGCACTTTTAGCTCACCAGAATTTAAGAGTCGTCACCAATAATCTCAATGCAGCATATTTATTGATGCAAAAAGAAGATTTTAAGATTACCCTTGCTGGCGGTGTACTACGTACCGATGGAGGGATTATCGGTGAGGCAACGGTGGAATTTATTAACCAATTCCGCTTAGATTATTGCATTTTAGGCATTAGTGCGGTAGAAGCCGATGGTTCTATGATGGATTATGATTATCACGAAGTACAAGTAAAAAAAGCCTTAATGCGTAACGCTCGCCAAGTAATACTTGTGACCGATCATTCCAAATTTAGCCGTAATGCTATTGTACGTTTAGGCAATATTCGAGATGTGGACTATATCGTTACAGATAATCCGCTACCTTTAGAATTAAGCCACCATCTTAGTCATAGTGATGTTGTTGTTTGTGTTTGTGGAGAATAGATGAAATCGCATTTTACCCGAGAAAAATGCCAAGGTTATATCCAGCTGATGCGATTAGATAAACCTATTGGTACACTGCTATTACTTTGGCCGACACTGTGGGCATTATTTTCAGCACAAAATGGCGTGCCTGATATAAAAATCCTGCTAATTTTTCTCTTTGGCGTTTTGCTTATGCGCTCTGCTGGTTGCGTGATCAATGATTATGCCGACCGTCATATTGATGGTAGTGTTAAACGCACCGCACAACGCCCTTTAGCGACAGGGAAAGTAACTGAAAATGAAGCCAAAGCATTATTTGCTCTATTGGTAGCAGTTTCATTTTTCTTAGTGCTTCATTTAAATCGATATACGATCGCACTTTCATTTATTGCTGTTGCATTAGCTTTTGTATACCCTTTTATGAAACGTTATACCCATTTACCACAGTTTGTGCTTGGCATGGCTTTCGGCTGGTCAATTCCAATGGCATATGGTGCAATACAAGAGGCATTACCATTAGAATGTTGGCTACTCTTTTTTGCTAATTTAGCGTGGACAGTTGCCTATGACACACAATATGCGATGGTTGATCGCGATGATGACTTAAGAATTGGCGTAAAATCAACCGCCATTCTGTTTGCACAATACGATAATAAAATTATCGCTTTGTTACAGTTTATTGCGCTAATGTTATTGGTAAGTTTTGCATATTTAAAAAGTTTTTCTAGCGCTTACTATTTGGCTTTAGCCCTAACAGCAAGCCTGTTTAGTTACCAATGCAAATTAACTAAACTAAGAGAACGCGAGGCTTGTTTCAAGGCATTTTTAAATAATAACTATGTGGGAATAGGCATATTTATTGCGATATTATTCGGTATTTTAGGCAATGCCGTTGAAATTTAAAGCAAACGAATCAGCCTACCCTTATTTCTACTTGCATCATCTCAGCATCTCCCTTAGAATAACGCTCGTTTTGTTGCTCTTGTCAGTAACAAAACGAGTTTAAAACAGAATCACCTTGCCTGGGTGGCGAAATTGGTAGACGCAGCGGATTCAAAATCCGCCGGTGAATAACCGTGTCGGTTCGAGTCCGACCCTAGGCACCAAATTTTAAGAGGCCGCTTTCAGCGGTTTTTTTATTTCATTAACACATCCGCAAAATAAGACATAATAGAAAAATGGTTGCAAAAAAACTGTCCTTTTTGCCAAAATCCACATATCCGTAAATATGGCGTAAGAAATAATATTCAACGCTATAAGTGCAATGCCTGTCTAAAAACATTTACCTTTAAGAAAAAATTAGCCCCACTGAAAATATGGCTTGAGTTTACAGAGGGTAAACAAACTTACCTTCAATTATCTGAAAAATATCATTGTTCGATAAGAACTATTCAAAGGTATATTGATAAATCCCCTAAAAAAGCATTATCTTTCCCACAAAGCAAATATTCAAATCTACTTATTGATACGAGCTTTTTTCATAGAGAATTTGGTGTAATGGTTTTTATGGGGACATTATCTAAGAAAGTGATTTACCATCAAATTGTCAAAACAGAAAAATATATTTTTACAAGAAAGCACCCAACAAGCTGAGAGAAAAAGGCTATATCTTAAATCGGTTACCTGTGATGCTAGGCGAGGGCTGCTGAAAGATTTTTTCGATACTCCTACACAAATCTGTCAATATCATATGGTTGCAATCGTGATGAGAGCATTAAGAAAAAAACATCAATCAGACGCAGGGAGAGAATTAAAAACTATCGTCAAAACTTTAAAAGAAAGTTCAAAAAATGAATTTTATCTACGTTTATATTATTGCTTTGAAAAACACAAGGCGTTTTTAAATGAACGGTCTGATAAACCGAATGAAAAAGGGAAATATCCTTATAAACATCGCGCGGTAAGAAGTGCCTATGCCAGTTTAGTAAGATATTGTTTATACAGGATTTTTGCATAAAAAAGTTGCTAACAATTCAATGAAATAATTATTAGCAACCACTTTGCCTACTATGCCTTTTTACGCTCTACCCATTTTCCATCAATATAATCCACAATCCATTTTGTTGCTTTACCGTTTTTTTCTGAATTCACGTATTGACGTTTTTCTTTACGGCTAAAGCGAATCACGGCTTCGTTACCTTCAGGATCCTGTGTTGGAGCATTAGCTAAATAACGTAATTTTTCAGGTAAACGTTCTCGATATTGGGCTAATTCTGCCACTTTAGCAGGGCGACTTTCTCGTGATTTAGGGAAATTATGTGCCGACATAAATACCCCACTAGCCCCATCTCGCAATACAAAATACGCATCTGATTTTTCACATTTTAACTCTGGGAATGGAATTGGATCTTCTTTTGGTGGTGCAACTTCACCGCTTTTTAACACTTTACGCGTATTCTCGCAAGCAGTACAACCCATATATTTGCCAAAACGCCCCAGTTTTAAGTGCATATCCGCACCACACTTATCACATTCTACTACAGGGCCGTCATAGCCTTTGATTTTAAAGGAACCTTGCTCAATCACATAACCATCACAGTTTGGATTATTACCACAGATATGAATTTTACGCTCTGGATCAATCACATAGCTATCCATCGCTGTATCACATTTCGGGCAACGTTTGCGTTGGCGAAGTGCATTGGTTTCCGCTTCTTCGTCTAATACGTTCAATAATTCTGCTTCGGGAATTAAGTTGATCGTCGTTTTACAACGTTCTTTAGGCGGTAACGCATAGCCAGAGCAACCTAAAAAGACCCCTGTACTTGCAGTGCGAATTGCCATTGGGCGGTTGCATGTTGGGCAAAGAATATCGGTTTCCACCAAGTTATTCGGACGCATTCCACCTTCTAACTCATTGAGTTCTGCGGTGGTTAATTTTTCTGAAAAATCTGCAAAGAAGCGGTTAAGCTCTTCTTTCCAGTTGCTATTACCATTCGCAATTTGGTCGAGTGTATCTTCCATATTGGCGGTAAAATCGTAGTTCATTAAATCGCTAAAAGATTCATTTAGACGATCGGTGACGATCTCGCCCATTTTTTCTGCATAGAAACGGCGGTTTTCCACACGTACATACCCACGCTCTTGAATGGTTGAAATAATCGCAGCATAGGTTGATGGGCGACCGATACCCCTTTTTTCAAGCTCTTTTACCAATGCGGCTTCAGAATAACGAGCTGGTGGCTTGGTAAAATGTTGGCTTGGACTCACCGCTTGTAATGCGAGTGTCTCATTCAATGTTAAAACAGGCAATTCTTGATCTTCAGCCGTTTTCCCTTGAATAGGTAAAACTTTTGTCCAGCCGTCAAAGCGTAATACTCGCCCTTTCGTCTTCAATTCATAATCGCCAGCTTGCACAGTCACGCTTGTACTGTCATATTCCGCTGGAGGCATTTGACAAGCGAGGAATTGTCGCCAAATTAAGTCGTAAAGGCGTTCAGCATCTTTTTCCATGCCTTTTAAATCAGCCATTTTGGTTTTTACATCAGAAGGACGAATCGCTTCGTGGGCTTCTTGAGCTTTCTCTTTACTTGCAAAGAAATTTGGTTTGCCTGGCAGATATTTCTCACCAAATTGTGCTTCAATGTAACTGCGTGCCATTGCTAAAGCATCTTGGCTTAAATTCGTACTATCAGTACGCATATAAGTGATATAGCCTGCTTCATATAGACGTTGAGCTAACATCATCGTTTTCTTTACACTGAAACCTAAACGAGTGCTGGCGGCTTGTTGTAAGGTTGAAGTAATAAATGGCGGTTTGGCTTTTGACGAAGTCGGTTTTTGCTCAATTTCACTGACAATAAATGCAGAATTTTGCAGATTTTTAACCGCTTGCTCTGCTTCATTTTGATTTTTTGCCGAGAACTTTTTGCCTTTAAAGTGCGTTAAATCAAGATTTAACCCGCCTTTTTGTGCTTGTGCTGTTGCGGCGATTTCCCAAAACTCTTCAGGTTGGAATGCCTTAATTTCACGTTCCCGCTCAACTAATAATTTCACTGCTACCGATTGTACACGACCAGCTGATAAGCCTCGTGCCACTTTTTTCCAAAGCAATGGCGACACCATAAAACCCACCACACGATCTAAGAAACGGCGGGTTTGCTGTGCGTTTACTCGGTCTAGATTCAACTGTTCTGGCTTTTCAAAAGCCGCTTTAATCGCATTTTTAGTAATTTCGTTAAACACTACTCGAGAAAAACGGCTGTCATCTCCGCCAATCACCTCGCGTAAGTGCCACGCAATTGCTTCCCCTTCTCTATCCAAGTCGGTTGCGAGATAGATATGGTCAGCTTTTTTAGCGAGTGATTTGAGTTCAGAGACGACTTTTTCTTTACCGGCGAGAATTTGATAGTTCGCCTTCCAATCATGGTAGGGGTCGATCCCCATACGCTTAATTAACGCATTGCGATCTTTTTCTGCTTTAATTTTTGCTTTTTCTTCCGCTGATAGCCCTTTCGTAGAAATAGGCTTGGCTTTCTCGCTCTTTTCTGTCTTTTCTGCACCGCTTGTTGGCAAATCACGGATATGCCCTACACTGGATTTCACTACGAAATCACTGCCTAAATACTTATTAATCGTTTTCGCTTTGGCTGGCGACTCAACGATCACTAATGATTTTCCCATACCTATTCCTAATTAATTTCTGCTATTCGGCTCAAAATGCGCGAACTCTAACAAGCTCACACAAAAAAAACAAGTTCACACTCATCAAACGAATAAACTAAAGGCAATTTTTCATTGCCTTATAGCTTAATAATACAATTAAATGGCTATGCTTCTTTTTCATTTACCACAATCGGTATATTTTCTTCTTTGCGCAATAAGTTTTGCTCACGAAAATTAATTGGGAAATGACAAGCAAATTCATGCTGTTTAAGTTTACGTAATGGTGGCTTTTGCCCACATTTCCGTTGCGCAAAGGGACAACGAGGTCCAAGGCGGCAACCTATTGGCATATTTTGCAACATTGGTACAGCGCCTTTTAAACTATTTAAATGGCTTTTAAACGGCAATGGATTCGAAAAATCCGGCACGCTATTGAGCAACACTGATGTATAAGGGTGATAAGGGCTTTTCATCAATGTTTCTTTATCAGCAATCTCCACGGTCTGTCCGCAATATAGCACATTAAAATGATCGACCCATTTATAGATACTTTGAATCTCATTACTCACCAGAATAATAGAAGTACCGAGGTTTTTGTTCATGCTGGATAACAAGCGATATATTTGCAAGCGTGTACTCGGCTCCATGGTATTAGTTGGTTCATCCGCCACTAACAACCTTGGCTGATTTGCTACTGCCATCGCAATCATGACTTTCTGCGCCTCACCTTCTGTAATATCACAGGGATAACTTTGCATAATATCTTGATGATCTTTAATGCCAACTTTATGCAACAATTCTATTGCTTTACGCTTACGCCAAGTAAAAAATTGCCACCACTTACCTTTAAATAGAATGGTTTGAATAAGTTGTTTCCCAATAGGCTGGCTAGGGTCCAAACAGGATAGTGGGTCTTGAAAAATCATAGAAATATCTCCTCCCACTAATTGGCGCCGCTGGTGTGGCGACAACTTTAAAAGTTCTACGTCATTGAACCGAAAGCGATCTGCACTAACAATCCATTCATCTTTAACTAAGCCGCAGATAACTTTTGCAATCAAACTTTTACCAGAGCCACTCTCTCCAACTAAGCCACATACATCACCACTATCAAGCGTTAAATTGATATTATCTACCATTTTAATCCGCCCATTAGGCGTATCAATTTCAATACTTAAATGCCGAATATCTAATAAAGCCATATTTCCTCGTTAATGACGATATTGACGTAACACACGTACGATGCTGTTACCAAGCAATGCAATGATAAGCACGCTAAACACGATGGCTAAGCCAGGCAATACGACTGTCCAAGGCGCAATATAAATTAGGTCGATTGCATCACGAATCATTGCTCCCCATTCTGCTGTTTGGCTTTCTGCGCCCAATGAAATGAAGCTAAGCGCACTAATGTCAATTACCGCGATCGTAAAAATCTGACAGAGCTCTTTAATCGCCACAATACTCACATTTGGCAAAACTACCTTTTTGATCAGTGTCCATTTATCTGCACCATCTAAAATTAATGTCACCACATACTCGCGTTTTAATTCACGTCTTGTTGTTTGATAGATTCGGTGAATAAAATGCGGTAGTAGTGCTAAAAATACCGCAAGCATCGCATTGATCAAATTCGGCGTCATTAGCGTAGCAATAATAATTGCTATCAGTAACACCGGCGTAAATAAAAAAGTATCAAATAGATGGCTAAGCAACAATATAGGGCTTCCTTTTTGGATTCCAGTCAGAATCCCTATAATTCCACCAATAATAGCTACTGAGGCACTAATCAAGAGTGCCGAGCCTACGGTGTAATAAAAACCGTATAAAATACGGCTAAAGACATCTCGCCCTAAATTATCTGTGCCAAAAAAATGACTAATTTGTCCCTCATTGCTCCATGAAGGGGGCATAAGCTCAAACCCTACAAATTGCTGATCTGAACTGTAAGGTGCTAATAAATAACCCGCAAAAACTAATATCAACAACGCGATGAATAGCACTAAACTAATGAGTGCTAGCCGATCTTTACGGAGTTGCTGCCAAAACTGACGAAAATAATCCTGCTGACGAAATTGTTCTGGCTCTTGATTATTTAGCATTAAACCAATCCTTTTTATGCGAAGGGTCACACAATGTCGTGACCAAGCTGGCTAAAAGATCAACGCCTAAGACAAAGACCCCAATTGCCATTACACCGGCTGAAATCGCTTGATAATCTTGTAGTGCAAGCGCATTAATTAGCCAGCGACCAATCCCCCCCCAGCTCACAACATTCTCGACCAACATACTAAATGCGAATACTAAAGTGACATTCCGTGCAATCATCGGGATTAGTGGTGGCAAAGTATTGCGTAAAACGTGCCGATACCATACTTTTAGTGGAGACCACCCTCGTGTACGCGCCACTTTGACGTAATTCTGTCTTAATACATATTCTGCGCGTTCTGCTGTGAATCGCATTGTTTCCAATGTCGCCGGTACTGCTAATATGAGCGTAGGTAACGCTAAATGCTGTAAGGCACTTTGCATCATCTTCAGCTTATATGGGCTATCTGATAAAAAAATATCAATCAGTTTAACTCCTGTAATACTCTGCACAGCATAAATTGGGTGGATTTCACCCATAGCCGCAATTTCCCAGCTATTCATTGATGCATACGCCTGTAAAACAATGGCTAACCAAAATACAGGTACTGCAAGACTTAATGAACCCAAGGACAGCAATAACTTGCCAAATATGTTTTTACGTTGTGTAATACCTAAAAAACCAAGCGGAATACCGAGCAGTAGAGACAATACTATGGCAGCTACCGTTAATGAGATAGTAGCGGGGAATACTTGCAAAATCTGCTTTAATAGCGGCTCACCTGTGCTATGACTAATCCCCAGATCACCTCGTAAAAAATCCTGTAAATAGCCGAAATAGTTTGTAATAGCATAGCTATCAAACTGATAAATCGGATCTCGCAGCAGAATGTTATAACTAATTATTGATAGAATTCCTAATGTGATTAAGGTCAATAATAGCTTCTGAATAAAGCGAATCAGCATTATTTCAATCTCATTTTAGATAAATTTACCTGTCCGAAAGGGGTAATATCCACTTTCTCCACATCATTATTCGCGACCAACAAACGTTTTACATTTACTAATGGGAAAAGCGGTAATTGCTCTTCAAGCATACGCTGCGCTTGCAGATAAAGTAGCTGACGTAAAGCATTGTCTTGCGTTAATCGGGCGTAATTCAGCACATGATCAAATTCATCGTTACACCAGTTTGCTAAATTTGTCACTGAGTTTTTCGCTTGACAGGCAAGCATAGACGATAAAAAACTATCTGGGTCAAAATCATTCGCAAGCCAACCACTTAAAATCATATCGTAGTCAGCATTTTCTTCTTCCAGACGCTGCGTTAAATAAGCTCGACTAACCGCTTTTACTTTAATAGGAATACCCGCCTGAGCAAGATCAAAGCGGATCATCTCTGCCATTTTCATTGGATTTGCGTTATATACTCGCTTTTCATCCACCACCCACAGTATCAACGGCTTATTATCAAACTGAGGCTCTTGTCGATGCTGTATTTCTTGGTAAGGATAACTAGTGAGATTCTCTACCGCGGCTAATACCTGAGGCACAACATTTTGTGGCACTTCTGCTCTGCCATAAAATAGCATCTGTACAATTCTCTGACGATTAATTGCCTGAGTAATACGCTTACGCAGTGTAATATCATGTGCAATCGCTCGGTCAAAATTAAACGCCAAGTAGGCAAGATTTGCCCCTGAGCGCTCTACCAAATAGCCCTTCTCATCTTTTAAAATCTGTAATTGACTTGGCTCAGGAAATGCAGCTACATCACATTCACCATTTAAGAATTTTGCCATGCGCCCCGTGCCGCTAGTCGAAAAATCCACAATCATATGGCTAATATGTGCTTTTTCTCCCCAATAATGAGGGTTCGCTTTCAGGCGCACAGAGTCATTTTGAATATAACTTTCGAGCTGATACACACCTGTGCCCACAGGTAATAAATCTAGCATCACTAAATTTTCATCTGCATTTAATTGCAAAGCATATTCTTTCGACAAAATTACCGCAAACTGACTAGCTAAATGCGAGAGCAACGAATTATCTGGTTTCGTTAAATAAATTTTAACAACATGGCTGCTCGGTGCAGATATTTTTGCAATTTTACTTTTAAGATCAATACTCTCAAAAAAAGGAAAATGCGTACGAGATGCCAAAACACGAGCCAAATCACTTTGATTGCGCTGTATTTCACTTTGTTCTTCTTTATGTGTCATGGACAAATCTGCATTTTCCTGACCGATCACTCGATTTAAAGAAAATAATACATCTTCTGCGTTAAAAAAGCGTGTAGGCGTGAACCAGCTGGTTTGATGAAATGCAACATTTTCACGCAGATAAAATGTAATTTCCAAGCCATCGTCACTCACCTCAAAACGTTTAGCTAAAGCAGGCTTTAACGTATTGCTTTCAGCATCAAAACTAAGCAACTTATCATATATCTGTTCCGTTACCACATTCATATTAGTGCCAAGATCGGCTTTTTGTGGATTAAATGAAAAACCAGATACACTGGTACAATAAACCAAGCTATCTTGCAAGAGATTCGCGGGAATACTCGGTGCAGACAAAGCTGATTTTGCACAAAACAGCGAAAAAATAAGCGCTTGTAACTTCAATTTCATTGCTTGCCAATCCCATAAAGACGCAATTTATTCGCCACCGCGGTATGCGAAAGCCCTAAACGTTGAGCGAGTTTACGTGTACTTGGATACTCTGCGTAAAACTTGCGTAAAAGCGAAGCTTCAAAGCGATCGACTAACTCTTCTAAACTATGATTTGCTAGACTATCCAGATCAAAGTCATTTGGCACATCGTCTGGCAGATTTAAATCCGCTAAACTCAATTGCCCATTAGCTAAGCTGCAAGCACGGAAAATCGCGTTATATAATTCTCGTAAATTGCCCGGCCAATAGTAATTTTGCAATGCTTGTACAAATTCTGGTGGATAAGTTGGCTTTTCAATTGCCAGTTGTTGGCTAATTTGTGTAACAAAATGTTCCGTTAATAGCGGTAAATCGCCTTGTCGTTCCCGCAATGGCGGTAAATTTAGCGTTAAGACATTTAAACGATAATAAAGATCTTCACGCAATTTACCCTCTGCAACTAGCGAAGCCAGAGATTTTTGCGATGTACAGATCACTCTAACATCCACTTGAATTTCACGATCCTCTCCCACTCGACGGAAAGAGCCATCATTTAAAAAACGTAAGAGTTTTGCCTGCATCTCTAATGAGAGCTCGGCAACCGCATCAAGCAAGACTGTTCCGCCATTTGCGTATTCGAAGAAGCCGATACTATCTATGCCGTTACCGCGATGCCCAAACATTTCACTTTCTGCATCTTCAGCAGGCAAACCGGCACAATTTACTGCAATAAATTTTTGCTCACGCCGGAAGCTAAATTGATGACAAGCTTTTGCTAAGAGATCTTTACCCGTACCGGTTTCCCCTTGGATTAATAATGGTGCATCTAATAAAGCAAATTTTTTTGCTTGTTCAATCACCGCTTGCATTTTATGACTCTGAGCCACAACTTGATCAAATTCACTGTATTGGCTGGCCATGAAATGACGTAAATCCAACTGCATTCTTTGTGGCTGTAAATTAACCACATAGCCTACAATTTGATTTTGCTGCTCTTCTCGTAATAGGAGTGGCAACAAATCTAGCTGCCACAACTGCTCATTAAATTGTGTGGCATGGGAAATAGGCTGTAGATGTGCAATCTGTGCATTGCGCCCTTTTTCTAAATACGCCCCATACCATTTGGTTCGATTTAAATTTGGCATCACCTCATTTAGTGGCAATTGTTCCAGATGCTGAATGCTATCTTGCTTACGCTTAGGTAAGTTCAAACGATAAATTGGTAATAAAAGTTTACATGCTTGGGAATTAGCAAATGTAATTTTGCCGTGAATATCCAAAGAGAGCACAGGATTAGGTAACGCTTCTAATAAAGCTTGCAATTCGAGCTGCTTACGCTCTTGAGGAAGGTGGGGAATTGTATGCACAGTTAAAACACTAGCAATCTGCTGAATTTCAGTAATCAATTGTTGCATAGCATGCTCTGCAACTTTCTCCGTACGTAAATAAATCAGCCCCTTCTCTGCAAGTTTCTCGAGTTCAATGGCTTCTAAGTTAATATTCTGTTCTGCTAATAATTTAAGCAAGTCTTGAGCGATACCGACTCGTTCAATACATTCGATCACTAAACGCATAATTATTCCCTTTGGTAAAATTTGCCACAATCTAAACCGCTTGATAATGGCGCATATCATACCCTGTAAACAACCAAATTGGAAACTTTTGTTTACAAAAAACAAAAGGCGGTTAAAAAACCGCCTTGGTAGTTATAACTAACCATTAAGAAATAGTCGTACCTTCTTCCGTACCGGTAATCACCTGTTTTAATGCCCCAGCTTTTCCCATATTAAATACGCGAATCGGCATACCATGGTCACGTGCAAGAGTAAAGGCTGCTAAATCCATCACTTGAAGCTCTTTATCAATAACTTCCTCATAGCTCAATGCTTTGTATAATACCGCATCTGGATTTTTCGCTGGATCTTTATCATATACACCATCCACTTTAGTCGCTTTTAATACCACATCGGCTTCAATTTCAATACCACGTAAACAAGCTGCAGAATCAGTCGTAAAGAATGGGCTACCAGTACCCGCAGAGAAAATTACCACACGTTTTTCACGCAACATTTTGATCGCTTCAGACCAGTTGTAGGTATCACAAATACCATTTAATTGGAAAGCAGACATTAATTTTGCATTGACATCAGCACGGAATAAAGAGTCACGCATTGCTAAGCCGTTCATTACCGTTGCAAGCATCCCCATGTGGTCACCAACAACACGATTCATACCTGCTTTTGCTAATTTTGCACCACGGAATAAGTTACCGCCACCAAGCACAACACCGACCTCTACGCCCATTTCAATCAATTCTTTAATTTCTAACGCCATACGATCCAAAATAGATGGATCAATACCGAAACCCTCTTCACCTTGCAGTGCCTCACCACTAAGTTTTAATAAAATACGTTTATAGATTGGAGCTGACATCTGAATACCTCTTTTATTATCACATGGAAACCTAATAAAAAGCGGTTTGCAAAATTTCCTTGAAAACACACCGCTTGTGATTAAATTTCTAACCATAAAAAAGGCGGAAATCTCCGCCTTTTTAGAAGAATTAAGCGTTACCGCCAGTGATTTTTGCAACTTCTGCTGCGAAATCTTCTTCTTTCTTCTCGATACCTTCACCGACTTCTAAACGAATGAAGTTAGAAACAGAAGTGTTTACTGATTTTAAGAAATCACCTACAGAAACAGATGGATCCATTACGAATGGCTGACCAGTTAATGAAACTTCGCCAGTGAATTTCTTCATACGACCTTCAACCATTTTCTCTGCGATTTCTTTTGGTTTACCAGAGTTCATTGCAATATCAATTTGGATTTGACGCTCTTTCTCAACCACTTCAGCAGAAACATCTTCTGGGTTTACGAATTCTGGTTTGCTTGCAGCAACGTGCATTGCAACTTTTTTCAGCTCTTCTTCAGAACCTTCACCTGCTACTAATACACCGATTTTCGCACCGTGTAAGTATTGTGCAATTACGTTACCTTCTAAGTATTGAACACGGCGAATGTTCATGTTCTCACCGATTTTTGCTACTAATGCAACACGTTTTTCTTCAAATTGTGCTGCTAATGCTTCGATAGAGATGTCTTTATTTGCAGCAGCATAGTCTGCAACTTCATTTGCAAGACCAACGAAACCAGCATCTTTTGCAACGAAGTCAGTTTGGCAGTTCATTTCAACTAATACACCAAAACCGTTTGCAATACGCGCAAGAATGACACCTTCAGCTGCCACATTACCTGCTTTTTTCGCTGCTTTTGCTTGACCAGATTTACGCATGTTATCGATTGCTAATTCGATATCACCATTTGCTTCTACTAACGCTTTTTTACATTCCATCATACCTGCGCCAGTACGTTCACGCAGTTCTTTCACTAATGATGCTGTGATTTCAGCCATTTTAAAATTCCTCTTAAGTATAGATAAAGAAAAGCAGGGGAATTTCGCCCCTGCTTCACCGTTTAGGATGTGTTTTAAGGGCGTGCCTTAAATTAATGATTATTCAGCTGCCGCTTCTGCTGCAACTTCAGCTTCTTGACCACGACCTTCTTTGATTGCTGCAACCGCTGCATCTAAGTAAAGTTGGATCGCACGAGCTGCATCATCGTTACCTGGAATAACGTAGTTTACGCCATCTGGGCTTGCGTTAGTATCCACGATAGCAAATACAGGAATACCTAAGTTGTTCGCTTCTTTAACAGCGATATGCTCGTAGTCTGCACCGATAACGAAGATCGCATCTGGCAAACCGTTCATATCTTTGATACCGCCTAAGCTTAACTCTAATTTTTCTAACTCACGGGTACGCATTAATGCTTCTTTCTTAGTAATTTTATCGAAAGTACCGTCTTGAGTTTGAGCTTCTAAGTCTTTTAAGCGTTTGATTGATTGACGAACTGTTTTCCAGTTAGTCAGCATACCACCTAACCAACGGTGGTTCACGTAGAATTGTTGGCTCTCTACAGCAGCTGCTTTAACGGCATCACCTGCGGCACGTTTAGTACCAACGAAAAGAATTTTACCATTGTTAGCAGCGATACGAGTTAATTCTGCTAATGCTTCATTGAATAATGGTAAAGTTTTTTCTAAGTTGATGATATGAACACCGTTACGCGCACCGAAAATGAATGGTTTCATTTTTGGATTCCAATAACGAGTTTGGTGACCGAAGTGAACGCCTGCATTAAGCATATCGCGCATAGATACTTGTGCCATAAGAAATTTTCCTTTCTGTTGTTTTCTAAGCTAACGCTTAGATGGGTTTTGCCTCCACATATCCTTTTAATCGACTATCGCTAGCACCCTGATTAAAAGTGGCTGATATGTGTGTGATTTTGGGTTAATAACATAAAAAATGTTTTTGCGAACTTAAGGTGCACAAAAACGGGCGGATTCTATCAGAAAATAGCCAAATCACAAACATTTTTTTATTACAAGCGGTCTGTTTTGGCTAATTTTCTGCAAGTCCCCCGCTCATGTTATTTTTTCTTCACCGGACGTTGCCAACCTGCGATATGACGCTGTGGCACACGGGTAATCACCAATTCATTTTCCGCCACATCTTTCGTAATGGTTGCACCTGCACCGATAGTTGCACCATCTGCGATTTTTACAGGAGCAACTAATTGACTGTCAGACCCAACAAACACATTATCCCCGATAATGGTTTTAAATTTGTTAGCACCATCATAGTTACAGGTTATTGTCCCTGCCCCAATATTGGTATTTTTACCAATTTCCGCATCACCAATATAAGTTAAATGGTTTACTTTCGAGCCATCGCCTACTGTAGCATTTTTGATTTCTACAAAGTTGCCAACATGAGTATGTGCTGCAAGGTTTGTCCCTGGACGAAGGCGTGAGAACGGCCCGATTTTTGCGGCTTTACCAATCACGGTATCTTCAATCACCGAGTAAGGTTTGATCTCCACACCATCACCAATTTCACAATTTTTCAGCACAGAACCTGCCCCAATTTTCACATTGTTACCGAGTTTGACCGAACCTTCTAAAATCACGTTCACATCAATTTCCACATCTTTGCCGTGTGAAACCGTACCACGCAAATCAAAACGGCTAGGATCAATAATCGTTACCCCTGCCAGCATCAATCTTTCTGCTTGTTTTTTCTGGTAGTAACGTTCAAGTGCCGAAAGTTGCAGACGGTTATTCGCCCCCTCTACTTCCATTAAATCGGTTGCTTGCACCGCTTGAACTTTAAAGCCATCACGGTTTGCCATTGCAATGACATCGGTGATGTAGTATTCACCCTGTGCATTGTTATTGTCTAATTGAGCAAGCCATTTTTTAAAGCTCGCCCCGCTTGCGACCATCACGCCCGTGTTCACTTCTTGAATTTTAAGCTGTTCAGGATTGGCATCTTTCTGTTCCACAATCCCGACTACAGAGCCATTTTCACGAATAATACGTCCATAACCTGTTGGGTTATCTAACACAACGGTTAATAAACCAATACCATTTTCAGGTTTTGCCGCAATTAATTTTTCTAAGGTTTCAGGGGTAATCAACGGTGCATCGCCATATAGCATTAAGATATTTTCATCATCTGCAAAAAACGGTGCTGCTTGTTGCATTGCATGACCTGTGCCTAATTGCTCTGCTTGATGAACCCAATTTACTGGCTCATCAGCAAGACGAGTTTGTAATAATTCCGCACAATGTCCATAAATTAAATGAATTTGTTTTGCCGAAAGCTGTTTAGCCGTATCAATCACGTGTTTTACCATCGGTTTACCTGCTACAGGGTGCAACACCTTTGGCAAATCAGAATACATACGCGTGCCTTTACCCGCAGCTAAAATTACCACACTCAGTTGAGTCATAGAAAATCCTTGTTTTATCACATAAAAAATCGGCGTATTTTAACCGATTTTTGTTGAGGATTAAACGCCAACATTCCTTAAATAATCTAAAATTGCTATACTCTGCCCTTTCAATCTAAGGAGTCTAAAATGCCAAACAGCACAGCACAGCACAGCACAGCACAGCACAGCACAGCACAGCACAGCACAGCACAGCACAGCACAGCACAGCACAGCACAGCACAGCACAGCACAGCACAGCACAGCACAGCACAGCACAGCACAGCACAGCCTGATCTCAACGCTGCCACAAGTCAAGCCTTTTTAAACGATCTTGACCAAACCCTCTGGACAGCCGCCGACAAACTGCGTAAAAACCTAGATGCCGCCAATTACAAACACATCGTTCTCGGCTTTATCTTCTTAAAATACATCTCCGACAGCTTTACCGATTTTCAAGATAAGCTAAGAACCCAACTCACCACGCCCGAAAACGAACTCTATCTTGACCCTGCACTATTTGACGAACAAGAATTTAGCCAAATTCTCGCCGAAGAGCTGGAACAGAGGGATTACTACGCCGCCGAAAACATCTTCTGGGTGCCAGAGCAAGCTCGCTGGGACAACATCAAATCATTAAGCAAACTTAATCTTGGCGATGAGCTGCCTTGGGGAGACAAATTTAAAGGTGTCAGCCGCTTGATTGATGATGCCTTTGAAGCCATAGAACGAGAAAATCCAAAACTCAAAGGCGTACTCCAACGCATTGCCGGCTTTGGCGTGCCTGATGAAATGCTCACCGGCTTAATTGACCTGTTTTCACGCACCAATTTCACCCAGCCGATGCACAATGGCGAACCCGTGCATCTGCAAGCCAAAGACATTTTGGGACACGTCTACGAATACTTTCTTGGACAATTTGCCCTTGCCGAAGGCAAAAAAGGCGGTCAATACTTCACACCCAAATCTATTGTTACCTTAATTGTTGAAATGCTCGAACCCTATTCAGGGCGGATTTACGATCCGGCAATGGGCAGCGGCGGATTTTTTGTCCAAGCCGACCGCTTTATTCAGGCTCACGCCGGCAACCGCAACGCCATTTCCGTTTATGGGCAAGAATCCAACTCCACCACTCGCAAACTGGCGGTGATGAATATGGCGATTCGTGGTATTCCCTTTGACTTTGGCGACAAGCCCGAAGATACCCTGCTAACCCCTTTGCACATCGACAAAAAAATGGATGTTGTGATGGCAAATCCGCCCTTTAACCAAAAAGAGTGGTGGAATGAAAGCCTTGCAAATGACCCACGCTGGGCATACGGCACACCGCCGCAAGGCAATGCCAACTTTGCGTGGCTGCAACATATGATTTACCACCTCTCCCCCAAAGGCAAAATGGCACTCCTGCTCGCCAACGGCTCAATGAGCAGCCAGACCTCAGGCGAAGGCGACATTCGCAAAAACATCGTGCAAGCCGACCTTGTCGAAGCGATGATTGCCCTGCCCAATCAGCTATTCACCAACACCCAAATCCCTGCCTGCATTTGGATTATCAACAAAGCCAAAGCACGCAAAGGCGAAGTACTGTTTATCAACGCCACCCAAATCGGCTATATGAAAGACCGTGTCTTGCGTGATTTCACCGTTGATGACATCGCCAAAATCAGCGATACCTACCACAACTGGCAAAAACAGAACAGCTACGAAAATATCCCTGCATTTTGTTATTCCGCCACGCTGGACGAAATCGCCAAAAACGATTTTGTGCTGACCGCAGGGCGATATGTCGGTGCGGTACAAGAAGAAGATGACGGCGTGCCATTTGCAGAAAAAATGCAGGAATTGACCGCTTGTTTAAATGAACAATTTAAACAGGGGCGGGAATTGGAACAGCAAATCCGCAAGAATTTAGCGGAATTGGGGTTTGAGTTAGCAACAGAATAAAAATAATGCTCGTGCGTAGGGGCGTATGTCATACGCCCACAACGATATAAATGCCTAGATTTGATATGAATAATGTTCCATTCGGGCGTACGACGTACGCCCCTACATTCATCATCAAATCACAAGCGGTGGAAAATTAACAGAAAATTGCAAATTTGGAGAGGAAAATGGCTGATAGAAATAAATGTACATTACAAGAATTAACAATAAGTATAAACACTGGATTGGATGCTATTCGCAGAGCCCCTATTATTGAAAAGAAAACAGATATTAGATGTTTAAGAATACAAGATATTTCACAATGCAAGTCTTTTGAAAAATGGGGATATACCGAAGTTATAAAAAAAGATTTCGAAAAGTTTCAACTAATTACTGATGATATTATTATGGCAAGAACTTGTTCTACAGGAATTTGCTATTTAGTAAAAGAAAACATCCCTGCCGTTTTCAATAATGGATTAGCTAGAATTAGATTAGATAAAGAAAAAGCATATCCACAATTTATGTATTATGTTTTTAAATCAAAGCATTTTACAGACTATATCGATGGTATATCTCGTGGTACGTCTGTTCAGTTGAATATGAAAATTGGAGATTTAGAAAAATATGAATTCCACTTACCAAGTTTAGAAAATCAAAAGAAAATTGCCTATATTTTAGGTAAATATGACGACAAAATCCACCTCAACACCCAAACCAACCAAACCCTAGAAGCCATTGCACAGGCGATATTCAAAAGCTGGTTTGTGAATTTTGACCCTGTGCGTGCCAAAGCAGCCGCCCTAAGCGAAGGCAAAAGCGAACACGAAGCCAACCTTGCGGCAATGTCGGTGATTTGTGGCAAAGACACCAGCGAGTTAAACGACACCGAATACAAAGCGCTTTGGCAAATCGCCGAAGCCTTCCCAAGTGAGCTTGTGGAAAATGAACAATTTGGCGAAGTTCCGAAGGGGTGGGAAATAACAACATTTGGAGAGGTTTCAGAATGCTTTGATAGAAAACGTATTCCTTTATCCAAAAAACAGAGAGAAGAAAAAAAGGGAACAATTCCCTACTATGGAGCAACATCAATAATGGATTATGTTAATGAAGCCATTTTTGATGATATTTATTTGTTAGTTGGTGAAGATGGTTCTGTTCTAAGAGAAGATGGCACCCCATTTATCCAATATATTTGGGGTAAATCTTGGGTAAATAATCATGCTCATGTTTTACAAGGTAAAAATGGTATATCAACTGAACATTTAATGACATTCATTAGAACAGAAAATATATCTGCTTATGTAACTGGTGCAGTTCAAATGAAATTAAATCAAGCAAATATGAATAGAATACCATTCCTAAAAGCCAACAATAAAATTAATATTATTTTTGACTGTTTTTTAAAATCAATTTATTTAAAATTTAGAAACAATATTGAAGAAAATCAAATCCTAGCCCAAACCCGAGACCTGCTCTTACCCAAATTATTAAGTGGAGAAATCCACTTATGATGAAATGGATTTTAAGCTCCATAGATAAAGCACCCAGTTTTGGTGCTTATAATAGGCATGTTGAAAATATTATTTCTAATGTTTATTCAAACCCTGTTTTTAGCATTGAGCTGTGTAAGACACTTATAGAAGGAGTATGTAAAACTATTCTCAAAGATAAAGGAAATAAAATTACAGATAATTTTCCCAATTTAGTTTCTAGCACACTAAATAATTTAAATGTAGATTTACACCCTGATGCCAAGCATATCAAGGAATTATCAAAAAGATTGAACAGCGTTTTACATTATATTGCCGAAATTAGAAATCAATGCGGCTTCGCCAGCCACGGACAAGATATTGAGCATTGTAACCCTTCGTCTGATTTAGCTTTATTTGTCATTCATACAACCAATGCAATCCTTGGATTTATTTTACATTTTTATATTGTTACTGATGATTATAGGAAAGGACAAAGAATTAGATATGATGATTATGCAGAATTTAATGAAGAAATAGATGAGGAATATAGTGAATTTAATACAGGATATAAAATTTCCTATTCAAGGGCCTTGTTTGACCAAGATATTGAAGCATATAAAGAATTACATAATGAATATATTTCTTCAAAACAAGATAGATTGCTTGAAACATTGTGAGTAAAAAATAAAAAACTTTGAAATTTACACATGGGCGTACGACGTACGCCCCTACAATCGATGTTTTGATTTATATTTGAGCAAAAATAATGTTCCTTCGGTATTTTAATTTACATCTAAACCAAAATAATGCTCGTACGTAGTGGCGTATATCATACGCCCGCAAAAATATAAATTAAAATTTCGGATTGGGATTATCAGGATAAAAACAATCCTGTTGCCAATTTATGACATTGTTTTCAATATATTGGTAAATATGTTCAAATTCTTTTTGGTTACGGATTATGCGGTCGTGATAACCACGTTGCCACGCAAAATCCAAATTATGTTGTCTGGCAAATGAGGTTAATGCGGATTTTATACCACGAACAATCGAACCGATATTGTGGGTATTGGATTGGAAATAATGCTGGGAAATATCAAAATCAGTATTTAATGTGATAATCAAATGAAGGTGGTTTGGCATTATGGTGTAAATGGGGATTTCGATAAATTGGGATTTTCGGATATGAATAGTGTCAGCAATAATATCATTTAATTTATTGCCTAGTAATGACAGCATCATTTCAGCATTAGAAATTTCACCAAAATAATGTCGTTTATGATAGGTGCAAATAGTAATGAAATATGACCCATTTTGGTAATTATCCCATTTTACACGAATAGATTTCCTATTTGATTTCATATTTTCTCACATTGATATTGTGATGGGCGTACGCAGTACGCCCCTACAATCGGGATTTTAATTTATATTTGAGCAATAATAACGCTAGTGCGTAGGGGCGTATTGCATACGCCCATAACAATATAAATCCCAATAGAAAAATGTGAATAATGTTCCGTTTGGGCGTACGACGTACGCCTACAATTGGAGTTTTAATTTATATTTAAGCAAGAATAATGCTCGTACGTAGGGGCGTATTGCATACGCCCTCAATAACATAAATCCCAACGGATAAACGTAAATAATGTTCCGCTTGGGTGTACGACGTACGCCCCTACAATCGGAATTTTAATTTATATTTGAGCAATAATAACGCTAGTGCGTAGGAGCGTATGTCATACCCCCATAATAATATAAATCCTAACATCATAACGAGAATGATGTGCCATTTTAAATTTAACAAATTACAGATACAAAATCCGACTGGGTTGTTATTTTTTCGATCCAGATCGCAAAAATAAAAAACAAGGACACACTATGCTGATCAACGAAAACACCATTGAACAATCCGCCATTGCGACTTTGCAATCTTTGGGCTGGGACTACACCTACGGCAAAACGATTTTGGCAGGTTTAGAACACGAATGGCGGGAGCGAGCCGCTGAGGTGATTTTAAAGCCGCTTTTGGCACAAGCGATTGCAAAATTCAACCCGAATTTGCCCGCTTATGAGGTGGAAAATGTGGTGGCACAGGTGTGCCGTGCGGAAAGTGGCGATTTGGCGGAGCGTAACCGTCAGGCTTATGATTGGCTGAGAAATGGGGTGAAAATCACTTATCAGTTGGACGGTGAGCAGGTGTCTGAGGTGGTGCAGCTGATTGATTTTCAGCGTCCGGAAAACAACGATTTTCGTATTGTCAATCAGCTGGATATTGGCGGTAAAAAAGGCAAACGCATTCCTGATTTGATTGGCTTTGTTAATGGCTTGCCGCTGGTGGTATTTGAGCTGAAAAATCCGCTCAAAGAAAATGCCGACATTGGCAAGGCGTTTGCCCAACTGCAAACCTATAAAGATGAAATTTCTGATTTGTTTGTGTTTAATCAGGCACTTGTGATTTCAGACGGCATTGTCGCTCGTATCGGTTCGCTGACCGCCGATTTAGACCGTTTTACCCCTTGGCGTGTGGTTGATGAAAAAAATCAGAGCAAACGCATTGTGTTTGAAGATGAACTCACTGCCCTGCTGCAAGGCGTAATGACACCGCAAAATCTGCTGGATTATGTGCAGAATTTTGTGGTGTTTGAACGAGACGGCAAAAACCGCTTAATTAAGAAAATCGGGGCGTATCATCAGTTTTATGGCGTGAATGAAGCGGTGGATTGCACCTTGCTTGCCGCCACAGGCAACCGCAAAATCGGTGTGTTTTGGCATACGCAAGGTTCGGGCAAATCGCTTTCGATGCTGTTTTATGCAGGTAAAGTATTAAGCCAAAGCAGCCTGAAAAATCCAACTTTGGTGTTGGTAACCGACCGCAACGATTTGGACGGTCAGCTTTACGCCACTTTTTGCGGTGGTGAGGCATTGCTCAAACAAACGCCAATCCAAGCCGATGGGCGAGACGAACTCCGCTCTGCCCTTGCCAGTCGTTCAGCAGGCGGTGTGATTTTTACCACCATTCAAAAATTCGGCTTAATGGAGGGTGAGCTTGCCCACCCTGTGCTAAACGAGCGGGAAAACATCATTGTGATTACCGATGAAGCCCACCGTTCGCAATATGGCTTCAATCAAAAAATCGACCACAAGGGGCAATATAAAGAAGGCTATGCAAAGCATTTGAGAAGCGCTTTGCCTCATGCCTCTTTTATTGGCTTTACAGGAACGCCAATTGCCCTAGATGATAGAGACACCCAAGAAGTCTTCGGTAAATATGTCTCAATTTACGATTTTGAAGATGCGGTGGAAGATGGGGCGACTGTGCCAATTATTTATGAGCCACGCCAAATCAGCTTAGGTGAAAGCCGTGAATTTGCCAAAGTGATGGAAGAGGCACAGCAGCTTATTGATGACGATGAAAACAGCGATAACTTCCGCCTGCGTGAAAAACTGCACAGCGTGGATAGCCGTTTGCAAAAAATGGCGGAAGATATTATTGCCCATTACGATGAGCGTACCAAACAGCAAGACGGCAAGGCGATGATTGTGGTGATGAGCCGTGCCATTTGCGTCAAACTCTATGACAAAATCACCGTCCTTCGCCCCGAATGGCACTCAAACGATGTGCATCAAGGCAGCATTAAAATTGTGATGACAAGCAATGCCAGCGACCCTGCCGAGTGGCAAGTACACAATCAGGACAAAAAAACCTTAGAAAAACGCTTTAAAGACCCAGACGATCCGCTCAAAATCGTGATTGTGCGAGATATGTGGCTGACAGGGTTTGATGCCCCCTGCTGTAACACAATGTACATTGATAAACCAATGAGCGGACACAACCTGATGCAGGCAATCGCTCGGGTAAATCGGGTATTTCGCAATAAAAGCCGTGAAAATGGCGGCTTGATTGTGGATTATGTGGGCTTGACCGATGAGCTGGAAAAAGCGATGAAGCAGTACACCAACGCAGGCGGCAAAGAAAAGCCGGTGCGGGACATTTCAGCGGTGCTGGAAAAAATGGTGGAACATATCACGGTCATTCGTGGGCAATTTGCCACGCCGATTGACGGACAAGCAGTTGATATTGCCAAAATGTTGCAAATCAGCGAACCGCCTAAACTACTCAATACGATTTTGCAGGCTGCCAACCATATTCTTGCCCTAGACCGCATTCAACCGGCTGATAACACTGCCAAAGACAAAACCCCACGCAAAAACGCTTTTTTACAGTCGGTACGCTTGGCGAAAAAAGGCTATGCTTTGTGTGGAGCATTAAAAGCGGTTGAACCCTATAAACAGGAATTGGCGTTTTATGATGCAGTGCGTGCCACCATTATCAAAAACAGCACCGCTCCTCGCAATTCTTCGAGCGAAAATGACCGCTTGTTGCAGCTTACCGCCTTGATGAATCGTGCGGTACAGTCGGACGGTGTGGTGGATTTATTTGATTTGCTGAAAAAAGACCGCCCAAACATCAACCTGCTTTCTGATGAGTTTTTGGAAACAGTGAAAAACAGCCCAACCAAAGATTTGTGGCTGTCGGCAATGGAACGTTATCTTGCCGCACAACTGCGTGAACAAAGCGGTGCCAATCTTGCCACCAAAAAAGCATTTGAACAGAAACTCAAAGAGGCAATGAACCAATACCACAACCACAATTTAAGCGTATTGGAAATTTTAGAAGAGCTGATCGCACTTGCCAAAGAGTTTGAAGCTCGCCAAAAACGAGGGGAAGCGTTGGGACTAAACCCGGCGGAAATGGCGTTTTATGATGCTTTGGCACGCAATGAAAGTGCGGTGCGGGAAATGGGCGATGAGGTATTGATGAACCTTGCCAAAGACATCACCGATAAATTACGCAAATCCGTCACCGTAGATTGGCAATATAAAGACTCGGTGCGTGCCAAAATGCGAACCTTAATCCGCATTGCCCTGCGTAGCTATAAATACCCGCCCGATTTACAGGCAGAAGCGATTGAGTTTGTGTTGCAACAAGCGGAAGAGATCGCCGGAGAATTGAGCGAAAACGACATATAACAAAAAAACAAGCGGTTATTTTTGTCAGAAAAATTGCAAAAATAACCGCCTGTCAATCGTTAATTAGAAATTCGCATTACGAGGCGAACGTGGGAATGGGATCACTTCACGAATGTTTTGTAAGCCAGTGACATACACGATCAAGCGTTCAAAACCTAAACCGAAGCCCGAGTGTGGCACAGTGCCGTATTTACGTAAATCACGATACCACCAGTAATCTTCTGGATTTAAGCCCATTTCAACCATACGTTTATCCAGCACATCTAAACGTTCTTCACGTTGTGAACCGCCGATGATTTCACCAATTCCCGGTGCTAACACGTCCATTGCGGCAACGGTTTTGCCGTCATCATTTAAACGCATATAGAACGCTTTAATATCTTTCGGATAGTTTTTTACCACCACTGGTGATTTGAAGTATTCTTCCGCTAAATAACGTTCATGTTCAGAAGATAAATCAATACCCCACTCTACTGGGAATTCAAAGTTTTTGCCTGATTTGAGCAAAATCTCAATCGCATCGGTGTAATCCACTTGGGCAAATGGCGAATTGATGAAGTTTTCAAGGCGGTTGATCACGTCTTTATCAATGTGTTTTGCAAAGAATGCCATATCATCTGGGCGTTCTGCGAGTACCGCTTTAAAGACATATTTGAGCATATCTTCGGCTAATTTAGCGTTATCAGCTAAATCGGCGAAAGCAAATTCAGGCTCAACCATCCAGAACTCGGCTAAGTGGCGAGTAGTGTTTGAATTTTCTGCACGGAATGTTGGGCCAAAAGTATAAACTTTGCTTAATGCACAAGCGTAAGTTTCGCCATTTAACTGACCTGATACGGTTAAGAAAGATTCTCGTCCGAAGAAATCTTGGCTGAAATCCACTTTACCGTTTTCACCACGTGGTAAATTTTCTAAATCCAATGTTGAAACACGGAACATTTCGCCTGCACCTTCGGTATCAGACGCAGTGATTAATGGGGTTGCGACCCAGTAGAAGCCTTGTTCGTGGAAGAAGCGGTGAATTGCTTGGGCTAAACAGTGGCGAACACGCGCAACCGCACCAATTAAGTTCGTGCGTGGGCGTAAGTGTGCCACTTCACGTAAGTATTCAATGCTGTGGCGTTTTGCTGCCATTGGGTAAGTATCTGGATCTTCTACCCAACCGACTACTTCGACATTTTTTGCTTGTAATTCAACCACTTGTCCTTCTGCTGGCGATTCAACAATCACCCCAGTAACAACAACAGAGCAACCTACGGTTAAACGTAAAACTTCATTTTGGTAGTTTTCAATATCGTTATTAACAATTGCTTGGATTGGGTCAAAACAAGAACCGTCATACACGGCAAGGAAAGAAAGACCCGCTTTTGAATCACGGCGGGTACGCACCCAACCACGCACAGAGACTTCGGTTCCTACGGCAATTTTACCGCTAAGAATTTCCGAAACTGATGGGAATTTAGACATATAAACCTCTGATATTTAGAATTTTTGCAAACAAAAAACCCAAGCATTCTACAAGAAAAAGCCCTTGCTGATAAGCGGATAATGCAGATTTACAAAAATTAACGGATAAATTAAAATCTTAGCCTTGTTCCTCCCTAAAAATGGTCACTATGAAAAAACATCATTTAGAAACGCTTATCTCTCGTGAAGACATCCTTTCTCGTACTCAAGAACTTGCCAGTCAAATTAACGCACACTATCAGCATTTGCAGTGTGAAAATTTAGTCGTTGTGGGATTATTACGCGGTTCTTTTATGTTTATGGCAGATTTAGTTCGTTTAATTGATATGCCATTAGAAGTCGATTTTATGACAGCTTCTAGTTACGGCAGCGGTATAGAATCTAGTCGCGATGTTAAGATCTTAAAAGATCTTGATGGTGAAGTCTTTGGTAAAGATGTCTTACTGGTTGAAGATATTATTGATACCGGCTTTACCTTAAATAAAGTGCGTGAGTTGTTAATCCTCAAGGGGGCAAAATCTGTCTCTATTTGTACTTTGCTCGATAAACCTTCTCGCCGTGAAGTTGATGTACCAGTACAATGGGCAGGCTTTGCAATTCCTGATGAATTTGTAGTGGGTTACGGCATCGATTATGCACAACGCTACCGTAATTTAGACTATATCGCTCAAGTTATTATTGAAGAATAATTAGCAAAATTTTGTATAAAATGAACCGCTTAGTGGGAACGCTAAGCGGTTTTTATGTACTAAATCGCGTTCAATGTAACCAAGAAGACTCAATATGTGGAAAAAAACGTTACCCGCTTTATTTATTCTCTCTCCATTCGCACTTGCTACACCAGCAACCATACCAACCATGCCACCCACAGAGAGCACAACAGCAGATGTCGAACTGCAACCTCTAGCCTTAAAACAGCAATGGTTGAATGAGCAACAAACTCTTTTGCTGCAACGTGAAAATTTCTTGCAGTTAGAAAATCTAATAAATACAGCAATTAAGCAAAAAATGGTTTCCGAGCCCTTAATAAAGCTTGCTTCGCAATTAATTTCTGAAGAGTATCCTTTGCAAGAAGAGACACAATGGCTTCTGTTACGCGCCAAACTGGCTATGGTTACTCCTGAAAACCTCGCAACACGTGTACAAGAAATACAGACCTTCAGCAAACAGTATCCAAATACAGCCAAACGCAATAAATTAGCACAACTTCCTATCTCACTTTATGCAGAACACCAAAAGCGAGAGGAATTATTGCAATATGCAGGTAACACACCTGCTGAAGGGTTAAAAAATCAATGCCTTGTATTCGAGAGCAAATATCAGCAATTCAATTCAGAGCATACTGAATCCTTCAAATATGAACAAAAAAAGCTGTTGCAAGAGTTTGATCTTTTTTGGCAAAACACTCATACCACATTACCCCCAGAATGCAATTCATTAACCCAAGAGTGGCTAAAGCAAGGCTTTCTTAATGTAGAAAAAATAAAAAATAAAGCTGTTATTCACTTTCAACATAATCAAACACTGGCGGATATCCCCTCATCCGATGAAAATGTGCAGCAATGGCTAACAGAACTTGAATTTCTACGAACCAATGCAAACAGTTTGCAAACTTTTGCCGAAAATCAGGCGCTTGACCCATGGAATCAAGCCATCATCACCAAAGCATTTACATCATTTGTGAAAAGCCAGCCTGAAGAGATCAATCAGGATCACTGGGCTATTTACCAAACTTGGGCAGAAAAATTCCAACTCTCTGCTGATGATATTCGCCAATGGAAAATCGCTTTTCTCAGTCGTGCATTTGATAATGATAACGTAGCATTTCAGCAATGGCGCGATGCACAACTTGCTGAATTAAAAGCAGATAATCTGCTTGAGCGGCGTCTTCGTATGGCAATTTGGCAGAAAACAGATTTAAAACCTTGGTTGGCTCTCCTCTCACCGGAAGCACAAAATAAGCAAGAATGGCAATATTGGATAGCCAAAACCAGCCCTGAGAAAGCAACGCGCCTAACTAAATTAAGCCAAGAGCGTGGTTTTTATCCGATGCTTGCCGCAAATGCTCTGGGAAAACCTTATCAATTTGATTTTCCAAAAGCGCCAATGCTCAATGAGAATCAGCTAATCGCCTTTCGATCCCAATTAGCCAGAGTTGCAGAACTCCGAGCGTTACAACGTTTCGACCGAGCGAAATTGGCATGGCAAGATCTGCTACAATCCGTCAGTTTTACAGAAAAACTTGCCTTAACACACTATGCGCAACAACAAAACTGGTTTGATTTGAGCGTAGAAGGCACAATTATCGCCAAAGCATGGGATTATATTGATTTACGCCTGCCAAATGCTTATAGCGAATGGTTTGATCTCAATTTAAAGAATAAAAAAATCAGCAAAAGCTTTGCTATGGCAATTGCACGCCAAGAAAGTGCTTGGAATTTCCAAGCTAAATCGCATGCCAATGCTCTAGGGCTAATGCAAATGCTGCCCACAACTGCAAAGCAAACGGCGAAAAATAATGGTTTACCATTTAGCGGAGAGCAAGATCTATTACAGCCATTTCGCAATATTATGCTTGGCACTACTCATCTTGCTGAATTAAATGAGAAATACCCCAACAATCGCATTCTAATCGCAGCAGCTTATAACGCAGGAAGTCATCGAGTTGAACGTTGGTTAGCAAGAGCGAATGGAAAATTGGCAATGGATGAATTTATTGCCTCTATCCCATTCTTTGAAACCCGAGGCTATGTACAAAATGTGCTCGCTTATGATTATTACTATCAAATGTTACAGGGTTTACAACCATTGCAGATGTTTACTAAAGCCGAACAACAACGCTATTAGCTTAATCCCAATAAGCACAATAAAAAATAACAAGCGGGTGGTTTTGCAGAAAAATTTGCAAAACCACCCGCTTGTTAAGTTATGACGCGAATGCTAACCAACCACTGAAGGTAAATTCGGTAAGAATGGGATCAACATAATAAAAATCCCAAAAATTAGCGCTAAAAATAGCGCAATATTGCCCCCCGCAACACGATAGGGCAAATTCGGATGTTGCTGACGCGCTTTCCAAGCTAAGCCAATAGGTAAAATCAAACCATAAAAAGCAAATAGAAGCCCCGCATAACCAAGCGCTGCAATAAATCCATTTGGATAAAATAGTGCGAAACCTAAAGGTGGAATAAAAGTACAAATTGTCAAGAAAATACGATTTGTAGAGAGATTAAGCCGCTTAAATAGATCACCCACACCTTCAAAAATTCCCATTGCTACCCCTAAAAATGAGGTAATCAACGCTAAAGCAGAAAACAGGCGTACTAATTCGCCGAGCATATTACTCCCTGTAATTTGTGCCGTTGCGCTAACCAATCCATTTAATGTCGGATCTTGTTTTAACACTGCAACAAATTCATTTTGGCTAAGCACGCCATGTGTTGCTAACTGCCACAATAAATAGGCGCTAAGGGGAATGAGTGTACCAATAATAATCGCTAATCTGATTTTACGAATATCTGCCTCAAGATATTCATTGATTGATCCCATAATCACGTGAAAACCGAAAGAGGTAAAGAAAATAGGCACTGCCGAAATCACTAATAAATTATCTAACGGAATAGCGCTTAAATTGGCCAACTTAGCTTTAGGTAACATCATCAGCAATACAACAAAAAAAGCGACAACTTTACCAATAAAGAGTATCCGAGTGAGCCCATCAACACTTTTAATGCCTATCGCAACAACAGCACCTAATACCAAGGTAAAACATAAAATTCCTAAAGTTAAGTTTGTTTGACTATCCGCCGAAAACGGCAATACACCAGATAGTAACGAACCACCTCCTGTAATATATGCTGCGAGCAGCGCATATAACAAAACAAGCAAACTGAATGTAGCTAATATACGCCCTATTACCCCAAAATACTGCTCAGCTAATGTCGCTATACCGACATTACGCACCTTTGCTGTTTGGTAAACCTCCATAAAAAGCAAGCCGGTATACGTTAATAAAAGCCATAACCCTACTAATAAAAGAACTGTCATTGAAAAACCAATACCCGCTGAAGTTAATGGCATTGCCAACATACCCGCGCCAATTGTTGTGCCTGCAATCATCAATGCACTGCCTAATAATTTATTTCGCATTTCTGCCTCCTTAATGTATAAGGCGGGCATTATAGTCAGCACAAAAATAAATGTAACCAATTATTTTCATTGGAAATTTTCTTATACAAAGATGTAAATTTTCTTGCAAAGCTTAGGTAAAAAACACCTCAAAATGGTTTTGCAAAAAAGGAGCAAAACTATCCGCTTGCCTCATTTCCACCAAAAATTAGCATAATTAAAAACTAACAATTTGATAAATAAACGTATTTTTTAATATTAAAGACCAAACACTATCATTTACTATACAACTCTCTACTTTCAAATTTCTCGTATTAACGTAACGCATTCTTTCCAAGCAAATAATATCTACACCTGTCCCAAATATCTTTCCTATCTTTTTGCAGATAATTTCAACACTTTAACTCAGCATATAAAAAGAAAACGCTCAATTCTGCAACAATGGTTACAGAACTGAGCGTTTTCATCACCAGTAAGTAATTTATTACCAGTGGCTGACTTATCCTACGTCTTTCGCTGCTAAACCTTGCAAGGCTGCCGTCAGTGCATCAACACCACGTTTAATATCGCTACCTGTTCCAAACTTTTTATCATAAGCCTGTTGTTTATCACTCAAGTCAAGTGTTAATCGCTGATATTCAGGATGTTGAGCGATTTCTTCTTTCGTTTTACCCTCATTTTTCAAACGGGTTTCCACTTTGCCCAACTCCAGCTTCGCTTCCGTCACTTTTTCACGTTCACTATGCGTGTAAATCTGATAAGCCTTTTCCGCAATCTCGCCTATGCCCCGATGGTACTAGCGTCCTCTCTCGTACCAAAATTTGCAAAATACTTAGCATAATTAACCGCTTGTAATTCATATTAAATAGTACTAGCGTGGACGCTAGTGCTATCAGGGGGAATAATCTGGCAATAAATTTATTACTCCTTCTATAGTTCCTTTAGGATATCTTATTTCATTAAAACTTTCCCCATTATCAAAACTATAAAATAGTCGTTCTTCGTCTCCTGAATAAGCCATACACAGCTCCAATGTATTAACATGTGAATATCCACCAAGCTCTGAGACCTCTATAACAAATATATCTTTGAGTTCTAATTTATTCCACTTATCCAAAACAAACTCTTTCTCCCCGAACTCACCATTAGTTTTCCCTGAGGGATAATATCTTTCTAAAAACGAATCCTTCATATTTGAAAAAACTGTTTGCAAAGTATAATTACCCCCATCTTCTTTAGGAAAGATATTATGTCCTATGATAATTTTCACTTTACCATATTTATAACTTCCTATTTGACATTCTTCATCCCATGCAATTCCAAATGTACGAGCCTTATTACTTACAATATTCATTGCACCCCCTATTTTAAATATGGATTTTTCTTATGTTCTGGAAAAATTTTCTGAAGTTCTGATTTTTGCTTGTTATTTAGTTTAAGTGGGTTATTAATATCTGATGTTGAACCAGCCCAATGCCATCCTTCAGAAGTATTACTATTCATAAAACGATGTATATTACCTTGACCATCAATAGTAAATCTTTGTTTACCCAGTACCTTAGATTCTTCAAATAATTGAAATGAATTTCTAGGTTCAATACCCGCATTAGGATCACTTCTACCAGATTGACCTAAAGTATGTTTCGTATTAGATGTATAAGTCTCCCCATTCTTATTTGATTTTTTAGGACTCGGTACAGGTAAAGCAGAACCTTTCTCATTTCCACTAGTCTTGTGAACTTTCTTAGCTAAATTACTCTGTATTGACTGCCCTTTACTTTCCAAAGCATTCTCTTTCGAGAACACAGAAGCCGAAACCAACGCCACATCCACAGCTTTTTCAAAGCCATTTTGTTTTGCTTCCAATACAGCTATCGTTTTCTGATTTTCCTCTTCAACAATTTTATAAAATTTGGTTTGCTCTTCCCCTGATAATTTTCCAAACCAGTCTTTTAATGCTCCCTCTAAACCTCCTGTTAGTTCATCAGCTCTATTAGTGGCGGCACCTAATTCACTTATCACGGGAATCCGACAAGTTGCATCACAATCCGCTAATAATTCAGCTCTTTGTTTTTCACTCAATGCTTTAAATGCCTCATGTACTGCTTCTGTACTTTCTCCATTAGCAATTGCACGCATTAAATATCTTTCATAAAGAGCAATATCTTTCAAGCCTAAGGCATTATTCTCCACCGCCCGTTTCCCAATATCCGCCCCAACCGCTGCCGATTGTGTACTATCTCCTATCAAGCCCGAAGCCAGTCCGCTTGCAAGCTGGCTGAGCAATGTCACATTCTGTTTCTCTGCTTCGGTTAAGTCTTGCGTAGATTTGCCCTTGTAGAGGGTTTTAACAATCACATCTGCCGCCGCTTCGCTCCCTGCGCCTGCCGCAGCCCCTGCCAGTACATTGTTCCCTGTCGCAGCTGCTTCCACCGCACCTAGCAATGCGTGAGCAATCAAGTTAGCTTGGGTATCGCCTTCGGTGTACTTTTTGATTTCTGCATTTAAGTATGGTGAGGCTAAACCCACTGCCGCTTGTCCCACGTCTTTCGCCGCTAATCCTTGCAAGGCTGCCGTCACCGCTTCTACCGCTCGTTTGGTTTTACTGCCCGTGCCGTAGTTTTTATCAAACTCTTTTTGCAAGCGGTCTAAATTGGCTTCTAATTTACCAATCTCTTCCTTGCTCGCTTTTTGAGCTTGTGCTTTGCCCAATTCCAGCTCCGCTTCCGTCACTTTTTCACGCTCCGAGTGCGTGTAAATCTGATAAGCCTTTTCCGCAATCTCACCAATGCCTTTCACCAGCTCCTGCGTTTCTTTCACCTCACTGATATCGTGTTTCGTCACTTTTTGATTGGCATTTTGCGTATCTCGGTTAAGATTATTAAGTGTAGTTTCCGCATTTGGGTCTTGCGTTAGGTTGATTGCTATATTCTCCCCAATCGCCGCCCTTGTCGTGCTTCGCTCGCTTTCGTTTTTATTGCCCAGTAAGCTCAGTGCCGACATCGGGTTCACTCCGCCCGAACCACCGCTAATGGCTGCACTTCTTGTTTTCAATTCACTGTGGTTTTCAATATCGCCGGTGGTCAGCGTGCCGGCTTGGAAGCGGTTGTTTTCTTTCTCTGCTTGGCTGGTCATCACTGCACCGTCAAAATGGGCGTTCTTTTTCACTTTAACGTCCATTCCGCCCTTGCCGATGTCGATTGCAGTTTGGTTTTCCACCTGTGCAGTGTTTAACTTGGCTGAGTTGTAAGCAGCATTTGCCGTTGCCCCACCGCCCGAGCCATAAGTCACAGAGACACTACCACCGGTTTGCACCTGTTCGCTACTATACTTCGTTACATCTTGTCGGCTTTTCGCTTCAAAATCTTGTACTTCACCTTCCCAGCGATGGGCTTTGACATTCGTGGCATCCAGCAAGAGCTTGCCGTTTGCAGAATTTGTGACTAAATTACCCACTTGTAATTGGTTGTTTTGCCACGTCTCGCTTTCGCTGTTTTCTTTGCCTTTGCCCACGCTCGCCGAGGCTTCCAACCCTATGCCGTAGCTATCGCCATTAAAGCCCACAAACACACCCACACTCGCACTGTGATTCTTATTCTTGGTGTTGTTTTGATAAGTATCCGCAACACCTTTGGATTCAATACCCAGCTTGCCATCAAGCACCAACGAGTCTTTTACTCGGGTATCCACACCTTCCAGCTCAACTTTGCCCTCTTCCGAAATCAAGGCAATATTGCCACCATTCAGGTGGCTTTTGCTGTGAGTCACGCTTTGGCTGTGACTTTCTCTTTCCTGTTTTTGCGTGCCGAGACTGACTGAGATTTTCACCGCCGGATTTTCTGCCGCTGCGGTATTTTCACTTAACGTATTACCCAAATTGCTCAAGGTATCGGCGACCTTTTGTGCATTTTGTGCTGCAATCACGGCATCCTCCGCCGCTTTCATCGCATACACTCCTTTGAGTTTCTCATTTTGCGTTGCTTTGGCTTTCTGCACCGATTGCTGTGCTGATTGCACCGCATCCGTTACCGGGGTGCTAAGAGCGATACTTAACCCCGACTGGCTAAATTCATAATTATCGGTGCTGTTGATAACATCTTTCCCAGCTTCAACCCGTACCCCGTTTTTGCCTGAAATCACGGCGTTTTTTGCGTTGGAAATCAGCACATCTACATTGCTCACGCTCGCTTTATTGCCGGCTTGAATCCGAATATTGCCCCCTTCACTGCCCAGTGTGTTACGTGCTGTGCTTTGAATAGCACCATCTAAGGTATTCTCTTGGCGTATTTTTTGACTGCCAATAGTAAAACCCAGCTCCCCGCCGTTCAGGAAACCACTGCGTTTCGTCTCACGAATATGACGTTCTGAAAGCAGATTAGTCGCTGAATTAAGCGTCACATTATTCCCACCAATAAAATCAATATCGCCACTGCGTGAGACGGCTAGAATGCTTTCGCCTTGAATATCATTACCCGCTTTAATTTCAATACTTTCGCCTGTCAGCTCTGTACCTTTATGTCGTACTTCAGTCACTTGGTCATAGCTACTCTGGGTTTTCTTCGCCAGCGCACTACCACTTTTTATTTTGTGATATTCTTCCAACGAAGAACGATTGCTTGCACTCCCTAGCACAATATCATTCTCCGCTTTGGCTATCAGCTTACCCTTCGCATCTAAATCTGCTCCTTCACTATAAATATTCTTCGCCGAAAGTGTGACATCGCCATTGCCTGATACGCGGCTTATTACCGCTGTTTGGGATGATTCGTTTCGGTAGTGATTGCCTCCTCCCATCTGCTCAGCAAAACCTATCGCCACTGTGCTTAAGTTAAGGTTATTTTTCGCCGAAAGATAGGTTTGCCCCTGCCCGTCATTCAGGATATCTGCTCCTGATACCGCGATATTATTGGCGTTAATCCGCAACACTCCCTCTTCGCCTTTTACATGGAGTAGACCTTTACGCGCTATTGTGCTTTCTGTACGTTGGTAGCCATTTACCTTCACTTCGCTCTCGTGCGTGCTGCTACTGTGGGTAAAATTATTGCTGATATTGAGCAAAATCGCGCGGTCAGCTTCAATTGTGCCGCCGATATTTTCCATATCTCCACTCACATTCCCCAGTATCACTCCGCCATTAATCGTGCCGCTGTTACGAATGCTGTCGCTGTCAAATTGCACCAATTCCCGACCCGATACCGTGCCGTTGTTTATCAATTCGCCACTTCGGTGGATAACCTTGTTGCCCGAAAGCAACGTACCTTTGCCTGTGATATCACCTTTTTGGGCAAATGCATACACTTTGGGCACCAGCACTTGCTCTTGCTTGCCGTTCGGTAAGGTAACAGATTCACTTTCAAACCAGACAATATCTGTCGTGAGCTGTGCTACCAAGCTTGGGCTAAGTGCAACACCTAGGCGAAGGTTAAACTTCTCAGCAAAGGTTACCCCCGCGTTCATCAGGGCTTTATATTGGCTGTCAAAATCCGTATAGTTGCCTAAAAATTGTCTGCCGGTTAAACGGTTGATCTGCTCTCGTACTAAACGCTGCTCGTAAAAACCATCACCTAAGCGTTTTTGCACAAGATTTGGCTCATAGCGCAGGGCGTTAAACATATAATCACTGCTTAGCCAACGTTTTTGGTTGGTAAAATCTGGATCGGTTTCTACTAACACTTTGCTACTTGGCTCAGGATTAATACGATAAAGTACGTTTTGTGGCACCACTAAATTCGGTTGAATGCTACGCACTTCAACCTCATCTGCTAATACTACGCGTTCTAACTGGCGCGGGCGAGCCTCCCCTTGTAATGGGCTCACGTCCGCTTCTGTCATGCCTTGCAAATGAGGCTGCTCGCTAATGGCTGGCTTATTTCCCTGCCATGCTTCTATGCCACTCACTTCTCGGCTTGTGCCGTTTAATAGTGTAAATGCCGCGATATCGCCCCCCACAAGCCCATCTAAAGTTTGCAACCCAGCCGCTGTAAGTGTGGTGCTACTTCCAGCTTCAATCGAGGTTAAAGACAGGGTATGCGCGGTCTCAGATTTTAATTCCGCCGCAGTGCGTTTGTGAGTGTGATAATCCGCATGTTCTTCCACTTTCACCACGTCCATATCAAATGGAGTTTCGATAATGCGTTTGTAATCCTGTATCGCATTCCAATCTCGTTGGAAATACTTCTTAAATCCACCACGCCATCTGTCGTTGGTATATTGGCTTGTGCCGCTTTCTGTTAAACGATGTAACCCTTCTTGATCTTCATTCGTCACATTCCCAATTAACTTCAACTCTCCACCTGCAATCGTATGGCTACGATTGTTTAAAAATGATGAGCCTGCAAAATTAAGATCACCTCCCGCTAAAATTTGCCCAGGTAAAGATTGCTTCACTTTGCTTTCATCTTCTCGGCTATTATTCAGTTTGATCACCCAGAAATTACGGAAGTATGCCTGACCTAATTCTTGGCGTAAGGCTTGGTTATGCGATTCTATTTTCTTATCAACTTGCTCAATGGCAATTTCATTCTCCTTCATCCAATCATTGTAAGGTTTTATTTTGGTTTGATAAAAATCCCATTTTTCTTTTGCTTGACGATACTCTACAAGTTCTTGCTGATAATTTTTAGTCCGCGTTTGAAACGCTGCATCAGATTCTGTCGCTAGGCGTTCTGGTTTTGTTGGCTCAACAGGTTCATTCGGTACAATAAATAGATCGCGTTCGTTTGTTTTAGGATCGAGGGCAAACCACTCCTGTTCTTTATACCAAGGCTTCGTTTCCAATTCTTCAAATGAAAAGGCTGGTGGTGGTGTGGTTGGTGCTGTCACATTTGCATATTGCCAAATCGGGCTATCGATATCATATTGACCAGCAGGGATATAATGACACTGTTTATTATTCCCCGTATAAGTATCGCAGCTCATTTGGTTGCGGCTGGCAAGTAACATATCTTCTGTGATAGTATCCCCTGCTTTTAACAATGCAGGTTCCATGTCTTTTAAATTATAAACAAGTTGCCCTGCTCGACTCCAGCCCGCCCAAGTCAGTTTCTCCATGGGAATATAAGTATCTGAATCAATGTTTAAGCTTCCTTTTTGATCTTCCTTATGATTCGTAAAGATATGCGGCAATCCTTGCCCCTGATTTGGCACAATATACTCTTCATTCAAGGTTTTCTGGCTACCATGAATCAAGGTAATATCATCGTTGTCTTGTCCACTGACAACATGATGTACTTGTAAATGAATATTATGATTTTCAACTTGCTTAGCATTAAATTGAATATTCCGCTCAGACTCAATCACACTACTGTTATTACGTAGTATCTCTGCCTTGCCCTCTGCTTGATTATTCGCATTCAGCACACGACCAAAGGTCATATTGCCCACGCTAAACAGCGTTGCGCCAACCTGATTATCCGCTAAATAATGCTCGGTGTTATTGTCTATTTCACGCGCGGCAATATCTAAATTACCTCGTGCTGCAATGACGGCAGATTTAATCTCGCCATTGCCATAATCTTTATCGCGATTTTCAAGTTGGTCTGCTTGTAGCGCGATATCATCGCCATAAATCCGTCCTTTGCCGGTATTAAGTAGTTTTCCTCCCGCTTTTACCACCGTTTTGGCATTGTCATCTGGGCTTATGCCATTTATCAATCCTTCATTACTTACATTCCCTTTTGCAGCCACTGTGGTATTTGCGCTACTGATTCTGCCTACGACATTATTGGTGATATGATTGGCGTTAAGGGTAACGCGTTCATCCGCATAGAGATGGTGCGAGTTGGTGAGATTGCCCGAGGTGCTAATCGAAAGCGTGTTATTTGCATTGATATGATTGCTGGTCACAAAATCTTTTTGCTGGGTAATGTCAATATCTGCCCCTTCAATATGCCCATTGGTGGAAACCGCATTTGCAAAAATAGACAAAGAATTGCCCGCTTGCAAATGCCCGTCTTGGTTATTAATATCTAGTGCAGCACCGTGAATGGATACATTTTGGCGACCGGTCACTTCCCCTTGGCGATTATCCAAGTGTTGTTGTAGGGTTATATTGCTTTGCGTGCGGCTATGCAACTTGCCTTGCTGATTATCTAGCACATTGGCTGACACACTTAATACCGTTGCCAGTATGCCTTGTGTCATATTTTCAGATGATGATTTGGTATGACGGTTATTTAATGTTGCGGTGTTAATCGTGAGCACATTGCCACTTTCAATAAATGAACCGTTCTCGCCGACTTTTTGGTTGTTGATGTCTGCCGTCACATTTAAAGTGAGCTTATCTTGCGTGCGAATTTCACCCCCACGGTTATCCACCGTATCCGCTTGAAGTGCGATTTCGCCCAAACCGTAAATTTTGCCGTTTTGTTGGTTATCAATTTTCCCAGTTACGTGAAGGTTAGCGTATTTTTCGGCATAAATAACACCTTGCTGATTGTTTATTGCACCACTTTCAAGAGTAAGGCTCTCTTTGGCGATCACTTTTCCTTGCTGGTTTTCTAAAGTATGTTGCGTTAAATTCAGCGTGAGTAAATCTTGTTCGTTATAGATAACGCCTTGTGTATTATCTAGTCCGGCCGCATTGATGCTTACTGCTTTTTGTGCAGTGATATTGCCTTGTGCGTTATTCAAATGCGTTGCACTCACGACAGATAAATTGCCTCTTATCGCACTAAGTACACCCGCTTGGTTATTCACACTCTGCGCACTAATTGCCATATTTTCATTCGCTTTAATTTGGCCTTTTTGGTTATTTAAGCTTTCATCAACTTGAAGATGGAGGAATGAATCCCCTTGCAATAAACCGGATTGGTTATCTAACGATTGTGCGTTCAGTGTTGTTGAGCCTGCACTTATTCTGCCTTGTTCGTTATGAATAGCTTGGCGCACTGTCACTTTTTGTGAGGTAAGCGAAGAGAGTACCGCCGCGTTATTTTGCAGGGATTGAGCATTAACCGTTTGTGCCTCATTGCTTAATACATAACCATTGTTATTCAACAAATGCTGAGTATTTAATGCCAATGTGCCTAATGCAATAATCCCTTTTACTTGTCCTTCATTTTCAGCAGTGGCTTTGGTATGTTGGTTGTCTAAATCGCCTTGGTGTGTGTTAATTTGCATATTTTGGCGACTTTGGATCAACCCTGCTTGATTATCAAGCTTACCGCTATTGATGGCTAAATCTGCACCGGCACTTAATTTTCCTTGCTGATTTATTAACCCTTGCTGATGAGTATCCATCTTGAGACTGCCTGATTGTGCAACAATCACCCCATTAGTATTGGTAACCTCCCCACCGTCAATCACAACACTATCGCTTGCAACAATTTCTGCATCTTGATTATTGATTCGCCCTGTAGTGGTGATATGGATATTTTGGGCGCTTAATTGGCTCTGTTGATTAGAGGTTATGTCGCCATTTGCTTGAATATTTAATAACTCGCCCGCCTTAACCGTACCGTTTTGTTGTGTCAGGCTCGTCATGCTGGCGTTAAGATGACGACTTGCAACAATCGCGCCACGATGATTCTTAACATGACCAGCATTTAAGCGCAAATCAGTACCAGCAGAAATCACCCCTTCTTGATTAGATAATGCCGAATGACCAAGCTGAATATCCGCTTGTGCTGTCGCTTGGATATAGCCCTGTTGGTTATTTAACTCACCAGCGCGAATTGATAATGCTTGCTGACTAATAATTGTTGCGAGGGCGTTATCTAAATTTTGTCCATGCGTATTTAACTTAACGCCTGTTTTTCCTTGTATTAACCCACGTTGGTTTTCTAATGCACCACTCGCTAAGCTTACTGCCTGCCCTGCAACTATTTTGCCTTGTTGGTTATTCACGCGGTGTTGCTGAGTGTTCACACTCAAGTTGCCCATTTCTGCAAATAATAAACCTTGCTGGTTTTCTACTGCTTGGCTGGTGATATTGAGGTGCTGAGTTGCCGAAATCTCACTTTGGATATTGGTTAAATGATGTTTAACTGCCACCGCAACATTGTTCGCACTAATCACGCTATCTTGGGTTGAATTTAAGCTGCCCGCATTAATGCTTAATTCACCTGCAACTATATTGCCGGTTTGCTGTTGTACCCCATCTGTGATATTAAGCGCAACCTGAAGAACGCCAGAAATCATCCCTTCATCATTTCGAAGAGATTGAGCATCTAGGTGAATATCTCGATTGGATTTGATTAAGCCTGCGGTATTATTCGTCTCAGCAACATTCAGGGTTAGGTTCGCTTGGCTGGCAATATAACCTTGCTGATTATCTAAATCGGTACTATTAAGCGTAATATTGCCTAAGGCAACGATGCCTTTATCAGTAGCGAGGGTATTGTCATTAATCAATTTTTGATCTTGAGCGTTAAGCACAATATCACTTGCACTGTGAATGGCTCCCTCGCGATTATCTAATTCTCCACTGCTAATCGATATTGCAGATTTTGCGTGAATTTTACCCGCTTGATTGTCCAGTTTTTGCTGATGAGTGTTAATCATCACGCCATTTTGCAGACTGCTGATTTCCCCTTTACGGTTATCCAGCGCTTGACTTGAGATAGTCAAATTATCCCGCTCAGCTTGAATCAAACTGTCTAAGTTTGCCACTTGGTCAGCAATCGTCATCGTAATATGATTGGCAATAATACGGCTTTTATCGGTGTTTCTCATATTCTGTGCCGACAAGCTTATTTTCTCCGCCTCAATCTGCCCACCCTGCTGACTTAAATTGCCCGAAAGTACCATTTCGGCATGTTTCAAGGCGCTAACTTTACCCTTATCATTGCGAAGATTTTTCGCCTCCAAGTGTAAATCAGCTTGCGCATATACCAAACCTTGTTGGTTGTTGATATCCACCGCTGCCAGTGTTTGCTTGCCTGCACTTGCTATTCGCCCTTGTTGATTATCGACATTGCCTGTCTCAATATTCAGCTCACCTAATGCCACAATCCCTTTATCGTTGCTTTCGCTGAATGTATTTTTATTCGATAGCGCCGCACCTTGGGTATTTATCGTGACATTTTGCTGAGATTGAATTAAACCGCCATCATTAATCAACTCGCCAGAGGTAAGCTGCAAATGTTGGTTTGAGAGCATCACCCCTTCACTGGAATCAACCTGCCCTTTTTGGGCATCCACGGTTAATTTCCCCTTTGCCAATAAGCGCCCTTGCCGGTTGTCCATGCCCTTGGCGTTAATGCTTAAATCACCCTGCGTTTTGAACGTCCCGCCCTGATTGAGCAACCTATCCACTACAGCGATATTTAATTCATCACGCCCTGTTTGCTCCCACACAGCATGTTGTGTATTCAGCGAGCGCTGCTTTGTTGCGATATTTTCTGCTTTTAAGTGGCTACCTTGGGTTTCTAATAATGTTGGCGTGCTGAGATTTAAGTCTTTATCCGCAATGAGTATGGCTTGATTAGCTTGAATGTTGCCTTCTGTCGCCGTGACTGCGATACGCTGGGCAGCCGTATGGCTGTTATCCAGATTTGCCTGCTTAGCCTTAATCTCTATTTTACTCGTGGCAAGATTTTTGCCCTGCACCGTGGCTTTTTCGGTGGCAGTGAGCTGAATGGTTTTTCCTGCCGCAGATTGGGTTTCCAGCTTCCGCACTTCGCCCTGTGCGGTGTCGGTTACGTCCACTCCAGCAGCAATCAATGAGTTTTTGTCTGCGTGGATTTGGTGGGCGGTGTAGCGAATATTGCCTTTTGCCACCGTTTCACCGCGTTGTTTAATATCGCTTTTGGCTTGTTGCTGAATATTGCCGCCTCTCGCCACAATTGAACCGCTATTTTGAATATCGGCTTTCGAGTTAAGCTGAATATCGCCCTGTTTATTTTCAATTTTACCTTGGTTGTCAATGCCTTTGCTTGCAGTTAAGCTAACAGGTGCGGCGGCATTGAATGTGCCTGTATTGACAATTCGCCCTTGGCTGTCGATGGTGAGCGTCTCAGCGCTTGCCCCAATATGCCCTGCGTTACGCACGCCCACGCCCTGTTCCGTGCCAATCAAATGGATTTTGCCCGAGTACATACCGCCCAGCTCGCCCACATCAATGGCTACCTGCGGTTTTGACTCCCCTGCAAGCGGTTGGTTTGTGTGAATAATTTGCAAAGTTTTATCGGAATCTGACCGCTTGACGGTATTCTTCCCTGTAATGACCTTGGTCTCTTTTTTCGACCAAATGCCCGCATTGGCTTCCACATGACGGCTGATAATCTCCGTATAATCCACACGGCTATTATCCAGCCCCTTGCCCGAGACCTTCACCTTGCCTTTTTCCACCACAAAACTGTCTAAATGACCGTGTTTAATTTGCGGTTTGCCCGTGGTTAATGTCGCACGGTCTGAATTGATAATCCCACAGCCTTCACAATATAAACCGCTTGGGTTAGCAATAATCACCTCCGCCTTTTTGCCTGCCACTTCCACATAGCCTTTCATGACCGAAGGCTTGCTAGAATTGACTTCGTTTAAAATCACCTTCGCCTCACCGCGTGCCAGATAAGGATTGCCCGCAACCTGCCCCGCAAGCTGAGTTTGGGTATTTGTTCGGCTATTATTTAGAATTGCCCCTTTTTCAGCGACATCAAATTGCGAATACTTATTATGGGAAAGCCCCTTATCGTTTGGGGTTTGGATATTGACTTGCGGAATGCCGTTGGCGGTCGAAAGGATAATGGGTTGCTGGTTTTTCGGGGCGGATTTATCGGCACGAATAATTAATGTCTCGCCCAATGCTGCATCCGAAAACGTGACAAAACCTAGCGCACAAAATAAGCTAAAGGTAAGCGGTCGAATTTTGGCAAAAAGTGGCAAAACAGAAAAAGAGGATGGTTCGCTAGATTTACCTTCTGATTTTGCGAGTTCAGAGACCACCACTAAACGTTGGCGTGTTTTACTGAAAATAACGCGGAAACATTGCTTGTTCATAGTTTTATATCCTGTTATGTTTGTCTATTAAAGCGCTATCCAGCGCAACATTAAAAATGGTAATTTAAATTAAAGCCTGCGACAGCATCAGATGTTTTAAATCCCTCTGGTTTACGTATTGGTCTGCCCCCAAAAACATCGTAGGAGATACCTTTAAAATAACCCCGTAAACCTAATGCAGTGCCCATTAAATGATGACCTAGCTGATTTTTCGTTGCCCAGCCGGTTACTCGTCCGCCGTCTAATGCGAAGTAGATCTGTTGTCCTAAGCCGTTTAAATTCCAAGCGAGTTCATTTCGCCATAGCCAACCACGCTCGCCAGAAAGCGTTAATTCACCATCAAAACCACGCACGGTATAACGTCCACCAATACTCAATCTATCTTGTGGGATCAGTGGTGTTTTATTCCATTGTGCATTCCAACTGGAATTAAATTGCCATGGCTGACTCCCCCACATAAATGGTTTGTTAAAGCTCATTGACGCACTAATAATTTGTGGGCGAGATGTACCTTCTCCCCATAATTCCTCTGGCGCTTGTAGCTGCCCTCTCGCACCTGTACCTCGTTTATAATTTGCCGAGAATTCTAGTGTGCTGTTTCCCCAGTATTCTTTATGTGAAAATCCAGCTTCCCAACCCGCCATACGACGTTTTTGTACATCAATTTCAGCTCCATCAATATAGTTCTGTGATTGGCGAGACCAAGCCGAAGCAGAGATTGTTGTTTTACGTACGCTATCACGATAAAGCAAATAAGAAAGCGTTAGCTTATCGTTGGCACTTTCACCGGCATAGATATAGCTGTTTTCAAAAGCACCAAAAACTTCTTGATGATAACGGCTCTGATTATGGGAAAAAGCTAAATTCCAATAGCCAAATGGAATTGCGTAATAAAGCGTGAGATTTTTACTCGCTCGCTTACCCTTATCATCTCCCTTTTGTTTGATGCTATGTGTAAATGAGGCGTAAAAAAGATCATTTGCCGACAACAGATTATCAACTGAAAGTGTTGCCGAACCTTGCCATTTTCCTGTGGATTTTGAACCTGAATCATCTAAACCTACATTTAGGCGAAATGGAAAGGCTTGGGCATAACTGATTTTTAAATCGCTTTCACCCACTGAAGCCGTTTCATCATCACTCGGTAAAATCTCAATATTTGCTTCTACTGTCGGGACTCGTTTTAAATTTTCTAGCGACTGTTCAATATCACGCACATTGAGAATATCGCCCTTAGCAAAGGTAAATGCAGTGAGTGCATTTAATTTAGTAAAACGCGGCGTATTGCCACTATCTGCCACAATGGTATTCCGCACTTTGCCTATAATTACCGTTAAAACTAATTTTCCACCGCGTAAATCTTGCTCCTCGGTAACAACCCGAGTAGTGACATAACCTTTCTCAATAATATTATTTTGGACTTGCTTCATTAAAATACCTAAACCTTCACCACCAAAACAGTGCGGTAGCGTTAATTTTAAATCTCGCACGGCTTTATCTAATGCCCATTGAAATTGGCTTTTTTGAGTGTTTGAATCGTAATCGATGAGAGAGATGTTATGAATGGGATAACAAGGTGATTCGTTATTTGAAAGGGATAATTGCTGATGAGAAGTCTCTAACCTTACCTCAGCTTGATGTTGCAGTTGCGCATGTTGAGCCTGTTGATGCAGCGTTTGCCGTTGTTGTTGATTCGCATCAAGCCGATTCAGCTCGGGTAAATTTGGCACTTGATTAGCTTGTGAGTAAGTAGAGGTAATTGCAAATACAATTGTTGTATAAAGGCTTTTTGGACGAAGTAGCATATTTTTACTTAATTAAGTTAGCAGATATTTCGATTCTACGTTATAAGAGAATTATTATCAAATAGCTTTTTAATTAATTAAAAATATATTTCCAATATACATAACAAAAACATATTAATTAAGATAATTAATATGTTTTTTATTACATCAATATTTTGAAACTATGCTGGGGTTTATTGATAATTTATAAAACCCCAGCATTGAGCTGATTAAGCTTCAGTTTGAGCTTTTACTGCGGCAAATGCCACCATATTGATAATGCGGCGAACCGATGCTGCTGGCGTTAAGATATGTGCAGATTTATTCACCCCCATTAAGATAGGACCAACCGTTACTGCTGTAGTTGTCGCTCTCAGTAAGTTATAGCTGATGCGGGCAGATTCTACATTTGGCATCACTAATAAATTTGCCGTGCCTTTTAAGGTTGTTTCTGGCATATGCGCCAAACGTAGCTCTTCATTTAAAGCTAAGTCACCATGCATTTCACCATCAATCATTAAAGCAGGATCGCGCTCTCTCACAATTGCTAAGGCTTCACGCATTTTTGGCGCACCCAATTGGTTGTTAGAACCAAAGTTTGAGTGAGAAACGTATGCTACACGAGGTTCAATACCAAAACGCTTCATCTCTTCTGCTGCCATTAAAGTGATCTCAGCTAACTCGTCTGCATTAGGTTCAGCATTCACGTAGGTATCCGTCATAAAAACGTTACCGGTTGGTAAAACCAAACTATTTAACGCCGCTGGTACTTTCACACCTGCTTTTACACCAATCACATCTTTAATTGCTTCTAAATGGCGACTATATGAACCAAACAAACCACATACCATGCCGTCTGCATACCCCATCTCAACCAATAATGAACCGATTACACTGGTATTTGACGTTGTAACACGTTTAGCAATTGCTTCAGTAATACCTCGACGACTCATTAATGCATGATAGCGTTTCCAGAGTTGTTCATGACGTTCATCACTTTCGTTATTGACGATCTCAAAGTCTTTGCCTGCTTGAATATGTAAGCCCAGTTTTTTAATTTTTGCTTCAATAATCGCAGGACGACCGATCAGAATTGGATAAGCTAATTCCATTGACACAATTTCTTGTGTTGCATGTAATACTTTTGTTTCTTCCCCTTCTGCTAAGACAATGCGTTTTTTATCCGCTTTCGCTTGGCTGAAGATTGGTTTCATAAACAGATTAGTCTTATAAACAAATTGAGAGAGTTTTTCGATATAAGCATCCCAATCTGTAATTGGACGAGTCGCAACCCCTGATTCCATTGCAGCTTTAGCAACGGCTGGCGCAATGCGAACAATCAAACGCGGATCAAATGGACGAGGAATAATGTAGTCTGCTCCAAAGGTCGCCCCTTCACCACCGTAAGCAGAAGTTACGACCTCATTTTGCTCTGCCAATGCCAAATCAGCAATCGCATATACCGCAGCCATTTTCATTTCTTCGTTAATTGTTGTTGCACCAACATCTAGTGCACCACGGAAAATGAATGGGAAACAGAGTACGTTATTAACTTGGTTTGGATAATCTGAACGACCTGTACACACAATCGCATCAGGACGAGCAGCTTTTGCTTCTGGTGGGGTAATTTCAGGATTTGGGTTCGCAAGAGCAAGAATTATTGGGTGAGCAGCCATCGAGCGCACCATATCTTGTGTTAATGCTCCTGCGGCTGAACAGCCAAGGAAAATATCTGCATTTGGCATAGCATCAGCAAGGGTACGCCAGCCATTATCTTCAATCGCATAAAGTTTTTTGGTATCGTCCATGCGATCATCACGATCTTTATAAATCACACCTTTTGAGTCACATACAACGATATTTTCACGTTTCATACCAAGTGACACAAGCAAATTCAAACATGCGATAGATGCAGCTCCTGCACCAGATGCGACTAAGCGTACATCTTCGATTTTTTTATCAACAATACGTAATGCATTAATGACTGCAGCAGCACTGATAATTGCTGTTCCATGTTGATCATCATGGAATACAGGAATATTCATACGCTCACGTAATTTTTGTTCAATATAAAAACATTCTGGTGCTTTAATATCTTCCAGATTAATTCCGCCAAAAGTAGGCTCTAATGAGGCAATAATCTCCACCAATTTTTCTGGATCACGTTCATTAATTTCGATATCAAATACATCAATACCTGCAAATTTCTTAAATAGAACGCCTTTTCCTTCCATAACAGGTTTACCTGCCAATGCACCAATATTGCCTAAGCCTAATACGGCTGTACCGTTAGAAATAACGGCGACCAAGTTGCCTTTTGCTGTATAACGGTAAGCTGCTGAAGGATCTTTTTCAATTTCTAAGCAAGGTTCAGCAACACCTGGAGAATAAGCTAAGGCAAGGTCTCGTTGTGTCGCAAGAGATTTGGTTGGGGTAACTTCAATTTTGCCTGGTTTCGGAAATTCATGAAAATCCAGAGCGGCTTGGCGAAGAGTCTCGTCCATAGGTATATCCTTCTTTGTAAGTGAAAAATCTTGAGGCATTCTACTCAAATTTATTCGGAAAGAATATGACTTTGATCTAATTTTTTAACAATTTTTTAAAAAAGTTGTTATCGTTCCCATTTGTATAAAAAAACAACGTTTGTGTATTTTTTATTTAATTTTACATATTTTATAAAATTTGGTTTTTAACTCTGCAAAAGCTATTATTTACCAATTTTATTTTATAAAAATCTAAAATTTAAAGATTTTTAGATTTTCAAACTATATGCATGTTATCAAATTGTTACAAAAATAGACTAGACAAGTGCTATTTTTAAGCGCAGAATCCAAAACATTCATTTTTATTAGGGGCCTCCCTATCTAGTTGTTGGAGAATTTATGAAAAAACTTTCTGGTGCAGAAATGATCGTACAATCCCTGCGCGATGAGGGCGTAGAGTATCTTTTTGGTTATCCTGGTGGCTCAGTTCTAGATATTTATGATGCCATTCATACCCTTGGAGGTATTGAACATGTGCTTACACGCCATGAACAGGCTGCTGTACATATGGCTGATGGCTATGCTCGTTCTACAGGTAAAGTGGGTTGTGTGCTTGTAACTTCAGGCCCTGGTGCGACCAATGCTATTACAGGTATAGCTACCGCTTATGCCGATTCAATTCCGCTAGTCATTTTTTCCGGTCAAGTACCATCAAATTTAATCGGTACTGATGCATTCCAAGAATGCGATATGATTGGTATTTCTCGTCCTGTGGTAAAGCATAGCTTTCTCATTAAAAACCCCGCAGAGATTCCAGAAATTATCAAAAAGGCATTTTATATTGCTTCGACAGGGAGACCCGGCCCTGTTGTTATTGATGTGCCAAAAGATATGGTTAATCCTGCAAATAAATTTCCTTATGAATATCCCGCATCTGTGGCAATGCGCTCTTATAATCCAACAACTGAAGGGCATAAAGGGCAAATCAAACGCGCATTAAAAGCGATTACTGTTGCCAAAAAACCGGTTCTCTTTGTTGGTGGGGGTGTCATCATCTCTGAAGCAGCCGAAGAAGTAACCGCTTTCGCTCAAAAATTAAACCTTCCTGTCACAAGCTCGCTCATGGGTTTAGGCGCATATCCAAGTACAGATAGACAGTTTTTAGGCATGCTAGGCATGCATGGTACTTATGAAGCCAATAATGCAATGCATGAGAGTGATTTAATTTTAGGTATTGGTGTCCGTTTTGATGATCGTACTACTAATAATCTTGCAAAATACTGTCCAAACGCGAAAGTGATTCATATTGATATCGATCCAGCATCAATTTCTAAAACTGTACCGGCTTATATTCCTATTGTTGGCAATGCAAAAAATGTCTTAGAAGAGTTTTTAAGCCTACTTGATGATGAAAATTTAGCAAAAAGTCAAAGTGATTTAAGCGCTTGGTGGGAGCAAATTAATAGCTGGAAAGCGAAAAAATGTTTGGATTTTGAACAAGGTGATGTGATAAAACCACAAGATGTTATTCGTACGGTTTATAAATTAACTCAAGGCGATGCTTATGTTGCTTCTGATGTTGGTCAGCACCAAATGTTTGCTGCGTTACACTATCCTTTTGATAAACCTCGCCGTTGGATCAATTCTGGGGGCGCTGGGACGATGGGCTTTGGCTTACCTGCGGCAATCGGGGTAAAACTAGCTCATCCTGATGCGACTGTTGTTTGTATTACTGGCGATGGCAGTATCCAAATGAATATCCAAGAACTTTCTACTGCAAGCCAATATGATACGCCTGTTGTGATCGTCAGTTTAAATAACCGCTTCTTGGGAATGGTAAAACAATGGCAAGATCTGATTTACCAAGGGCGACACTCTCAGTCTTACATGAATTCGTTACCTGATTTCGTTAAACTTGCGGAAGCTTATGGGCATGTTGGAATTCAAATAGACCACCCTTCGGAGCTAGAAGAAAAATTACAGCAAGCATTTGCAATCAAAGACAAATTAGTATTTGTTGATATTCGAGTAGATGAAACCGAGCACGTTTACCCAATGCAAGTACGTGGTGGAGCAATGAAAGATATGATGTTAAGCAAAACGGAGCGAACAGATGCGTAGAACATTATCAGTATTATTAGAAAATGAATCAGGGGCATTATCCCGTGTGATCGGGCTTTTTTCTCAACGTGGCTTTAATATTGAGAGTTTAACTGTTGCACCAACGGAAGATCCAAGCCTTTCACGCATGACGATTGTTGCGCAAGGTGATAGCCAAGTACTAGAGCAAATTGAAAAGCAGTTACACAAGCTTATTGATGTGTTTAAAGTGATTAACTTAAGTGAATTTGAACATGTTGAGCGAGAGGTATTGTTAATTAAAGTGCGCGCAGTAGGCGGCTCTCGTGACGAGCTTAAACGTATGGCTGATATTTTTCGCGGTCAAATTGTGGATATTACGCCAAAGCAATATACGATTCAGCTTTCCGGCTCAAGTGAGAAAATCAATGCTTTCATTGAAGCCGTCACACAAGAAACCACGATTATTGAAATGGTGCGCTCAGGCGTAATCAGTCTATCCCGCGGTGAAAAAAATAATCTCTAATTCTGGCACATAAAGAGAAAAATCTGCACTTTAAGCTATTTCTATAAAGTGCAGATTTTATTATATACAAGCGGTCGGATTTGCCTATTTTTTTGCATTTGGGTATAGTAGACAAAATTAAGAGACCACTTTCAGCGGTTTTTTATTTCATCAACACATCCGCAAAATAAGCCTAGTCTAATTCTCTATCTTGTATGATTTCATCTCTTTTTAAGATAACAGCTTTGCCCATTAAAAGAGACTTCTGACGGTATATAGACTTCCATTCCCTGTTCAACAAGAATAAAAATACGACCGTTTCTGATTAATTCTTCCATTGAAGAAAATTGATGATGTAAAACCGTGACTTGATTTAACCCTGTTATTTTCAAGGACGACGAAAAATGGCAGCCCAAAATTCGCATTACATTCGTTTTTTCCAATACTTGAAGCATAAGATGCTGGAAACCGAATAAGGCAGCCAAATGAGGGGGCGCAAATTTAAAGCCTAATTCGCTTAATTGCTTATGTCGTTGTAAAAAATAAACATCTTCATAATGCTGATGAGTACTTTCCGTCCATTTAAATTCAAATGGTAAAGATTGAATATATTCCGGTGGCTGCACATTAAAGCCTAATTGATATTTCCGCGCGGCTTCCAAGAGTTTTTTGCTACGCAATGAAAAACCACCATTTTGGTGTCCAATCATGCCATCAGGAATATCAAATTTATGTTTTTCCCAAAATGCATCACGATATGTTTTCCCTTTTTCATCAACAAGAATCATTAAAGGGGAACCAATATAATCATATTGAAAAAACTCATCACGCCAATTATTGCCATTTAATACCCAACCATCTTCTTGCACAATAAGCACATGGCTAGTTTCAATAAATTGCGCCAAAGAATAAACCATAAACAGACTATATTCTAAATAGCTAAATGGCTTGCAAGCAATATGTTGAATATTATCAAAAAAGTGTTCTGGCTTTTCTGGGCTAATTAACAAACAACGCAACCGTTTCGCAGGAAGTTGCTTTTGTAATTCTAAATAGCTACGTTGAATAGCATACACAGAGTTTTGAGCATAGGCTTGCATACCAGTAACCGCTACAATCGTAATGCTATTCAACATATTTGCTCCTTTATGCTCTACGCCACGTTGTGCCATTTGCACCATCTTCTAGCACTATTCCCATTGCAGTGAGTTTATTACGTGCTTCATCCGCTACCGCCCAATTTTTTGTCGCTCGAGCATCATTACGCTGTTTAATTAAAGCTTCTATTTCCGCTATTTCATCATCGTTGCTGTTTGAGCCACCTTGTAAGAAGGTTTCAGGATCTTGCTCCAACAAGCCTAATACTCCAGCTAATTCTTTTAAGCGAGCAGCAAGTTGATTGGCGTGCAATGGATTCTCAGTTTTCAATTTATTCAGTTCTCGAGCCATTTCAAATAACACCGCTAATGCGCCTGGGGTGTTAAAATCATCGTCCATTGCATCTTTGAAATTTGCAATATATTGCTCAAAACCGACCGCTTGTTCCACGGGTTCGCAACCACGCAAGGCAGTGTATAAACGTTCTAATGCTTTACGTGCTAAACCGATATTCTCTTCACTGTAATCTAATAAGCTACGGTATTGTGCCGTTAAGAAGAAATAACGCACGCTTTCGCTATCATATTTATTCAAAATATCACGGATAGTGAAGAAATTATTGAGCGATTTTGACATTTTCTCTTCATCAATCGTCAGCATACCGGTATGTAGCCAATAATTAACATAATCGCCATGATTCGCACAGCATGATTGTGCGATTTCATTTTCATGGTGTGGGAACATTAAATCCGAGCCACCACCGTGAATATCAAAATGATTGCCAAGTTCTTTGCTGTTCATTGCTGAACATTCAATATGCCAACCAGGGCGACCTTTGCCCCACGGACTATCCCAGCTTGGCTCGTTCGGTTTAGACATTTTCCACAACACAAAATCCATCGGATTGCGTTTTACTGATTTAATCTCAACCCTTGCTCCTGCTTGCAATTGATCCAAATCTTGTCGGGATAGTGCACCATATTTAGGAAAAGATGGCACACTAAACATAACATCACCATCATCCGCCACATAAGCGTTACCGTTATCAATCAAGCGTTGCACCATTGCAATAATTTCAGCTATATGTTGGGTAGCTCGAGGCTCAACATCAGGGCGAAGAATATTTAATGCATCAAAATCTTTATGCATTTCTGCGATCATTCGTGCTACAAGCTGATCGCAGGTTTCATTATTTTCTGCGGCACGTTTAATAATTTTATCGTCCACATCGGTAATATTTCGCACATAGCGCAAGTTATAACCGCTATATCGCAAATAGCGCGCAATGACATCAAAAGAGACAAAAGTTCTACCATGTCCAAAATGGCAAAGATCGTAAACTGTCACACCACAAACATACATTCCCACTTGATTGGGATTAATCGGTTTAAATACTTCTTTTTCTCTTTTTAAAGAATTATAAATTTTTAACATAATAGAAACCTTATTAACTCTTCATTCAAATACACATATTAAGTATAGCCGACAAGCGGTTTATTTTTGAGAAAATTTTGCAATTTCAGCAAAACTTTTTAATAATATGCGCCTAACTTTCCTATCTGGATATAAAGGACAATAAAATGATTACATTACATACCAATTATGGCGATATTAAAATCGAATTAGATTTTGACAAAGCACCTATTACGGCAAAAAACTTTGAGGATTATTGTAAAGAAGGTTTTTATAACGGCACAATTTTCCATCGCGTCATTGATGGTTTTATGATTCAAGGTGGTGGAATGGAACCAGGTATGAAAGAAAAACCAACCAAAGCGCCTATTCAAAATGAAGCAAATAACCGTTTAAGCAACTTACGTGGAACACTTGCTATGGCTCGGACAATGGAGCCTCACTCTGCCTCTTCACAATTTTTTATCAATGTCGCAGATAATACATTCCTCGATTACCGTTCAAAAGAAATGTATGGTAAAGAGATTGTGCAGGAATGGGGCTATGCGGTATTTGGTAAAGTTGTTGAAGGCATGGATGTCGTAGACAAAATTAAAGGTGTAAAAACAGGTAATCACGGTTTTCATGCGGATGTACCAAATGAAGATGTCATTATTAATAATGTCACTATAGACTAAATTTTTTCCTAAGGCTGAATATATTTCAGCCTTTTTTCTCATATAAAGCTAACAAGGAGCATGCTATGCTTAACAGAAGACGTTTTATCCAACTTAGTGCAACAGCAATGTTAGTGCTTGGCACAAATAAATTTGCATTTGCAGATGGAGTGAAAAAAGCCGATTTACGTATTATCGGTACCACCGATATTCACGGTTTTTTAACCGATTTTGACTATTATAAAGATGCGCCAACCGATAAATTCGGTTTTACGCGTGCTGCAAGCTTGATTAAACAAGCTCGTGAGCAAGTAAAAAATAGCGTCTTGGTAGATAATGGCGATTTAATTCAAGGTAATCCAATTTCTGATTATCAAGCAGCAAAAGGTTCAAAAGAGGGTAAGCCTGATCCAGCTGTTGCAGTGTTAAATGCGATGCAATATGACGTCGGCACACTCGGTAACCACGAATTTAACTATGGCTTACCATACTTAGATAATGCCATCAAACAAGCAAAATTTCCGATCATTAACGCTAATATCGTAAAAGTGGGTAGCGATGAACCGTTCTTCCAACCTTATTTTATTCAAACTAAAGAGATCATCGATCAAGACGGTAATCAGCATAGTGTAAAAATCGGTTATATCGGTTTTGTGCCGCCACAAGTCATGGTATGGGATAAAGCGAATTTAGATGGCAAAGTTGAAGCCCGTGATATCGTGAAAACTGCTCAAAAATATGTGCCTATCGTAAAAGCAGAAGGTGCTGATATCATTGTCGCTCTCGCGCATACTGGTCCATCAGATGAACCTTATAAAGAAATGAGTGAGAACCAAGCGTTCTATCTGGCTGATGTGGAAGGTATTGATGCAGTAATTTTCGGACATTCTCACCGTCTCTTCCCAAATAAAGAGTTTGCTAAATCGCCAAATGTGAATATTGAAAAAGGCTTAGTGAAGAAAACACCTGAAAGTATGGCTGGTTATTGGGCGAATAATATCAGTGTAATTGATTTAGTACTGGCAGAAAATAATGGCAAATGGGATGTCATTGACGGACGTGCTGAGTTACGTCCAATTTATGATGCAGAAGCCAAAAAAGCTAATGCAGAAAATCACCCTGAAATTGCCACATTACTGAAAGAAACGCATGAAGAAACACGTAAATATGTCGCACAGCCTATCGGTAAAGCAACAGACAATATGTTTAGTTATTTAGCCTTAGTACAAGATGATCCAACAATTCAAATTGTCAATGCTGCACAAAAAGCTTATGTAGAAAATGCTGTAAAAGCATTACCAGATCTTGCAGGTCTACCAATTTTAAGTGCAGGTGCGCCATTTAAAGCGGGCGGTCGTAAAAATGATCCAACAGGCTATACAGAGGTTGATAAAGGTGATTTAACTTTCCGTAATGCAGCGGATCTTTATCTTTATCCAAATACATTAGTTGTTGTAAAAGTCACTGGGGAACAATTAAAAGAGTGGTTGGAATGCAGTGCAGGTATGTTTAAACAAATCGATCCGAAAAGTACTGAACCACAATCACTCCTTGATTGGGAAGGCTTCCGTACTTATAACTTTGATGTCATTGATGGTGTTGAGTATCAATATGATATTACTCAACCTGCACGTTATGATGGTGAATGTAAACTAATCAACCCAAATTCTCACCGTGTAGTAAGCTTAACCTATCAAGGCAAACCAGTTGATGAGAAAGCAGAATTTTTGATTGCTACAAATAACTATCGTGCTTATGGTGATAAATTCCCTGGTACAGGTGATAAACATATTGTTTACGCTTCACCAGATGAAAACCGCCAAATCCTTGCAGATTATATCCGTGATGAAAGTAAAGCACATGGGCACGTTGTACCAACAGCAGATCGTAACTGGCGTATTGCTCCAATTACAGGTAATGATAAATTAGATGTTCGCTTTGAAACTTCTCCGAGTGACAAAGCGGCTGAATTTATCAAAGAAAAAGCACAATACCCAATGACTCAAGTTGCTACCGATGAAGTTGGCTTTGCTGTATATAAAGTCGATTTAAGCAAATAATGTCAATTGTCTAAATTGAAAATGGCGGGAGAGCCCGCCATTTTTATGCCTAATTGCTCAAGATTGACTAAGTTCGTAGTCCAATGCCTTTTTCAACTAAATAGTACGCCCAAGAATATAACCCAATAACCAAGAGTCCCAACACACCAAAGGTTGCAAATAAAGGGGTATCACTGATGCCTAAAAAGCCGTAGCGGAAGCCACTAATCATATACATTATCGGGTTGAATTTAGACACCATCTGCCAAAATTCAGGTAATAATGAAAGCGAATAGAACACACCTCCCAAATAAGTTAAAGGTGTTAGCACAAATGTAGGGATAATACCAATATCGTCAAAGGTGCGTGCAAAAACAGCATTGATCAAGCCACCTAAAGCAAATGCGGTGGTAGTGAGGAACATGGTTAGGATAATCACTAGCCACGAATGGATCTCATAGCGAACAAAGCATAACGCTACCACCATCACAAGCATGCCGACTAAGCCTCCTCGCACAATACTCCCTGTTACATATCCCCAGATAATCGTATGACTAGAAAGGGGGGATACTAATAATTCTTCTATATTACGCACAAATTTACTGAGGAAAAACGAAGAAGCGGTGTTGGTATAAGAAGCCGTAATTGCTGACATCATAATCAAACCAGGTGCAATAAATTGCATATAGCTCACGCCATTCATTTGACCAATACGATGCCCGATCAAGGTTCCAAAAATCAAAAAATAGAGGGTTGTTGTAATGATAGGAGGAACTAATGTTTGGCGCCAAATTCGTAATACGCGTTTCGTTTCCTTAGTCGCAAGGGTATAAAATCCAATTAGGTTTTGCATAGATTATTTCTCCGCCATCTTTAAAAATAACTCTTCTAAGCGGTTAGATTTATTTCGCATACTTAACACTTCAACACCTTGTTCACTAAGTTGTTGGAACAGTTTATTTAAGCCTTGTTGCCGTTTCACTTCTACTTCAATAGTATCGTCATCAAGCCATTTAAAAGGATAATCATCAATAACAAGCGGTCGATTTTTACTCAAATCTAGCAAAAAAGTTTCCGTTTCTAACTTCGCCAATAACGCTTTCATTGTCGTATTTTCAATAAGCTCCCCCTGTTGAATAATCCCAATATGACGGCAAAGTGTCTCAGCCTCTTCCAAATAGTGCGTAGTAAGAATAATAGTCGTACCATTTTGATTTAACTCGCGCAGAAAATCCCACATACTGCGACGTAATTCAATATCTACCCCCGCGGTAGGCTCATCTAAAATCAGTAATTTAGGGTTATGCATTAAAGCACGGGCAATCATCACTCGACGTTTCATCCCCCCTGAGAGCTCGCGAGTAAAGTGCTCTCGTTTTTCCCATAATTCGAGTTTTTTCAGCCAATATTCCGCGCGTTCTAAAGCCGCTTTTCTAGATACACCATAAAATCCAGCTTGATTGAGTAATACATCAATCACTTTCTCAAACTGATTGAAGTTGAACTCCTGAGGCACTAAGCCAATCTGCTGTTTAAGCTGGATTTTTTGTCTATCCAAATCAAAGCCAAAGACTTTCACGCTACCAGAGGTCTTATTCACAAGTGAACTAATAATCCCAATAGTAGTTGATTTCCCCGCGCCATTATGCCCAAGCAAGGCATAGAAATCACCTTGCTCTACGGTGAGATTGATCCCTTTAACCGCTTGTACACCAGTAGGGTATTGTTTAATTAGATTAGTAATTTCAAGTGCTTTCATCTTATAAGGTATTAAAAATAAAATTCATTGTTCTTTTTTATATCAATAGAGCAGGTTCATTCTGCCACAGCACGGATTGTCGATTCATCAATTTCTGCTTCAAAAGCCTGTTGTAACAGCTTTAATTTATCATCAGCAAAAAGTGACACTCTAGCAGCTTGAGTTAGCTCCTCAAAAATAGCACGCCGAATTTCTAAAGGTGTTTTATACCGGTCATCTTCGCCAATAATCAGTTCTAAATCCAACCCTTTCGCTTTGAGAGCATCAGCCAGATTTTTACGCGATTCATCATTATTCAAGCGAGACATTGCAGGCTTTAACACTAATTTAATGTAATCATCTCGTTTTTCTGCCATGTAACTATTTAAAGCAAGCTGACGAGAAAAACCACCTAAATTCAGTTCATTAGCCAATTTTGCCCATGCATCTTGTTGGCAAGAGAGTTCAATGGTTTTTTTGACTAATTCTGGTGTACGTTCTTGCAAAATCGCTTGTTTAATTTCCGAAGGATTTGCTGTTTCCTGCTGGTTTTCCAATTCAGGATTTAACCATTGCCAACGATATTCTTCATCGCTGGTTACTTGTTCTTGAGTTGGGGCTCGGGGAAGATCGATTTGACGTTTTTTATCTTGGCTAGAAAGCAGCTTAGCAAAGCTTTGTTCCACATTTTTCATTGCTTGCTTAGCAGAACTTGCTTTGACTAAATTAGGTGTGGATATTTTTACCGCTTGCTCAGACTTTTTTTTTTCACTTTCCTGTTGCTGTGCTTTAAGCTGGCGGCTCGCTTGCAATGCTTGCATAGCAGCGCTGACACCACCACTTACTGCTGTCTGCACAGTAGGCGTAGAACTCATATTGGAAGCACTATTTGCAGAATTTCGGTCATTTTGTACCGCTTGCGAAGTCACACTAGCTTGCTGAGCCACTAACTTATCACGTAACTGTGCGATTTGCTGCCCACTATTTACTGCTGCTGAAGTGACTGGCACTGTGCCAGTAGCAACAATCGGACTTTTATCCGCATTTTTAGGATGAAATGCTAAGGCTCGTAACATTGTCATTTCAATGCCACGGCGAGGTTCAGGTGCATATGGCAACTCTTTTTTGCCGCTTAGCATCACTTGATAGAAAAATTGTACATCTTCAGGTGATATGCTACGAGCAAGAAAATGCAGTGGTGTTTCCTCTCCATCTTTATTTGGCAGTAGCTGCAACATCGCAATTTGGTGTAATGTTTCAGCAACATCACTAAGTAATTGCTGCCAATCAACTCCCCTTTCCGCTACATCTTGCACAATTTGCATTGTTTTCTCACCATCCGCAAGAGCAAGTGCTTGCACTAATTCTAATGGCTGATTTTCGTCAAGCAACCCTAGCATTTGGCTAACAATCGCTAAGGTAATATTCGCATTGCTTAGCGCTATAGCCTGATCAGTTAAACTCAAACTATCTCGAATACTACCCTGTGCCGCTTTCGCTAAACGCTCTAACGCTGGAAATTCAAAAGGAATTTGCTCTTCACCTAGCACAAATTCCAGATGTTTACGAATCTGACTTTGGTCTAAAGCACGCAGATGAAACTGCATACAACGAGAAAGAATTGTGATCGGTAGTTTTTGCGGATCAGTGGTTGCTAATAAAAATTTGACGTACTCTGGCGGTTCTTCTAAGGTTTTCAGTAGAGCATTAAAACTACTACGAGATAGCATATGCACTTCATCGATCAGGTAAACCTTAAAACGCCCAACAGTTGGCTTATATTGCACATTATCTAATAGCTCTCGCGTATCTTCCACTTTAGTACGAGAGGCAGCATCAATTTCAATTAAATCAATGAAACGTCCTTCTTCAATCGCTTTGCAATTGGCACATTCACCACAAGGATCGGCACTAATCCCTTGTTCGCAATTTAGTCCTTTGGCAAATAAACGAGCAATTGAGGTTTTGCCCACACCACGGGTGCCTGAAAAAAGATAAGCATGATGTAAACGGTTTTCTCGCAAACTATTTTCAAGGGCTGATAAAACATGTTGCTGACCAACTACTTGACTAAAACGCTGTGGTCGCCATTTACGGGCAAGAACCTGATAAGACATAATGATAAATAAAATTGATAATGAAGAATTGATAGTTACTGGCGGAGAATTGAAAAATCGAAATAAACAACGTTCTACGATAAAAAAGAATTGAAAATGTTCTTAAGTGCCCACTTTCAATTCTTACCCAATCCTCAATTCACTTAGTGTCCTTCAAATGTCACTAAACTGAATGATTTCACACCCTGTTTTTCTAAACGTGCTGCACCACCTAACTCAGGCAGTTCAATTACAAAAGCAGCATCTTCTACTGTACCGCCCAAACGGCGAATTAAATTTACTGTCGCTTCTACTGTGCCGCCAGTGGCAAGTAGATCATCAATAACCAATACTTTATCACCTGCTTGAACCGCATCAATGTGCATTTCTAAGGTATCTTGACCGTATTCTAATTCATAAGACTGTGCAATCGTTTCACGGGGTAATTTTCTTGGCTTACGCACTAATTCAAAGGGTAATCCCAAGGCAAGCGCAACAGGTGCCCCAAAAATAAAGCCGCGAGATTCTGTACCCACGATTTTGGTAATGCCTTTATCTTTAAATTCAGCCACAATCGCATCAATAGATGCTTGGAAAGCCGCCGGAACTTCTAATAATGAAGTAATATCACGGAAAATAATTCCTGCTTGCGGATAATCAGGAATGGATTTAATTGAAGATTTAATCAAATCTAATTGGCTCATAAATTGACCTATTTTTATTAGTAAAAAACCGAAAGAATTTAGCAAAATTCCCAAAAATTACAAGTAAAAATCGCTGTTTTGCAAAAAATTTATGGTTTTTCACCGCTTGTTGTCTGCATTTTCACAATAAACTTTTTGGGCAGAATAAATAATGCGGGAATAACAGTGGCTGCCATTAATCCAAAACTTACCTGTGGTGAAACCAGATAAAGTTTACCCGCAATAAAGGTCAATGCGGCCATTGCCCCACAGTTTGCTACACTAAAATAGAGCGCTTGCAATTTTGCTGAATGAGCCATCGGTTGAGTAGCGATGTAACGGATCATCGCATAGTGTGAAATCCCAAATGTCGCCGTATGCAATAATTGAACTAAAACTAAGCAAGAAAACTCAACTGTACTTGCTAATAGCCCCCAACGAATCATTGCACCAGCAATTGCAACCAGCACTAATGTACGAATCCCCATATTGCCAAATAAACGTTTTGAGAAATAGAAAAATAATACTTCTGCTAAAACTGAGAGCCCCCAAAGCAAACTCGCCTGTTGGGTAGAAATGCCATTGCTCGTCCAATGCATTGTGCTGTAGGCATAATAAGCAGCGTGTGATGCCTGTACTAATGAAACCGCAATAATCATCCGCACTGTAGTACGATTAGAGAGCAATTGCCGATAACTAATTTCTTGGTGAGTCTGATTCTCCCTCACACTTTTAAATGTTTGACTTGGCTGAAAAGAGATGCCAATCCCAAGTAAAATCAGCCACAATGCTAAAATGGTGATAATCGCATCCTGCCCCGTCCATTCCAGCAAAAAGCCCGTTGAAACCGAGCTTACCACAAATGCAAGTGAACCAAATAATCGACTTTTACCATAATCCAACATATTTTGCTGTTGCCAATTTGCTGCAATCGTATCTGCAATTGGCATAGCACCTCCGTTTACAATATGGAAGAACGCGAGCAGAGGGACAAAAAACCAAATAGATGAAACACCCCATGCCATTCCTATCACAAGCACCACAGCACCCCATGTTAAAAAACGGCTCAACGGTAAAAGCTGATTAGGTTCTTTAATTTTTTTAGAAAAAAACATCGCACCAACTAAACGAAAGAGATACCCCAGCGCGATCAAGGTTCCTATGGTATCCACATTATATTGATGATGATTTAACCAAACCGGCAAAAATGGCACGAGTACACCAAATGCCGCATAAAAGCCAAAAAAGTTAAATGATGACCACTGAAAAGGTGTTAATTTCATAGCGATTTTTCCATTTCCTCTGCACGCAAAATTGCGGCATTCATTGCTTCCTCCACAAGCTTATCTAACTGATACTGTTCAAATACGGCTAGAGCTTGTGCTGTTGTTCCGCCTTTTGAGGTTACATTTTCCCGTAACTGAGATAATGGTAGCTCAGGATTTTCTTGCACCATCTTTGCGGCGCCTAATGCAACCGATTGAATCAATTCTCTCGCATCTTGCTGGCTAAACCCCATCGCCACGGCAGATTTTTGCATCGCTTCCATAAAACGAAAAAAATAGGCAGGGCTCGATCCTGTAATGGCAATGATTTGGTTAATTTGGCTCTCTTGTGTCACCCAATAACATTTCCCCACAGCATTCAGCAGGCTTTCAACAAACTGGCAAGCGCTTGAATTAACCGTTTTTTCTGCAAAAAGCCCCGTCATCCCTTCGCCAACTAACGCTGGCGTATTTGGCATTGCACGAATAATCTGGTTTGCTGTTGGTAACAATTGGGTTAAGCGTGCTACCGAAATGCCAGCTGCAATTGACAAGAGCCATTTTTCAGTAAAATCAATCTTAGCTAATTCTTCACAGACCTCCGCCATCACCTGCGGCTTTATGGCTAAAACCACACAATCTGCCCATTTGACGGCTTGACAATTCGAAAAAGCGATCTGCACCCCCAGTTGCTGTAATTCAGCCAATCTCGCCTGATTACTCTTATTACAAGCCGCGATCAAGTCTGCAGGATAGCCACTGCGAATAAGCCCTTTAATGATCGCAAACGCCATATTACCAGCCCCGATAAAGGCGATTTTTTTACTCAGCATAGTCTGTTCCTTTTGGTGAAATGGGTTTTACGGTAGAATAGTCGTTATTCTACGCCACACTTAAGGATTACCCAAATGTTCTGGTTCAAAAATATTATGATCTATCGCTTAACCAGCGCGTTAAATTTAAATCATAGCGAATTAGAAGCTCAACTTGTACCGCAAAAATTTAGCCCTTGCTCGCAACACGATTTGCAAAAATTTGGTTGGTTTGCACCGCTTGTAGGCAGTGAAATGCTGCATTTTTCGCAAGGCAACCAATTTCTACTTATTTCACATAAAGAAGAAAAAATATTGCCGGCTAATGTGATAAAAAAAACCTGTGAAGAGCGCATTGCCGTGTTAGAAGAAAAAGAACAACGTAAATTAAAGAAAACGGAAAAACAGGCAATTAAAGATGATGTGATAGCTACCCTACTGCCGCGCGCTTTTAGTAAACATCAATCAACCGCAATTTGGCTTGATTTGGACAACCAGCTTATTTATGTCGATGCGGGCTCAGCTAAACGTGCAGAAGCTACTTTAGCTCTACTGCGCAAATCACTCGGTTCATTACCTGTAGTGCCGTTGTCATTTGTATTAAGCCCAAGCGAAGTGATGACAAATTGGGTCGCCAAAGGCCATACACCTAGTTGGCTCACCCTACTTGAAGAAGCGGAATTAAAAGATTTCGAGAATGACAGTATTATCCGCTGTAAACGACAAGATTTAGAAAGCGAGGAGATCGCCAACCATTTACAAGCGGGTAAATTTATCACTAAACTGGCTATTGATTGGGAAACCCATTTTTCCTGCGTGCTCAATGAAGATGCGACCCTTACTCGCCTTAAATTTGCCGACGAAGTGCGGGAGAAAAATGATGACATTCTCAAAGAGGACAAAGCTCAACGCTTTGATGCTGATTTCTTGTTAATGACAGAAGAGTTACGCCTATTTAGCGCAAAATTAAGTAACGAATTTGGTGGAGTGAAACAGTAAATGCAAATCTACCTTGTCGGCGGGGCGGTACGAGACCAACTGCTTGGTTTACCAATTAAAGATCGTGATTGGCTGGTAGTAGGCGCAACCCCTACCGAACTGCTTGCTCTCGGCTATCAGCAAGTCGGCAATGACTTCCCTGTTTTTCTACACCCTAAAACAAAAGAAGAATATGCTCTCGCTCGCACTGAGCGAAAGAATGGCAAAGGCTATAATGGCTTCATTTGTGATTTTTCTCCTGAGATTACTTTAGAGCAGGATTTACTACGCCGTGATCTAACCATCAATGCTATTGCTCAAGATGAACATGGTACACTCTATGATCCATATCAGGGCGTCGCAGATTTAAAACAGCGTATATTACGCCACGTCTCTGCCGCATTTAGTGAAGACCCACTACGGGTTCTACGTGTCGCGCGTTTTGCTGCTCGGCTACATACCTTTGGGTTTAAGATTGCACCAGAGACACTCAAGCTTATGCGGCAAATCAGCGCATCTGGCGAATTAGAAAATCTCACACCGGAACGAGTTTGGCTAGAAACACAAAAAGCCTTTAATTGTGATAATCCGCAAGTTTATTTCCATATTTTACGCTTAGTTGGCGCATTAAAAGTATTATTCCCCGAGATCGATGCATTATTTGGTGTACCACAGCCAGAAAAACACCATCCTGAAATTGACAGTGGCTTACATACATTAATGGTTCTAGCTCAAGCAAAAAAGCTCTCTGCTAAAGCGACAGATTCTGAAAGTGTTTTATTTGCAGCCCTCTGCCACGATCTCGGTAAAGCACTTAGTCCTAAGGATAATCTGCCTCACCATTATGGGCATGAGGTGAATGGCATCACCCCCACAGTGAACCTTGCCAATCGCCTAAAAATTCCGAATCATTGCAAAGAATTTGCTCTATTGGTCACAGAATTTCACTCCCACTGCCACAAAATGACAGAGCTTCGACCTGAAACGGTGATTAAACTGTTCAATAAATTGGATGTATGGCGTAAACCCGAACGTTTTTTTGACTACCTCTTAGTTTGTGAGGCTGATAGTAAAGGGCGTTTAGGTTTTGAAGATCGTCCATACCCACAAGCTGAGCGAGCCAAATCCTATTATCATGCTGCAATGCAAGTTGATGTACAACAGGTCATTCAAGATGGTTTTGAAAAACAGGCTATCCGACAAGAATTAGATCGTCGCCGAATGTTAGCCATTAGGCAAACTAAAGCAGAGAATGAATAATTTGTATGCTTCACAACCACTAACAAGCGGTTGATTTACTAAGAAAATATGCAAAAGCCGAGTAAGCAACCTTACTCGGCTTTGTTTCATGCCAGATACTCGTTACTGCTTCGCCACAATCTCGCCATTTTCTACGTCAATCACCACCGCTTTATTCGGCAGTAGTTTTCCGCTGAGAATTTGGCTTGCCAATGGATTTTCCAGTTCTTGCTGAATCGCTCGTTTAAGCGGTCTTGCGCCAAAGAGTGGATCAAAGCCTGCTTCACCAATATGATCCAGTGCTGCATCGCTCACACTCACTTCGTAGCCTCGCTCCGCTAAGCGTTTAATTAAACGCGCCAATTGAATACGCGCGATTGAACGGATATGCTCTTTGCCTAAACTGTGGAACATCACGGTTTCATCAATACGGTTGATAAATTCTGGGCGGAAATGTTGTCCAACCACTTCCATCACCATCTCTTTCACCGCATCATAGCCTTTATGGGCGTTTTCTTGAATAAGATGTGAGCCTAAGTTAGAGGTCATAATCACCACCGTGTTGCGGAAATCCACCGTTCTACCCTGCCCATCGGTTAAACGCCCATCATCAAGCACTTGTAACAGAATGTTGAACACATCAGGGTGAGCTTTTTCCACTTCATCAAGCAGAATCACCGAATATGGACGGCGGCGAACCGCTTCGGTGAGATAGCCCCCTTCTTCATAGCCCACATAACCCGGAGGCGCACCTACCAAGCGAGAAACGCTGTGTTTTTCCATAAATTCCGACATATCAATGCGAACCATCGCATCTTCACTATCAAACAAGAAATTGGCGAGCGTTTTAGAAAGCTCGGTTTTCCCCACACCAGTCGGCCCTAAAAAGAGGAATGAACCAATCGGGCGATTTGGATCTGAAAGCCCTGCTCGGCTACGGCGAATGGCATTTGCCACCGCATCTACCGCTTCATTTTGCCCAATGACACGTGCGTGTAACACCGTTTCCATTTGTAGCAATTTCTCTTTTTCGCCTTCCATCATTTTGGCAACAGGAATACCCGTTGCACGAGAAAGCACTTCGGCAATTTCTTCATCGGTTACTTTGGTGCGTAGCAGTTGGTTTTCTGCATTTTTTTCGCCATTTTCTACCGCTTGCAGCTGTTTTTCCAAGTTTGGAATCACACCGTATTGCAATTCCGACATTTTTGCCAAATCGCCTTCACGGCGTGCTTGCTCCATTTTAATACGCGCATTTTCCAGCTCTTCTTTGATATGCTGCGTGCCGTGCACTGCGGATTTCTCTGCTTTCCAAACCTCTTCTAATTCCGCGTATTCACGCTCTTTTTCGGCAAGCTCGGTATTAAGTTTCTCTAAACGCTGACGGCTTGCCTCATCATCTTCTTTTTGCAGTGCTTGTTGCTCTAATTTAAGCTGAATAATACGGCGATCTAATCTGTCTAGCGGTTCTGGTTTAGAATCAATTTCCATACGTAAACTACTTGCCGCTTCATCAATTAAATCAATCGCTTTATCCGGCAACTGGCGGTCTGAAATATAGCGGTGTGAAAGGGTTGCCGCTGCTACGATAGCAGGGTCGGTAATTTGTACGTGGTGATGGATTTCATAACGCTCTTTCAAACCACGCAAAATCGCAATAGTATCTTCCACACTCGGCTCATCCACCAACACTTTTTGGAAACGGCGTTCTAATGCCGCATCTTTTTCAATATATTGGCGATATTCATCTAACGTAGTTGCCCCCACACAGTGTAATTCGCCACGCGCAAGGCTTGGTTTGAGCAAGTTACCTGCGTCCATCGCTCCATCGGTTTTACCTGCCCCCACCATTGTGTGAATTTCATCAATAAACAGAATGATTGAGCCTTCTTCTTTGCTGATTTCATTCAATACCGCTTTCAAACGCTCTTCAAACTCGCCACGATATTTCGCCCCAGCAATCAATGCCCCCATATCCAAAGAAAGCACTTTTTTATGTTTCAACCCTTCCGGCACTTCACCATTCACAATGCGTTGTGCCAAACCTTCCACAATCGCCGTTTTCCCCACACCCGGTTCACCAATTAACACGGGATTGTTTTTGGTACGGCGTTGTAACACTTGAATGGTACGGCGAATCTCTTCATCACGACCAATAACAGGATCTAATTTGCCATTTCTTGCTCGTTCGGTTAAATCAATCGTATATTTACTTAACGCTTGACGAGTCTCTTCTGCATTTTGGCTATTCACTTTTTCTCCTCCCCGAATTTGGTTAATCGCTTGTTCAACGTTGGCTTTACTTAGCCCTAAATTTTTCAATAATTTGCCTAAATCGCCACTATCGTCCAATGCCGCAAGTACAAACAATTCAGAGGAAATAAAACTATCGCCCATCTGTTGTGCCAGTTTATCGCATTGATTTAATAGACGAATTAAGGCTTGAGAGGGCTGCGTGGTTGCCCCTTGTACTTTCGGTAAACGGTTGATAAGGTTTTCCAACTCATTTTGTAATTGCGCAGGCGATACACCAAGTGTGGTAACAAGCGGTGAAATTGAACCATCATTTTGCAAAAGTAAACTTTGCATCAAATGCACTGGCTCGATGTAATTGTGATCACGCCCTACTGCCAAAGATTGGGCGCTAGCAATGGCTTCTTGAAATTTGGAAGTGAATTTATCAATGTTCATCATTTACTCCTAAAATCGTTATTCAGCCTTATGCTGAATTTCAACGAGAACATAAATGGAGTTTAGAGAGGAAATTTCAAGCATTTTTTGTAAAAATTTCTTTACAGCCTAAAAACCTCGACCCATTGAGGGTTCAGATCGCTAATATTTCCAATGCAAATCTAACAAGTTGAGCTAATAGATTATCAGCAAAAAATTAAGCTTAAAAATAAACAAAAAGAAGTGAAAATGAATCGATAATTGGCAACTTTATGCCAATTATCCTTTGAATAGATGATTTATAGAAAGCCCTTAGAGGCAAGTAGAAAATAAGAATCTCTAAAATACGAAAACTAGCATCTCTGCTTCAGAAAACAGTTTCACACGCCGAGCTCTAAACTCGGCATAAGTTTAGAGAACGTATCCCTATGAGTCATGATCAATCCGACTCGAAACCGCATTCTGCTGATTTTTATATTTTGCGTCTTTACGAGCATTATATGGACGTTCAGCATAGCCACTTAAAATTTCAAAACTTAATGCACCAATCGCCATATTAGGCCGTAATGCCAAAGGTAACTTACCTGCATTAAAAAATTCCAGTACAATTTTGCCTTCCCAACCGGGATCAATGCGGTGTGCCGTAACATGCACCATTAAGCCAAGACGGGCTAAAGAAGAACGCCCATCTAACCAGCCTACAATGTTGGCAGGTAATTTAACACTTTCTAAAGTAGTAGCTAAAGCAAGTTCCCCTGGGTGTAAGAAAAACGCGTCACCTTCTGCGATAATAATTTCTTCACTCATCACGCGCTCAAGCTGTGCAGACATTTCTTCTCTAGGACCACTTAAATCAATATATGGCGTTGAGTGCTCGCGAAACACTCTAAAAGAGTTGCCTAAACGCACATCAATAGTTGCGCCATTAATTTTTTCATTTGAAGGACGAGGCGTTAAGCTGATAATGCCTTTATCTAAGTAACGCTCAATATCGCTATCACATAAACGCATAACTATTCCTATTTTTTACCAAGTAACTCTTTAATTTGTGCTTTAAGAATATTAATGGCTACACGATTTTTACCACCTCGTGGCACCACAATATCCGCGTACTGTTTCGAAGGCTGCACAAACTGTAAAAACATTGGGCGAACGGTAGTTCGATACTGATTAAGCACTGATTCTAATGTACGTCCACGCTCTTCCATATCCCGTTGTAAACGACGAATAAAACAGATATCTAATGGCGCATCAACAAAAATAGACATATCAATTTCATTACGAATATGTTCATCTGTAAGCAACAAAATCCCTTCCAGAATAATCACTTTTTTCGGAGAAAAGTAAGTGACTGTTGCTTTGCGATTATGCTCAGCGTAATCATATTCTGGAATCTCAACCGACTGCCCCTGCTTTAACTGCTTTAAATGTTGGACTAATAATGCGTGATCCATAGAATTAGGGTGATCGTAATTGGTTTTTATCCGTTCTTCCATCACCATGTGGGATTGATCTTTATAATAAGCATCCTCAGAAATAATCCCTATATCTTCCTGACCTAATTCTGCTTTTAATTCCTTATAGATTGTCGATGCAATTAAACTCTTACCGGATGCGGATGCACCTGCAATCGCAATAACAATGCAGGATTTTTCTGTTGGATTAGACATATTTACCCCAAGCTGACTAGAATGCTATATTATAACGTAAAATACTCAAATTTTTCATCCTTTTAACGTTCTCGGAGCAATTTATGCATTCATTCTTACACGGTTTTGTGGTCTGCTTTGGGCTGATTGTTTCAATTGGCGCACAAAATGCTTTTTTACTCAAACAAGGTATCCTCAAGCAGCACGTATTTTGGGTTGCATTTATCTGTTTTTTCTGCGATGTAGTGCTGATGACATTGGGGGTTTTAGGGCTTGGTTCTATCATTGCACAGTCACCATTATCTAGCTTAATACTCGCTCTAGTTGGCGCTATTTTTCTTTTTACTTATGGCAGTCGTTCATTTATTGCCGCCTATCGAGGGATTGGCGCACTCCAAGCTGAACAAGGCAGAAAAGTTAGTTTGAAACGAGCAATAGCTATTACTCTCGCAATTACACTACTTAATCCACATGTATATATTGATACTGTTGTTATTGTCGGTGGAATTGGAGGAACTTTAACTTTAGAGCAAAAAATCCAATTTTTAAGTGGTGCTCTGATCTGCTCTTTTCTCTGGTTTTTTGGTGTAGGTTATGGCGCAGGACTATTATCTGGCTATTTTGCACAACGACGCACATGGCAAATTTTAGATGCTATTACAGGCTTAATTATGTATGCCATTGCATTGAGTTTATTACTCTATGCCATAGATCTTGGGTATAAATTATCATAATTAAGCTATCGGAATACGCTAAATAAACAGAAATTTTTCCGGATGTTCAATTCTAATTAAATGTCATTACTAAAAAAGAGTTCCCTACTTACCGTGAGCAGGGAACTCTTTTAAAAAGGTTTACTAAAGTTAGCGATGTGGTTAGATTGTACGCTTAACTTCAACCACTTCAAAGACCTCAATTTGGTCGCCGACTTTTACATCGTTATAGTTTTTCACGCCAATACCACATTCCATACCATTACGTACCTCTGATACGTCATCTTTGAAACGGCGCAGCGATTCTAATTCCCCTTCAAAGATAACCACGTTATCACGTAATACACGGATTGGATTATTACGTTTAACCACCCCTTCTGTTACCATACAACCTGCTATCGCGCCAAATTTCGGATGGCGGAATACATCACGTACTTCTGCCAAGCCAATAATTTCTTGTTTAAACTCAGGTTGTAGCATACCGCTCATTGCCGCTTTAATTTCATTGAGCAATTCGTAGATGATTGAATAGTAACGTAAATCAATGTTTTCTGTTTCAATCACACGGCGAGCGGTTGCATCGGCACGCACGTTAAAGCCAAGAATAATTGCACTTGATGCAGCTGCAAGGGTTGCATCAGTTTCGGTGATACCACCTACACCAGAACCCACTACTTTCACTTTCACTTCATCGGTTGAAAGTTCGTGTAATGATTGAACAATCGCTTCCACCGAGCCTTGTACGTCTGCTTTCACAATAACATTCAATTCCGCTACATCGCCTTCAGCCATATTGCTAAACATATTTTCCAGTTTCGCTTTTTGCTGACGAGCTAATTTCACTTCACGGAATTTACCTTGACGATACAATGCAACTTCACGAGCTTTCTTCTCATCACGTACCACAGTTGCTTCATCACCTGCCGCTGGCACACCTGATAGACCTAATACTTCCACAGGGATAGAAGGGCCTGCTGATTCAATGTCTTTACCATTTTCATCACGCATCGCACGCACACGACCATATTCAAAGCCACAAAGCACGATGTCGCCTTTGTTTAGCGTACCTGATTGAACCAAGATAGTTGCTACAGGACCACGACCTTTATCTAAGTAAGATTCAATCACGACACCACTTGCCATACCATCTTTCACTGCGGTTAATTCAAGCACTTCAGATTGCAGGATAATCGCTTCTAATAAGTCATCAATCCCCATCCCCTTTTTCGCAGAAACAGGAACAAATTGCACATCACCACCAAATTTCTCCGAAATGACATCGTGTTGTAATAACTCTTGTTCTACACGCTCTGGATTAGCTTCTGGCTTATCAATTTTGTTTACTGCAACCACTAATGGCGCCCCTGCCGCTTTTGCGTGCTGAATCGCTTCAATAGTTTGTGGCATCACACCATCGTCCGCTGCAACCACAAGTACTACAATATCCGTTGCTTTCGCACCACGCGCACGCATAGAAGTAAAGGCTGCGTGTCCCGGTGTATCTAAGAAGGTAATCATCTTACCATCATCAGTTTCCACATGGTATGCACCGATGTGCTGAGTAATGCCGCCTGCTTCACCAGCCGCCACTTTCGCTTTACGGATATAGTCAAGCAATGAAGTTTTACCATGGTCAACGTGTCCCATAATAGTAACTACTGGCGCACGAGTCACTTTTTCTGCCGCAGTATCACGATCACCTAATACCGCTTCTTCCAACTCATTTTCTTTGCGTAAGATGACAGTGTACCCCATCTCTTCTGCAACAAGCTGTGCGGTTTCTTGGTCAATCACTTGGTTGATGGTGACCATTTCTCCCATTTTCATCATTGTTTTGATCACTTCGGTGGCTTTCACAGCCATTTTTTCCGCAAGATCTTTTACGCTGATAGTTTCACCAATGACTACATCAGATTTTGCAACTTGTACCGGTTTTGTGAACGCTTGCTGTAATGCAGAACCTTTTTTGCCCTGCTTACCTTTACCTTTGGCATCTTTACTATTACGACGGTCATTACGCTCATTACGCTCTTCATCTCGTCCGCCTTTTTTGCCTTTCGCATTCGCTTTATTACCGCCACGGTTACGGTTATTTTCACTACGGCGATCTGAATCACGATCCGCTTCACGTGCATAACTAGAACTAAAACGCTCATCTTCAAAATCATCATTATCTTCGATAATGGTTTCTTCACGCTCTTGTTCTGCTAAAAGGCGAGCATTTTCAGCCGCTCGTTTTGCTTCCATCTCGGCTTTTTCACGAGCTAATTCTTCTTGCTTACGGCGTAATTCAGCTTCTTCTTTTCTTTTTGCTTCTTTCTCTGCATCAACTGCTTTTTCAGCTTTCATAGCGGCTGCTTTCGCTTTTTCTTCTGCTGCTTTCTTAGCTTGAGCCTCTGCTGCGGCTTTTTCTGCTTGCGCTTTTGCCTCAGCTTCCGCTTTCAATTTTGCTTCAAGCGCTGCTTTTTTGGCTGCTTCAGTATCCACTTTACGTGATTTACGTACTTCTACCTGTACTTCTTTTGACTTACCGCCCGCGGTCGTGCCGCTTACTGTCGTTTTAGTACGACGCTGTAAACTCAGTTTCTTTGGTGCTTCTGTTTTAATCTCTTCACTCATAATTCTTCCCCTATTTAACTGAACCAGCAAATTTGACGTGCGGCCATAATTAATTCGCCCGCTTGTTCAGCTGTTAATTCTTCAATGTCTGCAAGATCATCAACACCTTGTTCTGCCAATGCTTCAAGGGTGGTAATCTGTTTTTCTGCAAGTTTTAGCGCGATGTGGCGTTCCATCCCCTCTAAATTGAGCAAGCGCTCCTCAATATGCGCCTGTTTTAACGCTTCTTCTTCGGCTAACAGTTGTTGCGTTAATACATTTTTCGCGCGGGTTTGTAACTCTTCCACCAAATCTTCATCTTCTAAACCATCAATCGCAGTAAGTTCAGCCATTGGAACATAAGCTAACTCTTCTAGACTACTAAAGCCTTCTTCAATTAAGATTTGCGCAAATTCTTCATCGATCTCTAAGCTCGAAACAAAAAGATTGATCACTTTATTGTCTTCTTCTTGATGCTTCTGATCTAAATCAGTGGTCGTCATCACATTTAATGTCCAACCAGTTAATTGAGTTGCAAGACGTACGTTTTGACCATTACGACCGATTGCTTGGGCTAACGCTGATGGCTCAACTGCAATATCCATAGAATGATTATCTTCATCTACCACAATAGAACTTACATCTGCTGGAGCCATCGCATTGATTACGAATTGTGCAGGATTATCATCCCAAAGTACGATATCAACTCGCTCACCACCTAATTCATTGCTGATCGCTTGCACTCGTGCTCCGCGCATACCTACGCAAGCACCAACAGGATCAATACGTTTATCATGGGTTTTCACTGCCAGTTTAGCGCGGCTTCCTGGATCACGAGCAGCACCTTTTATTTCAATCACGCCTTCGCCAATTTCTGGTACTTCTAACTCAAATAATTTTTGTAACATGATCGGTTTTGCACGAGTGATGAAAAGCTGTGGCCCTTTTGACTCAGGCTTAATCGCATACAACACCCCACGAATACGGTCTCCTGGGCGGAAGTTTTCGCGCGGAAGCATATCTTCACGCACAATGATAGCTTCCGCTTTGATCGTAGCATCTTTTTTACCCGGCAATTCTAAAATAATGCTATCACGGCTTACTTTTTTTACCGTACCAAGCACAATATTACCTTCTTCACTACGGAATTCATCAATGACTTTATTACGCTCTGCCTCACGGATTTTAGTACTAATCACCTGACGAGCGGTTTGCATAGTGATACGATCGAAGGCGATCGATTCAATTTCATCTTCAATAAAATCACCTAACTGAATGCTTGGATCTTCATACTGTGCGGCTTCCAAGCTAATTTCACGTGTTTGATTGTGAACATTTTCTACCACTAGCCAACGACGAAAAGTGGTAAATTCACCTGTTTTACGATCAATAACGACTCGCACGTCAATATCAATACCTTTCGCTGTTTTTACATCTTCACGCTCATTGGCTGCTTTTTTCTTGGTTGAAATTGCTAATGCCGTTTCTAAGGCTTCGAAAATTGCATCTTTTGGTAGCAGTTTTTCATTGGATACCGCTTCAGCGGCAAGTAAAATCTCTTTGCTCATTTGAGAAAATTTCCTTTTGATAATATTCTTCACCCTGCTTATGGCAAGCGGGGCATTTTTCATGATTTTTTACAATTAAAAATTAAATACCGGCACAAGGTTAGCTTTCTGGATATTACCGAATGCAAACGCCTGTTCGTTACCTTCTACTTTTAAGGTTACTGTATCACCATTGACACTTACAATCTCACCTTGCCATTTACGACGATCAGACATTGGAATACGTAGATGAACCACCACTTCTCTTCCAATAAAACGCTCATAATGCGCTAGCGTAAAAAGCGGGCGATCAAGTCCTGGTGAAGAGACCTCCAAATTATATTTATCACTAATTGGATCTTCTACATCTAAAATCGCACTTACTTGACGGCTAACATCACTACAATCATCAATAGTTACGCCACCTTCTTTATCAATATATAAACGCACTGTTGAGAAACGGCCCGCTCGCTGGCATTCTACCCCAACGAGTTCGAATCCCATTGATTCAATCGTGCCTTGCACGAGTTCTTGTAATTTTTGTTCCAAGGTTGCCAAAGCATTCCTCCCATTTTTTAGATATAAAAAAAGGACTTAATTAAGTCCTCTTAAAAAACAAAGTTGACTCTGGGATTATTGTAGAGACGTATAATACTCAACCCAAATTATCTCGTCGAAGTGGGCGTATAATATATGCCCTACAATAATCCATCGCCGCAAAAAAGCCCCAAACATCAGTGGGGCTTACAAGCGGTTTGTTTCATATTCTTTTTTAAAAAAATTTTTCTACATTTTTTTACAAACGCTATATGAAACAAAGCTCATTGTCCGTTAGAACAATGAGCCGAAAACTGGTTGCGGGGGCCGGATTTGAACCGACGACCTTCGGGTTATGAGCCCGACGAGCTACCAAGCTGCTCCACCCCGCGTCTGAATGGTTGCCATTATAGGGCGATAAAAAATTCTTGCAAGCACTTTTTTAAAAAAGTTTATTAAGTGTGATTTTTTTAATCAAAATGGCGATTATACATTCATTAAGCGCAATAAATCATCATCTTTACGATCAATATAGTGTGAAGATTGGATTTTACGAATCGTGCGGGAACGTCCACGAATTAATAATGTTTCCGTTGTCGCCAAATTACCTTTACGTTGAACACCGCTTAATAATGTTCCTGAAGTAATCCCCGTTGCTGAAAAAACTAGATTATCATCACGCACAAGCTCTTCTAATTTCAATACTTCATTGACGGGTACATTTAATTCATTGCAACGTGCAATCTCTTTTTCTGCTGCAGCAAAATTTTCAGGCGTACTGCCCTTAACTTGATGGCGAGGTACAAGACGAGCTTGCATATCACCACCTAAGGCTCTCACGCCTGCTGCTGCAATAACCCCTTCTGGTGCACCACCAATCCCATAAAGTGCATCTAAATCCGCCTCTGGTAAACAACATTGAATTGCTGCCACCACATCGCCATCAGGAATAGCCATCACACGGATACCTAAATCTTGCATTTCACTAATTACAGCTTGATGGCGCGGTTTATCCAATACAGCAACGGTTAATTGTGAAAGTAGTTTCCCTTTTTTAGAAGCAATACGGCGCAAATTTTGTTCAATCGACAAATTTAAATCGATCATCCCTTTACAATCACTGCCTACAACTAATTTTTCCATATACATATCGGGCGCTTGTAATAAAGTACCTTTTCCGCCTGCCGCAAGTACTGATAATGCATTACTTTGCCCCATTGCGGTCATTCGAGTGCCATCAATCGGATCAACTGCAATGGTAATCTCTTCATCATTTGCCCCATGTTTACCAATTTTTTCACCAATATAGAGCATTGGCGCTTGATCTATCTCCCCCTCACCAATGACAACCTCACCCCGTATATCAAGCTGATTTAACAAATAACGCATCGCTTTTACTGCAGCATCGTCGGCTGCATTTTTATTACCACGACCTAACCAAGCATAAGCAGCCAAAGCGGCAGCTTCAGTGACACGAGAAAATTCGATAGAAAGGGATCTTTTCATTATGTTGTCCTTGATATTGTATGAATTGAATGATTTTGCAGAAAATTGCTGATTTCAGACCGCTTGCACAGTCTGATTTAGGCGGGACGATATTGTATTGAGTAACTTTTATTCCGTCAATTTTTTAAAGCCGTTGAGTTGCAACGCAAAATGTGTAGAATACCCTGTTATTTTTTAAAAAGAGAAGACTATGAGCGAAACTATTTCAAGTGCCGAAAATCCTGATTTTCGTGCCAACTTTATTACCCATATTATTGATGAAGATTTAAAAAACGGTAAACATAGTAATGTTTACACCCGTTTCCCACCTGAACCAAATGGCTATTTACATATCGGTCATGCAAAATCTATCTGCCTAAACTTCGGTATTGCCCAAGATTATCAAGGCAAATGTAACCTGCGTTTTGATGACACTAATCCAACCAAAGAAGACGTAGAATATGTGGATTCTATTAAAGAAGACGTGGAATGGCTCGGCTTTAAATGGGAGGGTGAACCTCGTTATGCTTCCGACTATTTTGATCAACTCTACGGCTATGCCATTGAGTTAATCCAAAAAGGTTTGGCATATGTGTGTGAACTCAGCCCTGATGAAATGCGTGAATATCGTGGCACGCTAACGGAACTAGGTAAAAACAGCCCATACCGTGATCGCAGTGTGGAAGAAAACTTAGCCCTATTTGAAAAAATGAAAAATGGCGAAGTGGAAGAAGGCAAAATGAGCCTGCGTGCCAAAATTGATATGGCATCGCCGTTTATGGTGATGCGTGATCCTGTGATCTACCGTATCAAATTTGCCACTCACCACCAAACAGGCGATAAATGGTGCATTTATCCAATGTACGATTTTACTCACTGTATTTCCGATGCGATTGAGCGTATTACCCACTCGCTCTGTACCTTAGAGTTCCAAGATAACCGCCGTTTGTATGACTGGGTATTAGAAAACATCAGCATTGAACGCCCATTGCCACACCAATATGAGTTTTCTCGTTTAAATTTAGAAGGGACTCTCACGTCTAAACGTAAGCTCCTCAAACTGGTTGAAGATAAAGTGGTCGATGGCTGGAACGATCCTCGTATGCCGACCATTTCAGGTTTACGTCGTCGTGGTTATACCCCTGCATCACTGCGTGAATTTTGCCACCGTATCGGGGTAACAAAACAAGATAACGTGGTGGAATACAGTGCATTAGAAGCCTGCATTCGTGATGATTTAAACACCAATGCACCTCGTGCAATGGCAGTATTAAACCCTGTGAAAGTGGTGATTGAAAATTTTGAAGGTGAAGAAATTCTCACCGCACCAAATCACCCAAATCGCGAAGAATTAGGCACTCGCCAACTGCCATTTACCAAAGAGCTTTATATTGATGAAGCGGATTTCCGTGAAGAAGCGAATAAACAATATAAACGCTTAGTGCTAGGGAAAGAAGTGCGTCTGCGTAATGCTTATGTAATTAAAGCCGAGCGTGTAGAAAAAGATGCAAGCGGTAAAATTACCACGATTTTCTGTACCTACGATCCGGAAACCTTAGGTAAAAATCCAGCAGACGGACGTAAAGTCAAAGGCGTAATTCATTGGGTATCTGCAACCAACAACCGTCCAGCAGAGTTCCGTGTCTATGATCGCTTATTCACCGTACCAAATCCGGGGGCAGAAGAAGACATCAATGCCGCAGTGAATCCAAATTCACTCGTGGTGAAACACGGTTTTGTTGAACCAAGTTTAGAAAATGCGGTAGCGGGTCAAGGTTATCAATTTGAGCGAGAAGGCTACTACTGTCTAGATAGCAAAGATGGCTCAAAAGAAAACTTAGTGTTTAACTTAACCGTCAGCTTAAAAGAAAGTGTCGCATTTTAATCTGCCTACGACATCGTAAGCTCCCTTATGGGAGCTTTTTTATAGCCATAAAACGGCAACAAATTTACATTGCCATAAGAAATGTAAAATATAGATCCAATTCAAAATTAATATAAACTGTTAATGAAATATGGAGGCGTGTCCCGGAGTCGAACCGAGCTACATGGATTTGCAATCCAGTGCATAACCGCTTTGCTAACACGCCATGAGATAAGAAATAATGGAGCGGGAAACGAGGCTCGAACTCGCGACCCCGACCTTGGCAAGGTCGTGCTCTACCAACTGAGCTATTCCCGCATTTGAATACGTTGCTGTAAACAACGAGGCGTATTCTATAGATTTCTCAGGTACTGTCAATTAACAAATAACATATTTTTTTCAATTGCCGAAAAAAAGCCCACAATGTTGTTTTTTTAACAAATTCTATTTGCATAACGGCAAAGAACCATGTATTTTATGCGTGTGCGAATAACTCGCATTTAGTTTTCTTAACTAAAGGAGCATGTCCTATGCGTTTAACTTCTCTCTCTGTCTTACTCTCCAGTCTTTTATTTGCCTCTCATGTCCATGCGCTTGATCTCTCTAAAGAAACTCAAGATTACAAAGCCTTTGTGATAGAACAAATTGATCAACTCGTGCTCGACACTGAAAAATTTGTGAACTACTTAAAAGCTGGGGATCTTGACAATGCTAAAAAAATCTACCCACTTGCACGCATGTATTTTGAACGTTCTGAACCTATCGCAGAAAGTTTTGGTGATTTAGACCCGCGGATCGATGCCCGTTTAGCTGATCTTACTGAAGAAGGCAAGAATGAAGATGATTGGTCAGGTTTCCACAAAATTGAACGAATCTTATGGGAACAGAACACTACTCAAGGAACGGAAGCTATTGCTACTCAACTTATGAATGATGTCAAAGAGTTAAGAGCAAAAATTCCAACTGCTGATGTTACTGCTGAACTCATGATTACCGGAGCTGTTGATTTACTTAACGAGGTTTCCACCACAAAAGTGACGGGGGAAGAAGAAATCTACTCCAAAACGGATCTCTACGATTTCAAAGCGAATATAGAAGGTGCTGAAAAAATTTTTACTTTATTCCAGCCTCATCTAGCTAAAAAAGACAGCAAACTCGTCACAGAAATCATGGAGCGCTTTGCCGAAGTGAATGCGCTGTTAGCGAAACATAACCAAGCTAAACAAGGCTACGATTATGTAGGTTACGATAAATTAAGCGTTGCAGATATTAAAGCTCTTGCCGAAGCGGTAAATAAACTGGGTGAACCTCTTGCACAAATGGGTGTATTACTCGAAGAGTAAGGTACAATGATGAGCAAAAATATATTACTCCCACGCCGTGATTTCTTAAAGCAATCCGCTTTTTGGGGTACAAGTCTCGGAGCCAGTATGTTTGCTGGCTCAGTTATTGCATTAGAACCACGTGCAACACCAACTATCACAAATATCTACCCATTTTATGGCAAGCACCAACAAGGAATTGCAACGCCAGCTCAGCATCATACTTACTTTATGGTGCTAGACCTCCATACTGATGACATACAAAAAATTAAGGCAATGTTCCAGCTTTGGACGGCTTACAGTGCTAACCTTACAGCGGGTAAAAATGTCCGCCCCTATCAGCAAAATGCCTATCTACCTCCGGCTGATACTGGCGAGTCTGATAGTTTAAACCCATACCATCTCACACTCACATTCGGTGTGAGCCCAAGTTTTTTTGAAAAATTGAAGATCGAACATCTCAAACCCGCAGAGTTAAATCCCCTACCGCACTTTCCACGCGATCAACTACGTCAGCCTTATATCGATGGTGATATTTGTATCCAAGCTTGTGCTGATGACCCACAGGTTGCATTCCATGCGGTGCGCAATCTCGTTCGAGCCGCTCGCGCTAATATCAGCATGCGTTGGAGTCAATCGGGGTTTAATTCTTTTGAAGGGAACGAAACGCCCCGCAATCTATTTGGTTTTAAAGATGGCACAGGTAATCCTCAAGGAGAAGCACTTGAAGATGCTGTATGGTATCAAGGTGACAACTGGCTCAAAAATGGCTCGTTCCTTACTGTTCGTCGCATTCAGATGCATTTGGAAACTTGGGATAGAACACATCTTAATGGGCAGGAAGAAACCTTTGGTAGACATCGAGATAGCGGTGCACCTCTTGGCCAACAGGAAGAATTCCAAGCGGTCGATTTAGAGCAAAAAAATGCAAATGGTGAAAAAATTATCCCTGAGATTTCGCATCTGCATTTAGCCAAAAAGGTAGGACATAATATACTACGTCGCTCATTTTCTTATGCCAGCGGAATTGATCCGAAAACTGGGCAATTTGATGCAGGCTTACTGTTTATTTCCTTCCAAAAACACCCACAACAATTTATTGATATTCAAAACAGCTTGGGCAATATTGACAAAATGAATGAATATATTACTCATATCGGCAGTGGATTATTTGCATGCTTTGCGGGAGTAACAGATGAAAATGATTACTTAGGTAAGGCGCTTTTTGACCAATGCTAATCTTTCTTCCTCCTTTTTGGGGGAAGAATTTATAAACCAACAATGGAAATGCATTACATGTTTCAGCTGCTCAAAAAATTCTCCTTGCTCCTATTTCTCTGCTTATCCTTCCCTGTATGGGCAAAAGTAGAAACTTCCTTATTATTTGTGCGGCTTTCTGATGCAATGGCAGAAATCAAACAAGGTAGCCCAGATACCGCCCTACCTCATCTAGTTCAATTAGAACATCATTTCCAAACCATTCCAACACATAAATCCACAGCAGGACAAGTGGTACTTTCTGCGTTATATTCTGCAAAAAACTCACCGAATTCAGATACCCTTGAGTTGCTAGCAAGAGCGTTACTTGCCTTTGAGAAAGAACAAAATCCTATTGATTACACAGCAAGGCAGGAACAGTTTGCTAAACGTATTAAACCGATTTATCAAAAACTAGTTCACGCGATTGAGCAAAAGCAACTAGATGAGATTCAAAACGCTTATAAGCGCTTTAATAATACTTGGACAGTCAATGAAAAAATTGTCCGAGAAATCAGCCTCGGGCATTATGGGCAGATTGAAACAGCAATGGCACTACTACGTGTAGCAATGCTCGCAGAGCCGGCAAATTTTAAGGAAATGCATCAACAAGTACAGCAATTAGGGATAGCATTAGATGATTTTAATGCTGGAAATCTATTACAGCTCCAAACTACAAATACAAACGCACCACAAACCTTACTTGAAGGTATCGTCTTATTGGAGGATGCCTATTCTGCATTACTGGCACAGCAACATACACAAGCACAATCAGCAATTTACCTGTTTATTCAGCACTGGCCTGTTTTTGAAGGTGAGGTACGTACCCGTGATAGCCATCTCTACACACGCCTAGAAAACGATTTACCCATTATTATGGCGAAAAGCCATGAAATCGCCAACCAAGCCAAATTAGCCGAACTGATTACTAATTTAAAATTACTAAATTTAGGCAGCCGCTATAACGCGTTTGATGCAATGTTTATTTTATTGCGGGAAGGCTTGGAAGCATTACTAATTATCATGGCATTGCTAACCACACTGAATGCCACCAAACAGCCTAACGCAAAACATTGGGTATATGCTGGTGCAGGGCTAGGCATTTTAGCCAGTATTGTTGGCGCACTCGCCCTACAACAGCTTTTCCCAACAATAACAGCAGGCATTCATCGTGAGATCTTGGAGGGTTTAGTCGGTATTACCGCCGTAATAGCTATGCTATTTGTCGGAGCATGGCTACACAACAAATCGTCACAACAGGGTTGGAAACATTTTATTGAGCAGCAAGTGGGGAATGCACTTGCAACAGGAAGCCTGTTTTCTATGCTTTCACTCAGCTTCCTTGCTGTCTTTCGCGAAGGTGCAGAAACGATGTTGTTTTACGCTGGCATTTTACCGCAAATTAGCCTGCAAGATTTTCTACTCGGCATTGTCTTTGCTTTACTCTGCTTAGCAGGTATTGCTTGGCTAATGCAACGTTCTGCAAGCAAATTACCGCTACCTCAGCTATTTAAGCTGATGACATGGCTTATTTATGCCTTGGGATTTAAAATTTTAGGTGTAAGCATCCACACATTACAACTAACCCAAATCTTGCCTAGACATATTATTGATGAACTCACGAACCTACCATCTATCGGACTTTATAGTTCATGGGAAGGTCTGAGTGCGCAACTGCTGTATATCCTCTTGATTCTCTGTTCGCTAAAATACGTCAAAGAATAATCTTATGAGCACTTCACATAAGCAGCGAGTGTCAATAAAAAATTGGTTTAACTTATTGAATATCAAAAAGAAAATAAGACTCGGAGAGAAAACTGATCTAGGTCAAACTTTATCGTTGTTTTGAAAAGTGTTTTTTGATACATTCCACGAAAACGTTTTCATCACTATTCCTACAGGAGCGTAAAATGACCGATAAAAGCCTTTCTCCTCTCCTTTCTGAACAAGATACGCATTTTATTACACAACTTTCTGCAGGAATATGTCGCGATCCCTTTGCCTATTTAGGTATTCATCCTTCTACACATGGGGTGATTATTCGGGCTTATTTACCCGAAGCTCAAGCGGTTAAAATTATTGATAAAAATGCAAACCCACTAGCTGAAATGCAACGAATTGATGAACGAGGGTTCTTTGCCACGGAATTAATTGGTAAAAAAATTGATTTTTCCTACCGCTTGTTGGTTTCCTATGCCCATACTCAAATTGATATTGAAGATCCCTATCGTTTCCAATCCCACCTTTCTGACCTTGATAATTGGCTACTTTCTGAAGGCACACAAATTCGTCCATATGAAAAACTAGGTGCGCATTTGGTTACCCAAAATGACGTGGGCGGTATTCATTTTAGTTTATGGGCTCCCAACGCTCAGCGTGTTTCAGTTGTTGGCGATTTTAACTTATGGGATGGTAGACGCCACCCAATGCGTTTCCACCCAACAAGTGGTATTTGGGATATTTTTATTCCAAATGCGAAAGCTGGCACACTATATAAATTCGAAATTTTAGATAAAAACGGGACGTTACGTTTAAAATCAGACCCTTATGCCTTTGCTGCACAATTTCGACCAGACACCGCTTCCGTAGCAACAGGTTTACCCGCAATCGTCGAAGTGGATTCAAAACGACGAGCTGCAAATAATCCAGATAAACCTATTTCGGTTTATGAAGTTCATCTCGGTTCATGGCGCCGCAATCTCGAAAACAATTACTGGCTAAGCTATGAAGAGCTTGCTGAAGAACTGATCCCATATGTAAAAGAAATGGGGTTTACGCATATTGAATTATTACCTATTTCTGAGTTTCCATTCGATGGCTCTTGGGGCTACCAACCAACTGGCATTTATGCACCCACCAGCCGCTTTGGTACGCCTGAAGGCTTACGTTATTTAATTCAAAAAGCCCATGATGCAGGTATTAATGTCATTCTAGACTGGGTGGTAGGACACTTTCCAACCGATGAACACGGTTTAGCCTACTTTGATGGCACACACCTTTATGAACATGCAGACCCGAAAGAAGGCTACCACCAAGATTGGAATACTCTTATTTTTAACTATGGCAGATACGAAGTGCGCAATTATCTCACGGCTAATGCGCTTTATTGGATTGAACGTTTTGGTATTGATGCCTTACGCGTTGATGCTGTAGCTTCGATGATCTACCGCGACTATTCTCGCGCAGATGGTCAATGGATTCCTAACCAATATGGCGGGCGTGAAAATCTAGAAGCCATTGATTTTTTGCGCCAAACCAATGATCTGCTAAAACAAGAAGGACATGGCGGTATCACGATCGCTGAAGAATCCACTTCTTTTGCAGGTGTCACTCACGCAACTCAAAACCATGGTTTAGGCTTTAACTATAAATGGAATATGGGTTGGATGAATGACACTTTACGCTATATGCAAAAAGATCCGATTCATCGTAAATATCACCACGATTTAATGACCTTTGGCATGGTGTACCAATATAGTGAGCAATTTATGTTACCACTCTCACACGATGAAGTGGTGCATGGCAAATATTCTCTTTTAGGGAAAATGCCTGGGGACTGCTGGCAACAATTTGCCAACCTACGGGCTTACTATGGCTATATGTGGGGTTATCCTGGTAAAAAATTACTCTTTATGGGCAATGAATTTGCCCAAGGGCGTGAATGGAATTTCCAAGAAAGCTTAGATTGGTTCTTGCTAGATAAGGGCTACGGTGGCTGGCATATCGGTATGCAAGATTGGGTCAAAGCACTTAATCACCTCTATCAACAAACCCCTGCGCTTTACGAACTTGATTATTCTCCAGAAGGTTTTGAATGGTTAGTTGTCGATGATGCAGAGCAATCCGTCTTTGTATTTGAGCGTAAAGCAAAAGATGGTTCAAGCATTATTGTAATCAGTAACTTTACTGCTGTAGTACGCGAAAATTATCGCTTTGGCGTACATGCACCGGCAAAATACCGTGAAATTCTAAACTCAGATAAAGAACAATATATGGGAAGTGGCGTTGAAAACCACGCTCTTATCACGACAGAAGAAATAGCCTCCCACGGTAAAAACTACTCGATCAGTGTGACATTACCGCCACTTTCAACCATTTTTTTGCGTAAAGAGTACTCAGGCAATATAAACAACCTCTCCCGTAACATAAAACATACGCCCAAAACTGCACTAAAAAATAAGAAAAAAGCGAAGAAAAAATAAGATATGATGAAATATCAAGCTGGTAGACCTTTTCCTCTTGGCAGCCGTTTAACTGAAATTAACGGTGTAAATGGGGTCAATTTTGCGCTCTTTTCGCAACATGCAAGCGGTGTAGAATTATGTATTTTTTGCAAAACTAGGGGGGAAATACGCCTACCCATGAGCAAAACTGGCGACATTTGGCATCTCTTTGTTGAAGAGCTTAACGCAGGAACAGAGTATGGCTTTCGCGTTGCTGGCAAGAGCGATGAGGCAATCGGTCATCTGTTTAACCCAGAGAAATTACTTATTGACCCTTATGCTAACGCGATTAGCGGTTCGCCTGATTTATCTAGCGAACAAACCGCAAAATGGTTTATCTGGAATGACGGGCGAGATAATGCGCATTTGGCACCAAAATCTATAGTGATTAATCGAGAGGGCTTTGAATGGGGGGGAGATTATAAGCCTTTTGTGCCTTGGCAAGAAACAGTGATTTATGAAACACATGTCAAAGGATTTAGTCAAATGAATCCTGCTGTGCCACCACATTTGCGAGGCACTTTTGCTGGCTTGGCTCACCCCGCTTCCGTGAATTATTTAAAAAAACTAGGAATTACCGCAGTTGAGCTTCTACCAATCACCTACCACATTGATGAGCCTCATTTACAGCGCTTAGGGCTATCTAATTACTGGGGCTATAACGTGCTTGGTCATTTTGCCGTTGATCCAAAACTTGCCGCGAATAAACAAGATCCACTCACGGAATTTAAACAACTCGTTAAAACGCTTCATGCGGAAGGAATTGAAGTGATCATGGATGTAGTGTTTAACCATACTGCGGAAGGTGGCAAAGATGGTCCGATGCTGTCGCAACGCGGAATTGATAATCAAGCCTACTACTGGCTAACTGAAGATGGTAATTATCACAACTGGAGCGGTTGTGGTAACACCTTGAATGTTTCTTCTGATTTAATCGTATTACGCTGGGTCATTGACTGCCTCTGCTACTGGGTTAAAGAGTGCCATGTCGATGGTTTCCGTTTTGATTTAGGTGGCGTACTCGGTAGAACGCCAACATTTTCAGATCGTTCGGCATTTTTCACCGCAATTATGAGTAACTCAACGCTGGATCACGTAAAACTGATTGTTGAGCCTTGGGATATTGGCATTAATGGCTACCAACTCGGTTCTTTCCCTAAGCCTTTTGCCGAATGGAATGATCGCTATCGTGATGATATGCGAGCTTTTTTCTTACACCAAAGCGGGCGTTTAGATGTTTTTGCCCGTCGTTTTGCAGGTAGCGACGACATATTCGGTGAGCAAAAAAAACCTTATAACAGTATTAATTTTATCACCGCACACGATGGCTTCACCCTGCAAGATTTAGTGAGTTACAACGACAAACATAATGCAGCAAACGGTGAACAAAATCAGGACGGACATAACCACAATTTTAGCTATAACTTTGGCGAAGAAGGTGCGAGTAATAACCCTATTATTTTAGATAAACGCAACCATGCTCGCCGTGCATTATTGGCAACTCTCCTGCTGTCTGCAGGCACACCAATGCTGCTTGCAGGTGATGAAATGGGTAATAGCCAGCAGGGTAATAACAATAGTTATTGTCAAGATAATGAGATTTCTTGGCTAGATTGGCAAAACGCTGATCATTCATTGATAGATTACACGGCAAACTTAATTGCTTTGCGTAAACAAATTCCATTGTTATCGCGCTATCACAAATGGTGGGATAACGAACTCGTCTCTTGGCTTAGTACAAATGGCACTCCCCTACAACAAGCAGATTGGAATAACAATCAAATAAAAGCCATACAAATTCTGCTGGAAGACAAATGGTTGCTCTTGATCAATGCTAAACAAAGCATGCAACAGTTCTTACTGCCTAAGGGAAAATGGCAAATTCTTTTGGGTAAAGAAAATACGACTCTGCTGACGGATACGCTTGCGGTTGCTCTAAAGGATATTGGAGTATGCGTACTGCAAAAGAATTAAATTAAACTCTTCAAATGATGGAGGACATAATATGCTCACACAAGAAACTACTTCACGCCGTAACCTAACAGGACAAACGCTAGTGTTAATTCTCGCCGGCGGACGCGGCTCTCGCTTATATGAACTCACCGATAAACGTGCCAAACCGGCCGTTTATTTCGGAGGTAGCCGCCGTATTATCGACTTCGCACTCTCTAACTGTATCAACTCTAATCTACTTAAAGTTGGTGTGATTACTCAGTACGCTGCTCACTCACTTCTCCGCCATTTACAACGTGGTTGGTCCTTCTTACCTTACGAGCGTAATCAATATATCGACATGTTACCTGCTCGTCAGCAAATTGATGAGAACACGTGGTATCGTGGCACTGCCGATGCGGTATATCAAAATATGGAAATGATGAAATCGCACTACCGTCCAAAATACGTCATTATCCTCGCAGGTGACCATATCTATAAGATGAATTACAACAAAATGTTAGAAGATCATGTCGATTCTGGCGCAAAATGTACCGTAGGTTGTATTGAAGTCCCTCGTGAACAAGCAACCGAATTTGGTGTAATGGCTGTTAATGAAAAACTGAAAGTCCAAGCATTCGTTGAAAAACCAGCTGATCCACCAGCGATGCCAGACAAACCAAACTCATCACTTGCGTCTATGGGGATTTATGTATTTGATGCAGATTATCTCTATGAAATGCTCGAAAATGAGGTGAGCGATCCAAACACTTCACACGATTTTGGTAAAGACATTATTCCAAAAGCAGTAGAGCAAGGTGTTATTTATGCCCACCCATTCGAACGTTCTTGCGAAGGTCGTAATACAACAGGCGCAATTTACTGGCGCGATGTCGGCACTATTGATAGCTATTGGGCTGCACATATGGATCTTGTGAGTGAAAAACCACAGCTAGATTTATATGATGAGTCTTGGCCAATCCACGGACGCCCACAACAAACTGCACCTGCTCGTTTCTTCTATAACAAACCTCGCGCTAGAACCCTTGATAATTCTCTTATTGCGGGTGGCTGTGTAATCACGGATGCCGAAATCAGTAAATCAGTACTGTTCAACCGTGTAACAGTCGCAGAAGAAACCGTTATTGAAGAAGCGGTGATTATGCCACAAGTCGATATTGGTAAAAATTGTGTGATTAAACGTGCTGTTATCGATCGCCACTGTACTATTCCTGATGGTTTACAAATCGGTGTTGATGCCGTACAAGATGCGAAATACTTCCGCATTAGCAAAGGCGGGATTGTGCTTGTCTCGCAAAAAATGTTAGATAAAATGGCAAAAGATAAGGCTTAAACAACATTCCTTCTTGGGCGGGTGCAAACCTGCCCTAAACAAGCGGTTCTTTTGGCTAGAAATTTTACAAATCAACGTAGGTTTAAGTTCAATGAAAATTTTACATGTTTGCTCGGAAATGTATCCGCTTATCAAAACTGGCGGATTAGCAGATGTAATGGGGGCTCTTCCTTACGCACAGCAAAAATTAGGCAATGATGTGCGGGTGTTGCTCCCACTTTATCCACAAGTTGCAGAAAAAATGGGAGACAGTGTTGAGGTTGCAAACATTGGCACTTTTGCAGGAATGATCTCCATTCGCTATACCGAATTTAACGGCTTAGGCGTTTATTTGATTGATGCGCCACACCTCTTCGCCCGCCGTTTGCCTTATTACGATGATAACTATAACGATTACTGGGATAACTACAAACGTTTTGCACTCCTTGGCTTAGTTGGCGCACAGCTTGCTTCAGGCTTAGACCACTGGTGGGGACGAGCGGATGTGTTACACGCTCATGATTGGCAAGCAGGTTTAGCTTGTGCTTACTTAAAAAGTTGGAATAGTCCCGTTAAAAGCGTCTTTACTATTCATAACATTGCCTATCTTGGACGATTCCAAGCCTATCATATTGGAGAGCTTGGCTTGCCTTGGGAATTTTTCCACCCAAATGGCTTAGAATTTTATGGTGAAATGTCCTACCTAAAATCAGGTTTATACTTCTCAGATAAAATCACCACTGTTAGCCCAACTTATGCCCGTGAAATTACCGAACCCATCGCCGGTGCTGGCTTGCATGGATTATTACAAACACGCCAAGCTGAAGGCAGATTACGCGGGATTTTAAATGGTGTTGATGAAGAAGTATGGAACCCAGAAAGTGATGCCAATATCGTCGCAAACTATCGCCCAAACTATATGCATGGCAAAGCGAAAAACAAAGCTGAATTACAGCGTTACTTTAGTTTACCTGAAAATAAAGATGCACTGCTCTTTGTTATGGTTACACGTCTAACCGAACAAAAAGGCGCAGATTTCCTGCTTGCCAAAATTGATGAAATTATGCAACAAGATGTACAAATCATCGTTCTTGGCAGTGGTTCCCCTGATTTAGAATGGGCATTGCGTGAAGCACAATCCCGCTATCCAGACAAAATTGGCATCAAAATTGGCTATGATGAAGCACTTTCACACCAAATTATTGCCGGCGGTGATGTGATTTTAGTACCAAGCCGTTTCGAGCCTTGCGGTTTAACTCAGCTTTACGGCTTAAAATACGGAACATTGCCATTAGTTCGCCGCACCGGTGGATTAGCCGATACCGTTGTCGATAGCCATAAAGAAACCATCGAAAACCGCAGCGCAACAGGTTTTGTCTTTGATTACCCAAGCGCCGATGCCTTTGCTGATGCTGTTTATCGGGCAATTAATTTATGGAAGAAAAATAAACTCTGGTCCAGTGTGCGTCAAAATGCACTGGCACAAGATTTTGGTTGGGCAAAGGTGGCACAGCAATATCAAGAGTTATATCACGAAATTGTTTAGTGCCTTATTAACGCAACGCAAGCGCTCGTTTCTTGTAAAATTTTTGCAAAAACGATCCGCTTGCGTTTTTTTCATTCTTTTACAGCTTAAAAAGCAACGAAAACGTTTGCATTTGCTCATTTTTTATTTTACAAGCTTAATTCCAATCTGTATAATCCGCCCGCAATTTTTCCCAATTTACTTTTCAAACTTTTAAATTTAAGGAACTATTGCAATGCTTAGAATCGCAAAAGAAGCACTTACCTTTGATGATGTACTTCTTGTCCCTGCACATTCTACTGTGCTTCCCAATACAGCCAACCTCTCTACTCAACTCACCAAAGACATTACGCTCAATATCCCAATGCTTTCAGCCGCAATGGATACGGTAACTGAAGCTAAACTTGCAATTTCCCTCGCTCAAGAAGGCGGTATTGGATTTATCCATAAAAATATGTCGATTGAGCGCCAAGCGGATCGTGTTCGCCGTGTGAAAAAATTTGAAAATGGCATTATCACCGAGCCAGTAACCGTTAGCCCAGAATTAACTTTGCGTGAACTTTCTGAGTTAGCCAAGAAAAACGGTTGGCAAGGTTATCCAGTTGTGGATAGTCATGGTGATTTAGTCGGCATTGTGACCGGACGAGATACCCGCTTTGTGAAAGATCTTAATAAAACTGTTGCTGAAATGATGACACCGAAAGATCGCCTTGTTACCGTGAAAGAAGGTACCAGCCGTGAAGATATTTTGGAATTGATGCACGAAAATCGTATCGAAAAAGTGTTAATGGTAGACGATAATTTCAAACTCAAAGGCATGATCACGGTGAAAGATTTCCAAAAAGCGGAAAGTAAACCAAATGCATGTAAAGATGAATTTGGTCGCTTACGTGTTGGTGCTGCAGTTGGCGCAGGCCCTGGTAACGAAGAACGTATTGCGGCATTAGTCGAAGCTGGTGTGGACGTATTACTCATCGATAGCTCACACGGTCACTCTGAAGGCGTTTTACAACGTGTACGTGAAACCCGTGCGAAATATCCTAATTTACCAATTATTGCAGGTAACATTGCCACTGCCGAAGGGGCACTTGCTCTGGCTGATGCAGGTGCAAGTGCAGTAAAAGTGGGGATTGGACCAGGCTCAATCTGTACTACTCGTATCGTAACCGGTGTGGGCGTGCCACAAATTACCGCGATTGCTGATGCTGCAGCAGCATTAAAAGAGCGTGGCATTCCTGTGATTGCCGATGGCGGTATCCGCTACTCTGGTGACATCGCTAAAGCCATTGCGGCGGGAGCAAGCTGCGTGATGGTCGGTTCAATGTTTGCAGGTACAGAAGAAGCCCCTGGGGAAATTGAACTATACCAAGGTCGTGCATTTAAATCATATCGTGGTATGGGCTCGCTCGGCGCTATGGCGAAAGGCTCATCAGATCGCTATTTCCAATCGGACAATGCTGCTGATAAATTAGTGCCTGAAGGCATTGAAGGGCGTATCCCTTACAAAGGCTACTTAAAAGAGATTATCCACCAACAAATGGGGGGCTTGCGTTCTTGTATGGGCTTAACGGGCTGTGCCACCATTGAAGAACTCCGTACCAAAGCACAATTTGTACGCATCAGCGGTGCAGGCATTAAGGAGAGCCACGTTCACGATGTAACCATTACCAAAGAAGCACCGAACTATCGTTCAAATTAAAAAATATCGGCGGAGTGTACTACTCCGCCCTATTTGCTGATTATCAGGTACAATATACTTTTATTTTCACCCTGTTTCCCAAATGAAATATTCATCTATTGTAAGCTTTGCATTATCTAGCTTAATTTTAACCGCTTGTAGTAGCACTTCATCCTTTAACGCTAAAGACCTGAAAGCTGAAATTTATCAAGGCTATTGGGCGATGCAACCTGTAGAAAATCAGTATCGTGTTTTAAAATTCCATCCTAACGGCTTGGTTAAAATCTACGATTATAGCTGCAATTTTCAAGATGGCTCTTATTCATTAAATGAAACTGAAACCGTCTATCTTAGCCCGATAAAGGAAAATCTATTTACACTGCTTGATGCAGAGAAAAAACCCTTTGCTAAATACGAAATTCTGCAACTCAATGCCCAAAGATTTCAAGCAAAACAGAGCTTCGAACAAGCTCACCCACTGATTTTAACCTATACCAATCTTAAAGGCGCTAAGCCGCTCTGCTACTAACAAGCTTTTTAAGGATTATTCAATCCCCCCTACCGCTTTATTTAAACAAAGAGAAACCATCATGACAAACATCCACCATCACAAAATTTTAATCTTAGACTTCGGTTCACAATACACCCAGTTGATCGCTCGCCGAGTGCGGGAAATTGGAGTGTATTGCGAGCTTTGGGCTTGGGACGTAACCGAAGCGCAAATTCGTGAATTTAACCCGACAGGGATTATCCTTTCAGGCGGCCCTGAAAGTACCACTGAGGCAAACAGTCCTCGTGCGCCTGAATATGTGTTTAACGCTGGCGTGCCTGTATTAGGGATTTGCTACGGTATGCAAACCATGGCAATGCAATTAGGCGGTTTAACCGAAAATTCCGATCACCGTGAATTTGGCTATGCGGCGGTTGAAGTGGCAAATCAAGATAGCCTTTTTGCAGATTTATTGGAAAATCCAACCGCTTGCAAACAGCTCGATGTTTGGATGAGCCACGGCGATAAAGTGACACAATTACCAACCAATTTCCACGTGACGGCCAAAACACCAACCTGCCCGATTGCGGCGATGTCTGATGAAAGCCGTAAATTCTATGGCGTGCAATTCCACCCAGAAGTAACCCACACCAAAAAAGGCTTGGAATTATTACAAAACTTTGTGGTAAACATTTGCGGTTGTGAAACAAACTGGACTGCAGAAAACATTATTGAAGATGCAGTAAAACGCATTCGTGAACAAGTGGGCAATGATGAAGTGATCTTAGGATTATCTGGCGGGGTGGATTCCTCTGTTACAGCCCTCCTCCTACACCGTGCCATCGGCCGAAACCTACACTGCGTATTTGTGGATAACGGCTTGCTCCGCTTAAATGAAGGCGATCAAGTGATGGAAATGTTTGGCGATAAATTTGGCTTAAACATTGTGCGTGTGAATGCCGAGGATCGTTTCCTGAATGAATTAGCAGGCGTTGATGAGCCAGAAGCGAAACGCAAAATTATTGGTAAAGTTTTCGTTGATGTATTTGATGATGAATCTAAAAAACTGCCGTCTGTGAAATGGTTAGCACAAGGCACAATTTATCCTGATGTGATTGAATCTGCTGCCAGCAAAACCGGTAAAGCCCACGTGATCAAATCGCACCACAATGTCGGCGGCTTACCTGATTATATGAAATTAGGCTTAGTGGAACCGCTGCGTGAACTCTTTAAAGATGAAGTGCGTAAAATTGGCTTAGCGCTCGGCTTACCTGCAGAAATGCTCAACCGCCACCCATTCCCTGGACCGGGCTTAGGCGTGCGTGTATTAGGCGAAGTGAAAAAAGAATACTGCGATATTCTACGCCAAGCCGATGCAATTTTTATGGAAGAATTACACAATGCAGATTGGTACTACCAAGTCAGCCAAGCGTTTACCGTATTCCTACCTGTAAAATCTGTCGGTGTGATGGGCGATGGGCGTAAATATGATTGGGTGCTTTCACTACGTGCAGTGCAAACCATTGACTTTATGACCGCTCACTGGGCGCATCTGCCATATGATTTACTCGGCAAAATCTCTAATCGTATTATCAACGAAGTACACGGTGTTTCTCGTGTTGTTTATGATGTCTCAGGTAAACCACCTGCGACCATTGAGTGGGAATAACGCCAAAGCAAAACGCCAGCTTAACGCTGGCGTTTTGCTTTCTAATAAATTTAGAATTTGTAAGTTAAACCTGCAAAGTAGATAACTGGATCAAGCTTGATTTTTACTTCGTGATCTAACACTACACCTTCTGCTGGAATGCCTGTTGTAGTAAATTTTGCTTTTGTACGAATATGGGTATACCACATCGCTGCATTCAAATATACATTATCAGCAACTTTAATATCAATACCACCGTTTACTACTGGACCAAACGAATGTTTTTTCACATCTAAATTACTAATCGCATCATATTGTGCTTTTGCATTAAAGAAACGAGTATAATTTACACCTGCACCTAAATACGGACGAGCAGCTGCATCTTTATCTAAGAAATAGTATTGCATATAAAGACTTGGTGGTAAGTGTTTTACTTTTACTGCTTTATTCAATACTGCATTAACTGCCGGTACTGTTGCATCAATACTGTGAGAGAATGGTGTTGCACCTAATAATTCCACACCGATATTGTCAGTAAACATATAGGTTGCCGTTAAACCTAATTGTTGGTTGTCACGTACATCTAATTTTACCTCAGTGGATGTTGTTGTTTTAGAATGAGAATTTGCATTGACAAAAACACCACCTACACGGAAGTGTGTTGAACCTGCCTCGTGAGCCATTGCTGAACCTGCTACTAAAGCAGAACCTAACATAAGTGCTAATGTTGTTTTTTTCATTTTTACCATCCTTATGATTATGGTTACTAAGTTGTAACCTTTGTTAAAGTTGTTGCCATTCTAAAGAGTGGAATCCGATTTTTATTTGACAAATGTCAAAAAAATTAAGATTTGTCAGAAACTTTTCAGCTTAAATACTTAGCCTCTTTCTATAAATATTGATCTAAAACAACCTACTGTATTTATTGACAGGTTTTATTTTTCGGTTATACTGTTTATTAATTCAGTATATAAATAACCAGAGGAATAGTATGACCGCAACTATTGATATCCGTATTGCGAATATGCAGAAGATGGAAGAAAACAAATTTGCCAGAATGATGGAAATTGTTGAACAGCGTGTGGGGGAAGAATTTCCACAAGCGATTGTCCGCGTACGGAAATCCTCCTCAATCAGCGATATTAATGTTTTTGGCTTAGGCAAAGAGGGAAAGAAAACTGTTGCCGAATTTATGGAAAGCCTATTTGAAGAAGGCTCAGCATTTGATGAATTAAATGATGAATACTATTGATCATCCCTCTTTGCAGATTTTTTGCCAAAATTGACCGCTTGCCATATCGGGCAATGTAGAAACAGTAATCTGTTCGCCTTGATATAGAAAATCTAATTGATAGGCATGCAGATAAACGCGATCCGAAACCGTTCCTGCATATAGCGTATCGCCTAGAATTGGACTACCAAGGCTTTTCATTGCTACCCGTAGCTGGTGGGTTTTGCCTGTTTTAGGTTGTAAAATAAAATGGCGAAGATTCGGCTCAAGGCTCCGTGAACAAAAGCGAGTGATCGCGGGGTTTTCTTTACTATGGCATAATTTCCAAGCCCCATTACGGCTCTTTTGCATGTCACCAATAATTGTGCCTTGTTTTTTCTTTGGCTTATCCGTTGCTAATGCCCAATAAGTCTTCTGAATCTGTTGATGTTCAAACAGCTGATAAAAATAAGCGGCAGCTTCTTTATTTAAAGCAAAAATCAACAAGCCAGAAGTAACTTTATCTAAACGATGAACAAGCCAGACTTGTGGCACATTAAGCTGCTTTGCAAGATTTTCGCATAATCCTATCGCTTGCTCATCACGATGCACACTGATACCCGCAGGTTTGTTAATTATCACAAAATCAGAATGTTGGAAAATGACAGGAAATTGAGAATTGCACATACTTTGTTATACTAATAAAGGTTGTGCTAGATATACCTAGCATGCTTGATTTTTAGCACATTTTAATAAAAATACGAAGGAAAACAAAATGTCCATTAATATTTATTTAATCCGCCACGGTAAAACCGAATGGAATTTAGAGGGCAGACTACAAGGTTCTCAAAATTCAAATTTAGTGGAGGAAGGCATTCTTGGTGCAAAAACGACAGGGCAAGCCCTTAGCCATATTCCATTTTCAGCGTGCTATTCTAGTTTGCAAAAACGCGCTCAAGATACCGCAGATTACATTATTGGCGATCGCACGATTCCACATTTTCATCATCGTGGCTTAAATGAATTCGATTTCGGCTTATGGGAAGGCAAGAAATCCGTTGATCTTGCAGAACACCCTGAATATAAACTACTGCGTACTAAACCAGCCGAATATCAAGCAATTGAAAGCCAAGGCGAAATTATTGAACAACTTTATCAGCGTGCGACCCAAGCATTTGAGCAAATTGTACAACGCCATCAAGATGGCGATAACGTTTTGATTGTTTCCCATGGAATGACATTGACCCTGCTTACCGCTGTGCTAAAAGGCTTACCTTGGCGAGAATTCCGTAATCTTGAAAAACATGAATTTGTAATGAATACTGCGATTAATGTCGTACAGGTTGAACAGGGCAAAGCCTCGTTAGTACAATTTAATGATGTATCACATCTAAACCTGTAAATAAAGATAGAATGCAGGAATCGCAAGCAGCCACAGAAAAGCCGAGAAAATTACAGCAACATGAAACTGCCAATGTTTCGTTTTATGTCGGTTATATTTCATCCCGAGGTATATACCAATAAAACCACCAACAAGGGCAAAAACCAGTAAATGACTTTCTGGAACACGCCATGCGTTTTTCATCGCTTTTCGCTTATCGGTATACATCAAATACCACGCCAAGCTATTAATCCAAATAAAATAACCAAATAAGAAATAGCCCATTATTCTCTCAAAAAGCAAGCCCCGAATCCTCGGGGCTTTTGTAAAATTTTTCGTAAAAACAGCCGCTTGCTTATGCAGGATAAACAGGTAAACGCTGACAAATTTCCAGCACTTTCGCCTTGGTTGCGTCGATCACCTGCGCTTCATTTTCTTTACCACAAGCATCTAACACATCACACATCCAGCCGGCTAATTCCGCCACTTCAGCTTCTTTAAAACCACGACGAGTCACCGCCGGAGTTCCTACACGAATACCCGAAGTCACAAATGGTTTTTGTGGATCATTTGGTACTGCATTCTTGTTTACAGTAATGTTCGCCTTACCGAGAGCCGCATCTGCAGCCTTACCGGTTAAATTATGACTGACTAAATCAACTAAGAATAGGTGGTTTTCTGTACCGTTTGAGACAACGTTATAGCCACGCTGCTTAAACACCTCCACCATTGCTTTTGCATTTTTCACTACTTGCTGTTGATACACTTTGTATTCAGGCTCTAAGGCTTCTTTGAAACAGACTGCTTTTGCTGCTATCACATGAACTAATGGCCCACCTTGATTAGCAGGAAACACGGAGCTTTGTAGCTTTTTATAAAGTTCTTCATCTTTTGCATTTGAAAGAATTAAACCACCACGCGGTCCTCCCAACGTTTTATGCGTTGTAGTCGTCACCACATGAGCATGTGGCAATGGGCTTGGGTAAACACCTGCGGCAATTAAACCTGCAACATGCGCCATATCCACAAATAAATAAGCGCCAACTTCATCCGCAATTTCACGCATTTTTGCCCAATCTACTACTTGCGAATATGCTGAAAAACCGCCTACGATCATTTTAGGCTTCACTTCTAACGCTTGTTGACGTAACGCTTCGTAATCAATCACGCCTTCATCGGTAATCCCATATTGAAACGCTTTGTAAATTTTGCCTGAGAAACTGACGCTTGCGCCGTGCGTTAAGTGTCCACCATGGGCAAGACTCATACCTAAAATAGTATCTAATGGTTGTAATAACGCGCCATAAACTGCCGCATTTGCTTGCGAACCAGAATGTGGCTGAACGTTAGCATAATCACAATCAAATAGCTCTTTTGCTCGGTCAATCGCTAATTGCTCGACAATATCAGCATACTCGCATCCACCATAATAGCGTTTACCTGGGTAGCCCTCTGCGTATTTATTCGTAAATTGTGAGCCTTGCGCTTCCATCACTCGTGGGCTGGCGTAGTTTTCAGAAGCAATCAGTTCGATATGCTCTTCTTGACGGGTATTTTCATCTTGGATTGCCTGCCATAAAACAGGGTCAAAATCTTTAATGTTCATTGAACGATTTAACATTGGGCATACTCCTGATTTGTTGATAATTTAATTAAGTAATCGTTTGCGTAAGCAAGATTCCTGCATATTTTACGCATTTTTCTATTTTTGCGGTAGTGCTTTTTATATGAAATTAACTCATCGGGTATTCAAAATTGCCTAATGTTGCCACCATAACCGCTTTAATGGTGTGCATACGGTTTTCAGCTTCATCAAACACGATTGATGCTTCACTTTCAAACACTTCATCACTCACTTCCAAGCCATTCATACCATATTTCTCGGCAATCTCTTTACCCAGCACTGTTTGATCATCATGGAATGCGGGTAAGCAATGCATAAATTTCGTATTAGGATTACCCGTTTTTGCCATTAATTCTGCATTTACTTGGTAAGGTTTCATCAATGCAATACGTTCCACCCAAGCTGATTCAGGCTCGCCCATGGAAACCCATACATCTGTATAGATAAAATCCACATCTTTAACCCCTTCAGCCACATCCTCGGTGCAAGTAATTTTTGCCCCACTTTTAACCGCTTGCTCAGCAACTTCATCTAATAATGCCTGTTCAGGAAAAAACTGTTTCGGTGCAACTAAGCGTAAATCTACCCCCATTAGTGCTGCGCCTTCCACAAAAGAGTTACCCATATTATTGCGCGCATCACCAAGATATGCCATTTTGATTTGATTTAGCGGCTTGTTGCAATGCTCCAGCATTGTTAAAAAGTCCGCCAAAATTTGCGTTGGATGAAACTCATCTGTTAAACCATTCCACACTGGTACACCCGAGAAATCTGCCAATGTTTGTACCAATGCTTGCCCATAACCACGATATTGAATGCCGTCATACATTCTACCCAACACGCGCGCGGTATCTTTCATTGACTCCTTATGCCCTATTTGCGAACCAGAAGGCCCGATATAACTGACATTTGCGCCTTGATCAAATGCGCTTACTTCAAAGGCGCAACGAGTGCGAGTAGAAGATTTTTCAAAAATCAGTGCAATATTTTTGCCTTGCAAGGTTTTTGCTTCCTTGCCCGCTTTTTTATCCGCTTTAAGTTTAGCGGAAAGCGCTAATAAGAATTGAATTTCGGCAGGAGTAAAATCCATTAAACGCAAGAAATGGCGGTTTTTAAGGGTAATTGATGTTGTCATGGCATTTTCCTATATTAAAAAGAATACTTAGCAACTGTATCTTGCCAAAAATTTTGGGGAGATACAGTTGCTAAGATTCTACTCAAAAATAAAAACAAAGAGAACTATGTTATTCAGCGCTGTTGAAATCACAAAAGCGCTAAACTGCAATATCTGCTTTATTGAGCTCTACTCAAGGTTCCCCTTTTATGCTATCTTTCCCATAATTTTCCGCCAAACAAGCGGTTAAAACTTCACAATTTTTTGCAAAAGAACAAAATTATGTCAAAACACCTTACAGAACAACGTTTTAGCGATTTTCCTATTCATGAGCGAGTGCTGGCTGCATTAGATAGCAAAGGCTTTGAATTTTGTACTCCAATTCAAGCTAAAACCTTACCTCATACCCTTGCAGGACAAGATATTGCAGGACAGGCACAAACGGGTACTGGCAAAACACTTGCTTTTTTAGTCGCAACCGTTCACCACTTACTCAATAACGATATTCAAACAGAAAAAAACCAGCCAAGAGCCTTAATTCTTGCCCCAACTCGTGAACTAGCAGTACAAATTGCCTCAGATGCATCGCTGCTCATCAAACACTCTGGCTTTAAGCTTGCGCTTGCCTATGGTGGTGATGGTTATGATAAACAGCTACAGGCAATTGAAAAAGGTGTCGATATTTTGGTTGGCACGACTGGGCGTGTAATTGATTATGTCAAACAAGGGGTAATAAATCTAAACGCAATACAAGTGATTGTATTAGATGAGGCAGATCGAATGTTTGATCTTGGTTTTATCAAAGATATTCGTTATTTAATGCGTAAATGCCCTGAACCGGCTCAACGCTTAACAATGCTGTTTTCAGCAACACTTTCTCCCCGAGTACGTGAGCTTGCCTATGAAGACATGCATAACGCTGAATATGTTGAAATTGAGCCTCAACAACGCACAGGACACCGTATTCAGGAAGAACTCTTCTATCCTTCTAACGAAGATAAAATGGCATTATTACTCACCTTAATGGAAGAAGAATGGCCTGAACGTTGCATTGTGTTCGCCAACACCAAACACAAATGTGAAGAAGTATGGCAATATTTACTCGCAGATGGGCATCGTGTTGGCATTTTAACTGGCGATATTGCACAAAAGAAACGTCTTGCTTTACTCGAAAGTTTCACCCGTGGCGAATTAGATATTCTAGTGGCAACCGACGTGGCGGCTCGTGGTCTGCATATTCCTGATGTTACTCACGTGTTCAATTACGATCTCCCAGATGATCGTGAAGATTATGTTCACCGTATTGGTCGCACAGGACGAGCTGGCGAAAGTGGCAAATCCATAAGCTTTGCTTGTGAACGCTATGCTGTTAATTTGCCTGCAATTGAAGCCTACATTGGACATGCAATTCCAGTTAGCCAGTATGATAGTGAAGCCTTATTCCCGTTACCCAAAGTGAAGGCTAAAAACAGAACACGTCGCTTACCAATCAATAACCGTAAACGCTAATAGCAATGCAATACTTGAAATTAAGCTTAATTTATTCTGCAGCCCTACTGACGGGCTGCCAATCTCTTGAAACCTTTTTAGCAGAAAATTTTAAACAACCAGAAAATAAGCCTGTGGCTGTTGTCAAAACACATAGCGCAGATTACGAACGATACCTCAGAACACAACCGCAAACAGTCGCTACTGTTCACAATAAACAAGCGGCAAAACCAACAACGAAGCGGATAAATACGACACAATGTCGTGATAGTGATGACTGGTATATTGATGGTTATCGTGTGGGAAAATCTTTTGCAAATCAACAGCAACAGATGTACCAACAACGCTTAAATTATTGTGGCTACACAGCTGCAAGCCTGCCAACACATTTCAAACAGAATTGGCAACGAGGTTTTAATCAAGGCATACGCTAATTTGCAAAATTTTGCATAAACTTAACCGCTTGTTCGGTTTAATAAGGATTAACTATGAACTACGCTATCGCCCATGGCAAAACGGGCACACCTATTTCTCTCACTGCCAAAATGGCAAACCGTCATGGCTTAATTGCCGGTGCGACCGGTACAGGAAAAACGGTTACTTTACGTAAACTTGCGGAAACCTTTAGTAATGATGGTGTTCCCGTTTTTTTAGTCGATGTAAAAGGGGATCTTTCTGGCTTAGTGCAAGCGGGCAATTTTTCCGGAAAAATTGCAGAACGTATTGAGCAATTTGATTTAGGCGGAGAAAGTTACCTCAATGGTTTCCCGGTCTCTTATTGGGACGTATTCGGTGAAACGGGTATTCCGCTGCGCACCACAATTTCTGAAATGGGCCCGATGCTGCTGGCTCGTTTACTTAATTTGAATGATACCCAAGAGGGGCTGCTCAATTTGGTCTTCCGTGTTGCTGACGATAAAGGTTTGTTATTAATTGATCTTAAAGATCTGCGAGCGATGCTGAAATTTGTCGCTGAAAATGCAAAAACCTTCCAAGTAGAATACGGCAACGTCTCAGCGGCTAGTGTTGGTGCAATTCAACGCGCCTTGCTCGCACTAGAAAATGAAGGTGCAACCAGCCTATTTGGTGAGCCAGCGCTAGATTTACAAGACTGGTTTCAAACCCGAGATGGGCGAGGCGTGATCAATGTGTTAAATTCAGAAAAACTGATCAACTCACCAAAAATGTATGGCGCATTCTTGCTCTGGTTTATGGCAAAAATGTTTGAGCAACTACCTGAAGTAGGCGACCCTGAGAAACCGAAATTTGTGCTATTTTTTGACGAAGCGCATTTACTCTTTGATGGTGCGCCCAAAGTGCTAGTCGATAAAATTGAGCAAGTCGTGCGATTAATCCGCTCTAAAGGTGTTGGGGTTTATTTTGTCACTCAAAATCCGCTCGATTTGCCCGAAAGTGTGCTTGGTCAGCTTGGTAACCGTATTCAACATGCCTTACGTGCCTTTACTCCTAAAGATCAAAAAGCAGTAAAAGCCGCAGCAGAAACCTTCCGGGCTAATCCAAATGTCAATGTGGTTGAAGCCATCACGCAATTAGGCGTAGGAGAGGCATTAATTTCGGTCTTAGATGAAAAAGGTATGCCAACGCCAGTTGAAATTGCGTATATTTATCCGCCACAAAGCCAGCTCTCGCCATTAAGCGAAAATGAGCGTTTAAGTTTAGTTAAGCAAGATGATCTCTATCTACACTATAGCCAATATGTTGATAATGAATCTGCTTATGAAGTATTAAATGCCCAAACTCAAGCAGTGCAACAGGCTACAGAAGCTGCCAAACAGGAAGAAGAAAGTATTCTTGGTGGGTTCTTAGGCGCTATTTTTGGCACGAAGAAGAAAAAAGACCAAACCGTGGCAGAACAGCTAGTGGGCAATGTCGCCAAATCTGTTGGTCGTAATTTGCGTAATCAAGTGACCAAGCAAATTATGCGGGGTATTTTAGGGGCAATAAGTAAAAAATAGCTACATAGGGGACAATTTAGCAGTGTCCCCTTAATTTTTGCATACTGCTATGCCAACGCTTAAGCAATTAATTCTGGGTGACTTCTTCGCATACGCAGCTCAATATAACTACAACTTGGTTTAATTCGCAAATTTTGCGCCAGTGCAAATGTAATCAATGCGTTATATAACTCCCCTGCTATCCCTTTCCCTTGAAATTCATCAAAAACACGAGTGTGATAAGCATCAATCGTATCATCCGATAAATAACGATAGCTAAGCTTACCCGCTGGAATATCCTCTTCAGTTATATATATAAATTGTTGCTCAGCATGATTATGTCTAATTGGCATAACTTCCTCTTTTTAAAACTCCGTTTTATGACATGGTTGTTAAACACAGGATACAATAGTCTAACCATAATTCAAATTAATTAGTAAGCACGGTAAATTTTGCAAAAAATCTGCAGAAAAACAGCGCTTGTGACTTGCAAAACCAAGCATTTAGTCGTATAAATTCTGGGTTTTTTCACTCAAAAAATTAATAAGGAAACACAATGTCAATGTTCAGTCATATCCAAGCCGCTCCTGCCGATCCTATTTTAGGTTTAGGCGAAGCCTTTAAAGCTGAAACCCGTGCCGAAAAAATCAATTTAGGTATTGGGGTCTATAAAGATGCTAATGGTCAAACCCCGATTGTAAAAGCAGTAAAAGAAGCGGAAACACGCTTACTTGCTCAAGAAAATACCAAAAATTATTTAACTATTGATGGCATCGCAGATTTTAATGCTCAAACTCAAGCACTATTATTCGGTGAAAATGCTGATGTCATTAAAGAAGGCAGAGCGAAAACAGCGCAAAGCCTTGGTGGTACAGGTGCACTACGCATTGCCGCGGAATTTATCAAACGCCAGACTTCTGCACAGAATATATGGATTTCTACGCCAACATGGCCAAATCATAATGCGATTTTCAATGCAGTAGGCATGAATATCAAAGAATACCGCTATTATAATAAAGAAACCAAGGCGCTTGACTGGGATAACTTAATTGCGGATCTTTCTCAGGCTGGACACGGTGATGTGGTGCTATTCCACGGTTGCTGCCATAACCCAACAGGTATCGACCCAACCCCAGAGCAATGGCAAACCTTAGCCGAGATGTCAGCAGAAAAAGGCTGGCTACCATTGTTTGATTTTGCTTACCAAGGCTTTGCAAATGGCTTAGAAGAAGATGCGTTTGGCTTACGCACCTTTGTGAAAAATCATCGAGAAGTGCTTATTTCAAGTTCTTACTCAAAAAACTTTGGCTTATACAATGAGCGCGTAGGTGCTTTTACTTTAGTTGCAGATAACGCAGAGATTGCCAATAATGCCTTCAGCCAAGTGAAATCAATTATCCGTGTACTCTACTCTAACCCTTCATCACATGGTGCAAGCGCGGTTGCAACCGTACTCGCTGATCCACAGTTAAAAGCAGATTGGGTTGCTGAATTAGCTGAAATGCGTAATCGCATTAAAGCAATGCGTACCAAATTTGTACAGCTATTAAAGGAAAAAGGTGCAACACAAAATTTTGATTTTATTATTGCCCAGAATGGTATGTTCTCATTTAGTGGCTTAAGCCCTGAGCAAGTTGATAGACTTCGCGAAGAGTTTGCAATTTATGCGGTTCGATCTGGCCGAATCAATGTTGCAGGCATCACAGATGAAAATATTGATGCGCTCTGTTCAGCTATTGTCAAAGTTCTGTAACCTAAAAACTTTTATAAAAATGCAAACGGCGGGGTCTCCCCGCCGTGTATCAACGCATAATTAATGAGCCTCATCCCAATTCAGCCCAATCCCTACCTCTGCAATAAGTGGCACTTTCAGCACAATCGCTTTTTCCATTTCTGCTTTAATTAAAGCCGTATAGTGCTCTACTCGATCCGCTCTGACTTCAAAAACCAATTCATCATGCACTTGCATGATCATAAAAATATCATCACAACCTTGAATTGCTTTATCAATACCAATCATTGCGACTTTAATAATATCTGCTGCCGTTCCCTGCATTGGTGCGTTAATCGCTAAACGTTCTGCCGCTTTACGGCGAATTTGATTACTGGAATTAATCTCTGGCAAATATAAACGACGCCCAAACAGTGTTTCCACATAACCTTTCTCTGCTGCTTTTTCTCGAATATCAAGCATAAATTGTTGAACTGCAGGATAACGCAGGAAATATTTGTCTATATATTCTTGAGCCTCTTTACGCCCAATGCCAAGCTGGTTAGACAAGCCAAAAGCAGACATGCCATAAATCAAGCCAAAGTTAATCGCCTTAGCACTACGGCGCTGTTCACTGCTCACTTCAGCCAAAGAGACACCAAAAATTTCAGAAGCTGTCGCTCGGTGAATATCTTGCCCTTGAGCAAAGGCTTGAATCATCATTTGGTCATTAGCAAGATGTGCCATAATCCGTAATTCAATTTGCGAATAGTCGGCCGCAAGTATGACGTAACCTTCACGAGGAATAAAAGCTTGGCGAATACGTCTGCCCTCTTCATTACGGATAGGAATATTTTGCAAGTTTGGATCACTTGAAGAAAGCCGCCCTGTTGCAGTTACCGCTTGATGATAAGAGGTATGAACTCTACCTGTTTTTTGATTAATCATCTGTGGCAATTTATCAGTATAAGTTGATTTCAACTTACTTAAACCTCGATGTTCAATAATCAATTTCGGCACAGCATGCCCCATTTGAGCAAGTTCTTCTAACACTTCCTCATTCGTTGATGGTGCTCCTTTTGGCGTTTTCTTAATCACCGGCAATCCCAGTTTATCAAATAAAACCTCTTGTAACTGCTTAGTTGAAGCGAGATTAAATACCTCATCTGCCTCACGATGCACTGCCATTTCCAGCGCCGAAAGACGCTGTTCAATTTCTCTGGATTGGGTAAGTAAACGTTGTGGATCAATTAATACGCCATTACGTTCTACTCGTGATAACACAGAAACTAGAGGCATTTCTATTTCTGAGAACAACTTTTTCAGACTTGGTTCTTTTGCCAACTCGCTTGAGAGAACTTGATGCAACTTCATCGTAATATCCGCATCTTCAGCCGCATATTCTGTTGCTTTATCCAGTTCAATTTGGTCAAATGTGAGCTGATTTTTGCCTTTACCAGCTAACTCTTCAAATGAAATCGTTTTATGCCCTAAATAACGATCAGCAAGATCATCCATATTGTGTCGCCCAGTACTATTAAGCGTATAAGATTCAAGCATAGTATCAAAAGCAACGTCTTGTAGTTCAATACCGTGCTGGGCAAAAATGGTCAAATCATATTTAATATTCTGACCAATTTTTTGGATCTGAGGGTTTTCTAGAATAGCTTTTAATTGGACGAGCGTCTCGTTTAAATCAAGCTGATTAGGTAATAGTCCTATTTGTGGCTCATCATCTGCAAATAAATCACTCTGGGTCGCTTGTATGCCCTGATGTTGCAAAGGAATATAACACGCCTCACCATTTTCAAGCGCAAAAGAAATACCCACTAAATTGGCAGATACGGCTTCTAAGCTATCGGTTTCAGTATCTACGGCAATTAATTTCGCACGCTGTAGTTTTCCTAACCATTGTTCAAATAATTCTGCATTATTAACACATTGGTAAGCGCTACGATCTAATGTTATTTTTGCAAATTTTTCTTCAGAAACCACCACTTGCGTTACGGAATACTTGTTCGCTATTTTCTCCTTGCTGCCTTGAGTAACAGGATTACTGTCTCCCATCACTTCATTGAGCCAACGTTTAAATTCGTAACGTCCGAATAGTTCCATTAGTACATCGCGATTTTGTGGTTGGGGAATGAGCTGATCATGGCTAAGTGCTAATTCAACATCGGTTTTAATGGTTGCAAGGGTATAAGAGAGATCTGCCATCGCCTTTTCTGCCGCTAATTTAGGCGCAAATGTTTTTGCCCCACGAAAGCTAAGCGTTGCCACTTTATCTAGGTTCGCATAAATTTCTTGCATTGAGCCAATACCTTGCAATAACGCAATGGCTGTTTTCTCGCCTACACCTTTTACCCCAGGGATATTATCTGAGCTATCGCCTAGCAGAGCGAGATAATCAATAATAAGCTCCGGCGGAATGCCATATTTTTCAACCACGCCATCACGATCGAGCAATGTATTATTCATGGTGTTAATCAGCATAATATGTTCATTCACCAACTGCGCCATATCTTTATCGCCGGTGCTGATTAGTACATCCTTACCATCTTTTGCCGCTTGTACCGCTAGCGTCCCAATCACATCATCTGCTTCCACGCCTTCAATAGAAATGAGAGGGATACCCAACGCTTTAATCATAGCGTGTAATGGCTGAATTTGGGCACGCAGTTCATCTGGCATAGGCGGTCGGTGCGATTTATACTGTTCGTACAGCTCATCGCGAAAGGTCTTTCCTTTAGCATCAAACACTACCGCAATATGGCTTGGCGCAACCTGTGCAATCAGACTTTTTAACATATTCAATACACCGTACATTGCACCGGTAGGTTCACCTTGTTTATTCGTTAAAGGAGGGAAAGCATGAAAAGCACGATAAAGATAAGATGAACCATCAACGAGAACGAGTGGGTTTGCTGCAATTGTTGCCATAGGGAAATCTCTTTGCTACTAAAAAGTGCTTATTATAACAAAATTCTAAAAAGGTATTGCCGTTTTTAGTGATGGCTATCTCGCAAAATAGTCAGAATACCAAGGGCTATAATGATTTCTAGCGGTTTTAATCCGATAGTTCTCCCGTTCAAATAATACCGTTATCATCCCTTTATCCGCAGTATTAAAATGCTGAATACCAAGTTTATCTAAACGTGTTGTTACAGATAAACTTGGCATTTTCCAAGGATTAAAACGACTTGCAGAAATAAAAGCAGCTTGTGGCTGTGTCGCTGCAAGTAACGTGTAACTTGTACTGGTTTTACTGCCATGATGCCCAACTTGAAGAAAATCTATTTTCCCTACTCGCATGGCAAATTCTCGCTCTTGAGCTGTACCGCTATCCCCAGTGAGCAAAATACGATACTGACCTATTTCCCCCACTAAAACACAAGAATCTGCATTTTTTGCTCTCTCAACCACTTGATAGGGATAAACAGCTGTAAAACGTAATTGTCCAAATTGCCACTGTTTTCCTGCCACACAGGCCTCGGCTAAATCTGGCGAATAGCGATTTTTAGCAGATAAAATTAAACGACTATGAGGGTAATATTGCAATAATGGCCTAACTCCGCCTGCATGATCATTATCATCATGGCTGACTATAATGGCTTCTAGCGTTAGCCCATTTCTGCGCAGATAGGGGAGAATTTCTATCTCTGCCATTGAACCACCTTGCCAACCCGCTCCAGTATCATACAACACCACTTTACGTTTGCCATTTTCATCGGTATAAACAAATGCCATTGCCAACCCTTGTCCAACATCAAAATGTATCCATGCCACTTCAGATTTAGCTACATTCAGCCACCAACTACCACATTGATATAATGCCAATGTGGTAACAATAATTAAACTTAACCTACTTCTAAGCAGCTCCCTATAATAAGTAATGAGTAAGAAAAATAAGGCAAGACAGACTAAACGCCATTGCATAATCTGACTAATCGGTAACCATGCTGTTGATAAATATTCCAGTACATCTAAATTAATTTGTAATAGCCAATCTACCCATGCCCAACTCTGTAGCAAGTTATTACTCAGTAAACTGAATAAAATTAATGGTACAACAAGTAAACTAAATAGTGGCACAACCAATAAATTTGCAACAAATGCCCAAGCAGAAAGCCCATCGAAAAAATAGAGCTGTACAGGTAAAAAACAAAATGCAATGCCAATTTGCAAATGAATTAATTGCACCAAATACCGTACACCCCAAATTTTCTGCAGTCGTTCAAAAACTGAAAAATGTGATAATGGAAAATAACGATACCAACAGATTAACCCTGCCACCGCTAAAATCGAAAGCCAAAAACTATCGGAAAGCAAACAGAATGGATCTAACACGATCAATAAAGTGACACACCGTAACCATAATTGCCCTGCAGTGTAATAACGTCTACTCAAACGGCAGCCTAATATAAGGCTTATTGCTATCACTGCGCGTACGGTTGGTATGCTAAATCCAGCTAAAAAACTATAGCCCCAAGCGGTTAAGAACCCACCCAAAATTGCAAAAAAATATGGATTTTTCACCGCTTGTTTTAGCTGAAACCGGTAGCAAATGCTCCCTAAAATATAGAGCCCACCTTTTGTAACCCCAAACCCCAATGCAAAAACAAGCGCAATATGCAAACCAGAAATCGCCACTAGATGTGCCGTCGCTGTGTGCTGAAAATATTGCCAATGTTGTGGGTTAAGCCATGCTCGTTCACCAAAAGCAAGCGCTAAAATCACCCCTTGAGAGGTAAATTCTTGAGTCTGTTGAGCTATTTTTGTAAGCCAAGATGCCCGAAATCCTTGCGATGGTTGAGTAAGCTTCTGTGCTGTTTTGACGGTTGCGGTTGCCGAAATGTGCTGGGCGATATACCAGCGTTGTCGATTAAAATTGCCCTCATTCAATCTGGCAGAGATAGGACGTAAACGTAATTCGGCAAAATACTTTTGATCCAAAAATAGCGCTGTTTCCGCCTGCCACCATAAATATACAAGGCTACCATCTTCTCGTTGTGCAATCGCACTCGGCATACCGTCTTGCTTTAAAATACGTTGAATATGGATCTGTTCTTGACTTGTGTAAGCGGTCTGTTTATGTAAATTTTCTGCAAAATCACTGACTCTGATATAGCACTGTAGGATAAATATCGCCGTTAAACCTAATAGTCTATCTTGTCTTATGCCTGCATAGCACAATAGCAATGTTCCCCAAATAAAACCTAGCCATAAATAAAGTGAAGGCAAGTAAAGTATGGGCAATATACTTATCAAGAAGCAATAACAGCAACGCTCTACGTTCATCTAAAGTATCATTAAAATTCACAACGATTGATTATGAATAGCTCTCAGGAAAAGAACAGTGTAGAAACAAACTTTTTCGATCACGATCCCAAAAATAAACATACTCTCTTGACAATAAAAAAGACTGAGTTCGATGGAATACCAAACTCAGTCCTAGATTTAAATGAGTCTAACTTTTTAGCGCAAATCAGACCACACCTTTTTATTCATTCATTTCTCGCTTATTTATTGTCCGCTTCCATACTTACTGCTGCGGTAAATAATACGTCAGTAGAAGAATTCAGTGCGGTTTCAGCGGAGTCTTGTAATACCCCAATAATAAAGCCAACCCCAATAACTTGTGCTGCAATATCATTTGGAATATTAAATAAGCTACACGCTAATGGAATTAATAATAATGAACCACCAGCAACACCCGATGCTCCACAAGCACATACAGAAGCCACAACACTTAATAATAATGCGGTAAAGAAATCTGGCTGAATACCTTGAGTATAAGCTGCTGCTAAAGTTAATACAGTGATGGTAATCGCTGCACCTGCCATATTAATGTTTGCACCCAATGGAATAGAAACAGAATAGATTTCTTCTTTTAAACCTAAACGTTTTGCCAGATTCATATTCACAGGGATATTAGCTGCAGAACTACGCGTGAAAAATGCAGTTGTACCACTTTCGCGTAAACAACTTAAAGTTAATGGATATGGGTTACGTCGGATTTTCCAATAAACCAACAACGGGTTGATCACTAATGCAACAATTAACATTGCCCCTAATAATACGGCTAATAATTGCGCATAGCCAACGAAAGCTTCAATACCGTTGGTTGCAACTGTTTCTGCAACTAAGCCAAAAACCCCAATTGGCGCAAAGGCAATCACAACTTTCACCACAAATGACACCGCATTTGCAAAATCATTTAAGAACGCTTTGCTACTTGCAGAACCGTGGCGGAAAGCAATGCCTAAACCGATAGACCACGCTAAGATACCAATAAAGTTACCATTTGAAATTGCACCAATCGGGTTATCCACTAAATTGAAAATCACTGTTTTCAATACTTCACCAACACCTTGTGGCGGTGCTAAGTTACCTGGATCTTTCGCTAATTCTAAGGTTGTTGGGAATGCAAAACTTAAAACAACTGCGGTTAATGCCGCGGTAAATGTACCTAATAGATAAAGTACAATAATAGGTTTCAAGCGACTGTCGCTACCTACTTCTTTATTTGCAATAGCAGATAGTACTAAGGAGAACACCAAAATTGGCGCAATTGCGCGTAAAGATTTTACAAAGAATTGACCTAAAACGCCTACGCTCTCCGCGCCCTCTTTACTAATGACTGCTAAGATTATCCCAAGCACCAAACCAATGGCGATACGTAATACTAAATTACCACCAAGGATTCTGGCTGATAAAGATTGATTACTCATAAAGCTTCCTTATAAGACAAAATATATAAAAATGAAGTTTTGAAGATTAACGGAAAAGCCTGCTTTTTGGAATAGTTCATGTACAATTTTTTGAAATTTGTAACTAAAATATGCTTTCGATTTAATTTAACGCATTAATTTCAAATCGATTTTTGCTTACAAACACTATTTTCGGTAAAATGTGCCAAAATTTTTTTAGCAACACTGTCATGAAACCTCAAAATAGCGTAAATTTACAACGCGTGTTCAATGCAACCCGCTATTCTTTACAAGGTTTAAAAAAAGCCTACCAATCTGAAGCTGCATTTCGTCAAGAGATGTGGCTTTCTTTTTTTCTACTCCCCGCTGGCTTATATCTAGGGGAAGGTGCCAGTGAAAAAGTGCTGTTATGTGCATCAGTCTTCATCGTACTGATTACCGAATTACTCAATAGCGCCATTGAAGCGGTTGTAGATCGCATTAGTAGTGAATTTCACGAGCTTTCTGGCAAGGCAAAAGATATCGGTTCTGCCGCAGTATTTACCTCAATAGTACTATTTTGCCTTACTTGGCTATTAATTTTATGCAATTAAATTGACTTTTCCCTCAGCAAATAAGGAGATATCCATGAAATTTAAAAAAACTCTGCTTTCTGTTGCAATGCTGGCTGCATCAACTGCTATGGCTTATGAAACAGATAAAACTTATCAATTTACCGTACTCCATTTAAATGATACCCACGGGCACTTCTGGAAAAATGATAAAAGTGAATACGGTTTTGCCGCTCAAAAAACAGCAATTGATGCGGTTCGTAAAGAAGTGGCAGAAAAAGGTGGCGAGCTACTCTTTATTCATGCGGGTGACTACAATACTGGGGTGCCTGAATCTGATATGCAAAATGCTAAGCCGGATATTGAAGGCCTAAACATGTTAGGTGTAGATACTCTAGTTTTAGGTAACCACGAATTTGACCATCCTTTACAAGTACTTGATATGCAAGAAAAATGGGCAACTTTTCCATTTATTTCTGCCAACGTTGTCAATAAAAAAACGCAAAAACCATTAGTTAAACCTTATGTGACATTTGACAAAGGTGGGTTAAAAATCGCTGTACTTGGCTTAACTACTGAAGATACGGCTAAACTAGGTAATCCTGATGTTACTGAAAATGTTGTGTTCCAAGACCCAATTGAAACCGCTCGCACGACATTAAAAGAAATTAATGAAAAGGAAAAACCTGATGTTCGTATTGCCTTAACCCATATGGGCTACTATTTTGATGAACAACATGGCATGAATGCGCCTGGTGACGTGTCATTAGCACGCCGTTTAGATCATAATGCATTAGATTTAATTGTGGGGGGACATACGCACGACACCGTATGCGTAAATGATGAAGGTACAGGTCTAAAAGCACCGTATAAACCAGGTGATGAGTGTAAACCAGATTATCAAAATGGTACTTGGATTGTACAAGCTGGTGAATGGGGTAAATATCTAGGTCGTGCTGATTTTGAATTTAAAAACGGTGAAACCAAATTAGTGAAATATGAGTTAATCCCAATTAACCTAAAACAAAAAGTGAAGTTAGAAGACGGCAAAACCGAATATCAACTCTACCAAGATGAAATTGCCGAAGATCAAGCTGTCTTTGAGCATCTGAAAAAATACCAAGATGAGGGTGATAAACTACTTGGTATTAAAGTAGGGACAGTGCAAGGTGGTGTATTAGAAGGAAATCGCGATGTCATTCGATTCCACCAAACAAATTTAGGTCGCCTCATCGCGCAATCACAAATGGAGCGAGTAAAAGCAGATGTAGGGATTATGAATTCAGGTGGTATTCGTACTTCAATTCATGAAGGTGATGTCACTTATAAAGATATCCTTACTGTACAGCCTTTTGGAAATATTATTTCAACAGTTGATCTCACCGGTCAAGAATTGCTGGATTATCTCAATGTTGTCGCATTAAAAGAAGTTGATATGGGAGCATATCCTCAATTTGCAGGGATTTCAATGGTAGTTGATCGCCAAGCGAAACAAGTGTCTGAGGTAAAAATTGCTGGAGCGCCATTAGATCTGAATAAACGTTATAAAGTGTCTATTCCAGACTATTGCGCAGCAGGCGGTGATGGCTATCCTGTGATGAAAAAACATCCAAGCTATGTCAGCACAGGTTTTGTTGATGCAGAAATGTTGAAAAAATATTTTGAAGAAAACTCCCCGATTGATCCAAGCAAATTCGATCCGAAAAACGATATTATCTTCAAATAGATTAATCTGCTAAAATAGCAAGCGGTCATTTTTGCAGAATTTTTTGCAAAAAGACCGCTTATTTTTTAGGAGTGCTTATGGAATACCAATTTACTCATACAATGCATGGCGTTGTAGCAAAATGTTCAATGGATCACGAAGCTTTTGCTCGTTGGTTAAACACCGAACTTGCCCCCAACCCAAAAGATCTTGATAAAATTTTGCAAGAAATCGACCGCTGTCGCAAAGCGTTCCCTAACCATTACGAGGCGCTATTTGAAGGGCACGAATATTCACTTTATATCAGTTATGAAGAAGTTGTTGCCAAAGCCAATAACCTAGAAATGGAGTTGGACGATTTAGACGCAATCGCAGAAGGCTTAAACTATTATGATGAAGAAAGTATTGCCTTCTGTGGCTTGGAAGATTTTGAAGCATTTTTGACCGCTTACCAACGTTTTGTTAATACTTACCATTAAGCGTGTTGATATTTCATCTTAACTTTGATTTATTCGCTGAAATTTGAGCCAGATCGCATATTTCATACTGGCTCTTTGCTAGAATATCGCCACCTTTCATTTTTGCGTTTAAATTATGAGCGATATTGCATTAACAGTTAGTTTAATATCTCTTGTTTCAGTTATTGGGTTATGGCTAGGGCAAATCAAAATTCGGGGGGTCGGCTTAGGTATCGGAGGGGTTCTCTTCGGTGGAATTCTTGTTGCCCACTTTGCTGCCCAGTGGGGTATTCAACTTGACCCTCATACACTACACTTTATTCAAGAATTCGGTCTTATCCTCTTTGTCTATACCATTGGGATTCAAGTCGGGCCAGCATTCTTCTCCTCTCTCCGCCAATCAGGCTTAAAACTTAACGGCTTTGCCTTACTGATTGTCGCCTTAAGTGGTTTATTGGTGATCATACTACATAAACTTTTCGCCATTCCATTACCAGCCATTTTAGGTGTATTTTCTGGCGCTGTAACTAACACACCATCGCTTGGTGCAGGGCAACAAATTCTCAATGAACTCGGCGCGGATACTGCCGTGATGGGCATGGGTTATGCGATTGCTTACCCATTTGGCATCATTGGCATTTTGCTTTCTATGTGGCTCATTCGTGTATTACTGCATATAAATATTGAGCAAGAAGCCACAGAATTTGAACGCCATCATAATGCAGATAAAATCGGCTTAAGCACCCAGAATGTAAAAATTACGAATCCTAACTTAAATGGCTTAACTTTAAAGGAACTTCCTGATTTTGAACTGCATGATGTAGTTTACTCTCGCTTAAAACGCAATGGCGAACTCTTTGTACCAAAAGTCGATACTCAACTGCAAATTGGTGATATTTTACATTTAGTGGGCGAACCTAGTACTTTACGCAAAATGCAGCTTATTCTAGGCGAAAATGTCGAAACATCACTTTCCACCAAAGGTACTATGTTTCGTTCTGAACGTGCGGTAGTCACAAACGAGAAAGTCTTTGGCAAACAGATCCGCCAATTAATGCTCAAAGGCAAATATGATGTCGTTATTTCACGCTTAAATCGCGCAGGCGTTGAATTAGTCGCAAACGGTGAAATGCACTTACAGTTTGGAGATGTGCTTACGTTAGTTGGTCGGAAAGAAGATATCGACACGGTTATGGCAATTATCGGTAACGCTCAACAGAAATTACAACAGGTGCAAATGTTACCGATTTTTATCGGGATTGGACTTGGCGTATTATTAGGATCCATTCCGCTTTATTTACCGGGTTTCCCCGTTGCACTCAAACTGGGCTTAGCCGGAGGCCCTTTGGTAGTCGCGCTACTACTCGCTCGCATTGGCAGCATTGGAAAACTATATTGGTTTATGCCCCCTAGTGCCAACCTAGCGCTACGAGAAATTGGAATTGTACTATTTTTGGCCGTAGTGGGTTGGAAAGCTGGAGGCAATTTCTTATCAACTTTGCTAAGCAAAGACGGGATGATTTGGATTGCCGCAGGCGCAGTCATTACCGCAATTCCTCTACTCATTACAGCTATCGTAGCTCGCCTCTATGGCAAACTCAATTACCTTACCCTATGTGGCCTACTCGCAGGCTCAATGACAGACCCTCCTGCGCTTGCTTTTGCAAATGCACTTAAAGAAACTAATGGTGCAGCAGCTCTTGCTTATGCAACGGTTTATCCGCTAGTCATGTTCTGCCGAATTGTACTACCACAAATTTTAGCGATTTTACTTTGGGTAGGTTAACAAGCGGTTTTATTTGTTCATCATATTGCAAAAAAGAACCCTGATTTATCATCAGGGTTTCTTATTTCTAGTTGCCTGAAATTTTCATTTTATCTAATAAAATCGAACCCGTCTGAATATTAGAACGCTGCTCAATGTCATCACCAACTGCAACAAGATTTTGATACATGTCTTGCAACTGCCCTGCAATAGTAATCTCAGCAACGGGATACTGGATTTCGCCATTTTCCACCCAGAAACCTGCTGCCCCACGTGAATATTCGCCTGTTACACCATTAATCGCACTACCAAGCATTTCTGTCACTAACAGCCCTGTTCCCATCTCTTTAAGCAATGTATCTAAACCACCAGTGCGGTTTGGTTTAACCAACCAGTTGTGAATGCCACCTGCATGTCCTGTGGTTTGCATTCCCAATTTTCTTGCGCTGTAGTTCGTCAGCAGATAGGTTTGCAATACCCCGTTTTGAATAATTTGATGATCACTTGTTTTAATTCCTTCACTGTCAAAAGGTGATGACGCAAGTTGGCGTAACAGATGCGGACGTTCAGCAATCTCAAACCATTCAGGTAAAATCTGACAACCCAGCTTATCCTGCATAAAACTTGCCTTACGATATAAAGCTCCGCCACTAATTGCTCCTGCCAAATGTCCGATTAAGCCTGTAGCAACATCGTTATAAAAAATCACAGGCACCTCACTGGTGGGAATTTGTCGAGGATTTAATCGTTCAACCGCTTTCATAGCTGCTTGTTCACCCACCCATTTAGAGGTAGCCAATTTATCAAATTCGCGAGAAATCGTGTATTCATAATCTCGCTCTAATTGTTCGTCAAAGGCGGAAATTACGCAACAAGAGAGCGAATAACGGCTAGAAAGGTAGCTTTGCAGCATTCCGTGCGTATTGCCATAAACACGCACACCACTGTGCGAATTAAAACTTGCCCCTTCGCTATTAACAATGCGTTCATCGCTGTTTAAGGCAAAATGCTCGGCTTCTATTGCCATTCGTACTGCTTGATCGACATCGATTTCCGCTTGATGATAAAGTTCTAAATCAGGAGCATCAAATGCCATCAACGCTTTTTCGCCCAACCCTGCACAAGGGTCTTCCGATGTATATTTTGCAATCGCAAGAGCCGATTCCACCGCTTGCTGAATCGATTTTGGGCTAAGATCAGATGTTGAAGCATTGCCTTTGCGATTGCCCAAATAGACGGAAATCCCTAACGCCCCATCATTATTAAATTCAATATTTTCAATTTGCTCTAAACGGGTAGAAACGGATAAGCCTGCCACTTTTGTTACCGCCACTTCCGCACTCGCCCCTGCTTTTTTGGCAAAATTTAAGGCGATTTCAACCGCTTGTTTTAATTCTTGCTCTTGGTGTTGTAATTCTGATTTGCTCGTTAAGCTCATTTTATTGCCTTTCAATTTCAAAAATGGTGAGATTATACCTGTAATTTAACGTACCGATAAGTGCTTATTCATTTGACCCTCTTTTCCTTTAAGCATAGAATACACGCTAATTTAAAGCCTATTCCTGCAATAGGCTTTTCCCTTTTCAAGAGAAAATTAATATGGCAAAGAAAAAACATAATGAAATCGACTGGACGGATGATGAAGAAGAGATTATCTGGGTCAGCAAAAGTGAAATTAAACGTGATGCCGAGCATCTAAAAAAATTAGGTACAAGCTTGGTTGAGCTCAATAGTGCTAATCTAGCCAAAATGCCGTTAGATGATAGCTTACGAGATGCCATTGAATTGGCACAAAAACTAAAAATGGAAGCTCGCCGTCGTCAAATTCAATATATTGGTAAACTGCTACGCAATGTTGATCCAGAGCCAATTCAAGAAGCTTTAGATAAAGTCGAAAATCGCCATAACCAGCAGCTTGCACTATTACATAAATTAGAACAGACCCGAGATCAGCTAATAGCGCAGGGCGATACAGTATTAAATACGCTTGTTGAAGAATACCCAGCCTTAGATCGCCAACATCTGCGTAATTTAATCCGCGCAGCACAAAAAGAAAAGCAAGCTAATAAGCCACCCAAAAATTATCGTGAAATTTTTCAATATTTAAAATCTGTGATTGTGGAACAATAATATTTACGGAGTGATCCATGCAAACTTTATATTTTTCTCATATTGCTTTAGCTTATTTGAGTTTAGCGCTGTTGCTAGTTCGCGGTATTCTCTCTGCCAGAGTGGTCGATTGGAGACAATACAAACTCTTAAAAATCGCCCCTCATTTAGTTGATACTTTACTACTTATCTCGGGGGGAGCCTTCTTTTTTATAGTCGGTTATGAATTTTCTACTTGGCTTGCAGCAAAACTCGTTTTCCTCGTGTTATATATCATCTTTGCGGCTAAAGCCTTTAAGAAAACTCAACCATTTTCACTTAAACATTTCATCTTAGCAGTTATCAGCTTTATGATGATTTTAGTAGTCGCAACGGTTCGATAAATGAAAGATACTATTTTTGCCGCCCCAATTGAAAAACTCGGCGACTTTACTTTTGATGAGTCGGTTGCTGAGGTTTTCCCCGATATGATTCAGCGCTCTGTGCCGGGCTATTCCAATATCATTACCGCGATCGGTATGCTTGCCGAACGTTTTGTGACAGACAACTCGCAAGTTTACGATCTCGGCTGTTCCCGCGGGGCAGGGATTTTATCAGTTCGCCGCAATGTCAAAGCCCAAAATGTCAAAATCATCGGTATTGATAATTCCGAGCCGATGGTTGAACGCTGTCGTAGCCATATCAATGCCTATCAATCATCTATTCCTGTAGACATTCATTTGGGCGATATTCGTAATGTGGAAATTGAAAATGCCTCTATGGTCATTCTCAATTTTACGTTGCAATTTTTACCGCCACATGACCGCTTGGCTTTGCTCAAAAAAATCTATCAAGGCTTAAAACCGAATGGCGTATTGGTGCTTTCTGAAAAATTCACGTTTGCAAATCAAGCGATGAATGAACTGTTAATTGATTTACATCACACCTTCAAACGAGCCAATGGCTACAGCGAATTAGAAGTAAGCCAAAAACGCACCGCATTAGAAAACGTGATGCGAACAGATAGCATCGATACACACAAACAACGCTTACAACAAGCAGGCTTTAGCCAAGTTGAACTCTGGTTTCAGTGTTTTAATTTTGGTTCAATGATTGCCATTAAGTAATCTAAACAAAAACGGTGGGAAAATTGATTGATCTGCCCCACCGTTTTTTATTACGTTATTTCAGTTGTGCAAAAGCTTGTAATAAATCTGCCTTAATATCATCAACGTGTTCTAACCCTACTGAGAAACGCAATAGACGATTACACACGCCACGAGCAATACGCTCTGCTTCTGGAATGTCCATATGGGTTTGGGTGGCTGGATAAGTGATGAAACTCTCTGTGCCGCCAAGACTCTCTGCAAAGGTAATCATTTTGATTGATTTTAAAAATGGATTGACCCAATTTTCATCTTGTAAACGGAATGAAAGCATACCGCTTTTGCCCGAATACAGCACACTGTGAACTTGTGGCTGTTCGCTTAAAAATTTAGCGATTTCAGTGGCGTTTGCTTGATGGCGTTCCATACGCAATGCAAGGGTTTTTAAGCCACGAATGATTAAGTAGCTATCAAATGGCGAAAGCACCGCCCCTGCCCCATTTTGTAGATAGAACAAGCGTTCACAAAGTTCCTGACCTTTTGCCACGATAATGCCAGCTAATACATCGTTATGCCCTGAAAGATATTTGGTTGCACTGTGGATCACAATATCCGCCCCTAAATCTAACGGACGGAATAAAACTGGGGTTAAGAAAGTGTTATCCACAATCAGCATTAAATTGTGTTTTTTAGCAATTTTCGCAATCTCGGCCACATCACACTCTTCCATTAATGGATTTGATGGGGTTTCCACAAAAATCGCTTTGGTATTAGGATTGATCGCATTTTCAATCGCCGTTAAATCGGCAGTGTTTACATACACTGGTTTCACAGTGTTGTTATTTTTATAGCTGAAATCCAGCAAGCGGTAAGTACCACCATACACATCGCTTGAGATAATCCACTCATCGCCACCTTTGAAAAGTTGCATTAAAAGCTGAATCGCTGCCATGCCAGACGACATCGCAAAACCTGCATCACCATTTTCTAAACGAGCTACGCCCTCTTCTAGCACAGTACGAGTTGGATTTTTAGTACGAGTATAATCAAAGCCTGTGGATTCACCAATACCTGCGTGGCCATAAGCAGTTGAAAGGAAAATTGGTGTTGCCACCGCCCCTGTGCGTTCATCGGTGCGGTTGCCTAATTGGACAAGTTTGGTTTCAATGTTGTTAAAATTCATATTATGATCCATTGTAGGGGCGAACCGATGTGTTCGCCCGATATTCAAACGATATTTAGGGCGGACACATCGGTCCCCCCTACGAAAATTTATAGATTGTTTAAATCCAAAACATCTGTCATATCAAACAGACCATTTTGTTTATTTGCTAACCATTTTGCTGCACGCACTGCACCGTTAGCAAACGTCATACGGCTTGACGCTTTATGCGCAATTTCTACACGTTCACCTTCATCGGCAAACCAAACACTATGCTCACCCACCACATCGCCAGCACGGATAGTCGCAAAGCCGATTTCATCACGCTTACGTTCGCCTGTAATACCTTCTCGTGCAAATACGCCGTGCGTTTTTAAATCACGCCCTAGTGTTTTCGCAATATGTTCACCCATTGAAAGTGCTGTGCCTGATGGGGCATCTACTTTATGGCGATGATGTGCTTCAATCACTTCAATATCACAGTAATCGCCCATCACTTTTGCAGCTTTTTCTAAAAGTTTGAACACTAAATTCACACCCACGCTGTAATTTGAGGCAAACACAATCGCAATTTTTTCACTCGCCGCTTGAATGGCGGCTTTACCCGCATCATCAAACCCTGTTGTCCCAATCACCATCGCTTTATTATTTGCCACACAGAAATCAAGATGAGCTAGTGTGCCTTCTGGGCGAGTAAAATCAATGAGGAGATCAAAATTTGCTTTTTGGCTTTCTAAATTATCTGAAACAATAATCCCATTTGCACCAATACCTGCCAATTCGCCAGCATCACTGCCCACAAGAGATGAACCTTTACGCTCAAAAGCAGCACCTAATTCCACACCCTCTATGTTGTGTACGGCTTGAATTAATTGTCTTCCCATACGACCGCTGCTACCCACGATCCCAATTTTTAATGTCATTGTTTTTATCCTTCATGTTGTGAATTACAAGCGGGTCGATTTTACAGGAATTTTGCAAAACTTTGTAAAAAAAGCCCCGCTTGCTGCAAATTTATTTCAACTGAATATGCACGGTAATTTCTTCTCTATCATGATAGAGATGTTTCGCTTGAATACGAAAATTCAGCCCTTGTTTATCAAGCGTGTCTGCTAAAAAATCTAAGCATAATTTCACTTCTTGATAACGTTTTTTCATCGGTAATTTTAAGTTAAAAATAGTTTCCCGACACCAACCACTTGTCAGCCATTTCGCCATTAACTTTGCGACTTTCATCGGTTGCTCTACCATATCACACACCAACCAATCTATTTTTTTGCGTTTAGGCGGTTGGAATTTAAAACCGTCTTCCGGACAATGCTCAATTCGTCCAGTATCGTGCAGGCTTGCGGCCATTTTACCGTGATCGACTGCGTAAACAAATAAACCACGTTTAACGAGCTGATAAGTCCAACCGCCCGGACAAGCGCCAAGATCCACACCGATCATTTGCTCAGTAAAGCGTTTGGGTTCTTCTGCTTTTGGTACAAAGGTTAAAATAGCTTCTTCTAATTTTAAAGTAGAACGGCTAGGAGCATCGTTTGGAAATTTTAAACGCATAATCCCCATTGGATTTGATGATCGGTTTTCATTATAACCATAACCAACAAAACATTTTCCCGAGCCGACAAACATGATATGTAACGTGATCGTATTTTTAGCATTCGCCTTTGCCTGTAACCAGCCCTGCTTTTTCAACGCAGCACGCAATGGTACGGTAAATTTTCGACAAAAAACCGAAAGCGCTTTGGATTCATTGGTGTCTGGCGTATCGATCACAATTTCTGTGCTATTTTTAGGATTAAGTTCAGCATATTTTGCCAAGATCGGCGAAATTCGGTCATTTTCTGCTAAATTTTGCAACAAATCACTGACCACCATCATTTGTCGCACAAAAATAAGGCTGACTAATTTTAGCTCTCGGGCAAGTCGATCCGCTTCCCCTTGCTGATAACATTCAAAAATGACATAGCCTGAATCCGCTTTTACATTAGCAAAGCCGAATATACCTAGCTCTGCTGCTCGCTCAGTGATCTCCCCTGCCACTTCTTTTTCGAAACCAGCACGGCAATATAACGCTAATTTATTGAACATTTCTACTTCTCACACTGATAAAAATTAATCCTGCCCAACCCACTAAAAAGAGCGTACCACCAATCGGCGTTGTCCACACAAAAGTTTTACTCATACCTAATGCTAGGGCATATAAACTTCCGCTAAACAATAAAATACCTAATGCCCAGCTGCCACCGATCAGGTTAAAAGCCTTAGCACGGCAAGCCGGCGGATTTTGTCTGCCATCAACAATTTGAAACAAGCCTAGGGCAAGCAAAGCTAGCGTATGAAACATTTGATATTTCAAGCCCTTGTCGATCCAAATCAACGCGTGTGGAGAAAGTGTTTTTTCTAAGGCATGTGCGGTAAAAGCACCAAATGCGACACAGAAAAATCCGCTGGCAGCAGCCAAAGTTAAAAATTTATTTTTCATGTAATTTCTCAAAAATGCATAACTTAAATAGTGATACGTTTTGTAGATTTTAAGGGAATTTTAAGCGCTTGCAATCATTGAAGATAAAATTTCAGCAAATTACGGAAATTTAACGATAAATCATAATTTTATTGCAAACTTTATAATGAAAAAGCTGTCGGATTGGGGTAAAATCTTTACACTTTTGAACACTTTGACAACGTCCATATAAGGGGAACATTATGTCTGTAACTATTCTTGACCAACTTGAAGACAAAATTAAACAAGCTGTAGAAACGATTCAATTATTGCAATTAGAAGTTGAAGAGTTAAAAGGAAAAAATGATGAAGCGCAACGTGCAAATGATGCTTTACGCCAAGAACATGAGCAACTTAAAGCGGAACATCAAAATTTCCAAGAACGTTTACGTTCTTTATTAGGTCAAATCGACAACGTTTAATTTATACACAAAGACTAAAAGCGGCTAATTCGTTTAGCCGTTTTTCTTTTTATATCCTACATATGGCAAAATTATACTTCTACTATTCCTCAATGAATGCAGGGAAATCCACAACCCTACTTCAATCTGCTTATAACTATCAAGAACGTGGCATGCGCCCGTTGGTATATACAGCAGCAATTGATGATCGCTACGGCGTAGGCAAAGTTGCCTCACGGATTGGTATATCCCAACAGGCAAATCTTTTTGATAAAAATTCAGACCTCTTCGCTGAAATTAGCCAAGAACACCACAAACAAACATTGCATTGTATCTTGGTGGATGAGGCTCAATTTCTCACCAAACAACAGGTATATCAATTAAGTGAAGTTGTAGATAAATTAGGTATCCCTGTTCTTTGCTATGGACTACGCACTGATTTCCAAGCAGAGCTTTTTGAAGGAAGCCGTTATCTCTTAGCTTGGGCAGATCAATTAGAAGAGCTGAAAACTATCTGTTATTGTGGGCGCAAAGCAAATTTTGTGATACGTTTAAATCAACATGGCGAAGTGGTTAAAGATGGTGAACAAATTCAAATTGGCGGCAATGATAGCTACCTGTCTGTTTGTCGCCGACACTATAAGGAAAAGTTAGCTAAATAACATAAAGGCGAGCCCCCTCGCCTTTGGCTATGAATAATGATAAGTTCGGTAGATAAATGCAACAATTAAAATAATCAGCATAACTACGATCTGTATTAAACGCTTTTTCGTTAGCTTCTCAGCAGCCATAAATTCTCCAATTTTTCCGATAATATTTCACTATTTTGCTATTCAATGTTAGAATTTGTTCTAAATCAAATTTAAGAGTATTAAATATGAAAATTGTATCGGATTTTAAATCAAATGGAAGACATACCTGCACAATTCACTGTCAAAATTGCAGCATTAGCCAGCTTTGCTTGCCCTTTACTCTTAACGAACATGAATTGACTCAGCTTGATAATATTATTGAGCGAAAAAAACCGATACAGAAATCACAGGTAATCTTTAAATCTGGCGATGAATTACGTTCAATTTATGCAATCCGTTCAGGAACGCTAAAAAGCTATACAATTAGCGAAGATGGCGAAGAACAAATTACTGCTTTCCATCTCCCTGGCGACTTAGTAGGCTTTGATGCCATTGCAGATATGAAACATGTCGGTTTCGCACAAGCACTTGAAACATCAATGATTTGTGAAATCCCATTTGATATTCTGGATGATTTAGCGGGTAAAATGCCCAAAATTCGACATCAGCTAATGCGTTTAATGAGCAATGAAATCAAAAGTGATCAAGCAATGATTTTATTCTTATCAAAAATGAGTGCTGAAGAAAAGCTTGCCGCATTTATCTATAACCTGTCACAACGTTATGCAGAACGAGGTTTCTCAGCCAGAGAGTTTCGTTTAACTATGACTCGTGGCGATATTGGTAACTATCTTGGGCTTACCATTGAAACCATTAGCCGTTTATTAGGTCGTTTCCAGAAAAGTGGTATGATTAGCGTACAAGGTAAATATATTACCATCAATCGGATGGAAGAACTCGCAGAGTTAGCCGGTGGAACAAAATCACAAATTCCAGTGACCGCTGTCTAACCAATCCTAAAACAAAGGCATAGTGATACACCACTATGCCTTTTGTTTATTTAAGTAGAGATATCCCTTCGCAATAATACTCCCCCTTCGGGGGGAGTCGCTATTTAATGATTAATAGTTTTGAAGCGTCTGACATCAACTCCGCAACACTTGGCTGTTCAGCGAGCTGCTTTTCATCCATTGGCTCAATATGCCAAATATCACGAGCATAATCCAATACAGAACGATCTGATGAAAAGTATCCCATATTGGCAATATTGATAATTGCAGACTTATTCCACGCCTGTTTGTTACGGAATGCTTTTGCAACCTGCTCTTGCATATCCACATAAGCACGGAAATCTGCACAAGCTTGATAATAATCCCCTGAATTTAAGATTAAATCTTGATAACGATACGGATCTTCTGGCGAAAATTTACCGTTTAAGATTTGTGAAATTGCTTCATTTAGCTCCGCATCTCTCTCAAAATAGTGGTATGGCGAATACCCACGGCGACGCAACTCTTCCACTTGCTCAACCGTATTACCAAAAATAAAGATATGCTCATTACCAACGCGCTCTAAGATCTCTACATTTGCACCATCAAGCGTACCAATGGTTAATGCCCCGTTTAATGCAAATTTCATATTTGAAGTGCCAGATGCTTCTGTTCCTGCTAATGAAATCTGTTCAGAAACATCTGCAGCAGGAATAATTAACTGAGCAAGCGTGACGCTGTAATTAGGAATAAACACTACTTTAATCAAATCATTGATTCGGCTGTCATTATTGATCACATTTGCCACATCGTTGATTAAGCGGATCACTTTTTTCGCCGCATAGTAAGCACTTGCCGCTTTACCTGCAAAAATAAACACACGAGGCTGCCAATCAGCACTTGGATTACGTAAAATGCGGTTATAGAGTGCAATAATATGTAACACATTCAACTGTTGGCGTTTATATTTATGGATACGCTTGATTTGTACATCAAAAATCGCTTCAGGGTTTAATTTAATCCCTTGCGTTTGCGCTACATACTCTGCCAATTTACGTTTATTTTCCACTTTCACTGCAGCAATTTGAGCTTGCACATCAGCATCATCGGCAAATGCATTTAATTGCTCTAATTGGGTTAATTCTGTCCGCCAATCACGCCCGATATATTTATCTAAGATATTTGCTAAACCAGGGTTAGCAATTTGGATCCAGCGACGAGGAGTTACGCCATTTGTGACATTTGTAAAACGCTCAGGATAGATTTTGGCAAAGTCTGCAAAGATCGAATCAACCATTAAATCTGAGTGGATTTTGGCCACACCATTCACCTTGCCTGATGCAATGACGGCTAACCATGCCATACGCACACGGCGATCTCCATGTTCATCAATAATCGATACCCGTTGGATTAATTCTTCATCACCAGGGAATTGTTCACGCACTTGCTGCAAGAACCATTCATTGATTTCAAAAATAATCTGTAAATGGCGTGGCAATACACGAGCAACCATTTCAACCGGCCAAGTTTCCAGTGCTTCACTCATTAAGGTATGGTTAGTATAGAAGAATGTTTTACGTGTCGTATTCCACGCTTGTTCCCAACTATAACCTTTTTCATCAATTAAAATCCGCATTAATTCAGGAATAGCTAAAGTTGGGTGCGTATCATTCAGATGAATCGCTACCTTTTCAGCCAAGTTTAAACAAGAACCAGACTCCACTTCGTGACGGCGAACAATATCTTGCACTGATGCCGAACAGAGGAAATATTCTTGACGTAAACGTAGTTCCCGACCATTGTAGGTAGAATCATCTGGATAAAGCACCCGAGAGACATTTTCTGAACTATTTTGCTTACTCATTGCAGCAAAATAATCACCTCGATTAAAATCAGATAAACCAAATACTTTATCTCCTGCATGTGCAGACCATAGACGCAAGCTGTTGGTTGATGCTGTTTCAAAGCCTGGAATCAATTGATCATGCGCTTGAGCAATAATTTCATCGTCTGCTTGCCATACCGTTTTTTTGCCTTCCTGCCATGTTCTGCCACCAAAACGCACAGGGAAACGCTTACTAGCACGTAAATACGGCCAAACAAACTCTTTTTCTAGCCAATCATCAGGATGTTCTACTTGCTCGCCATTTTTAATTTCTTGGCGGAACATTCCATATTCATAGCGAATACCATAACCAATAGCAGGAATTTTCATCGCGGCAAGGCTATCCATATAACAAGCCGCCAAACGACCTAAACCGCCATTACCTAAACCTGGGTCACCTTCTTCGTTAATAATATCTTCCAAATCTTGCCCCAGTTCCTTAAAAGCTGCACGCATTAATTCGTACACACCTTCTGAAATCATCGCATTACTAAAGGTTCGCCCCATCAAAAATTCCATGGAAAGATAGTAAACTCGACGGCTTGTATTTGCTGCTTGGCTACGACGAGTTTGTAACCATGATTCAGTAGAAAGATCACGCACGACACGTAAAGCGGCATTAAGCCAGTTACGACGAGTTGCATCACGCGGCTCAACCCCTAAAGCAAATACAAGTTTATGCAAAATTGCATTTTTGACACTTTGAATATTCTCGGGGCTAAGTTGATTAGTTGGCTGATGTTGCGCCATTGGACTGCTCCTGTAAAAATAAAAATGAAAAATAAATGATACAAAACGTTTGCTATTTTAGCCGAAATTACATCACTTTGCTTGCAAATTAAGCTAATTATTTTTAACAAACCAACAAGCGGGTAAAAATTGGCGATTTTTTGCAAAATAATTTGCTTTTTTTGCAAATTTAATTAGAATTCGCACTCGGCTTTTTGCCGCAAATTTATAGGGAATCGCTGGGTCGCCTGCGATTTTTGTTTTCACGGAACGCAAGTTCCCTTTTTTATGAGAAATTAAAATGTCATTTACATTTGAAGCTGAAGTTCGTTCGGCGCAAGGTAAGGGTGCGAGCCGCCGCCTGCGTCACAATGGTCAAGTTCCTGCAATCATCTACGGTGGTAACGCAGAACCTGTATCAATCATCCTAGACCACGATAAAGTAAACAACGCACAAGCTCACGATGCGTTCTACAACGAAGTATTAACTATCGTTGTTGCAGGTAAAGAAGAAAAAGTGAAAGTGCAAGCAATGCAACGTCACCCGACCAAGCCAAAACTTGTTCACTTAGACTTCAAACGTGTTTAATTATGAACACTCAAACGCCCGATCATTCGGGCGTTTCTTTTTTGCAAATTTTCTTGATTTTTCAACCGCTTAGAGCAATTCTCAACTTAGATTAACTTCATACGTAGCTACTTCAATATTACTTAAGTTCTATGCTTTAGCTAAATTTTTGTGAATCAGATCGCATTTTCTCACCCTTCTTCTTGCTGTGATATTTAAAATCAATATCATTAGTAACTATTCTTATAAAAACCTCTTTCTTCTCTTAATCATATAGCATTCTTAAATTTTACCCATAATAAAATAATAAATGCTAAACAAAATTTAATTTATTTTTAAACAGTTAGGAGAAATTTATGTTTAAAAAACTACTTACATGCTTAGTTTGTATTATACCTTTTAGTGCTTGTAGTGTTAATTTTTTAAGAGGTGAGTTTAGTTATATCGATCACCACATAGCCTTGCTTGATTTTATTAAGACTGAGTGGCATTTTTACAAGACTGGGGTTGATCCATATCAATATGATACAGAAGAGGATTACGTACCTAAATATATTGTTAGAATTTATCTTGATGATGAAAGGTATATCTCTTATAAGGAAAAAGATTTTTTATTTGAAATAAAAGATCCAGATTTAATCCGCAACAAATCATTTTTATATGAATTATTATCCTCCCCTTGCAAGAAAGCTAATGTTATAAATCATAACAATAGGGAAAATAGCCAACCCAAAGGTATCGCATTTTCTTTTATTAGGATGAAAAATATTATTCGCTGTAGAAAAGGATACTATAAATTAGAAAAAATTAATGATAACTCATTTGCAATTAAATATTAATATAAGGAGAAAATTATGTTTAAAAAACTACTTACATGCTTCGCTTGTATTATACCTTTTAGTGCTTGTAGCGTTAATTTTTTAAGAGGTGAGTTTAGTTATATCGATCACCACATAGCATTGGATGATCTTATTAGAGCTGAATGGCATTTATACAAAACAGGGATAGACCCCTACAAAATAAAAAGAACACACTCTGACTATTTCTCAGAAAATATGAAATATATTCCAAACTATATTGAAACCATTTACTTTGATGATACAAGACACAAAAACTATTCCAGAGAACATTATCTGTTTGAAATAAATGACCATGATTTATTAAATCATAAAGATTTTTTGTCTAATTTACTCACATTTCCCTGTAATGCCAAAATTATGGATAATGATAAGATGAGTCATATTCAACCGTCAGGATTAGCATTTCCTTTTGGAAGGATGAAAAATATTATCCGTTGTAGAAAAGGATACTATAAATTAGAAAAGATTAATGATAACTCATTTGCAATTAAATATTAATATAAGGAGAAAATCATGTTAAAAAAACTACTTACATGCTTAGTTTGTATTATACCTTTTAGTGCTTGTAGCGTTAATTTTTTAAGAGGTGAGTTTAGTTATATCGATCACCACATAGCCTTGCTTGATTTTATTAAGACTGAGTGGCATTTTCATAAAACTGGAATTGACCCATATCAATATAATACAGAAGATAATTATGTTCCAGATTATATTATTAGTATTTACCCTGATGATAAAAGATACTCTTCTTATAAAGAAAAGAATTTTCTATTTGAGATAAAAGATCCAGATTTAATCCGCAATAAATCATTTTTATATGAATTATTATCCTCCCCTTGCAAGAAGGCTAATGTTATAAATCATAACAATAGGGAAAATAGCCAACCTAAAGGTATCGCATTTTCTTTTATTAGTATGAAAAATATTATTCGCTGTAGAAAAGGATACTATAAATTAGAAAAAATTGATGATAACTCATTTGCAATTAAATATTAATATAAGGAGAAAATCATGTTGAAAAAACTACTTACATGCTTAGCTTGTATTATACCTTTTAGTGCTTGTAGTGTTAATTTTTTAAGAGGTGAGTTTAGTTATATAGATCACCACATAGCATTGGATGATCTTATTAGAGCTGAATGGCATTTTCATCAAACAGGTGTAGATCCATATCAATATGGTACAAAAGAGACGTATGTCCCTGATTATATTGTTGGCATTTATTCTAATGATAAAAAATATGACTCTTACAAAAAAGAATATTTCTTGTTTCAAATAAACGATCCCGATTTAATTCATAATGAATCTTTCTTATTTGAGTTATTATCCTCTCCTTGCAAGGCCAATATTATGAATCATAACAATAGGGAAAATAGTCAACCCAAAAGTATCGCATTTCCTTTTATTAGGATGAAAAATATTATCCGCTGTAGAAAAGGATACTATAAATTAGAAAAAATTGATGAGAATTCATTCGTAATCAAATATTAAGGAGAAAATTATGGCAAGAAATAATAAAGATACTGTTGTTGGTCATACTAATATCGAGTTCGTACATAACGCTAAAAGAGATAGATGGTTTGAGGCTAATATTGATAAATTCATTTTAGAGGGTAGAAAAAGATTATTAGCGCATTCTTATATATTCCTAAAAACCAGCTCAAGATGATAAAAACAAGAAAGGAGAATCAAACTTAAACCCGTTTGTGATTAACACTACCTAGTTTTGCAGCAATGATAGTGAAATAATGTCTGCTAATGCCCCGAATCTAAGCTTTTAGTTCCTCGCCTTTATCCAACTCCAGTTGTTAGTGATAGAAAATGCGCTGCAAGCTAACTTTGTTATTCGAAGAAGTATCTCTAATAAATGATTCTCTCTCGTCCAACTTTTTGGTATAGATCATTACTCGGGCGTTTCTTTTGTAAATTTTCTTGATTTTTCAACCGCTTACAGCAATTCCCAACTTAAATTTGAGAGCAAACGGCATTTATCACATTTAAAATGAAAAATCTCATGTAAAGGTTCAGTTAGCTTCCATTCGCCATGGCAGCTAGGACATTTTCGTTCATTCTCTAGATTAATATCGCTGCCTAAACGGTAGAGATAATAATAGGTTGGGATTTGGCTCACCTGTTCAATGGCCGCGCATAATGCTCGACCTTGCTGGCTTAATGGGCTTTCAAGTTCAGAAATCTGTGCTAATGCTTCCTGCTCTAATACGCCACCATTCATTTGTAGTTGATCACAAGCCTGCCAATTTTCTTGCCATTTTAATATTTGCTCAGTTAATTCAGGCTGATCGCCTAAACGATAAAGTGGTATCGTTTGCAATACATCCCCATGGTATAACGGTGAGGCACTATCAACATAGCTAGTATAGAGCAGCTGAAAACTAGCAGGCTCGCAGTTTGCGGTATCATTTTCGTTATAATCTCGCCCCACAATCTCAAAAAAGATCAATGCTACTCCAGCCTGCTCGGCATATTCAATCGCTTGCCTTACCCAATCATTATTATATTTATCTAACAAACTATCTTGTTCTGGTAACGATAAGCGAACTTGAAATTCAAACTGTTCACCTAACTTGTGATGAGTTACGCCAAATTCTCTGCCTAAAATTTGCCCATTAAAACGCCATTGCTCAAGAATTTGGTTGATTAAATTAACAGGATCTTGCTCAAAATTTTGGTAGCTGAAATGTGCTATGGCTTGATACATTGTCGTTTCTCTCGTTCTTCTTGCTGTACAATAGAAGTTGGTTCTTGATGGATAATCACTTCTGAATGCGGAAAAGTCGCTAAAATTTTATGCTCTAGACAATCTGCAATTTCATGGGCTTTCATTAGGGTTAAATCATCAGCCATCTCCAAATGCAATTGGATAAAACGCACCGCACCTGCGCGACGTGTTTTAAGGTCGTGAATACTGATAATATCATCTTGTTTATGTACAATTTGCCAGATTTGTTCAATTTCTTCTTTCGGTAAAGCCTTATCTAATAGGGCTTGCACCGCATCCCACAACATTTTTCCCGCATTATATAAAATATAAAGTGCGATTCCGATCGCAAATAGCGCATCAGCATAGATGACACCTGCTAAATTTAATCCCATTGCAACTAAAATCGCGCCATTCATATATAAATCAGTTTGATAGTGAAGTGAGTCTGCAGCAATTGCAGGACTACCCGTTTGTCGCACCACTTGACGCTGATATAACACCAAAACCCCAGTTAATAACATTGAAAAAATACCGATACAAATCCCTAATTCACTCCCCATAATCCATTGTGGTTCGCTTAAGCGTTGAATACCTTGTAACAGTAAGAATACTGCCGAACCTGTAATAAACGCACTTTGTACCAATGCCGCGAGTGATTCTGCTTTACCATGTCCAAAAGTATGCTCATCGTCAGCGGGTTGCAATGCAAAGCGTAATACCAACATATTCGTCACAGAAGCAAACAAATCCACCAAAGAGTCGGTCATTGCCGCTAAAATTGTCATTGAGCCTGTTTGCCACCAAGCAAAGGCTTTCACAATAATGAGAATACCTGCCACAAACACTGCAAAATGGGCAGCTCGTTTAACCTGTTGATTATATTCTTGTGCCATAATGATTACCTACACCCAATCTGCCATGCTAATTGAGCAAATTGTGCAGCAAGTTGCATGAGTAGCGGTTGAAATTCCGCTAAATTTTGCAAATTTTTGTCTGAAATCGACCGCTTGTCCGCAAATTGCATCTGCCCGTAGCCGCAATCTAAATCGCGCCCTCGAGTGACTTCTAGCTGCACATTTTGCCAACGCTCAGTTGGTGGGTAGATCACTTGGCTTTGCAGCTCTTGCTGGTTAATGGCAACAGTTGCTTGAGTATTCACTTGATCCGCAAAACGCTGTTGGCGCAATTTAGCACGAGCAGATAAACTTCTCGCTTGTGTATTTTTATCTAGAAATAGTAATACCCCTTGTTGCCAGTTTTCCGGAGTTTGACCACTATCCTTCGGTAAATAGAGCATTTGCTGCATTTCATCTAGCTGATTGTGAGTAATGCGTTCAAAGATCTGATTCTGAAATACAATTTTCTCTGGTGTTGAAAATTGAGCGGGGTGAGAAATACAGCCAGCCAGTAAAAACACAAAGGCTAAAAATGAGAACGGGCGTACGCTGTACGCCCCCACAATGTTAACATTAGTCATGCCGTTCTTCCCGCTTAAAGACTAACTCATTTTCGCTAGAACTATCTGCATCAAACCAATAGCCCCCATAGTTAAATGCTTTAAGTTGCTCAACTGAGGTTGGCTGATTTTCCAGCATAAAACGCACCATCATGCCACGCGCTTTTTTCGCATAAAAACTAATCACTTTAAATTTACCATTTTTTTCGTCTAAAAATACAGGTTTGATTATTGTGGCATTGAGGTTTTTCGCCTTAATCGCCCCATAATATTCATCAGAGGCTAGATTGACTAAAATATTATCGCCTTGTGCATCAATAGCTTGTTGCAAATGTTCAGTAATCACATTGCCCCAAAATGCATAAAGATCCTTACCCTTCAAATTCGCCAGCTTCGTCCCCATTTCCAAGCGATATGGTTGCATTAAATCCAGTGGCTTAAGTAAACCGTATAGCCCCGAAAGCATTCTTAAGTGCGTTTGAGCATAATAGATTTGTTCGCTCGTTAAACTTTCTGCATCTAGCCCCGTATATACATCTCCTTTAAATGCAAAAATCGCGGCTTTTGCATTTTGCTCATTATGGGCTAATTGCCACTGTGCAAAACGTGCGACATTCAGTGCTGCGAGCTTGTCACTAATCGACATTAAACTCCCCACCTCTGCGGGCGAAAGCTGCTTGCAAATTTCAATTAATTCTTGGCTGTAAGCGGTCAATTCTGGCTGAGAAAATGCAAAATTGGTCATTTTTTTCTCAAAATCCAATGTTTTCGCAGGGGAAATAATGGCTAACATAATTATCCTTTAATCATTAAACGTTAAACTTAGTTCTAATGCAGATAAATAGTGATGCTCTTCTTCTAAATCTGCCTGAACCAGTGGATTTTGGCTTAAAAAGCTTTGGCTAAAAATTAACTGCCAATGGTTTTTGTCTATTTGCAACGTTAATTGCTCAATGCATGGCGCTGCTTGGCGAGCCTTATTGAGTAAAACTGCCAAACGGAATAAGCGCAACAGAGTTAAAATATCTCGATACTGATAACGGCTTGTGCTTTTAATATCACTTCGTTTAAAGCCCTTCAAATGATAACGCATAAGCAATGCAAGCAGATGTTGTTGCTCATTATCAAAGCCCGGTAAATCACGATGAGCGATGATATAAGCCGAATGGCGATGTACATTATTGTGGTTAATGCTAATACCCACCTCGTGTAGCAGGCTAGCCCATTTTAGCATTGAGCGCAATTCTTTATTCTGCTTACGATTTTTCCACTCTTTCACTTGCTCGAACAACTGTAATGCGGTATCACGCACCCGAGTCGCTTGGCGATTATCAATATTAAATTGCTCTGCTAATGCCTCCGCGGTACGCTGGCGAATATTGCTTACCTGAAAAACATCGTCCAAGCCATACATAACACCTTCGCGCAATGCACCATCTGAATAGCGCATGGTTTGAATCTGGAATGTATGAAATAACGCTAATAAAATTGCCAATCCGGGGAGCAATACATCTGCTCGCTCAGCCAATAACCCTTTTAATTGAATATGTTGCAGATTATCAAATTGCAAACAACGCTCAATCAAGCTCTTTAAACGCGCTTCAGTGATAATGCCATCTCGATAACCGTTTACACTCAACACTTTGCTCACCGTTTTGACAGTGCCTGATGAGCCAAACACATTTTGCCACCCAAGCTCACGATATTCACACCCCAGATCCTCAATTTTTGCCATTGCAGTTTGATAAGCCTGTTCAAAACGGCGTTTATCTAGCTTACCTTCAGCAAAAAAACGCTGAGCAAAACTCACACAGCCCATATGCCGACTTTCAGCCCGTAAAGGGAAAAAGCCATCACCAATACTCATTTCTGTTGAGCCGCCCCCAATATCAACCACCAGCTTTCTACCATATTCAGCTTGAGTATGGCTAACACCGGAATAGATTAAACGAGCTTCTTCTTGCCCACTAATAATATTAATCGGATAAGGAAAAACCTTAGCGGCCTGTGTGAGAAAGTCTTGATTATTTAGTGCACGACGTAAAGTATAAGTACCAACCACTTTCACATTTTCCGGTGAGAAACCTTGTAAGCGTTTAGCAAACAAATTTAGGCACGCAACCCCTCGTTCAATAGCCTCTTGACTTAAAATACGATTTTCATCTAAACCTTCCGCCAAGCGCACTCGGCGTTTAATCCGAGATAAAACTTGGATTGAGCCATTTACAATGCGAGCAACAATCATATGAAAGCTATTCGAGCCGAGATCGATCGCGGCAAATTCACGAGGGGCGGAGCGAGAAGGCATATTTGACAAATCCTAGCAACAAAAGAAAACGGAGAGAGTTTAGCATTTTTTACTCCAAAATGGGGGCAATCTCTTCAGCAAGCGGTCATTTTTCCGTTAAAATATGCAAAATTATAGGACATGCTGCCACATCCTTTGAAATATCCACACACTCAACGTTATAGAAGGGAGAAAATATGATCACAATTGAACAATTTTTAGAAGTTGTTGCAAAACTGCGTGACCCAAATGGCGGCTGCCCTTGGGATTTAAAGCAAGATTTCAATTCTATGCTACCACATATGCTGGAAGAAAGTTATGAAGTTGCAGAAGCAATTCAAACGAATGATCGCAATGCACTGCGAGAAGAATTAGGCGATTTACTGCTCCAAGTGGTTTTTCTTAGCCAACTTGCGAAAGAAGAAGGTAGCTTTAGTTTTCAAGATGTACTCAATGATATCTATCAAAAACTGATCTATCGTCACCCACATGTATTTGGTGAGGTAAAAGCCTCTAATAGTGAAGAGGCATTAGCCCATTGGGAAGCGCAAAAAGCCAAAGACCACAAACACCAAGCACAAACATCGATCTTAGACGATCTCCCCTTTGCTCTTCCTGCACTAACACGTGCAGAAAAACTACAAAAACGTTGTGCTAAAGTCGGGTTTGATTGGGATAACCCAATAGATGTGTTGGCAAAAGTAGAAGAAGAGCTACAGGAAGTAAAAGATGAATTAAATGCCGAACAATATAGCGCGGAAAAAACCGCAGAAGAATTAGGTGATTTACTTTTTGCGAGTGTAAATTTATGTCGCCACTATAATATTGAAGCGGAAAGCGCGTTGAGAAATGCTAACTTAAAATTTGAGAAACGTTTCCGTTTAGTTGAAAATGAAGTTAAAACGCAAGGCAAAACGGTGCAAGATTGCAGTTTAAGTGAATTGGATGCTATTTGGGAAAAAATCAAAAAACACCGTTCTACGCAATAAAAACCGATAAACTGCTTGACTATCGATGAAATGTAAAGAAAATTTACGACTGTTTTTTTATTAATTTAAATAGGGTGTATTGATGTTTCAAATGAAGTGCGTTGTCGCTTAAAGAATGTTTGTTTAGCCCACTAGACTTCACATTTTTTGCCTTGTTACGGCAAAAATCTGCCAAAGCTGCTACCCCATTTGAAACATCAACACGCCCTATTAGGGATGAATCATTATGCCTAAAATTTTACTTGTTGATGACGATATTGAACTGACGGAATTACTTGCAGAATTGCTTTCATTTGAAGGATTCGACTCGCACATTGTACATAATGGCAAAGAAGCTTTAGATGTATTGGCTCAGCAAGAATTTGATATTGTGTTGCTTGATGTCATGATGCCAGTATTAAATGGTATCGAAACATTAAAGCAAATCCGCTTAAAATACGAACTACCCGTCTTAATGTTAAGCGCACGTGACGATGAAATCGATCGCATTCTGGGGCTAGAGTTGGGGGCAGATGATTATCTACCTAAGCCGTTCAATGATCGTGAGCTGGTGGCTCGAATTAAAGCAATCTTACGCAGAACCGTGACCTCAGCTACATTGAAACGGCGTGAAACAGAATCCGAACCAGACGATAGTAGCCATCGCATTTTATTTGGTGGCGTAGAACTCTATCCAGGACGCCAACAAGCAATATTCGCGGGTAAAGAGATTGAATTAACTGGTACAGAATATGCGTTACTGGAAATCTTAGTGCGGAATGCTGGACATATTCTCTCTCGAGAGTTGCTCAGTATGGAGATTTTAGGCAAGAATCTCACCCCCTATGATCGTTCTATTGATATGCATATGTCGAATTTACGCAAAAAACTTCCGCATAGAACGGACAATTTGCCTTGGTTTAAAACTCTGCGAGGCAGAGGTTATCTTTTAGTCACAGAATAACAATGATTAAAACGTCTCCCAACTTAGATTCTATCGCCAACTCATTTTAAATTGGCCATAACTATTGGGAGACATCTATTTTTGCACTATGATTTTTAAAAAACTTCACATTCTACGAAATTATCTCGCTTACCAAATATTTTCCTCCTTTATAGTAACTATTGCGCTGATTTTAGGGTTCGCGCTAATTTTCCCTAATCTTGATCCGCGCACTTACAATCCAATCGAGGAGGAAACACGAGAATATTTTCGTTTAGAAAGTTTACACACTCAAAACGAATATAATCTGGATGAGATCTTCGACCGCAGACTCTCTCTCTCTTCTGCTAGTGGTTTTGACATTATTTTATTTGAAAAAGACACAGGGGAAATTAGCGGTGTCACAGAAAAACAGCTGAATTTGCTACAAGTGTTTATTCTTAAAGCGAATAATCCCATTACCCCACTAAAATGTATGTTTGGTAATCTCGCTTTCTATGGGCCATTTGAAATTCATTCTGACAACCATAGCTATTACCAATATTTCATTCAACAAGTCGGCCCTCAGCAAGAATTTCTCAACAGGATGTTTGACTCACCATGGGCAATGCTGGCAATTATGTTATTGGTCAGTATTCCTATTGTGTTATGGCAATCACACCGAATTGCTAAGCCCGTTAAACAGTTACGCCTTGCTGCCAATGCCGTTGCAACAGGCGATTTAAATGAAAATCCTCAGCTTGAAATTGACGGCGTGACAGAAATCCGTGAAGTAGGTACCAGCTTTAACCAAATGATTCAAGCGTTACAACGCTTACAAAACTATCAGCAGCGGTTAATCTCTGATGTTTCACATGAATTAAAAACGCCACTTACCCGTATGCAGCTTGCAATATCATTGCTGAGAAGAAGAAATGGCGAAAGCAAAGAGATCTGCCGTTTAGAAAGTGAAATTGGCAAGCTGGATAGCATGATTCAAGATTTACTACAACTTTCACGACAGAACTTAAACCAACATATGCATCGAGATATTTTTGCCGTAAATCATATTTGGGCAGAAGTTCTCGAAGATGTAACATTTGAGTTGGAAAGCGCGGGATTAAAATTAACCCTTGAACAGCAAATTGATAACCCTGCTCACTACTTTATTAATGGTAACCAAACTCTGTTATCTAGCGCGGTAGAAAATGTGCTACGCAATGCTAAAAAATATGCACACAGTCAGGTAAAATTAGCAACCTATATTGATGCAGAACAGCGCTTAAATATTGTCATTGATGACGATGGCGATGGCGTGCCAGCAGACCAATATAAAGAGATCTTCCGTCCTTTCTACCGAGTTGATGACGACCGTGCGCGCCAAACAGGCGGCACAGGCTTAGGATTAGCAATTGTTGCGAATGCAGTTGAAAACCACCAAGGCAGTGCTGTTGCGGAAAAAAGCCCACTGGGAGGGTTGCGCGTTAAAATTCAACTGCCTTTATGGTTAGAATAAACGAATGCCAATATTGATTTATCCATGCCAAACAGCATGCTTATCTATATTTGCAAATTTTTCTCCAAAACAGACCGCTTGTTATGACAAAATTAATTGAAATCTCGGCGCTAAATAAATACGTGGGCAGTGCTGAAAATCCTGCACACATTTTAAAAAATATTAATTTAACTATTGAACAAGGCGACTTTGTGGCAATTATTGGCGCTTCTGGCTCAGGTAAATCCACCCTTATGAATATCCTTGGTTGCCTAGATACCGCCAGTTCGGGTTCTTACAAAATTGAAGGCGTAGAAACACAACGCCTTTCGAGTAATCAACTTTCTGATCTACGTCAGCGTAAATTTGGCTTCATTTTCCAACGTTATAACTTACTTTCAAGCCTCAATGCTGTGGAAAATGTCGCTCTCCCTGCCATTTATGCCGGCTTAGAAAATAACGCACGCCTAAAACGCGGCAAGGAATTATTAGACAAATTAGGTTTAGGTGATAAAGCACAGCATCGCCCTAACCAGCTCTCGGGCGGGCAACAGCAACGAGTGAGTATTGCTCGTGCATTAATGAACGGCGGTGAAATTATTCTTGCCGATGAGCCAACAGGGGCGTTGGATTCCAAAAGTGGCGAAACCGTGATGGAAATTTTGCAAGCGCTACACCAAGAAGGGCATACACTCATTTTAGTTACCCACGATCCGCAGATTGCCACTCACGCTGAGCGTATTATTGAGATAAAAGACGGTGCCATTATCCGCGATGAGCGGCAAAAAGTGCTTTCAAGAAAACGAGAAGATCATAAACGCCCAGCGAAAAAACCCCGTTTTATCGATCAGCTCATCGAATCTTTTAACATGGCAGTCAGTGCTATTCTTGCCCATAAAATGCGCGCATTACTGACTATGCTCGGTATTATTATTGGGATTACCTCGGTGATTTCTGTCGTAGCGCTTGGCAAAGGTTCTCAAGAACAAATTCTCTCTAATATCAATAACTTAGGCACAAACACGATGAGTGTGTATAACGGTACAGGCTTTGGTGACCGGCGAGCAAATTTAACTCGGAATCTCACTATCAGCGATGTCTCGGCATTGGCTCGGCAAAACTATGTAGAAAGTGCTACGCCAACAAGCTCACACAGCGGCACCATTGTCTCTGGCAATGTCGCAGTATCTGGGCAAATCAGTGGTGTGGGCGAACAATATTTTGATGTACAAGGCATTACTCTTAAATCGGGCAGATTTTTTTCTGCCGAAGAGGTGGTACAGTCTGCCCAAGTTGTGGTTATTGATTCCAATACCAAAAATAGCCTGCCGTTTGAAAATCCTCTTGGCGAAATTGTTCTGGTAGATAAAAAGCCGTTACAAATTATTGGTGTTGCCGACAACGAAATGCGTCAGTCCAGCAATTTGAGCCTATGGACACCTTATACTACGCTTATGCAACGTATTTCTGGTGCGAAACAGATTGACTCTATCACAGTTAAAATTAAAGATAATGTTGAAAGCCAAACGGCAGAAAAAAGCTTAACAGAGCTTTTAACTGCACGTCATGGCAAAAAAGATTTCTTTGTGATGAATACCGACACAATCAAACAAACAATAGAAGCAACAACTGGCACAATGACACTACTTATTTCTTCTATTGCATTAATCTCACTGGTAGTAGGCGGTATTGGGGTGATGAATATCATGCTTGTTTCTGTTACTGAGCGCACTAAAGAGATTGGTGTGCGTATGGCTATTGGCGCCAAACAAGGCAATATTCTGCAACAGTTTTTAATTGAAGCGATTTTAATCTGTTTACTCGGTGGGATAATTGGTATTTTGCTGGCGGCAATGATTATTGTCGGCTTTAACTACTGGGGAAGCGATTTCAAAATGATTTTATCCCCTGAATCAGTCGTTGTTGCTGTTGTTTGCTCTACCCTTATCGGGGTCATATTTGGTTATATTCCCGCACGTAACGCATCCCGTTTAAATCCAATTACCGCTTTAGCACAAGAATAGGAACTTTTCATGTTAAACAATCTTGAATTAGAAAAAATCTTAGATGCCAAACTCAATAGTCGTGAAATTTCGGATTATGCACCGAACGGCTTACAAGTAGAAGGGAAAGCAGAAATCCGCAAAATTATTACCGGAGTAACCGCTACATTGCCGCTAATTGAAAAAGCGATTGAGAAAAATGCTGATGCCATTTTAGTCCACCACGGTTATTTCTGGAAAAGTGAAAATCCGTGCATTCGTGGTATGAAAGGTAAACGAATCAAAGCGTTATTACAAAATGAGATCAACCTATTTGGCTACCACTTACCCCTAGATATCCATTTAGAACTGGGTAACAATGCTCAGCTTGCCAAACATATCGGTGCCATAAATTTACAAGGTATGGAGGATAAACCCAATTCAATTCCCATTATCGCAGAATTCGACACAGCTATTTCTGCGCAAAAATTAAAACAGCGCCTAGAACAAGCGCTACAACGCCCTGTGATTTTATGTGATGAGTTTGTGTGTGAAAGCTGGCATAAGCCAATAAAAAAAGTGGGCATTTGCTCTGGCGGTGGGCAAGGTTATATCGATCTCGCCTTTGAAAAGGGCTGTGATGCTTTTATCAGCGGTGAGATTTCTGAACAAACTACCCACTCTGCGCGAGAACAAGGCATTTACTATTTCGCGTGCGGGCATCATGCAACGGAAAGGGACGGCATTAAAGCGCTTGGAAAATGGCTAGCAGAAACCTATACATTAGATGTTGAATTTATTGATATAGATAATCCTGCCTAATTTTGCATTTTTTCAGCCAAAAACAGCCGCTTGACTCTAATTAGGGACAAGCGGCTGTTTTTGCCCATTTTTTTACAAAATATTACTCGATATGTCGTTCTTTATGCCCTGTGTAAATCTGTCTTGGGCGAACAATCTTCAGGCTCTCTTCATACATTTCACGCCAATTGGCAATCCAGCCGACCGTTCTTGCTAAAGCAAAAATCACCGTAAACATAGATGTCGGAATACCGATAGCTTGTAAAATTATGCCAGAATAGAAATCGACATTTGGATAGAGCTTGCGCTCAATAAAATAAGGATCACTTAACGCAATGCGCTCTAATTCCATTGCCACTTCTAGCAACGGGGTATTTACCCCTAATTCTTTCAACACCTCATGGCATGTTTCTCGCATCACCTTCGCACGCGGATCGTAATTTTTATACACTCGATGCCCAAATCCCATTAAACGGAAAGGATCATTTTTATCTTTCGCACGAGCAATAAATTCTGGAATGCGATCTACCGTGCCAATTTCTTGTAGCATTTTGATGCACGCTTCATTCGCGCCACCGTGCGCCGCTCCCCAAAGTGAGGCAATACCGGCAGCAATACAAGCAAACGGATTTGGTCCTGAAGATGCCACACTGCGCACTGAAGAAGTAGAAGCATTCTGTTCATGGTCGGCATGCAAGGTGAAAATTCTGTCCATTGCCCGTTCTAATACCGGATTGACTACATAAGGTTCACACGGGGTAGCAAACATCATATATAAAAAATTGCCTGCATAAGATAGGTGATTTTGCGGATACATAAACGGACGACCCACGCTATATTTGTAGCACATCGCGGCTAAAGTCGGCATTTTTGCCAACAAGCGAATGGCTGTTAGCTCACGGGATTTATCACAACTGGTATCGACCAAATCGTTATAAAATGCCGCTAAAGTACTCGCCGCGCCACACAGCATCGCCATCGGATGCGAATCTCGGCGGAAGCCTTGGAACATTTTGGTAAATTGCTCATTAACCATATAGTGCGAAGCAATTTCTTTTTTAAACGCCGCAAATTCTGCTGCATTCGGCAATTCTCCATTCAATAATAAATAAGCCACTTCAAGATAATTCTTTTTCGTGGCTAACTCATCAATCGGATAGCCTCGATGCAATAAAATGCCTTGCTCACCATCAATATAGGTAATGCTGGATTCACATAATGCCGTAGAGGTTAAACCTTGATCGTAAGTAAACAATTGATTTTTTTGCAGCATATCAACACCTATCGCATGATAGCCTAAGTTACTTTCATAAACTGGCAGTTCAATCACACGTCCATCATTAATATGCAGTTCAGCTTTTAAAGTAGGATGTAGTTTTGGCATAGGATTACTCCTTATTGATATTTTATTTTGAAAGTAGATGTCGGGCTATTTACGCCCGACAAGCGGTGGCATTTCGGCAATTTTTTGCCACATTACGCCGCTGTTTGGAAAATCACATTTCCTGCTTTTTGGGTGTAGCGATTAATTTGGTCAAAATTCATATAACGATAAGTATCTTCTTTATCATTATCTAAACGCTGCACATAATCCAAATATTCCTCCGGTGTTGGTATGCGACCAAGTAATGCACACACAGCCGAAAGCTCTGCAGAAGCAAGATACACAAAGGCATCTTTACCCATACGGTTTGGGAAATTACGGGTAGAGGTAGAAATGACTGTTGCACCATCGGCAACACGGGCTTGATTCCCCATGCAGAGTGAGCATCCCGGTACTTCGATTCTCGCACCACTCTTACCAAAAATGCTGTAATAGCCCTCATCTGAAAGCAGGCTTGCATCCATTTTTGTCGGTGGTACAACCCATAAGCGCGTTGGGATCGCACCTTGGTGCTGACTCAATAATTTACCCGCTGCACGGAAATGACCGATATTGGTCATACAAGAGCCGATAAATACCTCATCAACTTTATTACCTTGTACGTCTGAGAGTAAGCGGGCATCATCAGGATCGTTCGGTGCACAAACTATCGGTTGTTTAATTTCATTCAAATCAATGTCGATCACCGCCGCATACTCGGCATCTGCATCCGCTTCCAGCAATTGAGGATTGGCAAGCCACGCTTCCATTGCCTGAATACGGCGCATCAGTGTTCTCACATCGCCGTAACCTTCAGCAATCATCCATTTCAGCAAAACAATATTGGAATTGAGATACTCAATAATCGGCGCCTTATCCAATTTAATGGTGCAAGCCGCAGCAGAGCGTTCTGCCGAAGCATCAGAAAGCTCAAAAGCTTGTTCCACTTTCAAATGTTCCAAACCTTCAATTTCAAGGATACGCCCTGAAAAAATATTTTTCTTGCCGGCTTTTTCTACCGTCAACAAACCTTGTTGGATAGCATAGTAAGGAATCGCATGTACAAGATCGCGCAGCGTAATCCCTGGTTGCATCTCACCTTTAAAGCGAACCAATACTGACTCCGGCATATCCAACGGCATCACACCGGTTGCCGCGGCGAAAGCCACTAGGCCAGAACCGGCAGGGAATGAAATCCCGATGGGAAAACGCGTATGGGAGTCACCACCTGTGCCTACCGTATCAGGTAGCAACATGCGATTCAGCCACGAATGGATAACACCATCTCCTGGGCGAAGTGAAACCCCACCACGATTCATAATAAAATCAGGTAAGGTGTGATGTGTCACTACATCAACGGGTTTTGGATAGGCTGCTGTATGGCAAAAGGATTGCATAACAAGATCTGCGGAAAAGCCTAAGCACGCTAAATCTTTCAATTCGTCACGGGTCATCGGGCCAGTAGTATCTTGCGAACCCACACTAGTCATTCTCGGCTCACAGTACTGCCCTGCACGAATCCCCTCTACACCACAAGCGCTCCCTACCATTTTTTGAGCAAGCGTATAACCCCGGGTATTCTCTCCTGCAGTTTGTGGCTTCACGAACACTTCGCTTTCAGGCAGCCCTAATTCAACACGAGCTTTATGTGTTAAACCGCGTCCGATAATAAGAGGAATACGTCCTCCCGCTCGCACTTCATCTAACAACACTTCCGTTTTTAAGCAAAATTCTGCTAAAACCTGACCGCTTGTATGCGCACAGATTTTGCCTTCATAAGGATAAAGATCGATAATATCGCCCATATTGAGTTTAGAAACATCCACCTCAATAGGGAGTGAACCCGCATCTTCCATCGTATTAAAGAAAATCGGCGCAATTTTGCCACCTAACACCACGCCACCAGCGCGTTTGTTAGGAATATAAGGAATATCCTCCCCCATCAGCCATAACACGGAGTTTGTTGCCGATTTGCGCGAAGAGCCCGTTCCTACCACATCGCCTACATAAACCAATGGAAAGCCTTTCTCTTTTAAACGCGCAATCTGTTTCATCGGCCCAATTGCACCGGCTTCATCTGGCTCAATCCCCTCACGCGGATTTTTCAGCATAGCAAGGGCATGCAGAGGAATATCCGGACGAGACCACGCATCTTGAGCAGGTGAGAGATCATCAGTATTGGTTTCTCCGCTGACTTTAAATACCGTTAAAGTGATTTTTTCTGCCAATTTTGGACGCGATAAAAACCATTCGGCATCTGCCCAAGATTGTAAAACTTGTTGCGCATATGAATTGCCATTACGAGCTTTTTCCACCACATCGTGGAAATTATCGAACATCAAAAGGGTAAAAGAGAGGGCATGCACAGCGATGGGAGCAAGTTCAGGATTATCCAAAGCCTGAATTAAAGGCTCAATATTGTAGCCACCTTGCATTGTGCCAAGCAATTCTACCGCACGTTGTGGGCTAATCAATGGAGAGAGGACTTCGCCTTTCGCAACGGATGCCAAAAAAGAGGCTTTAACATAAGCGGCTTCATCCACACCTGCAGGAATGCGATTTTCCAAGAGCTCGATTAAAATTGCTTCTTCCCCTAGCGGTGGTGCTTTTAATAATTCAACCAGTTGGGCAACCTGCTCAGCATTTAGTGGTAGCGGCACAATGCCTTGCTTAGCCCGTTCTGCAACTTGTAAGTGGTAATCTTTTAAAAATGACATACTTACTCCCCCAATCAATAATTAACAAATAATATTCGCTAAAAAGCAAAAAAACCGCAGGTTAAATTCAGATTAACAAGCGGTCTTTTTCCTCCCATAATTTGCAAAACCTTACATATTTGCCACAATATCTGCGGCAAATTCAGACGTTGAACGAAGTGTTGCGTTAGCTAATGTTTCAGCAAAATCAAATGTCACTGTTTTCGCTGCAATTGTTTTTGACACCGCATTCACCACCAAATCAGCGGCTTCTACCCATCCTAGGTGGCGTAACATCATTTCACCGCTTAAAATAAGAGAACCGGGGTTAGCCTTATTGTGCCCTGCAATTTTAGGTGCAGTACCATGGGTCGCCTCAAAAATTGCGGCCTCTGCGCCGATATTTGCGCCTGGTGAAATACCAATTCCACCTACTTGCGCCGCCAGCGCGTCGGAAATATAGTCGCCATTGAGATTAAGTGTAGCGATAACATCATAATCAGCAGGATGTAATAACGCCTCTTGCAAAAACGCATCAGCAATGCAATCTTTGATAATAATTTGTTTGCCTGTTCTTGGGTGAATTAGACGATGCCAACTGCCTCCTTCTAACGGCTCCGCACCAAATTCTTTTGCAACTTGGTAGCCCCACTCTTTAAATGCGCCTTCGGTAAATTTCATAATGTTGCCTTTATGTACCAAAGTTAAAGAGTCACGATCATTGTCGATCACATATTGCAATGCAGCCCGTACTAAGCGTTGCGTGCCTTGCTTAGAAACAGGTTTAATCCCGATCCCACATTCTTGACTAAAGCGGATTTTGGTGACACCCATTTCCTGCTGTAAAAACGTAATGATCTTCTGCACTTCAGCAGACCCTGCCTGCCACTCTATGCCGGCATAGATATCTTCAGAATTCTCACGAAAAATGACCATATCAACCAATTCCGGTTGTTTTACTGGACTTGGCGTACCTTCATAATAACGAATTGGACGTAGGCAGTTATATAAATCCAAGCTTTGACGCATCGCCACATTTAATGAACGGATACCTCCGCCTACCGGTGTCATTAGCGGACCTTTAATCGCAACGTGATATTTTTGAATGAGCTCCAGGGTTTCTGCTGGTAACCATGTACCTTCACCATATTTTTGATTGGCTTTTTCACCCGCATAAATTTCCAGCCATTCAATTTTTCGACTACCTCCGTATGCTTTTTCTACCGCGGCATTAATGACTGTTTGCATTGCGGGGGTCACATCAACCCCTATACCATCTCCCTCAATAAAAGGAATAATCGGATGAGTTGGCACATTTAAAGAACCATCTATGTTCAACTTAATCGCTTCGCCAGATAAAGGTTGTTTCACATATTGCATAGCATCCTCCTGTCGGAAATTTGTCTATTTATAATCCAACAAACAATAATTTGCAACATATTTTTAACACAAAAATAACAAATAAGCATTTTTAAAAACAATTTATTGCGATTGCCATAAAAAAAGCAGGGTGCTTTAATCTGCACCCTGCTTTTCTATTTGAAATATAATTTACAACCAGCCCATGCCAAGCAGTAATTCCCACCATGCAATACCCACTGTACAGTGAATAATTAAGCTACCAAATGCAATAATTGCTCCTGCGATCCACCACGATTTAATATCATTATACCCCGCACCAAAAGTGATTGGACCTGGACCGCCACCATAGTGAGTGACAGAACCACCATAGGAGTTAGCAAATAACAGCCCGATCGTCAGTAGTTCTACTGGTGCACCAGCAACTTTACCTACTGTTGCAAATACTGGTACCATTGCCGCAACATAAGCACCACCGGAAGCAAATAAATAACGAACCGCCACACTTAAGGTTAAAATCACAAGTAAAGCAATAATGCCATGGTCACCAAAATTGATGCTTGCTTGCATGGTATCTGCAAGCCATTTAAAGAAACCCGCTTTATCCAAGATAGAAGACATCCCAATAATGCCACCGTACCAGATTAAGGTATCCCAACCAGCCTTGTTTTTACGGACATCATCCCAGCTAACAATATTTAAGAACACACATAACACCATGGTGATTAATGCAACAGTCGTTGCACTCACACCTAATTCTTTTGCAAAGATCCAAGCAAACAGTGCGCCAAAGAAGAGTACAGACAAGAATTTTTCACGTAAGCTCATTGGGCCTAATCCCGCTAAACCTTCTTGAGCAATGGTTTTATTATCCACCTCTTTTAATTCTGGTGGCGCAACAAAATAACAAACCAATGGAATTAAGAATAAGCACAGTAGCCCTGGTACACTGGCTGCTAAAAACCATTTTACCCAGTCAAGTTCAAAACCTAAAATTGGCGCCATAATAGAAAGTGCTAGTGCATTCGGAGCCATTGCCGTTAAGAAAATATAGCTCGTTGTTTTTACCACCATATAAACATTCATTAACAGATAGCGCCCTGCCTTTTTCGGACTTTTCTCAGGATCAGAGCCAAGTGTTACAGCCACGCTGTTAATGATCGGGAAGACAATCCCCCCTGCTCGCGCAGTGTTCGATGGCGTTGCCGGCGATAAAAGTAGATCTAAAAACATGGTCACATAACCTAAACGTAATGTTGTATGACCAAACATTCCAATTAAATGATAGGCAATTCGCTTACCTAATCCTGTGATCACAAATGCCGAGCTCATGGTAAAAGCCGTGAAAATTAGCCAAGTAGTAGGTGATTGATAGCCACTTAGCGCCTGTCCAGCTTTAACAAATTCCCCAGCTCCACTGGTATTACCAATAGTTGCCATAGAAAGTGCTACCGCAGTGAGCAAAATAACTGGCTCACCATAAGGCTTTAAGATGAGTCCTAAAATGGTGGCAAGATAGATCCCAAATAAACGCCACGCAATTAAGGATAAACCCTCTGGCGCAGGGAGCAAAAAGACAACAATCGGAATCGCCGCCATAATTGCAAGTTTGGCATTTTTAGATAAAGCCATAGTTGTTACCTCATAAAGTTAATAAAAAATGAAAGAAAATGGTTAATGCAAGCAGATCTGCGCTGCCTCCTGGGCTCAGGTTACGTTGAATACACTGATGGTCAAACGCATTAAGTTGCTTAATAAAGTCAGCTTGGTTATGCAAATGCTGTAAGCCATTCAATAGCTGTGCCGCTTGCTGCTGTATAAACGCTAACCCTGCCATCCCTCCTCGATGCACCACATTGGTATCAGGGTTACTTTGCATCAAATATAATAAGGCGATATGCCAATTAGGTTTTTCCCCAAGCATTTGTAATGTGTTTCTCACCTGTGGAAATCCGGCCTCTGCTTCTCCCCTTGCCCCAGTTAAACCATATTGTTGGAAAAGTTTTACCCCATGAGTAAGCGGTGCATTCTCAGGATAATTTTGCAACTCCGCCGTCACGCCATAACAGATTTGTGCGACTATTTCGCACACTTGTTCCACGCTATGTTCAATCTGAAAATGTTGTGAAGCAAATAAACGCCCTAACGCCGTGCAAACTAAGCCAAAAGCAAAAATTGCGCCTTTATGGGTATTTACACCATTTGTAGCCTGTAACATTGCTTGCTCAGCTTGTAACCCAAGCGGTCGAATTTGCGCTAAAATTTGCGAAACAGGCTGATTTACTGTCGCCATTCCTTTATGAACAAAGGCAGACCAAAATGGCGCTAAAGCCTCACAACTCGCCATAAAGGTGGTAAAATCCATATCATGGTGTGCGCCATTATTTGCGCTATCCACCAAGCCGGGCTTAGGGGTAAGTTGCACTTCATGTAATAACGCTTGCTGCACTCGCTCACTAATCTGGTCTGCAAAATTCTCAGCCATTGCCCGTTGCTGCATTTCTGCAATAATTTCCGTTGTACTGTGCCGTCTTTCTCTGGCACAAATTTTGGCTACACCGTGGCAAACTAAGCAGGGGCGGTTTGCCAATCCCATTTTTGTCCGACTGAGTAACTCGCCTGTAGGGCTGATTACATCGAGATCCCATAAACGCGCTAGAGGGCTCTCATCCTCTAAAGCAATCATCGCTTGTTTTAATAATTCGGCGTCAATCGGTAAGGCAAACAATGCTTCGTGCCCTGTTTCTAATTCACGGATAAGTTGTTCTGTCGGGGTAATGCCCAAACGATTAAAACAAGCGGTTAATTTCGCTAAACATTTTGCAAAGACAAAATCCAATAAGGCATTTTTCTTCACCGCCCCCACCGCAGTTAGAGTCACAGAAAGCACACTCTGCCGATATTTACTCAGCAGCGCTTGTTGAATGGCGAAACGTGTTTCTCGTGCCATTAGTAGTTCGTCTAAATCAATGGGACGACCGGTAGTAGAAAATGTAAGCGATAACATTGGCTTTTCATATTAGGCGAACGATATACGTTCGCCTTTATAGTATGTTTAAATATTCAAAACGCGTACTTTAATGGACGCACACTGTGCGCCCGACAATCTAGCTTTTTACCTGATACACAGTATCAATCACTGAACCATCACGATAACGAACTACCGCCACAGGACGCTCAGTAAACTCAATCGGCTTCGGTTTACCCGTTAGGGCGTAAGCTTTCTCCATCAATTGCTCAATGCTAAAAAGCTCAATCCCCGCTTGCGTTAAATTCTCAATGAGATCAACGCGCGTTGGATTAACTGCTATGCCATGATCGGTCACTAAAATATCGATATTTTCCCCAGGCGTAACACAGGTGATCACCTCTTCTACCACCGTAGGAATTCGCCCACGGACAAGAGGCGCAACAATTATGGCAACCTGTGCAGATGCAGCGGTATCGCTATGCCCTCCTGAAGCCCCTCGAATCACACCATCAGAGCCCGTTAGTACATTGACATTGAAATGGCGGTCAATCTCTAAGGCACTTAAAATCACCACATCGAGCCGTTCAACACTTGCCCCTTTAGAACTAAAGTTTGCATATTGATTTGCTGAAACTTCAATGTGGTTCGGATTACGCGCCAATGATTCTGCGGCATCTTTATCAAAACTTTGCACATCAATGAGTTTTTTGATTAAACCCGCTTCATGTAGTTTAACCATTGAAGAAGTGATCCCTCCTAGGGCAAAATCTGCCGTAATATTTTGACGACGCATTTTGTCTTCAAGAAAACGTGTAACCGCTAATGCTGCTCCACCAGAGCCTGTTTGCATTGAGAATCCATCCTTGAAATAGCCTGAAGCAAAGATCACCTCCGCCGCTTTGCGCGCAATCAGTAATTCGCGGGGATTGGTCGTCATACGGGTTGCACCACCACCAATTTTTTTCGGGTCGCCTACAGCATCCACTTTCACAATGAAATCCACCTGATCTTGTGCAATGCTGGCAGGATGATGTGGATAAGGGGCAAATTGTTCGGTTAATAACACTACTTTATCGGCATATTCCGCATCGACTTTGGCATATCCCAATGAACCGCATTTACTTTCACCGCTAAAACCATTAGCATTACCAAATTTATCGCAACACGGTACGCCTAAAAAGGCGACATCAATTTTAATCTCTCCCGTTCTAACTAAATGCGCACGACCACCATGTGAATGAATGTTCACCGGTTCTGCTAATTGAATATCCCCACATGAAATGGCATCAGCCAGCTTGCCACGTAAACCCGAAGAGTAAATTTTACGCACTACGCCATGCTTGATATGTTCAATAAGTGGAAAATGGCTATCAATTAAGGAACTCGAAGCCAATGTTAAATTTTTAAAGCCCATTTCGGCAATTTTTGCCATAACCATATTGACGATAAAATCCCCACCACGAAAAGCATGATGGAATGAAATCGTCATACCATTTTGTAACCCTGAACGACGAATCGCCTCTTCCAGACTGTCACATACTTTGCGATCTTTTGCTGTTCGTTGTAATGATTCCGCTTTTGGCGCAGCTTGGTAAGCGGTCAAATTTGTGCTTAATTTTGCTAAACGTTCTTCTCTAGTACGCATATTATTCCTCCCGAATGCCTGATTTGGCGCGCTCTAAGACTAATCTTGCTCGTTCAATAATCGGTGCATCGATCATCTTGCCATTTAGCGATACAACCCCTAAGCCATGTTGCTCTGCTTCATTCGCAGCTTCAATGACTTTCCGAGCGTGATCAACATCTTTTTGCGTTGGTGCAAATAAGTTGTGCAATAATTCAATTTGACGAGGATTGACGAGGGATTTGCCATCAAAGCCCAGTTGCTTAATCAGCGCTGCTTCTTTTAAAAAACCATCTTCATTATTTGCATCGGAATAAACTGTGTCGAAAGCTTGAATACCCGCTGCACGCGCCGCTTGTAAAATAGAACAACGTGCGAAAAGTAATTCAATGCCTTCCGGTGAGCGTTCTGTCTTCAAATTACGAACATAATCTTCTGCCCCCAAGGCGATACCAATTAAACGTTTTGAAGCAAATGCAATTTGATTCGCTTGAGTAATCCCCAGCGGGGATTCAATTGCCGCTAACATTTTGGTTGAACCTATTTCTCGTCCACAATTTTTTTCAATCTCGCTAATCGCGTGATCCATATCAAGCACATCTTGGGCTGTTTCTGTTTTCGGCATGCGTACCACATCGACACCTGCGCGTACTACCGCGTTTAAATCGGCTAAACCAAATTCACTGTCTAATGGATTCACTCGCACTACGGTTTCCATTTCTTGATAGAGCGGGTGACGTAACGCGTGTGCCACTAATAAGCGCGCACTGTCTTTTTCTTTTAAAGCCACGGCATCTTCTAAGTCAAACATGATTGAATCAGGTTTATAAATAAAAGAATTACTCAGCATTGCGGCATTAGAGCCCGGTACAAACAGCATGCTGCGGCGTAATTTGATCTTTTGGCTCATAGCATTTTCTCCCAGTTGATCGGTTCATCGGTGGCACGTTGCAATGCTGCTTTTAAACGCGCCTGTAACACACAATCTAGTGCACCTTTATCTTCTACAATCACCTGTGCATGAGTAACATTGAGTTGTGCTAGCACTGACTTTACTGTTGCCTCAATTTGATCACCAAACTGCTTACCAACCGAACTGTTAATTTCAATATCTAAACCTTGTGCAGGTGCAACTCGAATCAGAGCATCACTTGATTCCAGCGTCCCCGCGAGGGCTGCTTTCGTAATTTGCATAACGATTTCCTTATTTTGTTTCAATTTGTTTTAAAAATGCGAAGGTAGAGGCTGGTACAAGCTTCTCTATTGCTTGCCAATCGTGCTGTGACAACAATGCACGAACCCGACTTGCCGAAATAGGCTCGCCATCACAACTTTTACGTTCAATTTCTACCACGGTAATTTTATCTGCGCTCATGTCTGCTTCTGTTAGCCAATAGTGCATTTGGCGATTGTATTCTCGTGTTACAGCACAATGTGGTTCTGTCCCAACAAAACGATGCGTAATACCCAAACTTGGGGCAATTTGCTGACGAAATAGCTTGAGATCAAACTCCAAATGGAGTGAGTTCGCTAACCCCCGATCTTTAAGAAAATAATCAGGGAAGGTTGCTCGAGAAATAATGTAATTTGAACCAGGATGAATAGTAAGATGAGAAAGGTCGGCTAAGCCTTGTTGGATAAGTTGGAAACGATCATGGTAGGAAAATTGGGAGGCATCTTCTCCTACTACAAAAAGATGTAGATGCTCGCATTGTGACAGCGCTTGTTCAACTAAGTAGCGATGCCCTAAAGTAAATGGGTTGGCATTCATCACAATTGCGCCGATTTTCTCACCGGCAACTCGCATTTGTGCCCAACGGTCACGCTGCTTTGCTAACCGAGTTCGGCTATTTTCCAATAAAACTACATTCGGTTTCGCTTCCGCTATCAGATAAAAGCCGCAATGCTGAAACAGCTTTTCATATTCAGGTTTGGTATAAATAAAAAGTTCGTGCTGACCAAGTTCATAAGCCAAATTAACCAGCTCAGTAGCAAGCTGTAGCACAATGCCCGAACCCCGCATATCAGGTTTTATCGCAATGCATTTAATAATATTACCGGAAATACCGCCACAAGCCAGAATACGCTCATGTTCATCTAAGACGACAACAAATTGTGCTATACACTCATCTAACCGTAATCCATTTTCCTCTAAAAAAATGCGTATAGCGGTTAATTTTGATGAATTTTTTGCAACACGAGTGAAATACATTTGACAATTTATTTACATAATAAAAAAAACATCTGCATTGTAACAAATCCAAGGCTTGTTGGCTGTTTAAACGTTTTCCTTTTTGATAAGAATCAATCTGATTTTGGTATCGGTGAGCTTTTGTACACACATACCCAATAATAAAATCCGTGCTATTTGATCTAAATCAGATTTCATACAAAAAGCTTGAGAAAAATTCCTCATTATGCGTTATCTTATTCCTAGTATTTTAGTCGGGTATTACCCATTCATTACTCTATGGAGACTTTAACATGACACAACAAATCGTGCCGTCTAACGAAACTATCCTGAAAGCCGTACAAGATACTTTGGTGATTTCCACTACAGACTTACAAGGCGTGATCACCTATGCAAATGATCTTTTCTGTAAATTAACTGGCTTCTCGCGTGAAGAGTTAATCGGGCAACCGCACAACATCGTACGCCATCCTGCGGTACCAAAAGAAGTGTATAAAGAGATGTGGGATACAATCCAAGCTGGCAAAATTTGGACAGGTATCGTGCCTAACTGCGGTAAAGGTGGGGTGGTGTATGTCGTTGATACTACCGTTCAGCCTATGTTTGATGAAGCAGGACAGATCACAGGTTATATCAGTGTACGTCGCGTAATTAACGATCTAATGCAAAACTTTGATGCTGTTGAATTTTCAAAAGAAATTTTTGATGATTTCCACGGTTAAATTAAACAAGAACTTAGTAACAAGGGCGAATAATTCGCCCTTTTTCAGTATTTATTCTAGAAATAAGGAATTGCTATGCCGTTCTTTTCTCATATCCACATTGCTTACGGCTCAGAATCAGGTCGTGCGGAACAACTTGCTCAGCAACTACAACAACAACCTTGTTTAGCCGCTCATCCACACTCTATTGCCAGCCTGAATAACACACATTTAGAGCAACTCCCCCCTCACACCTTACTCCTTATCGTAACCAGCTCTTTTGGCGATGGCGAAGCACCAGCTAATGCGGATCAATTTGCAAATTACTTAGAAAATCTCCCCGCTTGTCATATTTCCTATGCGATTTTTGGCTTAGGGGATACCAGCTATGACAAATTTTGTGGCTACAGCAAACATCTAGATCATCTTTTACAATGTAAACACGCGACAGCCATTATTGAACGTGTAGATGCAGATTTAAACTACCAAGCGATTTTCCAACAATGGCTAAACCTTTTAATTCAAGCATTAGCGAATCCAATTACACCACCTCTTTCCCATTCCCTCTCAGTGAAAGTGTATGCTGCTAACCAAACCTATGCGGCACAAGTTTTAGACATTCAACAGCTGGCACAATCAGCTCCCGCAGTATTTCATCTGCGCTTATCATTAAAAGAGAGTGGTATCTTCTACCAAGCCGGCGATCTCATTTATCTTCAAGCACCGAACGCGGACTCACTCCTTGCCGAATTCTGCCATTGGTTTAATGACTCTTCAGCAAAAGAGGTATTACAGCAAAAAGAGCTACGCTTATTGAATAAAAATATTCTGCGTGATGTCGCAAAAATTTGCGATAGCACTGAGCTTAAAGCGCTAACAAAAATCGCCAATAAAAAAGCGCTTGAAGACTATCTTTATGGACACGATCTGCTCGATCTCCTACGCGATTTCGACCCAGAACATCGCGTGAGCCTACAAGATTTACATGCTCTGTTACCTAATCTTACTGCTCGTGCATATTCCATCAGCTCTTGTGGGCAAACACATCCCGAATATGTTGATCTATGTGTCCGTGAGGTAAGCTATCAACTCGGTGAGCGTCACTACTACGGCACGGCAAGCCACTATATTGCTCAATGCCAAGCGGGCGATTTTTTACCAATTTTTGCAAAATCAAACCCGACTTTTCATCTAACAAATAAGCAGATACCAATCGTCATGATTGGCGCAGGCACCGGTATTGCCCCCTATATCGGTTTTTTACAAGCCCTACAACGCGAGCAACGCGCTTCTTCGCATTATCTCTTTTTTGGTGAGCGCCACCGCTTACATGATTTTCTCTACCAAAATGAGCTTGAACAATATCTGCACAACGGAACTTTAACGAAACTTTTCACCGCCTTTTCTCGCGACCAAGCAGAAAAAGTTTATATTCAAGATCTTCTCAAGCAACAGGCAGAGTTGATTTGGCAATTAATCCAGCAAGGTGCCTATTTTTACGTATGCGGCAGTAAAAAGATGAGCAAAGCAATTGATGAAAGCCTACTTGAAATTGCAGAACGTATTGGTCATCAACCTTATATTGATGATTTTAATAATATTGTGGCACATTTAGTTGCTGAAGGACGTTTACTACGCGATATCTATTAAGCAAGCGGCTAAATTTTGCTAAAAAAATGCAAAATTGGGACGCTTGAGCTGATGAATTCTTTTCATTGACATAATGAAAATGATCAAATTGACATTATGTTGCTATCCGAATAGAATTCTAGCCGTCTAAACGTCTAAATGCAGACACAGTATGCAAACTAAACATCATATATAACAAAAAGGAAAAGCTTATGAGCTATGCCCGCACAACTGATTTACTCAATCAAAATCTTGCTGAATTAAATGGCAAAGTAAATGTCTCGTTTGAATTCTTCCCACCTAAAACGGAAAAAATGGAAAGCCTGTTTTGGGATTCAATTCAACGCTTAGCAACTCTAAAACCAAAGTTTATTTCTGTGACTTATGGCGCAAACTCAGGAGAACGTGATCGCACGGCATCACTTGTGAAAAAGATTCAGCAAGATACGGGCATTATTTCTGCTCCCCATTTAACTGGTATTGATGCCACGCCAGATGAATTACGCCAAATTGCAAAAGATTATTGGGAAAATGGAATTCGTAGCATTGTGGCTTTACGTGGCGATTTGCCCGCTGGTTATAACAAAGCGCCTTTTTATGCTTCTGATTTAGTCAAATTACTAAAAGAAGTTGCTGATTTTGATATTTCTGTAGCAGCTTATCCTGAAGTACACCCTGAAGCTAAATCTGCACAATCAGATTTAATTTACTTAAAGCAGAAAGTGGATGCGGGAGCAAACCGTGCAATTACTCAGTTTTTCTTTGATATTGAAAGCTACCTGCGCTTCCGTGATCGCTGTGTAACAACGGGAATTGATGTCGAGATTGTGCCAGGTATTCTGCCAATCCTGAACTATAGACAATTAGAAAAAATGGCAAAAATCACCAATGTGAAAATCCCAGCTTGGTTACACCACGCTTATCAAGGCATTCGTGAAGAGGATAAAAACACAGCGCAAATTGTTGGTGCTAATATTGCTATGGAGATGGTTAAAGTGTTGGCAAAAGAAGGGGTTAAAGATTTCCACTTCTATACTTTAAACCGAGCAGATCTTTCTTATGCATTGTGCCATTCATTAGGGGTACGAGCCGACTAACCCCGTCTAACCCTGCAAGGATAACTAAAACCCCATTTAAAAATACGCAATTTGTGCATTTTTAAATGGGGTTTCATTTTGCCCTTCTGCTTTACGATGTTTTGCATTACGTTGGTAACTGCCCTTTCCTTTACGTTTGCGTTCTGCTCGGCTATGAAATAAGCGATCCGTCACTAAGGCTTTTACTGCACTTTCTTTAATTTCACCTCGTCCGTGGGCATAACTATTTGCTTGTATTTGTTTTGCCATAATTATCCTTAAATGCTCTGTTAAAAAATCAGCAACATTTTAGCAAAAGCTATGATTTTGTATATAAAAAACAGTATAATCCTGCGTAACTTTACGCGTAACAAGCGGTTAGTTTGAATGAAATTTTTACAAAATGGGGTTCTATATGAAAAAAGAAGAAGTTGGTCACCATTTTTTAGCTCGTCTTGGTAAAACACGGTTACGCCCAGGTGGTAAACTCGCAACCGATTGGTTACTCGCTAATGGCGATTTTCGCCAAGATAAAAAAGTATTAGAAGTTGCTTGTAATATGGGTACAACCGCTATTGAGGTCGCAAAGCAATTTGGTTGCCAAGTAGTCGGGGTCGATCTTGATGAAGAAGCATTAGAAAAAGCACGTCAAAATATCAAAGAAAATCAGCTAGAAGAATTAGTACAAGTGCAGCGTGCCAATGCAACCAAACTACCATTCGAAGATAATAGTTTTGATATTGTGATCAATGAAGCCATGCTTACTATGCTACCTCTGGAAGCAAAAAAGAAAGCAATTCGCGAATATTTGCGGGTACTCAAACCGAATGGATTCTTACTCACTCATGATGTGATGCTCAATACAGAAGATGCCGAGGCGGTTATTGCCGAATTGCGCGATGCGATTAATATTACCGTTACACCACTCAGTAAAGAAGGTTGGAAATCGACTTTTGCTGAATGCGGTTTTCGTAATGTTGATACCTTCTCAGGCGAAATGACCCTTCTCTCACCTAAAGGGTTAATTTATGATGAAGGCGTTATGGGGGCGATAAAAATTATTCGTAACGCGCTGAAAACCCAGAATCGCGAGACTTTCAAAAAAATGTTTAGAACGTTTAATAGCCCTGAAAAAAAACTCGGTTTTATTGCCGTGTGTAGCCAGAAATAATAAATCCCCCCTCTGGGGGATTTTGGCATTTAGTAGAAAGAGAAAATGAGGATATGATATGTTAGAAATGTTCCAAAATTGGTATCGGCAGAAATTTGATGACCCACAAACTGTTGCGCTGCTAACCATCCTGTTTATCGGTTTTGGCATTATCTATTTTTTTAGCGGTTTACTAATGCCTCTGTTAGTTGCAATTGTTCTTGCCTATCTATTAGAATGGCCAATCCGCTTTTTAAGTACCAACCTTAAACTACCTCGGGTATTAAGCCTTACTCTAGTATTAGGCGGTTTCATCTCGCTGTCTATTTTTCTCTTTGTTGTGCTGTTGCCTAGCCTTTGGAATCAAGCTGTAACGTTTTTAAAAGATTTGCCATCAATGTTCACATTACTGAACGTCTGGTTATCTGAATTACCTGAACATTATCCAGAGTTAATCGACTATGCAACTTTAGATAGTTTGCTATCTTCATTACATAGCCGTATTCTTGAATTTGGTAACTCTTTATTGGCTTTCTCTTGGAACTCTATTGTCAATTTAGTCGCTATTGGCATTTATGCCTTCTTAGTGCCACTAATGGTGTTCTTTCTTCTCAAAGATAAGACCTTATTTATCCGCTCAACTATTAAATTTCTACCACGCAATCGCCATCTAGCTGGCAAAGTATGGAATGAAATGCAACAGCAGATTGCGAATTATATCCGTGGTAAATTTCTTGAAATTCTCATTGTCGGTGGCATCACTTACATCATTTTTCTCTTTTTTGATCTTCGTTACCCACTTCTGCTCTCTGTTGCCGTTGGATTATCTGTGCTAATCCCCTACATTGGCGCAGTGCTGGTAACCATTCCTGTTGCCTTAGTAGCGTTGTTTCAATTCGGCTTATCGCCTGACTTCTACTATGTTTTACTTGCATATATCATCAGCCAGCTGCTTGATGGTAATTTACTTGTACCACTACTCTTTTCTGAAGCGGTAAATTTACACCCTTTAACGATCATCGTTGCAGTTCTCATTTTTGGCGGATTATGGGGATTTTGGGGTGTCTTTTTTGCGATCCCGCTTGCCACTTTGGTTAAGGCTGTACTTAATGCGCTCCCAACACCTAAGGAGAGTGAAGGTTTATGAATTATCCGCAGCTAAACCGCTTGAATAGCGTCGTTGCTATCGGTGGTGGACACGGTTTAGGTCGCGTTCTCTCTTCTTTATCTTTTTTAAAAGAGCGCCTGACTGGCATTGTGGCTACTAGCGATAACGGAGGATCAACCGGTAGAATCCGTAGCCAACATGGTGGCATTGCTTGGGGAGATTTACGTAATTGTTTAACTCAAATTACGATTAAGCCTACTGTCGCCTCTGCGCTATTTGAGTATCGTTTTAGTGGTAATGGCGAATTGGCTGGGCATAATCTTGGCAACTTGATCTTAAAAGCGCTGGAGGATATGCAAATTCGTCCAACGCAAGCTATTGAGCTAGTGCGTAATTTGCTTTATGTCCGTGTAGGATTACTGCCAATGTCTGAAGAACCCGTTGATCTCCTAGCTATACTTGCCAATGGGAAGCAAATTCTCGGCGAAGTGGAGATCGATCAGCTCAAACAATTGCCACAACAACTACGGCTGTCCCCTAATGTGCCTGCAACCCCTGAGGCACTGAATACTCTTAAAAATGCTGAGCTGGTATTACTCGGACCTGGCAGCTTTCTGACCAGTGTAATGCCTAGCCTGCTGATTAAAGAATTAGCAGAAATATTAAGCGCTAGTAATGCTAAAATTATCTTTATTGATAATATTGGTAGAGAACATGGCATTGCGGGTCAGCTATCACTTAACGATCGCATCAAATGGCTTGAGCGGTGCATCGGGCAAGGACGTTTAAATGCTGTTATCACCACACTCGAAGAGCAATCAAGTTTGCCCGATACTATCCAAGTGCTACGCCAACCACTCAGCTCAGACGATGTCTATTACCGCCATGATCGCCACAAACTTACTCAAGCGATTGAACAACTTTTAGGAGCTGCTGATAATTCAAATTAATTAGCAACAGTCCTAGCTATCCCTGCTATAACAAGCGGTGTTTTTTCTCTATTTTTTTACAAAGGAACTTATTGTGCTTGTCTCAGATTTTCATTTTGATCTCCCTGACAATTTGATTGCCCGTTATCCAACCCAAGAGCGCACGGCTAGTCGCTTGCTCTATTTAAATGGCGAAACGGGAGAATATCAAGATCAGCAATTTGCCGATCTTCTCCAACATATTCAACAAGGCGATCTACTTATTTTTAACAATACTCGTGTCATCCCTGCTCGTTTATATGGCAAAAAAGCCAGTGGTGGAAAATTAGAAGTTCTAGTAGAACGTGTGCTAGATGAGCATCGTTGTTTAGCACATATTCGTGCTTCAAAAGCGCCTAAGGAAGGCAGCGAAATTATTTTAGGTGAAGACAAATTAGGGGAAGGCAATGGTTTACATGCTGTCATGACAGCTCGTCACGATGCTTTATTCGAATTACATTTTAACGCAAATGCGCCTCTCTTCGACTTATTACAACAGGCAGGGCATATGCCTCTACCGCCTTATATCGATCGTCCAGATGAAGACACCGACCAAGAGCGTTACCAAACCGTTTATAGCAAAGTATTAGGTGCTGTAGCCGCACCAACAGCCGGACTACATTTTGATAATGCTATGCTGGAAAAATTACGCGAGAAAGGCGTGAATACCGCATTTGTTACCCTACATGTTGGCGCAGGAACATTTCAGCCAGTAAGAGTAGAAAAATTAGCTGACCATAAAATGCATTCAGAATATGCAGAAGTTTCGCAAGAAGTGGTTGATCTTATTTTAAAAACCAAAGCTGCAGGTAAACGTGTGATCTGTGTGGGCACGACTTCGGTACGCTCAATTGAAAGCGCCGCTCAAGCTGCAGAAAAAGAAGGGAAATTAATCGCACCATTTTATTCCGATACAGCCATTTTTATCCATCCAGGTAAGAAATTCCGCATTGTGGACGCCTTGGTGACCAATTTCCATTTGCCAGAGTCTACCTTAATTATGTTGGTATCTGCCTTTGCTGGCTATAAAAATTGCATGAATGCTTATGCCCATGCAGTAAAAGCACAATATCGTTTCTTCAGTTATGGTGATGCCATGTTTATTACCCAAAATCCACATGCTGAAAAGGATATACCAGCATAATCTACTCTGGCTCGACACATAATATGTAAAAGCGAGGGCAAACTAAAGTTTGCCCTCGTCCATTTACGCAAATTCTACGTTTTAACCACGTTCAATGAAGCAAGGTGCTTTAAGTACCCGAATTTCCGGGGCTTCAGCTTGGTATTTTTCAAGTTGCAAAATCGTGGTATTCGATGAATTGCCTTGTGCCAATTTAGAAGTGCCTTCATCTCTGGTGAGCACATTCGGATTGCCATTTTTGCAAAGCACCTGTGCAGTATTGAGATCTTGTGGGTCAAACCACGCACCTTCATGTACTGCAACAGTACCTTTAACGATATTATCACTGACAACTGCCCCACATAAAATCTGCCCACGTGGATTAAAAAGCCGCACTATATCACCACTTTTAATGCCCCGCTGTGCAGCATCCTCAGGGTGAATGAGCACTGGTTCGCGATCATTTACCGCGTATTGATGACGTAGTGAAGTTGCGGCCAATTGGCTATGTAGGCGGTATGGTAAATGCGGAGTCACCAACGCCAACGGATAATCTGCATTCGTATTGCCTTTATACTCTTCTGGTTCAAACCAAGTTGGATGCCCTAGACAGTCATCATAGTTCATTGCAGCAACGGTTTCTGAGAAAATTTCAATCTTGCCACTTGGTGTTTTGAGTGGATTTTTCATGGGATCGCTTCTAAACTGACGAAAACGCTGGAAAGTTTGGGTCTCAGCCTGATTCTCAAAGCTCACCAATTTGTTATCAGTCCAAAACTGTTCAAATGCTGGCATGCTAATACCAGCTTTTTCAGCATTTTGCCGAGCAGTTTCATAAAACTGTGCCAGCCACTGCATTTCATTTTTGTTTTCGGTAAATTCGCTTTCCACGCCTGCGCGTTTTGCTAGCTGCTGGAAAATCCAATAGTCACTTTTCGCCTCAAATTGTGGCTCAACCACCTGTTTCATAGGCACAATATGCTTGGTAGCATAGTCCCCAATCATGGTTAAATCATTACGCTCATAACTAGTGGTAACAGGTAGTACTATATCCGCCATTCTCGCTGTAGGTGTCCAGTTAATTTCATTAACAATAATGGTATCTGGCTTGTGCCATGCTTTGACTAACAGATTCGTATCTTGATGATGAGCAAAGGGATTCCCGCCTGCCCAATAAACCACTTTCAACTCAGGATACGTGATTTTGCGTCCATTAAAATCAATCGTTTTATGGGGGTTAAGCAAAGCATCCGCGATACGGGCTACAGGGAAATTAATTTGGCTTGACTGAACCAACCACGCACTTTGCCCCTCTTTTTGACCAAGGCTTTCCCCTACTTTTGCAGAAATTGCCCCTAAACGTACCGCTTGCAAGCCCGATAATCCACCAGACATTAAACGGTAATTAAAGACAAAACCGCCCCCATCTTGCCCAATCTGCCCAAGCATTGCACACAGTGCAGCAAGCGCCCAGTGTGCTTGTTCACCGTGACGCTGGCGCTGAATCCCCCAACTACCGATAATCATGGTACGGTGTGCGCTAAAATCATGAGCCAGTTGTTCTATAGTCTGCGCGGGTACACCACAAATATGGCTTGCCCATTCAGCACTTTTAGCGATTCCATCTTCTTTGCCAAGTAGGTAATCTTTAAATTTTTCAAAGCCCACTGTATATTTAGTCAGAAAATCACGATCATGCAGATCATACTGAATGAGAGAATAGGCAATACCTAGCATAAGAGGTACGTCAGTTGCGGTGTGGAGGGGAATCCATTCCGCATTAAGTAGCTTAGCCGTTTCGTTACGAATAGGATCGAGACAAATCACTCGTTTACCACTGTTTTTAAGTTTGCTTAGATAATCTCTGCCCTGTGGTTCTGCTGCCGTCCATGAAATTTGCAAAGTCGTCAGGGGATTTGCCCCCCACAACACCAAAATCTCAGTATGCTCCAATACTTGCTGCCATGAAGTTTGAGGTTCATAAACCTCTATCCCACCTAATACGTGTGGCATGATAACTTGCACTGCCCCCGTAGAATAATCACCCGTTGTGCCAGTAAAACCACCAGTTAAATTCATATAGCGCTGTAACAGGGTTCGAGATGCATGCAGTGAACCACAGCTATACCAGCCATAAGATCCGGCAAAAATAGCACTATCGCCATACTGTTGGCGATTTTCCATCAATTTGCGATGAACTAAATCAAGAGCATCATCCCAAGAAATTCTGACCCATTCATCACGCCCGCGCAGACTGGTATCAGGATTACCTGCTAAATAGTTTTTGCGTACCATGGGATAACGGACTCGAGCATCACTATAAATTTGATCGGGCACAACTGTTGTTAAGGGATTAGGAATTTCGCTAGCAATAGCTGATTCAGAGGAGACTGCGACACCATTTTCGACAGTCACATTAATTGCCCCCCAGTGGGCAGCAGTAAGAATAGTCTGTTGGTTCATATTGGTTTAGAAATCAAATTTGTAAATTTTTGGCTATTTTAGCGCGCTTGTATCAGTCTATATTTTATACCTAGCCTTATAGCTGCGCTAATTACACCCCATTGTAAACATCAATTCATCTCAAAACAACGAAATATCTTTGCATAATAAAAAAGCTACCTTGAGCTTAAACTCAGGATAGCTTTTCTTCAAATAAATATTAGCCTATTTATAGATCATCAATTAATAAATAGATCTTATGCACTGGCCCGTGCACTCCAACAACTTTGATCAATTCAATATCCGCTGTTGCAGACGGACCAGAAATGATATTCACACAAGATGGCATACGTTCACCATTTTGAGCTTTGTCGTGGAGAATTTTTGCCAGCTGTGCCACCCTTGGCAAGACGTTGCTTTTACGTAGTACAACAACAGAGCTCTCCGGCAGTAAACTAACTGAGCGCCCGTTATTTTTGTTTGAGAACAAAACAATACCGCCAGATTCGGTTAAACCATATTCTCCATACACCACACCAATATTTGCTGCTTGCGATTTCTGGATATTAGTATCACCTTGTTCAAAATCCCACAAATGGCACTCGCTATATTTGCGCTGTAATGCAGGGGTAATACCTAAATCCACTAAGCGTTGATCATTATTTACCACAATGTTACCCCCGCCATATTTTTCACAAATATCGATGATCGCTTGAGCTAAATTCTCTTCTTTCGCTTCAACCACATCCACTACCATTACACGAGCAAAGTCAATAAACTCTTTCACTAATTGTTCTTGGCTGCGATCGGTTAAACGGCTAATAGCATGGTTGTTTTCTAATGCCGGCATTGGCTCTGGCACGTTTTGACGTGGTCTGCCCATACGCTCGGCTAATTTATTTAAGAAATTTTCACGATTTTGTTGGAAATCCATATTTCAGTCCCTTTTAGTTTCTGTTCTCAAACCATTCACGGAAACTTTGCCCTTCCGCTGCCGGCAAATCACGCGCTTTTGTCCACTCACCAAGCGCACCGAAATTCACTGGTGCTTTACCATTTTTGATAAATTTACCTGCTACTTTCGCACCGAGCTTCATACCCACTTTCCATATGGTTGGATGAGAGTTGGCAAAGTTGAAACCAAAGATGGACAAACGTTCTGCCGCAGGTGTCATACCCGCTTGAGCAATGTGTTCACGGTGTTTTAAGATTAATTGAGCCAGTGGTATTTTCACTGGGCACACGCTATTACAAGCGGTACATAACGAACATGCATATGGCAATTCTTTAAACTCATCGTAACCACCTAATAATGGAGAGATCACCGAACCAATCGGCCCTGGATAGATTGAACCATAGCCGTGCCCACCAATTTGGCGGTAAGCAGGACAAGTGTTCAAACATGCACCACAACGAATACAACGTAAAACTTCTTGGAACTCGCTTTCTAAAATTTTAGAGCGACCATTATCCACGATGACTAAATGGAACTCCTCTGGGCCATCTGTTTCGCCTTCTAAACGAGGCCCTGTTAGCCAGGTATTGTAAGCGGTTAATTTTGCCCCTACAGCACTACGCGCCAACATTGTGATTAACACATCAACCTCTTGGAAAGTGGGCGCAATACGCTCCATTCCCATCACTGCAATATGCGTTTTTGGCACGGTGGTTGCCATACGTAAGTTACCTTCGTTAGTCACTAAACAGACAGAACCTGTTTCTGGCACAGCGAAGTTACAGCCAGAAACACCAATATCTGCTTCTAAAAAATCTTCACGGATTTTTTGACGAACGAAAGCCGTCATCTCTTCTGGTGTTTCTGAACCCTCATAACCCAACACATCGTGCATTTCTTGACGAATCTTATAGCGATCTTTATGAATTGCTGGCACAACAATATGTGATGGTTTATCTCCCACAATTTGTAGCAAGTATTCACCCAAATCAGTTTCCACAACTTTAATGCCTTCCGCTTCTAACACGTGGTTCATCCCGATCTCTTCGGTCACCATGGATTTCGATTTTACAATTTTCTTGGCATTTTTCTCTTTTGCTACTTGTTTGATATAGTTAGTCGCATCTTCTGCGGTTTCTGCAAAGAATACTTTCCCGCCATTTTGGGTCACTTTTTCACTTAATTGGTAAAGATATGCATCAAGATTGGCTAAAACGTGGTTACGAATTGCTTTTGCATCATCACGCCACTCTTCCCAGTTACCCAATTCATCAACCATACGCTGACGGTTTGCTCCGATAGTCTCTTGTGCTTTAACCAATGCCTTACGTACGCCAGCATTATTGACTTGTTTCTCAATACGCGCTTTAAATGGCAGGGTGTTTGTTTGTAAATAAGACATATTATTTCTCCCCTTGCATTAAAACTTCAGCGATATGCATCACTTTTATATCTTTGCCTTCACGGCTTAAACGTCCACCAATGTTCATTAAGCAGCTCACGTCCGCACCAATTAAATAATCTGGTTGCTCTTCATCAATGTGCTCCACTTTCTCTTTTACCATCTCGCCCGAAATTTCAGCCATTTTGACTGAGAATGTGCCACCAAAACCACAGCAAGTTTGTTGGTTTTTAATTGGTAATAACTCTAAACCTTTCACGTGTTTTAGTAAGGTGATTGGTTCATCGACAATACCTAATTTGCGGAATAAACTACAAGAAGGGTGATAAACTGCTTTACCCGGCAAGTATGCCCCGACATCGCTAACACCGAGTTTATTTACGATAAAATCTGTGAGATCGTGAAAACGATCTGCCACTTTTTGTGCACGCTCTGCCCACTCTTTTTCACCAAAACGCTCAAAATGTTGTGGGTAAGTTTTAATTGCATAAACACAAGAACCTGCTGGGGCAACGATTGGGTAATCATTTGCCTCAAAAGTCTCCACCAAGTTTTTCATCCCTGGCAAAGCTTGTTTGGTATAGCCGCTATTAATAGCAGGCTGACCACAACACCCCTGTTTTTCAAGAAAAGTAATTTGGCAACCGAGTTTTTCGAGTAATAATACGGTATTTTTCGCCACTCCTGCTTTCATTACATCTGCAATACAGGTGACATAAAAATTCACGTTCATAGGAATACTCCAACAATAATAAGAATTAAAATCAAATACTTACGCCCTAAAACGGCAAAAGGAAGCGTTTTCCGCTTCCTTTTTTATTTACCAATATTCGTCTATTATACATTATAGAAGATAGGGATAATCAAGTAGGCAACCAATGCAGCAATAACGCCATAAACAAACATTGGCACTGCTGTTTTCTTAATAATATTACCTTCTTGTTTTTCGATACCAGTCACTGAACATACTGCAACAATATTATTCAAACACACCATGTTACCCATTGCACCACCTACAGATTGCAACGCAAGAATTAAGGTAACAGATAAGCCCACTTGTTGCGCTGTTGCATATTGTACGCCACCAAAGGTTAAGTTAGATACCGTATTAGAACCAGAGAAGAATGCGCCAATTGCACCTAGGAATGAGGCAAAAATAGTCCACGATTGCCCTGTGAATTCCGCAAAGCTTCTACCAATAGTTTGCACCATAGAATCGGCACCACCAATTAGCATCAATTTCACCATAATGATTGCACCAAGTAAGGCTAAGAATGGTTTTTTCACTTGGCTTAAACTTGAACCAAATACGCTTGCGACATTTTTACCAGATACCTTGAATACTGGAACACAAAGTAACACAGTTACGATAAATGGAATCAATGATGGTACATAAAGGAGTTTATAACCAGTACCAACAGAAGTGCCAAAAATCTCTTTTAAGGAGAAAATCAAGCCATAACTTAGATCAAATTTTGCAAAACCGATTGAACTTGCTAACCATGTAGTTGCATCATTCATCCAGCCTTTGAATGGAATTTGTTGAATACGAGTGATCACTAATAAACCGATCACTAATGCGGTAGGTAATAATGCTTTTGCTACTTCACCGGTTGTTACTGCATTGTCATCAAGGTTATTTTCTGTTTTCGCTAAGCCAATACCTTTATTAGCAACAAATACAGATACTAATAAACCGATTGCACCAGCAACCAATGATGGGAATTCATAGTTGAATTGTGCGATTAAGAAATAAGGCACCACACAAGCAAATACACTAATGTAAATAAATACGATGTTTTGACGAATCTCTTTCCAAGATACAATTAAGCGTAGCGCCATTACAGGGATCACCACAGCGGCAAATGCGTGAATTAATGCCGTCATAGACCCAATTTCAAGCACCTGCTCAGCACTTAATGCACCGTTTTTCAGCAATGGATCCATCCCAAACCATGTAGGTGTACCCACAGCACCGAAAGAAACAGGTACTGAGTTCATCACTAATGCCAACATAGCCACTTTAATCGGATTAAAGCCTAAGCCAACCAAGATTGGTGCAGCAATAGCTGCTGGTGTACCAAACCCTGATGCCCCTTCAATCATAAACGCAAATGCCCAACCGATAATCATCAATTGTGCCACAGGATTAGGGTTGATATTACCTAACCATTTGCGCATGGTATTGGTCGCGCCAGATACTTCTGAGAAACGGTTAAATAAAATTGCGCCGAAGATAATAGTAATTGGCGTTAATACATCACCTAAACCTGCAACAATGTTTGCCGCTACTAAAGTAAAATCGCTGCCAAAATAGGTTAACTGCAATACAAAGATCAATGCGGCAGTTAAAGGTAACGCCACATAAGACGGTAACGCATTACGTTTTACCATTAAGAAAATGAGTAAAACGATTGGAAATACGCTCAAGAAAAGAGCCATAGAACACCTCACAAATAAAATATGACCGAGAGTGGTCGGACAAGGTTACATTCTACAGAGAAACCAGCAAAATGTAACCAGATTGTTATTTTTTTGTGACTCAGTTCAAATTTTTTATTCAAAAAGTTTAAAAAAGAGACATTTTATTAAACTTTTTATACTCTTAGTTACGTCTTTATACGCTTTTTCTTTCTAAACAAAGAAAACGGCAACGGTACGGGTTTTTCTCATCAATTTCACTCAATTGCTCACTAACCACCTGCCATTCATTTTCAGCGAATTCAAAGAAAGTATCCCCCTCAAGCCTAGCTTGAATTTCGGTTAAGTAGAGTTTCTCTGCCAATGGCATGGCTTGCTTAAACAACTCACCACCACCAATTAGCATAATTTCATCACCTTTTGCATAATTTCCCGCAATTTCAAGCGCTTGTTGCAAGGAAGTTGCAACATGTGCACCTTCTACCAAAATGCCTGAGCGTGAAACAATGATATTCGGACGCTTAGGCAATAAACGCCCTATAGATTCATAGGTTTTTCTCCCCATGATTACCGGTTTACCCAGTGTATTTTGACGAAACCAAGCAAGATCAACAGGCAAATGCCACGGCATTGCATTATCTTTACCAATTACATGATTTTGGGTTCTTGCAACAATTATGCTAAGGTTCACCACTCACCTCCTTTTTTTGCTGTGCAAGAAAACCTTCCAATAAATTTTCTGATGGTGGGGGCATTTGTAGATAAAACCCCTCTCGCGCGATTTTTTGTTGCACTTCTTGCTTATCAGCTCTGATTAAGGGTTTATCACCAGCCAAATTGAACAACATGACAAATTGTGGTTTACCAAACATCTCACGTAATGACTGAGGAACATCATCAAAGTGATCTCGCTTTGCCACATAAAGATACATTCCGGCTTTTTTAGGACTTTTATAAATTGCACATAACATCTTAATCTTCCTCGTTATAGGCATTACCCGTATAGTTATCAAATCGAGACCACTGCCCGTTAAATGTTAATGGCACACGTCCAATCGGGCCATTACGTTGTTTACCAATAATAATTTCGGCAATGCCTTTTTTCTCTGAGTTTTCGTGATACACCTCATCACGATAAATAAACATAATTAAGTCTGCATCTTGCTCAATAGAACCTGATTCCCTCAAATCAGAGTTTACTGGGCGTTTATCTGCTCGCTGCTCCAAACTACGGTTAAGCTGCGAAAGGGCAACCACTGGCACTTCTAATTCTTTCGCTAATGCTTTAAGCGAACGAGAAATTTCAGCAATTTCAAGTGTACGATTATCAGCAAACCCCGGTGCCCGCATTAATTGCAGATAGTCCACCATAATTAAGCTTAAGCCACCATTATCTTTATAGACTCGTCTAGCACGAGAGCGTAATTCTGTTGGAGTTAATCCTGAGCTGTCATCAATATAGATATTGGCCCGTTCTTGTAACATAGCAACCGTTGAGGCAATGCGAGCCATATCCTCTTCGTCTTCTAATTGCCCCGTTCGAATTTTGGTTTGATTTACTCGAGAAAGCGAGGCAAACATACGCATCATGATTTGCTCGGCAGGCATCTCAAGGCTGAAAATAAGTACAGGCTTATTCGGTACTTTTTTCACATTACCGTTTTCATCCGTTACCTCGATATCCAACATGGAGGCATTTTCACATAAATTCATTGCAAAAGTGGTTTTACCCATTGATGGACGTGCCGCGACAATAATCAGATCGGAAGGTTGCAACCCTGCCGTGCGTTTGTCCAAATCAATAAAACCTGTTGAAACCCCAGTTACCCCACCGTTATTTTTACTATTAGATAACATTTCAATACGGCTTAATGTTTCCATTAAAATGCTATCAATTTTTTTCGGGCCTTCATCGCTTGAGGTTCGTTTTTCTGCAATATGGAACACTGTTCGCTCGGCTTCATCTAAAACGTCTTTTACCGTCATGCCTTTAGGACTATAGCTAATCTCGGCAATTTTATTACTTGCCGAAATTAACTCACGACGAATTGCACATTCACTGACAATATCCGCATAGGCAAGAATATTTGCCACACTCGGCGTGTTTTTCGATAGTTCGGCTAAATAAGCAAAACGCCCTGCATCTTCCAAAATGCCTTTATCTTTTAGCGCTTGATCAATGGTGAGTAAATCTATCGGCTGACCTTCTTTGGCAAGTTGTAACATTTGCAAAAAGATAAATTCATGTGTTTTATTATAAAAATCAGAGGGTTGAATACGCTCAGAAACACTATCTAAGGTTTCACTATTAAGCATGATTCCGCCGAGAATCGCCTGTTCTGCTTCAATTGAATGTGGTGCAATATTGATTTGCTCGAACTTTTTGTCTGCCTCGCTTCGCTCTTTTTGCTGATTTGTTTGTGCCATTGACTTGCCCTAAACACGATTTGAAAAGTACGCTAGTTTAGCGGAAATCGCTAAAACTTTCAGTACGAAATCAATACTTTCTACAAGCGGTAAAATTTTCATGATTTTTTACAAATTTTCGCCAACCATAGGGTAGAATACGATGAATTTATCGCTTATTTCGTTTTACTATGCTTGACAGCCCAACGCTTAAGACGGCTTTAACCGCCTTTAATCAACAACAAAAGAACGCCTTTGCAAAGCAGGATATCTTCACCTTATTAACTGAACGTAGCCACTTTTACGATGCATTACTTTCACAATTATGGCAACAATTTGCACTAGATAAGCGACAAGATCTCGCCTTAGTTGCCGTTGGTGGTTATGGGCGGCAAGAAATGTTCCCTTTATCCGATCTTGATATTTTGGTACTCACAGAAAAACCGTTAGATGAAATTGCTCAACAGCATTTAAATGCGCTATTTAATCTACTTTGGGACAGTAAACTGCAGCTTGGGAGTGCGGTGCGAACTATTGAAGAATGCATAGAAATTGGACGACAAGAGCTCTCAGTCGCAAGTAATATGTTTGAAAGCCGATTTATTTTAGGTAATAAATGTTTATGGCAAGCTTTAATGGCTCGAATTTTTCAAGATGATTTTTGGGCAATTCAACCCTTTTTCTATGCCAAAATGGTAGAACGAGATACACGCTATGCCCGTTACCACAATACTAGCTACAATCTTGAGCCTGATCTCAAACACAGTCCTGGTGGCTTACGTGACCTGCACCTCATTTCGTGGATTATGCTGCGCCACTATGGCACTAATAATTTTGCCACATTAATGCAAAAAGGTATTTTTTATCCTGAAGAATTTCAAGAATTGCAACGAGCACAAAAAACACTGTTTCGTATGCGGTTTGCGTTGCATTTACAATTAAAGCGTTACGATAACCGCTTACGTTTCGATCGCCAATTACAGCTCAGTGAACAGCTAGGGTTTGAAGGTGAAGGAAATGTTGCCGTGGAACACATGATGAAACAGTTTTTCCAAGCAACCCAATCTATTTCACAAATTAGTCGCCTCATTCTGGTTGCGTTTAAGCATAAAATCATTGCGCCTTTGCAGAAAGAAGGTGAAAAACAACCGCTTGATGAACTGTTTTTCCTACACAATGACCGTATTTCTACCTATCACCCCCATTGTTTTATCACACAACCACATAAAGCACTCGATCTCTTTTTCTATCTAACCCAGTATCCGCAAGCAAAAATAGAAATAAACACCCTTCGCCAGTTGAGGCTTGCACTGAAAAAACAAACAACACCGCTTTGTTATCACGCACAGGCGCGTACAGCATTTATTCGGCTATTTTCACAAGCAAATGTTATCAGTCGCGCAATTATACCGATGCACCAATTTGGCATGCTTACCGCTTATCTACCACAATGGTCTGCAATTGAAGGGTTAATGCAGTTTGACCTATTCCATATTTACACCGTAGATGAACATAGTGTTCGTGTGATGCTAAATTTAGAACAATTTCTGTTAACAGAAAATCATGAGAAATTCCCATTGTGTTACAAACTGTTTCCTCGCTTACCTAATAAGCCTCTGCTCTACCTTGCCGCGCTTTTCCATGATATCGCCAAGGGGCGCAAAGGAGATCATGCCGAAAATGGGGCAATAGATATGCGAGAGTTTGCCGCGTTACATGGCTTTAACCAAATAGAAATTGATTATATGGCATGGCTGGTTGAGCAGCATTTAACCATGTCAATTACTGCTCAACGACGTGATATTCACGACCCCGAAGTGATTCAACAATTTGCAAAATTAGTAAAAAATCAGACCGCTTTAGATGCTTTAACCTGCTTAACTGTTGCAGATATTTATGCGACCAATGAAAGCTTATGGAATGATTGGAAACGCACTCTCTTTGCGAAACTACATCAGCTTACTACCAGCCAACTGGCTCAAGGTGAAACATTACTCGATCAACAACAATTGGTGCAACAGCATCGCCAAGAGGCACTCGAACAACTTAAATTGGTCCTTTCTCCGCAGCAACACCAACTACTAGAACAGTTCTGGCAACATTGCCCTAAAAGTTATTTTATTCGCCATAACCCTACTCAATTAGTCTGGCATGCCCTGAGTTTAGTAACACAAGCAAAATTTGAACTGCCCAAATTGATGGTACTGGTCAGTAATCAATATGCCCGCGGAGCTACGGAGATTTTCATTTATTGCGAAGATCAACCGCAGCTTTTTGCTCGTATAGCTCATATTCTCAGCCAGAAAAAAATCAGCATCCACGATGCACAAATCATCACCAGCAACACAGGCTTAGTATTAGATAGCTTTATCGTTACGGAAAGTGATGGAAAACCATTAAATGAACTCCGTTGCCAACAAATACATTTAGCGCTTATTCAGACTTTAAGTCAGCCAACTAAACCATTTAAGGCATTAAAAAAACCGGTCAAATACCGTTCATTTAAAACTAAAACACGAGTTCGTTTTTTAGAATCAAGCCAGCCCAACCAAACCACATTTGAGCTATTTACATTAGATAGAGATGGGTTATTAGCTAGCATTAGCTCTATTTTTAACCAACTTTCCTTAAATTTACTCAATGCCAAAATTACGACAATCGGAGAACGCGTAGAAGATTTTTTTGTGATCAATAATCATGCTAAACAAACATTATCAAATGAAGAAAAAGAAAAATTAAAACAGCATTTATTACAAGAACTGGGTGGGGATATAACAGAATGAAAACACTGATTTTAACTGCAATTAACGATGACGATGAGTTTTACTTCAACCATCTTATTCCATTTTTATTAAGCTTAAAAAATACTAATTACGTAGGTGATATTGGCGTTATTGCATATCATTTATCTGAGATAAAAAAGCAGGTCTTATTAAAAAATAATATTTTAGTTTTTGAAGCTGAAAATAAATATAACACTGTCTATATTGACCGACAATTCACCACGACTCTCATTGCAGAAAAATTTAACTATGATTATATTGCATTGTATGATGGTGACATTTGGTTTCCTAGTTACTTAATGACTTTGTTCTCAGAAATTAAAGAAAAGGAAAAACTCTATTGCTGCTATGATCTTAATTACGGCTCATTTATTGATGACTGTGTCACAGATACATATAAAACAGCAATAAGGGAATTAATTAAAAACTACTTAAATACAGGCTATAAACTCTGGCAAGTAGGATTAATTGCAGGGCACCGCCAAGCATGGCTAAAATATCAACAATATATATGTAACAAATTAGCACAGCAGGCAATATTCACCCATAAATTTGGCATTGATAGCTTATTAGTGGTGCTTTATTCATTAGAAATAGGGGCTATAGCACCATTACCAGAAAAATATAACAGCCTTCCAACCAGTGGAAACTTAAAATATAGCAATATTACTGAAACTGGGCAGTTATTAGAAAAAGAAATATTTACTGTTAATCAAGAAGAAGTTCAAGGCTTACATGTAACGGGGCCATTTAGATTATATGAAAGAAATTTCTACGATTATATTTCACACCATGGCAACATTTATTTCGAACAAGGGCAAAATTTCCGGCTTGAACACCCCCAATTCAAGGCATTTATATTCCGTACTGATAAGAAATCAAGTCATGATACCATTTTATTAAAAGTAAAACAGATTTACTCAGAACAAACTATAAACATACAAACTATTGAGAATAATTGTTTTATTAACACAGGTTCAAAAACACATATTATTCTAGCAAATAACCATTCAACAGCAATAAATCTCCGATTTGCAGTACAGCCAGTATTAGGTAAACGAATAACAAAGGGGCGTTTTATTTACCATAGAAATAAAACACCTACCATTTATACATTGGGAAAATGGTATACGATCAACTTGAAACCCAATGAAGAATGCATTTTAGTTTCTTATGATATTGACACAAGTGCTCAAATTACGTGGATTCTTGACGGCATTACACTCTGTGAGTAGTGCCTAAATGTAATTTACCTTGATTCTTCAATAATAGCTGCTCAGCATTGCTTTTATCCAAACCAGATAAAAGCATCATAATCGCTAATTTTGCATTGCCATTGGTATCGAATAACGTTTTCTCGGCCTGTTCTTTCGAACATTCTGTTGCTTGCATCACAATTCGAATTGCTCTCGCTTTGAGTTTTTCATTACTTGCCTGCACATCGACCATTAAATTTTGATAGCACTTACCAATTAAAATCATACTTGCTGTAGTAAGCATATTCAGTACCAATTTCTGAGCTGTGCCCGATTTCAATCGGCTTGAGCCCGTTAAAACCTCCGCCCCAACCACTGTTTCAATCGCTATCTGTGCTACCTGGCTCATTGCAGAATTTGGATTACTCGCAATAGAGACAGTCGTTGCTCCTAAGCTATTCGCATATTCCAACGCGCCTATCACATAAGGTGTACGCCCACTCGCTGCAATCCCAACTAACACATCGTTTGAACTAAAATTAACGGCTTTTAAATCATCCATACCGGTTTGTTTATTATCCTCTGCCCCTTCGATAGGATGACGTAATGCACGCTCGCCTCCTGCAATAATACCGACAACCATTTCCGCAGGCACACCAAAAGTCGGTGGGCATTCAGAGGCATCAAGTACGCCTAATCGCCCACTTGTCCCCGCACCGATATAAACTAAGCGTCCCCCCTTCTGGAATGCTTGAACAATTTGCTCTACCGCCTGCGCAATTTGTGGCAGATTTTCTTTTACTGCAAATGCCACCTTTTGATCTTCATCATTCATTTTCTGCACAATACCTAATGCAGATAAGGTATCAATATTCATTGTGTTTGGATTACGCTGTTCTGTTATCAGCTGTGAAAGCGTGTTTAATAAATTCTCGTTCATAATCTTATTTTGTATAAATTACCCCTAAACTGACCGCTTGTTTTGCACCAGTCACACTCGGTAAATTCGAGGCTAAATTGTGTATCCGCTGATAGGCTAGCCATGCAAAGGCGGCCGCTTCAACAAAATCAATATCTAGCCCATATTCGTTAGTAGTCGTTACGCGCCAGCCATCACAAAGGGCGGTGAGACGCTCCATTAAAAAGCCATTTCTTGCACCGCCCCCACAAACTAACAACTCACAATCTAATCCTTGCGAATTATCAATTTGAGCAAGCGAATCGGCAATGCTCTGGGCTGTGAACTCAGCAAGCGTTGCTTGCACATCACAAGGCTGACAAGCGGTATGTTTTGATAATTTTTTTGCAAGCCAGTCTAAATTAAATAGCTCTCGCCCAGTGCTTTTCGGTGGAGGCTGTTGGAAAAAAGCCTCATCAAGCAAATCAGCAAGTAACGCTTTATCTACTTTACCACTCTTCGCCCAAGCACCATCTTTATCATAACGCATGCCCTGATGCTGCTCGATCCAAACGTCCATCAATGTATTGCCTGCGCCAATATCATAGCCAATAGTCGGAGAATCCGGCACAAGTTGTGAAATATTACTAATTCCACCGATATTCAGCACCCCAATAATCTTATTTGGCTGAGCAAATAAAGCTTGATGAAATGCCGGCACTAATGGCGCCCCTTGCCCGCCATATGCCATATCTTTCCGCCGGAAATCGCCCACAACATCAATGCGAGTTTGCGCTGCCAACACATGCATATCACCAATTTGGGTAGTAAACGGATATTTCCCTACTGGTGAATGCCAAACCGTCTGACCATGGCAACCAATCGCCATAATCTGCTCAGCTTGCAAATGATGTTTAGCTAGAAATTGATTTACGCAATCTGCGTATAAGTGCCCTAATCGGTGATCTAGCTCCCCCAACTGTTGCAAACTGGTTTCACCATTTTTAACCAAAGTGGAAATAGCTTGGCGTAAGGCTTCTGGCATAGGCACAAAATCACAAGCGGTTAATTTAGGGGGATTTTTTGCAAAATCCATTAGTGCGAGATCAACCCCATCTAAACTTGTGCCAGACATAATCCCAATGTAATAATGTTTTTCCATTAGTTAAACCATTCAAAATCTAGCTGATTAGCTTGGATTTCATTAATATTTTTCTCAAAAAAGAGGACGTGACATTCTGCCTGTGTTGTCGGTTGCCAGTTATACCAGTTCTCATCATTTTTTTGATAAAAGGCAACCAGTTTTTTATTAAGCCCAGAAGCAATATGTACAATTGCTGTATCTGGTGAAATAACCCAATCTGCATATTTAATTAATTCAACCGTATCAAATATTGTTTGGGTATCTTCATACATAAAAATACCATAACTATCTGATAGTAATGGTTGCAGCATTGGGGTTATTTCTGGATAAGTTAATAATACCAACTGTTTTTGGGGCTGTTTTACTCGAAACTCTGTAATAAAACGGCGTATATTTTCTAACGAAAATTTACGTGAATTTGCTGCACCAAAAAAGTTAATTGCAATATAATTCTCTAGTTTTTTCTCTAAGATATATCTCTGTACTTTCTCTGCACGCTCAGGATTAAAAGGTAGTTCATACATTACATTAACATTATTAATACCACATAAATTTAATGCTTTATGATAAATTTCTGAGAAATGTAAATTATCTGTAATATTTAAATTAAACAACTGATAATTCTCTTTCTTATAGCCAATATAATATTTGGCATTAATACAACGTAATAAAAAGAGATCTCGATTACGCAATAAAACCGTAGGATCTATAACTGTGTCGTAGTGAAAATTCATTAATTCTCTACTTAATAACCAATGATCTTTAAACCCTCTAGAAGGTAATAGATGGATATTATCAATATAGGGGTTGTCCATAAACAACATTTGGTTTTTAGGCGTACATACTACCCCAATTTCGATATGAGGATTAAATCGTTTAATCTCTCGATATACAAAAGAGCTAACCACAAAATCACCAATTTTGCCATCTTTACGCAAAAACAGTATTTTTTTAGGTATAATCTGCCCATTTACATTCTGTGTTTGCTTATCTAGCAGCATTTTGCCGAGAGCAAGACGAATTTTTTGGAGTATTTGTTTAATTTTCATTTGGTAATAAAATTGGCTGATAAGGTTCAATATTTAATACATAATTAATCCAATTAGAAAAACTGTATTTTTTCTTTATACTAGGATCAAGTTCTACATAAGGTTTTGTTAAAAATGCTTCTAGTTCATCAAAGTTATTGTCTAAAACAAACATATTATTTGGGTGATAAAAGTCATAATATTTAACATTTTTATTCATTGTAATTAATTTCTTGCCGTAACCTAATGCTTCAAACACCCGAAAAGAGCAGCCTGAATGTTGTGCAATCACAAAATCTAAAATGCAATGACATTGTTTTGCTAATGCTATATTTTCTGGAAAAGGCTTAATTTCAGATAACGGCAACAAAGTGACATTGCTTGGATAAATATCACGGCATTTATGTATATCCTGACAAACTATTTGAATATCTAGATTAATTTTATGTTCTTGAGCATATAGAGCAAAATTGACTATTTCATTTTGCCGAGAAGTATTATGTCCACCAATAAAATATAATTTACCATTATCTTGTATTTGTATTTCATCTTCATAATCAAAATAAAAATTCGTTGTTGGATAGAGGTTATAAAACAACTCATTATATTTAAGATCATTAGAATCAAATACATAACAGCGGTCAAAATATTTTAAGTTTTCCATTGCTTTAGGATAACGAGCCAAACCGTCCCATTGATAATTTATCATACCGTTATCCTTTGTTATTTCCTTAATTTTAAGAATTATTTCTGGAGAAAACCCCTGCATAAGAAAAAAAAGAGAATAATCTATTTTCTGATTAATCTTTCCCTGCAAATTACGGAAATAGACCTCGCACTCAAACTTCCGCTTAGCTTCTTTCTCTTTTAAGATATTTTTACGAAAATTAACTTTGATTCGATCCCATAATGTAGGATATTTAAATCCTTCTCCTTTTTCATTATAGGGGCAAAGTAAAATAACATTGAAACCACAAGCAATAAGATTTCTTTCTAAAAGCCTAGAAATCCCTAAATTGGTTGAAATACACAATAATATTGTTTTTTTGCTCACAATTTCTCCTTATTAATTTTCATAAAATAGTGCTATAATTTTCTAAACAATACTATTTTTTGAGCATCATGAAACAACTGATTAACTACCTGTTTGGCACGAAAAGACCACGTTACACCGAAACCAGTTTTCATTTAAAGCAAATCAATTCTATATTACTTAAGCCTATTGGTTATGCTCTGGGAGATGCTATTTTGCATATTACCCATTTAAAACAGTTAAAGACGAACTATCCACATATCAAATTAGGCATTATCGTTACAGAACGCTGTTATTCCGTATATGCTGCTGAAGATTTTATTGATTTTTTAATGCTGGATTCAGCTAAAAACTATTTCCAACAAAGAAAAAAATGGGATCTCTATCTTGATTTTCAGCCAACTTATACGAGTCGCGCGATTTTCCTTGATTCTATTCTTTCTCCTAAATTTGTGATTAATTTTGGGAAAAATAAGAAAAAATATTATAATTTAGATAAAACTAAAAATTATGATTTTACGACACCAAACCTAAAAAATGTACATATTAGCCAATATCTATATCATTCTATATTGGGAAAATATCTATCTCCAGCGCCTATCCATTATAGCTTAACACCACAACAACTTTCTAACACATTACAACAATGTTGGCAGACTGGAAAAATTCGGGTTCTACTTGCTCCGCAAGGCAGCGGCAGACAGCTTCCCCCCCAAGAACTCCGAGCACTAATTCAGGCTGTTATCGCAAAAGAACAAGTTTCTTTTGTACTTTCGGCAACACCAACTTATCAAGATTACGCCCAGCAACTAGGGTTGACCGATATCATTGCGTTATCCCCTAAAACGACTATTTTAGAATATTTTGCGCTGGCTCATTCTGCCGATATCATTATAAGTGTAGATAGCGCAAGTGTGCATATTGCTTGTGCATATAGCAAGCCATTACTCGCGTTCTATGCCAACTGCCCACATAATATTCAACGCTGGCAACCAATAAATTATGCCGATACTTTTATTGCTATTAGCCGCCAAATACCTAATATGGATAATAATGCAACGGCTAATTTTGAAATATCGGCTTGTGCCGAATGGTTAAACATGCAAATTGCCAAACAGCTTACTGCCGAGCCATGCGATAATTAAATTGAGGAACGTTTTCAAAATTAGAGCGGAATGGATTAATGTCTAATCCGCCTCGTCTTGTGTAACGTGCATAAACCGTTAATTTTTCAATTTCACCAAACTGCATTAAATCACAAAAAATGCGTTCTACACACTGTTCGTGGAATTCATTGTGTTCACGGAATGAAATTAAGTAACGTAAGACTTTTTCTCTATTGAGCTTTTTGCCTACATAGTGAATTTGTACACTACCCCAATCGGGTTGAGAGGTAATCAGACAGTTCGATTTGAGCAAATGACTCACCAATGTTTCTTCTACTCGTTCACCTTCACTCACATTCTCTAAATAGCAGTTAGAAAATGCATAACTGTCAATTTCAATATCCAACTCATCAAGCAATTCACCTTGAAAATCGCTAATCGGTTGCGCGCTAAACTCGCTTAGTTTGCGAATTTTTACTAAAACCTGACCGCTTGCACAAGCAGATAGATCTGATTGAATTGTGCGTTGTACACTGTCCCAATCAGAAAATTTAGTTTGATTAAAGCTATTCAAATAAAGTTTAAAACTTTTTGATTCAATTAAGTTTTCACTCTGACAATCTAGCCAAATATCCGCAATCGCAACTTGTGGTACACCTTTATGATTTAACCAAGAGAGTTCATAAGCCGTCCAAATATCCGCCCCTTGCGTGAAAGGTTGCTGCTCGGTAATGCCTAATCCATCACGATTCAAGCGGCGTGGTACAGGTTGCAATAAAGTTGCATCATATTGATTTTTATATTCTGTTTTTTGCCCTAATTTTAAGGCGGAAAGAGATTTGTCGTTGTAATTCATTTTCAATTAAACAATGTAGGAGCGAACCGATGCGTTCGCCCGTTAAATTTATTAAGACATTTCGGCAGACACATCGGTCTGCCGCCACAATTATAAATGTTTTGGCAACTCTGCTAGACTCTCAATCACGAGATCAGCGGCTTGTTCTGCTTCTGGGCTAACCGGTTTCCCCGTACGAACTAAAATTTTCGTTTTCACTCCAGCATTAAACGCCGCTTGCATATCTTCTAACTTGTCGCCAACCATCACCGACTGTTGTGGATCAATGCCTAAATCGTTAATCGCTTGGGTAAACATACCTGCTTTTGGTTTGCGACAATCGCAATCTTGCCGATATTCACCTTTGCCTTCTGGGTGATGAGGGCAGTAATAAATGCCATCAAACACCACACCATAATCTTCATCAAGCGACCAATCAAACCATTCGGTTAATTGCAAAAACTGATCTTCACTAAAATAACCTCGTGCAATTCCCGATTGATTAGTGACCAACACCAAGAGCCAACCTTGATCTTGCAGCTGCTTTAACGCCTTTCCTACCCCTTCAATAAATTGAAAATCATCAATTTGATGCACATAACCGTGATCAACATTAATTGTGCCATCTCGGTCTAAAAAAATCGCTTTTTTACCCATTTTTGCCTCGTATATAGTCCACGATCATTTGATGATGTTCACCTGTTTTAAATTTATCAAAGACTTGTTCAATTACACCATTTTCATCAACTAAAAAGCTAATACGATGAATACCATCATAAGTGCGTCCCATAAATTTTTTCTCCCCCCATACGCCAAAGCTTTCAGCAACTTGGTGCTCAGGATCGGAAAGCAAGGTAAAATTAAGTGCTTTTTTCTCTGCAAATTGAGCCAATTTTTTCGGTAAATCTGGGCTAATGCCAAGTACAATCACATTTAATTCATCAAGCTCACTTTTACTATCGCGCAAACCGCATGCTTGTGTGGTGCACCCCGGTGTTAATGCTTTCGGATAAAAATAAACCAGCACTTTTTTGCCTAAAAATTGCGAAAGGGAAACAGGCTCATCAGCCTGATTTTGCAGCCTAAACTCCGGCGCACGAACGCCTGCTTTCAGTGTATTCATTTGCAGAATTTCCATCAAAAAAAACCGCTTGCGATTATACACAGCAAGCGGTTGAATTTCAGGAAAATTTTGCAAAAATGCGCTAGACCGTTGAACTTTCAATAACATGAGCAAATGTTTCTAAGGCTGCTCATACTAAAAAGCTTTCCAACAACTCATTCAAAAATAATTTGCCGTGTTGTGTAATTTGCCAGGCATCAGTGGTTTCTGTTATAAAATTTTTCCCCAGCGCAGTATCCATGATCGCACGAACAACTTCACGATTTAATCCCGTATAGGCTTCAAATTCGGCTTTTGGGGTTGCTTCTAATAAGCGAAAACGGTTCATAAAAAACTCAAACGGGCGATCCTCTAGGATTATTTCATGCTGTTCATACAGATATTCTCCACGCATATAGCCTTTTGGATGTTTCGTTTTAGAAAAACGATAAATTTCTCCGCTTGGATAGGATATTTTGCCGTGCGCCCCGCAACCAATGGCTAGATAGTCCCCAAACCGCCAATAGTTCAGATTATGCTGACATTGATAACCTTTTTTGGCGTAAGCAGAGGTTTCATACTGCTCATAGCCAGCATTTGTAAGAAGTTGATGCCCTTGCTCAAAAATATCCCACAGCTCATCGTCATCAGGCAATGTCGGCTGGCGATAGTAGAACATCGTATTCGGCTCAATCGTCAATTGGTACCATGATAAATGTGGTGGGTTAAGCGCAATTCCCTGTGCTAAATCACTCAACGCCTGCTGAACCGATTGATTGGGTAAACCATGCATCAGGTCGATATTAAAGCTGTTCAAGCCAAATTTTGCAGCATTTTGCGCAAATTTGACCGCTTGTTTTGCTTCTATGCTATCGTGAATACGTCCTAGCTTCAGTAACTTTTCAGGCTCAAAACTCTGAATGCCCATTGAAATGCGATTCACACCTCCCTCTGCATAACCTGTAAACTTTTCCGCTTCCGCTGTACCAGGATTTGCTTCTAACGTGATCTCTGCATTCGCTTCAAAAGCAATACGCTTTTGCACTTCGGCTAACAAATAGGCGATACTTTCTGCCGAAAATAGACTGGGTGTTCCTCCGCCAATAAACACGGAATGGATACTTCTCCCCTGAATTGCCTGCTTATGGCGTGCAAGATCCTGTTCTAAATCTATTAAAAGATGTTGAATGTAATCGCGTTCAGGAATAATGCCTTTTTGTGCGTGAGAATTGAAATCACAGTAAGGGCATTTCTGTACACACCAAGGAATGTGAATATAAAGGCTTAGGGGAGGAAGAGAAAACTTCATAGGGGTTTGCTTATTTCATCTGAAAAATATTTATTGCCCCTTTCCCTGATTTTTACCGAATAATGAGGCAAAATCAGGGAAAGAAAACATACACTGTTGGCTCAAAAAAGTAACCGACTAATCACACGGTACTATTTTTATCGCTAATCCTCCCGTCGAAGTTTCACGATATTTTGCATTCATATCTTTGCCTGTTTCATACATAGTCTCAATAACCTTATCTAAGGTAACCCGAGGCTGCGAGGTTAGACGTAATGCCATTCGACAAGCATTAATTGCCTTAACCGATGCAATGGCATTCCGTTCAATACAAGGTACTTGCACTTGTCCGCCTACTGGGTCACAGGTTAGCCCTAAATTGTGTTCCATTGCAATTTCTGCCGCAATACAAACTTGGGTTGGACTACCACCCATAATTTCAGTTAACCCTGCCGCAGCCATAGAACATGCAACACCCACCTCACCTTGGCAGCCAACTTCTGCACCAGAAATAGACGCATTCATTTTATACAGTGTTCCAATCACGCTACAAGTAAGCAGATAACGTTCAATGGTTTCTTGATTTAATTCTCCAATAAACTGGCGATAATACGCGAGTACGGCTGGTACAATACCACAGGCTCCATTAGTTGGCGCGGTGACTACTCTTCCGCCAGCGGCATTCTCTTCATTTACGGCTAAGGCATACATATTTACCCAATCAATAATTTGCATTGGGTCATTGGTCAGTTTATTGTTTGCTTCCAATGTTCGACGCAATGCCGCAGCACGACGCACAACTTTCAATGGCCCTGGTAATAAGCCTTCTGTGTGCAAGCCCCGTTCAATACAAGCGTCCATTGCCTGCCAAATTTTAGCTAAGTAGTCACTAATTTCCTGTTTAGAACGTAACGCTAACTCATTGCGCCATACCAGCGTAGAAAGATGTAAGCCATTATCGGCACAATGTTTTAAGAGCGTTTCTGCATTTTTATATGGAAACGGTACGCTAATTTCATCTTTTTCTTCCAATCCAAAATGGGCTTCATCAACAATAAAACCACCACCGATAGAGTAAAAGGTTTTTTCAAACAAATTTTCTTCACCATTAAAAGCTCGAAAAGTTACTGCGTTTTCATGTCGCGGCAGGAATTCTGAGTGAAAAGGCATATCTTGATAGAAATCAAAGCTAATTTCTTTGCAATGATGTGGCTCTGATTCAGCAAGCAGTAATTTTTTCTCGGCTTTCAGTTTGTTGATAGTCGGTTCAATCATCTCAATATCAACATTATCTGGCAAATACCCCATTAACCCCATGATAATCGCAATATCCGTGCTATGCCCACGCCCAGTGAGCGACAGTGAACCATACACATCTACCCGCAAGCGGTCGGTTTTTGCTAAAAAATTGCCAGCGATTAAATCATCAACAAAGTTTTTTGCTGCTTTCATCGGTCCGACAGTATGTGAGCTAGATGGCCCAATGCCCACCTTAAACATATCAAATACACTAATCATTGAAATTTACCCCAAAAAATGAAAACGCGGTCAATCTGAGTTTGCAAAAAATTCGCTCAAATTGACCGCTTACACACAACAATAATAAAAACGTAGCTATTATAGCCTTATCAAACTGCAATTAGAAGAGGTCAATCACAATCGCAGAAATAGCAATTAACCCCATTACCACAACAAAGACATTTGAAAATCTGCCTTTAAAACGAGCCAGTGCAGGCACTGTATGAATAGCATACATCGGCATTAAGAATAAGATCATTGCAATAATCGGGCCACCTAAACTTTCAATAAAGCCTAAGATACTAGGATTGAGATAAGCAACCAGCCAGATAGTGACAAAAAACAGCCCTGCGGTAATTAAACGGAATTTACTTGGCTCAATTGGCGTTTCACGCATTTGGTTAACAAAGCCTTCCATACCTTCCCGTGCACCTAAATAATGCCCAAAGAATGAACTGGTAATCGCAAAGAAAGCAACTGCCGGCCCGAAATAAGAGATAATTGGATTATCAAATTTATTAGCCAAAAACGATAAAATTGGGATATTTTGCTGTTTCGCGGCCAGTAATTCTTCTGGGCTTAATGTCAGCACGCAACTAAACACAAAGAACATAACAAAACCGACTAAAATTCCTGCCGTGCCACGTAAAGAACGCACCATAAGTTTATCCGTTGCTTCAGGATCGTTATCACAAAATTTCGAGTGAGATAACGCACTGCTAGAAATAGCTGGTGAATGGTTAAAAGCAAACACTAATACCGGAATGGTGATCCAAAGTGTTTTGAAAAAATCTCCTGCACTTGGTAAATCTGCAGAAAGCATAGCTGTGTTCCATTGAGGAATAAGGTATAACGATAACCCGAATAAAATTGCCACGAGAGGGTAAATTAATAATTCAGTGATACGTAATACCAATTTTTCATTTAGCAACATAACGCCGACTAACACAAAAACAGCAAGACCTGAAAGTAAGAAACGAGATGGTTCTGCCATGCCTAGCTGATTAACCATAAATGAGCTGATTACATTTGTAATCCCAACACCATAGGCAAGCAGAATAGGGAAAATAGCGAAGAAATAGAGCAGAGTAATTAACTTACCAGCTTCGCCACCGAAATGTTCTCGTGCTACGTTAGTAATATCGCTACCAGCATTTTTAGACGATAAAACAAAACGAGCCAAACCTAAGTGTGCTAAATAGGTCATAGGCCCAACTAGCAATGCCATAATAATCAGCGGGTAGAAACCACCTTGCCCTGCATTAATCGGCAAAAATAACACACCTGCACCAACAGCGGTACCAAATAGATTAATCATCCACGTGAGTGAAAAGCGTTTTGCTGACGCATTCATAGAATATCTCCTTGAAAGTAAAATCGGCGATATTCTAGAAATCTATTTTCTTAAAACAATATTAATTAGGTAAAAGTTTGATTTAGACAAATATTTATCTATTTACTTGGCGATAAACAGAACAACTTATTCAAAGTTGGCGATATTTTCTATATTTTTCGCTAAACACTATATTTCATATAAAAAAGCTTGCTATTTCAAATACGCAACCGCTTGCTTAAAAACAAAGCCTTTTTTGTTAAAATTTTGTAAAAACAAGAGCTAGTTCACAGTTTTCTTGTTTTATTTCAGGCATAATATAGCGGACTGTACAGAGTTACTCTGTATGTATTCTTTTCTTACGATTAAGGTTGTCTGTATGCAGTACAAAAACTTTGATGAATTACTTGCCTCCACTGCATTAGGAGGCAGCAATCAGTCCTATGTTGAAGATATTTACGAACAATATCTTGCAGATCCAAACAGCGTAGATGAAAGCTGGCAAAAAATTTTTGCACAATTACCCATAGTTGCAGAGGTTGAACAAGCTCACTCTGGTGTACGTGATTACTTCCGCCGTTTAGCACGGGAGCAACGTAATGATGCGATTACTGTTATCGACCCTGAAGCCAGTGCGAAATTAGTCAAAGTTCTCCAATTTATTAATGCCTACCGTTTCCGTGGTCACTTAGAAGCTAACCTCGACCCACTCAATTATTATCGCTGGAAAACGTCTAGCGTGCCTGAATTAGACTATCGCCATCACGGGTTTAACGAACAGGATTTAAATGAAACCTTTAATATTGGGCGTTACGTTTATAACAAAGACACTATTACGCTGGGCGAGCTTGCAAAAAATTTAAAAGAAACTTATTGCGGGAGCATTGGTTTAGAATTTATGCACGTACAAGATATGGAGCAGAAAATGTGGCTCCAATCTAAACTTGAAAGCGTTCTCAATAAACCTTTATTCAGCAAAGAAGAGAGAATTAATCTCTTAAAAGAATTGACAGCCGCTGATGGTCTAGAGCGTTATCTGGGAGCAAAATTCCCTGGTGCAAAACGTTTCTCATTAGAGGGCTCTGATGCATTCATTCCAATGATGAAAGAGATCATCCGCCATGCGAGTCGTCAAGGCATGACCGATGTCGTGATGGGAATGGCTCACCGCGGACGTTTAAATATGCTGGTTAATGTGCTAGGCAAAAAACCATCTAGCCTCTTTGATGAATTTGCAGGCAAGCATGCAGATGATCACCGTACAGGCGATGTGAAATATCACCAAGGTGCTTCTGCTGACTTTGCAGTCGATGATCGTGCTATTCACTTAGCACTTGCATTTAACCCTTCTCATTTAGAAATTGTAAGCCCTGTTGTCATTGGTTCGGTTCGAGCAAGACAAACCCGCCTTAACGATACAGCACGAGAAAAAGTATTAGCCGTAACAGTACACGGTGATTCAGCAGTTGCTGGTCAAGGGGTAGTGCAAGAAACCTTAAATATGTCAAATGCTCGCGGCTATACTGTCGGTGGTACCATCCGTATTGTGATCAATAACCAAATTGGCTTTACCACCTCTAACCCTAATGATACCCGTTCAACAGAATACTGCACCGATATTGCCAAAATGATTCAAGCGCCGATTATTCACGTTAATGGCGATGACCCAGAAGCCGTGGCTTTTGCCGCTAGAATGGCAGTAGAATATCGTGCAAAATTCAAACGAGATATTTTTATTGATTTAATTTCTTATCGCCGCCATGGACATAATGAAGCGGATGAGCCATTAGCCACTCAGCCGATGATGTATAGCATTATCAAAAAACACCCTACCCCTCGTAAAGTATATGCCGATCGCTTAATTGCAGAAGGCATTATCACTGCCGAGCAAGAAATTGAGATGCTCAATGCTTATCGAGATGCATTAGATAATGGTGAGCGTGTAGTTGAAGAATGGCGTGAAATGGATACTGCCAAAATGGACTGGTTACAATATCTGAATTACGATTGGACAGAAGGTTATGAAAACACCTTCCCGAAAGAGCGTTTTTTAACCTTAGCTAAACGTGTTTGCGATTATCCAGAAAGTGTACGCCCACACCCACGTGTTGAAAAAATCTACAGAGACCGTAAAGCCATGGCTCAAGAAGAAAAATTATTCGACTGGGGAATGGCTGAAACTATGGCATATGCCACATTATTAGATGAAGGCACGCACGTTCGCTTATCTGGCGAAGATGCAGGGCGCGGTACATTCTTCCACCGTCATGCTGTTGTACATAACCAAAATGACGGCACAGGCTATGTGCCATTAACCCAGCTACACGCAAATCAAGGTAGATTTGAGGTATGGGACTCTGTACTTTCAGAAGAAGCCGTGCTTGCCTTTGAATATGGCTATGCCACCACTAATCCGAAAACGCTAACCATCTGGGAAGCACAATTTGGTGATTTTGCTAATGGGGCACAAATTGTGATCGACCAATTTATCAGCTCTGGTGAACAGAAATGGGGCAGAATGTGTGGTTTAGTGATGTTATTACCTCATGGCTATGAAGGACAAGGCCCTGAGCACTCATCTGCACGCTTAGAACGCTATTTACAGCTTTGTGCCCAGCAAAATATGCAAGTCTGTATTCCTTCAACCCCGGCACAGGTATATCACATGTTACGTCGCCAAGCATTACGTAAAATGCGTCGCCCATTAATTGCGATTTCGCCGAAATCACTACTTCGCCATCCACTTGCAGTCTCATCGCTTGATGAACTAATTAATGGTGAATTTAAAACCGTGATTGGAGAAGTTGATGCGCTTGATCCTAAACAAGTAAAACGTGTAGTGATGTGTTCAGGCAAAGTCTATTACGACTTACTTGAACAACGCCGTGCGAATAATCAACATGATATAGCCATTATCCGCATTGAACAGCTCTACCCTTACCCGCACGAAGATGTGCAGCGTGTACTAGCAGATTATGCTCATGTGACTGATTTTGTTTGGTGTCAAGAAGAACCGCTTAATCAAGGTGCTTGGTACTCAAGTAAACACAATTTTGAGGCATCTCTGCCTGAAACAGCAAAATTACGCTATGCAGGACGTGAAGCCTCCGCATCGCCTGCGGTAGGCTATATGTCGCTACATACTCAACAACAAAAAGCTCTCGTCAATGATGCTTTAACATTTTAAGTTCGCGGGCAAGCAACGCCTGCAGTAAACACAATATTGCCGTAACATCATTGTTATACGCGCGAATAAAAATAAAAGGAAAAGACTTATGACTATCGAAATTATTACTCCAGACCTTCCCGAATCTGTTGCCGATGCAACTGTTGCCACTTGGCATAAAAATGTAGGCGATGTGGTAAAGCGTGATGAAGTCCTCGTTGAAATTGAAACCGATAAAGTGGTACTTGAAGTGCCCGCAACCCAAGATGGCATCTTAACCGAAATTATGGAAGCAACCGGTGCTACAGTGGTAAGCAAACAGCTACTAGGTAAACTTTCAGCTATTCAAGCTGGTGACATTTCTACTGCCACTATTGCCCAGAATGAGCCAACACCAGCCGATCGTAAAGAAGCAGCAATTGAACATTCACATAACGACGCAGATGCACAAGGTCCTGCTATTCGCCGCTTATTAGCAGAACACGATCTCAAAGCTGAAGATATCCACGGTACAGGCGTAGGAGGCAGAATTACCCGCGAAGATATCGAAGCAGCTGTTGCTAAACGTCAATCACAAGCGGTACAAAATGCAGCAGAAAATGCAAATAATACTGTCAGCACCGTTGCCTACTCAGCACGTAGCGAAAAACGCGTACCAATGACTCGTCTGCGTAAACGCATTGCAGAACGCTTGCTGGAAGCGAAGAATACTACCGCAATGCTCACCACATTCAACGAAGTAGATATGAAACCGATTATGGATTTGCGCAAACAATACGGTGAAAAATTTGAGAAACAGCATGGCGTGCGTTTAGGCTTTATGTCATTCTATATTAAAGCCGTTGTAGAAGCGCTAAAACGCTACCCAGAAGTAAATGCTTCTATTGATGGTGATGATGTGGTTTACCATAACTACTTTGATGTCAGTATTGCCGTCTCCACGCCTCGTGGTTTAGTTACACCGGTATTACGTGATTGTGACAAACTATCTATGGCGGAAATTGAGAAAAAAATCAAAGAACTCGCAGAAAAAGGTCGTGATGGCAAATTAACCGTTGAAGATCTAACAGGTGGTAACTTTACCATTACCAATGGTGGTGTATTTGGTTCATTAATGTCCACGCCTATCATTAATCCACCACAAAGTGCAATTCTAGGTATGCACGCCATCAAAGATCGTCCTGTAGCGGTAAACGGTGAAGTGGTCATTCGCCCAATGATGTATCTGGCTCTCAGTTATGATCACCGTTTAATTGATGGGCGAGAGTCTGTTGGCTTCTTAGTTGCAGTACGCGATTTATTAGAAGATCCTACCCGCCTATTGCTTGAAATCTAATCTTAAAAACGGATAACCCGCTATACAAGCGGGTTATTTTTTACTTTTTTATGCAAAATCTTGCAATTCTGGGTTGATTGGGGTCTCTGCAATGTTATTTGCATAGTTACATAGGGTTGCCAAGCTGACACCTAAAATCACATCTAACGCATTTTGTTGGTTATAACCCGCATCAAAAAATTCCTGTAATTGCGCTGGGGTTAATTTTGCTTTTTGAAGCATCATTGCCATCGTAAAACGCGCCAGTGTGTCATATTTTGGATTCGCCTCAATGCGTGCAGTGGCACGAATCGCATCAACAATATCTTGTGGCATTTTTAATAATTTTAGTGAAATTTTAGTATGGCCTGCCACACAAAAACCACAGCCATTGACGACTGCTGCTGTAATTTGTACGACTTCGCGCTCTTCTGCGGTTAAGCTATTGCGACCATTAATGCCACCTACAGTACGATAGGTTTCTAATGCAGTTGGTGCATTCGCCAGCACACCAATTAAGTTAGGAATAAAACCATTCGCTTGCTGTACCGCTTTTAATGCCTCTTGTGATGCTTCTGGTGCGCTTTCAATCGTGTGAATTTGGAATTTAGACATGATTACCTCAAAAATAATATTAAGAAATTGTAAGCAGTCTAAAGGAAATTACTTATTACAGAAAATAGCAAAATTTACTTTAATATGACTTTTTATTATAAGCTTTGCTGCCTTTTCTGTTTCTTTTCCGCTCTTCTCTTCTTAAAAAAAGCACTGATTTTTTCTCGACAATGCTCTGCCATAACACCGCCTCTAATTTCAAGCGCATGATTCATTTTATAATCTTCAAACAGATGATAACGAGAGCCGACTGCGCCTGTCTTGTAATCCATTGCACCAAACACTAATCGACCAATGCGAGAATGCAAAATCGCGCCTGCGCACATTGGGCAAGGCTCAAGCGTCACATAAAGCGTACAATCCATCAGGCGATAGTTCTGAATTTTCGCCGCTGCCATTCGGATCGCTTGAATTTCTGCATGAGCAGTCGGATCATTTGAAGAGATAGTCAAATTAAACCCTTCTCCGATAATTTCCCCTGCTTTCGTCACCAACACCGCACCCACTGGAATTTCGCCCATTTCTTCAGCTTTATCTGCAAGATTTAAAGCCTGTTGCATAAAATAGTGATCTTGCTCAGCAAGTGTGAGATTGCAAAAGGTTTGCTTAGATTGAATAAACATATTTCACAAAAAATTAAGGGCGTACACAAGTACGCCCATCTTCTCAAATAAAATTAACGGCGACCACGTTCGTTAAAACGCTTCTCTTTAAAACCGCCTTTACGTTCTTTAAAGCCTCGCTCTTGACGATCATTGCGACTGCCTTTGCGAGGATTACCACGACGTTCGCCGCCGCCATTTTCTACTGCACCGATTAAGCTCATTTGCATTGGTTTGCTTAATAAACGAGCTTTATTAGCAAAGTGTTGGACTAAATGTTTTGGCATACCTTGCGGCAATTCAATGGTTGAATAGGTGTCGTGCAGTTTGATATGCCCAATGTAACGACTACTGATGTCGCCTTCGTTGGCAATTGCACCGACAATGTGGCGAACTTCTACGCCATCTTCACGCCCTAATTCAATGCGGTATAAATCCATCGCTACGCCATTGTTTTCACGATGTTCACGACCGCCACGACGTTCTAATGAACGAGGATTTTCACGCCCACCACGTTCACGACTGCGTTTGATTTCAGGATCAGGTGGTAAAATCAATTTTTGTTTTTCGGTTAGCATCATCATCATTGCGGCAGCTAACTCTTCGTGATCTTGGTCAGCTGTGAATAAATCTTCCAATAATTCACGATATTGCTCTAAATCGTGATGCTCTAATTGCTGAGAAATACGGGCTTTAAATTTCTCACGACGTTTTGCCATCAACATTTCGTGGTTTGGAATGGAGACTTCATCAATCGGTTTTTTGATGAGATGTTCAATGTTTTTCAGCAAACGGCGTTCACGAGGTTCAACAAATAATAAGGCACGACCAGAGCGACCTGCACGCCCTGTACGCCCAATACGGTGTACATAGCTTTCTGCATCAAGAGTAATGTCGTAGTTTACCACTAAACTGATTCTCTCAATATCAATACCACGAGCGGCGACATCGGTTGCCACGACAATATCTAATCGGCCTGATCTTAAACGTTCTAAGGCGTGCTCACGAGCTTGCTGGGTCATATCACCATTCAATGCTGCCGCACGGTAGCCATTGCGTTCTAACAATTCGGTAATATCTACCGTGCCTGTTTTGGTACGAGTAAAGATAATTGCAGCGTCAAATTCTTCAACTTCTAAGAAACGCAATAAGGCATCATTTTTACGGAAACCTTCTACACGCCAAAAACTTTGGGTGATGTCAGGTGCTGAACGTTGAGTTGCCTGAATTTTAACTTCTTGCGGATCTTTCATAAAACGGCGTGTAATACGGCGAATAGGCTCAGGCATTGTGGCAGAGAAGAGAGCTGTTTGGTGATCTTCTGGTAATTCTGCCATCACGGTTTCCACATCTTCAATAAAGCCCATACGCAACATTTCGTCTGCCTCATCGAGCACAATCGCTTTTAATGCAGAAAGGTTTAGCGTACCTTTACGGATATGGTCTAAGATACGTCCCGGTGTCCCGACCACCACTTGTGCGCCTGCTTTTAAATCACGAATCTGTAGGCCGTAAGATTGCCCACCATAGATAGTCGCAATACGAATGCCTTTCATATTTTTGGTAAATTGCTCACAGGCATCAGCAACTTGAATCGCTAATTCACGGGTTGGAGCCATCACTAACATTTGTGGGTGGCGTTCAGAAACTTGAATTTGTGCAAGAATCGGTAAAGAGAATGCGGCGGTTTTACCACTGCCTGTTTGTGCCATACCTAATACATCACGACCTGCAAGTAAGTGTGGAATACAGGCTTGTTGAATGGGAGATGGATTAACAAAGCCCATGTCATTTACAGCATCAAGAATGGTTTGGGGTAAGCCTAAGTCGGCGAAAGTCATAGTTTCGGTTGTCATAAAATTCCAAATAGAGATTTGGCATTATCCGCAATAATCTGGGAATATGCGACATACACTCTCGGTATGCGATATGCACTACAATTAAAGCTAATGCCTAATAAAAAAATAAATTGTTGAGTTCGGTAGGAATAAAAATACTGGGGATAATCCCACAAGAAATAAAAACCTGTTTAGTATCCAAGCGGTACAATTTTGTAAAAAATCTGCAAAAAACGACCGCTTGTTTGTCCTAGTCATTCCCGCTAATTTTTCTCAACAACGGGATCAATTTGAGTTGCTCGTAATTGAGCAAGCTCAAACAAGGCAAAACGATACTCAACAAAGTTATAAACCTGGTTTGCGGCAGCTAAACGAAAGAAACTCTTAGCGTCACTGATTAGCCCCATTTTGAGTGTTTGTTTTGCAAGATAGAAGTATGTTTCAGTTAAAATTTCAGCATATTGTGCAGTATTTGCTTCTGCTTGTGCTTCCATTTTGTAACGGAGTTGATCTAAGGTAAATTTACCCAAAATATAATCAACGATATTACTCCCCCAAAACTCCTTCGAAAGCCCGTAAGAACGCGCAATTAAATTCTCTTTTGCTGTTCTTGGACTTAATTCAAGTTCATTAAAATACAGCCATAAAACCCGATAAGGATCGGTTTTATCTGCTGCATAAAATCGTTCAAAATCACGCTGTGCTTGCGCATAGCGTCCACTGTAATAAAACAGCAACCCGCGATTTAAGCGAGCATAATCATAATTTTGGTCTAAATCCAGTACGGCATTAAACGCATCAACAGAGCTATCGTAGTCGTCATCTAGCAGTAAATAAAGCCCTAAATAGTTATAAGCGGCAGCCATTTTAGGGTTATACTCAACCGCCAAACTAAAATCATTTCTTGCTAATGACCATAATCCTAGACTGTCGTAAATAACGCCTCGTTCAAAATGCAATTCTGCACGCTCACTGTTGCGCAGTTCAGCTTCTTGTAATACTTGGCTGAGTCGCACCAGCATCACCTCTTGCTCAAAACGGAGCTGTGGGCTGACTTCTGATAGTGGTAAGCGATTCGGAGCAATTAAATCCGTATTTCGATTTACACAGCCACTTAGCAAGAGCAATGTAAATAAATTAAATAACCAAAAGTGGAAATTGAACAACTTAGCAAGCTGCATAAAAAACCTTAGGTTGTGATTAAATTTAAATCCCCCCTAAATCGGGGGGATTGAATTTATTATATTATTCAACGATATCTGATTGAGAATTTTCTTGCTCAACAGTTTCTGTTTCTGCTGCGGCATTTAAATCTTTCATCGTTAAACGGATTCTGCCTTGACGGTCAATTTCCACTACTTTCACTTGCACCTCTTGACCGACACTGAGGTAATCAGACACACGTTCTACACGAGTATCTGTGATTTGCGAAATGTGTACCAAGCCTTCTTTGCCACCTAAAATTGAAACGAATGCACCGAAGTCCACCACACGGGTCACTTTACCGTTGTAGATTTGGTTTACTTCCACTTCGGCAACAATCTCTTCAATGCGAGCCATTACCGCTTTCGCTGCATTGCCGTCAGTTGCCGCAATTTTCACGGTACCGTCATCATCAATGTCAATAGAAGTATTGGTCTCTTCGGTTAAAGCACGAATTGTTGCACCGCCTTTACCAATCACATCTTTGATTTTCTTTGGATCGATCTTCATGGTGTGAATGCGTGGCGCATAGTCAGAAATATCTGCACGAGGTGCCGGAATGGCTTGTTCCATCACACCTAAAATGTGCATTCTTGCACCTTTCGCTTGGTTTAAAGCAATACGCATAATTTCAGGGGTGATCCCTTCAATTTTAATATCCATTTGCAGTGCTGTTACACCAGTGCGAGTTCCTGCCACTTTAAAGTCCATATCGCCTAAGTGGTCTTCATCACCTAAAATATCGGAAAGTACTACGAATTTCTCGTCTTCTTTCACGAGTCCCATTGCGATACCCGCAACCGCTGCTTTGATTGGCACACCTGCATCCATTAACGCAAGAGAAGCACCACATACAGATGCCATTGAAGAAGAACCGTTAGATTCGGTGATTTCAGACACCACTCGCACTACATACGGGAACTCTTCCGCAGTTGGCATCACCGCTAACACACCACGTTTTGCTAAACGACCATGACCAATTTCACGGCGTTTTGGTGAGCCGATACGGCCGGTTTCACCGACTGAGAATGGAGGGAAGTTGTAGTGGAATAAGAAACGATCGGATTTTTCGCCGGTTAATTCATCAATGATTTGTGCATCACGTTCTGTACCTAATGTTGCTACAGCTAATGCTTGGGTTTCGCCACGAGTGAAAAGTGCAGAACCGTGAGTGCGTGGTAATACGCCAGTACAAATATCTAAGGCACGCACGGTATCTACCGTACGACCGTCAATGCGTGGTTCGCCCGCAATAATACGGCTACGCACGATTTGGCTTTCTAATGCCGTGAAAATATCAACGATAGCGCCTTCTGAAATGGTTTCATCTTCGCCAATGATTGCTGCAATTGTTTCTGCTTTAATTGCATCAATTTGTTCATAACGCACTTGCTTTTCAACGATACGGTACGCATCACCTAAACGAGTTTCAGCTAATGCTTTCACTTTATTAATTAAATCGGTATTTGGTTCTGGTGCAACCCAATCCCAACGTGGTTTGCCTGCTTCTTTCACGAACTCTTTGATATTTTCAATCACCACTTGTTGCTGTTCATGACCAAACACTACCGCTGCAAGCATTTGTTCTTCAGTTAAAATATCTGCTTCTGATTCCACCATCAATACGGCTTTATCTGTACCAGCAACCACTAAATCTAAGCGGCTGATTTTTTGTTCGCTAGTCGTTGGGTTTAATACTAATTGATCGTTAATAAAACCAACACGAGCTGCACCGATTGGGCCATTAAATGGTACACCTGATAAAGAAAGCGCTGCCGATGCACCGATCATTGCCACTAAATCTGGGCTAATTTGTGGATTCACTGACATTACGGTTGCGATGACTTGGATTTCGTTAAAGAAACCTTCAGGGAAAAGTGGGCGAACAGGACGGTCAATCAAACGAGCAACTAAGGTTTCACCTTCTGATGGTCTGCCTTCACGTTTAAAGAAACCACCAGGGATACGACCTGCTGCATAGGTACGTTCTTGATAATCAACCGTTAAAGGAAAGAAATCTTGACCTTCTTTTACGTCTTTTTTCGCAACCACAGTCACGAAAACCGTGGTGTCGTCCATACTTGCCATGACGGCAGCAGTTGCTTGACGACCAATAGCCCCCGTTTCCAAGGTTACGGTATGCTGACCGTATTTAAATTGTCTTACAATAGGATTAAGCATAATAAATTCCTGTTAAATTGCTATAAGTTATATCGTTTTATCTTCCTAAAAATTGCGACTAGCAAAAATATCCTTAATAAAAATACTTTTGATAGCCGCCTTCTAATGCTAGGAAACAAAACTGGCACATTATACAGAATAATCGGCTAAAAATCGCAATTTATTTGAATTTTGTTGAGACTTTATTCCATTTTTGTTACCCACTGAATCGCCGACTCTAAATCTGTACGCCATTGCGTAACGATCTGAGTCACCCAATCATTAATGCCTTGCTGCCAATTTTCACCATTATCTGTTTGCGCTAACTGTGCAATAGCTTGCAATTTCGTTAATCCGACCGAGGCCAATGCCCCTTTAATTTTATGCGCTTCGTCAGCGGTTTGTTTACGCCGTTTTTCATCGCCTGTTTCTTGCCAAACTTTTAGATTATGTTCCAAACTATTCACATAATCAGGCATTAATTTAGAAAATAATTGGAAATTCGCTAATACCCCTTCCTTGCCCATCACTTCAATTAGTTCACCTAATAAACGCTCATCAAAGATTGCATCTAAGGATAATTGTTCGCTAGCAAGCGGTGCTTTTTCTGCAGTATTTTCCCAAAATTCTTCACCGAAATAGTAATTCAAACATTCCGAAAGTGCTTCAATAGATAATGGTTTACGCAATACATCATCCATACCCTGTTGTTGATACTCTTCTTTTGTTTGAATAATATTTGCAGTTAATGAGACTAATAGTGGTAAATAATCAACTTCACCTTGCTCATAACGTTGGCGTAAATTCTGGGCAATTTCAAATCCTGTCGTATCTGGCAATTGGATATCTAGCAAGATTAAGTCATAACTATTCTGAGCAAATTTTTCATAGGCTTCCGCGCCTGTCATCGCGACATCGACTTCGCAGCCAAATTTGTCCAGCATTGCTTTTGCTACCACAACATTTACTTCAATATCTTCAACCAGTAGCACTTTCAGTGAATGAGGTTTAATCTTCACATTTTGTGTGCCATCTGCAATATTTGCCTGAATCGTCAAGGTAAAGGTTGAACCTTTGCCTAGCTCACTTTCCACTGTGATATCTCCCCCCATTAGCCTTGCAATACGTTTTGAAATTGCCAATCCAATACCGCTCCCTGCAGCCTTGCGCTGGTCAGCGCTTTCAGCTTGATAAAACATCGCAAAAATTTTACGTTGTTCATGCTTGGCAATACCAATCCCCGTATCGTGTAAAATAAAGCCAAAGTGGTCTTGATCATAACGCACAACATTTAAAAAGACAGAACCACCAGCTGGGGTAAATTTGACTGCATTACTCACTAAATTCCATAAAATTTGGCTTAAGCGTGCATTATCGACCACAATAAATTCAGGTAGATCATCAGCACAAGCAATATGAAATTTCAATTTTTTCTGTTCTGCCATTAAATTCGCAAAGTGGCTGATATTGCTGATAATTTGTGAAAATTCCACTTCCGTTTTAAATAGCTCAATACGGCGACTATCAATTTTCTCTAAGTCGATAATATCGCTAAAGATATGCCCAAGAGACACAGCACTGACATTAATTGTTTTTAAGTATTCACGCTGCTGATTAGAAAGTTCACCTTCAAGCAAAATGCGGCTTAAGCCAATGATACCGTTAAGCGGAGTACGTAATTCATGGCTAATCGTTGCCATAAGGCGAGTCTTATCGCGGCTGTTTTTTTCAATCACTTCCTGATACCGTTTACGCTCGGTAATATCGCGACCAAATCCCATAATACAATGGCGATCTGTAATACGATCGTAGTAAGGCACTTTACGAATTTCAAAGCAAGCTAGTTTATCATTAGGAAAACGAATCCACTGCTCATACGTTAATACCGTATTTGTTTTTAATGTATCGCGATCCGTATCCGTCATTAATTTCGCATTTTCTGGCGTAAATAGCTCTTGGGGTGTACAACAAAGGATTTCCTGCTTTGATTTACCCGTTAGAATTTCCATTGCGTGATTGCAGCCTAAATAACGCCCTTCTCCGTCTCGGTAGAAAATTAAATCGGGCGAGGCATCAAAAAATGAGCGTAAAAACTCGGCTTGCTGCTCCAATTCTACATTCAAACGCGCATCTGCTTCTCGTAGAATAGAAAGCTCATCAAGCGATTTTTCTAAACGCGCCCTAGAACGCTCGAGTTTTTCCACAATTAAATTAAAAAAGTAGATCACAAAAGGTGCAGAACATAAACCAAAGACCATTGAGCGAATAATGTCTTTAGCTGGAATATGCCCTGTAAATAAAAAGCTCAAACAACATTGTAAAATAATGGCAAAGGAAGAAATAAAGACAAAGCCCCACATCGCTGAGCGGACTTTCCCCAACCTTAACACCCAATTCACATAATCTTGAGCATACTGTTTGATGCTTTTCATTTTTTTATTCCTTAGCGCCAATAGAATAGGCACACAATTGCAACTATTGCGACCACAACACCCGTATAATTAATTTTATTGATTTTTTCTTTGAAAATTAATGCACCAATCAATGTGCCTAAACAAATTACACCAAGGTTCATGCCAGTAAATACCAACGTTGGATCATCTTTCATTGCTTGATGGGCTTTAATATAGAAAAGGATATTGCCGAAATTTAATGTCCCTAACAGCAAGCCTACCGCTACACTAGGAATATGCCATTGTGTGCGTTTTAATAAGAGGTAAATAAACATTAAACATGCTGCAAAGATAAAAGAAATCACTAAAGTAAGCGGAAATGCTGACCCCGTTTTCGCCATCTGCTTAAATAAAATATCATTCACGCCATAGCCAACCCATACTAACGCTAAGCTAATAACGGCAATCATTCCTCCTTTTTCCATTCCTTGCTGACTACGCCATAGTAAACAGCCCAGAGCAATAAAGGCAAGCACAAGTGCAACTAATTTATTGCTGGTTACAGCTTCACCAAATAGCGTAAATGCCGCTAAAATCGGTAGAAATAGCGATAAGCGCTGAGCGGCATCGGTACGAATAATCCCTGCATATTCCAACGCTTTAGCTTGAATTAAAAAAACACTCGGTAATAAAAAGCCTAAAGCAAAAAAGATATAAGACGAAGGATTTGTCTGCACAATTTCCATAATGCTCTGCCCATTGAAATCAGGCTTAAGTAAGGCAAAAGTCAAACTAATAGCAACCAGATAATTAACCGCAATACTTTGATCGATTGCAACCCCTTTCTGTCGTGCAACTTTAATTAATACACCAACAGTAACGCTACATAAAATAGCTAAAATAAGTTCTAACATTGATTCTCCTTTATAAAGGTATATTAAGATTTCCTGAACACGGAATTTTGCAAAAAAGGCAAAAAATTGACCGCTTATCTACGTGTCTCTGGGGTTTCCGGTTGTTCAACTAAAATCAAAATTGCTGCATCACCGCCCCACTCTCTCGGTGCTTGATGTAAAGCAATCACTTTAGGGTGCTGAACTAGCCAACGTGGAATTTGATTTTTTAAAGCTCGAGTACCGTAGCCTGTCATAATGCTGGCGCAATAAATCTGTTCTCGCTCACATGTCATAATTAAACTTGCCAGCTCTTTTTTGGCTTGCTCACGGGTTAAACCATGTAAATCTAAAAATAACTCCGGCGAAAAATCCCCACGACGGAGTTGCTTTAAAATATAAGGATCAATATCTTCACGTAGATAGCGAACCTTCTCATCAACCTCGTGTAACAATGGCTCATATTCATCAGAAAAATAAAATAATGTATCTGCCTGCTCTTTTAACTGACGAATTTCACTTACCTTCCCCTTAATTTCGTTTTTAGGCACAAAGGTATCTTGCTTAATCTGTTTTGTTCCTTTCACTGCGTCACGAAACAGTGAAAAATCATCTTCTTGCATATTCTTTCCTCTTAAATTCAAGGGCGGCATTCTATCACAACTCAAAATATGATATAAATCCGCAAATTTATCATTTGGAATTCATTTTATGTTTACACACAATCTTGAGCTGTTAGATGAAATACAGCAATCACCGGTAGCCGATGATCTTAGCTCCGTACTTGATATGATGCGCTGGGCATATAGTTATTTTAACTCATCGGATCTCTATTATGGTCATGGGCATGATAATGCTTGGGACGAAGCAAACCAATTAGTTTTAACTGCACTCGCACTACCTATTGATGTGCCCGAAAGTTTATATCAAGCTCGCTTAACGCGAGTAGAAAAAGAACGTATTGTTGCAATGGTTGAGGCTCGCTTGGGTTTACGTAAACCCGTAGCATATCTGACTAATTCTGCGTGGTTCTGCGGTTTAGAATTTTATGTTGATGAGCGAGTGATCATTCCTCGCTCGCCGATTGGTGAACTGATTCAACAAGGCTTTACTGGCATTTTACCTGCCGAGCCAAAACGCATTTTAGATATGTGTACCGGCAGTGGTTGTATTGCCATTGCTTGTGCGGAGCGCTTTCCTCATGCAGAAGTCGATGCAGTTGATCTCTCTTTTGATGCGCTAAATGTTGCCGAAATCAATATCGAACGCCACAACTGTACTCACCGCGTTTTCCCACTACAATCCGATCTTTTCCAGAATTTACCTCAGGATCGCTACGATTTAATTGTGACCAATCCGCCCTATGTAGATCAAGAAGATCTTGATGACATGCCCGAAGAGTTTCACCATGAACCCGAATTAGCACTAGGCTCTGGTTTTGATGGTTTAGATATTACCAAGCGCATTCTTGCGCAAGCAGCAGATTATCTCTCTGAAAATGGCGTGTTAGTATGTGAAGTCGGCAATAGTATGGTGCATTTAGTTGAACAATTCCCAAGCGTTCCCTTCCATTGGTTGGAATTTAAAAACGGCGGTTTGGGGGTATTTAGCCTAACCAGAGAGCAATTAATTGCTCATCGAGCTTTATTCCAAGCATAATGTTACTGTACGTTTTTCAGCAAGGCAGAGATAAATTTGACTTGTGATAAAAATAGCTAATTTATTTCATAAAATAAATTAAATGGCGTTGCGAGTACAAGGTTTTCGTTATATCTTGTTCCTATAAAACAAGCGGTTATTTTTGGTAAATTTTTTGCTAAAAAGGACCGCTTGTCACAGTTTGTTAATTTTTAAAGGAACTTGATTATGGACCAATCCATTCGCAGTAATATTCAAATGCTTGGCGATTTTTTAGGAGAGACTATCCGTGATTCGCAAGGCAATGACATTTTAGAGCTGATAGAAAATATCCGCATTCTCTCGCGCGATTCTCGCCATGGAGATGAGCAAGCTAGGGAAAAGCTCCTTGATATGCTGGCAAACATTGCAGATGATAACGTCATTCCCGTAGCCCGAGCCTTTAGCCAATTCCTTAACCTCACCAATATTGCTGAACAATACCACTCTATTTCGCGTAGTAATCAACAAAAAGTAGATACTCTAGGACGTTCACTCGGTGCACTCTTTACTCGTTTAAAAGCACAAAATGTTCCAGCCGAAAAAGTGATTGCAACGGTCAATAAATTACTCATTGATTTGGTTCTCACTGCTCACCCAACAGAAGTGACCCGCCGTTCATTAGTGAATAAACACGTAGAAATAAACCGCTGCTTAAGCCGTTTGGAGCATAATGACTTAACTGAAGCAGAAACGACAAAACTTAAACGCCGTCTCTTGCAATTAATTGCTCTGGCTTGGCATACTAATGAAATTCGCACTCAACGTCCAACCCCAGTTGATGAAGCCAAATGGGGAATGGCCGTTATTGAAAATAGTTTATGGAAAGCCGTACCTGATTTTTGTCGCCAAATCAATCTTCAACTCGAAAAACACTTTGGAGTGCAATATTCTGTAGAACTCGCGCCCGTCCGTTTCTCTTCTTGGATGGGTGGAGACCGCGATGGAAACCCATTCGTTACTGCGCAAACGACTCGTCGTGTGCTACAAATGCAACGCTGGAAAGCGGCTGAACTATTCTTAGAAGATATTCGTGGGCTATCCGATGAACTTTCTGTGGTGCAATGTACGCATGAGTTCCGCGCAAAATATGGTGATCATTTAGAACCCTATCGCGTGGTAATTAAAGCATTACGTACTAAATTAATAAAAACCGTTGCCTATTATGCTGAATTGTTGGAAGACCGCCCGCTAACTATTCGTCAAGATGAAATTTTGACCGATGATAATCAGCTTTGGGAGCCACTCTATGATTGCTACCAATCACTGCATCAGTGTGGTATGCGCATTATTGCTAACGGGGCTTTGCTCGATTGTCTGCGCCGTATCCGTTGCTTTGGTTTAGGGCTGTCGCGTTTGGATATTCGTCAAGAAAGCACACGTCATGCTAATGCTATTGGCGAAATTACACGTTATATTGGCTTGGGCGACTATACACAGTGGACAGAAGAAGATAAACAGGCCTTTTTAGTGCGTGAGCTCAGTTCTCGTCGCCCATTGATTCCAACCGATTGGACCCCATCCGCTGAAACACAAGAAGTGCTAGATACCTGCAAAGTAGTTGCTGAGCAAGCACAAGGCACGATTTCTGCTTATGTTATCTCTATGGCTCAAGAAGCCAGCGATGTATTAGCTGTGCACTTGTTACTCAAAGAAGCCGGTTGTAAAGCCAATATCCCTGTCGCACCATTGTTTGAAACCTTAGACGATCTAGAACGTTGTGAAAGTGTGATGGAGACCTTATTCTCAATTGGTTGGTATCGTGGTGTTATCAATAACTACCAAATGGTGATGATTGGCTACTCCGATTCTGCCAAAGATGCGGGAATGCTAGCTGCCTCTTGGGCACAATATAAAGCACAAGAAGCTCTCGTAAATTTATGCGAGAAATATCATATTGAGCTCACCCTCTTCCACGGACGTGGTGGCACTATTGGTCGTGGTGGCGCTCCAGCACATGCGGCTCTTCTCTCTCAACCTCCAAGATCACTCAAAAATGGTTTACGTGTGACCGAGCAAGGCGAAATGATTCGCTTTAAACTTGGCTTACCAGGCGTGGCTATTGTCAGCTTAGATCTTTATGCTAGTGCGATTCTTGAGGCAAATCTCTGCCCTCCACCAGAACCAAAACAGAGTTGGCGCAATGTCATGGAACAAAGCGCAACAACCTCTTGCGAAATCTATCGTGGTATTGTACGAGGCGAGCCTGATTTTGTACCATACTTCCGCGCGGCTACACCTGAGCAGGAGCTCTCTAAGCTACCGCTGGGATCTCGACCGGCTAAGCGTAATCCTAATGGCGGGGTAGAAAGCTTACGTGCTATTCCATGGATCTTTGCATGGATGCAAAACCGCTTAATGTTGCCAGCATGGCTGGGGGCAGGTAAAGCACTGCAACAATTAATTGAGCAAGGTAATGAGACTTTGCTCAAAGAGATGTGCGCTCAATGGCCATTCTTCTCAACTCGTATTGGTATGCTTGAGATGGTATTTAGCAAAGTTGATTTATGGCTTGCTGAACATTATGATCAACGTCTAGTACCAAGCCATTTACACCGTTTAGGTAAAGAATTACGTAGCCAATTGCAAGCAGATCTACAAACGGTATTATCACTCTCGCACGATGGTCAATTGATGGCGGATCTCCCTTGGGTGGCAGATTCGATCGCTTTACGTAATGTATATACTGATCCACTTAACCTTCTTCAAGTTGAGTTACTTCATCGCTTACGTAGCCAAGGTGACAGTGCTGACCCAGCTCTTGAGCAAGCCTTGATGATCACTATTACAGGGATTGCTGCAGGTATGAGAAATACAGGCTAGCATACTATTTTGCAAAAATGTAAAAAGCCCGCTTGATTAATTACAAGCGGGCTAAATTATGCGATTTTTTACAAAATCAGATTACTTGGCAAAATGCGCAACTAAATCATCGTAACCACCAATATGCTCACCACCGATAAAGACTTGTGGTGCAGTGCCTCTGCCTGTGATTGCTCGTACAGAGATAGAGCTCGCATCTTTACCTAATACGATTTCTTCAAAAGTAAAACCTTTCTCTTTTAATAAGGCTTTCGCTTTAGCACAGAATTGGCAACCTGGTTTGGTGAAGATAGACACTGATGGTTTTTCCACCCAAGTTGGATTTAAGTATTTCATCATCGTGTCGGCATCAGACACTTTGAATGGATCGCCTGGCTCCTGTGGCTCAATAAACATTTTTTCCACTACACCATCTTTCACCAGCATAGAATAACGCCAAGAACGCTTACCAAAGCCTAAATCTTCTTTGCCTACAAGCATGCCCATGCCTTCGGTAAATTCACCATTACCGTCTGGAATTACAATCACATTCTCAGCTTCTTGATCCGCTTTCCAGGCGTTCATGACAAAAGTATCATTTACTGACATACAGATAATGCCATCAACACCAACAGCTTTAAATTCGCATGCTAATTCATTATAACGTGGTAAATGCGTTGAAGAACAAGTTGGCGTGAATGCCCCCGGCAGAGAGAAAACGATCATCGTTTTGCCTTTAAATAATTCATCAGTAGTGACATCAACCCACGCATCACCTTGGCGAGTATGGAAAGTGACATTAGGGACTTTTTGACCAGTCATATCTTTTAAAGACATATTTCTTTCTCCTAAATTAAAATAAAAATGTGAGAGAAGTGAATAACACAGGTAACGATTTTTTACACTACTATGCGTTAGCCACTCAAAATGAAAAGCAAAAACTTGCCGTTCATGTATAAATACAGAACGGCAAGTTTTAACTTAAGGACTATTGTACTATTTTTGAACGTCTTGTAAAGTCTAGCAGCGATTGATAATGTAAATTCATTAGCAACAACAGCCGATTTTTGCTGTCACGAACAAAAATTCGCTTGTCTAGTACGCTTTAACGATTTTCAGCAATAATCACCGCACGCTTCGGCGCAGGATAACCTTCTATCGTTTTGCTGTGATCAGCTGGATCTAAGAAATCCACCAAACTCTCGTTTTCCAACCATTCGGTTTTACGTTGTTCTTCTAATGTTGTCATCGCTTCATCAACACAACGCACATTTTTAAAACCCACTTTCTCAAGCCAATTAATTAACGCCGGCACCGATGGAATAAAATAAACATTTTTCATTTTCGCATAACGATCTGCTGGCACTAAAACATCATGAACATCCCCATCGATCACTAGCGTCTCCAGCACTAATTCACCGCCTCTTACCAACTGATTTTTCAATTGTACAAGATGATCTAACGGCGATTTACGATGATAAAGCACGCCCATGGAAAATACGGTATCGAATGCATGTAGCGGCTGCATTTGCTCAATTCCTAAAGGGATTAAATTTGCTCGGCGATCATTACCTAATAATTTGCGCACAGCTTCAAATTGGCATAAAAATAACTCGGTGGGATCAATCCCCACAACCATCTTAGCCCCTTCTCCAACCATACGCCACATATGATAGCCACTGCCACAACCTACATCTAACACCGTGCGATCTTTTAATGGTGATAAATGCGGCAGAACGCGATCCCATTTAAAATCAGAACGCCACTCTGTATCCAGATGCACCCCATGTAAGTGGTAGGGGCCTTTTCTCCATGGCATTAATTGCTTTAAATGGAATACCAAACGTTGCATTTCACCATGACTTAATGGCTCAGCCAATTTGGCTTCTACTTTATTGCTCAAGTTAATTTCTACTTTAGCATCTGGTAAAAACTCTACGACTTTTGCCCATTTTGTATAATCACCATGTGTCTGTTTTTCCCATTGCTTTAACTGCAAAGGTAAAGTTTCTAGCCACGCAGACAAATTTGTTGTCGCAATTTGCTGATAAAAAGGACGGAAATCGATCATAGTTTTTCTTTTCTTAAAATAACAAATAGCGAATTTTATCGGAAATCTGCCAATTTAGATAGGGCGGATTAACCCCTCTTGGCTATAAGTCGCTACCAATTTACCGTCTTGGCTAAATACTTGAGCACTTGCTAATCCTCTTGCTCCACTCGCATTGAGACTTTGAATATCAAAAAATAACCATTGGCTAAAATCAAATTCACGATGAAAACGAATACTGTGATCAAGTGTAGCAAAACGAACTTTTTGCTCAAAGACACCACATTCATGCGGATGCAACATGGTTGTAATACAATGAAAATCTGAAAAATAAGCCAGTAAACACTGCTGTAAACGGCGATGACTAAGCACACCATTCGTTTTTACCCACAATTGTTGCTCTGCCGGTAATTGATGTCCTTGGAATGGATTATTTGGATATTTTAAGCGCACATTAAATGCTCGTTCTGAATTAAATAGAGGACGTAAATGCTCTGGCAACATCGTTGCCATTTGTGCAAGTAAATCAGCTTCAGAATAAAATTGTTCCGGTGCCTCCATCTCTGGCACCGCTACTTGATGCTCAAAGCCTTGTTCATCAATATGGAATGAAGCAGTAACTCTAAGTAGTGTCTCACCCTCTTGTTTTGCCGTCACAGAGGCAGCTGTAAAACTATTTCCCTCATGCAATAATTCTGTTTCATACGCTATCGGCAATTTGGCAGAACCTGCTCGCAGAAAATAGGCATGGCAACTATGTAACCAACGCTCTTCGCTAACCACTGCCATTGCCGCAGCTAACGATTGAGCCAATACTTGCCCACCAAAAACTTGTGGTAGCCCTAAGTCTTGGCTTTCGCCCTGAAAAATACCATTGCCTAAAGGCTTTAAACTGAGAAGTTGAATGAGTTGTGTAAGTGCTTGAGACATATTGCTTTCCTGAAAAAACTAAAAATGTCATTTTAGAGCAAGTAAACATAACAAGCGGTCGGATCTGTCAAATTTTTTGCAAATTTTAGTGTAAATTTAAGCGCTTGCTATTTTTTAACTTGTTTTATTAGAATAAATCACTATAATTCAAGGTCTTGCATTCTTATGCAATCCAATGGGGGCGTTTTTGGTTCTTCGCAATGGCGTTCGGTTTACTTGGTCAGGTCCGGAAGGAAGCAGCCAGAATCGAAATTGTCGTGTGCCGAAGGTTAGCTGGAAACGCCCCCACCTTATATCTCCTCGCTACGGATAACTTGAAGCCTATCACCAACACGTACAATACCACTATTCTGGGGAATAAGATGAATCCCAAAAATTGGTTTACCTCGCGCATTCGTATGATGCGTTTTCAATGTTCTAAAAGGCTCTACATGCGGATTCAGTTCATGGGTTTGTAAATCACGGGTGATCATCACGCAACGAGTACAATGTTGTACAAATTCAAACATCACTTCGCCTATCTGAATTACTCGCCATAGTTCTTCTGCAAAAGCTGTCTGTCCATCAATCACAATATTTGCTCTAAACTGTGCCATTGTCACCTCTACTGGTGCCCATTGCTGAATTTGATGCAATGATTTCTGTGAGCAAAGTAAAATAGGGTTACTATCCGCAAAACTCATCGGCTTAGCCATTGCAGTAAGCTGACGTTGTGATTCTACACCTAACCAACGTAATTGTACCTCACGTTGAAAAATGCTACTAAGCCAATGATTAACTGGGGTATCAGCAATATAAGACAGAAAAACCTCCCCCCAAACTTCACACGGCTGCATTTGCTTGAAATCCTCATAACGCACAACATACTGAGTTTGTTGATAGCAAAGCACTATCCCCTGAGGAATAGGCAATACAGAAAATTGATAAAGTATCTTATCTTTACGGGCAGTCACAAAAGTGCCATCTAATTCCGTAATCATAAATTCACGGTCAAAACTCAAGCCTTGTGCTTGCACAAAAACTTGTTGAACAGAATATGCCTGCGCAGATTTTAAAGGAAATAAATTTAATTGGGTAACTTGCATAACACAAAAAATTGGTAGCTGGATAGTTTCTATTTTATGCTATTATTTACGCTAAATTCTATCAAAATATAAGGATACATTATGGCTAAGAAACCAACTCAAGATTTTGAAAGCACATTAAAAGAATTAGAAGAAATTGTCGCGCGTCTAGAAAGTGGCGATCTACCGTTAGAAGAGGCATTGAGTGAGTTTGAAAGCGCAATAAAATTAGTCCAACAAGGGCAAGAACGCTTACAAAAAGCCGAACAGCGTATCCAAATTTTATTACAAAAAGATGAAAATGCAGCATTAGTGGATTATCAATAATGAACTATCAACTTTCTTATGATTTGAGCAATTGTCAGAATCGCGTAAATGAAGTATTGGCAAAAAAATTACAAAATTATACCGCTTGTAACACCCCTTTAATTGAAGCGATGTCATACGCGGTGCTGCTTGGTGGCAAGCGAATTCGCCCTTTTCTTATCTATGCAACAGGTAAAATGCTGAATGTTCCACTTGCAAAATTAGACTGCTCTGCTGCAGCAATGGAAGCTATCCACGCCTATTCTTTGGTACATGATGATCTACCAGCAATGGATAACGATAACCTCCGCCGTGGTAAACCAACCTGCCATATTGCATTCGATGAAGCTACTGCGATTTTAGCGGGCGATGCACTCCAAACTTTTGCTTTTGAAATGCTCTCAACTGATTCCTTGCTATCTCCCACAGAGAAAGTCGCTCAAATTCAGTGTCTTGCCAAAGCAGCAGGCGCGGCAGGAATGTGTCTAGGGCAAAGTCTAGATTTGCAATCAGAACATAAATCTATCTCTTTAGCTGAATTAGAACTTATCCATAGAAATAAAACAGGGGCATTAATTGTTGCTTCTGTGATCATGGGCTTTAATCTTTCCTCGCATGCAAATAATACTCAACTGAGAGATAAATTAATGCAATATGCGCAAGCAATAGGTTTAGCCTTTCAAGTGCAAGATGATATTCTTGATGTTATTGGTGAAAGCGAGAAGATTGGTAAAGTTGTGGGAAGCGATCAAGCCTTAGATAAAAGTACCTATCCAAAATTATTAGGACTAGAGGGCGCTCAGCAGAAAGCAGAAAAGCTCTACCAAATAGCCTTGCACGCTTTAGCCGATATGCCTTTTGACACAACTGCTTTAAGTGCATTAGCTGAATTTATTGTTAAACGAGATAATTAATTGAATAGGAAAAAGGCTGGGAAATCCCAGCCTTTATTTATTTTGTTTCTAGTAGCTTGATTAGCCTTTGTAGTTGTGAACGTGCGCAACTAAGTCTAATACTTTGTTAGAGTAACCAGTTTCGTTATCATACCAAGAAACTAATTTCACGAAAGTATCTGTTAATGCAATACCCGCATCTGCATCAAATACAGAAGTTTCTACTGCGCCATTGAAGTCTGTAGATACTACTGCATCTTCTGTATAACCTAAAACGCCTTTTAATTCGCCGTTGAAAGTTTTACCTTCTGCTGCATCTTTAATTGCTTGTTTGATTTGTTCGTAAGTTGCAGGTTTTTCTAAGTTTACAGTTAAGTCAACTACAGATACGTTTGCAGTCGGAACACGGAATGCCATACCAGTTAATTTACCGTTTAATGCTGGTAATACTTTACCTACTGCTTTCGCTGCACCAGTTGAAGATGGGATGATATTTTGTGATGCACCACGACCACCACGCCAGTCTTTAGCAGACGGACCATCTACAGTTTTTTGCGTTGCTGTAGTTGCGTGAACAGTTGTCATTAAACCTTCTTTGATACCAAAAGTTTCGTGAATAACACGTGCAAGTGGCGCTAAACAGTTTGTAGTGCAAGATGCGTTAGATACGATATCTTGACCTGCATAGGTGTTGAAGTTTACACCGTTTACAAACATAGGAGTGTTGTCTTTAGATGGACCAGTTAAAACAACTTTTTTCGCACCTGCGGTGATGTGCTTACGCGCAGTTTCATCAGTTAAGAAGATACCCGTTGCTTCAACTGCAACATCAACACCAATTTCATCCCATTTTAAATTTGCAGGATCTTTTTCAGCAGTTACACGAATTTCTTTACCGTTTACAACTAATTTGCCATCACGTACTTCAACAGTACCATCGAAACGGCCGTGAGTTGAATCGTATTTCAGCATATACGCCATGTAATCAACATCGATTAAGTCGTTAATACCAACTACTTCGATGTCATCACGGTTTTGTGCTGCACGGAATACGATACGACCGATACGACCGAAGCCGTTAATACCAATTTTAATTGCCATAAGCATTTTTCCTATTTTAAAGTTAAACAAAAAACTTTTTCTGGATACAATTGGGAACGAATCCCAAACAGAAAACGATTCGGATTATAGCACAATGTTCCCTATACCTGACAAGACAAAACCGTAAGGGAATGAAAAATGTTCTGATTTATATCAAATTTAAAAAATCACTTTATAGCCAAGCTAAAACAGTAGAAAATAATCAAACCGAATAAAAAACATAGCAATTTATTATGAAAGCACTTAGTCAGCTGACAGAAAAACAATTTGAGATCTGTATTAAACATGGCACAGAAAAACCATTTAGCGGCAAATTTCTACATGAAAACCGCCTAGGAATCTATCGTTGCGTACGTTGTCACAATCCTTTGTTCTATTCTGATACTAAATTTGACGCAGGCTGTGGCTGGCCAAGTTTTTATCAAACAGTTGCCGAAGATTCGCTACGCTACTTAGATGATTATAGTTTAGGGGTTCACCGTGTTGAAATCCGATGCGGTAAATGTGATGCACACATGGGGCATGTTTTTCCTGATGGGCCAGCACCAACAGGCTTACGTTTTTGCCTTAATTCTGCGGCATTAAACTTTAAAGTCGATGCAACAGGTGAAGAGATTGATGGATAAGCTAATGAAAAATAGGATTATCATTGGAATCAGTGGTGCAAGCGGTTTTCAATATGGTTATAAAGCATTAGAGTTATTAAAGCCATTTGATCATATTGAAACACATTTAGTCATGTCGAAGGGAGCAAGCTTAACCCGAGAGTATGAAACAAACTACCGTAAAGAAGAGCTGCTCTCTCTCGCGGATGTCGTCCACCCTATTCATAATTTAGCTGCTAGCATTGCAAGCGGTTCATTTAAAACACTAGGCATGCTAATTGCACCTTGTTCTATGCGCACGCTCGCTTCGGTCGCAAATGCGTTAAGTGATAATTTACTCACACGTGCTGCCGATGTCACACTCAAAGAACGCCGCCGCTTAGTTTTAATGGTGCGAGAAGCCCCGCTCAATTTAGCGCATCTAGACAATATGCGTAAAGTCACAGAAATGGGAGGCATTATTTTTCCCCCAGTGCCTGCATTCTATCAACAACCTAAAAATATTGATGAAGTTGTGACACATAGTGTTGTAAGAGCATTGGATCTATTCGGGCTTGATATCAATATGCCACGCTGGCAAGGCAAATAAATGAAAAATACCATTCCCCAAGAGATTTGCACCTTTATCCAAAACAACCATGTTGTTAGTATTGCTTGCCAAGCAGATGAACAACTTTGGAGCGCAAGTTGCTTCTACGCATTTGATGCAGTAAATAATCGTCTTATTATTCTGACTAGTCAAAATACGCAGCATGGTTCATTAATGCAAAAACATCCCAAAATCGCGGGGACGATTGCTGGACAACCCTGCCTAATATCAGATATAGAAGGTGTGCAATTCCAGGCCATTGCACAGATATTACCGAAAAATGAACAAGAAGAAGCATTAGCTATTTATTATCGCCGACATGCTTACGCGCAAAACATGACAAGTGACGTCTGGCAAATCCGCTTTACCCGCATCAAATATACTTCTAATAAAATCAGCTTTGCTGAAAAATTGGAATGGCTATCTTGATAAAGAAAAAACCGCCTTATTAAAGACGGCTTTTGTTGCTAGGACTATTAGGCATTCAACTTATTGAGTAATAATGCATTGCGCTGGCGCATTAGTTCTATCTACCATTAATGTTGGAGGAAGTTGTGTATGTGCAGCGCTAACAAGATATTGCACTCCATTTAAACAATAACGTAAATACCCCTGAGTTTTTTCAATTAAGAAAGGATCATTTTGTGGGTCAATTGCCTTAAACGCTGGCACTTGCGAAGTATTCATCGTGGCCTGTTGTACCTGTTCGGTCAGCTGTTGCATAGGCTCGGTTTGATTTTGTTGCTGAGCTTGAGCTTCACTTGGCGAAAGCATATCACTTAATAAATAACCTGCTATCGCCCCTGTAGCAAAACCGGCTAAACGATTACCTTGTGGCTGAATCTGCGCGTTATTATTTGGCATAGCCTGTTTCGGTGGCGTATTATTAAAATCGGCATCGGCTTTTTGTTGCTGATCTTGCGCAGTTTTCTGTTGTTGTGTTTTTTGTGTGGAAGCAGGTTTTCTTACTGCTGGCATACTACGTACAGGGCTACTGAAACCACGTTTTGCTTCGACATCTTTTGATACAGTTAATGCAGAGAATGACAAAGCGAAAACCGCCGCTAACGTCATGATTTTGTTCATTTTCACTCCTAATTAAATCAATTTTGCAAAAATTTATGGCTTTTTGACCGCTTGCAAATAAAAGGTTTAGCATTATACCCGAAAAATTTTAAATCTTGGCTGATTTTGATGTATCATATACACCTTTTTGAAACCGCCGCTCAGGCATTCTATTTTTAAGGAAAATTATGGCTAATTACAGCACTACAGATTTCAAACCGGGTTTGAAATTTATCCAAGATGGTGAACCTTGCGTCATCGTGGAAAACGAATTTGTAAAACCAGGTAAAGGTCAAGCGTTTACCCGTACTAAAATCCGTAAACTTATCTCTGGTAAAGTATTAGAAATCAACTTTAAATCAGGCTCTACTGTTGAAGCAGCTGATGTTGTAGATTATAACTACAACTACTCTTACACCGATGGTGATTTCTGGTACTTTATGCACCCAGAAACCTTCGAACAAATCTCTGTCGATGAAAAAGCATTAGGTGATAACGTAAAATGGTTAGTAGATAACGCAGAATGTATCATTACCTTATGGAACGGTTCAGCGATTTCTGTTACTCCACCAAACTTCGTAGAATTAGAAGTAGTTGAAACCGATCCAGGTTTAAAAGGTGATACTGCTGGTACAGGTGGTAAACCTGCAACATTAAGCACTGGTGCTGTTGTTCGTGTACCATTATTCGTACAAATTGGTGAAGTTATCCGTGTAGATACTCGTACGGGTGAATATAAAGAGCGCGTGAAATAATTCATCCTCAACAAAAACGCCCTGTTCAACTAGCTTGAACAGGGCGTTTTTTTATCCTTCATAGCTACGGTATGGATTTGCTTGACACTGATATTTTGCCAACATTGATTCTGTAAAACTAGTTCTTGCCGAAGTACTACTATTATTTAAGCTAACTACACCAATGCGCTTGCCATTACAGCTATTGCGAGCAATAAAAGCAAGATTATAACCAGCTTCTCGCGTAAACCCCGTTTTACTTACTAAAGCCGGATAACTCTGCTCTCGCACCATACTATTAGTATTACGCATTGCTAAGTTTTGTCCTGCCGCATATACACTTACTGCTGGGGAATTTGATAACTGCTGAATCTGTGGTTTACTTGCCGCATAGCCAGATAGCTTGGCTAAATCAGACACCGTCGAAACATTATTTGCGGACAAACCAGAGCTATCTTCAAAATAGGTTTGCATCATTCCCAACTCACGAGCTTTACTGTTCATACGTGCAATAAATTGCGCTTTACTTAAGTGTGTCGCATGAGCAAGGGCATGCGCAGCGTAATTATCTGAGCGAACAAACATCGCTTTTAATAACTCATTACAACTGATATTGACATTTTTAGGCAGTGGGCTAGTTGTACCTTTGATAAAATCGGCATCTGACGGCAGAATCTGAGTTTGGCATGCATGACCTCGCTTATTCTCTTCTAAAAATACCACCGCAGTCATAATTTTCGTCACTGAAGCAATTGGCCGCACAAGATTTAATCCTTTACCTTCTAAGAATTTTTTTTGGTTCAGATCAAATACAACATAAGCAGAGTTATCTGCAGGCAAATAAGCGGCCGTCGCTTTAATACGTGGCGCTGTTTTTTTGGTATTTTTACTCGGCTGGGAAGAACAACCTGCTAATAACGAAGCAACAAGAAAAGGAAGGAAAAATTTTTTCATTCGGGTTAAAAGAAAATTACGAAAGTGAGAATTCTAGCATCTCCGAGGAAAAGCCTAAAGAAAAACCGCAAACTTTTGTTTGCGGTATCATATATTACTCGTATTCTTCCAACCAAATGGTCAAAATCGCTTCTAAAATATGTTCATTAGACGCTTCGGGATCATCATCAAAATCTTCCATTTCGCAGATCCATTTGTGCATATCAGTAAAACGTACGGTGGTTGGGTCTAGATCGGGATTCATATCGTAAAGATTTTCCGCAATCATTCTCACATCAGTCCATTTCATTAGTGCGCCGCCTCATTTGCGTGATTTAAGTTATATTTTGGAATTTCAACCACTAAATCTTCTTCACCAACAATACATTGGCAAGACAGACGACTGTCCATCTCTAATCCCCAAGCTTTGCTGAGCATATCTTCTTCTTGCTCGCTTGCCTCATTCATCGAATCAAAACCTTCACGGATTACAACGTGACAAGTAGTACAAGCACAAGAACAGTCACAAGCATGATGGATTTCCACCCCTGCTTTATGTGCAATCTCTAATAAATTATCCCCAGGATTGGCTTCAATCACCATACCTTCTGGACAAAATTCATGATGTGGTAAAAATACAACTTTTGGCATTTTAGTTTTCCTTTTGGTTAATCCCATTCAATGTTATCTAAATGCTCACCGATGAAATTTAAAATTTCTTCTTCGTGTTCCACTAGATAAACGATGATTTTTTTCAATTCCTGCGCTTTCTCTTTACTCTTTTCCGAAAGCGGATAGGTTACATAATAACAGCCTGGCTCAGGATCTTCTTCTAATAACTCTAATAGGCTTGGACGATAAATACTTAAATACGCACGCAAAAACGCCGCCCAGTTATAGCCGTTCATATAAGCTTCGTCATACTCCGCATTGATTCGCTCATTTAACGCAAAAATACGGTTATCTTCCAAATTAAATTCCACCGCAATGGTGCGGAATTTTTCGGAAAGTTGGGTTTTGATGTAGTCTGACATTTTGTTCCCCTTTATCCCTCCCCCCTCTCCCTGATTTTAGCCTCTGAACGAGGCTAAAATCTGCCCCTCTCCCCATTAGGGAGAGGGTGGAGAAAATCCGTAGGATTTTCGGAGGGAGAGGGAAATATTATTTACACAATCTCATCAACCTTTTTACCCGCCAACGCTTTTTGAATAGATAAATTCATACGTCTGGCAGCAAATTCTTGAGTGGCGTGATCTAACTCTTTGATACCTTGTTGGATCGCCAAGCGATCTGTGCCTTTTTTCAGTTCAATCAATTTAGCAAGTTCTGCTTCAATCGTTTTAAACTCTTCAACAGAAAGCACTTCTGCCCCATCTTCTTGCAAGGCGATAATCACACTGTCAATCACACGATCGGCTTCTACTCGTTGCTCAGCAAGCAAACGAGCTTCCATATCTGCTCCTGCATTTTCCATTGAAGATTTGATCATTTGTGTCACTTCTTCATCAGTTAAACCATAAGATGGCTTGATTTGGATTGATGCCTGCACTTTGGTGGATTTTTCCATTGCGGTTACGCTTAATAAACCATCTGCGTCCACTTGGTAGGTGACCCGAATATGTGCTGCACCTGCGACCATTGGCGGAATACCACGCAAGGTAAAACGCCCGAGCGAACGGCAATCGTCCACTAATTCACGCTCGCCCTGCACCACGTGCACGGTCATTGCGGTTTGCCCATCTTTGAAAGTCGTGAATTCTTGTGCTTTCGCCACTGGAATGGTCGTATTGCGTGGAATGATTTTTTCCACCAATCCGCCCATCGTTTCAATCCCAAGTGAAAGCGGTACAACATCAAGTAATAACATATCGCTGTCTGGCTTATTGCCGACTAAAATATCCGCCTGAATAGCCGCACCCAGTGCCACCACTTTATCAGGGTCAATGCTGGTTAATGGCGTTTTACCAAAAAATTCACCTACCTGTTCACGCACCAATGGCACACGGGTTGAACCACCAACCATTACAACTTCCTGCACATCGGTTGCTTCCACGCCTGCATCTTTTAATGCACGGCGACAAGTCATCAATGAACGCTTAACAAGCGGTTGAATTAGCGTATTAAATTGCAAACGGCTAATTTCAATCGTTTGATTTGCAAAATTTACGCTAACTTGATCCGCTTGCGAAAGAGCAACTTTGGTTTGAGTTGCAAGGGTTAAAAGCTCACGCTGTTCACTTGCGGTTTGCGGTTTATAGCCTGCTTGCTCGGCAATCCAATCCGCAGTCAAATGGTCAAAATCATCACCACCGAGAGCGGTATCGCCTGCGGTTGCAAGCACTTCAAACACACCACGACTTAAACGCAAGATAGATAAATCAAATGTACCACCACCTAAGTCATAAACGGCGATCACACCTTCTTGTCCGCTATCTAAACCATAAGCGATGGCTGCTGCTGTTGGCTCATTCAGCAAACGTAACACATTTAACCCTGCAAGCCGTGCCGCATCTTTGGTGCTTTGGCGTTGGGCATCGTCAAAATAGGCGGGTACGGTAATCACCACGCCCGATAATTCACCGCCTAAACGTAGCTCAGCAAATTGGTTCAAATGAGACAAAATATCGGCAGAAACTTCAATCGGGCTTTTCGTGCCTTGTGCAGTGTGAATCAAAGGTAAGCCATTATCGCTTGCCACAAATTGATAAGGTAAATTCGGGTAACGCGTTTGAATATCGGAAAGGCTACGCCCAATCAAGCGTTTTGCTGAAATCACGGTATTTTTCGGATCACCACTTGCCTTAGCAAAGGCTTCGTAACCCAATGTTTTTTCTGCTTCGCCATAATGCACCACAGACGGCACCAGCGAACGCTCTTTATCATCTAATAAAACCTGTGCTTGCCCACTGCGAACACTTGCCACCAGTGAGTTTGTTGTTCCCAAGTCAATGCCCACCGCCAATTTATGTTGGTGTGGGGAGCTAGTTTGACCTGGTTCGGAGATTTGTAAAAGTGCCATTTTGTTCCTTTTATAGGGTGCAACTTGTTGCACCATTTAATTTATACCCTTTTCGGTGCAACAAGTTGCACCCTACTTAATTGACTGCATACCCCATTTCATCAGGAGCAAAAGTCGCTTGATAGTGGCGTTCAATAGATTGCTTTTCGTTGCTATCTAATTTCAGTACTTCACTGCCATTAAGATCTTTGACTAATTCTTGCCAGTTTTCAGGGCGTAAATCGTGGTAAAAACCCCCAATATCCGCCGTTAATGCCCAACCGATAAATTGCGAATAATTTAAGCCGATACTTTCCCATTTCTGTTTTTTCGGGTGGAAATAATGCACCATACCGATTTTTTCGCTTAATCCACCACCATTTACCGCAAAGTATCCACCGACCGCATCATCAGCAATCAATAAATGAAACGGGCGTTCGCCACTTTCTTCAAAGGTTTTGCCAAAATTCCAATCAAACAAACCACGAGGTAATTTTTCATTGCCAGAACCTAAAATACGTAACCAGCCATGATCAATTAAAATGCCGCCCGTTTCGTAAATCACCGCACCAATAGGCGTTTTGGTGGAAAGTTGCATTCCAATTAACTGTTTTGCTGCTTCTTCAACATTTTTAGGTAGAATTTCATAGTGATTACGCGCAGCTTTAAACCAGTCTTGCATAATCAGCCAAGCAGAATTGGCTTTGTCGTTGAGTTCTTCAAGAGATTTCATTTATTATCACCATTCTTAATTTCATAGAGGCAGACTTTATATTCGCCCGTATCATAATTTTGCAAATAAACAGAGAAAATTCACCGCTTGTGGGCTGATAGAAAATCCGCCCCTACGATAATTACACTAAATTAAAAGCCTAAAATCTGCTCTTCTACTCTTTCAATTTCTGCAAGTAATTTCTTGGTAAAACGAAGCTTATCACAAATGCCAAAAGCAACTTGCCATTCTTGATTTTCAAGGGATTGCGCTAATTGCCCAAGAATTTGTTTGTGAGTGCGTTCAATTTCTTGTTGGAAAGCGGTCAATTTTGCTTCATTTTTTGCAGATTCAATGCTTTCCAATGTCTCACGCCATTCTAATTGTTGCATTAAGAATGCCATATCCTTAGTGCTTTGTTTTTCCAGATCTTTTTGCTCACCTGTGTTTAACTCAATGATCGCTTCCGCTCGCAAAATGGGATCTTTCAAAATATGCAAGGCATCATTAATTTCTGCGGATTTCTGCATTGCTAAACGTTGCTCTTGGGCGGTTGCAGCAGAGAAATTATCTGGGTGAAGCTGTTTTTGTAAGGCAAGATAACGCTCTGAAAGTTGAGCGTTATCTAATTGAAATTGCACAGGTAAATCAAATAATGCAAATGGATTACTCATTTTACCGCCTTATACGTTGAAACTTTCGCCACAACCACATTCGTTTTTCACATTTGGGTTGTTGTATTTAAAGCCTTCGTTTAAACCTTCTTTAACAAAATCCAATTCTGTGCCATCAAGATAAACTAAACTTTTTTCATCAATGATCACTTTCACACCGTGTTGTTCAAATACTTTATCGTCTTCATTTAACACATCAACAAACTCAAGCACATAGGCTAAACCTGAACAACCAGAGGTTTTTACGCCTAAGCGTAAGCCAATGCCTTTGCCACGATTATCTAGATAGGTTCTTACACGATTTGCTGCTGCTTCGGTTAATGTTACTGCCATAAGTCGTCCTTTTGAAATGAATTAAATGAAGAAAATAGTAGGGGCGAACCAATGTGTTCGCCCATAAAAAATAACGCATTCGGGCGGACACATCGGTCCGCCCCTACGATTATTTGCCTTGTTTTTCTTTGTAATCAGCAATTGCTGCTTTGATTGCATCTTCGGCAAGGATTGAACAGTGCACTTTCACAGGCGGTAGTTCTAACTCTTCTGCGATATCGCTGTTTTTAATTGCCGCTGCTTCATCAAGCGATTTCCCTTTTACCCATTCAGTAATCAATGAGCTTGATGCGATAGCAGAGCCGCAGCCATATGCTTTAAAACGCGCATCTTCAATAATGCCGCTATCGTTTACTTTAATTTGTAAACGTAAGATATCACCACAAGCAGGAGCGCCCACCATCCCCGTACCTACATCTAGAGCATCCTTGTCCATTGTACCTACGTTGCGTGGGTTTTCATAGTGATCGATTACTTTGTCGCTGTATGCCATTTTGATATTCCTTTTTTATCGGGCGTATGACATACGCCCCTACATTATATTACGAACGTAAATATATACGTTCCATTAAGATTTATTTTGTAGGGGCGTTGGTACGCCCGCACAAATTAATGGTGATTCCACTCAATTTTTGATAGATCTACACCGTCTTTAAACATTTCCCAAAGTGGGGAAAGTTCACGCAGTTTGTTTACTGCTTTTTTCACGATTTCAATGGTGTGATCTATTTCTTCTTCGGTTGTCCAACGGCCAAGAGAGAAACGGATTGAGCTGTGTGCTAATTCATCATCTAAACCTAACGCACGAAGTACATAAGATGGCTCTAAGCTCGCAGACGTACAAGCAGAACCTGATGATACTGCGATGTCTTTTAATGACATCATCATTGATTCACCTTCTACGAAGTTGAAGCTGATGTTAAGGTTAGAATCAACACGCTTGCCTTCTTCAATAGAACCGTTGATATAAACTTCTTCCATATCTTTGAAGCCGTTTAATAAACGATCACGCAATGCTTTGATGCGTGGCATTTCGGTTGCCATCTCTTCTTTTGCAATGCGATATGCTTCGCCCATACCCACGATTTGGTGAACAGGCAATGTCCCTGAGCGCATACCACGCTCGTGACCACCACCGTGAATAATCGCTTCTAAGCGTACACGTGGCTTACGGCAAACATATAAACCGCCGATACCTTTTGGCCCGTATAATTTGTGGCTTGAGAAAGACATTAAATCTACATTTAATTCTTGTACATTTACCGGCACTTTACCCACTGATTGCGTTGCATCCACGTGGAAAATGATTTTTTTCGCACGGCAGATTGCACCGATTTCTTTGATTGGTTGGATAACACCGATTTCGTTATTCACGTGCATGACAGAGACTAAAATCGTATCTGGACGAATTGCCGCTTCAAATTTTGCTAAATCAATAATGCCGTCTGCTTCTGGTTCAAGATAAGTCACTTCAAAACCTTCACGCTCTAATTGACGGCAAGTATCTAATACCGCTTTATGTTCGGTTTTCACGGTAATGATGTGTTTACCTTTGGTTTGATAGAAATGCGCCGCCCCTTTGATTGCAAGGTTATCAGACTCAGTTGCGCCAGAAGTGAACACAATTTCACGGCTATCTGCACCAATTAAATCAGCAATTTGGTTACGAGCGATATCTACTGCTTCTTCTGCTTCCCAACCAAATTTGTGCGAGCGTGATGCAGGGTTACCAAACACGCCCTCTTTGGTCATATAGTCCATCATTTTTTTTGCTACACGCTCATCCACTGGGCAAGTTGCAGCATAGTCCAAATAAATAGGTAATTTCATTGTTGCTCCTAACTAAAAAATCTTAGTGATGGTGATCATGGCAATGTGATTTTTCACAATCGTGATCACGATTCTCCTCTACCAGCTCTGCAAGAGTAATGGTATGTAGATATTGTTCAATTTGGTTTTCCAAACGCTCCCACAGCGAATGTGTTAAACAACGGCTATTATTAGTGCAATTACCATTTCCTTTACACTTAGAAACATCAACACTTTCATTCACTGCTTGAATAATCATACCGACATTAATCTCTTCTGGCGTTTTACCTAGTTGGTATCCGCCACCAGGTCCCCGCACGCTATGCACGATACCATCACGGCGTAATTGAGCAAAAAGCTGCTCTAAATAAGATAAAGAGATAGATTGGCGTTCGGATATGTCTGCCAGGCTTACAGGTAAGGTCTTACCGTGTAGTGCAATATCTAAAATTGCCGTCACGGCATAACGACCCCGAGAAGTTAATTTCATAATACAGACCTACATAAAAAACGATGGAAATTCTGATATACCCCACTAAATTAGTCAAGAATTTAGTGGGGTATTTTGAAAGGTTTCACAAATAAATAAAATAGGAAATTTCCTAAGAAATTATTTAACGTGTTGAAAGTTGGAAAATCATAGCCTCAACTTGGTAAGCAAATTCAAAATGCGCTGTTGCTAAATAACCATTTTCAACAGGCTGAACATCGCTTTCAATTCGACAAGGTTCGGATTCAGCGGCTCGAGCTTTACTAATTAAATAATCTAACGCATCTCGTGCTTCAGATTCACTCGAATAGACTTGAGAAAAATCAACAGTTCGATCACTATTATCGATCACAGTGCCCACATCAACACAACAACAAGCTGGGGTTTCGCTAAGTTTACATTCACTCATTTTGCGCTCTCCATAAAATTAAATCGATCGCGCCATTTTACTCTTATCATGCTTGAAATTCAATTTTTCACAATTCTTATATCCAAAAAATAAAAGTTCCCTTTAACTGGTCGGAACACTTTATTTTTTTGCAAAATTTCATTGATTGCCAAGCGCTTGCTCTTTACAATCCGCCCGTTTTTTATTGTAAGAAGGCGGTAATTTTTACTGCTTCGCTTTTTTAAGGATAGATTAAATGACAAAATTTACCAAAACAGTGTTTGCATCTCTTGTAACATTCACCGCGGCTGGCGCGAATGCGGCAGCATTCCAATTAGCAGAAGTATCTACTTCAGGTTTAGGTTTAGCTTATGCAGGTAATGCAGCAGTAGCTGATAATGCCTCTGTTGTTGCGACTAATCCAGCCTTAATGACATTATTCAAACAAGCGCAAGTTTCTGCTGGTGCTATCTATGTAAACGTGGATTCTGACGTAGAAGGTACAACTGTTTTCGGCAATAATTCCGATCATAAAAACGTCATTCCGGTTGCAACAATTCCAACTGTTTATTTTGTTGCACCAGTTACTGATCGTTTTGTTATCGGTGGTGGTTTAAATGTGAATTATGGTCTGAAATCAGACTTTAATGATCAATATAGCGCAGGTATCTTTGGTGGTAACACTGAATTAACGGCTACAAACTACAACTTAAGTGCAGCTTATAAGCTGGGTTACGGTCTTAGCATTGGTGCTGGTGCCAATGTAGTTCATGCTAAAGCAAAACTTAACCGTTATGCCGGCGATGTTTCAGCACTCTACGCTCAATACGGTATTCAACGTAACACTGTCTTAAGCCATATGAAAGGTGAGGAATGGGAATTTGGTTGGAATGCAGGCTTAATGTATGAAATCAATGAAAATAACCGCTTAGGTTTCGCTTACCATTCGCCAGTTAAAATCAAATTCAACGGCAAATACTCAAACCAAATTCCAAGTGTATTTACCGCTTTAGGTGGAACTGGTGGCGCAGAAATTGATGCTCGCTTAAATCTTGAATTACCCGCATTCTGGGAAATTTCAGGTTATCACAAATTAACGGATAAATTTGCCGTACAATATAGCTACAAACGTACCGATTGGAGTTCATTCAAAGAATTACGCGCGACAGCAAATGACGTGGATCGTTTCCACAAAGAAGAAAACTTCAGCGATGCATCACGTATTGCATTAGGGGCATCTTATGATTTAACCAATGCATTAACACTACGTGCAGGTATTGCCTTTGATGAGAGCGCAAGTGTCAATGCGCCATCAATTTCAATCCCTGATGCAGATCGTACTTGGTATGCTGTAGGTGCAACTTACCGTTTCACGCCAGATTTATCTATTGATGCAGCATACGCGCATGTTCGTGGTAGCCGAGTATCATTTACCGAATCACACCGCGTAGCTAGCTCGACTTATAGCGGCAAATATACTTCAAAATCTGTTGCTAACGTTTATGGTTTAAACCTAAACTACAGCTTCTAATTTCATCATAAAGCAAAAGGCGTGTACACTACACGCCTTTATTTTATCTTTTAAACACGATGAACACGATTTATTACCACTACTACACCTCGCCCGTTGGCAGATTATTGCTCCTTGCCAAGCACGATAAACTCATTTATATCGAATTTGAGCAAGAACAACAAACAACCTCATTAGAAAGTTTTCTGCCGGCAAGCTCAACAAGCGGTGAAATTTGGCAAGTTTTTTGCAAAACTGGTGCGGTTTTAGACCGCTATTTTGCCGGAGAAACTTTAGATTTCAGCCAACTTGATTTTCTTGCTCCACAGGGTACAAACTTTCAACAAGCTGTGTGGCAGCAGCTCCGCCAAATTCCTTACGGCAACACCATAACTTATGGTGAAATTGCCCAAAAACTGGGTAAGCCCAATGCCATGCGTGCAGTTGGAGGAGCGGTTGGCAGAAATCCTATCTCAATTTTAATTCCCTGCCATCGCGTACTGGGTAAAAATCATAGCTTAACTGGCTTCGGCGGTGGCTTACCAAATAAACGCTACCTACTACAATTAGAAGGCATTCAATATCAAGATAAAGGTATTGAGTTTGTGAAGCCAAAACATAAAAAGTGGTAACTACTTTTTACCTTCCGCCCGTTTACGTCGCATCTCTTTAGGATCAGCAATTAATGGGCGGTAGATCTCGATCCGATCGCCATCTTCAACCAAATCGGTTAATTTTACTGTTCGGCTAAAAATACCTACCTTATTTTCGCGTAAGTCGATCTCTGTATATTTTTCTAATACTCCCGATTGTAAAATCACATTTTGAACACTAACAGCCTGCTCTAGAACCAATTTTTTTAAAAAAAATTTTTCCGGATAAGCAAATACTACCTCGACATTAATTTTCTTAGACACCATACACCTCTTTCGCACGCTGTTTAAATGCATTCACCATTTTAAGTGTCAGCTCATTAAATACTTTGCCAAACACCATTGCCACCAAAGGGCTTTCAAATTCAAACTCTAACATTAAGTTAATTTTGCAGCTCTGCTCATCAAATGGCTCAAATGTCCAAGCACCACTCAATTGCTTAAACGGGCCCTCCAATAGCTGCATTGTAATTCTTTCATTCGGTATCATCGTATTGTGTGTACTAAAACGCTGACTAATACCCAATTTTTGAATGACTAATTCCGCATTGAGCTCGTTTTCCCCTAAACTTAAGGTTTTTGCTCCAATGCAGCCAGATAAGAACTGTGGATATTTTTCATAATCATTGACGAGCTGGTACATCTGCTCGGCGCTATAGCCCACTAAGGCGGATTGATTAACACTAGGCATAATTTTTTAATGGGTGAATAAATAGCGTTAGTTTAGCATTACAAGCGGGTAAAAACTGCCAATTTTTTACAAATCGGGTATAATCTCAGCAATTTTTTCTGCTTTATTTCATCATGTTAGAACAACCGATTAAGCTTACCCAATACAGCCATGGCGCAGGTTGAGGCTGTAAAATATCTCCTAAGGCGTTAGGGACTATTTTACACAGCCAACTTGAACCTTTTTTTGACCCCAATTTATTAGTCGGAAATGACACCGCTGATGATGCAGCAGTGTATGATATCGGCAACGGACAAGCCATCGTAAGCACCACTGATTTCTTTATGCCGATTGTCGATGACCCGTTTGATTTTGGGCGAATTGCCGCAACCAACGCAATTAGTGATATTTTTGCGATGGGTGGGAGACCGCTAATGGCGATTGCTATTCTAGGATTCCCGATCAATAAATTGCCTGCCGAAGTGGCGCAACAAATTGTTGAAGGTGGGCGTTTTGCTTGCCGCCAAGCAGGGATTGCATTGGCTGGTGGCCATTCGATTGATAATCCAGAACCTATTTTTGGCTTAGCCGTTACGGGTATGATTTCCACCAAGCAAGTTAAACGTAATGCATCTGCCGAGGCTGGTTGTGAACTATTTTTGACTAAGCCTCTTGGTATTGGCATTCTAACTACCGCAGAAAAACAAGGCAAACTTAAGCCTGAGCATAAAAACCTTGCCCGAGATGCAATGTGTGAGATGAATGTCATTGGTGCAGAATTTGCTAAAGTGGATGAAATCACTGCGATGACAGACGTAACAGGCTTTGGCTTACTTGGGCATTTAAGTGAAATTTGCCTAGGCTCAAATTTACATGCTGAAATCAATTTTGCTGCAATTCAAACGCTTGATGGCGTAAAAGAATATATTGAATTAGGTGCAGTTCCTGGTGGAACAAATCGTAATTTCGATAGCTATGGGCATTTAATTTCCCCCATGCATGATGAGCAAAAAGCGATTTTATGTGATCCCCAAACAAGCGGTGGGCTGCTGATTGCCGTACGTCCTCAAGCGGTAGAAAATGTGCAAAATCTTGCAAAATTACATAAGGTGCCACTATATCATGTTGGAAAATTATTAGCGCCAAATAATCATTCACCGCTAATTGTCGTGAAATAACGTTACGGGAATATATTATGCAATCATTTGATATTGCTATTGTCGGCGGCGCGACTACAGGCTCTATTCTCGCCTTAGCACTCAGCTCTGCAACCAAGCACAAATTGTGCATTGCAATTATTGAAAAATCCTTACCCAACTATGCCGAACAAGGAGGATTTGATGCGCGTTCGATCGCGCTTGCCTACGGTTCTTTGCAAAAATTAGCGCAAATTCAACCGCTTGCGAGCGAGAATTTAAATGCAGAACTCAGTAAGATTGCCACCGATATTCAACAAATCCACGTTTCCGATCAAGGGCATTTTGGCAAAACGATGCTCTCTGCTACCGAACTGAAATTAACTAAACTGGGGGTAGTAGTCGAACTTGCTAAATTGGGCGAGAAGCTCTCCGAGATTATTGCTCAACAGCCCAATATTCAATATTTTTGCCCAGATACTGTACAAAATGTCACACGCAATGCACAGGAGTGCTATTTAGACTTAATCTCTGGTGAACAACTTCGCTGCCAGCTGCTGGTAGCTGCTGATGGCATTCAATCACAACTCGCTAAACTGTGTGGCGTTGAAACGAAACAGCTACAGGATTATCAACAATCCGCAATTATTGCTAATGTACAATTAAGCACCCCACATAATGGACAAGCTTTTGAACGTTTTACTGCGCAAGGCCCTTTCGCCCTGCTGCCTTTAACCGCTAGAACAATGTCATTAGTATGGTGTGTGAAAGATCCTTCTGTACAAATGACAATGAATGATGAACAATTTTTATCGGCACTCCAACAGCAATTTGGCTGGAAGCTAGGGCGATTTGAAAAAGTGAGCCAACGCTTTATTTACCCACTTACTTTGCAAAAAGCTGAAACGCATGTGCACCACCGCTTAGCTATTGTCGGTAATGCCTCACAGCAGATCCACCCTGTTGCTGGGCAAGGTTTTAATCTGGGAATGCGAGATCTCTTTGAATTGGCAACATTAGTCGGAAAGGCTTTTAGCCAAGGACAAGATATTGGCGAATTTACGTTGCTCAATCAGTATGAACAAGCCAGAAATCAAGATCAAACTCGTATTATGCAAAACACAAATGGTTTAATTTCACTCTTTTGTAGCGATTGTTTACCTGTGCAAATTTTGCGCAACCTAGGTTTGGTGGGCTTATCACACTGCGCCACACTGAGAAAGCAGGCGGCACATCAAGCATTAGGTTGGTAAATCAATAAGGGCTTTTCATCTAAATAATATGATGCTAACCCTTTAAACGAAAGCGACCACGGCTATAGCGAGTTTTCATCAAAGCGAGGACTTGCTCTTTCTCGGAGCTTATTTTTTGCCTACTGCTTTTCGCGACCGTGAGCGAATGTTGTATTGAGTGCGCATGTGTAATCGCAATAGCAAGTGCATCTGCCGCATCAGCTTGTGGTGTAGCGGAGAGTTGTAAAATACGAGTAACCATATCTTGTACCTGTATTTTATCCGCTGAGCCAATCCCCACTACCGTTTGTTTTACTAAACGTGCAGCATATTCAAATACCGGCAAATCATGATTCACCGCCGCCACAATCGCCGTACCTCGAGCTTGCCCAAGCTTGAGAGCAGAATCTGCATTTTTTGCCATAAATACTTGTTCAATGGCGAACATCTCTGGCTGAAACTGGGTGATAATCTCTGTTACGCCAGCATAAATCCGCTTTAGACGTGTCGGTAAATCATCTGCAGCAGTACGAATTGCGCCACTGCCTAAGTATTCCAGTTGTCGCCCATTTTTCCGAATAACACCATAGCCGGTCACACGAGAACCAGGATCAATGCCTAAAATAATTGCCATATTTTTAATAAACAAGCGGTCGATTTTGTAAAAAAATTTACCAAATCGACCGCTTAATTCCCTATCTATTTTGATACTTACAGCAACGCTGCAACTTCATCGCTGATCTCACCATTGTGATAGACATTTTGCACATCATCACAATCTTCCAGCATATCGATCAGTTTTAATAATTTCGGTGCAGTTTCTGCATCTAAATCAACGGTAGTGGATGGAATCATTGTTACTTCAGCGTTTTCAATCTTGAAACCAGCTGCTTCAATGCCATCTTTCACTGAGCCTAAATCTTCCCAAGCGGTATAGATTTCAAAGCTACCATCTTCTTGAGGTTGGATATCGTCAGCACCCGCTTCGATTGCGGCTTCAGTAAGTGCATCTTCATCCGCAGAAAGAATCAAAATTAAACCTTTTTTGCTAAAGAGATAACCAACTGAGCCCTCTGTTCCAAGGTTACCGCCACACTTGGTAAAACTTGGGCGCACTTGTGAAATGGTACGATTTGCATTGTCACTTAAACATTCCACCATGACTGCTGTGCCACCAGGACCATAACCTTCATAGATTTTGGTCTCCATATTGGTGTCATCACCACCACCCACACCACGCTCAATTGCACGGTTGATGGTATCACGTGTCATATTGCTTGAAAGCGCTTTATCCACTGCCGCACGTAAGCGTGGATTAGAAGAAACATCTCCACCGCCCAATTTTGCAGCGGTAACTAATTCACGGATTAATTTAGTAAAAATTTTACCGCGTTGTGCATCTTGTGCCGCCTTGCGGTGTTTAATGTTAGCCCACTTACTATGACCTGCCATTTTGTTTCCTTAATTTGTTGTTTGAAATTTCAGACAAGCGGCCTATATTGGCAAATATTTTGCCATCGCTTGTGCGTTATTCGGAGATTTGGTAAGAACAATTGCCGCCTCAACGGATAGCCATTGATAGGCTAAATGTTCACTTAATTGTGGTTCAATTTCATTAGGCAAGCCTAATAAAAACCAATGCTCTGTATTATGTGTAATTTCAGGGGCGTATTTATAGCGGAATTGCGGGAAAATCTCAAATTCCACGCTCTGTTTACAATCATAAAGGCTCAAATTTTGAGCGATAATATCAATTCCCGTTTCTTCAGCCACTTCTCTTATGGCCGTTTGATACGGCAGTTCCCCTTCTTCAATCGAACCTGTGACAGATTGCCAAAAATCAGGATCATCTTGGCGTTGTAGCATCAATACTCGTCCACTATTTTTGGCATAAATCACGACTAACACAGAATGGGGATTTTTATATTTCATCTTAATCGGCTAAAAATAAAGGCCCTAAAGTTTTTTTAGGTATGGAAAATTGTTCAGGATAACTCACATCCACTAGATATAATCCTTCTGCCTTGGCAGTTGGGGCAGCCAATGTACGATCTTTTTGCTCAAGCAGCCATTTAATCCATTCTATTGGTTGTCGTCCCTGCCCAACTTCAATCAAACTGCCAACAATATTACGCACCATATGATGCACAAAAGCATTCGCTTGAATATCCACAATAATATAATGTCCTTGTCGCCAAACATTAAGATGGTGCACATTACGCCATGGTGTATGTGATTGACATTGCGCTGCACGAAAACTAGAGAAATCATTTTCCCCGAGTAAAAATTGTCCGGCTTGGTGCATTTTCTCTGCATCTAAGTCATGATAATAATGTGAAATTCCTTTAGGTAAAATAGCACTACGCAAGCGGTGATTAAAAATAATATAGCGATAACGACGAGCTGTCGCACTAAAGCGAGCATGAAAATCCTCAGGTACTTCCACTGCCCATTTTACCGCAATATCCTCAGGCAAATGTGCATTTGTGCCAAAGCACCAACTTTTGAGTGGACGTTCTATATTCGTTTCAAAATGCACCACTTGCCCCGTGCCGTGAACGCCTGCATCAGTTCGCCCTGCACAAAAAACTTCGCAAGGTGCATTAGCAATTTTGCTTAACGCTTCTTCCAAACATTGCTGTATTGAAGCCACTTCTTGCTGGCGTTGCCAACCAAAATAGCGGCTACCATCATATTCAATTCCGAGTGCAATTTTCATCATTTTTGGATTTGGGCAAGAAATTCTTTGCGAGTTTCACGATCTTGCAAAAAGACTCCACCATAAGCTGAAGTAATCGTTTGACTATTGGTATCGCGCACACCACGACATTTTACGCAGAAATGGGTTGCTTTAACATAAACCGCCACGTCTTCCGTCTCTAAAATGGTTTGAAATGCTGTTAAAATCTGCTCCGTAAAACGCTCTTGCACTTGTGGACGTTGAGCAAAAAATTGCACCACACGGTTGATCTTAGATAAGCCAATCACCCAATCTTTAGGATAATATGCAACGGCAACTTTACCATCAATAGTGACAAAGTGGTGCTCGCAAGTGCTAGTCAAAGTTATATCATCGACCAACACCATTTCGCTGACTTTCATACGGTTTTGGATTTTGGTGATTTTTGGGAAGGTCGTATAATCTAGCCCACTGAAAATTTCATCGACATACATTTTGGCTAAGCGCTTTGGCGTTTCTTCCAAACTGTCGTCATTTAAATCTAAGCCTAATAATTCTAATACGTCACGCATTTTTTGTTCAATTTTATCGCGACGTACGGCTTTAGACTGAGTAAGAGCAACCGTTGGTGTTTCAATACCTTTGGCAACCAATGCTTGCCGAACCTGTTTGGCTTCCAGTGAGATTTCGTTCATTTGCTATTCCCTAAAAATTAAAGCGTTGGATTGTATCAAATTAGCTTGAAAACACAACGAAGCAAGAAAAAATAGTGTAGAATTTCACGCATATTTCTGCCAAAAAATTTTACTATGTATTATCAATTTAATTCAGATATTGTTCCTGATTCGCAACAGGTCTTTATCAAAGAACTGCTAAATTGCAAAAATTTTGACAATTCCGACCGCTTGTTAGGCCTTTCAAAAGGGCGTGGTACAACTTGGTTTCTGTATACACAAGATAAACTCGGGGTTGATGTAGTTTTACGTCACTACTACCGTGGGGGCTTATTTGGTAAATTTGTCAAAGATCGTTATCTGTTTAAAACACTAAATAAGACACGAGCGTTACAGGAATTTGACTTACTCACACAGATGCGAGCATGGAATTTACCTGTACCTAGACCCATTGCAGTAAAAATTCAACGCTCACCACTGTGCTATCAAGCTGATATTTTACTGGAGAAAATTGCTGACACACAGGATCTTAGCCAACTATTGCAATTACAACCTTTAACAAATGAAGACTATCAACAGATAGGGCAGCTGATCCGCCAATTACACGATCACCAAGTGCATCATTCTGATCTTAACATTCATAATATTTTGCGGGAGAAAGAAAGCGGGAAATTTTGGTTGATTGATTTTGATAAATGCCAAATTCAAGCAGGGCAAGAGTGGAAACAAGCTAATTTAGCGCGCTTATTACGTTCATTTAATAAAGAACAGGAACGATTGCATATTTATTTTAATTCAGAAAACTGGCAAGCCTTAGAACAAGGCTATTACCGCTAAAAATAACCCCTAATTACCATTTGAGTAATTAGGGGATTTCTCACATTACTGCTGTAATTTCACTTTATCTACTTCAGCAGTTTGTTCTTTGGAATTATCGTTATTTAAATGCGTACGACGTTGCAACTCATGATTTTGTAATAATGCATTTACTCGGCGTTGCTGAGCCTCGATTTGCTCTACAGTTGGTTGCTCTGAAGCAGGTGAATTGTAGCTAACCGGCTGAACTGAATTACTAAATGGGAGCGTTTGTAACACAGGCTGTTCCACTTGAGCGACCTCGTTTTCTGCATTCATTAGGTTTACGCCTACAACTGCAGCAAAACAAACAGACGCGGCAATACCTGCTTGCATTAGTGGCGTGCTCCAACGTTTTAATTGCAGCAATAAACCTCGTGGTTTCTCAGTTGTAGCATTAATATCACCTGCCACTGCGATTTCGATTTCTTCTTTTTCAATTAGTGCTGCCATTTTTGCCGAAAAATCTGCACCAAGCAACTGTTCTTCTCCACGCATGATGCTACGAATTGCGTGGTAGTCTGCCCATTTCTGCTGTAATTCTGAACTGGCACACAAAGTGTCTGTAAATTCTCCGTTAACATCATGTCCATCCATATAGGCAGACAAAGTTTCACGTTGTTGCATAGATAACTCCAATAGTTTTAAATTTATTAACCCTGCATTAGTGGATTGACTTTAGCATCAATTGCTTCTCTGGCACGGAAAATTCTCGAACGAACAGTGCCAACAGGACACTGCATCGTTTCAGCAATTTCTTCGTAACTTAAACCTTCCAGCTCACGCAAGGTAATGGCTGTTTTTAATTCTGGGGGTAAATTTTCAATCGTCTCGAACACCACCCGTTTTAATTCTTCAGATAAAACCAAATTCTCTGGTGTATCTGCTTCACGTAAATGCACGCCGCTTTCGTAGCTTTCTGCATCTTCCGCAAGAATATCTTCTTTAGGTGGACGTCGTCCCATTGCTGTCAAATGATTCTTTGCAGTATTTACTGCAATTCGATAAAGCCATGTATAAAAAGCACTTTCCCCTCGAAAAGACTCTAATGAACGGTAGGCTTTAATAAAAGATTCTTGCACAATATCAGGAATATCATCTCGTGCAACATAGCGGGTTAGCAGCCCTGCTACTCGGTTTTGGTAACGTACTACCAACAAGTTAAACGCTTTTTTATCCCCTTTTTGCGCACGTTCTACTAATTCCTGATCGGCGATTTGCTCGCTCATTATCTTGCGTTCTCCTAACTTACTACGTTTTAACGCATCTTAACTATCTTAACGCACGCTTGCTTAGTGTGTTGATTGTCAAGAAAGTTCATTAACACGTTTCAAATGCCTAAAAAACAAACAAAAAATTTACCTAAATTTACGTCTATAAGCTATTTCAAACAGTATAACCAATAAACTCAAACCATAAATCGCCCAATTGCCCCAAAATGCAAATGGTGTTTGTCCCTGATAACTTTTAACCTCTTGGCTTAATACCAAAGTCTCAAATTGTGGTGCTTGTTGTTCTATTTGCCCATTTGCGCCAACAAAAGCAGTGATCCCTGTATTTGCAGCACGTAATAAAGGCTTGCCCAGCTCCAATGCCCGCATTCGCGCCATTTGAAAATGTTGCCAAGGCCCAATACTCTCACCAAACCACGCATCATTGGTGATCGTTAATAGATAATCAGCTGCGTAAGCTTTTTGATTTTGCTGTACTTGATCACCAAAAATAATTTCATAGCAGATGGCTGTATTAAATTGACGTTGCCCTGCAAATAATGGTTTCTGAATAAAATCACCTTGCGCAAGATTTACCGGCAATACAAAAACCTCGCGCATCCAATTAAGTAAATTGCCAAAGGGGACATACTCACCAAAAGGGACAAGATGATGCTTGTTAAAACGTAAAGAGGTATCTAATGAGTAGGGATATTCACTATTACCAAGCACCACGGCACTATTAAATAAACCATGCGAATTTTGATACAAAGTGCCCATAATTAGCTCACTGCCAGCTTTCATTCCAACCCAATGCAATTGTTCAAGCAATGGCGAAATCTGAGCTTCAGACACGGGAATTGCCGATTCTGGCAGAATAATCACATCACTTTTCCCCATTACTTCACCAATTAAGCTCTCATAGGTTCTAATGGTGTGATCAAAATGTTCAGGATTCCATTTCATCCGCTGTTCAATATTACCTTGCACTAAGCTAATCAGTTTGCTTTCTTTGCTTTCATCTGGAGCTACCCATATGATAAATTGGCTCAAAATAGCCATGAATATAACGCCACACATGGCTAACCAAGCGGTGAAATTTGAGGCTTTATTTGCAAAAAGTCGCTGGCACTGCACCATATAACCACTAATTAGCATAACCAAAAAAGTTAGCCCTTCTACCCCAAGAATAGGCGCAATACCAGAAAATGGGCTATCAATTAGACTATAGCCAAACTGTAACCACGGGAAGCCAGTAAAAATCACACCGCGTAAATATTCACTAAACGTCCAAATTGCAGCAATACTCCAAGGATTTATCAATTTAAAGCGTTGGATAACATACGCAAATAAAAGCGGATAAAATGCAAGATAAATAGCCAATAGTAACACTGCTAAATAACTGACAATCTCAGGTACGCCACCGAATTGAATCATACTAACATGCACCCAATTCACACCAATAGCAAAATAGCTCACTGCCCAAGTCAATACGCCAAGTAGTGCTGCCGCTTTTTGTGGCAAAGTTGCGATCCAAATTAACGCAATTGCTGAAATAAAGCTGACTATCCAATAGTCAAACGGGGAATAAGCAAATAAGCCTATCCCCCCAAAAAGGAAACCGCTTAAACAAGCGGTTGCTTTCATCGATTTTTTTGCAAAATTCATTCTTCGCTCGGCTTATCTTGTTGTTCCATTCGAGCAAGTTGTTCATCGCTCACGGTTACTCGTAATTGAATTAAACGGCGACTGTCTGCCGAGGTAACTTTAAACACCATTCCCCCCAATTCAATTTCTTCGCCACGTTTTGGTAAATGCCCAAAAGCTTGCATGACCAAACCACCAACAGTATCTACTTCTTCATCATTGAATTCTACCGCAAACAGTTCGTTAAATTTCTCAATATTAGTTAAAGCTAATACAGCATAAGTATGTTGCGAAAGCTGACGAATCGGCTCAATTTCGTCTTCATCAAACTCATCTTCAATATCGCCAACAATTTGCTCTAAAATATCTTCAATCGTTACCAAGCCTGATACCGCACCAAATTCATCAACAACAATAGCCATATGAAAACGTTCAGAGCGAAATTCTTTAAGCATTCTGTCCACCCGCTTACTTTCCGGCACAATAACCGCAGGGCGCAAAATTCCATCCATTTCAAAGGCTTCTGAATCAGAACGTAAAAATTTCAGCAAATCTTTTGCTAATAAAATACCTTCAATGGTATCTTTGCCATCACGAATTACGGGGAAGCGAGAGTGGGCTGATTCAATAATCACATCAAGACAAGAATCAAGTGACTGTTCTGCATCAATAAAGACGATTTGTGGACGTGGAATCATAATATCGCGCACACGCAATTCTGAAATTTCCATCACACCTTCTATCATCTCTTTGGTGTCACTATCAATAAGCTCATTTTCTTCTGAGTTCCGAATCACCTCTACCAAATCTTCACGATTTTTCGGCTCTTGTTGGAATAAACCGCCAAATAGCGATTTAATTAAAGATTTCTTTTCTTGGGAAACGATTCCCTGCTGATCATCACTCATAACATTACTCAAAAAAACAAAACTTGCGAAAAGTATCACAATTTTATAAAAAAATCGACAAGCGACCTTTTGTTACTTTCTATTTCATTGAAATTAGCATAGGATACACAGGTTTTTGACACAACTCATAGGAGCTATTTATGAAATTAGGTCGAATCGCGATTGCGATTGCTGCATTAAGTGCTAGCACGCTCGGTTTAACTGCTACCTTAACATCTTCTTCAAATATTAGTTTTCTTGCTTTTGATGGGCAAAAAGTGAAAAAAAACACCCCCACACTGCAAGTAAACGAAAACCAAACACATCAAGCGGTAGTTGAAGTCACGAGCATTTATAGCTCAGGTTCAGATGAAAGTTTCTATGAATCTTCTCCGATTATAGTCACCTTTAAAGGGAGCAATGAAAATATTGTGATCGCAGCCCCAAATCTCACGACTAAAAATGATGTCGCAAAATTCCAACAATCCCCCGTATTAAAAGTAAGTACTGCCTCAGGTAAGCAAATTGAATCTCAGCAAGATATTTTAAAAGGCGAGGGCTTTATGCCAAATGCCAACATTGTGGATAACATCGCTGCTTATAATGCTGCTGAAAATAAAGCAGCGATTAAAGGACTAGCCGCAACGGCAATGCCAATCGCTATTGCAAGCAATGGCAAAGCAGCCAAAGGGAAAGTGATGGTACAAGGCGAAAATATCGCTGAACAACAGCTACAATACTGGTTCCAACAAGCCGACAAAGAAACGCAAAAACGTTTCCTAGATTGGGCAAAGAAACAATAATCTTTCCATAACAAGCGGTCGATTTTGCAGGAAATGTTGCAAAATCGACCGCTTGCTTATTCTTGAGTAATTGCCTCTAAAACTTCTGTCACAAATGCAGGCACAATTTCACTCGCTTTACCATATCTCGCCTCTTGAAACGCATTTTTAACAAGACTAGGTTCTAAATTCAACTCAATGGTTTTGGCACCCCAATTATTCGCTTCTTGCACAAAACCAGCAGCCGGATAAACATTGCCTGATGTACCAATAGAGATAAAAATATCGCATTCCATTAAAGCGGAATAAATCCTGTCCATCTCCAATGGCATTTCCTCAAACCAGACAATATGCGGACGCAATTTGCGTGGAATTTGGCAACAAGTACAACGATCTTCATCTTTCACATCACCTTGCCAATCATACACCGTGCCTTTGTTCGGACAACGGACTTTCAATAGTTCACCGTGCATATGAATGACGTTACGACTTCCTGCACGTTCGTGTAAATTATCCACATTTTGCGTCACAATCAGCAGATTTTCGCCCAATTTTTCCTCTAATTTCGCTAAGGCTAAATGGGCGGCATTCGGCTGAACCTCAGGGTCAAACAGCTTACGCCGGCGTTCATTATAAAAACGTTGCACCAACTCCGGATCCCGTTTATAGCCCTCGGGCGTTGCCACATCTTCCACCCGATGATTTTCCCACAAACCGTCCTCGGCTCGGAAAGTACGAATGCCTGATTCGGCAGAAATTCCCGCACCGGTTAAAACCACGATTTTTAGATCTTTTTTCATTTTATTATCCTTCTTTTACTAGATTGCTATGTTCTAAAAAATACGCATAAGGTTGTTGTTGAATGGAAAAGAATGCTACCATTGTCAGATTAGGGGCAATTTCATTGAATTTCCACATTTCCATTAATATCACACGTTGCTTCAATTTTGGCATTACCATAAATCTGTACATTATCAGAAATTCGAATACTGCCAAACGAATTTCCGCCAATTTGGGCATTGTCAAAAATTTTTACTGAACCACGAATCCAAGTATCTTTTCCGACTACTGCGGCATTTCCAAAAATTTCCACCTCATCTTCAATACTCCCTTTAACTGAGACTTTGGCATTATCATAAATTTTGACATTGCCACTTATCTCCCCTCTGATGACCTGAGCATTTCCATATAACTGCACTTGATCACTTAATGAAGAAAACCCACCTAAATAAGCATTTTCAGAAACACAAGCCTGATCCCACACTTCCGCATTATTCGCCACCCAGCAATTTCCCTCGTGCGACAAATTATGCTCACCACTGATAAAACCGCCTAAATCCCCTGCTTTAACTTTTGTACCATTACTGGTTGTAAAAGTCTTTAAGGATTTGATTTGATACAGTTTTTGCTTCTCATTGCTACGATCACTTTCAATTAAGCTGTATTTTTTCATTTGTGACTCCTGTTTTATTGGATACTTCTATTTTATGTAGATGTACGATATTTTATGTCGCATAAAAGAAATTTTTTCGATATTCTTTTGCAGAAATAAACAAAAATATCTCACTTAAAACAGGCTAATTAGGGGAATTAAAAGTCGGAGAAAGGAAAAAAAAGAGCGGTGCAATTTTGCAGAGTTTTTGCAAAGTTGCACCGTTTGTATAAGATTAGTTATTTTTTAACTCGGAGAGTCTATCACGTTCTTCATCAAAGATTTTCATCATTTCATCATTATGTTTATTGATATTTATAGAATCCCACTTGTCATAAGTTAGCATTAATGCTTGCTTTGGGCTAATACATCTTAAGCTACCTGATTCATATCTTTTTACTTTCTCTGATGGAATTTCATCATTTAATGATGAATTTTGATAATGAGAAATCAAGCATAAATTGCCAAAACTATTTAAAATATCATCTCTTTTATTACCTGAGTCCTCAACATCATCCAATAAGCTATCTCTCCTACTTTGGGGTAAATAATGTTCAATAGAATTTCTAGATAAAGAAAAAACAAAGCTATCTTTCTGTACGAATTTATTATCCTTACCTACTTTATCATTCCAATCTCGCCATAGAAGATAATCTAAATAGTTAAATATATAGCTGGGTATACATTGACCTTTTTGATTAAATAACTTCTGTCTATCATCATCCATATAATAATTATAAGCCAATTCCTCTAATATTATTATATACGAACTAGGGGATAATCCATATTCATCTTTAAGAGAATCGTTTTTATAAAGACTACATAACACATCATACAACCATTCTTTATATATTTTTTGTCTAAATGCAGTATGAAACATAGAAAGTAATTGTACTATTTTAGTATGGCTATCAGTTGTATCATAATTAACACCTTCATCAACAACTTTTAGCTCTCTTTCTTTATTTTCAAAAGCTGTACCAAATGTATTAACCTCTTTGAAATAAAAATATTTACCATTTCTATATTTTTTTAAACCATTTAAAGACCAACTATCTTCTTCATCTCGAGATTTAATAATGTATCTATCAAAAATCAATCTACATTTCAATAAACATACAATAAACTCTTTTATTTTCTCTTCAGCAAGATAACTATTAAATGCCCCAAGAAGAAATTTATCATTTAATGGAATGTCTTTTTTAGTCTCTGTAATTGAAGTAAAAATCCTCAACACAATCATCAAAAAATTAGGAAAATCTATAATGGAATTAAAACTACCATCTCTAATTTCATCATAATTCTGATTACTAACCTCTTTTTTATTTTCAATCTTATAACTTGATAACAAGTCTAAAATACTACCAGAAGCACTGGTATCAGAATCTACATTGAAATTACTGAGCATCTTTTCAAAGTCTGATGGTATCAAATGACAAAATTCTCCAAAAAAATTCTCGTTTGTTCTAATACTCTTGCTATCATCATTCGAATATGGGAAACGCTTAATAGCATAAACATTCATATCCGAACAAGCATCCCAAATTAAGGAAAATAAAGCTCTTTCATTTTCTTGGAGCTTGTCCATCAATCTTGCTTTTAATACCTCGTGCTTTTCTAATTGCTCTCCCCGATTATTCATTATTTCAAAATAATGGTTAAGATCCGTATCTTCCGGCACTTCAGTTCTAAGAATAACGACCCTTTCAAGTAAAAAATCAAAGAATTTTTGTTTTTTATCATTCTCAGCTAATTCATTATAGTTCTTAATAATCTGAAATCCTTGCTCTATAGCATTTTTCTGAGATTGCTTAGAATGCAAGTTTTTAAAACTATCATTTGATTCATTACGATGCTCAAAATCTAAATGGACATTTTCTTTTTTATTATAATAACTTAATAGTAGTTTTAGTGTAGTTAAGCGTTGTTGCCCATCAATCACTTCATATCCATCTTTACGTTTTGACACTACTAAGCTACCGATATAATAGTTTTTACTTTCATTTTTATTTAGAGCTTCTAAAATATCTTGAATAAGTAATTCAATTTCATCTTTACCCCAAGCATAGTTGCGCTGATATATTGGTACAATATATTTATCATTATTACATAAATCTTTTACACATAATGTTCTTACTTGAGTATTTATCATTTTATTTTACCTCGCTACCTTTAAGCAGAGAAACCAATCCTGTTTTATTATCTCCATCAAATTCAATATTGTATTCATCAATAATAAATTCCAAAAATTCTCTTGAGTTATCAGATCGTATTAAGTGAGAGAAAAGACTATTTGGGCTATACACCTCATTCTCTACTGTTCTATAGTAAACTCTTCCTTGCATCAAACGGATTCTATAGCACCATTTAAAAATCTTTTCCGTAGCTTGTATTAATTTATCTTTACCAAATTTATCGTAATACAGTATTACCAGACATTTGAAAAGATTTTTTATATAACGATCCCCAACCCGATATGCCCCTGGATAACTATCAATGAAGTCTAATAATCCACCAGATAAACCATTTATAACACCGTTTTCATTAAGATAACCATTACGTTTATCAAATAAAAAGAGGTAACATTTCCTATAGTGTTCTATATAACGGAAAAACAGTTCTCCATTAACAATCGGCTGAGTAGATTGAAAGCTCATTTCACTGAAACGCCTGTCTATTAACATAGGAAATGCTTGATACATTTTGTATAAATTAAAACTAGCTAATTGATAGCTAATATAAGGATAATTTTGATCAGGATTTGCACCTTTAAAGGTATCTAATTCTTTATTTGTGAAAAGCTCAGCTGATTGATATTTACTCCAACGGCGTAATCTAAATAAAGTCTCACTGATGATTTCTTTTAAATCAGCAATCTCAGCTTCTACTGCTTGCTCCCAATTCTCTACACATTGATAAATCGTCTCTTTATCTGCTTTAAGTTCTCTTAAATGATACGCTTTTAATAGATCGTAAGGTGCAAGCGATTTTCCTCTTGCATTTTGAGCATCAAAAAATTGGAAAGCTTCGTCAATATCCCCTAATTCAATATAAACAAACTCGCAAGTTTCTAAAATATAGGTAGCAAATTCCTGTTTATCTTGTACTCTATCTCGAATAAATTGTTCTACTGCAACCTTATTTTTTATAAGATTATCCGCACTAATACTATGTGAGAGCTTTTCAGATAAAAGTGGAAAAGTGTTATCATTGCTCAATAAAAATAAAATTAAAGAAAGGCTAATTAAACGTTGTTGCCCATCAACTATATCGAATTTTGTTTTAGACTCACCATTCTCATCTTTACCTGTATATGTATGGATAACAACCGAACCTACTCGATAAACTTTCTTGCCATTTTCAAAATGAAAATAGAGATCGTTTAATAATTGGGCAATATGTTTTACCGACCACTTATAAGGGCGCTGATAATCAGGAATAGATAATTTCGTTCTTACAACATCTTCAATTTTTCTAATTTCCGCAATTTCTTTTTCTGTATTATTTTGGCTCATTTCAGATCCTTTATTACAATATTTCAATGTTTTTATTGTAGCAAAATTTGCAAAGTCTTGGTGAATTTAGACCGCTTGTAAGCATTCACCAATCCCTCTCACCCCCTCTAATCCGCCCATTTCCAAACTTAAAAAGTGCATTTTTGGTACGCCGGCATCTATTGGGTTGATGCGGATTAAACCACCTTTTTTCTGCTTGGCGGTGCGTTCGGAAAAATTACGCACAGTTGGTACGACTTTGCCTGCACCAATTTCAATCACCACAGGGCGTTGGGCTTTGCGTAGCCATTCGTCTAACAGTGGCTCTTTAGTAAGTTGGTAGCCTTCAGCATAACTCCAATCATTAAACATCAGTACATTTTGGCGGGCTAGTCCTCCGCAGTCGGGGCAAGTTGGTGGTTCGCTCAATACAAGGCAATGTTCATCGTCAGTTACAGGTTGATAGTCGTACGCCCACCACGATTTATTTTTGCAATTTGCCAAACATTGCAAGCGGTCTAGCGTGCCGTGGCATTCGTAAATCCGATCCTCCGAAAAACCGGCTTTGCGAAAATGCCCGTCCACATTGCTGGTGAAGACGAAATAGCCGTGTGGTTTGCTTTCCGCCCAGCGTTTGAGAATGGCATAGCCTTGGTGCGGTTCGGCTTGGCGGTATTGGTTTAGGCGATGGGCGTAGAACCATTTTGCCAACTCGGGGCGTTCCTGATAGGCAAGCGGTGTGGCAATCTGCATAAATTGCAAATTAAATTTTTTGAGCGGTGGGTAGGCATTCCACAATCCGCCCACGCTACGAAAATCGGGCAGGCCACTGTCCACCGACATTCCAGCCCCTGCGGTGATTAAAATGCCGTCTGCATTGCGGATTAATTCAGCGGCATAATGGAAATCGTTTTTCATCTTTTTTCTCCTCTGTTTTATGCGGATTTTAAGCACCAATGCGACAAATAATGTCGTTTTAATTACACAATTTCACAAATCACCGCAGAAAAATCGTCATACAAGCGGTGCATTTTTACCATTTTTCTGCAAATTTGCAGACGATGAGATGGGCTTTCGTATCCGTCCCAAATCGCCTGAATAGCTTTCGGGGCGAGTTGATCGTGCAAGCCGTCAGAACAGAGCAAAATGCTCTCGCCTTTTTCCAGTTGAAATTCGGCTATATGAATGCGGAAATCATCGGCGTCAAAATCGGCAACAATACAATCGGTTAAGCCGTTATACATTGAGGCATAATCGCTCCCTTCCTTAACCAAGCCTTGCTGTTTCATTTCAGCCAGTATGGTGTGATCAAAACTCAGTTGTTGCCACTCCCCGTTTGCCGTAATTTTATAGGCTCGACTGTCGCCCACATTAACCACCCGTCCTCTGCCGTTGTGGTGTAATTCACAAGCAACAAAAGTGCAAGAAATGCCAAAATAATCTTTCGCTAATTTCACGCAAAAATCGCCGTGAGCCTGTCGCAACCATTGGCTATCAAGGGATTGGCATTGGCTGAGTAACGCCATTAAATAATGTGAGGCAAGATGATTTCGAGGGTGGCTGGAAACACCATCTGCAATCCCGAAAATCACTTTGTCGTTATCCAGCAGATAACTTTCGGCATTTTTAAGTTGCCATTGGTACACCGCTTTGCCGTTATACAGGGCATCTTGATTTTTCTTGTGCTGATTGCCGGCTTGCTGGCAGAAAGTTAGTTGAAAAGGCATTGGTTATTCCTGTTTATGAAAAAGAGCGTAAAAAAACAGGCTAATGGCGAGAATTAAAAGTCGGAGAAATAAAAAATTTGGGACGAGTGTCACAAAATTCCTCAAAATGTGAAGTGGATTTTGTAGTAAAGTATGCACAAATAAAGGAGAACGTTATGTCTAATTTACCCCCCCCAACCAGTGCCAACATTTTGTTTTATTCCGCTCAACAAGATGTTGAAATTGAAGTGCAATACCTTGATGAAACCTTTTGGCTTACGCAAAAGAATATGGCGGAGTTGTTTGGTGTTGAAGTTCCTGCCATTTCTAAGCATTTAGATAACATTTATCAATCGGAAGAACTTGAACAATCTTTAACCGTTTCCAAAATGGAAATAGTTCGCCAAGAAGGTTCCCGAATGGTGAAACGAAAAGTCGATTTCTACAACCTCGATGCCATTATTGCGGTGGGTTATCGTGTAAATAGCCGTGAGGCAACCCAATTTCGGATTTGGGCAACCAATACATTGCGAGAGTTTATTATTAAAGGCTTTGTGCTTGATGATAAACGCCTCAAACAAGGTAAGCACTTCGGGCAAGATTATTTTGAGCAACTGGTTTCGGCTTATTTGGATTTAGCTGAAAATCGAGCGAAGCGGCAAATTCTGATGAATATGGCAGAATGGGAAACTTTCTTAAACAATTTCTTAATGTTGTCGAATTACCCTATTTTGCAAGATCACGGCAAAATCAGTGCAGAAATGGCAAAAATTAAAGCCGAAAGTGAATATGATAAATTCCGTGTTATTCAAGATCGTACTTTTAAAAGCGATTTTAACCGTTTCTTGGAAGAGGCGGAGAAAATCCAATCTTAACAAAACAAACGGTCATATTTTGCCAAAATCCCCGCAAAACCGACCGCTTGTTTTTAAAGATGTTGTTTTGCAAGCTCTAAATTTCGTGCTGCACGATTAAAACCTAGCGAATACTTACGCTGAAGTGAGGAAATTGATATTTGCGGATTTTGTTTTAGCTCTTCAATAAAAAGTTGTACCAACCGTTCATCAGTATAATCAAAACCAAATAGTACGAGCAGTTGTAATTTTTCTGCTGTTAAACTACCACCGAATATAAGCTGTGCCTCAGGATTAGCGTTTTTTTCCAATTTTTGCATAATAAGATACAGGCTTTCTCATTTGCAGATAGCTTAGATTTAATTGTTTGATCTCCTTGCATCGTTAATTTAAACGAATTTGCAGTCTGTTGTAGGCATTGTTTAACTTGGTTTAACATTGTTAGCTCCTTGTCGTGATTAAATTTAATAGACTGTATTTAAAGCCCCGACATTTTGTTTCGCAAACAACTCCTTTTGCAAAAATTTGTGAAAATTCGACCGCTTGCTTGAGTTCCGCTATAATCCTCGCTCTTTAGTCATAAAATAAGGAAAGAAAATGTTTGAATTAAATCCAATTAAAAACCAACTGGCTGATTTAAGCGAGCGTACCGCGGTGATCAGGGGGTATCTTTGACTTTGATAGTAAAGTCGAACGCTTAGAAGAGGTGAATGCCGAGCTGGAGCAACCTGATGTGTGGAATAAGCCGGAAAAGGCGCAGGCACTTGGCAAAGAGCGGGCAATGTTAGAGCAAATTGTGAATACTATCAAGGCTCTAGAACAAGGTGTTGAAGATGTTGAAGGCTTGATTGAATTAGCGGTGGAAGCCGAAGATGAAGATACTTTCAATGAAGCCCAAGTGGAAGCGGACGAATTAGAGAAAAAACTTGCCGATTTAGAATTTAAGCGTATGTTCAGCGGCCCACACGACAGTGCCGATTGCTATTTGGATTTGCAAGCCGGCTCAGGCGGAACGGAAGCTCAAGACTGGACGGAAATGTTATTGCGTATGTATTTGCGTTGGGCAGAGAGCAAAGGGTTCAAAGCCGAGCTGATGGAGGCCTCAGACGGTGATGTGGCAGGGATTAAATCCGCCACCGTGAAAATTTCCGGTGACTATGCTTACGGTTGGTTTAGAACCGAAACTGGCATTCACCGCTTGGTGCGCAAAAGCCCGTTTGATGCCAATAACGGTCGCCATACCTCATTCTCTGCGGCTTTCGTTTATCCGGAAGTCGATGACGATATTGATATTGAAATCAACCCTGCGGATTTGCGGATTGATGTGTATAGAGCCTCAGGGGCGGGTGGTCAGCACGTCAATAAAACCGAATCGGCAGTGCGAATTACCCATATGCCGAGTGGCATTGTGGTGCAGTGCCAGAACGGTCGTTCGCAACATCAAAATAAAGATCAGGCGATGAAACAACTCAAAGCGAAACTTTACGAGCTGGAAATGAGCAAGAAAAATGCGGAAAAACAGGCGATGGAAGACAATAAATCTGACATCGGTTGGGGTAGCCAGATCCGTTCTTATGTGTTGGACGACTCACGCATTAAAGACCACCGCACCGGCGTGGAACATCGTACCACCCAACAAGTGTTAGACGGTGATTTGGATAAATTTGTCGAAGCCAGCCTCAAGGCAGGACTGTAAAAGAGGAAGAAAAATGAGCAAACACAACCTTTCAACAGCCTTAATCCATGCTGGGCGTAAGGCTCGCTACACACAAGGTGCTGTAAATAGCGTTATTCAACGTGCCTCATCACTCGTCTTTGAGAGTGTTGCGCATAAAAAAGAAGCCACTCGTAACCGTTATAAAGGTGCATTATTTTATGGTAGACGTGGCACGCTAACCCATTTTGCTCTTCAAGATGCTATGTGTGAGCTGGAAGGCGGAGCAGGCTGTTATCTCTATCCTTGCGGAGCAGCAGCAGTTAGCCACAGTATTCTTGCTTTTGTGGCACAGGGCGATCATGTGTTAATGACAGGGGCGGCTTATGAGCCTACGCAAGATTTTTGCAATATTATTCTGAAAAAAATGGGGATAAGCACCTCTTATTACGATCCGATGCTCGGAAGTCGTATTGCCGATCTCATTCAACCGAATACGAAAGTGCTTTTTTTAGAAAGTCCAAGCTCGCTAACGATGGAAGTGCCAGATGTGCCATCAATTGTACAAGCTGCTCGCGCAAAAAATCCCGAGATCGTAATTATGATCGATAATACTTGGTCGGCAGGCGTGCTCTTTCCAGCTTTAGAATACGGTATTGATATTTCGATTCAAGCCGGCACCAAATACTTGGTTGGACATTCTGACGCAATGATTGGAACGGCTGTTTCTAATGCACGTTGCTGGGATCAGCTACGTGAACACTCTTACCTAATGGGGCAAATGATCGATGCGGATACCGCTTATATGACTGCTCGTGGATTACGTACTTTAGGTGTACGCTTACAGCAGCATCACGAAAGCAGTATCCAAATTGCGCGCTGGCTTGCTACTCGTCCAGAAGTAAAAGCCGTTTACCATCCAGCACTGCCAAGTTGTTTTGGACATTCCTTCTTCAGCCGTGATTTCAAAGGATCAAGCGGTCTATTTTCCTTTGAACTTTGCAAAAAATTAAGCGATGAAGAGCTTGCGAATTTCTTAGATCATTTTGAACTATTTTCAATGGCATACTCTTGGGGTGGCTATGAATCTTTAATTCTCGCTAATCAACCAAACGAAATCGCCAAAATCCGCCCTACAATTGAGCGGAAATTGGAAGGCACATTAATTCGAGTGCATATCGGTTTGGAAGCGGTGGAAGATTTAATTGCTGATTTAGAAAAAGGCTTTGAGCGTATCGCTTAGATTGTCTATCTCTCGCCGATTGTTCGTAAAAATATCCAATATAGGCGAGAGAACCTCCAATCGCCCTTCTCTCTCTGTTTTTGCCTAAAACAACGACAACAAACATTTGCGTAATCGTTTGCGTTACTGTAAAATCCGCGCCATTTTTAATCCCTTCAAAACTAAAGGCGCTTACTACTATGTCCTTAAATGCTATTTTTCAATTGTCTGAACGCGGCTCTAACGTCCGTCAAGAAATTATTGCTGGTTTAACCACCTTCCTTGCAATGGTGTACTCGGTAATTGTTGTACCAAATATGCTCAGTGCTGCGGGTTTCCCTGCTGAATCTGTGTTTATCGCCACCTGCTTGGTAGCCGGACTTGGCTCTATGTTAATTGGTTTATGGGCAAATGCGCCAATGGCAATTGGCTGTGCTATCTCTCTTACTGCATTCACAGCTTTTAGCTTGGTATTAGGTCAAGGAATTAGTATTCCTGTTGCCTTAGGTGCAATTTTCTTAATGGGGGTAATCTTCACGATTGTTTCTGTGACAGGCATCCGTTCTTGGATCTTAAAAAACCTACCATCAAGTATTGCTCATGGCGCAGGAATAGGAATTGGCTTATTTCTGCTGTTGATCGCAGCAAATGGCGTAGGTTTAGTCGTAGGCAATGATGCTGGTTTACCAGTAAAAATGGGAGAATTCACCTCATTCCCTGTCATTATGTCGTTATTTGGTTTAGCGGCAATCATTGGTTTAGAACGGTTGAAAGTCAAAGGCTCTATTTTATGGGTCATCATTGCCATTACAGCAATCGGTTTAATTTTCGATCCAAATGTCAAATTCGGTGGTGAAGTTTTCAAAATGCCAAGCTTCGGTGAACAATCACTTTTCCTTGAATTAGATGTAATGGGTGCTTTAAATGCCGCCGTATTGCCTGTGATTTTTGCTTTAGTTATGACCGCTATTTTTGATGCTACAGGCACAATTCGAGCGGTTGCTGGGCAAGCCAATTTACTAGATAAAGACGGGCAAATCATCAATGGAGGTCGAGCTTTAACCTCTGACTCAATGGGTAGCATTCTTTCTGGTTTATTCGGTACTGCACCGGCTGCCGTTTATATTGAATCTGCAGCAGGAACAGCCGTTGGTGGTAAGACAGGTTTAACTGCTGTGGTTGTTGGGGCGTTATTCTTATTAATGCTTTTCTTCCAGCCATTGGCATTTCTAGTACCAGGCTATGCAACAGCACCTGCATTAATGTATGTAGGTCTATTAATGTTAAGCAATGTGTCTAAATTAGATTTTGATGATTTCATTGGTGCGATGGCAGGGCTGGTTTGTGCCGTATTTATTGTGCTAACTGCTAATATCGTAACAGGGATTATGTTAGGTTTTGCCACTTTAGTTGTAGGCCGAGTACTTGCTGGTGAATTTAATAAATTAAATATTGGCACGGTAATTATTGCTGTTATTTTAGTCGCATTCTACGCGTTAGGCTTTGCCTTATAATCTATCTTACTCTCTTTATTTAGAGCCCTGCTGAGCAGCAGGGCTTTCTTTTTCTCTCAAACAATATATTCCAAAAAAGAATATAAGATTATATTATTCTATTTTTAAGGAATAATAAATTCTCCTAGAATTTCCTGCGATTACATAAATAAATATAGGAGAAAACCACAATGTCATACTTATCTCAATCTTTCCGAGATTGGCTCGCAGCACATGCTGATTCACTGGATCAATCAAATCAATTCGCCGATGAATTGCTACAACGAATTGCCGATGAAGGTGTGTTTAAATTAGGCATACCAAGCAAACTTGGAGGCAATAATAGTTCAGCGCAACAAGTGATTGAAGCCATTAGTGAAATATCACAATATTCCTTAACCGCAGGTTTCATTACGTGGGGGCATAGAACTTTCATTGAAAATATCCTGCAAAGTGAGAATCCCTTTCCTCGCACACAATGGTTACCCGATTTACTCAATGGCAAACTAGCTGGCGGAACAGCGCTCTCTAATGCTATGAAATTTCTTGCAGGAATTGAAGAATTAAATGTCACAATTTGTGAAGAAAAAGGGGAATGCTACTTGAATGGGCGGCTACCTTGGGTCACAAATTTACGCGCAGATCATTTTGCTGCCGTTTTTATTGCAGGCTATGAAACCCCAAATGGGCGTGAACCTATCGTGATAGCAATCCCATCTGATGCACAAGGATTAACTCGTACTGAAGAACTAGATCTTATTGCCTTACAAGGTAGCAATACGGCAGCCTTAATCTTTGATAAGGTAAAACTCAACGATGCTTGGATACTCTCTCATAATGCTCCTCTCTTTTTAAGTCAAATTCGCCCTCATTTCTTAGGTTTCCAATTCGGTATGGCATTTGGTTTGGCGGAACGCAGCCTAAATGAAGTAGAAAATACATTAGCAAGTAACCGTGTGATCCTTCAGCCTGAATGGGAGAAGCAAAAACAGGCACTGACTAAAATCAAACAGCAATTAGCAACAGGACTAGTTGCAAAAGATAGTTTTATTCAAAACCCTAAATCTTTATTCAAATTACGCATTGATATTGTAGATGCAGTTGCGCAAAGTGTACTACTAGAATTACAAGCGGGTGGAGGCCGAGGCTATTTGCGCAACGCGGGCTCTGATTTTATCCGCCGATGGCGTGAAGCAGCCTTCTTACCTGTGGTCACCCCAAGTGCCGTACAATTACGTTTAGTATTAGCGGGATAACTTCAACGCACACATAAAGTAGCAAGCGGTTTATTTTGCAACATTTTCTGCAAAATAAACCGCTTGTTGTATTTAAGAGAAAGCCATTATTCAACACACCTTCCTTTCAACCAATTTCTTACCCAGCTACGATTTGGCATCAATACCTGATGAAGCTCTTCAGCTAATGGCAAAGGCTCACCACAAATTTGGCTTGCCAGCATTTCACCTAAAAGTGGTGCGGTGGTTAAACCTCGTGAGCCAAGCCCTGCAACTAAATATAAATGCGGATAAAAAGCCGCCATCTCAATTGGCTCTTTTCGCCGAAGTTGGTTATATAAATTGGCATATTGTTGCTTCTGCTGTGCAAAATTAGGCATGCTCCCAAACATTGGCATACGGTCTCGGAAGGCTGAACGAATGCCTACCTTCGCTTGATTTTGCGAAAAATCTGCGCTTTTTGCCCAGTCACAAGCGGTTAAATTTTGCGATAACTTTGCAAAATTCTGCTGATGTTCTTCTAGCGAAAAATGCGTTTCTTGATTATCTCGAATATGGCTCGCCCCTACACAGTGGCTGTCGCCTGCGGATTTGGGCGTAAGATAGCCGTCATAGCACACCACACACTTCAGCTTTGTCAGCATGCGGTTAGTTGGAATATGACTTACTTGCCCACGCACAGAATACAGAGGAATACCTTCAGTTTGTTCAAATTGTTTGAGTAAATGTCCATTAGCCAACACCACATTTTGATGCGAAAAATATTGTCCATTATGCAGCCATTGCCAACGGCAATTTTGGTATTCCAGTTTCTCAACGTGATGATTAAATACAATGTTCAAGCCCAACTTTTGCAAATACGCAAACCCATTTTGTACCAACTGACGAGGTGAGAGCCAGCCCCCCTGTGCGATAAACGCGCCATTATCTGTGACAGGCAAGCCAATTTTTTCGCTTAGCTGAGCGGCTGAAACTAGAGCAAACAGCGAAGGGCTCCAACCTTGCTCGGCAATTTTTTGCAGTTTCTTTGCTGCCTTATCATTATAAGCACATAACGCGACCCCCGTTAGCCCCTGTTCAAACGGCACTAGTGACGTGATTTGCGCCAAACGGCGTAAGGCATAATCAAAGCTATGCACATAAAAACGCACATTTCGTGAGTCGTCATCGCTTAATTGAGGGTACAAAGCACCTTGCAAATTACCCGATGCATTGCGCGCTGGTTCAGCATCTTTGCAATAAAGCGTCACCTTTATCCCCCGTTCTAACAGCGACCACGCCAAAAAGAGGCTTGCTACTCCCCCTCCAATAATTGCCACCTCATTATGTTCACTTGCCTCAGGTTGCTTGTAATAAGGAAAGCGCAATACATTCATCTCACTTTCTGATGTTTTTTCGCCCCACAGCATCTCTCGTTTTTTGCCAAAACCTTTGCGTTTTTTTACCTCAAAACCGACCGCTTGTAGCCCTCGGCGCACATTACTTGATGCGGTAAAAGTAGCAAAGCTGCCCCCTTTTCGGGTTAAACGAAACATTTGGCGGTATAAATGTTCGTTCCACATATCGGGATTTTTATCCGGTGAAAAGCCATCTAAAAACCAGCAATCGACTTTGCCATTATGGTAATCGCCTAATTGCAACAAACTTTCTGCCATTTCACCAAACCAAAGATCGAGGTAAATTGCATCAAAATGATAACGTTCACATCCAGTTTGACGCGGCTGCCAACAAGCGGTCAGTTTTTGTGAAAATTCCGCAAATTGTGGGTAATTTTGCTGAATAGTCGCTAACTGTTCAGCGGTTAGTGGATATTTTTCAAAAGAAATAAAATAGAGCCGTTGAAGAGGGCTTTGAGGGAATGCTGCGCGAAATTGGCGAAATTTATCTGCTACAGCAAAGAAATTCAGCCCTGTACCAAATCCAGTCTCCGCAATCACAAAATGCGCTCGTGAATGGTTTTGCCATTTCTGCCAAAGCTGGTTGCCCTCTTGGAAGACATAGTAGCTTTCAGCAAGTCCGTCTTGGGTGGAAAAATAGATATCGTCAAACTGTTCGGAAACAGGGGTGTTATCTGCATTAAAGGATAGGGAAGCAAATGTAAGTTTATTCATTATTCAGCTCACAAAAAAACAAAAGGGCGATTACTCGCCCTTATCAATGAAAATTCATTAGAAAATGAAGTATCCAAATGCAACAATCATTCCTAAAGCACCGACCACCGCTAACATTGAATAACCAAAAGTACCCATAATTTCTCCCATTATTAAGTCAAAAAACTTCTCTATTCTAAGACGATTTAAACAAAATGCAAATGCAAGCGGTCATTTTTTCCAAAAATTTTACCAAATTAGGTATAATATCGACATTTTTTGACAGTAAGGAGAAAACATGGCAACGATTAAAGATGTGGCGAAACTCGCTGGTGTTTCGACCACAACGGTATCTCACGTGATTAATAAGACTCGATTTGTTGCGGAGGATACCACAAAAGCGGTATTAGATGCTGTTGAACAATTAAATTATTCCCCAAGTGCCATTGCTCGCAGTTTAAAAGTGAGCACCACGAAATCTATTGGCATGATCATCACCACCAGCGAAGCACCTTACTTTGCCGAAATCGTACAGGCAGTGGAAGAATACTGTTATCAACAAGGATATTCATTGTTTTTATGCAATACGCAAAATGAACCTGAAAAAATTAAAAATCATTTTGATATGCTATTGAAAAAACGCGTCGATGGCATTTTGGTGATGTGTTCAGAATATCGTGAAGATGCATTTGCGCTGTTTAAATCAACCAAAGTGCCAATGGTTGTTATGGATTGGGGGCCAAATGAAGATAAAAGTGACCGCATTATCGACCACTGTTTTGATGGCGGTTACCTTGCCACTAAACACCTCATTGAAAATGGGCATAAAGATATCGCTATTATTGCAGGTTATCTATATAAAACCACAGCTAAAGCACGTTATGATGGTTTTGTAAAAGCAATGGAAGAAGCTGGCTTGCCAGTCCGTCAAGAATGGGTCTTTGAAAATGACTTCCAGCCTGAGGGCGGTTACGAAAGTATGAACTACCTTTTAAAACAGTCTGAACGCCCAACGGCGGTTTTCTGTGGCTGCGACATGATGGCGCTTGGAGCAATTTCAGCGATTACCGAACAAGGACTGCATGTTCCACAAGATATTTCGGTGATCGGTTATGATAATATCCATAGTTCACGTTTTTTTGCACCACCGCTGACTACAGTCAATCAGTCTAAAATTCGTCTAGGTAAGATGGCGCTTGATCTACTGTTTGAACGTATTCAAAATAGTGAAAGCGAGCACCCGCCAAAAGTTTTGGAATTTTACCCAGAATTAGTCATTCGTAAATCAGTACGCAATTTAAATAAGTAAGGAATACGAATGGAATTTTTAATTAGTTTTTTCAGTAGTTACGGCTACTGGGCTGTTTTCTTAGTTCTACTTGCTTGTGGATTTGGCGTTCCTATTCCTGAAGATATTACCCTTGTTTCAGGTGGTGTTATCTCTGGATTAGGTTATACCAACGTGCACTGGATGTTAGTAGTGAGTATGCTCGGTGTACTTGTTGGAGATAGTACAATGTATTGGCTTGGCAGAATTTATGGGAAGAAAATTTTAAATTTTCCACTTATTCGCAATGTCGCAACGCCTGAACGTTTTGCCCAAGTACAAAAGCGCTTTCAAACCCAAGGATGGAAACTCTTATTTATTGCTCGCTTTTTACCTGGGTTGCGGGCGGTAGTCTATTTGGTCTCGGGTATTACCCGTAAAGTCAGTTTTGTCCGCTTCTTACTGGTTGATTTCTGTGCGGCGATTATCTCAGTGCCGATTTGGGTTTATCTTGGTGATTTCGGTGCCAAGAACTTAGATTGGCTGGAAGAGCAAATCCATAAAGGGCAGATGATTATCTGGATTGGCTTAATTATTATCGGGATTGTGGTTTATTGGAAATGGAAGAAAAACCGCAAAAATAATGCATAAAATTAGGGGCAGATCATTATTCTGCCCCTCTTTATTTTTATTACTTCATTTTCGCCATTTCAAATTCAACTAACATCATCAAAATATGAATCACTTTGATATGCACTTCTTGAATGCGATCTGCATAACGGAAATGCGGTACGCGAATTTCTACATCCGCTAAACCAGCCATCTGACCACCATCTTTGCCTGTCATCGCAATCACCTTCATGCCTTTTTCTTTCGCTGCCTGAATTGCATTTAGCACATTTTTAGAATTGCCTGAAGTCGATAGCCCAAATAATACGTCACCTTTCTGACCAACACCTTCAATATAACGCGAGAAAACATAATCGTAGCCAAAATCATTACTCACACAGCTTAAATGGCTCACATCAGAAATCGCAATGGCAGGATAAGCCGGACGATTTTCGCGGTAACGCCCTGTTAATTCTTCAGCAAAATGCATCGCATCACAATGCGAGCCCCCATTACCACAAGAAAGCACTTTACCTCCATTTTTAAAGCTTTCCGCAATAATTAACGCTGCATCTTGAATTAATTTTAGGTTATTTTTATCGTTAATAAAGTTATCTAGCACGGTACGTGCTTCTTCAAGTTCTGCGAGAATTTGTTGTTGATACATAGTATGTGTCCTTTTGTAAAAAAATTGAATTTAGTGACCGCTTGATCACGTCAAAGCGATGAGAGTCTATCACACTTAATGCTAGGAAAAACAGCAGAAATATCGTAAAATCCGCACGTTTTGTTTACCCATAAAGGATATACGATGATTAACGAAATTAAAAAAGACACCCAAGAGCGCATGGAAAAAAGCCTTGAAGCCTTAAAAGGGCACATTGCGAAAATCCGTACAGGTCGCGCGCAGCCCAGCTTATTAGATGCAATCCAAGTAGATTACTACGGTGCAGCAACGCCACTTCGTCAGTTAGCTAACGTGGTAGCAGAAGATGCACGCACGCTCGCAGTAACGGTATTCGACCGTTCATTAATCCAAGCGGTTGAAAAAGCGATCTTAACCTCTGATTTAGGTTTAAACCCTTCTTCTGCGGGTACAACAATCCGTGTACCACTTCCGCCATTAACTGAAGAACGTCGCCGTGATTTAATTAAAATCGTAAAAGGCGAAGGGGAGCAAGGTAAAGTAGCTATCCGTAATGTACGCCGTGATGCGAATGACAAAATCAAAGCATTAGAAAAAGAGAAAGCAATCAGCGAAAACGAAGAGCGTAAAGCACAAGAAGATATCCAAAAAATCACGGATACTTACATCAAGAAAGTTGATGAGATTTTAGCGGATAAAGAAAAAGAGTTGATGGATTTCTAATCTCTATTGATTTCATCTAACGGCTATTACACCATAGTTAGGCTGTAATGCGAGTTTAAACAAGCGGTTATTTTTTGCGATTTTTCTGCTAAAAATAACCGCTTGTTTTTTATTTAACGCAACAATCATCAAGCCCACAATTCGCACGTTCTGACAATGAAATCATTTTGTTATGAAATTGCTGTAACGTACAACGATGTCCCACGCTGATAATAATACTTTGTGGGAGCGCTTTTCTAATCGTGCAATAAAGTAATGCTTCTGTTGGCTCATCTAATGCAGAGGTGGTTTCATCTAAGAAAATCAATTCTGGTTTACTCAGCAAAATGCGCACAAAAGCTACTCGCTGTAATTCCCCTGGAGAGAAAATAACTTGCCAATCATTATCTTGCTCCAAAGCGTGATGATATTTTTCTAAACGACATAGCGCCATTGCGGCTTTTAATTCCGCATCATTTGCTTGAATATGCGGATAGCAAATCGCTTGTTTTAATGTACCTTGCGGCATATAAGGGCGTTGGGGTAAAAAAAGCGGTTGCTCAACACAAGCACGCTCAGCAATACCCACTGTTTCAAAAGGATAAATCCCTGCCAACGCTTTCAGTAACGTAGTTTTACCCGAGCCTGAATCGCCTTGAATCAGCAATGCATCGCCTGCTTTTAATTCAATGTTGATCTGAGCAAAGAGTATTTGACCATATTGATCTTTTACCCCAAAATTTTTTAAGTAAAAGCCTTTGGCACAAGCAAGTGGCTGATGTACAGGCATTGCATCTAATTTATCGAGCGTGGTAAAAAAGCCATAGAGACGATTTAAGCGAGCCTGATAGAGCGTAAAATCATCATAAAAGAGGCGAAAAAATGACAAGGCTCGCATTAAGCGGTTAAATGATTGCACGGTTTGGTGCATATCACCTAAGGTGAGCTGACCAGTGAAAAAACGAGGCGCTTGTAGCATTAACGGCAAAATCATCGCAATTTGTGTCACCCCCGTATTAAAGCCATCTAAGCCCAGCATTTTTCGCACAATTTGCCAGCGGTTATGGATAACAGTTTGGAATTTTGCTTGCAAATTGGCTTGCTCTTTGGCTTCACCAGAATAAAAAGCAATACTCTCCGCATTATCTCGCACTCGAATCAGCGAATAACGGTAATCACCTTGATAACGTTCTTTATTAAAATTCAGTTTGATCAAAGGTCTGCCGATCGCTACCGACAATAAAGTGGCTAGCAAAATAAAAATATAGATAAAAAAGACAACGCCTTTTGGTACCTCAAAACCTAACAGCACCAGAATGCCAGAAAGTCCCCATAAAATAATAGTAAATTCGATGGTAGAAACAATCGCATTGAGCACACCTCGCACAGCATCTAATGTGCCGTGAATAAACTCTGAGGCATCTTGTTCAATTCGCTGGTCAATGTTATCTGGCAACTCTTTTTCGTATTTCACCAAATAGTAGTTTTTATTCGCAAGCCAACGATCCAGCATTTCACGATTCAGTTTTTCTAACCAACGGATTTCAAAGACTTGTTGTAAAAAATAGTTAATCACCGAATGAATAATTTTAACAACTACCAACATCAGATTGATCAAGGCAAAAAACCAAAATGCATCTACATCGAGTTTTTGCATTGAGCTGTACAGCCCATTATAAAAAAACGTATTGAGTACACTGATTCGTACTTCCATCAGTACCATCAGCAATAACAATAGCACTAATCCGATTGTTTTGACTTTATTTGATTTACGCCAAATATCACGGCTAATATGCCAAAATCGCCGTCCAAACTCCGTTTTTCCAAGCAATAAACCGCACAGGTATAAGCCCAGTGCGGTGCAAAAAAGTGCGCTCATCAGCCACGAGAAACTATTCTGTAATTCTGTTTGCCAATTCATAATGTAATAAAAATAAAACAAGCGGCTGATTTTGCAGATTTTTTTGCAAAATCAACCGCTTGCTAATTAGAATGAATACTCTACTTTACTCCAATAAGTTCTTGGCAATCCAACGACTGCAAAGCTGCGATCATATTGGCCTCGTTGTACTTGCCAATAATGTTTATTAAACAGATTTTCTACCCCTGCTCGTAAGGTGATTTCCTGTTTATTCCCCAATTTTAGGCGATATTTTCCACCCAAATCCACCGTAGTATAAGACGGCAAGCGGTAGTTCGCTTGAGTATCTTGATAAGATTTTCCATAGTGCTGTAACCCTGCATTCAAGGTTAAATTGGCAATGAATGGCGTATCCCATTCCACAGCCGCTTTGGCTATCCAGCGTGGGCTGGTAACTTGCACACCAGTTACAATCGTATCTGCATAAGTAGGGTAATCAATAACTTTACCTTGATTGTAGCTAATACCTAAACTTGGGCGGAGCGTTTTGTTGAACAAATTCGCATAGAGATTAAATTCTACCCCACGATTGCGTTCTTTTCCTTGCTCTTTCCCTGCACGAGCAGCCATCGCTTCGGTATTGCCTCGAATAATGCCCGGACGGCTAAGTTCATATACACTCAAACTGGTACTGAGCATTTCATGCCAGTTTTTACGCACACCGACTTCAATTTGCTTGGTTACACGAGGACTATTCATTTCACCGGTATCAGGATCAGCATTACCGGGTTCTAAATCTTCTAAATAGTTAGCGTAATAGACTAAATCCGCATTAGGCACATAAGCCAGCGCGACCATTGGGCTGAAACGATCCGCTTTTAAACGTACGTCTGTTGTGCGATTAAGCTGTTCAATCCATTGGAAACGCCCACCAAGCGTTAAACGAATTTGGTTATCCATAAAGCCTAAGGTATCTGATGCAGCGATACTTTGTGCCGTAAATTTATTATCTGCCGCTTGGCTTAGGCTACCATGCTCAGGCTCATCAATAAATTCAGGCGAATAAATGTTGGTAGTATAACGTCCACCACGCTGACCTGTTGGGTTATTATCGTGATCACGGCTTCGTTGCACTGCGTCATAAGCTAAGCTCCAACTGTGATGGACAGAACCTGTTTCAATTTCGCCCTGCAATTTCAAATTTCCACTGGTGGTACGAGAGCGGAAATCAATGGCGGTCGCATTAGCGGCACGATAATTGCCATCGCTATTTAACATCGTTAATTGCGTGAAGTTACCGTCGTATTTAGATTCCATATGCCCAATACCACCGGATAGCATCATATTAAACGGTAAATCGTATTCAAATGTGAGTAATGCAGTTTCATCATCTGTCGTTTGGCGAGACCAACTCGGCACTAAGTTCGTTTTACCATTCGGTGCTTCTGGCATAGCAAAGGTTAAATTTTGCATATCTTGCACTCTTGCTCGTCCACCTTTGGTAGCTCGTTTAGTTTGGAAATAATCCACACCTACACGCAATTTTTCACCACGATAATCGGCACCAATCGCAATCTCTTTGGCAAGTTCACTATAATTTGTGCGAGCGGTATTACCATCACGATATAGCCCACTGACACGTACGCCCCATTCATTATTTGCGCCAAAGCGTCTGCCAAAGTCAAAGCTCTCTTGTAAACGGCTATTGGAAAACCACGCCAATCCCACTTTGTTAATCGGCTCATCTGTTGCACGTTTGGTTTCAATATTCACCGCCGCACCTGCCGCACCTTCAGGATCCATTCCAACCGTTGCAGTTGATGCGCCTTTAATCAGCTGTGCTGAACCGACTGCAGAAGTTGCCGTGTTATAAGCACCATATAAACCCGCCAAGCCATTTACGCTAAACTGACGCGCATCAAGCTGTAAACCTCGTACATAAATGCCACCAAGCGTATTGGTTTCTCCACCAAAGTTCATAATAGAGGCATCGGTTTTTGCCAACGCATCAACCACATTACGTGGCGCTTTATCAGCAAATGCCTGCTCATCGTAATTCACCACCGTAATGGGCGAGGTAAAAGCAAGCTGTTTGCCAAGCAAACTTAAATCCACGATGGCTTTTAAATTATCGGTGGCTTTAAATTTTTCTAGCTCTGCGACGACATTTACTTCATCTAATGATTCAATTTGTGTTTCAGCAAGGAGAAAAGAAGGGAGGAAAATCGCGGAATAGAGAATGCTGTGTTTGAATATCATAAATTTAGCCTTAACCATTAATATTGAGAATAGTTAGTATTATATATATTTAATATTTAAACACAAGCTAAACCGTTTTAGTTACAAACCCTAAGAATTTCAGCTACTATTGTATTTTCAACACACATTACATTTCTTAATTACCATGAAAAAATTATCTCTTACGCTAGTTAGCTTATTATCAACCTCGTTATTTGCTCAAATACAACTTAGCCCTTTTCCTATGCAAGCCATTGGAAAAGCAGCGCAGCTAGCTGTTTCTGATAAAGATGAGCTTTTTATTATCAATACTCAAGGAGAACTCTGGCAAGCAACGCCAATAATGAATAAATTAAGCGATGGTTTCTCAACCCAAATTGCACCAAGCGTGGCGTATAACCGTGTGGCAGGAGCAGATAAACAAGGTAATTTCATGCTATGGACAGCAAAGCAACTTTATACCTCCACCATTCCTTTAGCTAAACAGGCGGGTATGTATCCCCTTGCCTTTGCGACCATTGCCGTTAGCAAACAAGGAAAACAGCATAAACTGGTGCGAATTAAAACCAAAGGCACGCAAGCAGAAATTACCGCAATGGCAAGTACAGAAGTGCTACCTGATGCTCAACCAATGCAAATTGATTTTAAGCATTCAGCGCCAAATCAAGGACACATTGCGATATTGGCAAAACCTGATAATTCAACTTATTTACATGGCGTATTAGGCGATGCGATAGAAGCTGCCGAAGTGCAATATTTAGAGCGTCATACACTTGAGCCTTTAGCCGAAGGACTTAGTATGAAAGGTTTAGTCTTTGAAGCTAATCGTTTCGAACATTTCGCCACAAACAATGGTGCGAAATTGGTATCCGTCATGTCTGGGAATGGAGAAGGAGGCAGAACGGTATTAATTGGCGAGCAAAATGGCAAATTAGTGCTAGAACAAAGTAGCTCTTCTCTGCCAAACAATCGTTGGCAATCACCATTTGTGTTTAATCGTAAACTTTATGCGGTGCAAATGCCTCATCTGCGCGGGAAATTAGTAGAATATACCCCACAGGGTGCAAAATTAGCTGAACATTCCATGCAAGACGGTTTTAGCAACCATCGCTACGGCGAATATGAAACAAATCTCGCCGCCAGCGCATCACATTTTGCAGTTTTGCCATTACGGGATTATCGCCACATAGCAATACTCGACTCTCAAGGTCAGCTCCAAACATTGGCGCAAACATTACCTGCCGAGATTCAAAAAACCAGAGCAAGCAAAGACAGCGTATATTTACTCTTAGAGAATGGTCAAATTTGGCTAGCGCAATAGCCATGCACGGAAATATAAAAAAGCTAAATCAAGTTTTAATTCAGCCTAAAGTATGCCGCAAGCGCTCTTATTTCCCTAAAATTCTGCAAAACAAATAAAAAAATCCCCAAGTATTGCTACTTGGGGGAAACTGATGAATAAAGTTTTCTTTTGTTGTCGACTGTTTATCAGTTGCTACTTGCTACCAATAAAACTTCCCCATTGTAAAAAAAAAAAACGGTTGTCAACAATTTTTTTCATACTCACTTTATTTTAATCCTGCTGCTTCACGCAATTCTGCGGCTTTGTCGGTTTTTTCCCAAGGGAAGTGTTCACGACCAAAGTGCCCATAAGCTGCTGTTTCACGGTAAATTGGGCGAATTAAATCTAACATTTTAATTAAGCCGTACGGGCGTAAATCAAAGAATTGATAGATTAATTTCACTAACACGTCATTTGCCACCTTACCCGTGCCAAAGGTTTCCACCATAATTGAGGTTGGCTCAGCCACCCCAATTGCGTAAGAAAGCTGAATTTCACAGCGGTCAGCAAGACCAGCAGCAACAATATTTTTCGCAACATAACGCGCAGCATAAGCCGCTGAACGGTCCACTTTTGATGGGTCTTTACCAGAGAATGCACCTCCACCGTGACGCGCTGCACCGCCATAAGTATCTACGATGATTTTACGTCCGGTTAGACCGCAGTCCCCCATTGGCCCGCCAATCACAAAACGTCCTGTTGGGTTAATAAAAAATTTAGTATTTTGACTTAACCATTCGCTTGGCAGGATAGGTTTGATAATCTCTTCCATCACACCTTCATACACCGTTTTTTGATCCACATCTTCTGCATGTTGAGTAGAAAGTACTACGGCATCAATTCCGACAATTTTGTTATTTTCGTAAGCAAAGGTTAATTGGCTTTTCGCATCCGGACGTAACCAGTTTAATTTACCGGATTTACGCACTTTTGCTTGTTGCTCCATCAAACGGTGTGCATAAGTAATTGGCGCAGGCATTAATACTTCGGTTTCGTTAGTGGCATAGCCAAACATAATTCCTTGGTCACCAGCACCTTGGTCTAACGGATTTTCACGATCAACGCCTTGATTAATATCTGAAGATTGCTTGCCAATCGCATTTAATACTGCACAAGAATGCCCATCAAAGCCCATCTCTGAGTGTGTATAGCCAATATCACAAATAACTTGGCGAGTGAGGTTTTCTACATCAACCCATGCAGAAGTGGTGATTTCCCCCCCCACTAATGCCATACCTGTTTTCACATAGGTTTCACATGCCACACGTGCTTTGGGATCTTGACGTAAAATTTCGTCTAATACCGCATCAGAAATCTGGTCTGCGATTTTATCTGGATGCCCTTCAGACACGGATTCAGAAGTAAAAAGATTAATTGCCATCGTGTTATATCCTATTAATGAATAAAGAAAGCAAGCGGTGTGTTTTGATAAAAAATCTGCAAAAAACACCGCTTGCACTAATTTTTTGGAAGTATTTCCATCTAGACGTCTAAATGATACCGACTTTAGCAAAGAATGCAAATAAATTTTTCTAATTGCCTATGCCAAATCATTTCATCTTTCAAACATTGCGTTTTTCTTTTTCTGTGCTAGATTATAGCTATCTAGCCGTCTAAACGGCTAATTAATATATTTCTCAATATGACATAGGAAAGCAATATGACGACACACATTACTATTTTAGATGGCGGTATGGGACGAGAGCTTGCGCGTGTTGGCGCCCCATTCAAACAGCCGGAATGGTCGGCCTTAGCCCTTTATGAAGCCCCTCCTGCAGTTATTCGGGTTCACCAAGATTTTATTCACGCCGGTGCCGAAGTAATTACAACGAACAGTTATGCCGTTGTTCCCTTTCATATCGGTGAAAAGCGTTTCCAAGCCGATGGATTTACACTGGCGAAGCTATCGGGACAATTAGCAAAACAAGCGGTCGATACTTCGACAAATTCTGCAACCGATAGTAAAAAAGTAAAAATCGCAGGCTCGCTTCCTCCGCTTTTTGGCTCTTACCGTTTCGACTTATTTCAAGCAGATCAAGTTGAACGCGTTGCTCGCCCCTTAATTGATGGTCTATCCGCTTATGCCGATTTTTGGCTATTTGAAACACAAAGCCATAGCCAAGAGGTGCTTTCAGTCATTCCTTTTCTGCCACACGATAACCGCCCTATTTGGGTGTCATTTACGCTGCAAGATGAATGCTTAACTGATACACCCTATTTACGCTCTGGAGAAAGGGTTGTTGATGCAGTAAAAGCCGTGTTAGAACAAGGTGTGCAAGCGGTATTATTTAATTGTTGCCAACCGGAAGTGATTGAGCAAGCGATTATCGCCGCCAAACAAGTGATTGGCAAAAAAGCCGTGCAACTGGGCGCCTATGCCAATGCTTTCCCGCCACAATCTAAAGAGGCAACCGCAAATGACGGCTTAGATGAAATTCGTACAGATTTAGATCCGAATGCTTATTTGGCCTGGGCGCAAAAATGGCGCAATGCAGGCGCAACAATTATTGGCGGCTGCTGTGGCATTACACCGGCGCATATTCAAGTTTTAGCCCAACATCTCAATTCAAATTAAGGAAACACCACTATGTCAAATAAAAAAATTGGGCTTATTTCGCTCACCGCGTTAGTCTTAAGTTCTATGATTGGCTCAGGCATCTTCAGTTTGCCACAAAATATGGCGGAAGTTGCAGGCGCTGAAGCTTTGCTCATCGGCTGGGGGATTACCGGTGTCGGGATTATCTTTCTTGGGCTTTCATTTTTCTTTATCTCCCGCCTACGTCCTGATTTAGACGGCGGTATCTACACTTATGCCCGTGAAGGTTTTGGTGAATTGGTGGGGTTTATGTCTGCTTGGGGATATTGGCTATGTGCAACCATTGGAATTGTGGGCTATTTAGTCGTGGCTTTTGAGGGCATTGGTACCTTTACCGATAGCGAAACCAATATCATTTTTGGGCAGGGTAACACACTTGCCGCCTTTATCGGAGCTTCAATCATCGTTTGGCTAGTGCATATTTTAGTAGCAAGCGGCGTAAAAGAAGCTGCATCAGTTAATTTGGTTGCAACGATTGTGAAAGTCTTCCCTCTTGTACTATTTATCGGCTTGGCCATTTGGTATTTTAGCCCAAATACATTTACACAAGATATTCAGGCGACCTCGCTTAATAATGGTGTTAGCGACCAAGTAAAAAATACTATGCTGATTACACTTTGGGTTTTCACTGGGGTAGAAGGCGCATCCGTTTTATCTGCTCATGCCAGAAAGAAAAGCGATGTTGGCTTGGCAACCGTGTTAGGGATTATCATAGCCTTAGTGTTGTATGTCGCGATTACGGTATTATCGCTCGGTATCTTGCCTCGTGAAACAATTGCCAATATGTCTAATCCTTCAATGGCAGGGTTATTAGAAGCAATGATTGGTTCAAGCGGTAAGATTATCATCACACTTTGCTTAATTGTTTCGGTACTTGCCTCTTATGTAAGCTGGACAATGTATTCCGCTGAAGTGCCTTACCGTGGTGCAAAAAATGGTGCATTCCCCAAAATTCTGGATAAACTCAACGCTAATGATGTGCCGATTAACTCACTCTGGTTCACCGGTTTTGTCGTGCAATTCTGTCTCTTTTTAGTGTTGCTAACCGGCAAAAGCTATAATGCGTTGTTGTTAATTTCAACTTCAATGATTTTAGTCCCATATTTCTTAATTGGTGCCTATCTGCTGAAATTAGCTATTCAACAAAAAGCAAAATGGTACATTCAACTCACTGGTTTTATCGCTTCGCTCTACGGTCTATGGATTGTCTATGCTGCAGGGATTGATTATCTGCTACTTTCCGTATTGCTCTATGTGCCGGGGATTGGTTTATTTCTCTATTCTCGCCGACAACAACAAAAGGCACCTTTAACTACGGTGGAAAAAGTGATTTTAACCATCATTGCATTGCTGTTTATTTGGGCGGTGTATCACAGCTTTACACAGGTAAATTGGGAATAATTATTCTCTTTATAAAGCGGTGGGAAGCAGATCAATCACAGATCAAAACCTGCCGTTTTATTTGTAAAAATATGCTAAAATCTGAGCGCTTGTATTCACTTTCTAGGGTTATGAGTCCATAACCTAGGGTAAACCCTATCAGACTTTTGATTATTTTTTATGTTACTTGAACAACTGAGATTACTTATACGCAAAATAGCTGAATGCTATCAACGCCTAGAACACTATTTCACGAGCGGATCATTTGCTATTAAATTCTACCCTTTCTTAATGCATCCTTGCGTGCGTAATACCCGTAGCTTTACGATTAAAGTGTTTTCTGTGGTACTTATCTTTACTGGGCTATACTACTTCTTTGGTGAGCTAATTAGCATTTTATTTAGTGATGTAGGACTCTCATCATACACCAAGCATACAACTATTGAGCTGTTATTACCTAAAGACTTTGTCGTGAACGAAAAAAGCGGCTCGCTTACTCCGCTGTTCTATACAATGCAACTTGCTTTTCAGCTACAAGCATGGAACTTTATTCTCGGCTATATCATTTGTGTTACTTATATTACAGGACAAAAGCTGCGCTTACTTGGTGTGCTGTTTTCATTACTCTTTAGTATTGGTAGCTCAATTATTTCCGCTTCACAAGGTGGCCATTATAGTACTTTCGGTTATCTACAAAACTTGGGCTTTGAAGTGACGTTTTTGATAGGTAATTTAGCCATGGTTGCCATTGGTTTCGCAATCGATAACAATCACATTAAGCGTTTTAAATATTATAGTATTATTGCAGGATTAATCGGGCTAAGTTGCATAATAAGTACGGTATTTATCACCACCGCATACACACCTTGGTTAGAACGAATAAGCATTTATAGCTTAATGATTTGGGAAATCTCTCTTGGCTTTGCCGTATTAAAAGCAATGGAATCAAAATAAAAAACAAGCGGTGCTTTTGTAAATTTCTTCTGCAAAAGCACCGCTTGTTTTTAAGGCTGCGAATTAATCACCTCTAGCATTGGAAAATTTGCTGTTGCGCAACTTCGCGCGCCAATTTGTCAATATGCAGCACATCTGCAATCTCTCGCACTGCTATTGGTGTAATATTTTCGACAGTTGCTCGATTCACGGCAACAATATCAGTAAAACGAATTCGCCCATTCAAAAAGGCATCAACAGCCACTTCATTTGCAGCATTCATTGCTGTTGTTGCATATTGCCCTTCTGTAAAAGCATCCATGGCGAGTTTTAAATTCGGATAACGAACAAAATCAGGCTCAATAAACGTCAGCTCTTTTAATTGGAAGAAATCTAACGGAGCAACACCCGCATGAATACGATCTGGGTAAGCCATTGTATGGGCAATTGGAGTGCGCATATCTGGATTCCCCATTTGCGCAATGACAGAGCCATCAATATAACGCACCATGGAATGGATAATAGATTGTGGATGAATAATAATTTCCATCTCATCAGCACTTGCATTAAATAGCCAGCGTGCCTCAATATATTCCAAACCTTTATTCATCATGGTTGCAGAATCAACAGAGATTTTTTTCCCCATCGACCAATTAGGGTGTGCAACTGCTTGTTCTGGTGTAATTGCACTGAACTCTGCTAACGGCTTAATGCGGAAAGGCCCTCCCGACCCCGTTAGAATAATTTTGCTCACGCCTAACTCGGCAAGTGGACAAAAACCAACTTTCTCTTGTGCCTCAGGTGGCAGCGATTGAAAAATCGCATTATGTTCGCTATCAACAGGCAGCAATTTTGCACCAGATTTTTTAGCTTCATCAATAAAAAGCTGCCCACAGGTAACTAAACTTTCTTTATTAGCAAGAAGCACCGTTTTGCCAGCTTGCACTGCAGAAAGCGTTGGTAATAATCCTGCTGCACCAACAATAGCAGCCATCACTTGATCAACCTCTGGATGAGCTGCAAGCTCACAAATAGCTTTCTGTCCTGCAACAACTTCACAATTTACATTGGCTTGCTTAAGATTTTGTGCAAGCTGTTTCGCTGCATTTTCATCGTCCATTGCAACAAATTCTGGACGAAATTGCACCGCTTGTTCAGTCATTAAAGCAACATTTTTTCCGCCAACCAGTGCAAAAACAGCATATTTTTCAGGATTATGCTTAACCACCGATAACGTACTCTTACCGATAGAACCAGTTGAACCTAAAATAACGAGTTTTTTCATTTATTTTCCTTTTATAAATCACTTTTAAACCTAAGCTAAGTTGCTTTTCAATTAAATTACAACTGCCCGTAGTGCTTAAATATTATTTAAAATAATTCCATATGTTGGTTAAATTTTGCCAGTTTTGAGTTAAATAATTTTCGCACTCATGTCTTACTTCTGGAGGGAATTTATTTAGCATATTAAAAGCTGTGCGACATAAATTCAGCACTATATGTTTACCATCGTGATAAATACTCTCATCACTTAATAAATTATGTTGCTCAAAATACTGATTGATCAGTTCAATCATTCTAAAATGATCATAAAAGTAAGCTGGATTTATAGTAGTCGTTATGCTATTTGGGCGAATCCTATAGCAATAAACCCAAAATGGTAATTCAATTAATGTGGCATTAGGATCTATTGTGAGTAATTGCAAATAAAAAAGCTGATCTTCAGCCTTTATTCCTTCAATAAAATTGAGCTGATGTTTTAATAAAAATTCACGCCGTATCAATGTCCAACAAATTGCAGGGATCCACGTTTGTTGTACCATTAAAGATAACGTCTCTTTACCAGAAAGCAGATAGCCTTGATTAACATTATTATTAGCTTTTAATGTTGGTATGGCTAAGCGTTTACCTGTTAATTGTGCAACTTTTTCAGCTTGCAGGCGGATCATGTCAACCCCATATTGATCTGCAACCCGAATAATTTCAGGAAAATGGTCGCCAGTAATATAATCATCTGAATCAATGAAATAGATATATTTTCCTTGAGCTAAGTTAATCGCTTTATTTCTTGCTGCAGATTGCCCTTTATTCTGACTATGAACTAATGTAATAAACGAGTACTTTTTCACATAATTTAAACAAATAGTTAAACTATCGTCTGTTGAACCATCATCAACTAGAATAATTTCTAACTCCACTCGCTGAGTCAGAATACTCTCAATGCATTCAGATAAATAAATGGCAGTATTATAGATAGGAATAATAAAACTGATTTTCGGTGATGTCATTGCTATTCCTAATTTGATAGCCGCTTAGCTTCAATCACATCATCAAGCTGCATAATACGCTTAAGTAGCTTATCTAATAATTCAATATTATTGAGTTCTACTTCAATATCAATAGTAGCAATACTACGTTTAATATCTGTGCGGCTAGCAACGCCAATCACATTCACTTTTTCATTTGCCATAATCGCGCTAACATCTCGCAATAGACCATTGCGATCATTGGCAATCACTCGAATCACTAAGCTAAAACCGCTAGTGAAATTCCCCCCCCATTCAGCATCAACAACTCTCTCAGGACTAGAGCTTTGTAAATCAAAAAGCTGCTCACAATCTGCTCGGTGAATAGAAATACCTCGCCCTTGAGTAATGTATCCTACAATTTTATCCCCCGGAATTGGCTGGCAACAACGCGCAATATGGTGCATTAAATTCCCAACCCCATCGACAATAATCGCCCCTGCCCTGCCCGTTTTAGTTTGGGTATGCTGAGCTTTGTGTGCCATGTGTTTCAAAATTGCTTCATCGGCTTGTTCGGCACTCGTTTTTACCAATTTACCTTGCAGATAATTCATTAAGTTATTTAACTTAATATCACCGCCACCGATTGCCGCATATAGATCATCAAGCTGTTTTAAGTTATAACGAGGCAAAGCATAATCTTCAATTTGCTTTAAGCTGAATTGGTGTTTTACCATTTCGCTCTCTAGCATCTCTTTGCCAATTGGAAGATTTTTTTCACGATCCAGTTTTTTAAACCAAGCAATAATTTTCGAGCGCGCGCGCGGGGTATTGACGAATCCTTGGCTTGGATTCAGCCAATCGCGGCTAGGATTTGGGTTTTTCTGGGTAATAATTTCAACCTGATCCCCCATTTGCAGAATATAGGTAAATGGCACAATTTTGCCTGCAACTTTTGCACCAATACAACGATGCCCGATTTCACTGTGAATGGAATAAGCGAAATCTAGTGGAGTCGCATTGCTTGGTAAATCAATCACCTCTCCTTTTGGCGTAAAAACGTAAACCCGATCATCAAAGACTTGTGAACGCAGATCATCAACCATCTCGCCAGAGTCTGCGATATCATTCTGCCATGCCAAGAGTTTACGTAACCAAACGATTTTCTCTTCATAGCCAGAACGTCCAGCGCCTGCTCCCTCTTTGTATTTCCAGTGCGCAGCCACGCCAAGTTCAGCATCATCGTGCATTTTTTGCGTACGAATTTGTACTTCAATAGGTTTATCACCTTTACCCAGCACAACGGTATGCAAGGATTGATAGCCATTCGGTTTTGGATCGGCAATATAATCATCAAAATGTTCAGGCAAATGCTTGTAATGACTATGTACGATACTTAAAGCGGTATAACATTCTTCTAAGTTTTGCACAATAATCCGTACAGCACGGATATCAAAAAGCTGATCAAAGCGCAAATTTTTCTTCTGCATTTTTTTCCAAATGCTATAGATATGTTTTGGGCGACCATAAACCTGTACATTATCTATTTCTTCACCAATACAAGCGGTCAAATGTGCGACAAAATCTGCAATAAACTGCTCACGATCCAAACGACGTTCAGCAAGATCAAATTTGGCAATTTGGCGATAATCTTGCGGATGTAATGCACGGAAACTGTAATCCTCCAGCTCCCATTTAAGCTGACCAATCCCTAAACGATTCGCAAGTGGCGCGTAAATATGCGAACACTCTTTAGCGGCTAGCACGAGATCTTCTTCACTATGATGCTCCGTATCTCGTAGGTAAACAATCCGTTCAGCCAGTTTTATCACCACACAGCGGAAATCATCAACCATCGCCAAGAGCATACGGCGAATATTATCAATTTGCAGATCAGAGGCGTTATTGGCATTTAGCTGGCGAATATTCTCCATTTCCAGTACACCTTTAACGAGGTTCTTGACCCCATTACCAAACTGCTCTTTGATTTGAGCAAGGTCTGCTATATTGTGCTTAACTAGCGGAAACAGCATCGCTGCGACCAAACTATCATCATCCATATTCAGTCCATGCAGAATTTCAACCATTTCCAAGCCTACCCACATAAGATGTAGCTGTTCGGTATCCAATTTTTCTTCTGCATAACGCCAAGCTGTTTGCAATTCATCAAAAGTGACAGGCGACATCTTTAAGCCTGCACTCCAACTCGCTAATTCAAAATTATTTGGGTCTAGCTGATGAGAATGACGAATTGCAACCATACTGCCTCCAAGCTGAGAATGTAAATCAAAAAATTGTGCGGATTATAGCGTAAATCCCCTCTGATTGTTCAGTGATTTTCTCTATATTTTTGCTTTTAAAGCGCAGATTCTATCTATTTATATCATCTAGATGCCATAGCATTATTTGCCATAAATCAAACCTATCAACACAATTATTTGCACCAACTTTTACAATTCATTAAAATGCTTGCAACTTTTATGAACGGCTGGTATCCAGCCGTTTTGCATTTTGAGTGTTCGTGTTGAAAACAGTTCTCAATCAAATGAGTAGGTAGGAATGACAATTTTAGCTCTTGGTATCAATCACAAAACCGCCAGTGTAAGCCTGCGCGAAAAAGTGGCATTTGTTGAAAGCAAACGCCAACTTGCTTTTGAGCAGATTAGCCAGCAAAATTTAGCGGAAAGCGCTGTGATCCTTTCTACCTGTAATCGCACGGAACTCTATTTCCATCAGGCAGATATTCCTCCGCAAGAAGATCACCCAGAAAACATAGCATGGCGTGAACGTTGCTTCCAATGGTTTGCTGAAATTCATCAACTCGATCATAATGAATTACGCCAATGTATCTATTTTAAGCAAAATATGGATACTGCTCGCCATTTAATGGAAGTCGCTTGTGGTTTAGATTCATTAATTTTAGGCGAGCCGCAAATCCTTGGGCAGGTAAAACAGGCTTATCAAGATAGTGAATATTTTTATCACCAACAAGGAAAATCTATATCAACCAACCTTTCTCGCCTGTTTCAAAAAACCTTTTCTACCGCCAAACGAGTGCGTTCAGAAACAGAAATTGGTGCCAGTGCAGTATCCGTTGCCTATGCTGCCTGTGGTTTAGCTCGCCAAATCTTTGATGATTTCGCTAAGCTACGTTTTTTGCTCGTTGGCGCAGGAGAAACCATTGAACTTGTTGCTCGTTACCTCATTCAACACGGCGCTCAAAATTTGATGGTCGCAAACCGCACGCATATCCGTGCAGAAATGCTCGCTGAAAAACTCGAAACACCAATGCAAATTTTATCACTCAGCGCATTACAAGTTGGTTTAAATCAAGCTGATGTCGTCATTAGTTCAACAGGAAGTCCAGATCTGCTTATCAGTAAAGAAATGGTAGAAACCGCACAGAAACAGCGCCGCTTTGATCCAATGCTACTCATTGATATTGCTGTGCCACGCGATATTGATGAAAAAGCAGGCGAACTAGATAGTGTTTATGCTTATAGCGTTGATGATTTACAACATATCATTCAGCAAAACCTTGCCCAACGCCAACAAGCAGCAGAACAAGCAAAAGAGATTGTTGAGCAAGAATGCAAAGACTTCTTCGCTTGGCTGAAACAACAGCAATCAAGCCAACTAATTAAACACTATCGTCAAAATGCCGAAGAAATTCGTTTAGATTTATTAGAAAAAGCCCGCAATGCTCTAGAACAAGGGCAAGATAGCGAAAAGATTTTACAGGAACTCAGCTATAAACTGATGAACCAACTCCTCCACGCACCAACTTCTGCGCTACAAAACCTTGCTAAAGATGGCAATGTAAAAGGATTACAACGGTTTTCACAAGCATTAAAATTAGATGATATAAATTAAAGGCATATTGATATTTTAAAAGCCTCATCTAAACTCAGCTCTATACTATTTTTGCCTGTATCAAGATAAATTCTAGCCATCGAATGTTACTATAGGCAATAGGGCAATAGCCCCAAAAGCGAGCTGAGTAAAACTCACCTAATAAACCTATCTCGAGCTTCACTACTTACCTGTGCTTATAAGCTGAATTTTCTTCTCAATTCAGTTATGTTCAGTAGTTTCAGCTGGGCGCTCAAATTCGCTAAGCGCTGTAATTTTCTGTATAATGGAAAATGTTTTGCATAAAGCATACCAAATAAAAAATAAAGGAATAATATTTATGACCCCTGTAGTTGCCCTTGTTGGCAGACCGAATGTCGGTAAATCGACATTATTCAACCGCTTAACCCGTACTCGTGATGCACTAGTGGCAGACTTTCCGGGCTTAACCCGTGACCGTAAATACGGGCAAGCCAATATCGCCGGCCACGATTTTATTGTGATCGATACTGGCGGGATTGACGGCACGGAAGAAGGCGTAGAAGAAAAAATGGCGGAACAATCACTACTGGCAATTGAAGAGGCTGATGTGGTGCTGTTTTTAGTGGATGCAAGGGCAGGTTTAGTCCCTGCGGATATTGGCATTGCACAATACCTACGCCAACGTGATAAAACTACCGTGGTGGTAGCCAATAAAACTGATGGCATTGATGCGGATTCCCATATTGCTGAGTTCTATCAATTAGGGTTAGGAGACGTAGAACCTATCGCAGCTGCACAAGGGCGTGGTGTTACACAGCTTATTGAACAGGTGCTTGCCCCATTGGCGGAAAAAATCGAAGAACAAGCGGTCGAAAATGCGGAAAACTCTGCAAATACCACAGAAGAACAAGATGAGTGGGAGAACAACTTCGATTTTGAAAATGAAGAAGATACAGCTCTACTTGACGAAGCGCTTGAAGAAAGCGAAGAAGAGAGTGATAAAAATATCAAAATTGCGATTGTTGGTCGCCCTAATGTTGGTAAATCCACTCTCACTAACCGCATTCTTGGTGAAGATCGCGTGGTAGTTTATGACATGCCTGGAACAACCCGTGATAGCATCTATATTCCGATGGAACGGGATGGACAGCAATACACTATTATTGATACTGCTGGCGTACGTAAACGTGGTAAAGTACATTTAGCAGTAGAAAAATTCTCAGTAATCAAGACCTTACAAGCAATTCAAGATGCCAATGTAGTATTGCTCACGATTGATGCCCGAGATGGCGTATCCGACCAAGATCTCTCCCTGCTCGGCTTTATTCTTAACGCTGGCAAATCACTGGTAATCGTGGTAAATAAATGGGATGGTCTATCGCAAGATATTAAAGACAACGTAAAATCAGAACTTGATCGCCGTTTAGACTTTATCGACTTCGCTCGGGTACATTTTATTTCTGCGCTACACGGCAGTGGTGTCGGCAACCTCTTTGATTCCATTCAAGAAGCCTATGCCTGTGCTACCAAAAAAATGACCACAGCAATGCTAACCCGCATTCTGCAAATGGCTACCGATGAACATCAACCACCATTGGTAAATGGTCGCCGAGTGAAATTGAAATATGCTCACCCTGGTGGCTATAATCCTCCAATTATTGTGATTCACGGTAACCAAATTGAGCGTTTACCAGATAGCTATAAACGTTATTTATCAAATTATTATCGCAAGAGCCTAAAAATTATCGGCTCACCGATTCGAGTGCTATTCCAAGAAGGTAACAACCCCTTTGCCGGCAAGCGCAATAAACTCACACCAAGCCAGCTTCGAAAACGTAAACGCTTGATGAAGTTTATTAAGAAAAATCGGAAGTAACTTATTTGCACCTCAATATCCTTAGTATTGAGGTGCTATTTTCTATTGATTTTCTCAATATATCCTACCGATGTATAATTCGCTATCTCGGAGTTCTCTCCAAAATCGTATTAGGTTAGCGAATTTCATTTTTCCTCAATAATTCAATATGTTAGCCTATTCACGCTATTTTATCTTTAACCTTATGCTATACTGAATCAGCCTATTTTAGGATATTAGCGAAAAAGAGGTTTTCGAGCCTTGATTTGTAATGCTTTTTACCATAGGCACCAGCTACGTACGCGTAGCTGTGAGTTGAAACCAAAGGTGCTATTGTACTTAGTAGCAAGTCAATTCCCAGCTACGTACGCGTAGCTGTGAGTTGAAACTAAGCAATTATAAAGAAAGAATAAAAGACGTTGCCCAGCTACGTACGCGTAGCTGTGAGTTGAAACATCACCGTCCAACTTACCTTTGTTGAATGCTTGTGAGCCAGCTACGTACGCGTAGCTGTGAGTTGAAACTAATATGCCCTTGCATAAATTCCACTTTGCCGTGCCAGCTACGTACGCGTAGCTGTGAGTTGAAACCTGCCGAGTAATAAGCCAAGCAGAATTTCAAGCACCAGCTACGTACGCGTAGCTGTGAGTTGAAACTTGTGAACATCGAGCAAAATATCGGTCATTGCACCCAGCTACGTACGCGTAGCTGTGAGTTGAAACATATTCTTCCGCCCGCTGTGTTTCTTCTGTACCGCCCAGCTACGTACGCGTAGCTGTGAGTTGAAACATCATAAGTGGCTTTACGAGTGGCTCTTGGCTCTTCCAGCTACGTACGCGTAGCTGTGAGTTGAAACCCTAGCCCCCAAGCACCTTTGGCAATAGTCTGTGCCAGCTACGTACGCGTAGCTGTGAGTTGAAACGAGATTTAGTAATTGCTCCATTGAAACGTGGAGACCAGCTACGTACGCGTAGCTGTGAGTTGAAACTTGTGAACATCGAGCAAAATATCGGTCATTGCACCCAGCTACGTACGCGTAGCTGTGAGTTGAAACATATTCTTCCGCCCGCTGTGTTTCTTCTGTACCGCCCAGCTACGTACGCGTAGCTGTGAGTTGAAACATCATAAGTGGCTTTACGAGTGGCTCTTGGCTCTTCCAGCTACGTACGCGTAGCTGTGAGTTGAAACCCTAGCCCCCAAGCACCTTTGGCAATAGTCTGTGCCAGCTACGTACGCGTAGCTGTGAGTTGAAACGAGATTTAGTAATTGCTCCATTGAAACGTGGAGACCAGCTACGTACGCGTAGCTGTGAGTTGAAACGTGCCGAGACTTGCCGGTGTATCGGTCACAGCTAAACCCAGCTACGTACGCGTAGCTGTGAGTTGAAACATAGCCGCCCAGCTCCTTAATCTTATCCAGCGACATCCAGCTACGTACGCGTAGCTGTGAGTTGAAACAAATTATGCCTTAATAATACTTTAAGTTTTTAAAACCAGCTACGTACGCGTAGCTGTGAGTTGAAACTCTTCTGAGCTTTCCAGGCATTAAAACCTTGCTCACCAGCTACGTACGCGTAGCTGTGAGTTGAAACTCAGGGTCGCATAACTCCACTTTGCAGCGATGTTCCAGCTACGTACGCGTAGCTGTGAGTTGAAACAGTGAATATACCGCTCAGCGTGCGTTAGAAAATCCCAGCTACGTACGCGTAGCTGTGAGTTGAAACGCCGTTTAGATAACCTTGTCAGGCTTGGCACGATTCCAGCTACGTACGCGTAGCTGTGAGTTGAAACACTATTTTTCACGTTATAGAGATCGTATTAGCAACCAGCTACGTACGCGTAGCTGTGAGTTGAAACTCATCGGGCTTTAAGGTCAAGGCATTATCCACTAACCAGCTACGTACGCGTAGCTGGTGAGCTAAAATACTTTTTCCACAAACAAGAGTCTATTTAATGCTTACTCTATATTGCAAAATAATATGTATATCACAACGTCCCCTTTGATTAATCTAGATAGCATGCGATCTTAGGAATAGGCATTGTAAGTTCTTGTATATAATTGTAGTATACATCATCCATTCTCTGCATAAATTTACGAGCTTTAATGAGTAAGACCGAATTTATCGCCCATGTTCGAAAATCTAACAAACAGTTACAGTCCGTTTCAAACCATCTTTTAGAAACTGCCTCAATCGCAAGAACTTTGGCTGCTAAATTAGATTTAGCTGATGCTGGGGAATTACTCGGTTTAATGCATGATTTTGGTAAATATTCTAAGAAGTTCCAAACATATATTCGCCACGTAACCGGTATTTTAACTTACGCAGATTTAGATAGCGAAGATGAAAATAATGGAGGGGATCATTCAACTGCAGGCGCTCAATGGATTTATGGTCGTTTAAGAAAATTGGGCGCAGCTAAAAATGCAGATGGGAAAATTATTGGTATAGGCGAGCTTGTCGGGCAAATTTTAGGATTATGTATTGCTTCACACCACGGAGCGGGGCTAATTGACTGTTTAAGCCCTGAAGGTAGTGAGAAACCAAAATGGCGAGAGCGCTTTGATAAAGATGATAAGCTAACACATTTATCGGAATGTGAGAAAAATGCTGATGCAGTCATCATAAATCGGGCAGAAGAATTAGTGGGCATAGATTTAGTAAGATTAGTAGATAAACCTATTCGGGCAATTTTAAATCAAAAAGAAATTCCTTTTAAGCTCAAAGAATTTTACTTAGGCTGCTTAACTCGATTTTTATTTAGTTGTTTGATTGATGCGGATCGAATTAATACCTCTGATTTTGAAAATGAAAGACAAAAAGAAATTCGTAACCTTACAAACACACCAAATTGGCAAAAAGCGATTGATAAATTAGAATCTCATTTATCTGGTTTTTCAATTAAATATCCAATTGACGGAATTCGTCGAGAGATTTCTGAATCCTGTCTAGAACGCTCAACAGATCAACAAGGAATTTATACTTTAACTGTCCCAACTGGTGGTGGAAAAACATTATCGAGCCTCCGTTACGCACTCCATCACGCTAAGCTGCATAATCTTGATCGTATCATTTATATTATTCCTTACACTTCAATTATTGACCAAAATGCTCAAGCTGTTCGTAAAATTTTAGGTGAAGAATGGGTTCTGGAACATCATTCTAATATCGAACCTGACCAGCAAACTTGGCAAAATAAACTTTTATCTAAAAACTGGGATAAACCGATAATTTTTACTACAATGGTTCAATTTTTAGATGCTTGGTTCGGTAGTGGTACGCGCGGTGTTCGTCATATCCATGCAATGACCAAAAGTGTGCTGATTTTTGATGAAATTCAAACTCTTCCGATTAAATGTGTCCATCTATTTTGTAATGTTTTAAATTGGCTGACTCACTTTGGAAAATCCAGTGCAGTATTATGTACAGCAACTCAGCCATTACTAAATTCACTTAAAAACCCTCATTTAGGTCAAATTCAATTAGCAGATAATGCTGAATTAATAGGAAATCAGTTCAAAATACGGGAGCTATTTGACAAACTCTCTCGGGTTGAAGTTAATTATTGCCCACAAACGGGTGGCTATTCGTTAGAAAATGCAGGTGAGTTTTTATTAGAGCAATTTGGACAATATTCTAGTTGCTTATTTATCGTTAATACTAAGAAATGGGCGCAGGATTTATATCGGTATTGCCAAAATAGAAATCTTCCGCAAGAGGCTCTTTTCCATTTAAGTACTAATCAATGCTCTGCACATCGTAAAACGATTTTTGATAAGATTAAAGCTCGATTAAAAAATAAAGAGCCTGTGATTTGTATCAGTACTCAGCTTATAGAAGCTGGTGTTGATATTTCGATGGCTTGTGTTATTCGGGCATTAGGCGGATTAGATAGTATTGCACAAGCCGCTGGTCGCTGTAACCGTCATGGCGAAAATAAGGGTAAAGGGCAGGTCTATGTATTAAATCTTCAAGAGCCAAATTTAGAAAGTGTATTACCGGATATTTATATTGGCCAGCAACAATCGGAGAGAGTATTTAATGATTTTGAAGGACAAGATATTTTACAGCCTAATGCAATGAGCCAATATTTTGATTATTATTTTTATAACCGTAGTAATGAAATGGGATATTCTCTGCCCAATAATTATTCCGGTACTTTGCTAGATTGGTTATCAGATAATGCACAAAATACTTATGTGCCTAAAAATAATCAGCGTAAAACAGTATTTCCGCTATTAATGCAATCCTTTAAAAGTGCAGGGAAATTATTCCAAACGATTGATGCGCCAACACAAGCGGTTATTGTACCTTATGAAAATGCAAAAGAACTTATTGCAACATTATGTGGAACAGATGACAATGAGAAAAAATATAAGGCATTGTCACAAGCTCAACGTTATAGTGTGAATGTATTCCCTAATGTTTGGCGAAAATTACAAGAAAAGAAGGCTATTCAAGAAACACAATTAGGTTCGGGGATCTTTTATTTAAAAGATCGTCATTATACAGAAGAATATGGATTATCTATCGAAGAGACAGGTAATCTGACTTTTTATGATTTATAGAAAGGAGCGATATGAGTAACGAAAATACATTCCGTAGTCGATTATTTAGTTTTCGTGTATGGGGGCGGCAGGCATTATTTACCGACCCTATCACCAAAATTGGCGGTGAGAAATTTACCTATCCTGTTCCAACGTATGAAGCCTTAAAAGGCATATTGAGGAGTATCTATTGGAAACCGACCCTGATTTGGCATATTTCCCGTGTTCGGGTAATAAATCCTATTCAAACTCAAGCCAAATCAACCAAGCCCTTAGATTGGAATGGTGGAAATACCTTGGCCATTTATACTTTTCTGCATAATGTTGAATATCAAGTTGAAGCCTATTTTACTTGGAATATGCACTGGGAAGAGCTTGCCGGTGATCGTAATGTCGGCAAGCATACCGCAATTATGGAAAGAATGCTTGAACGTGGTGGGCGACAAGATATTTTCTTAGGTACGCGAGATTGCCAAGGCTATGTTGCACCTTGCGAATTTGGCGAAGGCGAAGGCTTTTATGATAATGTCGATGAGCCTGTTGATTTTGGCTTGATGTTCCATAGCTTTGGTTATCCTGAAGAAACTGGAAACCACGAATTAGTCAGTCGCTTTTGGCAAGCAAGTATGCAAAAGGGAGTGGTAGCCTTTCCAGCGGTCAGTGATAGTGAGTTAAAAATCCGTTTTATTCGCAAAATGACACCGTTTAAACCCTTTAAACGTGGTGAAAATGTAAAAGCTGTGGAAGAGGAAGCAAAGGAGCTTGAGCTATGAGTTGGATGCAAAAATTATATCGTACTTATGAAGCAGCTTTGCAAAAAGCATCAAATCTGAGTGAAGAGCCTCTAACGCCTATTGGACATACCCAGCAAAACGCCCATATTGTCATTGTTTTAAATGGCGATGGTGAATTTCGAACCGCTCAGGTTATGCCTCCTAAAACGGCAATTATGCTACCTGCTACCGAATCTTCAGAAAACCGAACAAGCGGAGAAGCGCCGCATCCGTTGGCAGATAAAATTCAGTATGTAGCTAGAGACTATTCTGCTTATGGAGGTGAGAAAAAAGCCTATTTTGAAGGCTATTTGAACCAACTACAGGCTTGGTGCGATTCTGCTGTTTCTCATCCTAAAGTGTCTGCTGTTCTGCATTATGTGAAAAAAGGGAAAGTCGTTGAGGATTTAATTACAGCTGGCGTATTTCAGCTTGGAGCTGACGGAAAGGTGCTCAGTAAGTGGGTAGAAAAGGGAGATGCGCCTGCAATTTTTTCAACATTGCCTAAAACAAAAGGCGAGATTGAATTTGGCTCGGCATTGGTTTGTTGGCGCGTAGAAATCAAAGGCGATCCACAAAGTGATACTTGGACGGATGTTACCGTTCAACAATCATGGATTGACTACTTGGCTTTAGCAGACAGCCAAACAGGGTTTTGCTTTATACAAGGCAAAGAAAGCCCCGTTTCTAATATGCACCCTGCTAAATTACGTCACACAGGAGATAAAGCTAAACTGATTTCTTCGAATGATACCGCTGGTTATACCTTCCGTGGGCGTTTTGAAACGGCAGAAGAAGCTGCAAGTATTTCTACGGAAGTTTCTGCTAAGGCTCACGGTGCTTTACGCTGGCTAATTTCTCGTCAAGGTATTCGTAACGGTGAACAAGTTACTGCTGCTTGGGCAATAAGCGGAGAAAAAGTACCTTCACCGTTACAAGATCCTTTTGATGAGTGCTACGACTATGAGTTCGAAGAGATAAGTGTAGTTGAAAGTGACGTAGAAAGTGAAGTGCCTTCTGAAATTGAAGGGAAAATCGATCACTCAGTAGATTTGGGTAAAAATGCAGCTGAAATGCTCAAAAAGAAATATCAAGGCTATAAAGCCAAGCTCAAAGCACACGAGCAAATTTCTTTATTGATGTTAGATTCAGCAACCCCAGGGCGAATGGCTTTGACCTATTATCAAGAATTTTTACCTGCAGATTATTTTGCCAATTTAGATGCGTGGATTGATGATTTTTCTTGGTATCAACGCCATAGTATTGAAACCAAAAATGGCAAGAAAAACGAGAAACGCCCGATTTGGGCTGTGGTTCCACCTTCGCCATTTGCAATCGGCAATGCGGTGTATGGCAAATCGCTTAGTGATTCCCTAAAAAAACAACTTTATGCCCGCTTGTTACCAGTGATTGCTGGCGGAAAAAATATCCCTATTCCCTATGACTTAGTGCAACAGAGTTTCCAAGTAGCCTGTAATCCACATGGTTGTGAAAACTGGGAATGGCAACGGAATATCGATGTGGCTTGTGCTTTATATAAAGGCTGGCGAGCCCGTCATCATAATGAATCAGAAAGGAGAACTTACGATATGAGTTTAGATAAAGAAAATCGCTCGCGTGATTATTTATACGGTCGATTGCTCGCACAAGCGGAACGTTTGGAGTGGTACGCCTTATATTTGCAAAATGGCAAGAAAACACCAAGCCGTGCAACTAATGCAGAACGCTATTTTCAGCGATTTGCACAACTTCCATATAGCACATGGCTAAATTTTGAAAGAGAAAGATTAGTTCCTTATAAAAATTACTTAACCAGCTTGGGAAAAGATTTTTATAAACAAGCTATCGGTGAAATTATAGAACTGTTCCAGAACAATGACTTTACTTGTGACGATAAATTAAGCGGAGAATTCCTACTTGGCTATTATTGTCAAAAAATGGAAATTGACCGCCAAATTGCTGCACGTAAAGCAGCTAAGCAAAAGACAACTGAAACTGATTAATAACCTAACATAGAAAGGAAAAATAACATGAGTTTGAGCAAAAAAATTGACTTCGCTTTGATCATCAGCGTTAAGAATGCTAATCCTAATGGTGATCCATTAAATGGCAATCGTCCTCGTACTGACTTTTACGGTTTTGGTGAAATCACTGATGTTTGCTTAAAACGCAAAATTCGAGACCGTTTGCAAGATGCTGGCGAAAGCATTTTTGTCCAATCTGACGAAAAGAAAATCGATGGTATGACTAGCCTTGCCAACCGTGCGAAAGATAAAGATGTCGGTTTGGGCAGCGATGCGTTTAATGCTAAAAAATCCAGCCGTGATGAAACCGCAAAAAAAGCCTGTGGAAAATGGCTGGATGTTCGTAGTTTTGGGCAAGTTTTTGCATTTGGTAAAAGTAATGATGGCGCAGGCGTATCCATTGCTGTGCGCGGACCAGTAACCATTCATTCGGCATTCAGCGTAGCGCCCGTAAATATTACCAGTACTCAAATCACTAAAAGTGTTAGTGGAGAAGGTGATGGTAGCAAAAAATCTTCTGACACTATGGGGATGAAGCATCGTGTGGATGGTGGTGTTTATGTGGCTTATGGCGCAATGTCACCACAGCTTGCCGAACGTACTGGTTTTTCAGATAGTGATGCGAAAAAAATCAAATCCGTTTTAACTAAACTGTTTGAAGGTGATGCCTCTTCTGCACGCCCAGAAGGCTCAATGCAGGTGGTGAAACTGATTTGGTGGGAGCATAACTGCAAATCAGGGCAGTATTCTTCGGCGAAAGTGCATAGTAGTTTGAAAGTAAATGCAGATGGCAGCTATGAATTAAGCGTGCTTGATGGTTTAACACCGCAAGAAATTGACGGATTCTAAATGCTGAGTGTTTTGCAAAAAACAGAGCAAAACCAACAGCTTGTTACAGGAAGTGAGCAACTTATTGTGCAGCTTTCCGCTTTGCAACACTACGCCTTCTGCCCACGTCAATATGCGTTGATACACAACGAACAGGCATGGGCAGAAAACTATCTCACTGCACAAGGTCAAGCGCTGCATAAACGGGTGGATAGTGGTGAGCCAGAAACCCGAAAAGGTGTTCACTTTGAGCGAACGGTTCATGTTTCAGCTGAAGTTGTTGGAAAGGGATAGGTCTATGGGGCATATGGGGAGATTATTTTCATCTTTACAATGCATATTGTATCTGTAGTTTATGAACAAAATTCTTGAAAGTAATCCTACGATCATTTAGTATTAGCGCATATCTAAAATCTAAGAGGATATATGTATGCGTAACAACCCCCAAAAAAGTTGGTTTTTTCATGTGGAAAAAAATGAAAATGATGAATTTTACTTACGTTGTAAGGGGGTAAGTAATCTAAAAATACTGTTCGGAGTTTTCTTACTTATAGTTATTTTATTGGTGTTTCAATTTCCCGAAGTGAGGAAAGCTGTTACTCTTTTAGTAGGAGTGATAAAATAGTTTTATTGTCAGTTCTTATTATGGAACTGTGAGTTGAAATATAAATTACAGTTACTATGAAGTAACTACTATGGTGCCACGTATTTAACGTGGCGCAGTTTTAAAATGCCTAATGAGAAAACTCCAAAACACCCTCTACATTACTACCCAAGGCAGTTATCTCCACAAAGAACGTGAAACTTTGGTCGTGGAGCAAGATAGGAAAAAAGTTGCTCAGTTGCCAGTACATTCAATTGGGCATATTTTCTGTTTTGGGAATGTATTAGTGTCACCGTTTTTGATGGGGTTTTGCGGCGAAAATAATGTCAATTTGGCGTTTTTTACAGAAAATGGGCGTTATCTTGGACGATTGCAAGGGCGGCAAAACGGTAATGTGTTGTTACGCAGAGCCCAGTATAAAAAGTCGGAGACTAACCCTGAGCCTGTTGCTCGCAACATTATTGCTGCCAAAATTCAGGCATCTAAGCGTGTATTACAACGCCGTTTGCGTAATCACGGCGAGTGTGAGCCGGTAGAGCAGGCGGTTACAGCGTTAAATATGAGCCTGAAACAATTACAAAAAGCCGATAATTTAGATCTCATTAGAGGGATTGAAGGTGATGCGGCTTCCCGCTATTTTGGTGTATTCCAACATTTGCTGAGCGAACAGTGCGAATTTCACTTTGACGGACGAAATCGCCGCCCGCCTCGTGACGGTGTGAATGCCTTGCTTTCATTTCTTTATAGTATTGTAGGGAAAGATATTAGTGGCGCGTTGCAAGGTGTGGGGCTTGATCCGCAAATTGGTTTTCTACACGCCGACCGTCCGGGGCGAGACAGTTTGGCACAGGATATTTTGGAAGAGTTTCGTGCGTGGTGGGTGGATAGAATGGTATTGTCGCTGATTAACCGAGGGCAGATAAAACCGAATGATTTCATTACTGAATCTGGTGGTGCAGTTATGCTTAAACCAGAAGTACGCAAACTGCTCTTCCAAACACTGCAAGCCAAAAAGCAAGAAAAAATTATCCACCCTTTTTTGGGTGAAGAGGTAGAAATAGGCCTATTGCCTTATATTCAAGCAATGTTATTGGCTCGCTATTTACGAGGTGATTTAGCCGAGTATCCTCCATTTTTAATGCGCTAATTGCAAAATATCCCCCCAAATCGACCGCTTGTGAGAACTCAACGATGATGATGCTGATTACTTACGATATTTCTTTTGATGATGCCGAAGGGCAGAAACGCCTACGCCGTATCGCCAAACATTGCCTAGACTATGGTATTCGCGCTCAATATTCGGTTTTTGAATGCGATGTCACACCCGATCAATGGGTTAAACTCAAACAAAAACTCCTCGATACTTACAATCCTGAAACAGACAGCTTACGCTTTTACCATCTCGGTAGCAAATGGCGTAATAAAGTGGAACACCACGGCACCAAGAAAGCGGTAGATATTTTTAAAGATACATTGATTTTGTAATATTGGGAACATCGCTAACGTCTGGTTCTCATCAAAATACGAGGAGGTTAGCGATTTTAATTTGTCCTTTAATAATCAATCAGTTAGAAATTTCTCCGAGTACTGCACATCTTATGTTACACTTAAATCACTCCTTTTATTTCAAGTTAGCGAATCACAGAGCGTTAAGCCTTGTGGCGCAATGCGTTGAAATATAGGGAGCAGCCACCTCCGGGTGGCTGTGAGTTGAAACAGTTTTGGCGAGTTATAACACGCTACTGATCCTAGCAGCCACCTCCGGGTAGCTGTGAGTTGAAACTCTGCCATTTAAACGCTCCTTAAATCGTGTTTAAAAGCAGCCACCTGCGAGTGGCTGTGAGTTGAAACATCTTGAAGTATATCTGGATAGCGTCTCCAGCCTTGCAGCCTCCACCACGTGGTTGTCGCTTGAAATGTTGCATAAGAAAACACAAAACAATCTATATTTTCTGCTGAAGTAGCTAAATATCCGTTATAATGTCGCCATTTTTCATCTTATCTTAGAGTAAAAAAATTATGATGATGCACTACTCCTCTCAATTTAACCATGCAAAAGTATTAGTGCTTGGTGATGTGATGCTAGATCGTTATTGGTTTGGATCCACAAATCGAATTTCCCCTGAGGCACCGGTTCCTGTTGTCAAAGTGCAGGAAAATGAAGAACGTGCAGGTGGTGCGGCGAATGTCGCGATGAATATTGCTGCGCTTAATGTGCCTGTCACCTTACATGGCTTAGTTGGGCAAGATGATGCAGGTTCAGCATTAGATAAATTATTAAACTCTCACCAAATTCAAAACCACTGCGTAGCGTTGGATAGCCATCCAACTATCACTAAATTACGCATTCTTTCCCGCCATCAACAGCTATTGCGTTTAGACTTTGAAGAAGGTTTTCATAATGTTGATAGTAGTGAGTTGCTTGCAAAATTATCCTCAGAAATTACCGCTTACGGCGCATTAATTTTATCTGATTATGGTAAAGGAACGTTAAATGATGTGCAAAAAATGATTCAGATCGCACGCCAAGCAAATGTCCCCGTATTAATCGATCCTAAAGGTACGGATTTTGAACGTTACCGTGGTGCAACGCTTTTAACACCAAATATGAGTGAATTTGAAGCTGTAGTTGGGCATTGTGCTACAGAGGATGATATTGTACATAAAGGCTTAAAAATGATTGCTGATTTTGATCTTTCTGCCTTATTAGTCACTCGTTCTGAGAAAGGCATGACTCTGCTCCGCCCTAATTTCGAACCATTCCATCTTCCAACTCAAGCTCGTGAAGTTTACGATGTGACAGGCGCAGGCGATACTGTAATTAGCGTGCTTGCAACGGCAATTGCTGATGGCAGAAATTTAGAAGAAGCTTGTTACATTGCCAATGCTGCTGCTGGGGTTGTAGTGGGTAAACTTGGCACTTCAACTGTTTCACCAAGTGAGCTAGAACAAGCTATTCACCAACGCACCGAAACAGGTTTTGGCGTAGTTTCAGAAGCAGAACTAAAGCAGATTGTGCAACAATCAAAAGCGCGTGGTGAAAAAATTGTGATGACTAACGGCTGCTTTGATATCTTACATCCAGGACATGTTTCTTACTTAGAAAATGCTCGTAAATTAGGGGATCGTTTGATTGTTGCAGTTAATACCGATAATTCGGTTAAACGTTTAAAAGGCGAAAATCGTCCAATTAATGATTTAGCAAGCCGCATGGCAGTGCTTGCAGGGTTGGCTTCGGTTGATTGGGTTGTACCATTTGATGAAGATACGCCACAGCGTCTGATTGGTGAAATTTTACCAAACTTATTAGTTAAAGGTGGTGACTATAAAGTGGAAGAAATTGCTGGACATCAAGAAGTTTTAGCGAATGGTGGCGAAGTTCGAGTATTAAACTTTGAAAATGGCTGTTCTACCACCAATGTCATTAAGAAAATTCAATCTTTGTGAACCTTTTAGATAAATGCTATTCTAAGCAGCATTCATTTCAACCAACTTAACAGGAATAAAAATGAAATTTATCTCATTAAAATCATTATTTGTTGCTACTTTTGCACTATTTGCCGTTTCACAAATTCATGCGGTGGAAGAACGTGTTGTAGCTTCTGTAGATGGTCATCCTATCATGCAAAGCCAAGTACTAAAAATGCTGGGTAAACGTAAAAATACAGAAGCAAACCGTAAAGCAGCAACCGATGATTTAATTAATGACTTTCTCGTTCAGCGTGCAATTCAGCAATCTGGCATTAAAGTGAATACCGCTTATGTTGATCAGGTTATTGAAAATATGGTGGTACAAAATGGGATCACTTATGGGCAATTTTTAGATTATTTAGATTATAACAATATCAGCCTTAACCAATACCGCCAACAAATTGCTCATCAAATTTTGATGGATAATGTAAAACAGCAAGCGATTGGGCAGTCTATCCGCGTTGAGCCACAAGATGTACAAAGCCTTGCAACTAAAATGCTTGAAGAAGCAAAAACGAATGGCAAATTAAAAACTATCACGGCATTACAACATCGTGTGAGCCATATTTTAATCAAAACCAACCCGATTTTGAATGATGCTCAAGCCAAAGCAAAATTAAATAGCATTGTGGCAGATATTAAAGCTGGTAAAATCAGCTTTGAAGATGCAGCCAGAGCGAATTCTGTTGATTATGCTTCAGGCGCAGAAGGCGGTGATTTAGGCTGGAATTTCTTAGATGCTTATGATAAAACCTTTGCGCAAACTGCCCAAAAAAGCAAATTAGGAGTTATCTCAGCGCCTTTTAAATCACAATTTGGCTGGCACGTATTAAAAGTCACCGATACTCGCCAAAGCGATCGTACTGAGGATGCTTATTTCCAACGCGCTTATGAGCAGTTATTTGATAAGCAAGCTCAAGATGCATCTAAAGACTGGGTAAAAGCGCTTAAAAATAGAGCAGAAATAAAATACTACTAATCTTTTCTTAACATAGCAGAACCTCGCCGTAAGCGGGGTTCTTTGCTTTATTAAATTTGCAAAAAAGTGGTAAAAATCTACCGCTTGTAAGGAATAAAAATGAGTTCAAATTCAAAAAAACATCTAGGACATACTGCCCGTAAACGTTTTGGGCAAAACTTTTTGCACGATATGAATGTTATTCATAATATTGTCGCTGCAATTAATCCGAAAAAAGATCAATTCTTACTCGAAATCGGCCCCGGGCTAGGCGCTTTAACTGAGCCAGTTGCAGAACAAGTTGAGCAATTGACCGTGGTTGAGTTAGATAGAGATCTCGCTGAGCGTTTACGCCATCACCCTTTTTTACATCACAAGCTCACAATTATTGAGCAAGACGCATTGCGTTTTAATTTCCGCGAATATTTTGAAAGTTTAAATCTGCCAGAAGGACAAGGTGTACGTGTGTTTGGAAACTTGCCATACAATATCTCTACTCCTCTTATGTTCCATCTATTTAAATTTCACGATTTAGTACAAGATATGCATTTTATGTTGCAAAAAGAGGTGGTAAAACGTTTATGCGCAGCACCAAATAGCAAAGCTTACGGACGTTTAACTATTATGGCACAATACTACTGTCAAGTGATGCCCGTGTTAGAAGTACCACCAAACGCATTTAAGCCTGCTCCTAAAGTAGATTCTGCTGTGGTACGTTTAGTGCCCTACAAGACCTTACCGTATCCAGTAAAAGATATTTATTGGCTCAATCGTGTTACTACGCAAGCATTTAATCAACGCCGTAAAATCTTACGTAATGCCCTTTCTACGCTATTTACACCAGAGCAACTAGAAGCATTAAATATCGATCTTAATGCACGGGCGGAAAATCTCGCTATTGCCGACTACACCCGCCTTGCTAACTGGTTATGTGATAATCCCCCCGCAGCAGGAAAAATTGAGATTATTGAAAATGATGTAGAATAGAGACGAAAAACCGTTGGAAAATAATTTCCAACGGTTTTTTCTAACAACTGCATCTTCGAAAATATTCTAGCATGCCTTACTAACAAAAGATTAAGACTTCTCCATTCTTGCAATCTCTTCATCTCGCAACACACGGCGAAGAATCTTACCAACATTACTTTTTGGTAAGTCATCACGGAATTCAATATCACGAGGGATCTTATAACCCGTCAGATGCTGGCGGCAGTGATTACGCAATTCTTCGCGGGTTAAGCTTTCATCTTTTTTAGTGACATACACTTTAATACTCTCACCTGATTTTTCACTTGGAATACCCACTGCAACGACTTCATTCACTTTTGGGTGCAATGCAACGACATCTTCGATCTCATTTGGATAAACATTAAAGCCTGAGACAATGATCATATCCTTTTTGCGATCAACAATACGTAAATTCAGATCTTCACCAAAGGTGACTATATCACCTGTTGCCATCCAACCATCTTTCAGGACTTCTGCCGTTTCATCAGGGCGTTGCCAGTATCCTCGCATTACTTGCGGCCCTTTTACCCAAAGTTCACCTCGCTCTCCAGCTGGCACATCATTGCCCGCATCATCAACCACACGAATATCAGTATTTGGTACAGGTACACCAATAGAGCCTGAATACTCAATAGAATCATTTCGAGTGGCGGAAATCAATGGTGAACATTCGGTCATACCATAACCTTCAATAATGTGACAACCGGTTGCTTTATGCCAACGATCCGCAACAGAACGTTGAATTGCAGCTCCTCCGCCAATTGAAAGTTTCAGATTTGAGAAATCGGCTTCAGAAAAATGTTCGTTATTTAATAAGGCATTAAATAGCGTATTCACCCCGGTAATTGCCATCACAGGATATTTTTTAAGCTCTTTAACAAACCCAGGAATATCTCGAGGGTTAGTAATTAGCAAGCCAGTTACACCAAGTTCAATAAAGAGTAAGCAATTCGCACTTAGCGCAAAAACGTGATAAAGCGGTAAGGCGATCACTGCAAGTCGATTTTGACGAGCTTGTGTAAGGGGATATGCTACCCATTTTGCCTGCATGATATTTGCTACCATATTACGGTGTGAAAGCATCGCACCTTTTGCTACGCCTGTTGTTCCCCCTGTATATTGTAAAAAAGCAAGATCGTCTTGATAAATTGTTGGGCGAACATACTGACGTTGTTTACCAATACTCAAGGCTTCGCGAAAACTCACTGCATGCGGTAATTTATATTTTGGTACTAATTTCTTGACATATTTCACCACAAAATTAACCAATGTACGTTTACCAAAAGAGAGTTGGTCACCCATCCGGGTTAAAATAACGTGTTTAACCGCCGTATTAAATACGATTTTCTCAAGCGTTGCCGCAAAATTAGACACAACAACAATAGCCTTGGCACCACTATCATTAAGCTGATGTTCTAGTTCTCTGGGCGTATAAAGTGGATTCACATTCACTACAACCAGTCCAGCACGTAATGCACCAAATAAGGCGATCGGGTATTGCAATAAATTTGGCATCATCAATGCTATTCGATCACCTTTTTCTAAGCGTAACTCATTTTGTAAATACGCAGCAAAAGCTCGGCTACGTTCTTCTAATTTACGATAAGTTAAAACCTGCCCCATATTAATGTAGGCGGCTAAATCTGGATGACGCTGTACTGCTTTCTCAAACATTTCCACCAAAGATTCATATGGTTCAACATCAATAATTCGTTCTGCATTCGGCGGATAATTTTCAAACCAAATTTTTTCCATTAGTTTCCCCTAAAGTTTACGCACAAATATCGGGTTTAAGCCGTTGATTATTTGGCGTTTTATTATTTTTTTGATGCTGATAAATGCAACAAGAGTGCTACATAAAATTAATCCAGCAATCACAAGTTCATTAGCAAACCACATTGAAAAGAGCAATGTGCTTGCAATTAACACAAATAATGGCACTGCATATAGCCAAAAAACTGAAAGCAGTAAATGATTTTCAGTGATCCCAATTTCAATCTGATCACCACTGTTTAAATGTTGGCTCACGACAATATCAAATTGTGGCGCACGTTTTTCGCCCACTAACGCGGATAATGATTTCGTCCCACAACCTTCTGCTGCGCAACCTCCACAGCCACTTTTGGCAAAGGTTTGGATTGTAGCAATGCCATTTTGGTAGCGCAAGACTAAAGCTTGTTCAAGCATCATTTTATTTATCCTTATTTTTCAAGCGGTTGTTTTATTTTAATATTTTGCAAAATATGCTGTGCCGTTGTAAGCGGTATTTCACCGACAAGTACTAAATCTTTTTGCGCAAGACTCAGTGTATAAACGGTTGTTTTTCCATCTTGCCAAGTATGCTCATTTAATGGCAATTCTTTGCTATCTGACAAATAGATAGTAAAAGAAAATAATCCGTCACTATACAACTGGCTATCAACTTCTTCTCCATCAGGCAACTGTTCCCGCGCTACCGATTGCAATCTAAAACCTCTCGGTAACCACTTAGGCTGCCAGCTTAAGTTATCACTATTCATTGGGGCTTTACTTGGAATCATTGGAGGTAAAATCAGCGGACGAATAGCATCAACCATATCCAACAGCTGATCATCTAGACGCAAATTAATCACACGGAAAAGCTCCAACACATTATGTTCACGATCGAGCAATTCACTTTTTAGCAGTAATTTGCTCTCTTCATCGATCCAAAGATGATATTGATAGCGAAACTCATCTTTCGGTACGATACGAATTTGGCGGGCCACTCGATTAGCTATACGATCTTTACCCATGTCAATAAAACTATACCCTTCCAAACGGTTAAAATCACCATACAGCACCATTGGACGGTTATCTAAAATTTTATTTGTTTGTAAGCTAAAGGGTTGAAAATCGCCAAAATAGCCAACTAAATTATCTTGCTGTAAAAATTCTTCACGTGAACCATCTAAACTGAGCAACTGGGCATATTGCTGATTATCCCAATGCACATGGCGATACCGCCATGACTCAGGAGAACGCCCTTCTTGGAAAAGATAAAATTGTTCGTAATTTGCCTGTTGCTGAGCTTGTGACATCGCGACTAAATAACTTAACGGCGTTGCTATTGTTTCTGCTCTCACGACTAGCGAAAAGCACCATACACTCAACAAGGCTAACAAAGAGGATTTTTTGATCATATATGTATATTGAGGAAATTAACTATCAAACTTTCGTTTGATTTAGGGACTACTGAGCATTCAGACTGGCTATTAGCAGCCCCTCACTTAAGCCAGTCAGAATTTTACCAAACTTTTGTGTAGTTACCTAAAATTACCAGCAACTATAGCAGAAACGACGCCATCCCCAACGAGGATAATCATCCCAATAATAACGTTGGCGCATATACTCTAGCTCTTCTTGAGCTTTGTAATTTTCAAGTGCCAACTTATAACATGCTTGAAACATTGGCTGACCTATTTTTTCTGCATAACGTTGTTCAAATTCTTGTTTTTGCTGTTCTGTTTGGCTTAAGGGTGGGTTAAATTGCTGGTGTAATAACTGTGCAGCTTCAGTATCACATTGTCTTGCCAGTTTAACTTGTAAAGCCTGCTCTGCCCGTAAGCGTTTCGCTTCTTGCGCCGCTTTTTGTTCTGGGGTTAAAGCACAAGCAGAAAGTAGTAATACACTACTGATTAAAGCTAATTTTGAGGGAAATTTCATAACTTACTCCTGTTTAAGAGAAGAAAAGAGATTGTTCCATATCTGACAGACAATTTCACGTTCTGTTGCAAACTCTGTCTTAACGACATAACTTTCTTGATTAAGTAAATTAAGCTGATGCACCCTATTACGTAAACAGATGTAACACTGCTTGAGCAGCTCGCCTTGTTCGGCACTTAAAATGCCACATGCAATCGCACTGTCAAAAATCCGCACATTATCTGACCAAACCGCCATATCTGGATAATATGCGGCATAATTTAATACTAAAAACTGGGCGATAAATTCAATATCTGTAATGCCACCTCGGTCATTTTTTAAATGGAAAACATCCGACTGATTTTTCGCAAAATGCATATGCATTTTGCTCCGCATTTTGCAAATTTCCTCACTTAATTGACCGCTTGCACGCTTTTGGCATAACGTTTCTCGGCGAATTCGTGCAAATTTTTGACGCAATTCAGGCGAACCATAAACCGCTCTAGCACGCACTAATGCTTGGTTTTCCCATGTCCATGCCTCATTTTTCTGATAAAAATCATACGCCTCAAAGGTGCTAACTAACAGTCCTGCTTCTCCAGACGGGCGCAAGCGCATATCCACTTCATACAACACGCCTGCCGCAGTATTTAAATTAAAAATGCCGTTAATCTTCTGCGCCAACTTTAAATAAAATTGATGTGCGGAAATAGATTTTTTCCCCCCTTGGGTTTCGCTATTTTCTGGTGCATTATGCAAAAATACCAGATCCAAATCGGAGTTATAGCCGAGTTCAATCCCCCCTAATTTGCCATAGCCAACCACCACAAAATCTTGTGCCGCATCTTGCAAATGTTCGGGAACTCCAAATCGACGAGCTACCGATTGCCATGCTAATTTAACCACTACGGCTATAATGGCTTCCGCAAGATAGGTTAAATGATCGCTAATTTTCATCACCGGTAATACCCCTAGAATGTCGGCAGCCGCAATGCGCAGAATTTGGCTCTGCTTGAATTGACGTAAGCCATCCATTAAAGCTTCTTCATCTTCTTCGGGAATACGCATTAGGTATTCTTGTAATGCGGCAGGATATTCATCTAAACCTATCACACACGTTAAACTTTTTTGAACAATCAGTTCATCAAGTAGAATTGGGAAACGCGCAATCTGTTCAGCTATCATCACCGATTTACCACACAAACTAAGGAGCTGTGGCAGAATTTGCTCTTTTTCAAGGAGAAGTTCCAAATAGGTCGTGCGAGTCACAATTTGATCGATAATTTTCAAAATACGTGGGAGTAATACCAAATAATCCTGCTGACTAAAAATCTGATCAACAACTCTCGGCATTAATTGACGTAAAACATCTCGCCCCCTTACGCCAATTGGACGCTTAACCCATTCTTGTAAGATTGTTGAAAGATGCTGAAAGATCTCTGCATAATCTTTTTCTTGCACTGTGTAAGCACGTAAATTTACGACAAGTTCTTCTAAAGTAATTTGGTAATGCAGTATATCCCGCCAAGCGGCATATGTTTGTTTTTCGTCACTCTTTTCGCTTTCATCTTCTTCCCCTACCAATTCATTAAAGATGGCTCGCACATTTTTCTGATGCTGGGCAAGTACAGCCAGAAAATCTTGCCAAGAGTGCACATTTTCTTTTGCTGTTGAAGCAAGATATTGCTTAGTAAGATAAATTAAAATTTCACGTTCTTTTTCATCATGGGGCAATGTTTGTGTTTGCTTATCTTCAATTGCCTGCAAACTATTTTCCACTAATCGTAAAAAGAGATAAGCTTGCTGCAATTGTGCGACTTGCTCGTTTGAAAGCAATTTTAATTCGGCTAGATGCGGCAATACCTTGAGTAAACTGCGTTGTTGTAAGATCTTATCCCTGCCTCCTCGCATCATCTGGAATGCTTGTACGATAAACTCAATTTCTCGGATACCACCTGCACCAAGTTTGATATTCTCGGTCAATCCTCGGCGAGCAACCTCTCGGCTAATTTTTAATTTCATCTCACGCAGTGATTGAATCGCGCTAAAGTCTAAATAACGGCGATAAACAAAGGGACGTAACATTTGTGATAAATAGCGATGATTATGATTTTGCAAATTTTCACCCAAAATCCGCCCCTTGATCATCGCATAGCGCTCCCAATCTCGACCCTGTTCTTGGTAATAATCTTCCATCGCGGTAAAGCTCAACACTAAAGCGCCACTCTCTCCAAATGGACGCAAACGCATATCCGTACGATACACAAAACCATCCTCTGTTATCTGATCAAGAGCTTGGATAAGACGCTGCCCTAAGCGAGTAAAAAATTTGCTATTTTCCATTGGCTTACGCCCACCAATGGTTTCACCCATATCTGGGTAAGCAAAAATCAAATCAATATCCGAGGAAAAATTCAGCTCGCGACCTCCCAATTTTCCCATGCCAATAATGATGAGTTCCTGCACTTCGCCCTGTTCATTCATTGGTGTGCCATAATCTTGACAGAGACGAGTGAATAACCAGTCCCGAGCATTAATAATCAATGCTTCTGCCAATTCAGATAATTTTTCAAAAACAACTTGAACTAAATGAGGGTTGTTGGATTGCAAATAGCTGAGTGCTGCCAGTTCTCGATGACGAAAATGGCGCAGCGTAGAATGTAATTCCTCTTCTGTTTCAACAGAATCTAGCAGCTGATGTAAACGAGTAGAATAATGTTCACAATGTTGCTCAGTAGGCGGCATCTCTAACCATTTTGTTAGCAATTCAGGTTGGTTTTGCAAAGTGGTATAGACAAAATCTGACATAGCAATTGCCTTTACAAGCGGTGCAATTTGCGCAGAATTTTGCAAAATGTCAGGAATGCGTTGAGAGGAAAACAATGTTTGTAACTTTTGTTCTGCTGATTGAAAAAGTAGAGATTCCATAGCGCCAAAATCGAAATAGGGGCAATTTGACTTGCCCCTAGGAAAATTAAAATACTTTGATAAATGGTTTTACAATAACATCGCCATAAACCCCTGCTTCAACATAGGGATCTTGGCTCGCCCATTCTTTAGCCGCCTCTAGCGAAGGGAATTTAGCAATTACTGTTGAGCCACTAAAACCGGCTTCCCCTGGTGTTGGGCTATCAACCGCGGGATTCGGCCCTGCAGTTAATAAACGCTCTTCCGCTTGTAATGCTTGTAAACGTGCTAAATGTTTATCGCGCACACTTAAGCGCTTTTCTAAGCTGTTTGGTAAATCTTGGGCAAAAATTACGTAATACATCATCATTGTTTTCTCCTTACTTAGTTTGAATGGCGTTCAATTAGCGCTAATGCTTGATCTAATTCAGGATTATTTTCGCGCGGAATTGGTCGTGGCTTTTTATCTTCTCCCACCGCAACATAGGTAAAATGTGCTTCTGTTACTTTCGTACGTCTGCCTGTGCCGTCATAAACTTTTTTAATCCAAATCTCAACCTTCACATCCATTGATGAACGACCAACGCGAGTGCAACTGCCATAACAGCAAACTACATCACCAATCGAAACGGGAGTGAGAAAAACCATTTTATCAACACATACTGTCACGACTCGCCCTTTCGCTATTTCTTTAGCAAGAATAGCGCCTCCTAAGTCCATTTGTGACATCAACCAGCCACCAAAAATATCGCCATTGGCGTTGGTATCTGCAGGCATTGCTAAGGTTCTCAATACTAGGCTACCGTGTGGTCTTTCGTTAGATTCTGTCATTACTTTCTTCCTTATTTTGTTCTAGTTGTTTCAAATGTGGGTAGAGAAAAATCCCTGTTGCAACGACGGCAAGTAAGCTCAGCCCAGTTAGGCCAAACACTTTAAAACTTGCCCATGCATCATCTGAGAAAAATTCGCTGATTACAATATTTAGCCCCGCACACAGAATAAAAAAGCTAGCCCAGCCAAGATTGAGTTTTTTCCATATGGCTAGAGGCAGTTTTAACTCTTTACCGAGGAGCATCTGTACTAATGGCTTGTTAAAACCAAACTGGCTAATTAATAAAATTGAGGCAAAGATTAAATTGACAATCGTCACCTTCCATTTCAAGAAGGCAAGATCATTAAAATAAGCTGTCAGCAGGCCAAAGAAAACAACGGCAATTCCCATGATCCATTGGTTTTTTTCTATTTTCTTATATAGCACTTTAAGTAAAATCAGCTGAATAAGCGTCGCAATAACAAGAACAAGAGCTGCCTCTTGCACGCCATGGCTTTTATAAACGATAAACCACAAAATCAGTGGAATAAAATCAAGTAGTTGTTTCATTTTTCCTCTATTGGCGATAACTCTGATAAAAACGGAAACTAAAAATTACCATCACTAAATTCACAAAGGCATTCAATGCTTGAGCGAGAATTACGCCAAATGTACCAAATGCACTAAATGCCCCTACTACAGAGCTCAATGCAGTAGGAATAAAATAGATAATGGCAGTAAACATAATTAATGGCAACATACGTCCATAACTGAGTCCCCAAGTAAATTTTAACGTTGCGCCCAAGGTTTTTCTTGGTTCTTCAATTAAATATGCATAAATCACCAAATTTAATTTAATGAATACAAATAATCCCATTAACATGACAGGCATTGCAAGTAAAGGCGCGCTATCGCCAAGTGTAGGAAACAACGCAAAAGCAAGCCCTAAAGAGATTGGAAAGACTTGTACTACAGTTAATAAAATTGCTTGCAGAAATAAACTAAAAGCGCTAGCTGCATTATGCAGAAAGGTTCGATAATCACCGTTATTAATTGATTTAATATTTAAGATCAGTAATACATTTACAAAAACAATAACGAGCATGGAAAGCATTGAAGGTATCAACAGATCAATAGCACTCATCTGTTCATGAATAGCGCTTCCTTCAGCCGCCTCTAAGAATGTAGAACGAGGAATAATTAAGCTAATTCCAAGTTGTAACGCGGCTAATAGCACAACAGCAGATAAAGTAAATTGTGCTCGGTTACGAACGAAATTCCAAGTATCTTGGAATAGAGATTGAAAATTAATCGGCATTGAAATTCTCAACGGGTTTGTTAAAAATGTTGCGAAGTATAGCAACTGTTAGTGGTGATTTCTATTGTAGATTTCTACGACTTCGTTACAATACGCCATCATTTTGACGGAATCGCACTTATGCTAACAACCATTCAAGCGGGGCAACGTTATATGAATACGTTTCCCAATCAGAAAAAACTTAATCTGTTTATGCCTGATTATCGTCTAATCCGCCTAGTTAAATTTGCCGGAAAAGCAATGCCTGCGTTTGCTTGTTTTGCCATTTGTTGGCAATATTTTTTCCCGGATCCAGAGCAATCTACTTTCGCTAGCGCCTTCTTAACAGCGTTATTTGCATTAAGTATTCCATTTCAAGGTTTATATTGGCTGGGAAAACGGGCAAAATCCCCACTACCGTTACCATTGCTAGAATGGTATGAAACGTTACGGCAAAAATTAAATAGTGAAATCAAACAGCAAATTGCAGATCAAACCATGCCCAGCTACCAAGATTTTGCTAACTTACTCAATCTTGCAGAACAAACTTGGGGCGATAACTATTTTGATGAATTGTAAAAAAGGGCGTAAAACTGACCGCTTGTGAGAGCCGATTCCCATTACTTTGGGTTATAGAGAAAAACGTGCCATTCATGTTATGAATGACACGTTTTTATTAATTAATATTAAATGCCTGTGTATAAGGAATCATACCTCGTTTTAGCATTCTCGGCACACCACTACTATAATTACCGCCAAAGCGTAACTCAAAGTTCACACCAAAGCGATTATCATAATAAAAATCGTTGATGGTATCGCTTCGACCGGTTGGGGTCGCAGTCAAACGGCGCGCAGCATATAAATTTGCACTCCAACAACAAGTGTTATAAGTCAGAGATAGCTGGCTTTCCACTGGTTTTTTCAAGGCAATATCGTGATAATGACTCACCATCATGGAAACTTTATCAGTTAATTCCCAACCAACAACACCACCAAGTTGTTTAATATCTTGATCATAACGATTTGTACTTAGGTTTTGGTTGATATAATTTTTACTCGCAAAACGGTAATTTAACTGAATTAAGTTATTTTCTTTTGGCTTAAATTGTAACGACATATTTGCCAATGAGCTTTCATTTAAACGCGTATCATATTGGTAACTACCGTGCCAGTTCCATTTTGGATGGAACTTCCAGTTCGCTTCCAACGACCAAGAGGATGAACGCTTAGCTGTACTATTTTCACTAATGTCATCAATTTTCGATGGATTAAAATAGTAAATCTGTCCCGCACTAAAGTTAAATACCTCAGCACCGGTTTTATCACTGAAAAAGCGTGTTGTTGCGCCAACGGTAGTTTGATTTGCCGAGGCAATACGATCTAAACCACTATAGCGACGATCATTAAACAACGAATAATAATCTTGTTGCAATAAAGCAGAATCATAGCCTAATCCTAAATGATCTTGACGTTTAGAACCTATATTTTGCTGATCTTTATAGGGACGATATAAATATTGCACTCGCGGTTCTAATATTTGCGTAAAGCCATTAAAAATCTGCTTCTCTGCCTCTAAGGTCGTTTTAAAATCAACCTTCACTTGCGGTAGCACGCGACTCACCCGACGTTCAACTTGCTCGGCATTATCCCCCTCACCACTTTTTTGCCAATAATGGGTGGCATACAATTTGGTTTCCAAATTAATACTGCCATAACGATTAGCAAACGGAAAATTCAACATTGGCTCGGCATGCAAACGCCATGCAGTAGGCATCTCTTTGCTATCATTTGCAAAATGTGAAAGTTGGCTAAAGAAACGGAAATCACCGTGTTTGACCAAATCATTCTGATAATAGTTAAATTCAATCTGCGGAAAAACATGATACGGCTTCACACCAGACTCATCAAACGTCTGGAATTTTTTAGCCGCAATCGACACATTATAATTTGGCTGATAATAACCTAATTTAAAATTCTGTGTCGCATAACCATCTGTACTATTACCATATTCAGAATCGAAATCTGAAAAATAACGTCGATCACTTACCCGTGTATAATCGGCTGAAAAACGCCAGTTACTTAAGAAATTAATTTTATGCTGCCAAAAAAGTAAATGCCGTGAACGGCCTTTATCCGTCCACTCATCTAAGCGATCTTTATTCATATATTCAGCAGCAACTTTACCTTCACCCAAAACGGTTAAGTAGCGAAATTCAGGACTCAGTTGCCAACCGCGCTTACTGTAGTAAGTCGGAGTAAAGGTGGCATCCATATTTGGCGCAATATTCCAATAAATAGGCTGCCCATAAGAATATCCATCGCGACTTGAATGCCCAACATTGGTAGGTAAAAGCAGACCTGAGCGGCGACGATCACCGATAGGAAATTGCAAATATGGCGAATAGAAAACAGGCACATCCAGCACTCGGAATTTAGCGTGCCAAAGTTCAGCATACTCTTCCTTCACATGTTGTACCATCTCTTTTGCTTCGAGTGACCAAGCGTTATCATCTGGCAAGCAGGCAGTATAAGTTGCATTTTTCAGCACTCGCGTTTCTTCACTTACAGAAACACTTTGTGCATGACCTCGGCCTTGTCTACCAACTAACTGGTATTCCGCGTGACTTAAATCTGCATTCTTGGAGGTTAAATCAAAACTTGCATCTTGCCCTTTTGCATTGATAAGATTATCTCGGTAATCAAAATTACCTCGCAAATATGCCATTCGCGCCATTTCACCATGCTGTTCTACGCGTACCTCATCAGCAAAAATACTGCGATTCCCTTGCTGAATACTCACTTCTCCACTATAAGTTGCATCATGAGGTTGGTTAATCACCGCCCGATCCGCTTCAATATAGATTGGCATTTGGGTTTGCTCACCCTGCACCACTTCACCACTAAAATGTGGCACGCCGATTAAACATTGGCTGCGTAAATCAGCTGCTGCCTGGCTACTATAACAAGCCGCTGCAACAGCGATAGAAAGCAAACTATATGGGTATCTTTTCATTCTTCTTTCCATTTTGCAGAAAAACGCTCAAAATTGAGCGCTTGTTTTGCGTTAAATAATTCGAGAAAACTGCTGCCTTTTCGCTTGTTGTCTTGAATAAATATCAAAACACATACAGATATTGCGAATAAGCAAACGCCCACGAGGAGAAACGACAATATCATTATCATTGATATCTAATAAACCATCTTTTACAAGCGGTTGAAGTAAAGCCAAATCCTCAGCAAAATAGTGTTTAAATTCGATTGAATACTGTTTTTCAACCAGCGCATAATCTAATTTGAAATTACAAATTAAGCCTTTAATTACATCACGGCGAATACAATCGTCTTTCGTCAGCATCAAGCCTTTATGTAGCGCAATGCCCCGCATTTCCACTTCAGTATAGTACTGTTTCAACTCTTTGTGGTTTTGCGCATAGCTATCGCCAAGAATACTGATTGCAGACACCCCCATACCAAGTAAATCGGCATCTTCTTGGGTAGTATAACCTTGGAAATTGCGGTGCAGCTCACCTTTTGCTTGTGCAATAGCTAATTCATCATCAGGTTTGGCAAAGTGATCCATACCAATGAATTGGTAACCTGAATTTCCCAGCTTTTCGATCGTCTGCTGTAGAATATCAAGTTTAGTCGAAGGTGCTGGCAGCATCTCATCTTTAATTTTGATCTGTGCGGCAAAACGGCTTGGTAAGTGGGCATAGTTAAATACACTCATGCGATCAGGATTAAGCTCCACCACTTTCTCCAAAGTAAACATAAAACTATCAACCGTCTGTTTTGGTAAGCCGTAAATTAAATCAATATTCGTCGAATCAAAACCTAACTCTTTCGCCCGTTTCATTAAAGCGAAAATAAACTCTTCATCTTGTTCACGGTTTACTAATTTCTGCACTTCTTTATTGAAATCCTGTATCCCCATACTGATACGGTTAAAGCCGATTTTGCGTAAGTGATCCAGCATATCTAGTTCAATTTCCCGCGGATCCATTTCAATACTAATTTCAGCATCATCACGCACATTAAAATGCGTTTTCAGCATTGTCATTAAACGCTCAGATTGGGCTTCGTCTAAATAGGTCGGCGTACCGCCCCCCCAGTGAATTTGACTTACTTGGCGATTTTTGAATAACGCAGAGCGATAGATGATCTCTTTTTCCAAATAATCGAGATAAATATCTACTTTATGCTGATGACGGGTAATAATTTTATTACATGCGCAGAAATAACAAAGCTTATGGCAAAATGGAATATGCACATAAAGCGAAAGCGGCTTATCTGGATAACGAGCTGCTGCCGCTTTGAAATCATCATCGTTATAAGATTCGTTAAATTCCAACGCTGTCGGATAAGACGTATAGCGAGGACCTGACTGGTTGTATTTTTGAATGAGATCAATATCCCAGATAATCTCTGACATTGCTACCTACTTCACTAACTTTTCATATTCTTGTTTACGTTTGCCATTTTCAGCAAGTAATGTAACTAATTCCGCGTTGATCGACTCTTCAAGTTCAATTTCTTTCGCTTCGCGTTCTAAATCTAGCTTCATTCGTTCATTACGTTTTAAGTGTTTGCGAGCTTCCAGAATCGGCATATTTTCAACCGTCTGATACAACGCCCACATTGCAGGATACAAACTCAATTTATGCCCCAACACATCTAACAGTGACTTTAGGCGTAACACACCTTCAGATAAATCACACTGCCCACTTTGCATTGCTTTTGCAATAATTTCCACACTTTCACAAATATTCAAGCCTCTAGCATATTGTGCTTGCTGAAAAAATTGCTTCTGCTTTCGCAATTTTGAAAAGAGATAAACGGCATAACCTAGCATCGATAGCAAGACTAATACCGCTAAAATTAATAGAAAAAATCGTAACATAACATACTATCTAACGGAATTTATTAACATCCATCGTTTCAAACTGGCGTAATAAATCGTCCTCACTTTCGTCTTCGTCTACAATACCCAGTTGTTCCATCAATTCATGCACTCTGTCTAAACAGTCATCTACAAATTTTTGATCTTCAACAGAAAGTTTTTTGCCTGCTTCAATATCATCAAGCAACTGATTTAAGCATTCGTTATTTTCTAACTGCGCTAATTCTTGCTCCGGTGTAAGACGCGCTTTTTCTTCCACTGGTACAGGCTTAATAAATTCATTTTTCTCTGGACGATTGATAAATTCCACCACTAATGGCACTTTTTTCTTACTACCAATGCGGCTATCTTTTATCACCTTCTCTTCCGCTTTTTTCTGCTCGGCAGGATCAATTGTGCGTGACCCCGAAGGTAAACCTTTATGTTTACGCTTTTTCTTGGCTTCTTTTGCCAACAAATCTAACTCATAACGTGTCGGTTTACGATTTTTGCTTTTCCCAACTTTCGGCATCACTACAGGTTTATCAGCCTTACGAGTAGGCATAATATCGGTAATACGGCGAGTTTTCTTTTTTCTGCTCATGATTTTCTTTAATTAAACTTATAAAATAGTGCGCGATTGTAACACAACTGCTTGAAATCGAAAAAGGTGGATTTCCACCCTTCATTTATGCCTCCCGCCAAATTAATGTTGCCATTCTTCCTGTTTGTTGCTCTCTTCGGTAAGAAAAGAAGTTTTCCTTATCCGTATAAGTACAATATTCTCCTCCTGATATGTTGCTTATACCAAGCTTACTCAGTCGTTGATTTGCAATTTGGTAAAGATTGCCAAAAAACTTACCGCTTGTTGTGGGATCGGGAACAAATGCTGCTCTTGCTTGGCTATCCACCGCACAAAATTGTTCAACAACTTCTTCCCCCACTTGGAATGCAGCTTGGCTTATTGCCGGTGCTAACCAAACACTAATCTCATTTGCAGGGCATTTAAATTCTGCAACAGTTGCCTCAAGTATCCCATGGCATAACCCCTTCCAACCAGCATGAGCCGCTGCTATTTCTGTGCCATCTTGACTACAAAAAAGCACGGGCAAACAATCTGCTGTCATCACAAGGCAAACCTGATTTGGTTGATTGGTATAAACAGCATCGGCATTCAGATCGCTATGCTCAGAAAGCGGCAAACGCACAACGTTAGTACTATGAATTTGATTAAGGTAAATCGGCGCTTGTGGCAACTTAGCAACTTCGTGCAATAATTTGCGATTTTGCTGCACGGCAAGTGGCTCATCGCCGACATGATTGCCTAAATTTAAACTGTCAAAAGGGACTTGACTTACTCCACCAATACGAGTGGTACTCAACGCTTGAATATTATTTGGCACTTGCCAAGTGGGATAGATAAATTTCATTGTAAATCCTAGAAAAAAGGCACGCAGCGCGTGCCGAAATTATCATTTTCTTACTGCAATTGCTTCAATTTCAATGCCAACATCTTTGGGCAAACGCGCGACTTCTACGCAAGAACGTGCAGGAAAATTTGGATGATTATTTTCACGGAAAAAGGCTTCATATTCCGCATTTACCGCAGCAAAGTCATTTAAATCTTTCACAAACACGGTTGTTTTAACAATATCCGCCACCGCCAATCCTGCTTGTTCAATTATTGCTTTGATATTTTCTAGAGATTGACGTGCTTGCTTAACAATATCACTAGGCACTTCACCTGTTTGAGGATTAACAGGGATCTGCCCAGACGTTAAAACTAAGTTGCCTAAATCAACTGCTTGGACATAAGGGCCAATCGCTTTTGGTGCATTTTCGGTATGAATAATTTTTGTCATGTGTATTTCCTTTAAAAGTGTAATTAATTCGTGCAGTTTGAAAGGTTTTTCCAGATTTGTAAATAGCTTATAATACTTTGCAAAATTTTCTCTCTTTTAACCCGCTTGCAAGGATCTCTATGAGTATTACTGTTACCGAAATTGTCCTACATCAACTTCAGCAAAATGCTGAGAGCGAAACGCCTCAACTAGATACCGTGCTTCGTAATGAACTACTGGCAATTAGTCCTGAAGTTGAACAAATGATGCTACAACTACATCAAGCCTATCAAGGTAAAGCAAAAGCCTATGGTGTATTTAAAGACGAATCTATTTTTGCCCAGCAGTTAAATCGCTTATTAGAAGGTGAACATGACTTTCTACCATTTAGCCATAGTAGTGCCAAAATGCTTGCGAGCGAATTGGCAAAATATTCCTTTGCATCAGGCGGTACTTTTATTTTATGCCGTTATACCTTCCTTGCGACCGAATATCTCTTCATCGCTCTGTTAGATAGCCGCGCCTCGATGCTGGTCGATGAACAATTAGATGTAAAACGTACCGAATATCTTGAAATTGCACAATATGACATTGCTTGCCGTATCAATTTGACAGAATTAAAACTAAATGCACAATCGAATCGCTATCTGACCTTTATTAAAGGACGTGTTGGACGCAAAGTGGCTGATTTCTTTATGGACTTTCTCTCTGCGGAGGAAGGACTAAATCCACAAGTACAAAACCAAACATTACTACAAGCCGTGCATGACTACTGCGAACAAGGCGAATTAGATGGCAATCAAACTCAAGCTGTAAAAAAACAGGTATTCGACTACTGCAAAGGGCAAATGAACAGCGGTGAAGAAATCGCGTTGCAAGAGCTGTCGGCCAACCTACCAAACTTAAATGAACAAGATTTTGCTACTTTTACACAAAATCAGGCGTACGATTTAGAAGAAAGTATTCCACCTGTGCGCAATGCATTAAAAACGCTCACAAAATATTCTGGTTCAGGTAAAGGGGTAACCATTAGTTTTGATGCCGAATTATTAAGCCAACGCATTATTTGGGACGAACTAAACGACACACTCACAATCAAAGGCTTACCTGCCAACTTGCGTGATCAGTTGCAACGCAACAAGTAGCAAGGTATTATTTCAACAATTTTTTGATAAAAGGTATGATTATGAAAATGAAGTCTCTCATTGCGGTGATTTTACTTGCGCTTGGCGTAAGTGCTTGTTCTACAGTAAAAAAAGTTGTGTATCGTATTGATGTACCACAAGGTAACTATTTAGAACAAGAGAATATCGATCAATTAAAAGTGGGTATGAATAAAGAGCAAGTCCATTACCTGCTTGGCAGTCCGGTATTAAAAGACTATTTTGCGCAAGATCGCTGGGATTATGTCTTCATCAAAAGAAAAGGGCACGAAGAACCTATCCAGCGTACCTTATTCGTTTATTTCAATGAAAAAGGTTTAGTCAGTGATATCCAGCTTGATAAACCTCTAAACTAACCACACTAAAGCAAGCGGTGCAATTTGCGATGAATTTTACAAATTGCACCGTTTTTGTATTTATACTCGGAGATCATTGGCTTGTTGCAATAAATTCCGGCTCTCTTTTAAAAATTGCTCGGAATAATCCCCAAACCAGCGATGAACTTGCTCAAAGGTTTCGATAAAACCTTGTTTATCACCTTGTTTAAAGAAATTTAAACTATCTGAAAAGCTTTGCTGCAAAGCCTCTATGACACTTAAATTCTCTGGCTTATCTGCAATAATATCCGCATAAAGTGCCCCATCTTGTGCAAACAACCGCCCAATCATCGCCAACTCTAAGCGATAAATCGGCGAAGAAAGAGCCAATAATTGCGATAACTTCACTGGTTGGCGGGAAAGATGCAAGCCATAGGCAAAGGTTGAGAAATGGCGAAGCGCTTGGATATAAGTCATAGAATGATCGTGTTCTGTTGCATCAATCTGCTCGATCTTCGCCCCCCATAAGCGGATCTGATCTAATAACCATTGATAGCGATCGGCAAAACGCCCGTTACAGCATGCAACCACCTGCTTTGCCATGCTTGCAATATCAGGGCCGAACATTGGGTGCAGCCCGACTACTGCACCGCCATGAACCTCTAACATTTTCGCTAATGGTTGAGCTTTTACCGAAGTGAGATCCGCTAAAATCATATTTTCGGTTAAATAAGGTTGAAGCTGCTCAATCACTTGCACTGTTTTATCTATTGGCACACACACAATAACAACATCTGCATTATTTAAAATAGATTCTGCGTTCTGCCAATCTTGTCCACCAAGCACCTCAACGTAATAACCAGAACGTGCAAAATAGCGTACAAACAGTCCACCAAGTTTGCCTCGTCCCCCCACTACAACAATTTTCTGAATATCGGGATTTGTCGCTTTAAAACCATGCTGATTTTCACTGATATACGACTCCCGCATCACTCGACGTAAAACATCTTCAATTAAATCCGCAGGAATCCCCTGTTTTTCGGCTTCATCACGGCGAGCTGCAATCATTGCAGCCTCCCTATCTGGAGCATATAAGGGCAAACCATGTTCAAGCTTGATTTTGCCAACTTCTGCAACCAGCTCAAGACGTTTTGCGAGTAATTGGATAAGTTGTTGATCAACTTGGTCTATTTCATTTCGGATTGGTGTTAAAGGATTATTCATTTCTTATTCTTTCGTAAAGAGCAAAGCCTATCCTTGCCCTAAAATTGATATTTAAATGGGCAGAGATCATCATAATCCCTGCCCTACCATTCATCATTAATTATGCATTTCTTAATTTAGCCGCAAAGTTCTCTAATAACGTTTCCGTTGTCTCCCAACTAATGCAAGCATCTGTAATTGATACGCCATATTGCATCTGCTCAAAGGGTTGTTCGGAAGATTGATTACCTTCGAATAGGTGGCTCTCAATCATCAAACCAATAATCGAGTGATTTCCTGCCAATAATTGTTGCAATGCATCTTCTGCTACTATTGGCTGACGGCGATAATCTTTATTGGAATTACCATGGCTACAATCAATCATAATCGCTTCGGGTAAACCTGCTTTACGTAGAGCTTCTTCACATGCTTGCACATATTTCGCTTCAAAATTTGGCGTTTTACCGCCACGCAAAATCACATGTCCATCTGGATTGCCTTTGGTGGTTAGAACCGTTACCTGCCCTTGCTGGTTAATGCCAATAAAACTATGCCCTTGGGCGGAAGCTTGCATTGCATTAATTGCGACACCTAAGTTGCCATCTGTACCATTTTTAAAGCCAACAGCCATTGATAAGCCCGAAGCCATTTCACGGTGTGTTTGAGATTCGGTGGTTCTTGCACCAATCGCAGACCAACTGAACAGATCAGCAAGATATTGTGGACTAATCGGATCAAGTGCTTCAGTTGCCAGCGGTAATCCCATTTCAGCTAAGTCTAACAGCAATTTACGAGCCACTCTCAATCCTTTTTCCACATCAAAGCTACCATCTAAATTAGGATCATTAATGAGCCCTTTCCAGCCTACAGTCGTACGCGGTTTTTCAAAATAAACGCGCATTACAATGTAAAGTTTATCTGATAATTTATCTGCAAGTACTTTTAATTTTTTTGCATACTCAAGCGCTGCATTAGGATCATGGATAGAACAAGGGCCTATCACGATTAATTTACGAGAGTCACGTTTGTGAATAATATCGGAAATTTCTTTGCGTGATGTTTCGATTTGTTTACGCAATTTTTCAGAAAGTGGAAATTCTGCTTTTAGTGCCTTAGGAGTAAGTAATACTGATTCCTCTTCAATATTGACATTGTGAATACTGTCTTGATTAACGACCTTGTTCATTTTTATTTCCTGTCTTGTAAATTAAAAATTACAGAAACAATCTACCTGTTTATCTTTAAGGTTTCAACCACTTTTTCAATTACTTGCTCAACAGTTATACGATCCATCAATTTTTCGCCTTTCGCTTTCGTCGCCCATGGTAATTCCTGCCAAGGTTTACCATAACTTTCAAGAATTGCTTGATCATACACCGAAACAACTTTATCTAAATCTTGGTAAGGCCCTGTACGCCGTGGATTATGCAATGCATAGAGCCCAATCACCGGTGTCTTTTGTGTTGTCGCAATGTGTGCTGGGCCAGAATCAGAGGAAATCACCAAATCAACTTGCTTAATTAATGCAGTTAACTGTTTTAAGTTGGTTTTGCCAGCGATGTTGCAACAATTTGGTGCAAGCGCTGCTATATCTGCGGCTGTTTGCATCTCATATGCGGAAGGCGACCCCGCAATTAAGACATGAATATTCTGCTGTTCCAGAAAACGGGCAATTTCACCATAGCGTTCGGGCAACCAATCTTTCTCTTTTTTACTGGAACAAGGCGCAATCAATACATTCTTGCATGAAGAATCAATAAACTGTGCGGCATCATTTAGCGCTTGCTCACTTACTGGCAAATTCCAATGCACTGAAAGATCTTGCACCCCTATCGCTTTAGCAAACATCATCTGCCCATCTAGCACGTGGGGCGAGCTTGTCATTTCTACTTTCTGATTAGTAAACAACCACTGCCCTTCTCTTGCTCGATCACGGTTAAACCCGATTTTTTTATCCGCTTTAATGCCTAGTGATAAAATTGAGGATCGAAAAGCTGTTTGCATATTCAGTAAAAAATCAAACCGCTTGTTTGAAAGCTGTTTCCAAAGTGTAAAAATACCTTTCCAGCCTGCTTTTTTATCAAAGGGAACAAGTGCTACATTTGGAATACCTTGCATCAGGTTTGCTTCTGTTTTGCCGATAATCCACGTAATTTCTGCATCTGGATAATGTCGCTGAATTGCTTGAACAACCGCAAGCGTATGACAGACATCCCCAATTGCAGAGAGGCGAAGAATACAAATTGATAACGGTTTATTCATTATTTCATCTCTTTTATAAACATTTTGCAGGTTTTGGCAATCCTGCAATTTTGGTGGCTTGCTTTGCTGGGCCTTCAGGGAATAAACGTTGTAAATAACGGCTATTACCCTTTTCTTCGCCAAATTTTTGTGCCAACGCTTTAACCAGCATACGAATTGCTGGAGAAGTTTTATACTCTTGATAAAACTCTCGCACAAATAATACGATTTCCCAATGGGCTTCGCTCAGCTCAATCCCCTCTTTATGTGCAATGGCAATCGCTAAATCTTCGCTCCAATCATCTAAATTTTTTAAATACCCAAACTCATCGGTAGGATATTGTTGTCCATTTAATTCAATCATATTCATTTTGCAAAAAATCCATCAAAAATGACCGCTTGTATATAGCAACAAAAAATGCCACAGACTGTGGCATTTTTCAAATTTATTCTAGCTTAGTCATCGCGACCTAAAACGCCAAAAATTTGTAAGAAACTGACGAACAAGTTGTAAAGCGAAACATATAAATCAACCGTTGCACGAATATAGTTCGTTTCGCCCCCATGAATGATATTGCTGGTGGAATATAAAATACCGCCAGTAGCAAATACGACAAATAATGCACTTAAAGCTAACGCTAAAGCTGGCATTTGTAGGAAGATGTTAGCGATAATGCCAACTAATAACACCACAAATAGTGCAATCATCATTCCTGATAAAAACGACATATCTTTCTTAGTGGTTAAAACATAGGCTGAGCAAGCAAAGAAAGTTAATGCGGTTGCACCAAAAGCCAATGCTGCTGCATCCCCCATGCCATGTCCTAAATAGACATTTAAGATAGTCCCTACGCTATAGCCTAAAAAACCAGTTAAAGCAAATACGCTGGCAATACCTGCGGCACTATTCGCTGTAGCGTTGGTTAAAAATAACAAACCATAAAAGCCTGCAAGCATAATCCCCCAGTGCATTCTTGGCAAATTAAGTTGCATTGTGATTGTGGCAACAATTGCGGAAAAAGCTAAGGTTAAACCAAGTAAGAAATAGGTATTACGCAACACTTTGTGCGTGCTAAGCAACGACTCCGAACGAGCCGAGGTTACTAAACGTTCTTGCATATTCGCTCCTTAATCTAAATTGTATGCAGGAAATGGCGGCTAAAGTAGCAGAAAACAGCGGAAAGTCAATTCACAAAATCGCCAAATCAGCCCCGATTTATGCTATACTCCGCATAATTTTGCCTACAGGGAAAAACCTTGGGGCTTTTTCTTTTCATTTGATCAGGAATTTTCAATGAGCGAAGTATCCAAAGACATTACCCCCATCGGTATTGAGGACGAATTAAAAACGTCCTATCTTGATTATGCAATGTCGGTGATTGTTGGACGTGCGTTGCCAGACGTGCGTGATGGTTTAAAACCAGTTCACCGCCGTGTGCTATTCTCTATGCACCAAAATGGCATTACCCACAATAAAAAATTCGTGAAATCGGCTCGTGTGGTCGGCGATGTTATCGGTAAATATCACCCACACGGTGATAGTGCAGTGTACGATACTATCGTACGTATGGCACAGCCATTCTCACTACGCTATATGCTGGTAGAAGGTCAAGGTAACTTTGGTTCAATTGATGGCGACAGTGCAGCTGCAATGCGTTATACCGAAGTGAAAATGCAAAAAATCACACAGGAATTGCTGACCGATTTAGACAAAGAAACCGTTGATTTCTCGCCTAACTACGATGGGCAAGAAATGATTCCTGATGTGTTACCAACCAAAATTCCTGCGTTATTAGTCAATGGCTCAAGTGGTATTGCGGTCGGTATGGCAACCAACATTCCACCGCACAACCTAAATGAAGTGTTAGATGGTTGTCTTGCCTATATGGAAAATGAAGCTATCAGTATTGATGAACTTATTCAATATATTCCAGGCCCAGATTTCCCGACAGCAGCGTTAATTAACGGCAGAAAAGGCATTGAAGATGCCTACAAAACAGGACGAGGCAAAGTTTATGTGCGAGCCAAAGCCGAAGTTGAAAATATCAATGGCAAAGAACAAATTGTCGTTACTGAACTACCGTACCAAGTCAATAAAGCCAAATTAGTGGAAAAAATTGCCGAATTAGTGCGTGATAAGAAAATTGATGGTATTAGTAATATCAAAGATTTATCCAGTGAAAAAGTCGGTATTCGCATTGAAATCTATATCAAGCGTGATGCTGTTGGCGAAGTGGTATTAAACCAGCTCTATGCCCTCACCCAAATGCAGGTAACATTTGGGATCAATATGGTGGCATTAGATCACGGTCAGCCAAGACTTTTTAACTTAAAAGAGATCATTGCCGCCTTTATCAATCACCGCCGTGAAGTGGTAACTCGTCGTACGATCTACAATTTGCGTAAAGCACGTGAACGTTCACATATTTTAGAAGGCTTAGGTATTGCCCTTGCTAACATTGATGAGATCATTGAACTGATCCGCACCTCTAAAACCACCCAAGAAGCGAGCCAAAAATTATTAGAGCGTAGTTGGGGGATTGGCTTAGCCTCTGCATTACTAGAAGTAGCTGGTTCAGCAGATGCCCGTTTAGAAGATTTAGCAGATCATTACGGCAGACACGGAGACCAATATCGCTTATCGGAAGATCAAGTCCGTGCGATTTTAGAAATGCGTTTAAGCCGTTTAGTTGGCTTAGAATTTGATAAAATCGTGGAAGAATATGGTGAATTACTCCTTAAAATTGCCGAATTTTTACTGATTTTAAATAGCCCTGCTCGCTTAATGGAAGTGATTCGTGAAGAATTAGAAGCAGTACGTGCTGAATATGGCGATGCTCGCCGTACAGAGATCACTTCAGCTTCTGGTGATATTAATCTTGAAGATTTAATTGCCCCAGAAGATGTGGTTGTTACCCTCTCTCACGCAGGCTATGTAAAATATCAGCCACTTTCCGATTACGAAGCACAACGTCGTGGCGGTAAAGGGAAATCAGCAACCAAAATGAAAGAAGATGATTTCATTGAGAAATTATTGGTTGCGAATACCCACGATGTCATTCTCTGCTTCTCTAGTCGTGGACGAGTCTATCAACTCAAAGTATATCAGCTACCACAAGCCAGCCGTGCAGCTCGTGGTACACCAATTATCAACATTCTGCCATTAGAATCGGGCGAACGCATTACCTCTATCCTACCAATTCAAAAAGATGGATTTAGTGAAGATAAATTTGTGCTAATGGCAACGGCAAGCGGTATCGTGAAAAAAGTGACCCTTGATGCGTTTAGCAATATCCGATCAAATGGCTTGATTGCGTTAAATTTACGTGATGGCGATGAGTTAATCGGGGTAGATATTACCGATGGCGAAAGTGAAATTATGCTTTTCTCCGCACAAGGTCGTGTGGTTCGCTTTAAAGAATCAGCGGTGCGTGCAATGGGTCGTACCGCAACGGGGGTACGAGGAATGAAATTAGCCCTCACCGAACTTGCTGATGATGCAGAAGAAACCGAAGTAGAACTCGTTGAGGTTGAGGAAAACGATGAAACAGATGTTGATCTCAATAAAGATAAGGTCGTTTCATTGGTTATTCCAAAAAATGAAGGCGAAATTCTCACCGTGACCCAAAACGGCTATGGTAAACGAACTAAATTAGCGGAATATCCAACTAAGTCTCGTAACACCAAAGGGGTGGTATCCATCAAAGTAAACGTGCGTAACGGTAAAGTGGTTGCGGCGGTTCAAGTGATTGACAGCGACCAAATTATGTTGATTACCGATGGCGGCACACTGGTTCGTACCCGAGTAGGTGAAGTGAGCTTAGTCGGACGTAACACGCAAGGTGTACGCATTATCCGCACCATTGAAGGTGAAAGCGTTGTTGGTTTAGAGCGTATTGCCGAAATTGAGGACGATAATAGCACTGATGATGAAGTGGATACCGAACAAGCGGTAGAAACGCAAGAATAATCTGCAAAATTCAGTAAGAGCAAAGGGAGCGAATGCTCCCTTTATTTTTGGGGTTACTTTGTAAAATTAGTGGCTAAAACAACCGCTTGTCTGTAATAAAACCCAGCATGTAAAGCGGCACATTTAAACTTATTCACTAAATTGCATTTTATGTAGCTGCTTGTAAGCCCCTCCTTTTGCCAACAACTCAGAATGCGAGCCTCGCTCAATAATTTCACCGTGATCTACCACTAAAATTTCATCCGCATTTTCTATCGTTGATAAGCGGTGTGCAATCACCAGCACTGTACGATCTTTTTGTAACTCATCAAGGGCGGCTTGAATCGCTCGTTCTGATTCCGTATCCAATGCAGAGGTTGCTTCATCAAGCACTAAAACGGGTGAATTACGCAATAAAGCACGGGCAATTGCCAGACGCTGACGCTGTCCGCCTGATAAGCTTACGCCATTTTCACCGATCACTGTATCCAATCCTTGTGGTAGATTTTCGATAAACTCCATCGCATAGGCTGCCCGTGCTGCTTGTTCAATTTGCTCACGGCTAAATTTATCTTGTGCTGCGTAAGCGATATTATTGGCTATCGTATCGTTAAATAAGTGAACCTGTTGCGAAACAATCGCACATTGAGCACGTAAATTATTCAACTCATAATCTTGAATATCTACGCCATCAAGTGAAATTTTACCACTCTCAATTTCATAGAAACGAGTAATGAGATTAGCAATTGTTGATTTACCCGAGCCAGAGCGCCCCACTAATGCAAGGGTCTTACCAGCAGGTAATTCAAATGAAATCTGTTTCAAAGCTGGCTTATCTTTGCCGTAGTAAGTGAAAGTCACATCATCAAAGCGAATATCACCTTTGGCTCGTTCGGTTTTGTGTGTGCCAGTGTCTTTTTCCGTTGGTAAATCAAATAGGGTAAAGAGTGTTTGGCATGCAGCCATCCCCCGTTGGAATTGGGCATTCACATTGGTTAAGGTTTTAAGTGGACGCAAAATCCCCATTAACGCCCCAATCACTGCCGCAAATTCTCCAGCAGTAAGCGTATCCCCCATAATTTCAGGCGATCCTGCTAAAAACAGCACCACAGCCAATGCAAGCGAAGCAATCACTTGAATAATAGGGTCTGAGATAGCGGTTGCCGCCATCATTTTCATCCCTTTTCTGCGCATATCATTACTTGAATGATTAAAACGCTCTTCTTCTACCTTTTGCCCACCAAATGAAAGCACGACTTTATGTCCTCGTAGCATCTGCTCAGCAGATTCAGTCATACTCCCCATGGATTCTTGCATATTACGACTTAGAGCTCGAAAACGTTTCGAAACTAAACGAATTAAAATCGCAATCACAGGCCCAATTAAAAACAGCACTAAGGATAAACGCCAACTGTAATAGAACATTGTTGCGACAAGGAAGACAATATAAATCCCTTCACGCACTACGCTTTGCAGTGCCGATGCAGACGAGTTAGCAATTTGTTCTGAATCGTAAGTGATACGTGAAAGAAGTTTACCTGATGAGTTTTGGTCAAAGAAGGCTACTGGCATAAACATCAGGTGTTTAAATACTTTTTGACGCATAGTCATAACGACTTTGCCCGACACCCAAGCCAGACAATAATTCGATACAAAACTGGTTAGCCCGCGTGCAAAAATTAAGCCTACAACGATAAACGCCATATATTTTAAGAAATTACGATCCGCCCCCTGTCCAAAACCTTCATCAATGAGTGGTTTGAGCATGGTGATCAGGTAAGCATCTGCACCAGCATTTAAGATCATGGCAATCGCCGCAACAATTAATCCGCCTAAGAAAGGATGAATCATCGGGTACAGACGTTTAAAAGTCTGCCAAGTGGTTTGATCTTGAGTCATCTCGTCTAACGAGTAAATATTTTTTTGTTTCATAATCTCGGTAATCATTAAAAAATCTTAGCTATTTTAAGCCGAAAGCCGCTTTACACCAAATTTGCACCTGACAAGCGGTAATTTTTAGGAAAAATTTACAAAATTAAACGCAATAGCAAAGGAGCGATAAAAGAAGAAAATACACCACATAGCACAAAAGCAATCGCTGCGAAACTGGCTGCCTCGTTACCAATTTCCATACTACGTGCCGTACCAAGCGCGTGCGATACTGCTCCCATACTTAAACCAATGGCAAACAAGCGTTTCACTTTAAGTATGCCGAGTAGCATTGTTCCAAATACTGCACCGGTTAAACCAGCAATCATAACCCCTATACCTGTAAGTGCGTTGTTACCACCTAGCTCTTGGCTAATTAATAGTGCGATAGGCATGGTTACTGACTTACCAGCAATAGAAGCAATAATCTCTTCACTTCCGCCAAACAGTTTTGCTAGATACATTCCACTTAGCATAGTAAGCACAGCACTTATGAAACAAAGTGCTAAAATTTGTTTCCATTTTCGCTTAACTTGATGCAATTGTTCATAAAATGGCAACGCTAATGCAACAATGGATAAATTCAATAAACTATTAAGCGGTTGGTTACCTGCATAATACTCTTGATACGAAAAATCCCCCAGCAATAACACAGCAATAATTAAGAGTAACGCGAGGATAAAAGGATTAAAAATACTTGACTTCAATAAACGACTTAAACGAATTGCAATGAGAAAAGCCATGATTGTGAGCCCAGAAAAGAGATAAGTCATTTTTCATTTTCCTCTTCTTCGTGAGATAATTTTTCTGCAATAAAAGCAATGATGAGGAGCGATAAAGCGCTACTTAATATATTTGCCAGTACCAAATCGATAAAATGAGTTTGTAGCACATCGCCGTATTGCATAATCCCAACACAAATTGGTAAAAAGCAGATAGGCATATAACGGTTAAAAATACGAGCGATAGGTAAAATCCACGCTTTTTGAATAATCCCTGTCACTAAGCAGAAAAAGAGTAACAATAATCCCCAAATACCTTCAGGAATGGCAGGAATTAGCCGATTCAGTATTTTTCCAATCCAGAGCATAAAGAGTAAAATCGCTAAGGAGCGGGCAAATTGCCCGACTGTTTTCAATAAGTTTTGCATTGATTTATCCATTTTTAAGAAACTGAATAACCTTTGTTAGATCTCGTGTACGTGCTGATGGCGGTAAACTTTTTAAGAAGGTTGCCCCATAATTTCGCATCACCAAACGACTATCACAAATAATCACTACCCCTTTATCGCTCACATCTCGAATTAATCGCCCTACCCCCTGTTTAAGGGTAATTACTGCTTCGGGGATTTGAATATCATTAAACGGGTTTCCCCCTTGCAACTGGCAATCTTCCATACGGGCTTTAAGTAACGGTTCGTCAGGAGCCGTAAAAGGTAATTTGTCGATAATCACCAGTGATAACGCATCACCTCGTACATCAATCCCTTCCCAGAAACTTTGGGTTGCCACTAACACGCTGTTTTTCTCTTTTACAAATTTTTCCAACAAACGGCTTTTGCTGGTTTCACCCTGTAATAACACGTTCAAGTCGCTATGTTCTCGTAAAAAATCCGCCAAGCCACGCATCATAAAATAGGATGTGCAAAGTAAGAAACAACGCCCATGATTGGCTTCAATCACAGGTTTTAACATCTGCCCCAAAGCAGTTAGGGTGTGAGATTTATTGGTATCAGGCAAGAAACGTGGCACGCACAGCAACGACTGATTTTGATAGTCAAAGGGGCTTTGTAACACCATCTGCTCAGCATTTTCAATGCCCAAGCGGTTGCAAAAGTGATCGAAATTTCCACCCACTTCAAGTGTTGCAGAAGTAAAGACCCACGCGGTTTTCTGTGCCTTGAGCTGTTCGCCAAATTTATCGGAAACGGTTAATGGCGTGATATGTAGCCCAAAAGATCGCCCATTCGCTTCATACCAATAACAGTAGCCTGTCACTGTGGTATCGGTTAATTTTTTGAGCAACACTTTCACTTCCGCAAGGCGTTCAAAAATTTTATCGAGAGTTTCAGAACGACCAAGTGATTTTTTCGCCACTTCGCTTAAAAAATCGATATTTTCGCTCAACTTATTGATACCCTCGACCACTTTGCGATCATTAAAAATTTCTCGCAGGTTGCCCCGAACTGAGCCATCGCCAAGCAATAAACGGAAATCTTGAATCACTTTTTGCAGATGATCGGCGGCTGTACCAAGCTGTTTAGCGTCTTTTAATTCCGTGCGATAAACAATGTTGGTATCCTTACAAATATCAAAAAGTTGGCGAGAAGTGAGCGATAAACCAAAATACTGACTGGCAATATCGGGAAGCTGGTGAGCTTCATCAAAAACCACTAATTCGGCATCAGGAATTAGCTCGCCAAACCCCGTCTCTTTCACTGCCATATCGGCACAAAACAGATGATGATTAACGACCACCAGATCTGCTTCCATCGCTTTTCGGCGAGCTTGTACCACATAGCAATCTTTATAATTTGGGCAATCCGAGCCTAAACAGCTTTCTGTCGTTGAAACCAACTGCGGTAGAATCGGGCTATCCTCGGCAATTTCAATACATTCACTTAAATCCCCTGTTTTTGTTCCCGTTTGCCAACGGCGAACTTTGCCGAGATCCGCAAGTACCGTTTTATCGCCCAATACCCCCATCGCAGTCACTTGATCCAAACGCTCTAAACAGAGATAGTTCGCTCGCCCTTTGAGTAAAGCAATTTTGCCTGAATACTTGAGTGCTTTTTGAATGGTTGGCAGATCTCGCTTAAATAGCTGATCTTGTAGATTTTTAGAGCCTGTTGAAATGATCGTTTTTTTACCTGAAAGCAAAGCGGGAACTAGGTAAGCAAAGGTTTTTCCCGTGCCAGTTCCCGCTTCAATCACCACAGAATTTGCAGAATTTATTGCCTTTCCAACCGCTTGCGACATCTGTAATTGGGCATCACGGGGACGAAAACCGTTGATGTTTTGACTGAGCGTGCCGTCTTTGCTAAAAGCTTGGGAGATTTTATCTTTTAATTTCATTGATGTTTTCACAAAATTCGTAGGGGCGGACCGATGTGTCCGCCCTAAAAATCGTTGGTATAATCGGGCGGATACATCGGTCCGCCCCTACAAATTATCGGTATCTTTTCTGATTACTCTGCTCATCTAAACTCGCTAACCACGCCATTTTCTCTTTAATCTGTTTTTCCATTCCCCTGTCATTCGGGAAGTAAAATTGGGTATCTTTTAGTTCTGGTGGGAAGTAGTTTTCCCCTGCGGCGTAGGCATTTGGCTCATTGTGGGCATAGCGATATTCTTCGCCATAACCAAGTGATTTCATTAGATTGGTTGGGGCGTTGCGTAGATGTTCTGGCACATCATAATCTTTGCCTTCTTTGGCGAGTTTTTTAGCGGCATTAAAAGCGTTGTAGACCGCATTACTTTTTGGGGCGACGGCAAGATAGATGACCGCTTGTGCAATCGCTCTTTCCCCTTCATAAGCCCCCACTCGGGTATAGCAATCCCAAGCAGCAAGGGCAACCTGCATCGCACGAGGGTCGGCATTGCCGATATCTTCGCTGGCTATTGCAAGCAAACGGCGAGCCACATAAAGCGGATCACCGCCTGCTGTCAGAATACGAGCATACCAATATAATGCCCCATCTGGCGATGATCCCCTCACCGATTTATGCAAAGCAGAAATCAGATCATAATAACGGTCGCCGCCCTTATCAAAGCGAGCTTGGCGTTCGCCTAGCACTTCGGCTAAAAGTGTTTTATTCAGCACTTTTCCCTGTGCTGTCACTTCTGCCATATCTGCCATTAATTCAAGACAATTCAGAGCAAAGCGCCCATCGCCATTGACATAATCAGCGAGCAACGAAAGCACATTATCTTCAAGCACTAATTTTTCCGAGCCTAAGCCTCGTTCACTGTCATTCAGTGCATTTTGCAAAATTTTTTCAATTTCAACCGCTTGTAACGGCTTGAGAATATAAATTCTTGCTCGGGAAAGTAGCGCGTTATTCAATTCAAACGATGGATTTTCCGTCGTCGCCCCGATAAAAATAATGGTGCCGTCTTCAATATGGGGTAAAAAGGCATCTTGCTGGCTTTTATTAAAACGATGGACTTCATCAACAAATAAGAGCGTTCTCCGTCCAGTTTGTTTATTCAATTTCGCTCGCTCTATCGCTTCTCGGATCTCTTTTACACCACTGGTTACCGCCGAAATGCGTTCCACTTCCGCATCTAATTCAGCAGCGATAATTTCTGCCAATGTGGTTTTTCCTGTGCCGGAAGGCCCCCAAAAAATCATTGAGTGGCTATGTTTAGACAAAATAGCACGGCGAAGGGGTTTGCCTTCGCCGATCAGATGGGATTGCCCAATATATTCACTTAAATTTCGAGGACGCATTCTTGCCGCAAGCGGTCGAAAATCGTCAGAAAAATCAAAATATAGGCTATTCATAGCATTTAGCGTAAATGTAAACCTCGTCGAATTTGACGCATTAGCAAGAAAATCCACGGCCAGAGTACACCGCTAATGACCGCACCAAGTAATTCTTGGCTATTAAATTCTGCTCCGTGTAGCACTAATTCTACCAAGAAAATAAAAAGGCGAATTAAGACAACATATGCCATCACTAATATACCTTGCAACCAGAGTGACAGATTACGTAAAATTAAGTGATGTTTCGCCACAAAATAGATCGCTACTGATAAAACTAAGGCATGAATCCCCAAAATGGAGCCAAGGATCAGATCCCACACAATGCCAGCAGCAAAGGCTGTGCCTACACTAATTTTATTCGGTAATGCCAATGCCCAGTAAATGAGTACTAACGCAATCCAAGCTGGACGTAGACCTTGAAAACCAACCGGCCATGGCATTATTTCAAGCACAAACGCAACGGTAAAAAGAAAGGCAATGATGAGTAATTTGAAAATGATATTATGCCGCATTACTCAGCCCCTTCTTCAGTGCTGTGATCAACACCGTCATCCAGCTCAATTTCTGAATTCTCTAGCATTTCATTATTCTCTTTCGGTTCAGGCTTAACATCCGGATTAAGTTTTTCTTTTTTATTCATTCGCTCAATCGGGTTTAAACTATTACGACGTTCTTCAACAACGTCTCGTACGCCCTGAGGAGAAAGTGATTTATGACGGTCTTCACCCATCGGCCATAATAACAAGAGATAACGCAAGCGCTCTAATGAAGCAAGCGGACGTGCGGTGGCTCGCGCAAAATGACTTGAACCATCATTTTGAACTGTTTCCACAATGGCAACTGGATAACCTTCTGGAAATCGCCCCCCTAAGCCAGAGGTGACAAGAACATCACCTGTTTCAATATCCACTCCTCGTGGCATATTTTCTAAAATTAGCTCATCGTTATGTCCCGTGCCATTTGCTACAGCGCGCACATCATTACGTAAAACTTGGACTGGAATACCATGAGTTACATCAGTAACAAGCAATACTCGGCTACTCGTCTCTCCTACAGAGATAACTTGCCCAACCACCCCTCGTTCATCAATTACTGGTTGCCCAACAAATGCGCCATCATGACTACCTTGGTTGATGATAATTTGTTGTCGATAAGCATCCATTTCTGCCGTCAGCACCTCAACAATTTTTTTATATTCGTCTTGACGTAGTGGAGAGCTCAACAATAAGCGTAAACGATTATTTTCAACCTTGAGTTGATCAAGCAATAATAAATCACTATTTTTTTCTAAAAGTTGTTGCTTTAAGGCTTGATTCTCTAACTGTAGTTTTTGGCTACCAATGAAATTATTACTCACCCCATCCAAAACCGTTCTTGGTGTATTTGAAAAATAATAAAGCCCGCTCACCGCGCTTTCTAGCACGTTACGCATCTGAATCATTGCATTGCTTCTTCCATCAAGCAAAATCAATGCAATAGACATAGTAACTGCTAAAAAAAATCTAACCCCCAGCGAAGGAGTCTTTGCAAACATAGGCTTCATCTGAATTTCACTAAAATCGTAATGGAAGGAAAAAATGAAATGGACAATAAAAACTTATTGTCCATTTGGCGCTATCTATCTCAAATAAATTTAGTTATCGTCACTAAATAGATCGCCACCATGAGTATCGATCATCTCTAATGCTTTACCACCACCACGTGCTACACAAGTTAATGGATCTTCAGCAACAATCACCGGAACACCTGTTGCATTAGAAAGCAATACATCTAAGTTTTGCAATAATGCACCACCACCTGTCAAAACCATGCCTCGCTCAAAGATATCTGCTGCTAGCTCTGGAGGACATTGCTCTAATACTCCTTTAACCGCTTCAACAATGCCTGATAATGGTTGCTCAATCGCTTCTAACACGTCTTTTGAATTTAATTCAAAGGTACGTGGCGCACCTTCTGCCAAGTTATGGCCATGTACTTCTGTCGTTTTAATTTCATCTTCGCTTTGGATAACTGCTGTAGCAATCTCTTTCTTAATGCGCTCAGCCGTTGTTTCACCAATTGCAGAACCATAGTGACGGCGCACATAAGCAATAATCGCCTCGTCAAACTTATCACCACCAATACGCACAGAAGAAGAATGCACAATACCATTTAAAGAAAGCACCGCAACCTCTGTTGTACCACCACCGATATCAATCACCATAGATCCCGCAGCTTCTGTTACTGGCAAACCTGCACCAATAGCGGCAGCCATTGGCTCTTCAATTAGATAAACTTCTCGCGCTCCTGCTCCCATTGCCGATTCTTTAATTGCCTTACGCTCTACTTGGGTAGCACCTGCTGGAACACAAATAAGAACACGTGGGCTAGGTTTCATAAAATTGTTGCTATGAACTTGCTTAATAAAGTGCTGCAACATTTTCTCAGTCACATGGAAATCAGCAATTACACCATCTTTCATTGGGCGAATAGCCACGATACTTTTCGGTGTGCGACCTAACATTGACTTTGCATTAGAGCCAACGGCTGCGATACTTTTAGCTGAACCAATACGATCTTGGCGCACTGCTACGACAGAAGGTTCATCAAGCACGATACCCTGTCCTTTTACATAAATAAGCGTATTAGCTGTACCCAAGTCGATAGAAAGGTCATTAGAGAAAAGTCCTAAAAATTTTTTAAACATAAAGAAATCCGTAAATCAAACTTGCTATAAAATTATCCCCTGTTAAACAGGGGCAAAAATTGGCGTAAATATAACAAAAAAGCGTTTATAACACCAAACATTAAATTGAAAATCAGTGAGAATTTTTTTATTTCGCCCACTCACGACAGATTTCCTGAATTGATTAGAAAAATTTTACCCAACCATAAAAATAAATGGTACAGTTAAGCTCTTTTTACAACCCGTTCTCATTTTAACCAATAGGAGTTTTTATGCTTCTTATAGGTGTACCAAGAGAATTGTTGAATGGCGAAAGTCGCGTAGCGGCAACGCCAAAGACGGTTCAACAGCTCTTAAAATTGGGCTTTGAGGTAATCGTAGAACACGATGCCGGCTTTAAAGCCAGCTTTGAAGATAGTGCTTTTGCACAAGCAGGTGCTAAAATCGGCAAAGCAGAAGAAGTGTGGGCTGCGGACATTCTTTTAAAAGTGAATGCACCCAACGATAATGAAATTGCGCTTATCAAAGAAGGGGCCACCCTTATCTCTTTCATCTATCCTGCACAAAATCCGCAGTTAATGGAAAAACTCTCTGCGAAAAAAATTAACGTGTTAGCGATGGATGCTGTCCCTCGTATTTCTCGTGCTCAATCTCTTGATGCACTCAGTTCAATGGCAAACATTTCAGGCTATCGTGCCGTCATTGAAGCCGCTCACGAATTTGGTAGTTTCTTCACTGGGCAAATTACCGCCGCAGGTAAAGTACCACCTGCAAAAGTGCTTGTGATTGGTGCTGGTGTGGCAGGTCTTGCAGCTATCGGGGCGGCAAATAGCTTAGGTGCGATTGTGCGTGCCTTTGACTCTCGCCCAGAAGTGAAAGAGCAAGTGCAATCCATGGGTGCTGAGTTTTTGGAAATTGATTTCCAAGAAGAAGGCGGTAGTGGCGATGGCTATGCCAAAGTGATGTCGGAAGAGTTCAATAAACGTGCGATGGCACTTTATGCAGAACAAGCCAAAGAGGTTGACATTATTATCACCACTGCAGCTATTCCGGGTAAACAAGCACCACGCTTAATTACCAAAGAGATGGTAGATTCAATGAAACCAGGTTCGGTAATTGTGGACTTAGCGGCAGCAACGGGCGGTAACTGCGACTATACCGAAGCAGGTAAAGTAGTCACCACTGAAAATCAAGTGAAAGTGATTGGTTATACCGATTTCCCAAGCCGTTTACCAACTCAATCTTCACAACTTTACGGCACAAACTTAGTGAACTTGCTTAAACTGCTCTGCAAAGAGAAAGATGGCAATATCTTCATTGATTTTGAAGATGTGGTTCAACGTGGTGTAACCGTGATCCGTGATGGTGAAGTTACCTGGCCTGCCCCACCAATTCAAGTCTCTGCTCAACCGCAACAACAAGCAAAACCTGTTGAACAAGCGGTTGAAAAAGCAGAAAAACCTGCAAATCCAAAAGTGAAATATGGCTTATTAGGTGCGGGGGTTTTAACCTTCTTACTCATTATGTCAGTCGCACCTGCGGCATTCCTTTCTCACTTTACCGTTTTCGTCCTTTCTTGCGTGGTCGGTTATTATGTAGTTTGGAATGTTAGCCACGCCTTACACACCCCATTAATGGCGGTAACGAATGCGATTTCGGGCATTATCATCGTGGGGGCTTTACTACAAATTGCACAAGGCGGTAATTTCTTTATCAGTATTCTTGCCTTTATTGCGATTTTAGTGGCAAGTATCAATATCTTTGGTGGCTTTAAAGTGACCCAAAGAATGTTAGCGATGTTCAGAAAAGGTTAAGGGGGCAACAATGTCATTTGGTTTAGTACAAGCTGCCTACATCATCGCAGCAATTCTTTTCATTATGAGCCTTGCAGGGCTTTCCAAACACGAAACCGCCAAAGCTGGGGCGTGGTATGGTATTGTCGGTATGGGCATTGCCTTAGTCGCAACGATTTTCGGGCCAGAATCCACATCAAGCTTTTCAGGCATTTTATTTATCTTAATCGCAATGGCGATTGGGGGCTATCTCGGTATCCGCCAAGCGTTAAAAGTGGAAATGACCGAAATGCCAGAGCTTGTGGCAATCCTGCACAGCTTTGTAGGTTTAGCCGCAGTGCTGGTTGGCTTTAATAGCTATGGACTTGCTCACGATTTAGAACCCGCAATGCAAACCATCCACAATGTGGAAGTTTACTTAGGTATCTTTATCGGTGCGGTAACCTTCTCAGGCTCATTAGTCGCATACGGTAAATTAAGCGGTAAATTCTTAGGAAAAAAAGTCTCCTCTGCAGCATTAAACATTCCACACAAACATAAATGGAATTTAGCGGCATTAGTGGTTTCTGCCTTGTTGATGATCGTCTTTATCAACAAACCTGAAAATCTTTTCCCTGTATTAGTGATGACAGCGATCGCACTGCTATTCGGTTGGCATTTAGTGGCTTCTATCGGTGGTGCGGATATGCCAGTAGTGGTGTCAATGTTGAACTCTTATTCAGGTTGGGCAGCAGCAGCGGCTGGCTTTATGTTAAGTAATGATTTGCTTATCGTAACTGGTGCATTAGTGGGTTCATCTGGTGCAATTCTTTCATACATTATGTGTAAAGCGATGAACCGCTCATTTATCAGCGTGATTGCTGGCGGTTTCGGCACAGAAGTTCAAGCTTCAGGCTCAGAGCAAGACTACGGCGAACACCGTGAAACCACCGCAGAAGAAGTGGCTGAAATGCTCAAAAATGCAAGCTCTGTGATTATCACACCAGGATATGGTATGGCTGTGGCTCAAGCACAATATCCAGTCGCAGAAATCACAGCGAAATTGCGTGAACGTGGGGTAAATGTGCGTTTTGGCATCCACCCAGTGGCTGGTCGCTTACCAGGGCATATGAACGTGTTACTGGCAGAAGCAAAAGTACCTTACGATGTGGTGCTTGAAATGGACGAAATCAACGACGATTTTGCGGACACTGACGTAGTATTGGTTATCGGGGCAAATGATACGGTAAACCCAGCGGCAATGGACGATCCATCAAGCCCAATTGCAGGTATGCCAGTGTTAGAAGTGTGGAAAGCACAAAACGTTATCGTGTTTAAACGCTCAATGGCAGTAGGCTATGCAGGTGTTCAAAATCCACTGTTCTTTAAAGAAAATACCCAAATGTTATTTGGTGATGCCAAAGAACGTGTGGACGATATTTTGAAAGCGCTGTAAATTACTTAAATGCAAAAGCCGCATCAAGATGCGGCTTTTTAAGATTTACAAACACTGAGTTTAATAAATTTTTGCAAAATTTAGTTAAAAACTATCCGCTTGCTATTAACGAATAATGCCTCGAGTTGAACGTTTAAAGAAATCAAGGAACAAGCTAGCAGCGGCTTCTGTTTTAGCAAACTGTTCAATATCAGGAAGCACTTCTTCGATTGTTTTACCGCTGCGATAAATCAATTTATAGATATTGCGAATGGCGTGCATAGTCGCTTTTTCAAACCCACGACGTTTTAACCCTTCTAAGTTTACACCAAACGGTCTGGCATGGTTGCCTTGCGCCATCACATAAGGTGGGACATCTTGACTTACCATCGAGCCTCCACCAAGCATCACATGCGAACCTATGACCACAAATTGGTGAATAGCAGACATTCCACCAACAATCACAAAATCATCAAGTGTCACGTGCCCTGCCAGCGTACCATTATTAGCAATAATACAGCGATTACCAATTTTACAATCGTGTGCAATATGGCAGTTAATCATAAATAAATTATCGTCGCCTACTTGAGTTACACCACCGCCTTGTGCTGTACCACGGTGAATAGTTACACTCTCTCGAATACGGTTTCGATGACCAATAATGGTTTTTGTTGGCTCATTGTTATATTTCAAATCTTGGTTAATTTCACCAATGCTGGCAAATTGGAAAATCTGGTTGTATTCACCAATTTCAGTATCGCCTTGAATAACAACATGCGAATGGATTTTTGTACCCTTGCCAATTTTAACGTCTTTACCAATCACACAAAAAGCGCCAATTTCAACATTAGCTCCAATAACCGCACCTTCTTCAATCACGGCAAGCGGGCTAATTTTGGCTGTAGGATCAATTAATTGCATATTACCTCCCGGAACCTAAGGTCTATTATCTGCGAGCACATTTCAATTCTGCCTCACAGGCAACTTTGCCATTCACTAATGCTTTGCCTGTAAATAATGTAATGCCGCGTTTTTCTTTCACAAAGTTTACCTCGATAACCATTTGATCGCCTGGTACAACGGGTTGTTTAAACTTGGCATTATCAATAGAAGCAAAATAGTAAAGCTCATTCTCCTTTAATTTTCCATAGCTTTTGATCGCTAGTACACCAGTGGCTTGTGCCATAGCTTCTAAAATTAATACGCCTGGGAAAATCGGTGTATTCGGGAAATGACCTGTAAAACATGGCTCATTAACACTCACATTTTTTACGGCTCGTAACCACTGTCCTTCTTCAAAATCCACCACTCGATCCACTAATAAGAATGGATAGCGGTGCGGTAGCATTTCCATAATCTCGGTTACTTCGATAATTCTCGGCTCACGATTTTCTGTTTGTAGTTCCGTTGTCACTGTAAAACCTCTTCAAAATTAAGAAAAATTATTCACTTAAACGTTTTTCAAGCATCTTTAAACGCTTATTCATTTCATCAATATTCATTACTAATGCTGCAGTTTTGCGCCATTCTTTATTAGGCTGCAATGGGATACCTGATGAGTAGATACCTTTTTCAGTAATTGGACGCATTACCATACCCATACCGGTAATAATTGCACCATCGCAAATTTCCATATGACCGTTGATCACACTTGCGCCCCCAATTTGGCAGAAACGCCCTACTTTCAAGCTACCAGCCATAATCACCCCACCAGCTACTGCTGTGCCGTAACCGATATGTACATTGTGAGCAATTTGGCAAAGGTTATCAATAATGACATTATCTTCAATCACCGTTGGATCTAAAGCACCTCGGTCAATACAGGTACAAGCACCAATTTCAACTCGATTACCAATGATAACACCACCTGTTTGCGGAATTTTAATCCACTGACCTTTATCGTTAGCATAACCAAAACCGTCGCTACCAATCACAGCTGATGATTGAATTAAGCAATCAGTACCTATCTGTACGTGATGATAAATGGATACATTTGCCCAAAGTTGAGTTCTCGCCCCAATTTTACTGTTTTTGCCAATAAAACAACCGGCACCAATTACTGCATCATCGCCAATTTCCACACCGCTTTCAATCACAGCATTTGCCCCAATCGAAACGTTTTGCCCTAATTTGGCATCAGGAGATACGACAGCACTAGATGCAATGCCATGCGCAGCTTTGGGCGTATTATCCATATATTGTGCCAATTGAGCATAAGCAAGATAAGGATTATCTACAATAATGAGATTTTGATCTGCTCGACAAAACTCAACATCGCCTTGAGTGACAATAATCGCCCCAGCTTGGCTTTCAAACAACTGTGAACGATATTTAATATTAGAAATAAAAGTTATCTGCTGGGCTGTTGCATTAGACAATGCGCTAATGCTTTGAATAGCCAAATCGGCGTTACCCTTAAGAGTACCGCCGATCTGCTCCGCCAGCTCTGCTAAACGGAATATCTTCATTATTTTTTCGCTTCTTCAGGTTTAGTTTCTTCTGCTTTACTCTCTTCAGCTTTCGGTTGTTCCAAAGGTAATTTTCCCCCCACTTCTAAAAATACAGCTTCGGTTAAATCTGCCTTTTCATCAGCTAGGTAAATTGGTGCAGACGCCTCTAATGGAAGTACGATGGTATAACCTTTATCTTTAGCAATTTTTTTAATTGCATTATCAATGCTTTTAGCAACATTTTGACGTACTTCTACAGGTGATAAACCTCCTGCATCTTTATTTGCTTGTTCAATACGCTCTTGGAAAGCTCGAGCTTTTTGTTCAAAAGCTTCACCTTTCTTTTGGAAATCTGCCGCTTCTTTTTGGAAAGGCTCTGCTTTTTTAGCAAAATCTGCTTGGCGTTTTTGCAATGCTTTACCGCGATTTTCGATATCTTTCATGCGCTTGCCTAACGCTTTTTCTAACTCTGCATTTTTTTGCTTGGTTGATAAACGCGTATTTTTATCTAATTCTGCCATTTTAGATTTGATTGCACTTTCTAACGCAGTTTGATCTTTTTGGAATTTTTGCACCTCAGCTTCAAATTTTTGCCCTTCTTCAGCTAACGCTCGATCTTTTGCATTAATTTTATCGCGCTCTGCAATCAGGCTTTGCTCTTCCTCTGCTAAAGCTTTGCTTTCCGCTTCAAATTTTGATTGATTTTCTTGCATAAAAGCAGCAAATTTTTGCTCTGCTTCCACCGCAATAGGGTGATTTTGCACTAAAAAACCACTATTAACAAAACCAATTTTATCGCTTGCTTGAGCGATATTTGCACCGAATGCTAATGCACTGCTAATTGCTGCTAATTTAAATAATTTCTTCATAAAACATCCTTAATAAATAAAAGAGATAAGCGGTGAGTTTGAAATATTCTTGCAAAATATCCTGAATATTACACCGCTTGCAAGAATTAGAATGAGCCACCAATGCTAAACTGGAATTGTTCTAGCTCATCTCGTTCATATTTCTTAAACGGTTTCGCATAAGAAAATACCAATGGGCCGATTGGAGAGTTCCATTGGAACGCAATCCCTGCTGATGCTCGCACACGTTTATAATCTTTGTAATTATCTAAACCTGGGTAAACATCTTTTTTCCATTTCGTATTCCAGATGCTACCAGCATCAACAAAGAACGAAGTTCTTACATTATGTTGGAATTTTTCACTCACAAATGGCGTTGGCACAATAAGTTCTACACTTGCTGTTGCAATCGCATTTCCGCCAACAACATCGCCATTTACATGGGTGAATTCACCATTATCACCACGATAAATTGCTAATGGCCCAACCCCGCCGTAAGCAAAGCCTCGTAAAGAGCCGATACCACCTAAGCTATAATTTTGATAAAACGGTAATAATTTACCGCCAAAGCCATTTGCATAAGATACCCCTGCTTTTGTGGACAGTACCCATTTATGTTCGCGGTTTAATGGATAGTAGTTACGGAAATCTGCACTGATTTTATAGAATTTATTATCAGAGCCAGGAATTGTAACACGACCACCAATGGATGCTACGCTACCCTCTGTTGGGAAGTAACCACGGTTAAGACTGTTATAGTTCCAACCAAATGAAAAATCGAAGTCATTTGCCTTAATTCTTGGGTAATAATCCGAATTGTCATCAATCGGATAATTCATTGAACGTACATATAACTCACGGTTATATTCACGACGTGCATTTTTAATCGTATCGTGCGTATAACCCAACCCTAAGTAGTAAGAGTTATTTTCATCAACAGGGAAACCTAAAGTCCCATTTACCCCATAAGTACGACGTTTATAGCTCGCTACATTGTCATTTTTTGAGTTGTCGTAATCTTCATAGAATACGTTTCCACCAAGGCTTACGCCATCTTTAGTAAAGTATGGTTCGGTATAGCCTAAACTCACGCTTGTACCATAGTCATTGCGTGTACCATTCAGACTAATCGTTGACCCCATACCTAAGAAGTTATCTTGCTTGATCCCAGCTTGATAGCTAATACCACTTTCTGTTCCATAACCAATACCAAAGCTGATACTACCTGTATTGCGCTCACGGATTTTATATACCAAATCCACTTGATCATCCGTACCTTCTACCACAGGGTAGCTTAAATCAACGCTTTCATAGAAGCCAGTACGCTCTAGACGAGATTTACCTAAAGCTGCTGCTGAAGTCGATAGCCATGCACCTTCTTGCTGACGCATTTCACGGCGTAACGTTGAATCTGCAGTGACATCATTGCCTTCAAAGCGAATTTTACGCACGTACATACGTGTTCCGGCATCCACGACGAAATTAATCCGAACGGTTTTATTTTCATCATCAAATACTGGGTAAAGATCAACTTTTGCCGCGCCGTAGCCATTTCTGCCTAAAATCTCTTTGAGTTCTTCTTCTATCTTCACTAAATCACTTTTACGGAATAATTGTCCTGCTTCAAAGCCCTTCAATGCGCCACTCAATTCTTTATCTAATTTCCCAGTATTACCAACCACTTGCATTGCGCTGATATGATACGGAAGACCTTCGCTAATTTTATAGGTTAAATCCACCTCTTTTTTATCATCGCTAAACTGCACATCTGTTCCAGTTAAAGCAAATTTCGCATAGCCTTGATTTAAATAAAAATCACGTAGATTTTCTAAATCACGGTTATACGCAGGTTGCTCAAATTTACTACTCTGGAAAATGTTCCACCAAGAAACATCCGGTTGAATATCAAGCCTTTTGATCAATTCTTTGCTGCTAAACGCTTGATTTCCTTCAATATTAATCCGTTTTACGTAAGCAACATCACCTTCTTTAATATCTAATTTAATATCAACTCCACCATTTTCATTACGCACAGTTTGAGTATCAATTTGCGCAGAGTAGCGCCCCATAGAGTGATAATGCTCTAATAATGCTTCTTTAAATGCAGATAAGCGTTGAGCATCAAACACTTCACCTTTATTAATTAAGTTTGCTTTTAAGTTTTGCTCTAAAGGATCTTTGGGAATAGCGGAATTACCGACGATATCCACTTTATTGATAATCGGGCGCTCCGTAATTTTGATCACTAAAGTATTGCCTTCACGAGTTGCTCGCACATCATCAAATAAATTCTGTACAAATAATTGGCGTACCACATTGGCAACATCATTATCGGTAGCACGTTGTCCAACTTTAACAGGAATATTAGCAATTATTGCTTCGCCTGTTGCAGGTTGCACCCCATCAACACGAATATCTTGAACAACAAAAGGCGCAGCGAAAGCTACTCCATTCGCTGCTAATAACGTAGAAAGTAATAGTTTTTTCATTGAAAGATCCTATTAGTTTGTAAAATTATTTGAATTTCTGACCGCTTGTTATCAGAAATGAATTAAGTCATTAAATAAGACAAAAACCATCAGAGTCAGTACAAAAGCTACACCGATTTGCTGAAACCTTAACTGAATTTTCTCAGATAATGGCTTACGTTGAATAGCCTCAACAGCCAATAAAACGAGCTGTCCTCCATCCAATGGTAAAATAGGGAACAAATTCATAACCCCTAAATTAACACTGATTAATGCCATAAAGCTCAGATAGTAAATCAAGCCAATTTCTGCGGTTAATCCCGCACCTTTTGCTATCGCAATTGGCCCACCGACATTTTTAAAAGAGATATCACCTGTAATTAGGCTAAACACAAACTGTATAATGTTTTTTACCAGACTGGCAACTTTCTCAAGAGCTTTGCAAAAAGCACTAAGAATATCATACTTTAATTCAGTTCGATACTTTGCAGCTAAGGGCTGAACTGTCGGTTGAATACCGATAAGATACTGCTGATTTTTCGCTGAAAAAATTGGCTGTAGCATCACATTCAAACGCTGTCCGTCACGTTCTAATTCTAATTCCAATGTCTTACCTGTCTGCACCGTTTCAACCAACGATTGCCAATCCATAGGCTGATGATTTACCGTAATAATTTTATCATTGGGTTGTAAACCTGCTTTTTCTGCAGCGGACTGTTCGACTACAGCATGGATAATAGGTTCCACGCTTGCACGTTTTGGGCGAACCCCTAAAGTAGTTAATGGGTTTTCTTTCGTCCCATCAATATTCCAATGACTCAAATTAAGCGAAAATTGCTGGGTGATATTTTCATCAACATGGTTAGCTTCTAGTATTACTGAAGACTTCCCTGCTTTGCCAATTAAGCTTAAAGTGACCTCTTCCCAATCTTGCACAGATTGCCCATCAATTTTCTTAATTTCTAGCTCTGGCGTTAAGCCCGCACTCGCTGCAATTGTTTCTGGTAATACCTCTCCAACCACTGGTTTTACCGTTGGCATCCCAATAACAAAGACAGCCCAGTAAGCCAAAATAGCGAAAATAAAATTAGCTGCTGGCCCTGCGATCACCACAAAAGTACGCTGTAACAGACTTTTATTTTTAAGTGCTTGCGAAGAAGCCGCATGGAACTCTGGTTCCCCATTGTACATCTGTACATAACCACCGAGCGGAATCAGAGAAAAAGCAAATTCCGTACCATGCTTATCGGTTTTACGCCACAGTACTTTACCAAAACCAATAGAAAAACGCAGAACTTTTACCCCACAACGCCGTGCTGCCCAAAAATGTCCGTACTCGTGGACAAATACCAATACACAGATGAGAATGAAAAATGCGAGGAATGAAGTCACTATTATTCCTTATAGAAAGAAGAAAAAACCTGTAGCAAAAACAGGAACTGCAGCCGTTAGGCTATCAATACGATCTAAAATCCCACCATGCCCAGGAATAAGATTACTGCTATCTTTAATTCCTGCTTGGCGCTTGAACATGCTTTCTGTCAAATCACCTAAAATTGACACAGCAACGGTTAAAACGGATAAGACTAAAAACGGAATCATTTCAAGTTCGCGTCCAAATACATTTTCAGGGGTTAATTTTAAGAAAAGTAAAGCGATCACTGCTGATGAGAAAATACCACCTATCGCGCCCTCAATTGATTTTCCTGGAGAAACATTAGGCGCTAATTTGTGTGTACCCAACGCTCTACCAACAAAATAAGCCCCTGAATCCGCTCCCCAGACAAGCAAAAAGACATATAGCAAGACATATAGCCCTTGGTATTGGTCTGTATTATATTGATAGAAACGCAGCGCTAGCGTACCAATAAAGAAAGGCACTAGGGTACAAAAAGCAAAAATAAATTTAGCACTTACCGATTTTGCCCAAAAACGCGCAGAATTTGGATAACCTATCACCAAAAAAAGTGCAACAACCCACCAAATCACACCAATAAATAGCAAAGGCGCAGTTTCATCGGTTAAAAAACGGCTAGCCTGAATCTGATTAGTTGCCGCCATAATAGGAAAAATAAACAAACATGTCGCAACAAAGGCCACTATCGCCCGCGCAATCGCTCGTTTAAAACCAGCAAATTGTGCCCATTCCCACACTGCAATAACAATCAATGTTGCAAGTGCTATCGTAAAAGGCAATGGAGAGAGTAAAAATAGCGCCCCAACGACCACTAAAATCATCACGATAGCAGATAAAATTCGTTCTTTTAGCATATTCTTTTCCTTAATTAGCAACCACCGAAACGACGTTCACGCCCTTGAAATGCAGCAATTGCCTCGCTAAAGGTTTCTTCATCAAAATCTGGCCACAATACAGGGGTAAAAAACAGTTCTGCATAAGCAATTTGCCAAAGTAGAAAATTACTAATCCGCTGTTCTCCACTGGTGCGAATTAGCAAATCAACTTGTGGCTGCGAGCCTGTCACTAATGCATTTTGCAATCGCTCTGGTGTAATTTCATTTACGACTAATTCTCCCGCCTGCACACTCATGGCTAATTTTTGTGCTGCTTGAGTAATATCCCAGTAACCGCCGTAATTCGCAGCAATATTCAAAGTCAAACCACGATTTTCTGCTGTCAATGCTTCTGAAGCTTGAATTTTTTCTTGTAAACTTGGGCTGAATTTAGAAATATCGCCTAAAATTTTCAAACGAATATTATTTTGGTGCAGTTTTTTCACTTCAGAATTTAGCACCTTCATAAATAGTGTCATTAAAGCAGACACTTCGCTTTCCGGACGACGCCAATTTTCGCTGCTAAAAGCGTATAAGGTTAATACCTCAATGCCCTGCTTAGCGGCAAAATTTACCGCTCGACGAACCGCTTTCACCGCATTTTGATGCCCGAAAACTCGCAATTTGCCTTGCTGTTTCGCCCATCTACCGTTGCCGTCCATAATAATCGCAACGTGTCGCGGCATATTTTCAGGATCAAACTTCACGTTAAACTCTCTTTCAATAAGGGGTTGATGCTCAATAAAAATAGTCGCAACTATACCATAAGGGCAGCTTTTACGAAAGTTACAATAAAAAACCAAGCGGTGCTATTTTGCAAAAATTTTACAAATTTGCACCGCTTGCAAGCTGCTACTATTTAACTCAATTTATACCCCATTGGTTTTAACAGCTCCTAGAAATTATCTCGTAGTTTTCTTAATCGAATAAATTCTTGCAAATTTTCCGATTTTAAGAATGGGTTAATCTGCATTTCAATGCCAATTGTGCTCGGTAACGTTGGCTTACCCTGCGCTCTTTTTATTTGCGCTAATTCTTGGTATTCCACAAAACTACAGCTGATAGGCAGTACCGTTTCGGCAAATTTAAGGTTAGTTAGCGTATATTCATGTGCCGCATAAACTTTCACAATATCCGGCAAGCTTTTAAAGCGTTGTAACGCTGCAAACTGTGCTTGATAATCCCCTGTAAATACTCTGCCACAACCGGCAGAAAATAAACTATCGCCACAGAATAAATGCTCCAGATCCATTAAATAGCTAATATGATGAGCAGTATGTCCGGCAGTTTCAAACACTTCAAATTGATGCCCTAACAATTCAATGCGATCGCCATCATATACAATTCGATCGGCAAACTCGCTGACTTCACAAGATCCATATACTATCAATTCTGGATAGCGCTGTTTTATCCCTGCCACACCTGCAGTGTGATCACTGTGATTATGGGTCAGTAAAATTGCCACAGGGGTTAAATTTGCCTGTTTAAGAACCTCAAGCACTTTTTGATCTTCAGCGGGATCAACAATAATCACTTGGTTATGTTCTTGAATGAACCAAATATAATTATCACTTAACGCTGATATGGGTGTTATTTGAACCATGAAAACCTCGATCTTATTTCAAAAAGAGTGCAGCCGCACCTCGTACTCCGCCTGAATCACCATGAACGGCTTTTTTAATTACTGGTACTTTTGCACTGCGCATCAAATAAGGAGGTAGCGCTTTAGGTAATGCGTGGTAAATATAATCAAAATTGGATAACCCACCGCCAAAGACAATCATATCAGGATCAAGCACCGTGACCAGATCAGCAATACTCACGGCCATCAGCTCAATGTATTTCTCAACAAAAGTCACTGTTTTAGGATCTTGTTGGTAAAAGCGTTCAATCACCATTTTTGCTGATAGGCTTTCTCCAACCAAATCACGATATAGCAACTCGAAACCACGCCCAGAAATATAAGTATCTAAACAAGCTCGATTGCCACAACCACAGTCGTAGATTGGCGCTTTATCCCAGCCAAGTATATTCAGTGCGTGATAATTTAATTTCATATGGCCAACTTCGCCCGCCATACCAATTTGCCCAGAGTGGACTTTGCCATTAAACACTAAACCACCACCAAATCCGGTGCCAATGATTAAACCTAAAACCATCGGAAACTGCTGATTTTCATTATTCCATGCTTCAGATAGCGCAAAACAATTGGCATCATTTTCAATCCGCACTTCTCGCCCTAAACGCATTTCCAGATCTTTACCAATCGGTTTACCATCCGCAACTCGAATATTCGTAATTTCAGCAATACCATTATCACGATTCACAAAGCCAGGAACGCCAATTCCGACTGTACCTTTTGCTGCAAATTTTTGATCGGCATTTTTCACTAAATTTTCCACTGCTTGTAACCAATCCTCATAACTTGTCTGAGGGGTTGGCACTCGTTCAGTATGTAATTTTTCCAATTTTTCATTAAATACCGCTAGCTCCATTTTGGTGCCGCCAATATCTAGTCCGTAGTAGTAAGCCATCTCATCATTCCTTTTTTAACCTAAAAAACTGCCAATTTTCTAAGATCGGCACAATCCAAATAAATAGTACCAAATGAAAAAACCATGCAATTAGTGTGCTTGCAAATAAATCAATGGGATAATGCATTCCTAAACGTAAGCGACTAATCAGCATTAACAACGCCCACACCATTGCAAAATATTTGGCAAATACAACCGCTTGACCATGCATACCATGCAATATGCCCACAAAAACCAATAACCATGAAACTGCAAAAATTGTATGCCCAGATGGAAAAGAATAGCCCGTTTCATTCATACGGTGCTGCACAATCAACGGATATGCACTATCTTTATAATATTCAGAAACCAGCTCCGCACGCTGGGGGCGTTTAAGTTCATAAAATTGCTCGTTCTGCTCGCCCATCATTTGCACCACATAAGGGCGAGGCTCTGCAAAGCCAAATTTTGCTACGCTTTTTATCGCTTGAGTTCCTATCACGGAACCTGCACAAACCGCACCAATCAAAAGCCAAGAATAGCGTTTATGGGCAAGTTTCATTAGCCAAAGCATTAATAATACACAAGGAATTAGCGCGTAGGGTGCAGAGCCTGTTTCAGTGATAAACCAAAGAGGATAATCTAGAGTTGGAATAAAATGAGCATCTCCTGCCCAATACCAACCTGTTAGCCAAGCGGCAAGTGGAACAAGTAACATTAAAAAAGTGTAAAAAGTCAGTCGCTGAAACATAGAAATCCTATAAAAAACCGCTTGCAAAACAAGCGGTTATTTTTAATAAAAAAAATGCAAATTAAACAGTTTTCGTCGCTTTAGGTAAGCTGATTTTTTTCTCTTCACTTTGACGATATAGCACCAAAATATGCCCGATAGTTTGAACTTCGGTGGCTTTGGTTTCACGCACAATCGCCTGAATAATAAGCTGTTTGGTCTCGCGATCTGCACCTGCAATTTTCACTTTAATTAATTCATGATGATTTAGCGCATTCTCTATTTCAGCTAGCACGCCTTCCGTTAAGCCATTGCCGCCAAGCATCACAACAGGACTCAGGTGGTGCGCTAAACCTTTTAAAAATTGTCTTTGTTTCGTGGTTAAAGTCATGGACATTGAATTGCCTTTCCAAAAATAAGTAAAAAACGTGTTCAAAATAGCACAAACTGCAAAGTTTTTAAAGTCGGAATTGGTTGTGCTAAAATGCCGAAATTTGATTTTCAACTCAAAGGAAAGCCTATGCCAAGCTTAAGTGTAGCGATGATCGTCAAAAATGAATCGCAAGATCTCGCAGCCTGTTTAGAAACCGTCAAAGACTGGGTAGATGAAATCGTCATTTTAGACAGTGGAAGCACGGATAGCACCAAACAAATTGCCCTAGAATATGGGGCAAAATTTTACGAGAACCTCAATTGGCAAGGATTTGGCAAACAACGCCAATTGGCTCAGCAATATGTTACGAGTGACTATGTACTATGGTTGGATGCAGATGAGCGAGTAACGCCAGAATTGAAACAGTCTATTTTACGTGCTGTACAGGAAAATAAAGCAGATAGCGTGTATCAGCTTGCCCGCTTAAGTGAAATTTTTGGGCGACAAATTCGCCATTCTGGTTGGTATCCAGATTATGTTGTGCGCCTTTACCCAAAGAAATTAGCAAAATATGGCGATGAATTAGTGCATGAGAAAGTGCATTATCCTGCTGGCACAAAAGTAATAAAATTAAGTGGCGATTTACTGCATTTCACTTATAAAGATATTCACCATTATTTGGTGAAATCAGCAAGTTATGCCAAAGCATGGGCAATGCAACGTGCATCTCAAGGAAAAAAAGCATCAATTGGGCAAGGTATCAGCCATGCACTTAGCTGTTTTTTCAAAATGTATATTTTAAAGGCGGGTTTTTTAGATGGAAAACAAGGCTTGTTACTCGCTATTTTATCGGCACACTCCACTTTCGTGAAATATGCCGATTTATGGGATAGAACCCGTTAAGCTCGCCACATTTTTTCGACAAATGGCACAATCTCACGCAAAGCAAGGCTAATATCAATCAGGGTTAGATTCTTTTCCGTTGCTTTACCCGTTGGCGGACAAAAGGCAATATGTTTGTCTGCCTGATTGATCGGTCGCCAGCGGCGAGGTATTGCCGATAGGCGGCTTGGGTAAAAACCTACGGTTGGCACATTTAATGCCCCAGAAATATGCAACGGTCCTGTTGAGCCTGCAATAAAAAGATCCGCACAGGCTAAAGCCAGAGCAAAATCCCCTAAGCCATTATTTTTAGCATAAATAGCTACATTAGGTAAGGCTATCATTTCTGCAAGCTTTGTTGCATTCTCTGCCTCATTTAAGCTTCCTGCCGTCAAAATTACTTGGCAATCCACTTCTGCCCGAATACCTTGCACTAATTGCGCATATTGCGCTAACGATAAATTAGTCGCTGATCCACCTGTACCACTATGCACAAATAGCCATTTCTTGCATTCATCAAGCCCTAAACAAGCGCTCAATTCCGTCCGTTTTTTTGCGATTTGCTCAGACGAAAAGGCAAGATAAGGCTCTTTCGGCTCAACCACTGCATAAGCGTGATCGAATAAGAAACGACGTGCCAATTCTAAATTGTATTCAAATTCCGCCTTTTCAGAACGAGAACGGCGCTGAGTTAGACGTTGATTGTAGAGAAACTGAAATAGTTTTGTTGCAGGGGCTAAGCGATATTTAATTCCACTTTGCCAAGTGAGTTTAGCGTTATACCAATCAGAGACAAAAGTGATACTTGCAGAAAATCCACCGTTTTTAACCGCTTGTAAAGTCTGCTCATCTTTATTATCAATGATAATATGATCAATTGAAGGGCAAAGTTTAGCAAGTTCAGCCGTATATTGGGGGACAAGTGCCGTAATTTCTAAGTCTGGCGCGGATTGCTTAAGCATCGCGAAGGCGGGGAAACAGAGCATAAAATCGCCGATTTTATCATTTCGAATAACAAGCAATTTTTTGGTCATTATAGAAATTCCTATTTAGTCGCAAAATGATCAGCATTCTAATCATTAAAGCCCAAGCATTCCATTATTTTTCAGATGAAAAGTTGCTTGATTTAAGCTAGAATGCCTAGCTTGTACGCCTATCGCGTTATGTCTCTGCAATGATTATTCAATAATAGGAAAAAATATGTCAGCCACAATTCTTGAAACTCTCCCACAAGGTCAAAAAGTCGGTATTGCATTCTCTGGCGGTTTAGATACTTCCGCTGCGTTATTATGGATGCGTAAAAAAGGTGCGGTACCTTATGCTTATACGGCTAATTTAGGTCAGCCAGATGAAGATGATTACAATGCAATTCCTAAAAAAGCGATGCAATATGGTGCAGAAAATGCCCGTTTAATTGATTGTCGCCAGCAATTAGCTCACGAAGGGATCGCAGCCATTCAATGTGGTGCATTCCACATTACCACTGGCGGTATGCCATATTTCAACACCACCCCGCTCGGTCGTGCAGTAACTGGCACCATGCTTGTGGCTGCAATGAAAGAAGATGATGTAAACATTTGGGGCGATGGTTCAACCTTCAAAGGTAATGATATTGAACGTTTCTACCGCTACGGCTTATTAACCAATCCAAAATTAAAAATCTACAAACCGTGGTTAGACCAAGTCTTTATTGACGAGCTTGGCGGACGTTTTGAAATGTCGCAATTCTTAATTGAAAACGGTTTTGACTACAAAATGTCAGTAGAAAAAGCGTACTCAACCGATTCAAATATGCTTGGTGCAACTCACGAAGCCAAAGATTTAGAAGAATTAAGCACCACGATGCACATCGTTAAACCAATTATGGGCGTGGCATTCTGGGATCAATCTATTGAAATCAAACCTGAAACCGTTACGGTAACCTTTGAAGAAGGTGTGCCTGTTGCGTTAAATGGTAAGCGCTTTGATGATGCCGTTGAGCTGATTTTAGAAGCGAACCGTATTGGCGGCAGACACGGTTTAGGTATGACCGACCAAATTGAAAACCGTATCATTGAAGCAAAATCTCGTGGGATTTATGAAGCACCGGGAATGGCGTTATTACATATCGCTTACGAACGTTTAGTAACTGGCATTCACAACGAAGATACCATTGAACAATACCGCATCAACGGCTTACGTTTAGGTCGTTTACTCTATCAAGGTCGTTGGTTTGACCCACAAGCGTTAATGTTACGTGAAACCGCTCAACGCTGGGTGGCAAAAGCGATCACGGGTATTGTAACCCTTGAATTACGCCGTGGTAACGATTATTCCATCATCAACACTGAATCACCAAACTTAACCTACGAAGCGGAACGTTTAAGTATGGAAAAAGTGGAAGATGCGCCATTTACCCCAGCAGATCGTATTGGCCAGCTCACTATGCGTAACTTAGACATCAAAGATACTCGTGAGAAATTAGGGGTTTATACCAGCACTGGCTTAATTTCCGCAACCAATGGTGTTGTGCCGCAACTCGGAAGTAAATAATTTATCTTGCTATCTTAAGGACGCATAATGATCTGACCCCAAAAAGTTAGACTCATTTAATTCAAGGACTGAGTTCTGTACGCCACAGGACTTAGTCCTTTTTATTTTTGTAAAAAATCGGCAAAAAGCTACCGCTTGCTTTCTTATCATCAAAAATTTATTCCGTATTCCTTTTCTGCATAAAAAAGTTTTTACCTACACTTGACATAGAGTTCTAGACGTCTAGAATGCTATGCTAATTTTCTAAAATAGTACGGATAATAATTTATGATTGAGCTGAAACAGATCAGCAAACAATTTGAGGTCAAAGGGCAAAAAATCACAGCCCTAGATAATGTTAATTTAACCGTTCCCCAAGGCACAATTTATGGGGTTATCGGTTCATCTGGTGCAGGTAAGAGCACCCTTATTCGCTGTGTAAATCTGCTAGAGCGTCCAACTATTGGGCAAGTGATTGTTAATGGGCAGGATTTAACTACGCTCAGCGAAAAAGAATTAATTGTCGCTCGCCGCCAAATCGCAATGATTTTCCAGCATTTTAATTTACTCTCTTCACGCACTGTCTTTGACAATGTCGCATTGCCATTAGAGCTCAGCAATGAGCCCAAAGATAAAATCAAGAAGAAGGTTACTGAGCTATTGGAATTGGTCGGTCTTGCTGATAAACATCTTGCTTATCCAAGTAACCTTTCTGGCGGACAAAAGCAGCGTGTGGCAATCGCCCGCGCGTTAGCAAGCGATCCACAAGTATTATTATGCGATGAAGCTACCAGTGCATTGGATCCTGCAACGACTAAATCTATTTTACAATTGCTCAAAGAGATCAATAAGCGTCTTGGTTTAACCATTTTGTTGATTACCCATGAAATGGATGTGGTAAAAAAAATCTGCGATCGCGTTGCTGTCATTGATAAAGGTCGTTTAGTCGAAACAGGCACCGTAAGTGAAATTTTTGCTAATCCAAAAACTGAATTGGCTCAAGAATTTATTCAATCAACTTTCCATTTTGAATTACCTGAAGAATATACCGAGCAACTTTCAAATTCGCCAACAGCAAACAGTAAACCGATCATCAAATTTGAGTTTACCGGCAACTCAGTTGATGCGCCATTACTGTCACATGCCTCTAAAAAATTTGGTATTGATTTCAGTATTTTGATGTCACAAATTGACTACGCTGGTGGCGTAAAATTCGGTTTTGTGGTTGCAGAAGTTGAGGGCGAAGCAGAAAAAATCGATGAAGCTCGTTTTTACTTAATTGATAATAATGTCAAAGTGGAGGTACTTGGCTATGTTGGATAGTATCATCAACGCAATTAATACCCAGCTAACCCCAACAATTTGGGAATTGCTTGGGCGTTCAACTTACGAAACCATCTATATGAGCCTTGTCGCTACGGCTTTCGCGGTATTATTTGGTCTGCCCCTAGGCGTATTGACCTTTATTACCGAAAAGGGGGAGATTTTAGAAAATAAATTTCTCAACCGCACTTTGAATATTTTCATTAATGTAGGGCGCTCTATTCCATTTATTATTCTCTTATTGTTATTAATGGATACTACCCGTGCACTGGTTGGCACAACTATTGGTACAACCGCATCAATTATTCCATTAAGCGCATCCGCATTGCCATTTTTTGCACGTTTAACAGCCAATGCGCTATCAGAAACGCCAAAAGGGCTGACTGAAGCTGCTAAAGCTATGGGCGCAACAAATTGGCAAGTCATTACCAAATTCTACTTACCAGAGGCTAAAACCGCGCTCATTAAAGCAATCACACTAACCTTAGTCGGTGTAATTGGCTATTCAGCTATGGCTGGTACACAAGGCGGAGGCGGCTTAGGAAATACTGCAATTTCTTACGGTGTCCATCGTAATATGGAAGCCGTAAAATGGGTGGCAACGATTATTATTGTTGCACTCGTGATGTTATCGGAAAAATACGGTAACAAAATCGCCGATCGCAATGATCACCGTTAATATAAATCCACTCTTAAGAGGACTGTTTATGAGTTTCAAAAAATTACTAGGCTTAGCCATTGTTTCAGCGCTTGCTTTAACAGGCTGCAAAGAAGAGAAAAAAGCAGAAGCAGCACCTGCTGCACCAGCAGTAACACAAAAAATCAAAGTAGGGGTAATGGCAGGGCCTGAACATAGCGTGGCTGAAGTTGCGGCCATTATTGCTAAAGAAAAATATGGTTTAGACGTTGAATTTGTTTTATTCAATGACTACGCATTGCCAAACACCGCCACCAGCAATGGTGATTTAGATGCGAATGCATTCCAACACAAGCCGTATTTAGATAAAGATAGCGATGCTAAAGGCTTAAAAAATCTTGTAATCGTGGGCAATACTTTCGTTTATCCATTAGCGGGTTATTCGAAAAAAATCAAAAACGTCAGTGAATTAGCGGATGGCGCAACAGTTGCAGTACCAAATGACCCAAGCAATCTTGCGCGTGCATTAATCTTGTTAGAAAAACAAGGTTTAATCAAATTAAAAGACAATACTAACCTCTTCTCTACTTCATTAGATATTGTTGAAAATCCAAAAAACATCAAAATCCAAGAAGTGGATACCTCTGTTGCCGCTCGTGCATTAGATGATGTGGATTTAGCAGTGGTAAACAATACTTATGCAGGTCAAGTCGGTTTAAGTGCTAATGATGGTGTTTTTGTAGAAGATAAAGATTCTCCATATGTGAACATCATTGTAGCTCGTGATAACAATAAAGATAGCAAAGCCGTACAAAACTTTGTCAAAGCCTACCAAACTGAAGAAGTGTTCCAAGAAGCGCAAAAACACTTTAAAGATGGTGTAGTGAAAGGCTGGTAATCACATTTATCGAGTATCAAGCGGTCTAGTTTTTTTAGAATTTTGCAAAATTTTTGAAAAAAAGACCGCTATTTTTAATACAAAAAAACAAGGAACGTGAAATGAACTTCAAAAAAATTCTCAGCATCGCTTTACTTTCAGCCTTAGCATTAACCGGCTGTAAAGAAGAACAAAAAGCAAATGCAACTCAGCAAGACGTACGCAAATTAGTTGTTGGCGTAATGCAAGGCCCTGAAGCACAAGTAAATGAAGTGGCAGCCCGTATTGCGAAAGAAAAATACAATCTCGAAGTAAAATTGGTCGAGTTTAACGAATATACTCAGCCTAATATTGCGCTCAATGCAGGTGATTTGGACATTAATGCTTTCCAATCAGGTCCATTTTTAACCCGTGAAATGCAAGAACGTGGCTACAAATTTGTGATTCAAGGCAATACCTTTGTCTTTCCAATCGCAGCTTACTCCAAGAAAATTCAAAATATCGCTGCTCTACCTGAAAATGCTAAAATCGCTATTTCAAATGAGTTAAGCACTGTAGGTCGTTCTCTTTTGTTGTTACAGGCTAATGGCGTAATCAAATTAAAAGATCCAACAAATCTTTATTCAACTGAATTAGATATTGTTGAAAATCCGAAAAATGTGTCGATAACTCAAATTGATACCGCACTACTCACCCGAGCATTAGATGATGTGGATCTTGCTATTATCAATAATAACTATGCAGGGCAAGCGGGTTTAAATCCAGAAAAAGATGGCATTATCGTGGAAGCCAAAGATTCTCCTTACGTAAACTTAATTGTTTCTCGCGAAGACAATAAAGACAATCCGTTAATCCAAGATTACGTAAAAGCTTTCCAAACAGACGAAGTTTACCAAGAAGCATTAAAACACTTCCCAGGTGGAATTGTAAAAGGTTGGTAAAATATATCCCCCGCAAGGGGGATTTTATATTTCCCTCAATTGGTATAATCAATATATATTTTTCTTATTTTCTCAAAATGGCTGAAGCAACTCTAATCGCAAACAATTGCGATATCTCCTTTATTATTCCTGTTTATAATGCAGAACCTTTTCTCACTTCTTGTTTAAATAGTATTTTAGCAACTGACGTGGACAAAGAAATTATCATTATTGATGATGGCTCTAGTGATAATTCACTCGAGATTGCAGAAGCTTACGCAAAGCTACACGCCGAAATACGAATTATCCGGCAAGCTCATCAAGGTGTTTCAAGTGCGCGAAATCAGGGTATCAAACAGGCTAAAGGTCGTTATATCCAATTTGTCGATGCAGATGATCGCATTATCTATACACACTATTATGGTTTGATTCGCTTTTGTGACATGAATGCTTGTGATATTTTAAGAGGCTTGGTCGTTGAACAAGAGTTAGACAACACGATAGGATATCAACGAAAGCCAGAATCGCTCAACACGACTTACCCTGCAGCCTCTATTAATGGAGCACAATATTTTAGAGCAATGCAGGAAAGCTGTGGCTTTACTTGTTGTTGGCTTGGTTTTTACCGTACTGAGTTTCTGCGCCAACATCAGATCTATTTTGATGAAAGAGTCAGTATTTCTGAAGATAACCTTTTTATGATCGACTGTTTCCTGATGTATGAAGTAAAAGTGCTGTATTTTCCAAACTATATTTATCTTTACCGTAGAAACGCGCAAAGTAGCACCTTGAAAAAAGATAATTTTGCAGGATTTCAAGACATTTTGACCGCTTGTAAGATCATGAAGCAAAAACAACAACGACTAGCAGCCTCTCCTGATAAAGCGGAGATGATCGAAAAAATGATTAATAGCACTTATCGCTATGCTTATGAAAAATTCTATCTCAATTTAAATCTTCAGCTTAAATTGGCGGCAAAAGCACTATTCCAAGAACATAATGTCGCCATACCGCAAGAATAACGTAAAACAAAAGCCAGATCATAGATCTGGCTTTTAACTCCAAGGCTTTTATTCCTCTTCAAAACGTTTGGCTTTATAAGTTGGGTGCATTAGGTTTTCAACGGAAAGAATATCATCTAGCTGCTCTTTTGTTAATAAACCTCGTTCTAACACAACTTCACGCACGCCCTTGCCTGTTGTTGCACAGATTTTACCAACGATATCACCTTCATGGTGACCAATAAATGGATTGAGGTAGGTCACAATACCAATAGAGTTGAAGACAAAGTTTTCACAAATCTCTTTATTTACGGTAATGCCATCAATACATTTATCTCGTAAGTTCACACATGCATTGGCAAGAATATCAATACTTTCAAACATTGCTTGCCCTATCACAGGCTCCATCACATTTAATTGTAATTGCCCCGCTTCTGCTGCCATTGTGACAGTAATATCATTCCCCATTACTTTAAAGCATACTTGGTTCACAACTTCTGGAACTACAGGGTTTACTTTTGCTGGCATAATTGAAGAACCCGCTTGTAATTCTGGTAGGTTAATCTCATTTAAGCCTGCTCGTGGCCCAGAAGAGAGTAAACGTAAATCGTTACACACCTTAGATAACTTAACCGCTGTGCGTTTTAATGCACCATGCACCATAACATAAGCGCCACAGTCGGAGGTTGCTTCAATTAAGTTGCCAGCTAGAGTACAAGGTAATTGAGTCACTTCAGAAAGGTATTTTACCGCTAAAGGGGCATAGCCTTCAGGCGTATTTAGCCCAGTACCAATTGCAGTAGCGCCTAAGTTTACTTCAAGCAGCAACTCTGCTGTGCGTTTTAAATTACGTACTTCTTCATCTAATAGAACTGAAAAAGCTTTAAACTCTTGCCCAACAGTCATAGGTACCGCATCTTGCAATTGGGTACGCCCCATTTTCAGCACATTAGCAAATTCATTTGCTTTATTTTCAAAACTTTGTTGCAAATATAAAATTTTTGAAATTAAGTGCATCACACTATTGTATACGGCAATGCGAAATCCTGTTGGGTAAGCATCGTTAGTAGATTGGCTTGCATTGACGTGATCCATAGGATCAAGAACGCTGTATTCACCTTTTTTATGGCCTAGAATTTCTAATGCTAGGTTAGCAATAACCTCGTTAGTATTCATATTGACAGATGTTCCTGCTCCGCCTTGATAAATATCTGATGGGAACTGATCCATACAGCGTCCATTTACCAATACTTCATCACATGCCTGTACAATTGCTTTAGCAATTTTTTTCGGAATTGCCCCAAGTTCACCATTTGCTAACGCGGTCGCTTTTTTAACCATAACCATACCACGGACAAACTCAGGCACATCTGAAATGACATTCTTAGAAATGTTAAAATTCTCAATCGCACGTAATGTGTGGATGCCCCAATAAACATCGTTTGGTACTTTACGTTCACCTAATAAATCAACTTCAATACGATAGTCTTGCATAACATGTCCTCCTAAGTAGAGATTTAAAATCTATTTATATGATAGCGAGGAAAAACAAAGAAAAATGTGATCTGGCTCATATTTTCAAACGTAAATAACCGATATAAATTATCGGTTCAGATTAGTTTTTTTTATGCAAATATGCGCTGTAACAGCAAGAGAATGGTTTGATTGTGTTAAAAAGCATCAAGCCTATAGAAAAAACTGCTGATTTCACCAGCAAAAAATCAGTAGCTTACTAAATTTTATTTGCCAAATCATAAAACTTCTGCTATTTATACGCGCTTTTGAATTACCCCTAAAAATAGAGCCTTTATTCTTACAGGCTAGAAATACGATGAAAACAACAGGAGCAAAAATGTCTGCGGCACAGCCTACTTCTCTCAGTTTATTAGCAATTGCAGGTGTCACACCTTATCAACCAAGTAAAGATGAAGATTATATGAGCGATGCTCAAATTGAGCATTTCCGTAAAATTCTAAAAGCGTGGCATGCGCAAATTATGGAAGAAGCACAGCGCACTAAAGCACAAATGCAAGATGATGTAACCAACTTTGCCGACCCTGCTGACCGAGCAACCCAAGAAGAAGAATTCAGTTTAGAGTTACGTAACCGAGATCGTGAACGTAAATTACTAAAACGCATTGAACAAACATTAATTAAGTTAGATTCTGGCGATTATGGCTATTGCGATACCTGTGGGATTGAGATTGGCTTAAAACGCCTAGAAGCTCGCCCAACAGCAGAACTTTGCGTAGATTGCAAGACTCTTGCTGAAATCCGCGAAAAACAAATGGGCAGATAACCAACATACATATAAAAAATGGGCAATGAAATTCATTGCCCTTTCTATTGAACGAGGTGAGTTATTTTTAATTATATTAAATCGCTGTTTACTAAAAAGTCAGCTAAGAAAAATACGACAGCACTTAAGTCTCCAGACGGCAAAAAGCACCGCACTGCTCCAGCATTTTCAGAAAAACGACAAAGTGCTAGCAAAGGGGCGCCTAAAAAGAAAAATAATAAAGATTCTAATAGCCCGCATATCCAATACAAAAAATTTGCCAAAGATGCGAGTTATTATGATATTAGTCCTAAAGATTTCCCTAAAAATGCCGTAGCCATTGTAAATAAATTGACACAAAACGGCTACCAAGCGTACTTAGTCGGCGGTTGCATACGCGATATGTTACTTGAACATAAAGCCAAAGATTTTGATATTGCCACTAATGCTCGCCCTGAAGAAATCCAAAAAATTTTTGGTAGACAGTGCCGCCTCATCGGCCGACGTTTCCGCTTAGCGCATATTGTGTTCGGTCGTGAAATTTATGAAGTTGCCACTTTCCGCGGCAACCATCAGTCAAGCTCGAACGACAAAATTTCTAAAACAAGCGAAGAAGGAATGCTTCTACGTGATAACGTTTACGGCACTCTACGCGAAGATGCTGAACGTCGAGATTTTACCGTAAATTCACTCTATTACGATCTACAGCATAATCTGATTTTTGATTTTTTTAATGGTATCGACGATATTCGAGCAGGACATCTGCGTTTAATTGGTGATCCTGTACAACGTTACCAAGAAGACCCTGTCCGTATGCTACGTGCGATCCGTTTTATGGCAAAATTGGATATGTTCTTGGATAAAGCAAGTGATACCCCCATCAAAAAAATGGCATATTTACTGGGGAACATCCCTGCTGCCCGCTTATTTGAAGAATCGCTTAAATTATTACAATCAGGCGCGGGCTTCAAAACTTATGAATTATTACGCCAATATGGTCTATTTGAACAGCTTTTCCCTGTTTTAACGCCATTTTTCACTGAGCATCAAGATAGCAATGCAGAGAGAATGATTAGCAAAGCGCTACAATCTACCGATGATCGTATTCGCGATAATTTGCGAGTCAATCCTGCCTTTTTATTTGCTGCACTGCTTTGGTATCCACTGCGAGAAAAAATTGACGAACTCAAAAATGAAGGTGGCTTAAACCCTTATGATGCCATGCAACTTGCGGCAAATGATATTCTCGCTGAAAGTTGTAAAGCCGTAGCGTTGCATCGCCGTCATACAGCAGTTATTCGTGATATTTGGCAGTTGCAGTTTCAATTCCCAAAACGCACAGGTAAACGTCCAATGCAAACGCTAGAACATATCAAATTCCGTGCAGGCTTTGATTTATTGGTGATGCGTGCGGAAATTGAAGGAGGCGATTTAGTGGAATTAAGTGCGTGGTGGCATGAGTTCCAATTCAGCAACGAAGCCCAGCGTGCTGAACAGCTCAAAAACGTGAAACATATTCCCTCTTTTAAAGACGAGCAACCAAAGAAAAAACGTAAACCACGCCGCCGTGTTTATCGTAAGAAAAAAGCACTAACAGGAGAAATCGCATGACAACCGTTTATGTGGCTCTCGGCTCGAATTTAGAAAATCCGCTTGCTCAACTGAAGCAAGCGGTCGAAACTTTACAAAAATCGGCAAAAAATCTACAAGTGAGCTCTTTTTATGGTTCAAAACCTCTCGGTCCACAAGATCAGCCCGATTATGTCAATGCAGTGGTAAAATTTGATACTGACCTTGCTCCACTTGAACTACTCAATTGGCTACAAAGTATCGAAAATGAACAAGGGCGTGTCCGCCTACGCCGTTGGGGAGAAAGAACGCTTGATTTGGACATTCTGCTCTACGGCAATGAAATAATTCAAAACGAGCGTTTAACCATACCGCACTATGACATGCAAAATCGTGAATTTGTGATTGTGCCATTGTATGAATTAAATCCGGATTTGGTATTACCGAATGGCGAACAACTCTATACACTTTATCAAGTATTTAAAGAGCATCAGATGCACATTTTTAACTAATAGAAAGGGGCTGACGCCCCTTATATTATCTCTGCCCTTCCACATCAATAATAAACACTTCCGAACGAGAGCCTAAACGCATTGGTACGCCCCAAAAACCGTAACCTGATGTCACAAAATAGTGTCCCAAGCCAATTTTTTCATAACCATAACTTAAACGATTAAGCATTTTTACAATAAAGTTTGCAGGGAAAATTTGCCCATTATGGGTATGCCCTGAGACCTGAATATCAATCGGCAATTGGCTATGAGCGACAATATCCGTTGGACGATGATCCATTAAAAAAACGGGTAATGCGGTATTCACATTATGCAAAATCTGCTCTGCGGTTGGACGGTTTCGGTATAAATCATCATTACGACCAATAATGACAAATTTTCCGTCAATTTCTACCGCTTGATCCCACAACACCTTAATCCCTGCTTGCTCAATCGATTGATAAATGGCTTGTTGTTGCCCAAAGAAATCGTGATTGCCCAGTGTGGCATACACCCCAAGTGGAGCTGCCAGTTTTGACAGCGAGGATTGCATATTTTCTGCTTCATAGGCAAGGGTATCATCGTCCATAATATCCCCCGGCATTAAAATCAGATCCACCTTTTCTTGTTGGAAAATCTCAGCCAATTTATCTAACTGCTTTGCCCCAAACAATATGCCTAGATGGGTATCACTTGCGACACCAATACGGATTGGCTCTTTCAACGGTTTATCAATTTTTACCGAAAAATGTACCGCTTGTGGCACATAAGCATTAAATAAGGCAAAACCAATTAAACCCAAATAAGCAACGGGATACACCTTTCTCAGCAGAGCGTTTAATCGCCAACCACTCAATTTATTTAATGTGAGTGTGGCAAGGCTAATTAAAAAAGCAAACCATAAAAACACCAAAATAAACGCCATTGGGCGGAAGATTTTATAAGGCGTTAAAAACGGCACAAGCAAAATGCTGTTAATGCCTAAATAAAGTGTCCAGCCGACTTTTTTACGAGTGCTTTTCTGCCAACCAAATAGCCAACTTAGTGTACGAACAAAGCAAAAAATCAGCAGTTGTAGTGAAGTAATCGCAACGATGTTGATGATGATATAGCGGAATTCCATGATTTCTCTAATGTTTTTTTAAGGTTGTTAAATTATACGGTAAATGAGAATTTCATTGTTTATCTAATTCAGCATTTGGTTTTTGTAAGACAACATACTTTTGTTGCACTATTTGGCGAAAAGACTCGCTGGTTATCGCCCAGTCTAAAATATCGGTTTTAAAATTCAGCGGTGCGTCATCAAAGGCTTCGGCAAGTATTGCGTGTTCATCTAATGAAAGCGGCTGATTACCTATAATGGCTAAATCTAAATCTGAAAAAGGCTTATGAGTGCCTTTCACTCTTGAGCCAAATGCCCACACTTCTCGGCTTGGAATATGTTGCTGTAAAATGGCTAAAACGATACTTTTCTCTTGTTCTGTTAAGGCAAGTTTAACCATTTAGCCGCCCCGATAATTGCTGTAATAAAAATTGTGCCTCGCTTAAAAATTCAGGAATACCGGCAACAACCAATAATGCTGTTTGTTCATCATAGGTATGACTGGTGCGTGAAAGCATATCCCGATATTTCCGCCACATGTCCCAGTTCCCTTTTAATAGATTTTGTTCATTGCCAGTACGAATTAGCTGTTGAAAAGTCATCTCATCCAATTCAGCAGGGTTTGGCAATGTCCATTCTAAATAGCGTTTAAGCATTTTATGGCTTAATTCATAAGTAAATTCAAAGCGTTGAATTAAACCATCTCTAATTTGATCATCACTAATGTCCCTTTCATAACGAGCCAGCCCTTCTTGTAAGCGATTGACGGCATTTTGTAGTGGTGAAATATCAGGGGGATTCATGGCATTATTCCTTTTTTATTTTGTTAAATTATACGCATAATTTTTTGTAGAGAGAGGCTTTATACCGGCTCATTATCATAGTTTGTCCGTTTTTATAGACGAGATAAACCCTGTCTCTAAGGTCATTTTTAAGCGTTTGAAATTTTGCAAAATTATACGCTAAATACAGCGCTTGTTTACTTGAAATTTTCCAAACTTCCCCCATCTAGGGGGCGTTTTTTTATGTTAATAAGGAAAAAGAATGTCAAATCAAGAAACTCGTGGCTTTCAGTCAGAAGTCAAACAGTTATTACAACTGATGATCCACTCTCTCTATTCCAACAAAGAAATTTTCCTGCGTGAGTTGATTTCTAATGCCTCTGATGCGGCGGATAAGTTGCGTTTTAAAGCCCTTTCCGAACCTGCTTTATATGAAGGCGATGGGGAATTGCGTGTGCGTGTGTCGGTAGATGAAACGCTAGGTACGATTACCATTTCGGATAACGGTATCGGTATGAACCGTGAGCAGATTATTGATAATTTAGGCACGATTGCAAAATCAGGCACAAAAGAATTTCTCGCCAATCTCGGGCAAGATCAGGCAAAAGATAGCCAACTTATCGGGCAATTTGGGGTCGGTTTCTATTCTGCGTTTATCGTGGCGGATAAGGTAACGGTGAAAAGCCGTGCCGCTGGCGAGAGTGCAGAAAACGGTGTGCTGTGGGAATCCGCAGGTGAAGGGGAATACGTTGTTTCCGATATTGAGAAAAAAGATCGTGGTACAGAAATTACGCTTCATTTGCGTGAAGATGAAAAAGGCTTTTTAAGTGAATGGCGTTTGCGTGAAATTATCGCAAAATACTCCGACCACATCGCACTGAGCGTGGAAATTCAAAGCAAAGAGTACGATGATGAGGGGAAAGAAACGGGCACAAAATGGGAGAAAATCAATAAAGCTCAAGCGTTGTGGACTCGTTCAAAAAATGAAATTTCTGATGACGAATATAAAGAGTTCTATAAACATATCAGCCACGATTTTGCCGATCCGATGATTTGGTCGCACAATAAAGTGGAAGGTAAACAGGAATATACCAGCTTACTTTATGTGCCAAGCAAAGCCCCTTGGGATCTGTTCCAACGTGAACAAAAACACGGTTTAAAACTTTATGTGCAACGTGTGTTTATTATGGACGATGCCGAAGTGTTTATGCCGAATTATCTGCGTTTTATGCGTGGTTTGTTAGACACAAACGACTTACCGCTTAACGTGAGCCGTGAAATTTTACAAGAAAATCGTGTTACCCAATCTCTTCGCACCGCATTAACTAAACGTGCCTTGCAGCTATTGGAAAAATTGGCAAAAGACGACAGTGAAAAATATGCACAATTCTGGAAAGAATTCGGCTTGGTGTTAAAAGAGGGCGTGGGCGAAGATTTTGCCAATAAAGAGCAAATTGCAAAATTATTCCGCTTTGCCTCAACTCATACGGATTCCAGCGAACAAGCGGTGAGTTTTGCCGATTATATTGCAAGAATGAAAGAGGGGCAGAAAGCGATTTATTATCTCACTGCGGATAGCTACACAGCGGCTAAAAATAGCCCACATTTAGAGCTGTTTAACAAAAAAGGCATTGAGGTGTTGCTACTTTCTGATCGTGTGGACGAATGGATGTTGAGCTATCTCACCGAGTTTGACGGCAAGCCACTGCAAAGCATCACAAAATCAGATTTAGATTTAGGCGATCTGGCAGATAAAGAAGATGAAGAGAGCAAAAAAGCTCAAACGGAAGAATTTGGTTCATTCTTAGAACGTGCCAAAGGTTATTTTGGCGAACGTGTGAAAGATGTGGTACTCACCCATCGCTTAACCGACACGCCTGCGGTAGTTTCTACGGGGAGCGATGAAATGACCACGCAAATGGCGAAACTTTTTGCCGCAATGGGGCAAACCGCACCAGAAGTGAAATATACCTTTGAGTTAAACCCTGATCACGCAATGGTGAAAAAAGTGGCGGATATTGCAGGTGATGATGAGTTTAACGACTGGATTGAACTGTTGTTTGAACAAGCATTACTGGCTGAACGAGGCACCTTAGAAAACCCAACCGCGTTTATTAAACGAATGAATAAATTACTAGGCTAATGATGAAAGGCGGAATCTTTAGATTTCGCCTTTCTTTTTGCAAACTTTCAGGAAAAACAGACCGCTTACAGCGTGACAACAGGATTTATGGTAAGATTTTGCAGATTTTTAACCAATATAGGACAACTTCTCCTACATTCTCATATACAGACAGGATAGAAAATGAGTGACTCTCTCAATTCCCAAATTTCCCAAATCATTGCCGCTGAACTGAGCGTACAGCCAAAACAAATTCTTGCCGCACTGACACTTTTAGACGAAGGCAATACCATTCCATTTATCGCTCGTTATCGTAAAGAAGTAACGGGGGGATTAGACGATACCCAATTACGCCATTTTGAAACACGGCTAATTTATCTGCGTGAGCTTAATGATCGCCGTCAAACCATTTTGAAATCCATTGATGAGCAAGGCAAACTGACCGATGAGCTACGCCTAAAAATCGAGCAAACGGAAAGCAAAACTGAATTAGAAGATCTCTATTTGCCTTATAAACCCAAACGCCGTACTCGTGGGCAAATTGCGATTGAAAATGGGCTTGAGCCATTGGCAGAATTGCTTTGGAACGATCCAAGTCAAACGCCAGAAACGGCAGCACTTGGCTATTTAAATGAAAATGTGGCTGATGTGAAAAGTGCCTTAGATGGGGCGAGATATATTTTGATGGAGCGTTTTGCAGAAGATGCCGAACTGCTTGCAAAATTACGCCAACATTTGACCGCTTACGCAACCTTAGAAAGTAAAGTGATGGACGGCAAGGAAGAAGAGGGCGTGAAGTTTAGCGACTATTTTGCCCATAGCGAGCCGCTGAAAAACGTGCCTTCACACCGAGCCTTAGCGATGTTTCGTGGGCGAAATGAGGGAATTTTGTCTCTCTCTTTAAATGCCGATCCTAATAATGAAGAAGGGGCAAAATCCTATTGTGAAGAGATTATTCGTGAGCATTTGGGCATTATTTTAAATAACCAACCTGCGGATAGCTGGCGTGCACAAGTGATTAGCTGGACGTGGAAAATTAAAGCCGCTTTGCATTTAGAAACGGAATTGATGTCGGCATTGCGTGAAAAAGCCGAAGATGAAGCGATTGACGTATTCGCACGTAATTTATCCGCCTTGTTAATGGCTGCTCCCGCTGGTGCAAGAAATACCATTGGGCTAGACCCTGGTTTGCGTACAGGGGTAAAAGTCGCCGTCGTAGATAACACAGGAAAATTACTGGATACTGCCACCATTTATCCCCACACAGGGCAAACCGCTCAGGCAATGCAAACGCTCTATACGTTGGGCAAAAAGCATAATGTGGATTTAATTGCGATTGGTAACGGTACCGCGTCTCGAGAAACCGAACGTTTTGCCAAAGATCTGATTAAACAAACCGATTGGAAACCGCAAACGGTCGTGGTGAGTGAGGCTGGGGCTTCGGTCTATTCCGCTTCTGAACTGGCAGCGGCTGAATTTCCTGAATTAGATGTCTCCTTGCGCGGGGCGATTTCTATTGCTCGCCGTTTGCAAGATCCGCTTGCGGAATTGGTAAAAATTGAGCCGAAAGCCATTGGCGTAGGGCAATATCAACATGATGTCAATCAAAGCCAATTGGCACGTAAATTAGATGCGGTGGTGGAAGATTGTGTGAATGCGGTGGGGGTAGATTTAAATACCGCTTCTGCACCATTGCTTGCTCGAGTTGCGGGTATGACCAAAACATTAGCGCAAAACATTGTTGCCTATCGTGATGAAAATGGGCGTTTTGAATCTCGCGCAGCATTGAAAAAAGTGCCTCGTCTAGGGCCGAAGGCCTTTGAACAGTGTGCTGGCTTTATGCGAATTTCCAACGGCAAAAATCCGCTCGATGCCTCAGGGGTTCACCCAGAAGCTTATCCTGTGGTAGAGAAAATCTTGCAAGCCACGCAATCAACCCTTGCGGAGTTAATGGGCAATGAGAGCAAAATTCATCGCCTACACGCCGTAGATTTTGTGGACGACCAATTTGGTTTACCAACGGTAAACGACATTTTTAAAGAGTTAGAAAAACCGGGACGAGATCCACGTGGGGAATTTAAAACGGCGACCTTTATGGACGGTGTGGAAGAAATTTCTGATCTCAAAGTCGGTATGATTTTAGAAGGCACAGTAACGAATGTGACAAACTTCGGCGCATTTGTGGATATTGGCGTACACCAAGATGGCTTAGTGCATATTTCTATGCTGTCTAACAGCTTTGTGGAAGATCCGCATCAAGTGGTGAAAACAGGTGATGTAGTCAAAGTGAAAGTGCTGGAAGTAGATGTAGCTCGTAAGCGGATTGCTTTAACGATGCGTTTAGAAGATAAACCGACGGAGAGTACAAGCGGTCAAAATCGTGAAAAAAATCGCAAAACGGATCGTACAGAGCAAAAACCTCGCCAAAATCAATCTTTCGTGAATAATGCTTTTGCCGATGCACTAAAAGGTTGGAAGAAATAACACTATAGTGAAAGTGACAAATAATTTGGGCGGAATCTTCCGCCCAGTTTTTAATGCCCGCTTAACACTTTTGCCGGCTCTAATTTTGCGGCTCGCATCGCGGGGTAAAGGCTCGCGGCAAGACTTAAAATAATAGTCGCAAGCAGTACCCAGACAATATCCAGCCAATGAATTTCACTTGGTAAAAAATCAATAAAATAGATACCACCAGATAATAATTTTACGCCAAACAGATTCTCAGCGAATTTGATAATATGCGTTAAATTTAGAGAGAGTATTACCCCTATCAACACGCCAATAACCGCTCCCTTCATTCCTGAAAGTAAGCCATACCAGAGGAAAATTTGCTTAATAAAACGATCATTCGCACCTAATGTTCGCTGAATCGCAATATCACCTTGTTTATCTTTTACCGCCATTACAAGTGTTGAAATGATATTGAAACAAGCCACACCGATTACCAAAACCATCGCGATATACATTACAGTCCGAATCAACTGAATGTCGTTATACATATAACCAAATTTGTCGATCCACGTTTGCAAATAAAGTGGCTGCGGAAAATGCTGTAGGGCATCAAAACGGAGCTGTCGTACTTCAAACGGTTTTGCGACAGAAAGCTCAATACCAGAATAGTGATTTTTATCCAACTCAAGCAATTCTTGCGCCGTTTGCAACGGCAGTAGCGCATAGCTGTGATCAAGCTGTCCATCTAAACGCAAAATACCTGTGACCTCAAGACTAAAACGCAATGGCTGTGCTAACTTGCCGTCTTCTGTTGGTTCTGGAAGAAGTAGTGTGACTTCATCTCCCACCTCAATTGCTAAATCACGCGCAATCCCTGCACCTAAAATTAACCCGCCATGCTGTTTAAAAGCTTGCCATTGTTCGCTAGGAACAAATTGTGCCAGTTGGCTAACCTGCTCTTGCTTCTCTGCATCAATGCCGCGCACCTGAGCAATTTTAAGCTGCGTGCCATTTTCAATTAGTCCAGTAAACGTAATAAAAGGCGATACAGCTTGAACTCCTTCAATTTTTTTTGCAATTTTTTCTAAATTTTGCCCCGCTTGAATAATGTTCTCATTGCCATAGCCTTGAATTTCGGCATGCGGTACCACCGAAAGAACACGCTGATTCAACTCGCGCTCAAAGCCATTCATTGCACTTAAACCGATAATGAGTACCGCAACACCTAACGCAATACCAATACTAGAAAAAAGAGAGATCAAAGAAACCAACCGATTTTTCTGCTTACCTTTTTGATAACGCCAACTAATAAAAAACGGGGTATTCATTTGTGATTCTCCATTAACACGCCATCACGCATTGTTAGCGTACGATTGAGTTTAGCGGCTAAATTTAAGTCATGAGTGACTAGCAAGAAAGCAATGCCTTGTTCAGCATTTAATTGCTTAATTAAGTCAAAAATGCTTTCAGTGGTTTTTTGATCGAGATTTCCCGTTGGTTCATCAGCAAGTACCAAAGCAGGATTATTCACTAAAGCACGGGCAATCGCCACACGTTGTCTTTCACCACCAGAAAGTGCTGAAGGACGATGCGTAATGCGATGACTTAAACCAACTGAGCGTAACATATCCTCTGCGCGATCTTTTGCTTCATTTTTATTTTGCTTACCAATCAACATTGGCATCATCACATTTTCTAACGCAGAAAAATCTGCCATCAGATGATGAAATTGATAAACAAAACCTAAATGCTCATTACGCAGTTTGGCTAGGGCATTATTGCTTAATCGTTGTAATGATTGCCCTTTTATGAACACTTCACCGGTACTGGCTTGATCTAGCCCCCCTAAGGTGTGCAACAATGTGCTTTTTCCCGAACCAGAACTACCAACTATCGCCACTAATTCACCGTTCTTCATTGAGAAATTAACATTTTTCAGGATTTGAACCTGATTTTCACCTTCTTGATAAAATTTGCTGATATTTTCACAGCGTAAGAGTTCTGTTGTTTTCATTGTCATCTATTTTGCATTTTTTTGCCAAAACCGACCGCTTGTCGGCAAATCCAAATACTATTTTGCTTGAATAACCCCTTTCGATCAAATTCCTTTTAGATTTTGTGAAGCAGATCACTTTTTTACAAGACAAAAAGGCAAAATCCCTTTAAAATCCCGTCCAGTTTTATTTCAACTTAACTCTTAATGGAGAACTTTAAAATGGCAAAAATCGTTAAAGTGCTTGGTCGTGAAATTATCGACTCTCGTGGTAACCCAACTGTAGAAGCAGAAGTTCACTTAGAAGGTGGCTTTGTGGGTATGGCGGCTGCGCCATCTGGTGCATCTACCGGTTCTCGCGAAGCATTAGAATTACGTGACGGTGACAAAGGTCGTTTCTTAGGTAAAGGTGTATTAAAAGCAGTTGAAGCGGTAAATGGCCCGATTGCTAACGCATTAGTGGGTAAGGATGCAACTGCACAGGCTGAGATCGACCAAATTATGATCGACTTAGACGGTACTGAAAATAAATCTAACTTCGGTGCAAACGCAATCTTAGCCGTATCATTAGCAAATGCAAAAGCAGCTGCAGCATCTAAAGGTAAAGCATTATATGAGTGGATCTCAATCTTAAACGGTACTGAAGGTCAATACTCTATGCCATTACCAATGATGAACATCATCAATGGCGGTGAGCACGCAGACAACAACGTAGATATTCAAGAGTTTATGATTCAACCGGTTGGCGCTTCAACCTTAAAAGAAGCTCTCCGTATCGGTGCTGAAGTGTTCCACAATCTTGCGAAAGTATTAAAAGCAAAAGGCTTAAATACTGCGGTAGGTGATGAAGGTGGTTTCGCACCAAACTTAGCTTCAAATGCAGACGCTTTAGCATGTATCAAAGAAGCAGTTGAAAAAGCAGGCTATGTGTTAGGTAAAGACGTAACTTTAGCGATGGACTGTGCATCATCTGAGTTCTTTGATAAAGAACGCAATGTGTACGATATGAAAGGCGAAGGCAAAACCTTTACTTCACAAGAGTTCACTCACTACTTAGAAGGCTTATGCAAAGAGTACCCAATCGTGTCTATCGAAGACGGTCAAGATGAATCTGACTGGGAAGGTTTTGCATACCAAACTAAAGTATTGGGCGATAAAGTACAATTAGTAGGCGATGACTTATTCGTAACCAACACCAAAATTTTAGCTCGTGGTATCGAAAACGGTATTGCAAACTCAATCTTAATCAAATTCAACCAAATTGGTTCTTTAACTGAAACCTTAGCTGCAATCAAAATGGCGAAAGATGCAGGTTACACAGCTGTTATCTCTCACCGCAGCGGTGAAACTGAAGATGCAACCATTGCAGATTTAGCAGTAGGTACCGCAGCAGGTCAAATCAAAACCGGTTCAATGAGCCGTTCAGACCGTGTTGCTAAATACAACCAATTAATCCGTATCGAAGAACGTTTGGCAGCAGCGGGAACACCTGCTCCATTCAACGGTCGTAAAGAGATTAAAGGTCAAGCATAATCGCTCGAAAATCTTGAAATGCCACTGAGAAATCAGTGGCATTTTGCTTATAAGGATACTTCAATGCTCTATTCTGTTTTAACTGATCATATTTTATTAAACGAACCTTACCGCAATGGAGCGCATTCTACCCAACACGAACATTTAGTGGTGATGTTTGAGATTGATGAAGAAAGCGGCTATTTTTATGCAATGGACTTACATCAAACCGAACAACCAGTGGTGGATAGTTTATTTGTGTTTCGGGTGAGTGATATTGAGCAACATTCATTAAAAGAACCCCGCCGTTTAGAAATTTGTTGGAGTGAAGATGGTTATCAAGCCTTTTTACTGATCAACGGCTATCCACACGCAGTATTCGATTTCCGTCAATTTGTCGGCTACAACCACACCAAATTCCCAATGCCAGAACTTGGCAGTATATGGGTGCATAAAGAAACGACTAATGAATTAGTGGAGAAATGGTTAAGATAAATGAAAGGACGCACTATAGTGCGTCCTTTACATAAAAGGAAATCTCTATTACATCTGTAAACGCTAATACTCAGCTACTAATTAAGCTTTAAACTCCCAAAATTTATTACCACCGCCATTATCTTCATAAGCCTGTTTTTGTAGCCGATTTTCTAATTTAAAAATATCACTATAAAATTCAACTAGTTCATCGGGATCCATCTCTAATAAAATTGGTGGCAAGTTACTTTGCTTCGCAGGTTCAATCACATAATTCACACTAAAATAATGAGTACATTTACCTTCTAATTTCAAACGAACTAAGCGATGAAAAACATTGGTATCATTATTTTTGCCACTATACCAACTCGGTGCAACTTGAAGCGCGACATCTCGCAACATAGCATAACAGTTAGTATCAATATGGAAGGATTTGTTTTTAGAGTAGTCTGCATTTACTGTCTCATTAATTGGTACCGTAATTGGATATTGTACAAGGTTACGATAAAAACCTATTGATTCTACAATATCTTGGCAAATGAACTCATTTTTCTGTGTATATAAATTACGTAATGCATAAACATAAGGAGCCCCCGTTTCAATTAATGTATTAACACAGCTTTCAATATGATTAGGCTCATACCAGTTATCATCATCCAAATAACAGAAAATATCTTCTTTGATCAAATAAGGTGCTATCGCATTAATTGCACTATTTGTCCAGCCGCCTGCACCGGTATTCATAGGTAAATAAGTCACTATCACTTCAGGATACTTCACCAAAATTTCCCGCGCTTTATCATGGTATTTATCACCATCGACAAAAATATAATGCTTGGCAGGATAAGTCTGATTTTGCACACTTTGAATTGCTCTTTCTAACTCTGCTCGCCCAATAGTTGAAGTGATGACTGCAACACTTTTTGTTAGTTTTTCCATATTTTGCATACAATATCCTTACGTTCGATTATGTAAGTGTTCTCGAATTAAATTTAAAAATAGCTCACCAAAACGATCCAATTTACGTTCTCCCACCCCGTTAATATTCAACAGTGCGTTTTCATCCGTTGGTAAAAACTCTGCCATTTCTTGTAAAGTTGCATCATTAAATACCACGAATGGTGGAATATTCTCTTTATCTGCAATTTGCTTGCGCAAAAAACGCAAACGAGCAAATAGATCCTTATCATAATTACGTCGACTAACCTGTTTTTGCACATATGCAGTTGCAGAAAAACCTAATCTTGGCATCGCCAATTCCAGCCCCTGCTCTGCACGTAATATAGGGCGGGCCTGTTCTGTGAGCTGTAATGCTGAGTGGTTCGTGATATTTTGCCGAACAAATCCTAAATGGATAAGCTGACGAGTAACACTTATCCAATGCTCTTGCGATTTCTCTTTGCCAATGCCGAAAACCGAAAGCGTCTCATGCTGGAAATCCCTTACTTTCTGATTATTTAAACCTCGCAAGACAGCAATAACATGATGTAAACCGAAGCGTTGCCCTGTTCGATAAATCACCGACATCACTTTCTGTGCATCAACTAGACCATCATACTTTTTAGGTGGCGAAAGGCAAATATCGCAATTGCCACAATTTTTCTGACGCGATTCCCCAAAATAGTTAAGCAGCACTAATCGGCGACAAGTTTGAGACTCTGCAAATGCGCCTATTGCTTGTAATTTATGCTGCTCAATTTGACGTTGTTCACTCTCTGGTTTTTCCAATAATACCTTATGTAGCCAGCCATAATCAGCAGGATCATAAAGTAGCATCGCCTCTGAAGGTAAATCATCACGTCCTGCTCTACCCGTTTCCTGATAGTAAGATTCAATGCTTCTTGGCAAATCAAAATGCACCACAAATCGCACATTCGATTTATTAATCCCCATACCGAAAGCAACGGTTGCGACCACAATTTGAATATTGTCACGTTGAAAAGCATTTTGTACCGTCTCTCGTTCTTGCATACTCATCCCAGCATGATAGCCCATCACAGAAATTCTACGTGCAGCGAGTTTAGCAGTGATATCTTCCACTTTTTTACGACTATTGCAGTACACAATGCCACTTTTACCTTGCTGTGTCTGAATGAATTTAAGCAACTGATCAAACGGTTTAAATTTTTCTTGCACCGTATAGCGAATATTTGGACGGTCAAAGCTACCCAAATAAGTATGTGGCTGATTGAGAGCTAAATGCTGAATAATATCCGCTCGGGTAGTAGGATCTGCAGTTGCTGTAAGCGCAACAAGCGGTATATTTGGGAAAGTTTTTCGCAAACCACCAAGTAAAGTATATTCAGGGCGAAAGTCATGCCCCCACTGAGACACACAGTGCGCTTCATCAACAGCGATAAGGCTAATCTTACATAATGAGATAAAGTGATAAAAGCTACTGCCCATCACTTTTTCAGGAGAGAGATAAAGCAGTTTGAGCTGTCCTGCGATAGCTTTCTGTTCAACGTGCTGCTGCTCTTCTAAGGTTTGCGTAGAATTGAGATAACCTGCCTCAACTCCATTCGTCAATAGCTGATCAACTTGATCTTTCATCAACGAGATCAAAGGCGAAATCACGATAGTTAAGCCAGAAAGACATAAGGCGGGCACTTGATAACACAACGATTTTCCACCACCAGTAGTCATAATGACAAGGCAATCCTGTCCTGACAGAATTGCCTGAATCACTTCTTCCTGACCTTGTCGGAAAGACTGATAACCAAAAACGTTATGTAGAACCTCTTTGGCTTTTGCAAGAGGAGAAGGGGTAGAGATTGCCATTAGCTAAACGATACTGTTTCTCCATGACGAGCTACCGCTTCTTCAAGATGTAACCAGAAGGAACGATTTTCATTGCTTAGCCATTCCCCATCACGAAAAGCGAAATGGAAACCACCTAATTTACTTGCCAACCAAAGTTCAAGCATGGCTTCTTGCTTATTAATCACAATTTGTGAATCATCATCAAAAGTGAGCGTCATTACCGCACCTTGAATCTCACAATCTATATCACAACCTTGTTCATCAAGTCGCTCTTCAATTTTTTCCCACACTTGTTCAATTTCTTGGTGAAATTCCGCAATATTCATAATTTCTCTTTAAATTCTGTAATAAAAATTACATATTCTGAAAGGTTATTCTCCGCTTTTCAATATTTTTTTATCTAAATATTCTTTAAAGCATCAAATTTATTACTTTCCTTCCTTGAGCAAAGAAAATAGCTAAAGCCTTCCGGTTTCACTACTTATATTTATTCGCGTAATTTGAATTTAATTCAAATAATTACATCCAAGAGTTACTGCGAATCACTCCGACCGCTAATCCTTCAATTTCAATATAAGAAACCTTTGGATCAACAACAATCGGTTTTAAATCATCATTCTCTGGTAAAAGGTAAATTAAATCGCCACTACGTTCAAAGCGTTTAACCGTTACTTCGTCATCAACACGGGCAACAACTACTTGTCCATTACGCACCGATTTTGTTTTATGTACTGCGAGCAAATCACCATCTAAAATACCAATTTTTTCCATTGAGTTACCATCTACGCGTAATAAGTAATCCGCAGCAGGTGAAAACATATCTCCTTTAATTGGATAATGAGTTTCAATATGCTCAATCGCCTCAATTGGAATACCTGCAGCAACTTTACCAACTAAAGGTAGCCCCTCATCATCATTTGCTGCCTCATCTTCAACCAAGATTCGAATACCACGCGAAGTCCCAGAAAGCATTTCAATATAGCCTTTACGCGCAAGTGCTTTCAAATGTTCTTCTGCAGCATTAGGCGATTTAAAACCAATTTCACGTGCAATTTCAACACGCGTTGGAGGCATACCTGTCGTTTCAATATGTTGTTTAACGAAATCAAAAATTTCTTGTTGGCGAGCGGTTAAATGTTGCTGTCTTGCCATAAAATAACCCCACTGTCTTTATATACAGAAAACTTTGGCATTATATACAGTTAATCTAAATTTGTAACCTGATTTTTTACTTTTTATGCAAATTTATTACCAAAACCCAGCGCTTGTTGCGCGATTTAGCGATAATCTGCCGCGAAAATTCATATTTTATGCTAAACTTGCTCCGTTTTAGTCCAAAGTATAATTACTAAAAGGGATAGAAAAATGTCTGCATTGCTTAATGTTTATCGTCAGGTACTAAACCTACCACTTTCTTTGTTAGTCAAATCTCGCTCAATTCCAACAGATCCAATTAATGAATTATCACTTAAAATTGAGCAGCCTATTATTTATGTTCTTCCTTACACCTCTCAAACCGATCTCTTAATTCTGCAAAAAAACTGCCTTGCCCTAAATTTGCCTGATCCTCTTGGGCATAATGAGATCGATGGCCAAACATTACCACGCTTTGTTTTCTTAGATGAAGGTCGCCGTTTCTTTAAATCGAAAGGTGCAAAAAGCGAAACTGAAAATCTCTTCTATCGCTATTTAGACCTGCATAAAAACAACTCAGATCTTGATGTTCAAGTGGTTCCGGTTTCCGTACTATGGGGGCGTGCGCCTGGTAAAGAAAAAGGTGGTTTACCGGTATTAAAGCTACTTGGCTATTTTCAACGTATTATGACTATGCTCTGGTTTGGACGAGACAACTTTATACGTTTCTCACAAGCTGTTTCATTACGTTATATGGTAGAAACTCATGGCGCGGAAACGAATATTGCACAAAAACTCGCACGTGTCGCCAAAATGCACTTTGCAAAACAGCGCTATTCGGCAACAGGCCCTCGCCTCCCTGATCGCCAAGCCATGTTTAATAAATTACTACAATCACCAGCCATTCTAGCAGCGATTGAAGACGAAGCGAAAAAACCAAAAAGCTCACCAGAAAAAGCGCGTAAAGAAGCAGAAAAAATTATGGATGAAATTGCTGCTAAAGTGAGCCATGAAAGCTTGCGTGCAGCCGACAGAGTATTGAGTTGGCTATGGAATAAGCTTTATCAAGGTATCAATGTGCAATACGCCGATCGAGTGCGTAAACTTGCTCTAGAAGGACAAGAAATTGTCTATGTGCCTTGTCACCGTAGCCATATGGACTATTTATTATTATCTTATATTTTATACCATCAAGGTTTAGTGCCCCCACATATTGCGGCAGGCATTAATCTGAATTTCTTCCCTGCTGGTCCGATTTTCCGTAGCTGGGGGGCGTTCTTTATTCGCCGTACCTTTAAAGGTAACCGTCTTTATTCTACAATTTTCCGTGAATATCTTGCAGAACTTTTCTATCGTGGCTATTCCGTGGAATACTTTATTGAAGGTGGCCGTTCTCGCACAGGACGCTTACTTGAACCTAAAACAGGTATGATGTCGATGACACTACAAGCTCTACAACGTGGTTTAACTCGCCAAATTAGCATTGTGCCTGTTTATATTGGCTATGAGCATGTCTTAGAAGTAGATACCTATGCCAAAGAATTGCGTGGAGCAGAAAAAGAGAAAGAGAACGCGGGCTTAGTATTACGAGTGATCAAAAAATTGAAAAACCTTGGACAAGGCTATGTAAACTTTGGCGAGCCAATTGCGCTAAACCACTACCTCAATCAACATTATCCTGAATGGAAAGAGCCGATTGAAGATGGAAATAGCCGTCCAAAATGGTTTAATGAAGCAGTGGAAGCTGTTTCGAAGCAAGTAATGGTGAATATCAATAATGCTGCAGCAGTTAATGCAAAAAACTTAATTGGCTCAATTTTATTAGCTTCACGCCAACGTGCGTTAAGTCGTGAGCAATTACTTGAGCAAATGAGCAGTATGATGCAATTATTTAAAAATGTGCCTTATACTGCAGATATCACATTACCAAGCGATGATGTTGAGACAATGTTAAATCATGTCATTACGCTACCGCGCTCCGGTGTAATTTCGGAAAAAGATAATTTTGGTGAGTTGATTCGCTTAGATCGTGAATCTGCGGTATTAATGACCTATTACCGCAATAATATTCAACATTTATTTGTCTTACCTTCGCTGGTTGCCAATATTGTCTTACACCATGAAGCGATTTCCAAAGACTTAGTGATTCAAAGTGTACAACGTCTATATCCGTTCTTAAAAGCGGAACTGTTTATGCATTTTGATGAGAGCGAACTCCGCCAAACAATTGAAGCGATTATTCATGAGTTTAGCCGCCAAACTTTAATTAAAGATGAAAGCGAGATGCTTATGATCAACCGTAGCCAAATTCGCTCATTGCAGCTTTACTCTGCTGGAGTACGTGAATTGCTACAACGTTATTACATTAGCTTAAGCATTTTATTAGAACAGCCTGAGTGTAGCCGTGCGGAATTAGAGCAAGAGAGCCGTTCTATCGCTCAACGCCTTTCAGTGTTACATGGCATTAATGCACCAGAATTCTTTGATAAAGCGCTCTTCTCAACATTCAGTAATACCTTAAAAGCAGAAGGCTACTTCGACCATGAAGGTAAAGCGGTTGCAGAAAAAGTCCAAGATTGCCAAGCACTGCTACGAGCGCTAATCTCACTAGAGGTGCAGCATACCATTCAAGGGGCAATGACCAAGCTAGAAAAAGCAGAAGAACACTCTGTTTAAATCAGTTAGTTAAATCACAATGGGGTAAAGCCAGAAAAGCTTTACCCCATTTTATATTGCTAAATGAGTATGCAAGCGGTCGATTTTTATCAAAAATCTACAAATGCGCTCAGAAGCCACTTAGAGATTCGAAGCTGCAACTAAACGTTGGGTATAAACATGCTGAGGGGCTTGAAACACACTCTCTACGCTACCGCTTTCCACCACATCGCCTTGACTCATTACGATCACACGGTCACTTAATGCCCGTACCACTGCTAAATCGTGGCTAATGAAAATATAGCTTAGCCCGTATTTACGTTGCAGATTGTTCAGCAGTTCGACTACCGTGATCTGGGTTGAGCGGTCGAGCGCTGAGGTCGGTTCATCGAGTAACACAAACTTCGGCTCTAAGATCATTGCACGGGCAATCGCAATCCGCTGGCGTTGTCCGCCGGAAAATTCGTGCGGATAACGGTTGATCATCGCAGGCGATAAATTGACTTCTTCCAACATTTTCGCCACTTTTTGGCGGCGCTCCGCTTTGCTCATTTGCGGATAATGCACTGCCAAGCCTTCACCGATAATTTCCCCCACCGTCAAACGTGGTGAGAGTGAGTTAAACGGATCTTGGAACACCATCTGCATATCTTTTTTCAGTAATTGGCGTTCGGCTTTGGAAAGGTTAGCAATCTCTTTATCGTTAAAGGTAAGTTTGCCCCGATAATCGAGGATTTGCATAATCGCCCGCCCGAGCGTGGATTTTCCCGAACCGGACTCCCCCACAATCCCGAGCGTTTCGCCCTGCTTCAAATGAAGTGAAATTTCTTTTACTGCATTGAAGACTTTGGTCGGCTTGCCAAACAATGAGCGTTTCAGCACATAATCCACACAAAGTTTTTCACCATTAATCAGGGTTGGAGTATTGTCACTCAACTCCACTTTATGATTATTTGGAATTGGAGTGAGCAGTTCTACGGTGTAAGGGTGTTGCGGGTTATTAAACACATAATCGGTTTTACCCCGTTCGATAATTTCACCGTATTGCATCACACACACCTCATCGCTGTATTTTTTCACGAGGCGTAGGTCGTGTGAAATCAAGATGATCGCCATTCCCATATCCTGTTGCAGTTCCAGCATTAAATCCAGAATTTCCGCTTGGGTCGTCACGTCTAATGCGGTGGTCGGCTCATCGGCAATCAGCAGATCCGGTTTATTGATGATCGCCATCGCAATCATAATCCGCTGTAACTGGCCGCCGGAAAATTCGTGCGGATAGCATTTCAGTTTTTTCTCGGCATCAGGAATTTTCACTTTCTGCAACATTTCAAGGGCGTGTTGCAGAGCTTCTTTTTCACTCATTTGCGAATTATGGGTACTCATTGCCTCTGCAACTTGATCGCCAATCGGCAGATAAGGATTGAGCGAGGTCATCGGCTCTTGGAAGATCATCGCAATCCGATCGCCTCGAATTGCGCGTAATTCACGTTCTGTTAAGCTTAAAATTTCGTGACCTTCAAACAAAATCGAGGAATTTTTGCCATAGCTGACAATGTTTTTTGGCAGTAACTGCATAATTGCCATTGACGTGACCGATTTTCCCGAACCAGATTCGCCCACAATCGCCAATGTTTGTCCTTTTTCCACCGTAAACGAACTGTTTTTCACAGCGTGAACCAACTCTTCATCGGTTTTCAGATAAACATCAAGGTTTTTAACTTCTAATAACTTCATTTTGACCACCTATTTATCTTTTGGATCGAGCGCATCACGCAAGCCATCACCGATAAAGTTAAAACAGAACAGGGTTAAGCAGAGGAAAAATGCAGGGAAGGCAAGCAACCACGGGTGGGTTTCCATATTGGCTGCACCATCACTTAACAGTGCGCCCCAGCTACTCATCGGCTCTTGCGTACCTAATCCCAAGAAGCTGAGGAAAGATTCAAATAAAATCAGCGATGGTACTTCCAGTGAGGCATACACAACCACAATACCTAACACATTTGGCACAATATGCTTCCAGATAATCTGACGGCGAGGCACACCGATAACTAACGCGGCCTCAACAAACTCTTTATTTTTTAGGCTTAACGTCTGCCCACGCACAATACGGGCAAGACTCAACCACGCCACCATACCGATAGCCGCAAAAATCAGCAGAATGTTCTGCCCAAAGAATGTCACCAATAAAATCACGAAGAACATAAACGGGAACGAACCGAGAATTTCAACAATACGCATCATAATGCTGTCGGTTGCACCGCCCAAATAGCCGGAAATTGTGCCGTAGAGTGTGCCGATAATCACGGCAATGATCGCCCCCGCAATTCCAACCATTAGGGAAATTCGGCCGCCCATTGCTACACGCACAAGCAGATCACGCCCTGCAGTGTCGGTGCCGAAGTAGTGACCGCTCTCAAAATCCGGCGCAATCCCCATCATATTCCAGTCGGTATCATCAAAGCTAAACGGCATTAGCATTGGGGCAAAGGTAATAAACAGAATAATCAGACAGAGTGTAATCAGGCTTGCTACTGCCGCTTTATTGCGAAAGAAACGGCGGCGTGCATCTTGCCACAGGCTACGTCCCTCCACCGCCATTTGCTCGGCGCTGTCGGCTAAATTCTCCGCCAATTGTTGGGTTTTATTGTTTGCTAACATCTCACACTCCTATGAATAACGAATTTTCGGGTCGATAACCGCATATAAAATATCGACAATCGCATTAAACAAAATGGTGAGTGTGCCGACTAGAATAGTCAAACTCAGCACCAGCGAGTAGTCACGGTTTAATGCACCGTTTACGAACAGTTGCCCTAGCCCCGGTAAACCGAAGACACTTTCGATCACCATTGAACCGGTAATGATCCCCACAAAAGCGGGCGCAAGATAAGTAATCACCGGCACTAACGCAGGGCGTAAAGCGTGTTTGAAGATAATTTTACGCACCGGCAAACCTTTTGCTTTTGCGGTACGAATAAAGTTGGAGTGGAAAATTTCAATCATTGAGCCACGAGTGATACGGGCAATCCCCGCCACATAACCGATGGTAAGCGATAGCACCGGCAACACCATATAGTAGAGTTGCCCACCATTCCAGCCACCTGCCGGCAGCCATTTCAGATAAATCGCAAAGAAGAGGACGAGCAACGGCGCAAACACAAAGCTCGGCATAATCACCCCCGTCATTGCAAAACTCATTATCAGATAATCCCATTTACTGTTCTGTTTGAGTGCTGCGATCACACCGGCAGACACACCGATAATCACCGCAAAAATAAATGAAATAATCCCGAGTTTAAGTGAGACAGGGAACGCAGAGGCAACCAGATCATTTACCGTTTGGTCTTTATATTTAAATGATGGCCCGAAATTGCCCTGTGAGAGATCTTTTAAGTAGATACCGTACTGTTTATACAGCGGTTCGTTTAAGTGGTATTTGGCTTCAATGTTCGCCATGACCTCTGGTGGATAGGCTTTTTCAGAGGTAAACGGGCTACCCGGCGCAAGGCGCATTAAAAAGAAAGAGAAGGTAATCAAAATAAACAGGATCGGAATTGCTTCCAACAGCCGTTTGATAATAAATTTCAACATATGCTAAGTCCTATCGAAGATAGTTCCCCTCGTTGAGGATTGAGGGAGCAAGTTCTGAAAAATTAAGTTTAACGAAGATAATACTCGTGTAGGGGCGTACTACGTACGCCCGTAATGATGTCAATTCCAACATTTAAATGTAGAAAATACAAGGTTAGGGCGTACGCAGTACGCCCCTACATACAAGCATTCACAGAACCTGATAGTGCCTCTAAAAGAGGGAGCTAGATTATTGGAATTTCAACATATCCAGCCAATTAACATTTAAAAAGAACAAAACAAGCGGTCAAATTGCTACAAAATTTTGCAAAAAATTTTGGAAATTCAACCGCTTGCAATACTAATGTTTAATTAAATAAAGATTTTTCAGCAAAATATCATCTTGCGGATCTTTACCGGTATAGCCTTTCACATAAGGTTTTACCAAACGTGTATTTACGTAATTATAGACTGGCACAACTGCAGCATCTTCAGCAAGAATAGCCTCTGCTTTTGCATAAGCACTCGCCCGTCCTGCGGCATCTTTAGCTTGGTAAGATTCCGCCACAGCAGCATCGTAGGCTTTGCTCTTATAAAAAGCCGTATTGTTGCTAGAATTTGATAAGAAGTAATTAATAAAGCTTGTTGCTTGGTTGTAGTCTGCTGCCCAACCTGCACGAGCCACTTCTGATTTACCTTGGCGACGAGTATCTAAGAAAGTTTTCCATTCTTGATTTTCCAACTTCACATCAATTAAACCTTTGGTATTTGTTTTCCAAATACTGGCAGCAGCTATCGCCACTTTTTTATGGTTTTCATTAGTGTTATATAAAATCGTAAATTTGAGCGGATTAGCTTTGCTAAAACCCACTTCTTCAAGCAATTTAATCGCTTGTGCATTACGTTCTGCCATCGGCTGGTTGGAATAAGCTGGCTGTTGAATTTGCTCACCTTCATCAATATAAGGCGGAGTGAAGACATAAGTTGGAGTTTGTCCCTGTGCTAATACTTTATCGGTAATAATCGTGCGATCTAACGATAAATTCAGTGCTTTACGCACACGAATATCATCAAATGGTTTTTTCTGGTTATTAATTTCATAAAGATAGGTGCTGAGGGTTTTCACCACAAACAGCTCATCTGGAATTTCCGCTTTCAGTTTTGGGAAAATTTCTGGTGATAATCCATAGTTAGTAATGTCGATCTCTCCCGCGCGATAGCGTTGTACATCCGTATTGGTACTCGGAATCGCAAGGAAAGTCGCTTTTTCAATTACTGTTTCTTTATCGTTCCAATAATTTGGATTACGCTCAAATTCGATTTTTTCGTTAATAACGTGTTTTGCTAATTTATAGGCACCATTGCCCACATAATTTTCAACTTTCACCCACGCATCACCATATTTTTCTACTACTGATTTAGGCACAGGAAGCATTGATTGATGCGTTGTCATTCCCACTAAATAAGGCACAGGTTCGCTTAACGTTACTTGGAAAGTCAAATCATCAAGGGCTTTTACCCCAAGTTCACTCGGTTGTTTTTTACCTTCAATCACATCTTGGGCATTTTCAACTTTGAGATAATCTAGATAGCTGGCATAAGGAGAGGCAGTAGTTGGAGTGGCTAAGCGTTGCCAAGAGAAGACAAAATCGTGGGCAGTGACAAGTTCACCATTCGACCATTTGGCATCAGGGCGAAGTTTAAACGTCCATTGTTTGAAATCTGACGAACTTTCCCACGACACCGCCATACCTGGTTGTTCATTGCCATCACTATCTTTGGTGACTAACCCTTCAAGTAATTGATATGAAATTTGAGCTTCAGGTAAGCCATCGGTTTTGTGTGGATCAAAACTGGAGGGCTCTGCACCATTGTTGATCACAATTTGCTGCTTTTCAGCTAACAATGTACCTTCAGGTACTTTCGCCGCCCAAGTTTGACTAGACAATCCAGACGCAACGAGGGTTGCCACGAGGGTATAAGATAATTTCAATTGCATAATTTACTCCTACTTACGTAACGAATACCGTTATTAATCAACAAAAGTATAGATTTGTAAAGAGAGTCAGCAGGAGAAATTTTAAATTTGTGGCTTATTCGACAAACTCAAGCCGCTATTTTCTAATCAATCAAGTAATGAGAATAGCCCAAGCTTGACAATACAGGCTTTCTGGATTTTTTACCCTTGTTACTCTAAGCTAATTCACAACATTATCCACAGCCAATGTGAATAACTTAAACCCTTTTTTTCGCTTTCACAAATAGCAGTGGAGGACGATGTTGCAGATCTTTAAATTCATCGTGCCATTCGGGCTTTTCAGCAAGCATCGGCTCTTCAACTTGCTCAATGTCAAACCCTGCCTGAATTAAATTATTTAAAATCGTTGCTGTTGTGCGATGATAAGTTTTAAAGGCTTGTTGAAACCAATTCCGCTCTCGCTCGCCCTCATCTCGATAATAATTCAAACGATAAGCAACTTGCTGTTTCTGTTCGTTCTTTTCCCAACGATAGCCCGATTTATAGCAGGTGGTAATCGGGTGTTCTTGTGAGAAAATCAGCGTGCCACAAGCGGTCAATTTAGCGGAAATTTTTGCCAAAAGTTCAGGGAAATTATCCACATAGTGAAAGGCAAAAGAGCTGGTGACTAAATCGAAACTGGCATCAGGAATTTGCTCAATCTGCTCCATTGGCAAACAGTAAAATGCGTATTTTTCACTGTCTATTCCCAAGGTATCAAAATCAACTTGTGCCTGATTAAGCATATTTTGCGATAAATCCAGCCCAACGACTTTTACTGCTCCTCGGTCTAAATAATGCAATAAATGTCCACCAGCACCACAGCCTAAATCTAAGACTTTTTTGCCGTTAATATCGGGTAAAAGCGAAAACATAGTAGGCTTTTCTACCACTTCATTTAAGCTAACTGGGTTACCTCGCAACTGTTTGTAGCGTTCAAAGAAAATGGGGTTATCGTAAATACTCTGCTTAGTCATGCTTACCACTTGCAAAAATCTTCATGAGTGGCAGGATAATCACACAAGCAATAATCCCCACAATCACACCGACAATCGGATCAACCAAAAAGGCTAACGAACTTGGTAGCGCAAGGCTCTCGATGAAATGGTGTAATATCGGTAAATTATGGCTAAAAATACCGCCCCCAACAAAAAACATCGCCACCATGCCTATCACTGATAGCGCTTTCATTAAATTTGGCATAGCAAATAATAATGATTTTCCAAGGGCTTGTGCTGTCACATTGTGCTTTTTCATCAGCCATAAACCAATATCATCTAGCTTAACAATTAAGCCGACCAGCCCATAAACAAAAATAGTAATACCGATACCAACTAATGACAGTGAAATAATTTGCGTCATCATTTCCGCACCTTGAACCACGCCTAACGCGATAATCACAATTTCTGCCGAAAGAATAAAATCGGTACGAATCGCCCCTTTGATTTTTTCATTTTCGGAACGTTCAACAAGCGGTGCATTTTCATGATTTTTATGCAAAAATTTGTGCAGTAATTTCTCTACCCCTTCAAAGCAGAGGTAAGCCCCGCCAATCATTAATAGCGGATTAATTAACCACGGCAGATAAATTGAGAGCAGCAAAGCAAGGGGGATTAAAATCACTTTATTTAGTAATGAACCTTTCGCCACCGCCCAAACGATAGGTAATTCTCGTTCTGCACGAATATCTTTGCCACTTACTTGATTGGCGTTTAATGCCAAATCATCACCAATTACCCCAGCGGTTTTCTTGGCAGAAAGTTTGGTCATTAATGCAATGTCGTCTAACACTGCGACAATATCATCTAAAAGTGTAAAAAGAGATGCTCCAGCCATAATTTATCCAATAAAGAAAGCCCACACAAAGTGGGCTTTAGGTTGAGAAGAGTTCGGTTAGCTATATTGCGCTAATTTCTGCAAAGTTTCAAATGCTTTTCCACTTTCAAGCACATTTTTTACCTGCATAACATTGGCTTTTAAATCCGTTTTGCCAAATAATTTCATGAGTAGTGCAACATTCACCGCTACCGCATCAATATGCGCTATCTCGCCTTTACCTTGTAATAAAGCGGTAATTTTTGCTGCATTTTCAGCAGGCTCACCGCCTTTTAGCGACTCAATAGAATGACGAGTAATGCCAAAATCTTCAGGGCTTAAGCGGTAATAGCGAATCTTGCCATTTTCAATCTCTGCCACTTGCGTTTCACCGTGTACCGCCACTTCATCTAGCCCTGCACCATACACAACGATTGTATGTTTATGTCCCAAGTTAGCTACCGTTTCGGCATAGATTTTTAACAACTCTGGAGAATAAACACCTAATAGCTGATGTCTTGGGCGAGCAGGATTTACGAGCGGTCCGAGAATATTGAAAAGTGTGCGCGTTTTTAATGCTTGACGTACAGGAATAGCATGTTTAAAGCCCGTGTGGTAATTTGGCGCAAACAGAAAACATAAACCGATCTCGTCTAATGCTTGGCGAGCGGTTTCAGGCGAAACTGCGACATTAATACCTAATGCTGATAATACATCGCTCGCCCCCGTTGGGCTTGATACCCCACGGCTACCGTGTTTCGCAATCGGAAAACCCATCGTTGCCGCAACAATACTGCTTGCGGTTGAGATATTAATCGTATTTTGCCCATCTCCCCCAGTGCCGACAATATCCGCAAAGGCATAATCAGGACGTGGAAAAGCCTGAGCATTTTCGAGCGTTGCAACCACTGCACCACTAATTTCCTCAATGGTTTCCCCCCGTAATTTCAAGGCAATTAATGCTGCCGCAAGCTGTTCTGGTAATAATTGTCCTTGCATAATTTGGCTGAATAAATAATGGCTTTCGGCTTGAGATAGCAAACAATGACTAAAGAGTTTTTCTAAAATTTGTTCGTGTTGCATATTTTCTTCCTTATTGTCTTATCGATGCACTTGATATTCTAAATCTGTGGCTTCATTACCTGTCATTCCACGAAATCCCCAGCAATGTTCGGGTTGTTCTTTAATCGTAATCTCGACATCCATCGGCATAATGCCAGCTTTTGAATGCAACGCACTAAATAAGCCTTTAATTAAACGTTTTTTGAGTTGCTCTGAACGCCCTTGCATTAAATTAATTTCAATCACTAAAAAATTGTCACTACGATTTACAGGCAAATAAAAATTCTCATCATCAAGTAACTCAAACCGTAAAGCGTGCCGTTGCTTAGGAATGCCTAAATTGACCTCAAGGCAGCTAAAAATAATGTCTGCAATGAGAGCTCGGCGTGGTGCAAGTGTGTGTTTTAATCCGTAAACACTAATCATTTTTTGCCTCCAATAGCCATTGAACTGACTGTTTCAATAGCTTACTCCCTTCCACCGTTAAAATAGATTCTGGGTGAAATTGAAAACCGCAAATCGGTAAGGTTTTATGACGCACTGCCATAATAATCTCACCAAATTTGGCATTGACCGTTAATGCTTCGGGCAATTTATCACCCATTAACGAATGGTAACGAGCCACTGGCATTGGGTTGTTGATGCCTGCAAACATTGCCTGATTATCGTGTTCAATTTTAGAGACTTTACCGTGTAGCACCGTGCCAGTATGCACCACTTCCCCACCTAAGGCTTCAATAATGGCTTGATGCCCTAAACAGATGCCTATCAATGGCACGTCATTTTGCAATTCACGAATAATCGCCAAAAGGTTACCCGCTTCACTTGGATTACCGGGGCCGGGAGATAACGCCACAATGCAATCTGGCGTACTGCGAGCTTTGTCTAAAAAAGCCTGTAAAGGATAATCGTTGCGGAAAATCGTAACCGAATGCCCTAATTGGCGAAATTGATCAACCAAGTTGTAAGTAAAAGAATCAAAATTATCAACGAAAAGAATGTTTGCCATATGTTGCCTTGTTTTATTTGTGTAGGGGCGGACCGATGTGTCCGCCCATTGATTTCGTGGGATATTCGGGCGAACACATCGGTTCGCCCCTACCTTATTATTGCGAACAATTAACCTGCTCAATCGCCTTCAATACCGCCCTTGCTTTATGGCGTGTTTCATCGGCTTCCATTTGCGGGTCGGAATCCAGCACTTCGCCACAACCTGCTTGGACATAAGCCATACCATTTTGCACAAAGGCGGAGCGAATCACAATACAAGTATCCAAGCTGCCATCGGAAGTTAAATAGCCCACTGCGCCACCGTAACTATGGCGTTTTTGTTGCTCAAATTGATAAATCAACTGCATAGCTTTAATTTTCGGTGCCCCCGTAAGTGTCCCCATATTCATACAAGCTTGGTAGGCGTGTAATGCGTCTAAATCGGTGCGAAGTGTCCCCACCACTCGGGAAACCAAGTGCATAATGTGAGAATAGCGATCAATCTGCATTAAATCGGCGACACGGCGAGAACCACTTTCACACACACGAGCCACATCGTTACGAGCAAGATCCACCAACATCAAATGCTCGGCTAACTCTTTTTGATCTAAACGCAATTCTAATTCCAAACGGCTATCTAATTCGGGATCAATGTTGCCTTGCTCATCAAAGCCACGAGGGCGAGAACCGGCAATTGGGTAAATTTCTAACTGGCGAGATTGATGGCAATACTTCAACGCACTTTCAGGCGATGCCCCAAACAAGGTGAAATTTTCCCCCTGCATAAAGAACATATACGGGCTTGGGTTGTTGATTTTTAGCTGACGATAAGTCGCGAGCGTATTCGGGCAAGGCAAGCTAAAACGGCGAGATGGCACAATTTGGAACACATCGCCAATATGAATATGATGTTTTAGCTGACGAATAATCGCTTTGAATTGATCATCATCTAAATTTGCCACCGCTTCACCTTGCACTGATTGGGTTTCAAGCGCTAATGGTTGATGTTGCTGTTTTGCCAATTTTTCGCTAATTTGCACCGCTTGTTGTTGGATATTTTCCGCTTGTTCAGGACTAAAACAGAACGAATGCAAGGTTGCTGTTTCCGTTTGGTGATCAATAAAAATCAACTGCTCGGCAAGATAAAAACTAAAATCAGGGCAAGTTAATCCATCATCTTTTAATTCAATCCCCTGCATTGGCATAAATTGCGCGACTAAATCATAGCTAAACAAACCACCTACATAGACAGGGCTTTCACTGCCTGCAAACAGACGTTGCACACAACGCAAACCATCAAAAATTGTGGTGGTTTTAAGTTTACTGTCTTCATCAAGCTCTGCGGAAATTTCAGGAAAAACCGCCTGCAAGTGGTGATTTTCCGCCGAAAAAGTGCAAATTGGGGTAGGATTTAATTGATTTAATGCGGTTTGAATGTTCGGCAAAATGGCTTGCCCATTTTCCGTTAATGCACTAAAGGTTACGGTATTCCCATCACAATTTATCTGCACCGCAGAAACTGCAAATAATAAACTTTTCGTGCTATTTTTACTTTGAATTTCCGCACTATCTAATAACAGCGTATGCGGACAAGCACCACAAAGATAGTGAAACAGTGCGGTAGTATCTTGATAATAAGGAAGCTGTGTTTGATGAACTTGAACCATATTCAATGCCTTGAAAGAAATTTTGCACTATTAAACTAGTACAAAAGTAATTCGTCAAGTATTATTCTATTTTATGGATAAAAATTAGGCTGATACTAATGTATCAGCCTTTCATTATCCTGCATTTACTTCCGCTTTTAATTTACGAATCAGCTCCAAATTTGCCGGCGGAAATAATCCTTCTTCGAGTTCGGATTGGGCAATCCAGAATCCTTCTTGCCCTTCTCGCCCGAAAGGTTCACCGACCCACTCTTCAACCAAGTAAAAGAAAAATTCGATGATTTTTGTCGGATATTCAAAACGGAAATTTTCGTAAGGAAATGCGCCAAGAATATGAATACCGATCTCTTCTTCAAGTTCTCGGCTAAGCGCTTGCTCTGGCGTTTCATTTTGTGAAATTTTCCCACCAGGAAATTCTAAAGATTCCGCAAAATCTTGCCCATCTTGACGACGAGTCAAATAAAGTTGCCCAAATTCATTACGAATAATGCCTGCAGCAACTTGGATTATCGGTTTAGTCATAGCATTCTCTCTTAAAGGCAAGCGGTGTGTTTTTGCCGATTTTTTGCAAAAACGCACCGCTTGTTTTAATTACGCATATTTTGCTTTATTGCCGTGGCAATGCTTATATTTCTTACCTGAACCACAAGGGCAAGGGTCATTACGGCTGATATTCAGATTTTTAAAATCTTCATCACTTAGCACTGTTTTATTTTCATTAACATCGCCAGCGACAAATCCACCCTGTTCACCATTTTCTGCCGCTTGTTGTGCTTCTGTCATTAAGCGTTGTTCGCGTTCAATTTCCTCTTGGCTTTTAACTTGAATGCGGCTTAAGATGCTGATCACATTCATTTTTAAGCGGTCAAGCAATTCGGTAAACATTGCAAATGACTCTTTTTTGTACTCTTGTTTTGGATCTTTCTGAGCATAACCACGCAAATGAATCCCTTTGCGCAAGTAATCCATTGCAGAAAGATGCTCTTTCCAAAGTTCGTCTAAGTTTTGTAGCATTACGCCTTTTTCAAAGCTGCGCATGACTTCCGCACCAACAACTGCCTCTTTAGCTTGATATTGCTCTGTTGCAATGGCAATAATACGTTCACGCAAAGTTTCTTCGTGCAGATTGTTATCTTCTTCAAGCCATTTTACTAGCGGTAAATCCAAACCAAACTCATGTTTTAAACGAGTTTCCAACGCCGGCACATCCCACATTTCTTCGATAGATTGCGGTGGAATATATTGATCGATAACCGCATTATAAACATCACTACGGATAGTTTCGATCATCGCTGAAATATCATCGGTTTCAAGTAGATAGTTACGTTGCTCATAAATCGCTTTACGTTGTTCATTTGCCACATCATCATACTGTAACAAATGCTTACGACCATCAAAGTTATGCGCTTCTACCTTGGCTTGTGCTGAAGCGATTACTTTAGTTAAAAGTTTCGATTCCATCGCTTCGCCTTCTTCGGTAAAGGCCTTACGCATCATATTGAGCTTGCCTTCATTCAGATAAATACGCATTAGGGCATCATCTAATGAAAGGTAGAAACGAGATGAACCTGGGTCACCTTGACGACCTGAACGACCTCGCAACTGGTTGTCAATGCGGCGAGATTCATGACGTTCCGTGCCGATAATATGCAAACCACCTGCCTGCATCACAATATCGTGATTTTTTTGCCATTCTGCTTTGATTGCTTCAACTTGCTCATCAGTTGGATTTTCTAATTTCGCCACTTCCGCTTTCCAGTTTCCACCAAGTACAATATCCGTGCCTCGACCAGCCATATTCGTGGCAATGGTTACCGCACCAGGGCGACCTGCTTCGGCGACAATTTCTGCTTCTTGGGCGTGGAATTTTGCATTTAATACATTATGAGCAATACCTGCTTTATTCAGCGCCGCAGAAAGTGCCTCTGATTTTTCAATGGATATTGTCCCGACCAACACAGGTTGTTGGCGAGCCATACAATCTTGAATATCTTTGATAATCGCTGCAAATTTTTCAGGCTCACTTTTGAACATTAAGTCAGTACGATCATCACGAATCATTGGGCGATTAGTTGGGATAACAACGGTATCTAAACCATAAATTTGTTGGAATTCAAAAGCTTCAGTATCCGCTGTGCCCGTCATTCCCGCTAATTTCTCATAAAGGCGGAAATAGTTTTGATAGGTAATAGAGGCTACTGTTTGGTTTTCACCTTGAATCGTTACCCCTTCTTTTGCTTCAATCGCTTGATGTAAACCGTCTGACCAACGACGTCCCGCCATTGTACGCCCCGTATGTTCATCAATGATCACCACTTCACCGTCTTTGATAATGTAATCTACATTCACTTCGAATAATTTATGTGCACGCAAGGCGGCATAAACATGATGTAATAAGGCGATACGAGAAGGTTGGTATAAACTTTCATTTTCGTGCATCAAACCAAGTTGTACCAATAATTGCTCCACTTTAACCTGACCACGTTCGGTTAAACTTGCCTGTTTATTTTTAAGGTCTAACGTAAAGTCGCCATCACCAGTATACTCTTCAGTATCTTCTTTATCTTGAGCAATCAAATGCGGAATAATCGTATTAATCGCTTGATAAACTTCCGTGGCATTTTCTGATGGACCTGAAATAATTAGCGGTGTGCGTGCTTCATCAATTAAGATCGAATCTACTTCATCGACTAACGCATAGTGTAATTGGCGTTGAAAACGTTCCTCTTTGCTATGAGCAAGATTATCACGTAAATAGTCAAAGCCTAATTCGCTATTAGTCGCATAAGTAATATCAGCAGCATATGCAGCTCGTTTAGCTTCGCCTGATAAGCCTGGGATATTTACCGCAACAGTCATACCTAAGAATTCAAATAGTGGACGATTGGTTTCTGCATCACGACGAGCAAGGTAATCATTGACTGTTACTACGTGTACGCCTTTACCGGTAAGCGCATTAAGATAGCAAGGTAAGGTTGCGGTTAAGGTTTTGCCTTCTCCTGTCCGCATTTCTGCGATATTACGGTTAGTCAGCACCATACCGCCAATTAATTGCACATCGAAATGACGCATACCTAATACACGCTTACTTGCTTCCCGCACTGTCGCAAACGCTTCGTGCAATAAACTATCCAGACTTGCACCATCGGCAAGGCGTTGCTTAAATTCCGCGGTTTTCGCTTTTAATGCTTCGTCACTTAATTTTTCAAACTCAGGTTCTAATTTATTAATTTGTGCAACTCGTTTATTTAAACGCTTTAAAGTGCGATCATTGCTTGAGCCAAAGATCGCTGTGGCTAATTTTGAAAACATAAAAATTCCATTAAAAAGATAAAATCACTATGTGCAATGAGCATTTGCTCATTTCTGACAGAATTGGAATACGTTTAACCTTATCCCATAAAAATTGAAAAATTTAAGCAACAGGCCCCGCCCGAATCGGTGGATTAGGATGACATTCCAAGCGGTAGTATTTTGCAGAAAAAATACAAATTTCAACCGCTTGTTTTATCGGCTGCTGCACACTCGTACGTGCTTGCTGTAGAAAAATCTGCTCGCTATCAGCTTGTTTGATTGTCGGAACAACATTCAACACTTGCTGCTCAGCCACGTTATCTGTGTTATGGCTTTCGCTATGTGAAACTTCAGGTAACGCCAAAATCGCAACGATCCCAAAGAAGAATTGCGTCCAAAAAGTCGGTTTTGTGAAACGAGAAAAGAGAGTCATTCGTGGTTTAATTCAAAAAAATTGTGTTGATTATACGATAATTTTTATAGAATAGGTCGGTTTATTGGGGTGATTGACGCCAAAAACAAGGGAAAATGAGCTAACACGATGAAAAATTCAACAACTAAAAATATTAGTGAAATTTTGCAGAACTCTGCGTTGCATCGCATAGTCCAACGTGCCACTGAGTTAAATAGCTTAAATGATAAAATACAACAATCATTGCCTAGTATTTACCGTGGACTCTACCGTATTCGTAATTTAGCTGATAATCAACTTGTGTTGGAAGTGCCAAATGCGACTATACGTCAAGGTTTACTGCTACAACAAGGGGTATTATTAAAACTTATTCAACAGGATTTGCCACAGGTACATGCATTAAATATTCGTGTGGATCCTAATTTTAAACTAACTGAATCCATTCATTTTACTCAACGAGGAGACTTTTAATATGAAAAAAATGGCATTTCTTGCGTTAGCAACACTATTGAGCGCCTGTTCAAGCTTCGCCCCACAAAAAGGCGTTTCAGGCGTATTCAAAGGCACCTTACCTTGCGCCGACTGCGAAAAAATTGAAGCAGAATTAACTTTAAACCAAGATAATAGCTATGAATATCACACAGTTTATTATAAACGCGGACAAGAATATCCATTCACCGACAAAGGAAAATATAGCTGGGACAAACAAAATCCTAATGTGGTTCGTTTAGAAAACTCGGAGAATTTAGCCGTTTTAATCAGCGAAACCCATGCCGAATTATGTGGCCCTGATGGTAAGCCCGTACAAGGGAAATCAGATTACCGATTACAGAAAATTGCTAAATAATAACCGAAAAAGCTACAGCGACATTGCTCTGTAGCTTTTTGTTTAAAACAGGATAAAAAAAAAGCCCAAACAAAAAGTTTGGGCTACTTTAAGAAATAAAGTATTAACTACTTTAACTTAACCAAGGAAATATCTATGAAAACAGTAAGGAGATTCTTTCACTCTACTGAATGGCGGTGAGAGGGGGATTCGAACCCCCGATACACTTTCGCATATACACGCTTTCCAGGCGTGCTCCTTCAACCACTCGGACATCTCACCGAATCAATAAAAAATGTGCATTTAAATGCACATTTGAAAGATACGGCGAACTATACTGACTTTTCGTTGTCAAGGCAAGCAATTTTTTTAGAAAATAAAATAAATCTATTTGCCATGTCCAACACAATTGGTCGAAGCTGGAATTGCTTCACCATCTTCTTCCCACTCAGCTAAAGTATAAAGGTGCAAAGCTAGGGCATGTACTCCATTTTCCAGCTCTTGGGCTAAGCATTCATACACCGCACGATGACGAGCAACTGCCCGCATAGCATTAAAAACGTCAGAAACGAGTACTACTTTAAAATGGGATTCTGCGCCTCGCCCAGCACTATGGCGATGACTTTCGTTTTCGATATGTAACACTGTTGGGCTAAAGCGCTCATGCAGTTTGCTTACAATCGTTTGTTCAACAGACATAATTTCTCCTTGAATTTTTGGCAATTTGGCGTGAATAATACTATACTTTGTCACAAAATTTTACCCTAACAGATTAAGGAAAGCCTATGTTGTTTTCAAAAAAATCCTTTTGTGTTTTAACGCTATTTGGAGCAGCGCTATTAGCCGGCTGCCAAAGCCAGTCAAATACAATTTTGTTCACGACTCCTGTTCCAACAGCCAGTTTTAATACTCAAAATCAAACGGCTGCAGTTAATGTCACGACATATGATTTGCGTAACTCTGCTGAAGTCGCGAGCTATACCACTGCCGGTAATGTGAAAAAACTCACTGCTGTGCCTGATGTACGTCAGTTATTTCAGCAAGCCATGCAACAGAATCTTAATAGTAAAGGTTTTGGTGTCGTACCTGCGAATGGCAATGTGAATTTAGTGGTAAATGTAAAAAAATTCTTTGCTAATGTCGAACAAGGCAATTTACGTCACAAAATTTCTTCTGAAATTGCTTTGGAAGTACAAGTGCAAGGAGCAAAAGGCAACTTTACCAAAAACTTTAATACTACTCGTGCTTATGAAGGCGCATTTGGCGCAGATAATAATGGTATCCGTAAGGTATTAAATCAAACCTATAGCGAAATAATTCAATCGATCTACAACGATAATGAATTAACCCAAGCAATCCACTACTTAAAATAATCAAACAAGCGGTTAATTTTGCAGAATTTTTGCAAAATCGACCGCTTAACATTCACTATGAGAATACCAAGAATTTATCATCCAACTCCCCTCGCCAACCAAAGCCACTGTATTTTAAGCGATGATGCTGCCAACCATGTTGGGCGCGTCTTACGTATGGGTGAAGGCGCAGAGTTAATTCTATTTGATGGCTCAAACCACATTTTTAATGCCACTATTCAAACTATCAGCAAAAAATACATTGAAGTTATCATCCACCATTCACAGTTTGATGATCGTGAAAGTCCACTACCAATCCATCTAGGGCAAGTGATTTCTCGTGGCGATCGTATGGAATTTACCATTCAAAAATCGGTTGAACTCGGTGTAACAACTATCACACCATTATGGTCTGAGCGCTGTGGCGTAAAACTTGATAGTGAGCGCCAAGATAAAAAATTACAACAGTGGCAGAAAATTGCTATTTCAGCTTGTGAACAATGCGGACGCAATGTTGTACCAGAAATTCGCCCAATCATGAAACTCAGTGATTGGTGTAAAGAGCAAGATGCGATGCTAAAATTAAATCTTCATCCGCGCGCTAAATATACCTTGAAATCCTTACCAAATATGCCAAAAGAAGGCGTGCGTTTACTTATTGGCTCAGAGGGCGGATTATCCGCAGAAGAAATCATCATGACAGAACAACAAGGCTTTACCGAAGTGCTCCTTGGTAAGCGAATATTACGTACAGAAACGGCTTCGCTCGCAACAATTAGCGCTTTGCAAACATTATACGGAGATCTCTGCGAATGAATTTACAGGGGCAACTATTAATCGCCACTCAAGATATGGACGATAATTATTTTGATCGTGCTGTCATCTATATCTGCGACCATAACGAGCAAGGTGCAATGGGACTAATGATTAACTCACCCACGGATCTTTCCGTGATGGAGTTACTTGCTAAAATGGATTTTTTAATGGCAAATGAACGAAGTTATAGCAAGGATCAGCTAGTGCTTAGTGGAGGGCCTGTTGCACAAGAACGAGGCTTTATTCTACATACCCCAACAACAAATGCATTTTTACACAGTTACCCTGTTACAGAACATATCGTATTAACTACTTCAGGCGATATTTTAGATACCTTTGGACAAGATAATTCACCAGAGCATTTTATAGTATGCTTAGGGTGCTGCACTTGGAAATCTGGGCAATTAGAGCAAGAAATAGCACGTAATTTATGGCTAGTCGGGGAAGCTGATGAACAAATTCTTTTTGAAACCGGCTATCTTGATCGTTGGGCTAAAGCCTATGATTTACTAGGTTTTAACACTATCCCCGCAAAGGCAGGTCGCGCATAATGAGTCAAACAATTTTAGCCTTTGATTTTGGCACCAATAGCATTGGCTGTGCAGTAGGACAAAGTATTACCGGCACTGCTCAAGGCTTACCAGCATTTAAAGCTCAAGATGGCATCCCCAATTGGGAAATAATTGGTAATGTGATTCAAGAATGGCAACCAGATTTATTAGTTGTTGGTTTACCTCTGAATATGGATGGAACGGAACAACCTTTAACTCAACGTGCTAAAAAATTCGCTAATCGCTTAAACGGACGCTTTAATATTCCGATCGCGCTGCAAGATGAACGTCTAACCACTGTCGAAGCACGCAGTGAAATTTTTGAGCGAGGAGGATTCCGTGCGTTGAAAAAAAGTAAAGTAGATTCTATCTCTGCTTGCCTAATTTTAGAAAGTTGGTTTGAAAATAATCTATAAAAAACAACCGCTTGTTTACAAGCGGTTGTTTTTTTTAAGCGTTATGATTATAAAATCTCTTTTGCCTTCGCAACTACATTTTCAACGCTAAAGCCGAAGAGTTTGAATAGTTCTCCCGCTGGTGCTGACTCACCAAAGCTATTCATACCCACAATACGTCCGCCAAAGCCAACATATTTATACCAGAAATCTGCAATACCTGCTTCAATTGCAACACGTTTGGTTACAGAACTTGGTAATACGCTTTCACGGTAATCTTCGTCTTGCGCATCAAATAAATTAGTGCTTGGCATTGAAACCACACGTACAGCTTTGCCTTCTGCAGTTAATTGTTCGGCAGCTTTTACAGCTAATTCTACTTCAGAACCTGTCGCTATAAAGATTAAATCAGGTGTACCTGCACAATCTTTTAAGACATAACCACCGCGAGCCACATTAGCTAATTGTTCTGCTGTACGTTCCATTTGCACAAGATTTTGGCGAGTGAAAATTAATGCTGATGGACCATCTTTACGCTCAACTGCGGCTTTCCATGCTACCGCAGATTCCACTTGGTCGCACGGACGCCAAGTTTGAAGATTTGGAATTAAACGTAGCGCTGAAGTTTGCTCTACAGGCTGGTGAGTTGGGCCGTCTTCACCTAAGCCAATAGAATCGTGAGTATAAACAAATAATGCACGCTGTTTCATTAATGCTGCCATACGCACTGCATTATGCGCATATTCCATAAACATTAAGAAGGTTGCACCGTAAGGAATGAAACCACCGTGTAGGGCAATACCATTCATAATCGCAGACATACCGAACTCACGTACACCGTAGTTGATATAGTTGCCATCTTGGTTTTCGGTTGCACGAATTGGGCGAGAGCCAGACCATAAGGTTAAGTTTGAACTTGCAAGATCGGCAGAACCACCTAAAAACTCTGGTAATAATTTAGCATAAGCTTCAATCGCATTTTGTGACGCCTTACGGCTAGCAATAGTAGCTGGATTTGCTTGTAACTGTTCAATGAACGCTTGGCTATCTTTCGCCCAGTTTTCTGGTAAATCACCATTTACACGACGTGTAAATTCTGCCGCGAGATCTGGGTAAGCAGCTTGATACGCCGCAAATTTAGCATTCCATTCTGCTTCAGCTTGCTGACCACGTACTTTAGCATCCCAAGCCGCGTAAACTTCTGTAGGGATTTCAAATGGCGCGTAATCCCAATTTAAAAATTCACGTGCAGCTTGAATTTCCGCATCACCTAATGGAGCCCCGTGACAATCATGTGAATTTGATTTGTTTGGTGAACCATAGCCAATAATGGTTTTACAGATAATTAAGGTCGGACGGTGTTTCTCTTCTTGAGCGTATTCAATTGCAGCTTGGATCTGTTCTGGATTATGACCATCAACATTGCGGATAACATGCCATCCATAAGCTTCAAAACGTTGAGCAGTATCGTCAGAGAACCAACCATCAACATGCCCATCAATTGAAATATTATTATCATCGTAAAATGCGATTAATTTACCCAAGCCTAAAGTACCTGCTAATGAACAAGCCTCATGTGAGATACCTTCCATTAAACAACCATCACCTAAAAATGCATAAGTGTAGTGATTTACAATTTCATGACCTTCTCGGTTAAATTGTGCTGCTAAAGTTTTTTCTGCAATTGCCATGCCAACTGCATTGGTAATCCCTTGACCTAACGGGCCGGTGGTCGTTTCTACACCAGGAGTATAGCCATATTCAGGGTGGCCAGGCGTTTTTGAATGTAGCTGACGGAATTGTTTGAGATCATCGATAGAAAGGTCATAGCCAGAAAGATGTAATAGGCTATAAATCAGCATTGAGCCATGTCCGTTTGATAACACAAAACGGTCGCGGTTTGCCCATGCAGGGTTAGTTGGATTATGCGATAAAAAATCACGCCATAATACTTCTGCAATATCAGCCATTCCCATTGGTGCACCGGGATGCCCTGAATTTGCTTTTTGCACCGCGTCCATGCTTAAAAAACGGATCGCATTGGCTAACACTTTACGTTCTGTCATATTTTCTCCTAAAAAAACAAAGTGAAAAGTACGCTGATTTTACACTATTTTTCCACTTTCAAATGGAAAATATCAGTAGAAAATGTGATCTCAATCACAGAATTGAATTGTTGAAATCAAATTTAAATTAGCGTAGAATACGCGCTCTTTTGGTGCTAGGCTACGGCCTGGTGTTTTTTAATACATATGGTACTAGTCGGAACTGCTTATCTCGCTCGGCTAGTGGCGATATGGTCTCTTATGAGGTTCTCTATAATGAAACAAGGTATTCACCCAGAATATACTGAAATTACTGCAACTTGTTCTTGTGGTAATGTAATCAAAACTCGTTCTACAGTAGGTAAAAACTTAAACCTTGATGTGTGTGGTAACTGCCACCCATTCTACACTGGTAAACAACGTGTTGTTGATACTGGTGGTCGTGTAGAACGTTTCAACAAACGCTTCAGCATTCCAGGCATCAAATAATTTACGAACCCCACAATTTTGTGGGGTTTTGTTTATCTTGTATCTTTATGGAATTTCAAAGCCTTAAGCTTTTTCTTGATATTGTGCAAAATCGCAATTTTGCCCGAACTGCAGAGAAAAACCATCTTAGTCCATCTGCCCTTTCTCGCCATATCCAACGAATGGAAGACGAGCTGGGCCAGCCGCTTTTTTTACGTGATAATCGTCAAGTACATTTAACTGAGGCTGGTACTAAATTTCGCCATTTTGCTGAAAAATCATGGGCAGAATGGTTAGAACTACAACATCGACTATCCCCCAAAACGACCGAATTAGAGGGTGAGCTGAAACTATTTTGTTCTGTCACCGCTTCTTACAGCCATTTGCCCAGAATTTTGGATAAGTTCCGGCGCAAATACCCCAGAATTGATATTCAACTTAGCACTGGTGATCCAGCAAAGGCATTACATAATGTCCAATCACTGTCAGTTGATATTTCTCTCGCCGGCAAGCCGGAGCATTTACCTAGTAATATTGAATTTCACTATATTGATGATATTCACCTTTCTCTTATTGTGCCTAGGATTGCCTGCCCTGCCACACAATTACTGCAACAAAAAGAGATTAATTGGAACGAAGTACCATTTATCCTACCAGTTGATGGCCCTGCTCGTAAGCGGATCGATGCTTGGTTTAAAATGCAAAAAATTAAACAGCCCAAAATTTATGCAAGCGTGGAAGGACACGAAGCAATTCTACCCATGGTGGCTGTTGGTTGTGGCGTTGCTTTATTACCTGATGTCGTTGCGCAGCATAGCCCTGTAAATAACCAAGTTTCTTTTTTCCATCTTGAGCAGCCTATCGAATCTTTTGAACTCGGCATTTTGCTACAACAACGTCGCTTGCAAGAGCCAATTATTAATGCATTTTGGTCAATTTTGTCTGATCTGGATTAAACTCTCAGCCTGAATTTCTGATAAAATAATACGATATTCCCAGCCCCAATAGGAGATAAAAATGAAAGTTATTGAAGTTAAACATCCTCTGGTTAAACATAAAATTGGTTTAATGAGAGCGGGTGATATCAGCACTAAAGATTTCCGTCAATTAGCTACTGAAATAGGTAGCCTACTCACCTATGAATCCACCAAAGATTTAGAAACAGAACAAATTACCATTGATGGTTGGAATGGCCCAGTACAAGTTGAACAAATTAAAGGGAAAAAAGTAACCGTTGTGCCAATTTTACGTGCGGGTTTAGGTATGATGGACGGAGTTCTAGAACACATCCCAAGCGCAAGAATTAGTGTAGTGGGGATCTACCGTAACGAAGAAACGTTAGAACCTGTTCCATACTTCAAAAAATTAGCGAACGATGTTGGCGAGCGTTTAGCGATTGTGGTTGATCCAATGTTGGCAACTGGTGGCTCAATGATCGCAACTATCGATCTGTTAAAAGAAGCGGGGTGCAAACATATTAAGGTATTAGTTCTAGTTGCTGCACCAGAAGGGATTAAGGCATTAGAAGCGGCACACCCAGATATTGAGCTTTATACCGCATCAATCGACAGCCACTTAAATGAAAACGGCTACATCATTCCTGGCTTAGGCGATGCAGGTGATAAAATTTTCGGAACCAAATAGTTCTAACAAAAAAGGCGGAATTTAATTCCGCCTTTCGTTTAGCTTGCTACAATATGCTTATTTTGCACAACCACAAGTTGCCACTTTATCTTCAAAACGACGGGCAGCCTCATCCCAGTTTACTACATTCCAGAATGCCTTAATGTAATCTGGACGACGGTTTTGATAATGTAAATAGTAAGCGTGTTCCCAAACATCTAACGCTAAAATAGGGTATCCCTCACAGCCTGCGACTTCCACCCCCATTAATGGGTTATCTTGGTTCGCAGTTGAAACTACCGCTAATTTTCCTTCATTTAAAACTAACCACGCCCAGCCTGAGCCAAAACGAGTAGTTGCAGCTTTTTCAAATTCTGCTTGGAAATTTTCAACAGAACCAAAATCACGAATGATCGCCTCTTTTAATGCACCTTGTAATGTAGTGCCTGTTTTTAAACCTTTCCAAAATAGTGTATGGTTTACATGACCACCAACATTGTTACGCACAGCAACACGTTTATCCGCAGGCACTTGGCTTAAATCTTTAATTAATGCACCTGGACATTTTTCTAATAACTCAGGATGAGCTTCTAATGCTGCGTTTGCATTATTTACATAGGTTTGGTGGTGTTTAGAATGGTGAATTTCCATTGTTCTTGCATCGAAATGCGGCTCCAACGCATCATAAGCGTAGCCTAATTCAGGTAATGTATATGCCATAGTTAAATCCTCAAAAAATAATAGGTTAAATATGAGTAAAAACTCAGCGGATATTCTAACAAGAAATTTCGTTAAAAGCATATTTTTTTGATCTCGCTCAAAAACTTATAAGGTTTTCATATTTAACCTCCCTCTCCCGCTCCTGCCCTTTCTCTTAACACCATTTGCAAAATTTTTTCATTTTTAGACCGCTTGTACAGCCATACTGGCATGAATATCGATTATACCGCCCATAAAAAACGGAGAGCCAAGGCTCTCCGTTTTCGCTTATTTATCTTCTTTTGGCGAGATTACCATTGATAACCTACACCAACAGAACCACCAAAGTCTCCACGGGTATTCGCATTACCTTGTAGTTTCAAGATAACTTTACCGTTGTCGCTTGCACGTGAATAACCCACGGCAACTGCACTTTGACCTTTGAAGGTACCTGCTGATGCTGCAACCATTGATTTACCCGGGATATAAACCTGTGGTAAGCCTGCTGCTGCATTGGCACCGGCGATACCTGCACGGAGGTTTCTGTCCACTTTGTTAATGTGACTCTGAACATTGCCGAAGCCTTGTTTTAACTGCCCTACATTCACTGCATCTGTATCTGCAATGCCTGGTGCAACGTTTGTGATACGTGCTTCCGCTCCACGAGCGCCGACGCTTAATTCTTTCACGCCGTCTTTCGCGGTTGAGCTTCCAAGGGTTACACCTTCTTTACCGCCCACTTGAACTGTGTTGAACGTTGGGGTCATTGAGGTGGCAACTGTGATGTCTGCGCCACTGCGGGTAATTTCTATATTATTACCTGCATTGATATTGACTGTGTTACCTGCCTTCACTTTGGTTGCCGCTTGGCTATCTACGCGTTTTTCATTGACGACGTTGATTACCGTGCCCCCTGCGGCTTTAGAATCAACATTCCAAGCTGCATTGTTCACCGTGGTAGCAAGAGTCGTTGCATTCACGTAGTGGCTACCGCCGTTTTCCGAACTTGGCACGTTAATTGAGCCATCTTCGTTGACTTTTGGTGCTTCTGCGTTGTTTACATTGAAGCTCACTTCAACACCGCCGTTTGCGTTCTTCGCCACATTTGCCGTTGTGCCTGAGCCATTGACAAACTTAACGATATCGCCTGGTTTCACTAACTCATTGCTGCCATCTGTTAAGGCGATGTTCCAGCCTGAGTTGTTAATCGCATCGGCAACGTTTTTCACTGTCGCAACGGTACCATTTGTACTGTTGCTGGTGACTTTACCTGCTTCATTGCCAAGCTCACCGGCTTTTACGCTGAAGCTGACATTCACGCCATCCACATTAGCTTTCACCGATTCGCTGTCGTTGAAGCTGACGGTTTGGCTGCCTACGGTTGTTGCGTTTGCATTGTCATTGTTACCGGTCAGTTTCCATTGAACGCCTGCAATCGTGCTGTTCAATTGGCTGACATTCACTGCGTCTGTTGCATTCGTTCCTGCTGCAACATTGGTGATTTTGTTGCCGCCATTATCTAAACCTTTATCGGTTAGGATTACGGTACTATTTTCACCTTTCACTGTGATGCCATTGTTCATGATTGAAGTATGAACGGTGCCATTGCCCACGGTGACGCTTGTGTTCGCTTTTAAGGTATCTACCTTGATGTCTTTCGCTAAATTGAAGGTGACGTTATTCGCGTCTTTGCTAATCACGATATTGCCGTCACTATTACGCAAATCAACATTCGCACCCGGTGCCACATTGCCTGCGTCTTCTCCCTCATTTACCGATAAGTTCCAGCCGGCTTCTGCGATTTGTTTCACTGCATAGAGCTGGCTGCCGTTGATGGCGTCTTTGCTCTCTGCGCTGATTGTGCCGTTGCTAACATTCGTCACTTTCTTATCACCGGCATCTACACCATTTTCGGTAATACTTGGACCATCTTTAATGGTTAAACCACTATTATCAATCGTTGTATTACCAACAGTGACTGAGCCGTTTGATGTTAGGTTCAGGTTATTGCTCAAGCCAAAGGTGATATTGCCATCCTCTTGGGTGATAACAAGATTGTTATTTGCCGTTCTCAAGTCTACGCTTGCGTTCGGTTTCACATTAAAGGATTTGTCACCATGATTTGTCGTCATAAACCAGCCCGCATTTGCTGTGGCATTGACTTTCTCTAGCTGATCAACATTCACTGCATCGGTGCCATTTACGCCCGGTGCAACATTGCTGATTGTCGCGTTGTTGATATTCACGGTGTTGTTGTTATTGGCATCACCTAAGGTGATGGTTGTGCCGTTATTGTTGCTAATTGAGTTAATTTCTTGTAACTCTTTCGCCATTTTCAGCACTAACTTACCTTCTTCATTATCAACACGTAAGTTTTTATCTGTCACATTCGCAGTTTCTGCTGTACGACCGATAATCTCTAACGTTTCACCCAGTTTCTTCGCAATCACTTCACCTGTGTCGCCTTTGAATTTCAAGCCGTCATCTAAGGTAGCAATTTCATGCGTTGTGCCGTTGGCATCGGTATAAACCACACGGGTTAGCGTTTCGCCGTCTTTTCCGTTGATACCTGGGGTGCCTTCAATCACTGTGACTGAAGCGTTCGCACCTGGTTTGCCATCGACTCCATCACGACCGTTAATGCCAATTGTGCCGTTGCCATAGATGGTTACGCCATCTGCGCCATCTTTACCGGCTACGCCCATTTGACCATCTTTACCATCTTTTCCACCAATGGTTAAGGTGCTGTTTAAGTCAAAGGTGATGTTGCCGTTGTCTTGGCTAATCACAATGTTGCCATCTGCATTACGTAAATCCACTGTTGCATTTGGTTTCACATTGTAAGTCGCGTTACCTTCGTTTGTGGTAATCGTCCAGCCCGCATTTGCTGTGGCATTGACTTTCTCTAGCTGATCAACATTCACTGCATCGGTGCCATTTACACCCGGTGCAACATTGCTGATTGTCGCGTTGTTGATATTCACGGTGTTGTTGTTATTGGCATCACCTAAGGTGATGGTTGTGCCGTTATTGTTGCTAATTGAGTTAATTTCTTGTAACTCTTTCGCCATTTTCAGCACTAACTTACCTTCTTCATTATCAACACGTAAGTTTTTATCTGTCACATTCGCATTCACGTCTGTACGACCGATAATTTCTAACGTTTCACCCAGTTTCTTCGCAATCACTTCACCTGTGTCGCCTTTGAATTTCAATCCGTCGTCTAAGGTAGCAATTTCATGCGTTGTGCCGTTGGCATCGGTATAAACCACACGTGTTAGCGTTTCGCCGTCTTTGCCGTTGATACCTGGGGTGCCTTCAACTACTGTTACGGTTGCATTAGAACCATTCATGCCTGGTTGGCCATCTTTACCCGGAATACCGTCTTTACCGTTAATGCCAATCGTGCCGTTACCGTAAATGGTTACGCCATCTGCGCCCCCTACATTCAAAGTGCTGTTTACTTGGGCTGTGTTAAATACCACGTCATCTGTAGTATGAATTTCAATCGTATCGCCTTGACCGGTAATTTTGATATTTTTACCTGCATCAATATTTACAGTATCCCCAGCATGAATGCTTGAGTTAGCATCCACAGAGTATTCATTTTCACCATTTGTTCCATCTACCGCTTTAGAAGCAACATTCCAAGCTGCTTTGTTTACAGCATCCACTAATGTGGTTGCATTTACAAAGTTTTTACCTTCTTCTGCATCTGGCGTTTTCAGTTTGCCTGAATCATCTGCAGTAGTTAGGTTCGCATTATTAACATCAAAGCTGACGTTAAATACGTTTGGATTGCTTGGATCTTGTTTTACCACCGCAGTCGTACCGTTACCATCAACATAGTTTAAGGTATCACCTGGGTTGATTTGCGCTGAAGAGCCATCGCTTAATGTGGTGTTCCAGCCGCTATTGTTAATTGCGTTTGCCACATCACCCACAGTTGCTACATTGCCTGTGCTGTTATTCGCGGTGACAGTACCGTTGTTGTTTGGTGTAACGCTGCCGGTAATATCAGATACGTTGGTTGCAATGGTGATGTTATATACGCCATCGCTGCTTACTGCACCTTCAACGCTTACGCCTGTGCCTGCCACGAAATTAACGTGGTTTGCATTGCGTACCGCTTGTTGGAATTGGTTATCCGGTGTTGCTACTACCCAGCCATAGTTTTGTAAATCTGCCACAGTGACAGCCGCATTCGGGTTAGCATTCGTCAGGTTGATTAAATTGACGTTGCTTGGGTTGCTGCCATCTTTATCTGCTGTTGGGATTTGTTGTAAGGTTAATGAAGACTCAATACCTTTCAACTGTACAGGTTCACCATTAACATCGGTTAAATTCAATGCTGCTGGTGTTAAGTTTTCTGTACCGTTGCTAGTTACATTCGTTGCTGTTCCTTCTTCGGTATTAAAGTTTACGCTTGGATTACCATTTGCATTGTTGCCCACGGTTAATGTGCTGTTTACAACGGTATTCTCAAATACCACATCATCTTTGGTTGCATAAGTGATTGTGCCGTTCGCACCTTGTTTCACAGATAAGTTTTTACCTGCGATCATTTCAATCACATCACCTGGGTTGATTAACTCTTCCGCACCGCCTTCATCTTTACCCTCTGATGTTGCAGAGTGTTTCAACGTAAAGCCGGCTTTGTTGATTGCATCAACTAACGTGGTTGCATTGACAAAGTTTTTACCTTCTTCTGCATCAGGCGTGTTGAGTTTACCTGAGTTATCTACAGTTGTTGGGGTGGCATTATTAACATCAAAGCTAACGTTAAACACGTTTGGATTGCTTGGATCTTGTTTTACTACTGCAGTTGTACCGTTACCATCAACATAGTTTAAGGTGTCACCTGGGTTGATTTGTGCTGAAGAGCCATCGCTTAATGTGGTGTTCCAGCCGCTGTTGTTAATTGCGTTTGCCACATCACCCACGGTTGCTACAGTGCCGTTATTTGTTTGTGCTGAAACAGTGCCGTTTGGATTAGAAGTAAACTCACCGGCCTTAACGCCAAATGTAACGTTATATACGCCTTCTTCAGAAACAGAGCCTTCAACATTTACACCTTCAGAACCAACAAAGTTCACTTGATTTGCATTTTTAACGGCTTGTTTAAATGCATTATCCGGTGTTGAAACTACCCAACCATAGTTTTGTAAATCACCTACTGTGACTGCAGAATTTGGATCAGTTGCATTAGCAAGATCAATTAAGTTTACATTGCTTGCATTCGAACCATCTTTATCCGCTGTTGGCACTTGTCGTAAAGTTAATGAAGATTCTACCCCCTTGATTTGTACCGGTTTACCTTCGCTATCCGTTAAGTTTAAGGCAGTAGGATTTGTTGTATCACCACCATTATTAGTGACATTGGTAGGGCTACCTGCTTCAGTATTGAAGGTAACACTTGGGTTATCCGCAGTATTGTTACCTACGGTTAATGTGCTGTTTACTTGCACATTGTCAAAGCTCACATTCTCTTTGGTTGCGTAAGTGATTGTACCGTTCGCACCTTGTTTCACAGATAAGTTTTTACCTGCGATCATTTCAATCACATCACCTGGGTTGATCAGTTCTGCATCACCTTCTAAATCTTCGCCACCATCTACCGCTGAGTGTTTCAACGTAAAGCCGGCTTTATTGATTGCATCAACTAACGTGGTTGCATTGACAAAGTTTGCGCCCTCATTGCCAGCAGGTGTTGCAAGGCTACCATTATTATTTACGGTAGTTGGGTTAGCATTGTTAACATCAAAGCTGACGTTAAACACATTAGGATTGTTTGGATCTTGTTTTACAGTTGCAGTCGTACCGTTACCATCAACATAGTTTAAGGTATCACCTGGGTTGATTTGAGCCTGATCGCCATTGCTTAATGTGGTGTTCCAACCGCTGTTGTTAATTGCGTTTGCCACATCGCCCACGGTTGCTACAGTGCCGTTTGTAGTTAAAGTCGAAATAGTGCCGTTAGCATTTGGTTTTAGTTCACCTGCATTCACTTCAAAAGTAATGTTGTAAACGCCTGTGCTATCTACTGCACCCGCGACTTTAATGCCATCAGAGCCAGTGAATTTAACTTCATTCGCGTTTTTCACCGCTTGTGTGAATTGGTTATCAGGCGTTGAAACCACCCAACCATAGTTTTGTAAATCACCTACAGTTACAGCAGAATTTGGATCTGCATTGGTGAGGTTTAGTAAGTTTGTTGAGTCTGTAGTACCGTTACCATCATTAGTTGGTAATTGGTTTACAGTTAATGAAGATTCTACACCCTTGATTTGTACTGGGTTGCCTTCGCTATCTGTTAAGTTTAAGGCAGTAGGGCTTGTGCTCTCGCCACCATTGTTGGTCACATTGGTTGGGCTGCCGGCAGTCGTATTAAAGTTTACTGTCGGGTTATCAGTGGTATTGTTCCCAATGCTGAATGTGCTGTTTACTTGTGCGTTGCTAAAGCTCACATTCTCTTTGGTTGCGTAAGTGATTGTACCGTTCGCACCTTGTTTCACAGATAAGTTTTTACCTGCGATCATTTCAACCGTATCACCTGCATTGATTAACTCAGAATCACCACCTAAATTTTCACCCCCATCAGTAGCAGAGTGTTTTAAGGTAAAGCCTGCTTTATTGATAGCATTCACTAAAGTTGTTGCATTAACATACTTCGCACCATCTATTTCATTCGGCAGCTCAATTTTGCCACCAGTTACCCTAGTTTCTCCTGCATTATTTACATCAAAACTCACATTAAATATATTTAAACTATGAGGATCTCGTTTTATAACTGCAGTTGTACCGTTACCATTAACATAGTTTAAGCTATCACCTGGGTTGATCTGAGCTTGATCGCCATTGCTTAATGTAGTATTCCAGCCACTGCTGTTAATTGCTGTTGCAACATCCTCTACTGTTGCAACAGTACCATCAGTATTCTCTGAACTTACGGTACCATCTGCATTGTGAGTTAATTTACCTGCTTTTACGCTATATGTAATGGTTGTAGTATTTCCTATATTCGAGACATTTACTAATGTATTAGTACCATTCGCGAATACAATATTATCACCTGCTGTTACTCGATCTTTTAAGTTAGTGCTTTGGTCGTTTTCTTCAAATACGTTCCATCCAACTTTGTTAATCGAATTCACTAAAGTTGTCGCGTTCACAAAACTTGAACCATCTTCTGGAACAGCAAGACTTCCATTCGCATTTACACTAGTTGGATTTGCGTTGCTCACATCAAAGCTAACATTAAATATATTTGGGGAAGACGAATCCTGTGTGACAACAGCTTTCGTACCGTTACCATTTACATAATTTAGAGTATCACCAGGATTGATTTGAGCCTGATTACCATTACTTAAAGTGGTATTCCAACCACTTTTGTTAATTGCATTGGCGACATCTGCCACATTTGCAAGTTTTCCAGTGGAATCGTCCGATTGAACCTTACCATCTGGGTTATTATTTAACCGACCTGTACCTGAGTCTGGAACTGCCAAATCGTAAGTATAAGTTAGCGAACCATCGGTGTTAGATTTGGATGTCGCTGTAACAGAGACGCTCCTATCACTTGAGGTCACAATAGTATTATCTGCATCTACAATATAATTTGTAGATCCATTTGAATTGACTGTAGTACTTACTTTAGTATGATTTCCAGCCTGCACACTAGGAACAACTACACTACTTCCGACAACTTTTAAATCATAATTAATAGAACCGTTCGCATGAGGAGAGGTTGTAATAATGACTGAACCATCAGCTGAAGTCACTGTGTTGTTTTTTGCTGCTTCAACTGCAATTAAATACAGTTGCGAACCATTAATAGCATCCGTTGACGTTAGTGAAATATTTCCCGGAGCAACATTCTTAATTTGTCGCTCTTGACCAGATGAGCCAATACTTACATAGTCACCAACCGCAATATTAGTATTTCCTGCAAACTTATTATAGGTAATGCCATTTATTGTTGCAGTATTAACAGCCATAGCTTGAGAAGCAGCAGAGCTATTACCTAAAATAACAGAACCATCTGTTGCCACACTCACATTGGAACCTAATACATAAGTGTTATTACCAGTTACGTTAGAATATGCCCCAAATGCTCCAGAGCTTGTTCCATTAACAATCGAACCTGTACCAACAGCACTAGAATAATTACCTGTCACATTAGTGCCTGCGCCCACAGCACTACTACGATTACCCTCTGTTCTTGATAACCACCCCAAAGCAACCGAACGATTACCCGTTGCATTAGTACCAGAACCTAACCCAATAGCACGATTACCTGTCGCATTAGAGTTTGTACCGATAGATATTGCATTTGCCGATGTCGCATTAGAGCGAGAACCAATTGCAATTGATGGTACTAACATATTACCAGTCTCTACTCCTATTGAATCGGTAATATAATCACCCTCAGGATCTTTGAGATTTGTAATGTGTGTTGCTGTTGCTGCAAATCCAATAGCAATAGTCTCTTTTCCTGTAGAAGTAGCGTTAGTTGCAATTGCAACCCCCCCTTTTTCTTTCGCTGTTGCATTCGTCCCTAAAGCAGTGGCATTTTCACCTAAAGCTTTAGACAAAGATCCTAATGATGTACTATAAGCACCAGCTGCTTTTGAATTGTAGCCTAACGCATTAGCTGCAATTGCGCTAGAAATGGCAGAAGTCCCTATAGCAATTGAATTCAGTTCTGATGCATTAGCAAAAGCACCAACAGCCAAACTTTGTAAACCTGCAGATGAGGAATTTGTTCCTAATGCCATCGCATTAACCTCTTTTGCTGTTGAATTTACTCCAAAAGCAATTGCATGTTGCCCCTTCTCTGAAGTAGAAGCTCTAATACCAAAAGCAATAGAATCACTCCCATTTGCAACAGTCCCAGCTACACTACCAACTTTTCCTCCTATTGCTATAGCCCTTTCACCATTTGCCTCTGATTCTAATCCTAAGCTAATTGCGCCTTGTGCTTTTGCTTTAGCATCTTTCCCTATTACAAGAGCATTATTTACTATTTTTCCATTTACTGGTGTTATTGTTGCCCCTCTTCCAATAACAATACTATAGGCTCCATCTACATTAGCACTGTCCCCAATTACTATATTTGCATTTGATTTAGCCGTAGCATTATTACCGATAACTATCGCATTTAAAGCTCCATTGGCACTATTCCCCTCTGGAGATTTAGCTGAAGAATCTTTACCTATCACTATTGATGCTTGTGCTTGTGCTTGTGCTTGTGCTTGTGTATCTTTACCTAATACTGCACCATCACCAATATAAACCGCAGCAGCCGCTAGCGCATCTATTGACATTAAAGAAAAACCCACTGAGCTCAATACCATCGTTAACTTTAAAGATGGTATCTGCTTATTTAATTTGGATTTTTTCCCTTTGGCTTTGCCTAATTCAGAAACCACCACCCATGTTTGAGTTGCTGAATTCCAAATAACTTTAAAAATTTTGTTCATAGCCGACATACCTATATATGTAACATTCCAACCTCATTCTTAAACCCTAAAAAAATAGGCAATCAATAGATTGCCCAAAGGGTATTAATGAATAAGACTTTGATTATTTTTGTGATTTAGTAAAAATCAGTAAAACAGCTCAGACTTTTACTAAATCTTACCTATCATAAAAAAAAAAAAAAAAACGCAACAAATTAATTGTAAAGATATGTAAATTTCATACCAAAAACCAAAATATTTATATCTGTAAGTTTTTTTAGCTACAAATGATTTAGGCAAAAAATGATTGACAAAAAATCTATTTTCGCGCATGCTCTAAGCCGTTTTACTATCAAACACAAAAAATCTCTATGAACCGTTTTACAATGATGACCACCACGATGATTACTACCATTATGTGCCAACATAGTGCGGGTAAGCGTTGGCTGTAAAACGAAAGGAATAACTGAAAACCCGCTGATACAAGCGGGTTTTTTTGTATAAAAATTTGCAAAATCACAATTTACAGGAGCAACCTATGCGAGTACTCAAATTTGGCGGCACATCGCTTGCCAATGCCGAACGCTTTATGCAAGCAGCAAGCATCATCGAACAAGCCCATCTAAGCGACCAAGCAGCAGCTGTGCTTTCTGCCCCCGCCAAAATTACCAATCACTTAGTCGCCATTGTGGAAAAAGCCCAAAGCGGTGACGATTTCCAAGCCCATTTAGACGACGCAAACACCATTTTTAACAACATTATCAATGGGTTACATCAAGCCAATCCTCAATTTGATCGAGATGGTCTGCACACTTTTATTCAAACGGAACTTGCCGATATTCTCAAGATTGCAGAACAAGCCGCAACGGATAAATTCTGCCCAGATAATATCAGTGCAACAGTGCATAGTCGTGGTGAAAAACTTTCAATTGCGATGATGCAGGGTTGGTTTGAAGCCAAAGGTTATCAAGTTACTCGTATTAATCCTGTTGAAAAATTATTAGCTCACGGCAGCTATTTAGAATCATCGGTGGATATTGAAGAATCTACCAAACGTGTTGATGCAGGCTCAATTCCAAAACAGAATGTAGTGTTAATGGCAGGCTTTACCGCAGGAAATGAGAATGGAGAATTAGTGCTTTTAGGACGTAACGGTTCTGATTACTCTGCCGCTTGTTTAGCTGCTTGCTTAAAAGCGGATGTTTGCGAAATTTGGACTGATGTAGATGGTGTTTATACCTGCGATCCACGTCTGGTACCTGATGCGATCTGCTTAGAATCAATGAGCTATCAAGAGGCGATGGAACTTTCTTACTTCGGCGCAAAAGTGATCCATCCTCGCACCATCGGGCCTCTTGTGCCGCTTAACATTCCGTGCTTAATCAAAAACACAGGCAATCCAGACGGCAAAGGCACAATCATTGATGGTAATGTCGCGACTGATGGCTTAAAAGTGAAAGGCATTACTAACTTAGATAATGTCGTGATGTTTAACGTGTCAGGTTCTGGTATGCAAGGTATGGTGGGAATGGCAGCTCGCATTTTCTCCACCATGGCAAAAGCAAATGTGTCGGTCATTTTGATTACTCAATCATCATCTGAATACAGCGTTAGTTTCTGTGTGCTCACTAAGCACGCAGAGAAAGCCCTTACTGCTCTGAATACGGAATTTGCTCAAGAATTAAAAGAAAAAGCCCTTGATCCAATTGAGATGCAAAAAGATCTCTCTATCGTTTCTGTGGTGGGGGATGGTATGAGAACTTCTAAAGGGATTTCCGCTCGTTTCTTCTCGGCACTGGCTCAAGCCAATATCAGTATTACTGCCATTGCACAAGGCTCTTCCGAGCGTTCAATCTCTGCCGTTGTGCCACAAAATAAAGCAATCGAAGCCGTAAAATCGACCCACAAAATGCTATTCAACAACAAAAAAGTGGTGGATATGTTTTTAGTTGGTGTTGGCGGTGTTGGCGGCGAACTGATTGAGCAAGTAAAACAGCAAAAGGAATATCTTGCAAAGAAGGATATTGAAATCCGTGTCTGTGCCTTGGCAAATTCCAACAAAATGTTGCTCAATGAAAACGGTTTAAATCTGGATAACTGGCGTGAAGATTTAGCAAACGCTACTCAGCCTTCTGATTTTGATGTGTTACTCTCTTTCATTAAATTGCATCATGTTGTAAACCCTGTATTTGTGGATTGTACCACCGCCCAATCGGTAGCCAACCTTTATGCGCGAGCATTAAAAGAAGGTTTCCACGTGATCACCCCAAACAAAAAAGCCAATACAGGTAGCTATGAGTATTATCAGTTAATGCGTGAAAATGCTCGCCAAAGTAGCCATAAATTCCTGTATGAAACGAATGTTGGAGCAGGCTTACCTGTGATTGAAAACTTACAAAATCTGCTTGCTGCTGGCGATGAAGTGCAACGTTTTGAAGGGATTTTATCTGGTTCACTCTCCTATATTTTCGGTAAATTAGAAGAAGGTGCAACACTTTCTGAAGCTACCTTGAACGCCAAAGAAAAAGGTTTTACCGAGCCTGATCCTCGTGATGATTTATCTGGGCAAGACGTCGCTCGCAAATTGTTAATTCTTGCACGTGAATGTGGTTTACGCTTGGAATTAAGTGATATTGAGGTAGAAGGTGTGTTGCCACAGGGCTTTAGCGAAGGCAAATCTACCGCAGAATTTTTAGCCATGTTGCCGAGTTTAGATGCTGATTTTGCAGAAAAAGTGGCAAAAGCGACCGCTTGTGGCAAAGTGCTACGCTATGTTGGTTCAATTGATAACGGCAAATGCAAAGTGGCGATTAAAGAAGTCGATGGTGATGATCCGCTCTATAAAGTAAAAAATGGTGAAAATGCATTAGCATTCTACACTCGTTACTACAGTCCAATTCCACTTTTATTGCGTGGTTATGGTGCGGGTAATAAAGTCACCGCTGCAGGCATCTTTGCGGATATTTTACGCACATTACATGGAGGATCACACTAATGACAATGCTACGTATTTATGCTCCTGCCAGTAGTGCGAATTTAAGCGTTGGCTTTGATTCATTAGGCGTGGCAATCTCGCCAATTGACGGCTCACTGTTAGGAGATGTGGTACAAATTGAAGATTGCGATACCCCTTTTGAATTGGACAGTGTGGGGTATTTCGTCCGCAAATTGCCTAAAGAGCCACAAAAAAATATCGTTTATCAAGCCTATGTGCTTTTTAGCGAACGCTTAAAATTGCGCGGAGGCGTGGTGAAAAATTTACGCTTAACGCTTGAGAAAAATATGCCGATTGGCTCGGGCTTAGGCTCAAGTGCGTGTTCGGTCGTGGCAGCGTTAGTTGCCCTAAATAAATTCCACGATGAACCCTTTTCTAAAATGGAATTGTTAGAAATGATGGGGGAACTCGAGGGGCGAATTTCAGGCTCGATCCACTACGATAACGTGGCTCCATGCTATTTGGGTGGCTTGCAACTTATGACCCAGTCACTCGGCAATATCTGCCAACCGTTACCGTTCTTTGATGAGTGGTATTGGGTATTAGCTTATCCGGGGATTGAAGTATCCACCGCCGAAGCCCGTGCGATTTTGCCGAAAAGCTACACTCGCCAAGAGATGATCCAGCAGGCGCGTTTTTTAGGTAGTTTTGTGCATGCTTGCCATACCCAGCAAGATATTCTGGCAGCAACGATGATGAAAGATTTAATCGCAGAACCTTATCGTGAGAATTTGCTACCAAACTTCTCAGAGGTGCGTCAAGGTTGTAAAGATCTGGGCGCATTAGCTGTGGGCATTTCAGGCTCCGGCCCAACCATGTTTGCCATCGCACCTGATTTAGAGACGGCAAATAAACTAGTCGCATTCTTAGAAAAAGAATACTTACAAAATAATGAGGGCTTTATTCATATTTGTAAGGTGGATAATCAAGGCACGAGAGTAATTGGTTAATACAACGAAAGGAGCAAATCATTTGCTCCTTTTCTCTTAGCTAGATGGATAATTTATATAGAAGAGATTAATTGCCCATTATTGCGATGCCAATCAATTTCGGCAACGACCGCAGGATAAAAATGCACGCTGGCTTGAAATTGCGTTAAGGCTTGTACTAATTCAAAGACAAGTGGTAAGTGGGAAACTATCAGTACATTTCTAGCACCTTCTTCACGCAAAAAGGACAAATAATCTAACACGCTCTCTGCTATGCCATCAGGAGTAATACCATCCCATTGTTCTTCAATATTTGCAAAATTTTGAGAAAAATCAACCGCTTGCATTCCTTCGATTAAAGCCTCTTTAGTTTGCATTGCGCGGATATAAGGGCTAACTAATAATTTATCTAACGCAATATGCTGTTGTTTGAATTGCTCTCCAAGCTTTTTCCCCTGTGCTTTGGCCATTGCTAGCCCATCTGGCGTTAATGTTCGTAAGCTATCACTTGGCGCATTAAAGCCGGCTTCTGCATGTCGCATTATCCAAATTTTCATAGTTTCCCCTTAAAAATTAATGAAATTGCGCGTATAATGCCCAACGTTTTTACTTGACGCAAGAGCAAAAAAAGATTTCATTTTTTAATCATTACTTGGAGAACATTATCAATGTCTAAACTCAGAAGAACCAAAATCGTTTGTACTATGGGGCCTGCAACCGACCGTGGCGATATGCTTGAGCGTATTATCGCAGCTGGTGCGAATATGGTTCGTATGAATTTCTCTCACGGTGTACCAGAAGATCATATTGAACGTGCTGAAAAAGTTCGTCAAATTGCAAAACGTTTAGGCAAACATGTTGCAATTTTAGGCGATTTACAAGGTCCTAAAATCCGTGTTTCAACCTTTAAAGAAGGCAAAATTTTCTTAAGCATCGGCGATAAATTCACTTTAGATGCTGAATTACCACGTGGTGAAGGTCATCAAGAAGCGGTAGGTTTAGACTACAAAAACTTACCAAATGATGTAGTTCCTGGAGACATCTTATTATTAGATGATGGCAACGTACAATTACGCGTACTTTCTGTTGAAGGGGCGAAAGTTCATACGGAAGTCACCGTTGGCGGTCCACTTTCAAATAATAAAGGGATCAATAAATTAGGTGGTGGTTTATCTGCGCCAGCGCTAACTGACAAAGATAAAGAAGACATCAAACTTGCTGCAAAAATTGGTGTAGATTATCTTGCCGTTTCCTTCCCTCAGTCTAGTGCAGATTTACATTATGCACGCCAGTTAGCACAAGAAGCTGGTTTAGATACTAAAATTGTCGCTAAAGTAGAACGTGCAGAAACAGTAGCTACCGAAGAAGCCATGAATGATATCATCTTAGGTGCAGATGTTATTATGGTTGCACGTGGAGACTTAGGTGTAGAAATTGGTGATGCCGCATTAGTTGGTGTTCAGAAAAAACTTATCCGTCGCTCACGTAAATTAAACCGCGTGGTTATTACGGCAACTCAGATGATGGAATCAATGACCAAAAAACCAATGCCAACCCGCGCAGAGGTGATGGACGTTGCAAACGCCGTATTAGACGGTACTGATGCAGTAATGCTTTCTGGTGAAACCGCAAATGGTGACTACCCAGAAGAAACTGTACGCGCAATGGCAAGTGTTTGCTTAGGTGCAGAAACCATGCCAAGTATTAATGTTTCTCGCCACCGTATGGAAGGCAAATTTGAGAGCATTGATGAAGCTACAGCAATGTCTGCCATGTACACTGCAAACCATTTAGAAGGTGTAACGGCAATTATCGCATTAACTCAGTCAGGTGAAACTGCCAAATTAATGAGCCGTATCAGCTCTGGCTTACCAATTTATGCACTTTCTCGTAACGAACAAGCTTTAAACCGTTCAGCACTATATCGTGGTGTAACACCAATTTTCTATAACGAAGACAGCCGCACAATTGATGGTGCGAAAAAAGCAATTAGCTTATTAAAAGAATTTGGTTACTTAAAAGCTGGCGATATCGTGTTACTCACTCACGGTGATGAATTACGCGAAGGTGGTACTAACACCTGCCGTATTTTAACAGTTGAATAATTAAATTTAACTCAATAAAATCCACGCAATCGCGTGGATTTTTTTATAACGGTTATGCTCAAACTACTTGCCGAACTCAAACAAGAGAACCTAATTTCTGAACTTAATTATCAATTTGCCAAATGGATTGATAACAAACAACAAGCTTACGACTACTCTCCCACTCAGCAAAACTTAACGTTATTCTTAGCCGCATTACTTTCTTTTCATGTGATGCAAGGACATAGTTGCCTTCGCCTCAATTCAAGCATAATTGAAAACCCTTTTGGGCTAAAGAATTACCAATACAAGCGGGACTATTTCAACGAAATTTTGCAAAAAATTGAACGAATCCCAGCGCTTGAATGGCAATCTTACTTAGCTGAACATATCGCATTTAGCGATAATCCTGAGCATGTTGCCCCGATGCTGTTCCAGCATAATCGACTCTATTTCTACCGCTATTGGCAAGCAGAACACCGAATTGCTCGGAAAATGCAACAAACTGTGCAAACACATACTCCAGACAGCGCAGAGAACAGCTTAAATCAAGCGATTCTGGCTCAATTTTTTATTCACCAATCCGCAAAAATTGATTGGCAAAAAGTGGCCGTTGCCACAGCATTAGCCAAAAAATTCTGCTTAATTTCAGGTGGTCCTGGTACAGGAAAAACCTATACCGTAGCAATCTTGCTAGCGGCATTACAACTTAAACAGCTCAAATTAGGTCTAGCGCCACTTAATATTGCCCTCGCTGCGCCAACAGGCAAAGCAGCAGCACGTTTAAAAGAATCCATTACGCATAGTTTGCTGTCATTAGTTCAAATTCCAGATGAATTAAAACAACTTCTACCAAACAGTGCCAAAACACTGCATAGTTTATTAGGTATTCGACCAAACCGTGATTTACCACACTATAACGCGGATAACCCACTGCATGTTGATCTATTAGTGGTTGATGAAGCCTCGATGATTGATCTCTTCGTCATGGAAAAACTATTTAACGCCTTAAAGCCCACAACTCGCCTGATCCTCTTAGGCGATAAAGATCAGCTTGCCTCTGTTGAAGCCGGCAATGCAATGAGCGAATTAGGCGAATTACTTCCCCTTGGCTATAGCAAACAGCATTGTGATTATCTGCAATGTGTAACAGGCTATGAGCTATTTTCCAGCAATAGCCAAGTACCCACAGTATGCGACAGCCTATGTCACTTACGAGAAAGTCGTCGTTTTAGCGAATATTCTGGTATAGGCTATCTTGCCGCCCAAATTAATGCCAAACAAGCGGGCAATTCTTGGCAAAGTTTTGCAAATAGTGCTTTTAGCGATCTGCAACTCATTACCTATCCTGCTATGATAAACGCCCCAGAAAAGACACAATGGCAACAGCAGTGTGTAAAACTCGTGGTGCAACAGGCCGTGCAACTTTATCGTCCTTATCTTAGTTTGGTCAAACAACGTCAGCAATCACCGGCTAGCATTAGCGTGGCGCAAATTTTTGCAGCATTCTCACAAGTGCGCTTCTTATCTGCATTACGCGTTAGCGAACTGGGCGTTGAGAACTTAAATCAAGAGATAGCCGAAGCTCTGCGGCAATGCCATTTAATCGAATTTAACCAAAGCCGTGAAAGCTATATTGGTAAACCGATTTTGATCACGGAAAATGCGGCTCAATTACATATTTTTAGCGGCGATATCGGCTTAATGTTACCAGATGAGCAAGGCAAACTTCGCATCTATTTCGATACCAACGAAAATGGGCAATATCTTAATATTTCCCCAAGTCGAGTGCCTAATTATGAACCGGCTTATGTGATGACTGTCCATAAATCTCAAGGTTCTGAATTTGCACATACATTAATGGTGATGCCTCACAGTCACTCCCCTGTATTGAGCAAAGAGCTGCTTTATACCGCAGTCACTCGTGCAAAAGAAAAATTTACGCTGTTTGCGAGTGAGCGCATTTGGAAAAATGCAGTAAGAACGGATATTCAACGCCAAAGTGGGCTACGCGAACAAATTCTCGCAAACTAGTTTTTCATTTTATTACCTCTTTCCTCGGTTAAAACACAGAAAAATGATATTTCTCACAGTTTTTTCCGTAAAAAAGGCATAGAATAATTTCTTTTTGTGAAATAAGGTCTGTTATGAGTAAAGAACACAGTTTCGGGCAGTTGCTCAAACAAAATTTTTCATCTGGATTAGTTGTTTTTTTAGTTGCTTTGCCTCTTTGCTTAGGGATTTCACTCGCATCTGGCGCCCCTCCACTGGCTGGTGTGCTCTCTGGCATCGTTGGCGGAATAGTTATCGGAGCATTAAGCACCTCACATATTAGTGTTTCAGGCCCCGCAGCAGGCTTGGTTGCCATTGTGCTCGCGGCGATCACCGAGCTAGGTGCATTTGAACTCTTCTTATGTGCAGGCTTAGTTGCAGGAGGATTGCAATTATTATTGGGCTTGATTCGTGCCGGTAGTATTACCAACTATATCCCAATTTCAGTGATTGAAGGCATGCTAGCAGGTATTGGCGTGCTGATTATTCTATCGCAATTACCTTACGCATTTGGTACTAAAGGCTCTCTTTGGCAAATTATCCAGAGCGGGCAGATTCACTTTGGCGCATTAATAATTGCATTAGTCTCCATTGCAATCATTATTGCTTGGGAGAAAAACCCTCTATTGAGCAAGTTGAAGCTTCTGCCATCAGCACTAATTGCCGTTTTTGCTGGTATCCTGTTAAATGATCTCTTTATTTATTTTGATAGTGGATTAGCTGTTCCAACTTCTCAGCTCGTACAACTTCCAGTCCCGCACTCTTTAGAAGAAGCGGAAAGCCTAATCCGTTTCCCAGATTTCACCGGCTTATTAAATCCCTATGTTTGGCTAACCGGTGCAACAATTGCCGCCGTAGCATCTATTGAAACCTTACTTTCCATCGAAGCTGCCGATCGCTTAGACCAGCGTCGTAGAATTACAGATACTAACCACGAATTACGTTCGCAAGGTGTCGGAAATATCGTAGCCTCATTGATTGGAGGATTACCGATGACTTCAGTGATCGTTCGCTCATCTGCCAATGCCAATGCCGGCGCAACACACAAATTATCAGCGGTGATTCATGGGCTATTACTGCTGATCTGCATTATTGCTATTCCAAATCTACTTAATCAAATCCCACTAGCAACCCTTGCAGCTGTGTTAATTTTAATTGGCTATAAACTGACCCGTCCTGCAACATATCGCCATTTTTGGCGCAAAGGGATTTACCAATTTATCCCTTTCCTTGCCACAATGATTGCTGTGGTGTTTTTAGATCTTCTTAAAGGGGTCGGAATTGGTTTAGTTATTAGCATAATCTTCCTGCTTTATGGCAATATGAAACGCGCTTACTACCTCAGCCGCGAGCAGCTTGCTGAAGCACACAGTATCGTTTTAACTCTGTCTGAAGAAGTCTCCTTCTTAAACAAAGCTGCGATTAAGAAAACATTGAAAAACATTCGCCCAGACTCAACCATCACGATAGATGCCGAGCGTAGTGTTTATATTGCCAGTGATGTGCTGGAGTTAATTGACGATTTTGCCAATTTTTATGCAAAAGAGAATAACATTACCGTTAAACTGCGTGGTTTTAAACATGATTACGAAAACCAGGAGGGGATGGAAAATACCAATATCCATGTAGAGCACCATGGGCAAATTTAGCCAAAAAAATTTCTTCCCCAAATGGGGAAGAAATCTCTTACTCTTTTCTGAAATGACGCTGGCTTTTACTCTCTTCTCGGCTCTCTAATAAGCGGTGGTAATTTTCAAAACGCACAGCATCAATTTTGCCTTGTTCTACCGCAGCCCTTAATGCACATTCTGGATCATCTTTATGTTTACAATCACGAAATTTACAAGCCCCAAGTACACTTTGGAATTCTCGATAACCTTGGGTGATCTGTTCTGGTTCTAAATGCCACAGGCCAAATTCTCGAATTCCAGGAGAATCAATTAAATTCCCGCCTTGTTCTAAATGGTATAAACGAGAAGCGGTTGTGGTATGTTGCCCTAGGCCTGAAACATCGCTGATAGATCCTGTTAATGCATTTACTTCCGGTAGTAATTGATTAATTAAACTGGATTTACCCACCCCTGATTGTCCAACAAAAATAGATGTTCCTTTAGCAAGATAACGGTGCAAAGCCGGCATATTTTCACCGGTATCTGCAGAAAGGCAGAGTGTCTCGTAGCCAATTTTTTCATAAATTGCCAGCTGTTTTTGTACTTCTACCCGCTCCTGTTCACTCAATAGGTCAATTTTATTTAGCACAATTAAAGCCGGAATTTGCGCATTTTCACAAATCACTAAATAGCGATCGATTATATTAAGTGATAATGTAGGAAGCACCGCCGAGACAATAATAATTTGATCAATATTTGATGCCATCACTTTGATGCCATCGTAATAATCTGGGCGGGTTAGCTCATTTTTGCGAGGAAAAACCGCCTCAATAACTCCGCTAATCCCTTGCAATTGCTCATTACCTAAGCGCCAAGAAACCACATCGCCAACAACAACATTTTTCAATGTCCGTCGTAAGTTACAACGAAAGATTTCACCATTTTCGGTTTCGACATCAGCATGTTTTGCATGGCGGGTAACAATCACCCCCTGCCGAATTTCACCAAGCATTTCATCTTGCCATTCGAATTCAGCTTTATGTATTTTACGTTGATGGTTAGACTGAATGCGGCGTTGTTGATTTTGGGTTAAACGACGTTTGCTCAAAATTAGATTCTCTTTAGAAATAATTTATAAATAAAAATAGCGTAAGCATAAAGCAAGCGGTGCGATCTTGCAAAAATTTTACAAAATCGTACCGCTTGCCACTTATGCCTTAAAATAGTACGGCATCATTTTTCTTTTTTCTTGGGAAAAATAAATGAGGCTATCACGCCTAAAGCTAACACACCTAATACTATCTGTAGGCTTGCATTAGGCGAAAGATGAATTCCTGTATCTCCCATTGTGTGGTTCCACGATTGTAGCCCCATTTTCAAACCGATAAAAAATAACAATGCAATGACAGCTTTCTCAAGATGCACTAAATATTTAGTTAGGGCGGCAAGAATAAAATATAAGCTACGCAATCCTAAAATCGCAAAAATCATTGCCGCATAAACTAATAATGGCTCTTGTGTTACAGCGATAACCGCGGGAACAGAGTCAAAGGCAAAAGCCACATCAGAGGTTTCGATCGCAATTAAGCAAAGCAACGCAGGCGTGATGTAAGTTAAGCCTTTTCGGGTTACTCTCTGTTTCTGTTCAGCATTCAATTGATTATCTTTCACTAAAAAACGATCAGCAAATAATTGAGTATAGACAGGAAATGCCTTGCTCGCCCAGCGCACACTCCAATGATTAGCATAATCCTCAATTTCTTCGCTTTTATCGCTATTGCTCTCTTTCCACATTTTTACTCCACTCCAGAGTACAAAAAGTGCGAATAAAAAACCTACCCAAGGTGTCAGTAAAAATAGCCCATTACCGATAACAACAAAAATACCACGGAAAAGTAGTGCCCCCAAAATCCCCCAGTAAAGAATACGGTGTTGCAATTTACCAACAATACCGAATGAGGCAAAAATTGCCATAAAGACCATCAAATTATCAATAGATAAGCTTTTTTCCAGTACATAGCCCGCTAAATAAAGATCAGCAAATGCTTTATCAAAACGCACCCAAATATAGGCATAAAATGCAAGCGCAAGTCCAATCCAAAATAGCGACCATAATGTCGCATCTTTAACATTTATCTCCTTTGCATTGCGATGAGCAAAAAGATCTAAATAAATCGAAAGGGCAATGACAGAGAAGAAAATAATGATCGTTTCCAGCGGAAAACCAAAGTGGTGCATAGCACATCCTTATAAATAAAAAAATTCGGTTGATTTTACCGAAAAATAAACGGATTAGCAGCTGATCTACTAATCCGTTTGTTGAAATTATGTAAAAAAATTAATTTTTGCTCGCGATCTTATGATCAAGTGCTATTTTTCCTGCTCCCGTAAAAATAAGAACTAAGAAAAAGAGTGAATAAAGTGCAGCTAATTCTCCCTTATTTAGCATTGGTTGGAACAATGTTTCAGCACTAGCGTGAAACATAAAATAGGCAACTGCCATCTGGCCAGAGAGTATAAAAGCTGTTAGGCGGGTAAATAAGCCTAAAATAATAAAAATCCCCCCAACTAATTCTAACACTGCTGCCGCACCATAAATTGAAAAGAATGCAACAGCGCCATTGCCGCCTGTCATTGAAACGGGGAATTCAAAGAATTTTGCTGTGCCATGTAATAAAAACATATAACCAGCAATAACACGAGCAATCAGTAATGCATATGGACGTAAATTTTCAATCAATTGATTCATTTTGCTTTCCTTAAAATATGAATGAAATTTAAAGCGTGCATTATACGTATTGTGTATTAGTTGATAAGAGTAAGATTTCTAAATACACTATTAAGTATCACTAAATAATAGGAAACATTATGCATGATTACAAAGCCATGACGGTATTTGTGAAAGTAGTGGAACATGGCTCAATGCAAGCGGCAGCAGAGAAATTACAAATGACCGCCTCTGCCATTAGTCAAACCATCCAGAAACTTGAGCAACAATTAAATATCAAGCTACTCACTCGCACAACGCGTAAACTTTCGCTCACCGAAGCAGGAGAAGCATTTTATGAACATGCTGCGCAAATTGAAAAAAATGCCGATAATGCTCTCAAAAGCCTTGAGCAGCTTCGTTCATCGCCATCAGGACAATTGAATATTGCTTGTGTCACAGGGCTCACCGATAGTTTATTCGTTAATGTTTTCAAATCGGTTCTTGATCGCTACTCTGATTTTAGACTCAATTTACTGTTTGAAGATAAATTGATCGATTTAGAAAAACAGCGGATCGATATTGCTATCCGAGCTGGAGAAGGGGTTCTGAGTGATAATATGATTGCACGACATATCACTGACTTTGAATGGCATATCGTGGCAAGCCCAGCATTCTTTACTGATAAGGCTGTGCCAACAACATTGGAAGAATTACAATCGCTGGATTGGATCAGTTTTTCTAATCCCAAATTTCAACAATTTACGCTGAAAAAAGGCAAACAACAAAAAAGCATTCAGCCAGCTTATCGGATACATTGTAATACGCTTTATGCTAGTCGCTGCTTAACGACAAGTGGCTTAGGTATATCATTACAACCCAATGTGGATGTACAAAAAATGCTGGGAACAGGCGAATTAATTCGTCTATTCCCAGATTGGCAACTTCCTGCAATCCCACTCTATTTAGTGACATTACAACGAATACAATCAGAAAAGGTACGTATAGCTTGTGAACTCATCATGGATTATTTTAATGCAAAATTGCCTTAAGCCGGCTATACAGTAGTGCAAGCACAAAGCAGATTGCTTGTAGCACCACAATCATTGCCCCAGTTGCAACGTTCCAGTGGAAACTCAGCAAAATGCCTAAATAAGCACTTAATACCGCAGAACAAACGGCCGTCAGAAGCATTTTATCAAAGCGCTTATTGAGAACAAATCCTGTCATCCCTGGGGTAATTAACATCGCGACCACAAGAATAACACCAACAACTTGCATTGCACTCACGATCATTGCGGTCAGTAGTACTAACAAACCATAATGCAATAGCTGACTATTTAACCCAGCAACCCTTGCATGACTTGGGTCAAAGCAGTAAAGCAAAAAGTCACGGCGCTTAACCAAAATAATCAGCAAGACAAGAGTGGCAATCCCTAAACTTAGCCAAAAGTCGTGGTCATGAATACCAAGAATATCCCCAAATAAAATATGCAATAGGTGCTGGTTCGTATCCAATTTTGCAAACATCACTAAACCAAAGGCAAACATACCCGAAAACACAATGCCCATGACGGTATCCTGCTTAATGCGGCTATGCTGTTTTAAGTAACCAATTGCTACCGCACTAAAAATACCAGCAGAAAAAGCACCTAAAGCAAGTGGCAAAGATAACAAATGCGCAATAACAATCCCAGGAAGCACAGCATGTGAAATTGCATCACCCATTAATGCCCAGCCTTTTAAGACTAAATAGCAAGAAAGCACAGCGCACACCGAGCTTACCAAAATCCCAATAATGAGTGCTCGTTGCATAAAAGGGAAAACAAAAGGCTCGCTCAACCATTCAACCATAAGCTTTCTCTCCTGTTTTTTCGGCTTTACAAGCGCTCACATTTGGCTGTTTTTTTGCAAAACGGCGCGGAATGAAACCATATTTAGGCGCAAACAGAAAAGCTAATAGAAAAATGCCAGTTTGTATCGATACAATAAATCCACCTGTTGTACCATCTGCAAAGTAGCTTAAATAAGCCCCCATCGCACTTGTTACACTCCCAATGATAATTGCAATAAGCACTAAATAGCCAAAACGATCTGTCAGCAAGTATGCGGTTGCACCAGGGGTCACCACCATCGCAATCACCAAAATTGCACCGACACTTTGCAGTGCACTTACAACGCATGCACTTAACAAGCTAAAAAATAAAATTTTATAACGTAAGGGGGATAATCCAACCGCTCGCGCTTGTGTTTCATCAAAAAATACCAGCAATAGATCTTTCCAAAACAGCACAAGTAATAGTGTTGAAATTCCCAAAATCCAATAGAGTTGCACAATATCTTCATCTGCTATACCAAGGATATTCCCCAGAACAATAGATTGCACATTAACACTGGTTGGATTGATCGAGACAATCAGTAATCCAATTGCAAAAAAAGTACTGAAAATAAAGCCGATTACTGCATCCTCACGTAATTTGCTCAATGATTTCACCGCTAAAATAGCTAACGTGGCAAGAAAACCAGAAAAAAATGCACCGAGCGCATAAGGCAGAGAAAATGCATAAGCAATTGCAACCCCTGGAACTACCGCATGAGATAACGCATCACCAATTAATGACCAGCCTTTTAACATTAAGTATGCCGACATAAAAGCACATACTCCGCCAATCAACCCACTCACCCAAATGGCTTTAAACATATAGTCGTAGCTGAAAGGCTCAAGTAATACCTCAAGCATAAGACGGCTCCTTACTACTTAGCGCAACTGTATAGCGGTAACCCCCAAAAACTTGTTCTAGCTTTTCTGGCGTAAATGTCTGCTCAATATCACCATAAAACAGCACAGTACGATTAATCATGACGGTTTGATCACAAAAGGCGGGAACAGTATTTAAATTATGAGTGGAAACTAAAATGAGATGCCCTTCAGCGCGTAGCTGTTTAAGCAATTGCATAATGGTATTTTCGGTCTCGACATCCACCCCAGTGAAGGGTTCATCAAGCAGAATAATCTGACTCTGTTGTGCTAATGCTCTAGCTAAGAAAACACGTTTTTTCTGACCACCAGACAATTCCCCAATTTGCCGTTCAGCAAGATGAGCAATACCGACTCTCTCCATAGCTTGTTGTACTTTCTGTTTATCCGTTTTACTGGGAATACGCAAAAAGTTCATATAGCCATAACGCCCCATCATCACAACATCATAAACCGAGACAGGAAACTGCCAATCAACTTCTTCACTTTGTGGGACGTAAGCGACTAAATTACGTTTTAATGCTTGATTGATGGGTAACCCACAAAGTTCGATCTTACCTTGGGAAAGAGGAGTTAACCCCATAATACTTTTAAATAGTGTAGATTTCCCACTACCATTTACGCCCAAAAGGGCACAAATTGTGCCCCCTTGAAGCTGAAAAGTAACATCATAAATTGCGGTATGTCCGTTATTATAACGTACTGTCGCATTTTCCACTTTCAGCGAATTTTTCATTACTGCTTAAACCCTTCAACAATGGTTGAAACAGTCACTTTAAGCAGATCAATATAAGTTGGTACTTCACCATCTGCAGTTGAAAGTGAATCAACATATAAAACGCCACCATAGACTGCACCTGTTTCTTTCGCTACCTGTTTTGCAGGTTTATCAGAAACCGTACTTTCACTAAATACCACTGGAATTTTATGCTGGCGAACTTGATCAATCACTTTGCGAATTTGTTGCGGAGAACCTTGCTCATCAGCATTAATTGCCCAGAGATAAAGTTCTTTGAAGCCATAGTCAGCAGCTAAATAGCTAAATGCACCTTCACTGGTTACTAACCAACGGCGCGCCTCAGGTACTGCATTGAGCTTCGCGCGTAATGGTTCGTCTAGCGCCATAATTTTTTCTGCATATGCTTTCGCATTACGGTTATAAGTTTCTGCATTGGCAGGATCATGCTCGACAAATGCCTTACGAATATTTTCGATATAAACTAAAGCATTCTTTGGCGACATCCAAGCATGTGGGTTTGGGTTATCTTTATAAGGGCCTTCTGCGATAGCAATTGGCTGAATGCCTTCAGTCACCAATACCGATGGCTTACCCTTCACTTGGCTGAAAAAGCGCTCAAACCAACTCTCTAAGCCCATGCCATTCCAAAGCACTAAATCTGCGGATTGGGCTTTTACAATATCTTGGGGTGTTGGCTGGTATTCATGAATTTCAGCACCAGGTTTAGTAATAGATTCCACAACCGCAGCATCACCCGCCACATTTTGTGCAATGTCTTGGATTACAGTAAAGGTTGTTACCGCTTTAAACTGCTTTGCCGCAAGTGGATTGGCTAGCAATAATGCTGAGCTCAGTAGTACGAGTAACTTCTTCATGTCTTTCTCCTTATTCAAAGTATGGTTATTCTCGTGCTAGAGATTATAAGGAGAAATGCAGAGAAGATCAACAGATGATATTCATTCTCAATTATGTTGTTAAAGATGATAATCAACAACCTCATCGTAAATGAGAATAGTTATCTAAATACCAGATATTCACTCAAATTCACGCTCAATAGCGACAAATTTTGCCACCGCGAAGCAAATGCACACCACCTCATTATTCCAATAAAGCGTTTTTAGCTAGCGCGTGGCTAACAAGCGCTGACTATTTAGTACCACCGTCACCGATGACAATGCCATAGCAATGGCGGCAATCATCGGGTTAAGCAACCAACCGGTAAACGGATATAGAGCACCGGCAGCGACAGGAATACTAATAATATTGTAGAAAAATGCGCCAAGCAGGCTTTGTTGCATATTTTTCAGTACACTTTTAGAAAATGGCAAAATTGCACTCAGCGGTTTTAACCCTGCTTGCATTAAAGATAAATCAGCGGTTTCTAGGGCAATTTCACTGCCTTGATGCATTGCCACGCCCACATTAGCTTGTGCTAACGCTGGCGCATCATTAATCCCATCACCAATCATAGCAACTTTTCTGCCCTGAGCTTGTAACTTCGCTATTTCAACAGACTTTTGCTCAGGTAGCACATCTGCAATAACCGCATCAAGACCTAGCTCTTTAGCATAATATTGAGCAACCTCCGAGCGATCTCCTGTGAGCATGATGCACAGATAACCTTGTGCTTGAAAAACTTGAATCGCCTGCTTACTCTCAGCTCTAAGTTGATCTTGCAAAGTCAGTTTAGCCAAAACAATGTCATCAAGTGAAAGCCAAACTTCCGTTCCGATTATTGCTGTTGAAGAGAATAAAGGCTGAACCCAGTGCTCTGATTTTACAAATTCCTTATTACCAAGTTTAACCTTTTGCCCTTGATATATTCCTGTTATACCCAGCCCTTTCACCACTTGTACATTTTCAACCGAGCAAGCGGTCACATTTTCACAAAATTTTACAATTGCTTTAGCAATCGGGTGATTAGATTGACATTCAAGCGCTTTAATTAAACCAAGCGCTTCATTTTGTTCTGCTCCATTAAATATCTGGACATCTACCACCTGCATTTCACCTGTCGTTAGAGTCCCTGTTTTATCAAATACTAAAGTATCCAGTTCACTACTTGCCTGCAATGCTTCAATATTTCTCACCAAAACCCCAAATTCTGCCGCCCTTGCTACGCCAGCAATGGTGGAAAGTGGGATAGCAAGCCCTAAAGCACAAGGACAAGCAATAATCAACACGGTGGTAAAAATCGACAATGCAAAGGCAAAATCTTTGCCAACAGCAAGCCAAACCAGAGCAGAAATAAACGCAATTGAAACGACTATCGGCACAAATACACTCGCCACCTTATCAACCCATTGTGCTAACGGCGGTTTGCTCGACTGCGCATGACGAACCGCATGAATAATACGCGCAAGTGCTGTTTGTGAACCGACCTGCTCAGCAATATACACACCCGCACCATCTTGTACAATGGTACCTGCTCGCAATTTGTCTCCGCTATTTTTCTCGATAGGCAAAGGCTCTCCACTTAGCATAGATTCATCAACCCAAAGCGTACCTTGCAATAATGTACCATCAACGGCTAAGCGGTCTCCTGTGAGCGCTTGGAGCTGCATACCCACTTTAATTCCCTTCACGGGAATAACTTTTGCAGAATTTTCCTCCAAAATGACCGCTTGTTGTGGTGCGAGATCTAGTAATTTCTCTAATGCTAATGAGGAACGCTGTTTTGCTTTCAATTCTAAGAATTTACCCAAATTAAGAAAGCCAATAATCATCATACTCGCTTCATAATAGAGGTGGCTATGCGGCTGTGGGAAAAGAGTCAGAAAGAAAGAATAACTCCATGCAACGCCTGTACTTAATGCAATCAACGTATCCATTGTTGCTGTGCGCTGTTTAAATGTTTTCCAAGCGCCAACAAAAAAATGGCGTCCACTGAAATACATCGTGAAGGCAGATATTGCCGCCCAAAATAGCCAAATCCAACGATTCTCATGCGTAGGCTGCATACCAAATTGCATACCAAACAGCATTAAAATTGCACCAATAGCTAACGCTAAAATAAACTGCTGTTTTTTCTCATTTAAAATTTTTTTTGTTTGCTGTTGTTGCTTAACGCGACGTTCTTGCTCGCTTTCCAGTAACTCCGCTCCAAAACCTATTTTTGTTATTGCAGCAATCACTTGGTTTGCACAGATATCACCTTGTACAAACGCGGTTTGATCAGCAAGATTAACAGAAACATATTCGACATTTTCTAACCGCTTAACTACTGTTTCTACTCGTCGGACACAAGCGGCGCAGTGTAAGCCGTTGAGTAAATATTGTTGTTCTTTCATGAGGATTCCCTATCAAACTACCCTCTTCTTATGCCTCTTTTGCATCAAAGCCAATTTCAACAATAGCTTCAATCAATGTTGTGGGCGTTTCATCGCTTTCAACAACTGCAGTTTGAGTGGTTAAATCAACCTTTACGGCTCGTACCGTTGCTAATGCAGATAATGCATTTTCTACGCTTCTCACACAGTGTCCACAGTGTAAACCTTCTAGCTGCAATGTAATCGTTGTCATTTTAAACTCCTATTAACTCAATTATGCTCAAAAATAAAGCGAAACAAGCGGTCAGGTATTCATATTTTTTTACCAAAAAACGCCTTGCGCAAACGATTGCCTTATTAAAAAAAATAATTATAATACCGCCCATTTTTATTTCTATACTCAAGAGAACCTCATTATGCAAAATTTACGCTATCCTGTCGATTCCAAACCACCATTTGGGTTATCTCTCCTACTTGCCGCTCAACATTTGCTTGCTGCAATTGGAGGAATTATCGCGGTACCATTAGTTTTAGGTGGGGTGCTTGGGCTACCGACTGCCGACACTATTGTATTAGTCAATGCCGCGTTATTGGTTTCTGGCATTGTCACCATTGTTCAATGCCAAGGTGTTGGTCCTGTCGGCTTACGCTTACCAACCGTAATGGGAACAAGCTTTACTTTCGTTGCTGCTGCAATTGCAATTGGATTTAGCGAACATGGCGTAGCTGGTATTATGGGGTCAGCATTAGCTGGTTCACTGGTGATGATTATTGGTAGCTTTTTTATGCCTTATGTACGTAAACTCTTTCCACCTGTGGTGACAGGAGTAGTAGTGATGATGATTGGTTTAAGCTTGATCCCCGTTGCGGTCGATTGGTTTGCCGGAGGCCAAAAAGGCGATGCGAATTATGCGGATCCGGCTAATTTAGCAATGGCATCATTTGTATTAATTTTAGTGATTTGCTTAGTGCAATGGGGAAAAGGTATCTTTTCCGCTGCTGCTATCGTAATTGGTATGTTGGTTGGCTATATTGTCGCTTTATTATTAGGGTGGATTGATTTCAGTACCGTAAAACAAGCAGAGATCATCGCTCTACCTAAGCCACTACATTTTGGCTTAGCCTTCCCAATTTCAGGCATTATTGGCATGAGTATTGCTTATTTAGTCACCATTGTTGAATCTAATGCAGACTTCCTTGCCGTAGGAAATGCTACAAAAACTGAAGTTACCGGAGAACATTTACGCCGCGGGATTTTATGTGATGGTTTAGGCTCAGCATTTGCTGCACTCATGTCTACAACCCCATTCTCTTCTTTCTCACAAAATATCGGAATTATTTCATTAACTGGTGTTGCAAGCCGTTATGTTGTGACCATTATGGGCATCATGTTAATTATAGCAGGGATTTTCCCTGTTTTTGGCGCATTAATTGTTTCTATTCCAACGCCGGTATTAGGCGGTGCCGGCTTAATTATGTTTGCCATGATTATTGCAGCCGGTATTCAAATGCTTGACCGAATTGAACGTAGCCGCCGTAATGGCTTAATTATTGCCGTATCTATTGGCTGTGGTTTAGCTGTGACAACCCGCCCCGAGTTGTTAGATAAACTGCCGTCATTTATCAAAGAAATTTTTGGTTCGGGAATTACTGTTGGTTCATTAATGGCATTAACTCTGAATCTTGTGTTACCACAAGATCAACTTCATGAAGAAAAATAATCACAGCAATTTAAAATTCCTACTTGAAAAGTGGGAGATAAGTGACTATCTTGTCGAATACCTTGAACGCTCTGGTTCACAGAGCGTTTTCTTTTTAATTAAATTTAAGGAAACAAAATTATGAGCAGCGTATTACACACAACTGATGCAACTTTTGAACAAGATGTTTTAAAATCGGACGTGCCTGTATTATTAGACTTCTGGGCTCCATGGTGCGGACCTTGTCGTGCAATTGGCCCAGTATTAGACGATTTGGCCGCAGAAATGGGAGATAAAGTCCGTATCGTAAAAATGAATGTGGATGAGAACCAACAAGTGCCGGCTCAATTTGGCGTACGTAGTATCCCATTCTTGGCAATTATCAAAAATGGTGAAGTAGTAGCTCAACAGGTTGGTGCGCAAAACCTTCCAGCATTTTTAGAAAAATTAGCTTAATCTTATATAAAAAGAGAGAACGAAAATTATCGTTCTCTCTTTTTCATTATTTGAATTATTTTACAAAACTATCAAACTTCAGTTCGTAATTATCGCCATCACGATTGTAAGAAATATAGCGAGGGAATTTTTCTCCTGCATGCTTTTTCACTGTAATATATTTGCCACCCGTTTTGAAACGATAGGTAATCTCTTCAACATTCTGACCTTTTACTTTGATAGTTTGTTGCGATTTATTAAGCACTACGTTTTCTGTTGGATACAACTTTTTGCCATTCGTAGTTTGAAAACTTTTTGGCAACCGATCATAATAACTTAGCTGAAAGGCCACACTAAATAGATCGAAAGTTGGCATTTTAATGCTCTCCTTTTTCAGTGGTTCTTTCACTTTACCATATTGAATGGTATTGGAATCCAATTCTGCAATGGCATAATTTTTACCGTTACGGCTATCTTGATAACTCAGCATATGGAATTGATTACCATATTCCCGCCCTTTTGCACTGAATACAATGTTATACAGCGGCACATTAATTTTCGACACAATCGAATAGCTTTTGCCATCATTTTTAAAATGCACATACGCCGGCATCAGATAGTTTGAGCTATATTTAATATTAAAATCTTCTGCCACAGAATTTACAGCGATAGCCAATAATCCGGTCACTAGCACTAACGCTTTTTTCATCAGTTTCATTATTTTTCCTCTAATTGAGTTTGTTCAAATAAACGTAAAATTGCATTGTTATCACGTAACTGTTCAGCCTGCTCTACCTGCATTTTAGTTAAATGAGGAGAGAAATAGTGAATAAAATCATACATATAGTTACGTAAAAACATACCACGTTTAAAAGCTATACGGGTCATACTCGATTGAAAGAGGTGAGAAGCATCAATCGCAATTAAATCATCATCTTCCTGAGTATGTGCCATACTTGCCATAATCCCAACTCCTAATCCTAAGCGAACATAGGTTTTAATCACATCCGCATCGGTTGCAGTGAACACAATATTTGGTTCCAACCCTTCTTGGTTAAATGCTTGGTCGAGATCCGAACGCCCAGTAAAACCAAAAGTATAAGTAATCAGTTCATATTGAGCGAGCTGTTGGACAGTCAGTTGTTGTTTTTGGTTCGCGAGAATGGCTAGAGGGTGATCCGGTTTAACAATTACTGAACGATTCCAACGATAACAAGGCAAAGAGATAACATCTTCAAACAAATATTGCGCTTCGGTCGTAATCGCGAGATCCACCTCTCCGGCCATTAAGGCATCATAAATTTGAGTAGGTGAACCTTGATGCAAATGTAAACTCACCTCAGGATATTTTGTTTTAAAACGGCTAATCACTGCTGGCAACATATAACGAGCTTGGGTGTTTGTTGTCGCGATGCGTAACACACCTTTATTCGGACGAGTCTGCTCTTCAGCAACCGCTTTAATACTTTGTGCTTTCACTAACACTTCCCGCGCAATTTCAACAATTTTCTCGCCTGCTGAAGTGAGTCCTTTAATATGCTTACCGTTTCGTTCAAAAATATTAATACCAAGTTCACTTTCAAGTAGCCGCACCTGTTTACTGATTCCCGGTTGAGAGGTGTACAGACTTTCCGCGGCTTCAGTAATATTTAAATTTTGATTAACGATTTCCACTATATAGCGAAGTTGCTGTAATTTCATAGCTGTTACCCTTTGCAAATTTTGGGTTAAAGTCGACCGCTTACAATAGGAATTAAATCTAACATGGAGTGAATTTCATAAGTTGGGCGAATATCTGTTTCATTTGTTTTTTGATGCGGATTGAACCAACAGCTATCAATCCCACTCAAATTACCGCCTAAAATATCAGAGGCAAGCGTATCACCAACCATAAGCACTTTTGATTTATCAAACTCCCCCATTTGGGCAAATGCATAATCAAAAATTTGGTGGTCGGGTTTTGCCACACCAACGTCTTCAGACACTACCACCATCTCAAAAAACTGCCCCGTAGCTGTATTATCTAAGCGTTTTTGTTGCAAGGATCGAAAACCATTCGTAATAATCCCCATCTGCACTTTACCATATAACGCTTGGAGCATGGCTAACGTGTTTTCCAGAGGACGACTAACCTTTGCCATTTCCGCCATTAACTCTTGGTTTAATATCAATGGATCTTGTCCTGTTTGCTTCGCAAGTTTGGCGAAGCGGGTCATTTGCAGCTCTTTTGCGGTAATTTCTTTATTTTGGTACGCCACCCACAACGGCTGATTAACGGCTTGAAACTCATCATAATGTTGTTGAGTAAAATCAATGCCATAGCGAGCCAACATTGGCTTTAAGCCGTGAAATGAGTTAAAAGAATAAAGCGTTTCATCGGCATCAAATAAAATCCAGTTATATTTCATCCTCTTCCTACTCTACACTGCAGCGGTTACCACGATTTCTATTTTCCACTCTGGCATAGCCAGCTTAGCTTCTACACACGCGCGTGGCGGCGCATGATTTTCTGCTACCCATTCATCCCAAGCGCGATTCATTTCTGCATAATCGCCCATTTCAGCAAGATAAATTTGTGCCATCAAAATACGGCTTTTATCTGTACCAGCTAGGGCTAAGCATTTATCAATTTCTGCCAGTACTTGCTGCGTTTGTCCATAAGCATCTGCCGAGGCATCCCATGGTACTTGGCCAGCTAAATAGGCAACATGGTTGTGAATAGCAACTTCAGAATAGCGATGCCCGACTTCAAAACGTTGAATCATATATGCTCCATAAAGATAGGGCGAATACAATTCGCCCTTTTGCAAAATAGGGTGGAAAATCCACCGCTTGTTACTACTCTACCTTCACAATCCAGCCTTCTGGCGCTTCTACATCGCCAAACTGAATACCTGTCAATTCATCATAAAGTTTATGGGTAATTGGCCCAACTTCGGTTTCAGAATAGAACACATGGAAATTATCACCATTTTGAATACCGCCAATCGGAGAAATCACAGCAGCTGTGCCGCAAGCCCCTGCTTCTGCAAATTGATCAAGTTCGTCAATATAGACATCACCTTCAATGGCTTGCATGCCTAAACGATTTTCTGCCAACCACAGTAAAGAATATTTCGTAATACTTGGCAAAATTGATGGCGATTTAGGTGTGATGAATTTGTTATCACGCGTGATGCCAAAGAAGTTTGCGGCACCAACTTCTTCAATTTTAGTGTGAGTTTTAGGGTCAAGATAAATACAGTCTGCAAAATTACGCTCTGCGGCTAATTCGTGTGGCAGCAGACTTGCCGCATAGTTACCCCCCACTTTTACCCCGCCAGTGCCATGAGGCGCTGCACGGTCATAATTTGTAACAAGGAAATTAGACGGCGCTAAACCACCCTTGAAATAAGCTCCAACAGGACAACAGAAAACAGAGAAAATATATTCAGGCGCAGCTCGAACGCCAATATTTTCACCTACGCCAATCACAAATGGACGCAGATAAAGTGTTGCCCCTGTACCATAAGGCGCAAGCCATGCTTCATTTGCTTTAACCACTTGCTTACATGCTTCAATAAACATTTCTACTGGTACTTGTGGCATAAGCAATCGATCACAAGTCGTCTGCATTCGTAGCGCATTTTGATCTGGGCGGAAAAGGTTAATTGAGCCATCTTTACAATGATAAGCTTTCAAGCCTTCAAAACATTGCTGTCCATAGTGAAGTGCGGTCGAACCTTCGTGGATATGAAGAGTATTATCAGTAGTAAGTTCGCCTTTATCCCACTTGCCATCTTTCCAACGTGCGATAAAGCGATAATCAGTTTTAATATAAGAAAAGCCTAGATTTTGCCAATCAATCTCTTTTGGGGTCATTGTTGTGTCCTTATTATTGTGTATTAAAATCGAATTTGGCTATTCTAAAGCAAATTTTTTTAGAATGATAAAAATTTTTGGTTTTCTGCGACTTTCTGCTAGAATGTCACAGATTTTTGGCATAAAAAAACCGCCCAAGTGGGCGGTTATCAACCAAATCGGTCAAAATATACAGGAAGTGAAATGAGTAATGAATTACTCACGGTCTATAAACTAGACCAATATGCAAACACAACATCATACTTAAAAATACAAACAACAAAATGTTGTTCACTATCCATCTAAGTATGGGTTGCTATTCTAGAGAGATTTATCCTCTGTAACAAACGAGATTTTTTTATTTTATTAATCAAAAAAAGTAATGCTTTATCATCAATCAATCGTTCTTTGCTATGAATAACAAAAAACTTCCGCCTCTTAATGCGCTAAAAGCTTTCGAATCCGCTGCTCGTCATCTTAACTTTACTAAAGCTGCCGAAGAACTCTTCGTTACTCAGGCTGCCGTAAGTCATCAAATCAAATTATTAGAAGATTTTTTGAGCATACAATTATTTCACCGGCGTAACCGTATTCTCGAGCTCACAGAATCGGGTTTGCAATATTTTGAGGAAATTCGACCGCTTCTAGAACAGATCGCCAAAGCAACAGATAAAATTCGCGCTAAAAACAATCGACAAATTTTAACCATCAGCGTACCCCAAACCTTCGGTATGCAATGGCTCGTTCCTCGTCTAAATGATTTTCATGAGAAATTCCCCGATGTAGAAGTTCGCATTAAAGGGGTTGATCAAGATGAAGGTCAGTTAGGGAAAGAAATTGACGTTGCCATCTACTATGGAAACGGAAAATGGGATAACCTTGAGTCTGTTTGTTTAGCAGAAGCACCTTTAGTGATCTTAGCTTCACCCAAATATTTAGCCGAGAATCCATTAAACACACCAGATGATATTATTGGAAAAATGTTGTTGCATGTTTTTAGTCGCAACAAGTGGAAGCGTACGATAGAACACTTCAAGCTAGACGACAAAATTGATGTGGAAGAAGCTGGCACAATGTTTAGCCATACGTTTATGGCTCTACAAGCCGCAATGCACAACCAAGGCGTAGCGATCGCCAATAAAATTTTGGCTCAGCATGAAATTGAGCAGGGTAATTTAATTGAACCGTTCCCTACAGGGCTCATTGATGAAAAGACTTTTTATGTCGTCTATCCTCACCAAATGGCAGAAGTTCTCAAAGTTCAGCTCTTTGTAGAATGGATCACAACAGAAATGGCACAGAGTTATCCAAATTAATTTGAGAAAAGCGGTCTCCCATCATGATGCGAGACCGTTTTTAAGCAAGACGCGATTTAACTTAAACGCTTAGCGTTTCTTATTCATTCAATAGTTTTTTCACAAGCTGAATAACTTGTTGAGTTTGTTCAGTTGAAAGTTTACCTTCTGCAACAAATTGCACTTTACCATGCCGATCTAATACCGCCACAAAGCTTTCTTTTGCTTTTAATTTCCAAGCACTTTTCACTTTCCCTTGTTGATCTAGGACAACCTGGCTATGCGGATTTTCTAATTTGCCGTTTTCTGCGCTATTTTTCACAAATAGCACCGTCCCAACAATAGCATCATCCGCATTAATAATTGTCGTTGTTTGATATTTACTACGATCTAAGCCTGCGGCTTTAATCGCATTCACCAGTGCTTGATTTTTTTCTTTTGCTGCACTCCTACCGGCAATGTGAAAAATAACACGCACTTTACCATTCAAACTAGCGCTATCCCAACCCTGATATTGCACATTTTTGCCTTTTGCAATGAGTTCACCATCTTGAGCAACTGTAACAGCAGGTAAGCCAGCATGTAACGAAATGTTATGTGCAAGGGCTGAATTTGCAAAAATTGCACTAAAAAGCACCGCTTGTAGATATTTTTTCTTCATCATTTTCCTTCTTGTATTGAATTTAACAGAATTGCTCCCATATCGGACGACATTCTACCTAGAATACAACACAAAAGAGAGCGGATCTGTTATATCCATATTTTTTCTGATGAAAACCAAGTGGAAATATGCTATTTTAGCGCCCTCTTTTTTCCTATTAATCACAACATGTTAAGGAGCTTTTTATGCAACAAGGTGGCGGTATGGAAATGATTTTTATGCTAGTGGTATTCGGTGCGATCTTCTATTTTATGATCTACCGCCCACAAGCAAAACGCCAAAAACAACAACGTGAGCTTTTAGCAAGCCTTGCAAAAGGTAACGAAGTTTTAACTAGCGGCGGCTTAGTTGGTAAAATCACGAAAGTTTCTGCTGAAGATGAAAATATCGTTATCGCATTAAACGATACCACAGAGGTGACTATTCAACGTGCTTTCGTGGTGGCGGTATTACCGAAAGGTTCTATCAAATCTCTCTAATCCTTCCAACAAAATAGGGGACTTATTGTGTTAAACCGTTTCCCGCTTTGGAAGAACCTAATGGTGATCCTTGTGATCGCCATTGGCGCTTTATATGCCCTTCCAAATCTTTATGGCGAAGACCCATCAGTACAAATTTCTGGCACTCGTGGGCAACAAACATCTCAAGAAACGCTCACCCAAGTGCAATCAGCTCTCAGCGCTTTAAATATCACTCCCAAAGCAATGAGCTTAGAAAATGGCTCTATTTTAGTGCGTTTAAATAAAGATGAAGAACAACTTCCTGCCAAGGAAAAAATTGCCGAAGTGCTTGGTAATAACTATTCTGTGGCATTAAATTTGGCTCCAGCTACACCTGAATGGCTCACCTCTATTGGTGGCGAACCAATGAAACGTGGCTTAGATTTGCGTGGAGGGGTTCGTTTCTTAATGGAAGTGGATATGAACACCGCGCTTACGAAGCAGCAAGACCAACTGCAAGATAGCTTACGCGCCATATTCCGCAAAGACAATATAGAAACAAAGTCATTTAAAAAAGTCGATAATTTCGGCACTGAGATTGAATTTAATGATGAAAATGGTGCAGAAAAAGCGGTACGCTACATTCGTCGTACTTATCCAACACTAGATGTCTTACTCACTTCCACAAACGTAGCAGTATTAACGCCTTCCGCACAAGGATTATCAGAATCACGTGATTTAGCTATTGAGCAAAACCTGACTATCCTGCGTAAGCGTGTTGAAGAACTTGGCGTTTCTGAGCCTACTATTCAACGCCAAGGCGCTGATCGTATTGTGGTGGAATTACCAGGGGTACAGGATACTGCACGCGCAAAAGAAATCCTTGGAGCAACAGCTACACTTGAATTTCGGATGGTTAATCAAGAGGCCGATCTTGGTCAGGCTAGCCGCGGTATAGTGCCACTAAACTCTGAGTTGAAATATGATCGCCATGGAGGTCCTGTTGTCCTCAGAATGCGTCCATCACTCGGTGGTGAGCATATTATTAATGCTAAATCAGGGATTGATGAACGTGGTTTACCTCAAGTCAGTATTGAGCTGGATAGTGAAGGTGGTAGTCTCATGGGGGAAATCACCAAATCGGAAGTCGGCAAACCAATGGCTACGCTCTACAGCGAATTTAAAGATTCTGGTAAACGTGATGCTAATGGCAAAGTCATTTTAGAAAAACACGAAGAAGTCATTAATGTTGCAACTATTAACTCCCGTTTAGGTTCACATTTCCAAATTACAGGCATTAACAGTCCTGCTGAAGCACAAAACCTCGCGGTATTACTTCGCTCTGGCGCATTAATCGCACCTATCGTTATCGTTGAAGAACGGACTATTGGTGCATCATTGGGAGCAGACAATATTGCTCAAGGTATGGAGGCGGGTTTATTGGGTTTAAGCTTAACCTTAATCTTCTGCCTAGTGTACTACAAAGTCTTTGGAATCTTTGCATCAATGGCGTTGATCGTTAATCTCATTTTAACTGTGGGTTTAATGTCATTAATTGGGGCAACCTTGACCATGCCTGGTATTGCGGGGATTGTTCTTGCTGTAGGAATGTCAATTGATGCGAACGTACTTATTTACGAGCGGATTAAAGAAGAAATGCGCAATGGCCGCTCAATACAGCAAGCTATTCACGAAGGTTATGATGGTGCATTTTCAAGTATCTTTGATTCAAACTTAACCACTATTCTTACCTCATTAATTTTGTATGCGGTGGGGACTGGGCCGGTTAAAGGCTTTGCAGTAACCCTTGCATTAGGGGTAATGATCTCAATGTTTACTGCAATTACTGGTACTAGAATGCTGGTAAACTGGGTATATGGCGGCAAACGTGTGAAAAAACTTTGGATTTAAGGGGATTACATGACGACTCAAACAGAAAAAAATGCGACGGAAGTCAAGTTGCCTTATCGCTTAGTTCCGTTTATGAAATACCGTCTTGGGGCTTATCTATTTTCAATAATTCTCTCGGCTCTCTGTATATTTACCATTGTGACGAAAGGCTTTAACTGGGGCTTAGATTTCACAGGCGGAACAGTAATTGAGACTAGCTTTTCACAGCCAGCTGATCTCGCTCAAGTACGTAGCGTATTAGAGAAAAACGGGTACGCCTCAGCGTTAGTACAAACCACAGGAAGCCAAAGTGAATTAATGATCCGCCTTGGCGCCGCTGAAAGTGATATGACACTGGGTAATAAAGTAATGGATGTATTGCATCAGCAAATCGATCCAAATGCAGTAGTCAAAAGTATCGAATTCGTGGGGCCAAACGTTGGTGAGGAACTGACACAAGGTGCAATTTACGCAACTTTGGGTACACTCGCGATGATTCTTGCCTATGTCGGCTTCCGTTTTGAATGGCGGCTAGCTGCAGGTGGGGTAATTGCCTTATTCCACGATGTTTTAGTAACCTTAGGTGCATTTTCTTTCTTGCAGATCGAAATAGACTTGACCTTTGTCGCTGCTATTTTGTCTGTAGTAGGTTATTCACTAAATGACAGTATCGTTGTCTTTGACCGCGTAAGGGAAAACTTCCCTAAAATTCGTCGTGGCTCATCGGCTGATGTCATCAATATCTCACTGAGCCAAACACTCGCAAGAACAATAGTCACCTCTTTAACAACCTTAGTGGTAGTTTGGGCTCTCTATTTACTCGGTGGGCCAACACTGCATAGCTTCTCTTTAGCATTATTAATTGGTATTGGGTTTGGTACTTATTCAACTATCTTTATTGCTATCGCCACAGCACTCGATCTAGGCTTAAAGCGCGAGCATATGATCCAACCCGTGGTGGAAAAAGAAGGTGAAAATAGCCAATCATTCATTGACTACTAACCATCAAAAAATGCAGGTTTTAAACCTGCATTTTTTTGTAAAAAAGTAGCAAAAAACAACCGCTTGCTAATCCTTTTCTTGTTTCGCTTTCCAAATATAATAACCGTTTACACAGACCAAAAACGCATTTAACAAGGCAACGGGATAAGTACCAACAATCAAGCCATACACGACAAAGCAAGCAGCGCCAATCGCATTAACTAAACGCAGTTTAATGACATCTTTTAATAAAAACGATGCAGCAACTAAAGTTGTTGCCAAATAACCTAATAGTTCAATCATAACAATTTCCTTGTAAAATAAAGATGGTGCGCATTTTACGCCTTATTTTTATATTTGTCGGTAAACCATTGAAACGCAAAGGATTGCGTTAAAAATTTTTTCAAAAAAACTGATTTATTTCAAAAAATAGCGTACAATACAGCCTGTTTTGTACTAGTGAAATAGTATGGTTTCAATGACTGATTTACTCTTTTTTTTAAGCACCTTCCTCACTAATATTACTTGGATTGGTGCACTAGAACTCGGGCTGATTTACGCACTCGTCGCGTTAGGCGTTCTTATCTCTTACAAAATCTTAGATTTCCCAGACCTCACCGCAGATGGTAGCTTTCCATTAGGAGGCGGAGTTTGTGTGCTATGTATTCTAAATAATATTGATCCATGGATTGCTACACTAATTGGCATGGTAGCAGGGGCAGTTGCAGGTGCAATTACTGCTAGTTTGCACATCAGTTTCAAAATCGAAAAATTACTTGCCAGTATTTTAATGATGATTGCACTTTATTCCATCAATCTGCGCATCATGGGTAAACCTAATGTCTCTCTGCTTGGAGATCCAACCGTTTACGACAGCATTAGCGCTAATGATGATTTACAGTTGGCTATCGTTCGCTTGCTTATTGCTGTTTTTGTCGTAATTATTGCTAAACTGCTATTCGATCTTTTCTTTGCGACTCAAACAGGTTTAGCGATTCGTGCTACAGGAACAAATGCGCGTATGGCAAAAGCACAAGGTATTGCAGTGAATAAGATGACCTTACTCGGTATGGCTATTTCAAATGGATTAATTGCCCTTGCAGGTGCATTATATGTGCAAAGCAATGGTGGATTTGATATTTCTATTGGCGTGGGTACAATTGTAATTGGCTTAGCAGCAGTCATTATTGGCGAAGCAATTTTTTCAGCAAAACGCATTATATGGCTCACATTCGCGGTCATTATCGGCTCCATTCTCTACCGTATTTTTATCGCATTAGCACTGAATAATGACACGTTAAATAATATTGGCTTCGGCCCACAAGACCTTAATTTGATTACAGCATTGCTCGTTGTTATTGTACTTGTCTTGCCACGGTTAAAACAAAAATTTCAGGTCAAACGGAGATAATCATGATTGAACTCAAAAATCTATTTATTACTTTTAATCGTGGTAGTGCAATTGAAAATCCTGTTTTGAGAGGCCTTTCATTAAATGTTGCAGAAGGTGAGTTTGTCTCTGTAATTGGCAGTAATGGCGCGGGCAAATCTACCATGCTAAATGCAATTAGTGGTGATTACCCTATCGATAGCGGTGAAATACTCATTCAAGGTGAAAATGTAAATAACCAAACAAGCTGGCAGCGTGCGGGATTAGTCGCTCGTGTTTTCCAAGATCCAATGGCGGGTACTTGCGAAAGTTTAACCATTGAAGAGAATATGGCACTTGCCTACCAACGCGGCAGAAAACGCGGTTTAGGTTTTGCTTTAAACCACTCACTACGAGAACTATTTAAAGAAAAGCTCTCATTACTTGGCTTAGGTCTAGAAAATCGACTAACTGACCAAATGGGACGACTTTCAGGAGGGCAACGTCAAGCGGTGAGTTTATTAATGGCATCATTGCAACCTTCGAGTATTCTCTTATTAGATGAACACACCGCAGCACTTGATCCTAAAACGACGGCTTTTGTGATGGAATTAACCGATAAAATTGTACGCGAACAAAAGCTTACAACATTGATGGTAACGCATTCCATGCGCCAAGCGTTAGACTATGGGGACAGAACAGTAATGCTACACCAAGGACAAGTCGCTTTTGATGTGAGCGGAGAACAACGCAAACAAATGGATGTGCCGGATCTACTGCGTCTGTTTGAACAAAGTCGCCATGAGCAACTCAGTGATGATAGCTTATTGCTTGGAAATTAATAAATGAAAGGGCTATCTCTACTGATCAGCCCCCAAAAAGTTAAACCGATTCTTACCATTTTGAAGATAAAACTCGATGACTTATTGTTTGAAAGATTGGTTGTATTTAGTCATAAAAAATCTGCACCTTAATCTGTTGGTTGTTTAGTCCAACTTTTGGGGTACAGATCAACAGATAGCCCTTATCTTTATCAATTCTTAATGCCATTATCCCGCTTGGTTAATAATAGCCACCTAAGCGCACACCAACCCCACTGTGATGGCGATGATGTCTACCCCAGTCATAGTAAAAGGATGGATATACTCTTGGATGAGTCTGAACCACAACAACTTTTGGCCGATGATCACTTTGATTCAATTCCCATGGCTCATTTTGCGTTTGTGCAGCCACTTTGTTGCTTTGAGCAGTGGCTATACGCGCCTGATATTCTTGCACCGTTTTCATATCCATTGGTACAGAACTTTGCTGTACAGGACTAGAGCAAGCAGCTAATACAAATCCCCCAATGACCACAGCTAACTTTTTCATGTATTCTCCTATTCCAAATCCAGTTCGTTACCTTGCTCGCTATTCTAACGAATATTTTGTCTAGTTATTTCTAGTTAGGTAAAGAATCTTTTACAAGCGGTATATTTTCTGCATTTTTCTGCAAAATTAACCTTAGCAAACGTTGGCGCACGTAAGCATTCATTGATTTTATTACCGGCACAAATATTTCATCAGCAATTGGGTTACACTGCAAAGCTAGATACATCTCTAATACCTGCGTTAAGCTAACCCCATGCTGATTACGAAGAAAATTTTGCACCCGATAAATTTCGACAACAAACCCCAAAGCTTTAGCTTGTGCCATTAAAGCCATGAGAAAAGTAGCATTTACACCAACATTGCTTAACACAATCAAACAACAATTATGTTTCGTTTGCAAAGCTTGGCTCAACGCCTGTAAAGCTTGCTGCTTTGCATGTTTAAAGCGACTCGGCGTCCAATGATATTTACCATTTTCAGACAGAAATTTATCATTTTCTATATGAAAAACCTCTGCTTGCGGAAATTCTTTTTTAAAAGCGTCGATCTTCTGCTGAGCAAAAGTAGATTTCCCAGCACCTGCATGCCCGCGAATAATGATCAATTTTTTCATCGCATAAAAGTAAAAAAGGACGCTTTTCAGCGTCCTATTCTCTATTCTTTAAAAATTAAAGAGCAGATTTTGCTTTCTCAACTAATGCAGCAAAAGCAACTTTGTCAAATACTGCAATGTCAGCTAAGATCTTACGGTCGATTTCAACAGATGCTTTTTTCAAGCCGTTGATGAATTTGCTGTAAGATAAACCGTTTTGACGTGCTGCTGCGTTAATACGAGCAATCCATAATTGACGGAATTGACGTTTACGTTGACGGCGGTCACGGTAAGCATATTGAGCAGCTTTAACTACTGCTTGGAAAGCAACGCGATACACGCGTGAACGTGCACCATAATAACCTTTAGCAGCCTTAAGAACTTTCTTATGGCGTGCTCTTGCAATAACACCACGTTTTACACGAGCCATTATTTAATCTCCTAAATTGTCTATTTTGATTTCACGGGCGTAAGCATTCCGCCCCTACTAAGAATTTCTATTCGTACGTCCGTACTTTCTACGCAACCTTAAAGGCTTATGCGTACGGTAAGCACGCTACGACTAAAACTTGGTCAGCTTTCGCTACCATTGATTTATGACGTAAGTGACGTTTACGTTTAGTGGTTTTCTTAGTCAAAATGTGACGTAAGTGAGATTGTTTACGTTTGAAACCGCCAGACGCTGTTTTTTTGAAACGCTTAGCAGCACCACGTACTGTTTTAATTTTAGGCATTGTTAAAAAACTCCGCATTGTTTTAGTGAATATTTGTAATTAGGCGAAGTGCAACATTTGCTACCCTTACTTGACAAGCACTAATTACTCTCCGTGCAATTTTCATTGCAATAAAAAAGCAAATCAGGCTGCTGAGTCTGCCTGTTCGCCTTATGTTTTTCCAACGAAAAAACGAGCGAATTCTATAAGAACCGCTCATTTTTTGCAAGGAAAAATTATTTTTTCTTCGGTGCAATCACCATAACTGCTTGGCGACCTTCTAATTTACCCGATGCACTTTCGACCACTGCAATTTCAGCAGTATCTTGTTTTACTCGTTCTAATACATCGAAGCCGATGTCTTGGTGAGCCATTTCACGACCACGGAAACGCACAGTGATTTTCACTTTATCGCCATCTTCCAAGAAACGCAAAATACTACGCAATTTCACTTGATAATCGCCAACGTCAGTACCCGGACGGAATTTGATTTCCTTCACTTGCACCACTTTTTGCTTTTTCTTCTGCTCTTTTGCGGCTTTCTCTTTTTCGTAGATAAATTTACCGTAGTTCATAATACGGCAAACTGGTGGCTCTGCATTTGGGCTGATTTCCACCAAATCTAATTCAGCTTCATCTGCTCGTGCTTGAGCTTCCTGAATAGATACAATACCGACTTGTTCGCCATTTTCATCGGTTAAGCGAACTTCTTTAACACCACGAATCTCATCATTTAAGCGATGAGCACGGTTAGACTGAACACGTTTTGCAGGTTTAATAATGTTATTCCTTCTGTTGGTAAATTTTTACGAAAATCAGCCCGCTTGTCACAAGCTCAATTTCGACCTCTGGCTCTAAAATGAGCAAAACGGGGGGATTTTACTTGGTTTTAAGGCATTGAGCAAGACCAGAACGAGATTTTATAATCACTTCACATTACCTAGTTAAAGAATATGCTTTCGACTCTTGCATTTTGGCTTAATCAACTGTTGCAATTTTGTTTAGAATTACTCTGCCACCAATACTTGATGAATCCCATTCAAACTGCAACGCCCGCGATACTGCAGCATAAAATCAGCCTGTACCTACGTCCAAAAATAGATAACCTGCAATAAAAAGGCGGATATCTCATCCGCCTCTATCTTCATTTTGCAAAAAAATGCCGTTTTTCTACCGCTTACGCTTCACCTAGCAATTTCAATTCACGGTTTTTAATTTGTGCTTTGAGGATTTCCACAAATTCTTCTACTTTGTAAGTGCCTAAATCAGCCCCTTTACGAGTACGAACGGAAATTTTACCCTCTGCGATCTCTTTATCACCACATACCAACATATATGGCACACGGCGTAAGGTATGTTCACGCACTTTAAAGCCGACTTTTTCGTTGCGTAAATCTGCTTTAACACGGATACCTGCGTCAGACAAGGTTTTCACCACGTTTTGCACATAATCTGATTGGCTATCGGTAATATTCATCACCACTGCTTGCACAGGAGCTAACCAAGTTGGGTAGAAGCCTGCATACTCTTCGGTGATAATGCCGATAAAGCGTTCTAATGAACCTAAGATCGCGCGGTGAATCATTACAGGCGTTTTGCGGTCGTTATCTTCGGCAACGTAAGAGGCACTTAAACGCTCTGGTAAGAAGAAGTCTAACTGAATCGTACCGCATTGCCATTCACGATCTAAGCAATCACGCAAAGCAAACTCTAATTTTGGCCCGTAGAATGCGCCTTCGCCTTCTTGAATTTCATATTCCAAGCCGTTGTGTTCTAATGCAGTCGCAAGGTCTTTTTCTGCTTTTGCCCACATTTCGTCCGTACCAATGCTTTTCTCTGGACGAGTTGAAAGTTTCACTGCAATGTTTTCAAAGCCGAAGGTGCTGTAAATGTCGTACACCATTTTAATGCACGACGTTACCTCTGATTCCACTTGGTCTGGCATACAGAAAATATGCGCATCATCTTGGGTAAAGCCACGTACACGCATTAAGCCGTGTAATGAACCAGACGGTTCGTTACGGTGGCAAGAACCAAATTCTGCCATACGCAACGGTAAATCACGGTAAGATTTTAAGCCTTGATTGAAAATTTGCACGTGCCCCGGACAGTTCATCGGCTTAATCGCATATTCACGGTTCTCTGATTGGGTGGTGAACATTAAATCACCGTAGTTTTGCCAGTGTCCTGTTTTCTCCCACAATACTCTGTCCATCATAAATGGGCCTTTTACTTCTTGGTAGTCGTATTGTTTAAGTTTAGTACGCACGAAAGTTTCTAACTCACGGAAAATCGTCCAACCATCGTTATGCCAGAACACCATACCCGGTGCTTCTTCTTGCATATGATAGAGATCTAACGCTTTACCGATTTTACGGTGGTCACGTTTTGCCGCTTCTTCTAGACGTTGTAAATAGTCATTAAGCTGTTTCTTATCTGCCCATGCTGTACCATAAATACGTTGCAACATTTTATTTTTGCTATCACCACGCCAGTATGCCCCAGCAATTTTTTGCAATTTGAAATGATGACAGAAACGCATATTTGGCACATGTGGCCCACGACACATATCAATATATTCTTGGTGATGATAAAGGGCTGGCTCGTCATCTTTGCTGATATTCTCATCTAAGATCGCCATTTTGTAGGTTTCACCACGTGCTTCAAAAGTATCTCTTGCTTCTTGCCAGCTAACACGTTTTTTCACCACGTCATAATTGGTTTTTGCCAGCTCTAACATACGTTTTTCTAACGCATCAATATCTTCTTGGGTTAAAGATCTGTCTAAATCAATATCGTAATAAAAGCCGTTATCAATGGTCGGCCCGATTGCCATTTTTACATTCGGGAAAAGTTGTTTGATCGCATGCCCTAATAAGTGTGCGGTTGAGTGGCGAATAATTTCTAAACCGTCTTCATCTTTGGCAGTAATAATTTCAAGGCTAGCATCTTCGGAAATGATGTCGGAAGCATCACGGCGTTCGCCATTTACACGCCCTGCGATGGTGGCTTTGGCTAAGCCTGCACCGATAGATTGGGCGACTTCCATTACAGAAACTGGATTATCAAATTGACGTTGTGAACCGTCTGGTAAAGTAATAATTGGCATTTTAAATTCCTTACAGTGGTAACCCATACGAGAGGTTACTTGTTAATTTTCTGGGCGTATGCAATACGCCCCTACACAATTTTCCCGAAATGTAGGGGCGTACTGCGTACGCCCGATTACAATCTTCAGGAAAACAAAAAAACCGCTAACAAGCGGTTATTTTCCATAAAAATTTTGCAAATCTCGCCCCAACTTTGGGCGGCAGAAAAGCATTGGAATTATAACATATGCACATTGCTTTGCAAAAAATCCCTAAAATCCCACCGCATACCATTCAAAAAAAACCGTTTTTACGCTATCCTACGCACAATTTTTTGTAATAAATTCAAAGGTTAAATTTTATGCAGCAGCAATATAATCCAAGTGCGATTGAGCCAAAGGTTCAGCAATTCTGGGCCGAAAATAAAGTATTCAAAGCTATCAAAGATACCTCTAAGCCAAAATACTACTGCCTTTCTATGTTCCCATATCCGTCAGGTCGTCTGCATATGGGGCACGTGCGTAACTACACCATTGGTGATGTCGTGTCTCGTTATCAACGTATGAATGGTAAAAATGTATTACAGCCAATGGGTTGGGACGCATTTGGTTTGCCAGCGGAAGGGGCTGCGATTAAGAATAAAACCGCACCAGCAAAATGGACTTACGAAAACATTGAATATATGAAAAATCAGCTCAAAATTTTGGGCTTTGGTTTTGACTGGGATCGTGAAGTCACTACTTGTCGCCCAGAATACTACAAATGGGAGCAGTGGTTCTTTACTGAGTTATACAAAAAAGGCTTAGTTTATCGTAAGACTTCAACCGTAAACTGGTGTCCGAATGATGAAACTGTGCTTGCGAATGAGCAGGTTCACGAAGGTTGTTGCTGGCGTTGTGATACGCCAGTGGAACAGCGTGAAATTCCGCAATGGTTTATTAAAATTACCGATTATGCCGAGCAGTTACTGGGCGGTTTAGATCAGCTTCCAAACTGGCCTGATCAAGTAAAAACCATGCAACGCAACTGGATTGGTCGCTCAGAAGGGGTAGAAATTACCTTCCAAATTAAAGATAGCGATCAAACCTTACCTGTTTACACTACTCGTCCTGACACTTTCTATGGCGTAAGTTATGTGGCGGTGGCAGCCGCTCACCCTCTTGCTGAGCAAGCGGCTAAAAATAACGAAAAACTTGCAGAATTTATTCGTGAAGCGAAAAACACCAAAGTTGCCGAAGCCGACATCGCGACGATGGAGAAAAAAGGTATGGCAACAGGCTTATACGCTATTCACCCATTAACAGGTAAAGAAGTCCCAATTTGGGTCGCAAACTTTGTGTTAATGCACTACGGTACAGGTGCAGTGATGGCAGTGCCTGCTCACGATCAACGTGACTTTGAATTTGCCCAAAAATATGATTTGCCAATTAATCAAGTGATTGCACCGCTTGATGGTTCTGAATGGGATTTTGGTACAGCAGCATACACCGAACACGGCAAACTCATCAACTCTGCGGAATTTGATGGCAATACCTTTGAGCAAGCATTTAACGGCATTGCGGATAAATTAGAAGCATTAGGTGTGGGCAAACGCCAAGTGAATTACCGCTTGCGTGACTGGGGTGTGTCTCGCCAACGTTATTGGGGAGCACCAATTCCAATGCTCACCCTTGATAGTGGCGAAGTTGTGCCTGCACCAATGCAAGATTTACCGATTATTTTGCCAGAAGATGTGGTGATGGACGGGGTGAAAAGCCCGATTAAAGCGGATCCTGAGTGGGCAAAAACCACTTATAACGGCAAAAGCGCACTCAAAGAGACTGATACTTTTGATACCTTTATGGAATCTTCTTGGTATTACGCACGCTACACTAGCCCACAATTTGCCGAAGGCATGCTAGACAGCGATGAAGCGAATTACTGGTTGCCAGTGGATCAATATATCGGCGGTATTGAGCACGCGACCATGCACTTGCTCTACTTCCGTTTCTTCCACAAATTACTGCGTGATGCGGGCTTGGTGAACAGCGATGAACCTGCGGAAAAACTTCTCTGTCAAGGCATGGTGCTTGCTGATGCGTTCTACTACACTAGCCCGACCAACGAGCGTATTTGGGTAAGCCCAACTGAAGTGACACTGGAAAAAGATGATAAAGGTCGTATTCTCAAAGCCTTTGATAAAGAAGGACGTGAGCTTGTTCACAGTGGTATGACCAAAATGTCAAAATCCAAAAACAACGGTATTGATCCGCAAGAGATGGTGGAAAAATATGGTGCAGACACCGTTCGCTTGTTTATGATGTTTGCCTCACCTGCGGAAATGACGTTGGAATGGCAAGAATCTGGTGTGGAAGGGGCAAAACGTTTCTTAGGACGCCTTTGGAATTTGGCTTACGAATATAACCAAAATCCAGCAAGCGTTGAATTAGATGTTTCAGCTCTCACGAAAGCACAAAAAGAGCTTCGCCGTGAAGTGCACAAAACGATCGCCAAAGTGAGCGATGATATTGGTCGTCGCCAAACATTTAACACGGCAATTGCGGCGATTATGGAGTTAATGAACAAACTCACCAAAGCTGAGCTTGCTGGTGATCAAGATAAAGCCGTGATGAAAGAGGCATTAAGTGCGGTGATTCGTATGCTTTACCCAATCACACCACATATCTGTTTTGAACTTTGGAATGATCTCGGTTTTGAAGGCACCATTGATTTTGCCGAGTGGGTTCAAGCTGATGAATCAGCGATGGTAGAAGATGAAAAACTTATCGTGGTGCAAGTAAACGGTAAAGTGCGTGGTAAAGTGACTGTACCAGCCACAGCGACCCAAGAAGAGATCAAAGCAGCGGCACTTGCCGATGAGAATGTGCAAAAATTCTTGGAGAATATGGAGGTGGTGAAAGAAATTTACGTACCACTGAAAATGTTTAGCTTTGCGGTGAAGCCGAAAGCGTAATATCATCACATCTAAATGTAGGGGCGTATTGCATACGCCCTTTTATGCAATGATTAGGGCGTATGACATACGCCTTTACAAGGGATTTCATCCAAATGTTCAAAAAACTTTTTGCATTTTTTGCAATTTTTTTAACCGCTTGCGGTTGGCAATTTAAAAACAGTGAGCTGTTTCCGGAAGAGCTACGTACACTCTCATTTGAAAGTGCTGATCAATATAGCGATATGTCCCGTGTTTTACGCAATCAGATGTTATCAAATGATATTCATATCGTGCCAAAATCAGCCAATGTCGCTAATTTACGCCTGAATTCAACGCAAAGTAGCGATACCGTTGCCTCGGTATTTAAGCAAGCGCGTGAAGCGGAAAAAATTCTCAGTTTAAATGTAACCGCAACAGTAACAATGCCGGATCAGCGAAGCTATCCACTAGAAGTATCTGTACACCGAACATTCTTTGATGATTCTCGAGCGGCCCTTGCAAAATCTGAAGAGCGCGAAAGTATTATGCGTCAAATGTATGAACAAGCTTCTCGTCAGTTACTAATCAAAATTGCGGGGCTACATACCGAAATCAACAAAACAAAATAGCACAATGTTACAGCGGATTTTTCCAGAAGGCTTAAAAATGGCGTTAGAAAAAGGTCTTACGCCCTTTTATGTATTAAGTGGTGCAGATTTAATGCTGGTTGGTGAAGCTAAAGACAGCATTATCGCCTTTGCTCGTCAGCAAGAATTTGATGAAAAAACCGAAATCACTGTCGCTCCAGATACCAAATGGGAAAATCTCTTCGAACAAGCACAATCTGGGGGACTATTCTTTAGCCGCCAGATTTTCATCCTTGATTTGCCTGAATCTACCACTGCCACTCAGCAGAAACAATTAAACGAACTACTTGCTCTTTCACATCCCGATCTGCTGTTTATTCTACACCTGCCTAAATTTTCTAAGGCAATGGAAAAGCAGGCATGGTTTACGCAAATTGAAGCGAACAGCACGATCATTAACTGCCAAACGCCCGATATAAATAAAATGCCAACTTGGCTAAATCATCGCGCGAAGACAATGAATTTACAGCTAGATAATGAAGCGATCGGCTTACTTTGTTATAGCTACGAAGGGAATTTACTCGCATTAAAGCAAGCTTTACAATGGCTACAGCTACAGTATAACAATAAGAAAATTGGGATAACTCAGGCGAAAGAAATTGTTGAGCAATCCGCGCAATTTACGCCATTTCAGTGGGTTGATGCCCTATTACTTGGAAAAATAGCAAGAGCAGTGCGAATTTTACGCCAACTTGAAAATGAGGATGTACAAGCGGTCGTTTTGCTGAGAATTTTGCAAAAAGAGTTGATGATCTTGCTCGAAATTACTCGCTCACCGCAAACTATTCACTCAAGCCAGCCACTTTATCTTGGCAATTTACGCCAAGAATTTGACCGCTTGAAGATTTGGCAGAATAAACGCCCAATTTATCAAAATGCGGCTCAACGTTTGAATTATCAAAAACTCTTTCAGATTATTCAATCACTGGCTGAAATTGAAAAGAAAGTGAAGCAAACATTTAGCAATGATATTTGGAACGATCTCGAAAAATTGTCACTGAAGTTTGTTTAAATTCTGTTAAATTTCCATTAGAATGTTGTCCGTTTTGGCAAATTATCGCCAAGTATAATATGTTAAGTTTAACTATTAGGACAAACTATGAAGACATCTCTTACCCTACTCGCAGTGGCATTTAGCCCTGCTGCTTTGGCTGTTGCTAGCCAATCCTACTATACTCAAACTCACGTTTATGAATTAACTCAACGCTATGATTTAGCCGTACCTAAAGGTTCAAATGGCGAAACAAAACTTTGGATTCCATTACCAAGCAATACTCCTTACCAAGATGTGAAATCACTTGAGTTTGATGGCAATTTCCAACATGCTTACATTACGGAAAATAACCAATATGGGGCAAAAACGCTGTTTGCTAGTTGGGACGAAAAAGCGGAAACACGAGATTTAACACTCAAATTAGTTATTGAAACTCGTGATCGTGAACCAATGGCACAAAATGCACTGAAAAACTATCAAGTGCCTGAAAAAATCATTTATGGGGTGGATGTACAACCTTATCTCCAAGCGACAGAACACATTAAAACCGATGGGATTGTAAAAGAGTTTGCCGAGAAAATCGTAGGTAATGAAAAAAATCCGCTCGAACAAGCTCGTCTTATTCATAACTGGATTGTTGCTAATATGGAACGAGATAATTCCGTGTTAGGTTGTGGCGATGGTAATGTTGAAAAAATCCTTACCAGTGGAAAGCTTTCAGGTAAATGTACCGATATTAACTCCGTATTTGTGGCTTTAGCACGCGCTGTTGGCATTCCTGCTCGAGAAGTTTTTGGTATTCGCTTAGGACAAGCTATTAAAATGGGTAAGTATTCCAAAGGTGCTTTTGGTTCTGCGGATGAAAATGGCATTGCTGATGTTGCCGGTGGACAGCATTGCCGTGCTGAATTTTATTTAGCCGGTTTTGGTTGGCTGCCAGTGGATTCCGCCGATGTAGCCAAAATGCGTTTAGCGGAGCATAAATCAGTGGAAGATGCAGATACTCAAGCGGTGGCAAAATATCTTTTCGGTAACTGGGAAATGAATTGGGTAGGCTTTAATCACGCACGAGATTTCGATCTCTATCCACAACCAGAACTCGCTCCTATCAACAATTTTGGCTACCCTTATGCGGAAATTGGTGGCGATCCATTAAACCATTTCGATCCGAAAGAGTTTAAATATGAGTACATCTCCAAAAAACTCAAATAACCTAATAACAACTCTAATGGCGGCTCTTTCAGCCGCCATTGCCTCAAGCCTTTGTTGCATTGCACCTTTAATATATCTGCTATTTGGGATCTCTTCACCTTGGCTTATGCAATTAGGCAAACTCACATGGCTACAAATTCCGATGACAGTCATTTCGCTTACCATCTTTGCATATGGTTTTTGGCTACTATTCTTTTCCAAGCGAATTATCTGTAGCAAATATCTCTCTCATCGTACATTGATGTGGCTATATGCAGCAGTATTTATACTGATTCTTTTCTTTTTGCTCTACCCAACTTTTTTACCATGGATTTTAGAAAACTATGCTTAAAAAATTACTTTTGACCTTTTTATCTTTCTCTGCTCTAGCTAATTTTGCTCAAGCAACAGAGAAAAAAACAATGACCTTCCATATTCCAGAAATGTATTGCCAACTTTGTGTCTATTTAGTCAATAAAGAAGTCCGAGAGGTGGAAGGCGTAATGTCAAGCAAAGCATCTTTTAAAGAACGCAATGTGGTCATTGTGGCACAACAACATGTACAAGAAGCAGATATTGTCAATGCGATAAAGAAACTCAATTATTCTGCAACGCTTATCAAATAATTTCGCATACCCACAAATTGTGGGTATGTTTATCTATCAGCGACGAGTGAATTTATACACTTGGCTAAGTAATGAAACAGGCAGTAATCTAGGCAATGCTCTCATCAAAAATACGACTAATCCAGAGAATGGATCTTGCAATCCAAGCTGTCGTTTCAGTTTAAATAACCGCCACTCTGCTTTTGCTTGTGAAAGACCATGCCTACGTCCAACCATACCATTACCTACTCGGGCATAAACTAATATATCGGCTAAATTACTAGCAACTTTGCCTAATGCAATCAATTTAATCCATAAATAATAGTCTTCTTGTAAGTCTTGGTAACCACCACAAGCTAAAACCTCATGCTTACAGTAGGCGACCGTCATATGGTTAAATGGACAACGTTTTTGGGTGAATTTCACAATTTCTTGATAAGAGGTTGGTACTCGACGGTAGCTGACAATATCCTGCACATCTTTGCCAAATTCGGCAATTTGCCCACCAACAATCACTAAATCGGGATGTTGTTCAATAAATCTGACTTGTTTTTCAAAACGATCCGGCACACAAATGTCATCCGTATCCATTCGAAACACCCAATCGTTCTTACAATGGGTTAAGCCAATATTCAAAGCCTTACCCAAACCTTGATTTTCAGCCAATCGAACAATAACAAGCGGTAGTTTTTGAGCAAAATTTTGTACAACTTGCTCTAATTCAGGCGTAATTTTACCATCAAAGACAATAACAATTTCATCAGCTAAAATAGTCTGAGCTGCCAAGCTTTCGAAGCATTCGATTAAATACGCTGCTTGCTCCTTAATATAGAGCGACATCAATACCGAGAATTTCATTAAAAATACCGTTTCATATTAATTGCCAACTTAGGCGAAATAAAAGTGATCAACGCAATTGCTAAATATTTTAAATTAAAACTGCCACAAAACATTCTTAAATAAAAAACACCTGCTTTACGTGATAAATTCATCATATGAGTATAAGAGAGCATATAAAGTGAATTAAATGTAAAGTTTCTCTGTTGTTGCGCTGTTTTAACATATTTTTTTGCAATCGCTTGAATTGCTTTTTCTGTATTTTCTGTGTTAGTAGAAACACTTGCACGCTGAGTATAAAATGCGCATTTAGTTAATGCATTATCCACATAACACGGTTTAAAATTTTTATTAGTCACTAACTTTAATAGAAATTCATAATCTTCTAAAGAAAGCAACTCATCGGATAAACCATTTACACTTAAAAATAGTGATTTTTTTACCGCAATCATCGGCATTCCACCTATTTTATTCGCTCTAAGCAAATTATCTAATGTAATATCTGCGATATCAGTAAATGGGCGAGTAAAATAGCTAAAATGCTCATTGACCATAATACATTCTGCCGGATGATAAATAAAATTCACCCGAGGATCCTGAGAAATCTTATGTGCTAAAATTTCACACTTTTCTAACGCAAAGCGATCATCATCATCTAAAAATAACAGCCATTCCTTTTCTGCTACATTCGCTCCAATATTACGGCTTTTAGCAGCTCCTTGATTTACTGAGTTACGAATAATTTTTAGTGGAAATGAATAGAATTGTTTAATTTCTACCGATTGAGTAGAACAATCATCCACAATAATTACTTCAAAATTATGTACTGTCTGACACTCTAAACTTTTTAATAAATCCGCAATATATTCTTGACGATTATAAGACGGAATAATAATACTAAACATTATTTAATTACCACGTTTAAAAATAACGACTTGCTTGCCATTACGACCAAATAACGAAAGAAACATTAATAATACTAACATAATTCCTGGGAAGGCATAAGTATCAGCCTTAATATTTAAAATAGAGAGAATTAATATAGTTGAAAGTATAAATTTCCAACTCGTATCAAACCAATTTTGAGCAATGCGATAAACAAAATAAGCGGTAAAGAAAAAGCAAACCGCTAAGTAAGCAATACCACCATATAATATTTGGCGAATAAAGCCTGAATCTGTTGCACCATAATAATGCCCTGCGGGCGTATAGTAGTAACCATCACCAAGTAATATTTGTTTCAGCTTTGGCAAATAAAGCTGATTTTTAACTAAATTCTCACTTGATGAACTAATTTGAGAAATATCATTAAATACCACTGCTTGCTCTGCGCTTGATGATACCCCTGTAATTTTTAGAATATTAATGAGCGGTTCTAGTGCATGTAATACATATTTGTGTTCTGAAAAATTTATTGCTAAGAACAGGCAAATACCACTAAAAACGATTAATACAGGGATATATCTCCATTTAAAGTAAACTAAAATACTCAATACTGATAAAAATAAAAATGTTCGTCCTGAAATTAAACCAATAAATAACAATAAAAACAGAAACAGACTATTAATATTATTATTCTTTGCATTATAAGCTAGTAAGAAGTGCATTAGCATTAAGTAAAAAATACTTAACTGAAAAAATGCCATTGAGGTAATGTTATATAAACGATATTCTTGTTCTGAGCCATAAAAGCGTGGCAAAAGTACATTTGTTGAAAGGCTTAAATCAATCATAAAAGGTATGCCGGATAATGCCAGAATACCCACTATAGATTGAATAACAATCCCTATTTTTAGGTCTCGAATTACTTTTGCTTGTCCGCTTTCATTAGCATAAAAGAGATTATAAATTGCTATACCAAATATAAATAAAATTAACGTTTTTACATATTGAATAATGACTGCAAATTCCGTTGTTGCATTTAGCAAAATAGGAATAATACTAAATAAAATCAAACCAATAATAACAACTAAACTGTCTATTGGTAAAATAATACCATCAACTAATTTTTTCTGCGTCCAACGATAGATTAATATGAAGCAAGCTAAAACCCCACATAAAAATGCCATTCGAAAAAAATGGAATAACCAAGGATCATAAATATAAAATAGATTAAATATCGCCGACATTTTATTTCCTTATATTTCGTTTTATTGCTAAGAGTTTCTTTGCAGGGTATTTAATTAACTTCTGCCAAAAATAGTGCGAATTTGAACCTCGCAAAGCTTCTAAATTTGAATTCAGTTTAGGATTTTCAATTGCTACTAAAGGACGAACAACTTGAATATTCAAACCAAATTCATCTCCAAATAAAATGAAATCATCAGCAAGCCAAAAAGGCTTCTCTTGCTCTAATGTTTGTAAAAAGATCCTTGCTGCAGATTTACGAATTAAATAAGAGACTGTGCCAGCATAATAATTTTTATATGGATACCCGATAGCAAAACCAGTTTGTTTTAAGTCTGTTAAAAACGCTGTAGGATAATTAAGTTCAAGTTCCCTATCATTAAATTTTGCAATTTTTGATTGCCCTAATAAAATTATATCCGCTGAAGATTGTTGATTTAATATTGCCTGCAAAACCACCGGAAAATCTTGGTGAAATAGTACATCATCTTCACAAATTAAACTAAATTCGTTTTCCCCAATTGAGTCATCTTGTATAATTTGCTGATAAACGCCTAAATGACTTAAAGTACAGCCAACTTCACCTTTAGTAGCATGCCTTCCATATTTTTGCAAAAAATTGGTTAATTCAAACCGCTTACTTAAATATTCTTCACTTTCTGACATCGTATTAAATGCTGAAAAAATTTGGAAATCAGCTGTATCTGGCTGGGAAAAAAAGAGTTCTCTTCGTAGATTATCCTTATCTAAGGAAATTAAATATTTTTGCATATTATTCTCGAATATCGATAACATTAATTCCTAGTTTCTCAAAAAGAGCATAGGTTGCATCAAATGCGGGATCATGAGTTTCAATTTTGAGGGCAGCCATATCAATATTAGGGCTTTTATTATTCAAATTCAAAATTGCACTACTAAAGTAGGTATATACTTTACATTTACGTTTAGAAAACTTACTAATAATATAATCTTCAAAAATAAGCGGTGTATTAATATAGCTTATATTTGATAATTTATATTTTTCCCTCGGATGAGGAAAATAGTAATGGATATTAAATTTTTTTATCACTTTTTCTGCTAAGGCAATATTAGCATCATCATCAGCATAAACAGGTTGCCCAAGTAAAATATTTACTGACTCAACATCATCACTGTTAATTTCACTATTTTCAATTAAATCAATCCCTTCCGTATTTTTAATGATATTTGGAAAACCTTGATAAATAGTGTAGTGCTTTTGTGATAATGTTCTTAATTTCTGGTTAGAAAAACGATTACCTAAAATGCAATTAATCATTTTACGCATAGGTGTTTTAGGATCATTCCTCAAAAAAGGGCTATTCTCAACAATGTTTACTGTACCATCATCAAAGGTGTAAAACTGCTCAAATTTTACTGAACTAAGTAAAAATTGAATATGTAATTCGGTAAAATTAGCAACGAATACCCTAACAAAAGATTTCCCTGTAAAGAAAAATTTTAGCCGAATAATTTCTTTTAACAAATTAATTCTATCATTATGCTGTAATAAAGAAAAAAATCCAGCTTGGCATTTACTTTTTAAACGCGCCTTATAATGAGAAAATTTGCTATTATCTACAGTATGTAGCATAACCCCAAAAAACTTTTCTTCAGGATAATTTTCCATAATTTTTTCTGCAATGAGCACTTGCAATGGCGTACAACAAATAATTAGATTCATAACTTTTTACTCACTCTTGCGGTCATAGTATATAGCAAAGGAAGAATAATGATCGCCCCTAAAATTCCCGCATAAGGAATATATTGAACTTCTGTCTTACTCAATAGTAATAATGCAATAATGTAGCAGACGGTTCCCAATACTGAGCAAAATGAAATTTGCTTATTTTTTCCAAAATAAAAAAGGTAATTCACTAAAATCAGATAAGGAATTAATAACGCAGATGAAATTAAAAATAGTGTAATATAATACTTTGTCCCTACGAATTGTTCCCCTAAAATCCAAATAAAAATATCTTCAGGAATCAACCAAATAACTAAAGCAGGAATAGGGATAATTAGTAAGCTATATGTTGCCCAGCGATGAATATCGCGTAATGTGATTTTTTTCTGCTTTAATCCTTCAAATAAATGAGGTGTTAAAGCCTTATTTAGCACCTGAATTACAATGGTTAATATAGATGCTATCTGTAAGCCCATTGCATATAAGCCTAATTCAGTTTGACTAAATTGATGATTAATCAGAAAGCGATCAAATTGTCCACGTAAAAATAGGCTACCGTTATGTAAAATAAGCGGAAAGCCAAAGCCAAGCAAATAGTAAAGTGCTATTTTATAACGCTGGAAACTAAACCTTTTTGTATGAACATGCTGTGTATATAAAACATAAGCAAGAGTAAAAACAAAAATATTGCTACATAAAATCGCTAATAAGCGCTTCTCAACTAAATCATCTTGGTAGATTTCTAACAATAGTACTGTCAGACCTGCAGATACTATCGTTGAACAAAGCTGAATTAACGCATAAGACAGCGCCTGTTTACGGCATTGTCGTACTGTCAATTGCACATTTAAAAAAGATTGAAACAGAGCAGATAATGCTACAATGGCTAAAATTTCTGATTGCGCTAGCCAACAAACCGCTAAAATCAGTATACCAATAGCAAAACTATAGCTATACCCTGTTCGTAATACTAAATTGAGCGAACGCTTACCATAAAAATAGAAATAGCGAGCAACGGCACCTTCTTGACTCAAACTAATAAAAATAGTAAACAGCGCCAACCACGCTTGAAAATAGGAAAGCTGCCCAAATCCTTCCACGCCCAATTTACGCGAGAGATAAGGCAAAAGTAAAAACGGCACCGAACGTGCCGTCAATTCGCCTATCAGATAAATTGCACTATCTTTAACAACTTTCATTAAAGTTCTTTCTCAATTAAGCTTTCTGCAAGTTGCAGATCGTGAGTAGCATCAATATCTACCGAACGATAACTTGGCATTAAATAAAATTTAACTTGCGGAATAAAGAAATTTTTTGCATGCAAGAGCGAGCGGATATCATTGATATAAATTGCGCCATTAGCACGATACATTCTCGGTAAACTCTGGCGAGGAGCCTCAAAATCTGTTAATTCTCGCACAGGTACTACCTCATCGCCGTCTAAGGAAAATGATTTATACGGATGGTGCTCACATTCGCAGGCAGAAACAACCGATTTGCAATCGCCATTTAAAAAAATCTGCATTGCGTTACGAACATCAAGTGCTGTGCGTAATGGACTAGTCGGTTGCAATAAAGTTGCAATACCATCGCTAAATTCTAGACTATTTAAGCAATGTAACACCGCATCAATAGTACGAGTATCGCTCTGTGCGAGCTCAAGTGGGCGATGCAACGCTTGTGCACCATATTTTTCAGCCTCTTGTAAAATCTTCTCACCATCAGAGGTTACAACTATCTCGTCAAACATTCCTGACTCTTTTGCAGCTAAAACCGCGCGTCCGACCAGAGAGATTCCACCTACTAATTGTAAGTTTTTATCCTTGATACCCTTTGAACCTGCGCGAGCAGGGATAATTGCAATTTTTTTCATAAATCTAACCGCTTGTAAAAGAGTTACCATTGTAATTTTTTAGCCATAGACAAGCAAGAATAGATCAGGAATAATGCGCTCCCGTTTTTTATATTCTTAAGCTATGTTTGAGCTCACTAAAATAATTACAGCTATCATTCTACCACCATTTAATGCTTTGCTATTATGGCTGTTTGCGCTGTTCTGCTTTAAATTTAATTGGCGTAAAATCGGCTATAGTGCTGCATTACTTGGGATCAGCATCCTCTATCTTTTCAGCATTCCATATACATCAAAACTACTGAATGATAGCCTAATCAAAGAAGATAATCTCACACTCACAGATTACCGTAATGCGCAAGCCATTGTCTTATTGGGCGGAGGATTACGCGATAGTAAGGAGCTATTTGCCAAGCTTGCTACGAACCAAATTGCGGTAGAACGTGTGCGCTATGCGGCATTTTTGCACAGAGAAACGCAACTGCCTATTTTAATCACTGGCTCAGCGCCTAATGGCGTTTCAGAAGCGTCAGTTATGGCTAAAGAATTACAAATGTTTTACCAAGTGCCAACCAAATGGCTAGAAGAACAAGCCAAGACAACCAAAGAAAATGCATTATTTAGCCACAAAATTTTAGCTAAGCAACATATTAACAAAATCATTTTGGTGACAAACCAATGGCACATGCAACGCGCTAGAATGTTATTTGAGCAACAAGGCTTTGAGGTACTTCCTGCTAGTGTCGGCGCAGGAGCAACCCCTGAAACCTATGGAATGAATTTAATGTATTTTATCCCGCAAGCTGGCGCAATGAACAGTAATATGCTTGCTTTAAAAGAGTGGATTGGTTATTTAAAAGAACGGTATTAGACCCACTTTTAATGCCCTCGACGATAAGCGCTTGGGCTTATTCCATAGCGTTGTTTGAATGCTTTACTAAAATGCGTTTCAGAGAGAAAGCCAACTGATAATGCCACTGCTAGAACCGAATTAGCGGAATGTTTAAGTAATTGTGCTGCTTTTTGTAACCGAATTTTATGCACAAAAGCATGCGGGCTTTGCCCTATTTTTTGTTTAAACAAGCGCATAAGCTGTGCCCGAGAAATCGGGCTTTGCTTTACCATCATCTCTATCGACCAATCCTGTTCTGGGGCATGTAGAATTTTCTGAATCAACTGATTAAGTCGATGATCATGAATACCCCGTAAAATTCCACCAACATCATCGGGCTGTTGCAGCAAATAACGGCGTAAAATTTCAATAAGCAATACTGTCGATAAACAATCAATAACCTGCTGTGATGCTGTTTCATTCTGTGCAATTTCAAGTTGTAACAAACTTAAAACTGGTTGTAGCACCTGATTAGGTAAGTTTAGCCATAGGCAATCAGGCAAACTGCTAAACAACTCAGATTGTGGCTCATAGTGAAAACACGCACAAAATAACTCCAGCTCATTGCCTTGCCCATTATGAATTTTTCGAATCTGTATTCCACCTTTTTGTTCAATGCTTGGTAACAATGAAACACCATTATATTGTTGATGATAGCTTAATTGATGATAGGTAGAACGACTGAGCAATACAATATCTCCTTGCTTTAATGGACGATAGTGTGTTTCATTGGCTAACTTTAGCCATCCAGTCCCTGCTACTACAATATGCACAATCGCTTGTGCGGCTTGGCATTGATGCTGTACCAGCCATTCTCCCTGAAAATGACACTGCACATTAATCCCACCACTCACTTGAGCGAGTTGTACTAATTTATCTAAACTTTTGATCATACGATTTTGCTAGAAATTGAGATTTTTTAATAAGAAACATTCTGAAAAGATCGCAATAATAGCACTGTTTTTTATACAACCCAACGGAGAAATCATTATGCAACAATTTACAGACTGGCAAGCACATACAGCACATGTCAAACAATCATTTGGTAAACTTGCGCAAAATCATCCTAAAATGTTTGATGCTTATAAAGCACTAAATACCGCTGCGGCAGCGGAAGCTCTTGATGCAAAAACCCGTGAGCTTATTGCGTTAGCCGTAGCAATTACCACTCGTTGCGAAAGCTGTATTAGCGTTCACGCAGAAGAAGCCGCAAAAGCAGGAGCAACGGAAAGTGAAATTGCTGGCGCGCTAGCTACTGCGATTGCGTTAAATGCAGGAGCAGCATATACCTATGCTTTACGTGCAATGGAAGCAGTTGAAAGCCAAAAATAGTTTGTCGTATCCAAAAATAAAGCGGTGGATTTTTGCAGAAAATTTGCAAAAATCCACCGCTTGTTAAGCCATTTTAAAATAATTTTAGGCTTTTTCCGCTTCTAAACGCTCAAATGAAAGTACTTTGCGTTCAACTTTACGCAGTACTACCGTCATTATTCCTGTAATCACAAGATAAATTACACCAGCCATACCATAAATCGTAAGTGCATCATATTCCGTACCATATAAACGACGTGCATAGCCCATTATATCCATAATGGTAATAGTTGAAGCTAAGGATGTGCCTTTAAATACTAAGATAATTTCATTACTGTATGAAGGTAATGCTCGACGCAATGCATACGGAATTAAGATTTTTAACGTCTGTATGCGGTTTAGCCCCAATGCTGCACAAGTTTCCCACTGCCCTTTAGGAATCGCTTTTACCGCGCCATGGAACAGCAAGGTAGAATAAGCAGTACTATTAAGCGCCAAAGCAAGCATTGCACAAAACCATGCATTCGAGAGTAATCCCCAAATAGGACTTTGGGTAATCCATTCAAATTGTCCCGGCCCTGCATAAATCAGAAAAAATTGCACCAATAATGGCGTTCCTGTAAATAGCGTTAAAAAACCATTAATTAACCATTTTATCGGTTTATTTTCCATTGAAAGCAGGAAGGTTAGCAGCACAGCCAGCACGAAAGCAACAACTAATGCGACTGCTGTCAGCATTAAACTGGTTGGGATTCCCTGTGCAATGACGGATAAATATTCTTGCCACATTTTTATCTGCCTCCTCTTTCAAAACGAGTTACGCGCTGTTCTAAACGGCGGATAAAGAACTGGCTAATTAAGGTAATTGCTAAGTAGATCAAAGCCGCAAAACCATACCAAGTAAATGGCTCATGAGTACGAGTATTAACCAATTCAGTTTGGCGCATTAAATCATGTACCCCAATTAAAGATACCAGCGCGGTATCTTTAAGTAGCACCAGCCATTGATTGCTTAACCCAGGTAATGCATGGCGCCACACCTGTGGCATTACAATATGGATAAAGGTATAGCCACGACTTAAACCAAGTGCAGCCCCTGATTCCCATTGCCCAATTGGAATAGCTTGAATAGCGCCTCGTAGCGACTGCGAAGCATAAGAGGCAAAAATCAATGATAATGCCGTAACCCCACTACCAAAAGCACTTAATTCAATAAATTGCCCTGTAATCATCTCCAACACTTCAGGTGCACCAAAATAGATCAGAAATACCACTAAAATTTCTGGCAAACCTCGTAATAATGCTAGAAATACAGTTGTCGTCTTGCGTAGTGCTGCCCATTTGCTCGTTTCTAAACTCACAAAAACGACTGAGAGCAACATACCAACTAATAACGAACAAACCGCTAACCCTAGGGTCATTAGGGTTGCGGTATACATTAAAGGAAGATAATCAAAAAACATAAAGATTATTTAGTCATCCATTTATCATAAATTGTTTGGTACTCACCGCTTTCTTTAATTGCTTTGATACCTTTGTTTAAGCTTTCAACTAAATCTGTCTTAGATTTATTCACTGCAATACCTAAACCGTTATTGAAATATTTTTTATCAGTCACTTTTTCACCGACAAACCCTAATTCAGGATTTTTCTCAAACATATCACGCAACACATCGGTATCACCAAAGATAATATCAATACGACCATTTTTTAGGTCTAATACAGCATCTTGCAAGCTATTGTAAGAAGAAGCTGCATACTGTTTAGTTTCATTATTCACATACTGCTGATAGGTTGTACCATTTTGTACCCCAACTTTCTTCGCAGTTTCTAAGCTTACATTTTTATCCTTTACCGCAATAAAACTTGCAGAACTTTCATAGTAAGCATCCGTAAATGCCACTTGTTTTGCACGTGCTTCTGTAATATCAATGGCAGAAATTGCCGCATCAAAACCGCCACGACCTTTAATTAGGCTAGGGATTAAAGCATCAAATGCTTGGCTTTTAAAATGACAAGTTGCACCAATTTCTTTACAAATGGCATTTGCCACATCCACATCAAACCCCACAATCTCACCTTTTTCGTTTGTTAATTCAAACGGAGGGTAGCTTGGTTCCATAGCAAAAGTAATTTCTTGCGCATTTGCCATAGTAGTCGCAGCGATCACGGCACTTAAAAGTAATTTTTTCATTGTTGTGTCCTTATACTAATCAGAATGAGAAAGATAGTTAGCAAACTCCGCTGTTTTTGGTTGTTCAAAACAAGTTGCATCACCAAATTCAATAATTTTACCCTGTTCCATATACACGACTTTCGTCGCAACTTTACGGGCAACTGATACCTCATGCGTAACAATCACTTGCGTAATACCAGTTTCCTGCAATTCTTTAATGATATCTACCACTTGCGCGGTAATTTCAGGGTCAAGGGCAGCTGTTGGTTCATCAAATAGCAGCACATTAGGTTGCATCATTAATGCTCTAGCAATCGCAACACGCTGTTGTTGCCCGCCAGAAAGCTGCAATGGAAAACGATCTGCAAATTCTGCAAGCTTTAAACGTGCAAGCAATCCGTTAGCACGCTCTAATGCCTCTGTTTTACTTAACCCAAGCACTTTCATTGGCGCTTCGATTAAATTTTGCATAACACTTAAGTGGTTCCAAAGATGATATTGCTGAAACACCATTCCCACTTCTCTTCGCAATAATGCGACTTGCTTGCTATCTGCTTTAGCAGTTAAATCAAACTGATGATTTGCAACCTGCAATGAGCCCGATTGTGGAACTTCCATTAAATTTAAAGTGCGAATGAGTGTACTTTTCCCTGCTCCACTCGGCCCAAGTAATACAACCGTATCGCCTTTTTCAATATCTAAGTTAATGTCAAACAGCGCTTGGTTACTGCCATAGAAAAAATTGACATTATGAATACGAATTGCCATTCGTGTAATCCTATTTTCGAAAATTTGAATAGATATTAGAATTTAATGAATAATTATGCAAGTAATTTTTTGAAAAAATTTTGTTAATTATTTTTTATTGCCCCGTTGAAAATTATCACTTTCTCAAGTCATACATCCATATTACAATCTGCGACTATTTTATTCGGGAACTAACCTATGCAGCGTTTTTTGACCTACCTTTCCCTGCTACTTATTGCGTGCAGTGCACAAGCAGGATTATTTAAATCACAGCCAAAGTTTCTCAGTAGTGAGCAAGCATTTGCTTTTTCGCATAAACAATCAGGAAATCTCCTTGAACTTAATTGGCAAATTGCAGATGGCTATTATCTGTATAAAAAAGAGATTGAAATAACAGGCATTCATACTGAGTTAGACGAGCCACAATTCCCTGCCAGTGAACGTTATCACGATGAATTTTTTGGCGATGTCGAGATTTTCCGCCATCAACTTGCCATTCAGGTTCCATTCCAAAAACATGTTGGAAAAGTAGAAATTCGTTATCAAGGTTGTACCCAAGGATTTTGCTACCCACCAGAAACCGTTATTCTCGATTTAGCCAAGCAAGCGGTTGATAATACGCAAAATTTTGCAAAAAATACGGAAAATACAACCGCTTTAACAAATGCTCCTATTGCCAAACAAGACCAACTTGCCCAAAATTTATCGCAAAGTCGCCTTTCTGTCTTTTGGTTCTTTGTACTTGGTATCGGCTTAGCTTTTACCCCCTGCGTATTACCTATGTTGCCATTGCTCTCTGCGATTGTTATCGGCAACCAAAACCGCCCAAATACCGCCAAAGCCCTCTTGTTAAGTATTACCTATGTGCAAGGTATGGCATTAACTTATACTCTGCTAGGCTTAATCGTTGCAGCAATTGGTTTACCATTCCAAGTCGCTTTACAAAGCCCACCTGTGCTGATCGGGCTCTCTATTTTATTTACGATACTGGCACTCTCAATGTTTGGCTTATTTGAAATCCGCCTACCAAATAGCTGGCAACAAAAGCTAAACACGCTAAGCCAACAGCAACAAGGCGGTTCATTTATCAGTGTGTTTATCATGGGCATGATCGCTGGTTTAGTTGCTTCACCTTGTACTTCAGCGCCACTTTCTGGCGCGCTGCTTTATGTTGCACAAAGTGGCGATCTCATTACAGGGGGCGTAGCTCTCTATCTGCTCGCTTTAGGAATGGGCATTCCATTAATTTTAATTACTCTGTTCGGGAATAAAATTCTGCCGAAATCAGGTGATTGGTTACTCAATGTGAAAACGATTTTTGGCTTTGTGATGCTAGCGTTACCCGTATTTTTACTTGCTCGCATCTTCCCTGAATGGGAAAGCTATCTATGGTCAGCATTGGCAATTGCCTTTATTGCTTGGGCTTATGAAAAAGTTGGCTCTGCCAAGCTTTATCAGAAAAGCCTAAAACTACTTTTAATCATTACGCTTGCACTCTGTGCAAAGCCTTTCGCAGATTTAGTTTGGGGAGATGCCAACCAGACAACACAAGCGCCTATTCACTTTAGCCGAGTGACTACACTTGCAGAATTACAACAAAAACTAACCGCTTCACAAGGAAAAAAAGTAATGCTCGATCTCTATGCGGATTGGTGTGTTGCTTGTAAAGAGTTTGAGAAATACACATTCCCAAATCCCGAAGTGAAAGCTAAATTGAGTGAAATGCTGGTATTACAAGTTGATATGACTAAAAACTCACCTGCTAATGATGAACTCATGAAACATTTCAATGTGCTAGGCTTACCCACAATTTTATTCTTTGATGAGCAAGGAACGGAAATAAGCCAAGCTCGAGTTACAGGTTTTATGCCCGCAGAAGCATTTCTAGCTTGGTTAAATCAGCTTTAAACGAAAAGGAGGGCTAAGCCCTCCCTTCACGCTACGCCCCCATCACTCGCTCTTCACTAATCATAAAATTTGCAATGCGTTCAGCAATAAGCCACTGACCCGCTTGTTTCACATAAGTATCGTGATAACGCACATAATGGCTTAACATCACGTCTTTGCCCGCTTCATTTTTACGCACCAATGCCACTTGGCAATAGTTGATTGCACTCGCATTCATTTCATCTTGAAACGTTACCGTATGCTGACCATTTAAGTGATAAACTGAATGAAAAGGTGTTAAGTATTCCGTAAACACTTTTTCAATTTCCGCTCGCCCTTGCATTGCAAATACTAATTCACCACCAATATAGGTATTGACGATGGCATTTTCCGTAAATAATGGCATTTGTGCTGCCACATTTTTTTCATCAGCAAGATTAGAGAAGGTATCTACTAAGTCTTTTAATGCTAAACGATCTTGGAGTTGTTGTAAGTTCATTATGATTTCCTTTTATTTGTTAAAAATGATTATTTATCTAACCCTTTCGCTTTTAACCAATCAGCGGCTAACGCGGCGAGTTGGGCATTGTTTTTTTCACCCATTAAAAAGTGTGAGTTGCCTTTAATGCCGATCTCAGGCAAATGAACGAGTGTCGCATCTCCACCATGTCTATTGATGGCTGCTACAAATTGTTTTGCCATTTCCAGTTCAGTTCCCCATTTATCTTCGCCAACATTTTTCGATCCCACTTGAATATAGTCACCGTAGTAAAGCACGATTGGAAGTTGAGTCAGTTTCTTAAATTCGCTCATTGGTACGCCTATTGCCGATCCGCTAAGCGCTTCAAAGCGAGCTTTGGTGATTTTTGGCATTTCATTTTCAGGGAAGATAAACGGTGTACCACCGGGTTCCCACGCCACAATGCCTTTTACTTTGTTTGAACGCAATGCAGCACGCCAACCGATAGTCCCCCCCATTGAGTGAGTCACAAGGATTGCACCATCAGTTTGATTAACGAGCTGTGCTAATACGTCTGCATTTAAATCATTATCCAGCGGGCCAGAGCCAATTGTCCACGCTTGTTGGAAGGCTTGATAAGCTGTTTCACCTTGTGGAAATTGAGCATTCGCCACAGGCTTGCCGTTGTTATCGTAACTGCCCATTCGAGAAAGAATCCATAATGTTTTATCGCCATACATTGGATTACTTGCCCAAGGGGTATCAGGAGTAACAGCTTGGGTAGAAAGGTTCGCTTTACCGCTTCTTGGCTGATCTAGCAAATAAACGCTATACCCTTTACGCAAAAATAAACTATCAAAACCTTCACGCCCATCAACGGTACTTTCCCACGTGCGAGAAGATTGTGCGCCACCGTGTTGGAAAATCAGTGGATATTTTTTCGCATTGACGGGCGTTTGATATTTCACATAAGCAAAATCGCCATAAGCACGTTGCCCATTCGGGCTAATAAAGTGCTCGGGATTAAATGTGCCTTTGTGAGTCACATAGCTTCCGCCTACGGTAAAGCTACCCTGTTTTTCAATCTGTAAGGCATTGCTTGCAGTTTGGCAACCAGTTAAAACTACCGCACTTAATGTTGCGAGTAACAAAGTCGTTTTTAATTTCATTTTTTGCTCCGTTTGAATTTAGAATAATGTCGCAATCGCTTGTATTAGCGTCTATTGCGGCTCTTTTAATTTTACCGTATAAGCCATTTTGCAAATTTCATCTGATTTCTAATCGCTTGCTTGTTTTAAGATAAGTATAAAACGGTAGATTTATTTTGATTAGATAGGAAAATCAGGATACTCTTATGAAAAAAATTCATCAATAAAGTCAACATGAAAGAAAACCTTAACGATCTCCGTGCCTTTTTGAAAGTGGCACAAACAGGCAGTTTTACCAAAGCCGCAGCACAAATGGGCGTATCGCAGTCGGCGTTATCCCATAGTATTAAAGGCATTGAAGAACGGTTGAATATAAAACTGTTTTACCGCACCACTCGTAGTATTTCCACCACCGAAGCAGGCGAACAGCTCTATCAGCGACTCGTGCCACTTTTTGCAGAAATTGACCAAGAAATAGACGAATTAAGTGCATTTCGCAATACCGTCAAAGGCTCACTACGCATTAACGGCAATGAACACGTTTTTCGCTATGTGTTAGCCGATAAATTTGCTGAATTTGCCAAACGTTATCCCGAAGTGGAATTAGAACTGGTTGCCGAAGACCGTTTTGTGGATATTGTGGCAGAGCGTTTTGATGCGGGCATACGGCTTGGCGAAGATGTTGCCAAAGATATGATTGCGTTACGCATTTCGCCTGATTTACAAATGGTTACCGCTGCCAGTCCTGACTATCTGGCAAAATTTGGCACGCCAAAAACCCCTTTTGATTTAACCAAACATTGTTGCCTAAAACATCGTCTTGCCACGCTGGGGGGCATTATGACGTGGGAATTTAATGATCCCATCACGCAAAAAATGATCAAGCTTCAGCCACAAGGTAATCTCACCGTAAACAACGGCTTCTTATTGCCTCACTACGCAAAACAGGGATTAGGCATTATTTGGACACCGAAAGACAGCATTCAAACCGAGTTAAATAACGGCACGCTCGTTCCTATTCTGAATGAATGGGCAATGCACTATAACGGCTATCATCTTTATTACCCTAACCGCCGCCAAAATTCACCGCTTTTTCAGGCACTCGTTGCGCAATTACGAATTTAAAATATATAGATAAGGCTAAGTATAAACTTAGCCTTTAATGGGATATTAAGCTTTCTTCAAAAACTCTGATTTCAGCATAATCTTACCGCAATCAACATTGTGATCGCCATGGGCAAGGCGGATACCTTTATATTTTGTACCCTTTTTTAATACCTCTGATGAACCTTTTAGTTTAAGATCTTTGACTAAAATAACATCATCACCATCTGCAAGTAAGTTACCATTAGCATCTTTAACGATTAATACATCTTCATCATCTTGCTCTGCAACTTCTTCGCCTGTCCATTCATAAGCACAGTCTGGGCAAACAAATTGAATAGAATCGTGGTAAGTATTTTCACTGTTACATTGTGGGCAAATAGGGAAATCCATTGTTATCTCCGTTAAAAAAAGCATTATTATAAAGCAAGCGGTCGATTTCAGGGAAAATTTTGCAAAATACAAGCAGAAAAAATCCCACCGAAGTGGGATTTTTTTATTTCATCTCGTTTAGCCAAGTGTTGCGATATATTTGAGCATTACCCCAGCGGCAATGGCTGAGCCGATTACGCCAGCCACATTCGGGCCCATTGCGTGCATGAGTAGGAAGTTTTGTTTATCCGCTTCCAAGCCCACCTTATTGGCTACACGAGCAGCCATCGGTACAGCTGAAACACCTGCGGCACCAATCAGTGGGTTTACTTTGTTTTTGCTCACTTTGTTCATCAGTTTTGCCATTAATACACCACTTGCGGTACCAATACAGAATGCAATAACACCCAATAATAAAATACCCAATGTTTGCGGTTGTAAGAATTTATCGGCAACTAATTTTGAACCTACGGATAAACCTAAGAAAATCGTGGTAATGTTAATTAATGCATTTTGTGCGGTGTCGTTCAAACGCTCAACCACGCCACTGACTCTTAATAAGTTACCGAAACAGAACATACCGAGCAATGGTGCTGCATCCGGTAACAAGAAAGCGACTAATAACAATAATGCAATTGGAAACAAGATTTTCTCACGGTTACTAACGTGGCGAAGTTGTACCATTTTGATTTTACGTTCTTGCTCATTAGTTAAAGCCTTCATAATTGGAGGTTGGATTAACGGCACCAATGCCATATAAGAGTAAGCTGCAACTGCAATTGCACCTAATAATTCAGGGGCGAGTTTGCTGGCAATATAGATTGCAGTTGGGCCGTCTGCACCACCGATAATCCCGATGGCTGCAGCTTGTGGCAGAGTGAAATCAATCACACCTAACCAGTTTAAGCCCACTGCACCGAGTACAGTTGCAAAGATACCAAATTGTGCTGCAGCACCTAAAAGTAGCGTTCTTGGGTTAGCAAGTAGAGGGCCGAAGTCTGTCATTGCACCAACGCCCATAAAGATAATCAGCGGTGCAACCCCATAGCCAATTGCAATTTTATAGAATAAGGCGAGTACACCAGCGGTATAACCCATATCGCCCGCCATCACATCCAATTCATTTTGAACTGATGGCAGAGCAGTGTTTAAAGCGGTTTTAATTGAGCCTAAATCTGCACTTGTGCCTAATTTTGCAGCCACAATCGCCAACTGTTCGGCTGTGCCACTGTGTAGCAAATTATCCAGTGCAGTCATTGCTAAGCCTGCCTCAGGAATGTTTGAAAGCAAGCCGCCGAAACCAATCGGCAGCAATAATAACGGCTCAAACTGCTTAGAAATTGCAAGCCAGAGTAGCACCAAACTGATGATAATCATCACCGCTTGCCCCCACTCTAAGTGCATTAAGCCTGTGCCTTGAATTAATGCAATAATGCTTTCCATTCAGCCCCCTTAGGCAAGCTCTAGCAAGGTGTCGCCAACGGCAACCACATCGCCTGCTTTGACTTTAATACCTTTTACTGTGCCAGCTTTGGTTGCACAGATTTGGGTTTCCATTTTCATGGCTTCTAAGATGAGTAACACTTCGTCTTGTGCAACAGTTTGCCCTTCAGAAACCAACACTTTAACAATGTTACCTGCCATTGGTGCAGTAACTGGCTCGCCAGCACCTGCTGGTGCGGCTGCCGCAGATGCTGGGGCTGCAACAGGAGCAGCCGCTTGCGGTGCGGCAACTTGGCTGATTTGGCTAATATCGCCACCATCACTCACTTTCACCACAAACGCTTTGCCTTCAAGCTCAACGGTGTAAACCGCTGGTTCACCTGCTTTCGGTGTAGGCGCTGCCGCTGATTTCTCTGCGGCTTTGCTTTCTGCAGTTGGTACAGGCTCAAACGCGGCTGGGTTATCACGGTTTTCTAAGAATTTCCAGCCAACTTGTTGGAAAAGTGCCACGATTAATGTATCGTCCACCTCATTTGCAAGTTTTAACCCTTTTTCAGCCGCTTGTGCTTTCACCTCCGCAAGCAGTTTATCCATTTCTGGGGCGATTTTATCTGCAGGGCGACACGTAATCGCTTCTCCACCTTCCAAAACACGAGCTTGTAATTCAGTATTAACAGGAGCAGGCGTTCTACCATATTCACCTTTTAATACGCCCGCGGTTTCTTTAGCGATAGTTTTGTAACGCTCACCCATTAATACGTTCATTACTGCTTGAGTCCCTACGATTTGCGAAGTCGGGGTAACAAGCGGCAAGAAACCTAAATCTTCACGTACTTTTGGAATTTCAGTTAATACCGCATCTAATTTATCCGCTGCGTTTTGTTGTTTAAGCTGGCTTTCAAGGTTGGTAAGCATACCGCCCGGCACTTGTGCCACTAAAATACGGCTATCTACCCCTTTTAATTGCCCTTCAAAAGCGTGGTATTTTTTACGTACTTCACGAAAATAAGCGGCAATTTTTTCTAACTTAGGAATGCTTAATCCTGTATCAAATTGTGTGCCTTGTAAGGTGGCCACTAATGATTCAGTTGCAGGGTGACCATAAGTACCGCTCATTGAAGAGATAGAGGTATCTACTCCATCAATACCAGCCTCAATCGCTTTAAGCAATGCCATTTCTGCCATACCTGTGGTTGAATGGCAGTGTAAGTGTAGCTCAACATCAAAACGTTTTTTGATTTCGCTAACCAATTCACTTGCGGCAAATGGGGTTAAAATACCTGACATATCTTTGATCACCAAAGAATCAATGCCGATTTCCATTAACTGCTCGGTCACATCTAACCAAGTTTGCAAGGTATGCACAGGGCTGGTGGTATAACTTAATGTCCCTTGTGCATGTCCGCCTTGTTTTTTCACCGCTTGTAGTGCTTGTTGCATATTGCGTGGGTCATTCATCGCATCAAATACACGGAAGACACTCATACCGTTTGCGACGCAACGTTCCACAAATTTATCCACCACATCATCGGCATAATGGCGATAGCCTAATAAATTCTGACCACGCAATAACATTTGCAGAGGGGTTTTAGGCATTGCTTTTTTCAATTCACGCAAACGCACCCACGGATCTTCGCCTAAGAAACGGATACAAGAGTCGAAAGTTGCACCACCCCACGCTTCTAAAGACCAATAGCCAATATCATCTAATTCTTTGGCAATCGGTAACATATCGTCTAAACGTAGACGGGTAGCAAATAGAGATTGGTGAGCATCACGCAATACAACGTCAGTAATGGCAATTTTTTTTGTCATGATTGATCCTTAATTTAATGTAGCCCTTGTTGGCGGCGGTGATGGGCGATCGCGGCAGCGATCACTGGACGCAGCAACGCAATATCATTCACACTAGCCGTTGAGATAGGCGCAGGTGCAGAGGTTGCTGATTGTGGTGTGTGTTCTGGGAAATAAGTATTAACGACTTTAGAAATCAGGCTAATAGCAAAAATTAGCAGAAAGAGGAAAACTAACACAAATCCCATTCCAACTAACATCAAGTTTAACCCTTCTCGTAATAGTTCGGTTTCACTCATTTTTCACTCCTATCAAAAAGATAGTCTGTAATGTAAACGAGATAACAGCAAAACTCAATATTAAATCTAATTTAAATCATAAAATTTTCTAATACGTTAGGGCGTATTGATGTTTCAAATGAAGTGACGTTGTCGATTAAAAATCCCCCCCAGCGGGCTTGGCGAATTTTTGCCGAAACCACAACCCCGTTTGAAACACCAATACGCCCTAATAATATAAGCGGTCAATTTCTGCGAAAAATTTGCAAAATAAAAGGCTGCCATTGCAGCCTCAAACCAGTTAGGCAAATAGCCCAGAAATATATTTTGAAAGAGTCATCATACTTAAAATTGCCATGCTCACTACAACAACAGCACCTGCTATTGTCATCCAAACTGGGTGTTTATAGTCGCCCACAATTTTGCTTTTATGTGCTGCCAGCAGCACTAAGCCAAGAGAAATAGGTAAAATTAGACCATTTAGTGTGCCAACAAAAACCAATACTTGAGCAGGTCTACCAACAGTCGCAAGCACTGCGGTTGAAATAATAATAAAGGCAACGATAAAGCAGTTTTTATGCTTCTCAATAAACGGTGAGAAGGAGGTGATAAATGAAACTGAAGTATAAGCTGCACCAATTACAGATGTAATGGACGCCGCCCAAATGACGATACCGAAAATAATTAGTCCGATATTACCCGCCACATATTCAAATGGGGTTGATGCTGGGTTTGCTGGATTAAGTTTTACGCCTTGTGATACAACGCCTAATACCGCTAAGAAAAGTACCACGCGCATAATTGAGGCGATCAAAATGGCAGAGACAGAGCTTTTACTCACTTCTTTAAGATTTTCTTTGCCTTTAATCCCCGCATCTAACAACCGATGTGCACCAGCAAAAGTAATATATCCTCCAACAGTACCGCCTACGAGCGTAACAATCGCAATAACATCAAGTTGTGCGGGAATAAAAGTATGCACAACTGCATCACCAATAGGCGGGTTAGATTTTACCGCAACAAAAATAGTCAAAGCGATCATAATAAAGCCCATAATTTGGGCAAATCTATCCATCACTTTACCTGCTTCACGGAATAAGAACACGCCTACCGCTATCGCACCACTAATAATCGCTCCTGTTTCAGGAGCAAATCCTGTGAGAATATTCAAGCCTAAACCCGCACCACCTACATTGCCGATATTGAATGCAAGCCCACCCATGACAATCAAAATTGCCAGGAAATATCCCGCCCCAGGCAATACCACATTTGCAATATCCTGTGCTTTCTTTTCAGAGACTGCCACAATACGCCAAATATTTAGCTGTGCTCCAATATCTAGCAGAATTGAAAGCAAAATCACAAAGCCGAAACTAGCAAGTAGTGTTTGCGTAAAAGTGGCAGTTTGGGTTAAAAATCCCGGTCCAATGGCAGAGGTTGCCATCAAAAAAGCAGCGCCGAGCAAAGCACTACGGTTTTTTGTTGTATTTGACATATTGTCTCTCCTGTTTTTGTTGTTTTTTATTTGTCATTTTAATCAAGTTATTGGATTGTCAGAGCAGATCGAAATCCCCCGATTTCTCAATTCCTCCAAAATTCTCTTGGCAAATACCACGGCGTGCTCGCCATCGCCATGCAAGCAAACACTTTCTGCTTTAATCGGTACGTTACCGCCATCTACAGTAAGCACAGTGCCCTGTTCAATCATTTCCAATACTTGAGCGATTGCTTCACCATCGCTTTCTACCATTGCATCAGGGCGAGATCTTGGCACTAGAGAACCATCGGCAAGATAACGGCGATCAGCAAATACTTCAGAAATCGTTTCCAACCCAATGTTTTCAGCAACAGAGAGCATTAAACTACCGGAGAGCCCCATCAATTTTAGTGAAGGATCAAAGTGTTTAATAGTTTCTGCAATCAAGCCTGCAAGTTGAGGATCTTTTGCGGCTTGGTTATATAATGCACCGTGTGGTTTTACATAACTCAATCGAACACTTTCCGCATCACATAAAGCTTTGATTGCTCCTAGCTGATAAAGCAAGCAAGCTTTTATTTCATCATTGGGCAAATTCATATTGGTTCGTCCAAAATTTTCTCGATCGGGAAAACTCGGGTGAGCACCAACTCGTACATTATTTGCTTTTGCCCATAAAATGGCTTTACGCATTTCATTGTAATCGCCTGCATGCAAGCCACAACTGACATTTGCCGAGCTTACTAGCTGTAGTAATTGCTCATCATTGGCACAGCCTTCGGCGAGATCTACATTTAAATCAATTCTCTTCATTTGCTTTTCTCCAAATGTTCGCTAAATAATCTTGATCTTGTTGGAAACGAGCCACTGCTTGTTCACGGCTTAATAATTCAAATTGTACTGAACGACCAATTTGGGTTTGGGCTAATCGCCCAAGATCAGCTTGAATTATGCAAGCAATTTTAGGATAGCCCCCTGTAGTTTGGGCATCGGCCATTAACACAATAGGCTGCCCATCAGGAGGGACTTGCACAGTGCCAGCAGGCGCTGCGTATGAAAGCATTTCAAGGGAAGCGGTCAATTTCAGTGGATTTTCTGCAAAACGGTAGCCCATCCGATTGCTATTGTGCTGCAGTATCCACCCTTGTTGCCAAAAACGTTCTCGGCTGTCTTGGGTAAAAGCATCATATTCAGAAGAGGTTGTTGCCCCAATTCGCTGAGTAAAATTGATCGGCTCAACGCCTAGAAATGATAATTGGGTATCACGTAAAGCTGTTGGAATCGTATCACCAGCTTTTAACATTCGCCCTTGATAGCCGCCAAATTGAGCTTTGAGATCGGTACTGGCTGAACCAAGTACCTGCTGCACCAGAAAACCGCCTGCGACACAAAGATAAGCATAATTACCTTGAACAATACGCTTGAGAGTTAAGGTCTGACGAGCTTTGGCGGTGTAGCGGAAATAAGCAAAAATAGGCGAACCATCAAGCTCTGCTTCGACTAATGCCCCCGTAAAGCAAAATGGTGTATCGCAGTCAAAAGTCAGGCTCATTCCGCCTAAGGTAATTTCTATCGCAGGGGCATTTTCTGCATTTTTTAACAATAAATTACCCGCTTGTAAGGCAAGTTTATCCATTGCACCACTATGCCCAATACCGAGCAAGCGATAACCATAACGTCCTAAATCTTGAATATAGGCAAACCCTTGCATTTGTTTAATGTAGATCATAGACGGATACTCTCTGCGACAAAACGGACATTATCTCCAGCACTTAACAAAGTAGGCGGAGATTTCTGAATATCAAATAGAGGAAGCTCAGTTCGTCCAAGTAACTGCCAACCTCCTGGCGAGGTAAAAGGATAGATCCCCGTTTGACTACCGCCAATCCCAACAGAACCAGCAGGTACTTTGGTGCGTGGTACGTCACGGCGTGGCGTGTGTAAATTTTCAGGCAAGCCATTGAGATAAGGAAAACCAGCTTGAAAGCCGATCATAAATACGGTGTAAGTCGGGTCGGTATGACGGCGGATAATCTCTTCAGGCGTAGTATGGTGAAAGCGCGCAACCTCAAATAAATCTTCGCCAAATTCACCGCCATAATGCACTGGGATTTCTACACAGCGAGCAGTTTTGGTCGTTTGCGTTTGATAGTTTTCCCACAGGGCTTGCAAATGCTCAATGAGGGGTTGGCTAGCGGTGAATAAATCATAATAGACGGTAAAATTATTCATACCTACTACGACTTCTTGTACATTCGGTAAGCGACGAGCTTGCGCAGATATAGCCCAAATTTGTTGCTGTTTGCTAAGTTCAGCAGGCGGGGAAGCAGAACACAGCAGGGAATGTTCGCTCGTATGATGAATGGTGAGCATAAAACGCCCCAAAATGTTAATAAAAGGTAAAAACGTTTTACGCTCGAACATTTTTCCTGTCAAATAGATTTTCAAAAAATTGTGATCTATACGTTATTTTTGTTGCAAAATATCACTCCGTTCACGCCAATATGTGGCAAAACGTGGTTTGCCATTTGCAGTTAAACCTCGATATTTATACGTAATTACCATGCCGATAGCGGGCGGATTTTCTCTCTCTTTATCTTTAAAACCTGAACCAATCCGAAAGCGACCACGTTCATTTTCACAGGTAATTGAACCTAATTTATCCGCATATTTCCCTTTGCCTTTATGATGAGCAATCACTGTACATTCTTCATCATCAATGGCTTTAAGTTTGAGAATTTGTGCCGATCTGCCTTGAATATAAGGCGAATTTGGATTACGAACTACCACACCTTCACCACCTAGTTTTTGGACTTCATTGAAAAAAGCATTGAGATGAGCCTTATCTTTTACAGGGATCTGCTCAATAATTTCAATATGATTACTTGGGTTTTCTGCAAGAAAGTTTTGTAGTTTCGTCAACCTTGCAAAAAGATCGCCTTCGGCATTTGGCACATCAAAAACGTGTAATTTTAATTTGTACCACCCTTTCGGATTTGCCGAACGCACGGTTGCCGCAATTTCTTCAAATTTGCCGCGCTCACTGAAAAGCTCGCCATCAATAGCGAAAGGAGGAAAATTTTTGATGAAATAATCAGGCGGAGCGAGCGGGAATCCTTGGCGGCTAATCAACTGTTCACCATCCCAGAAACCTCTTACACCATCAAGCTTTTCACTCATTACCCAGCCATCAATAGGTTGATCTTTATACTGTTCAAGTAGCATTAAATTAAGAGGCTGCGCTGTTGCCAATGTTGCCATAAAAATCAAAAGTAATCGCCACATAACCTTTCTCCTATCAAACAAAGTTTTGTTAATATAGGTAACCGATTAGCCAACATCCGATTTTTTATCTATTTTTGGGATCTACGTCCCAAAATTTGCAAAAATTAGTGAAGAATCTACCGCTTGTAAGGATTAAAAATGAAAAAAATAGCTCTGATTGCCACTGCCCTTTTAGCTGCTTGTAGCAGTGAATTAGATCAAAAATATCCCCACGCAAAATACAAAATTTCAAATAGTCAAATGAAAGAGTATGTGTTGCAAATGAATAATGCCGAACAGTGTATTCACCCAAATTTGGCTGGTTTAAGTTACGAGCAAGCCCAAGCGCAGGTTTACAGCAAGTATTCTGAGCTTGAACAATTTGTATGGAATTATGGCGTAGTCCCGAAAGTATTGGAAAAAATCATTGGTAAGCAAAATGCCAAAACAATTTTTGTGGATGATGAAGCATCACAACACTATTTCTTTGATAAATTAGATAAATTTAATCACCAAAATGCCAATGTGAATGTTCGAGAATGTGAGCAGTTTAAAATGGCGTTTTCAGATATGATGGGCGATGTATTACAACTTATTCATTCTCCTCGTTAAAAAATAGGGCGGATCATTCCGCCCTATCTCTTATTTTGCGTGATTGATTAAAAACTCAGTTAAAAGCGGAACAGGTCTGCCCGTTGCCCCTTTTCCTGCACCCGATTTCCAAGCGGTGCCTGCAATATCTAGATGAGCCCAACGGAATTTTTCAGCGAAGTTGGATAAGAATACGCCTGCGGTAATCGCTCCGCCCATTCGTCCGCCTAAGTGAGCAAGATCAGCAAAGTTAGATTTAAGCTGCTCTTGATACTCTTCGCCCATCGGTAAACGCCACACTTTATCGCCACTTGCCTGTCCTGCTTGGAATAGTTGTTCGGCAAGTTCATCATCGGTAGAAATTAAGCCGCTATTGTGGTTGCCAAGTGCAATCATACACGCCCCTGTGAGGGTTGCCACATCAATCACTAATTCAGGCTCAAAACGCTCCGCATATGTTAAAGCATCACAAAGTACCATACGCCCTTCCGCATCGGTATTTAACACTTCCACTGTTTTGCCCGACATTGTAGTGATAATATCACCTGGGCGGTAAGCGTTGGCATCTGGCATATTTTCGCAGCCAGCTAATACACCAATCACGTTTAATGGCAAATTCAGCTCGGCAATCGCTTTCATTGTGCCGTATACTGCTGCCGCACCGCCCATATCGTATTTCATCTCGTCCATTGCTTCGCCCGGTTTGAGTGAAATACCGCCACTGTCAAAAGTCATACCTTTACCGATTAACACGATCGGCTTCGCATTGCCATTGTTTTGATAGTTGATGATCGATATAAAGGCTTCATTTGCCGAACCACGAGAAACCGCAAGATAGGAATTCATACCCAACTCTGCCATCTGTTTTTCATCAACGATAGTGGTGTTAATGGTGCTGTATTGTTCAGCAAGTGCTAGTGCACAATCAGCAAGATAGCGTGGGTTGCATACATTTGGCGGACAGTTCGCCACATCTTTGGTAAATTTTGCCCCGATTGCCACCGCTTGAGCGTGGACTAGAGCGGTTTCTGCGTCATTACCTTCGGCAACAAAGCTAATTTGAGCAAGTGATGATTCTGCTGATTTTGTCGTTTTGAACTGTTCGAAACGATATAAACTTTCACAAATCGCTTCCACCGCAAAACGCACAGACCAGTATGGGCTACGCTGTTTAATTTCCACTTCTGCTAAAGCAAATACTGCTCGTTTAACTTGCGTTTGACCAAGCAATTCTACGCATTTTTGTACCAGCTGTTTAAATTGACGTTCAGTAGTTTCTCCCTGCTTACCGCAACCAATAGCTAATATACGCTTTGCTTGAATATTTGGTACGTGATGCAACACCAAGCCTTGTGCAACTTCGCCTGATAAATCCCCCTGCGTTTGTAGCTGACTTAAAAAACCATGACTTGCTTGATCAACTTGTTGTGCACTGGACGATAATTTGCCCTCTTCAAAAACAGCGACCACCAAGCAATCTGTTACTTGGCTTTGCCACTCATTTGTTGGAATTAAATTAAATTGCATAAATCCTCTCGTGATTTTTATTTGATAAAAAGGTATGATTACACCTTTTTCAAGCGCTCATTTTTGCAAAAAATTCTGCAAATAATCCGCTTGCAACTCATTGTAAAAATGTAGGTCGTAAACTACTCATTTGTTAGAAAATTGCAAGCATAATTTAAGAGAAAAACCGTGATATTAAGCCGATATTTAACCAAAGAAATCGCCAAAAGCCTGATTGCGATTTTGTTTATTTTTATCGTTATTTTCTTCAGCCAGCAGCTAGTACGTGTGCTCAATTCGGCTGTCAGTGGCAAAATTCCAACAGATTTGGTGCTTAGCCTTATTGGGCTAGGTATGCCAACAATGACACAATTTATTCTTCCCGTTTCACTCTTTTTTGCCCTGATTTTAACCCTTGGCCGTTTCTATTCTGAAAGTGAAATCACCGTAATGCGAGCCTGTGGCGTGGGATCGGGGATTTTAGTCAAATCTGCGTTAATGCTTTCTGTGCTAATGACCGCACTTGCTACTTATAACGTATTTTGGCTTACTCCCTGGGCTATTGATAAACAAAGTGAGATTTTAGCGGAAGCGAAAGCCAATCCCCGTTTTTCCGCATTGACAGCTGGGCAATTTATCTCTGCTGGCGGTTATGTCCTTTTTATTGAAAGCATTGAACAAAATAAAAACCAAATCAATGATGTTTATGTTTTTCAACCTGATCAACAGAAAAAAAATCGTCCATCGGTCGTGGTCGCAGAAAGCGGTGAGTTAAAAGGTTTGCCGAATGGCGATCAATTGCTCACATTAAAAGAGAGCCACCGCTATGAAGGGACACCGCAAACGGCTGATTTTCGTATTTCGCATTTTGAAGATTACAGAGCTTATCTTGGCTACCAAGATGTTGATTCTGAAGAAAAATTGGTACAACGTGCCGACTTTTCGACTTTAGTCGCTACAAACTCTCCTGAAGCCAAAGCCGAATTACAGTGGCGTTTAGCCTTAATTTTTGCTGTGCCATTAATGGCATTAATTGCCGTACCATTAAGCAAAGTGAATGCTCGTCAAGGTCGCTATGCCAAATTCTTCCCTGCGGTACTGATTTTCTTAATCTATTTCCTATTACAGAGTTCACTAAAATCAGTGGCAGGAAGTGGTAAAATCAATGCAAATAGCGTGATGCCACTTGTATCAGTCGGCTTTTTACTACTCGGTATTTTGATGAATGTGTGGGACACTAAAACAATTTCCGCATTACGTTACCGACTCAGTGCAAGAAAAGGGGCATAATCCAATGAATATTCTAGAACGCTATATCGGCAAAACGATTCTGCTCTATATTTTTGTAGTTCTGCTCGTTATTATTGGGCTTGCTGGCATTATTAAATATGTGGAAGAGTTCCGCCATGTGGGTAAAGGAAGCTATGACGCATTAAATGCGGCTTACTATACCGTACTTATGTTGCCCAGTGATTTAGAAAATTTCTTTCCTGTAGGCGCATTAATCGGTTCATTACTGGGCTTAGGTGCATTGGCAAGTAATAGTGAATTAGTGGTGATGCAATCGGCAGGCTTTTCCCGTTTTAAAATCGGGTTTGCAGTGATGAAAACAGCGATTCCATTGATGATTTTATCAATGGTAATCGGCGAATGGATTGCACCACAAACCGAGCAATTTGCTCGTAATATGCGTGCAGTTGCCCAAAGTGGAGGCTCAATGCTTGCTACACAGGCAGGCTTTTGGGCAAAAGATGGTTCAGATTTTATCTACATTCGCCGTATTACCGATGAACAAAATCTGAATGATATTTTGATTTATCATTTTGAAGAGCGAGAACTGAAATCGATACTTTCTGCGGAAAAAGCAACTTTCCAGTCAGGCAATGAATGGCAACTACAAAATGTACAACAAGCGGTCATTAATGATGAAAAAATTGCACAATCACAATTGGCCGACCAGCCTTGGAAAACCAGTATTACGCCAAGCAAATTAGGGATTGTTTCACTTAAACCGGAATCTCTTTCAATTTCAGGCTTGGCAGATTATGTGGGGTTCTTAAAAGACACAGGACAAGATGCTAAACGCTTTGAGATAACCTTTTGGCGTAAACTTTATGAACCACTTGCAATGGCAGTCATGATGCTACTGGCAATCTCCTTTATTTTTGGTCCATTAAGAAGTAGTGCAATGGGCTTGAAAATTGTGATTGGCGTTATCGCCGGTTTCAGCTTTTATGTGGCAAATATCGTTTTCGGCAATTTAACCTTAGTCGTTTCTTGGCTCCCCGTGGCAATTAGTGCATTAATTCCAAGCATTGTTTGTATTTTAATTGTGTGGTGGTTGTTGAGTAAAAAAAGAGATTAATTTTCCATTATTAATTATTCATTGCAAACTATGTCCCAACCCCGTTTCGTACACTTAAAAGTACACAGTGATTTCTCAATGATTAATGGCTTAGCCAAAGTGAAGCCATTAGTAAAAGCCTGCGTTGCCAATAATATGGTGGCAATGGCGATCTCCGATTTTAGTAACTTTTGTGGACTTGTGCGTTTTTATGGCGAAGCACAGGGCTCAGGCGTTAAACCAATTGTTGCGATGGATGTTCTCGTTCGCCCAGAGCCAGAGAGTGAAGAGCGCTTTGAACTGACACTGCTTGCCAAAAATAATACAGGTTATCAAAATATTACCTTACTCATTTCAAGAGCCTATCAACAAGGCTATTTTGATCTCCCTGTGCTAGAAAAAGCATGGCTTGCTGAGCTTGCCGATGGCATTATTGTGCTATCTGGTGGGCGAATGGGAGATGTCGGCAAAGCCCTGCTCAAAGAAAACGATATTGAAGCAGAGAACTTACTTAGTTTTTATCAGCAACATTTTCCAAACCACTATTATCTTTCTCTTTGTCGAACAGGACGTGTAGATGAAGAACGCTACATTCAGCAAGCGGTCAAATTTGCCAAAAAATTTGCCATTCCGTTAGTGGCTGTCAATGATGTGATGTTTCTCAAAGAAGAAGACTTTGAAGCACATGAAATTCGAGTTGCTATTCACGATAGCTACACTCTTGATGATCCTAAACGCCCTAAAAAATACTCACCACAGCAATATTTCCGTTCAGAGGCGGAAATGTGCCAACTCTTCGCCGATTTACCACAAGCCTTAGAAAATACGGTGCTAATTGCCAAACGCTGTAATGTGACGATTCGTTTGGGTGAATACTTTTTGCCAAATTTCCCAACGGGCGAGCTGTCTACCGAAGACTATTTAGTACAAAAATCTCGCGAAGGTTTGGAAGAGCGGCTTGAATTTCTCTTCCCAGATCCCGAAGAGCGAAAAAACAAGCGGTCGGTTTATGACGAAAGATTGCAAGTTGAGCTAGACGTGATTAACCAGATGGGCTTCCCTGGTTACTTCCTGATCGTGATGGAATTTATCCAGTGGTCGAAAGACAATGGTATCCCTGTAGGCCCTGGGCGTGGTTCTGGTGCTGGCTCGTTGGTGGCATATGCATTAAAAATTACGGATTTAGATCCACTCGAATTTGATCTTCTTTTCGAGCGTTTCTTAAACCCTGAACGTGTTTCAATGCCCGATTTTGACGTGGACTTCTGTATGGAAGGGCGAGATCGAGTCATTGAGCACGTTTCAGAAACTTACGGTCGCCAAGCCGTTTCACAAATTATCACCTTTGGTGCGATGGCGGCAAAAGCCGTTGTGCGTGATGTAGGGCGTGTGCTTGGACACTCCTACAGTTTTTGCGACCGCATTTCCAAACTCATTCCACCTACCCCAGGTATGACACTGGAACAGGCTTTCAAAGAAGAGCCAAAGCTACAAGAACTGTACGACAGTGATGAGGAAGTTGAAGCACTGATCGACATGGCTCGCAAGCTTGAAGGTGTTACCCGTAACTTCGGTAAACACGCAGGTGGGGTAGTGATTGCCCCAACCGCGATTACTGATTTCTCACCACTCTATTGCGATAATGAAGGGCTACACCCTGTTACCCATTTTGATAAAAATGATGTGGAATATGCAGGGCTGGTAAAATTCGACTTCTTAGGGTTACGTACGCTCACTATCATCAAATGGGCGTTGGAGATGATTAATACTCGCCTTGAAAAAGAGGGTAAAGCACCAGTACGTATTGAAAGCATTCCATTAGATGATAAAAAATCTTTCGACCTTTTACTGAAATCTAAAACCACCGCGGTATTCCAGTTGGAAAGTCGCGGCATGAAAGATCTGATTTCTCGCCTAAAACCCGACTGTTTTGAAGATATTATTGCACTAGTGGCTCTGTTTCGTCCTGGACCTCTAGAATCGGGCATGGTGCAGAACTTTATCGACCGTAAACACGGTAAAGAAGAAGTTTCTTACCCCGATCCACAATATCAGCACGAGTGTTTAAAACCGATTTTAGAGCCCACTTACGGTGTTATTGTTTATCAAGAGCAGGTGATGCAGATCGCACAAGCGCTTGCAGGTTATACACTGGGTGGAGCGGATTTACTTCGTCGTGCGATGGGTAAGAAAAAGCCAGAAGAAATGGCAAAACAGCGCTCAGTATTTGAAGCAGGTGCAGAAGCCAAAGGGATCAATGGTGAATTAGCGGGTAAAATTTTCGACCTTGTAGAGAAATTCGCTGGTTACGGCTTTAACAAATCTCACTCTGCTGCCTATGCGTTAGTCTCCTATCAAACCTTATGGCTCAAAGCACATTACCCCGCGGAATTTATGGCAGCGGTGATGACTTCCGAGATGGATAATACCGATAAAATTGTTGGCTTCTATGATGAATGTATCAATATGGGGCTAACCGTTGTACCACCAGATGTAAACAGCGGAAAATACCGTTTTAGTGTTAATGAAAAAGGTGAGATTGTTTACGGTTTAGGCGCAATTAAAGGCGTAGGCGAAGGCCCAGTTGAAGAGTTATTACGGGTACGTGAAGAAGGGGGAATTTTTAAAGATCTATTCGATCTCACCGCTCGTGTCGATTTGAAAAAACTCAATCGCAAGACCTTTGAGGGACTGATTATGTCAGGCGCATTCGATAAACTAGGGCCACACCGTGCTGCCTTGATGAAAAATTTAGAAGATGCATTAAAAGCTTCTGATCAACACGCTAAAATGGAAGAATTGGGGCAGAGTGATATGTTCGGCGTACTCACTGAAACCCCTGAAGAAGTGCAAAATGCCTATGCCAATACCCCAAAATTCTCTGAACAAGTGATTTTAGATGGAGAGAAGAGCACGCTTGGCTTATATTTAAGTGGACATCCAGTGGGACGTTTCTTAAAGGAATTGGCACATTATGCTCCTACTCGTTTAAACGAATTACAACCCACTTTTCGTGGACAAAATATTACCGTAGCAGGGATTGTGATGGCTTCTCGTATTGCGGTAACGAAAAGAGGCAACCGTATCGGCATTGCCACTATTGAAGATAGATCGGGTAAACTGGATCTCACGCTATTTTCGGAAGCATTGGAAAACTATGGTGATCTCTTACAAAAAGATGCCATTATTATTGCCACAGGTTCAGTACAGCACGATGATTTTAGTGGCGGTTTAAAAATGTCAGTGCGTGAGGTGGCAAGCCTAGATGAGGCTCGTAGCCGCTATGCAAAAAGCTTAGCACTTGCGATTAATCAAGAACAAATTACGCCTGCGTTTATTAAAGATCTTAAAGGGATTATTGAACCCAATAAAGAGGGCACTCTGCCACTACATTTTTACTACCAAAGCCCTACAGGACGTGCATTGGTACGTGGTGGCGTTGAATGGCGAGTAACACCAAAAGAAAATATGCTGGTGCAATTAAAAACCCTACTTGGTGAAAATGCAGTAGAGTTAGAATTTGAGTGATCTGTCGCTCAAAGTAAGCGGTCAATTTCGCATAAAATTTTACAAAGGAAACCTTATGCAGTTGCAACAATTTAAAACACAGTTACCAACCATCGCAACCGTATTGGTGGCTTTGTTTTTTATTTTGGTACTTCACTTTAGAATTAGCTATAACTTAATTCCAATGCTACTAAGCCTGCTCGGAATAGTGTTACTTTATCCGCAAATTAAGCAACGAAAATGGCAATTAGCTCAAACAGATAAATGGATTATCGCCACTTTTAGCCTCTATTTTCTGCTTTTTGTTATCTCATTAATCCTTCATCAAAGCAAAATACGGGAACTTGATCTACCAGCACGTACATTGTTATTACTCCCTATTCTTGCCGTTTGCTATAAAATTCAGCTAAAAACAATTTGGATCTTATATGCTATTGTGCTTGCAACAATCACAGCTGCTGCGATAGGCATAGTACAATTTTTCATTTTAAAGCTACCGTTTCTCTTTCCCGCCATGATGTATATTCAAGCTGGGGATATTTTAATGTCGCTATCACTATTTTCTTTGACAAGCGCTTTCTATTTTAAGCAACAGCAAAGTAAGTGGTTTATTTTAGCTCTGCTTGCAACTAGCTTAGGTATTTTTACCTGCTTACTTAATCAAGCTCGAGGTGCTTGGGTAGCGGCGCCATTCATTGTGATTTCACTCTTTGTGCTAAATCGTCATTTGCTCTCAAAATCTGTCGTGGTAACACTACTTATTGCAGCTGCGATTGCTGCTTTCTTTGCTGGACATTTAGTACAAAAACGTTGGTCGCAAGCACAACAAGAAATCACCTATTATCTTGAAAAAAATGATGGTACTACTTCGGTCGGTGCTAGACTAGATATGTGGAAAAGCGCTCTCATTGGTATTCAAGAAAAACCATTGTTTGGCTGGGGGTTAGAAGGTGTAAAACAATTACGAAAAAAACATTATGAACAGCGTATTATCTCTGAATATGCATCTCAGTTTACTCATGCTCACAATCAATATTTGCACGATGCTAATGTGCGGGGGCTATGTGGTTTAGCTGCTTTATTAGCGCTATTTTTCGTCCCCTTAAGCATTTTCTTTAAAAATATGCGACAAGAGAGAAATAATACACAAAATCATTTGTGGGGTTCTCTAGGAATCATACATATTTTATCAACTATGGGTTACTGTTTAACCCAAGCGTTTTTCTCGCATAATTCAGGAATGATGTTCTACATTTTTTGTACCCTGCTTTTCTTAGGTCTGCAACAGAATAGCTTAACCCAAGTATCCTTAGGAAATAAATAATGTTACGCTTTTTCTATACCTCTTTAATTCATTTAATTCAACCATTACTCCTATTGATAATGTACAAACGTGGTATTAAGCAACCGGAATATCGCCAACGCTTAAGCGAACGTTACGGTATCTATAACGATCTTGTACAACCAAAACCACAAGGCATCGTTATTCACGCCGCATCTGTTGGGGAGGTGATTGCAGCAACCCCGCTTATTAAGCATTTGCAAAAAAACTACCCTAGGTTACCAATTACCGTAACAACGGTGACACCGACAGGGTCTGCGCGGGTAAAAGCAGCCTTTGGCGATCGCGTTTCACATTTCTATCTACCTTATGATTTGCCTTTTGCTATTCGTCGTTTTATCCGTTTCGTACAACCCAAATTATTTATCGTTATAGAGACCGAATTATGGCCCAACCTGATTCGCCAGATGCGGCTTAGTAAAATCCCGTTCATTATTGCCAATGCTCGTCTATCGCCACGCTCAGCTAAACGCTATGGCTGGATTCGCTCCTCAGTTGAAAATATGTTGGCAGAAATTGAGCTGATTTTAGCGCAAGATAGTGTCAGTGCCGAACGCTATATTTCTCTCGGTTTTCCTGCAGAAAGGCTAATTAATACAGGCAACTTAAAATATGATCTGGTAATTGATGATAAACAGCGCCAAAAAGTGCACGATACTGCTATAAAGCTCAATATAACACATCGCCCAGTTTGGATTGCAGCCAGTACACATGAAGGCGAAGAGCGAATTATTTTAGAAGCTCATATTAAATTATTAAAAAAATACCCTGATTTACTGCTTATTTTAGTACCTCGTCATCCAGAGCGTTTTGACTCTGTTGAGCTGTTAGTACAAAAAATGAATTTAGCCTATATCAAGCGTTCAAGTCACCTGCCAATTATGGGAAATACCCCTGTATTACTTGGTGACACCATGGGAGAAATGATGATTTTATATGGGTTAGCACAAATTGCTTTTGTTGGTGGCAGTTTAGTTAAACATGGTGGGCATAATCCGCTCGAACCTATTGCATTTGAGCTTCCCGTGATTTCAGGCCAACACACATTTAATTTTCCGGAAGTATTCAGTAAACTACGTGAAATGAATGGTGTGATAGAAATTCAGAGCAATTGTGATAGCCTTGTCGAAGCGGTTGATTATCTACTTGAACATCATGAGAACGGAAAAAAGATTAGCCAAGCAGGCTTTGCTGTATTACAAGAAAATCAAGGGGCGCTACAACGCCACTTAGATTTACTCGCAAAATATATTGAGAACTAAAAATGAACATCGCAATTTATGCAGGAACGTTTGATCCAATTACTAACGGGCATTTAGATATTATTCAGCGTGCCACCCAACTATTTGATAAAGTGATTATTGCTGTGGCAGAAAATCCTTCGAAAAATCCATTATTTGAGCTCAAACAACGTGCCGAGCTTGTGCAACAAAGCACTGCCCATTTAAGTGGTGTTGAAATCATTGCATTTAGTGGTTTACTTGTAGAACTTGCTCAAAAATACAAAGCAAAATGCCTCATCCGCGGTTTACGTGGCGCCGATGATACCGAATACGAAATTCAACTCGCACAGCTTAACCAAAAATTGGCGGGCACACTGGAAACAATCTTTTTTCCCCCCGCGGTAGAGTGGCGTTACCTCTCTTCAACAATGGTGCGTGAAATTTTCCGCCATCAAGGGGATGTTGCGCAGTTTGTACCAGAATGCGTACATCATGCTATCAAGCGGTTAAAATTTTAGAAAAATTTACAAAATAGGACATTATATGAACTCAATACCACAACAAGATAAACAAAATCTTATTTGGATCGATCTCGAAATGACAGGGCTTGACCCTGAAAAAGAGAGAATCATTGAAATTGCGACAATCATCACTGATAAAAATCTCAATATCCTAGCTGAAGGCCCTGTACTTGCCGTGCACCAGTCCGATGAGCTACTTGGTAAGATGAGCGAATGGTGTGTAAAAACTCATACAGCAAATGGCTTAGTTGAACGAGTAAAAACCAGTAAATTAACCGAACGTGCGGCAGAGTTACAAACATTGGATTTCTTAAAAAAATGGGTGCCGAAAGGCGTCTCACCTATTTGTGGTAATAGCATTGCACAGGATAAACGCTTTCTTTACAAATATATGCCAGAACTTGCTGAATATTTTCACTATCGCCACTTAGACGTGAGTACGCTAAAAGAACTTGCCAGCCGCTGGAAACCTGAGATACTAAAAAAATTTAGTAAAACTAACTCTCATTTAGCGTTAGATGACATCCGAGAGTCAATTAATGAACTCAAATTTTACCGTGAACACTTTATCAATTTGGAAGAATAATGTCACAATCTGATTTTTTTTACTGTACCGATGAAACTCAACTTTTACAATTCGGTCATAGCTTGGCACAAATATTAAAGCAACAGCTAGCTACTCAAAGTGAAAATGGCTTAATTATCTATTTAAATGGGGAATTAGGTGCAGGAAAAACGACCCTTACTCGCAGCATCGTGCAGGCTTTTGGACATCAAGGCAATGTAAAAAGCCCAACTTATACCTTAGTTGAGGAATATAATCTGCCTCCTTATGCGTTATATCACTTTGATCTTTATCGCTTAAGTGATCCAGAAGAGCTGGAGTTTATGGGAATTCGCGATTATTTCCGCCCGCAAACGCTCTGTTTATTGGAATGGGCGAGCCGAGGAGAAGGTATGATTCCACCGGCTGATTTAATTATCCAAATCGACTATGCTCCACAAGGTAGGAATATTCAGTTGCAGCCACAAAATCCGGTTACAGAGCAGCTTGTTGCAAATTTTTACGCAAAATTGACCGCTTGATAAGGAATAATAAATACTATGACAAAATTTATCCGCCAATTTACTCTCGGATTAGTTAGTCTGCTAATTGCTATTAGCGCACAGGCAAAGCTAACGATTGCAATTGACGCAGGACACGGAGGAAAAGACCCCGGAGCTATCGGTAAAAATCTTGGGCTAAAAGAGAAGGAAGTCACTCTTGCTATCGCCCGAGAATTAAAAGCATTACTGGATGCCGATCCAAATTTTAAAGCAGTTATGACTCGTAATGGTGACTATTTTATCCAACTACCCAACCGTACTGAAATCGCTCGCAAGGGTAAAGCAAATTATCTGGTTTCCATTCATGCAGATTCCTCACCAAGCTCAGATAACTTACGTGGTTCATCGGTCTGGGTTCTGTCGAATCAACGTGCAAGTGATGAACTAGGGAAATGGCTTGAAGATCGTGAAAAACAATCTGAATTATTAGGGGGGGCTGGCTCGGTATTATCAAATGCAAACGAACGTTATTTAAACCAAACCGTGCTAGATTTACAGTTTTCTCACTCACAACGTGCAGGCTATGAATTAGGGAGAAATGTATTATCAAAATTGGCGAATGTCTCACCATTGGCAAAGAAAAATCCACAGCATGCTAGCTTAAGCGTGTTACGTTCACCTGATATTCCATCTATTCTCATTGAGACTGGTTTTTTATCCAATCCAACAGAAGAACAGCGCCTTGCAACAACAGCTTATCGCAAGCAGGTAGCCCGAGCAATTTATCAAGGTTTGGTAGCTTATGCGAATAAAACCGCTCGCTACACTACCCCAAAAACCGTATACAAAGAAGATAAATCAATAAAAGCACAAAGCGATTCGGCTAAAAAAATAGAGACTAAAAAATCAACAAATACCACAAATGCAGAAGAGAACAAAAAAGTCGCGGCCCAATCTAAGACAACAGCAAAAATAGAAAGTAAATCCAAAGAGAAGGACAATAAATCATCAGCTAAAAACACAGAACAGGGCAAAAAAAATCAAGAGAAAAGTGTAAACCCTAATGCAACACACCACATTGTGGCGCAAGATGAAACACTTTACCGTATTGCCTTAATGTATAAAACTACCCCAGAAAAACTCAGCCAACTCAATAATATCAAGAATAATAATATTCGAGTTGGTCAGCGGCTTAAAGTGAAGTAAAAATAGCCCAAGCCAAATGGCTTGGGCTATTTTTATATCACAAAGCCTTAATCAGAAAAGCTACGTTTAAAACCACATCATCAACCAAATTCGTTTTGATCTTTTTCATCTCTTTGCTTTTTTACTTTTCTTCTTATCTTTGTACAAAAGCACTATAGCTATACGCTGTTAGTGTTTTTACCTTATTCTCCGACACTTTTAAAACCATATTTTTATGATGGTTCTTTTTTGTTAATGAGATCACATTTTTGCAACAAAATAATAAACAATATTGACACAAAGCGAAATGCGTATCAATCTTAATTGCGTCTCTTGTATTAAAAGAGGTAAACCACTATCCTTTATAGGAGAATCAAGTATGAAAGAACTTAAACAATGTTGCTTACATCATGTATCAGGAGGAGCTATTGCGGTCAGTAGCGGATGCCCAGAATGTGATGATTTCTTTGGAATAGAAGAAGAAAAAAATACTACAACAAGTAGTAATAGAACAGGAGATGCAGCTCTTATTGTAGGGACAACGGGAGGACTTATTGGTGCTCGAGTAGGAGGTGCTTTTGGTAGTCCATTTGGTGGAATAGGAATTGTTGCCGGAACCTACATAGGAACTAGATTAGGTGAGTTCATTGATGAATCTGTAAAAAATAACTCTTTACCTCCACTTGGAGATCCCCAAATCCTATTAGACTATATTAAGAATGAACAGCCTTGGTAAATATAATGAAATTTAATTTAATTTATATCTTTAATATTAATCTTCTATATTATAAATGATATCATAAATAATGAAAATAGAGCTTTAGTATTTTCTATAGTTAGTTTATTTGTGTATCTTATCTTGAGAAGATTAAATATAAAATAACATGTTCAGACCAGAAGTCATTAATCATCAAAAATGGAAAAATACTGCCGTACTAATCACTGAAATGACTGTTTAGCTAGTTTTTTCCATTTTTATTCATTTTCTCTGGTTCTATTCATGCACGCTATCTATATTTTCTAGAAAATAAAATAAGTAGCGGATGCCCAGAATGTGATGATTTCTTTGGAATAGAAGAAAATACTAAAGAACTACCTGCCACTAGTTGGGATAACTGGGGAGGAAAATATTCAGGATTAGGATCATTAATTGGTGGTAGATTCGGTTTTCAAGGAGCTGTCATTGGATATGCGGTAGGAACTGCTGTTGATGTAATTAATTTTAATAATTTAGGAGAAAACTATAAGAATTATATCATCAGTGAAATAAAAGATGGAAATATTCCTGCGGATTAGATTATGAAAAATAATAAAAAACCACCTATATTTGGATTCTTAATAGCCGTATTAATAATGCAGACATATCATAAATATGTGGAAATACATTTTATTTATGGAATATTGATTGATGTATCAATATTACTGGTAGTACCATTTTTATGCGGTAAATTATTTCAATATATAGCTAATTTGTATAAAAAATATGTTTCGTGAAGAAGCCATTAATCATCAGAAATGGAAAAGCACCGCTGTACTAATCAGTAAAGTACCTGCTTGGTTGGTCTTTTCCGTTTCTTTCTTTATTTTCACCGCCTTTATCCTATTTATTATCTTTGGCAGTTATACCCGAAGAGAAATTGTTGTCGGTGAATTAGTGATGCAATCTCATCCGATTATTGTTTCTACTCCCAAATCAGGCTATATCTCTGAAAGTTATGTTGAAATCCATCAAGCAATTAAAAAAGGTGATCCGTTATTTAAAATTACATTAGATCGTATTACTGATAGCGGAAATATCAGTATCAATTCAATTAATTTATTAAAATCTCAAATTACGGCAACGGAAAAAGCGATTCAATCCTTAGAAAACAATAAGAATGAAACAATTAAAAGTCTAAATAAACAAATTGATAACTATAAATCGATTCAGCAAGATAAATCTAATTATTTGGTTGAAGTGCGTAAAAGTATGAATGATTATGCTGAATTGTTAAAAGTCTATCAAAAATTATTTAAGCAGGGGCATTCCTCCCACGATGAAGTAAATAATCAACGTTCAAGGTATTTCCAACAAAGAACGATTTTTAATGATGTGACGCAAGAATTGGTTCAGCTAAAGTCGAATATTCTAAATTTGGAAAATGAAATTGAAACCCGTAAAACCGACTTTGATAATCAGATTATTCGCTATGAAATGCAAAAAAGCGATTTGGATATTCGTTTAATGGAGCAGGAATCGGTTGCCGAAATTATTGTGAATGCTTCAGCCGAGGGTATTGTGGAATCGATCGGTGTAACAGTCGGGCAAATTGTGAAAGAAGGTGACGTACTTTCACAGATTATTCCTCAAAATAAGGGCGATTATCAGCTGGTGGTTTGGGTACCGAACAGTGCTGTTTCTTTTATCAATACCGACAATGAAGTTAATATCCGCCATGAAGCCTTTCTGTTTGAAAAATTCGGTCAGTTTAAAGGGAAAATAAAGCACATTTCTACTTTGCCCGCTTCTTTGCAGGAGCTCAGTTTTTATAAAAATCTGCCACAAAATATCGAACAGGGGATGGTCCCACTCTATAAAACACAGATTGAATTACAAAATCAAAATGTAAATTACAATAATAAAACCCTCTATTTTATGAGCGGAATGAAAGCGGAAATTACCTTATTTTTAGAAAACCGTAAATTATACGAATGGATGCTGTTCCCTATGTATGAATTAACCAAAAATATGGAGTAGAAATGAAAGGAACAAAACATTACCCAAACAAATTATTAACAAAATATTGACAACATGACCACAATTTGATTATAATATTGATTCGCATTATCGTTACATTTCATACTTTTTCATATTCATTTTTTCTGAAGGAATGATTATTTAATATCATCTATAGTAAGTAGGTATAATAATTATAATTCTGTTTTTGTGATAAAGGAGATTTATGTGAAATATTTTTATAAAAAGATAAAAGAAAGTTTAGAGTATTTTATATTTTTATTATTCATATATTTTATATCACTTATATTATCATCCAGTTTTAATATTCACATCACATATTTCCATTTTAATAATATTAAGAATAGTTTTATTTTTTAAATTTTAAAATCACAAACTTTATAAAAGGTAAATAGATAAAATGACAGACTTCATTTTTTTAGCATTTATTATTGTTGTTCCTGTAATTATAGTAAAGTTGTTAGATTTGTTTTTATTCAAGAAATTATTTAAAGAAAAAAACAAAAATGACACTGCTCAAATAGTATCTTATATATTAACAATATTATTAATCGCAATATGTAAAAAATATATTTATTTATTATCCAAGTGTAATAATGCAGAGTTTAATTAATTGTTCCATTGTTATCATCAAGGACAGTTTTATATTTTTATAAAAAACTTGATGAAAGAAAAACAAGATGTTATTAAAGAAATATTTTTAATAGTATTAATTGTAATTATAAACTGAAGATATTGTTGAAGTAACCTTATATGGAATAAAAGATATACCTGAAGATAAAAAAGAAAAACCTCAGGATTTCTTTGGAAATTATCTTATATCGGCGTTTTGAATTTTTGTTATTAATGCATGGTGTTTTTATATGTATATTAAAGTACTATTTTTTACTCTAAGCGTAACCATTCCGTTTATCTATAAATTGTTTATGGAATATAGAGACTATAAAACTTTCTTTAAGAAATCTCTGTCTAGGATTTTATTTATCTCTCTATTTTCTAACCTGTTTTTTTATGCAAAAGATAATTATATGAAAAGTGAAGGAGGTATATATATTTTAATAAATGCGACAAGTATTGGCATTATATTAATATTGTTTTTTTTTATTATGTTCAAAATTAAAAATCTAATTAAAGGAGAGTAAATTGAAAGAGCTATCAGTTGAACAATTAAGTTTGGTATTTGGAGGTTCAAAAAATAATGCGCCTGATTTAGCTTCTTATGGTGTTGCGTTTGCAACTGGATTTATTAAAGGTGGTGCATTAGCTGGTGTTTCGAGTGCTTCTGTAAATTTAGCACTTGATTTAGCTCGTAGTCTTCCTATTACAGTGAACGAGGAATCCTTACCAATGGGAATGACAGAATTAATCCCATCATCTTTGCCAATAAAACCGAATTTTGGTACATCAAAGATTATAAATTCAAAAAACCAATCAGGCTCAGCCTATTGTGATGATTGTAACTACCAACAATTAATTAGTGGCAAACGGCATTGTAAATGAGCCAAGTGTCGATGTTTTCTCTCAGGAAATCGCCCAGTTTACCGGTTGCCATATTTTTTCCAGTTTATATATCGCCTTTAATACTCAACGTTCATTTAAAAGCCATTGGGATAGTCGTGATATTTTTGTGGTTCAAATGCAGGGTAAAAAACGTTGGATTATTCACGCCCCGAGATTTAAAAATCCGTTATTTATGCATCGCAGTAAAGATATGCCAGAATACGATCCGAATTTAGATGATGTGTATATGGATATTGTTTTAGAAGCCTGAGATATTCTCTATTTACCTCGTGGCTGGTGGCACGACCCTGTTCCAGTTGGAGAAGAGACTGTCCATTTAGCAGTAGGGGTATTTCCTGCCTATGTCAATAATTATTTGACTTGGATCGCTCAAAATATGGTTGAAAAAGAAATTGCCCGAGCCTCTTTATCTTATTATGAAGTTGACAAAGTATTTCTTGAAGAATTGGCAAATCAAACTGCAGAATACATAAAAGATAGAGAAAATTATCGGAAATTTATTGAAAATTTCTATGATAAAAAACGGATTGAAAAACCGCTGAATTTGGAAACTTTTGGAAATTGTCAATGTAATTCTATGTCAGAGAAGCAAAAAATTTCATTTAAAACTAAAAACCACTATTTTAATTATGAAAATAAAATTATTTCAAATGGTTATGGGATTTATCTAGAAATTGGGCAATTGAATGCGCAAAGCTAACCAATATTCACCAAGAAATCATGGCAATGCCGATGAACTATGAAACCCTATTAGGCGAATTAGGCAACCAATTATCTGGTGGACAAAGGCAAAGATTATTTATTGCCAGAGCCTTATATAAAAAGCCGAAAATTCTATTTATGGATGAAGCAACCAGCCATTTAGATGAAAAAAATGAAGAAATCGTTAACCAAGCAATCTCACAACTTAATATTACACGTGTTATTGTAGCACACCGCCAATCGACAATCCGATCAGCGGATAGGGTTATTCAACTCACTTAATAAGCTATTTTTGCTTTGCTTTTAACATCGCCATCATATCCTGCAAACCTGCTGATACTTTTTGTTGGCGTTGAGCTTCCGTCATTGTCGGCTTATCCCGCTCCCATTGCAAATCATCTTGTGGGAGCTCAAGTAAAAAACGACTCACTTCAGGTTTAATGACTTCGCCATATTGACGACGTTCTTTACACAGTGAGAAAGTCAGCGTCTGTTGCGCGCGTGTGATGCCAACATAAGCAAGGCGGCGCTCTTCTTCTACATTGTCATCATCTAGACTATTTTGGTGCGGCAAAATCCCTTCTTCCATTCCAATTAAGAAAACATGAGGAAATTCCAAGCCTTTTGAAGCATGTAATGTCATCAACTGAACTTGATCAGATTGATCATCATCTTCCCCTCGCTCAAGCATATCGCGTAGGGTTAAATTTGCCACTACTTGCGCAAGGCTCATAGAATCTGTTGTTTCATCACCTTCTAACATTTTTTCTACCCAGTCAAACAGAGTTTCCACATTTTTACTCTGCATTTCTGCCGCTTTAGGGCTACTCGCAGTTTCGTACAGATAAGCTTCATACTGAATTTTACTCAGCATATCCGTAATTGCAGATTTTGGCTCCGATCTCAGCGCTTGATCACTTAATGCAACAATCCAGTGAGCAAAATCCTGCAGAGCTTGATAGGGTTTAGGCGAAAGCCGTTGAATCAGCTCAAAATCAAAAATCGCCTCAAATAGACTCACCTGTTTTTCATTCGCTAACTGTCCTAGTTTTTCCAAGGTTGCCGCCCCTATCTCTCGCTTAGGAGTATTTACTATGCGCAAGAATGCCGCATCATCATCTTGATTAACCAACAAGCGCAAATAGCAAAGCATATCTTTGATCTCAGCCTTGCTGAAAAACGATGTTCCTCCTGAAATTCGGTAAGGAATGCGGTTTTGCATCAGCAACTTTTCCAAGAGCCGAGACTGGTGATTACCCCGATAAAGAATGGCATAATCTTTGTATTTAGTTTTGTGAATATAACGATGGGCTATCAACTCTCCGACAATTCGTTCTGCCTCATGCTCCTCGTTTTTCGCCTCAATCACATTGAGCTTTTCGCCCTTACCAAGATTAGAAAATAACCGTTTGTCGAACAGGTGGTCATTATTGTCGATCAAGATATTAGCACAGTGCAAAATTCGTTGGCTGGAGCGATAGTTCTGTTCTAACTTGATAACTTTCAAATCAAAATCATCACGCAAACGAGCCATATTTTCCGGTCTTGCACCACGCCATGAGTAGATCGACTGATCATCATCGCCTACTACAGTGAAATTTTTGTGGCGACCAACAATCAACTTAATCAATTCATATTGACTGGTATTGGTATCTTGATATTCATCCACTAATAGATAGCGGATTTTATTCTGCCAGCGCTCAAGCGCTTCGGGAAATTGGCGAAATAAAAAAGTGGGCAACATAATCAAATCATCAAAATCCAAGGCATTATAAGCCTTAAGCTGATTTTGATATTGCGCGTAGAAATGAGAAAAAATACGCTCCTGTTCAGTTTTACAACGCCCGATAACCTCCTCAGGCAATAGCAGGTCATTTTTCCAATTTGAAATTGCTGAAATCAGAGCCTTAAGCAGATCTTTATCTTCGCTTACTGTTTCAGGGAGAAGATGTTTCAACAAGGCAAGCTGATCATGTTCGTCAAACAGCGTCATTCCCGACTTAAACCCAAGTAGTTTGTATTCACGCTTTAAAATCTCAAAACCGAGCGTGTGAAAAGTGGAAATGGTTAGCCCTTTAGTCTGTGCCTTACCAATAGAGTGCGCCACCCGCTCACGCATTTCTCGTGCTGCTTTGTTGGTAAAGGTTACAGCTGCGATTTGCTTAGGCGCATAGCCACAGTGGGCAATCAAATGAGCAATTTTGTTAATAATTACCCGCGTTTTACCTGAACCTGCGCCAGCCAGTACAAGGCAAGCGCCATGCACATATTCTACCGCTTGTTGTTGTTGAGGATTGAGTTTCATTACAGTCCCATTTTCTACGTTTACAAGCGGTCGAATTTTACGGATTTTTTGCAAGTTCTCAAATAGAAACAACAAAATGTGCAATTTTGCACATTTTTTAGCAATTTTTATTGACTCTAGCCCAAATGACATTTACCCTAGTTTACAAATCTTGACACAATAAAGGTGTTGTATAACGTCTTTAACAAAGCACCAAACTTTTCAAAACATCGTGTCTGTAGAAATTGGGATATTAATCTTGGTGGGTTAGAATTTAAGGAAATACAATGGCTGATTTTATCTTAATTATTATTATAGTTGCTTCAATTAGAATCTTTTCTATTCAGCTAAAAAACAGAAATATTACTACGCTCCGATCGTTAAGTATTCTCTCGCTCATTAATGCAATAATCTTCTTTAGTAAAGTTTATTTTATGGGAGAACACGGCTATTCCCTATTAAGAGCGATAAGTTATTCTATTGCTATGGCACTGATTTTTTTACCGATTACTTATGCTATTTATCGAAAAGATTAGCCGCTCAGTATTAAAATGCCTTTAGTGAGAACACATATGAAAGTTCTACTCTTTTACTTTACCCTTAGTCTTGCGACTTGTTCTCACATCCTTTTCCCAACTCCCTCCGCAAGAGCAACGCTGTTATAAGCAAATCAATGGCTGCACACGCAAAGTATTCCATTGGTAAGCTGATAAAAAAGATTTCCTATCCGCACGGTTTAAGAGAAAAGTAGTCAATATTAAGCAATGACCACTAGCTGATTGAATGTTAAAATTCCCTTATTCTGTATTTTGGGGCATAACCATGAATATTCTTGAGCCACTCTCTCTTCCTCTAAATCAATCCGTATTAATTGAAGCTTCTGCAGGTACAGGGAAAACCTATACCATGGCAAATCTCTATCTACGTTTAATTTTAGGTATAGGATGCGAGCCTTTAACCACAGAACAAATATTGGTTGTCACCTTTACCAAAGCAGCAACTCAAGAGCTAAGAGATCGTATTCGAACTAAATTAGGCAATGCAGCTAAGTGGTTTCAAGATGTGGAAAGTGAAAACTCAAAAGCAGCATTTGCGCAAGATCCTTTTTTATTCGAGCTCTATCAAGCCATTGAGCCAAACCTTAATACCGCTCGCTTACGCTTAAAAATTGCTGAGCGAGAAATGGATCTTGCCAGTATTTTTACTATTGATAGCTTCAGCCAAAAAATGCTGTTTCAGTATGCTTTTGATTCTGGAATGCGCTTTGATATTGACTTACAACCTGATGAAAAAAATTTATTAGCGCGCTTAAGTGAAGAGAGCTGGCGAGAGTTATTTTATTCGATGTCATTAGCCGAAAGCGAATTGGTACGTAAACACCTCAAAACCCCTGCACAGGCTTTAAAAATCGTACAAGCTTCCCTTTCCGGCTCATTACCAGCATTATCCGCACACCAATCCGTCGTTCAAAGCCGGCTGGCCGACTTTGCTCAACAAAAAAGCCTCGCTATTAGCCAATTAAAACAATTCTGGCAAGAAAATAGCGCCCAAATCAGCGCCCTAGTTTTAGGTGAGTTGGATAAAAAATACCCGCCAAAAACGCCAAAATCTCTCAGCCGCCGTAGTTACACACCTGCTCGTACTTCACAATATCTTGCCGAACTTGATTTATGGGCAAAAACGCATAGTACGGCCCTCCCCGCAAATTGGGAAAAATTCACCCAATCTTTTATCGCAAATAAAGCAGAAAAAGGGGCTGATCCGTTAGTCTCGCCACTCCTTGAGCAGGCAGAGCAATTAGCTCAACATTACTCACAGCAGTTTAGTGAGAAGCAGGAATATAACATTCTAATTTTTCGTTTTTTAACCCACCTACGCAAGAAACTCTCGGCCTATAAACAATCGCACCGAGAAAAAAGCTTTAACGACATAACCGATTTCTTACACACCGCGCTACAAGGTGAAAATGGTGATCGCTTTGCCCAAGCTATTCGTACACAATTCCGTTTTGCGATGATCGATGAGTTCCAAGATACTAACCGCCAACAGTATGAAATTTTCCAGCGCATTTTTATTCAAGGGGTAGAAAATCAAGGTTTTATCATGATTGGCGACCCAAAACAGTCGATCTATAAATTCCGCCATGCGGATATTTTCTCGTATCTCAATGCAGCTAAACAGGTAGATCTATGCGTAACCATGGATAAAAACTGGCGCTCAGTGCCACAAATTGTTAGCGATATTAATGCGCTGTTTAGTTTTCCGGAAAATGGCAAAAGTCCGTTTATTTATCAAGGTATTCAATTCCAAGCAGTACAGGCTAAAGAACCTGATGAAACCTTGCAGGGAGCAAGCCAAAGCAATTGCTATTTGTTACCTGAATTTGATGCACAGCACGCCGCCGAATATTGTGCTTACCACATCCAACAACAGCTCAAACTTGCTGCACAAGGCAAATTATTTTTGCAAAAAAATGGCGAGAAACATCCGCTTGCAGCCAAAGACATCACAATTTTAGTTCGAGGTAAAAACGAGGCTGAATTGATAAAACATGAGCTATGGCGACGAAAAATCCAAGCAATCTATCTCTCTGCGCGTGATAGTGTGTATGAATCTGCCGAAGCACAAGAATTGCTGTTTATTTTGCAAGCCTGCGTTAATCCATATCACCAAGGCAATTTATTAACCGCAGTAGGCACCTCACTTTGGAGTCTTGCTGCCCACGAAATTTTTCAGTTAAAGCATGATGAACAACGTTGGGAAAGCTATGTTGAGCAATTTATTCATTATCACCGCATCTGGCAGCAGCAAGGTATTTTACCGATGCTCCATAAAATCTTCCTAGAACAAGGCATTATTCAGCGTCTAAGTAGTCAAGAAAATGCTGAGCGACGCATTACCGATTTACTTCACCTTGCCGAGCTACTACAAGAGGCAATGCTCGAATGCCGTAATGAAAGCGCATTAATTCAATGGTTTCAGCAGCAACTTAATGAACCCAATGGGCAATCTGATGAACAAAAATTACGCTTAGAAAGCGAACAAGCGTTGATAAAAATTGTGACAATTCACGGCTCAAAAGGCTTAGAATACCCAGTTGTTTGGTTACCATTTATTGCAAAAGCAAGCAAGCCATTCAGTGAAATAGGCGCCTTTGGTAAAAAGAATACACCCACAACTTACCATGATGAAAACCATGCATTGCGTTGGGCTTTTTCGCCTCTTTCTGAACAAGAACAACAACAACTTACGAAAGAAGAATTTGCAGAAGATTTACGTTTGCTTTATGTTGCTTTAACCCGAGCAAAACACCAATTAAACCTGATTTTACCTGAGCAATTCGACGAAAATTGGAATAGTGTAAGCTACCTGCTTAGTAATGGCGAAATTGGTTTGGGCGGTGAAGAGATTCAACAACCAACCGAGCAACTTTTGGCTCAAAAGCAACTCCGCTGCCAAATACAGCCATTTAGCCCTGTACTAGCTGATACTTGGCAAGCCACAAATGAAGCGCCAACAATCCTTCAGCCAAAAGTTTTTCAAACCCAGATCCATTCAAATAGGCAGCTCACCAGTTTTAGTGCATTACATGCACAACATGAGCGTTTGCAAAATAGGGAGCTAAATCAACCGCTTGTTATCAGCGATGACGCACAAGATTACGATCGCAGCCAAGACTATTTAGCAGCGGATGATAGCAACGAGGAAAGTAAACTGTTCTACAGCCCTTTCAGCTTCCCGCATAATACTAAAGTTGGTAATGTATTGCATAAAGTATTTGAAGAATGGCACTTTGCCGAGCCACTGACAAGCGCTCAAATTCAGGAAAAAATTTGCCAACCGCTAGACTTAAGCGAAGAATGGCTTGAGCCTCTACAACTGTGGCTCAATCAAATTATCTATACACCTTTTGCCGATAATCTTCGCCTAGCTGATTTTGCTAGTGATAAACGCTTAAATGAATGGCAATTTTATCTGCGTTTACGTAATGAAAAAGCGTTGCCACAACTTAATCAGCTTTTGAAAGCAGAAAGCCGTTTAGCCAAAAATCTACCAGATTTTCATTTTAAACAGCTAGATGGCTTTGTACGCGGTTTTGTTGATATGGTGGTACAAGAGGCAGGCAAATTCTATATTATCGACTACAAATCAAACTATCTAGGTAAACTGCCACAAGATTATTGTGCTGAAAAAATCGAAAAAGCGATGGGGCAATATCGCTATGACCTACAATATCTGCTCTATACACTTGCACTACACCGTTACTTGAATTCTCGGCTTGGTAAAGATTATAGTTATGAAAAGCATTTTGGCGGGGTAGCTTACCTGTTTTTACGGGGAATGAATGGTGAGCTAAACAGCGGTGTTTATTTTGACCGACCTAGTCAAACCCTAATAGAAAAACTCGATCAACTATTTGATTAAGCACAGGTACAATTAGGTTGTCTAATTTATTGAGCCTAGGGCAGCACTACGCTGCCCTTATAGATTACTGTTATTTCTTTGCTTTAATATTAGCCACTTTTTGTGAACGATAAATTGCATTAATGGCATGCACAAGTGCTCGTGCGGAAGATTCAACAATATCGGTTGCTAGCCCCACACCATGGAATTTACGCCCTTCATATTCCACTACAATATCTACTTGTCCTAATGCTTGTGCACTCTCTCCTTTAGCGGTGAGATTGTAATGTGAAATATTTAATTCCATACCTACGATATTCATGATCGCATTATATGTGGCATCAACTGGGCCATTACCGCCTTGAGAGGTCGCACTTAAACGTTCGCCATCAAGCTCAACTTGCACAAAAGCAGATGCCGGCAAACCGCTAATCAGTTGAGTCGTAATCACATCCAATTTTAAACGATCTTCATCGCCCGCTTGCATATCAATAAAGGCTAGTGCTTCCAAATCATAATCAAAGACTTGTCCTTTTTTATCTGCCAATGCAAGGAAGGCTTCATAAAGTTTATCTAAATCATAATCGCACTCTTGATACCCCATTTCTTCCATATGGTTTTTTACCGCTGCACGACCTGAACGAGCCGTTAAATTCAGCTTCTCTTTTTTCAGACCAATAGTTTCTGGCGACATAATCTCGTAAGTGTTCTTATTTTTCACCATGCCATCTTGATGAATTCCAGAAGAATGCGCAAAGGCATTTGAGCCAACAATGGCTTTATTTGGCTGAATTGGCATATTGCAAAGCTGACTTACCATTTGGCTGACACGATGAATTTCTTGAGTGTTGATCCGAGTATCTAGCCCGCCGAACTGTTCAGAACGCGTTTTTATCGCCATTACCACTTCTTCTAATGCGGTATTACCAGCACGCTCGCCAATACCATTGATGGTACATTCAATTTGGCGTGCACCATTTTGAATGGCTGTTAAAGAATTTGCCGTTGCCATACCCAAATCATTATGGCAATGAACTGAAATCACCGCTTTATCGACATTTGGTACTCGGTTCATGACATTCGCAATAATGCTGCCATACTCTACTGGCAGGCAAAAACCAACAGTATCAGGAATATTTACCGTCGTTGCTCCGGCATTGATAGCAGCTTCAACAACACGACAGATATTGTCTACACCTGTTCGACCTGCATCTTCACAAGAAAATTCTACATCATTGGTATATTTTCTTGCTCTTTTAACCGCTTGTACCGCCATTGCTAATACATCATCAAAAGACTTACGCAATTTAGATTCTACGTGTAAAGCAGAGGTTGCAATAAAGGTATGAATACGGAAAGCTTCAGCGACTTTCAGAGCTTCTGCAGCAACATCAATATCTTTTTCTACCGCTCGGCTTAATGCACATACTCGGCTATTTTTAATATGACGAGCGATAGTTTGTACCGATTCAAAATCACCGGAAGAAGAGACCGGAAATCCAACCTCCATCACATCTACGCCCAAACGTTCAAGCGCTAAAGCAATTTGTAGCTTTTCTTTCACCGTCAAGCTGGCTTTGAGTGATTGCTCACCATCACGTAATGTAGTATCAAAAATAATAATGTTATTGTTGCTCATATTAAGCTCCTATTAAGAATTTTTGGCTATGCTTGCAAAACACAGGTAAAAAAAAACCCGCATTTAAGTGCGGGCAAGTGTGGATAGTACTTTTCTCCAACTATACATCAGCCTCGCACCAAGCGCGATAACAGTCGTAAGCTAAGAGAGAAGTGTTTTACCATTGTTGTGTGTTTTATGTTTGCATTGTTATTCAGAAATTGCAGGTATCATATCTGCTTAAAAAATGAAGTCAATAGCACAACATATAAAAGCAAACGTTTACCATGTTAAATTAACGTTAAATAACAGACTAAAATATTTAAAAAAATAGATTTATTAAAATTTAAATCTGTTTTATTGCGTTTAATCTCGCATAAAAAAAGGCAGTTTTGCTAAAACCTACTCTTTTCTGCGGTTTAGCACAACTGCTTAACATTTGAGCTAAAATAGAAAAACGTTCCCAAAACTAATAAAATTAAGCCAGATATTTCTTTTCTATTTTGGTATTTTTAAGCAAGAACGCCATTTAATTTGAATTATCAACAGACCCTAGCTAAAATTTATTAGCTCTATCAGTTCGATTTATCAGGAGAGATGCTATGACTCTACCCTTTCGTGCCGTTATTTCTGATTTAGACGGTACACTTCTTAATGGTGAACATCGCCTAGGTGATTTTACCATTCAAACGCTAGAACGACTTGCCGCCAAAGGTATTGATATTTTTCTTGCTACAGGTCGTAGTTTACCGGATGTAAAACATATTATTGCTAAAGTAAACGTACAGGAAGCAATGCTGGTCACCTCTAACGGCGCAAGAGCTAATAATCTCGCTGGCGAATTACTTGCTCAGCACCATATTCCAGAAAATATCGCACTTGAGATTATGCAGAATACTCCCTTCGATCCTAACGAAGTCTGCTTAAATAGTTATCAAGGTGATGAATGGTTTATTAATAAAGATATTGAGCAACTACGTAAATTCCATCAAGATTCTGGCTTTATGTATCAAGTAGTTGATTTTGCTCAGCATCATGGTAAACAAACTGAAAAATTTTTCTTTATTGGCAAAACAGGCGAAGCCTTAAAACCAATTGAACAATTTATTACCTCCCGCTATGCAGAACAGCTTCAAATCACTTATTCCACCATTCAATGTCTCGAGATGATGACCAAAAATGTTTGCAAAGCAAATACTCTGGCTGAACTTGTAAAATTACGAGGTTATTCTTTGTCAGACTGTATCGCTTTTGGCGATGGTATGAATGATGTTGAAATGCTCTCACAGGTAGGCAAAGGTTGTATAATGAGCAATGCTGATCCACGTTTAAAACGTGCTTTACCAAATAACGAAATTATCGGTGAAAATAAACATGAAGCTGTAGCGCATTACCTGCACCAATTATTTCAATTACATTAAAAGCAAAGCTTTTTGCAAAAAAACTGTCGAAAACGACTGCTTGTAACCTCTATTATTATTTGAAGACAATGAAGTATCTAAAATCCTTATTTATACTCGCCATTCTTGCTGGTGGCGGTTATTTCGCTTATCAGCAATTTTACACTGACAGCAACAAGCAGCAAGTTCACTACATTACCGAAGAAGCTCGTCTTGGCAGAATTGATAAAAGTGTGCTTGCGACAGGTTCTGTGCGAGCCAACCAGCGTATTGAAGTTGGCGCACAGGTTTCTGGTAAGATCCAGAAAATTTACGTTACACTTGGACAACATGTTAAGCGTGGTGAACTGCTGGCCGAAATTGATTCAAGCAATCAACAAAACCAACTTGATACAGCTCAAGCTCAACTTTCTATCTATAAAGCGCAACTAAGCTCAAATCAAATTGCACTACAAGTTGCCGAATCTCACTATAATCGTTTAAGCAAGCTCTATCAGCAAAAAAGCACTTCGCAAAATGAATTAGAAAATGCGAAAAATACCTTGGCTTCTGCCCGTGCCAATGTTGAACAAAGCAAAGCACAAATTCGCAGTGCAGAAATTTCTGTTAATGATGCACGAGTAAATATGGGCTATACTAAGATTACCTCCCCCATTGATGGTGTTGTGGTTTCTATTCCAATGTCGGAAGGGCAAACTGCTAATTCTAATCAAGTATCTCCCACCATCGTGCAAGTTGCAGATCTTTCAAAAGCCTTAATAAAACTAGAGATCTCCGAAGGAGATATTGCGCAAGTACGTGAAGGTCTAACAGTTACTTTTAGCACACTTTCTGAGCCTGACCGCCTCTATAAAGGTATCATTGATACGGTTGATCCTGCTTTAACCACACTAACTGATAATACTTATAGCGAAACATCAGGCAACAGCACTGCTGTATATTACTATGCGAACGTATTAATTGATAATAGCGATAACACACTACGTATCGGCATGACAACACAAGGTAGAGTGGTGATTGCAGAAAAAAATAACGTACTACTCGCACCAACGACAGCGATCAAAAAACGTAAAGGTCGTAATGTGATTGAGGTGTTAGAAAATGGCAAAGCAGTAGAGAAAGAAGTGCAGCTAGGACTTGCCGATAGCCAAAATACAGAAATTCTTTCAGGCCTAAATACAGGTGATAAAATTATTACTGCTCAACGTAATGCAAATGAAAAAGTAGGCAGCAATAATATGCGCATGCCTCGCTTTTAATAAACAATAGGGGTTATGCCCCTATTTTGGAGAACATAATGAACATCTATCTTTCAACTCAAAATGCGCCCGAACAATGGGGTAAAAATGCACTGCTTTCTTTTAATGAAAATGGCACAACTATTCACCTTTCCTCCCCTCCGCTTATTAGCATTCAAAAAGCGGCACGTAAAATCAAAAATCAGGGACTGTTAAATGTTTCTTTACAAGGTCGTGGGTGGGATTTAGAAGCCTGTTGGGCATTTTATCAGGGCTTTACTAGCGTAAAACAGGCCGGAGAAATTCAGTTTCCAGACTTAGGCGAAGAGCAAGCTGAATTGAATGCACGTCTTGAATGCTCTAGCTTTATGCGATGTCTCATTAACCAACCATCCGACCAGCTCACACCTGAAAAATTGGCACACGATGCTGCAGAGTTCATTTTACATCAAGCAGAAAAATACGCGGCTAAAGGCTCTGTTTCCTTTGAAATTATTGCTAGAGAAGCACTCAAAGAACGTGGTTATCACGGCATCTGGACTGTAGGGAAAGGCTCTGCTAATCCGCCAGCGATGCTCCACCTTGATTTCAACCCAACAGGCAATCCAGAGGCTCCTGTGCTTGCCTGTTTAGTTGGTAAAGGCATTACATTTGATACTGGAGGCTATAGCTTAAAACCAAGCGATGCGATGTCCACGATGCGAACGGATATGGGGGGAGCAGCCTTAACCACCGCTGCACTAGGTTTTGCAATTGCTCGTGGGCTAAAACAGCGAGTTAAACTTTATCTCTGCTGTGCCGAAAACATGATTAGTCATAACGCCTTCAAGTTAGGCGATATTATCCATTATCGCAATGGTGTCAGTGCCGAAGTATTAAATACAGATGCAGAAGGCCGTTTAGTATTAGCCGATGGTTTAATTGATGCCTCAAAACAACAGGCTAAATTTATTATCGACTGTGCCACCCTGACGGGGGCTGCAAAAGTGGCTTTAGGTAATGACTACCATGCTCTACTTTCAATGGATAACGCCTTAAGCCAAGCATTATTAAACGCAGCTACCGCAGAAAATGAGCCCTTCTGGCGTTTACCTTTTGAAGAGTTCCATCGCTCACAAATTAGCTCGTCTTTTGCAGATATTGCAAACATAGGGTCAGTACCTGTTGGAGCAGGTGCAAGCACTGCCACCGCATTTCTTTCCTATTTTGTCGAAAACTATCAGCAAAATTGGTTACATATTGATTGCTCAGCAACTTTCCGAAAATCATCAAGTGAGCTCTGGGCCGCTGGCGCAACAGGCATTGGTATGAAAACCTTAGCTCACCTATTACTCAGTCAAGCTCAATAACAAGCGGTCGATTTTATATATTATTCTGCAAAAGGATCTCATGGAGATCCTTTTTTAACACTGTAAAAATTTACAAAAAAATTGTAATTTGCCATTGACACTGTGTAGATAAACAGTAAAATCTACAACTGTACAAACACACAGTTTTATAGGATATCTATTATGGCAACACTTAGCAATGTAACTCGGAATGCTGACTGCTCCCTTTCTTACCAACCTATCCCGCTTTATCGCGATCAAAAGCAGACTAAAGCAAAGATTAAGTTAGATCTCAACGCTTTCTGCATTCGCCGTCCTAGAGAAACTTTTTTTATCCATGTTGAAAATAGCCATTTGATTGCTTGGGGAATTGCACAGGACGACTTGCTTATTGTTGAACGTAGCGAGGAACCGCTAATTAATGAGCTTTTTGTTATAGAGCAACAGGGAAAATACCAGTTCTACCAATTTTTTAGTGAAATTAATGGTGAAAAAATTCTATTTTCACTTGATGCAAACAAACCAAATTTGCGCATTCAAAACTGGGATGAAGTGAATATGGCGGGAGTTATTACTAATGTTGTACACCAAATGCGCAACCGCACATCTCAAATGAAATATGCGGCATAACTTACATTAAATTTAAAGTACTCGGCGAGATTGTGTATAAGTTTTTGCCCAATAACGATCGGAAAGTGATGCAATAGTCACTCCCGTGCTTGAACCCGCATGCACAAACTTTCCACCACCAACATAAACACCAACATGATGATTCTTGCGGAAAAACACTAAATCACCGGGGCGTAATTCAGATTTAGCAATAGCTCGCCCACTATATCGTTGCTCCGCAGTACTTCTTGGTAAATGAATATTAAATGCTGCACTCATTGTCGTTTTAACAAATGCAGAACAATCAATACCAGCTTTACTTGTTCCGCCTAAGCGATAGCGAGTGCCAGCCCATTGGCGATAAACATTTAACACTTTTTGTGAAGCATTTATATGCGAGCTTTTATTGCTTTTAGCAAGCTGACTTGGCGTAGCGGCCTTAGTGCTTAAACTTGCCATGGCATTATGGCTATACAGCGTTAAAAGACTAAAAATCAAGCAAAAAGAAACCATCTTGCCTAAGTGGGATAAAAATTTGATCATTGTGTTTTGCATAGAAATATTGTCTCGCCAGAACTTGAGTAGCGGAACTCTCCTAAATTTTAACCATAAAATAAGCTCTAGATATATAGAGCCTCACGCACTGGTCGGACAAGTATAGCTTTATTTAGTTCTAATGTCAGAATAAATTTTCCTAAATTGCGCAATATTCAATCCACCAAATCAAAAAAATCCTTATATATCAATAAGTTTATCTCTTATGCTGAAGTTAAATCTCGTTTAGTTACTCATCATCAGCACAAAATTAAGAATGCTTACTATATGCGATACGTTATTTACAAACCCAAATTATCCATAATATAATAATGTCTATCATATGCTACAAAATAACGAAGCCATAATATAAACATATATAAAACACACCATTTATAGGCAATTTAACTAGAATAACTGTATATTAGTAGCATATGTTTCCCCATATTTTTAAAAGGAGACAATCCCATACAAAAGCAAAAAGTGATTCCCATTTTATGCTGAACCGCACTATTAGGTGCACGTTCATCTATTCAAAAAATGTGAATCACGCAATAAAAATCCGCCCAGTTCTCGGGCGGATTTTTATTTATACCATAGCTCGCAAAAACTGAATTTCATCAGCCCAATGTTCTGGTTCAATGGTTTCTAAAATCATTGGAATACCATCAAAATCGACTGATTGCATGATAAATTGGAAGACTTCAGTACCAATTGTGCCCTTACGTAGCGTATCGTGTCTATCTACTCGGCTTCCAAGTGGTGTTTTAGAGCCATTGAGATGCATACCACGTAAATAGTTAAATCCAACAATATTGGCAAATTCAGTAAAAACTTGCTCACTTTTCGCATAGCTACTAATATCGTAGCCTGCCGAAAAAAGATGACAAGTATCTAAGCAAACACCTACACGACTTTTATCTTCCACTTGTTCAATAATTTCAGCCAAATGCTCAAATCGGTAGCCCAAATTTGAGCCTTGCCCTGCTGTATTTTCAATTACTGCAACGACATTAGGTACGGCTTCAATCGCTATATTTAACGACTCAGCAATACGGCTTAAACACGCCTTTTCTGAAATTTTATTCAAATGTGCTCCTGGGTGAAAATTAAGCAATTTTAAACCTAATTGATCACATCGTTGCATCTCATCAATAAAAGCTGTACGCGATTTTTCTAGCGTCTCTGCCTCAGGATTGCCTAAATTAATCAAATATCTATCGTGCGGCAAAATCTGATCCGCGCTGAAATGGTGTACAGCACAAAAAAGTTTAAATTTTTCAATACTATCCGCCTTTAATGCAGGTGCTTTCCACTGGCGTTGATTTTTAGTGAATAGTGCAAACGCATTTGCCCCAATCTCTACCGAACGTAATACCGCATTTTCTACGCCACCAGAAGCACTCACATGGGCACCAATATATTTCATCTTATGATTTTCCTTTTATTCGTGTAACATAGCGTTTTTTATTTCTCACATTAATGTTATGAGCGAAACTACTATCAATGATTTTTCTTTACTCTGCCGATTATTCGGCAACCTTTTCTACCGTAATCCCAATGACGACATCCTAACAGGCACTTTTGCTTGGCTAAAGCAAGGTGGACTACGCCAACAATGGGCATTATCTACAGATAGCCAGAGCGAACAAGCGCTTGATATTTTAGCAAAATTGGCAAATCCACTTGAACTAAGCGAAAGCTATCAACGTTTATTTGGTGAAGATGGCTCTGTCAATACAACAATCTCGAATTATGGTTTTTCCGTAGCAGATTTTCATACTTTCCGTCAGCAACGCAATATGCCAGAAGTCGCAAATCTCGATCACGTTGCCTTACTGCTTTTAACTGCCTCTTGGATTGAAGATAATTTAGATTCAACCATTGCCCAGCAAGAACTATTTGTGCAATTTCTCCTACCTTGCCTCAGCAAATTTTTAGGCAAAGTTGAAGCATTTGATACCGGATTCTATAAAGCGCTTGCTCAACTTACCCGCGATGCACTGAGTGCAATGGCTGATGAACTAGAAGAAGAGAGTGAATAAACTTCCATAAAGAGGGGGCAGCTCAGTCACTGCCCCTTTCCATCATCAATGACTCTTTCTATGCATTCATTAACCAGAGAGTGTCTTGACGTTTAACTATAACACCAGCCTTAGCTAAAACAGCAATATCGCCTACTGATTTCTCAAAATCTCATTCATCAACTGAATATCAATATGGCAATAGCCATTAGGGTTTTTATCAAGATAATCTTGATGATACTCTTCTGCTGGGAAGTAGTGTTCTAACATTTGCTGCTCTACAGCGAGTGGCTTCGCGTAATTCTGCTGTAATGCAGACAGAGCGGCGGCAATAATCGGCTCATCAGCAGGATCAACATAGTAAATCCCAGTACGATATTGCACGCCTTTATCATTACCCTGCTGATTAATACTTACAGGATCAATCACTTTAAAATAGTAATCTAATAATTTAGCTAAGCTAATCTGCGCCGCATCATAAGTGACTTTAACCACTTCGGCATGTCCGCTACCTTGGCAAACATCTTGGTAGCTTGGATTTAATGTATTGCCATTCGCATAACCAGACTCTGCATCCAGCACGCCATTAATACGTTGCATAAAAGCTTCAGTTCCCCAAAAGCAACCGCCTGCTAAATAAATTTGTTTAATATTTTGCATAATTTTCCTTATTTTTAACCGCTTGATTATTCATAACGTAATGCTTCTGCTGGCTCAACTTTGGCTGCTTGGTAAGCAGGATAGATTGTACAAATCAGAGATAACAGCATTGAAGTAACAATAATTATCAACACCTGCAATGATGATATTTCACTTGGTAAACGTACGCCATTCGGGTTTATTAGCTCTAAGAATGTCCCTAAATTCTGCGCAATTAGCAGACCTAAAACGCCGCCTAACAGAGCCCCAATCACTCCGACAATCGCGCCTTGTGCGATAAAAATCCACATGACAGCCCCTTTTGTTAGTCCCTGGGTTTGTAAAATAGCAATTTCGCCTTGCTTATCCACCACCATCAAACTCAAAGACGTGACAATATTAGACACGGCCACAATAATAATCAGGCTAATCAATAAACCCATCATATTTTTTTCCATTCTCACCGCTTGGAAAAATTCGCCTTTATGCTCGCGCCAGTCGTTAATTTGCCATTTATCAGCGGGAAAATAATTTGCTAGCTCTGTCACCTTAAAAGGATCATCTAAAAATAAGCGTATGCCTTGCACCTGCTCGTTGGGAATGCGTAACAAACGCCCCACGTCATTTAAATTTGCAAACAGTGTATATTCGCTGCCTTCACGATGAGAAAGGTAAAAGTCTGAAACGGTAAATAGCCGCTGCACCGGCACCCGTCCAAACGGTGTGTATTGGCTATTTTCTGTGATCATTAAACGAATTTGATCACCAATTTCTAATTGTAATTGCTGTGCGAGACGCTGACTCATCACAACCTTATATTCGCCTTCTGGTAACGCATGTGATACATCAATCATACCGTTCAAGAGAGGATCATCATCGTTATGAGTCACACCTAATAGCTGTCCGGCATTAATCCCCTCTTGGCTTTGGATAACTACATTCGTACGGTTAATTTCTACACTTTTCTGCACAAAATCAGGCACTGCTAGAGACTGCCCTTTTTGCCAATGCACTTCCAGAGGTGAAATGATAGCATGCGGTAACGTGGACAACAGATTGCGTTTTTGCATATTTTCTAAGCCATTCATCACCGAAAGCACAATAACCAATGCCATCACACCCAATACAATACCAAAAGCAGCAAGGTTAGATACCAACCGCCCAAAACGATCGCCACTTTTAGAACGCCAATAGCGAAATGCAATAAATAAAGGAGTGTTCATAAATTCAAAATAAAAACGGATCAATTTTGCAAAATTCTAGCAAAATTTACCCGCTTGTAATAGTGTTAGCTATAGGCTGAACCTATTTGATTCAAAGTCTGAATTTACAATCCAAGTACAAAAATAAAACATTCTTTACGTCATCAAGGTAAACCATATCAATCAAAAAATGGCAAAAAAACATAGCAAAATAGTAGATATCCAATCATATCATCAATGACCGCTATATTTAGGACTCAAACAGTTCTCATTTTGACCATTAGGAATGGCTATACAGTATTAGACAAAATGAGGAGAACTTATTTAGTTATACTAGTAGACAGAAAAAGTCATTTTGAGTTGAGATAAAAAATTCCCAATAAAAACTCAATCCCTGTATTGGCAGAGATATATTATCCGCTCAAAAAGCAAGTAAAGCAGCTCAAGTTCAGATAGAGGAAAAGCATTGGTACAACCTGATAACATCGTTTACATCTTACCCCAAACACATCGTTTACATTTTCCCGTAAACTAATCGCTAAAATCTGCAACGGAGAATGACGATGCCTTGGAAAGAGACGAATGTAATGGAACAACGAGTGATATTCATCAATGCGTGGTTGTCCCGATGCTATACTAAAATTCAACTGTGTCGGCAGTTTAACATCAGCCGCCCGACTGCCGATAAATAGATTAAACGCCATGAGCAGGTAGGGGTTGCCGACTTAAGCGAGCTTTCCCGTAAACCGAGACACAGTCCGAATGCCACGCCACAATGGATTGTCTATCGGCTTAAACATCCCGATTGGGGCGCCCAAAAGTTGCTCGACTACTTTGCTTTAAGCTATCCGTCTGTCGAGCGACCGTCGGACAGCACTGGCGATTTTATTTTGGCCCGTGCCGGTTTGGTTGAGCTGCGCAAGCATAAACTCAGAACCTCTGCCGATGCCGCACCTTTCAGCGATTGCCTTGAAACCAATGCGGTGTGGTGCAGCGATTTCAAAGGCTAATTTACCCTTGGCAACAAGCAGTTGTTCTATCCGCTGACGGTCACAGATTTATTCGGTTGCCATTTATTCGCTTGCGAAGGCTTTTCCGGCACTCAGGCTTGCCATGTTTTCGCCGTTTTCGACCGCTTGTTCTGCGAATTCGAGCCGCCGTGCTCAATCCCCTCCGATAAGGCACGTCTTTTGCCTCAGCCGTATTGAGCAGCATCAGCCGGCTGCCCAAATGGTGGATTGACCTCGGCATTCGCCCACAACGGATTAAACCGTCGCATCCGGAACAAAACAGGCAACACGGACGAATGCACTGCAGTCTGAAAGCACACTTGCTTAAACGCCCAAATTGCGTGGAGCATACGCTGAGCGAACAACAAGCGTTTTTTGACGATTTTCGCCAAGAATACAATAAAATTCATTCGCACGAAGGACTCGACCACAGGCTTTACCGACCGTCTGACTGGCAATACTCGAATAAGGTTGAAACCTATGAATATGAGGCTCATCAACACATTCGCCAAGTGAAACAAAGTGGCGAAATTAAGTGGCGGGGTAAGACTTATTACATCAGCCAAGTGTTAGCCAAAGAACCGATTGCCTTTGAGCCCTTATGCAGACGGCATTTGGCGGATTTATTATCCAATTTTTGCTCTTGGGTGAATTTCACGAACGAGAGCAAAAAATCATGCCATTGACCCGATGGCACACAAACACGATGTAAACAATCTCCTTAGGGAGAAAGGTAAATAATGTTTGTGTTGTACAGATATTTCAAAGAGATTTAGCAACATTACTTGGGGAAAATAGATTTGGGAGGAAAAGAATTTAAGCTCAAATTAATCTGACAGACACCGCCATTTTAAACAGGGACTGTCAGATTAGGTTTGATCTTCACATTCAAATGAAACGTATCTATCCCCCTTTAACGTTCCCTTAAGCTTTCTGTAATAGACTCCTCAAGTGGGCTGAGTAAATAACTCATTACACTACGTTCACCTGTTTTGATTTCAGCCGTTATCGTCATTCCTGAGCCCAACTCAATGGTTCTTCCATCAGGAGAGCTAAGATTCTTTTTATCTATACTGATAGTTGCATTAAAGACTAAGCCGACATTAGGCTGCTCAATAGCATCGGGACTAATATGCTTAATTCGGCCAGTTAAATAACCATAGCGTGTATAAGGGAAAGTCTCTACTTTAATCACTACCTCTTGTCCAGCGGTGACAAAGCCGATATCTTTGTTTTGAACAAGTACGCTCGCCTCTAATACATCATCTTCTGGTACCATGACCATCAGGGTTTCCGCTGTCGTGACAACACCACCTATCGTATGAATTTTTAATTGTTGAACAGTACCAGAAATCGGCGCTCTAATCATAGAAGCTTGCTTACGCTGATTATTTTTTTCTAATTCAAGCCGAAGTTGACGTTCATTTTCAATATGCTGTTTTAATTTTTCTAATACATCGCTTTTAAAGAATTGCGTGATCAATTCAAGTTCTTCTTTTACATTGAGTAGATCATTTTCTAATTCATTTAATTTTGAGCGATAAACAGCTAGCTCATTCTGAGCCTCAATTAATTTATTTTCTTGCGCAAGAAGTTCGTGCTTAGATAAAGACTTCTGTTTATAAAGTGCCTTAAAGTCTTTTAATTTTTCTTGTTCAATACGTGTTGCACCTTCATATTTACGGACATAGGCAAATATTGTTTGTTTTTCAGCCTCTTTACGCTTATACGCTAAAGTTTTCTGTGTTTTTTGTTTTTGCCAAGTGGTGTATTGCTCCTCAATTAAGTGTTTAATACGTAGTCGATCTTCTTCCGATGAATCTTTAAATTCGGTTCTAGATAAATCAATCACCGGCAAGGACTCTTTTTCAATGGCAGTAAGCAAAGTTTGGTAGCGATAGCTCTCCAGTTTAGCTAAAGAAAGTGAAGCAATGGTCTTTTTGATATCTGCATCAGAACCCAATGCAGTTAAGCTGACTAATAATTGCCCTTTTTCCACAAACTGCCCATCTTTAACGAAAATTTCTTGTACAATGGCGTTTTCAATCGGTTTAATTTCTTTACTTCTGCCACTAAAAGTTAATTTACCGGGAGCAGTCGCCACAATTTCAACTTTACTCACACTCGCAAGTACGATTGCTATTATTAAAAATAGCATAATTGAATAGGAAATTAAGCGAGGCTTTTTCGAAACTGGTGTTTCAATCAATTCTAAGTGCGCAGGTAGAAATTCACTTTCATCTTTTTTTCTATTTGGGTGATCTAGTTCTTTACGAATTTTCCATACTTCTACCCAGATATTTTTATAGCGTAGGAAAAATTCATAAATACCGCTAAGCCATATTTTCATGATTATCCTTCTTTAATTTAGTTGTAATTGGTGTAAGTAAGAATAAAGCCCATTACTGTTTTGTAGTAATTCGTGATGTTTGCCTTGTTCTACTATTTCCCCTTTTTCCATCACAATAATCCGATCAGCATTTTTTACTGTAGATAAGCGATGAGCTATTAAAATCACAGTTCGACCTTGGCATATTTTTTGCATATTTTGCATAATAATATGCTCAGACTCGTAATCGAGGGCACTGGTTGCCTCATCAAAAATCAGGATTTTCGGGTTATTTACCAAGGCTCGTGCAATCGCAATCCGTTGGCGTTGCCCGCCTGAAAGCCCCGCTCCTTGTTCACCCACAATGGTGTTATAACCTTCACGCAATTCTGAAATAAAATCGTGAGCCCCTGCTAATTTTGCTGCATAAATTACTCGCTCCATTGGCATTCCTGGATCTGATAGCGCAATATTTTCTCGGATACTGCGGTTTAATAACACATTATCTTGCAGCACTACACCTATTTGACGGCGTAGCCAGTTTGGATCAGCTAAGGCTAGATCATGTCCATCAATCAAAACCTGCCCATTTTCAGGAATATAAAAACGTTGCAGTAATTTAGTCAGAGTACTTTTGCCTGAACCGGAACGTCCAACAATCCCAATCACTTCTCCTTGCCTAATTTCTAAATTCACATTATTTAAAATAGTTGGTGCATCTGGTTTATATCTAAAGCGGATATTTTTAAATGAGATATCGCCTTTTATTTCTGGTAGTGATAACTTTCCTTGATATTGCTCTGTTGGAGAGTTTAAAACATCACCTAAGCGAGTGACGGAAATCCCAACTTGTTGGAAATCTTGCCAGAGCTGAGCTAACCGAATCACCGGTGCAATCACTTGTCCTGACAGCATATTAAAGGCAATTAATTGTCCAATACTAAGATCGCCTGAAATAACTAAGTGTGCCCCTAACCAAAGGTTAATCACCATAACGGTTTTTTGAATAAGTTGTACACCTTGTTGCCCAATGGTTGCTAATACGGTGACACGGAAACTTGATGAAACATAGCTTGCCAGCTGTTTATCCCATGTATCAGTCATTTGTGGAGCAACCGCCATCGCTTTAATCATATTGATGGCTGTTACCGACTCAACTAAGAATGCTTGGTTATCAGCACTTCGGGCAAATTTATCATCTAGACGTCGTCGCAAAATTGGACTGATAAAAATAGACCACAATATATAGAAAGGTAATGAGCCAAGAATAACAAGAGTCAACTTCGGACTGTAATACCACATCACGGCAAAGAAGATAAAAGAGAATAATAAATCTAGAACAGAAGTTAATGCTTGCCCTGTGAGAAAATTTCGAATTTGATCTAATTCTCTAACCCTAGCGACTGTATCTCCAACTCGTCTGTTTTCAAAATAAGAAATGGGTAGTGATAATAAATGTCGAAATAATTTAGCGCCTAATTCAACATCAATACGGCTAGTGCTATGAGAAAAAACATAGGTTCTCAAACCACTTAGTACAATTTCAAAGATGATCACAATAGCTAAGGCAACCGTAATGATATTCAAGGTTGAAAAACCTCGATGCACCAGTACTTTATCCATAACAACTTGGAAAAATAGCGGTGTAATTAGGGCAAAAATTTGCAAAAAGATCGAAACAATCAAGGTTTCTAGAAAGATTTTTCGGTATTTGATCACTGCCGGAATAAACCAGGTGAAATCGAACTTTGCTAGTTGACCTACTACGGAAGCTCTAGATGTGACCAAAATTAATTGCCCTTGATAGCAGGCTTCAAATTCGTCTTGTGACAGAATTTGTGGGGCATCTTGTTCCAAATTGTAAGTTAAATAGCGGTTATTATCGGTATCCACTTTTACCAATAAAAAATGTTTACCGTTATCTTGCCAAACTAATGCAGGTAAATTCACCAAGTGTAAGCGAGAAATCTCTTTTTTAATGTGTTTCGCTTTCAACACTAACGATTTTGCGGCTAAAAGCCAAGAGGTTAAAGAAAGCCCTTTTCCGTCAAGATCAAATTTATGTTTTATTTCTTCCGGATTAAGCGAAATATTATGGTATTGTGCCAACATAGTGAGGGCAACTAAACCAAGATCATTCCTTTGATGGTTAGCTTCCATATTGTCTCCTTTTATAAAATAAAACGGCAACTCCATAATGTGCGAAACAATATAGAGTTGCCAATCATTAAAAATTAAGCTGCTCTAGCAAATTGAATAGAAGATAAACTCGGATCCAACATTGAAGTTGGGCTCGCTAATACATTTCTCGAATCATTAGACGAGGTAAATGCACTTGCAGATGAGATTAACTTATCTAAACTGTTTGATGCATCTCGGCTATATTTGAGTAATTGATAGTTATCCACAACTTTTGTCAGTTCACTCTGAGCGATTTTACCGTTACCTTTTTCGATAAGTTCATCCACTTGCTTCGAGGTAATCCGTTCACCATTTTGACCGATAATCTCTTCAATTTTATCGTCTCTTGTTGCAACATAATTTTGAATTGTTTTTGCAAACTCTGCTTCACGGAACCAGTTTTGAATGGTGACTTTTTCCTGCTTGGTATTAGTAATCACAAGGTGGTGATTTACTTTCTCAAAGGTTAAATCTTTTAGATTTGAGTCAGAGAATGATAATTTATCATTACCTTCCGATTCAGTAATTGAATCATTACCATCGCCTTGACGGTGAACGAAAATATCATCACCTTTACCGCCGTGTAATAGGTCATTGCCTTTACCGCCATCGATAAAGTCATCACCATTTCCACCATCGATAATATCATCGCCTTTACCACCAAATAAGCGGTCATTGCCGTCGTTACCGTCAATAGTATCGACACCATCACCACCATTAAAGGCATCATTGAACTTACTACCTTTAAAAATATCGTTATGTGATGTACCGATAATTTCTTCAACAGCTTTCAAGGTATCTTTGGTGTAATAACCGGCATGGTGCTGGTTATTGCTATGACGATATTCAATTTTTTCTTCACGGTTGCCCACTAATGCGGTGTGAGTTGAAGTCACTTCGTGTAATGCTTTACCGCTTTCTACGAAACGATTTACGGTATAACTACCTTGCTCGGTCTCTTTGGTTGCATCAATAGTTAAAGCACCATAGTTTCCGCGGCTATAGTGAACTCGGTCGTAACCTTCACCACCATCAATTTCTGTAGTACCTGAGCCAACAAATACATTGTCATCGCCATCACCTAATGTTGCAACAATCTTCGTTTCTTTGGTTTTAATAACATTCTCAGCATGATCCAACTCAACACCAATTCGCTGAACGACATTCGTTAAATCAAATGTTGAGCTCGCTGCGCCATCTTTAATTTGCCAGCTATCTACTCGGTTAATATGAAGTTTAGTAATATACTCATATTTACCCGTCTGCACTCGCTCGCGTTTTTCTGTTCCCGGAGTTAATAACGGTGTCCGGAATAAAATATGCTGTGTTTTCGCTTCTCCAGTGTTACTAACATCAATAATCCCTTTCGCAGAATCTAATTGCACTAATTTATCCGCTTTAAGATGTTGACCTTCTTCAAAGGCATCAACATAGGCTTTCCCGCTAAGTACTTTTTCACCTAGACGACTGATACCAGCTAAATCACCTATATTACTATCCCATTGTTGCTGAGTAATTGCAATTACACGCTCGGCTTGTAATTCTTTATTTAAGTTCAATAAGAATTTCATATTATCTTGTAAATTCGCAAGATAACGGGCATCGTAACCATTTTCAAAGTAGTTTTTACCACCATTATTCTTTTCCCATTCTACAATTTTATTATGAATTTTATTCGCCACATGTTCAAACATTGCCTGCTTAGAATATTGTAAAATCGTAGAAATGACACCAGTAATACCCGATACTAGTAAAGCGATAGGGGAAGCAACCACAGAGCCAGCGGCAGCAGCAGACACACCACCAGCAATAGCAGCTAATGCTGTATTGATTGCAGTGACGGATGCATCAATAGTCCCTGTACCATGTTGATATTCAGCTAATAAGCTATCACCTTCATAACCTAATTTTTTAAAACGTTCAGCATAGTTTTCTAAACTTTTTGCTCGATCAAATTTATCAGCAATACCCGCAAACGATAATGGACTGATAGCAAGTGCAACAGTTGAGGCTATTAAAGCAGCAACAGGGCCCGTAGAGGATAATCCTGCTGCAACACGCTGAGCCAAAATATATGAAGAAACTGCTTTCGTAATATTACCAACTACTTGATTTGCTAACTCAAAGCCTGCTCCTACCTTTTTAGCTGTTGAAGCATCTTTATCAGCAAGAACAAGTGCTGCAGTCGCACCTGATAATAAACCCGAAATGACATCTAAACCAAGACCAGCTTTATCAAGTCCACCGATATTTTTGAGTTTATCCCCTAAAGCTCCTAGACCTTTTACATTTTGTAATTTAGAACCAAATTGACTGATTTGCTCACTAAAGGCATCAAGTGTTTGTACTGAATTAGCAATATTCTCAATCAATGAGTTAGTTAACTCTAAACCAGCTTTAGCCAGAGTAAGTTGATCGCTCTCATTCTGCAATGCTTCGTCTAAATCCATACCAGCTAATACAGATCCTAGAATTGATTGAACTCCAGATAATACTGTTTTTGCTTGGCTAAAATTTTGCGCAATGCTTTCAGATGAACCTAATGCTTGACCTACTTTATTTTTTTGCAATAGCTTATCAAGTTGTGGTGCGGATAATACAATACCACGTTCAGTTAAACCCAATACATTTTGAATTGTTCCCAAACTAGTTTGGGCTTTAGCAATATCATTGCCTTCTTCTTTCTGTACCTCAATACCTAACTCTTCAGCAGCTTTAACCAAATCTTGTAATCCATTACCACTACCTGAATCATATTTGTAATCTTTTGGTATATAGAGAATGATTTTTTTAGCTCCGTTTTTTAAAGTCTGTCCAGCTTGGGTTAATGACTGCCCTGCTCTATTTAAGCCGCCTCTTGTTGCAGTTAAAGTACTTCTTATTCCATTTGATAAGGTTGATAGGGTTAGTTTAGTTCCCATAAGGGAGATCTCCTCTTATTTTTCGATAAAATTAAATTCATTTTTCAACGCTGTTGCCAGTTCTTCTTGATATATATCAAAACGTTCTTTTGCTGTTTTTTTGTCTAATTTACCTCCTTTAAAATAAGTAATTTTACCTAGTTCTTTCTGTTTTGGATAAAACCGTATAGCTCTGACGATCATATCTGGGTATTTCTGACACATTTTTTTATAAAGTAATTGAGAATGTCCAAATGGCGCTACCCAGTCAATAATCCAGCGTCGATCACCCGATTGCCATTCATCGGATGTTAACGAACTAATATCCTTAATATATTTTACCTCTGTCTCCAGATTTAAGTCTGCCCAGCTACAATAAGCAATAGGTATCCCATTATCGACAAGCAGCATATATTGTTCATTTTCAATTGCTGGAATAACATTACAAGCTAACAATTTGCAGCTCCATTCCTTATGGAGAGAGGAATTCATCCATAGCCATGTGATATTCCCTAGTAGATTAAAATTATTTCCTTTCATAACTCACACCACCTTCATTTAAAATACGAATGAGAATTATAACACTATATAATTATTTTTATCAAAAAACAGAAAAAAGAAGTGGAAAACAACCGCATTCTGCTTATTAAAAACGTAAGAAGCAATATTTACGGTTGTAATTGACGCTAAAGGGAGAGTAGAGGGAGGGTAGAGTGAGGCTATTTACCTACTACTACAAATTCTTCAATATTTTGTGCCACTTTATTGACTAAAGTGGTTACCGCACTATCCGATGCCCACGCAACATGTGGCGTAATCAGTAGATTTGGTAAACGTTTAGCCGCTTGCATAAGTGGATTATCTTTTTCTGGTGGCTCTTTCACCAAAACATCTAATGCCGCACCAGCAATTTCACCATTTTCTAAGGCATTTAACAAAGCACTTTCATCAACCAAAGGTCCTCGTCCCGTATTGATTAAATACGCGGTTGGTTTCATCAATGCGAGGGTTTCTGCATTAATTAAATTTTGTGTAGTTTCAGTTAATGGGCAATGCAGCGTAACAATATCCGCTTGCTTGAGCACATCTTCAAATGGCGTGTAACCTTCACGAATTGTTGTAGCCCCTTTATGTTCTGCATACAGCACATTCATGCCTAACAGCGTTGCTAAACGCCCGATTTCTGAGCCAAGATTCCCTTTCCCAAATACCCCTAAGGTTGAACCACGAATATCTGTGATTGGATAGTCGGTATAGCAGAATTGCCCGCAAGTTGCCCAGCGATCAGAAGTGACTTGATCTCGATGATAACCAATTAAACTATGTTTCAAGGCAAATATCATTCCCAAAACATGTTCAGGCACGGTAACCGAAGAGTAGCCCGTTACATTTTTAACCGCTATTCCCAGCTCTTTTGCTGCTACGGTGTCAATATTATTCGTCCCCGTTGCAGTAATCGCGATCAGCTTTAATTTTGGCAAACGAGCAAGCATTTCTCGATCAAAAATCACTTTACTCGTGATAATGATATCTGCATCTTTAGCTCGTTCAAAAGTTTGCTCCGCTGTAGTACGATCATATTCCACCCAGTTATGAGCAAATGAAGGACGAGGGATTTCATGTGTTGCAGGAATGCCTGTACGGTCTAAAAAAACGATGTTGAGCATAGTGTTTCCTTATGTTTTTTATGATTAAAATACCGGAATCAATATATATCAAGCGGTTAAAATTAACAATTTTTTTACAAAAGGGCGAAATCATTCGCCCTTAGTTCATTATTTTGAGGTATCAATCTCAGGGAATGACTTCACCAAATCATCAATCGCTTTCATCTGTCCGACAAAGGCTTCAAGGGTTGAAAGTGGTAATGCTGATGGACCATCACATTTTGCGTTGTTTGGATCAGGGTGAGCTTCTAGGAATAAACCTGCAATGCCCACCGCTAAACCTGCACGGGCAAGCTCGGTAACTTGAGCACGTCTACCACTTGATGCAGCACCAAATGGATCACGACATTGCAATGAATGGGTAACGTCAAAAATCACTGGGCAACCTTTGGAAACTTGTTTCATTACACTGAAACCGAGCATATCTACCACTAAATTATCGTAACCAAAATTTGTACCACGATCACAAAGAATCACTTGATCGTTACCACATTCCTCAATTTTTTCTACGATATTGCCCATCTGTCCTGGGCTTAAAAATTGCGGTTTTTTCACATTAATTACCGCACCAGTACGAGCCATTGCTTCCACTAAATCGGTTTGGCGCGCAAGGAATGCTGGTAACTGGATAATATCAACCACTTCGGCAACGGGTTTACATTGGTAAATTTCATGTACATCCGTGATGATCTTTACGCCAAAAGTATCTTTTAATTCCTGGAAGATTTTCAAACCTTCTTCCATACCCGGCCCTCGATAAGAGTGGATCGAGGAACGGTTGGCTTTATCAAATGAGGCTTTAAACACATATGGCACACCAAGTTTATTGGTGACTTCCACATATTTTTCACAGACAGCCATTGCCATATCACGGCTTTCCAGCACATTCATCCCACCAAATAGGGTAAATGGCTTGTCATTGGCAATTTCAAGATTGCCGAGTTTGATGGTTTTTTGTTGCATAAGGTTTCCTTATTTTCTCTCGTAAAGAGAATTTACTTAATGAATAATAAATGCTTTGCCTTGTTTCTCTAATGCGGGGATTTCCATTTTGAGCATCATTGCCGAAGGATCATCTGGACATTGATCGATAAAATAGTTGAGATCTTCAATGGCAGCTTGATAACACTCCATACTGGCTAAAATCATGCCTCGATCTCTGATTTCATAAGGATCATCTGGTTGCTCCTGTAAGCGATATTCAATCACTCTCAAGGTTTCTTCAAATTTTTTCTCGCGAGTTAATGCCATCTTTAACACCGTCTCTAAGCGCTCTAGCAACTCACTTGGCTCGGCAATTTTTAAATGCTGGCGTGCTAAACTCGTGCTCGCTCCCATTTCGCCTTCAAGCAGTTTTTCCATCTGTTCAAAGCTAAGATAAGTGCCATTCCACAAATCAATAAAACGGCTCTCTTTACGCCCATTTTCAAGAGTCACTTCCGCTTGCAATAATAATTGCGTAGGGAAATTGACGGGATAAAGCGGCAAATCTAACACACTTGCAAGCTGTAATAATACCGCCCCCAACGACACAGGCATACCACGCTTTAAATCTAACACTTGATTTAACATTAAATTTTGTGAATGATAATATTCTGCGTGGTGACAATAAAACCCCTGTTCTTGGTAGAAAAATGCTAAAAGCTGCTCAATTCGCGCCAAATCCGTATCCGCATTCACTGCATAGCGTGCCTTTTTTACCAAGGCCGCCATTTTGCCGTAAAGCTGTGGCGCGGTGAGATTATTATCTAATAACAAACTAATACGAATTAATTCTCGATATAAAAATTGCTGTAATGCAACCCGCTCTTTTTTAGAAAAAGGAGGTTGAAAATTTATCTGTTCCATTCGGCACTCGTTACTCTATCATTACCGCCATAATCCTGTGCGGTTTGAATGTTATCCCATTGATTTTGTTTAAATAATTCTTGTACAGCAAAAGCTTGCTGCCAACCATGTTCAAGCAGTAAAACGCCATTTTTATTCAATGCAAGCGGTGCATTTTGAATAATTTTTTGCAAATCACTTAAACCCTGCTGTTCGGCAACTAATGCAGACAAGGGTTCAAAACGAACATCACCAACCATTAAATTTTCATCATCAGCATCAATATAAGGCGGATTACTGACGATAATGTCAAATTTACGCTCACCTAATGCTGAAAACCAATCACTTTGTAAAAAACAGACATTATCAAAACCAAGATTTTGCCGATTTTGTTCAGCAAGCTCTACTGCTTCTATGATGCGATCTACCCCTACTATTCCCGCTTTCTCTTTCAGCTCACTAGCAAGTGCTAATGCAATCGCTCCCGTGCCTGTGCCGAGATCCAAAATTTGCACTCTTTTCTGACTTTCTAACCGTTTGTAAGCTCTATCAAGGGCAAGTTCAACTAAGCGTTCAGTATCTGGGCGGGGAATTAACGTGTGCGGAGAGACCTTTAAAGGCAAAGACCAAAACTCACGCTCGCCTAAAATATACGCCATTGGCTCACCTTTCACACGGCGAGCCAATTTTTCCGTTAATTCAGTTAATTCATTTTCCGTTAATTCTGTCTCCGCAAAAGCAAAAATGGCAGATTTTGAACGTTTTGTTACCGCTTGTAGCAGTAAATTTGCGTCAAATTTTGCATTTAAAAACGGATCATTCTTAACGTTTTTAAGTAATTGCTGAGTGGCGAATGTGAGCCATTGGGCGTAGTTCATTGTTTAATCTATCTTTGTTGTGATCTGACTCCCCTCTTTAGCAAAGAGGGGCAGGGGGAGATTTGGCAGAAGAAATTATCGAAGAAAATAAGTTATAAAAATGCATAAATTATCAACAAATTTCAGCTATCAATTACTCTCTCACTCCGCCAATCACACCTGCCAAATCTCCCCTAACCCCTCTTTGCTAAAGAGGGGAATCACATCGAGCAGAAATGCAGGATTTAGCACTAGTTATACAATCTTTATTACGGCTGATCCGACAACGCTGCCAACTGATCCGCTTGGTATTCGGTGATAATCGGCTGAATTAACTCATCAATTTTGCCGTTCATGACTTCATCTAAGCGGTAAACGGTAAGATTGATACGGTGATCGGTAACACGCCCTTGTGGGTAGTTATAAGTGCGGATTTTATCTGAACGGTCGCCCGAACCAAGTAGATTACGGCGAGTATCCGCTTGCTCTTGAGCTTGTTTCTCTTTTTCCACTTGAACAATGCGAGAGGCTAACACTGCTAATGCTTTCGCTTTGTTTTTATGTTGTGAACGTTCGTCTTGACACTCTACCACGATACCTGTTGGAATGTGAGTAATGCGCACCGCAGAGTCGGTGGTATTCACGTGCTGACCACCCGCACCTGATGAACGGTAGGTATCAATACGCAAATCCGATGGGTTAATTTCTGGCAATTCGCTCTCTGGCAATTCAGGCATTACTGCAACGGTGCACGCAGACGTGTGGATACGCCCCTGTGATTCAGTTTTTGGCACACGTTGTACACGGTGGCCGCCCGATTCAAATTTGAGCTGCCCGTAAACGCCTTCACCCGAAATTTTCACAATAATTTCTTTATAACCACCTTGCTCACTTTCATTGGCCGAAAGCTCTTCAATACGCCAGCGTTTACTTTCACAATAACGGCTATACATACGGTATAAATCCCCTGCGAAAATCCCCGCTTCATCACCACCTGTTCCCGCACGAATTTCTAAGAATGCGTTGTATTCATCGTTTGGATCTTTTGGTAATAAAAGAATTTGTAACTGTTGTTCAGTTTGCTCAATCTCTGCTTTATTTTGCTCAATCTCTTCTTGGGCGATCTCTTTCATATCAGGATCGTCTAACAGTAATTGTGCATCTTCAATATCGGCGTGCAATTTATTCCAACGATTAAATGCTCCAACCACTTCTTCTAACTGGGCATACTCTTTGGAATAACTACGGAATTTCTCTTGATCGTTAATCACTGATGGGTCGCCTAGCAATGCCTGTAACTCTTCGTGGCGTTCTGCTAAGCTTTCTAATTTGCTAATAATTGATGGTTTCATTATTTGTCTAAAATGGAGTAAAAAAACAGTGCTATTGTAGCGGAAAAACACGTTTTTATAAACGCAAAAAAGCCTAGATAAAATCTAGGCTTTTAAGAAATCTGTACAAAGAATTATTTTACTAAATCTTTTAATGCTTTACCCGCAACGAACGCTGGTACGTTAGATGCTGGAATTTCAATTGCTTCGTTAGTTTTTGGGTTACGACCAGTGCGCGCTTTGCGGTGATTTACTTTGAAAGTACCGAAACCGATTAGTTGAACCGCATCACCTTTTTTTAGGCTTGCAGAGATCGCTTCTAAAGTTGCTTCTAATGCGGCTTTTGCATCTTTTTTGCTTAATTCAGCAGACGCTGCGATTGCATCGATTAATTCAGTTTTGTTCATAGTGTTATCCTCTAAAAGATTTGAATTTTCGGCATTCCTGCCAGATCAAAGAAATTTGCATAAAAGCGTTGCTTAGCTTAATTCAATCTACGCATTTCTCAAAGTGAATAATGTTGAAATTGTTGCGCAGATCACACTTATTGATTAAATTTTAACCCAATATTACTAATTCCACTCTCTCGCAACTCTTTTTTCAGCTCTAAAATCAGCTCAATATCGCGTTCCTCACACTCATTTAGTAAGCGATAAATTTGCCATTGAACATCAAGCTCTTCCTGAATTTCCGCAGAATTTTTTAATTCCGTTTCATTGAGTTCTCGATCTTGCTGAGTTTCTAAGTAAGTTGCTACAGTCGCTAAAGAGAGTTGGCTGAGCTTAATAGATTGTTCTAAAAATTCGCCTGCAATGATAGTATGCAATAAATCGGATAACGCTTGGCACGCATCTTCAGCAGGGAAAACACCATAAAAATCAAATTCGTTTACATCAGGAATAATCTCTTCTAGTTTTTCCAGCTGATTTTCAAAATTGATTTTTGCGCCTTTAACTGTTAGAAATTCCCAAACAAGATTTAGGATATTTTGGTAAGTTTTCGCTTTTTCAGGTTGTTCTGTCACATCACAAAACAGCTGAAAATTCGGCAACATTCGTTCACATAAGCACGCCATAAATGTGAGATGTTGCCAACTCTCGAAGCGTTCCATACGTTTGTGGATTGGGTTTCGCATTTATTTTTCCCATAGGGTGCAACTTGTTGCACCGTTAAAACAATTTATTTTGTCAGAGGTGCAACAAATTGCACCCTACAAGCGGTTGATTTTAGTATATTTTTTGTAAAATCAACGATGATACGATTTAGAAAACTCGTGAATACTATCCACAAAAATTTTCGGGCTTTCGGTTGGTACGTCTAGGTGAATGCCGTGTCCAAGATTAAACACATGCCCTGAGCCGTTACCAAACCCTGCTAAAATCGCTTTCACTTCTTGCTGAATACGCTCAGGGCTTGCATAAAGCACGCTTGGATCCATATTGCCTTGCAACGCCACTTTATGCCCCACACGTTTTCTCGCATCAGCAATATCTACTGTCCAGTCTAATCCTAACGCATCACAGCCTGTTTCCGCCATTTTTTCTAGCCACAAGCCACCACCTTTGGTAAAGAGTGTGACTGGGACTTTTCTGCCTTCATTTTCACGGATTAAGCCATCGACGATTTTGTGCATATAGCGTAGTGAAAATTCTTCATAATCTTTGTGCGCTAACACACCGCCCCATGTGTCAAATACCATCACAGCTTGTGCCCCTGCTTTAATTTGGGCATTAAGATATAAAACAACACTGTCAGCCAATTTATCTAATAATGCGTGGAGTAAATGCGGCTCGGTATAGAGCATTTTTTTGATTTTGGTAAAGGCTTTGCTTGAACCGCCTTCCACCATATAAGTGGCAAGTGTCCAAGGGCTGCCTGAAAAACCAATTAACGGCACTTCGCCTTTTAATTCTCGGCGAATCGTACGCACCGCATTCATCACATATTGTAATTCACCTTCGGGATCAGGAATCGGGAGATTATCAATCTCTGCCTTATTTGTGATTGGGCGTGCAAATTTTGGGCCTTCACCAGCACCAAAACTTAAACCTAAACCCATTGCATCAGGAATGGTGAGAATATCGGAAAAAAGAATCGCTGCATCTAACGCATAGCGGCGTAGCGGTTGAAGGGTCACTTCACAAGCCAAATCCGCATTACGACAAAGCGACATAAAATCGCCAGCGATCGCACGAGTGGCTTTATACTCTGGTAAATAGCGCCCTGCTTGTCGCATCATCCACACAGGTGTCATATCCACAGGTTCACGTAAAAGGGCTTTTAAGTAACGATCGTTTTTTAACGTTGTCATTATTTTTTATTCCATTATAAAAATTTGCCAAATTCTACACTATTTCACACAAATCTTCACACCCACTGTTTCATTCTGAGCAAGCAAGCGGTAAATTCGTGCGGTTTCTACACAAACCATCGTTTTATAGCCTGTTTCGCTCATACCGTTTGTCGGCTGACGCCACGGATTCCATAGCACAATTTCGCTGGCATTTATATGTTCAACTTCAATTTGCCGCTGGTTGGCATTATCATCAATAACAGATATAGGCTGTTGCAGCGTATAAATACAATCAATGTTTTCTGCAATTTTTCGTGGACTTTCGACCGCTTGCTCGTGCTGAGTCAGCTTGTCAAAACAACGCGTTGGCAAACCGCTTACCTTGGTTTGAGTAATATCTGCAATATTAAAATAGCTATGCAATGCCAACTGGCTTGGCTCACTATCTAACTTGGTAAAATGCAGGGTTGCTTGTTCTCCAAGCATCATTTCAATTTTAGCCTGCTGAGCGAGCTGTAGGGTTATATACACCGCATGAGGTTCAATACGATAAGAGCTTAAATCCCAGCTGGAAATACGTGCATATCCATGTGAAGGTTTCTGTTTACCATCTAAGCCGTTGCCAAAATTCGGATAACAAATTGGGATACCTCCGCGAATGGCATTACCCGCTTTAAAAGGCTCGATTTCACTTATCCATAATACATCTTGCTTAGCGTGGCTAGGTTGCCAACTAAATAGATGAGCACCTTGCAAGGCAATTTTGGCACAACACTTAGGGTGTGAGATTTCTAATACGTCTAATTCGTTGTAACGAACAATATTAATCTCCGGTGGCAACAATTGAATGCTGTTCATTTTTTGCTCCTTATATTCTTTTTGCTTTATTTTAACGACACGCTATTTAAAACATCAATACGCCCTAAAAACAAACGGTCAATTTTGCATAAAATTTTGCAAAAAGTTGTAAGAAACGGTAACTTAGCACTAATTTTTTCTAAGATAAAAGACCATTATGCAAAACAAATTTTCTGCTCTTCAGCAAGCCCTCTCTCAACGCATTTTAATCCTAGATGGTGCGATGGGGACGATGATTCAAGAATATAAACTGACCGAAGCGGATTTCCGTGCTGAACGCTTTAAAGATAGCCCAGTAGATCTCAAAGGCAATAACGATTTATTGATTCTCACACGCCCTGATGTGATTGCGGAAATTCACGAAAAATACCTTGCCGCTGGGGCAGATATTATTGAAACCAACACTTTCTCTGCGACCACTATTGCCCAAGCCGACTATGCATTAGAGCATATTGCCTATGAACTCAATTTTGAAGGGGCGAAATTGGCACGAGCAGCAGCGGATAAGTACTCCACCCCTGAAAAACCCCGCTTTGTTGCAGGTATTCTCGGCCCGACTAATAGAACTTGCTCGATCTCCCCAGATGTGAATGACCCCGGTTTCCGTAACATTACCTTTGTGCAACTGGTGGAAGCCTACGCCGAGGCAACCCGAGGTTTGATTGAGGGCGGGGCGGATCTGATTATGATAGAGACCATTTTCGATACCCTGAACGCCAAAGCTGCGGTGTTTGCGATTGAAACCGTGTTTGATGAGCTGGGTGTGAAATTGCCGATTATGATCTCCGGCACGATTACCGATGCCTCAGGGCGAACGCTGTCGGGGCAGACTACTGAGGCGTTTTATAACTCGCTCCGCCACGCCAAACCGCTGACGTTCGGCTTGAACTGTGCGCTCGGGCCTAAGGAACTTCGCCCTTATGTGGAGATGATGTCAAAAATCAGTGAGACTTTTGTTTCGGTTCACCCGAATGCCGGCTTGCCAAACGCTTTTGGCGGGTACGATTTAGGGGCGGAAGAGATGGCGACTTACATCAAAGAGTGGGCAGAACTCGGCTGGCTGAACATTGTCGGCGGCTGTTGTGGTACAACGCCGGAGCATATCCAAGCCTTTGCCGAAGCCACCAAAGGCGTTGCGCCTCGTAAATTACCTGAAATTCCAACCGCTATGCGTTTGTCGGGCTTAGAACCACTCACGATTGACGATAATTCGCTGTTTGTAAATGTGGGCGAACGCAATAATGTCACCGGTTCGGCAAAATTTAAGAAGCTGATTAAAGAAGAGAAATTTGCGGAAGCGATTGAAATTGCCATCAGCCAAGTGGAAAACGGGGCGCAGGTGATTGACGTGAATATGGACGAGGCGTTGCTCGATTCCAAAAAATGTATGACCCGTTTCCTCAACATTCTTGCTACCGAACCTGAGGCGGCAAAAGTGCCGATTATGATTGACTCCTCGAAATGGGAGGTGATCGAGGCGGGCTTGCAAACCGTGCAGGGCAAGCCGATTGTGAACTCAATTTCCCTCAAAGAGGGCGAAGAAAAATTTATTCACCAAGCCAAACTCTGCCGCCGATATGGGGCTGCGGTGGTAGTGATGGCGTTTGACGAAGTCGGGCAAGCGGATACCGAAGAACGCAAGGTAGAAATCTGTACCCGAGCCTATCGGATTTTGGTCGATCAGCTCGATTTCCCACCGGAAGACATTATTTTCGACCCGAACATTTTTGCGATTGCCACCGGTATTGAAGAACACAATAACTACGGGGTGGACTTTATCCAAGCCTGTGAACGGATTAAACGAGACTTGCCATACGCCAAAATTTCCGGCGGGGTGTCGAATGTCTCCTTCTCTTTCCGTGGCAACAATGTGGTGCGGGAAGCCATTCACGCCGTGTTCCTCTACTATGCCATCAAAGCCGGAATGGATATGGGGATCGTGAACGCAGGGCAGTTGGCGATTTATGACGACCTCGACCCTGAACTGCGAGAGGCGATTGAAGATGCGGTGCTGAACCGCCGTAATGACGCCACCGACCGCCTGTTGGAAATTTCCGAAAAATATCGGGGCGTAAAAGTAGAAAGTGCCGATGAAAGTGCCGCCGAATGGCGAAACTTACCTGTGGCAGAGCGTTTAAAACACGCCCTCGTGAAAGGCATTACCACCTACATCATTGAAGATACCGAAGAGGCTCGCCAGCAATTTGCCTCTCCGCTGGAAGTGATTGAAGGGCCGCTAATGGCGGGTATGGACGTGGTGGGCGACCTGTTCGGAGACGGTAAAATGTTCCTACCGCAAGTGGTGAAATCGGCTCGGGTAATGAAACAGTCCGTTGCCTATTTAGAGCCGTATATCAACGCCACCAAGCAGAAAGGATCGAGCAATGGCAAAATGGTGATCGCCACTGTAAAAGGCGATGTACACGACATCGGCAAAAACATCGTTAGCGTGGTGTTGCAGTGTAATAACTTTGAAGTGATCGACTTAGGTGTGATGGTGCCTGCCGATGTGATTATCGAAACTGCCATTCGGGAAAAAGCCGACATCATTGGGCTAAGTGGGCTAATCACGCCATCGCTGGACGAAATGGAGTATTTTTTAGGTGAAATGAACCGCTTGAAACTCAACTTACCGGTGATGATTGGTGGGGCAACCACGTCCAAAGAACACACGGCAATTAAGCTCTACCCGAAATATAACTATCCGGTGATCTACACCGCTAATGCCTCCCGCTGTGTGACGGTGTGTGCAGCGCTGATGAATCCGGAAACCCGAGATGAAATTTGGGAAAAAACCAAAGCCGAGTACGAAGAAATTCAGCGTAAATTTGCCGTTCGCAAACCACTTCGCAACGGTTTATCCATTGAGGAAGCAAGAGCCAATCGCTTTAACGGATTTAGTGGCGAATGGGCGGATTATGTGCCGCCAACGCCAAAACAGACCGGTATTATCGAATACAAAAATGTGCCGATTGCCACCCTGCGCAAATTTATCGACTGGTCGCCGTTCTTTATGCTCTGGGGCTTAATGGGCGGTTATCCTGATGCCTTTGATTATCCGGAGGGCGGCGAAGAGGCACGCCGTGTCTATAACGATGCCCAACGGGTACTGGACGAATTTGAGCAAAACGGCAAGCTCAACCCAAGCGGGATTATGGGGATTTTCCCTGCCGTGCGTGAGGGCGATGATATTGCAATTTTAAACGAAGATCGCATCGCTTGTATCGGAAAATCCTACCACCTCCGCCAACAATCTGAACGAGGCAAAAACAGCAAAAGCCCGTATAACCTCTGTTTAAGCGATTTTATCGCTGACCAAGCAAGCGGACAACAAGACTGGTTTGGTATGTTCGCCGTCTGTGCCGGCATTGAAGAACACGATTTAGTAGAAGGCTACAAAGCGGCAGGCGATGACTACAACGCCATTCTGCTCCAAGCCGTTGGCGACCGTTTGGCAGAGGCAATGGCGGAATACCTACACTTTGAGCTACGCACCAAAGTATGGGGATATAGCGAAGAAACCTTCGATAACGACCGCTTGATCCGTGAAAACTACCGAGGAATCCGCCCCGCCCCGGGCTACCCGAGCTGCCCTGAGCATACCGAAAAACAGATCATCTGGGATTTACTCGAAGTCGAACAACGGATCGGCATGAAACTCACCGAAAGCTATGCCATGTGGCCTGCCGCCTCCGTCTGCGGCTGGTACTTCACCCACCCTGCCAGCAACTACTTCACACTCGGCAAAATTGACGAAGACCAAGTGGTGGATTATGCGAAACGCAAAGGTTGGGACGAGCTCACGGCGAAGAAATGGTTAAGTGTGGCAATGAAACAAGATGTGAAGTCGCAGGCTGAGGGTGGGGTTTAAAAACATATAGTGTTCTAATTAGTAAAACTATATTGATTCAATGATGGTGATTATTTTATAACTTTTATTTTGGAGAAATAACATGTCTTTAAATGTATTTATTAGTTATGCAAAAGAAGATGAAGTAATTGCAGAAAAATATTATGAGTGGCTAGAAAAATCAGGATTTACCCCTTGGATGGATATAAAAAAACTTATAGCAGGACAAAATTGGGAGTTTGAAATAGACAAGGCATTAAATAACGCTAATGTTGTTATATTATTACTTTCTAGCAGTAGTGTAGGAAAAAGAGGTTTTGTTAGAAGAGAATTTAATGAAGCTATGAATAAACTAAAATATAGGCAACAAGATGACATCTATATCATTCCTATAATAATTGAAGAGTGTAATGTTCCAGATGATATTTCAAGACGATTGCAGTTTATAAGAAATATAGATGGTAATTCATTTAATAGTATTAGAGAGTCTCTTCTCATAGCTGCTAAACAGCAATCTATTGCAATTACAATAGGTACATCTAATGGACCATATTTAATCAAGAGTAATGAAATTCAAGAAAGCTGGGATGATAATTTGGGACACAACATTGATATTACCTATCCTTCTTTTGTATCAGACTCGAAACCTGAAGTAGCATCGGAACTGAGTGCATATTTTTTAGGGAATGCAATAAAAATATTATCAGAACTAAGACAGGAGAAATTAGAGAAAATAATCTTAACAGAAGAGGAATTGAATAGTGACATAAAAAACGAATATTCAGAAAGTTTTGATATAGCATTTGTTTCAAATAACATTATTTCTATATATATGACATTATATTATTATTTTTCAGGAGCAGCACATGGTCAAATTGCATTTAGTACATTTAATTTCGACACTAGTAGAAATTCAATAATAAGAATCAGATTAGAAGATTTATTTGAGCCCAGAACTAGCTATTTGGAAATAATTAGTGAGTATACAATTAAACAACTTCGCAAAGAATATTGGGAAAAAACAGGAGAAGAAGTAGATGAACATACTATGAACTGGTTCAAAGAGGGAGCATCAGCTCATGATGGAAATTTTGAGAATTTTCTAATTACTGATACTGGGCTAAGATTTTTATTTCCTCCCTATCAAGTTGGTCCTTATGCATTAGGGGCTTGGAATGTAGAAGTCCCATACTTTGAATTAAGACATATATTAAGAAGTGATGGTCCGTATTCACATATCATGAATAAATGATAGTTAAATATAAACTAGGAAAACTATTGGAAAAGCTAGGAAAGCGGACTTTCGTCCGCTTTCCTTTATTTAGAACCAGCACCCCAGTTAAATCCCCATCCATAATAGTGATCGCACTCTTTATGGCCATTATGGAAAGTGATTTCTTTACGAACTGACATTTGATTTCCGTGAAACTCTATAGAGGCAATCGCACAGAAAGTTCTTGGATCAGTTTGCCTTCCCATTTCAACAACAATATCCGGTTGGTTAGGTACTTTGACTGTAACGACAGCATCAGATTCTCCCCATTTTGCTACACCTTCATAAATAAAACAGTAAACGATAATCCGTTTAATATGTTGAGCGCCTTGGGGATTTACTAAAATATTCTCGCCTGAACTATTGCCAGCACCTCGATCATCGCCACAGTGCCAAATATAAGGTGCTTCGGTATAACAGCCTTGTCGAGTTCGTTGATTTCTCGCTCCTCCTCGATTATGAGAGAACTGTAACCCATCAATCACTGAAGATTGCCCATTATTTAACTCATAATAGCAACCTAAATCTAGGTCAATATCTTGATTTTTATTAAATAGGTTAGCAAATAATCCGGCATTTTTCTTTTGTGTCCAATTTAAATTGATCACAATATTTTGATCATTGCTTTTAGATAAATCAATACGAGTGGAATCCCCAGACTTTTCTAGAATCACTTTGCTGAGTGATATTTTAGGTTTTTTAGTTACATCAATAGCCATTTTTTTCTCCATAAAAAATGGGTAATTACTTACCCATTTATTTCCAATTAAATATTAATACCGTAATTTCTTGCTAATGCTGCTAAACCACCAGCAAAGCCTTGTCCTACGGCACGGAATTTCCATTCTCCATTATGGCGATAGATTTCACCAAAAATCATCGCTGTTTCGGTTGAAGCATCCTCACTTAAATCAAAACGAGCAATTTCATTATTATTTGCCCCATCGACACAACGAACAAATGCACCAATAACTTGACCAAAACTCTGTTTTCTTGATTCTGCTTCATGAATAGTTACTGTAATCGCAATTTTTTCTACCGTAGTAGGTAATTTGTCAAGGTGTACAATGATGCTTTCATCATCACCATCGCCAGCTCCTGTACGATTATCACCTGTATGTTCAACACTAGCATCAATTGATTTCAAGTTGTTATAAAAAATAAAATCGGCATCTGAACGTACTTTACCTGTCGCATCTAAAATAAATGCTGAGCCGTCAAGGTCAAATTCAGCACCATCTGTTGCTCGAACATCCCAACCTAATCCAATCACTAATTTAGTTAAATTAGGGGCATTTTTACTTAGGCTTACATTACCGCCTTTTGATAAAGATACTGACATATAAATTCTCCATTGAGTTGATGAATAAAATTCGATTTATCAGCGAGTCATATAATATTTAACATTATGGTTTCCACTAAATTCCTCATATGAACCATAATTACTATTACAAGCACTGGCTGCTACAGCGTAATTCCCACTATCTAAACTGATCTTATAAGTTTGCCCAACCGGAATAACAATTTTCATTACATTATTGCCGACATATCGCATTGTTAATACACAACCTGTTCCGTTATTAACTTGGATATGAGAAATAGAGCTATAATACTTACTCTGCTTATTGCTGATAGGGAGTTTACCTGTATCTTTATGTTTCAGGATTGTTTCTGTTTCTAGTCGAATTATCCGCTCTTCAATTTCCATTCTGTCAATAGAGTTGGGATTTTGTTTTAAATATCTTTCCCAAGATTCAACACTGTTATCTGCTAACGCAGCGGCATAGTCAATAGGTTTATTGTTCTGGTAATCTTGGTATTTATTATAGCCGAAAGAAATCAGCCAAATAGCGGCTACAATAAAACTAAAAGCTAACACAACCCCTGTAGTAATCCCTGCTTTTTCTTTTAACCAAGAAATAAATAAAGTAGGAATTTCCACTTTCTGCTGAGGCTTTTTTAATAAAAGGATGGCAATAAAATCCAGTAAAAACCAAATTATAATAATGCCAGTAATGCTTAACCCATATCCAAAATAGTCATTCTCAATGTCTTTAAAGTAGGAAAATTGTGATATTCCTATTATGGAAAACAGTATGATCAAAACTCTAAGATAGGGGTGGAGTAATAAACGAGCAATAAATTTTTTAATAGCGTTCATTTACTTTTCCTCTTTGTTTGGAAAGATTAGAGAAGCCAGTATCCCAACAGCCAATGTGCCCAATACAATCAATAAACTGGCATTTGGAGAAATATGAATACCTGTATCACCAAAAGCGTGGTTCCAAGATTGGATTCCCATTTTGATACCAATAAAGAAAAGTAATGCTATTACTGCTTTTTCAAGATGAACTAAATATTTAGTCAATGCAGCTAAGATAAAGTAAAGGCTACGCAACCCTAAAATAGCGAAAATCATCGCAGCATAAACCAATAATGGTTCTTGGGTAACGGCAATGACGGCAGGAACAGAATCAAAAGCAAATGCAACATCTGAGGTTTCAATTGCTATAAGGCAGAGGAATGCCGGTGTAGCATAACGAATCCCTTTACGAGTGACTAAGGCTACATTTTCTGCACTCAATTCATTATGTTTAATAAAGAAACGCTCTCCAAACAATTTTGGATAAACACGCATTGTTTTTCCGATAAAGCGGACGCTCCAATGATTAGAATAATCTTCAATCTCTTCCTCTGACTCATTATTACTGCTGAGCATTTTATATCCACTCCAAATGACAAAAGCAGCAAAAATAAAACCAACATAAGGGCTTGCTGTAAATAGGCTTGCTCCAATGACCACAAATATTGCACGGAAAACCAATGCTCCTATAATCCCCCAGTAAAGAATACGGTGTTGCAATTTGCCCGTGATTCCAAATGATGCAAAAATAGCAACGAAAACCATTAGATTATCAATCGATAGACTTTTCTCTAACACATAACCAGCAAGATAAAGATCAGCAGATTCCTTATTAAATCTCGCCCATAAATAACCATAAAAAGCTAAAGCTAGCCCAATCCAAAATAGTGACCAAAGTGAAGCATCTTTAACTGTAATCTCTTTGGTATTGCGATGAGCAAACAAATCAAGGTACACCGAAAAGATAATAACCCCAAAAAAGACAAGGATTGTTTCGACAGGAAAGCCAAAATTAGCCATAATGTAACTCTCTTAGTTCAAGCATTGCTTGATAAATGAACAAATAAAAACTAGAATCAGTATAGTTTTTTTATTTCACTTAACCACCCACAGAAAATGGAGAAAATTACGCTTTTTGTGGGTGAATTTCGCCTAACAGTAGGTATCTATGGAATACAATCAAAAAATCAGAGCATTAAGGGAAATCAAGCAGTGGTCACAGGAGGAAATGGCAGAAAAGCTACATATGTCTTTGAATGGCTACGCTAAAATTGAGAGAGGTGAAACCAAACTTACCTTAGATAAATTAGAACAAATAGCCAATTTGTTTAATATGGATGCATTGGAATTTATGCATAATGCAAACAAAGGTGTCTATTTTATGATGAATGACACTGTAGATAATAATACGGTTTACTACGGTATTCAGGAAACTCAAACTATTGAATTAGAGAAATTAAAATTAGAAATACAGGTAAAAGAGAATATGATTGCGCATAAAGAAGAGTTGATAAAAGCAAAAGATCAGCTATTAGAGCAAAAGCAAAACGAGATTAACTCATTAAAAGAGATCATCTCTTTGTTAAAACAGAAGTAATTTCTCTATTAACAAGCGGTCAATTCTCTCAAAAACTTTGCAAATTTCCCCGCAAAACCGACCGCTTGTCACTACCTATTCACCACAACCAACTTTCTCTCCATCTCACTCAAAATCGGGTCAACAATTTGTTCGGGCAAATGTTGTGTCGGGATACTATTTAATCGTGATGAAGCCACAACAATCTCCTGTAATATTTCCTCCACTGTCTGTTTTGATAAGCCTGCTAACTTTGCAGTATTAAAAATATGTCGAAGTTGGATTTTATCCCAAAGATAGTGCTTATTCTGCTCGCCGTGCCACGCCATTGCCATTTTAACTTTCTGTTTTTGCAAGCCTTTCGGGCTAATCAATGGGTAGGCGGAAATCACATCGTAAAACGGCGTAAGTTTATAGCGGTTGTTAGGTTCTAAAAATAGGCTGAAATTTTTGGCGTGTCCGTCAATTGCACAGAGCAGCCAAAACAGAATTTGGGCTTTGAAAAAGGCTTTTTGATCGGCAAGTGCATTGCTCGAACCTTTGAGGAGTTGCATAATTGGCAGAATACCAACGCCACCATCATTTTCATATTTCCGAGCCGGAGCAATGTTAAACGCTTGGCACATATCTTCTTGTGGTAAACGGAGCAAATAGCTATTGTCCTTCGCCCAACGGCGGTCAAAACGTTCGATAATCAGCACTTTGGTTTCACCAAAATAGGCAATTTCCGCCTGAGATACAGGCAAGCCAAATACCCGCAAAATATTCAAACAGAGCCACTCATTTTCACAACTATTCGAAAGGTCGATTTGCCCTTGTCCAACAACACCGATCGGTAATTTGAAAATATGTGTGGTTGGCGTTGAACCCAACGGGCGTTTCCATTCGCCTTGATGGTAAAGAAAGGCCGTTTTTTCCTGCGCACCAGCAATTGAAATACGGAAATCTGCCTGCTCCGCCATACCCAGTGGCAGGCTTTGATAATTTTGTAAAATATGCTCAATTTCCTGATCTACCAGCTTTTGAGCGTTAATGTTCTGAGTGGGCGAAGGTGTTTGATTATAAAGCTGAATAGCTCCCACACAGTCTTGCCCGATTGCCGAAAGCAAATCGAACGGCGATTTTGTGGTGGTTTGAAAACGTTGCTGAATACGGGAGCGAATTAATTCATTGTCCGGCAACAAATTATCGAAAAAATTATAGACTACATCACCACGATAAATTTGATCCGATAGCGGTAATGAAAGAGAAATCGCTCGTTTTCGTGGAGAGTTGAGCCAGCTCGGGATATAACAAAATTCCGTTGCTCCGCTAGAAAGTTTTTGCCAATGCCCAACTTCTAACCCATTCATCGCAACCGTCAGTACATTGCCTACCATATCTCGCCCTCTTCATCTTGCAAAATATCACGACTTTTCGGGCGAGGCTGGACGACTAACTCTAATTCTAATGCCATTAAAATATTGAACAAAGTTTCAATTTTTGTGCCAGTGGGATCATTTTCAAATATGGAGATCGTCGATTGCTTAGTGTTAGCAACTGTGGCAACTTCAGTTTGCGATTTTTTCTGTAAGTTACGGTATTCTTTCACTGCGTGTGCCAACATTTGTGGCGTGGTAGCAACCATGGGGAACATTCTGTTTTCCTTATACGCTAGAAGGGATAAGGATAACTTTATACCTTTTAGCGTATATTTGCAAGGTTATCCTCTTTAAAGGATAAAATAACTTGCCCCCAGCCATTTAACTCAACAACCAATCCACAATATAAATCACTTCAATCCCATCAATCTCGGATTGATCGTAATATCTGCCTGTGATCAGGATTTTCTTATAGTTATCCTTAATATGCAGTAAATTATCGGTTTCGTGGGTATTCTCAGGGATTTCATAAGCCACTTGGATATAGATTGTTTTATCTGTTTTCTGAATTGGAGCAGTTCTTGCAAGTAGCTTTCATGGGAAATCATAGCCGCCTCAAATTGGAAATTAAGCTCCATTTTTATAAAAAAATTAACAAGTTGGAACTTAACTTCCGATTTCTCAAAAAATCACCAAAATAGGAACTACACTTCCAACTTCTCAATCCCCCACATTTCCCTTTTTCCCCAATCCATTTCAGCTTTCACCCCAAAAGCTTTTGCAATATTTTCGGCATTTAAGACCGCTTGTGTGTTGCCGTTGGCGAGTAAATTGCCGTTTTTGAGCAGAATGATTTCATCGCAAAAGCGGTAGGCAAGGGGCAAATGATGAATCACCACCACGCAGGTCTGTGTTGGGGTTAGGGCTTTGAGCTGCTGCATAATGTCGATTTGGTAGTAGGGGTCGAGAGCGGCAATCGGTTCATCAGCAAGCAAGATCGGGGCTTGTTTCATCAAACAACGGGCGAGTTGCACTCGGGTCTGTTCACCGCCGGAAAGCTGTTGGTAAGAGTTATCCAGCAGGTGAGAAATCGCTAACTGTTCGGCAAGGTCACACATCTACCGCTACGCACCTAACATCATCATTGTTGTACCATAGCGAAAGCTAATCAAGTTTCATTTTTGTGTTCTTACTCAAAAAAATTCATCATTCCATTCGACAATAGCATAACAAGCGGTTAAATTCATTCGTAGGGTCGCAGTTTATTACGCCCGCATAAATAGGTGATAAACGACGGAATACAATATCTACAATACCATGTCTAAAAATAGAGCGTTTTTTGAACAAAAGAATTTAGGGATCAACTTTTGGCTGTATCGTTTGGCATTTGTTCTAATCAATCTTGGCAACATTGCTATAACTATATCCATAAGTTGGTGGATTTTTGACACCTACCAAAGAGCCATTTATATTAGCTATGTGGTTATACCCACTGTTTTTATATCCATAATATCTAATATATTATTGTCTCCTCTAGGGGATAATTTTCAAAGAAAAAAGATAATTCAGGTAGGAATAGTTATACAAATAATATCTTGCCTGATAGTTATTTTAATTAATGAATTAAACACACTATCAATATCTGCATTGATTATATTTCAATCTCTTTATACATTAGGAAATGGCATTACAAAAGTTGGATGTACCGGTTTTATCGTTGAAATAATAAATAAAGAATTATTACCAAAGGCTCATAATATTATTATGAGAATAAATTCAACAGTCAGTATTCTATCAGGCACAATCGGTGGTTGGTTGTTTTATACTCTGGGAATGACATTATCATTTATGTTAATGTTATTTATGCTAATACTTGCTTCTATAATGATTTATCACATAAAAACAAATAGCCAGATAAATAAAAAATCGAGAAATATTAATTTTTATAATGATATTAAGTTAGGGTTAAATTATACAATAAAAAATCCAATAGTCAGAATATTATTTATTTATAGTTTTATCATTGGAATTGCATTCGGACCAATGCAAATCATAAATGTATATATGATAAAAGAAGTATTTAAGCTGGAATCTATTAGCTATGGCTTCGCAACTTCCTGTATTGCTATAGGAGTTATCTTAGGCAGTTTTTTATACGAACCAATTAGTTTGAAATTTAAAAGATTAAGTAACTTTGTATTTTATTCATCTATCATGCTGGGATTTGGTTTTTTAGCTATACTAAATAATAATATTTCAATATTTTATTTGGCACTTATAACAATTGGAATTAGTAAAAATTGGATCAATGTATCCATTGATAGTAAGTTGATCAGTTCTCTACCAGACAATTTAAGAACCAAAGTTATTTCGAATATTTCATTTTTTGGTAATCTTAGCATCCCTATTTCTAATTTATTGTCAGGATATATAATAGATACTTATAATTTAAACATTATAATAATTTTAAATTCTTTATTTGTAATAGGAATATCTTTTATATATTTATTGCATAAAGGTATTATAGATTTTATTGATAGTGATACGAAAGTAACACAGTTATTATTAAAAGAGTAAAAAGCTATTGTTCAAATAAAATCAATGTCGGCAGATTTGTACCCTGATGATCTTCATCACTGACGAGTACCTTTCAAATCAACAGCCTCCCGTCAAAGACAGGCACTACCATCAACCACAAGCGGTCAATTTTTTCGAGAAATTTGCAAATGTTTGAGAAAAACAGAGCGCTTGCACCTCACTCAATTTCCGTTATTATAGCCCACATTTTGCAATCTTCTTTCGGGAAAGTTATGCCTAAATTTAAACTGATTCTACTCTCTGCCACTTTAACTGTTTTATTTGGTTGTACGGCACCAAAGCCCACTCCTCAGCCTCAAATCGGTTATCTGAAAAACAATATCAGCCAATCGGAATTGAATAATGTTGCGAATTTCAAACGCTATAACTACTACTGCTACAATTTTGAAACAGCCTCTAGTTCATTTTTAGCAAGCTATTTTCCGCTTTGGAAAGAGAGCCGCTTCGCTGAGAATTTTGGTTTTTATTTTCAGCTAGATAATGGCAAGGCATTGCCATTTGATCATCTTGAAAATAAGGTATTAAATAGTACCTCTTCCCGCTTTGAAGTGCGTTACCGTTCCTATTTGCCAATTGATGGCGATTATGTGGAGCTAAAAGCGCGTGAAAAAAGCTCAATTTATTACAAAAATAACCAGCCTTGGTTAGAATGCTTTGAGGGATAAATAATGAAAATTGAAATTTGGTCTGACTTTGCTTGTCCATTTTGTTATATCGGCAAGCGCTATTTAGAGCAAGCCATTGCACAGTTTGATGGCGAAGTAGAAGTGATTTTCCGTGCCTTTGAATTAGATCCTCACGCTAACGGTGAACCAGAAAGCGGTATTCAAGAACGTTTGCAGCGTAAATATCAAAAAACGCCACAGCAAGCATTAGAAATGATTGAACGAGTAGAGCAAATCGGACGAAATGCGGGATTAGATCTTCGTTATGCTACTACTCAATATACCCGAACCTTTGAAGCACACCGTTTACAAAAATTTGCTGAAAGTAAAGGGCTAGGAATGGCAATGGCTGAACGCCTTTTTCACTACTATTTCACAGAAAACGGCATTCTTGCCAAGCGTACTGCATTAATTGATCTTGCCTTAGAACTCGGCTTCGAGCGCACAGACATCGCACAATTACTAACCAGTGATGATTTCGGACACGAAGTACGCGAAGATGAGCGTATGGCAAATAAGCTAGGGGTTCAAGGTGTGCCCTTTTTTGTGATTGATGGCAAATTATCTGTCTCTGGCGCACAACCAACAGAGGTTCTCCTTTCCGCAATGCAACAGGCACAAAGCAATGATTAATCTTGAACAACTTAAACGCCAACCTATTACGCTTTTGGTTACCATTATTTGTATTTTGGTATATTTATTGCAGAAAATTGGCTTGCAAAATGCCATTTTTGAACTTGCTCATTATCCTTACTATCAAGGCGAAAGCGAGCAAATTTGGCGGTATATTACCCATAGTTTAGTCCATCTTGGCGAGGCGCATCTAATTTTTAACTTACTCTGGTGGTGGCAATTTGCGGGGCTAATCGAGCGTTATCTTGGTTCATTTAAATTGATTTTGCTCTTCTTTATTGCTGCGCTGCTTACTGGTGTAGCACAAAATGCGATGAGTGGACCAAATTTCTTTGGTTTATCCGGCGTGGTGTATGCGGTGCTTGCTTATGTCTTCGCTGCCAACAAATTTACCAAACCCAGCCCATTAGATCTACCTGATAGCTTTCTTTACTCACTGTTAATCGGGATTGCCATTGGCTTTATCAGCCCCTTGTTTGGGGTGCATATGGGCAATACAGCTCATATTACAGGCTTAATTCTCGGCTTACTTTGGGGATTTAATGATGCACGGCGTTATCAAAATAATATTTAATATGAAAACCCGCTTACAAGCGGGTCTTTTTTTCAGAAATTTTGCAAAAGCTACACGCCATATTTGGCACGATATGCTTTCATCTTCGCCAAATAGGGTTCGTATTGTGGCGATTGTTCGATAAATTGCAGTAAGTCGTCAAAATCGATAATTGAGAAAACTTGGCAACCATAGTCTCTTTCTACTTCTTGAATAGCTGAAAGCTCGCCCTTGCCTTTCTCTTTACGGTTTAAAGCAATCAATACCCCCGCAAGGTTTGCTTGGTTGGCTTGGATTATTTCCATCGATTCCCGAATTGCTGTACCTGCGGTAATCACATCGTCCACCAGTAAAATATCTCCTTTCAGTGGCGAACCAATTAAATTTCCGCCTTCACCATGATCTTTGGCTTCTTTGCGGTTGAAACAGCACGGTTTATCTAAATTAAATTGATTGAATAAAGCAACGGCAACGGTAGTTGCAATGGGAATACCTTTGTAGGCAGGCCCGAATAACACATCAAATTGAATACCACTTGCTTGAATGGCTTGGGCATAAAATTCGCCCAGTTTGGCGAGATCTTGCCCTGTACTAAACAGGCCTGCGTTAAAAAAATACGGGCTTTGTCTGCCTGATTTTAAGGTAAATTCACCAAACTTCAGCACATTACGGCTTAAAGCAAATTCGATAAAGTCGTGTTTGTATTGTTGCATTTTGCTTCCCTTTATAATAAACGGACGCCAGTATGGCGTCCCTACAATTTATTCTGGTGTGATCCATTCTACCGTCCACGAACCTGTGCCTTCTGGCACTAAAACATCGGTAAGATACGGTAGAATTTTTTTCATTTGGCTTTCTAACTGCCAAGGTGGGTTGATCACAATCATACCACTTGCAGTCATACCTCGTTGATCGCTATCGGGGCGAACCGCTAGCTCAATTTGTAAAATTTTGCGAATGCCTGTTTCCTGTAGTCCACGCACAATACGTTTAGTGTGTTGGCGTAATACCACTGGATACCAAATCGCATATACGCCTGTCGCAAAACGTTTGTAGCCTTCAATTATTGCTTTTACCACCAATTCATAATCTTCTTTTAATTCATAAGGCGGATCAATTAAGACTAAGCCACGTTTTTCTTTCGGTGGCAGTGCAGCTTTAAGCTGTTGGAAACCGTTTTCACGTTTCGTTACCACATTTGGCGTTTTAGCGAACTCTTGGCGAAGTAGTGGAAAATCATTTGGGTGTAATTCAGTTAATAACGCACGATCTTGTTCACGCAACTGTTGCACCGCAAGCAGTGGCGAACCTGCGTAGAATTTTAACTTATTGCCTTTGTTAATTTTTTTTAGTTCGTTGATATATAAAGCGATTTCTTCAGGCAAATCAGTACGTTCCCAAAGTCTTGCTATCCCTTCAATATATTCGCCTGTTTTTTCCGCTTCCGCAGAAAGCAAGCTATAACGTCCTACACCTGAGTGCGTATCTAAATAGAAAAAGCCTTTCTCTTTCTGCTTTAAGGCGGTCAAAATCAAGGTTAAAACAATGTGCTTTAAAACATCGGCGTGGTTGCCGGCGTGGAAACTGTGGCGGTAACTTAACATTTTGCTTCTCTTATTGGTAAAATAAGCCGTTATTCTACCCTATATTTGGATTTTTTATGAATTTAACCATTGAAAATGGCTGGCTAACCGCACAAAAACAGGTGATTTCCCCCCATTTTTCCGAACGTCCTGATGCACAAGATATTTCATTACTAGTAATTCACTACATTAGCTTACCACCTGAAGAATTTGGCGGTGATTTTATCGACCGTTTTTTTAGTGGGACACTCGATCCCACCCTTCACCCTTATTTTGAAGAAATCAAAGATCTGCGAGTGTCCGCACACTGTTTAATCAACCGCCAAGGGGAAATTACCCAATATGTGAGCTTTAATGATATGGCGTGGCATGCTGGTATTTCTTGTTTTGCTGGGCGGGAAAAATGTAATGAATTTTCCATTGGCATTGAGCTAGAAGGCTCAAATAATCAGCCATTTACCGAAGCACAATATCAAACGCTGGCAAAATTAAGCAAAGAAATTATGGTGACATATCCGCAAATTACCCCCGAACGCATTGCAGGGCATAACCAAATTGCCCCCGAGCGGAAAATCGACCCTGGTCAGTATTTTGATTGGGATTATTATCACAAGCTCTTACAAGCGGTCTAATTTCATTTAAATTTTGCAAAAGCGGACGATTTTTCGTCCGCTTGCATTTATGACAATCCTAATACCTTCCGCCCATTGATGCTGGCGATATTTGCCATCTCTTCCAAGTTAGTAAAACGGCAACCTGCTGAAAGCAGACTTAATTCCTGCCACATATCGCCTTCACATAGTGGCACCATATAATCACAGATATTATCTGTACCAATAGCAACCGTAATCCCTTCTGGAATCATCTCATCGGCTGGGGTAAGGGCATTATGGAATGGTAGCACCTCATCTTTTCGTGGGCTATCAATCCACGCCATAGGACAGGCGATCATCATCATATCCACCGCTTTCATTTTTTTATACAGCATTTGGCGGTACTCTTTCGGGTGTGCCCCAATCGAAATACCGTGAATAGCGACAACTCTCCCCTGCATGCCGTGTTCAAGCGATTTATCGCACAGCTGTTCTGTCTCTTTTTCTGATTGTGAGTTGAATTGATCCACATGAACGTGTAGCATTTTGCCCTGCGATTTGGCGGTATCCATCAAAATATCCATCGCCTCTAAGCCTTTGCCATAATCTAATTCATCACGGTATGGCAAGCCACCAATCATATCCACCATTTCCGAACCAATATCGAACCATTTTCTCGCATTTGGCTCAATCACTCCTTTTAAAGTTTGGTTAGCAAATTTCAGCACAATATCATTTTTATAGACTTCACGGGCTTTATGAGCAGCAAGAATGGCACGGTCTTCGCACACCTGGTCAATATCTACAAATGTCCCAAATGCCGTTACCCCTTGTGCGATCATTAGCTCAATCGCTTGGCTAAAACGGCGATAATAATCTTCCACTGTCGAGTGACGTTTGACTTCATCAACCAAATCCCATTTTTGCTGCAAATTGGCTTCTTGGTAGATTTTGATTTTTTCTGGGGTCATTGTAAAAGCACGGTCGGCGTGAGCATGGGAATTTACCCACCCCCCTTTTTTGATAACTTCATCACGAATATGGCTTTTCAACGTTCTGATTAATTGGCTCATAGCTTGCTTTTCCTACTCAAATTTTGGGCAAAAAAAAGATCTCAAAAATGAGATCTTAATAAAAAAACAACCAAGCCACGCAAAATTGCACGGCTTGGCTGGAAGAATTTGTTTGCAATAAGTTTAGTTAAACAGTACATCTCTAGTTCCTTTTGGCACTAGAGCTGTAGTATAGCGTTTCTAACAAAAAAAAGCAAACGGTTGCTTTGTTCTAACGTAACAATTTATCAATCATCTGACTCACCGCAAAAAATCCAAAGGCGGCAGTCACTGTTGTCACAGCCCCGAAACCGTTGGCATAGTTCATGGTAGCAAAACCTTGGATTCTATTTTTATGTTACAGCCATCCTCCTCCTAATGCTTTATATAAACCAAGTAGATTTTGCGCTTGTGCCAGTTGCGATTGGATAAGCTGTTCTTGATAATTCAGTGCCGTAACCCGTGCGCGAATAGCGACGTCCAGCGTTTTATCATCGTGTTTGAATAAGAGTTGCGCATCACTGGCCTGCTTTTGTGCCTGCGTATGGGATTTTTGCAACAAGCGGGTTTGAGCCGTCAGGCTGCGATGATTTTGGTAAGCCGAATCCACCTCACCTAATGTGGTGAGTAAGGTTTTATCATATTGAATCAACGCCGCTTTCAGGCGTGCGTCCGCCGCGTCAATATTCGCTTGTATCCGCCCGTTGGTGAAGAGCGGCAATTGCACATCTAATCCCGCCAAACCGGATAATCCGGAAATATGGGAAAGATCGTTATTCAGCTCGATACGTCCGCCCCGCCCCATAAAATTAATATCGAAGCGCGGATATAAATCGGCTCTGGCGCTCGCCGATTTGGCCGCTGCCGCTTGGATTTGGAGGGCGTTGGCACGTATATCCGGCCGACGCTCGATCACCGCAGCCGGTAGTTGCCCGCTCGGAGCGGCAGGAATTTTCGCCAGCGGATTGCCGCTTTTCACAATACTGAAGCCCTGTGGTACCGTGCCGGTAAGAATGGCGATATTACGCTGAAAAACGTCCGCCTGTGCTTTGAGCGTCGCTTGTCGAGCCTGTAATGCGGTAATTTGTGCGGCAATTTCATTCACTTCATAGGCGGTGGCTTGTCCGGCGTTAAACCGCCCTTGTACATAACGTTGTAATTCCCGCATGGTCTTAATATTTTTCTCCAGCACCGCATTTTGTTGCTCCAATGCATGAATGCGGAAATAGTTATCGGCAATTTCGCTTGAAACCAATAATTGTGCCGCATATACCTGTTCCTGCGCACTTAATGCCACCGCTTGAGCTGCGTCCGCGTCGCTGCGTTTTTTCCCGAAAAAATCCGGCTCCCACGAGGCGCTAATACCGCCGTAAGCCCCGCCCGAGCGGGAACGACCCGGATTGCTTACCCCCGTATTGACATCCGATACGCCGCCGACGGCCGAACCGCTCGCGCCGATGTTAATTCCTCGCTCAGCCTCGGCGTAATCACTGTTTGCCTGCGCTTCGCTTAAACGCGCACGGGCCAGACGTATATCGAGATTTTCGTTTAACCCCTTTTCAATCAGTGCGGTTAATTGCGGATCATGCCAATTCCGCCACCATTGGCGGATTTGCGCCGAGCCTTTCGCCGCTTCGGCTTGGTCAAAACGTTCCGGCAACGATATGCCGGATTCCGTATTAATTTGCATTTGGCTGCAAGCGGTCAAAATTACCGAAAAAATTGCAAATGAGGTCAATGTTAACTTTTTCATTCTTTACCCCTGTCTGGATAGCATCGATTTAAATTGGGTTAAGGCAATGGTTAAAAACACCGCACCAAGTGCCGCCATTTTGACCAAATGCAGCCATACTACGTCCAGTCCCGCCCCCCGGAACAGCACGTCTTGTGCGTAAGCGCCTAAAATCGTAGTCGGTGAAAATTGGGTGAGCTGTTGGGCGATTTCCGGCATATTTTCAATCGGTGAGTTTGTTCCCGAAAGCAAATACATCACGATATAAGTCGGCAAACAGAGCAAGCCGAATTGCGGCATAGTCGGGGCAAATACGGCCAGCAAAATACCGAGCGAAGCGATGGAAAACAGGAAAATGGCCGCACCCAAGGCAAAAATTAAAATCTGCTGATTAGTAAAGGGGGCATCCAGCATTCCCTTCACGACTATCCGTAGAGAGAGCGTTGCCACAACCAGCAGAACCAAACCGTTCGCTAAAATTTTCGCTATCGCAATTTCACTGGAACGTACCGGCATGACCAGCAAATGTTCCATCGTGCCGCGTTCCCGTTCACGAATCACCGCCGAGCCGACCAAAAGCAAAGTCAGCAACGTCAGGTTACCGACAATTTGCGTCGCCCCCATAAACCACGAGCTGGTAAAATTCGGGTTAAACAGCACGTTCACCGCCGTTTTAATCGGCGGAGGGCTGCTTTCGGTTTTCAGAAAACGGTTGATTTCTTGACTGAAAATCTGTGTGATATAAGACGAACCGATACTCGCCTGCGTCATTGCCGTCGCGTCCACCAAAAGCTGTATTTTCGGTTCTCTGCCCGCCAGCAAATTCCGCTGATAGTCGGGCGGAATTTCCACAACGAAAGTATAGCGGCCGGTATCCATCAAACGGTCTATCTGCTGCGGCGGAACATCGTCCACATTTTTAAAATAGGGGGCGATGAGCGCATCTTTTAAACGATAAGAAAGCATAGAATGATCGTAATTGACCATCGCCACCGAGCCGTTTTTAACATCGGTAATTCCTTGTCTGGCGACACTGACGAGGGCAATCGAAAACATATACACGATCAATACGATCAACACGAAATCGCTAAACAGGCTTTTCAGTTCTTTGAGCGAGAGAAAAGCCACATTTTTAAGCCAACGTAACATATCATTTTTCCTGTTTTTTCAGGGCGAGCGTCGCCAAAATCATGTATACGGCGTAAATCGCCGCCAACGCCAGATAGTTTTGGATAAAATCACCGAAGCCTAAACCTTTGGTAAAACCGCCCAGGCTGATTTGCTGAAACCAAGAGCCGGGAAATATTTTGGATACGATCAAGACATTACCGTCCAACCTTGACGTCGGATACATCATGCCCGAAAAGTTCATAGTCGGTATCATGGAAATAATCGCCGCCGCAAAAATGGCCGCCACCTGCGATTTCACAAAACTCGACACCAACAAACCGAAACCCGTCGAAGCACAAATACCGAGTAACACGCCGAAAAACATCGCCGGTACCGAACCTTTAATCGGCACGCCGAAAACAAACATACCCGCCAGCACCATAATCAAATAACTCACGAACGACAACGCAATGTAAGGCAGCTGTTTGCCCAATAAAAACTGAAAGCGTGAAGCGGGCGAACCGTAGAGATTCATAATGGTGCCCATCTCTTTTTCACGCACCACGCTTAAGGCCGTCATCATCGGCGGAATCAACATCATCGCCAGCATAATAATTCCCGGCGTCATGGCAAAAATGCTCTTGAAATCCTGGTTATACACCATGCGAGGCTCAATCGGCGTACTCGTTTTCACCTCAATACCGTTTTCACGCAAAACTTCCCGCATATATTGGCCGATCACGCCGCTCGCCGAATTTTTCAAATTTTCCGCCGTCGACGGAAAAGCACCGTCGATAAACACGCCGATTTCGGGTTGTTCCGAACGTAATAAATCGCGTCCGAAATTTGCCGGAATTTCTAATACCAATTTGGCTTCGGACCTTTGTAAAGCTAGGGTAATTTCATCGACCGAATGAATCTGCGGTTGTCGGATAAAATAAGGCGAGCCGTCGAACGTTTCGATCAGTTTACGACTTTCCGAACTATTATCGTGATCAAGCACGGTAAATTTCATCGGATTAATATCGAACGAAATACTGGCCGCCATCGAAACCAACATAATCAGCGGCCCGAGTAAGGCGAAAAACAAACGGATATTATCGCGCAGCAGCTCTTTGCCTTCCCGCACGGCGAAAGTCCGAATCGTGGCGAACCAATTTGTAAAATTTCGTGCAAATCCGACCGCTTGTAAGCGCTCTTCCGCCATCATCGGTTGCACATTTTCCGCAGCGGGGGCGGTAATATCGTCCGCCTGCTCTTCCAAATAGAGAATAAACGCCTCTTCCAAACTCGACGCATTTTTACCGAGACGCAGCTCTTCCGGCGTTCCCACGCCCAACACGCGCCCGCGATGCATAAAAGAAATACGATCGCAACGCGCCGCTTCATTCATAAAGTGAGTGGTAACAAAAATAGTGATACGGTCTTCACGCGAGAGTTTGATCAAATATTCCCAGAACATATCACGTGCGGCAGGATCCACCCCTGAAGTCGGCTCGTCTAAAATCAACACTTCCGGTTTATGTAAACAAGCGGCCGCCAGTTGCAAACGCTGCCGAATCCCAAGCGGCAAGGCGGAAGGTAATGCACTGCTCACGTGGCTTAAATCGAATTGTGTGATCACGCCATTGATATAGTCCGCCCACTCGTTTATCGGAATTTGGTAAAGTTTGGCGTGCAACGCCAAATTCTCGCGCACGCTCAACTCTTCATACAAAGAGAAGGCTTGCGACATATAGCCTACCCGCTTACGGGTATTGATGTCGCCGGCGTCAATCGGCCTACCGAGTAACGTCGCCGTGCCTTCAGTCGGATCAAGCAAACCGGTCAGCATTTTCATCGTGGTGGATTTACCGCATCCGTTCGAACCTAAAAAGCCGAAAATTTCCCCTTTCGGAATCACAAAACTGACGTTATCCACCGAAACAAAATCGCCGAATTTTTTCGTCAATCCTTCGGCGATAATAACCGGTGGCTCATCGGCAATCGGTTCGAAAGGCGGGATATAAAGACCTTCCGCCGCCCCGCGTTTTTCAGGCGGCAGCAGTTTGATGTAGGCTTGCTCGAGATTTTCACTCCCCGTTTCGGCAATCACTCGCTTAGTCGATTTATCGGCTATCAGCTTGCCGTCGTCCATCGCCAGCACATGCTCGAATCTTTCCGCCTCATCAATATAGGCGGTGGCGACAATCACCGTCATATCGCCCGTCTCTGCCCGCAACTCCTCCACCAATTGCCAAAATTGGCGACGCGAAAGCGGATCCACCCCCGTAGTCGGCTCGTCTAAAATCAACAAATCCGGACTGTGCACCAAGGCACAACAGAGGCTGAGCTTCTGCTTCATACCGCCTGAAAGTTTACCTGCCTGTCGATCGGCAAAAGGTGCTAAGCCCGTCGCTTTTAATAAGCGTTCAATGCGGGCCTTGCGTTGCTTGCCGCTAAGCCCGAACATACGTGCGTGAAAATCCACGTTTTCGTAAATCGACAAGGTCAGATAGAGATTTTTTCCCAATCCTTGCGGCATAAAGGCGATTTGATGGGTCAAGGCTTCGCGAGCCGCTTTATCCGCCACATTCTTACCGAATACCCGCACTTCTCCCTGTTGAATAATTTTAGCCCCAGCAATCAGTGAAAGCAGGGTTGATTTTCCTACGCCGTCCGGCCCGATCAAACCGACCGTCCTGCCTTTTGGAATCTCAATCGATACCTCGTTCAGTGCCGTGGTTTTACCGTAGGTATGCCGTAACCGCTTGACCGAAACGGCAATAGTGCTTGCATTCTCCATCATTCTTCGCCTTGCGGTAAGTTGATGTTTAAATTCTCGCTCCAAACGGCGTCCGTATCATATTTCACATATCCCATCGCCGTCATACCTCCTTTCAATAACCCTGAGTACTGCTTCGCCACTTCCACCGGTACTTGCAATTTCACTTTAAACATCAATTTGGCACGCTCTTCGGCGGTTTCCACCGATTTCGGCGTAAATTGAGCCTCACCGGCTACATAGCTGATAGTTGCCGGAAAGACATAATCGCTGCCATCGATTTTGATTCGGGCCTCATCGCCCAATTTAAGCAGATTGGATTGATAGGAAGGTAAAAACAGATTAATGTAAACGTCCGTCGTATCCAACAGACTCACCACACGTCCGCCGACACCCAGCACATTGCCGACTTCCGCAATTTTATATTCCACGCGACCGGCAATCGGTGCTTTAATCAACATATCTTCATTTTGCGAAGTCGCTTGATGGGAAAGGGCTTCGGCCTGCGAAATATTCGCCGTACTTTGAGCGACCACCGCTTCGGCTTCGGCTTTAGCGGCTTTGCTTCTTTCAAGAGAAGCCTGCGTCGCTCGGTAATTTGCCTGACGACGCTCCAGTTCGCTGGCGGAAATCAGCTTTTCCGCACGCAACTTTTTAGCGTTATCCATCTCCAATTTCGCCACTTTCAGTTGCTGCTGCTTCTCTAAAATTTCCGAATTTGCCCGCACCACTCCTTCAATCGCCCGCTGTTTCTGGGCTTTCGCCGCTTCGATTTGGGCTCGTGCCGAATCTACCTGACTTTGGGTCTGGCTCGAGGAAAGGCGGGCAAGCGGTTGATCTTTCTCGACATTTTGCCCTTCTTTGACATAAATCTCTTCCACCCGTCCAGCATACAGCGAAGCAATATCCAAACGCTCCAGCTCCAAGCGACCGTTCACAGCGGCAATCCCCGTCAGATTACGGTTTTGCCCGTGCGTTTGACGCCATAAATACACACCGCCGATAAATGCAACAACCAATGCAGCTATCAGTAATTTTTTCATACAACATTCCTTACTGTTAATTCTCAAATAATCCGAGTATAGGAAATGCGCATTTTACAAACAACCATCAAAAAGCGATAAAATGTTGTCTAACCATACACAACACGTTAAAGTGTCGGATATCTTGCAAAAGAAAGGAAATAAAAAATGAAAAAAGAAGATCCAAGAATTACCCGCACGCGTAAAGTTATCCACGAAACATTCTTGGCTCTACTGGAAGAGAAAAATTATGATGAAATTACCGTGCAGGATATTTTGGATAAGGCGGACATTAACCGCTCAACTTTCTATAAACACTACCTGAACAAAGACGCACTGGCAACGCACATTATCGAACGGCTCAAAGCAGATGTGATTATTCCGATTCTTGAACAACGTTTCAGCTCACCAACTATGGAGTTCGCTCTGAAAGCCGCTCCGATTATTAACGAATACCGAAAAACGATACGTTTACTCTGGCAAATCGAAACCCGCCGTATTAACTTAAAACAAGATATGCAAAAAATCATACGGCAGAAATATTTGGAAAACCAAGCGGCTAGTTCTCCGCTCAGCGACGAGGACAAGCGTTTCCAAGGACAATTCTTCGCGATCATCTCCATCGGTATGCTGGAATATGTGCTGATGAACGACAAACCGTTGGATCCGCAGAAAACCCACGCGAATTTACAGGAAGTGCTTCGTTACTTTGTCCTGAAATAACACATAAACCGTAGGGGCAAATTACATTCGCCCAACAAGCGGTATAAAATTAAGGAAAATTTGCAAAATGAGTAATCGAATTATTACCTAAAGTAGGATGGGCTTCCGTCATCTTTATATCAGGATTTTCGAAACAATAGCTTATCAATCACCCGACTCACCGCAAAAAATCCAAAAGTGGCAGTAACCATTGTTACCGCCCCAAAACCATTGGCACAATTCATTGTTGCCGAAACCTCACAGCCCTCGCCCATTTTCGGGAAAATTAGTTGTTGTGTTGAGAAAACACAATCCACACCAAATTTGCTTTTTGAGCTAAAACCATACTCTTTCCGAAGTAAAGTTCGCACTCTTGCCGCAAGTGGATCTTGCACAGTTTTGCTTAAATCCACAATTTGAATTTGGCTTGGATCAGTTTGCCCTCCTGCACCACCTACAGTAATAATTTTGATTTTGTGACGTTTACAAAACGCAATCATCGCTGCTTTTACTCGCACGCTATCAATCGCATCAATCACATAGTCATAGTCACGTTGCAGATACTCTCTCAGATTATCTTGAGTTAAAAAATCATCAATAATCTCAACGATACATTCGGGATTAATTTTGGCTACCCGTTCTTTCATCACTTCAGTTTTGAGCTTGCCAATTTCGCCCGACATTGCGTGAATTTGGCGGTTGATATTGGTAACGCAAATATCGTCCATATCGATCATGGTGATTTTACCAATCCCTGAACGAGCCAATGCTTCCACTGCCCAAGAACCCACACCGCCAATCCCGACCACACAAATATGGGCTTGACGCAATTTCGCCAAGCCATCTGGGGTATAAAGGCGGCCAATACCGCCAAAACGCTGCTCGTAATTATCTATTCTTGCCATTTTTATGTTATTCCGAAAAATTGTTATGGTCTCTGTTGATGTTTAAAATAGCACATCAACATCCCTTCATCTCTTTACCAATAAAAACAAAAACCGCCCCTTGCAAAACCTCAAAAGAAACAAGATTTTGAGTAACAATGTTAGAAATACCAACTGAGTACCGACGATCTAAAATTAAATCCTGATAGGGATAATACAGCCCCTGTGAATGACTGACACTTGCACTATCGCCATAAGGCAAACAGGAAAAAGTGGCTCCGATAGGTAAATTTAATTGCACTTTACCTTGCAAGAAAAAAGCGATCTGCTCTTGTGGGTTATCGATCATTGCTTTCAATCCTAATGTTTGTGCCAGCGCGAGCAAGGATAAATTCGCATAAATATGATCTGCTCGCCCACCACTCGCGCCATAAATCACGATTTCTTGAAAGCCCTGTTCTGCCGCAAAACGCACGGCCTTCTCGCCATCGGTGTAATCTTTTTCGCGTGGACAAGATAACACTTTCCCTTGTAATTTATCCTGATATACGCTATCCAAATCACCAACAATCGCATAAGGAGCCCTACCCTCAGCCAGTAAATTCGCTCCACCATCGGCACAAATAATATATTCTTCCGCAATAGACTGAGAAAAATAAGGGGTATTGAGCAAAATTGCTGCTTTAGTCGGTAGCATTACAGATTTCCGTTTTTAATATTCTCTAATGCTTCCCAACGTTCAAACGCCAATTCTAACGCTTGTTCCGTATCGGCTAGTTTTTGCAGTTGAGCGTTGGTGTAGCTTGGCTCTTTACTGAAAAATTCCGCACTATTGACTTCGGCTTGCAAAGCTTCAATTTCTGCTTCCAATTGCTCCATTTTGGCAGGCAGTTCATCTAGCTCACGCTGTTCTTTGTAGGAAAGTTTTACTTTCTTCGCTATTTCAGCTTTTGGCTTTGTCTCAACAAGCAGTGCTTTTTCTTCGGTTTTTTGCAAATTTTTGCTCGAACTTAACCGCTTGTCGGCAACGGTAGCAAAATAGTTTTCTTGTTGCTGTTTCGCATCAAAATAACCGCCAACATATTTATTGACGACACCTTCGCCTTCAAAGAAGTAACATTCTGTTACCGTATTATCCACAAATTGACGGTCGTGGCTGACGATAATCAATGTGCCTGGATAGTCGGTGAGCATCTCTTCCAATAATTCCAGCGTTTCTACGTCTAAATCGTTGGTGGGTTCGTCCAGAATTAACAGGTTGTTCGGTTTAAGCAGAAGTTTCGCCAACAATAAGCGGTTTTTCTCACCACCTGATAAGGCTTTTACTGGGGTCATTGCGCGTTTTGGTGGGAACAAGAAATCTTGCAGATAGCCTAACACGTGGCGTTTTACCCCGTTCACTTCCACATCTTGTTTGCCGTCTGCAACGTTATCCATCACTGTTTTTTCTAAATCTAATTCCGCACGGTATTGGTCAAAATAAGCCACTTCCAATTTTGTGCCACAACGCACTGTGCCTGATGTCGGTTGAATTTCGCCTAACAGTAATTTAATTAAGGTGGTTTTGCCGATACCGTTCGCCCCGATTAAAGCAATTTTATCGCCACGCAAAATCGTCGTACTGAAATTTTTCAGCAAGGTTTTCCCCCCGATTTCATAGCTGGCATTCTCCACTTCAAACACAATTTTGCCTGAGCGTGCGGTGTTATCAATCTGGATTTTTGCCGTGCCTTGCACTTCTCGGCGATTACGGCGTTCTTCTCGCAAGGCTTTCAACGCTCGCACACGCCCTTCATTTCTGGTTCGTCTTGCCTTAATCCCCTGACGAATCCACACTTCTTCTTGCGCTAGCTTTTTGTCAAATAGCTCATTTTGAAGCGCTTCCACTCGCAAATCTTCGGCTTTTTCTTCCAAGTATTTATCGTAATTGCTTGGATAAGAAACCAACTTACCCCGATCCAAATCCACAATGCGAGTCGCCATTTTGCGGATAAAAGCACGGTCGTGGGAAATAAAAATAATGCTGCCTTTAAAATCCAACAGGAAATTTTCCAACCACGCTATCGCATCAATATCTAAATGGTTGGTCGGCTCGTCCAATAACAACACATCAGGATCAGCCACCAATGCTCGAGCCAGTGCCGCACGGCGAACCCAACCGCCCGAAAGCTCGCATAAACGTTTATTGGGATCAAGCTCTAAGCGTTTGAGTGTGTCTTGAATACGGTTTTCAAATTGCCAACCGTTAGCGTGTTCTAATTGCGATTGCACTTCCGAAAGCTGCGACATCAACGTATCGCTATACTCTGTTTGCATTTGCAACGAAATATGATGGTAGCGTTTAAGCAGATCGGCAAGATGGCTAACCCCTTCCGCCACATAGTCAAACACAGTTTCTTCAATGTGACGTGGTGGATCTTGCTCTAATCGAGTAACCACAATATCTTTTTCAAATACCAATTTGCCATCATCAAGCTGTACTTCGCCTGCAAGTATTTTCATTAAGGTGGATTTGCCAGCCCCATTTCGCCCCACTAAACAGACTCGCTCGTTCGGCTCAATGTGCAGTTCGGTATGATCTAATAAAGGGTGATCACCAAAGCCTAAATAGGCGTTGGAAAGGTTGATAAGTGCCATAATTTTCTCAGTTAAAAAATTTTGCGGATTTTAGCAGGTTTTAGACCGCTTGTCGGTAGGCTATATTTAGCAGGGTGCAACTTGTTGCATCATTGAAATAATTTCACTTGTGTGTGGTGCAACAAGTTGAACTATAAATTCTAATCAAAGATTATTCCCCACCTATTTTCTTATCTCTTTAATAAAGTCCACCAACAATGCCTTTTGTGACTGAGTTAATGTCTGCCAGAGACGATCTTGCTCATCACTATTCCAATCAAAACCTTCCATACAATCTGCAAAAAAGTAACTGATCGGCGTTTTCAAAAAAGTCGCAATCGCTACTAAGTGTGCCACATTAATTTTATTTGCCCCACGTTCATATCGAGAAAGCTGTGGTTGGGAAATATCCACATACTCCGACAGTCGTTCAGCGGAATAGCCCATTTCTCTACGTTTTTGTTGGATTCTTTGACCGACAAGTCGGTCGATGTCTGATGCAACTGGTTGTGCCATTTTACTGCCTACTAAGATTATTCATTTTAGGCATATTTTTTGTGATTTATTGCATTGACTGAATACGCTATAAGGCATAGAATACGCCCATTAAATGCCTAGAAGGCATAATTTATCAACAATAGGAATTCTAAAATGAATATTATCAAAGGAATCTTTGGATTTGAGGGAAGAATTGGCAGAGCATCCTTTTCTGTATTTTTGTTATTTTTCTTTGCTGGCTGTATCGTATTCAATTCAGCGATTCTTATGTTATCAGGTATGATTGGACAACTAACTCTATTGGATATAATTCAGCAAGAGCCTATATTCTATACTGTATTACTAATTAGTTTGGTTATTTACTTGGTAATTAAATACTCTTACCTTAATAGAAGAGTTCATGATTTCAATAAGAGAGCAACAGAAAGCAAGCTATATAACTCTATCATTCTGCTTGATATAGCTTCTTTAGTATTGGTTATTTATTATCTCAAAATACAATCAAAAATTAATTATGAATTAATTGAGCATTACTATTCACTAATGCTATCTAAAACACAATCTAATATGAAACAAGCAGAATTCTTATTTATGTCATCAAATGAATTAAGAGATTCCATATCGCTATTAAGTAATTCCGGAACAGTCAGCATTATCTATATTATAGGTTTGCTCCTTTCTTCTTGCTGTGTCATTTCACTCTCTTTCATTAAAGGCAACGAAGGAGAAAATGATTTTGGCAAACCACAAGTTCCGTTTTGGAAGAAAACAAATTCTTAATTAACCTAGATAGGAGAAAAGTATGCGTAGTTTGAGAAAATTAGCTGTTTTAGCTATTGGTTTAGGAACATCTATAAGTGCTTTTGCAGATTGGATTACAATGTATGGTGATCATTCATATAATATGAGATATGTTTCTGCATCCTTTCGTACTTGTAAATATAGCACATCTCCAGTAGGTGGCGGCGAAGTTATATTCATTAGAGTAAGTAGTAGCATTTGCCCTTCCTTTATTGAATATAATCCTGAAACAAATTCATGGAGAGAATAGAGATGAACACTGATATTCATATCATTAGTAACCAACCAGAAAAACATTTAGAAATTATCAGTAAACTTGAAGAGATAGGTTACTTATTCTTAGATAAAGAATATAAAAAAGTATCCAATGAAGACCAATATATTCTGATTTTTTCTCGAAAAACATCTGAACGCAATTTAGATACTTTAAAAGAAAATATTCAAGTCGAGCTGAATAATATAATTCCCAATTTATATTCAGACATTGAAATTAAAGTATCTTACTAGTTGATTTTTAATATAAAGCAACTTAAATTTAGGTTGCTTTATTTTTACTATTCACTTTTTCAACTATGCGTAATTTCAAATTAGTCTTCCTCTTAATCTCTCTTATTTTTCCTCTTTCAGCCCTCGCCTGCGATGAAGATTACGGGCAAGGACAACGCTATTCCACAGGCTACTATCTTAAAAACGGTAAGCTCACAAAAAGCAAAGTTGAAAACTGCTCAAAAGGAATGCAAGAACAAAGCCATACTTTTGCAAATGGCGTTGTAGTGAGTTTCATCAATATCAATTTAGCAATGACAACGGGCGGAAACGGCTATCAAACCGATGTGTATATCAATGGCAAAGAAGCAAAGGAAACCCAAAGGTTAAAAGGCATTCCAGCTAATTTTAAAGGGCAATGTTATCAGTCAAAATCAAAGGAAACAGGTATATTGCATTTAGATTGCTATTTAGCCCGCTTACAAGCGGGCGATTTTTACCACATTTGATTGCTTTCAAAAAGTTTCTATTTCACTAATCTAAACCACAAAATTGGGAAAATCGCTCAATTTAAGGTAAAATCCGCCCTTTATTTTCACATCAATCAAAAGAGCCGCTATGACACAAAAACGCTATGGTGCAGATGAAATTACTGTTTTAAAAGATCTCGAACCCGTCCAACTCCGCCCTGGTATGTACACCGACACCACTCGCCCGAACCATTTAGGGCAGGAAGTGATCGATAACAGTGTGGACGAAGCGTTGTCTGGCTATGCGAGCCAAATTGATGTGATTTTGCACACCGATAATTCCCTTGAAGTGATTGATAACGGGCGTGGTATGCCAGTGGATATTCATTCCACCGAAAAAATGTCGGGCGTAGAGTTGATTATGACCAAACTGCATGCGGGCGGTAAGTTCTCGAATAAAAACTATACCTTCTCGGGCGGTCTGCATGGTGTGGGGATCTCTGTGGTCAATGCCCTTTCTAAACGGATTGACATTGAGATCAAACGCAATGGCGAAATTTATACCATCGCTTTTGAAAACGGTGTGAAAGTGGAAGATTTGAAAGTGATCGGCACTTGCCCGAAACGCCAAACAGGGACGGCAATTCGTTTCCACCCGAATATGGATTATTTTGATGAGAAAAAATTTTCCGTTAGCCGTTTGCAACGCTTGCTCAAAGCGAAAGCGGTACTTTGCCCGAAACTCACTATCAACTTTACCAACCATATCAACAAAACTGAGCAGACTTGGTGCTATGAAGATGGGCTAGCCGATTATCTCAATGATGTGATTGCAGAAAAGCAGCTAGGTGAAGAAGATTTTTTACCCAATCCGCCTTTTATTTACGATATTCAGAGTGAAATTGATGGCATTAATTGGGCGGCAAGTTGGGGGATTTTCTGGCAGCCGAAAGAAGAATTACTTGCCGAGAGCTATGTAAACTTGATTCCTACCTCACTTGCTGGCACACATGTAAACGGTTTCCGCAAAGGCTTATTTGAAGCAATGAAAGCCTACTGCGAACGCAATATCAAGATGCCAAAGGGTGTGGAACTGAATGCGGACGATGTGTGGAAACGCTGTAGCTATGTGCTTTCACTCAAAATGCAAGAACCACAATTTGCAGGGCAAACTAAGGAGCGACTTTCTTCCCGTCAAGCGGCAACTTATATGGAAAATATTGCAAAAGATGCCTTTGCGATTTGGTTGGAGCAAAATATAGAAACTGCAAAACAACTCGCAGAAATGGCGGTGGAATCAGCTCAAAATCGTTTCAATGCTGAGAAAAAAGTAATTCGCAAAAAAATCACTAGCGGCCCTGCCCTACCCGGCAAACTGACTGACTGTGCATCGCAAGATTTAAGCCGTACTGAACTCTTTTTAGTGGAAGGGGATTCTGCAGGCGGTTCAGCCAAACAAGCTCGTGATAAAGATTTCCAAGCGATTTTGCCACTGCGTGGCAAAATTAAGAATACTTGGGAAGATTCGTCTAATACCGTGCTTGGCTCGCAAGAAATTCACGACATTGCGGTGGCCTTAGGTATCGACCCTGATAGCGATGATTTAAGCCAACTGCGTTACGGCAAAGTCTGTATTCTTGCCGATGCAGATTCGGACGGTTTACACATCGCCACTCTACTTTGTGCTTTATTCTTACGCCATTTCCGTAAATTGGTGGAGGAAGGGCACGTTTTTGTGGCAATGCCACCACTCTATAGTATTGAGATCGGTAAAGATGAAGTGCATTATGCCCTAGATGAATCAGAAAAAGACGCAATTCTCGCTCAACTTGCGAAGAAAAAGCGTGGTACCCCAAAAGTACAACGTTTTAAAGGGTTGGGAGAAATGGATTATGAAGAACTGCGTGAAACTACAATGGAGCCGAGCAAACGCCGTTTAGTTCAGCTTACGTTAGATGATGCCGAAACTGAAGAAATGCAATCGACCATGGAATTAATGGACATGCTGCTCTCTAAAAAACGTGCAGAAGATCGTCGTAATTGGCTAGAAGAACGGGGGAATGAAGCCGAATTAGAAGTATAACGCGGAGCATAATGAAAGAGAGAGTTACAAATAAAAGTCGTTTAACCTTTGCGGTAATTACCGCAACTATCGGTAGAATTGAATTACACCGAGCTATTCAAAGTGTTGCAAACCAAACTTATCCAGCTAAACATTATGTGTTTGTTGATGGCGAGCAATTCTTTGATAATGCTCGTGCAATACTCAGCCAGTATCCTGCCGTTACCGCCATTTATTTGCCGATGAATACAGGGAAAGATGGCTGGTATAATAGCCGCATTAATGCAATAGCACCTTTTTTAGTACAAGAAGATATTATCTGTTATTTAGATGATGATAATTTCTATCAGCCTGATCATATTCAAAATGTTTTTGACGTTTATGTCAAAGAAGATCCTGATTACGTTTATACATTTCGCAACCTAATTGATCGCAAAGGCAATTTTTTATGTCAAGATAAAATCGAGAGTCTTGGGCATTATATAAAAAGCCATCCTAATACCTATACGGTCAATATTCGCCATCAAGGGATTCTCTTAGAGAATATTCGCTTTGAGTTAGGTAGCGAAAAATTCATTGATGTCAGTTGTTATACTTTTAAGAGAGCGCTGGCTCAAAATTTAGCACAAGCTTGGAACCAAATAGGCTTTGGTAATGATCGCTATGTATTTCAGCAACTAAATAAACTGAATGCAAAAGGTATCTGTACTGAAAAATTTAGTCTTAATTATCAATTTATTCCGAGTGCAGCCTCGATAAGAATGTGTTCAAGCCTGCAAGCTATTTTTGCAGAACATAAGATTGAATTAACCGAACAAGAAATAGAACATATTTTTTGTCAAATTGTCTGCCAAATTAACAACTGTGCTCACATCTTACCGCCTATTTAAAATAATCCCCTAAATAGCTCAGCTATCTAGGGGATAGTTTTAAGTGCGATTCTGCTGAATTGAGTTTAACAATGCTAATATTGACTCATCAGAGAAAATTGCTGTAATAGACTTTGATAATTTTCTCCGCCAATTTGGATGCTCAGAACTTGTTCCCGGAATATTCACGGGTTCTAACATATTCAGCCAATCTTCGGGCTGAGTTGCATAGAGTGCTGAATTAGTATGTGCAACATAGCTTTGCAGTTGATGATTGAAAGCAGAACTTATAGGCATTTTATCATTGCTTGCCAGAATCCCTACTTTAGCTAATACTTCACAAAATGCTTTTTTACTCAAAGAGCGATTCTCTTGCACAAAGTCTAAAATCGCTTGGCTTGGATAAATATCATAATGCTGACCAAGCGCAATATCATACTCCTGCCAATAACCATTAATCGTTGGCAGATCGTGAGTACTGAGTGTGGTCATTGCTTGGTATGGATAATGCGAAAGCGGTTTGCTCTTACCATCTTCAAATTCAAAATAGAATACGTTATAAGCGAGAATGCCTTTTTGCTCTAATGCCTCTAAGATACCCTCTGGCACAGTCCCCAATGCTTCTGCAATAATCAAGCACCGGTGGCGTTGGCTCTCTAAAGCCAAAATACCAAGCAAATCCTCAAAAGGATAACGAATATAAACCCCTTCTACTGCACTGCCACCTTGTAGTACCCACCATAAACGCATTAAGCCTAGAATATGGTCTATGCGTAATGCTCCACAATCTTGCATATTTGCACGTAATAGATCGATAAAGGGTTGATAGGCTCGTGCTTGCAATACGCTTGGATGCATGGGCGATAGCCCCCAATTCTGCCCTTGGGGCGCAAGCATATCTGGTGGTGCCCCAATACTTGCTCCCAGCACATAAAGAGATTTATCCGACCAAGTTTCCGCACCATTGTTTGCTACGCCAACGGCTAAATCGCGGTAAAACCCAATTGGCATATTGAGCTGTTTGGCTAACTCATAACAAGCTTTGAGTTGTTGGCTAGCAATAAATTGTAGCCACATATAAAAGCGAATACGCTCAGGCTGTTGTTGCTGAAAATCTGCAACTTGTGGTGAAGTATAATCTTGCCATTCGCTTGCCCAATTACTCCAACCCCATTGAGCAGGATATTGCTCGGATAGCCATTGATGTAACGCATCAAAAGTGCCTTGTATTTTTAACGGTTCGCCTTTCTCTACAATAAATTGTTCGAAATCAGTTTGATCTTCTTGTTTAAACTGTTCATAAGCAAGAGCTAAGCCTTGTAATTTTAGCTGAGTAACTAAGGAGTACGAAATATAATCACAAGTTCGCGCAGCATTTAATTTCTGCTGTGTTTCTGGCTGCTGAAACCACTCTTGAGCTTGGAGGCTATTTTGGAAAGCAGGTATGGCGGTTACATCAATATAGAGTATATTTTGCCATAAGCGTGATGAGGGACTATAAGGGCTTGCAGCTTCTGGATTAGCAGGAAATAAAGAGTGAATTGGGTTTAACCCCACAAAATCACCACCTTGCCGTGCTAAATAAGTGAGAAATTGGGCTAAATCGCCAAAGTCTCCAATTCCCCAATTTTGTTCAGAACGGAGAGTATAAAGCTGTAAAATTGCTCCCCAAAGCTTCTTTTTAGCCAAAATTTCTTTCGGTTGATAAGCAGTTTTCGGTGTAATAATTAAGCGACATTGTGCATCAGCCAATGTCACCTCATGGTAGCCCAATGGCAGATCTGATGGCAGCACAATCCGCCCATTTTCAGGAATCCCCGTAAATACCTCGCCGGTTTCCAGTTGTAATTGCCATTCTGAAAAATTTGTAAAATTTAGCGGAATTTCAACCGCTTGTCCTTGCTCCACAACCTGTACTGGGGGAAGTAATGCTTGTACTTGGGCTTGCCCTAATAATTGAGCCACGGCTTGGTGAGTCGCAAAAGCACTATTAAAACCATCAAAAAAGTAATCTTGTGTTTCCATTGTTATTTTTATCATGAATAAAAAATAAAACAGGGCGATAATCGCCCTGTGAACGCTAAAGTCATAATTATTTAGTTTGCTCTTGTTTGGTTTTTTCCTCAGTTTCTGGATCAAACTTCACTATAGGCACACAACCACGGCAAGCGCCGCCATCTACGCCTAAATCTTTACAGAGTTCGTTGTATTTATCCATTAATTTACGGAAAAAACCTTTGGATTCGCTCATAATCACTCCAAATTTAGCAAAGCAGTACATAGATTATGCTAATTGTGACTTAGTTGCAACCTTTAAACGATAACGTCTATCTAACATACAGAGCAATCCACCGAGTGCCATAAATATGCCACCGAACCAGATCCAACGGATAAACGGTTTATAGTAAAGGCGTACGCCCCAAGAGCCATCTTCCAAACGCTCACCCAATGCGGCATATAAATCACGAGTAAAGCCCCAGTCAATAGCGGCTTCGGTCATTCCCATTTTACTTACGTTATAGAAACGTTTTTCCGCTTCAAGAGTTGCTTCGTATTTTCCATTACGAGTGATTTCAATATCCGCTGTACCGCCGATATAGTTTGCCCCATTGCTGTCACGAATACCTTTGAAAGTAAATTCGTAATCTAAAATTTGAGTTTTATCACCCACATTCATTCGCACATCTTTTTCAATACTGAAGTTTTGGCTGAATGCGATGCCGAATACCGTCATTGCGACACCTAAGTGAGCAAGCACCATACCCCAGTGGCTACGAGAGAGTTTAAATAAACCTTGCACAAAACTGTGTCGGTGGGTTGCACGTTGGTGTAGCTCGTATAGCGATAATGCGATGATAATCACCGCCATCATTGTGCCAAGCACAACACTTACGGTGATTTTGCTGGCAAATAAATATGGCAGAGCAAAACCTAATACTGCCATTAGCAGAGTTGAAATAATTACAGGCTTACGAATTGCCGAGAACTGATCGCGTCGCCATTTTACCAGCGGCCCAACGCCTAACAAAAAGGCAAAAGGCACCATTAAAATCATAAACATTTGGTCGAAAAATGGTGCACCAATCGAAATTGTGCCCAGCCCAATCTGTTTATGAATAAGCGGTAAAATTGTGCCTAAGAATACTACTGACAAAAATGCCATCAGCAAAATGTTGTTCAGCAATAGTAAGCTTTCACGAGAATAGCGTTCTGAGTTATCCAAACTCTTAATTTTGTTGCCTTGATAAGCATAAAGTAAAAGTGAGCCACCAATCACAATCACTAAGTAAGCCAAAATATACAAGCCTCGTGTTGGATCAGAGGCAAAGGCATGTACAGAAACTAAAATCCCTGAACGTACTAAGAATGTACCCAGTAGGCAGAGTGAGAAAGCAAGGATTGCGAGTAACACTGTCCACGCCTTAAATGTACTGCGTTTTTCGGTTACTGCTAATGAGTGAATTAAGGCAGTACCTGCAATCCACGGCATTAGTGATGCGTTTTCTACAGGGTCCCAGAACCACCAGCCTCCCCAGCCAAGCTCGTAGTATGCCCACCAAGAACCAAGTACGATACCGAGAGTTAAGAATACCCATGCTGCCATTGTCCAAGGGCGAGACCATCTTGCCCAAGCGGTATCAAGCCGGCCAGTCATCAATGAAGCAATCGCAAAAGCAAAGGCGACTGAAAAGCCAACATAACCCATATACAACAATGGCGGGTGGAAAATTAAGCCCACATCTTGCAACATTGGGTTGAGTTCACGTCCATCGACAGGGAAATTTGGGAAAGTACGGTCGAATGGATTAGAGGTAAAAATAATAAAAATAAGAAAACCTATACTCACTAAGCCCATTACGGCTAATACACGAGCAACCGACTCTTCTGGCATTTGTCGGCTAAAGCTTGCTACTGCAACACTCCAAAGCGAGAGTAGCCAAATCCATAAAAGAAGAGAACCTTCGTGGCTCCCCCAAACAGCAGATAGACGATATTCAATCGGCAAGGTGCTATTTGAGTTGTTTACCACATATTGCACCGTAAAATCATTTACAGCAAAAAGATAAAATAAAGAGCCAAAAGAGACTGTCAGAGCTAAGAATACTGCCCATGTCATTGGTCGAACAAGTGAGATTAAAGTATGGTTATTTTTTTCCGCTCCCCAAAGTGGCAACACTGCCAGTATAACTGACAGTGCTAAACTCAAAGAAAGGGTATAGTTGCCTAATTCAGCAATCATTGATTTTCCCCTGTTAATTCACGACGATCGCGCTCAGACTCCCCCTTTAAATCATTAGCTGAAATACCCATTGGCTGATGAGCTTTTTTCATCTGATCATCTAATTCTGGAGGCATATAGTTTTCATCATGTTTGGCTAATACCTCAGTCGCACGCAGTTTAGTAGGCTCAATCAGCACACCTTGTGCCACAATACCTTGCCCTTCACGGAATAGATCGGGCAAAATGCCTTCATATTCCACTTGAATCGCAGGCCCAATATCATTCAAACCAAATTCAACTTTTAAGGTTTTATCATCACGTTTAACTGAACCATCAACAACCATTCCCCCCACTCGGATTCGTTGCCCAACTTCTGGCTTCGTATTGGGATCATCATTTTTCCCATACACAATTTCAGAAGGGGTATAGAATAGGTCAATATTTTGGCTTAATGCATACAAGGTTAAGCTCGCAGCAACAGCAACGCCTGCCAACACACTCAGAACGACTTTTAATCGAGATTTACGTCTTGGATTCATAATCACTCACTCTAAAAAAACAAAAAATTAACACTTACTATGCTATCAAAAAATCAGATAATCTGTGTCGATTATTTTAGTTAGTTTGATCAAAAACAAGCGGTTGAAATTAAACCATTTTTTACAAAATAAAAGGCATTGAAAGTGATTTTCAATGCCTTGTTTTTTGATTAAAATTATTCTTCACTAGGTGCAGAAAAACGTTCAATTCTTGCGCCTAATCCTTGTAATTTCGCTTCAATATTTTCATAACCACGGTCAATATGGTAAATACGATCAACCACTGTTTCACCATTTGCGATACAGCCGGCTAAAACAAGGCTAATTGAAGCCCGTAAATCGGTTGCCATCACCTCGGCACTAGAGAGCATCTCAACACCATGTACAATCGCAGTATTGCCTTCAATTTCCGCTTTAGCTCCCATACGAATTAACTCTGGAATGTGCATAAAACGGTTTTCAAAAATCGTTTCGGTAATTTTACTCGTGCCATTTGCAACCACGTTTAATAGAGTAAATTGTGCCTGCATATCGGTTGGAAAACCAGGGTGTGGCATTGTACGAATATTTACTGCTTTTGGACGCTGTCCAAGCGAATCTAGTGTAATACTATCTTCCGTAACATCCACTTGCATACCTGCTTCACGTAATTTTTCAATGACTGCATCCAAAGTGTCGGCTTTGGTTCCTCGGCAAGTAATACGACCACCTGAGACTGCCGCAGCAATTAAAAATGTACCGGTTTCAATGCGGTCTGCAACAATACGGTGTTCGCCACCACTTAGACGCTCAACGCCTTCCACGGTAATAGTATCCGTACCAGCCCCACTAATTTTAGCGCCCATTTTATTTAGGAAATCCGCAGTATCCACTACTTCTGGTTCACGCGCAGCATTTTCGATCACTGTCGTGCCTTTAGCTAACGTTCCTGCCATCATCACAGATAAAGTTGCACCAACACTCACTTTATCCATCAAAACTCTTGCGCCAGCTAAGCGACCATTCACTTCTGCTTTTACATAGCCTTCATCTAACGTGATCGTTGCGCCCATTTTTTCAAGCCCCGAAATATGCATATCTACAGGTCTTGCACCAATAGTGCAACCACCAGGTAGTGAAACCTGCCCTTGATGGAAACGAGCAACTAACGGTGCTAGTGCCCAAATGGAAGCTCGCATCGTTTTTACCAACTCATAAGGCGCGGTGTAGTTATTGATATTTTTTGCATTAATATGCACAGCGCCATCTTCTGCTCGCTCAACAACAACCCCTAATTGGCGTAAAATTTTGAATGTTGTCTCAACATCTTTCAATTTTGGTACATTAGTTAAAACAACAGGCTCTTCGGCAAGAATTGCTGCAAATAAAATAGGTAACGCAGCATTTTTTGCGCCAGAAATATCAACTGTACCACTTAAGGTAAAGGGGCCGTGAACACGGAATTTTTCCATTTTATAAAGTTCCTTTCATTTTATGATATAAAACAAGCGGTGCATACTCGCTATACTAGCACGACAAGCAAAGGTTCAAGCCAATATTGAACGTACGTATTTTGCAAAAAATTCTACAAAATATACCGCTTGTATCTTCCATTTTTCTTTACTGAACACTTTAATAGTCAGCGCGTGAATAGCACCTGTTGCAAAAAGATCACGCTCGGTTAAAGGCGCGTAAACAACTTGTTGGCGTTTGACAGGGGAAAGCGCAGCAATACTATCGCTAACAACAATCACGCCAAAATGCGAACCTTCGCCTTGCACATGAATTTCATCAGCATCTAATGCAGCAACTAAAATTTCTTCGATTTGTTTCGGTTCCATAATTTATTTATACCCACTAGGTGAATGTAAGAAAGAAGCAAACCATTCGGATAAATCAAATAATTCCGCCAATTTGAGTAGGCTTTCTGGCGCATTAATCAAACTGCACGGGGTAGATTTGTGATAATGGTTAAGCAATTCAGCGAGCAAAGCAAAGCCGGCAGAATCAATTGAAGTCAAACCTTTGAGATCCCAATAGAGATGTTGGTTTGCTTTTGGCGATAAAAAAGAAGCACGTTGCTTCCATAATGGAAGCAACGTGTCCCGATTAAGCTCGCCAGACAATTGAACCATCAGGCTTTCATTATTTTGCTGAACGCCCCATTGTAATGGATTTTTTGTCTGCATAAAGAATTATTTGCCTAAAGTGATTGGTTGTTTTGCAGATTGTGCCACTTGAGCCGTTAAAGCATCAATCCCTTTTTGGCGCAAGACACCACTCCACTCATTTTGTTTGGTCGCAACCATACTTACGCCTTCTGCTGCCATATCATATGCTTGCCATTGACCAGTTTTACTATTCTTACGCCATTTGAAGTCTAGTTTAATTGGCTGAGCATTACCATTTTGCAATACATTAACACGAATACTCACAATAGATTTATCACCTACTGGTTTTTCATTTTCAATCTGCACTTTTTGATCGGTATATTGCGTTAAAACCTGCGCATAAGATTGCTCAATAAATTGACCAAAAGCCCCAAAAAATGCTTCTTTTTGCGCATCACTTGCCGATGCTAAATTTTTACCTAAGACTAATTGCCCTGCGTATTTCACGTGTACATGGGGCATCAAATCATTGCGCACAATCGTACGTAAATAATCTGGGTTCGCTTTAATTTTACTTTGGTTAGCTTTAATGTCACCAAATAATTTATCTGCGGTTTGCTGCATTAATACATAAGGGCTACTTGATGCTAATGCCATGTTAGAAATTAAGGTAGATACTACCACAGCACCTGCAACTAAGATTTTTTTAAGGGTTTTCAACATGTTAAAACTCCATTCGACTCAATGTCTGTTAAAAGCACTAGGATAATCCTAGCGTAAAAATTATTCCGCTTTTGGTTCAGCGGTTTCACTATTTTCGGTTTTCTTATCACCATATAAGAACTGCCCGATTAAATCCTCGAGTACCATTGCGGAATTAGTGTCTGCAAAAGTATCTCCAGCTTTAAGCATTTCTGTTTCGCCTTCAATGGTAAAGCCAACATTTAATGCAATATATTGTTCACCTAATAAGCCTGCGGTTTTAATTGAAAGTGAACTAGTATCCGGAATTTGATTAAATTCTTCGTTTACAGCTAATGTCACTTTTGGGGTATAAGTTTGTGCATCTAATTGAATATCTGCAACACGCCCAACAACCACACCGCCAACCTTAATCGGCGCACGGACTTTTAGTCCGCCAATGTTATCGAAAGTTGCGTACAAGGGGTAAGTTTTTTCTGCCGAAAAGCCTTGTACATTTGCTACCCGTAATCCGAGGAAGATTAATGCTCCTAAACCCAATAGAACGAATAAACCGACCCAAAATTCAAATTTTAATGATTGACGCATAATTTTTCCTTGTTAATTAACCACCAAACATAATTGCAGTTAAAATAAAATCTAAGCCTAATACTATCAATGAAGCGTGCACAACGGTTCGTGTTGTCGCTTGGCTAATTCCTTCTGATGTTGGCATTGCATCATAGCCATTAAAAAGTGCAATCCAAACGACAGCAAGAGCAAAAACCACACTTTTGATAAAGCCATTAATCAGATCACTTACTCCAACGGTATTTTGCATTACAGACCAGAAACTGCCAGAATCCACACCTTTCCAATCTACCCCAACTAATGATCCCCCCCAGATACCTATTGCAGTAAAAATCGCTGCTAAAACTGGCATCGCAATAATTCCTGCCCAAAAACGAGGAGCAATAACGCGTCTTAATGGATCAACTGCCATCATCTCAAGGCTAGAAAGCTGTTCTGTTGCTTTCATTAAACCAATTTCTGCGGTTAAAGCAGAACCTGCTCTCCCAGCAAAAAGGAGTGCCGTCACTACAGGCCCTAATTCCCTCAATAAAGAGAGTGAAACTAACTGCCCTAAACTCGTTTCTGCAGAAAAATCAACTAATACGACATAACCTTGCAAACCAAGTACCATACCAATAAATAGCCCTGAGAGCATAATGATTAGTAAAGATTGCACGCCTAGCACATACAGTTGTTTAATCAGCAATGGCGTATGCTTACGTATTTCTGGCTTACCTACCAACGCTCCCCAAAGCATAAAAGTTGCTCGCCCAAATGCACGAATAAAGCCAATGACAGAAGCCCCAACTGAACTAATCATCTCAATCATTAAATAGCTCCTCCGTATAATCGGCTGCGGGATAATGGAATTGTACTGGGCCATCAGCTTTACCAGCAAGGAATTGCACAACCTGAGGGTCTTTACTTGCAAGTAACTCTTCAGAAGTACCTTCCGCAATAATTCGTTTATCTGCCACAATGTAAGCGTAATCAGCAATACTTAACACTTCATCCACATCGTGCGAAACAACAATTGAGGTTAAATTCAATGCTTGATTAAGCTTTTTGATTAAATCGACAATCACCCCCATACTAATCGGATCTTGTCCAGCAAAAGGCTCATCATACATAATCAAGTCTGGATCAAGTGCAATTGCTCTAGCCAATGCTGCGCGACGTGCCATTCCACCAGAAAGCTCAGATGGCATGAGTTGTGCGGCACCTCGTAAGCCTACAGCTTCTAATTTCATTAGTACCAGCTTACGAATTAAACTTTCAGATAAGCGAGTATGTTCACGAATAGGGTAAGCAACATTATCAAAGGTAGAAAGATCGGTAAACAGTGCTCCTGATTGAAATAACATCCCCATACGCTGACGCAACTGATACAACTTACTATTTGAAGCTTTTGCAACACTTTCTCCATCAAATAGAATATCTCCCGCATCAGGGATAAGTTGCCCGCCAATTAAACGCAGCAGAGTTGTTTTTCCTATGCCAGAAGGCCCCATAATTGCCGTGATCTTCCCTTTTTTTACCTTAAGATTTAGGTTATCGTAAATAACCCGCTCACCTCGCTTAAAGGTAAGGTTCTTTACTTCAACCAAGTTTTCATTATCACGCATTCGGTTGTCCTAAATAAAAAATGGCTTGCGATAATCTATCAAGGCAGAGCCAAAGTCAAATTTTTTGCGGAAGAACCCAACAAGCGGTCGGTTTTCCTGATTTTTTTGCAAAATAAAAAGGCATACTGGGAACCAATATGCCCAAATTTATTCTCCCAAAATTATTCTGTATAAGTGATCACTTTTACTACTTTGGTCACGCCACTTACGTTACGAGCCACTTCTGCAGCAGCATTCGCTTGGGCAGAAGAGAGATTTCCCATAAGAAAAGTCTCACCGTTTTCAGTAATAACCTTCACTTCGGTCGCTTTGACTTCAGAATTCGCAAAAAGTTGTGATTTTATTTTGGTGGTAATCCAACTATCTTGTCCTGATTGTACAATGCCGATCTTCTCACCAATACGAATTTCATCGTACACCATCACAACCCCATCAACCCCCGCGGCAATATTTTTTGCCTGCTCTTTTGCTGATTCATTCGGGGCTTGCCCAATCAGCAATACTTTGCCGTTATAAGCAACGACATTAATGCGCGCATCTTCTTTTAACTCATCATCTTTATTTAGATTGTAAGCAACTTTTTCCTCTAAGGTTTCATCATCTAATTGTCTGCCTGCGCTACGAGGATCCGTTGCAACTTTCGTGGCCACTGCTGCTCCTCCAACGACTGCAGTTGTTAAACAGCCCTGCAAAGAAGTTACAACAAAAGCAAATAAACTTGCCTGAACAATACGTGTTAGCCATAAAGACATATTCAACTCCTTAGTTTCCAATTAATAGGGGGTTGGGTTAAAAAGTAAATTATCAATTAATTCACTTAATAAATTTACACAAAAATGGTGCTCTTCAATTGCCCGCATTTCATTACTTAGTGGAATACGAATTTCCAAATCATTATTACCAAGCCAAGCTGACATTCCACTATTCAACAGACTAGTAAAAGCTAAAACAGAAATATTATCAGCTACCGCACTCTGTACCGTATTCTGAATGATCTTTTCCTCCCCTTTGGGGGCAAAAATAACAAGAATATCCCCTTGTTTCGCAATCGCTTTAAATTGTTTTTTATAAAGCTGATCTAAATTTTGCTCCTGAGCAAGGCAGGCAGCCAAGACATTATCATATTGCAATAAACTTGCAGCCAAGCTTGGTCGAGCAATATCATAGCGGTGCTGTAAATTTGCAACAAATAATTGTGCGTTAATATAAGAACGCCCATCACCACATACAATCACCTTATTACCTTGTAGTAAACAAGAAACTATCCGTTCTGCCGCATTAATTAACTGCTCAGGCAGTTCTCCTGCGACACTAATGCGATTTTGAATACTTTCGTGAAAATAATTTTGGACTTTTTCTAACATATTAGCCTAAAAAATTTTTGAGCCATACAGGAGGAGCATTCCCTTCAAAAGCAATAACATCAAACCGACAATCCGCAGTATCCAAGCTTTGATTACGTTGCATCAACCAAAGATTTGCAGCCTTTAGCCATTTTTGCTGCTTACGGTAATCAATACTTTCTACTGCAGAACCAAAGTAAGCGCTTTTACGTTGGCGGACCTCTACAAAAACTGTCGTAGAGCCATCTTGCATCACCAAATCTAGCTCACCCACTTTAAAAGTCTGATTCTGAGCGATAAATTTTAACCCTTGTGCCTGTAAAAACACTTTGGCTCTTTGCTCAAATGCTTCTCCCTGTTTACGCATCAGTTAGCGCTAACCACTTCACCAGCACGATACTGCAACCAGCTCATTTCTCGTTCAATGTTGCAATTTCTACCTGCACTTAGAATGCCTGTTAAACCTGAAACTTTGTAACCAGGAATTTGACGGAATTCATTGAATTTATTGGCAATCGACCATGCATCAGACCCCATAGCATACAGGCGCATCATTGCAAAATCATTATCTGCTAACTGCCCAGCTTTACGATATTCATCAGAACTTACATCTGCTAACAATGGAATTTCACTAAATTTCACCCCCTCCATTGCTAAACGAAAATCTTGATCATTATGGCTTGAGTTACTACGCGATGATGTATAAATTGGAAACTGATTTGCCAATTGTGAAGCATCTAATTCTTGTTTAATTTGTAGAACCTGCTCTGCTGTACCTAACGCATATAATCCAGCTCCAGCACCTACTGCACTATTTTGTAATGATGCGACACTATCTAATGGTTCATTATAATAGCGAATATCCGCATCTTTGCCTGTCAGCTGACGCCAGCGTTGAGCAAAGGCATCGGCAGAGCGTTGTCCAAAATCACCTTGTGGAGTAGCGACAAGCGCATGAGAAATACCATCACGGAAGAAACGCTCAGCAGCGGCTTTTGCCTCTGCTTCTGGCGATAAGCCGTAATAGCATACCCGTGAAATGGCTTTTACATTCGGAGTAGAATTTAATGCCAGTACATTTACATTGCCAATTTGAGCGCTTGCAACCATCTCATCAACTCGAGATTTTAGTAATGGACCAATGATCGTTTGCACCCCATCATTTTTAGCATCCGTAATCAAATCTTCTAATGGCTTACTATCCGTGTCATAAACTTTCACTGGAATAGAATCGGCACCCTTGGCATCATCAAAACCACGTTTAATCAACTGGCCTAAGGTACTAGCATCTTCACTTAATGGTAAAAACAGTGCGACCCCATTTAATTGGGTTTGTTGGAAACTTTGCACATCTTTTAACTCTGACGGCATCAAACGATTCGCAGAATGATTTGGATATTCATTTTTCCAGTTTTCAAGTAGCTGTGGTAATGCCGAAGGATTATTCATATTACGATTATAAGTTTGCACTAACGCCAACCAGCCAGCTAGCCCTAACTCTCCAGCTTCTGCTCTTGCTTTATCAATCATGCCTCGATTAGCACTACGTAATAATGACCAAATTTTATCGTTATTTTCCTGACGTGACTGATTATCTGTTAAATAGTTATCCATAAAGGCAAGCGCACGAACGGTTTCGATCACGTCTTTTCGATTTTCTGCTACCTTAGCTTGAGTTCTATACACCCGCAATAATTGAGATTGGCTTAATTGATGCTGAGGTAATGATTTTAACACCTCTATAGCAGCAGCATCATTCCCTTGCAAAGCAGCAAGCTGTGCACTTAATAGCTGGTACTCCAATTTTTGCAATTCGTTTAATTTTTCAGCATTCAACTCAGCAAAAGTATTTTGAGCTTCATAACTTTTATTTTCGTCAATCAGTTTACGCACTGCTAATAGACGGTAGGTTTGTTGTTCTTCAATTTTATTACTTTGATCAGCTTTATTAATGTAAAACTCAGAATTTGCATAGGCTTCATTTTTTAAGGTTTCAGAAATATGATTTCCTGAACAAGCTACTAGTAAAACAGCAAGAGCCGATGGTACTAGAATTGTTTTCATTTTTTGGCTAAAAGCACGACTTTGTACTAAAATGTGCGACATTTTCTTACCTCTTTTTAAACAAAATAGTAATCTGCCGGTAGATATTAAGGCGGAATGTTACTCATCAAACAGTGGAAATGCAAATGAAAAACGGACAATTCGGTACTTTATATATTGTCGCCACCCCAATTGGCAATTTAGAAGATATTACTCAACGCGCGTTAAATACTTTTGAGCAAGTAGATCTTATTGCCGCTGAAGATACTCGCCATAGCGGTTTACTGCTCAGCCATTATGGCATCAAAAAACCTTTTTTCGCTTTACACGATCACAATGAGCAACAACGAGCTACAGTCTTAGTGGAAAAACTAGCACAAGGGTTCAATATTGCGTTAGTATCCGATGCGGGCACACCATTAATTAGCGATCCTGGCTTTCATCTTGTTAGAGCCTGTCGTCAAGCAGGAATCCAAGTTGTGCCTATTGTGGGTGCTTGCGCAGCTATTGCTGCATTATGTAGTTCGGGAATCGCTTCTGATCGTTTTTGTTTTGAAGGCTTTTTACCCGCTAAAACTAAAGCGCGTTGCGATAAATTAACAGAACTTGCTCAAGAAAGCCGAACACTTATCTTCTATGAATCAACCCATCGTATTTTAGATACGCTAGCAGACATGCAAGAGATATTCGGACAAACACGTTATGTGGTTATGGCACGAGAACTCACTAAAACTTGGGAAACTATTCAAGGTGCAGAAATTGCCACATTACGGGGATGGCTCCTACAGGATTCTAATCGTATTAAAGGCGAGATTGTCTTAGTGGTTGAAGGTAAAACACTACGTGAACAAAATGAATTGCCAATACAAGCGCTGAAATTATTATCCTTACTAAATAAGGAGCTCCCCTTAAAAAAAGCAGCAAGTATCGTGGCCGACACCTTTAACTGTAAAAAAAATGAACTCTATCAATATGGCTTAACGCATTTTAAAGTATAAATGCAATCGTTTCTCATAACTGTCCGCATTGATAGGAAATGTAAATTAATTTTATTTATACAATAGCCTTGATTTATCAAATGGATTAATTTTTTCTATTTCACAACTGTATTTTTTTGCACTATACTTTTCATAGTTTAAGAAATCAGCAACCAAAACATAGGAGAAACAATATGACTAATGCAATCGGTTTAAACGCAGTATCATCAGAAAAACTCGCAAAAGAATTAAATAATCTACTCGCAAGCTACCAAGTATTTTATACTAACGTGCGTGGCTATCACTGGAACATCAAAGGTGTAAGTTTCTTTGAATTACACGCAAAATTCGAAGAAATCTATGATGATTTAGTTGTAAAAGTAGATGAAATCGCAGAACGTATCTTAACTTTAGGCCACGTGCCAGATAATGGTTTTAGCCAATATTTACAATCTTCCTTAATTAAAGAAGATTTAGGTACACAATCTGCACAGCATTGCTTAACAGGTACTTTGGAAGGCTTCCAAACCTTATTAAAACAACAACGAGCAATCTTAAATCTTGCAAACGATCTTGATGATGAAGGTACGGCATCTCAAATGAGCGACTACATCAAAGAGCAAGAAAAACAAGTGTGGATGTTCTCCGCTGCAGCAACTTGTGGAGTATGTTCTGCATAGTCGTACAAAATAACAAAAAAACGGTCAGCATATATGCTGACCGTTTTTTTACATATGAAAACACACCCTAATTATGCATTAACCATCAAACGCTGAATACGTCCTGCAGAAATCTCTTCATCACGAATCGTCAATACTTCGCAACCATCTTTCGTCACGACAATTTGGTGCTCATATTGTGCAGAATGACTACGATCTTTGGTTTTTACAGTCCAACCATCACCCATTAAGCGAATCTCTTTTTTACCCGAATTAATCATCGGCTCAACCGTAAATACCATACCTTCTTGTAATACGACACCACCATCATCAGCATAATAATGTAATACCTGAGGATCACAATGGAACTCCGTACCAACACCATGCCCACAATATTCTCTAACCACAGAGAAGCCTTCTTTCTCGGCATATTGTTGAATTGCTTTACCTATTTGATTTAAACGAACACCTGGCTTAATTACTCTTAAACCAATGTATAAGCTTTCCAGAGTTACCTCTAATAAACGTTTATCTTTAATACTTGGCTCACCAATCACATACATTTTCGAGTTATCGCCAAAGTAACCATCTTTGATAACGGTTACGTCGATATTGAGAATATCGCCTTTCTTCAGTTTTTTATCATCACTAGGGATACCATGACAAACAACTTCATTTAGTGAAATACATGTTGCTTTTGGAAAGCCATGATAGTTTAAACATGCAGGAATTGCTTGTTGCTGATTAACAATATAATCATGCATAATGCGATCCAATTCGCCCGTTGTTACCCCCTCTTTAACGTAAGGTTCTATCATCACCAGTACATCAGAGGCTAACTTACAAGCAATACGCAATTTTTCTATTTCTGCTTCAGTTCTAATTGGAATATTTTTCATACAAACCTTCTTATAACAATAAAAGTTCAGGAATTATACGCGCTTTAGCCTTAAAATTCACGACTTGCACATACAAGCGGTACGGAATACAAAATTTTTTGCAAAAAAGCATTCAAAATCATCCGCTTGATTACTTTAATTTTTTCACTAAAAAATTCAGCAACAAGCCATATAGTGGCAAAAATAGCAAAAGACTGACAAAAAGCTTGAACGCATAATCAACACTACCAATAGTAAACCAATGTTCCGCCATATATTCATCACTACTTTGATAAAACGCCACTGCAAAAAAGACAAAAGTATCAATAAGACTACCAAAAATAGTTGAACTTGCTGGTGCAAGCCACCAAATTCTACCTTGACGCAAACGGTTAAAGACAAAAATATCCATCAACTGCCCAACAGCATAAGCAGCAAAACTCGCTAATGCGATGCGAAATACGAAAAGATTAAAATCACCTAAATGACTAAATCCTTGAAATTGTCCTTCAAAAAAGAGCACCGAGATAACATAACTGACCAACAAAGCAGGAAACATAACGGCAAAAATAATACGTCGAGCTAAAGGTGCACCAAAAACTCGTACAGTGAGATCCGTTGCTAAAAAGATAAATGGAAAAGTAAATGTTCCCCAAGTCGTAGGCAATCGACCACCAAAAGGAAGTGGAATTTCAAAGGCAATTTGTACCAAATAATTGCTTAAACTAATGATTAAGATATGGAAAAGCGAAAGCAAAACGAGCGAACGCGTTTGGTTCGTTTTAATTTGAAAAGTTGTCATGTTAAATCCTTTTTAAAAAATGTTATTGGGGTTAGGGAACCCAAGAAAAAGAAGGGCGTGAATAATACGGATTTAACGGAAAAAAGCAAGAAAAATCCCCTATTTTTCTCATGGAAAATAGGGGAAATGGTTATTTACCGATACAAAATGAGCTAAAAATATTGCCAAGAAGATCATCAGAGGTGAATTGTCCAGTGATTTCACTCAAGGCATTCTGCACCATTCTTAACTCCTCTGCAAGCAACTCACCAGCCATAAATTGAGTCAGCTGAGTATGCCCCCGCTCCAAATGCTCCGCGGCAGTTTCTAATGCAACAAGGTGACGACGACGCGCGATGAAGCCACCTTCTGTTGAACTTTGATAGCCCATAGATTTTTTTAAATGCTCTCGCAATAATTCCACTCCCACTTTAGTTTGCGCGGATAAGCGGATAAGCGTGAAATTATCTTGTTGTTCAACACCTTCTTGTTCGCCCGATAAATCTACTTTATTACGAATTACCGTAACAGGCATTTTTACTGGCAATTTCGCTAAGAAATCAGCCCACTCTTGTTGAAATTGGTCAGCTGCCGACAGGGTACTATCGATCATCAATAAAACGTGATCTGCTTGTCCAATTTCATCCCATGCGCGCTGAATACCAATTTTCTCAACTTCATCACTTGCTTCACGTAAACCCGCTGTATCAATAATATGCAACGGCATTCCATCAATATGAATATGCTCACGCAAAACATCACGGGTAGTCCCAGCAATATCTGTCACAATAGCAGCTTCCCGTCCAGCTAAAGCATTTAAGAGGCTTGATTTACCCGCATTCGGTTTACCCGCAATCACGACTTTCATACCTTCACGTAAAATCGAGCCCTGCTTCGCTTCTTTACGAACGCCATCAAGCTGAGCGATAATTTCATTGAGTTTTGCTTCAATTTTGCCATCGGCAAGAAAATCAATCTCTTCATCAGGGAAGTCAATAGCAGCTTCTACGTAAGTTCGTAGGTAGATCACACTATCTACCAATTCATTGACTTTATTGGAAAATTCACCCTGCAACGATTTTAATGCTGAGCGGGCAGCCTGCTCAGAGGTAGCATCAATCAAATCAGCAATGGCTTCTGCTTGAGCAAGATCAAGCTTATCATTTAAGAATGCTTGCTCAGAAAACTCACCTGCTCTGGCAATTCGAATGCCCTCAATTTTTAAAATACGCTGTAACAAGAGATCCAAAATAATCTGCCCACCATGCCCTTGTAGCTCTAGCACATCTTCACCAGTAAAAGAATTTGGTGCTTTAAAAAAGAGAGCAATACCTTGATCTAACACAGTGCCATCTTGATCTTTAAAGGGCAGATAATTTGCCATTCGCGGTTTAAGTGTCTTACCTAGAACTTCCTGCGCAACCTTCTCCGCTAACGGCCCTGAAATACGTAAAATCCCAACACCTCCACGCCCGATCGGCGTTGCTTGGGCAACAATTGTTTCTTTCATTTTCTTCTCTTAATTTGCAGATTTTGGCTCAATATGAACCGCTTGTAATCCAGCAAGTTGCTCATGCATGGCAGCTTGAATTTGTTCAAGCATTGCATAACGTTTACGATACATTGAGCGCTTATTGCTTGGAATATCACTTAAATCTTTATTATTTAATGCAAGTGGTAAAAGCCAGTACTCCGCCAACGAAGCACCGCTTTCACTGAAAATAGCATCGTAATCAACGACATAACGTTTACTTTGAATTAAACGAGATTTATTCTGATATTTCTGTGGAATACCAAGCAATGTTGAATAACCTAATACTCTAGTTAATGCTTTCATACATTCCACCATTAAATACGCAGGGCGTAATCCATGGCATTTTTTCGTCAGTTTCTTCACCAACTCTTTTGAACCATCAAAATTTGGCCCCTGAATAACGGCAATCAACAAACTGTCTGCTAACTTACCAAAAGTGAGCACATAAATAAGTTGGTTCGTCTCGCTATGACGTAATTCTAGTGCCCAGAACCCTTCCATAGGCTGCTGCTCATTAATGTTCAAATAAAGTGAAAATTCAGGTACAACTTCACCAAAGCTTATCGACTGCTGCCATAAACTTTTAGGGAGAAAGGTTAGATTATCTACCATCGCTTGATAACGTTGCTTAGCATTAAAACGTTTATCCAAAAAACGATGTACAAGTGGGTAGCTATAATTTGCTCTCGTATTCAGGAAAGCCGCAAGATCTGGATTTTGATTCACATATTGCTCGAATGCCTGCACCGAACGTAAATTCATTAATGAACGTAAGCGAAAACGTAACCGTTTGAAACGATAAGATTTATTTCCTCTATCCGGATAAATAGCATTCGCACAAGGCCATTGATAAAGATTATTTTGCATTTGGGCGAACTAGATGATTTAAACAAAGTCGTTAGTTTAACAAAAATCTCTGCTTTTGGCTAAAACGCATATACAGAAGCTCGCTGTCAGCTTATAAACATCTACAAATACATTCGCATTAAGCCTGCTACAAGCCATTGCCTATACTAAAAAAATGCCGACTATATGTCGGCATTTTCTCTATAGGATTTATTCTCCAAACTTACTCACACCTTCCATATGTGGCAAGCTGTGGGCAATACCTTTGTGGCAATCAATACAGGTTTTACCTTCTTGTTCAGCCATAGCATGCATTTTCGCCGCAACACCTTTTTGCTGAGTAAAATCCATATCCGCGAAGTTATGACAGTTACGACACTCTTGTGAGTTATTCGCTTTCATTCTTGCCCATTCACGTTGTGCCATTTCTAAGCGATGCGCTTCAAATTTTTCTTTGGTATCTACTTTACCGGTGAAATGCGCCCAAACCTCTAACTGTGCACGGAATTTACGCGTCCATTTTGGGATAAATTCATGTGGTAAATGACAATCAGCACAATCTGCTTTCACGCCACTACGGTTCATAAAGTGTGGTGAAGCACGGTATTCGGGCACCACATCATTCATATGGCAGCCTGAGCAAAATTCTTCGGTATTAGTATATTCCAATGCCGTATTCGTCCCGGCCCAGAAGAATATGCCGCCTAATGCCGAGAGAATAATCACCAATCCTACCGCCATTTTGCTTGGGCTTTTCGCCCATTTCCAGAGTCTACAAAATAATCCTTTCATTATTTACCCCCGAAGGCTTTGGTGGACTGAAATTTATTCTCCACAATTGGTTTAACGTCTGCTTGTTCTACATGACACTGTAAACAGAAATAACGGCGTGGTGAAGAATCACCAGTCACATTACCATCACGATCTTGAAAGTGCGTTGGGCTAATGCGCGGAGCACCTGTTGTTCGATAATTTTCAACACCATGACAATTTAAACACTGGTTAGTGTTTTTAGTTACTTGATAACCTTTCACGCTATGTGGGATCATTGGTGGTTGGTTTACAAAAGTAAGCTGATGCTTACCACTATCTTTAGGCATATTATGCCACTCAGGGGAAATTGCCTCTGCAGCCCCTTCTAATGAAGATGGAATATTATTTGCCATCGCAATTGGCGATAAAGCAACAAGTAAAAAGGCAAGATATTTTTTCATAATTCACTCCGTTTCTAGGGAAATATGGCTGCTAAAAACTCAGTCATCTATTTCAACACACCTCAGGCATAAGTCATTGAGCTTGTCGAAATAAGCGTTCCCTACATTATTAAAATTTAAATAATTCTCTTCTCTTTCGCAAAGCGGTTGGAAAAAGCAAAAACATTTTCAGCACACACATCAATGCAGCGTCCACAGCTAATACAATCTTTGGCAAGCACAATCGTGCTATCTTCGGCTTTACCATGCAATGGTGAACGTAGCACCTGTGGTTCTGGGCAAACATTGTAACAATCCATACAGCGGTCGCATTTTTCACGATCAACGACTTTCACTCGTACAATGCTTTTTGCCCCAATTACGCCATAAATAGCACCAATTGGACAAAGATGCCCACACCAACCATGTTCAGCGACTAGTAAGTCAAACAAGAATACGGCTAACACTAACCAAAGTGTTGCACCTAAGCCATAGACAAAAACTCGTCCCAATGCAGCAACTGGATTGATCCACTCCCAAATTAAGTTACCTGTGACTGCTGAGCCAATAAGCACAACTGCCAAAATCACATAACGTAAGTTACGGGAGATTTTTAACGTTTGGCGAATGCCTAACTTACGACGTAGCCATGCAGCAGCGTCAGTCACTATATTCAATGGACAAATCCAACTACAGAACGCTTTACTTGCCAGCAAGGCGTAAGCCACAATCACAATCACGGCCCCTAGCAACGTTTTCCACTCAGGCAAATAACCTGTCATTAAACTCTCTGCGGTAATCAGAGGATCACTCATTGGAATTAAGTCAAACAGCATGCTGCCACTATAATTACCTTTGAGAATCCAGACATTCCACATCGGACCGCTTAAAAACATCAAGATGACGGAAAGCTGGCTTAAACGGCGGAGAATTAGCCATTTATTCGCTCGCCATAGCCCAAGTTTTTCTCGTGCTTCTTTGCCTGCCTCTTTTGGGGAATTTGCTACTGCCATTATTTCCCTCCTAGCTTAGACGGCACATTGTCTAAATCAATTGGATTAAGAATCGGTGCTTCTACGGTAGTACGGTTTGGCACATAGTCCATCGTTGCACGGCTTGGCGTAGAAACCTTCACACCCGGTTTCACTTCCATAAATTGATAGACTGGTTGATTTTGCCCTTCTGGCATACGCGCCTCAAAGGCAGGACGTAAACCGTCTGGATGGTAGTCTTCCAATAATGCTTTACCTGCATTCTGTTTTTCTTTCCAACCTAAACGATAATGTCTGCCGAGCAAGCCTTTGGCAAGATCCATTGGCAGCACTTTGATCGCAGCTTCTTCCAGTACACAAGCCTGCTCACATTTACCACAACCGGTACAAGCATCGCTATGCACAGTTGGGATCAATTTCGCATGAATCTGCGTGCGATCATTATGTACACGCTCAAGAGTGATCGCTTTATCAATCAATGGACAAACACGGTAGCATACATCACAACGCAAACCTTGCCAGTTCAAGCAAGTTTCGTGATCTAGCAATACCGCTAGCCCCATTCTTGCTTGATCGATCTCTTCTAATCCGCCTAATGCTCCACTTGGGCAAGCATTCATACACGGAATATCAGGACACATTTCGCAAGGTTTATCACGCGCAGTAAAATAAGGCGTACCGGCTTCCACTGGCGATAATAAACTTGCCAAATGCAACATATCATATGGGCAAGCCTGAACACATTGTCCACAACGAGTACAAGCGGCAGAAAATTCTTTATCATCTGCGATTGCACCTGGTGGCCGAAGTGCCACACCTTCTCGGGCAAGACTTTGATTTTGTTGCATCGCCAACACAATGCCCACACCACACACACCAGCTGCGGTACGACCGACATCTTTTAAAAATTGACGACGATTTGGATTTAGTTTCACGATAGCCTTCTTTTTGCAAAATTTTGGCTGAAATTGACCGCTTGTATTGCCCCTCTCCCTCCGAAAAATCCTACGGATTTTTCTCCACCCTATCCTCTAAAGGGAGAGGGATAGGCTTGCGGTGTGTTCAGCACTGCAAGTCAGGGAGAGAGGAACGTTCAATTATGCCTTAACCACCTTAACCGCACATTTTTTGAAATCGGTTTCAAAGGAGATTGGGTCGGTTGCATCAAGGGTCACTTTGTTTGCTAACTGACCAGCGTCAAAGAAGGTAGTATAAATTAAGCCTTCAGGGCATTTATTACGACCACGAGTATCTAAGTGGGAGATCACTTCACCACGACGAGAGATAACCTTCACTTTGTCACCGTGACGCAGCCCACGTTTCTGTGCATCCGTTGGGTGCATCCACACAAGGTTATTTGGGAAAGCTTTATGTAACTCTGGTACACGGCGAGTCATTGTCCCTGTATGCCAATGTTCAAGTACGCGTCCAGTACAAAGCCATAAATCGTACTCTTCATCTGGTGATTCTGCCGGCTCTTCATAAGGTACGCCAAGAATAACAGCCTTACCATCTGCATTGCCGTAGAAATTCACGCCTTCACCTGCTTTCACATATGGGTCATAACCTTCGCGATAACGCCACAAAGTTTCTTTACCATCGACTACAGGCCAACGTAAACCACGTACTTGGTGATAGGTTTCAAAGTCAGCTAAGTCATGTCCATGCCCACGCCCAAATTGTGCATACTCTTCAAAGAGACCTTTTTGGAGGTAGAAGCCAAAATGCTCTGCTTCATCATTGAGGTATTCAGGAATGTCGCTAGGTACTTGGAATTTGTTTACTTCACCATTTAAGTAAAGGATTTCATAAAGCGTTTTGCCACGATATTCTGGCACTTTCGCCATAATCTCGTCACTCCATACTTCTTCAGCTTTGAAGTATTTAGAAAATTCTACTAATTGCCATAAGTCTGAACGAGATTCTCCCGGCCCTTTTACCATTTGACGCCACGCTTGAGTACGACGTTCTGCATTACCATACGCCCCCTCTTTTTCAACCCACATTGAGGTTGGGAGAATTAAGTCGGCGGTTAATGCTGAAGCGGTTGGATATGGGTCAGAAACGACAATGAAGTTTTCAGGGTTACGCCAACCTGGTAAACGCTCCTGGTTGATATTCGGACCTGCTTGAACATTGTTGGTACACATTGTCCATAGGAAGTTGAGTTTACCGTCTTTTAATGCACGGTCTTGACCCACTGCATGATAGCCTAATTCAGAAGAGATAAAGCCTTCTGGTAATTTCCACGCTTTTTCTACGATTTCACGGTGTTTTGGATTTGCTACCACCATATCCGCTGGCAAGCGATGGATAAAGGTTCCAACTTCACGAGCAGTACCACAAGCAGATGGCTGACCGGTTAATGAGAATGGCCCATTACCAGGTAATGCAATTTTACCTGTTAATAAGTGAACGTTATAAATCATATGGTTCACCCACACGCCACGAGTATGTTGGTTAAATCCCATAGTCCAGAATGACACCACTTTCTGGTTCGGATCGGCGTAGATTTTCGCAAGTGTTTCTAATTGATCTTTCGGTACGCCAGAAATGCGATGAGCCTCTTCTAATGTATAAGGTGCAACGATTTTCTTAAATTCTTCAAAATCACTGTCATACATTTTGCCAGCTGTTTTTGCATTTGCTGCTTTTTGTTGTAATGGATGCTCTGGACGTAAACCATAACCAATGTCAGTTTCACCACGTTTGAATTTAGTGTGTTTATTGACGAAATCCCAGTTTACTTTATCGTTCTGAATAATGTAATTTGCTATGTAGTTTAGGATCGCAAGGTCTGATTGTGGTCTAAAGATAATTGGCGTATCCGCTAACTCAAATGAACGGTGCTCATAGGTTGAAAGTACAGCCACTTTACATTCTTTATTAGAAAGTACGCGATCAGAAATACGACTCCATAAAATTGGGTGCATTTCTGCCATATTTGAACCCCAAAGCACAAAGTTTTCAGCATGTTCAATATCATTGTAACAGCCCATCGGCTCATCCATACCGAAAGTACGCATAAACGCAACCGCTGCTGATGCCATACAGTGACGTGCATTCGGGTCAATCGTATTAGAACGGAATCCCCCTTTCCAAAGTTTTACTTTAGCGTAGCCTTCATAAATAGTAGATTGACCAGATGAGAACATACCTACGGCATTTGGGCCTTTCTCTTTAATGATAGATTTCACTTTGTCTGCCATAATGGTAAAAGCTTGATCCCAAGAAATTGGTGTAAACTCACCTTCTTTGTCAAACTTCCCATTTTTCATACGCAACATTGGTGAAGTTAAACGGTCTTCGGCGTACATAATTTTGGCAAGGAAGTAACCTTTGATACAGTTTAAACCACGGTTCACCTCTGCATCTGGGTCACCCTGCGTTGCCACCACTCGGCCGTTTTGTGTCCCCACTAAAACAGAGCAGCCGGTCCCGCAATAACGGCATGCAGCCTTGTCCCATTTGATTTTGTTATCATCGGCATAGACATTCTTAATTGGAATGGCGATACCTGCCGCCGCTGCCGCCGCTGCGGCAGCATTGGCTTTCATAAAGTCTCGACGATTGAGTTCCATAGTGTTCCCCACTTGTAAATAAATTAGTTAAATTACCCCTTCTCTCTTTGAGGAGAGGGAGGAGAAAATTTGTAGAATTTTCAGAGGGAGGAGAGAATATGCCTAACCCTCTCTCTGCTCAAAATAACCTAACGTTATCCGGAGCTGTCACGCTACCTAAAAGGGAGAGTGTGTTAATTAATTTCATCTCGTTGGCTATAAATTAATGAAACCGCCATCACTCCTTCCAAAGTTTGTAGGCTTTCCATTTTACTCACCAACGCTTTTTCTTTATCTGCTTCCATCACCACAACCAACTTACCGTCATCCGGTTTTTCACCGTGGATTTCGGTGTATGGCATTGTCGCTAATTTATCTTTTACCTCATTGATATATTCAGGCCTTACCTGTAATACAAGGCTTGCCACATACCAATTTCCTAACTCTGGATTAAAATTATTCTGCATTCTTTCTTCCCTCTTGCAATACTTGAATTGCATCACTTGGGCAACTTGCTAAACAAGCTCCGCAGCCATTACAGTTGTCTAAATTTAATATCGGTTTTGCAATACCGCCAACTGTTCGTTTAAAACGAATGGCTCGCTGTTCACAACTATCTTCGCAGGCTCGGCATTCGACTCCGATGTGAGTTAAACAGCCTTGCTGAATTTCTATCTTATGCTCCCATGCTATTTCACTTGTTACGCGAAAAACACCTTGTTGGCAAACATTTACACAGGCAGCACAAAAGCTACACTCTTTACGCCCGACACTAAAATCCACTTCGGGATAACCACCCGCACCACGTTTTAAAATCTGCATCTCGCAAGCATTAATACAAGCATCACAAGCGGTACATTTTTGTAAAAAATTTACTAAATCTGCCCAAGGGGGACGAATCGCATTCTGCCCTTGGCGTTTCACCTGATCAGTCTTTAATGTATTTAAAAACTGTCCGCGTAAAAATTGACGGCGAGGTAAGGTTTGTTCGGTGAAATCAGCCAAAATAGTTTAGTAAAATAGTAGGATATTAATGGATATTGGATTTTAACAATTTGGCAAAGAGCATAAAATTGTTAAAACAAACTAATAGGAGGTTTCTTGATATTAATCAATAAAAACAATGAGTTGAAAATAGGAATAGCTTTTATTCTCTCTGTTTTGAATAAAAAAAGACCGCTTATTTTATTCGATAAACGGTCTTAGACTTAACAGATTTTTTACGCTTTTTTAACCTCAACCTTGACGAGCTTTAAAACGTGGATTCGTTTTACAAATCACGTAAAGCTTGCCTTTACGGCGCACAATTTTGCAGTCTGGGTGACGGCTTTTGGCAGATTTCAATGAATTCAATACCTGCATATTTTCTCCTTATTTACGAGTTAAACTCGCAATACCTTTAAATTTCTCATTGAATTTGCTCGCACGACCTTCGTTATTAGCTTCACGGCGCTTACCAGTATAAACAGGGTGAGAAGCCGATGAAGTATCTAAGCTGTAAAGTGGATACTCTTTTCCATCGGTCCATACCATTGTTTTGTTAGTATTTGCACAAGAACGAATAACCCAGCCTTGTTGTACGCTGGCATCATAAAACAATACTTCTCTGTAGTTTTCAGGGTGAATGCCCTTTTTCATATTTATCTCCTTGAATAACCATAATTAGAAAGTGGGATTATTTTGCCTCAGTTAAATCACAAAAGCTACAATTTTTTTATGGTTTTTAGCTAAATTTTATTAAAAGGCAATAAATAATCTAATTTTTGCGATCTAAATCGAAGTTTAGCGAGGGAAAATATGCTAGGGTATCCACTTTAGGTCCCTAGATAATCTAAATTAACGATTACTAGCCTTAACAGTTTTTGTGAATGACAATAAGGATAACACATGGCTCAACAACCCTTTTTAATTGCTCCTTCCATTCTTTCCGCTGATCTTGCTCGTCTTGGTGACGATGTAAGAGATGTTCTCAATGCAGGCGCAGATTTGATCCATTTTGATGTGATGGACAACCACTATGTACCTAATCTCACCTTCGGTCCAGCTATTTGCAAAGCATTACGTGATTACGGTATTGAGTGTCCTATTGATGTGCATTTAATGGCAAAACCTGTTGATCGTCTCATTCCTGATTTTGCTAAAGCCGGCGCGAATTACATAACTTTTCATCCTGAAGCAACAGAACATATCGACCGCTCATTACAGCTTATCCGAGATAACGGTTGCAAATCTGGTTTAGTCTTTAATCCTGCTACCCCATTACATTACTTAGATTATGTGATGGATAAAGTTGATGTAATTTTATTAATGTCGGTAAACCCTGGCTTTGGAGGCCAAGCATTTATTCCTTCTACGTTAGATAAATTACGCGAAGTACGTAAACGCATTGATGAAAGTGGTTATAACATCCGTCTGGAAGTCGATGGCGGCGTGAAAGTCAATAATATTGCGGATATTGCACAAGCAGGGGCAGATATGTTCGTTGCTGGCTCTGCAATTTTTGATCAAGCAGATTATCAAGCTATCATTAGCCAAATGCGTCAAGAATTAGCAAAAATAAAAAAATAGATAAGCCATCAACAAGCGGTTAATTTTGTATAAAAAAATGCAAAGCATTTACGCTTTGCATTTTTTGTTTTTCTAGGCTAGCTCAAAGAGCTCACCAAGAGCTGCACCTTAAGTCGCATTTTAGCATAACGTATAAGGTGCAGCTGTATATTAATTATTGGCCATAGGTTTCGCCTAATTTCGCTTTATGCTTGCCTTCTTCAATCATGGTGATGAATGTCAATAATACAGCGAGAACACCCGCACCAATCATGACATAGAAACCGCCGTCCCAGCCGTAGGTTTCTGCAGCCCAACCTACTACGGCAGAAGCTGCTACTGTTCCACCAAGATATCCGAATAAGCCAGTAAAGCCAGCTGCGGTTCCTGCAGCTTTTTTCGGTGCAAGTTCAAGAGCGTGTAAACCAATGAGCATCACAGGTCCATAGATTAAGAAGCCTATGAGGGTCATTAATAAGAAGTCCATTAATTGATATGGGTTTTCATACCAAGCGGCATAGCTTGCCAATTCTGCTTCTGGTGTTGCAGGGTTGAGCCAATAAGCTACAACTGCTGCAGTGGTTAAGATCATAAAGATAAAGCCTGTTAAACCACGTTTACCTTTGAAGACTTTGTCTGATACCCAACCGCAAAGTAATGTACCTGGAATTGCAGCTAATTCATAAATGGTATAAGCCCAAGCTGTACCTTTGATATTAAAATGTTTCACTTCGCTTAAATATACCGGTGACCATTTCAATACACCATAACGAATGAGATATACAAAGACGTTAGCAATAGCGATGTACCACAACAGGCGGTTTTTCAACACATAGTCCACGAAAATTTGTTTGGTGCTAAGATCGTGTTCTGCAGTTTTTTCATCGTAGTTATCCGGATAATCATTACGCCATTTTTCGACCGGAGGTAAACCGCAAGATTGTGGAGTATCACGCATGACAAAGTACACAGGAATTGCACAGATCATCGCAGCAATACCAGGGAAGTAAAGTGATTGTTGCCATACATCTTTTGCCGTTGCTTCCACGCCGTGAGTACTATAGAAAAGCGCACTAGCAAGTAGAACCATTGCCCCTGGCATCATACCGCCTAAGTTATGTGCAGTATTCCAAACAGAAACTATTGTTCCACGTTCAGATTTAGACCACCAGTGTACCATTGTACGCCCACACGGTGGCCAGCCCATACCTTGGAACCAACCGTTTAGGAAGATCATAATCCACATAATGGTAATACCAGAAGTTGCCCATGGGAATAACCCCATTAAAGTCATACATAGACCAGAAAGCAATAAACCAAAAGGTAAGAAAACACGAGGGTTTGAGCGATCTGACATCCCTGCCATAACGAATTTAGATAATCCATAAGCAAGACCTGCAGCAGAGCCAATAACCCCTAGTTCTGCTTTAGAGTAAAGACCAGCTTCAATTAAACCTGGTTGAGCTAAATCGAAGTTAGCACGCACAAAATAATAAGCCGCATAACCAAAGAAAATCCCCGCAAACACCTGCCAACGCAGCCGTTTATAGGTTGAATCAATTTTATCTGCGGGCAGCTCCGCAATATGTGGAGCTGGTTTGAATGGACCAAACATAAGTAATCTCCTATCTTCTATTTATATAAATGTAGTAAATTCGTTAAACTCAAATCAATATACGTTAATTATTTCTTTAAAAACTCCACCCCCGTATCAGGAAAATCAGTGAACACACCTGTAGCACCGGCTTTATTTAATAAGGCATCATACATTTCGTCCACATTCGTGAAAAATTCAGGTAACGCATCTTTACGCACGGTGTATGGATGTAGCTCCATTTTATATTTTTCTAGCTCTTTCACGAGCGGCGTATAAACAATGTTACCCACTTTAGATTGCTTATCATCAATTAGCATATACCAACCAGGACCTACACCATCTGCATATTTAGCGACTTCAGCCATTGCGCCGTCCTCAAACATCCAGTCATAGTTGTAATTAACCCAGTTGCCATCTTTATCTTGTTCTTCTGTTTCATGCCAATCAGTATAAGCGACTAACTGAACCAATTTTAAATCCATACCCAATTGCGGCAACAATTCGGTTTTAATTCGTTTTAGTTCATTAAAATCAAAGGTTTGCAGATAAACTGGCGCATCTTTATTATCATAGCCGTATTTTTTCAGCACTTTCAGTGTTTCAAGTGCAATATCCTTGCCCTCTTTATGATGTAACCATGGCGCTTTAATTTCAGGGTAAATACCTATTCTTTTCCCTGTCGATTTTTCTAGCCCCTGAATAAACTCCAGCTCTTCTTCTAACGTATGAAGCACAAAATGTGATTTCCACATTGGAAAACGATTAGGATAAACTTGCACTTGTTTACCCTCTTTCATTTCAAAATTTTCTGTCATTTCGAGTGATTTAATCTCATCTAGAGTGAAATCCACCACATAATAACGGCCATCTGCGCGTTTTCGCTCAGGAAATTTTTTAGCCACATCAGTCAAACCATCTAAAAAATGGTCATGAATGACAATAAGACGATTGTCTTTCGTCATAGCTAAATCTTGTTCTAAATAATCTGCTCGTTGTGCAAAAGCCAACGCTTTTGATTCTAGCGTATGTTCAGGTAAATAGCCGCTCGCACCACGATGCGCGATAATGAGTTTTTCACTAGACGCTTGCGCTGCGATAGAGCCAAACATTACCATACCTAACACTAGTCCAGACATCAACTTGCTTAATTTCATTGTTATTACTCCTTCATAAATTAGGTGGCGCATATCATAGAAGATTGCATCAACAAATGCATATTTATTGTGAAATTTTGTGAGCCATATCACACTATTTTTTTAATTTATTTTTCAAAAAAAATCATAACGTGATCTCATTCACACTTTTACACTCTTTTTCAACCAAAATATTGAGCGCATTCGAACATTAAGCATAAAATACACCCAATTTATTTGTTTTACTTTCATTTGTGGGAGGTTGTATGGTCTTATCACCTCAACTTTATAAAAATGCGGGCGACTTTTCGCCAATCAGTACTGATGTCATTATCATCGGTGGTGGGGCAACGGGTGCGGGAATGGCACGCGATTGTGCGTTGCGTGGCATAGATTGTATCCTACTCGAAAGGCGCGATATCGCCACGGGTGCAACAGGGCGCAACCACGGGCTATTACACAGCGGTGGGCGCTACGCAGTAAATGACAGAGAATCTGCCGAAGAATGTATTAAAGAAAACCAAATCCTACGCCGTGTTGCATCTCACTGTATTGAGGAAACTGAGGGCTTATTTATTACGTTGCCTGAAGATGATCTCAACTATCAAAAAACCTTTATTGATGCTTGCAATGCATCAGGTATTGAAGCGGTGGCTATTGAACCTGATCTTGCAAAACGCATGGAGCCTTCGGTCAATCCTTCCCTAATTGGTGCGGTTGTTGTGCCTGATGGTTCTATTGATCCTTTCCGTTTAACCGCTGCCAATATGCTGGATGCCACCGAGCGTGGGGCAAAAGTCTTTACCTATTGCGAAGTAAAAGGATTAATTCGTGAAGGGGGTAAAGTCATTGGTGTGAAAGCATATGATCATAAAAATCGGGTAGAACGCCAATTTTTTGCGCCGATTGTGGTAAATGCTGGTGGAATTTGGGGACAAGGTATTGCCGAATATGCGGATTTAAAAATCCGAATGTTCCCAGCCAAAGGGGCATTACTGGTCATGGGGCATCGTATCAATAATATGGTGATCAACCGCTGCCGTAAGCCTGCCGATGCCGATATTCTTGTGCCAGGGGACACGATTTGTGTGATTGGTACAACCTCTGATCGTATCCCTTACGATCAAATTGATAATATGGTCGTAACTCCAGAAGAGGTCGATATTCTCTTCCGCGAAGGGGAAAAACTTGCCCCAAGCTTACGCCATACACGGGTGTTACGCGCCTACGCAGGCGTACGCCCATTAGTCGCGACAGATGATGATCCATCTGGACGGAATGTGAGTCGTGGTATTGTATTACTCGATCACCAAGAACGTGATGGCTTAGAAGGCTTTATTACCATCACGGGAGGTAAGTTGATGACCTACCGTTTAATGGCGGAATGGGCAACTGACTTAGTTTGTAAAAAATTAGGCAAAACCGAGCGCTGTACCACCCATGAGCGTCCACTCCCTGGCTCTGATGAACCAAGAGTCGAAACCAATCGTAAAATCACCTCATTACCAAATACATTACGCTACTCTGCAGTTTATCGCCACGGCGCACGCACACCAAAAATGTTGGAAAACGAGCGTTTAGATAAATCGCTGGTTTGTGAATGTGAAGCGGTGACTGCTGGCGAAGTTCGCTATGCAGTAGAAGAACTGAGCGTAAATAACCTTATCGATTTACGCCGCCGTACCCGCGTAGGAATGGGCACATGCCAAGCTGAGCTTTGTGCCTGCCGAGCCGCTGGATTAATGAGCCGTTTTAAAGCGGCTACACCACGGCAATCTACAGTGCAATTAGCTTCTTTTATGGAAGAGCGTTGGCGCGGAATTGAACCAATAGCATGGGGAGAAGCCGTACGAGAAGCTGAATTTAGCAGTTGGATCTATTACAGCTTGCTAGGGTTAAATGATGTGAAACCGCTTGAAAATCAAGCGCAACAGGGGACAGACGACAATGAATTTTGATGTAGTCATTATTGGCGGCGGATTGGCCGGACTCACTTGCGGCATCCGCCTACAACAACAAGGTAAACGCTGTGTGATCGTCAATAATGGTCAAGCAGCAATGGATTTTTCATCTGGTGCATTTGGCTTGTTAGGCGAAACAAGCGGAACAAAAATTGCAAAATTTGACGAAAAACAGACCGCTTGTTTAAGTGAAAATCACCCATATCGCGTGCTTGGCTTTGCGCAAAGCTTAGCGATGGCACAGCAATTTGAACGTGATTTTGCCAAACCGTTAGCCCTGAGTGGATCTAGCGCCCATAACCATTGGCGTGTAACGCCTCTCGGAGGGTTACGCCCTGCTTGGCTTTCACCAGAAAATTCACCAATGTTAGGCTGGACAGAAAATTTTGCCTATCGCAAGTTGGCTATTTTGGGTATTGAAGGTTATCACGATTACCAAGCAGAGCTGTTTGCCGATAATCTAAAACAGCAACCCACTTTTGCTCAATGCGAGATCATCACAGATTATCTACATTTGCCAGAATTGGACGAACTCCGCCAAAGTGGACGTGAATTCCGCAGCGTACATATTTCTCAACGTCTAGAACAACAAATTGCATTTGATGCATTAGTGCGCGAAATTCGTCAGCGTGCTCAAGGCGCTGATGCGATATTCCTGCCAGCCTGTTTTGGTATTGATCACGATGAGCTGTTCCAACGTTTACAACAAGCCAGCCAAGCAACGCTGTTTGAACTCCCAACTTTACCTCCTTCACTGCTTGGTATTCGCCAACGCAAAGCCTTACGCCAGCTATTTGAATGTGCAGGTGGCGTGATGATTAACGGCGATAAAGCCGAACGGGCTGAAGTCGATGAAAATGGTAAAATTTTGCGGATTTTCACCCGCTTGCACGCTGAACACGGCTTATCAGCTACCCATTTTGTGCTTGCTTCTGGCAGTTTTTTCAGTGGTGGATTGAGTTCCGAATTTGATCGCATTTGCGATCCGCTTTTTGGTGCAGATATTCAAGGTTTAGGTGAATTTAATCCACAAGATCGCTTGTCTTGGACTGCGCATCGTTTTAGCGCTACTCAGCCGTATCAAAGTGCAGGAGTGATTATCAATGCCCATTGCCAAGTGCGTAAAAATGGGGAATTTCTGCCGAATCTCTATGCAGCAGGCAGTGTAATTGGTGGCTATAACGGCATCGCTGAAAATTGCGGTTCCGGTGTTGCCGTAGTGACCGCCTTAACAGTGGCACAACAGATCGGGGGGCAATAATATGAGCAATATTCAACAATTAATTGAACAAGCCAAACAACAGAGCCATCAGCCTCTACCTATGCATGGCTTTGATGAATCGTTTGAAAGTTGCATAAAATGTACCGCTTGCACTGCCGTCTGTCCTGTATCTCGAGTTAATCCAGCCTATGCTGGCCCGAAACAGTCCGGCCCAGATGGTGAAAGACTGCGCCTAAAAAGTGCAGAAATGTACGATGAGGCATTGAAATATTGTACAAACTGCAAACGTTGTGAAATTGCTTGTCCATCGGATGTTAAAATCGGCGATATTATCGTGCGTGCCCGTAATCGTTTTGTCGAGCGACAAAATAAACCGCTTATGCATAAACTGCGTGATGCGGTGCTGAGTAATACCGATATTATGGGCAGACTCAATACGCCGTTTGCACCGATTGTTAATACTATCACTGGCTTAAAAGTTACCCGTTTTTTACTGGATAAAACTTTAAATGTTAGCCGTCATCGCACATTGCCTAAATATTCATTTGGTTCATTTCGCAACTGGTATTTAAAAAAAGAAGCCGAGCGCCAAGCGTTCTTCCGAGAGAAAGTCGCTTATTATCACGGTTGTTATGTGAATTATAACAATCCAGAGCTGGGTAAAGATCTGATTACATTGCTTAATGCGATGGACATTGGTGTGGTGTTGCTGGAAAAAGAGAAATGTTGTGGCTTACCGCTTTCTGTAAACGGTTTTCCGGAAAGAGCCAAAAAACAGGCAGCGTTCAATATTGCACAAATTGAGCAAACTATTGATAAGCGGGCACTAGAAGTAGTGGGAACATCTAGCAGCTGTACGATGAACTTACGCGATGAATATCATCATATCCTAGGGATGGATAATGCGAAAATTCGTCCGCACATCAGCATTATCACTAAATTCTTATCACGTAAATTTGCAGAAGGTAGAGTACCGACATTCCGCTCAATGCCATTGCGGGTGGCGTATCACACCGCGTGTCACGTAGAAAAAGCCGGTTGGGCACCTTATACGCTCGATCTGTTGCGACAAATCCCAGACTTAGAAGTAGTGACATTGCCAAGCCAATGCTGTGGTATTGCCGGAACTTACGGTTTTAAATCGGAAAACTACGACAGTGCGCAGGCTATTGGTAAATCGCTGTTTGAGCATATTAATGGCGGAGGGTTCGATTTTGTCATTTCAGAATGTGAAACCTGTAAATGGCAAATTGATATGTCTAGCCAAGTCACCTGCTTACATCCTGTGGCCTTGCTCGCTATGGCGTTGAAAAAATAACCTAACAAATACCTAGCTAAGAATAAGGAGGTGCCACCTCGCAAGCGCTTGAATTTCAACAAAAAATTGCAAAACTTTAGGGCGTATTGATATTTAAAATCGGCCGCCAAACGCCTTATTTGAAATAGTTGTACGCCCTAACCTCTCTTCCATTTCTATAGGAGTGAACTATGGACAAATCTTTACGCAATGCCTGTATAGGCGAATTTATCGGCACAGCCTTCATTTTGTTCTTTGGAGCAGGTTGTGTTGCAGCCGCACAACTTGCTGGGGCAAATCTTGGTTTGTGGGAAATTGCAATCATCTGGGGTATAGGGGTTTCAATGGCAATTTATATGTCTGCGGGGGCATCTGGAGCGCATCTGAATCCAGCAGTTACCCTTGCATTAGCCGCATTTTATGACTTTGATAAACGCCGTGTCGTGCCCTATATCATCGCACAAATTGCCGGAGCATTCTGCGCCGTTGCATTAATCTATGTGATGTACAGCGATCTCTTTGCTGCTGCAGAAGCTGCGCAAGGCATTGTTCGAGGCGAAACTGTTGGCTTTGCTGGTGTTTTCTCTACTTACCCACACCCAAACATTAGCATTGCGCTCGCATTTTTTGTTGAGTTGGTGATTACAGCGGTATTAATGTCCACCATCTTAGCAATTGGTGATGACAAAAACGGTATGCCAAATAAAGCAATGGCTCCGTTATTAATTGGTTTGCTGATTGCCGTATTAGGTGGTGCAACAGGCCCATTAACAGGCTTTGCCATGAACCCAGCCCGTGATTTCGGTCCAAAACTCTTTGCATTTCTTGCTGGCTGGGGCGAAATTGCGCTCACAGGCGGACGTGATATCCCTTACTTCCTTGTACCAATCTTCGGCCCAATCTGCGGAGCATTAATCGGAGCATGGGGCTATAAAAACTTAATCCATAAAAACCTTCCTACTAAGGAGTAAACGATGACTAAAGAATATATCATTGCATTAGATCAAGGTACGACCAGCTCTCGTGCTGTATTGCTCGATAAAAACGCGAACATCGTTGAAGTTGCACAGCGCGAATTTACTCAAATTTACCCGCAAGCAGGCTGGGTAGAACATAATCCAATGGAAATCTGGGCAAGCCAAAGCTCAACATTAAACGAAGTTGTTGCAAAAGCCGGTATTAGTTCCGATAAAATCGCGGCTATTGGTATTACTAACCAACGCGAAACCACCATCGTTTGGGAAAAAGAGACAGGTAAACCCGTTTACAATGCCATTGTTTGGCAATGCCGCCGAACTGCCGATATTTGCGATAAATTAAAAGCAGATGGCTTTGAAAGTTACATTCGTGAAAATACAGGACTTGTGGTGGATCCCTATTTCTCCGGTACAAAAGTAAAATGGATCTTAGACAATGTTGAAGGAGCAAGAGAAAAAGCGGAAAAAGGGGAATTACTATTTGGCACTGTAGATACTTGGTTAGTTTGGAAACTTACCCAAGGACGTGTTCACGTTACCGATTATACTAATGCTTCTCGCACCATGCTGTTCAACATTCACACTAAACAGTGGGATGATAAATTATTAGAAATCCTCAATATTCCACGTGCTATGTTACCGGAAGTACGTAACTCGTCCGAGATTTATGGCGAAACGAATATTGGTGGCAAGGGCGGCGTTCGCATTCCTGTAGCAGGTATTGCCGGCGACCAGCAAGCCGCGCTCTATGGACATCTCTGCGTAGAAGCAGGGCAAGCAAAAAATACTTATGGTACAGGTTGTTTTATGTTGATGAACACGGGCGATCGTGCAGTTAAATCACAAAACGGTTTACTTACAACCATTGCCTGTAATGCTAAAGGTGAGCCATGCTATGCGCTAGAAGGCTCTATCTTTATGGGAGGAGCTTCTATTCAATGGTTGCGTGATGAGCTAAAAATTATTCACGATGCCAAAGATTCTGAGTATTTTGCAACTAAAGTAGATTCAACAAATGGAGTTTATGTTGTGCCAGCATTCACTGGTTTAGGTGCACCGTATTGGGATCCATATGCACGCGGGGCAATTGTTGGACTTTCGCGAGGTTCAAACCGCAATCATATAGTGCGAGCAACTCTTGAAAGCATTGCTTACCAAACTCGTGAAGTGCTTGATGCTATGCAGTCAGACAGCGGTGAAAAATTGGCCGCATTGCGTGTTGATGGCGGTGCAATTTCGAATAACTTCTTAATGCAATTCCAAGCAGATATCCTTAATACACCTGTTGAACGCCCAGTAATTGGTGAAGTCACTGCACTCGGAGCAGCGTATCTAGCAGGTTTAGCAACAGGTTTTTGGGGGAATTTAGAAGAATTGCGTGGCAAGGCAGAAATTGAACGCACTTTCCAACCGGATAACAATGAGGAAAAACGTACTCGTCGTTACACTGGTTGGAAAAAAGCGGTACAACGTGCTCTCGCTTGGGAAGAACATCAATAAACTAAAATGCTTACAAATCGTTCATTCAAGACCCAAATTAGCTGAGCTCAAAATAGATAATGCTCATCACTAGCTAAGATGGCTTGAAACCTTAAAATGACGCCAACATCTGTGTTGGCGTCTGCTTTCATGAGTGTAAAAGTGTCTCTAAAGAGCAAAATATATTTGTATATCAAAAACCAAATAGACAATTCTCCTATTCCATCTCTAAGGCTAAACACCTTTTAGTGTTGCTCATCACGGATTTAGGTGATAAATTGACGACCTTTCCAATACCGAGAAAAATCAGATGAGAGAGCTGACATTAGAACCGCTACCGCCTAATGTTGATTATTCACAGTTTTCACAGCGACTTGAATGGGCAAAAAAGCGAATTGATGCACTAGAAAATCATCGCATATATAATATTTTAAAAAATAGCGATGAATCTTTTAAACAGGTTTTCTGTTTATTGCCTTTGTTACTTCAATATAACCATCCGCTATTACCTGCCTATGTAGAAAATAGCCCAAAAGGTATTTCTCATTTCACTCTCACTACCATTCAACAAGAATATTTGTTAAGAATTCTTGGTAGCGCCGAGTTTTCTAAAGTTATCTCCGATCATTCTTTTTTCTCTTCTTCTGCCGCATTTGATGGGCTATATGTCATGGGCAGCATAGGTTCTATTACGCAAACCTGTTTTTCTGATTTAGATCTCTGGTTATGCCATTCCAAAACCTTTTCTGCACAAGAACAATTTCTTCTACAATGTAAATTAGATCTTATTAAGCAATGGGCGGCAACATTAGGTGTTGAGGTCAATTTTTTCCTAATGAACCCTCAACAGTTTAAGAGCAAAACCTACCATAATGATATTGGCGATGAGCATAATGGCTCCGCTCAACATTTTTTTCTGCTTGATGAGTTCTATCGCTCTGCTATTCGCTTAGCGGGAAAACGTATTTTATGGCTACATATTGAAAAACAAGGCTTAAATTATCAAACCTTAGTTGAGCAAGCGGTTGAAAATAGAGAATTAAATGCAAAAGATTGGATCGATTTTGGCGACTTTTCTGCGCTCTCTATCGGTGAATTTTTTGGTGCAAGTTTATGGCAGCTATATAAAGGTATTCGCAGTCCATATAAATCTGTTATAAAAATTTTATTATTAGAAAGCTATGCGCAAACTTATCCAGAAACAGATTTAATTTCCAAAAGATTTAAAAAATTACTGCTTTCTCCTACAGGGATCTGTTATCACTTCGATCCTTATCAGGCAATGTTAGAGCAAGTCACTATTTATCTCTCACGACAAAATGCATTTGGACGTTTATCTTTTTTACGCCACTGCTTTTATATTAAAGCAAATGAAGGGCAAACAGATCCTTGTCGCCAAAAAGCATTAAAGCAATTAGTCAATGAATGGCATTGGAGCGATAAAGAAGTACATATCCTGAATAATCGTCGTCATTGGAAAGTCAAACAGGTTGCCGCACAACAGAAAAAAATCGTCGAACAATTGCTATTGAGCTATCGCAATTTATTACAATTCGCGCGCAAATTTCAGATCGATCCAAATATCATGCCACAAGATGCTGATTTTTTAATGCGCCAGCTCTACTCTGCTTTCGAACATGCACAGGGAAAAGTAGAATTAATTAATGAAAAAGCGATCAGTAATCTTTCCGAAGAAAATATAACCTTCATTAATGTTGGGGAAGGCAGCTCTGTTAAAGCGGGTTGGTACATGCTTAACCATGCCCCTTTTGCTGAATATGATTCAACTAAACGTTATGTACTTTATCAGCCAAATCTCATTATGTCTGTTGCTTGGGCATATTTTAACGGCTTAATTACTTCAACAAGCCAAATTCATTTGGTTAATCAAGGTGTTGAATTACCCAAATTATGCCGTTTTATTAATGACTTGCGCCTCTCTTTCCCATTAAAAGCGCCTAAATTGTGCCGACATGCACTAGATCATCCAAATGAAATTCGTAATTTAGTGGTTGCAATAAACTTAACCCGTGATCCAACTAAACATATCAATACCGTTACTAATGCAGATATTGAACAGCTGGATCTCTTTAATTTAAGTTCATCAAAAGAAGGGGTAATTGGTAGTATTAGTATTATCTATCGCAATATGTGGAATGAAATCATTACACGTCACTTTGAAAATACTAATGCATTATTAAAAGCCTTAAAATTAATCTCAAATAAAATTTATTTAAGCTCTGCGCCTCCGCAATCAGTAAAAGTCTTTTCTTATAGTGAAAGACTTAATGATGAATTACAACAATTCGTTTTTAATTTGGTCAATCGTTGTATTACTGTGAAAACAGGCACTATTTTTCAACGCTATCAACCGGCAGTGGTTCGAATGGCAGGGAAAGAATGGCAGCTAGTTTTTAATCAGCAACAAACATTAACGGAAATTATTGAAGATCCTATTGATAAAACAAACAATATCATTCCACAAGAAATCTATACTTTTGCTAGTGAAGGTTTTTTACAATTCTTTTTTGAAGATAATGACAATGCGACCTTTAATGTTTATGTATTAGATAAAGACAATAAAGTCGAATGCTACTACTATTGCCAAGGAAAAAAAGAAGATAAAATAAAAACAGTTAGCCGCCTTTATGCAGAAGGATTAAAAAATAAAGAGCAAAATGCCTTTGGGAGCTTTAATTTCCCACAATTTTATCAACTTCTACATCAAGACAGGCAGCTTTTCATTGTGCCATTTCAAAGTAAACAGCACCGTGATTTTTTAAAAGAGCAAACCAACACTAGGGCGTGTTGATGTTTCAAATGAAGTAGCGTTGTCGCTTAAAAATGACACAATCAAGGAAGAAAATGTAGTGAATGGTGTCCCCCTTTACAAATTTTCTGACGCTGAGTGTATCATTTTTAAGCACAACCCTGCGGGGCTTGGCGGATTTTTGCCGTCACTGCGTTAAAAAATGTTTGTTTAGCCCACTAGACTTCACATTTTTTGCCTTGTTACGGCAAAAATTTGCCGAAGCCGCTACTCCATTTGAAACATCAACACGCCCTACAAAATAAAGGAAAAAATATGACCATCGAGAACCCAGAATTAATTAAAGTTGTGGTGTTATTGATAGCAAGTATCACAGTTGTCCCACTATTTAAACGTCTGGGCTTAGGAAGCGTATTAGGTTACCTCGTTGCAGGAGCATTAATTGGCCCTTCAGGCATAGGCTTATTTGAAGACCCCGAATCTATTGTGCATATGGCAGAACTTGGGGTTGTCATGTTCTTATTTATTATCGGGCTCGAAATGCACCCTGAACGTTTATGGAGTATGCGAAAAGCCATTTTTGGACGAGGCTTACTACAAGTCGCGTTATGTGGTGCGTTATTAACTTCTGCAGGGATTTTTATCTTAGGTCTTACTAAAGAAACTGCATTTATTGCAGGCATGGGGTTTACATTGTCTTCAACCGCCATCGTCATGCAAGTATTAGAAGAAAAAGGCATTAGTACCACGCCAAAAGGACAACGTATTGTCGCCACCTTAATTTTTGAAGATTTAGCGATTGTCCCCCTACTCGCCTCTATCGCTTTTTTAGCCCCTGAGCAAACCCATATAGACAATGGCACTAACTGGACAGCTATAGGCGCAGGCTTACTTGGCGTGTTAATTCTAGTTGCCCTAGGGAAATGGCTCATGAACCCAATGTTCAGAATTATCTCTAAAGCTCATATCCGAGAAATGATGACCGCTGCCGCTCTGCTTGTCGTCTTAGGCTCTGCATTATTGATGGAACTTAGTGGCTTATCTATGGCAATGGGCGCTTTCGTAGCAGGGGTAATGCTCTCCGAATCTTCATTCCGCCACCAACTTGAAGCCGATATTGAACCATTTAAAGGACTCTTGCTTGGCCTCTTCTTTATGGGCGTGGGCATGTCTCTTGATTTAATGCTGGTAGCAAATAATTGGCTCTGGCTATTTAGCATTGTTGGCTTATATGTCATGGGGAAAGCGCTATCTGTATTTATTGTCGCGCTACTCACCCGCTTACGAAAAGCAGAAGCCATTGCTCGCATGGCAATCATGTCGCATGGCGGGGAATTTGCCTTTGTACTCTTTTCTGCTGCCGCTGCCGCAGGCGTGCTTTCCGCTGATAGCCAAGCTACATTTACCGCCGCAGTCATTGTCTCTATGCTCCTGTCACCATTGATTTTACTTGCTATGCAAAAATTAGCGAATCGCAGAAAAGCAAATACGCCAAACGAACCTAATTTGGATGGCGTTGAAATAGCAAAAAATCTAGAAGGCAGTGTACTTGTGATTGGTTTTGGTCGCTTTAACCAAATCGTCTGCCAAGCATTACTTGCACGCGGCGTAAGTGTTTCAGTTATTGATGCTGATGTCGAAAAAGTACGTATCGCCGCTAAATTTGGCTTTAAAGTATATTATGGTGATGGATCTCGTATCGATGTATTACGTGCCAGTGGCTTAGAAAATGCCAAAGCCGTGATCGTAGGTGTAGCCAGCTCTGAACGTTCAGAGCATATTGTCGAGCTGATTAAAGATGAATTTCCGCTTGTCCCTGTCTTTGCTCGTACCTACGATCGCCGTTCAGCAGTTAAATTATTAAAACAACACATTGATTTCCAAGTACGTGAAACCTTTGAATCTGCATTAGTACTTGGGCGTGCTGTAATGGAAAAATTGGGGGCAACAGAAACAGAATCTCAAGATGTAATCAACTATGTTCGTCGCCTAGACCAAGAACGTATTAATGAGGAAGTATTACACGGTATGACTGATGAAACTATCCGCAAATACTGGGCAATTGAGCCATATCTAAAACCACAAGACGATAGCATTGCCGTTGCGCTTGATGAAAAAACAGCTGAAATGCTAGAAGGCTTGGGCGAAAAAGTTGAAATTAAAGAGCCTGAAATTGAGCAAAACCCAGATGCTGGGGAGAACAAAACGGCATAAATCGAACCAGATCAAAAGGGCGAACCATCGCCCTTTTTTATGGAATAACAAGCGGTTACAATAACTAAGTTTTTTGCAAAATAAGAGAACAGCTATGTTTGCCGAATTAGGCTATTTTTGTTTGATCTGTTTAGTGGGGGTTTCAGGATTACAAGTCCTGCTTTCGTTATGGGGCGAAATTCGCCAACGTCCTGATTACCTTGCCTTAAATCCTTTACTGAGTTTGCTGCAAGCCGGTTTAGGGATTTTTTCCTTCATTGCCCTAGCCTACGGCTTTCTACAAGACGATTTTAGCCTAAGCTATGTAGCAGCCCATTCTAATAGTCAGTTACCCACCTTTTTTAAATTTGCGGCAACTTGGGGGGGACATGAAGGTTCAATGCTATTTTGGCTCACCGCACTTTGCCTGTGGACAGGGATTTTTTGCATTTTTTCTCGTCAAATCGACCGCTTGTTTGCTCACCGTACCTTAGCCGTACTTGCGCTGATCATCTTCGGTTTTGCACTATTTATTGCATGGGTTTCTAGCCCTTTCGAACGCCTCTATCCGCAGCCGCCCGAAGGGCGAGATCTCAACCCGATGCTGCAAGATATTGGCTTAATTTTCCACCCTCCACTACTCTATCTTGGCTATGTTGGCTTTGCAGTGAGCTTTGCGATGAGTGTCGCCACTTTACTTGGCGGCGTGTTTGATTATGCCATTGCGCGCTGGATTCGCCCATGGACAATGATTGCATGGGGATTCTTAACCGCGGGTATAATGCTGGGCGCATGGTGGGCATACTATGAACTTGGCTGGGGTGGCTGGTGGTTCTGGGATCCCGTTGAAAATGCTTCATTAATGCCATGGTTACTCGGTACAGCATTAATTCATAGCCTCATTGTCAGCGAACAACGAGGGATTTTCAGCTATTGGACTATCTTATTGGCAATTTTCGCATTCGCCTTAAGCTTACTCGGTACTTTCATTGTGCGTTCGGGAGTGCTGACATCTGTGCACGCCTTTGCCGTGGATGCTGATCGTGGCATTGCCCTACTCGCTCTCTTTTTTACCTTAAGTTTTATCGCTCTTTCACTCTTCGCTTTCCGCGCGAATTTTTGGCAAGGTGATGTGCGTTTCCGCTTACTTTCTAAAGAAACCGCCTTTTTGCTGATTAACGGTTTATTTGTGTTAGCAACAGTGGTAGTCGTATTAGGCACATTCTATCCTATGATTTTCACCGCAATGGGTTGGGGAGCAATTTCCGTTGGTGCCCCTTATTTCAATACGGTATTCACCCCGCTAGTCCTATTACTTATGCTTATTATGGTTTTTGCCGTACTACTGCGTTGGAAAAGTATTGAAAAAACCACCTTCAAATGGAAATTGCTCGCCTTACCTATGGCTGTTGCTCTTTCAACGGGAATGATTTGGCAAACCATTCAAAAAACACACGTTCATCAAATTGAAATAATCCCTTTGGTTTTTGTAAGCCTTGCGATTTGGTTAATTTTAACCCATCTGCCTTATTTGCATTTTATGTGGCAAATTCGACCGCTTGCAATGCGATTGGCTCATACCGGCTTTGCGATATGCGTCATTGGCGCGATGATGAATAGCTTTTATGGCGATGAAATGGGAGTGAGAATGAAGCCAAACGACCACGCAGAATTAGCGGGGGTTAAGTTCCATTACCGCCATTTTGATAACGAAATTGGGCAAAATTATACTGCTGAAGTTGCCACTTTTGATATTCTAAATAGCGAAAATCACCTGCTTGCGAGTGTGAAACCTGAACGCCGTTATTATGATGTCCGCACAATGACGATGGCTGAAGTAGGCTTATACCATCACGGCGTTGATGATATTTACATCGTCATGGGCGATAAACTTGGCATCAAAGAATACGCATTTCGCTTGCATTACAAACCCTATGTGCGCTTACTTTGGCTCGGGGGAATGATGATGGTGATTGCCGCAGTAATGGCAGTTGTTGGATTAACGAAAAGAAAGGCCAAATTATCGTGAGTATCTCACAAAAACGGCACGTTTTGCGTGCCGTTTAACTTACTAAAACTTCACCAGTTTATTTTCATTCTGTTTTTCATCACTCACTATTTCCGCATGGGGAACAGTCTCTGCTTTAGGATCGAGACCATATCTATTGGTAAAACGTTGCCCATCTTTGAAAAGTAGCCATAGACCAAAGATAAAATAAGCCGCAACACAAAGCAGAATACCAGTAATAATGGCACTCTTTGGCATAAAATCAATCAGAGCAAAAAGCATTAATAAAACGAGCAACAAAATACCAAGCACACCCAGTTGCCACCAGCCTGAATAGCCTAAGTCGTGTAAACGACGAGCAGTGACACTAACCGAAGCAACAAATAAGGGAATAGCAACAATCAGACTCACAACACCTACAAAAAGAGAAAAACCATCTAATCCTAACCTATCACTCCCAGCTTCAATAAAACCCAAAAAGAAGTTAATAACAAAATTCCCAATTAAAAACCAGCCATATTCTCTGCGTCTTGCCCGATCTTTAAAATTCAATGTGTTACGAAGTGCTAAAATAAACCAGTCCATATCCCCTCCAAGCGGTAAGAAAATGATAAAATTTTGCAAATTCTAGCATAACAGCTGAAATAAAAAGTTAAATATTTGGAAAATAATTGGTTCTAATACGGCTATCTATATTTCAAATTGTTGCATGCTTCTCTTACTAAATATTCAGCATACACAATACTTTTTACGAGTGAAAAAAGTCAATTTTAGTGATATTCTTATTCACCGAGGTAAGTGCTTTCCTAACAACATCATTTCGAATATGAAAAAATCACTCCTATTCTTACCGCTCGTTTTACTTCTAGCGGTGGTCTTTTTTTTGGTTTACCAACTCAAAGATCCTGACTCTATTTCACCCAGTGAAGATTGGCGGGGTAAACCGTTTCCTGAATTTCGTTTGCCACATTTACTTGATAGCCACGCAAGCCTAAGCAAAGAGAGCTTGCCTAAAGAGCCGTTTATTTTAAATGTGTGGGCGAGTTGGTGTACTTGGTGTATTAAAGAGTTTCCGATTTTACAGGAGATGCAAGCTCAAGGCGTGAAAGTGGTTGGGCTGACTTATGCCGATCGCCCCTCTGATGCTCGTCAAGCTCTGGCTCGCTGGGGTAACCCATTTGAGCTGATTATTGATGATTATGAACGTGCATTTTTAATCCAAACGCTTGCGGTGAATTCGGCACCGATGAGCTATTTGGTTGATAAAAACGGTGTTATTCGCTATCAGCAAAAAGGTTATAATCCGAATTTGGCACAGGATTTTTTACCTCGTTTGCAAGCATTAAGAGAAGAATAGCATGAAAAAATGGTTAGCATTATTTGCTTTTATTTGTGGTATTGCTCAAGCAGAAATGGTTGATACCTTTGAATTTAGCCATGCTGAAAACCGTGTGCGAGCGGTAGCATTAGCAAAATCATTACGTTGCCCGCAGTGTCAAAACCAGAACTTGATTGAATCAAATGCAACACAAGCTTTTCAGCTGCGTTTAGAAGTCTATGAAATGGTTGAGAAAGGTAAAAGCAACCAAGAAATTATCCAAATAATGACGAATCGTTTTGGGCATTTTGTCAATTATAAACCACCTGTAAATGCTCAAACTTGGGTACTATGGGGAGTCCCATTTGGCTTATTCAGTCTATTATTAGGAGCGGTTTTATGGCGAGCAAGGAAGAAAAAATGAGTGAAAGAGAGGCATTAAATCAAGCTCATTACCATCAAGCTGTGCGTTTTGCCGATAATTTTGCCAAAGATGAAAAAGCCGAATTTTTGCAAGAAACCAATGAGCGTAATGCTTTTGAACAAAGCCATATTTTGCAAAAAAATACACAAAATGCACCGCTTACCAAAAAAGGGATTGGGCTATTAGCCTTAGTATTGGCTGGTTGTATAGTGTTTTATTGGCAAACAAATCGTTTACAAACAGTTAATGCTGGTAGCCAAGCCTTTAGCGAGTTTCAGCAACAACAGAGTGAAAGCGATAGTACCACTCGTAACGAGCGTTATATTCTCAATCTGCAAAATAAACTTCGAGAAAATCCTAATGATGGCGATTTATGGTTTGAACTTGCCCAAGCCTACGCACTAGATAATGATTTTGAGAGTGCATTAATCTGTTATCACAATGCAGAGAAGGTGCTAGGGCAGACAGCTGCCATTTTAGGTGGAAAAGCAACGGTGGAATACTATCGTCATAAACACCAAATTACTCCCGAAGTCAGTGCTTTAATTGATAAAGCCTTAGCAAAAGATGCCAATGAAAGTGCCAGTCGTTTACTTTTAGCAACCGATGCATTTTTACGTAATGATTTTAAGCAAGCCATTGAACAATGGGAACAGGTGCTCAATAGCGAAAATCAAGCAATTGATCGCCGAGAGCTAATTAAAAGTATCAATATGGCAAAACAGCGTTTGAATACAGCAGAATAAAAAAATCGGGACTATTGTCCCGACTTTTTTATGCAGAAATTTCTTCAAACACTTTAATACCTTTAACGCCAAGTGCCGTGGCGAGACCTACGAAATCAGCCCCAACCGATTTCATACGCTCAAAGCCTGTCTTATCATTCACGCCACCAACACCAATAATTTGTAGATGTTGTAATTTTGGCTGCTTATCTAACATTTGACGAATCGTGTACACATTGCCGAGTGAAAGAGCGTGAATAGCTGTTCCTGCCATACCGCCAATGCCTGTACCAAGCTCTGAATTCAGCACTGCTTTATCATTTTGCATAACAAGTGAAGAACCTAGTGTATTTGTTGAAGTGATAAAAGCAATTGGTAAATTTTCACCATTTTCTACCGCTTGTAACAAGCCTTTTAGCAATTCGTCATATTGATTTTCGTAAGTAAATGGCGGAATTTTAATCCCGATTGGGAGAGCATTTTCACCTAAGTTAAGTTTTTTCAAGGTGGCTTGCAATGCGCTCAAATAGGGGCTTAACTCATTCGCATCATAAGCAGGGGAAACTTTACCCGGAATGTTTGGACAAGAGATATTGACTTCCATTGCTAATGGCATTTTTACTTCGCTTTGTAATGCGACGATCTGCTCATAACATTCGCCCACTTCTTCTGGCGAACCAAACACAGAAATAATAAACGGTTTGTTTGAGGGAGCGGACAATTCATCAGAGATTGTACGCACCCAACTAATTGTTTTGGCTAAATTATTTGGGCTTAAACCAATGGTATTTAAACTAGCGGTTTGTTCAATAGTTGCATCTTGAGTATTAACACTCGCAGCTTTCTGAGCGTTAGAATCGAACAACACATACTGATTTTTCGCCCAATCGTGCGGATAAGGTTCAAGCATTGAGGTACGGGTTGTCACCGCCCCCGTATATTCACAAGCGTATAGTTCACGCAGATTTTCTAATTCTGAGCACCATGGACAAGGGGTGTTTAATAACGCAGGGGTAATGTTGAGTTTTTGCATTTTTTTTCCTTCATTAGGATGCAACGTATTACATCATTTTGGATTTAAACAAATGTAGGATGGGCTTTAGCCCATCACAACAAACTGTATTTATTGATGGGCTAAAGCCCATCCTACAAAAAGGGACGTTAAATAAATTAACGTCCCATTAAAATTAAGCTTCCGTTTTCTCTTCTTTAGGCAAAACAAGGTTCAATACAATAGCAATCAATGCACAAAGGCTGATACCTTTAAGTGAGAACTCACCGATATTGATTAACATACCACCAATACCGAAAGTCATTACCACAGATGCAATACAGAGATTACGAGGTATAGATAAATCCACTTTGGCTTTAATTAAGGTATTCATACCTACAACTGCTACCGCACCGAAAAGCAACATCATAATACCGCCCATCACGAACGTTGGAATGGTGGATAAGAATGCGCCTACTTTGCCGCAGAATGAGAAAGCAATCGCCCAAATTGCTGCCCAAGTCATAATTTTCGGGTTAAAGTTTTTCGTGAGCATTACCGCCCCAGTGACTTCGGAATAAGTCGTATTTGGCGGGCCACCTAACATTGATGCTGCAGCCGTTGCCACACCATCGCCTAAAAGCGTACGGTGTAATCCTGGCTTTTTCATAAAATCTTTACCGGTTACTTGGCTAATCGACATCACATCGCCAATATGCTCTACTGCGGGTGCAATTGCGATTGGCAATAAGTAAAGTATGGCATCTAATTGAAATTCTGGAGCTGATACACTCGGCAAGCTAAACCAAGGCGCTTCAGCAACTTTAGAGAAATCAACCAAGCCCATAAAGATGGATAAAACATAGCCCACTGTTAAACCGGCTAAAATAGGTACTAACTTTAATAGCCCCTTAGCAAATACTGCAACGAATAAAGTGACTAATAGCGTGATCATAGAAACTAACACAGCAGTATTTGTGTCAATGCCCGCAGATTTTCCTGTTGCCATATCTACAGCCACAGGTGCTAGACCTAAACCAATCACCATAATCACTGGGCCAATGACAATTGGTGGGAAATATTTATGTAACATGCCAACACCGCGGAATCTTACTAAGGCAGATAAAGCAAAATAAACTAAACCTGCACTCATTAACGCGCCCATAGTAACGGGAATCCCCCACTGGGCAACACCGAATTGGATTGGCGCGATAAAAGCAAAACTTGAAGCGAGGAAAACAGGAATTTGACGCTTGGTCACTAATTGGAAAAGAAGGGTACCGACACCGGCAGTAAGAAGTGCAACGTTAGGATCTAAGCCCGTAATCAACGGCACTAAAACTAAGGCACCAAATGCAACGAAAAGCATCTGTAAGCCAATAAACGCCTGCTTTGGCGTACTCATATTTTCTGTGGTCATTTTTCAACTCTCTATTGGATTTTTGATAGTCGCCCCACTACCATGCTAGTAGTTCGGGGCGGGGATTATACACAAAACGCAACCGTTTGCTAGAAAAATGTAAAAAAATTTTGCCTGATTTTAGGCGACAAAATTTTCTTAGGTTTCCACAAAAAGCAAAAGCCTTGAACTTACGTTCAAGGCTTAAAATTTGGTGGAGGTAAACGGGATCGAACCGATGACCTCTTGCATGCCATGCAAGCGCTCTCCCAACTGAGCTATACCCCCTGAAAACGCTGACATAGTAAGGCGTACATTTGTGTTTGTCAAATATAAATTTTATAAATCCGTACTGAGTGCCTAAAAACTCTTAGTAGAGCTTACGCTCCCATATTTTTAACCGCTTGTTGGGTTGTCCAGAGGTCGTTAGCGATTAAGCGGAAGTTCACTAACGCCGCTAAGTAACCGTCACCTTCCGGAATGCGTGGCCCTGCGGTCGCATCTTTCACCACAGCCACTTCGAAACCTTGTTCAACCAGCTCACGCAGGTGAGATTCAATACAGAGGTTTGCCGCCATACCCGCTAAAATCACTTGGTCGATACCACGTTTACGCAGTTGTAAGACCACATCGTTGGTTTCCGGCCCGAAGATTTTGTGTGGTGAAGTGATGGTTGTTTTGCCATCGAAGATATATGGTTTGTAACGCTCTACGAAGTCCGCACCTGAACCTTCAAAACCTTCCATTGTGTATGCACCTTTACGAGCAAACATATTGGTTTTGTGCATAAAGTTTTCACCCGGCGCCATAAATTCCCACTGGTGATCGGTTGGGTAGTAGTAGTGCGGAGAAACGATAACCGGCATATCGACTTTTTTCGCTGCTTTGAACAGGCTTTCGATGTTCTCAATGGTGTTGTTCTCTTGAATGCTGTCTTTCAACACGCCCCACATTACACCGTTCGGGCTTAAAAAGTCGTTTTGCGGATCCACTACCACTAACGCCACACGTTTCGGGTCGATTTTCATTCCCGGACGCTCTAAACCGTACTGCTCTGGCTCGGCGTAGATGCTTTTCTCTGCTTTTTTCTCAGCCGCATTCGCCATACCTGCTAAGCCCATTGCGCCTAATACGCCGGCTGCCATTGCAATGCGTGAACCACTGTTTAATGCACTGCGGCGCTCTTGATCGATTTGTTCGTTTACTTGGTTTGACATAAAATAGTCCTTGTAATAAAAATAAAGAGTGATGAACACACATCAACAGTATCGTTGAAGTGGGCACATTATAAGGAATCGCAAGCGGTCTGTTTTAACCGAAAATCTGAACTTTTTAACCAAAATTTATGGACGCCATTACCCACCTGTTTACCCATTTTAGCTTTCGTGCCGATCTGTTTTTTATCGGCTCGCTCTGCCGCTTAGGCGAATTTAACGAGCCAAACAAGTGCTACCTACACTTTATCCGCAACGGCAAGTGCCTGCTCAACCAAGCCAACCTGCCGCCGCAAAGCATCGAACGGCCGTGTGTGGTGTTCTCGCCAACCAAAACCCTGCACAGTATTCAGCCCCTAGACGGTGAATTAGAGGTGTTTTGCATCAGCTTCGACTTCGGTTCAGAGGTGCAAAACCCACTTATTCACAGCCTGCACCAAACGGTCACGCTGTTTTTAGATCAAAACCCAAGCTTAGAAATCATCGCCAACCAGATTTTCAGCGAAAGCGCCGAGCAACGCTTGGGCTATCAAGCCGCCATTCAGCATTTGTGTGCCTATTTTACGATTTTGATTGTCCGCTGCTGCTTGGAACAACAACTGTTTCAAGCAGGCTTGCTGCAAGGCTTGGCAGATAAACGGCTGGCACCGCTGTTGCGTGCGATACATCAATCTCCCGAGCAGCCGTGGCAACTGGAACAGATGGCAGAGACGGCGCTGATGTCCAAATCGCAATTCTCCGCCTACTTCAAAGAGATGATGGGTGAATCGCCGCTGGAATATCTCACCTATTGGAGAATTACCATGGCACAAAATCTGTTACTTAAGGGATTTCCAGTAGCAATTGTGGCGGAAAAAGTTGGCTACAGCCATAATGCGGCACTGACAAGAATTTTTTTACGTAAAGTAGGAAAAACACCAACAGAATGGCTAGCAGGTAAGCGGTAATTTTTTTGATTTTTTCAAAAAATAGGGCGATAAATTCGCCCTGTTTAGGTTAACTATTCTCTTGAATAAACACGATCGCCTTTTGTAAACGAGTTAGTGTTTTTTCTTTGCCGACTAATTTGGCGGTGATGTCCATTGATGGCGATTGCCCGCTTCCTGTTACCGCTAAACGGAACGGCATACCGACTTTGCCCATACCGATTTCTAATTCCGCCGCAGTGGCATTCATCGCATCGTGAATGTTTTCTACCGTCCAATCATTACAAGCGGTCAGTTTTTCCAATAATTTTGTAAGGGGAGCAACGGCTTCTGGTTTGAAGTTTTTCGCAACGGCTTTTTCATCATAAGCTTCAAATTCTTGATAGAAATAACGGCTGCTTGCCGCAAGCTCTTTCAAGGTTTTGGCACGTTCGCCTAATACTGGGATAATCTCTTCCAATGCCACACCATTTTGGTAATCAATGCCTTGATCGTTCATATGCCATTCAAGGTGTTTTGCCACATAGCTTGGATCAAGCGTGCGGATATAGTGCTGGTTTAGCCACTGTAATTTTTCCGTATTGAATGCACTGGCAGATTTGCTCACCGAATGTAAATCAAACAGTTCAATCATCTCTTGGCGTGAGAAAATTTCTTGGTCGCCATGTCCCCAGCCTAAACGTACTAGATAGTTGATTAACGCTTCGGGTAAATAGCCGTCATCACGATATTGCATCACACTCACCGCGCCATGACGTTTAGACAGTTTTTGCCCATCATCACCATTGATCATTGAAACGTGGGCATAGGTTGGAATCGGTGCGCCTAATGCTTTTAAGATGTTGATTTGGCGAGGGGTATTGTTGATATGGTCTTCGCCACGCACCACGTGGGTAATGCCCATATCCCAGTCGTCCACCACCACACAAAAATTATAGGTTGGTGAGCCGTCGGTACGGCGGATAATTAAATCGTCTAATTCGCTGTTGGCAATTTCAATGCGTCCACGTACCGCATCTTCAAACACCACAGAACCTTCGGTCGGGTTTTTAAAGCGTACTACGTGTGGCTCGCTTGGATCGTGTGAATGATCGCCCAAACAGTGGCGGTCGTATTTTGCTTTCTCTTTATTGGCTTCTTGCTCGGCACGCACCGCATCTAAACGCTCTTTTGAGCAGTAGCAACGGTATGCTGTGCCTGCTTCTAGCATTTGATCGATCACTTGATTATAGCGATCAAAGCGTTTGGTTTGGAAATAAGGGCCATGTTCCCAAGCAAGATCAAGCCATTCCATACCTTCTAAAATAGCCGCTGTCGCTTCTGGGGTGGAGCGTTCAAGGTCGGTATCTTCAATGCGTAACACAAACTCGCCGTTGTTGTGTTTTGCATACAACCAAGAGTAAAGTGCCGTTCTTGCACCACCTACGTGTAAATAACCGGTTGGGCTAGGGGCAAAACGGGTGCGGACTTTGACATTGGGATCAAGTGGAAAAAGGGATTCAATTTGCATTTTTTAAACCTGTTTGAAATAGACAAAAACGTGTTATTTTACTACGGAATGGGAGGAGAGGCAAAATAAGGCGGGCTAAAATACTTTAGCCCGCAGAGATGTTTAATGAACCAGATTAGTCATCTTTTTTCGCTCCGAAAGAACCACTAAATGCGTCTCTTTTCAGGAGAACACCTCCTAGTTCTGATGCATTATTGCCATAGAATGCACCGTCAACTTGAATACCATCAAAACCTCCCCATTTTGAGAATTTATCGCCGTTAATTTCGGCATCAAAAACAACATTTCCATCAGCGCCAAGCTCCATTAATTGTAATGAACCGATTAACTGTTTTTGCCCAAAATCGGCGTTAAATTTAACTGGAGTAGTGAAGTAATTCAAACGTTTGAATTCATCTTCTTTATCTACAGCAACTAAAATAGCCTCACCTGTGTAAGAAGCAGTACCTGAAACAGGCATACCCGTTGCGCGATTACCCTGAGAAAAAATATAGACCTGTCGGTCGTTTTCCACAACACCAAATTTAGTTTCTTTTAATAAAGAATTATCATTTACTATACCTTTACCAATTTTATAGTAACCATCGGCAGGTGATTGTGTTGGATCTGAGAGTGGAATGGAACCACCAAAATGATCTAGTATTTCTAAGCGATCACTAGTCAAAGTAAAAGCAGTAATTCCAACATTATCACGCTTTGCACCAACTAAATAATAACCGTGAACAGGTTTCGGTGATGCTGTTGTTGGGGGTGTCTGGGAATCTTGTTGTTCAGAGTCATTAACTAGATCTGTTGCTGGGTTTGATGGTGAATTTGATGAAGGCTGATTGCTTGCTGTAGCAGTAGGTTGGCTTGATGCAGAAGCTGGAGTTCCGCCACCACCGCCACTACTACATGAAGTTAAAGTTAAAATTAAGCTTAATACTGTTAATTTTAAAGTTTTCATAGCTACTCCTAGCATGGTTAATTACCAAAATATTCTCTGATAGTATAACAAAGTTTTTAAGCATAATAGTTGAAAAGACTCAATTTAACTATTCATGATCATGCCGTTTTTTGTAAAACAGCGTATAATTCAAGAAATTTTCTGATTAAGGATCTACTATATGAGTCATTTAGCCAGTGCAAACGAAACGCTTAATTTATATTCACAAGCAATTAACCGACTTAATCAAAATTTATCTGATAATTTCAATCAAGCCGTTGAAATGATCTTAAATTGTCGTGGCAGAGTGGTTGTCGCAGGCATTGGGAAATCAGGTTTAGTCGGCAAAAAAATGGTCGCAACCTTTGCCTCTACAGGAACACCTAGCTTTTTCTTACACCCAACCGAAGCCTTTCATGGTGATTTGGGTATGCTCAAGCCTATTGATGTCGTCATTTTAATCTCTTACAGCGGTGAAACCGATGATGTAAATAAGCTAATTCCAAGCCTAAAAAACTTCGGCAATAAAATTATTGCAATGACAGGTAATGAAAAATCTACTTTAGGTAAACATGCAGATGTAACATTAGATATTAGTATTGAGCGTGAAGCTTGCCCAAATAATCTTGCTCCGACGACTTCAAGCTTAATTACGATGGCATTAGGTGACGCATTGGGCATAGCCTTAATTAAAGCAAGAGATTTTAAATCGGAAGATTTTGCGCGTTTTCATCCTGGTGGTAGTTTAGGGCGTAAATTGCTCTGTCGTGTACGAGATGTTATGCAGCGTAAACTGCCAATCACTCAACCTAATGCGCGCTTTACTCAATTTTTAGACGTTATGAATGAAGGTAGAATGGGTGTGGCGTTAGTGATGGATGGCGAGCAATTATGCGGGATTATCACAGATGGTGACATTCGTCGTACTTTGGCAAAATTTGGTGCAGAAAGTTTACAAAAAAGTGCTGCAGATATCATGACGATAAACCCTAAAACCGTTGCAGATTCTACCTTCCTAGCACATGCAGAAGAGCTCATGAAAGAACAGCATATTCACTCACTTATTGCCTTAGATGAGCAAGGTAAAGTATCCGGTATTGTAGAATTTGCGAGCTAATCATGGCGAAATCTAACCATATCACTCGGGCAGGCTGGCAAGCGCTCGATCAAGAGCTGAAATTTTTATGGAAAGAAGAGCGTCCCAAAGTGACTCAAGCTGTCTCTGATGCTGCTGCATTAGGTGATCGCAGTGAAAATGCCGAATATATTTATGGCAAACGCCGGCTGCGTGAAATCGATCGTCGCGTGCGTTTTCTTTCTAAACGTTTAGAAGTTCTACAAATCGTGGATTACCATCCATCGCAAGAAGGTAAGGTGTTTTTCGGCGCTTGGGTTGAATTAGAGAACGAAGATGGCGAGATTAAACAATATCGCATTGTGGGTTGTGATGAATTTGACCCTGCAAAACAGTGGATCTCTATTGACTCGCCGGTCGCTCGAGCTTTAATTGGTAAAGAAGTCGATGATGAAGTGCAGGTACTTACCCCTACTGGGAAAGTTACCTTATACGTTAATCGAATTTGGCATGAAAAATAATCAACGCGGGAGATAGCGCGCGCTGATTTTAGCAACTGTATCTCCCCAAAATTTTTGGCAAGATACAGTTGCTATAAGTTTTCTGCCTGCTCTAACAATTTTTGCTGTTCTAACGCCAATTTCTCAAGTTTACGCTGTTCACGACGTAATTCGTCTTCCGCTTCCCAGACATCATAAGCTTGCACAATTTTTGCGACTACTGGATGACGCACAATATCTTGGCTATCAAAATAGTTAAAACTGATATCAGGAACTTTGCTCAATACTTCGATCGCATGCTTTAATCCTGATTTAGTTGAACGCGGTAAATCAACCTGAGTAATATCCCCTGTAATCACCGCTTTTGAGTTAAACCCAATGCGGGTTAAGAACATTTTCATCTGTTCAATCGTCGTATTTTGGCTCTCATCAAGAATAATAAATGCATCATTGAGGGTACGCCCACGCATATAGGCAAGCGGAGCAATCTCAATCACATTACGTTCCATCAATTTCTGTGCCCGTTCAAAGCCGAGCATTTCAAATAAAGCATCGTAGAGTGGGCGAAGGTAAGGCTCAATTTTCTGCCCCAAATCCCCCGGTAAAAAGCCTAATTTCTCCCCAGCTTCCACTGCCGGGCGAGTCAGTAAAATACGGCGAATTTCTTGCCGTTCCAATGATTCTACGGCAGCCGCTACTGCTAAAAAAGTTTTCCCCGTTCCAGCCGGCCCAATACCAAAACTAATATCGTGACTTAAAATATTACGCAGGTAAGTTTGTTGGTGCCCACTTCTTGGTTTAATTACCCCCCGTTTTGTTTTGATCGCAATTTCATTTCCGCTATTTTGCCACTGACCTTGTAATAAGGTTCGACTTTCAGCAATAGCGAGATGCACATTTTCTAAGTCTAGTTCTTTAATTTTTCCCTTTATTGGTGCAGTTTCGTTATACAACTGCAGGAGTAGCTTTGCTGTATTTTGTAAAACATGATGAGAGTAATGATTGGTTTCAGCTGGTTGTAATGTAAGAGTAAAACCTTGGCGAGCAATCAGTAGATTGAATTGCTTTTCAATCAACGCCAGATTTTCATCGAATGCGCCACAAAATGCTTGCAAACGAGCATTGTCTTGTGGTTCTAGAGTAATAATAAGTTCGTTCAAAATAAGTCCCTATGTAAGCGCTTCAAACCTGTCGAAATTTTGCAAATATTCTAAGTGATTTTAGCAATTGATAATAGTCTGTATTTTGCCTAAAATGTCTTCGTTCTCATTGGGGTGCTTTGTAATGTAAGGCTGAGAAATACCCATAGAACCTGATCTGACTAATATCAGCGTAGGGATTTGAGACAGCAATGACTATTTCTGTTTTAGATCCTTCTATCTCCATTTTTAGAAGGAACATTGAATGAAACTTTCCAAACTCCTCCCTTTTACGATTTTCTCCCTCTCTACCAGCGTTTTAGCCCATGAAAAACCGGTATTAACAATTTATACCTATGACTCTTTTGCCTCTAAATATGGCCCCGCGAAAACCTTAGAAGCGCTGTTTGAGCAAGAATGCAACTGCGATATCAAATTCATGCCTTTTCAAGATGGCGTAACTATGTTTAACCGCATTCGCCTAGAAGGCAATAAAACCAAAGCAGATGTCATGCTTGGTATCGACCAAAATGTGATGAATGAGGCAGAAAAATCGGGTCTATTTCGCGAACACCATTTGCAAAATAATGCAAAAAACTTACCGCTTGAATGGAAAAGTACCATATTTTTACCTTACGACTATGGCGAATATGCCTTTATTTACAACAAACAAAAACTCGCTAATCCGCCACAAAGCTTAAAAGAGTTGGTTGAGCGGCAAGATCTCAAGGTAATTTATCAAGATCCAAGAACCAGTACAGTTGGACGTGGTCTGCTCTATTGGATCAACCAAGTTTATGGTGAAAAAAGTGCACAGGCGTGGCAAACGCTCGCAAAACATACCGTCACGGTAGGTAAAGGCTGGTCAGAAACTTACGGGGCATTCTTAAAAGGTGAATCTGATCTCGTACTGAGTTACACGACTTCGCCACTATACCATCAATGGCACGAACAAAATGATGATTATGCTGCCGCACCATTTAGCGAAGGCCATTTGCTACAAATAGAAGTCGCGGCTATTCTCGCCAGTTCACAGCAACGCTCTCTCGCACAGCAATTTTTAGCTTTTCTGCAAAGTCCTGCCGCACAAAAAGCCATTGCTTACAATAATGTAATGAAACCCGTAAATGCGGTTCAAGCAGATCCTGCATTTAAGCAATTACCCAACTATCCGATCCTTAATTTCAAACAACCAAATAGTGAAACAACAAAAAATTGGTTGGCAACGTGGCAACAGGCAGTAAGTAAATAGACCTTACAAGCGGTGAGATTTTGCAAATTTTTGGCAAAATCTCACCGCTTGCAGAGAGCCGAAAATTAGATTATAACTAACCGACTTTTTCTCTCTCATACCTAAAATGCAAGATTTTATTCAACAAGCAAATCAATTCGGGCAAGAAAAATGCCCGTTTTTCTTTTTGATCGATTTTGAACAGCAAAAACCGATTATTTTCCCATTGGCTCAAGCAAACCTGCATGCACTTCAATTTGTATTTCCTCATTTAGCCATACAAGAATGCATAAATGTTGAGCGTAAATTTACCTTTCAGCCAATCCCCTTAGACTATCCACGTTATCAGGCTGCATTTAATTTTGTTCAACGCGAAATTCAGAAAGGAAACAGCTATTTATTAAATTTAACCTTTCCGACAGAGATTAAAACAAATTATCGTTTAGATGAAATTTTTGCAGCAAGCCATGCCAAGTATAAATGCTATTTAGCTGAGAAATTTGTCTGTTTCTCACCTGAATGCTTTATTAAAATTCAGCACAATAAGATCTATTCTTACCCAATGAAAGGCACAATTAATGCTGCTGAAGAGCATGCAAAAGAAAAATTATTAAACTCCACCAAAGAATTTAGTGAACATAATACGATTGTTGATTTAATCCGAAATGATCTCGCTCTAGTTGCAGAAAATATCCAAGTCACAAAATATCGCTATGTTGAAAAAGTGCATACCCATCGCGGTGCAATTTATCAAACCAGCTCTGAAATTTGTGGTGATTTAGGGGAATATTGGCAAAAAAATATTGGTTCGATACTGGCAAAATTATTGCCAGCAGGCTCAATTAGCGGAGCGCCCAAAGCGAAAACCGTAGAAATTATTCAGCAAGCAGAACAGCAGGAAAGAGGCTATTACACAGGGATTTTTGGCTATTTTGATGGAGAAAATTTAGAAAGTGCTGTGGCTATTCGCTATATTGAACAACAAGATGAGCAATTATTTTTCCGCAGTGGTGGTGGAATTACTTTTTTAAGTCATCTTGATGAAGAATATAATGAAATTCTCGAGAAAGTTTATGTCCCAATTTCCACTCTTTGAAACCATTGCCATTAAGGATGGCATTGCCCAAAATATTGCATATCATCAAGCACGATATGAAAAATCTTGTTTTGGCTATTTTAATGAAACTCCATTATTTGAGTTAAGTAAAATTCTAACTATTCCACAGGAATATAAGCAGGGATTATACCGCTGTAAAATAGCCTATAATCAACACGATTATGAAATTCAATATTTCCCTTATCAAGCAAAAGAGCTCCATTATTTTGATGTTGTTTATTCTGACAATTTAGATTATCAATTTAAATACAGTAATCGCTCTATTTTTCAAACCTTTCCTATCAACCAACATAGTGAGGTGATTATTATCAACAATGGAAAAGTAAGTGATTGTACCATCGGGAATTTGCTTTTTTCAAAACAAGGAAAATGGTATAGCTCAAAAGATTACCTGCTAAAGGGCACACAATTAAGTCGCTTACTAGATGAAAAACAAGTTGAATTACTTGATATTCCTGTAGAAAGTTTAGGCAACTTTGAACAAATTATGCTAATCAATGCACTTAATCCGTTCGATCTAGCACGTGCGCTCCCCATACAAGCGGTACGTTTTGCATAAAATTTTACGATCAGGATCGAAAAATTTACAAAAAACAGTTGAAACTGTATGAGTAAACAGTATAATAATTTACAGTTATTGATGCACAGCCCGCCCAAACTATTTTGGGCAAGATAAAATAGGAAACATTATGGCTAGCGAGAAAAAAAATCAGAAAAACCAAGTGGTAAAGCAAACAGATCCTGAAGCAAGAGAGAAAGCACTTACTGCAGCATTAGCACAAATTGAAAAACAGTTTGGTAAAGGCTCTGTAATGACTTTAGGCCAAACCCAAACCCTTGATATTGAAGCGGTTTCAACAGGATCTATCGGTTTGGATTTAGCACTCGGTATCGGTGGTTTACCGATGGGGCGTATCGTTGAGATCTTCGGTCCTGAATCTTCAGGGAAAACAACACTTACCCTTTCTCTTATTGCACAAGCACAAAAAACAGATAAAACTTGCGCATTCATTGATGCAGAGCATGCTCTCGATCCTGTCTATGCGCGTAAATTAGGGGTAAATACCGATAAATTATTGATTTCTCAACCAGATAATGGTGAACAAGCATTAGAAATCTGTGATGCATTAGTTCGCTCTGGCGCTGTAGATGTCATTATCGTGGACTCAGTTGCTGCATTAACGCCGAAAGCAGAAATTGAAGGCGATATGGGCGATTCTCATATGGGATTACAAGCTCGTTTGATGTCACAAGCACTGCGTAAATTGACTGCAAACATCAAAAATACCAACTGCCTAGTGGTATTTATTAACCAAATTCGTATGAAAATTGGTGTCATGTTTGGAAATCCTGAAACAACTACAGGTGGTAACGCACTTAAATTCTACTCTTCAGTACGTTTAGATATCCGCCGTGCAGGAGTGGTAAAAGAAGGTGATGAGATTTTGGGTAACCAAACAAAAGTTAAAGTGGTGAAAAATAAGGTTGCGCCACCATTCCGCGAAGTGATGTTTGATATTATGTATGGTCAAGGCATTTCTCGTATGAGTGAACTATTAATCTTGGCTGAAGCTCAAGGTTTAATCAAAAAATCTGGTGCTTGGTTCTCTTATGAAGGGGAGAAAATTGGCCAAGGTAAAAATAATGCAATTAAGTGGTTAAAAGAAAATCCAGAAATTGCGGATAAAATTGAACAAGATATTCGTGAGTTGCTAACAAACAGCCCAGAAAAAGCCTTGATCGCAGAGTCTTCTAGTGATGATGGCGATGATTTAGTTAATAATAGCGAAGAATTTAACGAAGAGTTTTAAGAATGGGAATGCGGTTTAAATAAACCGCATTTTTTATTGATGACAGCAAAATATAGTGCACTAAATTATTTACTCTATTTGCTTTCCAAACGGGACTATAGTGAATTAGAGCTTAAACGTAAACTCAAACTGAAAGCCTATACTAATGATGAAATTGAGCAAGCAATGAGCAAAGCTCAAGAAAATCATTGGCAAAGTGACGAACGATTCTGTGCAAGCTATCTGCGATATAGAGCATTGCAAGGCTATGGGCCACGCCGTTTACGTCAAGAACTCTTGCAAAAAGGTATCAAAGATTGGATGATTCAACAAGCTCTGGATAATTGTGAAGTCGATTGGTTTGAATTAGCCGAAAGCGTTTTTGAGAAAAAGCGGCCACATGTTTGGGATCTCAAGGCAAAACAGAAAATGTGGCGATATATGATAAGCCATGGCTTTGCTAATGATCACTTTTCACATTTAATGGATTTAGATTACGGCGATAATTACGATGCAGAATATACAGATGAATAAAATTACCTTTTTCTCACGCTTTGAAAACGATATTGTTAATGGTAAAAAAACCATTACAATTCGAGATAAATCAGAATCTTTTTATCAAGCAGGACAAGAGCTTTGTGTTTTTACCAATGAAACAGACCGCTTGTTTGCCAAAATTCAAGTATTATCTGTTGAACCTATCCACGTTGAACAGCTTTCAGAGCAACATGCTAAACAAGAAAATATGAGCTTGTCAGAATTACGCCAAGTGATTAAAGAGATTTATCCAGAAGAACAGCAACTTTTTGTAATTACATTTGAGCTAATCAAATAATGAGTCTATTTGAATCCAGCAAACAGCGAGAGATTTGCCCTGAATGCGGTGCAATGTTACAGATTAAACGTGGCAAGCAAGGCTTATTTCTTGGCTGCAGTGCTTACCCGCAATGCCATTACATTAAATCATTGCAACAGAGTTATCATATAATCAAAACACTAGATGAGCCTTGTCCAGATTGCAACGCCCTATTACAACTGAAACAGGGTTCATTCGGTATTTTTATTGGCTGTAGTGATTATCCCAATTGCCGTTTTGTCGTACATGAACAAGTGGAACAGGAAGAAGAATTTGATTGTCCTGAATGTAGCACGGGTAAATTGGTTAAACGTACAGGGCGTTCAGGTAAAGCATTCTATGCTTGTAATGCCTATCCAAAATGTAAATTTACTTTAGCAATAAAGCCTGTAAAAAGGTGCTGCCCTGAGTGCAATTACCCTTTGGCTCTTGCCCAAAAACAGCAATACCAATGCGCCAATAAACTATGTCAGCATATTTTTAATGAAAAGCCAAATGACAACAATTAAACAAATTGCAGAAAAACTAAAGCAGGATCAAGTCGTAGCCTATCCAACCGAAGCAGTGTTCGGATTGGGCTGTAATCCGAATAGCGAACAGGCTGTAAAGAAGTTACTTGCTCTGAAACATCGCCCAGAGGAAAAGGGGCTAATATTGATCGCTCCTCATTTAGATTTCTTAATGCCCTATATTGACGATAACCGTTTAAGCGAGAAGGAATGGCAGCGTTTCCACCAAATTTCAGATAAAGCAATAACTTGGATTATGCCTGCTAAAGCGAATGTACCATCTTATCTAAAAGGAAAATTTGATTCTATCGCTGTGCGTCTATGTCAAATTCCTGCCGTTGAACAGCTATGCAATAGCGTAGGCTTTGCGCTCACTTCAACCAGTGCTAATTTAAGCGGCTTACCGCCTTGTAAAACAGTCACTGAAGTATTGGCACAATTTGGAACCCATTTTCCGGTTTTGGATATGCCTACAGGTGGAAAAAGCAACCCTTCAGAAATTCGTGATATTTTCACACAACAGATTTTACGAAAAGGATAACAATGAACCAATATGCCGTATGGGGAAACCCTATCCAACAGAGTAAATCTCCCCGTATTCATCAACTTTTTGCCAAACAGACAGATAAAGCAATCAATTATATTGCTAAATTAGGTGATGAAACCCTATTTGAACAGCAATTAACGGGCTTCTTTAACTCGGGGGCGAAAGGAGCCAATATTACCGCGCCGTTTAAAGAACGCGCATTTGCCTTAGCGGATATACATAGTGAAGCTTGTTTACAAGCCCAAGCTTGTAATACATTAAAGCGCTTAGACGATGGAAGATTATATGCCGACAATACAGATGGGCTGGGCTTAATCGCAGATTTAAAACGTTTAACTTGGTTAAAACCAACACAACGAGTATTAATTTTAGGTGCTGGCGGCGCAACAAAAGGCGTGCTTTATCCACTATTACAAGCTCAACAAAGCGTTACACTTTATAATCGCACCCCCCAGAAAGCGGTTGATTTAGCTGAAAAATTTGCAAAATTTGGTGAAATTCAAGCCGCTTGTTGGAACGAAATCTGCCAGCAACAATTTGATTTAATCATTAATGCCACTTCACTAGGCTTACAAGGAAAATGTGTGGAATTACCCGTATCACTACTTGTGTCTGCCAATATATATGATATGCAATATGCGCCTCAGCAAAAGACCCCTTTTTTAAATTATGCTCGAGCAAATGGTGCAGAAAATTGCCAAGACGGCTTAGGTATGCTTGTTGGTCAGGCAGCCTATGCTTTCCAATTATGGGAGGGAAGCTTTCCAGAAATTGTGCCAGTACTACAACAATTATCAGCAGAAATGAATAGTTAAGCAGTTTTCTACTGTTTTTTACGCAATTTGCCGAAACTCTATGCAAAAGAACGCAAAAATTTATTTTTTTAAAAAAAGTATTTGACGAACAAAGGGGAAATCAGCATAATACGCCCCGCAAAGCCGATATGGTTACGCAAATGGCTACATAGCTCAGCTGGTTAGAGCACAACACTCATAATGTTGGGGTCGCAAGTTCGAATCTCGCTGTAGCCACCATTGCGGGAATGGCGAAATTGGTAGACGCACCAGATTTAGGTTCTGGCGCCGAGAGGTGTGTGGGTTCAAGTCCCTCTTCCCGCACCATTTAATGGCTTGCAAAAATACGACTGGAGTATCGCCAAGCGGTAAGGCACTGGGTTTTGATCCCAGCATTCCTAGGTTCGAATCCTAGTACTCCAGCCATCTTGTTCATCATATCTCTAATAGCTAACTTAAAGTTAGTTTTTTTCATTTGGGGTATCGCCAAGCGGTAAGGCACCGGGTTTTGATCCCGGCATTCCTAGGTTCGAATCCTAGTACCCCAGCCATTTCTTCCCAATAAATTTCTTAATAAATATCGCATTATTTGCTTTTGCTTATCGCTGAAATTCTTTAAAATTCTCCGCTGTATTTTTCTAGGAGAATGTTATGCTTAATCCCAAAAATTTAGAATCAATCGCACAGCAGCTTCATAATGCTCTGCCGCAACCGTTAAAAAATCTTGGTATCGATCTTGAAGAAAAATTTAAACAGATTTTACAAGCTCAACTCGCGAAATTGGATGTAGTTACCCGCGAAGAATTTGACGTTCAATCACAAGTATTATTACGCACCCGTGAGAAACTGAATGAGTTAGAAAAACGTCTTGATACACTACTAAATGACAAATCTGAACAGAATTAATTTTTAATCTTAGAGGACTATCAATGCAAAATATCAATCCAACTCAAACTTTTGCTTGGAACGCGTTAGCTCAGCATAAAATGGAAAACCTCACTATTCCACAACTTTTTGCTGATGAACCAAACCGGTTCGATAAATACTCCCTCCGCTTTGAAGATCAAATATTGGTTGATTTTTCTAAAAATGCGGTGAACCAACAGACCTTAACCCTACTACGCCAACTTGCAGAGGAGTGCCAGCTTAAATCTGCAACCTATGCAATGTTCAACGGCGAAAAAATTAATCGCACAGAAAACCGCGCCGTACTACACACTGCATTACGTAATCGAGCAAATACCCCTGTAGTAGTGGATGGTAAAGATGTGATGCCTGAGGTAAATGCAGTACTGGCAAAAATGAAAGATTTCTGCGAGAAAGTAATCTCAGGCGAATGGAAAGGATACACAGGCAAAGCAATTACCGATGTCATCAATATTGGGATTGGTGGTTCAGATTTAGGCCCTTACATGGTTACAGAGGCTCTACGCCCGTATAAAAATCATCTGAATATGCACTTTGTCTCAAACGTGGATGGTACACATATTGCCGAAACTCTACGCAAAGTGAATCCTGAAACTACTCTAGTCCTAGTAGCAAGTAAAACTTTTACGACTCAAGAAACCATGACCAATGCATATTCTGCTCGTAATTGGTTATTGGCTGCAGCAAAAGATGAGTCCGCGGTAGCAAAACACTTTATCGCACTCTCTACCAATGTAAAAGAAGTTGAGAAATTCGGCATTGATACAGCCAATATGTTTGAATTCTGGGATTGGGTGGGAGGCCGCTACTCACTCTGGTCAGCAATTGGCTTATCTATCGCGCTCTCACTCGGTTTTGAAAATTTTGAGCAACTGCTTGCTGGTGCGCACGCAATGGACAAACATTTCCTCAATGCGCCAATTGAACAAAATATTCCAACTACCCTTGCACTTATCGGCATTTGGAATAATAATTTTTTAGGTGCAGAGAGTGAAGCTATCCTGCCTTATGACCAATATATGCACCGTTTCGCGGCCTACTTCCAACAAGGTAATATGGAGTCGAACGGTAAATTTGTCGGCAGAGACGGCAAAGCGGTGGGCTACCAAACCGGTCCAATTATCTGGGGAGAACCCGGCACCAATGGTCAGCATGCTTTCTACCAATTAATTCACCAAGGTACAACATTAATTCCGTGTGATTTTATTGCCCCAGCACAAACCCACAATCCTCTTGCTGACCATCATAGCAAATTACTATCTAACTTCTTTGCCCAAACTGAAGCATTAGCTTTCGGAAAAGCAAAAGAGATTGTTGAACAAGAGTTCTTACAAGCGGGTAAAAAACTCGAAGAAGTTGCAAATATTGTGCCATTTAAAGTATTTACAGGCAATAAACCAACCAACTCTATCTTGCTACAAAAAATCACCCCATACACGCTTGGCGCATTGATTGCGATGTATGAACACAAAATATTTGTACAAGGTGTGATCTTCAATATTTATAGCTTCGACCAATGGGGTGTTGAGCTAGGTAAACAACTTGCTAACCGCATACTGCCAGAGCTGGAAAATAACGAACAAATCACAAGCCACGATAGTTCTACCAATGGCTTAATTAACCAGTTTAAAGCGTGGCGATAATTTGTATCAAAGGCCTACAGAATTTGTAGGCTTTTTTATTTTTATCTCTTGCAAAGCAAACGGTTGTAAAGTAGAATTCTTCGTCAATACTACCGTATTGGCACCCTTTTATTATTTTATATACAGGAGTGTCCCATGGAAGTTTTCGATTACGAAGATATTCAACTTATCCCTAATAAATGTATTGTTAGTAGCCGTAAAGAGTGCGATACCAGCGTTAAATTCGGTAACCATACTTTTAAAATCCCTGTTGTTCCCGCCAATATGCAAACCGTCATCAACGAAGAACTTGCAGAATGGTTTGCTCAAAATCACTACTTCTATATTATGCATCGCTTTGATGAAAGCGCTCGCAAACCTTTTGTCAAAAAGATGAAAGAAAAAGGATTAATCGCATCAATCAGTATTGGGGTTAAAGATTACGAATATGACTTTGTACGAGAACTCGTCGCTGAAAATCTCGTTCCTGACTATATCACTATTGATGTGGCTCACGGACATTCAGATGATGTAATTAGAATGATCCAATTTATAAAACAACACTTACCATCTACATTTCTAATTGCTGGTAATGTAGGTACTCCTGAAGGCGTACGTGAATTAGAAAATGCAGGCGCTGATGCTACTAAAGTGGGAATTGGACCTGGTCGAGTTTGTATTACGAAACTGAAAACAGGCTTTGGTACCGGTGGCTGGCAGTTAGCTGCAGTTCGCTTATGTGCAAAAGCAGCACGTAAACCAATTATTGCCGATGGCGGTATCCGTCACCATTGTGACATAGTAAAATCAGTACGTTTTGGCGCCTCGATGGTAATGATTGGATCACTGCTTGCTGCTCATGAAGAAAGCCCAGGCGTAAATGCAGAAATCAATGGCAAACAATATAAAGAGTATTTCGGTAGTGCCTCTGAATTCCAAAAAGGCGAGCGTAAAAATGTGGAAGGCAAAAAAGAGATGATTCCAGTTCGTGGTAAACTTGCTGACACATTGAACGAAATGCAACAAGATATTCAATCTGCTATTTCTTACGCTGGTGGTCGAGATTTAGCAGCAATTCGCACGGTAGATTATGTCATCGTTCGTAATACCGTATATAACGGAGACAGATGATCAAATAAAAGCCATAAAAAATTAGATTTTTACTAAAATGATCTGCACCCCAAAAGTTGGACTAAACAACCAACAGATTAAGGTGCAGATTTTTTATGGCTCAATACAACCAATCTTTCAAACAACAAGTTATTGGAATTTTATCTTCAACAGGGTAAAACAGCTCACTGCCCCGTCGGCATTTTCAGCTTACAGGTAGAACATGATGACGTTGGATTCAGCAATATAATCACAATGGCATCAATGGGTTAGCTGTTTGTCATACTAAACAGGCTTACTCACCTGAATTCAAATTATCCGTGATACAAGCGGTCAAAAATGGTCAATTTTCTGCAGAATATGCATCTCTATTTTGCTATTGCCAATTCCGGCATTATCAGCCAATGGCTGCACGCCTTTGATAAACAAGGTAATAAACGGTTTATTGTCCAAACCTAAAGCTTGTCCGTCAATGAAACCGAAATACCCGAAAATGCTCCCCCAAAAAACCGAAGAAGAACGCTTGCGTTATCGCATTTTAGAACTGAAAACGAAATGTTATTTTACCGAGCGGTTTGAGACCTTCGAACAGCTTGAACAAACGATTCTCGATGACATTCATTATTACAACCATAAGCGTATTCAAGTGAAATTAAAAGGACTGAGCCCTGTGGAGTACAGAACTCAGTCCTTGAATTAAATTTGTCTAACTTTTTGGGGTCAGATCATTTAAGGGTATTTTAATTACTCTTCGACTTCTTTATCGAACGGTTTGAGTAATTTAAAGAATAGCCCTGCGCACAACAATGCTACCGCAAAACCAAGCCATACAGACAGCGTATAATCTAGGCTCAGTCCAATTGGCGCATTTAAAATAAAGGTTGAACATACACTGGTCATAAAAATTGCAGGCAGTGTTGCCACCCAGTGGAATTTCTTAGTGCGATACAGATATGCACTTACAGCCCATAATGTAATAGTTGCTGTAGTTTGGTTTGCCCAACCAAAATAGCGCCACAAGATTTGAAAATCCACTAACGATACAGCAAAACCGATTGCAAATAGAGGCACAGCAATCATTAGGCGTTTAACAAATGGACGCTGGTCAAATTTTAAGAACTCTGCAATTAATAAACGTGCCGCACGGAAAGATGTATCACCTGAAGTAATTGGCAAAATAACTACACCAAGCACCGCAATAATTCCCCCCACTAAGCCAAGCATACCTACGGCAGAGTCATAAACCACTTTAGATGGAGTACCTTTTAAAGCTTCTTGGAATGAAGCTGTACTATCATAGAAACTTAAGCCAACCATACACCAAATTAAAGCGATAACGCCTTCAGCAATCATTGCTCCATAGAAAATAAAGCGACCTTCTTTTTCATTTTGAGTACAACGAGCCATCAATGGCGACTGAGTTGCGTGGAACCCAGAAATCGCCCCACAAGCGATAGTGATGAAAAGTAATGGCCAGATTGGTGCACCATTAGGATGCATATTACGGAAAAAATCAGCAATACCAACATCACCTCCAACTGTTTGGAAAAATGGAATACCGTTAAAAATTAAGCCAAATAGCATCCCAAAAGTCATAAATAGCAAGAGAGCACCAAAGAATGGGTAAACTTTACCAATAATTTTGTCTACCGGCACAAGCGTCGCGATGATGTAGTAAGCAAAGATAATGGTTGTCCAAACAATTAAAATAGTACCTTTAGAGGCTCCTGCTTCATCATTTACTGCCCCTGCGCTTACTCCTCCTGAATTAATAATATCAGAAGTGATATTAGTTAGAAGAGATGCCGGGCTAGCCACAAATACCACGCCAACTAATAAAAGTAGCAATACTGCAAAGCCGTTCATAAAATGTTTAATCGGAGTGCCTAAATACTTGCCCGCTAAAAATGGTACATTCGCACCACCATTACGGATAGAAAGCATACCTGTTAAATAATCATGCACTGCACCAGCAAAAATGCAACCGAATACAATCCAAAGCATGGCCACTGGGCCATATAATGCCCCTAGGATTGGACCAAAAATTGGCCCTGTGCCTGCAATATTTAATAATTGAATGAGCCAAATTTTCTTTTTAGACATTGGCACATAATCAATGCCATCTCGCATAGAATAGGCCGGAGTCTCACGTTCAGGCTTAATAACAAAGATCTTTTCAATTACTTTTCCATAAATAAAGTAACCTAAAAGTAACATAGCTACACAAAGTAGAAACCATAACATAGTCGGATTTCCTATAAACAGAAATGAAAGTAGAATAATAAATACCAGAAAGGCAGGATATTTTACTTTTTTCATGCTAAAGAATAAATCTCCACACGTCTAAAAGTTATGCTAATGTCAATAATATGTGAAGCATTTCACATATTTAGCCGAATTGTAAAAAGCAAACTCTGTCTTTTGTTGAAATTTCAAGCTATCGTACACAATTTTTCGAACCGCTGAAATTTTTCTCTGTCATATCAGCTACAGATTGCGGATGTTCTCCGCTCATTTCATAATCAATAATAGTAAGGAAATAGAATGACAAAATTAAATAAAACACTACTCTCTTCACTCATCTTAGGCTTATGCACTTTATCATTTCCAATAAATGCCCACGCTAGCTTACCAAATGCGGTTGATGGACAAACACTACCTAGCCTTGCTCCTATGATTGAAAAAGTTCGCCCCGCAGTGGTTAGTATTGCAGTTGAAGGTAAAACAGAGAGCCGTTCAACTCGACAGCGAATGGTACCAGATGAATTTGATTTCTTCTTTGGCCCAGATATGTTTGGCGATCGTCAAAGTAGTCCACGCCAATTCCGAGGAGAAGGTTCTGGCGTCATCATTAATGCGGAAAAAGGCTATGTAGTAACGAACAACCACGTTATTGATAAGGCCGATAAAATTACGGTAAAACTTGAAGATGGGCGTGAGTTTAAAGCCAAATTAGTTGGTGCAGATCCACAATCAGATGTTGCCTTGCTCCAGCTTGAAGATCCTAAAAACCTAACTGAAATTAAAATCGCCGATTCAGATAAACTACGTGTAGGCGATTTTACTGTTGCAATCGGTAATCCATTTGGCTTAGGACAAACAGTTACTTCGGGTATTGTCTCTGCACTTGGGCGCTCAACAGGTAGTATTGATTCTGGTTATGAAAGCTATATTCAAACCGATGCAGCGGTAAACCGCGGTAACTCCGGAGGTCCATTACTCAACTTGCAAGGCGAATTAATCGGGATTAATACTGCTATTATCTCGCCTAGTGGCGGCAATGCTGGAATTGCTTTTGCTATTCCGAGCAATATGGCAAATAACCTTGTCCAGCAAATTATTGAATTTGGCGAAGTAAAACGTGGTTTACTAGGGATTAAAGGGGGCGAATTAAACGCTGATCTTGCTAAAGAATTCAATGTCGATGCTCAACAAGGCGCTTTTGTTAGCGAGGTTATGGCTGATTCTGCTGCGGCAAAAGCTGGCTTAAAAGCAGGTGACGTGATTACTGCTTTAAACGGCCAAAAAATCCGCAGCTTTGCCGAATTACGAGCTAAAGTCGCAACCACTGGTGCAGGCAAAGAAATCGAATTAACCTATCTACGTGATAATAAAGAAGATACGGTTAAAGTGACCTTGCAATCTGATGAACAAACAAAAACGACCGCCGATAATCTGCTACCTGCGTTAAAAGGAGCTGAATTCAGCAACTATGACGAAAAAGGATTAAAAGGTGTTGAGATCACTAAAGTTGAAAAAGGCTCAATCGCAGAGCGTTATGACTTTAAAAAAGGCGATATCATTGTTGGTGTAAACCGCAGTAAAGTTGAAAATATTGGTGAATTACGCAAAATCTTAGATAAAAAACCGTCTGTTGTGGCACTAAATGTCGTACGAGATGGTGCAAATTTCTATGTAATCTTACAGTAAAAAGAGAAAATAGGGCGGTTACACACCGCCTTATTTTTAGGCATAAGAACAAAATGATATCCCGTTGTAGAAGATCAGACAATTCACTTCCTGTATTTATTGTAAATATCACAATTCTGTTTTCTATGGTAGCAATAAAGCCACCTGCTTGTTTTAAATACATAACCATTATCATATAATCTGTCAGTAACAAATTATTCTCCACCGCATTCTCAGCCACAACCATCCCAATACTTGCATTCGCTAAAGTCTCAGCTCCATTACCGCCACTTACCACTCCGCTCGCAATGCCTGCTAATGCTTTGCTTGCATTGAGTAAGTTCTGTTTTTCCTCCTCGTTAAGCTCACTCAGTTGTTTGCCGTAAACCGTTTCCACAAGTATTCTCGCCCCAAGTTCGCCCACGCCTACTGCAACCGCTCCTGCTGTGGCACTGCCGCCTGCAAGTTCGGCCCCCGATAATGCGAGCATCTTAACTATTACCAAACAAGCGCTTGATTTACCGCTAAAATTTGCAAGATATTGGAATAATTAACCGATTTTTACTTATATTAAATAGCACTAGCTGTGGACACTACGCTATCAGGTGCTTTCCTGCTGATTTAGCTAGTTCTGAAACTACAATGAATTGTTGAGTAGTTTTATTGAAAATAACTTTATAAATATTATTCATAATTAACTACTTTTCACTATTACTAAACGATATGGAATAAATAAAAACAATAACAATTTTATTTTCACAATCATTTCTCTCTTTATTTTTATACATATATCAACTATGTACCACCAGTGTAAACTATGATCATATTGCGAATTTACTCAATACAATAAGACATTCTATATTGATAATTTATTGTTAATTTCTTATCCCTACTAATAAGAAACCCTGAATGTCCTTTGCAAAAAAGATGGCTGCCATACTTCAGTTTATCTGATGTTTTTACAAACCCCATACTTTCAATTTTTGAAAAAAATCTATTTGTATAATCAACATTCAAATCAGAGAAGTAAATAACCAAAATAAATCCATCAAGTATCCTACCGCCAAATTGTTCAAATTTCCCATCCAACGAACTAGTTTCACTGATGATAGAGTTATATATATTTCTAGTTTCTTTTTCTATCCATTGATCTCCTGAAAATCTACTACTAATCAATAAAAATACATTCCAGATTATTACACATATAAAAAGAGGAAATAACATAGATTTATTTATCTTCATTATTAATTCCTTTTAAATAACCTTGATCTATACTTCCTCCACTACCTCCAACACCAACGCCTAATTCAATATTTTTATATGATTTATCTGCTGGATTTACAGAAATTGTTTGTCCATAACCTGCACAAACTAATTTATAGCAGCCACTAGCACCAATACCAGGGCCTTGTAGATTTCTAGATATACTATCCCCTGTAATTCTCATTTTTTCAGAATTTTTTAGATCACTATTCTCTAAATTAGTAAACCAGCCCAAACTTGCTCCTGCTGAAGCTCCAAATCTATTTGGTAGCACCACTGGAGAAAAACTTCCTCCATAAAAAACGTCAAAGTTTCGTAAATTGACAGCCACCTTACTATCTATTCCATAAACTCCTAAATTTACCACAGCATAATGAGGAGCATATTTATCAGCAACATCAACAACCTCCTCTACAGCCGCTTCTGCTGCCTTTTTCTCTATCTCTTTTTTGACTTTTTCTCCTTCTTCCAATAGCCCTAATTGAACTATCTGATTAGAGTTTTCCATAGCCTGCTTGAGAAAATTATTCTCCACCGCATTCTCAGCCACAACCATTCCAACACTTGCATTCGCTAAAGTCTCAGCTCCATTGCCTCCACTTACCACTCCGCTGGCAACGCCTGCCAATGCTTTGCTTGCATTAAGTAGGTTCTGTTTTTCCTCCTCGTTAAGCTCACTCGGTTGCTTACCGTAAACCGTTTCAGCCAGCACTTTTGCCCCGAGTTCGCCCACGCCTGCTGCAACCGCGCCTGCTGTGGCACTGCCGCCTGCAAGTTCGGCCCCGATAATGCGAGCATCTTAACTATTACCAAACAAGCGCTTGATTTACCGCTAAAATTTGCAAAATGTTAAACATTCTTTACCACTTGTAGTTCAGAAATTTAAGCTCCAAATAGGCACTATTCATATTTAGCCATTACTTCATCAAAGGTTTTTAGCTTATCTAAAAACTGCTCAAAATTATCCGCAATAGGAAATAATAAATGCTTTCCTGTTTTTTTATCATATTCATCATGAATAACTATACAAATTTTTGGTTCATCTCCGACCGGATTATCTCTATAATCAAAACAAATCCAATCTCCATTTGCTGAGCTACCAAATGAATAAACATGTTCATAGCCATAAATCGAATCATCACAAATATATTGACGAAGAATATTTGACATAGAATACCCGTCAAAATCTTCTTCATTTATAAAAGCATCAAATCCTATTGATGTCATGCCTTCCTCATCGTTATAAAAATCATAATAAGTAATGCAGTTATTTTTTATAGATGGAGCATTATGGTTTAGGCATAATTCAATGTATAATTTCGGGAGTTTAATTCCAAAAGCCTGCTCAAAATTTCTAATCAAAGAAATATCTACTTTTCCATAATCAACATAAATTTCTAAATTTCTAAATTTCATATTATCTTCCCTCACTTAATGCTGCTTCCCCAATATGCTTAATTGAATTATGAATCTTTTCAGGCACTAATTGCATATTGTTTGGACTACTTTGGGCATTATGATGCCAAGTAAAACCAACTATTTTATAAGTACCATTATTGATTTGTTCTAATTGCTCTTTTGTAAATATATTCTTGTTTACTCTACCTGATTCTATCTCTCGTTTTAACGCTAATGTTGCATTACGCATTTCAGCCTCTCTTCTTACCTTATTTGACATATTCTGGTAATTCTTTGGCTTCTCTATTTTTGTCGTAAATTTAGCTACATCATCAAAAATAGGTAGTCCTCTTGAATCATATGGAATATTTGCCAGCAATTTAGTATTTCCAAACTTATCAGGCTTGGAACTAATCTGAACTGCTTTCCCTCCTTCAGATTCAATAATTTGGACTTTCTCGCCTGTTTTTAATGTCCGCTCAGTTACTGTAGAACGAGCATTATTTACCACTGTTGTTGATTTCACATTTTTCTCACCAAATTCCCCTTCAATTTGCTCTCTTGTTTTCTTGGAATCATAAAGCGATTGCTTAGTTTTTGGCGTGTTTATCTCCACTTCTTTCGCGAGTAATCGAGAAGCATCCATTGCTAACTCAATGCCTTTCTCTAAGCCGGTTTAGTGCTTCAATAGTTTTCTGGTTTTCCCCCGATAATGCGAACATCTTAACTATTACCAAACAAGCGCTTGATTACCGCTAAAATTTGCAAAATATTGGAATAATTAACCGATTTTTACTTATATTAAATAGCATTAGCGTGGACGCTAGCGCTATCAGGGGGTATTATTTATCACTGCTATTGATTTTACATTTTTCTAACTTGTAAAGTTGATTTATTCAAGCTTTATTAGCTATAATTTATAAGCTATTAGGGTTATAAGAGAAAATACTTAGATCCATATGTTCATCTGCAAACATTTTAGAGATTATATACTTAAATCTCTCATATCTATCATAGATATCCGACTTACCATCAGTGAAAATGGTAAAACTATCCCAACTTGGAATTATTAATAGCTCAATTATTCGCATAATTCCAATTAAAACATCTTGCTCTACCAATCTTGTATTTCGATATGTTATTGCTATATTTAGAAAATCTTTTTCAAGTTTCCAATATTCATCATCATTCCATTCTGAGTAATCCAGCCATCTTCCTATAAATGAATTTTCATCATACAATCTTGAATAAGTTACATTTCTATAAAAATCCATATATTTTTCCATAGTTAATCTCCAATTTTATTTAAATTAATATCAAAGGTTCCATTCCTTGTTTCTTTTTTGTTTAATTTTTCAGGGCTAGAAGCTTCTTTCCAAGCCCCACCATTGTGACCATCAACATCTCTAGTTATATAGCTATTCCCTTTTTTAAATACAGCCGCACCAGACTTAGTTCGATAATTTGTTTTAATATAGCCTAATTCTTTTGCTACCAAATGTGCCTCACTATCTGTATTGAAAACAGGTGATTGCTTAATCCTATTGTTTGCTAATGTGTTAGTTTTCTTCGCAAAATTATTCTGCGCTGTAGAATTACCCAAACTATTTTCTTTCGCAAGCAATCGAGAAGCATCTACTGCTAACTCAATGCCTTTCTCTAAGCCTGTTTGTTTCTCTTTCAGGGATTGAACAGTCTTCTGGTTTTCACTCTCAACCAGCTGATAGAATTTACCTTGCTCTTCAAACGGTAACCCCCGATGGTGCGAGCGTCCTCGCTCGTACCAAAATTTGCAAAATACTTAGCATAATTAACCGCTTGTAATTCATATTAAATAGTACTAGCATGGACGCTAGTGCTATCGGGGGGATTTTATATTTACAAATGGAAAAAATCTTTTAAATCTTTCTAAAACTTCTCTATTTGAATCTAGTACCATAATAGCCTTATCCTTACCAATTGGACACTCATAAATAGGATTGTTTCTTAAATATGCAATTCCATATATACTATATTCTTCTGATTCAGATAAATCATTAATAATATCAAATCCAATAAGCTTTGAGATATGATATAGCTCCCCATCAAAATCAAGTAAGTCGTATATATACATTGGTATATCTTCTGATTTTAAGTTTAAAACAAGCATTTCTATCCAAGATTTAAATTCATCCATGTTTATTGCATCACAATATAAACATCCAATAGCGAAATTAAGATCTGAATGATCCTCTTTATAAATACTCCACATATTATTTTCCTTTTTGAATATAATCTCCACCAATATGACCTGTTTTAGAATGTTGCCATTCAGGAACTAGTTGCATCCTCCCTGTATCTTGATGATGATGCCATGTAAATCCGGGTATTTTTTTATCTCCATTCTTAATTGCGTTTATTTGCTTTTGATTGAATAGTTTTTTTAAACCATCTTCTCCGAGATCTTTATATAATTGCTTAGTTGCCATTTCCATTTGCTCAGGATAAGTAGCACTTCTAAAAGACTTAATATCCAATCTTGTATCATATTTAGCTATGTCATCAAAAATTGGATAACCTTTGCTATCAAATGGTACACCTGTCTTAGGATGCTTTTTCCCCGCTAAATTGGTATTTCTTATTCCACTGGCAGCAATGGTTGTGGAAATCACATTTTCCTTACCAAACTCTTTCTCTAATTTTTCCCTTGCCTTCTTGGAATCATAAAGCGATTGCTTAGTTTTTGGAGTGTTTATGTCCGATTCTTTCGCAAGCAATCGAGAAGCATCTACTGCTAACTCAATGCCTTTCTCTAAGCCTGTTTGTTTCTCTTTCAGGGCTTCAATAGTTTTCTGGTTTTCATGTTCAACCAGTTGATAGAATTTACCCTGTTCTTCAAACGGTAAGACTTGAAGCCAGCTATTCAATGCACCTGATAAATCATCTGCTAAATTTACCGCCCCTAATAAGGTTTGTGGCACTGTCACTCGGCAATCAATATCACAATCGGCTAACAATTCATTACGTTGTTTTTCGCTTAACGCTTTGAAATACTTATGTACTTCTTCAACGCTTTCTCCGTTTTCAATCGCTTTTTTAAGGGCTTTTTGATAAGCATACACATCACGATGGGATAAGTAATTATTCTCCACCGCCCTCTTAGCCGTCTCTGCCCCAAACACTGTATCTGCTGTAGTGCCACCCGTGGCTTGTCCTGCCGCGGCACCTGCAAGCTGTCCTGCCACTTTCAACAAGTTGCGTTCTTCGGCGGTGAGTTCGTTCGGTTGTTTGTTGAAAACCGTTTCAGCCAGTAACATTGCACTGCCTTCGCCGACTAAACCAGCCACCGCCCCTGCGCCAACGTTGTTGCCTGATACCCCAGCTTCTAATGCAGAAAGGGCGGCGTGCGCCAGTAAATTTGCCGTTTTACTGTCCTTCGTCAGCTCGTGGATTTGGGCATTCAGTTCAGGGGAAACGGCTGCTACTGCCACTTGCCCTGCACTGCCGCCACTTAGCACTGCACCGAGTGTTGCCACTGCCACATCCATTTGTCGTCTTTTCGAGCCGCCTTCTTCCCAAGCTTTATCTTTGATCCCCCCCGATGGTGCGAGCATCCTCGCTCGTACCAAAACAAGCTGTTGATTTACTTCTAAAATTTGCAAAACATTCAACATAATTGATCGCTTGTAACTTATATCAAATAGTACCTGTATAGACGCTAGCACTATCGGGTGCTAGCTCTATAGGGGCTATTTTAGTTTTATTATCCCTCCTCTACCTATATCAACTAAAGGATAAATATCTAACCCAATACCTTTTTTGTTTAATAACTCTGATATTTCTCGTTCAAACTCTAGTGAAATAACATTCTCGTCATAATACCCATCAATCAGATCATACTCACAAATAATATCAGCAATAAGTTTGGTTGGCATAAAGTAATTATGCCATTCATCTAGATTATTAAATTTATTAAAATCCTCAACCATTTTGCTAATGTCATTCTTCAAATCTTCCTCACTTTCTAAATCCCAATAAACATATCTTGTCAAACCTGCATACATAAATCTATAAAACAAATCTATAGAATACTGAAATGTATCTTGTGGGTTCAAATTAAAATTTCTTTCTATATAAGAAAATAAATATGCCATACAATCATCATCATCATATGATACAGAGTAAGAGAAGTAGTTCTGAAGAAATAAAACAATTCTTTTTTTATCCATTTTATCTCCCTATTTCAGATATTGGAAATTTCAACTTCAGAACTTCTCCTGAATTGAGTTCTTTAATTTCTGTAGTATTTATCTCCAATGTTGCTGTTCCTGATAGAGTTTTAGAGCTTGAATTTTCATTTACTCCACTTCGGTAAACAATAGATTGGCGATTGCCTAAATCCACTTTAAAACAATTTATGCAATCTTTATTTTTAAACATTTTTCTACCTGCCTCCCATTCTTCTGGAGTAACTCTTCTCCCTAAAAACTGCTCTGCAAAATTAATAGCCATCGTATCAGGATCTTTAGATGAAGGCATATTTCGAGGCACACCTATTTTTCCTTCTACAGGTAACCCTGTTTTTCTATCTAAACCATCACCAGGTAATTTACCTTTTCGAAGCTTATTAACTGCATCAATATTATAAAAACTACCATTCACCCTATTTGAAATATTGTCATTCAATTCCTTATCAAACTTAGCACTATTCACCCCCAAATTATTCACATCAGACTTATAATCCATCTGAGGCGATTTCTTCAACAATCTCACTACTTTTTCTGCTACTTCTCCGGTTAGAAGCACCGTTGGAGCTTGTAATGCTTTCCCTTGAGATTGCAAATATCCGATTAATTCTCCAGCCTCTGCCGGATTAGTCTCTAATGCTGAATTGATACGGGCATTTAACTCTTCGAGAGAAATCACTACTTTTTGAACAGTTTCTTTTGGATTACCCAATGCTTCGGCAATCGTTACTATTGTTTCATCAAAGTGTTGAACTGCCTCTACCGTACCTTCGATACCTTCAATTAAGGCTTTCGCTTCACCTTGTTTCAGTCCGTCATAATAAGCTTCGGCTTTTTCTTCATCTCCATTAAATAGAGCTTTCGCTATCACCGATATCGTTTGTTTTCGGTCTTCTGAAGGGTGAAGGTCATCAAAGAAATTATTCTCCACCGCATTCTCAGCCACAACCATTCCAACACTTGCATTCGCTAAAGTCTCAGCTCCATTACCTCCACTTACCACTCCGCTCGCAATCCCTGCCAATGCTTTGCTTGCATTAAGTAGGTTCTGTTTTTCCTCTTCATTCAGCTCACTCGGTTGCTTACCGTAAACCGTTTCAGCCAGCACTTTTGCCCCGAGTTCGCCCACGCCTGCTGCAACCGCGCCTACTGTGGCACTACCACCTGCAAGTTCGGCTTCCACTGCTCCCCATAAAATATGTAGCGGAACATTCAAAGCTTCTAGGGCTTTGTTATCGGTGTTTTCCGTAATATGTTTAATCGCTTCGTTGAGGTAAGGCGAAGCTGCGCCTGCCGCTATCGCCTCCGCCGGTTTACCTGCCACTGCGAGGCTCAATGCCGCTGCAACTGCTGTCGCTTTTCGTTTGTGGTCGCCGCCGGTTTCCCAACGTTCCACTTCTGCTTTTAACTGTTCGGCTTCTTGCAGTTTGGCTCGTGCTGTTGCGCTATCACCTGCATTTGCTGCCTGTTCTGCGGATTTTCTGGCATTTTGTTCCGCTTGTTGAAGTTCAGCTTTTTGGTTTTCCGCATAAGTCATCACTGCTTCTGCCACATTTCCTGCCGCTTGGCTAAGTATCTGTTGCTCCCTGAGTGTTTGATTGATGTCTTTCAACCCTGCCACTTCTCGGTTCGCTTGGCTTAAATCCGTATTAATGCCCAGCGCTTTGGCTGTGGTTTGGGTTGGATTGCTGTCTTTATTCAGCGTGATTTTCCCTTCCGTTAGCGTCGCTTTGGTGATGCTGCGGTCTTCGCTGCTGTTAAACATTGGAATGCTTGGGGTAATACCATTGCTTTGTGGCGTGCCGGTGAGTTTAGCGGTTTGGGCTTGTTGTTCTGCCTGTGCCTCGGTTTTCGCCTCTGTGCCTGCGGCTTTGTTTAGGTTGGCGCTGGCGCTTACACCTGCACTCACTGCGTGGCTGCTGCTATAATTTTCAATGTCTCGGAAAGTGAGATTATTGGTTGTCAATTCGCTATTTTCTGAGTTGGTTGAGGCTATCACGCTGGCAACTAAATCGACATTGTTAGCATTGATATGATAACCCCCTTCCTCCGCAAATAATCCCGATTGTTGGGTGACTTGTTTACGGTTTGCCTCCCCTCTCGCCAGATTGCCGTAAGCACTGCCTCCCCATGCCGAACCTATCGCGCCTTGCAATCGTCCACCGAAGCCTGCGCTGTTGCTTTCGGATTGGTGACTGTCTTGCAGACTCTCAATAGTCAAATTGCCTTTAATCTCGGCATTAATTCGGTTCGCTTTGGCTGTCGCCCCTTTCAGGGTAGCGTTACCTTGCGTGTTGATATTTAAGGTTTCTGTGTCAATTTGGCTGTTTTGATGCGTTAAATGATGTTCTGACTGTTTACCATTGCTAAAGCCCGCCTGTGCATAAACATACCAGCCCGTCTGCGCCCCCACTGCCACACCAGTGCCTATTTCAACCCCACTGCTTTGTTGTTTGCCTTGCATTTGATATTCGCTTTGCCCTGCATTCAGATTGAGGTCTTTCGCACTGTCGAATGTGATAGAACTGTCTTTTAAACGATTGCCTTGGGCGTCTTTTGAGGTAAAGGCGGTGTGCGTTGCCGTGATGTCTCCACTTCGGCTGGTAATGTTGATATGTTGCGCATTCAATTGGTTGCCGACACTTTCTCGGCTGCTTATTTCATTACGCTCTCGGCTGTGCGAAAAACCACTGCCCGTTTCCACGCGGAAAAGTGCACCTCCGTTGGCGAGGTTAGCCGCTGTGCTATACGCTTTCGCTGCTGCACCCAGTGCTTGTGCCGCTTTCACTCGGTCGCTGGCATCTTTGTTGTTCACCGCCTGTTCCACGGTTTGAATTAAATCAATGATTGGTGAACTCACCCGAGCAAACTGCCCTATCTTTAAATCACTACTATGGCTTTGGCTGTTGCCAATATTGTGCGCGGTGTCAAAGGTCACTTCTTCAGCACTGACATCTATGCGGTTTTTTGCCAAAATCTGACCGCTTGTCGAATGCATTTGATTACCCGCATTGATAGAGACGCTGTCGTTTAAACTGGCTATCAGTGCCTGTTGATGACTCACTTGCTCTCCGTTTTCACTGCTTAACTGACGATGGTAGCCATTAAAGCGTTCGGTTTCTGAAATGACTGCCTCGCCTATGCCATGTCTGCTTCGGTTTTCGTCCGTCGCTGTACGAGTGGTGGCTGTGGTTATCCGCACATCTTTGCCGGCATTTACGCTAACATTCCCTTCAGCAACCGCTTGTGTGCCTTTTAGAGTGACATTTCCTTTCTCTGCATGAAGGCTGAGGTTTTCGCCAAAAGAGAGCACCGAAGCCTGTTCGGTTCGGCTCTCGCCATCGCCCAGTGCACGTTCAGCATATACACCTGCACTGTCTTTCCCCAAATTGAACTCCGCCCCTTTGCGTTTTTCTTGCGAGTTTTGACCGCTTGTTGAAACCGCAACGTCTAAATTGACGTTTTCTTGCGCCCAAAATTCACCATTACCTTTGGCAGAAAACTGTGCACCTTGGCTTTGAATATCGCCTTGAGTTGCGATAATACTTAAATTCCCGCCCGCATCGACTGTACTCACCACCGCATTGCTTTGTGTGCCCTCTTTCTCCAGCCGGCTGCGCTGAGAATGCCCATAAACACCACCCGGCGTAAACACTTGGTTTGTGGTTTTGGCCGTAGCTTCAGCCGTGGTGAAAATCTTACCCACAATCCCAACCGCTGAACCTTGATTAGCTTGTTCACCAAAGTTATCTTTAAACACTTGTTTTGGGTTATACGCCATATTTACCCCAATGCCAGCACTGCGCGCATATTGGCTAACATGACGGCTCTCATTTTCCGTTAAGGCATTGAGATAAACATTTTTGCCTTGTACATGCACATCGTTACCGGATTGCAACTGTGCGGCATTGGCAGTCACATCCCCCTCCAAGGCAACAATGTTTAAATCCCCTGTTGCTGCATTTAATATCGAAGTCACCACAGAGGTATGTTGATTGTCATCATCTATTTGGCTCTTATTGCGAGCATAACCTATTGATGCCATACCTTTCGATACACTGGCTGTAATGCCTGATTTTTTGCTTTCGTGGAAAGATTCGCTTTCCGAATAATTCACCGCTACATCTAATAATACCGATTTCCCAGCTGTGACATTAATGTCTTGCTTAGCTGTCGCTTGTGTACCTATTAACGAGACATTACCTTGTTGTGCAATAATATTTACATCTAAACCATCAACACGGCTAACAACAGCATTATCTATATGATGAACATAGCGGCTGGTGTCGGTGGTTTTACTGAACATGCCTCGATTGGTCGATTTTCTGGCAGTTTCCAATCGCTCTTCTGCTCTGCCTGCCTCAATCCGCACATCTCCTTGGCGTGAGCCGAGCAACACTTTGCCCGATTCACTGCTGATGTCGGATTGGCGAACCACCATATCGCCACCACTAACTGCACGGATATTGCCTTTTGCCGAAATCGTATTGCCAACCTCTTGTGTTTGGTCTAAGCGGTAGTAGTTATCCGCATTGCCGTTGTAATGCTCTCGGTTTTGCGTTTTTAGGGTCGTGATATTGAGGGATTTTTCGGCACCAATATTTATTGAGCCGGCACTATTCAGCGAAGCGGCTTTTACCGTCACATCATTTTCGCTTTGAATGTTTAACCTGCCTTTATCACCAGTGACCTTCACACTGGCAAGCCGGTCTAATTGCGTACGGATAAAGCTGTTCTCTGTATTTTCTGAATGACTTAGGGTGCTGGCAATCTCTACCCCTTTACCACCATAAAGGGAAAGAAAATCCACCGCTTCTATCGTACCGCCTAAGTTAATTAAGGTTTGTTGTGCCGATAAATCCACATTCTTACCTAGCACTGCCCCTCGATTCTCTAGCTGGTTGCTGTGTAAACGGGTTAAATCTAACCCTGCTATCACCCCGCTGTTCTCTATCTTATCCGCACTGCCGATGATTTGATTTGCCGAAATCACCGCTCCTCGAGAGGTGATATCACTATTACGAGCCACTAAATAAACTTGTGGCACAAGGGCGGTTACTTTTCGCCCGTCAGCAAGGGTAATTTCTTTATTGACCAGCCAAACCATATCGGTAGTCAGTTCCGACATCTGTTTTGCCGTTAAACCTACGCCAACGGCAAGATTAAACTGTTTGGCATATTTTATCCCGCTGTTCATCAAGGCTTGGTATTGCGCTAAATCGCTCGTATAGCCCTCAATAAAGCGTCTGCCGGTGAGTTGATTGATTTGTTCGTTAATCAAACGCTGTTCATAAAAACCATCGCCCAAGCGTTTATGCACATTGTCGTGGTTATAACGAAGCTGTTCAAACATATAGTCTGAACTGAGCCATTGTTTGCGGTCGGTAAATTTCGGGTCGGTTTCCACGATGTAGCCGTTGGTCGCCTCGGGGTTGATTTTGTATAAACTCGCCTGCGGTAAATTGATGTCGGCTAAATGGGTTTTGATGGTTGGCATTTCTAACTCGCCGAGCTTATTCGCATCAAAATTCTCCACCGTCGTGTCTAATTTGCCCACAACCTGCCCTGAATCAACGATTTTGTTTTTATCTTGCTCGCTAATCGTTGGCGTAAGTTTGATATTTACCGTACCGCTGTTTGGGTTGGTATCAGCCCCTGTAATACTGACGGTTTCTAGGGACACGTTTTTGGCTTTGGTTTGTTCATCCACCGTGGCATTCGATGAAATAGGGCTACCAATGATGTTTTTAACCACATTAAAGGTGTCTGTAATATCGTAACTTCTCGGATCCATCTTACCGATTGGGATATGCCTGTGCCCATTTCTGCCATGACTTCTATAATGTTGTAAGAATTGAGCCTCCCCATTATATTCTTCTACGTTGATGATCTTATTTAAATCTTCATTTCTTAGCGTTGTCGTACCAGAGACTAAAGAGGTATTATCAAAATACTTATCAAATATTTGATCGCCTAAGAATAATTTGCCTCCAACTAATAATTGGCTATATTTATTATGTAGATCATCCCCGTTGAGATGTAAATTTCCCCCTATACTGATTTTTGCACTATCTTGTTTCTCAATATAAGGAGTATAGGTATCCCTGTTATATTTCCAAATATATAACTGTTTTTCATAAAGCGTTGGCCTACTTTTATCATAAAAGGCAATCCATGCGTTTCTTCCTGACCAGTTATAATACGCTTCTGTACCGATGCGATAACGCTCTGTCGGTTTAGATTCTAAAGCGGCTTCTTCTATATTTTCTGTTGTTTTTTCAACGCCTAATTTGAGATGAATATCATGATTCAATAATCGAGCCGTATTGATATTCCCCTCGCCTAAAACCTCAATCGTTGCACTACCATTATCAATAAAATCAGCCTTCCCTGTAGCATAGTTTTCATTATCTAAATCCCCGCCAACAGCCATTTCACCTAAACTGAGAATAAGAGAGTGATCACGATTTGTTAGCGTGCCCACGCCAACATCTAAACGTGCTCTCGCAGCTATCGTGGCAGAATTGGTTTTTCCATCAATCGTTTCGGCAAGGTTGTTTATGTTTTTTGCTTTAAGTGACAGATGATCACCATAAATCCGCCCCGAGCCAATATTATTAATCTGGGTAGCATTTAGCAGGGTTTTCTCGCCGTCAATTAAGCCTCTATTGGTTATTTCATTGGCGGTTAATTTGCTGTTTTTTGAGGAAATTTCACCGCTTGCAGTATTAATAATTTGATTGGCTGAAAGAGCTGCACTATTCCCAATTAATAACGCAACATTATTAGTCAAATTGCCTTACGTACTAAAATCGAGATCATTCCCAACCTCAAAGGCATTATTTAAGGTAAAGCTATCTTTTAAACGAACGGTTAAATCCCCTTGCGTTTTAATTGTACCTTCCTGCTCCAACGTTTTTGCCGTTAAGTGAACTTGATTTTTGGCTTGAATTAAGCCATCTTGGTTGTTAAGGCTTAAATTACCGTTATCTTTGATAATCAGCCCGTTATCTGAAAGCATCTCACCTTGTTGATTATTCAAGGTTTGATTGACGGTCATTGTTGCTAGATCGGCAATATAAATCCCACCTTGCTGATTAGACAGTCTGTTGGCATTGAGCGTTAATTCCCCTGCTTGAATACCTTGTGTTGGGGCGTTATCTGCGGTTTTTCTTTTCGTGTTTTGGTTATCTAGTTGCTCTGCATTTAACACAAGCTGAGTTGTGCCTAAAATCAATGAGCCTTTATCACTCATGGCAGTGTTATCTATCGCTTTTGCATTCACTTCTGCCGTTTTCGCGGTAATTGAGCCAGCTTTATTGTCAATTTGTGCAGCATTGAGCGTTAAACCTTCGTTACTATTTAAAATGCCTTGTTGGTTATTGATATTTGAAGCCACAGAAACGTCTAGCTGTTTATTTGAATGGATAAACCCTTGTTCATTATTCAATGATGAAAGGTTATTTAGAGAGAGTTTATCTACACCGATAATCCCTTTATTTTCAGCTTGCGTATTACGGTTATCAATTTGATGTTGCTGCGTATTAATTTCCGTTTGTTTGGCAGAAATTAACCCGGCTCGGTTATCTATCTTACCGCTCTGAATATTTAAAGATTGGTTGGCAAACAATGTGCCATTGGCATTATCCAACGTTGATTGGTGGGTATTAATAGCAAGAGAAGCTGTTTTACTGGCAATAATGCCATTATGGTTAATAATGCCTTGTTTAACATTTAGAGTGAATGCCTTATTGGCTTGTAAACGGCTATGTTCATTCGTAACCTTATCGGCATTTAGTACGATTTCATTCGCACTAATTTCACTATTTTGGCTTGAATTAAGCTCTGATAAAGCAAGCGTTGCTTTACCTGCGGTAATCAATCCATTTTGTTGTGATAAATTTTTCGCTTGAATATCAAGATCACCGCTGATACGAATTTGCCCGCTATCATTGGTTATTTCGGCTGTATTGAGTTGAGCATTATTAAAGCTGATAATATTACCCCTCTGGTTATCTAGCACTTTTGTATTTAATGCTAAATTTTGCTGAGCGATAATGCCTTTATCTTTTTTGCTCGTCAGCGTATTTTGATTATTTAATGTTCCGTTACCCGTATCTAGGCTAATATTATTTGCTGTGATAAGACCCTGCTCATTAGATAATGAGCCACTTTTTACATTCAATTGTTGAGCGGCAACAATTTTACCTTCTGTATTATTTAATTGCTGCTGATTCGTATTGAAATATAAATCCGCCGTTTGGCTACCTATAGTGCCATTAGTATTATTGACATTTCCGTTTGTCGTTAAATAAGCCCCTTTTTTCGCAACAATACGGCTGTCTTGATTATTCAGTTCGCCTTTAGTCGTAATATTAAGCTGTTCTGCAAAAATAAGACTATTTTCTGTTGAAGCAAGACGATTTGAATTTAACTGTAATACTTGAGCCTCAATAGTCCCATTTTGCTGACTAATTTCACTCACCGTTAAATTCGCTTTTTGAGCCGAAGAAATAATGCCTTTATTATTTAACAATATATCGGCATTAATCTCTGCATTATGTTCAGAACGAATAACCCCTTCCTGATTATTTATTTGAGAAGTGGTGAAACGACTATTTTTACTGATAATTTTCCCGTTTGTATTGTCCAGCGTTTGGCTATCTAATAACACTTCCTCACCGGCAATAATACCTTTATCTTCTGCGTTAGTATTTTTATTACTTACCAAGCCATTGTTAACCGTAATGCCAGCTTTTTGTTTCGCATAAATTAAACCATTGTCATTATTTAAGTGTTGGCTATTAAGTGTGAGATTTTCACCTGCAAATAATGTTCCATCAGCCGAATTTAAATTGCCGTTTAAATTCAAATAAAGTGATTTTCCACTGCTTAGCGTGCCTTGTTTATTGTCTAATTGCCGAGCATTTACGAAAAAATCACCCTGTGTGCTAAATTCGCCATTTTGTGTATTTATTCTCTCTCCGTTTAACTGCAAATCTTGCTCACCCGTTTGTTTCCAGACGGCATTTTGTGCATTTAAGACTGTTTGTGAGGTATTTATTGCTTTTGCCGTTAAAAAACTACCTTGTGTAGAAAGTAAGTTTGGCGTGGTTAGAGTGAGTTGTTCTGCCGTGAAATAGGCACTATTCGCCTGAATATCGCCCGATTTGGCGGTGTATTCAATGGTATGGGCATTATTTTGGCTCTGATTAGCATCAATCTCAGCCGCCGAAACCTTTAGTTTACCCGAAGCCAGATTTTTGCCCTGCACCGTGGCTTTTTCGGTGGCAGTGAGCTGAATGGTTTTTCCTGCCGCAGATTGGGTTTCCAGCTTCCGCACTTCGCCTTGTGCAGTGTCGGTTACCTCTACCCCCGCGGCAATCAGTGAATTTTTATCGGCGTGGATTTGGCGGGCGGTGTAGGTGATATTGCCTTTTGCCACCGTTTCACCGCTTTGCTGAATTTGCATTTTGACGGTTTTTTGAATATTGCCACCACACGCCACAATTGAACCGCTATTTTGAATATCGGCTTTCGAGTTAAGCTGAATATCGCCCTGTTTATTTTCAATTTTACCTTGGTTATCAATGCCGTTTTGCGCCGTCAGTTGCACGGGCTTTTGCGCATTGAGCGTGCCGCGATTCACAATCCGCCCTTGACTGTCGATGGTGAGCGTCTCAGCGCTTGCCCCAATATGCCCCGCATTACGCACGCCCACGCCCTGTTCCGTGCCAATCAGGTGGATTTTGCCCGAGTACATACCGCCCAGCTCGCCCACATCAATTGCCACCTGCGGTTTTGACTCCCCTGCAAGCGCTTGCTTTGTGTGAATAATTTGCAAATTTTTGTCAGAATCTGACCGCTTGACGGTATTCTTCCCTGTAATGACCTTGGTCTCTTTTTTCGACCAAATGCCCGCATTGGCTTCCACATGACGGCTGATAATCTCCGTATAATCCACACGGCTATTATCCAGCCCCTTGCCCGAGACCTTCACCTTGCCTTTTTCCACCACAAAACTATCCAGATTTCCCTGCTTAATTTGCGGTTTGCCCGTGGTCAAGGTGGTGCGGTCTGAATTGATAATCCCACAGCCTTCACAATGTAAACCGCTTGGGTTAGCAATAATCACCTCTGCCTTTTTGCCCGCCACTTCCACATAGCCTTTCATGACCGAAGGCTTGCTAGAATTGACTTCGTTTAAAATCACCTTCGCCTCACCGCGTGCCAGATAAGGATTACCCGCCACCTGCCCCGCAAGCTGAGTTTGGGTATTTGTTCGGCTATTATTTAAAATTGCCCCTTTTTCCGCGACATCAAATTGCGAATACTTATTATGGGAAAGTCCTTTATCGTTTGGGGTTTGAATATTGATTTGCGGAATGCCGTTGGCGGTCGAAAGGATAATGGGTTGCTGGTTTTTCGGGGCGGATTTATCGGCTCGAATAATTAATGTCTCGCCCAATGCTGCATCCGAAAACGTGACAAAACCTAGCGCACAAAATAAGCTAAAGGTAAGCGGTCGAATTTTGGCAAAAAGTGGCAAAACAGAAAAAGAGGATGGTTCGCTAGATTTACCTTCTGATTTTGCGAGTTCAGAGACCACCACTAAACGTTGGCGTGTTTTACTGAAAATAACGCGGAAACATTGCTTGTTCATAGTTAATCCTGCCTAAAAACTATTACAACCCCTACGATGGAATCGAAACAGCTAAAGTCGTCTAACTAATACATGGCGCAATGCTATCAAGGCGAAAAGACTCACCTCACGTTTCCCGAAGGGAATGAATCGGGCAAAGATTATAATCACTCTCAAATAAAGATAACGATAAAAACGGCACAATTTGCAAAAATTTACAAAATTTGTGCCGCTTGCTAGGAATTAGCCCAAATGTAAAGACTTCACTATGCTAATCCAATAAAAAATGCTAATAAGAATGGCACTGCAAGATTAATAATAAAACCAAAGCTAATTGCTAGGGGTACCATTTGAATACCTCCTGACTTCTGGATAATTGGCAAGGTACAATCTAGCGCTGTTGCCCCACCTAGCCCTACGGCTGTTGAAGGCAAATGGCGCATAAAAAATGGAATTGTAAACAAGCAGAGAATTTCACGTGAGAGATCGTTGAAAAAAGCAATGCTGCCATACATTGCCCCCCAAGCGTCATTTACCAATACGCTCGATAATGAATACCAACCAAACCCTGAAGCAAAAGTCAGTGCTTGTGGCAAAGTTAAGTCCAAAATAAAGGCTGCCACCACACCACTAAGTAAACCGCTTACGATAAAAATGAGTGATGTATAAATCCCCCGCTTGTTTAAAAAAACTTCCCGTACAGGAATGCCACTGTTACGTAGCTGAATACCAACGCAAAAAATCATCACAACCAAAACATAAGTGCTTGATGTTAATGGGAAATTCAACAATCCTTTAGAAACGTAACCAAATACAGCTCCCATAACAACTGTGCCACATAATACAAGGCTTTCTGATAAGGCTTTCCAACGAGATGGTAGCGTTTCCATTGTTTGTGCTTCACGTTGCATCGGATAGAGCTTATCAAATAATCCTAAAGCAATGATATTGCCAAGGTGTAAAATTGCACTTAGCCCAAATGCAGTTAGTGCAATTTGTGGTAATTTGGTCGTAAGATCATCTAACTGCCCAAGCGAAATCCCCATAATGAATAAAATTAAGTATAGGCAAACCGTCACGGTTTTATTCACAAGCTGTGTAATTATTGGGTGGCTTATTTGAAATAAATACCCTAAAAAAAGCGGCACAAATGCCACCATCAATCCATAAATCATGTTTGGCTATCTTCCCATAATGAAAGTTGTTGTGTTGAATGCTTAGCTTCAGGGAAATGAGCGTTAATTCCAATTAAGCGAATTTTCCGCCCTTCCCTACGAGGCCAAATTTGTTGTAATAGATCTAAAAAGCTGATTTCACTAAAAGAGTTATCCGTTCGCTCTAATGTTGTTTGTGTAAAATCCTCAAATTTTAATTTCACCCCAATTTTCTTAAATTCATTTAAAGGTAAATCTGTATTGCGCTGAATACGAAAAACTAATTTCTGATAAAGCGTTTTCACGAATCTTTCCGCTTGGGCAAGTTCATCAATGTCTTCTAATAATGTATTTTCAACCGCAATTGATTTACGTGGGCGATTACTTTCAATCTGGCGAGTATCAATACCATGGCAAAATTCCCAAAGCCGTTTACCAAACTTACCAAAGTGTTGATAAATCATACTTTGTTCTGTCTGCTGTACATCAAAGCAAGTCTTTAACCCTAGCTTTGCAAGTTTCTGCTCCGTCACTTTACCAACGCCATGGATCTTACCAAGCGGTAGATTTTTAATAAAATTTTGCACATCTTCAGGGCGGATCACAAACTGCCCATTAGGTTTATTCTGTTCAGAAGCCAACTTTGCCAAAAATTTTAGCGGAGCCACGCCAGCTGATGCAGTGAGTTTTAACTCTTGCCAAATTGCTTGACGAATTTCTTGAGCAATCCAAGTTGCCGAACCAAAACACTGCGGGCAATCCGTCACATCGAGATAAGCTTCGTCAAGTGAAAGAGGTTCAATAATATCGGTATAGCGTTTAAATATCTGATGAATTTGAGCAGAGACCGATTTATACAATGGAAAGTTAGGAGGAATCAAGATAAGATTAGGGCAAAGCTTAACCGCTTGTGCTGACGCCATCGCACTGTGCAAACCAAATTTTCTTGCCTCATAATTGCAAGTGGCGAGCACACCTCGTTGCTGTGGGCTGCCGCCAACAGCAACAGGCTTGCCCTGTAGGCTTGGATTTTCACGCATTTCTACGGCAGCGTAAAAGCAATCCATATCAATATGAATAATTTTACGAGAAAAGTCCATTATTTAAATAATGCAAGCAATTCATCAATCTTCACTCGGGTCTCGGCTGATTTCCCAATACTGCGTTGCACTTTCAAACTATGCAATTTGGCTCCAGCATAAATTTGGCGGGTAAATGGCGTATCATGATTGGAGATCAACACCGGCATATTTGCTTGTTTAGCTCGTTCTGCTAACGCCTGCTGTTGCTCTAAACTAAACCCGCCTCCTGCATAATGAGTAAAATTTGTCTCTTGCTGAATGGGAGCATAAGGCGGATCACAGTAAACGACATAGTCATCGCTATTCTCCAGCAAGAGATCAAATGTTTGCTGAAAATCAGCACAAATAAATGTCGCTTTTTGTGCTTTTTCTGCAAAAAAACGTAGCTCTTTTTCTGGGAAATAGTGTTTTTTATAACGCCCGAATGGCACATTATATTGCTGTTTTTTGTTATAACGGCATAACCCATTAAAGCCAAAACGATTCAAATAGAGAAAAATAACCGATCGGGTGAAAGGATCTGAGGAATGGTTAAATCGCTCACGCTGAGCATTATAAAATTCCCGAGTATTCGCGTTAGGTGCTAAAAAAAGTGCTAATGAATGTTGAATATAAGCATCCACATCCTGCTTAACCGTATTAAATAAGTTAATTAAATCAGGATTGACATCTGCCAAAATATAGCGCTCAAAATCAGTATTAAGAAACACCGAACCAGCGCCCACAAAAGGCTCAACTAAGCAAGCCTTTTTCGGCAAATAGCGGGAAATTTCATCGGTTAAGCGGAATTTTCCGCCTGCCCATTTCAAAAAGGCTCGCTGTTTCATAAGGGAGAATTATGCTTGAGTAAAACGCTCAATTGCATCAAGTACTTGTGTTTCTGTCGCGGCCGAGGTGACATAGGCTTGCCCTAATTTTTTTAACAAAATAAGGCGCAATTGACCAGCTAACACTTTTTTATCACGCCACATGTATGGCAAATATTCTTGGGCTTGCATACCGTCCGGCGAAACTGTAGGTAATACGGCCCGAGCAATCAATCGCTCTAAACGCGCAACATCTTCAGCTGTTAAATCACCTAAAATCTCAGAAAGAGCTGCCGCCTCTAACATACCAACAGCAACCGCTTCGCCGTGTAACCAATTACCATAACCTAGATGAGCTTCAATTGCATGCCCAAAAGTATGCCCTAAATTTAGTAATGCGCGATCACCTTTCTCGGTTTCATCTCGAGCAACAACATCCGCCTTGAGTTGACAACAGCGTTGAATACAATATTCTAATGCCCCTTGCTCTAAAGCGACTAAACACTCAATATTACGCTCTAGCCATTGGAAGAAATCAATATCAAAAATTGCACCATATTTGATCACCTCCGCTAAGCCTGCACTGACTTCACGCTTTGCCAATGTGTGCAAAGTATCAGTATCAATAATTACCGATACAGGCTGTTTAAAAGCCCCAATCATATTTTTGCCTAAAGCATGGTTCACGCCCGTTTTTCCCCCCACGGAAGAATCAACTTGCGCAAGCAGTGTCGTTGGAATTTGCATAAAGCGCACACCACGCTGATAACTGGCGGCGGCATAACCAGCAACATCACCAATCACACCACCACCTAAAGCAATCACAGTGCTATCACGATTATGATTTTTTTCAAGTAACGCAGTAAAAATTAAGTTGAGCGATTCCAGTGTTTTATATTTTTCACCATCTGGGATTTGTACACTATCTACGCTACAACCCAATTTAGCTAAAGCTTGTTCAACTGTTGCAAGATAATGTGGAGCGATAGTTGGGTTAGTCACAATCATCACTTTATCGCCCGCTTTTAATGGACGATAACTATTAGGATCTTTTAATAAACCACTACCGATAGAGATTGGATATGCTCGCTCTTTTAATTCCACATTGACTTGCAACATAGGCTATTCCTTGTGTTTTGATTATTGTAAATTGTCCATCATGTCGATAATCTGATTAGCAACGACTTTAGCGCTCTGCTCATCGGTTTTAATCGTAATATCGGCAATTTCTTCATAAAGCGGGTTACGCACCTTAGCTAACTCAACTAAAGTTTGATACGGATCTTCTGTTTGCAATAGTGGACGTTTTTTATCACGCTGGGTACGTTCAAATTGCTTATCAACCGTTGTTTCCAGATAAACCACAATACCGCGTGCAGATAACACATTACGGTTATCTTTAGAAATAATCGAACCACCCCCAGTGGAAAGCACTAAACCTTGAGACTGTGTCAGTTCATTTAAAACACGCTCTTCACGTTTACGGAATCCTTCTTCCCCTTCAATATCGAAAATCCAATCAATATCAGCCCCAGCTCTTTCTTCAATTACGCTGTCAGAATCTAAAAAATCCATATTCAACATTTGAGCCAATTGACGCCCAATAGTGCTTTTACCGGCACCCATCGGGCCGATTAGAAAAATGTTACGTTTTTCTGCCATGTTGTTATTCTTGCAAAATAAAATGAATACACTGATTTGCGAAAAAATGGAAAAAACAGACCGCTTGATGCTTACAAGCGGTCTGTTTTTAAGAAAAAATGCAAAAAGTTGTAAAACCTTTGTTGCTCACCCGCAAATCGCCTAAATAAAAATGGGCTGTATTATCGCAATAAACAGCCCTGTTTTTCAACCTCAAAACATGAATAATTTAGAACAATTCTTGCCCTTTAATTTGTAACACACCCGCTGGTGGTAATCCCAAACGCTGCTGCAATGCAGGATGCGCTTTTTTCTCAGCCGCTTTTACTTCACTTTCAACGCTTAATGCTTTAGTTGGCTCAGTTCCTTTAATGAAATATTCATTTAATGCATTGCCTAAACCACCACTTACCGCATCAATTTTAACTTCAATAATATTACTTGGAGGCGTATCCTTACGTACTTGTTTATCAGATAGAGCAACTTTCATATACTTTGTCCATGCTGGCATTGCGGTTTCAGCACCAGCTTCACCACGACCGAGAGTACGTTTATTATCATCAAAGCCAACATAAACTGTTGTGACTATATTCGCCCCAAACCCAGCATACCAAGTTACTTTTGAATTATTGGTCGTCCCTGTTTTACCCCCAATATCTTGACGTTTAAATTCATTTGCTAAGCGCCAACTCGTCCCTCGCCAGCCTTGTCCTTGTTCACCAAAGATTGCCGTTTTTAACGCATTTCGCATTAGAAAAGCAATTTCACCACTGATCACTCGTGGCGCATAACGTACCTCTTTATCAGAACGACTAATTAAACTCGGAGCATCTTCTATAATTTTAGTGGCAATATCCAATTCAGGATTGCTTTCATCACTCTCCTCTTTGCTGTTTTCTGATGCTAGTTGCGCAAATTTGCTATCCAACGAATCACGATAATCTTGTGCTTGCACAAAATCAAAATAGACTGGTTCAGGATAGATAACGGGACGTTCATCACATTCTAAACAAGCACGTGCAGGATTGGCTTTAAATAACTCATTCCCTTGGCTATCCAAAATACGTTCAATAATATAAGGCTCAATTAAATAGCCTCCATTATCGAAAACCGCATAAGCTCTTGCCATTTCAAGCGGCGTAAAAGAGGCTGCACCTAGTGCTAATGCTTCAGTCGCTAAATATTGCGAACGTTTAAAACCAAAGCGTTCTAAATATTCAGCAACATAATCTATACCCGCCATCTGCATGGTACGCACCATCACCATATTCTTTGATTGTCCCAATCCCACTTTTAAGCGTAACGGCGTTGGTGAATAGGTATTTGGAGAGTTCTTCGGTGACCATGGCTTCTGCCCTTTTTTCGTAATAGTGATTGGCTGGTCACTTATTGTTGTAGCTAAGCTTGCCCCCTTATTCAAGGCAGCTGCATAAATAAACGGTTTAATTGTTGAGCCTACTTGTACAAGGGATTGGGTGGCACGATTGAATTTACTTTGTTCAAAGCTAAAACCACCAACAATTGCTTCTATCGCCCCATTATTGCTATCTAATGACACCAAAGCAGAGTTTACTTCAGGAATTTGCCCCAGCTCATATTCTCCTCGCGCATTTTTTCTTACCCAAATTTGCTGCCCTACGTTGATCACGTCTTTCACAGCTGTTGGCGCTTTACCCTGAGCAGAATCATTAATAAATTTCCGAGCCCATTTCATCCCTGCAAATTTTAACTCTGCTTGTTCGCCATCTGCCAACAACACCTTGGCACTGTTTTTCGCAATACTCAACACTGCGGCAGGTACAAAAGGCTCTGAGTGAGGTAAAGTAGCTAAATGTGTAATAATTTCCTCTTCCGACCAAGCTTTTTCTTTTGGCTGCCATAATACTTCTGCACCTCGCCACCCATGTTTGCGATCGTAATTGATTAAATTATCTCGCAAAGCTTTTTCGGCTTCTTTTTGGTCTGCAGAGAGCACCGTTGCATAGACTTTAAACCCTTTGGTATAAGCATCATCTGCCCCATAACGTTTTACCATCTCTTGGCGAATCATTTCACTTACGTAATCAGCGCGAAATTCTAAAATAGCACCCTGCGCGCGAGCAACAACAGGCTCTGCTTTAGCTTGTTCATACTGTGCTTTGCTGATTTTCCCCATTTCCAACATACGTCCAAGTACCACATTACGGCGAGCTTCCGCTCGCTTAATAGAATGGAGTGGATTCATAGTAGAAGGTGCTTTCGGCAAACCAGCAATAATCGCCATTTCAGAAAGTGTGAGCTCATCCAAATTTTTACCAAAATAGGTTTTTGCAGCCCCTGCAATGCCATAAGACCGATAACCCAAGAAAATTTTATTTAAATAGAGCTCTAGAATTTCATCTTTAGAAAGCTGATTTTCAATTTCTAACGCCAATACAACTTCATTAAATTTACGTTGAAGAGTGCGTTCTGGCGAAAGGTAAAAATTACGTGCTAGCTGTTGAGTGATGGTACTCGCGCCTTGTGTGTCGCCCTGTGCCGAACGTACAATCGCGCGTAAAATCCCTTTCGGGTCGATCCCTTTATGCTCATAAAAACGGCTATCTTCAGTCGCAATAAATGCATCAATTAAGAGAGGGGGGACTTCCGCCAGCTTCACAGGAATACGACGCTGTTCTCCCACCTCGCCAATAAGCTTACCATCTGCAGTAAAAATCTGCATTGGCTGGCTTAATTCTACTGTTTTTAGCTCACGCACGTTCGGCAAATTGTCTCTTGCCTGTACATACAACAGCCCCAAAGCAATCCCTGCCACAATAATAAGTGTAAGTAAAGCACTTAATATTATTTTTACGATCTTCATCGAAAAATTCTCTTTTGCTGAATGACGAAATAAAAATTTGCGGTCAATATGCCACAAATAAATTAAAAATATAGATAGGAACAAGCCCACCATTGAAATACAAAATTAATCAATTATAAGCGAAAAGTACCACCCTGTCCCTGTTTTTCTACGAGGAGTAAAGTAATGTGTTTCCGCTCATCTATGCAAACAACCCAATATGGCATTGCCTTAAATGAGAACTGCTCTTGCTGTGTAACACCTTCTCTCACACAATGGTTTGAAACACAACATCAGCTCGCGGAATTTTTACCTATAAAATGCCGCGTGATCTATGCGCTTCCCCACCAACATATTTGGCGGAAAATCTTTTTTCTTCCCCACCTTAATAAACAAAATTTACATGCAAAAATTGTACGTTTATTAAAACAAGAGCTACCTTTATCTTTAGAAGAAATTTGTTTCGATTATTATATCCAACCTATAGCGCAAAGTTTGCGAATAGCGCTATTTGCATTGCGGAAAAATTATCATCCCCAACTTCCACTCATTTTATCTAAAGATGTGATTTTTGATTGTGAACTGCACTGTATTGCTCGTGCGTTGCTCTATTTAAACCAACAGGATTCAGCACAAATTGAGCAATTTTATTTCCCTTTTGAGCAACAATTTTTTACTTTGCAAAACAGTGGCGTGCAATTTTTCACAACACTTCCTGAACAAAGCCAATTACTCACTTTTGTGAATAACTCCTATCGTAAAGATGAACAAATGCTTTATTTAAAAGCCCTTGGAGCAAGTTTATGGAATGGCGAGGAATAAATCTAAATAACCAATATGCCACTCTTTGGCTTACACAAAGTTTATCTAGCCTTGCAACGCTAATTATTAGCTTAACTTTAGGCAGTATTATCGCATTGGGAATGTGGCAAAGGGCTGGCAATCTTCAAATAAAAAACCGTAACTTACAACAGCAAGTAAGGCAATTAGAACAGAATATCAAGCAAACTGAGCAGGCTATTTCTCAACTGAAGAATAATAACAATACGAATGACAAAACACATTTACAAGCGGTTGAAATTCACCATTTTTTGCAAATTTTGCGCCAATTACCCTTAAAAGGCGGACTAGAATTTGCACAAATTGAAGCCGAATCACCCGCTAAAATTGTACTGATAGGGAAGGTTTCTTCTACCGTTTTCTCTCAACTTGAGCAATATTTAAAGCAAGAACAATATCACTATCAAATTGAGCATTTACAAAATAATGAAACGCATGGGTTAGCGTTTAATTTAAGTTTATGGCTTAAACCAAAACAGGAGACACAATAATGTGGCAATCACTGTTAGCCATCTACCTTAAACCAGAACATTGGGGCTATCGCCTATTAGAAAACTCGCGTTGCTATTGGCTATATCTTAGCCTAATTGGCTTAGCGATTTTATTAGCTTACCCACTTTTTATAACAAGCCAAGCTTTTTACCAACAGCAACATTGGCAAACCTTGCAAAATGAAAAACAGCAATATCTTGCTCAACAAACAAAATTATTAGAGGGTTTACAGCAAATTCATCAGCAAGATAATCAAAAAGACAACCAAATCGCAGCAATAAACCAGCAAATAAAAAACCTTGCCAGCCAACAGCAAGCAACAATAGAAACCCTACAATGGCGCTTTAGCCATGGCAAACAGATTGAATTGGTTTTGCAACAGAAGAGTCAAACAATTTTTCCATTTATTGAGCAAATGACCGTGATTAAGCAGCTACATTTTAAGCAGCTATCACTGCTGAAATTAAATCAAAAAAAACAGGTTCAGCTTAGCGCTGAAATTACCGTGAAATAGGAAAAAATATGAAATACCAAACGCTCTTTTTCATTTTTATTTCATTCTACAGTGTCGCGGATCCTTTTTATATTGATGAGTTAGAAACTAAGCAAGCGGACGAAATTGAGCAATATTCTGCAAATTTACCTAATTTTGCAAAAAATTTTAGTAATCAATCCGCTTGTACGCCTCAAAATACGTTAAATCGCGTAAATCTAAATTTACCTTTTGACGAACTAAAACTTATTGGTATCGCCCAAATTAAGCATGAGTTTCGCGCGCTCTTTCATGATAATCAACGACAAATTATCGATCTAAAAATTGGTGATTTAGTTGAGCCTGAACAAATTGAAATAGTAGAAATCAATTTGAAGCAGGTTCGCTATATCTATTGGCAGAAAGTGGAACATTGTGAAAATCCAACTATTCAATCATTCCGATTTTAGGAGGCGCTATGCGTTATATTCTTTTGTTATTTAGCACCATGATTTCCTTTACTATGGCACAAACAATCAGTTTAAATTTAAAAAATGCGCCTACCGCAGAAATCATTAGTTATCTAGCGGAAGAAAGTGGCAAAAATGTAGTGCTATCGGATAATTTAAGTGACACAAAATCACTTAGATTAGAAAATTTCACATTCGAGCAAATTCTGCAAAGTTTAGCCAAATTACATCAATTTTCACTAAAACAGGAAAAGGGCATTTATTATATTAGTGAAAAACCATTAGAACCTGCGAAAGCAAATCCTATTACTAGCATCACTCCTAAAATGCCCAAACTCATCACTAAAACGATTAAATTGCATTATGCTAAAGCTTCAGAAGTCATTCATTCGCTCACACAAGGTAGTGGCACAATGCTTGCTGAAAATGGCTATATTCACTTTGATGAACGCAGTAACAGTGTGATTATCAAAGACACCGCCACATCAATTAAAAATCTTCGAGCTTTAATTGCACAACTTGACCAACCAACAGAACAAATTGCAATTGAAGCTCGTATCGTTACCATCAATAGTGAAAATTTACAAGAACTGGGCGTTCGTTGGGGAATGTTTTCGCCTAATACTCATCATCATAGATTCTCAGGAAATCTTGAAGGTAGTGGTTTGCCAATGAATAACTTAAATGTCAATTTTCCTGTTAATAATGCCGCTTCGATGGTGCTTCAAGTTGCAAGTATCAATAGCCGTGTTTTAGATTTAGAGCTCACCGCGCTTGAACGAGAAAATAGCGTTGAAATTATTGCCAGCCCAAGATTACTTACAACGAACAAAAAAAGTGCCAACATTAAACAAGGCACAGAGATCCCTTATGCAGTCTATAGTCAAAAAGACGAACTGAGAAATATCGAATTTCGGGAAGCGGTTTTAGGCTTGGAAGTGACACCTCATCTTTCTAAGAATAACCAAATTCTGCTGGATTTAGTCGTGAGCCAAAATTCACCCAATAGCCAGACAATAGGCAGTGATATGGTAACAATTGATAAACAAGAAATTAATACTCAGGTATTTGCAAAACATGGAGAAACCATTGTTTTAGGTGGAATTTTCCAGCATCTCATCGCAAAAGGTGAAGATCGCGTACCGATCTTAGGTTCAATTCCAGTGATCAAGCGCCTATTTAGCCAAAGTCGCGATAAAATCGCTAAACGTGAATTAGTCATTTTTGTCACCCCTTATATTGTGAAATCGGAGAGAATTGAGAATTGAGAGTTTAAGCCCTGTTGTGTTAGAATCTGCAACCATTTTCCTGTAATAAATTGAAGGTTTTATGACAACTCAGCAAAAAGTATCCCCTCGCCGCAGAGCAAGAGAGTGTGCAGTTCAAGCAATCTACTCTTGGCATATTTCACAAAACAGCATTGAGCAAGTTGAACTCGCTTTTGTTACCGATCAAGATATGCAAGGCGTAGATATGCCTTATTTCCGTAAGCTGTTACGCGGTGTTGTTGAACATATTGAAGCTGTAGATGGCTCACTCCGCCCATTTTTAGATCGTAAAGAAGAAGAATTGGATCCAATTGAACGCTCTGTGTTGCGTCTCTCCGCTTATGAATTACAATTTGAACTTGATGTCCCATACAAAGTGGTTATCAATGAAGGAATCGAAGTTGCAAAAGTATTCGGCTCTGACGATAGCCATAAATATATTAATGGAGTATTAGATCAGCTTGCTCCAGCATTAAAACGCAAATAATCCTATCGAATTGCAATGGGTGAATTTGATCTCATCGAACACTATTTTAGCCGACACAAACACCTCCTGCGTGAAGATATCATTTATTCGGTAGGCGATGACTGTGCAGTAACTTGCGTGCCTAAAGGCCATCAATTGGCAATGAGTACCGATACGTTAGTCTGTGGTACGCATTTTCTTGAGACAATAAACCCCAGCGATCTTGCCTATAAATCCCTCGCCGTCAATTTAAGTGATTTGGCGGCACAGGGGGCGAAACCTGCATGGATCTCGCTAGCTTTAACCTTACCCACTATTAATCCCGTTTGGCTAGAAAGTTTTAGCCAAAGCTTTTTTGCAACATTATCGCAATTTCAGACCGCTTTAATTGGGGGAGATACAACTAAAGGCCCTCTCAGCTTAACCCTAACTGCACAAGGTTTCTTGCCGACTGGGAAAGGACTATTTCGCCATAAAGCTAAAGTAGGTGATGCTATTTTTGTCTCTGGCACACTAGGCGATAGCGCAGCCGGCTTGGCTCTCTTATTAGCGAAGCAACGTATCAACAATACTGATCAACAATATCTCCTACACCGCCATTTACGCCCAACACCACGTGTTGCACTCGGACAAGCGCTCTTAACTAACTCTCAATGCGCTCTAGATATTTCTGACGGGCTACTCGCAGATCTCCGTCATATCTTAAAAGCAAGCCAATGCGGAGCAGAGATTTATGTAGAGAATTTACCTCTCTCTTCCGCTCTAACACGCAGCTATAAGTTGGAACAAGCAGAACAATTTGCGCTAACAGGTGGGGAAGATTATGAACTGTGTTTTACTGTGCCTGTAGAAAATATCGCAGAGGTTAAACTATTAGCAAAACAACTTCATACCCCCTGTACGCAAATTGGCGTGATTACCGCACCCCGTGAACAAATTTCGCTACTTAAACACCACAAACCCTATCATTTACCTAGCTCTTTAGGATTTGATCACTTTGGATAAGTATTATGAATATCAATTTAAAAAATCCACTCCATTTTCTCGCTCTCGGCTTTGGTTCTGGGTTACTCAAACCAGCCCCTGGAACTTGGGGGAGCCTTGCAGGCTTGCTGCTTTCTATTCTTTTATGGGAAATAAGCGAAAGCGTGGTTTTCTTTATTTTATTGAGCATTGTTGCCTTTATCGCGGGCATCTATATTTGTGAAAAAATGAGCCATGAGCTTGGTGTACACGATGATAGTCGTATTGTCTGGGACGAAATTGCGGCAATTTTTCTGATCTTTGTAGGTTTGCCACAACATGATCTTTTCTATTATCTGCTCACCTTTGCTACTTTTCGGCTCTTTGATATTATTAAACCCTTCCCGATTCGTAATATCGACGCTCATTTACAGGGAGGCTTAGGTATTATGCTAGATGATACTCTTGCTGCAATTTATGCCCTATTAGCCATTTATTTAGTTTATTGGATTTTTTAACTACTATTTTAGGAAAGCAATATGTGGACTATTTTCTTTGTACAACTCATCGGCTTAATCAGCCCCGGCCCTGACTTTTTCTATGTTTGTCGTAAAGCAATGGCAGATAGCCGCCGTAATGCAATGTTAGGTGCATTAGGCATCGCATTAGGTGTTGGCTTTTGGGCGGTCATCGTATTATTTGGGCTGACATTTTTAAATCGTACCATTCCCAATTTCCAATTCTATTTAATGCTATTAGGCGGCAGCTATCTTGCTTATTGTGGTATCAAAATGGTACAGGTTCGCCAAAGTGTAGAAATTGATGAAAATCTCAAATCGCAGGCTGATGAAAAATCGCCTGTATGGAAAGAAATTCTCGGTGGGTTAGCCATTAATCTTTCAAATCCTAAAGTTGTCGTCTTTTTTAGTAGTGTACTCGCTGGCTATGTGGCAAATATCTCGGCATTCAAAGATATTCTCGCCGTTCTAGCCATTTTAATGGGCAGCACATTAATCTGGTTTTGGACAGTGGCTATTCTCTTTTCACAAAATAAAATCCGCCGTTTCTACGCCAAAAACAACCGCTATTTAGATAATGCTGCCGGCGTGGTATTCATCTTATTTGGCTTAAAACTTATTTACGAAGGTATGATGGGAATTTTCTAAATGGCGTTATCCATTCAAAATGCCGAGTTTCAGCTGGCAAAAAAAGTACTCAGAATTGAGCATTTTGGCGCTACAAATCGTGATTTTTGGGTGATTGTGGGTGGCAATGGCTCGGGGAAAAGTGCTTTTGCCCAAGCTCTCGCAGGCAAAATCCCCTTAACAAGCGGTCAATTTTCGACAGACTTTTGCAAAATTGCGATCTCAAGTTTTGAACAACAGCAAAAAATTATTGAAAAAGTCTTCCATGATCGTAATAACGACTGTGTAAACCCTGATGATTTTGGCATCACCGTTCGGGAAATGATCTTAAACGGCAGTGAAGATCAGCAACTTTGTGCACAATATGCGGAAAAATTACACATTTCAACCTTGCTGGATCGACCTTTTATCCAGCTTTCTACCGGCGAAAGCCGTAAAGTGCTGCTCTGCCAGTTACTTATCAGCCAACCCGATTTGCTCATATTAGACGAAGCCTTTGAAGGTTTAGATAAAGCTAGCGTCACCGCATGGCTTGAACTCCTTGCCGAACTTAATCAACAAATGGCCGTAGTGTTGATTTTAAGTCGATTGAATGACATTCCTGTTTTTGCAAGCCACCTTGCTCTGCTTGATAATCTCAAGCTTATTATGCAAGGCGAAAAAGCAGATATTGAAACCAATCCACTCTATCAACAGTTAGTTTATGCTGAAAATGCGATGAATATCCCACTACCAGAAAGCGCTACTCCACTTATTCACTTACCTGAAAATCAAAATCCATTTGAGCTAAAAAATGTGACCGTGCAGTATGGTGAACAAAAAATTCTGAATAACCTTTCATGGACAGTACAGCCTAACCAGCATTGGTGGATAAAAGGTCCGAATGGGGCGGGCAAATCGACGCTGCTTTCGCTAATTACAGGTGATCATCCTCAAGCCTATGCAAATCACGTCGTATTATTTGGCAAACAGCGTGGTAGCGGTGAAACCATATGGGAAATAAAAAGAAATATCGGTTATGTAAGCAGCCAACTGCATATGGACTACCGCGTAAATAGCTCGGCTCGAGACGTCATTATTTCAGGATTTTTTGACTCTGTCGGGATTTATCAACAAATTCCTGAATCCCTAAAGCTCAAAGCCAATGAGTGGTTAGCACGACTTAATTTAAGTCATCTAGCTCACAAGCCATTTCGCTCACTCTCTTGGGGGCAGCAGCGATTATTACTCATCACCCGAGCGATGGTCAAACACCCACCTATTTTGATTTTAGATGAACCTCTACAAGGGCTTGATGGCTTAAATCGTAAGCTAGTTAAACATTTTATCGATCAACTGGTGCAAAATAGCCAGACGCAACTACTGTTTGTCTCACACCAAGATCAAGATGCACCTGATTGCATTACTCACCTTTTTGAATTTATACCGAATGAGCAGGGCTATCAATATCAACAAACTATGCTCCCACAAACAAGAACGGAATAATCATTATGTCGAAACAGTACACGCAAGAAGAAGTGCTTAGCTTGAATGCCCAGCTCGAAAAGATTGCTAAACAAGTGCGAAAGTTACTTGATTCACATGAGTTTGAGACGGCAAAGCACATTCTCTTAACACAAGCACTAAACCTCGTACCGAATCATCAAATTGTCTTGAGTGATCTCGCTTACTGTGAAAAGAAACTGAATAACCCATTACAAGCATATCGTTATTTGATGCAAGCATTAGATAACAATACAGTCATTGATCCTGAAGTTTATGACTCTCTTACAAGCACCTGCTTTAGTATGAAACGTTTTGAAGAAGCTCGCTACTATGCCAAACTTTCATTAAGACGTAAAAAAGAGCTTCTTGTACAACAACCGCCAGAGATTTTTCCGCTGCCCGCAGAAAAAGCACCAGGGTTAAGCCATGATAAACGCAAAAATATCATCTGCTTTTCCTTGTTTGGCAGTTCCCCCCGCTACTGCGAAACGTCCGTGCTAAATGTAGAACTGGCCAAAAAAATCTACCCAGAATGGACTTGCCGTTTTTATTTAGATGAAAGCGTACCAGCTGAGGTTGTGCTACGCTTAGAAAAAGCGGGGGCTGAAATTATCAAAGTCACCCCCGCGCAGAAAAAAATCTCTGGGCTATTTTGGCGTTTCTTTATTTTTGATGATCCATCAGTGCAGTGTTTTATTATTCGAGATGCAGATTCAATGCTTTCTTATAAAGAGAAAGCAGCAGTCGAGCAATGGCTTAGCTCAGGCAAATGGTTTCATATTATGCGTGATGCATTAGAACATTCCGAATTAATCCTTGCCGGAATGTGGGGGGGTTATAGCGGTATTTTCGGCAGTATTGAAAATTTATCTGAAAAATTCTATCGCAAATTAAAAGTTCTGAATAAAACTATCGATCAGCATTTCTTACGTACGCTATATCCCACTGTGGCACAAAGCGTATTAATTCATGATAACTATCTGCTTGATCCTGATAGCCATGTATTCCCAGATTATCCGCTGTCCGATATTGAAAAGCTCCCATATTTTCATATTGGGATGATTGATTCTAGCATTAACACTGCGAGTTTTAGCTTAAAAGAGAAAAGTCATGTTAATAAAGTTCGTTGGTACTTAAAAAACCAGCAGAATCAGGAAATCTGTTCTTATATTTCCCCAGTCAAAGAAAGAGAAGGCGAATTCGTGGTAGATGTCAATTTACCCTATTTTTACAGCCAACAAATAGCTCAAGGAAATTGGCATTTTAGCTACAGTATTTTAGGGGAGCATAACAGTTCAACGCAAATGGCATAACGACTTACATAAGCCCCACAATGTAAAAAGGCTGATATGGATAAATACCATTCAGCCATGATAAAACACTGATTTAGCTTAGCAGATACACCGCTTGATAAGGCTGCAACGTGACTTGCCCATTTTGCAGACAAAGTTCACAGTCGTTATTCAATAGCACTTGTCCAGCCAAATTTAGTTCAACACATTGCGTTGTGGCACTTAAGTTTGCAACAACCCATAACGTTTGTTCTGCATGACTACGCTGATATGCCCAAACAGCCGGATGTTCGGGTAAAAGATCGCGATAATTTCCATCCGTAAATATTGCTAATTCCTTACGCAAACGAATTAAGTGTTGATAGGTATAGAATACCGAATTTTTATCAGCCAATGCTTGTTCTACATTGATTTCACGATAATTTTCAGCTACCGCAATCCACGGTGTTCCGGTACTAAATCCCGCATTCTTTGAACAATCCCACTGCACAGGAGTACGACTATTATCGCGCGATTTCTGAGCAAGAATTTGTAATGCAAGCGGTGTATTTACACCTTTTTTCTGCAAAATATTAAACGCATTTAAGCTTTCAACGTCTCTATACTGCGCAATATGACTAAAATTCGGGTTTGTCATTCCTATCTCTTCACCTTGATAAATATAAGGTGTACCTTGCATACCATGTAGTAGCATCGCCAGCATTTTTGCTGATTTTGTGCGCAGTTCGCCTTCTGAGCCAAAGCGGCTGACAATCCTTGGCTGGTCATGATTACACCAAAATAGTGCATTCCACGCTTTGCCGTACATTCCCTGTTGCCAATAGTTAAAAATGCGCTTCAGCTCAACATAATCGGGTTTTGCGAGTGTCCATTTTTCCCCATTAGGATAATCCACTTTTAAGTGGTGAAAATTGAAAGTCATCGATAATTCACTACCCGCTAAATTTGCATACTGTTGGCAATGTTCTAGCTGGGTCGAAGACATCTCGCCTACCGTCATTAAACCGTATGGGGATAAAGCTTTTTGATTGAGTTCTTGTAAATATTGATGGATTTTATACCCGTCCGTATAAAAGCGTCGTCCATCTCCTTCCAAATCATCTTCAAAGGTTTCAGGTTTAGAAATCAGATTAACCACATCCAAGCGTAAACCATCAACACCTTTTTCTGCCCAAAAACGGCAAATATCAAATAGCTCTTGACGTAAGGCAGGATTTTCCCAATTTAAGTCTGCTTGTTCTGGTGCAAAAAGGTGCAAATAATATTTTTGTGCTTTATCCGACCATTTCCAAGCAGAGCCTCCAAACTTGGATTGCCAGTTAGTTGGATTCTCCCGCCAAATATAGTAGTCATGGTATTCGCTTTGTGGATCTTCGCCCTGCTTAAACCACTCATGCGACGTGGAACTATGGTTAAATACCATGTCCATCACTATTTTGATATTGCGTTGATGAGCTTCACTGATCAGTTGTTCAAAATCAGCCATCGTACCGTAGCTTGGGTCAATATTACGATAATCCGCAATATCGTAGCCGTTATCTACTTGAGGGGAGACATACATTGGCGTAATCCAAATAGCCTCAACACCTAGCGTTTGCAAATAATCTAAGCGCTTAATAATACCTTGAATATCGCCAGTACCAGAGCCCGTAGTATCTTGGAATGATTTGGGGTAGATTTGGTAAATCACACCATTTTTCCACCATGGAGAATTATTCATTTTTATCCTTGTAAAAAATATTGAAAAAGTAACCGCTTGTTTATCTCAACGAAAAGAGAAGCGATAAAATAAGATGCTACTCAATTTCACCTTTTATCGCCTTGCGCTTATACACAACCATTGTTAGCACGATCGGTACGATAATTGCGACTAGCATCGCAATCGCAAAAGTTCCCCAGAATTGATGTTGAATAGAGAGAATGCCAGGTAATCCGCCTACGCCGATACTACTTGCCAGAACCCCAGCAAAACCACAAACTAATGCAGCACAAGCTGAACCAATCATGGCACATAGCATTGGGAAACGGTATTTAAGGTTAATACCGTACATTGCCGGTTCGGTAACCCCAAGATAAGCAGAGAGTGCAGCGGGTACTGCGACTTCTCGTACCGTTGCTTTTTTCGCCATAATCAAGATTGCAACCACCGCGGAGGCTTGTGCAATATTAGAAAGTGCGATCAATGGCCACACAGGAGTGCCACCAATGCTTTGAATCATTTGCATATCAATGGCAAGCGAGGTTTGGTGTACGCCGGTTACAACTAATGGTGCGTAAAGAAAGCCAAATAATGCTGCGCCAATCGGGGCAAACTCGCCGGTCATTGCACTTTTCACCACAAAGGCAACCCCATTGCCAATTTCGCGCCCAATTGGACCGATAATGGCGTGAGCAAGGAAAACAGCTAGAATGATGGAACAAACAGGGACGATAATTAGATTTAAAAAATCTGGCACGATTTTTGTCAAAAAGCGCTCAATATAGGAGAGAGTAAGGCCTGCCATGATAGCTGGAATAACTTGTGCCTGATAACCTACTTTCTCAATTGCAAACCAACCGAAATCCCATGTTTCTGGAATTTGTGAGCCCAATGCGTAAGAATTCATTAGCTGTGATGAAACAAGTGTGATGCCCAGCACAATACCTAAAATAGGCGATGTCCCCATTTTTCGAGCAATAGACCAGCAGATTCCAACTGGGAGGAAGAAAAATATCGCCTCACCAATTAACCATAAAAATGCGTGCATACTTGCCCAAAAAGCGCTGATGTCTACCAATGTCTTTGTGCCATCTTCAAACATTTTGATATCGCCGATGACATTGCGAAAGCCGAGAATCAAACCGCCTGAAATTAATGCTGGCAATAGCGGAATAAAGATATCCGCCATATGTGAAATAGCACTTTCATACCATTTCTGATTCTTTCGTGCTACGGCTTTCACCTGTTCTTTATCCACACTGGCTAACCCCGTTTTTTCAAGCAAAACTTGGTAGTAATCGCCCACTTCTTGCCCGATAACTACCTGATACTGCCCGCCTACCGAGAAATTTCCTTTCACCATAGGTAGTGCTTCAATCCCATGGCTGTCAATTTTACTTTCATCATTTAACACAAAGCGTAAGCGAGTAATACAATGCGTGACGGTTGCGATATTTTCTTTGCCGCCGACCATTTCAATCAACTTATCCACGTTTTGTGGATCTAACTTTGCCTTTGCCATCGCTCTTCCCTCTCAAAGTTAAAAAATCAACAAAATTATAGATTTTGCATTAAAAACCATCAATGGGAACATTCCCATTTTGTGATCTTGCTCACATATTTATTCTCTTAAAAAAACAAGCGGCCTAAATTTTGCAGAAATTTGCAAGATTTAGACCGCTTGTAAAAAGATATTGATACTCGGTGTTATTACTTAAAATGAGCGACTAAAATCAATAAATACACGGTGCTTATCATAGCTATAAAATGCGTGATTGCTCCTTGTTCGAGTAAAACTATAAGTCAATCTTGGTGTAATTCCCCAATAGTGTATAGCGCGATGCCAGATTGAACCTTGCAACCCATATTCTTTATTTCGCTGCGTAATTTGGAAGATTGGCATTGGTGCTTTATAACGTTTTTCTGCTAGGCTAACACTAAAACGGGTGGAAAGTCCCCAATTCCATTCTTGTTGCCAGCCAAGATTAACTCCACGGCGGAAGTAACTGTCATCCGCATCTCGAGTGGACATTCGGGTATAATTCACATTGCTAAACCAATACTGTTTAGCATTCACTAAATATACCCCTCCCATGGAAACATAATGATAATTGCCATTAAGATGTTTACGGCTGGTATAACGTTGTTCAGCATATTCATAAGAACTATTAAACTGCCATTTTGAATTTAACCAATGTTGTAGTTCAAGCGTTCCACCTGCTGCTTTAGAAAAACGTTTTAACGTTTCACTTTGGCGGCTACCACCAGCATATAGCGTTTGCTCCATAAAAGGTAAAATCACCAAGTTTGTTTTGGCATTTTGAAAACCTAACCCTAAACTTGAACGTCCAGTCACTTCGTTATATTTACGGTTATCCCAATAATATTTTCCACTGCCATTTAAGCGCAATTCATTGTAAAAACCATTGCCCCAAGACCATTTCTTACCTAGCGCAAGATTAAAGCCTATACCTTCTGCACTTTCACGCTTTGGTGCGCTCCAGTTACCATAAGTCGTCCCTGATTTCGGCGCATTATTAATATTTGGATCATTTAGATAAGTCAACCCGCCGCTTAATGTCCAACGATCTTTACGAGTGATCGCTTCAAGATAATTATCAATTAATACTTGAATTGTTTGTGGCAATGGCTCAGCACGTAGCTTTTTAAATTGATCTTCCGCTGCCTCTAATTCGTTATTTGAAAAAAGTACCGTGGCTAATTGCAAGCGTACTACCTCATTATTCGCATCTTCTGCCAAGATTTCACGGTAAAGTCGAATAGATTGCCTATAATTCTCTTGTTCTCGCGCTAAGATCGCCATTGCCCATTTAGTCGCTAAAGGGTGGCGATATTGCTCTGGCAATTGTTGATAGATAGGAAAAATCAGCGATAAGGTATCGGCATTACCAGAAAGTAAAGCCGGCTCTAAAGCCCGTATGACTAAATCAGGATGTTGGGCGAGCTGTTCTTTGGTCATACTAATACTATGATTAGCCGTACTTTGCTGCGGTGCTGCTGTTTTCTTTACTGTTGGGAAATCTGGCATTTTTTGCTCAGTTTGAATGCGAGAATCCTCTAGTCGATCGTTAATTTTCTGCTGCTCATTTGCTAAAACTGTACATGCAAGAGTTAAGGAAAGTGATGAAATGAATAATTTTTGCATAGTATTACCGTATAAAAAAGATAAGCGGTTATGACAAGGCCTCCTCCATAACCACTTAAAAATGAGAATAGTTTAGCTTAAAATTAGCTAATAGAAAACTAGCGATGTATTAAATCACCCCATAATGTTCAAGTGCATGTAAAATACCATCTTGATCTATTGGCAATGTGACATAATCTGCGAGAGCCTTCAATGCCGGCTCAGCATTGCCCATCGCTATCCCGATACCAACCTGGCTCAACATCTCCAGATCATTTAAGCCATCACCAAATGCCATTGCTTGTCCCAAGCTAAAGCCAAAGTATCGTAAAACATCTTGAATTCCTTTAGCTTTTGAATTGTGTTTGCTTAGCAGATCAACACCGTCTGTATGCCAACGAACAATTTTCAAATCCTCACCTAAAATACCACTTTCAATAACTTGCTGTTCCTGTGATTCAGAAAAAAAGGCTAATAATTGATAAACTGCTTGCTGATGGTGCAGGTTGGGCTCAACAATATAGTCGGTTTTGATTGGAAAAATTGCATTATGTACCGTTTCTGTTGCACATGACACAGCAATTTCATCATGACTCACCAACGCATACGCAATACCTAATGTATTTAATTTATCAATTGCCTGTTCAATGCGTTCAAAGGGTAATGGATATTGGCTAATGACTTGATTTTGATAGCAGTTATATTGTCCATTCACACTAACTAATAGTTCAAAGCCATCTTCATTTAATAATGGCTTGAGCGCTTCTGGAAATGCGCCAATACAGCGTCCTGTTGCAATTGCGGGAATCACTCCCTTCGCTTTCAAACGAGGAATGACTTGTTCGATGATGGAATTTGGAATACGTTTTTCGGCTTTGAGATAAAGAGTCTCATCAATATCAAAAAAAACAATTTTAGGTTGTGTCTGTAGCATAAATACTCCTCTTGTCGTAGCATTTATTTTAGCGATTTTTTCGATCTCGATCCCAAAATTAGATCAAATCTACTCACAAAAAACTGCTACAGTAAATACTAAATATAGTGTTATAACGAAATAATAGGATGAACTTATTCGCTTTTCGTTGCTTACATTGTGCTGGGCCAATTGCAATCGCTTCACATGGTTTTTGCTCACAGTGCGTAAAATTACTAGAAAAAAAACCTTACTGCCTACATTGCGGTTCCACATTAACTGAATATCAACCCTATTGTGGTATCTGCCTACAAAACGAACCGAAATGGCAACGTATTTTGCAAATTTCCACCTATAAAGCACCGCTTACCCAGTGGATTCAACGTTTCAAATTCAGAGGAGATTATTGGCTAGATCAAGCACTTGCTCGCTTGCTCCTATTAGAAATTCTCACGCAACGACGAGTGTGTTACTTTCACTTGCCTGAAGCCATTCTACCAGTCCCGCTGTTCTGGCAGCGGCAGTGGCTTCGAGGCTATAACCAAGCAGAACTAATCGCCCGTCCATTAGCAAAATGGCTCAATATTCCACTTGATACACACAGTTTGCAGCGTATCCGTGCTACAACACCACAACGCAAATTGACCGCGCGAGAACGACGGCAAAATCTACGCGCTGCTTTTCGCTATGCTCCAATTAAACCCTATCAATGTGTTGCAATCGTCGACGATGTCGTCACAACAGGCGCAACACTTAATGCTATTTGTGCCGAATTAAAAAAACAAGGCGTGCGTGAGATTTTAGTTTGGACATTAGCTCGAGCTTAGGCATCGGTTAATAGGCCAGCCTTATTGGCTCGCGCTTTTCCAGAATAGCTGTTCACTACTTTGCCAGATGGTTTCTGCAATCTGCTCTGCGGGCTCTTGGCGCAGTTCACATAATGTTCGAAAAGTAATCTGTAATCGTTCTGGACGATTAGGCTGCCCTTGGAAACCAAAAACCGGCATATCTGGAGAATCTGTTTCTAACAGCAAACTGTCTAATGGCAATTTCCGAATAGCTTCTCGAGTTTTATTTGCTCGAACGTAGGTAATTGTTCCCCCCACGCCAATCTTATAGCCTAAATCAACAAAGCGTTTCGCTTGCTCATAACTCCCCGCAAAACCGTGCACAACTCCGGCTCGTGCCAGCTGAGCCTTACGTAAAAATGATGCAAGCACATCGTGACTTTTGCGAGAATGCAAATTAACAGGCAGATGAAAACGCTTGGCAAATGCTAATTGGGCTTCTAAAAACTCACACTGCTTTTGCCATAATATAGGCGTACAAAGCTCAGCAACGTTTTTTTCCAAACCAATTTCTGCCACTGCGGTACAAGCAGGATCCACCTCTGCCAGTTTTTTTTCAAGTAAATCAAGATGTTCACGCTGATGTTGGCGAATAAAGAGAGGGTGTAAACCTAAGCCATATACAATATGCTCAGGGCAGGCTTGGCTACAAGCGCTAACTTTTGCAAAGTTTTCTGCAAAAACCGCTACCACAAGCAAGCGTTCAACCAGCGCCTGTTGTGCATTTTGCTGCAATTGTGGGATAGATACATTTAAGCTTTCCGCAAGGTAATCTAAGTGAGTATGGCAATCAAAAAATCGCATGTAATCTTCTTTCTCATTTTACTACAACACGATTAAGCTAATTGCTCCGCTTTTTCTGGCAGCATCACTGGAATACCATTTTCAATTGGATAAGCCACATTAGCAGTGCGACTAATCAAGCGATTATGTTCTTTATCCCACTCCAATTTACCATTAGAGATAGGGCAAGCAAGCTGTTCAACTAATTTTTCATTCATCATTTTTTCTCACGAGATTTAGAATTGGTTTAAGTAAACAAGCGGTAGATTCTGCAGAAAATTGTGCAGAAACAGGTACATACCACCAATTATCTTGTGCAAAATGGCGACATTTCACCGCATCTTTTTCCGTCATTAGCAGTATTTCATCTGATTTGGTTAGTGGCTGTAAACGAGCCAAATCATAAGCTTGGTGATCTGCAAAAGCATGGCGCTGACAAAGTGTCACGCCTAAATTTTCCAGCATAGCAAAAAAACGTGGCGGATACCCAATACCAGCTATCGCCACCACTTTTTTATAGCTAAATTCCTGTAGGGCAAGATGTTCTCCTGTTTTTAAATTTACCGCCATATGAGTTTCAAGCTGCATTAAATGTTCACCTGCTTTTGCATTTTTTCCGTTACAAATTACCGCTTGTACATCTTGCAGACGACTTGGTAACTCGCGTAACCCACCGGCAGGCAACAGAAAGCCATTACCAAAACGGCGTGTACCATCAATGACAACCCACTCAATATCACGTTGTAAAGCGTAATGTTGCAAACCATCGTCCGCGATAATTAAATCGAGTTCAAATTGGTTGAGCAATAATTCAATACTCTGCCGACGATTAGGCGCAACTGCAACAGGCACGCCAGTACGCTGCGCAATCAATACCGGCTCATCCCCCATTTGCTGAGAACTACTTGTTGCGCTAATCAATTGTGGGAAAATTTTATTCTCACCACCATAGCCTCGCGAAATCACTCCGACTTTTATCCCATGCTGTTGCAATTGTTCAACAAGCCAAATCACTACAGGTGTTTTACCATTGCCACCAACAGAAATATTGCCAACGATTAGCACAGGTACAGGCGCACGATAGCTATATAAAATATGTTTTGCATACAACCACTTACGACATTGGCTCAGTAGCCAAAATAATAAAGAGAATGGAAAAAGTAGAATGGTAAAAAAATTAAAGGATTGCCAGATTTTCATATAATTCTGCCTAAGCGCTGAGCCGCTGATAATGAGTAAAGAGAGAATTTTGTAAAACTCAGCAGAAAAACCACCGCTTGTTTTCCCTTTGCTCGTTGCTCAATACTGTATGATGCCATAAACGCGCGCCCTTAAAAGGAACGCGCGCGATGTTAATAGGAGAGCTATTTTATTCAATCTTTGGTTTGTCACCTTTTTCCACACAGCCTTTACCAATCGTGACTTTCTTTGCTTTCAGGGTTGGTAAATCGTACATAGTATCTAGCAAGAGATTTTCAACAATAGAACGTAAGCCCCTTGCTCCCGTTTTACGTGAAATTGCCTTTTGAGCAATTGCAATCAGTGCATCTTTGGTGAATACTAACTCTGTGCCTTCCATTTTAAACAGCGCTTGATACTGCTTGATAATCGCATTTTTCGGCTCGGTTAAAATCTTAATTAAAGCTTTTTCATCTAGCTCTGAAAGCGGTGTGATAACAGGTAAACGTCCAATTAACTCCGGAATTAAACCAAATTTGACTAAATCTTCTGGCTCAACTTGTTTGAACAGTTCTGTCAGCTCAACCTTATCGCGTTTTTGTTTTAATTCCGCCCCAAAACCAATACTACCTTGTTTATGAGTACGTTTTTCTACTACTTTATCTAAACCATCAAAAGCGCCGCCACAGATAAACAGAATTTTTGACGTATCCACTTGAATGGTTTCTTGTTTAGGATGCTTTCTCGCCCCTTTCGGATTAATATTAGCAATCGTACCTTCCACCAATTTCAATAGCGCTTGTTGCACCCCTTCACCCGAAACATCGCGTGTCAGCGATGGATTTTCAGATTTACGCGTCAATTTATCAATTTCATCAATAAAGATAATACCACGCTCTGCTTGCTCTATATCAAAATCACATTTCATCAGTAATTTTTGGATCACATTTTCTGCATCTTCGCCTACATACCCCGCCTCAGTTAAGGTAGTAGCATCAGAAACAGCAAATGGCACTTTTAGTTGGCGTGCAAGGGTTTCAGCAAGCAAAGTTTTGCCACTACCTGTCGGGCCGATAAGCAAAATATTGCTTTTGCCTAATTCCACACCATCGCTTTCCTTATTCTCAGATAAGGCACTGCGTAGGCGTTTATAGTGATTATACACCGCCACTGATAACACTTTTTTAGCATGCTCTTGCCCAATAACATAATCATCTAAATGCGCATGAATGGCATGTGGCGTTGGCACATTTTCAAAGAAATTACTTGGCGTTACACGATCTTCCTCATCAATTAAAGGCTCTTCCTCACCATTTAATAATGCATAAGATTCATTGATGCATTCATTACAAATATAACCTTCTGTGCCTTCAATTAGTGCATCAACTTCTTTGCGGTTTCTACCACAAAAACTGCAATGCGGCTCTTGTTCAAAATTACTCATTATTTTTGCTCTCTATGGCTAATTACATCATCAATCAAACCGTATTCTTTCGCTTCTTGGGCCGACATAAAATTATCGCGCTCAGTATCTTTCGCCACTTGCTCATACGGCTTACCAGAATGCTCTGCCATACGTTGCGTTAATGTACGTTTGATTTTTAAAATTTCTTCCGCATGAATTTCAATATCGGTTGCCTGCCCACGATAGCCACCAAGCGGTTGGTGAATCATCACGCGTGCATGTGGCAGAGCAAAACGTTTACCCTTTGCACCACCAGATAATAAAAATGCACCCATTGAACAAGCCTGTCCAATGCAAAGCGTGCTCACGTCTGGCTTAATGAAATTCATGGTGTCATAAATTGCCATACCAGCTGTAACTACACCACCAGGAGAGTTGATATACATATAGATATCTTTTTCAGGATCTTCAGCTTCAAGGAAAAGAAGTTGTGCCACGATTAATTTCGCCATCTCATCCTCTACTCCACCATTTAAAAAAATGATTCGCTCTTTAAGCAGGCGAGAATAGATGTCGTAAGCGCGTTCACCTTTCGCACTCTGCTCAACGACCATAGGAATAACTGACATATTGGTTCCTTACATATAATGAAAAACGTGCAATTCTAACAAACTTTAGAGGTTGCATAAAGTAGCAGGAAAAGTACAATGCGCCTTTTACTTTTAGGGGGATGCCTATGACATTCAACGAAATTGAGCAACAATTTAGCCTTTGCAAATCTTGGGAAGAAAGATACCGCTTGCTTATTCAACTTAGTCGCAGTTTACCCAAATACACGGAAAGCGAGCTTGCCAACTTACCTGAAATTTACGGCTGTGAAAGCAGGCTATGGTTCAAGTTCCAAGCAGAGCCACGCCTAATTCAAGCCTATAGTGATGCTCGCTTAATGCAGGGAATACTCGCCATTGTGATAACATTCGTTAATGAGCTTCCTAAGCAAGAATTAGCTAAATTGGATTTACAAGCGGTCTTTAATCAACTAAATATTGCAAAAAATTTAACCAGCACCCGCTTAAATGGCTTAAAGCAAATTAGTGAGATTATTTGCCACAATGCTTATACCCAACCTATTTGACGCAATAAAAATAAACCGATACTAGAGGTAAAAATTGATCCGATAGTCGTAATGCCAATCAAATTAGCGGTGACAGTTGCATCGCCGCCATAATGTCTTACCATCGCATACACCGCAGATGCTACAGGACTAGAAGTCGTCAAAAAGAGAATACCTAGCGAAATTGGATCTAGGTGAAAGCCCCATTTGCCAATCGCAAGCATCAACAATGGCACAATAATTAGCCGTACACTAGCCGATAGAAATACGACTCGGCTTCCTTCGTTTTCTACGGTTGCCGTTGAGCTAAATTTGGTTAATTGCTTGAAATTTAGACTCGCCCCTGTACAAATTAATGCCAACGGTAAACTAATATGCGCGAGGTAATCCGCTGTTTTGCTAAGTGCTGTTGGAATAAATGGAAATAGCTCAAATTCACTCACAATAATTCCCGACATCACCGCGAGAATCAATGGATTTTTCAAAATGGAAAGGGTTAAATTCATTAGGTTCATCTTCTTATCTGATAATGATTTTAGTAATGTCACAACCCCTAGTACATTAAACATAATCACTAACACAGCCACAAATACTGAAATTTTCCCCATAGCACTTGAGCCATAAGCATTCACGGCTAAAGCCAAACCCAAAATCGCCGCATTAGAGCGGAAAGTCCCTTGTGTAAAAATCGCGCGTAAACCACGTGTTTGGATATATTTACCAGCCCACCATTCGGCGATCAAATAGACCAATAGTGTACCAATCGCCCCACTCAAAATCAGATTTATCTGCCCTGAATAATCCGATGGACTACGAGCCACATTGAGAAATAATGTTGCAGGTAAAGCAAAATTAAATACGACTTTAGAGGCCATATTGCAGAAATTATCATCAATCCAACGGCGACGACGCAAAAAAATACCGAGTAAAATCATAAAGATAGTCGGTAATGTTACATTTAAACTAAATTGCAGCGATTCGAGTAACATCAACACTCCCTAGTCGAGCTCTTACCAAAAGAAAGCAGTGTACTCCGAGTCCCGCTATTTGACAATTTTTGCAAGTTTTGCTGCCCGTTCTGCATCTAATAGCGCTAAGCGCGCTAGTGCCTGAGCCATTTTCTCTAACTGGTTAGCCTGCTTGGCACACAATACCATATTTTCTAATGTATCGCCTTGGCGTAGATAAGCTTTTTCTCCTGTAAGTGCTTGCTCAAATTGCGTATAAGCTTGAACAAATTTACCTTGTTGGCATAAAAATGTCCCATAGTTATTGAGCACCTCAGGCAATGGTGAATTTTGCTTAATCTGATGACTTAAACGAATCGCTGCCTGATAACTTTGCTCTGCATGCTGAACATCGCTAATTTGCTGATAGTAATAAGCGGCGACAAGGTGCGCCAAATAATGTTGGCTATTGTGGCTCAAGGCTTTCTCTATATTCTCTTTCGCTTTTGAGAAATCCTGCTGTTCAAGATAAGCAAGAGCAAGGCTTGCTCGCGCTATTAGTGCTTCATCTCTATCAAAATCAGCTGACGTTTGTAGGTTTACGCAACCGCTGAATAAAAAAATCAGCAAGCAAGCGCTTAAATATTGAGGCAATTTTGCAAAAAACATAGGCTCTCCTTTTTATTGAGAGCCTAGCAGTTTGTGAAAAGAAAGGCAGAATTTACACCGAGTTTTGGGAGCAAGATCACAAAAATAGTTTGCTTTTCTTAGCTATTTAACCAATTTCTCAGCATTTGCTCACCATATTCGGTGATAAAAGATTCAGGATGAAATTGTACAGTATAGATAGGCAAACATTGGTGCTGGGTTGCCATCACCACATTTTGATCACATAAACTGGTAACCACAAGCGGTGTGTTTTCTAAAGAATTTTGCAAAATTCCCCAAGAATGGTACAGCCCAATCTTAAATTGCACAGGTAAATCGTTAAATAGTAAATTGGGGCGTAACTGAATCAGAGGGCGCTGCTGTCCATGGCGAACCATATTTAAATTATAGAGTTTGCCACCAAAAAATTCACATATGGTTTGATGCCCCAAGCATACCCCTAAAATAGATTTACATTGATAATAGCGTGACAACATCGCAAATAATTTCGGATAAGCACTTGGCACGTCTGGGCCGGGCGAGATCATAATATGGCTGAATTTCTCCACCCTATCAAGATCCAGTTCTTCTATATTAACGACTTCCATCTCTACACCTATTTTGCGAACCAGCTCAACTAAATTGAAGGTGAAGGAATCGTGATTATCGATAATGAGCAACATTGCTTTACTCCGCTAATTCCATGTTGGCTAAATGTTCTGGCGGTTTTTCTACAATCAGTTCTAAGCGACTTGTATCCCAATCATTTTCAAGTAGCTCGATCTGCGGCACACTTTGGCTCGCTTTTGCTGAAAGTTGCTGAAAACGTTCTACTTTTCCTAGTAACCCTTGCTTACCCACCAATGAAGTCACTGTCAGATTATATTGATTGCTTGCAGTATTCAGTGTATTCCCCAATTTGGCTAAACGCTCGGCAATGGTGCAAACTTGATTGTAAATTTCCCCTGCTTTTTCGCTAATTTCACGAGCCTCTGCATTACCTCGCTCAATCCGCCATAAATTCGCCACTGTACGTAAAATCGGCATTAGCGTTGTATGAGAAACTAAGATCACATTTTTCTCATAGCCATAGTTAAACAGCTGGCTATCGTGTTTCATCGCTTCAATATAGGCAGGCTCAATCGGCACAAATAATAAAACAAAATCAGGGCTTTTAATGCCGATCAGGTTGCTATAGTTTTTCTTTGATAAGCCATCAATATGAGCCCGTAATGAACGGCAATGCTCATCAAGTGCCTGAGAAATTGCAAAATTTTCTTCCGAACGCACCGCTTGATCATAAGCGACTAAAGAAACTTTACTATCAATGATCAAATGCTTATTATCTGGCAACTTCACCACAAAATCAGGCGCAAAACGGTTACCTTCGGCATCTCGATAACTTTCTTGTGCCAGATAATGTTCTCCAGCCAACAAGCCTGCAGATTGTAATGCACTTTCAAGCTGCACTTCCCCCCAATTCCCTGCCACCTTGTTATTACCTTTTAAAGCTGTCGTCAAATTCTGGGCTTCTGCCGACATTGACAAACCGATTTCAAGCACACGTTTAATCTCAGCTTCCAAATTCGCATTACCTTTTATTGCCTCAGAATGCACCTCATTTACCCGCTTCTGAAAACTGTCAATCTGTTCTTTAAATGGCTTCAATAAGAGATCTAAAGCAGTTTGATTACTTTGCGAAAAAGATTGGCTTTTCTCTTCCAAAATCTGCTGGGCAAGATGCTGAAATTCCACATTGAGCTGTTGACGCACCTCAAGAAAATGGCGTTGTTGGCTCTCAAAATTTGCCTGTTTTTCACTTAAAGAGGTGCGTAACTCAACAAGTTCTTGCTGAACATGACTAAGGCGATTGTATAACTCCGCATTCTCTCTATCTTTATGTTGTAAGCTCTGTGTTGCCGCCTGTAACTGCTCATCTAAGCTTTCCGATTTTGCAACGGCTGCACCCACTCGCTCTTTGAGTTCATTAATATAGCGTTCAAGCTGATTTTCTTGCTCTTGTGCCAATTCGATTTTCTGCTGTAATTTGGCGATACTCTGTTCTCGCTCACCTAAACGCTCAAGCTGAGTTTGAGCAAGGGTCTGTTGCTGTATGGCAAACTGCTCCAACTGATTTTTCTCAACACTAAGTTGTTCATGGCGTAGCGAAAGTTGCTCAAACTGTGTTTGAAGCTGTGTGAGATCTTGCTGAAGCTCAAAAGCATCACGTTGTGAACGAGAATGGAAGAAAAACAGAAAAAGGGCGATAAAAGCCAAAACAGCTATCGCCACATAAAGCCAAATGTCATCAATCATTACGAATTAAATACTGTAAAAAAACATAGTATATTCTAGCGGTTATTTGCTCGCCTTGAAAGGCATTTTTATAATGGAAGTTGCCAATTGATCTCGCGAATTCCCTGCGAGCTCAAATATGCGTTCGCTTTAGAAAAATGGCGACACCCCAAAAAACCACGGTGTGCAGAAAGCGGTGATGGATGTGGGGCTGTTAATACATGATGACGATGACGATCAATAAATTGCCCCTTTTTCTGAGCGTGGCTTCCCCAAAGTAGGAAGACTAACTTTTCCCGATGCGAATTAAGTTGCTCAATCACTTTATCAGTAAAACGCTCCCAACCAATGTTTGCGTGAGAATGCGCTTTCCCCTGCTCTACGGTTAAAACAGTATTGAGCAGCAATACTCCTTGCTTTGCCCATTCGACTAAATAACCGTGAGACGGTATTTGAAAACCAACATCTTGTGCTAATTCTTTATAGATATTCACTAATGACGGGGGGGGCGCTATGCTGGGCTTAACAGAAAATGCTAAACCATGTGCTTGATTCAATCCATGATAAGGATCTTGCCCTAAAATAACCACTTTGACATCTGAAAATTCAGTCAGCGCAAAGGCGCTAAAGACTTCACTCTGCGGCGGAAAAATCATTTTTCCCGAGAGTCGTTCATGATGTACAAATTGCAAGATCTGTTGAAAGTAGGGTTGCTGTTTTTCTTCACCAATGGCGTCTTTCCAAGTTTTCATCTTATTCCTCAACTTTTGTTGAAAAGTTCAAAAAATACTAGCGTTATTTTTTAAACAGTGTAAAATGCTCAACAATTTTTGAAACTTTCAACTTTTTTAAAATTAGGAGCTCTACTATGATTAAAGGTGTTCAAATTACTGCCTCTGATAACAAAAATCTGCTTAACTCTTTCTGGTTATTAGATGAAGAGAAAAACGAAGCACGCTGTCTAGCGGCTAAAGCTGATTACGCAGAAGATCAAGTTGTGGCAATCAGCGAATTAGGTCAAATTAGCTATCGTGAAGTCCCTGTTAATGTTGCCCCAACAATTAAAGTGGAAGGTGGTCAGCACTTAAACGTAAACGTTTTACGCCGTGAAACGTTAGAAGACGCAGTGAAAAATCCAGAAAAATATCCACAATTAACCATTCGTGTTTCTGGCTATGCCGTGCGTTTTAACTCGCTAACACCTGAGCAACAACGTGATGTCATTACACGTACTTTCACAGAAAGTCTGTAATTTAAACTTATTCTAATTAAGCCACCTTCGGGTGGCTTTGTTTTTGCAGCAATATCTCCTTCTTATTTGCAGGGAAAGACGGAGATATAAAAAAACCGAGCCAAAGCTCGGTTTTCAAAATCTGAAATTAGCGACGTAAACCTAAACGTGCGATAGTTTCTGAGTATTTAGCAAGATCAGTACGTTTTAAGTAGTCTAATAGTTTACGACGACGTGAAACCATTTTTAATAGACCACGACGACCATGGTGATCTTTTTTATGTACTGCAAAGTGTGCTTGTAAGTGGTTGATCTGTGCAGTTAAAAGTGCGATTTGCACTTCTGAAGAACCAGTATCTTTTGCATCACGACCAAATTCAGCAACGATTTTTGCTTTTGCTTCTACGCTTAGAGACATTTTTTACTCCTAAAAAGTATGTTTAAATTCATCAACAGCCGATCTCTAATTCAGCTGTGACACGGAAGCTGCGGATTATACGGCAAGCGGATAAAAAATCAATGATTTTTACTTTGCGGTGTTAAATACTCTTCTCGATTAGGATCTACGGCTTTAGCTTTTCGAATCATCGGCTCAACCGTTGAACCTTGCACTAAAATTGAGAACATGACGACTGAATACGTCATTACCAGCACTAACTCTTTCACGTCAATCCCATTCACAAAAGCGGTTTTTGATGGAATCGAAAGCGCCATCGCCAGTGCTAACCCTCCTCGTAGCCCGCCCCATGTCATAATTTTTAAAGTATAAGGATTATAGGTACGCACTCGTTTAAGTAATTGGAAAGGAATCCAAAGACTTGCATAACGCGCTGCCAAGCAAACAGGCACCGCAACAAGCATCAAAATAATACCGTAGATATTAAAATCAATCAGCAACAATGCAAAACCAATGAGAAAGAATAACAACGCATTTAAGAAGTGATCGATCATCTCCCAAAAGTGATCAAGGTAACGCTGGCTCTGTTCAGAAAAGCCTGAACGGCGTGTCCAGTTACCAATCATAATGCCAGAAACAACCATCGCGAGCGCACCAGAAACATGCAATACATTGGTTGCAAACATAAAACCTGCTGTAGGAATGGTTAAAGTCAATAAAATTTCTAAACTTCCATCATCGGTGTTAGCAATTAAAATATGTGCAATAAAACCGAGCACAAAACCAAACAGAATTCCACCAATCGCTTCATGTAAGAATAACCCCATAATGCCTGAGAAGCTGGCTTCTTGCCCCCCAAAAGCAACAGCTAACAGGGTAACAAAGACCACTAAACCTACCCCATCATTAAACAACGATTCCCCCTCTACCTGCATCGCAATTCGTTTTGGAGCGCGCAAATTTTTTATAATGGCAATCACGGCTATCGGGTCGTTTGGTGAAATCAGTGAACCGAATAAAACACAATAGATAAAATCAATCGGGAGCCCAATTAAATGGCAAAAACCATAAATCATTGAGCCAATAAAGAAAGTAGAAGCAATGGTAGAAAAGAGTGCAAAAGTAGCAATTTCCCATTTTTGGTCTTTCAGTAAAGGCAGTTTTATCCCGAGCGAACCAGCAAATAGTAAGAATCCTAAAATCCCGTTGAGTAAGAAACTTTTAAAATCGATCTGCTCCATCACTTCTTTCGCGACAGTATCAATATTAAACCAACCAAACGCACCAAATAGCAAAACAATCAAAGAACTCACCATCGCGGCGGCAGTAATTGCAATGGTCGATTGCACCTTATCACTGATTTTGCTGGTAACAAAACCGAGTAAAATTGAGAACGCCGATAAAAAACAGATATAGGCGTAAATTCCCATAAAAAATCCTTATAAATGAATAACCAAACGGTGAGAATTAAAACAAAAATCCCTTATAAAAGCAAAAATTTCCCACGACAAGCGCTCGTTTTTTCCAAAAATTTTGCAAATGTACTAATGAAAATTCGAATTTGAGAATTGGTTGCTTTAACGTATAATCTGCGAAATTTTTATTTTAATTAGGAAAGAATAATGATCGAGAAAATGCACGATAAGACGAACAGCCCTCTGTTCAAAATTATTTTTGCTTTGGTTTCGCTCTCTTTTGTACTGGGGGGAATTGGTGGGGGATTAATGCTCCAAGATCACTCTGCAGTCAAAGTTAATGGCGAAGAGATCTCTCAACAACAGTTTATCCAAGCGAAAAACCGTGAACAGAATTTACGCAATGCTCAAGAAGGTGAAAAATTCTGGGATAAATTAGACGATCCTGCATATGTGCAAGCATTTAATAATGATGTATTCAATCAATTAATTAATGATGAATTGTTACGTCAATATGCCAGCGATCTCAAGCTAAATATCAGCGCAGAACAAGTTAAATCGCAAATCGTCCACACACCAGCATTTCAGCAAAATGGTAAATTTGACAATGCGCTTTATCTACAAACCCTACGCAACAACGGCATCAGCGCTGAACATTATGCAGCCATTGTCGCACAAGGTATGTTAATGTCGCAGTTACAAGAAGGTATTATTACCAGTAATTTTAGTGTACCAGCCCAACAAGAATTGTTAGCCAAATTACTATTACAAAAACGCCACATTCGCATTGCAACTTACCCAATTGCAAATGAAATCGCCAAGCAAAGTGCGACGGATGAAGAAATTCAAGCATTCTATCAAAAGCATCAAAACAGCTTTAAAACGCCTGAAAAATTCACCGTGGAGTATATTGAATTCAGCCCGCAGGATGTTGCTTCAAAAGTAGAAGTTTCAGACACTCAAATTGAAACCTACTACCAAACCAACAAAGCCAACTATGTTTCTAGCGCAGAATCACAGCTCGCGCATATCCAAGTTGCCAATGAGCAAGATGCAAATGCCGTGTTACAAGCGCTCAAAAATGGTGAAGATTTTGCCAAATTAGCCCAAGAAAAATCGCTTGATAAAGGCTCAGCCGCTCAAGGTGGTGATTTAGGTTGGGCGAAGGCTGGCACCTACCCTGCGGCATTCGAAGCTGCCGCAAGCGGATTAAAAGTCGGAGAAACTAGCCAAGCAGTAAAAATTGATAACGCTTACCACATTATCAAATTACTCAATCACAAAGGCGAAAAAAATATCCCGCTTGAGCAAGTAAAACAACAAATTGCAGACACAATCCGCCAAGAACTGGTTCAAAGCGAATATGCCAATACGGCTCGTGAAATGGCAAAAACTGCCTATGACAACAGCGGCTCTTTAGCAGATATTGCAAAATTAGGCGGAGCTACAGTTCAAACCACTGAAGAATTCACTGCTGACAATGTACCAACAGCCTTAAACGATGAAAAAGTATTAAAAGTGCTATTTAATAGTGATTTACGTCGTAATGGGCAAGTTTCTGAAGGCATTGAATTAGGTAATGGTAGCGAAGCGAAAACCTTGTTTTTACGTGTTAGCCAATATCAAGCGGAAAGAACTCAAAGCTTAGACGAGGCAAAAACAGCCGTAAGCGAAGCTGTAAAACTGGAGAAAGCCAATATCGCGCTACAAACAAAAGTTGAAAACGAACTAAAAGCATTGCAAGCAGGCGAAAGCAATAGTGCTACTTTCGCCCCTTCATTGGAAATCATCTTTGCACAGGCACAAATTCAACAACCAGAAATTGCTGATACTGTGTTTTCAATGCCAAAACCTACAGATAAGCCAAGCTACCGTATAGCACGTGACAGCCATGGTGATATGCTTATTATTGCATTAGATAAAATTGAAGATGGGGATAAAGCGCAATTTGATACGGTTGCCAGCCAATTTGCTGCAGCAGAACAAGTATTATTATTTAATAATGTAGTACAAGATCTGCGTGATCGTGCCAAAATTGAAATTAACCAAGAATTTATTGAGCAACAACAAAATAGCTCACATTAATAAAATTAAAGGCTCTAGCATCGTTGGAGCCTTTTAATTCGATAGCTTGACACTTTACAAATTCGGGGTAGAATTTGTAACAATTTTTTAATCTTCGGGGCAGGGTGAAATTCCCGATCGGCGGTAAAGTCCGCGAGCAACGAAAAAGGTTGCAGGATTTGGTGAAATTCCAAAACCGACAGTATAGTCTGGATAGGAGAAGAGTAAGAATGTGTGCAATGTTGCGCGCATTTTCTATGCTTTCGCACGCCTTGAGATCACTGATTTCAAGGCGTTTTTTATATTTCCCTCTCCCTGTTTTGCTTTTGAGTAAAGCAAAAAGTCCCTCTCCCCACGGGGTGAAGGTGGAGAAAATCCGTTAAGATTTTCGGAGGAAGCGGGGAGAAACCTCCATTCTGCCCCACCCATTTAAAAATTTCCAATGAACGATTTTGATTATATGCGTCGTGCGATCACGCTTGCAGAAAAAGCACGTGGTTGGACAAATCCGAATCCGCTTGTCGGCTGTGTGATTGTCAAAAATGGCGAAATTATTGCCGAAGGTTATCACGAACGCTGTGGCGGTTGGCACGCTGAACGCAATGCGATTTTAAAAGCCCAAGCAGATCTGAGCGGTGCGACGGCCTACGTTACCCTTGAACCTTGTTGTCATCACGGTAAAACGCCACCTTGCTCCGATTTGTTGATTGAGCGTGGTATCAAAAAAGTGGTGATTGGCTCACGAGATCCCAATCCGCTGGTCTCTGGCAAAGGTGCTAAACAACTTCGCCAAGCAGGGATTGAAGTCGTGGAAGATTTTTTGAAAGAAGAATGCGATGCGTTAAACCCGATTTTTTTCCACTATATTCAAACCAAACGCCCTTATGTCTTGCTCAAATATGCAATGACCGCAGACGGTAAAATCGCTACCAGCGGTGGACAATCCAAATGGATTACTGGCGAACAAGCAAGAAAAAATGTGCAACGCACTCGCCACGAATACAGTGCGATTATGGTTGGGGTGGAAACCGTATTGGCAGACGATCCTATGCTCAATAGCCGAATGGAAAACGCCAAACAACCTGTGCGGATTGTGTGCGATAGTCAACTACGCACGCCATTGGAAAGCCAGTTAGTCCAAACCGCTAAACAGTATCGTACCATTATCGCCACCCTTTGCGATGATGCAAAAAAATGCGAAAAATATACCGCTTGTGGCGTGGAAATTTTACGCACAAAAGCAAAAGACAAGCGGATAGATTTGAGCGATCTTTTGCAAAAATTAGGCGAAATGGGCATAGATAGCCTCTTGATTGAAGGCGGTTCACAACTGAATTTCAGCGTGTTGGAACAAGGCTTAGTAAACCGAGTGCATTGCTACATCGCACCTAAATTAGTGGGCGGTATGAATGCTAAAACGCCAATTGGTGGGGCGGGTATTGCAGAAATTGCCCATGCAGTGAAATTAACAAATCCGAAAATTTCACAAATTGGCGAAGATATTTTAATCGATTACGAAGTAGAACAGTAGGGACGCCACGCTGGCGTCCGCATAAATAGCGGAGAATAAAATGTTCACAGGCATTATTGAAGAAGTTGGCAAAATCGCCAAAATCCAAAAGCAAGGCGAATTTGCGGTACTAACCATTAACGGTTCAAAAGTATTAGAAGATGTTCAACTGGGCGATAGCATTGCGGTGAATGGTGTGTGTTTAACCGTTACCACCTTTGGCAACGACTTTTTCACCGCTGACGTAATGTCGGAAACTTTAAACCGCACCTCACTGAGCGAAGTACAAGTAGGTAGCCCAGTCAATTTAGAGCGTGCAATGGCGGCAAATGGGCGTTTCGGCGGACATATCGTTTCTGGGCATATTGACGGCACAGGCACAGTGGCAAGTATTACCCCTGAGGATAATGCTGTGTGGTATCGCATCAACACTAATCCAAAAATTATGCGTTACATTATTGAAAAAGGCTCTATCACGATTGATGGTATTAGCCTAACGGTAGTGGACTGTGATGAACAAGGATTCCGTGTTTCTATCATTCCACATACGATTGCTCACACAAATTTAGGCAGTAAAAAAGTCGGCTCAATCGTCAATTTAGAGAATGACGTGATCGGCAAATATGTGGAAAAATTGCTTACACCAACAAGCGATAGTCCAAAAAGCAATATCAGCGAAGAATTTTTAAGAAAAGCAGGATTTTAATTTCTAAATATTATCTCCCCTCTCCCTCCGAAAATCCTACGGATTTTCTCCACCCTCCCCCCAGTGGGGGGAGGGACAGATTTTCGCTTCGTTTAGAAGTGAAAATCAGGGAGAGGGGGAAAACAACAAAGAGAAACAACTTATGTTCCAATTTTCAACCGTAGAACAAGCCATTGAAGCAATCCGTCAAGGCAAAATTATTTTAGTAACCGATGATGAAGATCGTGAAAACGAAGGCGATTTTATCTGTGCTGGCGAATTTGCAACCCCAGAAAATATCAATTTTATGGCAACACATGGTAAAGGCTTAATCTGTATGCCGATTGCCCAAAGCATTGCCGATAAACTCCATCTACACCCAATGGTGCCCAAAAACACCGACAATCACGAAACCGCTTTTACTGTGGCAATTGACCATATTGAAACAGGCACAGGCATTTCAGCCTTTGAACGTTCACTCACCGCGTTAAAACTGTTAGATGAGAATGCCAAAGCCGATGACTTCCGCCGTCCGGGACATATGTTCCCATTGGTGGCAAAAGAAGGCGGTGTATTAGTGCGTAATGGTCATACAGAAGCCACCGTCGATTTAGCTCGTCTTGCAGGCTTAAAACCTGCTGGGCTTTGTTGCGAAATTATGGCAGAAGACGGCACAATGATGACGATGCCTGATCTGCAAAAATTTGCCACCAAACATGATATACCGTTTATCACCATTGCCCAATTACAAGAATATCGCCGTAAACACGATAATCTGGTTAAACAAGTTTCTGTGGTGAAAATGCCAACTAAATATGGTGAATTTGTTGCGCATAGCTTTGTGGAAGTGATTTCAGGCAAAGAACACGTTGCACTAGTAAAAGGCGATATTGGCGATGGCGAAAATGTGTTATGCCGTATCCATTCTGAATGCTTAACTGGCGATGCTTTTGGTTCACAACGTTGCGATTGTGGACAACAATTTGCCGCAGCAATGAGCCAAATTGAACAAGAAGGACGAGGTGTACTCCTCTATCTTCGTCAAGAAGGACGTGGGATTGGCTTACTCAACAAATTACGTGCCTACGAACTACAAGATCAGGGAATGGACACGGTGGAAGCCAACCGCGCACTAGGCTTTAAAGATGACGAACGTGAATACCACATCGGTGCACAAATGTTTCGCAAATTAGGCGTAAAAAGTATCCGCTTGCTCACCAACAATCCTGCGAAAATTGAAGGATTACAAGAGGTGGGTTTAAATATCGTGGCAAGAGAACCGATTATGGTTGAGCCAAATAAACACGATTTGGAATACCTAAAAGTCAAGCAAATCAAAATGAGACATATGTTTAACTTCTAGTGTTACTTTTCTTTGCTTCGCCAAAGACAAACGCTTGCGTTTGAATGTTGCCAAAGGCAACAGCCCAAAGGGCGAGCAAAGCGAGTAAAAGTAACCAAAAGAAAGGCGACCCTACTTCACCGCTTATCCGAGCTTAGTTTTAATTTGCTTAACGGAAAATTTCTATTCACTTCGTTCAAGAGACATTTTCCTACAAATTAAAACACGCTCGGGCGGTTCAGAAGGGAATCTCTAACGGTCGCAAACAAGCAGTAGTTTTTAGCAATTTTTTTACAAAATAGATTTTCATACTGAATGGTGAATAACGCACCGTTTCCCCCTAAAAATTGCCTGAACGACGTTGAATTTGTAGGAAAAAATCCTTGTTTGAGCTTGCGAAGCAAGCGAGTTTGGATTTTTTCCGTTAAGCAAATTCAAACAAAGTTCAGATAAGCAATTTTTCTGGGGTGTGCTTTCTTTTGCTACTTTTCTTTGCACAAGCAAAGAAAAGTAGGGAAGATAATTAAGAAAGCGATGAATAGGTTCAGAATTCAATTTTTACATTTAAAAAAAGGAAAAACAAATGGCAACAATTCAAGGCAACTACGTTGCAACAGGCTTAAAATTCGGTATCGTGGCAACTAACTGGCACAAAATCTTCATTGACCAACTGTTACACGGTGCAAAAGACAAACTTATCCGTCATGGTGTGAACGAAAATGATATTGACACGGTATGGGTACCCGGTGCATTAGAAATTGCAATTGCAGCGAAAAAAATGGCGGAAAGCGGTAAATATGATGCCATTATCTGCTTAGGGGCAGTGGTGCGTGGCGCAACGTCTCACTACGACGTGGTGGTAAACGAATCGGCAAAAGGCATTGCGATGACCAGTCTTCAAGCAGGTGTGCCAATTGCAAATGGCGTTTTAACCGTTGAAAACCTAGAACAAGCGATTGAACGCTCAGGCACCAAAGCAGGCAATAAAGGCGAAGAGTGTGCAATGGTTGCCATTGAGATGGTGAATTTGCTTAAACAGCTTTAATCTCACAAACCGAATTTGGTGCTCAAATTCGGTTTTTTTCTTGGCTAAAATAACGACTGCTGCCCTGATAATGTTTCAGGCTCTGGCTTAATTTGAAAACCTAACTCAGTAAGAAACGCTTTCAACATGGCAATATTGTAAAACGAATGGCTTTTCGTGGTATTTTCAAAATAGAGATAGAGCACATCAAATTCATTTCTGTGTGCGGCTAATAATTTCGCTAGCTCCTGTAATTCTTTATCTGAATAACGATAATCGTGTCGCTCGGCTGCACTCTGTCCTTTCCACCAATTAGGATTACGTCCATGCAATCTTAAATAGACACGACGTTGATTGGCGTAAAAATGAAAAGCAGGTAAGCCAATATGTTGGGGGTAATCCACATTGCACCAAATCAAGTTTTCACTTTTCGCAAAGGTGTCAAACACAGGGGGAATATGCCAACTTGAATGACGAAACTCAATCGCAAGCGGTTGATTTTCAAACCAATTTTGCAAATCGGCAAGATAACGGCGGTTAGCAAGTGTGCGTTCAAATTGACTCGGAAATTGCAAAAACAGATTAGCAAGGCAATTTGCTTCAATTAAAGGCTGTAACGCAGTTAAAAACGCTTTCGCATTTTCACGGGTAGCAACCCGATTATGGCTAAAATCTTGATGTAATTTCACTGAGAATTGTAGTGGCTCGGCAAGTTTTGCCAACATACCTGCAAAAGCCTTTGCGCCAAGTGGCGCGTAGAAAGTACTATTGATTTCTAACGTGTCGTAATGCTGGCTATAAACGGTCAGAAAATCCTCTTTTTTCGTCCCAAACGGGTAAAGTGTCCCCATTAGATCACTGTCTGCATATCCCCCTGTACCAATATAAATTTTAGGCCACATCAATACACCCTATTCTTTAACATACCTACTTGCAAATTTTAGTCATTTTTAGACCGCTTGCAAACTCGGCTAAAAAGCGTACTATTTATATAAATTAATATTCGGAAAGTTTTTATGTGGATTTGGTTTACTCTGCTTGCTGCAACCGCCCAAGCTGGCAGAAATGCGTTTCAGAAACAATTAAGTGTAAATGTCCCCGTTTTAGGCGTGACACTTGCGCGCTTTTTTTATGCCGTTCCCCTCGCTACCGGTTATCTGCTCTTTCTCTATATTCAAACCCCATCTCAGCCCTTGCCTTATTTCTCACTGTACTTTTTCATTTATGTATTTGGAGCCAGTTTTGCTCAAATTCTTGCCACAGCTTTAATGGTACAGTTATTCCAACTCAAAAATTATGCCATAGGTGTTGGACTTGCTAAAAGTGAAGCAGTAATTGCAGCTATTCTTGGTGTATTATTCTTTGGGGTGAAAATCTCTATACTCGGTTGGCTTGGTGTGGTCATTGGTGGTATTGCAATTTTCTTAATGACAGGCAGTGGTAATCTCCGCCAATTGTCTTGGAAAACGCTCTATTTAGGCGTGGCAAGCGGTTTATGTTTTGCACTGACGTCTTTGTGGGTGCGAGAAGCGAGCCTTCAACTACAAAGCCATTATCTCATTTCAGCCGCTTGGGTACTCTTTGCGGTGATTACATTAGAAGCTGTCGGCTTAACCTTGTATTTAGCAATTCGTCAGCCACAAACCTTGCGCCAATTTTTCCGCTATCCTAAACTTGGCATGCTCACAAGCCTATTCTCTTTCCTTGGCTCATTCGGCTGGTTTAATGCCATGAGTTTAAACCACGTTGCTTTTGTAAAAACGCTCGGGCAAGTTGAAATATTTTTCATTCTTGCTATCTCGTATTTTATCTTTAAAGAGCGATTAAAAATTCAAGATTTTGCTGGGCTGATTTTGGTGGTTCTTGCCGCGATTCTCGTGGTACTACACTAGCTCATTATCAATTAAATCACATAGCACTAGCTAAAATACCTGCTTGTTTTTTCAACAAATCTTAGCACTTAAATCATCATCTCAATTCATCAAGAGGGCTGATTATTTTCAGCTCTTTATTTTTTTACACTAATGAAACATTTTTCACAAAATCATAAAAATTTATATTGACATTATCACTTCATAATATCAAAATAATTAAACATTAATATTTTAAAATATAAAAGGAGACAACTATGATAAACAAAAATGTAGGTAGCGTAGATAGCGCTGTCCGAATCACACTCGGAGCAATATTAATTTTACTAAGCTTTACAGACACGGTTGGCTGGTGGGGTTGGCTGGGCGTTATTCCACTCGCAACAGGCATTTTTTCTCGTTGTGCCTTATACAGCCTGCTTGGAATTAATACCTGTTCAACCAAAAAATAAGGATGCACCATGAATAGCTATGTTGCCCACCGCTCTGTTAATAAAAATCGTCGGTTATTGCTACAAAGCGGTTTATGTACCATCAGCGCAGGTGGCTTAACTTCTGTCAGTAGTTTATTGCTGCCCCCTAATGCCTTAGCAGCATTGCCCAAGATCTCGATTCCCGCCAAAATTGTGATTGCGGGTGCAGGGGCAGCAGGTTTAAGCATCGCTTCCCACCTTGCCGCTCGGCTAGATGAAAAAGCAGAAATTATCATTATTGACTCTCGCATTCAGCATTATTATCAACCAGGTTTCACTTTAGTTGCAGCTGGGTTAAAGCCTGCAGAATACACTATCAGCCAAACAGCTAATTATCTGCCTCCAAATGTGAAATGGGTTCAAGCGCATGTCGCCGAATTTGATCCAGATAGCAATACTGTTACCACCAATAAAGGCGAAAAAATATCGTATGACTACCTGTTTGTAGCTACGGGCTTAAAACTCGATTATGCCGCAATTGCTGGTATGGATGAGAACCTTATTGGGAAAAATGGCTTGGGTAGTATTTACCATAGCCCAGAAGGTGCATTTAAAACCTGGCAAATGCTTGATCAATTTGCTCAGACTGGTGGGATTGCTATATTTCAGCGCCCCAATACAGAAATGAAGTGTGCAGGAGCGCCCCTCAAATACACTCTTATCACACGCGATGTACTACGGCGCCGTGGCACACTCAATAAATCAAAAATAATTTACAACTCGAATAACAAAGCGTTGTTTAGTGTGCCAATCGTTTCAGAAAAAGTACGAATGCTCTTTAAACAGCGGGGAATAGACACCCACTATGATCGCCAATTAGTTGCCATTGATCCACATAACCGCGTAGCTACTTTTGCTGATAAAGCACAAGGCAGAGTGGATTATCATTATGACTTTATCAATGTTATTCCCCCAATGACCGCACCGGATGCAGTAAAAAATTCAGCACTTTCTTGGCGGCAAGGGATTTGGCAAGATGAAGGCTGGGTTGAAGTTGATAAATCAACGCTCAGACATGTTCGCTATCGCAATGTCTTTGCCATAGGTGATATTGCCGGCGTTCCAAAAGGGAAAACTGCCGCCAGCGTGAAATGGCAAGTGCCTGTTGCAGTGGAGCATTTGCTGGCAGATTTACAAGATAAGCAGAGTGATGCTCGCTATTGGGGCTATACTTCTTGCCCACTCATTACGCAAATTGGTAAAGCCATGTTAGTCGAGTTTGATTATGAAAATAACCTCTATCATTCTTTCCCTGGTGTTATCGCGCCATTGGAAGAGCAATGGGCAAGCTGGCTGATAGAAACTATCGGTTTAAAATCAACTTATTTAACGATGTTACGCGGGCTGGCTTAACTTAATTAAGAGGAAATTATATGAATCAATTAGAATTTTCAATGCTTTGGGCGATCATGCAAGAATTATTTGGTGCTTTTTTCTACCCTGTTTTGTTATTACTGGCTTTGCTAGCGGTCACGTTTAGTACATTAATTGCCAAAGAGCGCCAACTTATGACTAAACGTTATACGTGGGCAAAAAGAGCAGGTATTGTAGGCGGGATTCTCACCTTAATTATGCTCTTCCTAGGCTCACAATCCGATATAAATGATCTAAGTTCGCCAATTGATCTTTTTATTCTTATGTTCAGCTATTTTGCTGGTTTTATCGCAAGTACACTACTCGTTTATACATTATTAGGCTGGTCTTCTAGCTGTAAAAGTTGTCAAAAATAATAGCAGGTGGGCATTCGCCCACCTATGGAGATTAAATGTCGATTAACCTTATCCCACCAAATATTGCACAACAAAAGCTCGCCAGTGGGGCAATCTTGATTGATATTCGCGAGCATGCTGAATTTCAACGAGAGCATATTAATGGCGCAATTTGTCTGCCTTCTGATCAACTACAGCAAGATTTGCCAGAAAGAATATCAAATCACTGTCTGATTTTTTATTGCAAATCAGGCGGGCGTACTCAAAGCCTCTGCCATCAGTTAGCACGACTAAATGTAGATAACAAATGCAATATTTATATCTTAGAAGGAGGACTAATTGGCTGGAAAAGTGCGGGCTTGTCAGTTATTCGCAATCGCAACGTCTTACCAATAACACGGCAAGTACAAATTGCAGCAGGATCACTCATATTACTCAGTATGTTGTTAGGTGCTGCTATTAGCCCATTTTTTTATCTACTTGCCAGCTTTGTTGGCGCGGGATTGGTTTTTGCTGGGCTTTCAGGTTTTTGTGGAATGGCTATGCTGCTAGACAAAATGCCATGGAATCAATAAATTCGCCTGAATTTATGCTTGGGAACTGCTCTTGAAAGAAAATGCCCTCCCCACACAAACTCATATTTTCTTTCGCTTAGGGTAGTTCCCAAGCATAAATTTAGGCATTAGAAATGCTATAAATAAAGGGAAAAAATATGCGCACAGGAATAGAAAATATCCTAAAAAATACCCCTCTGCCCGTTGCTGGTCTTGCATTTGGTTTAACCGCTTTAGGCGGACTATTTGCTGAATTAGGTCAAGGCTTTTGGGCTATGCCATTATTTGGCATACTTGGCTTTGCGGTGTTGCTAATTGCTTTACTTAAAATTTACTATTTTCCACAAGTGGCGAAAGCAAATTTAAATCACCCAATTCAAGCAGCTGTTGTGCCAGTGATCCCTTTTACAATAATGCTTGATGCGAGTTATCTATCATCGTCTTATCCAACATTAGCGCTTGGTTTGTGGCTCATCTCCTGCGTTGCAACACTAGTTTATGTGAGTTGGTTTGTCTGGAGATATCTTTTACATTTTCAACTAAAAAATGTATTTGCCGCATTTTTTATTCCTTTTGTTGGTTTTTGTGTGCCAGTGATGACTTCACACCATCTTGCTGAACACTATCCGATGCTTGAAACTTGGCGCTATGCATTATTTAATTTTTCTGCCGCTGCATTTATCGTAATGTTTGGGCTTATATCGCTACGCTACTGGAAATTGCCTGTTGATGAACTTCCAGCCAAGCCGGTATTTGCTATCTACACCGCGCCATTGGCAATATTGATTGTGGGTTATATCCGCTTGCCATTAGCACACTCCACAATATATTTGAGCCTAGCCTTATTACTTTCTCAAGCACTCTTTTTCATCGTATTAAATCAAGTACCACACTTCTTAAAAAATGGCTTTTTTCCAAGTTATGCTGCATTAACGTTTCCATTCATTATTAGCGCCAATAGTCTTTGGGAAAGTTTGTCTCTCTTTGGCAATTCAGCCTTTTTAACCGCATTAGCTTGGCTAGAAAGTTTATTCGCGATCATAATGACGCTATTTGTTTTTTATAAATATCTTAAATTTTTACAAAAAACCGCCAAAGGAGTATGATAAAATAGCTCTTTATATGGTGGGAAACAAAAAATGGAAGATATGTTCTCAAAATGTGGTGAGGCCACCACATTCTTAAAATTATTAGCGAACCCAAATCGACTTATGGTGCTCTGCTCATTGCTAGAACGCCGTTATAACGTGACTGAGCTAAGCCAAAAACTTAATATTCCGCAAGCCGCTTTGTCGAATCAGCTGACAATTTTACGCGAAGCTGGGCTGGTAGATTGTGAAATTAAGCATCGAGAACGGCTCTATTTCATTACTGATCCTCGAGCTGAAAAAATGCTCCACGTACTTCATGAGTTTTTTTGCGAATAATCCATCACTCACCACAAGCGGTATGTTTTTGCAATTTTTCTGCAAAAATGCACCGCTTGTTGCCTTTTGCCCAAGCCTGTTTAAGCGTATAATTCCAAGCCAATTTTATTAAAGGGAAATTGCTATGAGCCGAGCCCAGCTGTTTTATATTCATCCAGAAAATCCACAACCTCGTTTGATTAATCAAACAGTGGAAATTATTAGAAAAGGTGGTGTAATTGTTTATCCGACAGATTCTGGCTATGCGTTAGGTTGTGGTATTGGTGATAAGCATGCAATGGATCGAATTGTAGCTATTCGTAAGTTGCCTGAGAATCATAATTTTACCTTGGTATGTAGCGATCTCTCTGAAATTGCTACCTACGCGATGGTAAATAACCAAGTCTATCGTTTGATTAAAAATAACGTACCAAATCCGTATACATTTATTCTTCCGGCGACTAAAGAGCTACCTCGTCGCCTCATGACGAAACGTAAAACTATCGGGTTACGCGTACCTGATAATGCGATTGCATTATCACTGCTCCAAACATTGGGTGAACCCATTCTATCTTGTTCATTAATGTTACCTAATGTAGAAGATCGTACGCTTTCTGATCCTGATGAAATCCACGATTTATTAGCTCATCAAGTAGAATTGGTTATTCATGGTGGTTATTTAGGGGAATCTCCTACAACTGTGATTGATTTAAGCGAAGACAATCCACGTCTTATTCGTCAAGGCTCAGGGGATCCTTCACCCTTTCAATAAATTTATAGGTCGTTGAGCTTGTCTAAACGCTCTTCTTTAACATTGATGGCTTCGACAAGCTCAGCCATCAGCTATTCGACGCTTGTGAAAGCGACAAAGGAACTTTAAATGACAACATTTCGTAAACCCAGCCAATCAGGCAGCAACAAGCGCTCTGATTCTGAGAAAAAAATGCAAAAACCTGTGCGTCCATTTGCTCCGAAAAAAACGGTAAAGCCAATAGAAAAATCACCTGTTGAACAAAACAAAAAGGTGAAAGTACTTGGTGAAAAACTGCAAAAAATTCTCGCCAATGCCGGCAAGGGTTCGCGCCGTGAATTAGAAGAAGTAATTGCCGCAGGACGCGTTAGTGTTGATGGTAAAATTGCCCAGCTTGGTGACCGTGTCCAAGTGAATGCCAATACCAAAATTCGGATTGATGGGCATCTAGTCAGCTTAACTCCTACACAAAAAGAGATCTGCCGAGTATTAATGTACTATAAGCCAGAAGGTGAACTTTGTACACGCTCAGACCCTGAAGGTCGCGCAACTGTTTTCGACCGCTTACCACGTTTAAACGGTGCAAGATGGATTGCAGTAGGGCGCTTAGATATCAATACTTCTGGCCTATTACTTTTTACCACTGATGGTGAACTTGCTAATCGTTTAATGCATCCAAGCCGCGAAGTAGAACGTGAATACTCTGTTCGAGTGTTTGGCGAAGTGGATGAAGCCATGTTACAGCGCTTACGCAAAGGCGTGCAATTGGAAGATGGACCAGCGAATTTCAAGCAAATTAAAGCTGTGGGAGGAACAGGTTTGAATCAATGGTTTGACGTCACGCTAACCGAAGGCCGCAACCGTGAAGTACGCCGCTTATGGGAAAGCCAAGGTATTCAAGTCAGTCGCTTAATTCGTATTCGCTATGGCAATATCAAATTAGAAAAAACGCTACCTCGAGGTGGTTGGGAAGAAATGCCATTAGAGCAAGTAAACTATCTGCGTGATTTAGTTGGTTTGAAACCCGAAACAGAAACGAAACTGGATGTGCGAAATCGACGCCGTACCAGTACTAGACAAATCCGCAAAGCAGTGAAACAACATTCAAAATATCGCAAAGCATAATAATAAAAAGCGTAAATTAATTTTAGCTGCCGCTGAGAATTCACGACAGTTACTAAAATAGAGTGGGCAAATATGCCCACTTTAATTTATCGGCCAACATGCAAAAAGGAGAGACTGTGACAATTTTTAATCTGCATCTTAAAGCTAAAAATGAGCTAACACAGCACCCCACCGTACAATATTGGCGTAAATGCCAAGTCGAAGAACTCTTTTCCATGCCCTTTATGGAGCTCATCTTTAAAGCGGCACAAATTCACCGAGAACACTTTAATCCACGAGAAATTCAACTTTCTACACTACTTTCAATTAAAACCGGTGGTTGCCCTGAAGATTGTGAATACTGTCCACAATCCGCACGTTATGACACAGGATTGGCTCGTCAAACGATGCTTTGTATTGAAGAGATTGTTGAAAAAGCGAAAATAGCAAAAGCTCGGGGCGCAAACCGCTTCTGTATGGGGGCTGCATGGCGGGGGCCAAAGCCAAAGGACATTGAAACTGTCTCTCAAATTATTACTGCGGTAAAAGCGTTAGGGTTAGAAACCTGTGGCACATTTGGCATGCTAGAAGCAGGAATGGCAGAAGATTTGAAAGCCGCAGGGCTAGATTACTATAACCACAATTTAGACACGGATCCTGCTCGTTATCATAAAATTGTCCACACTCGTAACCACGATGACCGCATGGATACACTTGGTAAGGTTCGTAATGCTGGACTAAAAGTCTGTTGTGGCGGCATCATTGGCATGAATGAAACCCGTGCTGAACGAGCAGGTTTAATTGCTAGTCTTGCTAATCTTGATCCACAGCCTGAAAGTGTCCCCATTAACCAATTAGTTAAAGTAGAAGGCACGCCACTAGCCAATGCGGAAACACTGGATTGGACAGAATTTGTTCGTACTATTGCGGTTGCACGTATCACAATGCCGAAAAGCTATGTACGTCTATCTGCAGGAAGAAGTGATATGCCAGAGGCCATGCAAGCACTCTGTTTTATGGCTGGTGCAAATTCTATTTTTTATGGAGATAAGCTGCTCACTACAGAAAATCCAGAAGAAGATCGTGATCAGTTATTAATGAACAAACTTGATCTTTATCCACAAAATTAACTCATCTATATAATAAAGCACGAAGCATCACAATGCTTCGTACTTTATTAACGATATTTATCCAAAAATTTATAATATTGAATACCGAGTCTAACCGCCATTTTTTTTACTAAACGCCCACCAAAAAAACTAGGGACTTTTAATTGCTCAAAAACGGCAAGACGCTCCTTATTACCTTGAATGGCTTCCGCAATAATCCGTCCTGCTAGCCCTGTTAAAGCAACGCCATGTCCAGAAAACCCTTGGGCAAAATAAATATTTGGTTGAATTTCTCCAAAATGAGGGGCTGCATTTAGCGTCATATCAATAGGTCCTCCCCAGCCATATTCAATTTTAACTTTTTCAAGCTGTGGAAATACTTCAAGCATATTACGACGCATTTTAGCAACCATATCGACATTGCTGCTTGAATCACTGCCAAACAGCAAACGGTTATCAGCAGTTAAACGATAATAATCCAGCAAAATATTATTGTCACAAACCGACATCCCATTATTAATCAAACTTGCTGCAAGTTTTGGCTCTAAACGCTCCGTGGCAATAATAAAGCTCTCTACAGGTAAGATCTTACGAGGTAAATTAAAACTGATCCGTTTATTTTGCTTAGCATCAATATAAGCATTGGTAGCAAGCACGATAGATTGTGCTTTAACTTGCCCTTCTGGCGTAAAAATGATTGTGTGTTGAGCCTGATTATTCAAATCAATCGCTGGGCTATGCTCATAAATTTTTACTCCAAGTGATAAACAAGCTTGTGCCAATCCTAAGCAGTAGTTTAATGGATGAAGATGACCAGATTGACTATCATAAAGCCCTCCCACATAAATTTCACTGCCAAGATATTGTTGTAACTGGGCTTTATCCCACAATTGCATATGTGAATAGCCAAAGTGTTCTCGGCTTGCTCGCTCTATAGCAACTAAGTCTTCCATACGACGATGGTTTAATGCCAAGGTTGCATAACCTTTTTTCCAATCACATTGAATATTATACTTATTGACACGCTCATCAATGATCGCTATCGCCTCAAGCGACATCTCCCATAATTTACGAGCTTGCTCGAAGCCGACCTGCTCAATGTACTCATCAATACCATCTTCAAAACCGTTAATCGCCTGTCCACCGTTTCGACCTGAAGCCCCAAAGCCAACCCTCGCACCTTCTAGAACCACAACACTTTTGCCTTTTTCTGCAAGTTCTAAAGCGGTTGAAAGTCCAAGAAAACCTGCACCAATAATACAAACATCGGCAGTTATTTTTTCAGTTAAACTTGGTAGGGTAAAATGGATATTACGCGTTTCTGAGTAATAGGTACGAAAATGTTCTTGATGAGCAAATGTAAGCATAAAAGCCCAATTGAATCTAAATATTGAAGAAAATAAGAACTTAAGTGAAATGGCGCACCCGAGAGGATTCGAACCTCTGACCGCTCGGTTCGTAGCCGAGTACTCTATCCAGCTGAGCTACGGGTGCGTATTTGAAATATTGTGAGAATTTAGTTTATCAGCGACCATTTTATTCTAGAGTATCAAATAAAATGGCGCACCCGAGAGGATTCGAACCTCTGACCGCTCGGTTCGTAGCCGAGTACTCTATCCAGCTGAGCTACGGGTGCGTGATAAAGTAAATGGCGGTGAGAGAGGGATTCGAACCCTCGATAGAGCTTTTTAACCCTATACTCCCTTAGCAGGGGAGCGCCTTCAGCCTGCTCGGCCATCTCACCACTCACTGTGTCTGTGGCGTGCATATTACTAGGTTCTGAAAATATGTCAAATTTTTTTTTATGAAAAATAAATGGTTGTCGAGTTAGTAGGCGATATGTTTAATTTTCTTTCACTTTGTACAAAATATAAGAGCGAACTATTGTTCGCTCTTATATTTTTAGTCACGAAAATTATTAAATTGGAACGGCTGCCCAAGTTCTGCATTTTTTACCAATTGAATAACAGCTTGTAGATCATCCCGAGATTTACCCGTTACACGCACTTGATCACCTTGAATCTGAGTTTGTACTTTAATTTTAGAATCTTTCACCAATTTCGTAATCTTTTTCGCCATCTCAGTTTCAATTCCCTGCTTGAGCTTGATTTCTTTACTGTATAACTTACCGTGATGCTCACTTTCAGTTGGAATATCTAATGAGCTACTATCTATATCTCGCTTAATACAAGCACCAATCAATACTTCAACCAGTTGCTCAAGTTGGAAATCAGATTCCGTTGTGATTTTAATACTCTCACTCTTTTCATTTAACTCAATCGTAGCTTCTACGCCACGAAAATCATAACGAGTACTTAATACACGATTCGCATTTTCTACTGCATTACGCACCTCGTGCATGGTAATTTCAGACACAATATCAAAAGAAGGCATTTTTCTCTCCTAATTTAATTCATTAAATAATTTTCTTGCATTGAGCAAAACAGCCAACGCACCCAAATCGCCAAAGTTTACCACAAATTTAGCTTGTTCCTGTACTTTTGGCTTGGCGTGTAAGGCAACACCGAGGCTTGCCATTTTCAACATGAGTAAATCATTTGCGCCATCACCTACTGCAACCCATTGCTGCTTCGGAATCGAAAATTCGTGCCCTAAGCGTTGCAATGTTTCTGCTTTATATTCCGCATGAACCACTTGACCTAAAATATTCCCTGTTAATTGGCCATCAACAATTTCAAGTTTATTGGCCACTGCTTCATCTAAACCATAGTTGGCTTTTAAATAATCCGCAAAATAATCAAAGCCTCCTGAAGCAATTGCAATCTTCCAACCATATTTTTTCAATTCTACGATTAGCGTTTCAAAACCATCCATAAGCGGTAGATTTTCACGTACTTTTTGCAAAATCTCCTCAGGAGAATTTGCTAGTGTGCCAACACGTTTACGCAAACTTTGCACAAAGTCCAATTCTCCCCGCATTGCTGCTGCAGTAATAGCGGCAACATTTTCGCCACTTCCTGCCAGTTTAGCAATTTCATCAATACACTCTATTTTTATTGCGGTAGAATCCATATCCATCACAAGCAGCCCAGGTTGCTCAAGGCTTGGAATAACTTCAAGCAAACTATAGTCGGCTCTCAAATGATTAGCCTGCTGCACTGCCTCTTCGTTGAGTTCTCCTGTAAAAAAGGCAATTGAATAATCAAGATAGTGACACAAACCCAGTAATTGATTTGCAGTTTTTTCAGCAAAATTAACCGCTTGTTGGTTTGTCAGCGTTTTAGCATAAAGAAAAAAGATAGGTTGCATAGATGAGATAAACTAGAGAAAACAGTGATGAGATGATAAAAAAATAATCGTTATCTGTCTATATTCGTCTCCTTTAACCAGAATATGCTACAATCATGCCCCTACTCTGGGGGAATCTATGTATATAAACCGAGAAAAAACCATTAAATTCAGCATAATTGGTTTGGTTTTTGTCTTTTGTTTTGCCATCGTGGCATTGATTTTGAATGGAATTAATCAATTTAAAGCCGGCTCTCAGCTCGCTACGGTTAATCAAGTGTCACATTTGTCACATCTACTGGTTCGCCAACAAGCCAATCTGTTTTCATTAATCCTAATGAAAAATGCCCGCCATGAGGAAATTAATGAAGCATTAGAGCATTTTGCTAAAGAAGACTTTGTCATTGATGCAAGTTTATACAGCACTAATGGAACACTTATTGCACAAAGTAGTAACGCATTAAGCTTTAAAGCCTCTGAACTCGCACAAATTAATACCACCCAGCAAATTGTTGAACCGATATTTATTCAACAAGAATTATCTGGTTTTTTACGCGTAACATTTAACGCAGAATATGGACAAACGACTCGCAATAAAATTAATGCGCTCTTTCATCTCCTTTATGGAGAACTGCTAATACTCTTTTTAGCCGGCGGATTATTTGTTAGCTGTTTCTATATTTTTCGTCGTAAAAATATCCATATTGTCTACCATAATCGTAAAATACAGCGAGCGACAGAGAAAAAGCAAACTCAGCGATTCCATTCTCGTCGCCGAGCCTTCGTGCGAAAATAGCCAATATACGCGGCAAAAGTTGGAAATTCAGACAAACGGGCGTATAATATCGCCCGTTTTTTTATTTTATTCGCTATTCAAACAAAAGAGGAAGAAATGGCAAAAGAAGATTGCATTGAAATGCAAGGAACAATTTTAGAAACCTTACCTAACACTATGTTCCGCGTTGAACTGGAAAATGGTCATGTTGTAACAGCACATATTTCAGGAAAAATGCGTAAAAACTATATCCGTATTTTAACAGGCGATAAAGTTACCGTTGAAATGACTCCATACGATTTAAGCAAGGGTCGTATTATTTTCCGTGCAAGATAATTGATATAACAGCTCGCTCTTGAAAAAGTGAGCTATAGCCAATAGCTAAAAATAAAATGGTTGTGAATCGTTATTGCTAACAGTTCACAACCATTTTTTATTTGCCCAAATTATTTAGCTAAAAGATAATTGCGCAATGCATTAAAATCTGCCGCCATAGTATCTGAAAGCAGAGGCAATTTATTATGCTTATCTAACGCTTCAGGCAGTGGCAACTCAAGCTCAAGAATACGCTCTACACTTTCTTTAAATTTAGCAGGGTGAGCCGTGCAAAGGAAAATACCCGTTTCTCCTTCGTTCAGTTGATTTTTTAATACATCATAAGCAATCGCACCATGCGGCTCACATAAATAACCTTCTGCATATTGTGCTTTTAATGCCGATTCTGTTTCAACATCGCTTAATGCACCTGAACCTAATTCGCTCAATGCCCAACCATTACGTTTGAATAGCTCTTCGACACGTGGCCAGTTATTCGGACGGCTTACATCCATGGCATTAGAAAGGGTGGCTACTGTTGCATTTGGTTGCCATTCACCCGTTGCTAAATAGCGAGGCACAGTATCATTCGCATTGGTTGATGCGATGAAACGTTTAATTGGTAAGCCTAAACTTTTGGCAATTAAACCTGCAGTTAAGTTACCAAAGTTACCACTCGGCACAGACACTACCACTTCTGAACGTTTTTCTTTCGGCAGTTGCGCGACTGCTTCAAAATAGTAACAGATTTGAGCGAGTAAACGGCTGATATTGATTGAGTTTGCCGAGTTTAAGCCAATTGCTTGGCGAAGTTCTGCATCATCAAAGGCTTGTTTTACTAAGGCTTGGCACGCATCAAAATCGGATTCAATTGCGACAGTGCGAATGTTACCGCCAAGGGTGCAAAATAATTTTTCTTGTAACGGGCTGATTTTACCTTTTGGATAAAGAATCACGACATTGATATTTTCTAAGCCATAAAATGCATGAGCAACCGCTGCACCGGTATCACCTGAAGTTGCCGTTAAAATCGTGATTTTTCCATCGCCACGCACTGCACTTAACGCTTGTGCCATAAAACGACCACCAAAATCTTTAAAAGCAAGTGTTGGGCCGTGGAATAACTCTAATGCATAGATATTCTCATTCACTTTTGCTACAGGGGCAGGGAAGGTGAAGGCATTTTTTACCATCGCATTTAAGGTTTCAGCAGGAATTTCCTCGCCAATTAACGCACCAAGAATTTTTTGGCTACGCTCAACTAATGGTAGTGCTAACAGTTCTTCGATTTCTTGTTCATTGAAAGAAGGGATAGTTTCAGGAAAGAACAAACCTTGATCTTTACCTAAACCTTGACGGACAGCTTGAGCAAAATTTACTTGCTCTTCGGGGTGTTTGATGTTGTATAAGTTCATTTTATTATCCTATCGGAAATGCAAAAAAACGCATTGATTGTAGCGGTTCGCTTTCGTTAGTCAATGCAAAAAAACGATTTTAGCGGTATGATGAGCAACATTTTTTATCACAGAGAAAAACAGATGCAATTAACCATTCAACTTTCTCAATACCGCTTAATTGAAATTAACGGTGTTGATGCACAAAAATATCTACAAGGGCAACTGACTTGCGATGTGGCAAAATTAGCTGATGGCAGTCAAACTCTCGCGGCTCATTGCGATCCCAAAGGAAAAATGAGTGCTTTGTTCCGTTTATATAAAGCAAGTAGTGAGCATTTTTTTGCTATTATCGCTAAAGATCTCTTACCCGAAGCGCTGGATCAATTAAAAAAATATGCCGTTTTCTCAAAAGTAAGTTTTAGCGAATTAGATACGCCAATTTATGGCACGACAAGCGGTGAAATTTTTGCAAAATTTTGCCAAGAAACGACCGCTTGTACGTTGGAAACCGAGCCAAAACGTTATTTAATTTGGGGCGAAGACTTAACTATAGATACCAATGCAGAGCCTTCGGTATGGGATTTATTGGATATTCAACAAGGCATTCCTCTGCTTTATAAAGCCAACCAATTTGAGCTGATTCCACAGGCAACCAATCTGCAAATGTTAGATCAAGCTATCTCTTTTACCAAAGGCTGCTATATTGGGCAGGAAACGGTCGCAAGAGCAAAATATCGTGGAGCAAACAAGCGAGCGATGTTTACCCTTGTAGGCGAGAATCCAAGCATATTGCCGGAAATCGGGGGGGCAATTGAAATGCAGCTGGGCGAAAATTGGCGTGCCACAGGGACAATTTTAAGTTTTGTCGTGGCGGAAAATAAATTGTGGGTACAAGTTGTGTTAAACCGTGAGCTGGAAGCAGACAGCCAATTCCGTTTAGGCGAAACCCATCTTTGCATTTATCCGCTCCCTTATGAGGTTGAAGCGTAATGGCAGAATTTCAATATCCTCTTGCCAATCTGATTGCGGGTGTCGATGAAGTCGGGCGAGGGCCTTTGGTTGGTGCGGTGGTGACTGCCGCTGTCATTTTAGACCCGAATAATCCGATTGAAGGCTTAGCAGATTCAAAAAAACTTTCAGAAAAACGCCGACTTGTTCTTGCTGAGGAAATTAAAGCAAAGGCATTGGCTTGGTCGCTCGGACGTGCAGAAGTAGAAGAAATAGATGAACTCAATATTCTGCATGCCACCATGTTGGCAATGCAACGAGCTGTGGCAGGTCTAAGTATTCAGCCTGATTTTGTTTTAGTCGATGGTAATCGTATTCCCCAATTACCAATGCCTGCTCAAGCGGTTGTGAAAGGCGATAGTCTCGTTGCAGAGATTAGTGCCGCCTCGATCCTTGCGAAAGTCTCACGTGATCAAGAGATGTTAGCACTGGATCAACAGTATCCCGAATACGGTTTTGCCAAACATAAAGGCTATCCAACCAAACTACATTTTGAAATGTTAGAACAATTTGGGGTTACCCCATTTCATCGTAAAAGTTTTGCACCTGTAGCAAAAAGATTATGAAAAAGGAAGAATTTTACCTGCAACGCTGTGGCGAGTGCGATAGCATCGTGCAAATTAAGAAATCTTTAACACTGCAACACGCTTGTTGCCCAAATTGTGGCGATGTATTGCAGGCAGGTGAGCGTTGGTCATTAAAACGCTGTGCGATTATTGCCATGGCAATTTTGATCTTATTACCATTTGCTTTAATGTTACCCTTAATGAACATTGACTTGCTCGGCATCAAAATTTATGCCTCGGTCTGGGGGGGAACGTGGAAAATGGCGACTGCAGGTTTCCAATATACGGCATTTATGATTCTCTTTTGTGCGATTATTATGCCTATTTCCTTTGCCAGTCTGGTCGTGCTTATTTGGATACAACGGCTTATTGGGCAACGCCCTCGCTATACCCTGCTGCTACTCACCAAATCAAAACCGTGGGTAATGCTAGATGTTTATCTTGTTGGACTTGCGGTTGCAGCTTATAAAGTGCGTGAATATGCCACGTTAGAATTTGATATTCACATTATTGCATTTATTTTTACCGCTCTCTTAACGACGCTGCTTTTTATTAAAATCGATCCACAACGCTGGTGGGCTGATTTTTATCCCGAATATCACTCACTTCCCCATGATCACAACGGGCGAGTAAGCTTATGTCCAGAGTGTGAATATAGCTTTGATGAAACCATTGTTGATAAAAAAGGGCATCAGCGTTGCCCTCGCTGTGAAAGCAATTTAGATATTAGCGATAACATTAAATTACAGCGCGTATGGGCAACATTAATCGCAGGTGCAATTATGATGATTCCTGCCAACATTTTTCCAATTTCATCGGTAGAATTGGCAGGTGTAGAGTCTGCTGATACCTTAATGAGCGGCGTGATGACTTTTTTATCGATGGGGAGTTATGCGGTTGCAGCTATCGTGTTTATTGCCAGTATTGCGGTACCCTTTAGCAAAATCGCTGTCATTTTCTATTTATTATTAGCGATTCACTATCGTTGGAAGCATCCTATACATTGGCAGATGAAATTACTTCACTATGTGCATTTTGTCGGGCGTTGGTCGATGCTTGATTTATTTGTGTTAGCCTTAATGATGTCATTAGTTGAACGTGGACAAATTATTAGTTTTTCTGTAGGAGAGGCGGCATTCTATTTCGGTGCAGCCGTTTTCTTAACCATGATTTCATCAAGTTATCTTGATGCGAGAATGTTATGGCGGATTCATCGTGAGAATCAATCCCATACAAGCGGCTAAATTTGAACAAAATTGTGCAAAGGTTTATACTTTTGCCCGAAATAACAAAAACAAGGAGCATAATTATGCGTGTTGATACTTCAGAGCTTTGCGATATTTATTCTGATCAAGTGGATGTTGTCGAACCCATTTTTTCTAGCTTTGGTGGCGTATCTTCTTTCTTTGGTAAAATCACAACCGTAAAATGTTTCGAAAGTAACGGCTTAATTGCAGAAGTACTCGAAGAAAATGGTGAAGGGCGTGTTCTGCTTGTTGATGGCGGTGGTGCTGTTCGCCGTGCATTAATTGATGCAGAGCTGGCTCAACTTGCCGTAGATAATGGTTGGGCGGGTATTATTGTAAATGGTGCTGTGCGACAATTAGATGTTCTGGAAACCCTAGATATTGGTATTCAGGCATTAGCTCCAATTCCTGTAGGTGCAGAGGATGATACTCATGGTGAAGTTGATACACCTGTTAATTTTGGTGGCGTAACATTTTTACCAGAAGATTATGTTTATGCAGATTTAACTGGGATTATCCTTTCACCAGAATTGCTCGATCCCGTAGAAACAGAAACAGAATAACCTAAAATTAAGGCACTTTAGGATACCACTAAAGTGCCTTTTTTCTATTATGCAAGCTTCTTAGCTAGCATTGTCGCAAATTTCATTTTAATTCGATTGCCGTTTGCATCTGTTTTATGCAGCTCGCCTAAATTTTCATTATATTTTACCAATTCCCAACCTTGATAATAATTAGCCAGCTCCCCTTCTGCGAAAGTAAATGAGAATGGCATTGGGCAAGGGTACGCCTCAGTATTCATCGCACACACAATTAGATTATAACCACCAACTTTGGTATTTTGCTGCATATTTTGGATAATTGCAGGAATACGAGAACGTTCTAAAAACATCATCACCACGGTCGAAACGATCAAATCAAACTCGCCTTGAATATCCGCCTGATTAATATCGTACACCGCAGTTTGTAACTGGGTTAATTGCTCTTTTTCAATAATCATATCCAAAAAGTGAACACTTTCTGCATTATGATCAACCGCTTGCACATCGAAACCACGTAAATTTAAATAGAGCGCATTCCGCCCACGCCCACAGCCTAGATCTAACGCTCTTCCCCCTTGAATATAATTGAGCGCATGTAAAACTTCAGAATGAGTTGTCGTTAAGTTATATTTTTTCGCATAATAATCTTCCGGTTTGCAATAAAATGCTAGCTGACATTCTAAATCATCTGATAGCGCTTCAACATTATGCCAAACTTGAGGTTCAACAAAGGGAGGTTGATGCTCAACATCAAATACCGCTTCGCTAAGAACTTCACCACTTTCTGTCCGCTCATAATATTTTAGTGCGCCTTTATGAATAGTTAATTTTGCCCAAGTTCCCACTTTAGTATTATGTTGTTCTTGAAACATTTGTGGCAAAGTTGCTTTTGTCCAAACGGGCATTTGTTTGTAGCAAATAAGATTTTCCATTTTTATTCCTAATAGTTGAGTAAAAAAGTAGGATAATTCTAGCGCTCTGGAAAATTCTGCCAATAAAAAACCGATCAAAAGATCGGCTTTTTGTCACTCGGTTGATATCCATCAAATTTCTAAGCATTTAAATTGACGAGCAAAATAGGTAAGCGCAGATTTTGGATTCACCTCAATATCATTTAACTCCACAATGAAAATAGAATGTGTCGCCACAGAATGAGTAGCAACAATTCTACCTGATAAATTAGCTACCGCATCCTTGAGCTTAATATCATCTTTCCAAATATCCCAACTAAAGCGCTCTGCCATAGAACTACCTAACATAGCGGCAAAATGTTTAGCTAATTCTGCTTGCTCAGCTGCCAATACATTTATACAAACTTCGCCGTTTTCAATCAGTAAATCATGTAAATCACTATTTTTATTGATACAAAATAGCAATGTTGCAGGGCTATCACTGACCGATGTCACCGAAGAAACAGTAATCCCAATTTTTCCTGCTTTACCTTTACTGGTAACAATACTCACCGCAGCGGCCAAATGCGCCATTGCATCTCGAAATTGCTGTTGCATATTACTCCTTCCAAACTACGTGATATTCAGGATTTTCCTGATCGAGCGAAATGAGAAAACGAGCGAATACATCATCCATGACATCTTGTTCATTCACCAAGCCAACCCAAATTTCAGCAAATGCTTCAGGGTCGATTAGCACCCCTATTTCTTGATCCCAATCTTCACCGGTTTCCACCATTTCTACCGCACCACGTTCTTCAAATTGCAGATTAAATAGTAAAATATCCGCAGGCTCAAGATTCTCTGGAGCCATCTCTAGAAAAATATCGTAAGCCGTATCAATTAAATGGTCAATTTGCTGTTCTGTTAATTGTTCACTCATTATTTCTCCTTCATAAACAAGACAAGCGGTCTTTTTCCACTCAAAATTTGCAAAATTTTAACAGAAAAAGACCGCTTGCTTAACTATTTATTCCCACGCGAGAAAACAGGGGGAATAGCCTAGCCAACCCAGACAAATTTAATCACAAATAAAAGTGAAACCACCGCAACCGCTGGATTAATTTCTTTCAGACGACCGGTGAAGGTTTTCATTACACAATAACTGATAAAGCCAAACGCAATTCCTTCTGTAATTGAATACGTAAATGGCATCATTGCCGTAGTAATAAATGCTGGAGTGGCTTCAGTAAGATCATCCCACTGCACCTCAATTAAGCTTGATGCCATTAAAATACCAACAAACACTAATGCCCCTGCGGTAGCATATGCAGGCACAACGCTAGCCAATGGCGAGAAGAAAATCGTTAATAAGAACAATACCCCCACAGTAATGGCTGTTAAGCCTGTACGACCTCCAACAGAAACACCCGAACCACTTTCGATATAAGTAGAAATTGCTGATGTTCCCATATAAGAACCCGCCATAGCGCTGACGCTATCCACATAAAGTGCTTGCTTCATTTTCGGGAATTTACCTTGTTTATCAGCAATACCGGCTTTATCTGTTACGGCAATCAATGTGCCGGATGAATCGAACAGGTTTACCAACATAAAGGAAAAAATAATTCCCAGCAGTGCTGTATCTAAAGCGCCAGCAATATCAACTTGCCCAACTACAGCCTCAAGACTCGGAGGCGTAGAGATTACACCACTAAATTTCACATCTGGATCAAAAATGAGGGCTAATGTAGTTACAGCAACAATCGAAATTAAGACACCTGAATGTACGTTTTTCGCGGCTAATACCACTATAATAAAGAAACCTAAAATCCCCATTAATACTTTAGGATCATGCAGCTCTCCAAGCGCTACTAAAGTAGCAGGATTGGCAACCACTAAGCCCATATTTTTAAAACCGATAAGGGCGATAAACAAACCGATACCAGCGCCAATCCCTACACGTAACCCTAATGGAATTGCAGACATAAACCAGTAACGCACTTGTAATACGGTTAAAATAAACAGCCCAACAGAACCCCAAAAAATGGTTCCCATGCCTACTTGCCAAGAGAACCCCAACTTTTGCACCACAACGAAAGCAAAAAATGCATTCAAGCCCATCGCTGGCGCAAGCGCAATAGGTAGATTACTAAATAAGCCCATTGCAATCGTGCCAAATGCGGCAATTAAGCAGGTAGTCACGAATACGACTTGAGTATCCATACCTGCCACACCAAGAATAGAAGGATTAACGAAAACGATGTAAACCATCGTGAAGAAAGTGGTGATCCCCGCAATAATTTCGGTTTTCACATTTGTGCCTTTTTCGGAAAGGCGGAAGAGTTTTTCAAGCATTGAAATTTCCAAAGGTTGTTAAAAACCGCATTCTAGTGAAGCAAAAACCAAAAAGCAACCGTTTGCCGATACAAGCGGTCAAAAAATTTAACAAATTTGCAAAAAAACCTGACTGCTTACACAGTCAGGTTTTCCTTTATTTCGCTATTCGTTAATTATTTTTTCAAATCAAAACGATCTGCGTTCATCACTTTCACCCACGCTTTCACAAAATCTTTCACAAATTTCTCTTTGCTGTCGTCTTGGGCATAAAGCTCTGTGTATGCACGTAAGATAGAGTTAGAACCGAATACTAAGTCCACACGGCTTGCAGTGTATTTGGTTTCACCTGATTTACGTTCAACAATGTTGTAGCTGTTGCGACCTGTCGGCTCCCACTTGTAGTTCATATCAACGAGAACACGGAAGAAATCAGTGCTTAATACGCCTTCGTTTTGGGTGAACACACCACGTTTATCCCCACCGAAGTTTGCACCTAACACACGTAAACCACCGACTAATACCGTCATCTCTGGTGCGGTTAAGCCTAATAATTGTGCACGATCTAATAACAACTCTTCTGGTTGTGGCGCATAGTGTGCTTCTTGGAAGTTACGGAAACCATCGTGAATTGGTTTTAAGAACTCAAAGCTCTCTAAATCTGTTTGCTCTTGAGTTGCATCACCACGACCTGCGGCAAATGGCACAGTGATATTCACACCAGCCGCACGTGCCGCTTGCTCAACAGCAGCAGTACCACCTAATACAATTAAATCTGCAATAGAGACGTTAGTTTCAGCAGAGATATTTTCATACACCGCTAAGACTTTCGCTAAACGCTCAGGTTCGTTACCGATCCAATCTTTTTGCGGCGCTAAACGAATACGAGCACCGTTTGCACCACCACGATAGTCTGAGCCACGGAAAGTACGCGCACTGTCCCAAGCGGTTGCGACTAATTCAGCCGTTGTTAAACCGCTTGCTAAAATTCTCGCTTTCAGGCTTTCTACTTCTGCCTCAGTTGGAACATGTTTTGGCGCAGGAATTGGATCTTGCCAAATTAAATCTTCTGCTGGTACATCTGGACCGATATAACGAGATTTTGGCCCCATATCACGGTGAGTCAGTTTAAACCACGCACGAGCAAAGGCATCGTCTAATGCCGCTTGATCGTTTAAGAAACGTAATGAAATCTCACGGTAAATTGGATCTTTGATTAACGCCATATCGGCATCAGTCATCGCAATTTTGCGTTTTTTGCTTGGATTAAAAGAATCCACTGGCATATCTTCTTCGTCCATTTCAGACGGTTCCCACTGTTTTGCGCCAGCAGGTGATTTTACATTGACAAATTTATCTTCGTATTTGAATAATAATTTGAAGAATTCGTTATCCCAACGGTCTGGGTTAGTTGTCCAAGCCCCTTCTAAACCTGAGGTAACCATTCCTGGTTTTTCATAGCTCCAACCTAAACCTTGTTCGTGAATATCAGCCGCTTCTGGATCGGCTCCCACTTTCGCAGCATTACCGTTACCGTGCATTTTACCGATGGTATGACCACCTGCGGTTAATGCCACTGTCTCTTCATCGTTCATACCCATACGAGCAAAAGTCACACGCATATCACGTGCTGTTTTCACAGGATCTGGATTACCATCCACCCCTTCTGGGTTAACATAGATTAAGCCCATCATTACAGAGGCAAGTGGATTTTCTAATTCTTGGTGATCATCGCTCCAACGGTTGCCTTCTGAACCTGTTGCCGCTAACCACTCTTTTTCAGAGCCCCAGTAAGTATCTTTTTCTGGGTGCCAAATATCTTCACGACCAAAGCCGAAACCAAAGGTTTTTAAGCCTGCTGCTTCATAGCCTAATGTCCCAGCTAAGATGATTAAATCCGCCCAAGAGATTTTGTTACCGTATTTTTGTTTGATTGGGAACAATAAACGGCGAGCTTTATCTAAGTTTGCGTTATCGGGCCAGCTGTTTAATGGCGCAAAACGTTGGTTGCCAGTGTTACCGCCACCACGACCGTCCATTGCACGGTAGCTACCCGCTGCGTGCCACGCCATACGTGCCATTAAACCGCCGTAGTAACCATAGTCTGCTGGCCACCATTCTTGGCTATCACGTAATAAAGCACGAATATCAGCTTTTAATGCTTCTACGTCTAATTTTTTTAATTCTTCTGCGTAGTTAAACTCTTCACCCATTGGGTTCACTTTTTTATCGTGTTGGTGAAGAATGTCTAAATTTAAAGTTTTTGGCCACCACGCCATCACGCTTTGACCTTCAATGGTGTTACTGCCGTGTACTGGGCAGCCTGATACTTTCATCTCTTTCATAAGAATTTCCTTCAAAATGGGTTCGCTATAAACAAAATAACCCCGATGGGTCACCGGGGTCAGATTATAGGGGAGCTATTTTATAAAGAAAATCCAATTAATTTTATTGTTTTAATTGTTATAAGCTATTAATAATCTAGTGCACTTATCAGTAACTGTACACTTAAAAACGCAAGACTAAACTTCTGCTCATCAGACACACTCCAAAATTGCACACTATGCTCATTTTTTTGCAGTAATTGGCTAATTTGTAAAGCATTACTCTCTTCATTTTCACCATTTTGTACTGCGGTAATCACCGCATTTTCATGAAAGTCCAGCCACGCCTGACTTTGCCATTGCTGGCTTAAATTTTCCACATCAAGAGGATACTCTGTTTGCACTGAGACCATTTGCGAAATACCATAAAAAACGGGTACTTGCACACTGTGGAATGTGGTACAAGCGGCTAGATTCGGCAAAATTTTTGCAAATTGCAGTTCAAAGGCTTTTGAAAACGGCAACGCTTTCTCCTCACCCTGCACATTCGCAGGGACGGCGTCAAAGGCCACTCTTGGTTTATCATCATCAAGTGGAATGCCATTTAACAACTGTGCTGTTTGCCCAGCTAATTCTCGCACTTTCTCATCGCCAAAATAGGCTGAAGGGAGTAATGAACTGACAAAAATCTGCTGGATAGGTTGGTCAAGCAATGGTCTTAAAGCTAAAACCAGCTGGCTAATTTGCGGATTTGCCAACGCGACAATATTTCGCTCACGTATATCAGCAACCATGTCATCATTTATACTCGGCACAATTACCGGCACATTCGCGATTAAAGCAGTGATGCCATAGAGATCCAATACAAGACACCCTGCCTGTACGGCTTTTGCTAAAATCTCTGCCTGCTCCATTTTACCCGCAAATAAAACGTGACTAAATTGCGACCAATCAACTTCATCTAATGCAAGCTGAGGGACAGCTCTTGCGCCAAAGCGCAGCGAATGCTCTTCACCAAAACTCTCTAATTCCACTGCAGAAATCTGCTCTATATCTAATTCACTCTGCTCTAATGCTTCCAATAATTTTTCTGCTAATAAAAAATCTGCTGCAATTGCTAAATGAAGATTTGCCATAATACTTTTCTCTCGTCAAAATAAAGGCATATTTTACGCTATTTTTGAGGAAAAACGATGACACCCGCTGTGAATCTATTAAAAAAGCAAAAAATTGATTTTAAATTACATCCCTACGAACATGATCCCAATAATACGAATTTTGGCCAAGAAGCCGTAGAAAAATTAGGTATTTCACCAGAACAAACTTTCAAAACCTTACTAGTCGCTGAAAATGGCGATCAAAAAAAATTGGCCGTGATGGTTGTACCTGTGGCAAAAATGCTCAATCTCAAAAAAGCGGCTTACGCCCTCTCGGTAAAAAAAGTGGAAATGGCAGACAAAGAAATTGCTCAAAAAACAACAGGCTATCTGTTAGGAGGAATCAGCCCCTTAGGGCAAAAAAAACGCTTAACCACCATCATTGATGCTTCCGCCTTGCAGTTTGCCTGCATTTATGTCTCAGGCGGTAAACGCGGCTTAGATATTGAACTTTCCCCACAAGATCTAAAGATTTTATTAAATGCAAATTTTTGCGAGATAGGTGAGTAAAATCGATTTGATAGCAATTCTTGCTATTCTCAACAAATAATGTTTATGGTATAGTTCGCAAAATTTTTTTCGTTAGCTCTCATTCTCATTAAGAGAGCAAAACCCACGAACTCAAATGGCAAAACAGGACACAGATTGTATAACCGAAGATCTGTTTGCTCTCGTACCTAAAGTGGGGCGACCTCGCACCAACCCTCTCAGCCGTGAACAACAAGTGCGCATCAATAAGCGTAATCAGTTACGACGCGACCGTTCATCAGGCTTAAAACGGGTGGAGCTAAAGCTACATGCCGATATGGTTGAAGCCTTAGAAAAAGAGGCGATCGCCAAAGGGGTTTCGCGGGGGCAATTGATTGAACGTATTTTAACTGAATATTTCAACGATTAATCGTTGAGTTTTAATTAGGAAAGGTAATTTAAATGGCAGCAGTGGTCGGTCTATTTTACGGCAGTGACACCGGAAATACAGAAAACGTCTCAAAAATGATTCAAAAACAACTCGGTGCAGAACTAGTTGATATTCGTGATATTGCAAAAAGCAGTAAAGAAGATATTGAAGCTTATGACTTTTTGCTATTTGGTATTCCAACTTGGTATTACGGAGAATCTCAAGCAGATTGGGACGACTTTATGCCAACCTTAAAAGAAATTGATTTTACCAACAAAATTGTTGGTATTTTCGGTTGCGGTGACCAAGAAGATTACGCAGAATATTTCTGTGATGCAATGGGCACTGTACGTGATGTTGTTGAGCCAAACGGTGGTACTATCGTTGGTTTATGGCCAACGGAAGGCTATTCATTTGAAGCATCACAAGCTTTAGTCGATGAAAATACATTCGTCGGCTTATGTATTGACGAAGATCGTCAACCTGAGTTAACGGAAGAACGCGTAAGCCGTTGGTGCAAACAAATTTTTGATGAAATGTACCTCTCGGAACTTGCCTAATTTGGAGGAAATCCCATGTCAGAAGAAAACATCAAACTATTAAAAAGCGTCGGTTTAAAAGTTACAGAACCCCGTTTGACAATCCTTCAGTTAATGCAGGATACTCGAGATGAAATGCAACATTTTTCTGCAGAAGATATTTATAAACTGCTCTTAGAGCGCCATTCGGAAATTGGCTTAGCAACAGTTTATCGCGTGTTAAATCAATTTGAGGAAGTGAATATCTTAACTCGCCACAACTTTGATGCCAATAAAGCTGTGTATGAGCTCAATTTCAATCACCAACACGATCATATTATCTGTACAGATTGCGGCAAAATTTTTGAGTTTAGTGATCCTGAAATTGAACGTCGCCAACGTGAGATCAGCCAAAAACACGGCATGGAACTCACTAATCACAGCCTGTATCTCTATGGTAAATGTAGTGATCTCCATAACTGTGATGAGAAAGACAAAAAATAATTTTTGCCTTTTATTTCCAGTATGATTTAACCAAGCGGTGGAATTTTGCAAAAAATTTGCAAAATTCCACCGCTTATGCGTATCTGTAAATTGCAAAATATGTCTGAGAATATTGAACAAAGCCTACCAGCTAAAATCCGCCAACCACGTAAAATTTCGCCCTTTTGGCTCTTACCAATAGTTGCGTTTTTTATTGGTGCATTACTTTTTTTTCAAATCCTTCAAGAGCAAGGCGAGAAAATTAAAATTCGCTTTAATGAAGGTGATGGCTTAAGTGCCGGTAAAACTTTAATTCGCTACCAAGGATTACAAATTGGGCAAGTGAAGAAAGTTTACTTTGTCGAAAATTTGAAAAAAGTCGAGGTTGAAGCAGAAATTAACCCAGAAGCCAAATCTATCTTAAAAGAAGGAACCAAATTTTGGGTGGTTAAACCAACCGCTTCTCTCGCAGGTGTTTCAGGGCTAGATGCTCTCGTTTCGGGTAACTATATTACACTCATGCCAACGGAAGATCCCGAAGCCAAAAGCCAGCATGAATTTATTGCTGAAGATGAACCACCAGCGATCAGCGTTACGGATGGTGATCTATTAATTCGACTAGTCTCACATGATCTTGGTTCATTAACTGTTGGGGCCAGCGTTTATTTTCGCAAAGTCCCCGTAGGCACTATTGCTGACTATCGCTTTACTCCAGATCAGAAAAAAGTCGAAATTGATCTAGTTATTGAGAAAAAATATGCCAATCTTGTAAAGCAAGACAGCCGCTTCTGGAACATTAGCGGAATTAATGTAGATGCAAGCTTTAGTAAAGGCCTAAATGTTAATGTAGAAAGTTTGGCTTCTGTTGTGCAAGGTGCTGTAGCATTTGATTCACCAGATGAGTCACCGACTGTTGAGCAAGGGCAAAAATTCGAACTGTTCGAGAGCTTAAAAGCCGCACAACGAGGGCAAGAAGTCAAAGTATTATTGCCAATGGTGGCAAATTTAAAGGTGAATGAAACGGCGGTTTATCATGAAAATGTACAAATCGGGACATTAATTCGCCTACAAATGCCAAATAAAGAGCAGAGTGATATTCCCAAAGGCATGTTGCGTGGCATCTTATTGATCGATCCAAATCACACTGATTTACTTCGGAGTAATACGCGTATTTTGCTTAAAGAACCACGTTTTAATTTAAACAAAGAGCAGATCAGTAAAATTGGCGAGCTCTTCCGCGGGCTTTATTTTGATCTCAGCGCAGGTGAAGGAGAACCCAAATTTGAATTTAATGTGCAAAAAGAGTCTGATTATCTACTCTCTCATCCAAATATTCTCGCGCTAAATCTAGAAGCGGCTCAGTCTTATGGTGTCGATCAAGGGCAGGGTATTTATTATAACGATGTACAAATTGGTGAAATTTTAAAGCGCCAGCTGAATTTAGAAAATGTAAGCTTTCAAGCAATTATTTTTCCTCCTTATCGTCATTTAGTAAGTGGGGAAAGCAGATTTATTGCAATCTCAAATCTGGATATGTCACTGAGTTTAGACGGATTAAAAGTGCATGCAGGATCACCAAGCGAGTGGTTAAAGGGCGGAATTCGTCTACTGCCAAGTAAATCAACCACTGCTGCAAAAAGCAGCTATCCACTCTATAAAGATATTGAGAGCGCAGAAGCTGGTATTCTTAATACTGAGAAACATGTGACACTAACATTAAATGCGAAGGAAATAGCCGGTATTGATAAAGGCTCATTGGTGCTTTACCGTAACTTCCAAATCGGTGAAATCTTGAAAATAGAGCCTAAAAAAGATCATTTTGAAGTCTCACTCTTTATTGAGCCTACACAGCGCAAACTGCTAAGTGAAAAAAGCCGATTTTGGATTGAACCCGCGGCACAAGTTGATCTCTCGCTCAATGGCCTAACGGTGCAAGCAGCCCCGTTAATGCGAACGCTAAAAGGCGCAATCAGTTTTGATAATGGTGGGACAAAAAGTGATAAAACTCTCTATCCTAGCTACCAGAAAGCAACAGCAACTAAAACATATATTACTTTAACAGCTAAAGATGCATCAAAACTGAGTAAAGGAATGCCAATAAAATACATGGGGCTAACAGTTGGTCAAGTTGAAAATCTACTTTTAGATAACGCCCATAAACAGATTAATGTCCGTGCATTTATTGAAAAGGAATACTACAGCATTATTGCCAAAGCAGGCAGTATATTCCGTACTATTTCGCCTGAAGTAGATACTACAGGTTTTAAAAACCTTGATGCCGCATTACAAAATTATATTAGCGTAGAGGCAGGCAATGGGCAGCATCAGTGGCATTTCCCGCTGAGTGATAGCCACAGTAAAACCAGTCAATATGGTAACGGTTTTCCAATTATTGTAGAAACCACAGATGCCGATGGCATTACACCTGATGCACCAGTATTGTATCGTGGTATGCAAGTGGGTATGGTACAACGCTTAAGTTTAAGCGAGTTAGGCGACAGAGTATTTATTCATTTGCTTATTGAGAATAAACACAAACATCTTGTTCGGAAAAACTCGCAATTTTGGGCAGCCTCAGGTTATACCATGGACGTGAGTTTAAGTGGTATCAGTATGAATTCCGGTACGATGTCACAGTTGCTTAATGGCGGTATTAGTTTCTCTACCCCTTCAGGTAAAGTGGTGCAACCACAAGCCGAAGCCAATCGTCATTTCCGATTACAGCGTAAAACCCCTGAAGGTGCTTTAGGTTGGGATATAGGAATTGCACAATAACTTAACATTACTTTTATTTTTGGAGTTAAAAAATGCCTTTATTAGATAGTTTTAAAGTTGATCATACTAAAATGCATGCCCCAGCTGTGCGTGTTGCTAAAACGATGACCACGCCAAAAGGCGATATTATTACGGTTTACGATCTTCGTTTTGTTCGTCCAAATGTGGAAATTCTTTCTCCTCGTGGCATTCACACCATGGAACATTTATTTGCTGGTTTTATGCGTGATCATTTAAATGCAGACGATGTAGAAATTATCGATATTTCGCCAATGGGGTGCCGTACTGGGTTCTATATGTCGTTAATCGGCTCACCATCAGCAGAACGAGTGGCTGATGCGTGGAAAAAATCGATGGAAGATGCACTAAATAAAGTGCCGGATGAAGCACATATTCCAGAACTCAATGAATACCAATGCGGTTCCTATAAAGAGCATTCGTTAGCCGATGCCCATGAAATTGCCCGTAACGTGCTAAAACAACCAATCGGCATTAACCACAATGAAGATTTAGCGTTAGATGAGAAATTGTTAAATCCATAATTTTTAGCCCCGCTTTATAAAAGCGGGGAGTCCCCTCAAACCAATAGATAGCTTATTGGTTTTATTTATTTGTTTTATTGGAAAGCAACTTATGAATATCCTAAATAAACTGTTTTCGTGGTTCGAAAGCCGTATCGATCCCTATCCCGATGAAATGCCAAGTACGCCAAAATCGGGCGTAGTCCCCTTTATTTGGGAAGCAACCAAAGGTATGCGTTTATATCTTGCATTGGTTGTTGTTCTCGTTGCCTTAATTGGCATTATTGAGGGTGTACTCTTCCAATATATGGGAGAACTCGTCGATTGGGTAAATAAATACTCCCCTACTGAACTCTGGGATACAAAAGGCTGGTCAATTATCTGGATGGGCATTGTCGCACTGCTTAGCGTAGTATTTGTTTTTCTAGGCAGTTCATTCCGTTTCCAAACATTACAAGGTGTATTTCCCATGCGGTTGCGCTGGAACTTCCACCGCCTAATGCTTGGACAAAGTATGGGATTCTATCAAGATGAATTTGCTGGGCGAGTGTCCGCTAAAGTGATGCAAACTGCTCTCGCTGTGCGTGATGTCATTATGACCTGTGCCGATATGTTGGTGTACACGGTTGTTTATCTTACCACCACAAGTGTTATCCTAATTCAGCTAGATAGCTGGCTATTCTTACCCTTTATTATTTGGATTGTCGTACTTGCAACTGTTATCCGTATTTATGTACCTAAACTCGCGACTGCCGCACAGGAACAATCTGATGCAAGAAGCCTGATGACAGGGCGCATCACTGATGCCTATTCTAACATTGCTACTGTGAAATTATTTTCACACGGCAACCGAGAATCTCGCTATGCCAAAGAATCAATGGAAGAGTTTATGGTTACAGTACATAAACAGATGCGTTTAGTCACCACTATCGAAACACTCACCTACTTCAATAGCATTTTCTTGATTGTGAGCACTGCGGCTATTGGGCTATGGCTGTGGGGAGCAAGCATTGTTACCGCAGGAGCAATTGCAACCTCCACCGCACTCGCACTGCGTATCAAAGGCTTATCACAATGGATTATGTGGGAATTTGCACGTTTATTTGAAAATCTAGGGACAGTACAAGATGGCATGATCACCTTATCCAAACCACATACGGTGGTAGATAAAGCGGATGCAACACCGTTATCCGTAGAAAAAGGTGAAATTAAATTTGAGCACGTCAATTTTGCTTATGATCCGAAAAAACCGTTACTTAAAGATTTCAACTTAACCATTAAAGCTGGCGAAAAAGTGGGTCTAGTGGGTCGCAGTGGGGCAGGTAAATCGACACTCACTAATCTACTTTTGCGTTTCTACGATGTGCAAAATGGGCAAATCTCGATTGACGGACAAGACGTGGCAGATATTACCCAAGAAAGCCTACGCTCACAAATCGGTTTAGTAACCCAAGATACTTCATTACTACACCGCTCTGTGCGTGAAAACTTAATGTACGGCAGACCTAACGCCACCGAAGAAGAAATGCTTAAGGCTGTTGAGCGTGCGGCAGCTGCAGAGTTTATCCCAAATCTGCAAGATGCCAAAGGCAGAACAGGCTTTGATGCTCACGTTGGTGAACGAGGTGTGAAACTCTCTGGCGGACAACGCCAACGTATTGCGATTGCCCGTGTGATGCTCAAAGATGCTCCAATTCTCTTACTCGATGAAGCAACCAGTGCGTTGGATTCCGAAGTGGAAGTGGCAATTCAAGAAAACCTAACCGAGTTAATGGAAGGCAAAACCGTTGTGGCAATCGCCCACCGCTTATCGACCATTATGGCAATGGATCGCTTAATCGTACTCGATAAAGGCGAAATCGTAGAACAAGGCTCACACGATGAACTACTCGCACTCGGCGGTGTGTATGCCAAACTCTGGGCACACCAAAGTGGTGGGTTCTTGCCTGAATAATCTTTGCAAGCGGGCATCTTTTGCAGAAAAAGTGCAAAAAATCACCGCTTGTTACTTTTGTAACCCAGCCGAAGTTTGCTAAACTTCGGCTTTATTTTTTAATGAGAAAATAGTTTGAAAGGATTAGCAATTCGCCTAGCTGCGGGGCTTGCATTATTACTTTGGGCTTGGGATATGGTTTTTCCTTGGCAACGAACCATGCAAGCCGAAGAAAACCGCTATCGTCAAATCCAACAACGCCAAGTGGTTCAGTTAGGCATGATCAACCACCCTATTTCCTATTTTGTTGCCGCAGAAGGCACATCTGGCATTGAATATGAACTAGCAAAAGCATTCGCTGATTTTATTGGTGTACAGTTAGAAATTAAGCCATTTGAAAATAGTGCGCAACTGTTTCATGCACTTGATAGCAACCAAATTGATATCGCTGCCGCAGGCTTACCTTTTCAAACAGAGCTTGCAACTCACTACCAAATTGGTGCTGGTTATTATTCTACCTCATGGCAAGTTGTCTATAAAAAGGGGACACAACGCCCATATAGCCTAGATGATTTAAAAGAAGAACTCGTTATTCCTGCCGGCTCTAGCGTATTACCAATTTTGCAATCACTAGCAGAGCGCCAGCCTAATCTAAAATGGCGCATAAGTGATCAATTTACCCAAGAAGAGTTACTCTTCCAAGTTGCCGATGGCACTATCCCTTATACTGTTGCCGTATCAGTGGATGTATCTGCGGCACAGCATATTAAACCGAATATTGCCATTGGCTTTGATCTGACTGATGAAAAACCCGTAGTATGGTATTTACAGAACAGTGTTTACAGCGAATTACAAGCTACCGTCTTAGAATTTATGAATCAAGCAAATGAAAGTGGCTTAATCTCTCGTATTGAAGAGAAGTATTTTAGCCATCTTTCACGCTTTGACTATGTTGATTCACAAAGCTATTTAAGAGCAATTGAGAAAATCCTGCCCAAATATCAATCACTGTTTGAAAAATATAAAGGTGACCTAGAATGGCAAATGTTAGCCGCAATTGCTTATCAAGAATCTCACTGGGATCCGAATGCAACCTCTCCTACAGGGGTACGTGGCATGATGATGCTGACCAAAGATACGGCTGATCGTATGCATGTAAGCAACCGCACAGATGCTGAGCAAAGTATCCGTGGCGGTTCAGAATATTTACATTTACTGATGAACCAACTGCCACAAACAATTAAATCAGAAGATCGTATTTGGTTTGGTTTAGCCGCATACAATATGGGCAACGGGCATTTACTTGATTTACGCCGGCTAACCAAACAGCTCGGCGGCGATCCTGATGAATGGCTAGATGTGAAAAAGAATTTACCGCTATTGGCAGAAAAACGTTACTATAGCAAGCTAAAATATGGCTATGCCCGCGGTTTTGAGGCATTACAATATGTAGAAAACATTCGGCGCTATTACAACAGCATTATCAACCATCAACGGATTGAGCAAGAGTTAAATGCCAGATTATCGGCAGAACAAACGCATAACGAACAAACTACCACAACAAACATTCCAGTACTTCTTGAAGGGGAACATCATGTTGAAGAAACGCAAACAGAAACAAAAAGCCAAGCGATTGAGAAACAATAATACTTTACGTCGCTTACGGCATATTTACCGACTAAAACGTCGTATTCATTCTCGCTATCGTGTTGGCTTTATGATGTGGCAAGAGCAGTAAAAATAAGCCTTTCTCTGTATGGAGAAAGGCTTATTGATTATTTTATCCGTTCTAATCTGGCAAGTAGATCCTCATCACTCAAGCATTGGATTTTCCGCATATAGTAAAAAAAGAACATCGCAGCAATGCTTAAACAAATGCAGAATACCAACCAGAAACCACTGGCAGCCATTGGCATTACTAACCAATCCGTTCTTGCCAAGACAATTCCAAGCGGCATACCAATCAACCAATAGCAAATGAGCGTAACACCTAAAATTGGTCGAGTATATTTATAACCACGTAAAATACCGTTACAAACCGATTGCACCGAGTCAGGAATTTGATAGATTGCAGAAAAAATCAATAAACTGGAGGCTATCGTAATTGAAGTAGGATCGCTCGTGAAAATATGCGGAATCCAATCTTTTAAACTTAAAATCACAACTGCCATGGCAAAAGCAATTAAGATGCAGGTAAAGATAGCATGGAACGTCAAGTATTTTGCTCCTTGTACATCCTTTGCTCCCAATGTCTGCCCTACCATGATGGTAGTCGCCATGCTAACTGAGAGAGGGATCATAAAAAATAACGAACTGGTTTGTAATGCCACTTGATGGCTTGCTACCACTTGCGCGCCCAATGGCGATAAAATTAATGATGAGGTAGCAAAAAGCATCACCTCAGTAAATAGAGCAAAACCAATTGGTAAACCGAGTTTTAATAATTTTACTTGCGTAACCCGATTTGGTTTTTCCCAAAAACGATTAAATAAACCAATATCCTTTTGTGACGAGCTACGATAGCAATAGTGCAAAATCAGTAAAAACATTACCCAGTTTACAATTGAAGTGGCAAGCCCACACCCCACAGCCCCCATTGCTGGCAAACCAAATTTACCAAACATAAAAATATAGTTCAGCGGAATATTGAGCAAAAGCCCAAAGAAGGTGATCAACATAGCAGGACGTGGATTAGACAGTCCATCATTAAAACAACGCAAATTCACTGCCATTAATGCAGGCAAAAGCCCGATACATAACATCGCCATATAATCCGCCGCTTTATGCGCAAAAGCCGCTGGCGTATCCATACTTTGTAAAATCCAATCACTGCCAAGATAAACGGTAAATAACGGCAGACTAAATAGCAATGCGATCCAAGAACCTTGCTTAACTTGGTGGGAAATTAGATGACGCTGATTTGAACCATTCAAATAAGAAACCGTTGGTGTAATGGCATTTAACACGCCAATTACAAACAGCAAAAGCGGGAAATAAATTGAGTTACTCACTGCAATAGCAGAGACATCATTATCGCTAATCATACCTGCCATCACAATATCTGCAAATCCCATGCCCGAGGAAGCAAGTTGCGAAATAAAGATCGGCAAAGCAAGCTTAAATAAATTTTTGGTATTTTGTGGATAACGATGCCATTGAAGATTCATAGTGACTCTTTTGTAAAATGTTGAAGAAAAACAACCGCTTGTTAGAACCTGCTGTTCATTTAGTTAATTAGCCGTAGCTGTTAAAATGTGGGCTGAGCGCTAAATGTTATCGCCTCATGCGTAATCGGGTGCGTAATCGTCAAACTTTCTGCATGCAAATACAACCGAGGGGCTAGGCTTTTTGCCAGTGGATTTGCATAAAACTTATCGCCTAGAATAGGATGCCCCAACGCCAAACAATGTACTCGTAACTGGTGTGAACGTCCAGTAATGGGGGTTAATTTTACCCGTGTCGTATTATTCGGATAGTGGGCTAATACTTCATAGTGTGTCTGGGCTTTTTTGCCTCTTTCATAGCAAATTTTTTGCCGTGGGCGGTTTTCCCAATCGCAAATAAGCGGGAAATCCATTACACCACAATCACCAATTTTCTCACCCAATTTACCCCAAACTATTGCGATATAGTGCTTTTTCGGCTCACGTTCCCGAAATTGGCGTTTTAATTCTTTCTCTGCCACCTTACTCAACGCAAATAATAAAATGCCACTGGTTGCCATATCTAGGCGGTGAGCCGGCTCGGTAAAACCATATTTTTGCTGCACACGTGTCATCGCACTATCAAAATATTCTGGGCGATTGCCAGGAACAGACAGCAAACCACTTGGTTTATTAATGACGAGAATGTGATTATCTTGATACACTACGTCTAGCCACGGATCTTGTGGCGGATGATATTCAATTAATGCCATAGAAAAATAACCTAAAAATTTTCGGCTATCTTAGCAGAAAATCGGAATTTTTTTGGCAGATTATGGTCTCAAATCCTGTCATTTTTCACAATAAGGAAATTACTATGAATTTCAACGACATTTTAAAAGGCGTGTTAGGTGCTGCAACTAACGGCTCAAACCAACAAGGAAAAAGCGATTTAGGCAATATCCTTAATTCAGTTTTAGGCTCGGTGGGCAGTAGCGCAAACCAAGGTAAATCTGATTTAGGCGGTATCTTAAATGCGGTATTAGGTACAGTAGGGCAAGCTAAAACTGGCAATACCGATGCCATTACGAAATTAGGCGGTGGTACAGCGTTAGTTGGTATTTTATCAATGGTGTTGGGAAGAAATGGCGGTGCGAACCTCACCAAGCTAGGTTCATTAGCAGCATTAGGTAGCATGGCATACAAAGCTTACCAAGATTATCAGAAAGCACAATCTGTTGCTCCATCACAGGATGTTGCACAATCTTTTGCAGCAGAAACCACCGACATCGGGAATGCTGTAATTTTACAAGCGATGATTGCAGCCGCCTATGCAGACGGTGAATTAGACGACAGCGAACAAGCAATCTTAGAAAAAGAAGCCGCAGATAACCCCGCCTTAGCTGAATTAGTTTCTCAGCCTGCAAGCGTACAAGAAATTGCCCAAAATGTTGGCAATAACCCAGCACTAGCAGCTCAAGCTTATCTTGCTGCGCGCTTAGTTTGCCAAGAACTTTCTCGTCAAGAGATCGTTTTCTTAAACGATTTGGCAAATGCGCTCGATCTAGAACCAGCCTTAGTTGAACAGCTAGAAAAACAAGCTGGATTTTAATTAAATAGCATTAACAATAACCCAAAGCAAAACCCTGAGATTTCCCCTCAGGGTTTTGCTTTTACAATCGCAATTTTCTGGCGTAAACTTCAAGAGGTGTTGCAAGGGAGAAAACGCTATGCTAAAAATCACTAAAATTTTCAATAATAATGCATTGCAAACCATCGATTTACTCGGATTTACTCGGCACAGAGTTAGTAGTCCTAGGCAAAGGCATTGCTTTTGGTAAGAAAGTTGGCGATTATGCTGATGAACAGCTGGTTGAGAAGACTTTCGCTATTACTAAAAATCCATTCTCCATTCGGCTACTTGAAATTCTTGAAGAAATCCCTAGCGACTATTTTCGTCTCACCAATCAAATCGTCAATCAAGCCAACCAGCGCCTTGGCACACAACTCAGCCAGATGATATATGTCAGTCTTACCGATCACCTCTTCCATGCGGTACAACGAGCACAGAAGGGGCAAAACTTTGGCAAAGGGCTCAGTTATGAAATTCGTCGCCTATATCGTACTGAATACCAGATAGGATTAGATGCGGTAGCACAGATCCAACAGCAATTTGATATCCAAATGGACGAAGATGAAGCCGCATTTATTGCCCTGCATATTTTTAATGCCAGAACCGATGCTGATATGCAAGAAACCTACCGTACCACACAAATTATTAAAGATATTCTCAACATTGTGAGCCACCATTTTCATCAACAGCTTAACGAAGAAAGCTACGACTACACCCGTTTTATTACGCATTTGCAGCACTTTGCTTTTCGCCTGTTCCAGCCCCAAACCATTTACAGTAGCCATGATGATTTTCTCTATACTCAAACACAAATTGCTTACCCAGAGGCTTTTCGCTGTGTTGAAAAAATTGCTCGCTACCTACAAAATCAATTTAATAAAGCCCTTAATCATGACGAACAACTCTATTTAATTATCCATATTCAGCGTGTCATCGGAGACAAGCGGTAAATTTTTGCTATTTTTCTGCAAAATGTGAAGCAGATCACAATTTAAAACATTATACGTTGCATTAAACATCAAAATCACCTAAATTCCCTTCTGTCAAGGTTGTAACCTTAAGGGCAAGGCTTGAATGGTTTGGATAAGATTACATATTCAAACCATTCAGGCTTTTTTTATACCTTGAATTCCATAAACACATTTAGGGTGTTACGTTTATTCGGCAAGCCTAAATTCCACTCCACAGTCAAACTGCGAGCGGAATTTAGGCTTTTTTGCTTTTCAAGCAGAGGAGCTCTTTATGGCAAAAGACTTCAGCAAACTCGCCGCAGAGATTGTCAAATTAGTCGGCGGCGAACAAAATATTCATTCACTGGTACACTGTGCCACTCGACTACGCTTTGTGCTAAAAGATAAAGCCAAAGCAAATAAAGATGCACTTAATCAAACCGCAGGGGTGATTAGTGTAGTAGAAAGTGGAGGACAATTTCAGATTGTCATCGGCAATAATGTCCCAAAAGTCTATGCACAAATTATGCAAATTGCCCAGATTGAAGCAGGAGGTGAAACCGACTTGCCAAAACCAAGCTTAATTAACCGTGCGATTGATTTCCTCTCAGGTTCTTTCACTCCTCTAATTGGCGTGATGGCAGGGGCTGGTATCTTAAAAGGTCTGATTGCAATTTTGCAGGTTACAGGCTTACTCGAAACAAGCGATGGCACTTACGCAGTACTTGATGCGGCAGCCAGTTCCACCTTCTATTTCTTGCCAATCTTACTTGCGATTACCTGTGCAAATAAAGTAAAAGCCAGCCCTTATATTGCGGTAGCCGTTGCTGGTGCATTACTTTATCCAAATATCGTAGAAATCACGGCGAAAGGTGAAGGGCTACATTTTCTGGGCTTCGAATTAGCAATGATGAACTACGCCTATAGCGTTATTCCAATTTTAATCGCTGTGTCTGTACAAGCCTACATACAACGTTTCTTTGAAAGCATTTGGCATGAGTCTGTCCGAAATTTCTTCGCTCCGGCTTGCACACTCTTGGTAATAGTGCCTTTTACTTTTGCAGTGATCGGCCCGATAGGCAGTGGTATCGGTAGTGGCATTGCAACCGTACTAGCTTGGTTGTATGACGCAAGCCCTATTGCAACTGGGATTGTAGTTGGTGCTATTTGGCAAGTATTAGTGATCTTCGGAATTCACTGGAGCATTGTGCCAATAATGATCAACAACATGGCGGTAGTTGGCTTTGATTTAATCGGTCCATTAACCGCAGCGGCTGTGCTTGGTCAAGCAGGGGCAACATTCGCTGTATTTTTAAAAAGCCGTGATCCACAAATTAAATCACTGGCCGGTTCCACCACCTTTAGTGGGGTACTCGGAATCACCGAACCGCTGATCTACGGTATAACCCTACGCTTTAAAAAACCATTTATCTGTGGCGTGATTGGTGGAGCTATTGGTGGAGCGCTGATTGGTTGGGGAGGAACTAAAATGTTTGCCTTTGGTTTCTCAGGTTTACTGCTTTACCCTGTGATTATTGGTGAAGGTAGCAATATCATTACTTACACCTTAGGTATGCTAACGGCATTTATCGCAGCAGGAGTACTCACCTATCTCTTCGGATATAGCGATACCATGCTACCCAACAAAAATGCCAACACAATGAAAGCGGACAAAACCAGCACGACTTCTCCTGTTTCCACCATTCCTTTGCAAAAATATAGCTTAATTAGCCCGCTTGCAGGTGAAGTGCATAAACTCAGCACCATTGCAGACCCGCTATTTGCGTCCGAGGCGCTGGGCAAAGGTATAGCCATTTTGCCAGAAAAAGGAGAATTACATGCCCCGATAAACGGCACAATCAGTTCTATTTTTGCAACCAAACATGCGATTAACTTAATCTCTGACGACGGGCTAGAAATCTTAATTCATGTTGGTATTGATACTGTCCAACTAAACGGAGAACATTTTGAGGTATTTGTCAAAGAAGGCGAACGAATTAGCACAGGACAACTACTTAGCCGTTTTGATATTGAGAAAATCAGCCAAGCAGGTTATTCACTCATGACCCCTATTATTATCGCCAATAGCGATGATTATCTGGATGTCATCACCACGACCGAGCCCCATATCTATCACGGCGAACCGTTGATGAAGGTAGTTGCCAATAAAGCATAAGATCGATGCATAAGACAAGCGGTCAATTTTTAACAAAATTTTACAAACAGGAGTAAAACATGAGTAGTTTAAAACCATTTCCAAATCATTTTCTCTGGGGCGGCGCAACTGCTGCTAACCAAATTGAAGGAGGCTTTGATTTAGGCGGTAAAGGGCTTTCCAGTGCAGATATGGTTGCCTATGTCCCTAAAGCGGAACGAGGGGCACATAGTGCATCTATAGAGGTCTCATCACAACGCATTGAAGATATTCTTGCAGGCAAATTCCAAGCACGTTTTCCAAAACGCGAGGGAATCGATTTTTACCATACTTACAAAGAAGATATCGCACTCTTAGCTGAAATGGGCTTTAAAATGTTCCGTATTTCACTACATTGGGCTCGAATTTTCCCGAACGGCTACGATGAACAACCAAACGAGGAAGGATTAGCTTTCTACGATCAAGTTTTTGATGAATTGCTCAAACACGGCATTCAGCCAATGGTGACACTCTGTCACTATGAAATCCCACTTGGTCTGGTGCAAAAATATAATGGCTTTTTAGATAGAGCCGTTGTTGGGCATTTTGTGCGCTATGCAGAAACCGTCTTCCACCGCTATAAAGATAAAGTGAAATACTGGCTCACCTTCAATGAAATTAATATGGTGACCATGCACAGCCCATATACCGGTGCGGGAGTAATATTAGATCGCATTCCGCCTGCAGAACGTGAAAATGCAAAATATCAAGCCCTGCACCATCAATTTATTGCCAGCAGCCTTGCAACCAAAGCGCTACATGAAATTATTCCCGATGCTAAAATGGGCTGTATGCTTGCACGCATGTTACACTATGCTTTGACCGCCGATCCTATCGACCAGCGCAAAGCTCAATGGGGCAATCAACAAAACCTCTTTTATACAGATGTACATGCACGTGGTGAATATCCAAAATATATGCTTCGCCACTGGCAAGAAAATAATGTACATATTCAAAAAGCCTTGGGCGATGATGCCATTTTAAAACAATACCCAGTCGATTTTATTTCGTTTAGTTACTATATGTCCGTTTGTGTTACCCAACACGAAGATCAAGGGGAAAAAGTAGGGGGCAACTTAATTGAGGGCGTAAAAAATCCTTACCTACAAGCCTCCGATTGGGGTTGGCAAATTGATCCGATTGGCTTACGTCTCACTTTAAATGAAATGTACGACCGCTATCAAAAACCACTATTTATCGTTGAAAACGGTTTAGGTGCTTACGATGTTGTGGAAGATGGCAAAATTCACGATAGCTATCGCATTGATTATCTACGCGCGCATATCGAACAAATGCAAGAAGCAATTAGCGATGGCGTGGAACTTTGGGGCTATTTGGAATGGGGGCCTATTGATCTGGTGAGTATGTCTACCTCTGAAATGTCCAAACGCTACGGCTTTATCTATGTAGACATTGATGATGATGGTAACGGTAGCCGCCAGCGCCTACGCAAGGATTCCTTCTTCTGGTATAAAAAAGTGATCGCTTCAAACGGTGCAGATCTCGCTTAATTATTCTAAAACAATGCCCTCAAACTATCCTTTGAGGGCATTTCGTTAATTTAATTCGTAAAGTGTTACACCACATTCTTGGCTAGATTGGCTTGGCACGACCTCATAATCCTTTCCAGCCTTCGCAGTAAAAGTTATTTTATTACCAGTACAATAAGCATAGCTGATGATCACATTTCCTACGGCATCTTGAAATTTATGTGGTGGGGTAGAAATTGAGTTATTTACTGTAATTTCAGCATTAGCAGGAATAATAAACTCCTTAAAGAAAGGGGTTGAACCAATAACCGAGAATTGGCTTGGATTTTTGCTAAATATTGTCTCAGGCATACCAAGACTTTCATTGCCTTTTAGCCCAACGAGTGAAGAGAGCGCTTGCCCCATTCCACCACCCACGCTGATTTTCTCTTTTTGACCCGCAAGATTAACTTCCATAACTGTAGGCCTGCCATTTTGTCCAAACAAACGAATCCTTGCCTGATTTTCAACACTGTACTGACTTTGGCTTGTTGATAATTCCGTATTTACGCAGCCTGAAAGTAAGAGTGCGAGAAAAGATAGTGCAACTTTTTTCATTGAGTTCTCCTATTTAAATGTAAGCGGTTAATTTTGCAGAAAATTTTGCAAAATCCCCCGCTTGTTAAAAGACCAACCCCATACTAAATAACACATTTGTGAGCAACGCTAAGCCTGCCATCTGCCCTAAAATAGGCCGTAATTCACTAGGATCTTTATGTTGATACACAAAATATCCGTGTTTGGCTAATAATGGCACAGCAAGTAAAAATACAAAACTATACCAATGTTGAAAAGCAAACAAACCAAAAATGAAATAAGACAATACCGCTAATACCAGTAAGACAAGGTGATAACAACGACCATTCTGGCTGCCAATCCGCACAATCAAGGTCGTTTTGCCCGCTTTACGATCTTGTTCAATATCCCGCAGATTATTGATATTTAACACGGCAACGGAAAGTAAACCACAACCTAACGCAGGCAAATAAATCAGCAATGGCACACTATGAGCTTGCAGATAGAATGTGCCTAATACCGCTAAAAAACCAAAAAAAATCAGCACAGAAATATCACCTAACCCCAAATAGCCATAGGGTTTTTTCCCGACCGTATAAGTAATAGCAGCAATAATTGCGATAATGCCGAGACTCAAGAAAACGACTAAATCTTGCAATGATTGATAGGCATAAGCAATAAGCGATACCCCAGACAAAAAGCTCAGTGCCCCAACGATATAAAGTGATTTTTTAAGCTGCTCACCATTAATTGCCCCATGCTGAATTGCTCGCTTTGGCCCGATACGCTCTGCCGTATCCGAGCCCTTAATATGATCACCATAATCATTGGCAAAATTAGACAGAATTTGTAATAAAGTCGTGGTTAGTAAGGCAAGCAGGGTTGTTAGCCAATCAAAATGCCCTGCCCAATATGCCAATGCCGAACCGACTAAAATAGAAGCCAATGCTAATGGCAATGTTTTTGGGCGTGCAGTACTAAACCAAATTGAAAATGTTGAATTTTTATTCATTGTTATCCCGTTTACGACAAATTTCTGCGCTTTTACTTTCAAAGCGAAGCATATTATTACAAAATAACGACTTTGTTTTTGATTTTTAGCAGAAAATTAACACTTTATGCCGAGTACATTCACAAGTCTGACCATCCAGCCAATCGGTGTGATGGAAAGCCCGTTTGATGAAAAATTTGCCGTGCCTCGGCAACCGAATTTAGTGCAGGAAGGTCACGGCATTTTGCGTTTGCTACCGCCGTTTAATCAAGCAGATGCTGTGCGTAGTATTGAGCAATTTAGCCATCTCTGGCTTATTTTTCAGTTTCATCAAATTCCTGAGCGTAGCTGGCATGCAACCGTACGTCCTCCTCGCTTAGGTGGAAATGAGCGAATCGGCGTTTTCGCAAGCCGAGCCACTCATCGTCCTAACCCGATTGGATTGTCAAAAGTGGCACTGCGTAAGGTTGAAATCAGTAACGGCGAAGTTTTGTTACATTTAGGTAGCGTAGATTTAGTCAATGGTACGCCTATTTTAGATATTAAGCCTTATATCGCCTATGCAGACAATGAGCCAAATGCACTTTCCGGCTTTGCACAACAAAAGCCACCTGCAACATTAAGCGTAGAATTTAGCCCCGAAGCACAGCAAGCGGTGCAAAATTGTTCAAATTTTGCAAAATTTTCAATTTCCAATCCGCTAAACTTTATCCGTGAGGTTTTAGAACAAGACCCGCGCCCCGCTTATCAACAAGGTAAAGCCAGTCAGCGAATTTATGGTATGAGTTTGGCAGGCTGTAATATTAAATGGCAAATAGATGCTGAAAATTTCGGCAAAGCCATTGTTTTGAGCGTAACTGAGGGAACTTAGCTTAATCAAATCACTCTAAGCTCGGCAATTTTGATAAGGAGACAAACCATGAAATTAACACATTCTCTGATGCTTGCAATGATGACTCTCGGATTCGCGCTACATGCTCATGCACAGCCTGCCCCTCATGAAAAAGGCGCGACCTTTCAATTTTCAACCCAAGTGAGTCGTACGGTTGAGAAAGATTTAATGACTGCCGAAGTATTCAGTCGTAAAGCCGGTAAAAAACTACCAGAATTGAAAAAAGCAGTCTCAGCGAACTTAAACAAAGTGCTTGAACAAGCCAAACAAAATGCAGATATTGAGCTAATTGCCGAAGGCATTTCAAACTACGCGGATTATGATCAAAAAGGCAAGGTAATAGGCTGGGTGGCAGAAGGGCGAATTCGCTTAATCAGTAAGAATTTTGATGCTATAGCCAATATCCTTGACCATTTAGATGAGGAAATTGCTATCACTGCTATTGATTTTAGCGTTTCACCAGAAAAAGCTGCGGCTTTAGAGGATGAGATGACATTAGAAATTATCAAACAGTTTCAACATAAAGCCGAAATCATTCAAAAAGGGTTAAATGCCCAAAAATATACACTGACAGAGGTGCAATTAAATACGCCAAACGGCTATGCACCACATGATGAGAGTAGAATGTACGCATTAAGTAGCGCCAAAATGGCAACAGAGAACAAATTGCCACTAGAAGCAGGCAAACAGCTCATCAGCGCCACAGCCTCTGGTAAAGTGGTTTTTGAATAATAGAATTAGATAAGTAGGCGGAGCCTGCTTTGCTAATAATGCCGATAGTCGGCAATTCACTCGGACGATACGCAAAAACGTATTGAACATTTACCTTAAAAGGAACTTAAACATGAAAAAATATTTTGCCGAATTTTTCGGTACATTCTGGTTAGTATTTGGTGGTTGTGGTAGCGCAGTATTAGCAGCAGGTATCCCTGATTTAGGTATCGGCTACGCTGGCGTTTCATTGGCTTTCGGTTTAACCGTATTAACCATGGCTTATGCGGTTGGTCATATCTCTGGTGGTCACTTCAACCCTGCTGTATCTATCGGTTTATTAGTCGGTGGTCGTTTCAACAGCAAAGACTTACTACCATACATTGCATCACAAGTTTTAGGTGCAATCGCGGCAGCCGCTGTGCTTTATACTATCGCATCTGGCGCTACAGGCTTTGATGCAACTGCTGGTTTTGCAAGCAACGGTTATGCAGAGCACTCTCCACACGGTTATAGCTTAGTTGCTGCGCTATTAATTGAGATCGTATTAACCGCCTTCTTCTTAATCATCATTATGGGCGCAACAGATAAACGTGCACCGGCAGGTTTTGCCCCAATTGCAATCGGTTTGGCTTTAACCTTAATCCACTTGATCAGTATTCCTGTCACCAACACCTCTGTAAACCCTGCACGCTCTACTGGTGTTGCACTCTTCCAAGGTAGCTGGGCTATTGAACAATTATGGTTATTCTGGGTTGCACCAATCGTTGGTGCGGTAATTGGCGCATTGGTTTACCGTTTCATTGCAGAAGAAAAATAATCTCACTTTGATTGTAACCCCATCGCTGATGGGGTTTCTTGTTTAAAACTCGATATGCAAAAATTGATTTTTCTTATTACCTCAACTTGCTTGTTAAGCGGCTGCTTAGTTACCTCGGTAGTTGGTGCAGCAGCCTCAGTTGCTGGCGCAGCAGTGAGTACTGCTGTTACCGTGGTAGATGCAGTTACCCCGGATATCACAGATTAACAGCAAATTGTAAAAACCGGACCGCTTGTAGATTATGCAACAAGCGGTCTTTTTTTGGGGAAAATTTGCAAATCCCCAACAAACCGTTACAATGCTTGAACTTTTACACTTAAAGAAAGGAATTTAAAATGAAAATCGCAAAAAATCTTGTGCCAAGCATCGCTTACCAAGTTCGTACTCAAGATGGCGTATTAGTCGATGAAGCACCTGTTGAACAACCGTTAGAGTATCTACACGGTCATAATAACCTTGTGGTGGGCTTAGAAAATGCTTTAGAAGGTAAAGCCGTGGGTGAGACTTTTGAAGTGCGTGTAAAACCTGAAGAAGGCTATGGTGAATATAACGACAATATGGTGCAACGTGTGCCAAAAGATGTATTTATGGGCGTAGATGAATTAGAAGTGGGTATGCGTTTTATTGCAGATACAGACATTGGTCCATTACCGGTCGTTATCACTGAAGTAGATGGCGATGAAGTAGTGGTGGACGGTAACCACATGTTAGCAGGCCAAGAGTTGCTATTCTCTGTGGAAGTAGTCTCAATCCGTGAAGCAACCCTCGAAGAGATTGCTCACGGTCATATTCACGGCGAGCATGGTGGCTGCTGTGGTGGGCATGACAGCGATGAAGAAGGTCACGGCTGTGGCTGCGGCGGTCACCACCACCATCATCACCACAATGGCTGTGGCTGCGGAGGTCATCATCACGAAGAAGCTCATGAAGGCTGCTGTGATGAGCATCATCACCATCATCATAATGGTGAATGCTGTGATGAACATCATCACCATCATCACACAGCTGATGAAAAATGCAATAAACAGTAATTTTTATTCAATGACGGGGGATTTTGTCCCCCGTTTTTTGATCAGAATAAAAAAATAGAAAAATCGAAACAATTTATAGCTTACTCCCCTGCTGATTTCTATCTCTGAACGAAATCAAAATATGTTTCTTCTCAAAAACAACTGTATTGAAACAGTGAATTTAGAAGGGAAAATATATTCAGCTATACAAACACAGGAAAACAAAATGAGTGATAACCAGCAAATGAACGGCACGGATTATCTACGTGCTATTGTCAGTTCAAAAATCTACGATCTTGCCCAACATACTCCCCTACAAAAAATGGAAAAACTTTCTGAGCGTTTGGGAAATACTATTTTCATTAAACGGGAAGATCGACAGCCAGTACACAGCTTCAAGCTACGTGGTGCTTATGCCATGATTTCGAATCTCTCGCCTGCCCAAAAAAATGTGGGGGTGATCACCGCCTCAGCCGGCAATCATGCACAGGGTGTAGCGCTTTCAGCAAAGCATCTTGGGCTACGCGCATTAATTGTCATGCCACAAAACACGCCCTCAATTAAAGTGGATGCAGTGCGAGGATACGGTGGTGAAGCATTATTATTTGGTGCAAATTTTGATGAAGCTAAAGCCAAGGCGATTGAATTATCTCAAGAACTTGGTATGACTTTTATTCCACCTTTCGATCATCCTCTGGTCATTGCAGGGCAAGGTACTATTGGTATGGAGCTACTACAGCAACATTCCGATCTGGATATGATATTTGTTCCCGTTGGTGGCGGTGGGCTAATTGCAGGGATTGCGACACTCATCAAACAACTAGCTCCTGAGATAAAAATTATCGGAGTGGAAAGTAAGGATTCTGCTTGCCTGTATCATGCATTAAAAAAGGGGGCTCCTTGCGATCTTGAGCGTGTAGGATTATTTGCCGATGGGATTGCGGTTAAACGCATTGGTGATGAAACCTTCCGTCTTTGCCAGCAATATGTAGATGATATTGTGCTAGTAGACAACGATGAAATTTGTGCTGCCCTAAAAGATATTTTTGAAAACGTACGCGCAATTGCCGAACCAAGCGGCGCAACTTCCTTAGCTGGTTTGAAAAAATATGTTGAGCAACATCATCTACAAGGAAAAAATTTAGCCTGCGTGCTTTCTGGAGCAAATCTCAATTTCCACACACTACGCTATGTTTCTGAACGCTGCGAAATTGGTGAAAAACACGAAGCCTTACTGGCTGTAACCATTCCTGAGCAAAACGGCAGTTTCTTAAAATTCAGTGAAGTACTGGGTAATCGAGCCGTCACAGAGTTTAATTATCGCCATTCAGATGATACTCAAGCGTGTATTTTTGTTGGGGTACGTGTTTCAGGCAAAACAGAAATTGCCGAAATTATTACCGATCTCCAACACAATGGTTATGATGTTACCGATATGTCAGATGACGAAATCGCCAAAACACATATTCGCTATATGGTGGGAGGCAGACCACAAAGTATTGTACGCGAGCAGCTCTATAACTTCGAATTCCCAGAACAAAAAGGCGCGCTACGCAAATTCTTGGAAACCTTAATCAACTGGGATATTTCATTATTCCATTACCGGGCTCACGGTGCAGATTATGGCGATATTTTGGCTGCATTTATTGTGCCGGAGCAAGATCAAACCACCTTCGAGCAAGATTTAGCTAAATTAGGCTATACTTATGAAAATGTTAGCCAAAGTCCCGCTTATCGCTATTTTCTTAAATAGTAACCTTTTCAAGTACGCCCTTAAAGCTCGTGCTTCTAAGCAGATAGAAAAAGCAAATCAAGCGACTTGAAAATAAAACAGCACGTACTTGAAAATGACTCAAATACGTGCTGTTAATTTTTGTGTTATCTCAATGCACTTAACGACGTTCGTAGATAATCTCTACCCCTTCGTCATCCTCTTCTGTCCAACCATCGTCGTCTAAGTCATCCCAATCATCTTCAGTAATTGGATTTTGCATTGCTTGTTGATGGTAATCATCCCATTTGAACGCAACTTCTTCAGTTGCTTTTTCTTCTGCCTCAAGACGCGGATTAGCCTCAATGAAGTCCATAATATCACGAGTTAAATCTTGTACATTTTGCCCTGTTGCGGCAGAAATTAAGTAATAATCACCTTCCCAACCAATTTCTTCACAGATTTTGTCTGCAATTTCACGAGCTTCTTCTTCGCCAATCGTATCAATTTTATTGAAGACTAACCACGTTGGTTTTTCTGATAACTTTTCACTGTATTGGAAGAGTTCGCTTTCAATAATTGAGATATTTTGAGCAGGATCGCTTTCATCAATTGGTAAGATATCCACTAAGTGAATTAATACACGGCAGCGCTCTAAGTGTTTTAGGAAACGGATCCCTAAACCAGCGCCGTCCGCCGCGCCTTCGATCAATCCCGGAATATCCGCCACCACGAAACTGCGATCAGAGCCTACGCGAGCTACACCTAAACTTGGTACAAGTGTAGTAAATGGATAATCGGCAACTTTCGGTTTTGCCGCAGAAACCGCACGGATAAAGGTTGATTTGCCTGCATTAGGTAACCCAAGCATCCCCACATCAGCCAGCAGCATAAGCTCAAGCTGTAAATCACGTTTTTCCCCGGGCGTGCCATTGGTTTTTTGACGTGGTGCACGATTTACCGAAGATTTAAAACGGGTATTCCCTAAACCGTGATAGCCGCCTTTGGCCACCAGCATTTTCATTCCGTGCTTAGTCAAATCGCCCAGCACCTCTTGGGTATCATTATCGATTGCGCGCGTTCCAACTGGTACACGCAAAGTGATATCTTTACCACGATGCCCAGTACAGTCAGAGCTACGTCCATTTTCACCACGCCCAGCGGCAAAACGCTTGGTAAAACGGTAATCGATAAGTGTATTTAGATTCTCATCTGCAACTAGATACACATCACCGCCATCACCGCCATCACCGCCATCCGGCCCGCCTTTCGGGATAAACTTTTCACGGCGGAAACTGACACAACCATTACCGCCATCGCCAGCTTCAACACGAATTAGTGCTTCATCAATAAATTTCATTATTCTATTCTCCTGTAACTTCTTTCGCTGAATACCATAGAAAGAGAGTTAAATTATTTAAAAATCTTATGCCCAATCGCCGATAAAATGGTCCCCGCCACGACAATAAAAGCACCAAGATAGCTCAGCCAATTCATGGTTAGCTCAGGGACAAAATCAGGCATTAACCAATGCCCTAAATGGGAAAAGATCATCGTAAAAATCGGCAATAAAATGGTTACCACGCTCACCTTAGTGGCATCCCAATAGTTTAATGCTTCGGCATAAGCGCCATAGCCTATAAAAGTATTTAAGCAACAATATAAAAAACAGCCTATTAAAAAGCCATTAATTTCAAATAGTTGGCTTGGTGATACAAAGGGAGAAATTGCCACGCCACAACCAAGATAAATAATCATCAAAATTTGCTGTGAGCTAAACGTTGCCGAAAGTAATTTTTGCGCAATGCCATAGCAAACCCAAATGATAGCAGCAGAAGCTGAAATAAGAATTCCCACTGCATAATCACCAAATTGCAGAATTTCGCCCATTCGTTCATTAAAAAATGCGGCTAAACCAATAAGCAACAGAATTAAACCCATTTTCTGATGTTGCCCAAATTTCTCTTTAAAAATCACCACCCCGCACAAAATCATGGTGAAAGGCGCGAGCTGCCATAAAACTTGGTTGGTGGTCGGTGAAATATAATTTAAGGCTTCACTGAACAGGAAAAAATTTGCCGCCAAGCCACACACACCTAAAAAGATTAACTTAAACACTCGTGGACTAAATGCTCTGGCACTAGGCAATCGCTTAGTTAAAACAAAAAATAGCGCCAAACCTAGCCCAGCAACCCAAAATCGATACCATACCAAGGTTTGCGCATCAATAGTCGCAAGCAATGGCTGAACGGCAATTGGTAAGGTTCCCCATGTCATGGATGCGAGTAATGCGTAGAGAAAGCCACGCAAAGGTTTTTGTTGCATAAATTTACTTAGATGGAACTGTTCAGAAAAGGCGGAGATTTTACACGATAACCGTAGGAAAGGCGAATTTTTAGCAGGTTTTATCAAATATAAGCGGTCAGATTTTTACAATTTTTTGCAAAATTATCCCAAAATCCAACCGCTTGTTTAGGCGAAGAAATTATTTGCTCGCGCCAAATGCACCAACCCAATCCGCCGCTTTAAACATGCCTCCGAGCTCTTTTGCATTTTCACCGTAGAATTTACCTTCTACTTTAGCCGTTCCGCTTAAGGAGGCTGAATTTGCAGAACCAGTAAAACTATTACCGCTTATATTGGCATTTAGATTAATGACATCCACTGTTTCGGCATTCATTATGCCATTTGTTGTAGCAGAAAAATCCACAGCAGTGTAAATAAAAGCCTTATTATCTTCAATAAAAAGCGGTATCATAATTTCATTTTTGAGTCCTTGATCACAAAGACAATATATGAAACCGACTTTCCTTGAACTCCGCCATTTAAAAACGCTGATTGCTTTAAAAGAAAGTGGCAGTATTTCTCTCGCCGCAAAGCAAGTACATTTAACCCAATCCGCACTTTCCCACCAAATCAAATTAATTGAGGATCAATATGATTTGCAGCTTTTTGAGCGTAAAAGTATGCCTATTCGCTTTACACCAGCAGGAGAACGATTGATTCGCCTTGGCTATGATATTTTGCCTAAAGTCATTCAAGCAGAGTTGGATTTAGCCCGAATTAAGCAAGGTGAGGCGGGTGAGCTACGTATTGCAGTTGAATGCCATACATGCTTCGACTGGCTGATGCCAGCGATGGATAAATTCCGTCAGAGCTGGGGGCAGGTGGAGCTAGATATTGTTTCCGGTTTCCATACCGATACAGTAGGCTTACTCCTAAATCATCGTGCGGATTGGGCTGTTGTTGCTGAGATTGAAGAAACTGCAGGCATTATCTTCCAGCCTCTTTTCTCTTACGAAATGGTGGGTATTTGCTCCAAAGATCACCCTTTAGCACAAAAAGAGGTTTGGCTGGCTGAAGATTTCCGCGATGAAACGCTTATCACTTATCCTGTGCCTGATGATATGTTGGATTTATTACGTAAAGTTCTCTTTCCTGCGGGAATTAATCCAAGCCGCCGTACCAGTGAACTAACAATTGCAATTATTCAATTAGTAGCAAGCAAACGCGGTATTGCCACCTTACCATATTGGGCAGTAAAACCCTATTTAGAACGGGGCTATGTCGTTGCACGTAAAATCACGGAACAGGGGTTACATAGTACGCTGTATGGTGCCATTCGTGAAAATGATCAAAATACTGCTTACTTTGAAGATTTTCACCATACAGTAAAGCGAGAAAGTTTCAACACTTTGCCTGGATTGTCGGTATTAGAGTAGAAAAAAGGCAGTGTTCTTACACTGCCTTTCATTTAGAAAACTAAGCTTGATCGCCAATTAATACTGATTCTAACGCAATTTCAATCATATCATTGAACGTCAGCTGGCGTTCTTCTGCTGTCGTTTGCTCATGCGTACGAATGTGATCTGAAACTGTGCAAATAGTTAGTGCTTTTGCACCAAATTCCGCGGCAACACCATAGATACCCGCTGCTTCCATTTCTACACCTAAAATGCCGTATTTTTCCATTACGTCAAACATTTCAACATCTGGTGTATAGAATAAATCTGCTGAATATAGGTTACCAACGCGGACATTTACTCCTTTTTGTTTTGCGGCTTGTACTGCTGCTTGCGTCATTTCAAAATCTGCAATTGCAGCAAAATCATTATCTTTAAAGCGAATACGATTCACTTTAGAATCAGTACAAGCACCAAGACCAATCACAACTTCACGTAATTTAACGTCAGCACGCACAGCGCCACAAGAACCTACACGGATAATTTTCTTCACGCCATACTCTGTAATTAGCTCTTTTGCATAGATTGAGCAAGATGGAATCCCCATACCATGACCCATTACCGAGATACGGCGGCCTTTATAAGTCCCTGTGTAACCAAACATGTTACGTACATTTGTTACTTGTTCTGCATTTTCTAAGAAAGTTTCAGCAATATATTTTGCACGGAGTGGGTCGCCAGGCATTAATACTACATCAGCGAATGCACCTGCAGGTGCGTTAATATGTGGAGTCATTTTTTGTTCCTCTTGTTTTACTGTTAAATTGTCGAGTTCAAGCGGTTTAAATTTGCAAATTTTTTACCAAAATAAACCGCTTCATTAGTAGCCAGTAACTTCTGTGGCCTCTTGATCATTTAATGTGGCTAATAAATTTGCCAATAAGCTTGATGCGCCAAAACGGAAATGTGCAGAATCTGCCCATGTTTTGCCGAGAATCTCGCTAGCAAGCTCTAAATATAGTTTTGCTTCTTCTGTGGTTTTCACACCACCTGCAGCTTTAAAGCCAACTTTGTCGGCAACACCAAGATCACGAATTGTCTCTAACATCACTTTCGCACTTTCTGGTGTAGCATTAACGGCAACTTTACCGGTGGAAGTCTTAATAAAATCAGCCCCTGCCTGAATCGAAATCTCGCTCGCTTTACGAATAAGCGCTTCGGTTTTTAGCTCACCTGATTCAATAATGACTTTTAATAATACATTATTTTCTGCACATGCCGCTTTACAACGTTTTACTAACTCAAAGCCGATTTGTTCATCCCCCGCCATCAATGCACGGTAAGGAAATACAACATCAACCTCATCTGCGCCATAGGCAATCGCGGCTTGCGTTTCAGCAAGCGCTATTTCAATGTCATCATTACCATGTGGGAAATTAGTAACTGTCGCAATTTTTACCTGCTCAATGCCAAGCTGTTTTAACGTTTTACGCGCAATCGGCACAAAACGAGGATACACACAAACGGCAGCAGGTGTGCCAAATGAAGTCTTAGCATTTTGACATAATGCAATCACTTTCGCATCTGTATCATCATCATTTAACGTAGTTAAATCCATTAATGATAATGCTTTTTCTGCATACTGTTTTAAATTCATAACTATTTACTCCTTACGCAATCGTTTTACTACTGCAAAAACGACAACACCGCAGTTGCCTGCGGTGTTGTGAGTGAATGAATTACATGATGGAACCACCCAGCCCGATAAACAGGCCTGCGATAGTCGCACTCATTAAGTTAGAAAGTGTACCGGCAGCAACCGCTTTTAAGCCCATTCTTGCTACGTCACCACGACGATTAGCCGCCATTCCGCCTAAGCCGCCGATTAAAATTGCCACAGAGCTTAAATTTGCAAAACCACACAGTGCGAAGGTGATAATTGCGATTGTTTTCGCACCTAATTGTACTGTCGCTTCAGGGCCTACATATTTCACTAAATCAGCATAAGCCACAAATTCATTGACAATAATTTTTGAACCAATTAATGAACCTGCAATTTGCGCTTCTTCACCCCATGGTACACCAATTACCCACGCTAATGGTTGGAAGATATAGCCAAGTAGTGACTGCATGGTCACTCCCTCAAAGCCAAATAATGCACCAATCCAGCCGATAAAGGCATTTAACATAGCGATTAATGCAATGAATGCTAATAACATTGCACCAACATTCATAGCTAATTGCATACCAGACGATGCACCAGCTGCTGCCGCATCCAAAATATTCGTTGGTTTTTCATCATAATCTGCATCTTCTAACTCATCTTTAAATGATTCAGTTTGAGGATGTAAAATTTTCGCAAATAGTAAACCGCCTGGCGCAGCCATAAATGCCGCAGCGATTAAATACGCTAAGAATGCTTCTTTTTGATCTGGCATTGCTGCACCAACCATCTGAGCATAACCGATCATTACCGCACCAGATACAGAAGCTAAACCGCCACACATAATGGCAAATAACTCTGAATCTGTCATGGATTTAATAAATGGTTTGACCACTAATGGCGCCTCTGTTTGACCAACAAAGATATTCGCTGCCGCAGACATTGATTCTGGTTTAGAAGTACCTAATACTTTTTGTAATGCCCCGCCAAGAATACGGATAACAATCTGCATGATGCCGAGATAGTAGAGAACGGAAATAAGAGAAGAGAAGAAAACGATTGGAGCCAGTACACCTAATGCAAAAACAAAACCTTCGCCGCCTGTACCTGGTAAACCACCGAATACAAAATTAATACCTTCATTACCGTAGCTAATCACTTTACTGACCGCTTCCGCTGTTGCTTTTAAAGCATGACGCCCTGCTTCCCAATATAGGATCACGGCACCAATTGAAATTTGAATTGCCAATGCTCCCAATACGGTTCTCAGATTGATTGCCTTTTTATTATTTGATAACAGGAAAGCTATTGCTAACAATGCTACTATGCCTAGCAGGCTGTTTAACATACCCATAAGATACCTCTTGTGATAAAAAAACCGATTATGAACAACCGGTGTGAAAAAGTTCCCGCATTATACAAATTTATTTTTATAAAATCTTACCACTTTTCCATTTTGAAGCATTTTATAGTGAGAAATTTGATCTACTTCTCAATTTTTACCTAATCCAATTGTTTTTCCTCGTCTACAAGATTAATCTTTGGAGCAAATTTCTGTTTTTATAAAAAATATTGGAGTTTTTATGTCAAGATTATCCAAAGAGCAGATTTTAGCCCAGATCCAACATGGGCTTATTGCCTCCTGCCAGCCTGTTGATAATGGTCCGATGGACAAACCAGAAATTGTAGCGGCAATGGCCGCTGCTTCAGTGGCAGGTGGTGCTGCGGGGCTACGCATTGAAGGCATTGAAAACCTAAAAGCAGCTCGAAAAGTCGTTAATGTTCCAATTATTGGCATTGTTAAGCGCGATTTGCCCGATAGCCCTGTACGGATTACGCCATTTCTACAAGATATTGACGATCTCTATCACGCTGGTGCAGATATTATTGCCTTCGATGGCACAGATCGCATACGCCCAACAAGTATTGAAGCTTGTGTTAAACGCATTCAAGCATTAGGCATAATGTCGATGGCTGATTGCTCTAATTTTGCAGAAGGCATATATTGCCAGCAACTTGGCGTGGATCTCATCGGTAGTACAATGTCTGGCTATACTGGTGGCAAGATTCCTGTTGAACCCGATCTACAACTTGTACAAGATCTTGTTGCACAAGGTTGCCGCGTGATGGCGGAAGGACGCTATAACACACCAGAACTGGCAAAACTTGCAATAGAAAATGGGGCTTTTGCAGTCACAGTCGGATCAGCGCTTACCCGTTTAGAACACATTGTCAGCTGGTTTGTCCGCGCCATTGAAAATCGTCAAAACTAATTTGCAAAAAAGGAAGCCAAAATGACCGCTTGTTTAGCCATTGATATTGGTGGCACTAAAATTGCAGCTGCATTGATCAACTTAGATACAACACATTGTGAAATTCAAGACCGCATTCAAATTCATACACCGCAAGCCCCCACAGCAGAAGCTCTTGAACAGGCACTTTGTCAAATCCTAAGACATTTTGAGGCTCGTTTCACACACATCGCCGTGGCTTCAACTGGGATTATACAAAATGGCATACTTACCGCGCTTAATCCTAAAAATCTCGGTGACCTCGCCTTTTTCCCACTCGAACAAAGCCTCAAAAAATACACTAACAAACCGCTCTACTTACTTAATGATGCCCAAGCGGCAGCCTGTGCTGAATATCTACATAACAGCGATATAGAGAATTTTGCCTTTATTACGGTTTCTACCGGTGTTGGCGGCGGTGTTATTTTAAATCGCCAACTATTTACAGGCACAAATGGTGTCGCTGGACACATTGGGCATAGCCTTGCTGATCCAAATGGTGAAATGTGTGGCTGTGGTCGAAGAGGCTGTGTAGAGGCTATCGCCTCTGGTCGAGCCATTGCCCGAGAAGCAAGTAAATGGCATTCCCCCTGTGAACCACCTGAAGTGTTTACCCGCTTCCGACAAGGTGATAAACAAGCGGTCGAATTAGTCGAAAAATCTGCAAAAGCGATAGCAAATCTCATTGCTGACTTGGCTATTAATCTTGATATTCAACGCATTGCGATTGGTGGGAGTATTGGCTTAGCAGAAGGTTATTTAGATTGTGTACAAAAATTTCTGGCACAAATGCCTGAAATTTATCGCCCTGAAATCACAACAGCTTACTATGCACAGGACGCGGGTTTAATTGGTGCAACTTGGTGGGCGAATAATTGTCATGCAACGATATAATACTTCGCTCACAGTCTTGAAACATTAGCTCCATGGCACAAACATCCGTGCTTGTATCCTAAAATATAAAGCTAACTAGTACAATTCAGGCTAAGTAAAAGGGCAGTGTTTGATCAGTTCCCCTGCCCTTTATTTAATGCTTAATTTCTAGTAGCCGTTCCTAATTTATTCCCAATCAAGAAGGCAATAAGTCCTATGCATAACGCTGGCACAATCGCATGGAAGCTCAAAATAGAAATTTTAAATGTTGTCATGATAATATAGCTCGCCAAACCTGCCAGCATTGAGCAAATTGCGCCTGTCGCATTCGCTTTTTTCCAGAATAGACCGAATACAATTACCCATAAGAAGGTTGCTTCTAGCCCACCTAATGAAAGTAAGTTTAGCCAAATTAGCATATCTGGCGGGTTAATTGCGGCAAAAATGAGTAGGATGCTAATGACCAGCGTCGTCAGCGTAGAGAATTTTTTAATTTTTTGCTCATTTTCAACCGCTTGTGGGCGCACCGCTAGGTAGAGATCTTTAATTAAAGTTGATGATGCTTGAATAAGCATTGAATCAATCGAAGACATTATCGCTGCCATAGGCGCTGCAAGGAAAATCCCTGCAACGACAGGTGGCAATACTGCGAGCATAAGGCTTGGAATAACTTGGTCAGCAACCTTCAGTTCTGGTAAGACCGCTCGCCCTAAGCTACCTGCAAGATGCATACCAAACATTAAAATTGCCACCACAATAGTACCAATAATCAATGCGCGATGGAGTGCTTTGCTATCTTTATACGCCATGCTACGCACAACTAAATGCGGTAAGCCAATTAAACCAAAACAGACTAAAACCCAAAATGATGTCATAAAAGTAAAATCTAATGGGCGTTCATCAATGCCATAAGGAGTAATAAGCTGAGGATTAATTGCTTCAAGGCTATCTACTGCGCTGCTGATACCTCCCGCAGCATAAATGACACCACCGAGCAATAATAATGTACCAACCGTCATGACTAAGCCTTGAATAGTATCTGTAAGAACCACCGCTCGGAAGCCCCCAATAAAAGTATAAAGCCCTACAGTCAGCGCAAAAATTAAAATCGCACTTTGATAGGAGATCCCTAGAATAGTTTCCAGCAAACGTCCTGCACCAATAAATTGCACTGTCATCATCGCAAAGAAGGAGAGCAATAACGCAAGACTTGAGACCCAAACGACCCAGCGATTTTGATAACGCGCCATCAGAATATCATTAATTGTCACACTATTGGTTTTGCGGGCAAGAATGGCTAACTTTTTCCCCATAACGCCAAGAGTAAGCAATACTGCTGGAACTTGGATCATAGCAAGTAAGACCCAACCTAAGCCATATTTATAAGCCGCTCCAGGGCCGCCAATAAAAGAACTTGCACCGACATAAGTAGCCGCGGTAGTCATTGCTAGAACAAATCCCGACATTGAGCGCCCGCCAACATAATATTCGGACATAAAGCTACTTCCTTGACGTTGGCGGTAAGCATAGAATGCCACGCCAAATACAAAGAGCAAATAAACGACTAAAGGTAAGAGCATAGCATTATTCATTCTGTTTCCTCCAAATCAATTTCTTTAAAGTATTTTTTGATGACAATAGAAATCAACAAAATGAAAATCACAGGAACAAAAATACACGCTGCCTCAAACCAAAGCGGAAAACCAAATAGCCCGCGCTGTGTTGGTAAGAAATAAGCTGCAAGCCAGCCAAGTATATATAAGAATGTGAGCCATAACGCCCAACGTGCTTCTTTGATGATTTGCGGATGATTCATCTGCATTCCTCCTTTTAGTTAAAAAATAGCCCCGCAAATGCAGGGCTGGGCATGGGACTAATATTCCCATTCATCTGGATTGATCCCAAGCTCTCGCATTTGTGCTTTGGCTTCTTCTGGGATCTCATCATGTCGCTCTTTCATTAAATCGTCATCCGTTGGCAATGGTTGCCCCGTAAACGCGTGCAAAAAAGCTTCACATAACAACTCGCTGTTTGTTGCATGACGTAGATTACGAATTTGACGGCGGGTGCGTTCATTAGTTAAAATTTCTAACACTTTAATCGGGATAGAAACTGTTATTTTTTTAACCTGCTCGCTTTTTTTACCATGCTCCGCATAGGGGCTGATATATTCACCATTCCAATCTGCCATGCTTTTTCCTACTCTAGTTACTAAAATCGGCTGGCATTCTAATCAAAATTTAGCCATCTTGCAATCTAGACGGCTGGATTTCCATTCTGCAAGCGCTTAATTTTGCTCTAAAATTTGCAAAATTTCCGTAGGGATTTGTTTGGGTTGCGGAATAAAAATCTGTTTATGCCGTTGCAACTCGCCTTTTTCTAGCCTAATACTGCTTTTAGGGACTTTGAATAGTTTGCTTAGATATTTCAATAAATGTGCATTTGCCGCCCCATCAACAGGTGGCGCAGTAATAGCAACTTTGAGTTCACTATCGTGTAAACCGATAATCTGATCTCGGCTGGCTTTGGGTTGTAAAAAAATCCGTAAACGTAAACCTTGCGGATTTTCACACATTTCGACCGCTTGCATATGCTTTCCTTATGCTAATACCCAAAGTCCGCCAAATACACGAAGCATAGCATTATTAAGCAATAGCAAACCGAAGCCAAGCACCATCACTGAAAAATCTAACATCCCTGTGCGCGGTAGCACTTTGCGGATTATCCCTAATACCGGCTCGGTGATTTGAGCAATGAGGTAATCCAATGGATGATTTCCCTGTGTTACCCAGCTCATTAGCGCCCGAATTAATGTTGTATAAAACAGGATTTGCCCGAAAGTTTTCAAAATACTGAGTACACCAATAATGCCTGCACTCATTGGGTCGATACCTAAAATCAAAAATTGAATCGTCACAATAACACCGGCTAAAAAGATTGCGGCAAAATTAATGCGACGTACTGTTGGAATAAATTTACTGACAGGATCAACAATGGGTGAAGTCAGACGCAGAATAGTCTGTGAAATTGGCAAACGAATATCAACACGACAATATTGTAACCATGCTCGCAAAATTAAAATGAAATTAAACAGCCCAATAACAAGGGCAAGAATAGGGGCGAGAAACTCCAAAATTCTACTCCTAAATAATTGCACAAGGGGCCTTAAAGCCCCTTGCTTTGCTTTTACTCATTAATTGGTAAATCCCACCAAATATCAAATAACGCACTCACTTCAATTTCAGTTAAGCCGTTATCTTCTAACCATTTTTGCACGAGTTGGCGATGAGATTCATCGCATTTACCCAATTTCTCTAGGCAAACTAGGCCTTCCCAGTGTAAGTAACCACTACCTTCATACGCTAAGCCGTTCGCTTTGATGACTTCATCAATAAAACGATCAACAGTGGCATCAATTTGATCAATACCTGTGCCATCTTTAAATTGGAATTTAACTAAAAAGCCTAATTCTTGGAATTCAGCTAAGTGCATTTTTTTACGCTGTCTGCGATTACGGATTGGTTGAGTCATTTTTCTTCTCCTATAGGAATTAAGTTCAGATTTATTCTAACACTATTTCTTCACAAAATAGAGATCCCAAACGCCATGTCCTAATTTATGCCCACGCGCTTCAAATTTGGTAAGCGGGCGAAAATCTGGACGCGGGATAAAATCATTAGTGGCCGACTGATTTTTTAGCTGTGGAAATTGGCGTAATACTTCCAACATATGTTCAGAATAGTTTTCCCAATCTGTTGCAAAATGCACAAAGCCGTTTGGCGTTAATTTCTCAATGACACGTTCAACAAAGGCAGGCTGCACTATGCGACGTTTATGGTGTTTCGCTTTTTGCCAAGGATCAGGGAAAAAGAGCTGTAAACCACCTAAGCTATTATCGGCAATGCTATCTCGTAAAATTTCAGTCGCATCGTGGCAAATCACACGCAAATTTTTTATCCCTTTTTCTAAGGCATAAGCAATACATGCACCGACACCCGGTGTATGAACTTCAATACCAATATAATTTTTATCGGGATTTGCCTCTGCCATTTCAACCAAGCTTTTCCCCATACCAAAACCGATTTCTAAGATAACAGGGTTTTCGTTGCCAAAAATCGTTTTAAAATCAAAAGGTGTCGCTTGGTAATCCAAGCCTAAATTTGCCCAGTTGTTGTTCATCATATCGCGTTGATAGTCGCTCAAGCGCCCCGTGCGTAATACAAAGCTACGTACTTTGCGCAAATAGCGACCATCTTCGGTAAATTCAGCTTGCTCAACGGTTTTACGTTTTTTATCGGCAAAGGTAATTTTTTCTGACATAGTAAATAAAATGTGAGAGGCGGAATTTCTTCCGCCTATTGTTAAGTGATTTTGTAAAATATTGAATAATTTCAAGCGCTTGTTAAAAACGAACGAGCGCTGATCCCCAAGTCCAACCGCCACCAAAAGCTTCAAGAAGGAGCAATTGTCCACGTTTAATACGTCCATCGCGGACAGCTTCATCCAGCGCCACCGGCACAGTTGCTGCACTGGTATTACCGTATTTTTCTACCGTCAGCACTACTTGTGACATATCCATGCCGAGTTTATCTGCGGTCGCTGAAATAATACGGATATTCGCTTGATGTGGAATTAACCAATCTAATTCGGATTTATCTAAATTATTTTCAGCCAAGGTTTCTTCGACAACATTCGCTAATTCTCGTACGGCTAGTTTAAATGTTGCTTGTCCCTGCATTGAAATATAACCCGATTGATTATCTTGGCGATTTTCATTTGGTAGCACTAAAGCGCTAGTTTTATCGCTAGATGAGTGCAGATGAGTCGATAAAATCCCTTCCTGCTCACTTGCCTCTAAAATCACGGCACCTGCACCATCACCAAACAAAACAAGGGTGGTACGATCTTCTGGGTTTAATTTGCGTGAGTTAATATCAGCACCAACCACCAAGGCTTTTTTCACTTTGCCAGTTTTCACAAATTGATCTGCAATACCAAGGGCATATACAAAGCCGGTACAAGCAGCAGCAACATCAAAAGCAATGGCATCATCAATACCGAGCATACCTTGAATTTGGCAAGCAGCGCTTGGATAAGCATGCGAATTGCTGGTCGTTGCTACCACAATTAAATCAATCTCTTGTGGATCTATGTTTGCCATTTCTAAGGCATTTTTTGCGGCTAAATAGCCTATACTCGAAACGGTCTCATCATCTGCTGCGATACGGCGTTCACGCATGCCCGAACGAGTAAAAATCCATTCATCACTGGTATCTACCATTTTTTCTAAATCCGCATTAGTGCGGATCTGAGCTGGCATGTAACTGCCAGTCGCTAAAATTCTGCTATTCATCTGTACTTCTCGTCAAAAATAATGAGGCATATTATACGCAAAAAATGCCGGCCTTCCCACTATTGCGTAATCAAATGGCATTTTGGCATGTGAGAAACCACTGTTTCTGGCTAGAAATTTTGCGAACAAGATCACAAAACAAGCGGTTAGTTTTTAGGAATTTTTTGCAAAAAACGTTCCCAATTTGCTATCCCCTTGATTCCAAAAACTATTCTCATTATGCTTTCTTATTATTTATCTTTGGGAGAGTCTTATGCGTTTTACCTATTCCCCGATTTATCATCTTGTGCTCACCGCACTCGCAAGTTATTCCACTTGCACCTTGGCAAATGAAAATGCCCCCGATAATAATGACATTGAAATGCTTGATACCATTGAGGTTGTCGCGGAAGTTCATTCTCACAATAATAAACCACAGCAATTGAGCGAAGCAGAAATCAAACGAACTCCCAAAGGCAATAGTACGATTAACAGCTTACTGCGAAAAAACGGCGCGATTCACTATTCTAATAATAGTAATAACTCCGTGAAAGGTGGAGAGATTGAACCTGAACTGGTCAGTTTTCATGGGGAGCCGTACTATAACAACTTATTTTTAATCGATGGTTTATCTAACAACGATATTATCAACCCAGGGTATAGCAACGGCGGCTATAATTCGGTAGAAAACTCCTTTGAAGTCGGTGCAAATTTATATCTTGCCCCAGGTTCTCCCGAATCTTTTCAAATTGATAGCGCTCTGCTGCGTAAAATCAGTATTTATGATAGTAATGTGCCAGCCAAATACACCAACTTCACTGGCGGGGTAGTTGATGCCGAACTCAAAGATGCCGATCCACAAAAGGCTAGCGGGCGGATTAGCTATCGAACTACGCGTGATCGTTGGACTTATTTCCATTTCAATCCTCAAGAATCTGAACAAATTGCCTATAACGATGCATTGAATAATATTCAGCCTGAATTTCGTAAACATATCTATAATCTAACTGCAAATCAGCCGTTAAGTGATAAAACTGCGCTATTGTTTTCTTACAATCGCACACAATCATTCATTCCAGAAAATCATTGGTTGCTCGGACAGCGGGTGGAAGAAAAGCGTCTTGCCGAAACTTATATGTTAAAGGCAACGCATTGGGCATCAGATAGCCATAAGCTCAACGCCAGTTTTATCTACTCTCCGCATAAAAATGTCTATTACGCGGATAACATAAAAAATGGGCGTTATAGCACTTCAGGCGGCGGTTATCGAGCAGCATTAAGCTCTGAATTATTTATTGATCATTTCGGTCAAGTCAAAACCTCTCTAGACTATAGCTACCAGCGTAACCGTGTGAAATATGATACCAATGCACCTCGCTATATTTGGATCGGGAATATGCCAAATACGTCTCTGGATTGGTGTTCCTCTGTTTTGCGTAAAAATGGCATGCCATATTGTGCATTCTCGCGTGAAGGAGGCCTAGGAGAGCTAAATACTGAAACGAAAACATGGACACTCAAACAAGATTACGAAATGCTCCCTATCGAAACCCAATGGGGAACGCATCAACTAGATTTTGGTTGGTCGGCTAGCTTGGCAAGAGCGACTTCCGCGCGCCCACATGATGCGCGTTTTTACTATAATACCGATCCTAAAGCAGGAATCTCTCGTAGCGATTGGGAAAGTGGTAAGATTGTAGTGCCTTCAGACTGTACCGATTGCTTACCGAACGAACAATTCCAGACCATGTTAATTCGTTATCCACAATATTATGGCAAAGCACTAGTAAATAATTATAGCCTGTATTTTGATGATGAATGGACTTTTGGCGGTTGGGAATTACACCCCGCGATGAATGTCACCTATGATTCATTCTTAAAAAACCTCAACATTGCGCCTCGCTTTATGTTTAATTGGGATATCATCGGTGAGAAAAAATTCACCATTTCAGGAGGCTTAAACCGCTACTACTCGGGAAATATTTTAGCCAATGCATTACGTTCTACTATTCCACCCGATGAATTGCACTATCGTAAAGCTGGCAACACAGAATATGAGTTGTTAAATTACAATCGCTGGATACGTTATAACAATATTCGCCATCTCAAAACGCCATATAGTGATGAGGCTAACTTCGGTTTTAGCATGCAATTTTGGGATCAGCTCTTTAGTGCCAAATATGTTTATCGTCATGGGCAAAGACAATTTATGTCTTATACCGATCAAAATGATCTAATAACCCTAAATGGCAGAACAGTCAAAGCAACCGTAATGAGCAATGATGGTGAAAACCACTCCAACAGCCTCACTTTTGTGCTGCGTAATATGCAACCTCTACGTTGGGGCGCACTAGAATTAAGCTATCAACTGGGTTTTAATTTACAGAAAATTAAGTCCAATAGCTTAACTGGTTATCTGAACAGCTCAAGTAGCGAAGAAACCAGTATTAGCGATGACTCACAGACCCGTGGTGATTATTATATTTACAACGATCAAAGTTATGATGATTTTAATGCTATGCGAGGTGTACTACCAGCGCTTAACTTTGATGCCCGCTGGAATGCCTTTTTAGAAATTAACACGGATTTACCACAATATAATTTTAAATGGACACACTATCTTAATTATCGTCCAGGCTATACCTCGCACGGTTTTAAACGAGGAATTTGTGGCGAAACTGTCTTTTCTAACGGCTGCCGTGCCGACGGAGATAAAGTCAGTGTTTACCGTACCGTCCAGCATAAAAAAGCCTTTGTGGTCGATTGGAGTTTCTTGTATGAAATACCATTGCCTAAAGCCACAAAATTAGAACTGAGCGTTGATGTGCTGAATGTATTTAACAGCCGAGTTGCAACCGCAAACACTAATTCAAAATTGCTTTCTTCTCGTAGCGATGCCGACAGTATCTCTTATCAGCTAGGTCGCCAATACTGGTTTGGAGCAGCTTATAATTGGTAATACAAGCGGTACAAAATGGCAAAAAATTTACAAAACTGCGTATCGCAGTTAAACTGCACGCCTATTTTTTAACTGGAGATTGATCATGAAAAAATTAGCAATGATGGCAACAGCCTTTCTTTCTGTATCTACTTTCGCTGCCCCAGTCGGTGAAACTTTTACTGGTGTAGGTGTTGGGCTTGATCTCACCACCGTTAAATACAAAAATAGCAACTTACAGGGCAAGCAGGCCACTGGTGCTAACTTTGTGCTGGATTATGCGCTTGATTATGGCAATAACGTACTTGGTATTGTAGAAGGGAAAGCAAAACTAGGCAGTAGCAAAATCTTTAATGATACCAAACAAAAAAATCAATTCAGCCTAGGCTATGCGCAGGGTTATCGTGTCTTACCTGATTTACTACCATACGTTAAAGCAAATTACAGCTTAAGCAAAGTCGGGGATATTGGTACATTCAAAGGTTTTGGTTATGGCGCGGGTGCAAAATATGCCATATCAAACGACATTGAAGTGGGTGCAGAGTATCTGCGTAGCAACTTAAAATACCATGGCGATAAATTAAAAGGCAATGCATTTTCTGCCACTGCAGCATATCGTTTCTAAATACATTCTCAAGGCGAGAGCAAATAAGCTACTCGCCTTTTTAGTACCACAAAAAATCAGCAGTTATTTTATTGGGAACGATCCTTTCTTGAGAATAACTTGCATTCCGTTTGAAATTATTTTGCATCAGCGTAAAATTGTCTGCGATTATTACAAGCATCAAAGGAATATCTCGTATGAAATCAAAAATCACCTTAGCTATATCTATACTTCTTACAATGGGCATCACTGCATGTTCTGGGGGTAGTTCGACTGGTGCCATTCCTCAGCAAATTCAAGCAGGAGCTAACTCAGCAACAACCACAGATAACAACGCCGCTTTAGCAGAGCTACAAACAAAATTAGAACAAGCGCAACAAGCTGCAGAAAGTGCGCAAGCCAAGTTAAACAGCTTACAAGCAGAATTAGCTGAGCAAAAAGAAAATAGTAGTGCACTACAGGCGCAATTAGAGGATGCACAAGCTGCTAAATTAGCCGCAAATCAAACCGTTATTGAATTGCAAAATAAAATGTTAGATTTACAAAAACAGCTTGCCAGTAGTGAACAAGAAAAACAACGTATTGCCGAAGAAGAAGCGCGCTTAAAAGAAGCACAAGCCAAACTCGAAGCAGAAAAACAGCAAGCTGAAGCTGATAAACAAAAAGCGACAGAAGAAACCGCTCGCTTACTATTAGAAAAAGCAACTAATTACGTCTTGGGCGATACTTCTGTGAGCAAAACCGAGCTGGCTCAAGCATTAGCAGAAGGTACTGCATTGCAAAAGCAAGCCATGACGGAAAACAAAAATATTAACAGTTTAATTGGCGCTAATGCTAAATTGCCGGCAGGTACACTACTCACCACTACAGCCAATAACTATGGTGGGTATGCGGTAGTTCGTGAAAATTATTCGGAAAGTATTGGCGGAGGTAACTCGCCATTTAACCATTTTATGGCATTAGCGAAAACAGCAACGACAGATAAGGCTGCTGTGGTAGATGCGACTTATAAAGGCAGTGCTGCATTCTCTACGATGAATTACATAACCTTAATGGAAAAAACCAACCAAGGTGAATATCAATATGAGCTGACACTCAATGTCAAAGATAACCACATCAGTGGTGGCATTGTAAATACAAACGCAGCCAATATGGCAAAACGAGCAGAGCTTGGTCAAGCAGCAGAAATAATTAGCTTCAAAAATAGTGAAATTAAAATTACGGACGATATGGTTGGCTTTAGCGGTGATGCTCAATTTAACTATGGGTATGGTTTCCTACCTAACGCCAAAGGTGATGGCAGCGGTACTTACCAAGGTATTTTTACCGGTGAGCATGCTGAAGGGGTTACTGGCACATTTAGTACCAACAATACTGCCCAGGATAGTTCCGTACAAGGTGCATTTACAGGGACTAAGTAGCATAATAAAAGCCAATCAGTAGATTGGCTTTTGCATTTTTTACACAAATTTAATCCGCTTGTTCACTCAGTTCTTCAGGAACATCGCCCAATAGCCCTGCGTAACGAAGCGTACTAGGGCTAGATTCTAACGCAATTTTTAATGCCATGGTCAGGGGTACGGAAAGTAACATGCCGACAGTACCGAGTAACCACCCCCAAAAGAGCAAAGAAAGGAATACCACCAAGGTTGAAAGCCCCAAGCGTCTGCCCATCATACGGGGCTCAATCACATTGCCAATCAGCATATTTATTGCAACTACCCCAATCAGCACACCAAAACCGATTGAAAACCCATTGAGTAGCAATGCTTGCACCACAATCGGTACACCCGCGATAAAAGAGCCGATATTGGGAATGTAATTAAATAAAAAACTTAAGGTTGCCCACAATACTGCGTATTGCACCCCGAAGATTTCAAGCAATATCCAAATAGCAATTCCGGTAGTCAAACTAATGACTGTTTTCACACCAAGGTAATTAATGATGCCTTGCAATACACGATCAATATGGTTCTCCTTGGCATTAATACTCTGCCCACGCCCACCTAATGCAACAGCCAATTTATGTTTTGCTGTTGGAGCTTCAAATAACATAAACACAACCACTAACAGCAAAATCAGAATATTGGTGACCACGCTTGAAAAGCTTAGTAACAAGCGGCTAACAAAATTCATAATAATGCTCGGGTCAAACAGCTCTAAAATTTGCTCACGCGATAGGGCAAGCGGGATATCCCAACGTTGTGCCAGCTGCATTAAGGTAGTTAAACGCTCTAAGAGTAAGAGTTTATATTGAGGAATCGAGGCGCTAAACTCGCGCACAGCACTATTGACTAGACCGGCTAAAAACATAAACACCGTACCAAACAGTACAAGAAGTAGAGAGATTGCCAGCCAAAGCGGAATTTTCCGCGCAGTCATTGCTTGAATAATCGGAGAACAGATGATCGCAATAAATAGCGAGAGTAAAAAAGGGATCACTATTTCAGATGCCAATTTTACGCCAGCTAAAATAATCACGATTGCAGCCATCGCCACAAAAACACGGGTTAAAGAAGTTTGTTGCATATAGAATATTAAATAAGCAGGAGATCTTTGCACATTTTTTACAAAAATCGACCGCTTGTAAACTATTTATATTCAGTATGATACTGCTTTTTAAGCTGGTTTAACTTACTTGCAAGCGCTTTCGCTTCCTCAAGTTTACCCTGCCCCGCCAGCTCATAGGCTGTCATGACGATATCAATCACTTCATCCATCGCCTTTTGGTAACCTTCAAAACGCTCAGGCTCATCAATCAGGCTTCTTGGCATTTTTTCACGAGCTTCATTTGCGGCTTTAACAAAATCTGTTGCACTTTGTTGGAAAGCTTCTACTGAAGTGGCATTAATCAAACCACCAACTTGACGATTCATTTGAAACATTTCCATCGATACATTCGCGCTAGCAAAACTTGCTAGACCTAACATCAATAAAGCAAAAAGCTGTCTTAATTTCATCATACACTCCAACATAACAAAAAGCGTAGACCTCTGCCTACGCTTTAAATCATTCGTAATTAAAATTAACCTTGATATTTTTGGAACACTAAGCAGGCGTTAGTACCACCAAAACCAAAGCTATTTGACATCACTGTTGTGAGCGCTTTATCTTGGCGCTCGGTGACAATATTCAAACCTTCGGCTTGTTCATCTAGAGTCTCAATATTGATACTTGGTGCAATAAAACCGTGTTCTAACATCAACAATGAATAAATAGCCTCATGCGCACCTGCTGCACCTAGTGAGTGCCCTGTCATTGATTTAGTTGATGAAATTGCAGGTTTCTGCTCACCAAATACATTGCGAATCGCGCCTAACTCTTTCACATCACCCACAGGTGTTGAAGTACCATGCACATTGATGTACTCAATTTCACCATTAACCGTTGCTAAGGCTTGGCGCATACAACGCTCTGCACCTTCACCGCTCGGTGCAACCATGTCATAACCGTCAGAGGTCGCACCATAACCAACAATTTCAGCATAAATTTTAGCTCCGCGCGCTAAGGCATGCTCAAGCTCTTCTACAACAACAACCGCGCCGCCGCCAGCAATCACAAAACCGTCACGATTAGCATCATAAGCACGGCTTGCTTTGCTTGGAGTATCATTATATTTAGTTGAAACTGCACCCATTGCATCAAATTCTGTTGCACATTCCCAAGAAAGTTCTTCCGCACCACCTGCGAAAACAACATCTTGCTTACCTAATTGGATCAGCTCCATGGCATGCCCAATACAGTGTGCTGAAGTCGCACAAGCAGAACTAATAGAGTAGTTCACGCCTTTGATTTTATATGGTGTTGCTAAACAAGCAGACACACTTGATGCCATGGTTTTAGTTACTGCATAAGGCCCCACAGCTTTTACGCCTCGTGGACCACGAACTGCATCACATGCCACTAATTGGCTATGTGCAGAACCTGTTCCTGCGCCAATCACCAAGCCGGTACGTTCATGAGAAACCTGTTCTTCGGTTAAACCAGAATCAGTAATGGCTTCTTTCATTGACAAATATGCGTAAGCTGCTGCATCCCCCATGAAACGATACACTTTACGATCGATAAGTTCCGCTGGGTTTAATTTGATTGTTCCTGCAACTTGGCTACGCATACCAACTTCAGCGAATTCTGGTACAAATTCAATCCCTGATTTACCCGCCTTGAGAGATTCCAACACTTCTTGTTTGTTGTTACCAATACTTGAAATCACGCCTAAGCCTGTGATCACCACTCTTTTCATTCTGGATATCCTTTCTTAAAGATTAAAAACTTAGCTATTCTACCCGATTTTCCGCCCAGCCTGAACCGATAAATGGTCACAAGCGGGCAGATCCGAGCAGTTTTTTACCAAATTTGAATACGTTGATTAATCGGTTTAAACATTGCATCCCCCTGCTTAGTTGCGAATGCATTGTGAAAACCATGAATATTTAGAATTGGGGCAAATGCACGAAATTGCCCAGGTGCATGAGGATCACTTTTTACTTGGTGAGTAAGCGCTTGCACTGTAGCTTTGTTGCGCCATGAGCGTGTCCAGCTCATAAAAAATCGTTGATCTTGGGTTAGATTTTCAATCAATGGTACTTGCCCATGATCTTGCTCATACAGTTTTAAAGCATCATAAGCAATGCTCAAACCACCTAAATCAGCAATATTTTCACCTAAGGTAAAGCGGCCATTCACAAACACTTTTGGGACAACTTCAAATTGGTTAAATTGCTCAACTAATTGATCGGCAAGTTTTTCAAATTTTTGACGATCTTCTGTTGTCCACCAATCAGTAAGATTGCCATCACCATCAAATTTTGAGCCACTATCATCAAAACCATGGGTAATTTCATGCCCAATAATCGCCCCTATAGCACCAAAATTTACCGCAGGATCTGCATGAATATCATATAGTGGCGCTTGTAAAATCCCAGCAGGGAAGATAATACGATTCATCAATGGGCTATAAGAAGCATTGACTACTTGCGGCAACATGCCCCATTCGTATAAATCAACTGGCTTTCCAACTTTGCGTAAAGCATCCTGATAGTTCCATTTTGCAATTTCTTGCAAATTTTGATAAAGATTACCGCCTTGCTCTGTTGTTTTCAAACTCAACTGGCTGTAGTCTTTCCATTTATTTGGATAGCCCACTTCTACAATAAATTTATCTAATTTCGTTTTCGCTTTCTGCTTAGTGGTTTCTGACATCCAAGCTAAATTATCAATCCGTTGATGATAAGCTTTAACCAAATAACCAGCCATTTTATTTAAATCTTGTTTAGCTCTTACAGGGAAAAACTTGTCCACATAGAATTGCGCAAACTCTTGTCCAATTTGCCCGTTAATCAAACTCAATGCCCGCTTTTCTAGTGAACGCTGCTGTTGCTGTCCCACTAATTTTTTGCCAAAAAAAGTAAAACTGGCATCGTCTAGCGCTTTATTTAAATAAGGCGCGGCATCAGAAATTGTCCGAAAACGTAAATAATCTTTGATCACCGCTAAATTTTGCAAATTAATCAAAGAATCAAACCGCTTGATCCAGCGAGGCTCCCATACAATCACCTCATCCGTTTCTACCCCCACAGCATGTAAATAATCAGCAAGGTTAATATTTTTGCTTAGTGTAGCCAATTCATCCATAGAGTAGGGGTTATAGCGTTTTTCAATATCGCGACCTTCTTCATTTGTGAATAAACTTTGCGCAATTAGCTTCTCAAAAGCAACTATCGCTTTGGCTTTTTGCGTTGCCTGTTTTTCACCAATAAAACGCAGCATTTGTGCAATATAGTCTTGATAGAGCTTGAGCGTCTGACGATTTTCCGGTGTATCTTTTTGATAGTAATCATTGCTTAAAACTAAATCTTGATTACTAAAATAGATAGCGTTTTGGCGCGAATTTTTGAGATGTGCAAATACCGACCAGCCAAATAGCATTTCGTTACCTTGTTTGGTCTCCTCAATGAGGTAATGATTTAAATCCGCCAATGTTTTAATTTGGTCGATTTTTGCCAACTCGGACTGAATTGGGGCAAGCCCTAATTGTTCTCTGGTTTCTAAATCGGTATAAGTTTGATAGAGTGCATTTAAACGCATAGCACGCGGATCTTTTGCAAATTTTGGCTCAGAAATCACCGCTTGTAACAACGCAATAGCGCGTTTTTCATTAATTTCATTCAACTCGGCTAACGTCCCCCACGAGGTACGATCAGCCGGAATTTGAGCACTTTCTTGCCACTTACCATTTACATAACGATAAAAATCATGCTGTGGAGCAACATTGTCATCCATACCTTCAGTTAATGTACTTTGATATGTTTTTGTGCCATGACAAGCGCTCAAGACTGCCAATGAAATGAGGGAAATGAATAATTTTTTCATGCTTGCTCCTATAACAAGCGCACCATTATCACCGCATAGTTGTAAAATGATCGTGATCGTAGCGCGCTTAAATTTAGATTTTCTCTTCAATTAAACTTACCAGTAACTTGATATGATCAGCTTTCGCATTTAATGCTTCAATATAACGATAGCTTTCCCCACCTGCATGGATAAAGTTTTCTTTATTTTCTTCGGCAATTTCTTCGATTGTTTCAAGGCAATCTGCCGCAAATCCAGGACAAATCACCGCCACCTTTTTCACTCCTTCGCGAGGAAAGCGCATTAATGTTTCATCAGTATACGGTTGTAGCCAAACTTCATCGCCAAAGCGAGATTGAAACGACATAAACCACTGTTTTTCAGTCAATCCCAATTCTTTTGCCACTAACTTAGCCGTGGTTTGACAATGTTCAGGGTAACAATCGCCTTCCGCCGCATAACGCAGTGGAATACCATGGAATGAAAAAAGTAATAACTCATCTTCTGCTAATTGCACACTATTGGCTAAGGCTTTAATGTAAAGTGGGTGATTGTGGTAATTATGAATAAATTCAAACGGCACCATTTTCTTATGCTGCGCTTGTCCTCGGGCAAAAGCATCAAACACCGAAGCAGTCGTGCTTGAGCTGTATTGAGGATAAAGCGGTAATACAATGATTTTCTCAACATTTTGCTGTAACAAATTAGAAACCGCGCTTTCAATGCTTGGAGAGCCATAACTCATACCTAATTCCACCACAACATCTTTGCCTTTAGCATGAAAATAAGTTTGGAGAGATCTTTGCTGTTGGCGGGAAATAGCTAACAATGGTGAGCCCTGCTCTGTCCAGATACCTTTGTAAGCTTTTGCTACTTTCGGCGAACGTTTAGGTAAAACAAAAAGATTTAAGATAAGCTGCCATTTCAATTTAGGCAGATCAATAACTCGAGGATCACTCAAAAATTGCTTAAGATAGCGTTTAACCGCCGGCGTGGTAGGCTCATCTGGCGTACCTAAATTCGCTAACAGTACACCTATTCTTTCATTTCTCATGCTAGAAATTCCTTATAATTGCTATTCACAAACCTATTATAGTGAATTTCCAGCAAGCAGGCTATTTATCAAAATAAGCTTAATATGCGCCTTTCTTTGTTATAAGAATAGTCATTGTCTTAAATAAAATCACTACATCATTCCAAAGTGACCAATTTTTTACGTACCACGTATCAAAATAAACTCGTTTAGCATAATCTACATCATTCCGACCACTCACTTGCCACAGACCGGTCATTCCAGGTTTTGCCATTAAATAATACTCCACCTCATCGTGATAGCGGGCAAGCTCTTCTTTAACGACAGGACGAGGACCAACTAGGCTCATATCTCCCTTTAGCACATTCCATAGCTGAGGTAACTCATCTAGACTCGTACGGCGTAAGAAATATCCAATAGGAGTTATTCTTGGATCATCTTTTAATTTAAAATCTCGCTCCCACTCTACTTTTGCAAGCGGGTCATTTCTCAATAAATTTTGCAAAACCTCTTCAGAATTTAGCACCATTGTGCGGAATTTTAAACAAGAAAATATTTTGCCATTTTGCCCAATACGCTTATGCTCATAAATCGCTTTGCCACCATCTTGACGAATTTTTACCGCTAACCATACAAATAGTGGAGCAAGAATAACTAAACCAACACTAGATAAAACAATATCTACACTACGTTTAATTAAGCGAGAAGAACGCTTTGCAAGGTTATGATTAATACGAAGCAAAATCACATCATAGCTAAATAAAAAAGACATATCTGTGCTATAAAGTGGCAGCCCACGCAAGCTTGGAATCACGGAGACAGAGCGATAATTCTGTTTAGAAAGATAGCGTAACCATTTATCCCTCTCTTCTACATCATTATCATCTAGTGCAATAATAAATTGATCCGATTTATCGCTAACTAATTTCCACAGACCCTTTTCAAAATTCTGGATAACGGGAATACCTAGTTTTGAAAGCTCAATTGATGGCTTATCTGAAACAAAATATTTTACATTCAAACCTAAATAAGGTTCACTTTGCAATGCGCGATAAGCATCTATTGCATTTTCACCACCGCCTATGATGATTGTTTTTTTCAGATAGAATTTTCGCTTAATTAGCCACTTTTTCAAATAAATCCGCCCAAGTGGTACTAAAATGAAAGAGATTAACCAAACCATTGCCCATAAATAACGAGAAAAATAGAGCTTAGAGAAGCCAATAATTGCCAATTCCATAACAGCAAGAATAAGCAAGGTACGTAAGATCTCTTTAAGTTCAAACCAGAAGGGTTTACGATAGGTGTAATGACGTAGGCGTAGCCAGAACCATAGTACACCAAAACAGACTAACGAAAAATGAATTGCTAGCCTATCTGAAACTTCATTTAAAGGCACATAGGTTTCAAAATCATTCGATATATAAAATAAAAGTATAATGCTTAACAGCAATGACAAGGTAAAAAAACAAAGATCTGTGAGTGCTAAAATATATTTTGAATAAATTTGCTTTTTCATCGTATTTTTATACCCACTATCATTTCCATTCCCAATAAAAACCATGCATGCTTAACTTCTGCCTCCAAGTAGAAGGAAGTTTTTTCCAATGTAAACCTAGCTTGAATCCAATATATTTACAAAGGGTTGAACAGAATGCTTTAGGTAACCAAAGCGGTGCATTTCTAGCTAAATAGCCTAATTCAGAACAGACAAATTTTTTACCTTCACTACTAGCGTTACCAAATTGCCGCCCAATCCACGGCTCACAAGCTTGGAAAACCCCCGTATCAAAATAACGCTGAAACTCTTGTTTAAGAGTATAATTGTGAGAATGCTGCACAACAGCTTTTGCACAATAAGCAACTTTAAAGCCAGCTAAAATCATTTTAGCACTTAAATACATATCTTCAGCAAGAATGGTATTTCTGGGAAAACCACCTAACTGCTTAAAAACACTTTTACGATACGCAGCAAAAGAATTTGACATAAATACCGTTTTGATACCTAAATCAGCAATATCCTCTTTTGTTTTTATTCGACTTTCAGACGGATAATTAAACAACCGTGCGTGAGCAGCCAACGGATTGGCATCGGAGTGTGGAAGCTGTCGTCCACAAACTGCTGCCACTTGAGGATCTTCAAACGGTTTAAGTAAGTTTTCTAACGCATTCTCATCGGCAAGTAGTGCATCTTGAGTCATAAACACCAAAATCTCACACTGCGGATCAGCAAACTGTACTGCTAAATCCCGAGTTCCACCGTGATTAAAATCTAATTTTGCAATTTTATGCACAAAAAAGCCCGCTTGCTTAGCAAGCATGGCGGTATTGTCTGTAGATGACGAATCAATCACAATTACTTTATTTGCTTTCAGCGATTGTGATTGATAACGATTGATCCAAGTTTTCCAAAGAGAACCCGCATTGTAAGTTGGAATAATTAAATTAAATGCTATCATTACACTTTATGATTAAAATTCTTTATCTTCTCAGACAATTTTCTTTCACTTGTTTTAATCATTTCTGAATAAATAGAATTATTCGCACCCCATAATGTTGAATGTAAATCTTCTTTATGTCCGACTAAATATGGGTTAGTCGTAATTGTTATACATTCCACAGTATTTTCGATAAAACGATCTACCGCATTTTCTTCAACATTATGATTTTTTTCATCCCAAGCCAATAATTTAGGATAAAACTTCTCTGAATAAATATTGAAGACCATACTTGTCATTTTATCAAGGTGAATATAGGCATTACCGTTACTATTTTCTATAGTTAATATTTTTACATTACTATGTAAATCAGCAATCAATCCTGAAAAAACATCCCAATCATTCTTACTATTCAAGTAGTCCTTAATTTGGCTATATTTCTGTTCAAAGCCTTGTTTAAACTCAACATCATCTTCACAAATCGTAATTTGTTTTATTTTTTGTTCTTGAGCTTTTTTAAGCATAAACTTATAGCTCATTCCACAACCAATCCAGCCTTTTTTATGCCTCAACCCCGGGAATAACTGAATGTTATAGTGGTTATCTTTTTCGAAATCAGTAATACGATCTACTGATTCAGGTAATCCTAAACAGATAAAGTCAGTATCAAAATGAATATGGCGACCAGCAATTTCATAGAATTTTTCAAAGTCAATCCAATCATTTGCTAGCATAAAACGCATAAAATAATACTCAAACCAATTCGGAGATTGATTTAAATAATCAATATTAAATCGAATCTGTTCTTTACGTTTTTCATCATTTTTAAGCCAAAAGTCAACTCTCTCACACATAGCATCAACATCGCCAACTTCAATGAAATCAATACATTTTTGCATATCTTTATGTTTATCAATATCTGAACTTGTTTCTGAAACTATTAGCTTATTCAAAGAAAGACACTCATATAAACGGGTTGTTTCTAACAAAGCCCCTTCATAATAATGAATATTCACAATAACTTTTGCCTTATTTAGCTCTTTATAAAGCTCCTCTCCAAAAACATCTTTAACTATTTTTACTTTAAATTTCTTAGATAGATTTTCAATAAATTTCTTACGACGTTCATTATTTATATCCCCATAAAATAAAACATCATACTCTTCTTTATCTGAACTTATATAATCTTCTGCGTAATAAGCATTATAAGCTAAAGGCATAAAATAAATTTGTTGATAATATAATCCTTTAGATTGTAAAAACTTGATATTTTCTAAAGAATAATCAAAGATGGCATAAGAATTCTCTAACGTACGAATATAATTATCTGTAAACCAGCGAGAGCTGACTGATTGTTCTAATTGAAAGGCAATATAAACGCTCGGTAACTCATCAAACATCTGTGGGCAAATAACAAAATGTATACCATCACCAAATCCATTTACAGGCTTACCATAAACAATATCAGAGGATATATTTAATTTGTTCAAATTTTCCTGAATTAATTTCGCTATGAAAAAACAATGCTTTGTTGTTAAGATATAAATCTGTCTCTGTTTATGTAGTTCAAATACAGCTTTATTTACTGATACACGATTATTCACATCTCTAGTAATATTTAACACTTTATTAATTGCATACTTAACACCGTATTTTTTAGTCGCAATAATTCCTTTCTTAATAAGGCTAGGCTCTTTAGCAATTCTAGATAATAATGAAAGAGATTTTTTTATGATCTTCATCATTATTCTTAGCGGTCTTGTTATTTTCCAAGAAAGACTATTTTCAAATAAAGCAATTGTTGCTCTCAAAGATCGTACATCAGCATGCAGATTAGCATTAACTTGTGCTAATAATTCTACTTTATGCCCTAAGGTAATAATTTCTTCTTGTTTAGATCTTACCTCTATTTCAAACTCTTTTTTCTTTTGTTGATAACTATGCTTTAGTAATCTATTATTTTGATTGCTATGCATAAACTTCTCTTTTAAATTAGAAATCTCTTCATATTTATCTTTTAATTGTGATATTAAATACATTTCCATATCAGAATTAGACTTAGGCAAATTTTGTTTTTCCATTTAAATAACCTTGGATATAATAATTTAAGAATTAACGACACCTAAATAATGGTGATAAGATTGTAATACGGTATCCGTAAAGCCAATCTCTTTTACACACCCTTTATCTAACCATATTGCATTTTGACACAGCTCTTTCACTTGATCCGCCGTATGAGAAACAAATAGTAATGTAGTACCATCAGCTAACATAGCTTCCATTCGTTTTTGACATTTTTGCTGAAAAGCAATATCTCCAACCGCTAAAACCTCATCAACAATAAGAATTTCTGGTTTTACAACTGTGGCAATAGAAAAACCCAAACGTGCAGCCATACCTGACGAGAAATTTTTAATTGGCATATCTAAAAAATCTTTCAGCTCTGCAAATTCAACTATTTCATCAAATTTTTCTTGAATAAATTTTTTACTGTATCCCAGTATCACACCATTTAGATAAATATTTTCCCTAGCGGTCAGGTCCCAATTAAAACCTGCTCCTAATTCAATCAAAGGAGAAATATTTCCAGTAATATTAACATTGCCTCTAGAGGGCTTTAATATACCACAAATTAATTTTAATAAAGTAGACTTACCTGAGCCATTTGTACCGATCAACCCCCAAGACTCCCCTTTTTTTACTTGGAAGTTAATATCTTTTAAAGCATAAAATTCTTCAAACATCAGCTCTTTTTTTAACAGCTTTATTACATATTCTTTCAAGCCAGTTACATTTTCCGAAGACTTATTAAAAATAACTGAAGCATTACTTACATCAATTACAATATCTTTATCCATAATTATATATATAAAATAAACTCATCCTGTTTTCTACTAAAAACAAACAACCCTATAATGAATACCAAAACTGAAATTGTTAAACCACAAAATATATCAAACATACATAAGGCATTACCATATAAAACTATCTCTCTAAATTGAAAAAGATAATGATACATAGGGTTTAAAGCTGTATATAAGTTACGGTAACTATCAGGAATAATACTCACTGGATAGAAAATTGGCGTTAGATACATCCACATTGTAACAAATACATTCCAGAGATATTGTATATCTCGAAAAAACACAGAAATAGTAGATAGAACGAAACTTAGTCCTAAACTAAAAATATATAACTGTACTATAACAATAGGGAAAAACAATAAACTCCAGCTAATTTCTACATCGCTAAATATAACAACAATAAATAATGCGATCAAAGAAAATAAAAAATTCACTAATGCACTAGTGACTTTTGATAGCGTAAATATATATTTAGGTAAATAGGTCTTCTTTAATAAAGGTGCATTTTCAACAATAGCATTTGCAGAGCTATTTGTTGCTTCTGCCATAAAGCCAAAAATAACTTGACCTGCAAGAAGATAAACTGGGAAATTGGGAATATCAAAACGGAAAATATTAGAGAATACAACCACCAATACCATCATCATTAATAATGGGTTAAGAATACTCCAAACATAGCCCAAATAACTACGGCGATATTTGAGTTTTATATCTTTTACGACCAATTGTTCTAAAAGTTCACCATACTTCCAAGATGAAATTAATTTAGATAATAACATTCGTTTTATTCCTAAAATGTTACAGCATCCTGTAAACTTTTCCCAGCCAAATCTTTCGCAGACAAGCTAGGCTCACCTTCTAAATGCCATTCAATTCCCACAGAAGGATCATTCCAAATTAAGGAATGCTCCGCTTTTGGATTGTAATAATCGGTGCATTTATATACAAATTCTGCCTCATCACTTAACACATAAAAACCGTGTGCAAAGCCTTCGGGTACCCAAAGTTGGCGTTTATTTTCAGCTGATAAAATTTCAGCAACATATTGCCCAAAAGTTGGTGAGCTTTTGCGTAAATCCACTGCCACATCAAGCACTGCTCCACTCACTACTCGGACTAATTTGCCCTGCGTATTTTCTGTTTGGTAATGTAAACCACGTAATACACCTTTTACGGATTTTGAATGATTTTCTTGTACGAAAGTGCGATTTGCCACATTTTGCTTAAACCATTCATCTCGGAAAGTTTCCATAAAAAAGCCTCGTTCATCACCGAAAACTTGTGGCTCTAATAATTTAACTTCTGGGATTTTCGTTTCAATAATTTTCATTGTTTTTCCTGATAATCTTTTAAATGCAACAAGGCTTTACGCCAATCACTTGGTTTAATACCAAACGCCTGTTGGATTTTCGTTAAATCCAAACGAGAATTTGCCGGGCGTTTCGCAGGTGTTGGATAATCACTAGTTGAAATGGCATTCACAAGCGGTGCTTTTTCTAGCATTTTTTGCAAAATGGCTTGTTGGAAAATTTCTTCGGCAAAGCCGTGCCAGCTGATGTAAGGCTGTCCGCTAAAATGGTATATGCCAAACGCATTATGTTTGCCTGTTAAAATTTGGTTGGCAATCTCAATCAATGCCGCTGCAATATCCCCTGCATAGGTTGGCGCCCCAATTTGATCGGCTACTACACCAAGTGTTTCACGTTCCTTACCTAATCTCAACATAGTTTTGACAAAGTTATGCCCGTGTTCACCAAACACCCAAGCAGTACGTAGTATCACCGATTTAGGGTTTGCATTTAATACCGCTATTTCACCCGCTTGTTTGGTTCTGCCATAAACACCTTGCGGATCAACACGATCATCTTCTGTGTAAGCTTGGTTGCCTTGCCCATTAAACACATAATCAGTGGAAATATGTAGCATTAACGCACCAATCTCCGCACTCGCTTCGGCAAGATATTTTGCCCCATTAACATTGATCGCTTCAGATAATGCTGTTTCACTTTCCGCACGATCGACCGCTGTATGAGCTGCAGCGTTAATAATCACATCAGGTTGAAATTCTGCAACCGTACGAAATACCGCCTCACGATCGGTAATATCTAATTTATCCCGATCTACGGCTAATACTTCTGCTTTACCTTGCAATTGCTGCGTTAAGCAAAATCCGACTTGCCCATTTGCACCTGTAATCAAAAATTTTGCCATTATTCGTTTCCTTTGATTAAGCGTAACAAATACTGACCATACTCATTTTTGCTCATTGGTTTGGCTATTTGTTCAACTTGTTCCGATGAAAGCCAGCCATTTCGCCACGCAATTTCTTCTAAACATGCTACCTGTAAATTCTGAATGTTTTGCACCGTACGCACAAATGAAGAAGCTTCGTGAAGGCTGGCGTGCGTGCCTGTATCTAACCAAGCAAAGCCACGCCCTAAAATTTGCACATTAAGCGAGCCATCATTGAGATACATTTCATTTAAAGTGGTAATTTCTAGCTCTCCACGTGCCGAAGGTTTAACTTGTTTGGCAAATTCCACCACACGATTATCGTAAAAATATAAGCCTGTTACTGCCCAATCGGATTTTGGTTGGCTTGGTTTTTCTTCAATCGAAACTGCACGGTAGTTCTCATCAAATTCCACGACACCAAAACGCTCAGGATCTTTGACTTGATAGCCAAATACGGTTGCTCTGCCTTGTTCTGCATCGGCTTTGGCATTGTGTAGTGTTTGAGTAAAACTTTGCCCATAGAAAATGTTATCACCTAATACCAAGCAAACACTCTCATCACCGATAAATTCTTCGCCAATTAAAAATGCCTGTGCTAAACCATCAGGGCTAGGTTGAATAGCATATTCCAATTTAATACCGAAATCAGCACCATCACCCAGTAAACGGCGGAAACTGGCGTTATCTTCAGGGGTAGTAATAATGAGTATTTCACGGATTCCGGCTAGCATTAACACGGAAAGCGGATAATAGATCATCGGTTTATCGTAAACAGGCAAAAGCTGTTTAGATACGCCACGAGTAATCGGATAAAGGCGAGTGCCAGAACCGCCTGCGAGAATAATCCCTTTCATTTTTCCCCCTATTTTGTGCCTAAACGTTCCATATTGTATGAACCGTCTAACACACGCTTCCACCAGTTTTCATTGGCTAAATACCATTCCACCGTTTTACGAATACCGCTTTCAAAAGTTTCTTGCGGTGTCCAGCCCAATTCACGCCCAATTTTTGCTGCATCAATCGCATAACGCACATCGTGTCCTGGTCGGTCTGTTACATAGGTAATCAAATCTTCGTATTTTGCGACCCCTGCTGGTTTATTTGGTACAAGTTCTTCCAATAAGGCACAGATGGTACGCACTACTTCAATGTTCGCTTTTTCATTGTGTCCGCCAATGTTGTAGGTTTCACCTACCGCCCCTTCGGTAACCACTTTATACAAGGCTCGTGCGTGATCTTCGACAAACAACCAATCACGAATTTGCATACCATTGCCGTAAACAGGCAATTTTTTACCGCTGATTGCATTTAAAATCATCAATGGAATCAATTTTTCGGGGAAGTGGAAAGGCCCATAATTATTAGAACAGTTGGTTACAATCGTTGGCAAACCATAAGTGCGTAACCACGCACGCACTAAATGATCGCTAGATGCTTTGGACGCAGAATAAGGGCTACTCGGGGCATAAGGCGTGGTTTCGGTGAATAGATCGTCCGTCCCTTCTAAATCGCCATAAACTTCATCGGTTGAAATATGGTGGAAACGGAATGCGGATTTTTTATCGTCTGGTAAGCCATTCCAGTAGTTACGAGCAGCTTCTAATAATGTGTAAGTACCAACGATATTGGTTTCAATAAATGCCGCTGGTCCATCAATAGAGCGATCTACGTGGCTTTCAGCCGCCAAATGCATGACTGCATCAGGCTGATATTGAGTAAACACACGATCTAACTCTGCACGATTACAAATATCTACCTGTTCAAAATGATAACGAGGACTATTAGCCACACTTTCAAGCGATTCCAAATTACCTGCATAGGTCAATTTATCTAGATTGATAACTGTATCTTGGGTGTGGTTAATAATATGGCGCACCACCGCAGAGCCAATAAAGCCCGCACCGCCTGTGATGAGGATTTTCATAATTGCCTTTTGAAAAGTAAAAACTTTTTAGAATTATAACAGAAAGGAAAACTTAATCTATCATTGCCCTAGGCAAACAATTATTAGATAATAACCTAATTTATAAATCTTGATCTAAAACAAAAATGAACGATATCAACATTCCTCTGACTTTCACCGATGCGGCAGCAAACAAGGTGAAGTTCCTTATCGAAGGCGAAGATAATCCAAACCTACGTTTACGTGTTTATATCACTGGCGGTGGCTGTAGTGGTTTCCAATATGGCTTTACATTCGATGATCAAATTAATGACGGTGATTTGACCGTAGAAAATCAAAATGTTGGCTTGGTGGTCGATCCAATGAGCTTACAATATTTGATTGGGGCAACAGTGGATTATGTCGATGGCTTAGAAGGTTCCCGTTTTGTGGTACAAAATCCAAATGCCAGTTCGACCTGCGGCTGTGGCTCTTCGTTCAGCATCTAATTATTTGTGAAAAAATGGTCAAAAAAGACCGCTTGTATCACACATACTACAAGCGGTCTCTTTTTAGACTAAATTGGCAAACTATTGCTCTTCTTTTGGCAAGCGTTTAATTGCAAAAGCTAATCCCCCCCAAAGAATTGCCATTGCAACAAGCATAGTTATAATTGCTGCGCTACTCATATTATGCTCCTTTTACTTCATGTTTCCATGGCAGACGAGAAAGTAAGTAAGACACGACGACTAAAGCAATCGCCATACCCCATCCAAACGTATTTACAAACCAACTTGGATAACCTTCATAGCCTTCGGAGTACACTTTTGCTCCTTCGCTGAATAACATAAAGGCGAGGATACCTGTGGTTACTACAATACATAAGCGCCAGATAAAGCCTACTTTGAATGATGACGTTTCATTTAAATGATCACCTAATACGCCTAATTTTTCGTTTGCTACAATTGCGATCAAAGAAACAAAGGCAACCGCAACAATACCAAAATAATTCACGAATTTATCGAACACATCTAACATTGGTAAGCCAGTGGTTGTACCAAATAAAATCACAGAAACAAACATCATTGGTAAACCAACCATAAAGGTTGCTTTTGCACGGCGTAAATTGAATTTATCTTGTACCGCAGAGATAATAACTTCAATAACAGAAATGAAAGAAGTTAAAGCCGCAAAGGTTAATGAACCAAAGAATAAAATACCGAGTAATGTACCAAATGGTGCTTCGTTAATAATCGTTGGGAAAGCAAAGAAAGCTAAGCCAATACCGCCTTTTGCCACTTCATTAACCTCTGAACCTGCTGCTGTTGCCATAAAACCTAATGCAGCAAACACACCGATACCTGCCAACAATTCAAAACTTGAGTTAGCAAAACCAACTACCAAGCCTGACCCCGTTAAATCTGTGTCTTTCTTCAAGTAAGAAGAATAGGTGATCATAATCCCAAAACAGATAGAAAGAGAGAAGAAAATTTGACCATAAGCGGCAATCCACACACTTGGATCAGTTAATTTTGACCAATCTGGAGTAAAGAGTGCATCTAAGCCTTTTGCAGCCCCTGGTAAGGTTAAAGCGTAGCCAACTAAGGTTAAAAACATCACGATTAACACCGGCATTAAGATATTTGCCGATTTAGAAATTCCTTTTTGAATCCCTAACGCTAATACACCTAATGCAACAAGCCATACAGCAATTAATGGGCCGGTTACCATACCAACAAATTCAAAGCTTACGCCATTAGCTATATCGCCCATTTTTAAGAATTCGCCAATAAAGAAATCAACCGGTTTATCTCCCCAAGCGCCGCTAATTGAGAAATAGGTATAGCTCGCTGCCCAACCTAAAACCACTGCATAGTAAACACCAATAATCACATTGATCATCACCTGCCACCAACCAAAGGTTTCAAATTTAGGAACAAAACGATGGAAAGAAAGTGGTGCACCACCACGATGTTTATGCCCGATGGCATAATCTAAGAAAAGCAGCGGAATCCCTGCGGTTAATAGAGCAATTAGATAAGGCACAATAAATGCACCGCCACCATTTTCATAAGTGGTATAAGGGAAACGCCAGATATTGCCAAGACCAACAGCAGAGCCGATGGCAGCTAAAATAAACGCACTACGTCCAGAGAAGGTTTCTCTTTTCGGTGCTTTTGAATTTGAATTAGACACAGTAAGTACCTCAAATATAGTTAATACCTATTTATTAAAACGAGTCAGTACCTATTGACATTTGGTTCAACTTAACAAATAAGCCCTAACTTCTCATCATTTTAAATAGAATTCCTATTGCGACAGATTCGCAAGGTTAGAAACTATGCCTAATTATTTTATCAATGTAAAGTGCTAAAAATCTGACACATTGAAGCAATTTTAGAAACAAAAAACCATAATTTTAAATAATCATGGTTTTTTATTCTAATTTATTTTCCAAAGCAGTTCTTTACACTAACTGAAAAGATAAAATGCAGAACAACCTCATGTTAAAAATTTCTCAATAATTTAACAAAATTTCGACTATTCTCGCCAAATTATCTGACATTCAGCTTTCACAGCATAAATTTGCTTGTTACCCTGCAATTTTTGTTGAATAAGCTTAAATAATTGCGTAACAATCTGCTCATGATCTTGTGAAATAGAATGAATATGGAATGGTAATGCATTTAACAAATGATGATCATCAAAGGTCGCAAGATGTAATTCTTGCTGAATCAATTTATCTGTGTAATTGTGTTCAGCAAGATAGCGTAATACGCCCTCCAAAATCGTATAAGATGCCGTAAATACCGCTTGTGGCAAACGTCCTAAACGCTCCACAGTTTGTTGCATTAATACATACCCAGAATGAGGCTGATAATCTTTATGCAAAATCCACTGTGCATTTTCAACCAATTCTGCGTCCGCTAAGCCTTGACGAAAGCCATTTAAACGTGAATTACTCGGTGAAAGAGAAAGCTGCCCACCAAAATAAAAAAACTCATCTAGTTGGTAACTTTTAACCATCTTCGACACTAATTCCGCAATTTTTTCACTATCCGCACTGCCTACATAACAGAGTTCTAAATCTGGCACTTGGCGATCAAGCTGTAGTAATAATGTCTGCTTTTGTACTGATTTATAATAAGTTGGATCCTGATGAGTTGGAGCAGTCACTAACAAATCGACTTGGCGATCAAGTAAGCGTTCAATCACCATTTTTTCTTGTTGAGGATTATCATCTGAACAAGCAATCAATAGATACAGTCCATTTTCACGACAAAGTTTTTCAAGTCCCTTAGCGGTCGTTGCAAAACCATAGTTCGTAAGATCAGGAATAATTAAACCGACCACATTGGTTCGGCGTAATTTTAAAGCCTTGGCATAAGCATTAGCTCGATAGCCATACTGTTTAGCAACTGCTAAGACTTTCTCTCGTGTCTCTTCTTTAATTCGATACTGATCCGCTTGCCCATTTAAAATCATACTTGCAGTGGTTTTAGATACCCCGGCGAGCAATGCGATGTCACTTAATGTCATCCGCTTTTTTATTATCATTCTCTTACTCTCAGTCATAAAAAGAGGGCGTATGATTACGCCCTCAAACACCACTATTTATAAACGATTGGTGCAATCTGTGCAACTATTGCCGTAATATTGCGTGAACTCTCTAACTGTATTGAGCGATTTGCAATGAAGAAGCGTGAAGTCATCACTTTTTCACCATCATTAATAAAAATTTCTAAGACAGAACGATCAAAATAGCACTCAAGTGTGTGCAATTCACCGACTTCACAATGGCGTAGCGAACCAAATTGTTGCATTAAGTCTGTCTGTTCTGTATGAGAACGATCTAAGCTTAATACGCCATTTTCATAGCGCAATGCTAAATGCTGCCCTTGTTCATTCTCAAAAAATTTCAACTCAAGCGGTTGATTTTGCACAGAAATTTGCAAATAGCTGCTATCTAATCCTGAGATTGCAGATTTTTCGCTTAATTCGACCGCTTGCTTTTTAGCTAATTGCACGATGGGCTGTTGTTTAATTTTGCCATTTTCTAAAGCAATTTTGCGCGGCAAACTCAGCATAGAATGCCATTTATAGAGATCGGTAGGATACGTTAAATCTGGCAATCCTACCCAACCAAATAAAATACGATCACTATTTTGTACGGTTTGTGGTGCATAGAAATCAAAGCCGTAATCTAACTCATCAAGCTGTTCTACATTGAAGCTCAAGCCATTTAATGAACCAAGAGCATAAGTCGCATGATAATTATTTTGAAAACGCGTTGCTTCGCGTAACTTACCTTGTGGTGACCAAACAAACACATTTTTACCGCTAAGTTGGAATAAATCCGGACATTCCCACATAAATACATTGTGGTTATCAAAGCCATTAATATCCAGCTCACCAAGCAAACGAGGCGTACTCTTTAAATCGTCCATCTCATATAACAATGCCGTGCCGGTGAGATTTTCCCGTTGAGCACCAAGCACAAAGCGGATTTTACCGTCTTTGGTCACAAAAGGCTTCGGATCACGTACATGTTCGCTATAGCCTTGAGGGGCTTGCTCAATAATGCAACGCTTTTCTAGTAATTTACCATCTTTGTTGAAAACTGCGATATTTTGATGTGGTACACGCTGGTTATCACTCGCTCTACGAGTATTCCCCGTATAAAACGCGACGATTTTATCCTGCCACAAGATAGCCCCTCCTGAATAGCAACCGTGGCTCTCAAACATTTCATCAGGAATAAGTGGATCGGCTTCCATATAGGACTGAAAATCAGTGGTAATAAAATGTTTCCAGTGTTTCATTCCGTGAATAGCGTCATAAGGAAACCATTGGTAAAAAATGTGATATTTTTCGCCATCAAAAATCAAACCATTTGGATCATTCAGCAAGCCTGTTGGCGGAGTAAGATGGTAGCTGGGGCGAAAATGAATATCTTGAGCTACTGTTGCCGCAATAGCGGATAATTCACCTTCAGATTGGGCATGTAGTGATTTATATTTGCCGTTGTTGAAAATTTGCATTGGAATTACCTGTGTTAATTTGTAGGGGCAGACCGAGGTGTCCGCCCAAATATCTCAAGAATTTCAAGGGCGAACACATCGGTTCGCCCCTACCAATATCATTTTGACAAAAATGTTTCTAGTTCTTCTTTACTTGGCAATGCTGACATCGCCCCTTTTTGGGTAGTTGCCAATGCACCAGACGCATTTGCTTTGCGAATAATATCAACTAAAACGCTTTCTTTTTTCCAATCGCTTGATTGGGAAAGTCCGGCGAGTAAACCACTCACGAAAGCATCGCCTGCCCCTGTGGTATCCACAGGTTTTAATGCTTTACCAGCAACTAATTTGCTTTTGCCATTTAAATGGTAAATCGCACCGTCTTTGCCGAGTGTGATGATAATCAGCTTTTCAGGATATTGTGCGGTAATCGCCGCAGTGGCTTGTTCTAAATCGGTGGTGTGAGTTAAAAGAGTTAATTCTTCTTCCGAAAATTTCAATACATCAGCTAAAGCAACCGCTTGATTCACCACCTGCTTCATCTCATCTAGCGATTTCCATAAACTTTCACGCAAGTTTGGATCAAAAGAGAAAAAACCACCAGCTTGTTTAATTCTGCGAATGGCCTCAAAAGTCGTTGAACGAGACGGATCGTTAATTAACGCAATTGAACAGCAGTGTAGCCATTCGTCAGCTTGGAATTGAGGTAGATCGGCGACTTCTAAAAATTGATCAGCACTTGGATTGACCATAAAAGTAAAACTACGCTCACCATCATCTAATCCCACAATCACCGTTGAGGTACGTTGCTTAGGATCTAAAATCATCTGTTCAACGCCAACATTTTCGGCTTTGAGCGTTTGTTGCATAAATTTACCGAGCGGATCATGCCCCACTCGTCCAATAAAGCCCGCAGAAACGCCTAAGCGGGAAACGCCAACTGCAACGTTTGCTGGTGCGCCACCGGCGCATTTTAAGTAGTGATTTTCACCATCAGGGATTAAATCCACTACCGCATCACCGAGTACCCAAATCTTGCTCATAAATGTTCCTTTTTTAGTCAAAAATATTCATGCGACATACTAGCTAAAACGGTTTAGTTTTGCAATTTATCCGACTGTTTCAGATCAAAATTCTCTGCATTTTATGATAGGATCTGCATAATTTTTTTTGTGATTAAAGTAATCTATGAACGACAAAGTCCTCAGTGCCAGTGTGCAGTTTTTTACCATCAGCGATGATGAGAGCGGGCAACGCCTTGATAATTTCTTACTTGCCAAACTCAAAGGGGTGCCCAAAAGCCTTATTTATCGTATTGTGCGAAAAGGCGAAGTGCGAGTAAACAAAGGCAGGATTAAGCCTGAATACAAATTGCAAGATGGCGATGTAGTACGAGTGCCGCCTGTGCGTGTTGCGGAAAAAAATGCCCCACAAATCTCAACTAAACTAAATAAAGTTGCCGAATTAGAGCAACAAATTCTGTTTGAAGATGATGTAATGCTAATTATCAACAAACCGTCAGGCATTGCGGTACACGGTGGTAGTGGGTTGAGTTTTGGGGTAATCGAAGCCTTGCGTGCGTTACGTCCACAAGCTCGTTTTTTAGAATTAGTCCACCGTATCGACCGTGATACTTCGGGCATCTTGCTTGTTGCCAAAAAACGCTCTGCTTTACGTTCGCTTCACGAGCAACTGCGAGAAAAAGTGGTGCAGAAAGACTATCTTGCCTTGGTGCGTGGGCAGTGGCAATCACACGTTAAAGTAATCAAAGCCCCTTTGCTGAAAAATGAACTTGCTAGCGGTGAGCGAATTGTCAAAGTCAGCCAAGACGGCAAACCATCAGAAACCCGTTTCCGCATTGAAGAACGTTACGCAAGTGCTACGCTTGTGAAAGCATCCCCAGTAACAGGCAGAACCCACCAAATCCGTGTGCATACCCAATATGCAGGTCACCCAATCGCTTGCGATGATAAATATGGTGAACGTGATTTTGACCAAAAAATGCAAGAAATTGGCTTAAACCGCTTATTTCTCCACGCCTATTCAATCCGATTCCAACACCCAAAAACAGGGGAAGAAATGGTCGTCACTGCACCGCTGGATAAGAAATTGAAAGGGGTTTTGGCGAAGTTGAGAACAATGCAATAACACCATATAAATTTAATTTTTATTGTAGGGACAAGTTTTATCCTGTCCTAAATCAACATCAAAATAGGGCAGGCTAAACCTGTCCCTATGAAATAATTATGATTTTATTACTATTCGTGCCTATATGGCTTTTTGCAGTCGGCTCTCTTATTGTAATGGGGGAAAATTACTATACACGTTATAGCGACATCTCTAATTACACTTACCTTTTGATACCTATCATTGCTTTACTACTTGCAAAAGTAAAAATTAATTTTATTGACGGAACACCTATTAAGTTGTTGCATAAACTCGCTTTTTCTGTATGGTTCGGCGGTGCTATTACCCCATATTTAAATAATCTTCATATTCGATGCTTAGGCAATGAAACACTATATAATGCGGAGGTTTTAGCTAAGCAACGAGTTTATCAAAGAGGGAAACTAAGTAGCTATAGCCATTACATAGAGATAATGCTAGATAATAATGAAAAGAAAAGATTGGATTACGCACAACTCTATCATAAGGTAGAAATCGGCTCTCAAATACAAATTAAACAAAGAACTTCAGCCTTAGGTTATTCGATTAGTTACAAAGATATTCGAGTTTTGAAAAATCAAACACAACAGGAAACACCGTGAAAAAACCACTTAGCTTTTATAATCAACTTAAAATGGAAGAACATCATCTGTTCGTGCCGTATTATAACCATCATCGCCGTATTCGGGTTTTATTGCCTGAAGGCTATTACAATGAGCCTTGGCATCGTTATCCTGTGTTGTATATGCACGATGGACAGAATGTGTTTTATAGCAAAGAGTCTTATTCGGGCTACTCTTGGAAAATTATTCCAACGATTAAAAAGCACAAAGAATTTCCAAAATTTATTGTAGTGGGAATTGATAACGCAGGTGAACGCCGTTTAGATGAATATGGCCCGTGGCAAACGAATACTGGCACACACGATTTTTCTAACGCTGGCGGTGATGGAATTAAATATGGCGATTGGGTAGTCCATCATGTTAAGCCCTTTATTGATTACCATTATCGCACAATGCCAGAGCGAGAAAATACGCTACTTGCGGGGAGTTCAATGGGCGGGATAATTACCGCCTATATGGGGGCAGCTTATCCGAATGTTTTTGGGCATTTAGGCGTATTTTCATTGGCTTCATGGTTTAGTGAACCTGATTTTCTGGATTTCTTACATAAAAAACCGCTCAACCACGATAACCGCGTTTTTATCCAAGTGGGAACAAACGAAGGTGATGAAGTCGATGCTAAATTTATTCAAAATATGAATCAAGCCTACATCGACTGCACTCTACATTATTATCAAGCATTAATCCGTACAGGGCATCCGCTTGATAATATCCGCCTGAAAATAATGGCGAACGAAATTCATCACGAAAGCCACTGGGCATATCATTTCGTGGAATTTTTACGATTTTCGCTCTTGCGACAATAAATCTACTACTGCTTGCGCCGCCTGCTTATCAGCATCGCATTGAATCTGTTGATGAAGCTCGACAAACCGCTGTTTTAATTCAGCGGTTTTTTGCTGAGCAGTAGGTTCATCAGAGAGATACTCGCCTAAATGCTTTGCAAGATTTTGTGGATTACATTCTGCTTGTATCAACTCAGGCACAAGCGGTGCATTTGCGAGTAAATTTGGCAAAGAGATGTAATCTGTTTTGACTAAACGCTTAGCAAGCCAATAAGTCAGAGGTTTCATTCGATACCCTACCACCATTGGCGACTTACATAACATTGCTTCCAATGCTGCTGTGCCTGAAGCGAGCAAAGTTGCATCGGCAGCAATCATCGCTTGACGGGCATTACCATCAAGCAAAATCAGATCTAAATCAGGGGCAAAACGAGCCTTTATCTCAATAAACTGTTCACGCCGTTTTTGATTAACCAAGGGAACAAGAAATTGCAAATCAGGGAATCTTGCTTTCAATAATTGTGCGGTTTGTAAGAAAGGCTCTGCCAAAAAGCCCACTTCACTGCCTCGACTACCGACCAAAATCGCGAGATAACGTTGGTTTGGATCAAGATTTAAGTTGGCACAAGCCTCTGCTCGATTTGGCTCAATCGCAATACTGTCTGCCATGGTATGCCCGATAAAACGGCACGGCACATCAAAACGATCATAAAACGCCTTTTCAAACGGCAAAAAGGCAAGCACCATATCAACCGCTCGCTTGATTTTAAACACTCGCTTTTGCCGCCATGCCCACACTGACGGACTCACATAGTGAATTGTTTTGATCCCTGCAGTTTTAAGTTTTTCTTCTACCGTCAAATTAAAATCAGGGGCATCAATCCCAATAAATACATCAGGCTTTAATTGCAGCATCTTGTCTATCACCTGTTGACGGCGTTTGAGCAATCTCGGTAAATGTTTCAATACTTCTGCTAACCCCATTACCGAAAGTTCTTCCATATCAAACAAGGTTTCGCAACCGGCACTGAGCATATGCTCGCCTGCAACACCAATAAAACGGGCATTGGGATAATGTTGTTTAAGCGCATCGATCAAGCCTGCCCCTAAAATATCGCCTGAGACTTCGCCAGCAACAATCGCAATAGTTGGAGATAAAGTGGTCATATTTTGCAAAAAATTAAGAAAAAACAACCGCTATTATAGGGTGTTCGGCCTTACAACCGCAAACAGTGTTATAACACTTCTGCATATGGCAGAACAAAATCCGATTGACTTTGCGCAACGGAGTACACTACACTTCATTTGGAGATTATTTTCCATTTATAATTATTTGTCTTTTGTGGGAGCAAACTTATGAAAAAAACTCTGTTAGCATTAAGCGTTGCGGCATTTGCAGCACATTCTGCCTCAGCATTAACTATCGTTGATAGCCAAGAAACAGGCACGAAAGTGGACTTTACAGGTTCTCTACGTTTAATGTGGAAAAGCACTTCAGATCGTTCAACTAGCGCAAACCACGTAGTAACTCGTAACCACGTTAACCACGCAATTAGTAACAATGGTTCACGTTTTGGTTTCAAAATTACACAAGATTTAGCAGAAGGGTTCTATGCATTAGGACGTGTTGAATGGCGTGCTCGTGGTATGGATACTGAAGGTGTTTCTTCATCACAACATGATTTCGACCACCTTTATGTGCGTCAGCTTTATGCAGGTATTGGTCATAAGCAATTAGGTGAATTAACTTACGGTAACCAAACCACCATTACCGATGAAGTAAAACAAACCGATTTGCCAAATACCTTAAGCCTAAGTGACGGTTTATTGGATTTTGCAGCACGTCGTTCAGTACAATATGTTTACAACGGCGTAGAAGGCTTACGTATTGGTGGTTACTATGCGGGTAGCAGCAAGCGTAATGATGCAAACCGCGATTTAGCACAAAAACGTGATAATGAATATGGTGCTGGTGCAACTTACCGTTGGCAATTAGCTGATAACCAAAGCGTGAAATTCGGCGCAGGTTTTACCCGTGAAAACTATAAAGCAAATGCGGCATTACCAGAATTCAACCGTGTCGCTTACGCATTTGGTACGGCTTATACTTTCGGAGCAACAACGCTTGGTCTTGATTTAGAACGTCGCAATACTGAAGATCAATATGTTATTGGTAACGAGCGTGTTGAAAAAGAAGTGCGTACCGTATTATTCCATCGTTTAACTGATCAATGGAATGCTTATGGGATGTACGCTCACAAACGTAACAAATTAAACGCAGTAAATGGCGTAACATCTGAAAGCCGAAAAAACCAATTTATGATTGGTACTGAACACGCTATTGCCAAAGAGACACTTGCACAATACAAACTGCGCGCGAAAGCATTCTTAGAATGGCAAACTACCCGTACTAAACACTATACAAACGGCGTTCAAACTGGCAATAAATCACGCAATAATACCACCGTTGCCGGCTTCCGTGTTTACTGGTAAGCATACAAGCGCTCGAGTTCTGGCTTAATTTTGCAAAAAATTATCCAAATTAAACCGCTTGCTTAACTTAAACGAGAAATCCCAAAGACTAACACCTTTGGGATTTTTATTTAGATTACACAATCTCATAACAGGGCTGATAAGGTTCATCACTTGGCAATTTCATACGATCTTGCTCAATAAAATCCCACAATAAGCGATCAATTTTTGCCATTAACGCCGGATCCCCCGAAAGCTTAAATCGGCCTTTTTGTTCAATTTGCTCAACAGTTTCTGATTTTATATTCCCCGCCACAATACCAGAAAATGCTCGGCGCAAATTGGCAACGAGTTCAGATTGTGGTTGCTCAAGAGTCAGATTCAGTGCTGCCATATTTTCATGGGTTGGGAAAAATGGCTGCTGTAATTCCTCCGCAATTTTGAGCGTCCAATTAAACGCATAAGAATCACCAATTACACGGCGATATTCTTTAATCTCTTTCATTGAACGACTTACTTTTTGCGCCACTTGCACAGGATCATTAATAATAATTTCATACATGGCTTGCGCCTGCTTACCCAGCGTTTCACCAATAAAACGATCAATCGCATCGAAATAAGCACGACTTTCTTCTGGTCCAGTTAAAATCAGTGGTAGTTTCTGCTGGCTATTTTCGGGGTTCAGTTTCACCCCTAAAATATAGAGTAGCTCTTCAAATGTCCCTGGGCCACCAGGGAAAATAATAATTGCATGCCCTAATCGTACAAAAGCTTCTAAGCGCTTTTCAATATCTGGCATAATCACCAATTCATTCACAATCGGATTAGGTGGTTCAGAAGCAATAATTGACGGCTCGGTCACCCCAATAAAACGGCTATTGCGATAACGTTGGTTCGCATGCCCTACTGCCGCCCCTTTCATTGGAGCCTCCATCACACCAGTGCCACAGCCGGTCATGATATTCATTTCACGCAAGCCCAGTTCCAAACCAACCGCTCGGCAATATTGGTATTCTATCTCACTAATTGAATGCCCACCCCAACAAACGGCAATATTAGGATCATTATTCAGCGGCAACATTTTTGCATTACGCAAAATCAGAAAAATCTGGTTGGTTTGTGCAGTCGTCAGGTTTCGTTCACCAATTTGTACACAAGGTGTGAGCGCATTCAAAAATAGAATATCGCGCAAAACAGCAAAGAGATGATATTGAATATTCAAAATCATTTTATCATCGACAAATGCAGACTCCGGCGGATTGTGTAATTCCAGCGCCATTCCCCGCTCATGACGAATAAGATTGATTTTAAAATCACGGTAACGACTTAACAAGGCACGACTGTCATCAGTAATCGCCCCCGAATTTAATACCGCTAATGCACAGTTACGAAATAACGTGTAGAGCTCCCCTTCAGCTTGCTCGGTAAGTAGCTCCATTTCCAAATGTGACAGCTGCTCCATACTGCCCTTCGCTTCAATATGATAGATATTCATGTTTTATCCTTTAGTTAAATTAAGTACCTTTCTAAACATTCGCTGTAATAGAATTGGAATTGCATGTTTGCCCTGACGTTCAATCTCGCCGGCAAGGGCTATGGCTAAATCTGGCTTTGAGCTCTTTTTTATCGCCTGCTGAATAATACGGCTTGCAGGACGAGAACTGCTCAAATCTTGCCAGCGAGCAAGCCGCACAAAAACATGCTCAAAACCTGAAAAATAAAGAAAATGCTCAATATCACGTTTTGGTAAAAGTGTTAAACGTGTAAGCAGAGTTTCATTTTTATCTAATAATGATCTAACCGTATCTGCATATTTCTTACCAGCGCTATCGCCATCAGCTAAAACATGCCATTCAATCCCCATTGCTTTAACATATTTAATCAAAGGAGAAAGCCCGCACTGGGCAAACTCAACAATCTTTATGCCCTCTAGCTCCAAATTCAACCCCATCTGTTCTGCTAAGGCAGAAAGAAGCCACACTTCCGTTTCACCTTCAACTAAAATCCAGCTACTGGCAAATAGCGCAAGACTACGATTATAGTGAATATGGAATGTGAGCCGCCGTAATGCTTGCTTCGACAAACTATGCTGGCTTAAACGATAGGTTTTAATTTCATTAGACGTACGTACTAGGCGGCAAATTTCATGCAATGCCACTTGCGAAAGTAATTCCACGGAATTAGTTGTTGTAATTCGCTGTAAAGGCAAATAGCTGATAAGCTCCCACATAATTGCAACTAAACGCGGATGTAGACGCGCATCGGGATCTTCAAATAATACGATAGGATGTATGCCATCTACTGGCATTAATGCCCCCTCTGCAACAAAAAGCTGAGAAAACAGGCGAAATAACCGCTGACGTAATTCTCGATCCCCCAAACGTAGTAAATAACACAATTCTTTGACCTTCCCCCATAATGCAGAGAGATCTTGCAGCTTCGAACCAACAAACTGCCTTGCTTCATGATTAAAATAATAGTATTGAATTAGTAATGAAAAGGCTTGAATTTTATCGTAATAGGGCTGTTGCCGAATTTGTGGATCAAACTGACTTAAATCGACTAAATGCCGACTATCGTGTAACGCTACATGACGAATGGAGTAAATAGGAAAGCGCGCTATCAATGCTTTCACTAATTCACTCACTTTTGCTGTTTGGATCTCTCGTCCATCTTGGTCAAGAAAAGCATAATCGGTATGAATTTGATTATCTGCAGAAATCGAGCCATTTACCCTCAAATAAATCTGATAATCTTTCGCGCCATTTGCAATAAAAAAACGCTGAAACAGATAATTATGAGCATCATGTCGCTCATTTGGAAAATGCTCGGCAAAGGTGAATAATAAAGTGATTTGTTTGGTGCGCTGTCCATCTTTTTGAGCAATATGAAAGTCAGACTCACAAAAACGATACAGCGTCTGCTGATGGTTAAAAATCAAACTTAGTGCATCAAATAAACTGGTTTTACCCCAAGCGTTTTCCCCAATTAACACCATATTTGGCTGCAAGGTCATAGACAGGCGATTTATGCCCCGAAAACCAATAATTTCCAAACGTCTTAAAAACATGGTTTTTCCTTTTGCAAAAAAGCCCCGCAAAACGAGCGCTTGCAGGGCTATAAGGGTTTTAAACGCCCCTTAAGACAAAGGGGAGCCCAGATTTACTGAGTCAATTGCACCAAAATACGGCGAACAGGCTCTGCGGCACCCCATAATAATTGGTCGCCAACGGTAAAGGCTGCAAGGTATTCACCGCCCATTGCGAGTTTACGTAAACGTCCAACTGGTACGCTTAATGTACCTGTTACTTTCGCAGGGGTTAATTCACGTAAAGTGGTTTCTTTATCATTTGGAATCACTTTCACCCACTCGTTATGCGAGGCGATAATTTGTTCAATTTCTTCAAGTGGTAAATCTTTTTTGAGCTTGATGGTAAACGCTTGGCTATGGCAACGTAATGCACCGATACGCACACATAAGCCATCAACTGGAATTGGATTGTCGCTTAAACCTAGAATTTTGTTAGTTTCTGCATAGCCTTTCCACTCTTCTTTGGTTTGCCCCGTTTCTGGTAAAAGTTTATCAATCCAAGGAATAAGGCTACCGCCTAATGCTGCCCCAAAGTTTGCAGTTGGGAAATCGTCTGCTCGCATTTGTGCAGTCACTTTACGTTCAATCTCTAAAATAGAAGAGGCAGGGTCAGCCAATTCTGCTTTCACTGATTGCTCTAAAATGCCCATCTGTGAAAGCAATTCACGCATATTTTTTGCACCCGCACCAGATGCCGCTTGATAGGTCGCCACTGATACCCATTCAACCAAATCTTTCTCAAACAAGCCACCAATTGCCATTAACATAAGGCTTACTGTACAGTTGCCGCCGACAAAGGTTTTAATGCCATTTTTTAAGCCTTCATCAATCACATTTTGGTTGACAGGATCTAATACGATGATGGCATCTTTTTCCATACGCAACGCAGATGCCGCATCAATCCAGTAACCATTCCAACCTGTTGCTTTTAATTTTGGATAAACTTCGTTGGTGTAATCGCCGCCTTGACAGGTAACAATGATGTCTAATTTTTGTAGTTCTTCAATGTCAAAAGCATTTTTGAGTGTGCCTGCATCTTTGCCTGCAAAAGTTGGGGCTTTTTGGCCCGCTTGTGAAGTGGTGAAAAAGATAGGGTTAATGTTAGCGAAGTTATTCTCTTGTACCATTCTGTCCATTAAAACAGAACCCACCATACCACGCCAACCGACAAAACCGACATTTTGCATTTTTTGCTCCTAAAAAGTTGTGTTTGTTTAAAGTGAAAATAGGATAAATACAAGATTTTATGCACAATTGCAAATGATTTAATTTATTTGCCAAATTTTGCTCAGCAGCCTAAGAAATTACTAATAATTCAAATTAATTCACTCCTTAAAATTTTAGTCATCGTTTGCCTAGTAACACCAATAAGGCATTTGATTTTTATCAAAAATCTGGCGAGTTTCGCGACGAATTAAATAAATTTATTAAATTAATTGCGAAATTCAGCCCGTTTGAGCGTGTAATTAGCTCAATTTTGTAGTAAAGTGAGCGCCGTATTTTAGACATTCTTCCATGATGTCTTAACAGATTTTTTTAACTTTATTTGATAAAAGAGGAAGTTCTTTATGTACTCAAAAGAAGTAACGATTACGGCTCCAAATGGATTGCATACCCGCCCTGCGGCTGAGTTTGTGAAAGTAGCAAAAAGTTTCGCTTCAAGCATTACCGTAGTATCTGGCGGTAAAGAAGCGAGCGCAAAAAGTCTGTTCAAATTACAAACTTTAGGCTTAACTCAAGGTACCGTTATCACTATTTCTGCTGAAGGCGAAGACGAGCAAAAAGCGGTCGATACGCTAGTAGATTTAATCCCTACTTTGGAATAATCCGCACTGAATTGACGACTTTATCGTTTTGCCGATAAAGTCGTTTATGCTATTTAGCACCATTGAATCATTCCCTAAAGGACTCATTTATGATTACAGGTATTCCTGCGTCTCCTGGTATCGTCTTTGGTAAAGCACTTGTACTAAAAGAAGAACCAATTATTCTCAACACGCAAAAAATCACACCAAATCAAGTTGATAGTGAAAAAGCCAAATTTTTTGCAGGTCGTGAAAAAGCGGCTGAGCAGCTTATCGCTATCAAAGAAAAGGCTAAACGCACATTAGGCGAAGAAAAAGAGGCTATCTTTGAAGGTCATTTAATGATCTTAGAAGATGAAGAATTAGAAGAAGAAATTCTTGCTTATCTAGAAGAGAATTTAGTCACTGCAGATGTTGCGGCTAGCAAAATCATTGATATGCAGGTAGCAATGTTATCTGAAATTGATGATGAATATCTAAAAGAACGTGCTGGCGATATCCGTGATATTGGTAACCGTCTAATTCGTAACATTCTTGGTATGCATATCATTGATTTAGGTGATATTCAGGAAGAAGTAATCTTAGTTGCTTACGACTTAACACCATCAGAAACTGCACAGCTAAACTTAGATAAAGTGCTGGGATTTGTTACCGATATTGGTGGTCGTACCTCTCACACCTCAATCATGGCACGTTCTTTAGAACTACCGGCAATTGTGGGAACAAATAATGTCACCAGCCTTGTAAATACTGGCGATACATTAATTTTAGATGCAATTAATAATAGCGTAGAAATTAACCCTAGCGCAGAAAAATTAGCCGCAGCCCAAACATTACAAGACAAAATCGCAGCCGAAAAAGCCGAATTAGCTAAATTAAAAGACCTACCAGCTGAAACCTTAGATGGACATCGTGTTGAGGTTGTAGGAAATATTGGTACAATTCGTGATGTGGACGGCGTACTACGTAATGGTGGCGAAGGAGTTGGCTTATATCGTACCGAGTTCCTATTTATGGATAGAAACCAATTACCAGGTGAAGAAGAACAATTCCAAGCTTACAAAGAAATTGTCGAAGCAATGCAAGGTAAATTAGTCGTATTGCGTACGATGGATATTGGTGGTGATAAAGATTTGCCTTATTTAGAATTACCAAAAGAAATGAATCCATTCTTAGGCTGGCGTGCGGTACGGATCGGCTTAGATCGTCGTGAAATCTTGAATACCCAGTTACGTGCAGTATTACGAGCATCTGCATTTGGTAAGCTTGCAGTCATGTTCCCAATGATTATCTCTGTGGAAGAGATCCGCACTCTAAAAGGCATTATTGCTGAGTTAAAAGAGCAATTGCATATTGAAGGGAAAGCCTTTGATAATAATCTACAAGTTGGCGTAATGGTGGAAACCCCGTCTGCTGCGGTCAATGCTCGCCACTTGGCAAAAGAAGTTGATTTCTTCAGCATTGGCACAAATGACTTAACTCAATATACATTAGCGGTAGATCGCGGTAATGAGCTCATTGCGCACTTATACAACCCAATGACGCCGTCAGTGCTAAATCTCATTAAACAGGTGATTGATGCATCGCATGCTGAAGGTAAATGGACAGGAATGTGTGGAGAATTAGCTGGTGATGTTAAAGCAACCGCTTTACTGCTTGGCATGGGCTTAGACGAATTTAGCATGAGCGGTATCTCTGTACCACATGTGAAAAAACTTGTTCGCAGTATCAATTTCGCACAAGCTAAAGCACTTGCTGATGAAGCATTAGCACAACCAACTGCGGCAGATATCGAAAAATTAATTGACGAATTCTACCAAAAACTCAATTAAACAATACAAATGCAAAATTCTCGTATAAAATATGCGGGAATTTTGTTCATAAATGAATGGAGACTAACTATGGGATTTCTTGATAAAATCTTTGGTAAGAAAGAAGCTGTTGCTAAAGAAGTAAAGATTTACGCGCCTCTTTCTGGTGAGATTGTGAATATTGAAGATGTGCCCGATGTGGTATTTTCTGAGAAAATTGTAGGAGATGGTGTAGCAATCAAACCTGCTGGTGATACTATTGTAGCGCCTGTTAATGGTACGATTGGTAAAATTTTTGAAACCAATCACGCATTTTCTATTGAATCAGAAGAAGGTGTTGAGCTATTTGTTCACTTCGGCATTGATACTGTAGAGCTAAAAGGTGAAGGCTTTACCCGCTTAGCTGAAGAAGGACAGAGCGTAAAAATTGGTGACCCAATTATCAAATTTGATCTCGCGTTTTTAACTGATAAAGCAAAATCAGTATTAACTCCTATCGTGATTTCCAATATGGATGAAATCAGTAACTTACAAAAATTGTCTGGCGAAGTTAAACAAGGCGAAAGTGTCGTATTGACCTTAACCAAATAATTTGCAAAAAATAGTGAAACCACGACCGCTTGTCGTGGTTTTTTTATAGCCAAAATCCAATCAAACGGGTAGAATAGCGCCCAAATTTTTGCGTAAAGCCTAAGTTAAATTATGCTTTACGCTTTTCTTTTCTAACTATTTGATTCACTTATTATTTTACAATGACACAGAAATTACATATTACCACTTGGGGCTGCCAAATGAATGAGTATGACTCTTCAAAAATGGCGGATTTACTCAATTCTACACACGGTTTTGAACTCACCGAAAATCCTGAAGATGCCGATGTTTTACTGCTAAATACATGTTCTATCCGCGAGAAAGCACAGGAAAAAGTGTTTTCTCAACTAGGACGTTGGAAAAACTGGAAGCAAGACAAACCTGATCTTATCATTGGCGTTGGAGGCTGCGTGGCTTCTCAAGAAGGCGAACACATTCGTGAGCGCGCACCTTATGTGGATATTATTTTTGGGCCACAGACCTTACATCGCTTACCTGAAATGATTAACCAAATTCGTGGCGGTAAAAGTTCAGTGGTGGATATTTCTTTCCCTGAAATAGAGAAATTTGACCGCTTGCCAGAGCCGAAAGCAGAAGGCCCTACCGCATTCGTTTCCATTATGGAAGGCTGTAATAAATACTGCTCATTCTGCGTGGTGCCTTACACTCGTGGGGAAGAAGTGAGCCGTCCGGTGGACGATGTATTATTTGAAATCGCTCAACTTGCCGAACAAGGCGTGCGTGAGGTCAATTTACTTGGACAAAATGTAAATGCCTATCGTGGTGAAACCTTTGACGGCGGCATCTGTACTTTTGCTGAATTACTCCGTTTAGTGGCGAGTATTGACGGTATTGATCGCCTGCGTTTTACCACTAGCCACCCGATTGAATTTAGTGATGATATTATTGAAGTCTATCGCGATACACCAGAATTAGTGAGTTTCTTGCACTTACCAATTCAAAGCGGTTCAGACCGAGTTCTAACCATGATGAAACGTAGCCACACCGCATTAGAATATAAAGCGATTATCCGCAAACTGCGTGAAGCTCGTTCAAATATTCAAATCAGTTCAGATTTCATTGTTGGTTTTCCGGGCGAAACCGCCAAAGATTTTGAAGATACCATGAAAATCATCGAGCAAGTTAATTTTGATATGAGTTTTAGCTTTATCTACTCTGCTCGTCCAGGCACACCAGCGGCGGATTTACCTGATGATGTGAGCGATGATGAGAAAAAAGAGCGACTCTATCGCCTACAACAACGCATTAACCACCAAGCTCAGCAATTTAGCCGCTTAATGCTCGGTACAGAACAGCGTATTTTGGTCGAAGGCCCAAGCAAAAAAGACATTATGGAACTTACAGGCAGAACGGAAACTAACCGCATTGTGAATTTCCAAGGCACACCAGATATGATTGGTAAATTTGTTGATGTAAAAATTACCGATGTTTACACTAACTCATTGCGTGGCGAAGTCGTTCGCACCGAAGAGCAGATGGGATTGCGTGTGGTGCAATCGCCACAAGCCGTTATCCAACGCACTCGTAAAGAAGATGAGCTAGGCGTGGGAAAATATGTGGTAAATTTGTAAAATTTTGTTGAGAACAGACCGCTTGTAAGCGGTCTGTTTGACTATATTGAGATGAAAAGCCAGCACCAATTCATTTAACTGCCTGACAACCCTAGCATTCTTGCCCCTTTGCCGACATAATTTCAATGATCTGCCTATCCATATAAACCATAGATTTTGATGCGATAGCACAAAGGTTGTTGATCGATTTATCGACACTATGTTCTACAATCCCTTCATCCCCTGTTACACGGCTATTTTCTAATGCCATCAGCACAGCCTTGTAAGCAGACGAAACGCCTGTTGAGACTTTCATTGCACAGCTATTGGCTGCACCATCACAAAGCACGCCACTAATATCACCAATCATACTGCAAATTGCTTGACTTACCGCTTTGAAATCCCCCCCCAGCAAATATGCCATTCCCGCAGCACTGCCCATTGCCGCGGTTGTTACTGCACAAAGCGCCGAAAGTTTCGGTAGCTTAGAGTGAATATAAATCGCAATGGTATGCGACAAAAATAGCGCTCGAATAAGCTGTTCATCATCGGCATCAACAAAACGTGCAACAACAACTGAGGGCATTGTAGCCGCAATCCCCTGATTACCTGAACCAGAATTACTCATCGCCGGTAACAGCGCTCCGCCCATACGCGCATCGCTCGCGGCAGTCGTTTCAATCACAATTTTGCTCAATAAATCATCTGACATTAACCCACGTGCAATCTGATTTTTTAATGTTCGCCCAATATGCAATCCATATTCTTGTGCCAGCCCTTCTTTAGAAAGCGCCGCATTTAATTGTGCAGATTCAGCAATAAAAGCGAGCTGCTCTAATGGTGCTTGCATAGCAAAATCATAGATTTGCTGAGCAGAAAGATGCTCAAAAAAAGCATACTCATCTGGAATATCTACTGCTTGTACGGCTTGTTCAAACAATACCTCACCATTTTTCTCAATTCGCACAACATTTGTATGACTATCCTGAATGCATACTTTTACCCAATCGTGTTCTCCGAGTAATAGCGCCTCGGAATAGAGTGGAAAATCCACATTAGCAATATCAACACTCACTTTAGGAAGAAAATCTTTGGCTGCCAGCACATCCGTAGGCTGAATCTTTTTTAACACTTCCAAACCGGCATGCGCATCTCCTGCAATAGCACCAATACTTGCAGCAATAGGTAAACCAACCATTCCCGTACCTGGTACAGTAACCCCCATACCATTTTTCATTAGATTAGGTGATACCTTAGCTTGAATTGCGCTTAATGGCGAAGAGAGATAGGATTTTGCAATTGCCGCAGCAAGCGCAAGAGAAATTGGTTCAGTACAACCTAAAGCCGGTGCGACATCGCGCCTAACAATTGCAAGCAGTTGATCTGAAAAAGGAAATTGAGTATGCATCTTATTAATTCTCTATCATTTTTGCATAAAATGATGCCATTCTACCCGCTTGTCGGCTAAAAATCATAAATTTTTCCTTGCTTAATAATGAATAAAAATGCAAAATAAATGCATAAATTTTCACAAAACACACAACATCAACAAATTTTGCGATTTTTACTTGAACGCAACCGTTTGCTTGATTAAACTTAGCCGCCTTACTTCTAAGGCGAATCAATTTGATATTAGGAGTAAAAAGAATGTTCAAACCCGCAATTCTCGTTCTCGCCGATGGTTCGGTTTTTCACGGTAAATCCATTGGGGCGGACGGTCATAGTATCGGTGAAGTTGTCTTCAATACGGCAATGACAGGCTATCAAGAAATTCTCACCGATCCTTCCTATACTAAGCAGATGGTAACGCTAACCTATCCCCATATTGGCAATACAGGAACAAATAACGAAGACGAAGAATCCAAAAAAATCTGTGCCAGCGGTTTAATCATTCGTGATCTCCCTTTAATTCATAGCAATTTCCGAGCAAATTCCTCCCTTTCTGATTACCTCATTCAACATAACGTTGTCGCAATTGCCGATATTGATACTCGCCGTTTAACCCGTATTTTGCGTGATAAAGGTGCACAAGCTGGCTGTATTTTTGTGGGCGATGATGAAGCGAAAGCATTAGAGCTAGCAAAATCTTTCGGCTCAATGGCTGGACTTGATCTTGCCCAAGTCGTCACCTGTGAGAAGCCTTACGAATGGACAGAAGGCGAATGGCATTTGCCTGTTACCAATCATGGCAAGCCATTCAACACGCAACAACATCCCGAATTTCATATCGTGGCGTACGATTTTGGCGTAAAAACCAATATCTTGCGTATGCTTGCAGAGCGTGGTTGCAAAATTACCGTTGTACCTGCGAAAACCACTGCCGAAGAAGTGCTTGCCTATAATCCTGATGGTGTATTCCTTTCTAATGGGCCAGGCGATCCAGAGCCGTGCGATTATGCAATTTCTGCGATTAAAACCATTCTTGAAACGAAGCTCCCTGTGTTCGGCATCTGTTTGGGGCATCAGCTCTTAGGCTTAGCCGCAGGTGGCAAAACCAAAAAAATGGCGTTTGGGCATCACGGTGCGAACCACCCTGTGCAAGATTTAGATAGCCAAAAAGTGCTCATCACCAGCCAAAATCACGGTTTTGAAGTGGACGAAGCGAGTTTACCAGCGAATGTGCGTGTGACTCACCGTTCATTATTTGACGGCACGGTACAAGGGATTGAACTTACCGACCAACCTGCGTTTTCTTTCCAAGGACACCCAGAAGCCAGCCCCGGCCCACACGATGTGGCTTATTTGTTTGATCGCTTTATTAGCGATATGCGGAGAGTGAAGGGGTAACAAGCGGTTTGATTTTGTAAAAAATCGGCAAAAAGAGACCACTTATCGATGAAGACAGAAGAATGAGAAAGTTATAGAGATCGAACACCCCTCTTTAGCAAAGAGGAGCGGGAGGAGATTTGGCAGAAGTGATTAACGAGAGCATAATTTGAGTTACCTTGGTTGTATAACATCAAAAATCACCTATTCATTCTCTCACTTCGCCAATGAAGTCTGCCAAATCTCCCCTAACCCCTCTTTGCTAAAGAGGGGGATCAGATCGAGCAAAATTATAGAGAAAGGGAATTTAATTATGCCAAAAAGAACAGACATAAAAACCATCTTAATTATCGGTGCAGGCCCTATCGTAATCGGGCAAGCGTGTGAGTTTGACTACTCGGGTGCACAGGCGTGTAAGGCGTTGCGGGAAGAAGGCTATAAAGTGGTGTTGGTAAACTCTAACCCAGCGACCATTATGACCGATCCAAATATGGCAGATGTGACCTACATCGAGCCGATTGAGTGGAAAACCGTTGAGAAAATCATCGAGAAAGAACGCCCTGATGCAATTTTACCGACAATGGGCGGGCAGACCGCTCTGAACTGTGCGTTGGGTCTCTCCAAACAAGGTGTGCTGAAAAAATACAATGTCGAGCTGATCGGGGCAAGCGAAGATGCGATTGATAAAGCCGAAGATCGTGGTCGTTTCAAAGATGCGATGACCAAAATTGGTTTAAATACGCCAAAATCGTTCGTGTGCCACAGCTTTGAAGAAGCGTTGGCAGCACAAGAGCAAGTGGGTTTCCCAATCTTAATTCGTCCATCGTTCACAATGGGCGGTTCAGGTGGCGGTATCGCTTATAACAAAGATGAATTTATGGCGATTTGTGAACGTGGTTTTGAAGCCTCGCCAACCCACGAATTATTGATTGAGCAGTCAGTGCTTGGTTGGAAAGAGTATGAAATGGAAGTGGTGCGTGATAAAGCAGATAACTGCATTATCGTCTGCTCAATTGAAAACTTTGACCCAATGGGCGTGCATACTGGCGACTCTATCACTGTTGCACCTGCTCAAACCTTAACCGACCGTGAATACCAAATTATGCGTAATGCCTCTTTGGCGGTGTTGCGTGAAATCGGGGTGGATACGGGCGGTTCAAACGTGCAGTTTGCGATCAACCCTGAAAATGGCGAAATGATCGTGATTGAGATGAACCCTCGTGTGAGCCGTTCTTCTGCATTGGCTTCAAAAGCAACAGGTTTCCCGATTGCGAAAGTGGCAGCGAAATTAGCGGTGGGTTACACTTTAAATGAGTTGCGTAACGACATCACTGGCGGTTTAATTCCTGCCTCTTTTGAACCAACGCTTGATTATGTAGTCACCAAAATCCCACGCTTCGCCTTTGAAAAATTTGCCAATGCTGACGACCGCTTGACCACCCAAATGAAATCCGTGGGTGAAGTGATGGCGATGGGCAGAACCTTCCAAGAGAGTTTGCAAAAAGCGTTGCGTGGCTTAGAAACGGGGATTTGCGGTTTCAACTTGCTTTCCGAAGAGCCTGAAAAAATCCGCCGTGAGCTGGCAAATCCGGGCCCGAACCGTATTCTTTATGTGGCGGATGCATTCGGTGCTGGTTTCTCATTAGAAGAAGTTCACCACTACTCCAAAATTGATCCGTGGTTCTTAATTCAGATCCAAGATCTGGTGCAAGAAGAATTAGCATTAGAGAAAAAACAATTCAGTGATTTAGATAAAGCCGAAATTCGCCGCTTAAAACGCAAAGGCTTTTCCGATAAACGTATCGCCCAACTGACCAAAGTCAGCGAAAAAGCCGTGCGTGATTACCGACACAGCTTGGGCGTTGTGCCAGTGTATAAACGTGTGGACACCTGTGCGGCTGAATTTGCAAGTGATACCGCTTATCTCTATTCAACCTATGAAGAAGAGTGCGAAGCCAACCCATCAGATCGTAAAAAAGTGATGATTTTAGGCGGTGGCCCGAATCGTATCGGACAAGGGATTGAATTTGACTACTGCTGTGTGCACGCCAGCCTTGCCTTGCGTGAAGCAGGTTTTGAAACCATTATGGTGAACTGCAACCCTGAAACCGTTTCTACCGATTTTGACACCTCCGACCGCTTGTACTTTGAGCCATTGACCCTTGAAGATGTGTTAGAAATCGTGCGTGTAGAACAACCGTGGGGCGTGATTGTGCATTATGGTGGTCAAACACCACTGAAATTAGCAAATGCGTTACATGAAAATGGGGTAAACATTATCGGGACATCAGCAGATAGCATTGATGCTGCCGAAGACCGTGAACGTTTCCAACAAATCCTGCATACACTCAACTTAAAACAGCCAGCCAACCGCACGGCTCGCAATGCGATTGAAGCGGTAGAACTTGCTAACGAAGTCGGCTATCCGCTCGTAGTGCGTCCATCTTATGTACTCGGTGGGCGTGCAATGCAGATCGTCTATAACGATGAAGAGCTAAACAAATATATGCGTGAGGCGGTATCAGTCTCTAACGATAGCCCAATTCTGCTCGATCACTTCTTAAATAATGCGGTAGAAGTGGACGTGGACTGTATCTGCGATGGCGAAAATGTCGTTATCGGTGGCATTATGCAACATATCGAGCAAGCAGGGATCCACAGTGGCGACTCCGCTTGTTCGTTACCGCCATATTCACTCGGCAAAGAAATTCAAGACGAAATCCGCCGCCAAACCAAAGAAATGGCGTTTGCATTGGGCGTGAAAGGCTTGATGAACGTACAATTTGCGGTACAAAATGATGTGGTTTATGTGTTGGAAGTCAATCCTCGTGCCAGCCGTACCGTGCCGTTTGTCAGTAAAGCCACAGGACAACCGCTCGCAAAAATTGCCGCTCGTGTGATGGCAGGCGAAACCCTCGCTCAATTAGGGGCAACCGAAGAAGTGATCCCAAGCAAATACTTCGTCAAAGAAGCAGTATTCCCATTCATTAAATTCCCTGGTGTAGATACCATTCTTGGGCCTGAGATGCGTTCAACCGGTGAAGTGATGGGCGTAGGTGAAACTTTTGCTGAGGCCTTCTATAAATCACAATTAGGGGCAAACGAGCGTATCCCAAGCGTGGGTAAAGTGTTCTTATCGGTTACCGATCAAGATAAAGCTCGCACCCTTGAAGTGGCAAAACGCTTACAAGAGCAAGGCTATGGTTTGTGTGCGACTTTCGGTACAGCGAAATTCCTGCGTGAAAACGGCATTGTGATCCAAACCATCAATAAAGTGCGTGAAGGCAGACCGCATATTGTTGATGCAATCAAAAACAATGAAATTGCGTTGATTGTCAATACGGTAAACGGCGATCCTGAGGTGATTGCAGATAGCCATTCTATCCGCCGCACCGCATTGCAACAACGCATTCCTGTTTACACCACGGTGGCAGGGGCTGAAGCGGTTTCTTATGCGGTGGCACATATCAACGAATTTGATGTGTATTCGGTGCAAGCGTTACATAACCGTAAATAATCTCACTCATTAAGCAAGCGGGCAGATTTTGCAGAAAAAATGCAAAATTTGTCCGCTTGTTTGTTTAAAAATAAATTGTTCACAGCCCCTTGCTATATTAGAATATGAGCCTTTCAGCGTGGGGAAACCCATTTCACTTTAATCACACAGAGAACCTAAAATGAACTCAAACCGTAGTTTACTAATTATGGGTTTGCTGCTTGTGTCGTTTTTGATGTTTATTCAGTGGCAACAAGATTTCGATCCTGAAATTCAAGCGCAAAAACAAGCACAGCAAGCACAAGTTGCAATGCAATCTGGCGATGTTCCAGCCTCTTCCAATGCGAATACACCGATTAGCGATCTCGCTGCTCAAGGTAAAACTATCACAATCGAAACCGATGTATTGCGTTTAACCGTAGATACATTAGGTGGTGATGTAGTCGATTCTAAATTGTTACAACACAATGCCGAACTTCATTCCAATACCCCATTTGAGCTATTACAAAATAAAGGCAACTTTACCTATGTCGCACAAAGTGGTTTAGTGGGTAAAAACGGTATTGATACTAATGCTGGTCGCCCGCAATATCAAACCAGTGCAGATAGCTTTACACTTGCAGAAGGCCAAGATGAAATTGCCGTGCCATTAGTATTTGAAAAAGATGGTGTCACCTATACCAAAACCTTCACGCTCAAACGTGGCAGCTACAATATTGCAGTTGATTTTAATATCAATAACCCAACTGCTGAAACGTTAGAAGTTCAGCCGTATGGTCAATTAAAACACTCGATCGTAGAAAGCTCTGGCAACTTTGCGATGCCTACTTATACAGGGGGCGCTTATTCTTCATCTGAAACAAATTACAAAAAATATAGTTTCGATGATATGGCTAAAGCAAACTTATCTATTGATACTAAAGCCGGCTGGGCTGCGGTGCTACAACACTATTTTGTTTCAGCTTGGATTCCAAACCAAGATGCACAAAATAATCTTTATACTCGCACTGCAAATAGCATCGCTACAATCGGTTATCGCGGTGAAATAACTAGCGTTGCACCAAATTCTCAAGCAACTATCAGCAGTAACTTATGGACTGGTCCGAAAGATCAAGATGCGATGGCAGCCGCTGCCAACAACTTTGATTTAACCGTGGACTATGGCTGGGCGTGGTTCATTGCAAAACCGCTATTCTGGTTACTGACTTTCATTCAGAGCATCGTCAGCAACTGGGGTTTAGCAATTATTGGGGTAACACTGGTAGTAAAAACTATTCTTTATCCACTTACCAAAGCACAATACACTTCTATGGCAAAAATGCGTATGCTGCAACCACGCATTCAAGAAATGCGTGAACGTTTCGGTGATGACCGCCAACGCATGAGCCAAGAAATGATGAAGCTCTATAAAGAAGAGAAAGTAAACCCAATGGGTGGCTGTTTACCAATCTTGCTGCAAATGCCGATCTTCATTGCGTTATACTGGACATTTATGGAAGCAGTAGAGCTGCGCCACGCGCCATTCTTTGGTTGGATTCAAGACTTATCTGCACAAGATCCATATTACATTCTGCCACTACTCATGGGCGGCTCAATGTTCTTATTACAGAAAATGTCACCAACACCTGTTGCTGATCCTATGCAGCAAAAAGTGATGACCTTTATGCCGGTGATGTTTACTGTATTCTTCTTATGGTTCCCATCAGGTTTAGTACTTTACTGGCTCACTTCAAACCTAATTACGATTGTGCAGCAATGGCTAATCTATCGTAATTTAGAGAAAAAAGGCTTACATAGTCGCCATAAATAATTGATAATGAACCTGCATAGCGATATGCAGGTTTTTTATTTCAAGCGCTCTCTTTTTTAAAAAATTTTACAAAATGACAGTTTCACTTTGCCCTTGCCAATCTAACAAATCTTATGCTGAATGTTGCCAACCTTTTCATACTGGCAAGCAAATGCCCTCGACAGCCGAGCAACTCATGCGCTCGCGTTATACAGCTTACACCATGGTAAATATCGACTATATTATTGCGACAACTGTACCTAGCCAACAGAATTTACTCGATCAACAGGCTATGCATGAATGGGGAAAGAATACCCAATGGGCGGGGCTAGAAATTCTGAAATACAACCCTCGCTTTTCCAAACAACATGCTACAGTGGAATTTAAAGCCCACTTCCAAACAGAAAATGGTCTTGATACCCACCACGAGCTCTCACTATTTGTACAGATTGATGGGAATTGGTATTTCGTTGATCCAACCGTACCGCTCCCCAGCATGAAACAAGCCTGTATTTGTGGCTCGGGAAAGAAATTTAAGCACTGTTGCGGCGTGCTATAGCGGTGATTGCTTGCTAATTTTCTGCAAATCTTGTGCAGTTACTTTTTTAAGCTGCACAGCAAAAATCAAGCCACCAAACATAACAAGAATCACATAAGCTATACCACCTTGATAGGGACAGTTACAAGCATAAAGCAGATATAAGCGCCACATAACTATCACTATTGGAATCAGCAATAATAAGCTTAAGGCATGCTGGTATAGCTTAAAAGACAGCTGAAAGTAACGATGTCCTAATCTAAAAATCCCATAAAAAGAGACTCCACATACCCACATAAGTCCCCAAAAAAGCCAATCAGGAAACTGTTCTCTTGGGTAAAGAAATGTGTAAGTCATTTTTATGCCGATTGCACTTAGTAAACCGATTACCATTAAAAAGTTTTTCAATACCATTAGCATTACACAAAAAATAATATTAATTCTCAATTTTAATTAAATCAGTAAAAATCTCAAGCAACTCTGGCACTTTATTATTTATTATTCCATTTAGTTATTTGCAAGCGCTCAGAAATCCGCATAAATTTGCAAAAATAGATTGTGAATACCCAAAGGAATAACATATGGTAAAAAAATTATCTGTTTTCGCATTAGCTCTAGCGGTTTCAGTTTCAGCTGCTGCAAGAGATTCACTGCTTGATCGCATTAACGCAAAAGGCACTATTACAGTAGGGACAGAAGGTACTTATGCTCCTTATACTTACCATGATGAAAGCGGCAAATTAACAGGTTATGATGTGGAAGTAACACGTGCAGTAGCAGAAAAACTGGGCGTAACCGTTGATTTTAAAGAAACTCAATGGGATGCCATGTTAGCTGGTTTAAAAGGCGAGCGTTTTGATTTAGTGGCAAACCAAGTGGGCTTAACAACTCCAGAACGCCAAGCGACTTTCGATAAATCAGAATCTTATAGCTGGTCTGGCGCAGCACTAGTGACACGCGAAGATAATACCACTATCACTAAACCCGCTGATGTGAAAGGCGTAAAAACCGCACAAACGTTAAGTTCTAACTATGGCGAAATGGCTCGCGATAACGGGGCTGAAATCGTACCTATCGATGGAATGGCACAAGGGTTATTATTAATCCAACAAAAACGAGCAGATGCCACCTTCAACGATAGTTTGTCACTGTTAGATTACTTAAAGAAAAATCCTAATTCAGGCCTAAAAATTGTTTGGGAAGCAGAGGAAAAAGTTGGGGCTGGTTTAATCGCAAACAAAGGCAATGATGAGGCTTTAGCTAAAATTAGTGCGGCAATTGTTGAGTTACGCGAAGAGGGTACATTGAAAAAAATCGGTGAACAGTTCTTCGGTAAAGATATTAGCGTGAAATAATATCGTTTATTCCTTATAAACGAACTAGAAAAATAACCGCTTGTAAAAATACAAGCGGTTATTTTTCATCAGAATTTTACAAATTATTCTACTGTTACCGCTTTCGCAAGGTTACGTGGCTGATCCACATCAGTTCCTTTAATTAAAGCAATGTGGTAAGAAAGTAATTGTAACGGCACAGTATAGAAAATTGGTGCTGTTACTTCGCTTACTTTTGGCAATGTGATGGTTTTAAACCCTTCCGCATCTGCAAAACCGGCTTCGTTATCGGCAAACACATAGAGCTGACCGCCACGAGCACGCACTTCTTCAATGTTTGATTTTACTTTTTCAAGTAAATCATTTTCCGGCGCAACGACAATTACAGGCATATCACTATCAATTAATGCTAGTGGGCCATGTTTTAATTCTCCTGCCGCATAAGCCTCTGCGTGAATATAAGAAATCTCTTTTAATTTCAATGCAGATTCCATCGCGATTGGGTAATATTCACCACGGCCTAAGAAGAGAGTGTGATGTTTATTGGCAAAGTCTTCAGAAAGTTTCTCAATCGCTTTATCGAAGACTAACGCGCTTTCTACCTGTGCAGGTAATAATTGCAATGCATGGATAATCTCACGCTCTTTTTCTTCACTTACCGTACCTTTTAAACGACCAATCGCGACATTTAAAAGCAATAAGCAGGTTAATTGGGTGGTAAAAGCTTTGGTTGAAGCTACGCCAATTTCTACCCCCGCTTTAGTCATAAAGGCAAAATCCGATTCACGTACAAGTGATGAGCTTGCTACGTTACAAATTGTCATAGCAGACATAAAACCAGACTCTTTCGCTAAGCGTAGTGCCGCAAGGGTATCTGCAGTTTCACCAGATTGTGAAAGGGTGATTAATAAGCTATTTGGGCGAGTAACAAATTTGCGGTAACGGAATTCTGAGGCAATTTCCACATCACAAGAAACCCCAGCAATTGCTTCAAACCAATAACGAGCCACCATACCTGCATTGTAAGACGTACCACAAGCCACAATTTGTACATGTTCTACTTTTTTCAGAATTTCTTCAGCATTTGCCCCGATCGCATCAATTAAAACACGGTCGTTCGCGATACGCCCTTCTAGCGTATTACGAATTGCTACTGGTTGCTCAAAAATTTCTTTCTGCATATAGTGGCGATATGGACCTTTATCTGCCGCATCGTGTTCAAAGTTTCCTTCGTGTAACTCACGCTCTACTTTATTGCCATTATGATCAAAAATTGCCACGCTTTCACGCGTGATTTCTGCAACATCACCCTCTTCTAAGTAAGTAAAACGGCTAGTTACGCTTAATAATGCTAATGGATCAGAGGCGATAAAGTTTTCACCAATACCGTGTCCAATAACAAGCGGACTGCCTGAACGTGCCACAATTAAGCGGTTTGGATCGTCTTGATTCATTACCACAGTACCGTAAGCACCACGTAATTGTTTTACGGTTTTTTGTACTGCCTCTAATAAAGAAGCAGCTGTACGAAATTCCCACTCCACTAAGTGAGCGATAACTTCAGTATCGGTTTGCGATTGGAAAACATAACCACGCGCTTGTAGCGATTCACGTAATTCTTCGTAGTTTTCAATAATCCCATTATGTACCACAGCAATTTTACCACTACGATGTGGGTGTGCATTGGTTTCAGAAGGTTCACCATGGGTTGCCCAGCGAGTGTGTGCGATCCCCGTACCGCCATGGGTGAAATTTTCAGCTAATGCATCGTCTAATGCTTTCACTTTACCTACTCGACGTACAATTTGCATATTGTGATTTTGATCTAATACCGCAACACCTGCTGAGTCATAACCACGATATTCTAAGCGATGTAACCCATCTACTAAGATCTCTGCGATATCACGTTGGGCAATTGCCCCAACAATTCCACACATAGTTTTGTTTCCTTATTTATAAAGTTAAAAGATTCTTGCCTAGCAAGCGGTCAATTTTGCAATATTTTCTGCAAAAGGAGGCGCTTGCATTATTTAGCGATAATCACTTTTACGCCTTTTGCTTCAATTTGTTGCTGAATTTCAGGTTCAAGCTGATCATCGGTAATCAATTTATCAATCTGCTGCCAAGTGAGCTCTACATTTGGCATTTTGCGTCCAATTTTCTGTGATTCAATTAAGACTATCACTTCACGGCTCACATCTGCCATCACTTGACTTAAACTAAGCAGCTCGTTAAAAGTTGTTGTGCCACGCGCTAAATCAATACCATCAGCACCAATAAAAAGCTGATCGAAATCATACGAACGTAATACCTGTTCCGCGACCTTGCCTTGGAAAGACTCCGAGCGAGTATCCCAAGTTCCACCTGTCATTAAAATTGTTGGTTCACATTCTAACGTGGTCAGTTCATTAGCTAATGATAGTGAATTAGTCATCACCACTAGCCCCTGCAAATTTAACTGTTTCACCAGAGCTTTCGTGGTACTGCCACTATCAATAATAATCCGATTATGCTCGCGAATATGGTTCAGTGCAGCCAAGGCTATCACTAACTTTTGTTTTGAAAACGTAGCCTCATTTTCCTCTGCGATCTCAAGTGGCATTCGAATTGCCCCACCATAACGGCGCAATAAAAAACCGCTTTCTTCTAAAGCGGTGAGATCTTTACGAATAGTCACTTCAGAGGTTTCTAATTCCATTGCAAGCTGTTCAACGCTCACTTCACCTATTGTTTGAACTAAATTTGCAATAAATTGGCGACGTTGTTGTGTATTTCGTTTAGACACTTTTGTTTCGGTTTATCTTTCGTTTCGAAAATTATGCAGATTATAAACGCTATTTCACATAAAACAAAGCCGAACTTTTAATCCATCCTTATCTAAACTTTTGGAGTGAAACTACAGGAACTATCAGAATAAAAAATCCCTTTAAAATCAAACACTACTTACCAAGTTTCAACCAGTGAAATTTGTCAAGACTTGTTCTATGAAAAAATATGACTAGAATACTGTGCATCTTATTCAAATCTTAGGCTCGCTATGTCCCGTAATATTTTCAAAAAACGTATTCAAATCAAACCTTATGAATACCCAGAACTCTTGGAGTTTAAAGACGCTATTCGTCACTCATATTGGTTGCATACCGAATTTAATTTCACTGGTGATATTCAGGACTATCGAACTAATATCAACGATCACGAGCGTCATGTGCTAACCCGTGCAATGTTGGCAATTTCTCAGATCGAAGTGAATGTAAAGCGTTTCTGGGGGGAGTTATATCGCTACTTTCCAAAACCAGAAATGGATGATGTGGGTGGTACCTTTGCAGAAAGTGAAGTTCGCCATAAAGATGCTTATTCTTTCTTGCTGGAAAAACTTGGCTTGAATGAAATGTTCTCACAAATCACTGAAATCAAACCGCTAATGAAGCGGATTGAATATATGGAAGAGTTCATGCGTGAGAAAGATGCAGGTAAAGGGCAATTTGTACTTTCTTTAGTGTTATTTTCTCTCTTTGTTGAACACATTTCCCTGTTTGGTCAGTTCTTAATTATGATGTCGTTCAACAAGCATAAAAACCTGTTTAAAGGGATTTCGAATGCTGTTGAGGCAACTTCTAAAGAAGAAGAGATCCACGGCCGTTTCGGCATAGCACTTTACGAAATTCTACGTGATGAACACAGCGAACTCTTTACACCTGAATTCTATGAAGAGCTAAAAACCTTATCACAACAGGCTTTTGAAGCAGAACGAGGTATTTTAGACTGGATCTTTGAAGAAGGTGATTTAAGCTTTATCAGCCAAAAAACGGTAGAGAACTACATTAGATCTCGCTATAACAATTCATTAATGACTTTAGGTTTGGAACCACCGTATGATGTTGATCCTGACTTATTAAAGGAAACAGAGTGGTTTGATATTGAAATCCTTTCTACTAAAGAAACCGATTTCTTCAACAAACGCAGTACCGATTACAGCAAAAAAATGAAGCAGATTACTGCTGATGATCTATTCTAATTCGTAGGGTGCAACGTGTTGCACCCAACTATTTTCTATTTTATTAACGAATACTGTTTAAAATGACTTATACAAATTCTGAACGTCCTGATTTTGCTTGGCTAAATGAAGATAGCCGTTTATTTTTACAACGCGGTTATCTGCTAGAAGGCACTACAGCATTAGATCGTATCCGCTTTATCGCTGAGCATGCTGAGCACAAACTTGGCATCGAAGGCTATGCGGATAAATTCTATCACTATATGGCGCGTGGCTACTTCTCACTCTCTTCACCAATTTGGTCTAACTTTGGATTAGATCGTGGCTTACCTATTTCTTGTTTTGGGAGCTACATTGGTGACTCTATCCATGAAATTATGGTAACAACCGCTGAAGTCGGGATGATGAGCAAAATTGGTGGTGGCACCTCTGCTTACTTTGGTGATATTCGCCCGCGTGGTAGTGCTATCAAGAATAACGGTAAATCCGATGGCTCATTTAACTTTAGTAAACTGTTTGATACTGTCATTGACGTGATTTCACAAGGCACTTCACGTAAAGGACAATTTGCGGGTTATATTGATATTGAGCATGGCGATATTGATGAATGGCTGGATATTCATACTGAAGGTAACCCTATTCAGCTGATGTACTACGGTGTTTGCGTAGGGCATGATTGGTTAGAATCAATGAAAGCCGGTGACCCATACAAGCGCCAGCTTTGGGCAAAACTTTTGCAAAGAAAAACGGAAACTGGAATTCCATATTTATTCTTTAAAGACAACGCAAATGCAGGTCGCCCTGATGTGTATAAAGATAAAAATATGACTATTCATGCTTCAAATCTCTGTACAGAGATTATGTTGCCATCAAACAACGAGGAAAGTTTTGTTTGCTGCTTATCGTCAATGAATCTACTCTATTTTGATGAGTGGAAAGACACCGATGCACCTGAAGTTTTAACCTACTTCTTGGATGTAGTCATGAGCGAGTTTATTGAGAAAAGTGCCGATATGCCATTCCTAGATCGCGCGAATCGCTTTGCGCGCCGCCATCGTGCTCTAGGCTTAGGAGTGCTCGGATGGCATAGTTACTTGCAAGCAAATAACATTGCGTTTGATAGTTTTGAAGCGATGCAGAAGAACAATTTAATCTTCAGAACCCTGCAAGAAAAAACGTTAAAAGCCTCGCAAGAATTAGCGCGTCGCTTTGGTGAGCCAGAAATTCTCAAAGGCTATGGGCGCCGTAATACAACCTTAATGAGTATCGCACCAACGAAATCAAGTAGTTTTATTTTAGGTAGTGTATCTCCTTCGGTTGAACCATTTAAATCAAACTACTATGTAAAAGATCTAGCTAAGATCAAAACCGTGTACAAAAACCCATTCTTAGAAAAATTACTTCAAGAAAAAGGTTTAGATACCGAAGAAACATGGGAAAGCATCCTACTCAATGATGGTTCTGTGCAGCACTTAGAACAGCTTTCAGAGCATGAAAAAGAAGTGTTTAAAACCTTCTCTGAAATCAGCCAATTAAGCGTAATTCAACAAGCAGCACAACGTCAAAAATATATTGACCAAGGACAAAGCATCAACATTATGGTGCACCCAGCAACACCGGCAAGAGATTTGAACCAACTCTATCTCACCGCAGAAGAACTTGGTCTGAAATCTATTTACTATCAATACTCAATGAGCGCGGCACAAGTATTTAACCGTAATTTATTGAGCTGTAGTAGCTGTGAAGGTTAATTTCTTAAACGCTAACGAGAAGCTGAATCTGCAAGGGTTCAGCTTTTTTATTGTTTTTACGTCCAGTATTTTGTGAAGTGGATCACGGTTTTAGTCAGTAAGTTTGACTATAATAATGCGGTATCTCACTAACAAATATAAGGAAAATACGATGAAAACAGCATTAAAAACAGCGGCATTAGCCGTCAGCATTGCCGTAACAGGCTTAGCTGCAAGCAGTAATATCGCTCAAGCAAAAGGTCGCTTAGTGGTTTATTGTAGTGCAACCAATATTATGTGCGAGGAAGAAACCAAAGCCTTCGGCGAAAAATATGATGTGAAAACTTCCTTTATTCGCAATGGTTCTGGTAGCACATTCGCGAAATTAGAAGCAGAGAAAAATAATCCTCAAGCTGATGTTTGGTATGGTGGCACGCTAGACCCTCAATCACAAGCAGGTGAAATTGGTTTGTTAGAAGCTTATCGCTCCCCAAATGTTGATCAAATTATGCCACGTTTCCAAGATCCTGCAAAAGTAAAAGGTAACTTAAGCTCTGCTATTTATATGGGTATTTTAGGTTTTGGGGTAAATACCGAACGTTTGAAAAAATTAGGCATTACCGAGGTGCCAAAATGCTGGAAAGACTTAACCGATCCGCGCTTAAAAGGTGAAGTACAAATTTCAGATCCACAAAGTGCGGGCACGGCTTATACGGCAATTGCGACTTTCGTACAACTCTGGGGAGAAGATGAAGCATTCAAATTCTTCAAAGATTTACATCCAAATGTTTCTCAATATACAAAATCTGGCGTAACCCCTTCTCAAAATACGGCACGCGGCGAAACGACTATCGGGGTTGGTTTTTTACATGACTACGCGCTACAAATCCAAAATGGAGCACCTGTTGAAATGGTTGTGCCTTGTGAAGGCACTGGCTATGAGCTTGGCGGAGTAAGCATCATTAAAGGTGCTCGTAATATTGATAATGCAAAACTATTCGTTGATTGGGCGCTATCTAAAGAAGGTCAAGAATTAGCATGGAAAAAAGGACAAGCTTTCCAAACGCTGACAAATACAACAGCTGAACAATCTCCACACGCTTTCGACCCTGAGAAACTAAACTTAATCAACTACGATTTTGAAAAATATGGTGCCTCTGATGAGCGGAAACGCTTAATCAACAAATGGGTAAATGAAGTTAAACTCGCCAAATAATCTCTCCCTCCGAGCAGGGGGATATCCCCTGCTTTTTCATTTTATCTTGAGGTTTTTATGGATTGTATAAAAACACCAATGACACAGAAAGCATCCTTTTGGGTCATTCTTGCATTTATTGCATTTCTAGTTCTACCATCTACTGCGTTAGATTACGGTATTTTAGATAGCACTTCGGATGAATTTTTAGCAGCAATGGGATGGTCATCCATCAATATCACACAGCTTTGGTTTTTGCCCCTGCTTGCTTTCTTTATTCTGCCCACATTAGGGCTTGATAGCATAAAACAGACTAAAGCTGAGCTTGCTCTTATCGCATTTAACGCTTTATTTGTCTTTATTTCAGCAAGCATTCTAAAAGTAAGCTTAGGCTATTCAATCGTTGTACTGTTTATGGTACTGACAGCCCTTGCTACTCTATCGTTAGCCAAATTGAAAGTGATGCAAGGCGATAAATTTATTATCGCATCACTGCTTTGCATTATCTTGCTGATTTTCTTCTTTATCGTTTACCCAACATTGGCGATTTTCGTGTCAATGTTCTACGACGGTGATACCTTTGCACCAGAGCAAGTCGTTACGATTTTAAGTCAAGGCTATATTGTTCGGGTAATCAGTAATTCACTGTTCTTATCTTCTTTCGTTGGTTTGGTCTCTACGGTATTTGGTTTGGCGTTTGCGCTTTATACCACTCGTATTGCGCGCCGTACGGCATTTATTGGTAAAATTTTCTCTATCTTACCGATTGTTACTCCTCCTTTTGTAGTTGGTTTAGGGGTAACCTTAATGCTAGGTCGTTCTGGCTATGTAACCGAATGGCTCAATAGTTGGTTTGGTCTTAGCAGCAACTGGCTTTATGGTTTCAATGGGATTGCAATTGCACAAATTCTCGCTTTCTCGCCAATGTCATTTATGATTTTAGATGGTGCGTTGAAATCGATTCACCCATCAGTAGAAGAAGCCTCTTACACCTTGCGTGCAAACCGTTACCAAACATTCTATAACATCATTTTCCCTCTTCTTCGTCCAGCATTGGCAAACTCATTCTTAATTGTATTTATTCAATCACTTGCCGATTTTAGTAACCCATTGGTACTTGGTGGTAGCTTTGACGTGATCGCAACCCAAATCTACTTCTACATCGCAGGCTCACAATTAGATTACGCCTCTGCAAGTACGCTTGGTTCAATGTTGTTAATCTTCTCATTGGCGATTTTCGTGATTCAATATATTTGGATTGGTAACCGCTCTTATGTAACGGTGTCAGGAAAATCTTATCGTGGTGATGTGCAAGAATTACCAAATGGCTTGAAATATACCATTGTGGTCATGCTTGCTTTCTGGATTGCATTCAACCTTGCACTTTACGGCAGTATTTTCTACGGTAGCTTCACCGTGAACTGGGGTGTGGATTACACCTTAACCATGAAAAACTATACGATGTTATTTGGTCAAGGTTTAAGCGATGGTGCGTGGCCTTCACTCATCAACACTTTAATCTATGCAGGTATTTCTGCACCGCTTACTGCATTATTCGGCTTACTTATTGCTTATATCGTGGTGCGTAAAGATTTCCAAGGTAAGAAAACCCTTGAATTTTTAACCATGCTCTGCTTTGCGGTACCAGGTACTGTAGCTGGGGTCTCTTATATCCTTGCGTTTAACAATGCACCAATGTATATCACAGGAACTGGTATCATTATTATCATCTCAATGGTGATGCGTGATTTACCAATTGGTATGCGTGCAGCGATTGCAGGTTTAGGACAATTAGATAAATCACTCGATGAAGCCTCTTTATCACTCAAAGGTAGCTCATTTAAAACAATTTGGTTTATCGTTTTCCCGCTACTCAAACCTGCGTTACTCTCAGCGCTTGTGACCAGCTTCGTACGTGCAATGACAACAGTGAGTGCGATAGTCTTCTTGGTTACTGCGGATACTCGTGTGGCAACCGCTTACATCTTAAACCGAGTAGAAGATGGCGAATATGGTATTGCGATCGCTTACGGCTCAATTCTCATTGTGGTGATGATGGCAATTATTCTCTTCTTTGACTGGATTGTAGGAGACACCCGTATCTCTCGTTCCAAAGCAAAAAAAATGAATTAGAAGGAACTGAATTATGAACAACGATTTTTTAGTATTAAAAAACATTACCAAATCATTCGGTAAAGCAACGGTCATTGATAATTTAGACTTAGTGATCAAACGTGGCACAATGGTGACCCTATTAGGCCCATCTGGTTGCGGTAAAACCACCGTATTACGCTTAGTGGCAGGTTTGGAAAATCCAACAAGCGGTCAAATTTTCATTGATGGCGAAGATGTGACTAAATCTTCAATCCAAAATCGTGATATTTGTATCGTATTCCAGTCTTACGCTTTATTCCCACATATGTCTATTGGTGATAACGTGGGCTACGGCTTAAAAATGCAAGGCGTGGATAAAGCAGAACGTGAACAACGTGTAAAAGAAGCGTTGGAATTGGTGGACTTAGGGGGCTTTGAAGATCGCTATGTGGATCAAATCTCAGGCGGTCAGCAACAACGTGTGGCACTGGCTCGTGCGTTAGTGCTTAAACCAAAAGTATTACTTTTTGATGAGCCGTTAAGTAACCTTGATGCGAACTTACGTCGTTCAATGCGTGAAAAAATCCGTGAATTGCAACAACGTTTAGGCATTACTTCCCTTTATGTTACCCACGACCAAACCGAAGCTTTTGCGGTTTCAGATGAAGTTATCGTAATGAACAAGGGTAAAATTATGCAAAAAGCCCCTGCAAAAGAGCTTTATCAGCGTCCTAACTCGCTTTTCCTTGCGAACTTTATGGGCGAAAGTAGTATTTTTAATGGGGAGTTACAACAGGATAACGTCATCATTAATGGACATCGCTATCCTGTGGAAAATGCAGCTCAATTTGGTTTATCTGATGGCAAATGCTTGGTCGGTATTCGCCCAGAAGCGGTAACCCTTGCTAGCAGTGGTGAAGAAGCACAACGCTGTGAAATCAAAAAAGCAGTGTATATGGGCAACCACTGGGAAGTGGTCGCTGATTGGGGCGGCACAGAGCTTTGGGTGAATGCAAATCCAGAGGGTTTTGATCCAAATATACAACAGGCATATGTTCAACTTTCTCAACAAGGCTTATTCCTGCTAAGACCTGAGGCTTAACACGCCACAAGCAAGAGCTGGATTTCTGGCCAAACGATACAAACTCATCAAAAAAATAGCACCAGCGCTTGGCTGGTGCTAATCCTTCAAATCTGTTTAGCTAAAGATTGGCAAAATACGGTAGCTCCACCATGTTTAAGCACTCAAGTTGATTGTGAAATCGCAAGCGGTCTGTTTTATTGCAAAAAATGCAAAATAGTTATGGCAAAGTCGCCAATACCGCGTATCCTGCTTGTTGCACAGTCAAATTCAATGTGCTGTTAGCGCCGATAAAGAGTGCTTCCCCCAGCTTTAAACGGTATCTATTATCCTGCTCACTCGCTTCAATTATTCCTTCCATAACCAATAAAATTGCTGCATTCTCAATGGCTTGTGAATAAGCTTCACTTGCACCAAATGCCAAATGTTGCAACGCAAAATCTTTTGCCGCGGGTGTCGGATAAAGATAACACTGCCCCGTTATTTGAGGCGCTGGTGCAATCAGCTGCGGCACAATTTCACAATAGTCCACTGTTTGTAGGAGTGCTGGAATATCAATATATTTTGGTGTAAGCCCACCACGAATCACATTATCTGAAGCGGCCATCAATTCAATACACTGACCGCGTAAATAAGCATGTGGCAAGCCTGCCCCTTGATAAATCCCTTCGCCTTTTTTCACATTAACAATATTAAATAAGTAAAAACAGAGTAAGCCAGCATCTAATTTCTCCTCATGGATATCCATCGCTTGCATTGCATAAAGCAGCCAGTAATCCGGCTCATGCAAAGCAATTTTCCCTGCGTTAAAGTCAGATTTTCGAGCGTGTATGATAGGTAGTAACCATTCAGCGAGTTTGGCTTGTTCAGCCAGCATAATCTGCTTGTAAAGTGCTTCTAGCCCTTGGTTTTCAAGCAATATTTTCAGCGGCTGCAAACTTGGATGGCAACTTAAATTCACCTTAATCTGCTCAATCGGCTGAAAGCCATGCAATAACCAAAAATCTGATAAGGCAATCATCATTTCTGGTTTGTGATTACGATCTTTATAAGTTCGATTTGGAGCATCCAATGCAATGCCCGCTTGATTTTCCCGTTCAAATCCTTGCTCTGCTTGGGCTTTAGTTGGATGAAGCTGAATTGAAAGGGGTTGCTTAACATCTAAAATTTTCAATAAAAACGGTAACTCATCGCCAAATTGCTCGCGACTTTTTGTGCCAAGTAGCTCAGGATGAGCAGCTAATAACTGATCAAGCGCTAAGGAATCTTGCCCCGCTGTAATCAACGAAGGTGATGAAGGGTGAGCACCAAGCCAATATTCTGCATAAGGTTTATGAGGCGTTTGCATAGCCAACTGTTGCCAGCAGGGAATAAAATCTGAGCCTCCCCATGCATAATGTTGATAACTCCCTTGTAGTTTAAAAATCATGCTTTTTCTCCCACATTCGCTAAAAATTTAATAATTTTTTCTGCATCTTCTTGCACTTTTAGACGCGCAAATAACCGCTTACCATTGGTTAAATCAATCACAAATACGGGCTTATTTTTAAACTCAGCCTGATTCACCGCGCGAATTTTCTTGTAATCAATGAAAAGGGCATTCAAATAAAACCCTTGCGTTTTAAATAACCAGCGGGGCTCACGAAATAGTACGGCATACAATGCAAGTGTAATACATACCGCCAATAAGAATAGTGTTAATGAGCTTAATCCTTCAGCTAACCCTTGTGTAGCAGTTAATAAAATTAAACCAAATAAAATCCAGCCGTCTATCGTTTGGCGCTGTAAACTTACTGCTAATTTTGTTTCGCCATTTAAGCGAGACAATAGAAATTGATCATAAATAGCATATGCTAAACAGGCAAAAATAATTAGAAAAAGAATCGTGTTTGTCATATCAAATTTGCAGATTTTTAACGAAAAAAGACCGCTTGGCATGCAAGCGGTCTAAATTGGTGGAGATTATGCAAGGATACCAGTCCAAGCACCGAAGATACCAATCGCAAAGAAACCAATGATAATCCAGAGTGCATTTACACGGTTACGTAACAACCACATACAAGCGAATGTTAATAACAATGGCAGTAAACCTGGCATTAAGCTATCTAAAATAGTTTGCACCGTTTCTACTTTCACTGAACCATCTTGCATTTGAATTTCAGCTACCTTGAATGGTACATTAATGCTTGTCCATTTCTGCACCAATGCCCCCATAATAAATAAGCCGAGAATTGATGCCCCTTCAGTCAGTTTTTGTAGTAAACCGCCACTCATGTCTTGCACCACGTCTAAGCCTTTTTTATAGCCATAGGTTACCCCATAGTAACGAGTGCCTAAACGCACTAAGTTAAATAGCAAGAAGAATAAGATTGGGCCGAGAATATTACCACTTAACGCTAAACCCGCACCTAATGCAGCAAAGACAGGACGTGCAGTCCCCCAATAGATTGGATCACCCACGCCTGCAAGCGGTCCCATTAAGCCGACTTTGATACCGTTGATTGCTGCATCATCAATCTCTTTACCATTAGCACGCTCTTCTTCCATTGCAATGGTTACACCAAGTACAGGTGCAGCAACGAATGGTTGAGTATTAAAGAATTCAAGGTGGCGTTTAATCGCATCTTTACGTTCTTGTGAATTTGGATCTGGATATAAACGTTTAATTACAGGTACCATTGAGTAAGCAAAACCAAGTGCTTGCATACGCTCAAAGTTCCACGAGCCTTGGAATAAGTTTGAACGGCGTACAACGGCATTCAAATCGCTTTGAGTTACTTTTTTGATTTCTGTTGTCATTTTAAATGCCCTCTTAGTCTAAACGGTTGTCTGCGCCGTTGTTGCTGTTTACTACTTGTACAACTTGGCTTTTGTTATATTTCGGGTGAAGTTGAATGTAGATGATTGCCATAATGGTGCCGATTACCCCTAATGCGACAAGGTTGAAATCGGTAAATGCCGCAACCACAAAACCTGCATAGAAGAATGGCATTAAGTGACCTGCACGCATCATATTGATTACCATCGCATAACCCACTACAGCAATGAAACCACCTGCAATTTTCAGACCTGTAGTTACCACATCAGGGATCGCCGCAAGCATGGTTTGAACAGTATCTGTGCCTGCAGTTAATGCAACTAATAGCGCAGGGATTGCGATACGCATCGCTTGTAATAACAATGCACCACGATGAATCCAGTCTAAACGGTTTAAGTTACCATCTTCAATTGATTTATCCGCTGCGTGTTGGAAACCAACAGTGATTGCACGCACCACATAAGTTAATACTTGACCTGCAGCAGCAAGCGGAATCGCAATTGCAATACCTGTTGAAATATCTTGACCACCTACGATAACCAAGATAGTAGAAACTACAGAAGCTAATGCTGCATCAGGAGCAAGTGCCGCACCAATGTTCATCCAGCCTAAAGCCAATAATTCTAATGAACCGCCAACAATAATGCCGGTTTTCATATCGCCTAATACGATACCAATTAAGGTACAAGCAATCAGTGGACGGTGTGTTTGCCATTCGTCAAGAATTGAACCCATACCAGAGATACAGGCAACCAAAAATACAAGTACAATTTGAATTGCAGAAATTTCCATAATAATTTCCTTAGATTAGATTTTTCGCTTTTAACAGATCCATCATATATTGACGGCTATCATTTGATACTTTACGCACATCCAGCTCAATATTCATTGCATCAATCGCTTTAAATGCAGCAATGTCTTTATCATCTACTGAAACAGCGCTAGTGATCATCTGTTTACCTTCACGGTATGCCATACCACCGATATTCACCGATTTAATATCTACACCGGCCTCAAGTAATGCAAGAACATCAGTTGGATTAGTAAAGAGTAACATCATACGCTCATCGGCATATTCAGGGTTATTCCAAACACGAATCATCTTCTGAACATCCACTACGTGTGCTGTTACACCCGGTGGCGCAACACTTTTCAGCATTTGCGTGCGCACTTTATCTTTCGCAACTTCATCGCTGACAACCACAATGCGAGAAACTCGGCTCTCTTTAGTCCAGCGAGTAGCAACCTGACCATGAATTAAACGGTCATCAATACGAGCGAGACCAACGACTAAATTACCTTCTTTTAGTGGCTGTGCAGGAGCTGTTTCTGTTGCTGCTGGCTGTGACGCAGCTTCCGTTTTTTCTGCTGGTTGGAAGTTGAGCGAACGCACACCGCTTAACCCAGATTCCAATGCCACCTCCACTAATTCGGCAAGGGTTTCTACGTCATCACGTGCCATACAGGTATTCACCAACATTGGAATATTGACACCTGCAACGATATCCATGTTAGTTTTACCGTCAATTACACGGTTTGCGGCATTAAACGGGCTACCGCCCCACATATCTACCAAAAACAACACTTCATCGCAGTGAGCGAGTTCTGTGCTGAGTTTTTCCTGATATTTACCCATAATAGTTTCCGCATTTTCACCGGCAACAAAGTCAATGTAAGCTACATCGCTTTGCTCACCAATCAACATCTCAGTGGTTTTGAGAAGCTGCTCTGCGGCGACACCGTGGGTTGCTATGATGATAGCAATGCTCATCGTATGCTCCTTAGGATGATTAAAAACAAAAAGGATTTTCATCTCAAATAGAGTGAAATTGGAGCGAATTCTAAAACTTTCTGGGCTATGAGCAAGTTAGTTTCACTAAAAATGTGATCTGGTTCATATTTTTATGGGAAATTTCGTCAAAAATCTCTATATTTTATTTTTTTCTAACAAAAAAATTATCAAAAAATCACAAAAAAACCGCTTACAGCAAAGCACTGTAAGCGGTCATTTTTAGGTAAAAATTTACAAAATTATTTCGGCTCACCGATTGGTAATACTGTGCGACCAAAACTTTCGTTAATAATATCAGCTGCCGCTAAATAAAACGCTAAGAAAGCTGTGATTAAGCCAAAGTTACCACCAATGTGAGTGATCGCTTTACTACCAGAGAAATCCCCCCAAGCAAGGAGATAGAATGTAACGGTTAAGAACAGGAAAATGGCTTGTAATGCGCGTGCTTTTGCTAAAGTACCGATAAACATCATCAACGTGAATGTTCCCCATGCAATCAAGTACCAACCCACAAAATCAGCAGATACACCTTCAGCAAAGAATACTTTAAACAGTGCGAAAGACCACCAGAATGCGCCATAGCTAGTAAATGCCGTAAAACCAAAAGTATTACCTTTGGCAAACTCAAACATCCCTGCGATCATCTGTGCCGTACCGCCAAAAGCAAAGCCCATGGCTAATACTAAGCCCACATTTTCGCCACTGAATGTGCCATTGTTAATTAAGCTTAATAAGAAAGTGGTTAAAGCAAAACCGCATAAACCGAGCGGAGCCGGGTTAGTTCCTGAATTTGGAGCTGACATTTAAAACCTCTATTTTTGTGTTCTGAGTAAGTTCCAGTATTTCTCATAAATATCGACAGCTTCGCCAACATCTGCTTGCAAAATACCTTTTTCAATTTCTTCAATCGGTGGAAAAACTAACGGATCTTCAACCGTTTCTACAGGTAAAATTGCTTTTACTGCTTCATTCGGCATTGAGAATCCCATTGTTTCGATCACCTCTTTGGCGCTTTCAGGACGCAACAAAAAGTCGATAAACTTATGTGCTGCTTCCTTGTTTTTTGCCTGTTTTGGAATTGCGTAATTATCCATCCAAACTACCGCCCCTTCTTTTGGGAAAATAAATTGAATATCTGGATTTTCGCTTTTCGCACGGTGTGCCGAACCTGTCCATTGCATTCCAACTGCCACTTCCCCCTGTAAATAAGGCATTTCTGGCGAGTCTGAATTAAACACCAACACATTTGGCACGAGTTTTTGTAAACGCTCGTAAGCGGCTTTAATTTCCGTTTCGTCTTGTGTATTTGGCGATTTGCCATCTAACAACAAAGCGATATGGAATACTTCACGCGCGTCATTCATTAGCAACACTTTGCCTTTGAATTCTTTTCTCCACAAATCGCCCCAGCTATTTAAGCTACTTGAGTCGATTTCAGCGGTATTCACTCCAATTCCAGTTAAGCCGTAAACATAAGGAAGAGAGTATTTATTTTCAGGGTCAAACGGCTTGCCCATCAATTCTTTGCTCACATTCGCAAAATTGCTTAATTTAGCATGCTCAATTTCTGCCAGCATGCCTTCTTTTGCCATTTTGCCCACATAGTAGCTTGATGGAAAAACGATGTCGTAGCCGCCACCATTAGAAAGTTTTAATTTAGAATACATTTCCTCATTGCTTTCAAAGGTAGAATAAATCACCTCAATGCCCGTTTCTTTTTGAAACTGTTCAAGCAACGATGACGGTACATATTCCGTCCAGTTATACACATAGAGTTTCTCTGCTGCTTGTGCACTTAACGCAGAAAAAGCCACCGCAGTTGCCAATATTTTGGCAAAAAATGTACGACCGAATTTAACCAATTTTTTTAGTCCTTCTATCTAGAGAGTGAAAAAACGCTTTTGCAATTTTTGCAAAAAAGAGCGAAAAAACTACCGCTTTCCAGCCCGAAAACAGATAGGCTGAAAAGCGGTCAAGTATAGCGGCTTTTAGTTAAACAAGCGATTATTTTTCCGTAAAAATCTGCAAATCGTCCCAAATTTCATCAATGCGTTTCACCACATCAGGATCTTTTTTAATTGGCACGCCCCATTCTCGGTTGGTTTCACCTGCCCACTTGTTGGTGGCATCAATCCCCATTTTTGAGCCAAGCCCTGCGATAGGGGATGCGAAATCCAAGTAATCAATCGGGGTGTGTTCAATCATTGTGGTATCTCGTGCAGGATCGCAACGGGTCGTGATCGCCCAAATCACATCTTTCCAATCTCGGGCGTTCACATCATCATCACACACAATCACAAATTTAGTGTACATAAACTGACGTAAAAACGACCAGACCCCCATCATCACACGCTTAGCATGCCCTGCGTACTGTTTCTTAATCGTGACTACCGCAAGGCGATAAGAACAGCCCTCTGGCGGTAAATAGAAATCCACAATTTCAGGGAATTGCTTTTGCAAAATCGGAATAAACACTTCATTTAACGCTTCACCTAATACCGCAGGTTCATCAGGCGGTCTGCCCGTGTAGGTGCTGTGGTAAATCGGATCTTTACGCATTGTGATATGCGTTACCGTAAACACAGGGAAGTATTCTTGCTCGTTGTAATAACCTGTGTGGTCGCCATAAGGGCCTTCCAATGCCGTTTCATTTGGATCAATATAGCCCTCTAACACAATTTCCGCACTGGCTGGCACTTCCAAATCATTACTGACTGACTTGACGGTTTCCGTTTTATTGCCTCGCAACAGCCCTGCAAATGCATATTCCGACAATGTATCTGGCACAGGAGTCACCGCCGCAAGAATGGTCGCAGGATCTGCCCCCAATGCGACAGACACTGGAAACGGCTCATTCGGGTGCGTTTCTTTCCATTCTTGAAAATCTAATGCCCCTCCACGATGGGAAAGCCACCGCATAATCAGTTTATTTTTACCTATCAATTGCTGACGATAAATGCCTAAATTCAAGCGTTTTTTAAGTGGCCCTTTGGTAATGGTGAGCCCCCACGTTACCAATGGGGCAACATCGCCCTGCCAACAGTGCATAATCGGCAATTTATAGAGATCAACATCATCGCCCGATAGCACAACTTGCTGACATTCCGCTTTGCCTAATATTTTACTTGGCATATTGAGAATTTGCTTCCATTGAGGCAACTGCCCAATCAGATCTTTAAATCCTTTCGGCGGTTCAGGCTCTTTCAAAAAGGCCAGTAATTTCCCCAGATCACGCAAAGAGGAAACGTCTTCCTGTCCCATACCCATTGCCACACGCTTTGGCGTACCAAACAGATTGCACAGCACAGGCATATCATAGCCCTTTGGATTTTCAAACAGTAACGCCGGTCCGCCCATACGCAATGTACGGTCAGCAATTTCGGTCATTTCCAAATAAGGATCGATTTCTTGGTAAATACGTTTAAGTTCGCCTTTTTGCTCCAGTAATGCCAAAAAATCACGTAAATTTTTGTATTTCATCCTGATACTCTTCAAATGTGAAATCTGTTCGCAGTATAACTGATTTACAAGCGCCCAGAAATCCACAAAATTTTACAAAAAGAGAAAAGACTTCAAAGCGCAATCGTTTTTAATTAAAATGGGAACGTTTTTTATTTTGACATGGAGTCATTGTGTTTACTGTGGAGCAAGCTAGTTTTGCCATTCCTGAGCGTCCCCTGCTACAGCCTATTTCACTTACCTTTGAGCAAGGCAAAATCTACGGTTTAATTGGGCACAATGGTTCAGGTAAGTCCACGCTGATCAAACTGCTTGCTAAGCAACAAGCGATGTCAACAGGGCAGATTTTTTTCCAAAACCGACCGCTTGCACGTTGGTCAAGCCGTGAATTTGCTCGCCACGTTGCCTATCTGCCACAACATTTACCCAATGCCACCAACTTAACCGCACGAGAACTCGTTGCGATGGGGCGTTATGCTCATCAAGGTTTATTTGGGCGAGAAAGTAATGCAGACCGCCAAGCCATTGAGCAAGCACTCGCTTTAACGCACACGGAAAAATTTGCCAATCAGAATATAGATGTTTTATCAGGTGGTGAGCGTTCTCGTGTTTGGCTAGCGATGTTGCTGGCTCAGCAGAGCCAATTTTTATTGCTTGATGAACCACTAGCCGCGTTAGACATTGCTCATCAAGTGGAAGTTATGGAACTGATTCATAAACTCAGCCGAGAACTCAATTTAGGCGTGATTATCGTGATTCACGATATTAACCTTGCCGCTCGCTACTGCGATCATCTTATTGCCCTACACAGCGGAAAGCTGCTTGCCGAAGGCAATGCCCATCAAATTGTTAATTCACCATCACTCAAAGCGATTTATGGTATTGAGTTGAATGTGATTGAACACCCACAAACTAAACGCCCAGTGAGTTTTTATTGATGTTGAAATTAAGTACAAAACAAGCTCCCCTCTTTGAAAAAGAGGGGCGGGAGGGAGATTTAAAAACACTCGCTTTCTTCGGAAATGACTTCTGCCAAATCTCCCCTAACCCCTCTTTGCTAAAGAGGGGGATCAGATCGGTGCAAATCAAGCTCATAGCGGTCGTTTTATCCTTATTCTTTGCAAATCCCCTTTTCGCCAAAATCGCCACCCTAGACTGGACGGTGGCTGAAACTTTAATTGCACTGGGGGAAAAACCAATTGCAGTGGGAGATAAGCCGAGCTATCGGGTGTGGGTAAACCACCCAGCTTTGCCTGATGAAACGGTGGATCTAGGTGTGCGTTTACAACCTAATTTGGAACAGCTTTTGGCGTTGAAACAACAGGGTGAACTGGTGTTTATCAATACCTCGTTTTATGCCAAAACCACCACAAACTTAAACCGATTTGGCACAGTAGAGATCGTGGATTTTTATCAGGCAGGTAATGCATGGCAGAATATTCTCACTGCGACTCGCCAAGTGGCGAAGCACATTGGCAAACCCAAACAAGCCGAACAGTTGATTAACGATTTTTCGCAAAAAATAGCGGAAATCCAACCGCTTGTTCAGCCTTATCAAACTCGCCCGATAGCACTGGTGCAATTTGCAGATAGTCGTCATCTGCGAATTTATGGCAAAAATAGCCCTTTTGGTGAGGTATTAAACCAGTTAGGCTTGATGAACGCTTGGCAAACAGAGGTGAATTTTTGGGGCTTTGAAAACATTGAGATCACTCAGTTGGCAAAATTGCCGAAAAATAGCCGTTTAGTGGTGATAAAGCCTTACCCTACCAACATTGAAACCGCATTAAAACACAATACGCTTTGGCAAAAATTGCCTTTGGCAAAAGATCCGTTGATTTTACCTGCCATTTGGACATTTGGTGGGGTACCGTCTGCACAGCGATTTGCGGAAAGTTTAGCGGACGGATTATTGAATGGTGGTGAGCAATGGTAAAAAATAAAAATGTCGGGACGCAACGCTTGCGTCTGTCATATTCGTATTTTGCGCTCGCTAGCGTGGCGATCTTGCAAGTGGTATTTGTCGCACTTTTTATTTGGCTACTTTCCGCTATTTTGCCAACCAATTTATCTTTGTTTGCCCTATTTTCCTCAAGTGAAAATCTCGATCTGCTTTTGCTGCAAAACTATACCCTACCTCGTATTGTGATGGCATTGCTCGCTGGTGGGCTACTTGGTGTGGCAAGTTTGCTTTTACAGCAGATAATGAATAATCCTTTGGCTTCGGATAATACACTCGGGATCAGTGCAGGCTCGCAGTTCGCACTTTTTTTAACGGCAATTTTTATGCCGAGTTGGCTGGAATATGGTGCGAGCGTTATTGCTTTGATTGGTGCTGGATTGAGTTTATTGTTGGTACTCGGTTTAGCTATGCGTAAAACCCTTTCTCCCCTCTTACTCATTCTGGCAGGATTAGTGGTCAATCTCTATTTTGGCTCATTTTCTGCCTTGATGATGTTGTTTTACCCCGAAGAGAGCAGGGGGCTTGCTCAATGGGGGGCGGGTTCGCTAGTGCAAGAAAGCTGGTGGGACAGTCAATTATTAGCATTGCAAGCGGTTATACCACTTGGGTTAATGATAATGTTGATTCGCCCATTTAGTATGTTGTCGTTGAATGATAATAACGCTCAAAGTTTGGGGGTGCCAGTCGCCAAATTACGTTTAATTGGGGTCTTCATCAGTGCATTGCTTATTGCAGCTGTCGTGAGTAAAGTCGGTATGCTGGGCTTTGTTGGCTTGGCTGCGGCGACGTTAATTCGCCAACTTGGCGTACAACATTTTAAAGGGCAACTACTTGGTGCATTTTTGTTAGGTGGGCTATTACTCGCTATTACCGATCTCGGCTTGCAACTGATTGCTCACTACTATGCGATCCATTTACCTACTGGGGCGGTAACGGCACTGATCGGCACGCCGCTATTGTTATGGTTGATGTTTCGTAGCCTTGCTCATACAGGGCGATTCACCGAACAAGGGCAACGGATAACGCAACGTTTTACCAAACAAACCGCCTATGGGCTGATTGCACTTTTTATCATCACATTACTGATAGCTTTTCTATTTGGTCGCAGTGCAACAGGTTGGACTTGGTCATACTCGCCAGAGTTAATCGCCCTTCGCATACCACGCATTTTAGTTGCCTTTGCTGTGGGCATCTTGTTGGCGGTGGCAGGGGTTATTTTGCAACGGCTAACACTCAATCCGATGGCAAGCCCTGAATTATTAGGGGTCTCATCAGGGACAAGTATCGGCATTTTGATTTTACTTTTTGTATCAACAAGTGAACATCAAAGCCTATTTGGGTTAGCAGGCATTATTGGTGCGGTTGTTGCACTATTAGTGATTATGTTGATTAACCAACGTAATGGTATGTTACCCGAAAAAGTATTACTGACAGGGATTAGCCTTTCGGCATTATTTGATAGTTTACAACGCCTTGCGATTGCTAGCGGTGATTTGCGTGCATTACAGCTACTCAGCTGGACATCGGGTTCAACACAACAAGCAACGCTCTCATTTGCTTTACCGTTTTTAGGTGTTGCAATGGCATTATGGGGCATCAGTTTGCTCTTTAGCCGTTGGTTAGCATTATTCTCTTTGCAAGTCCCAACCGCACAGGCATTGGGGCTGAATATCAAACATAGCCGTTTAGTGTTAATTCTGTTTAGTGCGTTATTAACGGCTCTCGCCACATTGATGATCGGGCCATTAAGTTTTATTGGTTTGCTCGTGCCGCAAATCAGCCATTTTTTAGGGGCAACACAGGTACGCAGCCAGCTGTTTATCTCTGCGTTATTAGGCGGATTGATGATGGTATTTGCCGATTTTCTTGGCAGACAAATACTCTTCCCTTATGAAATTCCAGCAGGTTTAGTGGCGACATTGATTGGGGGAACTTATTTTTTATTGATGGTGAGAAGAATTTAATAATTGATGCTGGTGCATTATGCACCAATAAATTAACCACAAAATAAAATGGGCGGACACATCGGTCCGCCCCTACAACCAAATACGACATTTAAATGACTAATTTACCTTATCATTTTCTTAACAACATTTTTAAGGACAAAAAATGAAAAAAAACTTTGCGATTTCCGCACTTTCACAAGCTATTTTTGTTGCTATTGCACTGCCTGCAATGGCAAATGAAGAGATTGCCCATTTAGATGAAATTACCGTTTCTGGTGGTTCAATGTACCGTATGGGGGAAGTGCCTGTTCATCAAGCAAAATCCGCAGTGGCAATAAACCGTGAAATGCTCGATCAACAAGCGGTGAATAAAGTGGACGAAATTGCCCGTTACCAAGCAGGTTTTGCAAATCAAATTTTTGGTGAAGATACTAATACCAACTGGTTGCGTGTACGTGGAGCAGACGTTTCACAAGCGGTGGATGGTTTACCTACATTTAGCTATGGTTTCTTTAATCCTTATGTGAATAGTTTTGGCTTAGAAGCAGTGGAAATCACCAAAGGGGCTGATGCGATGACTTTCGGAGCTGCGCAATCTGGTGGTTTAATTAACTATGTTTCTAAACGTCCACATAAAGAACAAGTAGGGCAAGGCGAGTTAAAACTGAATATTGGTAATAATACTCAGTATGGTATTGGTGCTGATTATACAGGACAGTTTGCGGAAAATGCTCGTTATCGTTTTGTAGGTTACTATGGTGGTAAAGATGGGCAATCAGATAATACGAAAAATGAAACAATTTATATTGCGCCGAGTGTGGAATTTGATCTGACAGAGCGTACGCGCTTAACTTTGCTTGCTAATTATCAGCGTGATCACGGTATCCCGAGTTCCAATTTCTTACCACAGGAAGGCACTGTTATTGCATCGCCAAATGGTTATATTTCTCGCTCGGCAAATTTTGGTGACCCTGTAAATGATACCGAAACTAACCGCCAATATAGCGTAGGGTATGAATTTGCCCACGATTTTGCTAACGGCTTAAGCATTAATTCTCGCTATCGTTATAGCCATATTGATAATTTCCACCGAGGTTCATACATCTATCCGTCTGCTTACGATGCCACTTGGAATCTAATCACTCCAAGTGCAAATAATTATAGCGTGATCCGTGGCGTTGTCTTCAATGATGGTAAAGCGAAATCACACACCGCCGATAATCACTTAACCTGGAACGCAAATATTACTAATTGGTTCAAAAATACTTTAGTGATCGGCACTGACTATCGCTATCAAAATGTCGATGCCCGTTATACTTTATTTGGAACAACTTCAGAAGCAGATATTTCAAATCCAACCGCAGGTTATAATCAAGCACAAGATGTGAGTACAGCACCACATGTGAATCTCAAAGCTCAACAATTCGGCTTCTATCTACAAAATCAAAGCCGTTTTGCAGAGAACCTAGTGCTAGGGTTGGGCATTCGCCACGACCGTGCAAAGATTAAAGAATATCAATTAGCCGAAGAGGCAAAATATAATGAAACATCTTACTCATATTCATTGATGTATGAATCTGCTGTTGGGATTAATCCGTATCTTTCATACAGTGAAGCATTCCATATGCCCGTTGGGATAAGCGGGGTAAATAAACTCTACAGTCCACAAACAACGAAACAATATGAAGTAGGCATAAAATACCTTCCAACTTGGCTAGATGGCACAATTTCTATTGCTACTTTCCAAGCAAAAGATACAGGAGCATTAGTGTCTCGTGATAGAGGGGCAACCGTTAGCAGCGAAGATCCTATTCGTCGCCGTGGGATAGAATTACAAGCCGATGTTAATCTGACCAATAACTGGAATTTAGGCATGGCTTATACTTATCTACAAGCCTACTCACAAACACCTGTCGGAAATGTACGTCGTCCATTACTGCCCAAAAATACATTATCTGCTCGTACAGCTTATAACTTCTCTGGTGCCTTCGAAGGTTTAATGCTCGGAGCTGGCATTCGCCATATTGGTTCTAGTGTGGGACAAAAAGATTATGCAATTTACCCAAGTGTGCGTGTACCAAGTGCAACAGTGGTAGATTTAATGGCACGCTACCAATTTAAAAATGGCATTGCATTACAAGTTAATGCAGATAATGTCGGAGACCGCCGTTATGTTGCAGCTTGTGATAACTACTGCTACTACGGTGCAGGACGGAACATTAATGCAAGTGTAAGTTATAAATTCTAAAACCTAAAAAAGGCTGAGCGAGCTCAGCCTTTTTGCAAATTATTGCGCATTTTCAAGCGCTTGCTTTTACTTAATAACGCCCACCTATTTTTTGAATATAGCGATTTGTAGCAATGTTTGCCGAGAGCCAGCCTAAGAAAACGCTACTCACCACAATAAGGAGCATCTCACTGGCATTGAAACCATGAATCTCAAATTTAACGGTGAACATATCCGCCACATAACGCACTACCCCAGTAAAATAACTGATCGTCATCATGCTAAATAACATTGCCAGTAAGCTACCTAAAAAGCCGTATATCATTGCCACATAAACAAACGGGCGAGAAATAAAGTAGTCGGTTGCCCCCAATAGCTGCATCACATCAATTGATGCTCGGCGATTTGCTACATCCGAACGTACGCTATTGCTAATCACCAAAAAGACGGCAAAGAACATCAGCAGCGTACAAGTAATAGCAACGCGAGCAATCAAGGTGCTGAGTGCCGCCAACTTGGCTATCCAGTCATTATCTAATCGCACATCTTGTACGCCTTTAATCTGTTGTAAACCATCGCGGAAAGTAATCATGTGATTGGTCGAACGAAACGCTTTTTTAGGCTTAAGTACCACTACGGCTGGCAGAGGATTATCATCTAAAATATCCAACGCATCACTTAAGGTTGCCGACCAAGCTCGAAATTCTTCCATACTTTGCTGACGAGAAATGTAGTGTAAATTTTCCATCTTCTCATTTTCAAAACGACGAATATTCTCAACCACTGCATTTACATCGTGTTCTGCTAGATTCTTGTGCAGATAGATGGTCAATTCTGGTTCAGGATAAAATTGTGATACCGCCTGAGAGGTATTTTTCCACAATAAATAACTCACGGTAGGAATCGTTAATGATACCGCAATCACGAGTACGGTAAGAAAGGTCGCAAATTTGCGTTTGAGCAGATCTTGCCAGACGGAGCGTAAAATATAACGTGTTTGCATACTCAAGAAATTCATATTCTTTCCTTACTTCAAATAGCCTTCTTCTAGCTCCAAACGTGGTTTTGGACGTTGGGCAATAATATGCGTATCGTGGGTGGCAATGAGCACCGTTGTGCCTGTTTTGTTGATCTCTTCAAATAAACGGAAAATCTCAAAGGATAAACGGTCGTCTAAATTCCCTGTTGGCTCATCAGCCAACAGTAACTGAGGGCGATGCACGATTGCTCTAGCAATATCCACTCGCTGTTGTTCACCGCCAGACAAATGCATCGGTAAAAAGTTTGCCTTATTTTCTAATCCGACAAGTTTGAGCGCCATTTTTGCTTCACGTTCTACAATAGTTTGGCTCTGTCCCATAATAATCAGCGGTAAGGCCACATTATCTAATACTGAACGATCAGTCAGTAGACTATAATTTTGATGCACCATACCAATTTGGCGACGTAAAAACGGCAGCTCGTGCTCCGTGAGGCGAGTAATATCATGCCCATTAAACACTATCTGCCCACCATTGGCACGCTCAATGCCCATAATCAATTTCAGCAACGTGGTTTTCCCCGCCCCCGAATGCCCAGTAATATATGCCATTTCTCCTTTCGGCAAATGGAAGCTAATTCCTTGTAAAGCGGGCTTTCCACCGCCTTTATAGACTTTACTCACGTTGCTAAATTTGATCATTATTTTTCATCCTCATGACTAAATAACGCTTCGATAAATTCTTCAGCATTGAATGGACGTAAATCATCAATTTTCTCACCTACACCGATATAGCGAATCGGAATATTAAATTGATCGGCAATCGCAAAAATGACACCACCTTTTGCTGTACCATCTAATTTAGTCAGCGTAATACCTGTTAGCCCTACCGCCTCATTAAACAGTTTCGCTTGGCTAATTGCATTCTGCCCAGTACCAGCATCAAGCGTCAGCATAATTTCATGTGGTGCAGTCTCATCATATTTTTTCATGACTCGCACGATTTTTTTCAGCTCATCCATCAAGTTATTTTTATTCTGCAAACGTCCTGCTGTATCCGCAATCAGCACATCAATACCTTTCGCCGCCGCCGATTGCATTGCATCGAAAATCACCGAAGCTGAATCAGCCCCAGTTGCTTGAGCAACGACAGGAATCTGATTACGCTCACCCCAAACTTGTAATTGCTCCACAGCCGCAGCGCGGAAAGTATCGCCAGCGGCAAGCATCACCGATTTGCCTTCTGCTTGGAATTTACGTGCCAGTTTGCCAATAGTTGTCGTTTTGCCCACGCCATTCACACCTACCATCAAAATCACATAAGGCTTTTTATTTTCTAGCACCAATGGCTGAGCCACAGGTTTTAATACTTCAGCTAACTCGTCTTTGAGTTTGACATAAAGTTGCTCTGCATCACGCAGTTGAGCTTTGGTAGCATGTTGAGTGAGATTATTGATGATTTTGGTAGTCGTTGGCATACCAAGGTCAGCAATTAAGAGCTGTTCCTCTAATTCTTCAAAGAGATCATCATCAATTTTTTTGCCACGGAAAAGATTGCGGAAACCAGAACCGATATTTTGTTTAGTTTTAATTAATCCTTTAATGAGGCGACTGAAAAAACCACCTTCACTTGGTTTTTCTTGGGTTTCAGGCTCATTTGATTTTGCAGAATTTTCTGAAATTTCAAGCGCTTGCTCTTCCAGTGGTTCTGTAGGGGCGTATGGCATACGCCCATTTTCATCATCAACTACATCAGTTATTTCTCGTTCGCTTGGGCGTACATTTTCCACCCCTACGTTTTCTTCGCTGGTTGTAATCTCTTCAGAAGCATTTGCAGAATTTTCTGAAATTTCAACCGCTTGCTCTTCCAGTGGTTCTGTAGGGGCGTATGGCATACGCCCATTTTCATCATCAACCAAATCGGTTGTTTCTCGTTCGCTTGGGCGTACATTTTCCGCCCCTGTGGTTTCTTCGTTGGTTGTAATCTCTTCAGAAGCATTTGCAGAATTTTCTGAAATTTCAAGCGCTTGCTCTCCCAGTGGTTCTGTAGAGGCGTATGGCATACGCCCATTTTCATCATCAGCAACATCTGTGATTTCTGGCTCGCTCGGGTGGACATTTTCCGCCCCTACGGCTTCGTCTTGTGGTAAAGCAATTCCTTCACTTTCTTCCTCAATCGTTGCTACGGTTTCAGCCTGTTCTTCCTTTTTACCGAAGCCTAACCACGACCAAAAACCTTTTTTCTTCTCTTCTGCCATTTTTTTCTCTCTAAAATTAAAAATCCATTTTTCACTAAAAATGGAATACACTAAACACAATTACGCAAGAGTTTACCACTATTTACAATAAATTGAGTATGAAAAAAAATCGAAATCCACAACAAAAACAGGCATTAGGCGAAGTTCGAATCATCGCAGGGCTTTGGCGTGGGCGTAAATTGCCCGTATTAAACGCCGAAGGGCTACGTCCAACCACCGACCGAGTAAAGGAGACTCTCTTTAATTGGTTGATGATGGATATTGCAGAAAGCCGTTGCTTAGACTGCTTTGCAGGCAGTGGCTCACTTGGGATTGAGGCCTTATCTCGCCAAGCACAAGCGGTGGTTTTTCTTGAAAAATTTGCAAATGCGGCTAATCAACTTAAAAAGAATTTACAGGCGTTAAAAACCGAAAAAGGCAAAGTTTTTAACACCGATAGTTTGCTGTTTCTTGCTCAAAAAAATAGCGAAGCGCCTTTTGACATTGTGTTTATCGACCCCCCTTTCCATCAAGGTTTTGTCCCTCAAGTCTTGCAATCATTAGCAGAAAACGGCTGGCTTGCGGAAAATGCATTAATTTATGTGGAGACGGAAAAAACACATGCACCGCTATCTCTACCTGAAAATTGGCAAATTTTAAAAGAGAAAAGTGCAGGGCAAGTAGTAAGTCGTTTAATCCAAACACGATAAATGTGATTTACTTCAAATTTTTGTAAGATTAACCATTACTGAAGCAAAATTTCTTCTATAATCCAAATTTATGAAGTTTTATTTCAAATTACTATTATGAGGAAGAAATTATGCGTTTAGTACCATTAGATAGCGCAGAACAAGTCAGCCGCTGGGCTGCTCGTTACATCGCTGATAAAATCAATGCTTTCCAGCCAACAGCTGAAAAACCATTTGTCTTAGGCTTACCAACCGGCGGTACGCCATTGGCAACTTACCAAGAACTCATTAAGCTCTACCAAGCAGGTAAGGTCAGCTTTAAACATGTGGTGACGTTTAATATGGATGAATACGTGGGTTTGCCTGCCGATCATCCTGAAAGTTATCACACTTTTATGTACAAAAATTTCTTCCAATATATTGATATTCCTGAAGCGAATATCAATTTGCTAAATGGCATGGCCGAAGATATTGAAGCAGAATGTGCACGTTATGAAGCAAAAATCCGTGCATATGGAAAAATTCATCTCTTTATGGGGGGGGTGGGTGTTGATGGGCATATCGCTTTCAATGAGCCAGCCTCTTCACTTAGCTCGCGAACTCGAATCAAAACACTCACCGAAGATACTTTGCTCGCCAATTCTCGCTTCTTTGACGATGATATTAATCAGGTGCCAAAATTTGCCTTAACTGTTGGTGTGGGAACTTTACTTGATGCAGAAGAGGTCTTATTGTTAGTTACAGGCTATAATAAAGCACTGGCGTTACAAGCAGGGGTAGAAGGGCCGGTGAATCATTTATGGACAATTTCTGCGCTACAACTTCACCGCCGAGCAATTATTGTCTGCGATGAGCCAGCTACTCAAGAACTGAAAGTAAAAACCGTCAAATATTTCAAACAGTTAGAGCAAAATATCGCTCGTTAAAAAGGATAAATTATGACCCATTATGCGTTAAGCAACTGCGTTATTTATACCGGCGAAAAGGTGCTATATCAGCATGCAGTAATAATTCAAGACGATAAAATTGCCGCGATTGTGCCACAAGAAAGGCTACCACATGAGATCACGCGAATCGATCTACAAGGCGCAAATCTTTCAGCAGGTTTTATTGATCTGCAACTCAATGGCTGTGGAGGGGTGATGTTTAATGAGGACACCACCGTTCGCACACTCGAAATTATGCAGGAAACTAATTTGAAATCAGGCTGTACCAGCTATTTACCTACCTTTATCACCGATACTGATGAAGGTATGAAAAGGGCGGTACAAACCATGCGTGAATATTTATCCCAATACCAAAATCAGGCATTAGGGCTGCATTTAGAAGGGCCTTATTTAAGCGTTGCCAAAAAAGGTGTGCATCGCCCCGAATATATCCGCGAAGCAAGCGCTGAAATGATCGACTTTTTTTGCAAAAATAGCGATGTCATCACCAAAATGACCATTGCTGCTGAAAATGCCACAATGGATTATTTACCGAAATTAAAAGATGCAGGTATTATTGTTTCCGTTGGGCATTCCAATGCAACCTACGCACAAACCAAAGCACGCATTGAGCAAGGTGTAGGATTTGCGACCCATCTGCATAATGCGATGTCGCCAGTAAGTAGTGGGCGTGAAGGTGGTGTCGTTGGGGCAGTATTGGATAGTGATATTTACGCAGGTATCATCGTCGATGGTTTACATGTTGATTGGGGTAATATCCGTATTGCGAAAAAAGCTAAGGGCGATAAGCTCATTATTGTGACGGATTCTACCGCCGCTGCTGGAGCGAACATTGAGCAGTTTATCTTTGTGGGCAAAGTTGTTAAAGTCATTGATGGCAAATGTGTTGATGAATTTGGAGCTTTAGGGGGAGCTTCGATCACCATGATCGAATCGATCCGCAATGTGATCCAGCATTGTGATATTTCTCTTGAAGAAGCGATCCGAATGTGTACGCTTTATCCTGCCAAAGCCATTCAGATTGAGGATAAATTAGGGTCTATTGAAGTTGGAAAAATCGCTAATATCGCTGTTTTTGACAATCAATTTAAAGTGATTGGTACCGTGGTGAATGGCGTTTGGAACGCAAATTAAGTCATTTTTTCCAACAAGCGGTTAAAATCTACAAAATTTCTGCAAATCTTGCTTGCTCTCAATCTTCTTTTTGCGTAGAATTGTCGCCCTATTTTGTATGAATTTAAGCGTGCCTAGCGCAAACCCTTATGGATAAGCAAATGGCACAAATTAGCGGAGTAAATATGTACGCAGTTTTCCAAAGTGGCGGCAAACAACACCGAGTAAGTGAAGGTCAAGTTGTTCGTTTAGAAAAACTTGAAGTAGCAACTGGTGAGAAAGTTGAATTCGATTCAGTGTTGATGGTCGTTAACGGTGAAGATGTTAAAATCGGTACCCCAGTTGTTGCTGGTGGTAAAGTAGTGGCAGAAGTGGTTGCACACGGTCGTGGCGAAAAAGTTCGCATCGTTAAATTCCGTCGTCGTAAACACAGCCGTAAACAACAAGGTCATCGTCAGTGGTTCACCGAAGTGAAAATCACTGGTATTCAAGCATAATTTCAGAGGAGATCTAGAAGATGGCAACTAAAAAAGCTGGTGGTTCAACTCGTAACGGTCGTGATTCTGAAGCTAAACGCCTTGGTGTTAAACGTTTCGGTGGCGAATCAGTATTAGCAGGCAGCATCATCGTTCGTCAACGTGGTACTAAATTCCACGCAGGTCAAAACGTAGGTATGGGTAAAGACCACACTTTATTCGCAACTGCTGATGGTAAAGTAAAATTTGAAGTAAAAGGCGATAAAAATCGCAAATATGTAAGCATCATTGCTGAATAATCTTCAGAAGCTATTTAAGAACCCTGCATTTAGCAGGGTTTTTTATTGGCTACAATTCAAAGAATAATACCATCGCCTGAAATATCACTCTTTAAATAGACGACCAAGTAAAAGTGGTCTGAATTATCTTGAGAAAAGCAGATAACAAGCGGTGACATTACTAACATATTTTGCAAATGCACACTCCGAAGCCTCGTATCCCTAATAAGGGAAATTTACTTGGCACAACGCTACACGATCTCTACTAATTTTGCGAAATCATCAAATACATAATCAGGCTGACTATCGGCAATTGGCAAATTGTAATTATAGCCATAGGTGAGCCCAACACTTTGACACCCCACCGCTTTTGCAGCAAGGATATCGTTCTTAGAATCTCCTACAAAAAGCATCTCATATGGATATAAACCAAATTTTCCACACAAATAATAGAGCGGCGCAGGGTGTGGTTTAATTACGGGGAGTGACTGCCCACCGAGGCTTTCTACAAATAAATGATCAATTTTAAATGCTTTTAATACTGGCAAGACATGTTTTGTAGGTTTATTGGTGACTACGGCGAGTAGATAGCCCTTGCTATGCAGAGCTTCTAATGTTTCCCGCACATTTGGATATAAACGGCTTTTATTACACACATTTTTACCGTAATGGCTGCTAAAACACTGCTTTAATTGTTGTAGTTTTTCACCTTGAAATTCATCAGATCTTCCTGTCCATTCTAGCGCTCTTGCTAACAAGATATCAGCTCCATTCCCAATCCAAGTGAGTACCAACTCTTCTGGTGCATTCGGTAATGCAAATTCGCTCAATGCTGAATTTAGCGATAAAGCCAGATCAGGTAAACTATCTACCAATGTTCCATCAAGATCAAACCCAATAAGTTTAAATTTCATTCTATACTCCTCATACAAGCGATTAAATTAGGCAACCGAGCTATTCTACTCTAATCTCACCTGATTTTCCTTAGCCTACTCTCTACTTTATGCTGTTCTTATGCTATGCTAACCACCGTTTTTCTGTCTTTTATTTGGGTATTTTCAACTATGTGGCTAACATTTCTCGCAGTATTATCAGTGTCCTTTATTACACTGATGGCTATGCGTCCTGTTGCCGAAAAGATAGGCTTAGTCGATAAGCCCAATTTCCGTAAACGCCACCAAGGCGTTATCCCACTTATCGGTGGCATCGCCCTCTATCTTGGTAACCTAGCTTTCTATCTTTTAGAATGGCAACAAATGCGATTACCCGAACTTTATCTAAGCGCTTTAACGATCTTATTAGTCATTGGAGTACTAGATGATCGTTTCGACATCAGCCCATTTTTACGTGCGGGGATCCAAGCTCTGCTTGCTGGCGCAATGATTTATAGCGGTTTATCTATCGAAAATCTCGGACAGCTCATCGCCCCATTTAGTCTAGAAATCGGTGCATTAGGCATTGTTCTCACCGTGTTTATCACCATTGGTGTAATTAATGCTTTCAATATGATTGATGGGATTGATGGCCTACTAGCGGGTTTATCTAGTGTCAGTTTTGCTGGGTTAGGCACATTAATGTATCTTGATGGGCAATACAATATTGCCGGTTGGTGCCTAGCAATTATCTTAGTATTACTTCCCTATGCACTGTTTAATTTAAGTCTGTTTGGAGCAAGATGGAAAGTCTTTATGGGCGATTCAGGAAGTACGTTAATTGGCTTTACCATTATTTGGATTCTGCTCCTTAGTACGCAGGGACAGGGCCACCCAATTAGCCCAATTACGGGCTTATGGCTGATTGCTGTACCATTAATTGATATGGTAGCCGTCTTCTTCCGCCGTCTAAAAAAAGGAAAAAGCCCCTTCCGTCCAGATCGCTTGCATATCCATCATTTGATGATGCGTGCAGGCCTTTCTTCCCGCCAAGCGCTTGCCGTAATCACATTTGGCTCAGCACTTTGTGCCGCTTTTGGCGTGCTGGGGGAAGTCTATTATTGGAACCAATGGGTGATGTTTCTCTCTTTCGTTTCTCTGTTTTTCTTATATTCTTATTCTATTGTGCATGCGTGGCGGATTACTCGTTTTGTGCGCCGTCATAAACGCCGTGCTAGAAAAAAACAACTTATTTAAGGATCTATCATGCAATCAGAACAAACTCAAAATACCGTAAAAAGTGGCTTTATGACCAGCTTCCTCACAGCGCTTATTCTAGCCGCCAGCGGCGCTGGTGCAGGCTATTGGCATGCAACTTCACAGCCGCAGCAGTGGAAAGCTACAGCAAAATTTGAAGCGCCAAAAGTTGCCGATCTGGGCAACTATTTCTCATTACTAAGCACCTATACATTAGTACAAAATGATGGCAAAGCAGATCCTAATTTAGAGAAAAATGTTACACAAGGCGCCTTTACTGAATTTACACGCCAACTTGCTTCAGCGGATAACCGCCAACAGTTCTTAAGTAATAATGCGATAATAAAGCAGATTGCCGAAGTGCATAACAAACCCTTGAATGAGGTTGTAAACCAACTAAGCGAAAAACTGCAATTCAACCCAGCAGATAACAGCTTAAGTTTTGCGCTGGTTAATCCGACTCAGTCCGTACAAGTATTAAATGAGTTCATTGCTTTAACTACAGAACAAAGCCGTAAAGTATTAAATGATGATTTAGTTGCGAAATGGAAGTTCTTATTCCAAAATGTAAAACAATCAGCAGATGCAAATTTAGGTGAGAGCTGGAAAGGCAAATTGAATTTAATGCAGTCAGTTCAACCATTAGATAATCAATTGACCGCGTACCATTTTGTGCAAAAACCAAGCCCAGCAACTAAAGCAGAACAACCCGACAACCTTACTGAATCCATTGGGTTCGGTGCAGGCATCGGATTTTTATTGGGCTTACTGCTTACCTTATTCCGCCGGAAATAATGAGCAAAATAAAAACTCTCATCGTATTCGGTACGCGGCCTGAGGCAATCAAACTCGTTCCCTTAATTAAGCTCCTGCAACAAGATAGCGCGTTTGAATTGAAAATCTGCAACACAGCTCAGCATCGCCAGATGCTTGATCAGGTGTTGCGGCTATTTGAGATTGCTCCAGACTATGATTTAGATTTAATGCAAGCTGAACAAGATCTTGGCGATCTGACTAGCCGAATTCTGCAAAAAATGCATGCCGTGTTAAGTAAATTTCGTCCTCATCTCGTCATTGTTCATGGCGATACAACAACCAGCTTTGCAACTAGCCTCGCGGCTTTTTACCAAAAAATTCCCGTAGCACATGTGGAAGCTGGTTTACGCACCTATCAGCGCTATAGCCCCTTCCCTGAAGAAATCAACCGGCGTTTAACTGCTGTACTTGCCCAGTGGCATTTTGCTCCAACCTTCAGTGCAAAACAGCATCTATTAAATGAAGGGATCCCTGCTGAACAAATTTGGGTCACAGGTAATACTGTAATAGATACCTTACAACAAACTTTGCAAAAAATTCAGCAAAATCCAGCGCTTGTTCAACAATGTGCAAGCTGCTATCCATTCCTGAAGCAGGATAAGAAGCTCATATTGGTTACAGGGCATCGGCGAGAAAGTTTCGGCGACGGTGTGGAACAGATTTGTCTCGCAATTGCTAAGCTTGCTCACCAATATCAAGATGTACAATTTGTCTATCCTGTTCATCTCAATCCGCATGTGCAGGCGCCTGTTTACCGACTACTCGGCAATATTGAGAATGTATTTTTAATCAAGCCACAAGAGTATGTGTCGTTTGTCTATCTGATGGAACAAGCTTACCTTATTTTAACCGACTCTGGCGGTATTCAAGAAGAAGCAACCGCATTATCAAAGCCTGTGCTGGTTATGCGCGAGACAAGTGAGCGCCATGAGGCAATTCATGCAGGCAGTGTAAAATTAGTCGGCACAGATGCCATGCGTATTGTGCAACATGTGCAACAGCTACTTGATGATCAAACAAGTTACCAAGCAATGACACAAGCCCAAAGCCCTTATGGCAATGGGCAGGCCAGCCAATATATTGTGCAAATTCTCAAGCAAGGATACAAATTCCAATATGATCAATAAACTCTGCGTTATCGGCTTAGGTTATATCGGCTTACCCACTGCAACCGTTTTTGCACTGGCAGGCAAACAAGTTATCGGCGTAGATACCAATCCACAAGTGATTGAGAGCTTAGCCCAGGGGAAACTGCACTTTCTTGAACCCCAGCTTACAGAGAAGCTACAACAAGCGCTCCAAAGTGGCTATTTTTCTGCAAAATCTCGTCCTGAAGCTGCTGATGTGTTTATTATTGCTGTTCCAACCCCATTAAACGATGCCCAACAGCCAGATCTGAGCTATATCCGCCAAGCAAGTGAAAGCATTGCGCCAGTGTTGGCTAACGGCAATTTAATCGTATTAGAATCAACCTCACCTGTTGGCACGACAGAACAATTAGCCCAATGGTTAAAAGAGCTCCGCCCAGATCTCTCTGAGTTACTTTTTGCCTATTGTCCCGAACGTGTGTTGCCAGGAAAAATTATGCAAGAGATCTATCATAACGATCGTATTATTGGTGGTTTAAGCGCACAAGCCACTGCGCAAGCGGTACATTTATACCAAATTTTTACCAAAGGTGAATGTGTGCCAACCAGCGCTCGCTTAGCAGAAATGTGTAAGCTCACCGAAAATAGTTTCCGTGATGTCAATATTGCGTTTGCGAATGAATTATCATTGATCTGCGATCACCTTAATATCAGCGTGTGGGAGCTGATTCGCCTTGCTAATCGTCACCCTAGAGTCAATATCTTACAACCTGGAGCTGGGGTTGGTGGGCACTGTATTGCAGTCGATCCCCATTTCATCGTGGCGCAATCCCCGAAGCAGGCTCGTTTAATCCACATGGCACGCACAGTAAATGACAGTAAACCAGCATGGGTAATTGAAAAAGTCAAACTAGCTGTAGCAGATTATGCGATGGCTAACGATAAAAAGCCAAGTGATATTCGCATTGCTTGTCTAGGTTTAAGCTTTAAAGCTGATATTGATGACCTACGAGAAAGCCCCGCACTAGAAATTACCCAAAATTTGGCTCAATGGCATCAAGGTGAACTTTGGGTGGTTGAGCCCCATATTCAACAATTACCAACCATTTTGCAAAATAAAGCAAATTTAGTGCCGCTTGCACAAGCATTACAATCTGCGGATGTGGTGGTCTTACTGGTAGATCACCAAGCCTTCAAACAGATGCAAGCACCGGAAAACAAAGTCATCGTGGATACTCGAGGCATATGGCTGCGTTAGAAAAAAATATGCTTGGCGTAGTCGTTCCAAGCCAGTGGGAAAGCGCGTTTTTTGGTAGAAAGATTGGTACACTACAATTTTCCCATTCACCATCTTGGTTAGCTCATCAGCATTACGATTTAATCCAAGCCAAAATCGCCTGTCAGGCAAAAACGCAAATTAGCTTGCTCCAACAGCAAGGGTTTGAGTTAGTCACCGGTGAAGTGGATTTCTGCTTTACACTTAGCACATTACCTCTCCCCGCCCACCCTTTTTGCTATGCAAGCACACAAGATATACCAGCCTTGCATAAATTGTTTGAATCTGCTTTTCCACATAGCCGTTTTCGTCCTCCTTACTTCAGCTTAGCAGAACAACAACATTTCTATCGTCATTGGATTAGCCAAGCTGTACAAGGAACTTTTGATGATATTTGTTTGCTTGAAAAAGTAGATGATGTCATTTGTGGCGCAATTAGCGTGCGTCTTCATGCCAAGACTGCCCGTATTGGTTTACTCGCCGTCTCACCAAACTTTCAACGCCGTGGTGTGGCAACGCGTTTACTTCAAGCAGCAAAACAATGGGCTAAGCAGCAAAAAGCTGATTCTCTTTGGGTTGCGACACAACCGGAAAATCATGCGGCAATAGCCTGTTACCAAACGCTCGGAGCAAGCCAACAAGCTTGTTATCATTGGTTTTACAAACGCAATATTTAACGAAAAACATTGCCAAACGTTTAACTTTGCGTTCTCTCAAATAAATGCACAAAAAGCAGAAATTGGAAATGATTTACCTTTCAAGCTGTTATATACTCGTTGCAATTGTCGTCTATTCTTAAATATGGAGGAGATCCTATGACTACACTTTTTACTACTGCTCAAAATTGGTTAGCGCAAGATCCCGATGTGGAAACCCGTGCAGAGCTGGAAGCATTGCTCAATCAAGCACAAGCTGGTGATACTAACGCTCACAAAGAATTAGCAGCACGCTTTGATGGCCGTTTACAATTTGGTACAGCTGGCCTACGTGGTCGTCTCATGGCTGGCTCAATGGGCATGAATCGCGTATTAGTTGCACAAGCGGCAGGCGGTTTAGCTGATTACCTAAAAGAATATGATAAAGAACCATCTATTGTAATTGGTTACGATGGCCGTAAGAATTCAGATGTTTTTGCACGCGATACAGCAGAAATTATGGCTGGAGCAGGTATTAAGACTTACTTGCTATCACGCAAATTACCAACACCTGTTCTTGCTTATGCTATCCAATATTTTGATACCACTGCAGGAGTAATGGTGACAGCAAGCCACAATCCACCAGAAGATAACGGTTACAAAGTATATTTAGGCAAAGCAAATGGTGGCGGTCAAATCGTTTCTCCGGCAGATAAAGATATTGCAGCGTTAATCGACAAAGTCGCTGCAGGCGATATTCGTCACCTACCACGCAGCCAAGATTTCACCATCTTAGATGATGAAATTGTTGATGCTTATATTACTAAAACAGCAAGTCTTGCCAAAGAACCTGAGGCTGACATCAACTATGTTTATACAGCTATGCATGGTGTAGGCTACGAAGTGTTAAGTAAAACCTTGGCAAAAGCTGGCTTACCACAACCACATGTTGTTGCAGAGCAAGTATGGCCAGACGGTACATTCCCAACAGTAAACTTCCCTAACCCAGAAGAAAAAGGCGCATTAGACTTAGCAATTAAAGTCGCCAAAGAGAAAAATGCCGAATTTATCATTGCCAATGACCCAGATGCAGACCGTTTAGCAGTAGCAGTGCCGGATGCGCAAGGTAACTGGAAGCCTTTACACGGTAATGTGATTGGCTGTTTCTTAGGTTGGTACTTAGCGAAGCAATACCATGCACAAGGTAAACAAGGTACATTAGCTTGCTCATTAGTTTCTAGCCCAGCATTAGCTGAAATTGCTAATAAATACGGCTTTAAATCAGAAGAAACCTTAACTGGCTTTAAATATATCGGCAAAGTAAATGGCTTATTATTTGGCTTTGAAGAAGCATTAGGTTACTTAGTCGATCCAGATAAAGTACGCGATAAAGATGGTATCTCCGCGGCGATTGTTTTCTTAGATTTAGTTCGTAGCTTGAAAAAACAAGGCAAAACCCTTGCTGATTACGCTAACGACTTCACTGCCGAATTTGGTGCTTATGTCAGCGGACAGATCTCTATTCGTGTAAATGAGTTGCCAGATATCGGCAAAATGATGACTGCGCTGCGCAATGATCCCCCAGTAGAAGTGGGTGGTTTTAAAGTAGCACAATTCATCGACCACACTAAAACTGACCGCGCAAGCGACATCTTGGTATTCGTATTGGAAAACGGCAGCCGTTTAATCGTGCGTCCTTCCGGTACTGAACCAAAAGTGAAATTCTACTTAGATGCACGCGGCACTGATCCAAAAAATGCCGATGAAGTATTGGCACAGTTTGACGAGTCTGTACGCCAGATTCTCCGCCAAGAGAAGTACGGCAAACAAGACTGCTAATCGCAACTGAATTTAGGGAGAGCTTCGGCTCTCCCTTTTTTAAAGGAGATGAGAATGGCTCAAAAAATTATCTTAGACTGTGACCCAGGGCATGATGACGCGATTGCGATGATGTTAGCTTGGGGAAATCCTAACATTGATTTATTGGCTGTTACGACCGTAGTTGGTAACCAAACCTTAGAAAAAGTATCTCGCAACGCATTAGCCGTGGCGGAAATTGCGAATATTCGTCATATTCCATTTGCGAAAGGCTGCCCTAGACCATTAGTACGAGAAGTCGAAAACGCACCAGATATCCATGGTGATTCCGGAATGGATGGCCCATTATTACCTGAACCCACTCAGCAATTTTCAGATAAACATGCCGCACTTTTAATTATTGAGCTGGTGATGTCATACCCTCCCAAAACAATCACATTAGTACCAACCGCAGGCTTAACTAATATTGCTTTAGCAGCACGATTAGAACCACGAATTATTGAACGAGTAAAAGAAGTGGTGCTCATGGGCGGTGGTTACCATACAGGGAACTGGAGTGCAGTAGCAGAATTTAATATTAAGATCGATCCTGAGGCTGCTCATATTGTCTTTAATGCCGGCTGGAAAGTTACCATGGTAGGGCTTGATCTCACTCACCAAGCTCTTGCTACGCCTGATGTGGTGGCTCGTTTTGCTGCACTTAACAGTAAAGCGGGGAAATTCGTGGTAGAGCTGCTTGAGTTTTTCGGAAAAATGTATAAGCAAGCGCAAAACTTTGATTCTCCACCAGTACATGATGCCTGCGCAGTGGCTTATGTCATTGACCCAACATTGATAGAAGTGCAACAAGTACCAGTGAATATTGAATTAACAGGCACGCATACATTAGGAATGACGGTAGCGGATTTCCGTTATCCTCCTAAACCGTGCAATACTTGGGTAGCAAAAAAATTAGATACCGTGCGTTTTTGGGATGTCGTGATTGACTCAATTAAAAATTTATAGCATGGCAGACCGAGCAAAATTAAGGGTAATTATCCCCTTCAGCCACAAGTGAAGGCTTATACCAAATAAGGTATACTTGGCATGCCTAATGTCAATCCTCTTAATTAAACGTTATGAAAAGCTTCTTTCCTCTGTTTTTCTTACTTACAAGCGGTTCAGTTTATGCAAAAAATTGCATTGAGTATCTAAATAAGTCGCCATTTCATATTGCTCGAGTAGATCTCAACTGCAAAAATATAGAACTTCTTGGTTCAGAAAAAAGCGATAACGGTAAAACTGTTTCTGAATTTGCTAATAAATATCAAACAAATGTTGCCATTAATGCTAATTTCTATTGGAAAGATTATACGCCAATTGGGCTTGTGGTTAGCAATGGCAAACGTTGGTCAAAATATGGTGATACACGTTCTCGAGTGGTTTTTGCTTGTGATAAAGCGAATAACTGCTTTATTGAAGATAAAAATAAAGCAACACCACTAAATAAAAAATGGCAACTCGCCATTGCCGGTTGGCACTTTTATAATGCGAAAACAGGAAAATTTGAATGCGCGCCCGCAGATAAAGTTGGCTGTAAGCAGGATATTTATGACGGCAAACATCCTCGTACTATGCTCGGCTTAGATGAAGAAAAGAACTTACTTTATCTGGTGGTTGTAGAAGGAAGGCAGCTCACTTTTCGAGGTGTCTCACTGGATGAATTAGCAACGCTTGCAAAAAATCTGGGGCTCTCACGCGCAATCAACTTAGATGGTGGCGGAAGTTCAGGCATGGTAGTCGAAAACAAGCGGGTCAATTCTTTACCAATTCTGCAAGGTAGTGAACGACAAGTAGCGAATCATTTCGGCGTGAAACTTAAATAGCAAAAAACCCAGCTAAAAAGCTGGGTTTTTCTATCCAAAGCAAATTATTTGATTTTTGCTTCTTTGTAGATAACGTGTTTACGCACAACTGGATCAAATTTTTTGATTTCCATTTTTTCTGGCATATTACGTTTGTTTTTAGTTGTAGTGTAGAAGTGACCGGTTTCTGCAGTAGAAACTAAACGGATTTTCTCACGATTACCTTTAGCTGCCATTTCTCAACTCCTTAGATTTTTTCGCCACGAGCACGGATTTCAGCTAATACTGCATCAATGCCTTTTTTGTCGATAATACGCATACCTTTCGCAGTTAAACGTAAGGTTACGAAACGGTTTTCGCTCTCAACCCAGAAACGGTGAGTATGAAGGTTAGGTAAGAAACGACGTTTAGTCGCATTCATTGCGTGTGAGCGGTTGTTACCAACTGCTGGACGCTTGCCGGTTACTTGGCAAACTCTAGACATTTGAATTTCTCCAATAATTTTAAGCTTAAAAATGGTTCGGGCGATCAGGCACAAAAAAAGCCGCTCAACTGGCTTTTCCGTTTGATTGCCTCGTCAGGCATTAACCCGACCACAGACATTTAAAGACCGCAGATTATACAGATCTTCTCCCCTCCCTTCAAGGGGTAAATGAAGGAATTTCCAGCTCCAACTTCTCTTCAGCAAATGAAAAATAGTCTCCTTTCCCGACAATAATATGATCTAGCATCCGAATATTGAACAGTTCACAAGCACTTTCAATTTTTTGTGTCACACTTCTATCTGCTTCACTCGGTTCACAACTACCGGAAGGATGATTATGTGCAATAATAATTGCCGCTGCATTATATTTCAGCACTGCTTTGATAATTTCTCTAGGATGTACTTCTGTCTGATTTACCGTACCAAAAAACAACTTTTCAATTTTAAGTAAGCGATGCTGATTATCTAAAAATAGCACCATAAAAACCTCACGTTCATCATTTTCTAATTCTGCCTGTGAGTACATTACCGCTAACATTGGGTCGGTGATCGTGTCATTCTTCTCCATCTGCTGCACAAGATAACGTTTAGTCATCTCTTTCGTTGCTTGCAACTGGATATACTGAGTCTGCCCCAACCCCTTTACTTGACAAAATTGCTCAATATCTGCGGTTAATAACCCTCTTAGGGAGCCAAATTTCTGCAATACATGCTCAGATAACGTCATCACAGGTATATTTTTTATACCTGTGCGTAAGAAAATCGCGAGTAATTCAATATCACTTAACTTATCAGCCCCAAAACGTAATAATTTCTCTCGTGGCATTAAATTCTGTTCTTCTTGGTTCATTGCTTATCTTATCTGAGTAAAATTCAGCCACAGATTAGCGAATTCGCTCTACTTCCTCAAAAAATTTTTGTTAATTTTCGATCGAGATCGAAAAAATTGGGCGTTGTAAGTGAGTGGGTGTTTGCGTAAAATAGCCAGCAATTTTTTCTGACCCTACCAAACAAAGGAACGCCTATGTTGGCAAACAAGAATATTTTAGTCGGCATTACAGGTGGCATTGCCGCTTACAAAAGCATTGAGCTTATCCGCTTGTTAAAAAAAGCCAATGCAGAAGTGCGAGTCGTGCTAACCCCTGCGGCGGCGGAATTTGTTACGCCTTTAACTTTACAAGCCATTTCAGGCAACGCGGTTTCCACCTCATTACTCGACCCACAAGCTGAGCTTGCAATGGGGCATATTGAATTGGCGAAATGGGCGGATTTAGTAGTAATAGCACCAGCAAGTGCTGACTTTATCGCTCGCTTGCGTATTGGAATGGGCAATGATTTGCTTTCAACCCTTTGCCTAGCAACACCTGCGCCTATTTTGCTTGCCCCTGCGATGAATCAGCAGATGTACAAGCGGTCCGCGGTGCAAGAAAATTTGCAAAAAGTGCGGGAGCAAGGCGTTTTAACCATCGGGCCTAATTCTGGGTTTCAGGCTTGTGGAGATGTGGGCGAAGGACGAATGGCTGAACCAGCAGAGATTTTTGCAGAAATTCAGCAAATATTAACCGCTTGTGGCGATTTAGCCGAGCTCAGCGTAGTAATTACCGCAGGCGGTACACAGGAGCCGATTGATCCCGTGCGTTATATCAGCAACCACAGCTCGGGCAAAATGGGCTATGCGATTGCCGAAAACTTTGCCAAACGAGGGGCGAAAGTGGTGCTGATTTCGGGTGTGACTAACTTGCCAACCCCGCAAAATGTCGAGCGTGTCGATGTGGTTTCCGCCCAAGAGATGTTTGAACAAGCGGTCAAATTTGCTTCAAAATCTGCCATTTTTATTGGTTGTGCAGCAGTGGCGGATTATCGAGTGGCGAACGTTTCCGATCAAAAAATCAAGAAAACGGATGACAGCGATGAACTGACGCTAAAACTGGTGAAAAACCCCGATATTATCGCAACGGTAGCGAAAATGAAGGAAAATCGCCCATTCGTTGTCGGCTTTGCCGCTGAAACGCAAAATGTAGCGGAATATGCCAAATCCAAACTCGAACGCAAAAATCTCGATATGATTTGTGCGAATGATGTTTCGGGTGGGCAAGTGTTCGGGCAAGATCACAACTCGCTTCATCTCTTTTGGAAAAACGGCGAGAAAAAATTACCGCTTGCGGATAAAAATCAACTCGCAAAACAGTTAGTTCAAGAGATTTCGGAACAATTTACAAAAGGAAAAACAAAATGAAACAAATTGATTTAAAAATTTTAGATAGCCGTATTGGTAATGAATTTCCGCTTCCCGCTTATGCCACAGAAGGTTCTGCTGGTTTAGATTTACGTGCGTTAATCACTGAACCACTTACGGTGAAAGCAGGGGAAACCGTGTTAATTCCAACCGGTATTTCAATTTATATTGCCGATCCGAATTTAGCAGCCGTGATTTTACCTCGTTCTGGCTTAGGACATAAAAATGGTATCGTGTTAGGTAACTTAGTCGGATTAATTGATAGCGACTATCAAGGTGAGCTAAAAGTTTCTCTGTGGAACCGTAGCCAAGAAGATTTTAGCGTGAATGTAGGTGACCGCATTGCACAACTTGTATTTGTACCTGTGGTACAAGCAAGCTTTAACATTGTGCAAGAATTCACTCAGACCGAACGTGGCGAAGGCGGTTTTGGGCATTCTGGTAAGCAATAAGGAATAAGAATGGTGGAAATTAGTATTAAGATGCCAAAACGCCCGGTAAAAGAGCGTCGTCAGCAAGTTTTAGAAGTGTTAATTAAGTTGCTGAATTCTGAAGATGGCATGCAACGTATTACTACCGAACGACTTGCCAAGGAAGTCGGTGTGTCGGAAGGAGCGTTATATCGCTATTTCCCAAGTAAAACCAAAATGTTTGAAGCATTGATTGAGCAAATCGAAATTACGCTCAATAGCTATGTGAATGCTGCCAAACGTCAAAATAGCACGGCAGAAGCAATAAAAGCTATTTTGCGTTCTGTCATTGATTTTGCACAAAAAAATCCAGGTGTGACCCGTATTCTTACTAGCCACGCACTGATGTTTGAAGATCAGATGCTAAAGGCGCGCGTAGCTAAATTCTTTGATGGCTTAGAATTGCAATTTATCAATATTCTGCAAATGAGCAAACTGCGCGAGGGTAAAGCTTTTTCTGATGAACGCGCACTAGCGGGTTATTTAGTCAATTTTTGTGAAGGACAGTTTGTCCGACTCGTGCGTTCGAACTTTGCATTTAATCCACAGCAAAATTTTGAAAAGCAGTGGGCATATCTCAAACCGCTATTCTACTAGGAGCTACTATGATTATCCCTTGGCAAGAATTGGAAGAAAGCACATTATATAATGTGTTGGATTCCTTTATTTTACGTGAAGGAACCGATTACGGAGAGCGAGAACTCAGTTTGGAAGAGAAACGTGAACGACTGCTTGCACAGCTTAAATCAGATAAAGTCGTTATCGTTTGGTCTGAACTACACGAAAGCTTGGATATCAAAGATAAGCATGCTTTTTTAAATAATCATTGCTAGAGGCAATCTCTAATGAATTTGAATTCTCAACACTCCTTAGGAAAGCTTATGCACAGAGCGCTACTGAGTTTCATGCTGTTAGCCTGCATTCCCATCGCTCAAGCAGGTATGCAATCTGCTAAAGTTATCAGTGAACCGAGTGGTTATGGACAACGTTATAGTCGTGTCATTATTCGTTACGATGAATTACTAAATGCAGAATATTTACCAAATCTCAGCGCATTCACGCTCAAAGATCATCAAATTGAACGTATATCACTTGGTAAATGTGTTGATAATCGCAAAATTTGTCGCAGCCATGAGTTGGTTTTACACTTAGCCATGCCCGATCCTAATGATCGCTATTTAAAAGTGACGATGCAGCCTGCTCCTCGGACTGCTGCGCTAGAACGCCAGCCGCAATTCCAAATTATCCAAACCGAAAATATTTATGCTGAGCAACAAAATAGTATTATTGAAATAGCACCACAACAGATTGAAACTCAAACCGTTAGCCATCAAATTGCTGAGCAATTTGAACAACGGGAATTTCATGACAAGAGTGGTGTAAAGATTCGCTATAACTTATTTGTTCCACAAAATTACGACCCACAAAAAAACTATCCTCTGGTGATGTTTATCCATGATGCAGAGGCAACTAATAGCAATGTAAGAAACACGCTATGGCAAGGTAATGGTGCAACTACTTGGGCAGATCCGATTTGGCAGAACGAACACCCTGCTTTTGTACTTGCACCACAATTTGATCACCCTATTGTTAATGATAATGCCGATGATCCTACCGATTTAGATCCAACGATGAATCTCATTAAATCGCTCATGGCTGAATATAGTATCGATGAAAACCGTCTCTATACCACAGGGCAATCAGACGGTGCGATGATGTCTATTGCAATGAATATCAAATACCCTGATTTCTTTGCCGCTAGCTATATTGTTGCTGGGCAATGGGCTGCGGAAAAAGTTTCCCCAATGGCTCGAACTCATCAATTTATCCTTGTTTCAGAAGATGATCCTAAAGCCTTCCCTGAACAAAATAAGATCATCGAAGAGCTTGCTTTAAATGGTGCTATTGTGCAAAAAGCCATTTTACCTAACGGCAATGCTGACTTGAGCCAAATCAATCAAGAAGTTGAGCAGCTGTTAGCACGTGAAGGTAATATCTACTATATGACAGTTAAATCACAAACTTTGCCTGACCAAGCGCAGGCCAACGCTAAAAGCCTTACAGGAGCACATATTGCAACATGGAAGATAGCTTATGATATTAAGACGATAAAAGAATGGTTATTTCAGCAAAACAAGCGGTAAACATTACAGAAAAAAATGCAAAAGTGCAGTGATGAAAATCACCGCACTTTTTTATTTGCACTCTACTTTTCACTTTCATGTTTGCGATCAAACTATTTATGTGCATTTAACAGTACGATCAGCTCGCTTTTTTACCTTTAAGGAGTTTATATGAAATTTAAAAAATTATTACTCTCTGCACTTTTAGCCAGCGCATTAACCTGTGTAAATGCAACAGAATTGCCTAGTATTACTATTTTAGCAACAGGGGGAACCATTGCTGGTAGCCAGCAAAATGCTAATAGTAGTGCTTACCAAGCAGGGCAATTAAATATTGATGTCTTAATCGAAGCAGTACCTGAAATGAAAACATTAGCCAATATCAAAGGAGAACAAATTGTCAAAATTGGCTCACAAGATATGTCTGATGAAGTATGGCTAAAGCTAGCAAAATCAATTAATCAGCAATGTGCAGATACTGATGGTTTTGTGATTACACACGGTACAGATACCATGGAAGAAACGGCTTACTTTTTGGATATGACCGTTAAATGCGAAAAACCTGTAGTACTAGTCGGAGCTATGCGACCTGCTACAGAAAAAAGTGCAGATGGCCCATTGAATTTATACAATTCAATTGTTGTTGCCAAAGATCCAAAATCAGCAAAACGTGGTGTGTTAGTTGCGATGAACGATACCGTTTTGGGAGCAAGAGATGTGACCAAAACCAGTACAACCGCCGTACACACATTTAGCTCACCAAATTTTGGTTCTCTCGGCTATATTCATAATAGCAAAGTAGATTATGAGCGTTCTCCTGAAAGCAAGCATACCGTAAATACTCCATTCAACGTTGATAAATTAAGCGAACTACCGAAAGTAGGTATCATCTATGCCTATTCGAATATGCCTACTGAACCTCTCCAAGCCTTATTAGATGCTGGTTATAAAGGAATCGTTATTGCTGGTGTGGGTAATGGAAATATGAATGCGGCAAATCTTGCGCTTTTAGAAGAAGCGGCGAAAAAAGGCATAGCTGTAGTACGTTCGTCTCGCGTACCAACAGGTTATACCACGAGAGATGCAGAAGTAGATGACAGCAAGTTAGGTTTTGCTGCCTCAGGCACGCTCAATCCTCAAAAAGCTCGGGTATTACTACAACTTGCTTTAACACAAACAAATGATATTGCAACGATTCAACAATTCTTTGAAGATTTTTAGCATTGAAAGAAACTCAACAAGCGGGTAAATTTTTCGATAATTTTGCAAGATTTATCGAAAAGATAACCGCTTAAACCCCAAAGGCTTGGGAGCCACTCAAGCTTCCAAGCTTTTAATTCAGTTTAAAACGCTTTCTCTATTAGCATCTGCACATAGCTATCCGAATAAGAGAACATAGACGGAATGTTGCTACTTTGCCGTTTCCATCGCCATTGAACCTTCGGGGTGAATCCATACCAATGCCAATTATTTTTCCAAAGCGTTAAATTTGCTATGTAGATTTTATCTCGGCGAATCGCATTTAATGGCAAAATCCCACCCAAAGAGGCAAAATCTTTATATTGTCGTAGTGAAATTGAACCGTTTAATTGTGTGCTAATGTCATCACCCCATGTCTGTTTCCACCCTGCACGCAATGATTTTAAATCATTGCTGTACTGTTTTTCCCTTGTTTGTTCACGGATAAAATCCGTGCTTAAATAGAGATAACCTTTTTCGCTAAACGCATAAACAAGTGTAGCAGAGGCTAATTTAATGGTGCCATTACGCTCTTGCTGTTTAAAATAACGTGGCTGGCTAAACTCCCAAGCGGTAGAAATTTGCCAATTTTTTGCAAATATTTGGCGATATTCCATTCTCACGCCATTTGCCCAATGATAGCGATGATTGCTAAACCATTGGCGTTCATAAAATGGCCTTATTGCCCAACGATATTGGGCATTTTGGAACGCATATCCCAAATAAGTACGATTATTTAATTCATCATAATCATGGTTATCCCAATAGCTTTTGCCACTGATTTCATTGGCAAAATGGAGATTGTGTGAACCGTTTAAATTCCAATTTTTCTCCACTTCTGCCGAATAAGCAAAACCGTGAGCTTTTTGAGGTAACATTCCCTCGCCTTTAATAAATCCTGTATCTTCAATATGATGATCTGATGAGGTTTTATTCACGTTTTTATCATAAACATAATTCATGCGCCCCGAAAATTGCCAGCTTTCTCGTTTATCAATCACACTCAAATACTGCTCAACAATTTCTCGTTCTTCATTGGCTAAATTTGCCTGATTTTGCACCGCTTGAAATGCTTTGCGAGCTTCACGATTTCGGTAATTAAAAAATGACCGCTGGGCAAGGCGAATGTTGGCGTAACTGACAAGTCGCTGATCTGTTTGGGAAAACGTCGAATAAATAGCTAATAAACGTTTTACTGAAAACCATTGTTCTGTTTGCAAAGCAAAGATTAACAAACGTTCTGTTGTCGCAGGATCTTGCTTTAATTCCGCGACACGATAACTGCTCTCCGTTTCTTGTGCCAAAAGCAGAGAGGGGATAAGAAAAATGGAAAGAAGTGCTTTTTTCATCATTGAATCATTAAGAAAAAATCTGCATTTTGAGCAACAAAATGCTTCAAAATGCAGATTGATATCATTGAAAATAGCGATTAACGTTTACCGCCAAAGCTAACATCAAGAGAACTATCATTAGCAAAATTAACCAGCCCTGCTGCTTCAGTTGCCCCATTTCCGAATAAAGCCCCTTCGTAAGTACCACTGCTATTTAATAACACACTGGCTTGTCCGCTAAATTTCGTCCCATTAAGTGTGGTTTGGTGAAGCGTAATATCACGAGAACGACCATCATTTAACAAACTAAATGCAATTTTGCCATCTACGGTTTTTTGCCCAAAATCTACATTTAATGTAGTTGTTCCACCTTGACGATAAGAATTAGAAAGTGAACCTAACCAAATAGCATCACCAACATAAGTTGCTTTACCAGAAGTCGGAATATTGGTTGCTTCTGTACCTTGATAACGCAATTCATAGAGTGAGCCACTATTGTGTTGCCATACCCCATAGAATGAATTTGGGTTATTTTGCCCTGTTAAGTTGCCATAGGTAGTATCTGCTGTAATTGTACCTTGTGGGCTACCTGATAAATTGATTGTATCACCATCAGGGGTTGTAGCAGAGCCTGAACCACCACCGCTAGAACCACAAGCAGTTAAACCGACGATGACTGCTGTTGCAAATAAAGATTTAAGAAAATGACGTTGCATAGTTACTCCTAAGTTGGATAAAAAACGTCAAGATGATATACTCACACCATTTACTAAACCATAAACTAAAAGTCAGAAAATCTGACAAATAGTCTTTAAAATCAAACAATTAGGAAATCATAATGGAAGTCCATGAAAAAATCAGAGTAATGCGAGAAATCAATCAGTGGTCGCAAGAAGAGATGGCGGAAAAATTAGAAATGTCGCCCACAGGCTATGCCAAAATTGAACACGGTAAAACCAATTTAACCCTAGATAAATTAAAACAAATTGCTCAGATTTTTAATATTGATGTCGTGGAATTGATAACTAAAAATGACCGATCTTTTTTCTTTTCTGTTTGTGATAACACAAATAACACAACTTATATTGGTGTAAATGATATTTTGGCAATGGAAAATGAGAAATTGAAATTATTATTAGAAGCCAAAGAGAATGAAATTACTGCGTTGAAAGAGGTGATTGAGTTGTTAAAAACAAAATAATTTATTAAAAGAATTAAAGGCTTGGAGATCCCAAGCCTTTCTTTTCACATCAAAGCGATAATTAGTCGCCCAAACGCTCTTTGATACGTGCAGATTTACCGCTACGCTCACGTAAGTAGTAAAGTTTCGCTTTACGTACCGCACCTTTACGTTTAACAGCGATGCTGTCAATTGCTGGTGAGTGAGTTTGGAATACACGTTCAACACCTACGCCGTTTGAGATTTTGCGTAATGTGAATGCAGAGTGCAAGCCACGGTTACGAATTGCAATAACCACGCCTTCGAACGCTTGCAAACGCTTTTTGCTACCTTCTACTACCCATACCTTCACTTCTAATGTGTCACCTGGACGGAAGCTAGGTACGTTTTGTTTTAACTGTTCTTGTTCAATTTGTTTGATAATGTTGCTCATTATAAAAACCTTCTAAATCCTAGAATTAACTGAGTTTGTGTCGCTGTTTGATTTGTTTCAGCAACGCCTTTTGTTCGTCAGTCAGAGCTAGGCTATCCAATAGCTCAGGGCGTCTTAACCACGTTCGTTCTAGCGATTGTTCCAACCGCCATTTGCGAATTTGTTCGTGGTGTCCCGACATCAGCACGGGTGGCACTTCCAAACCATCTAACACTTCGGGGCGGGTATAGTGTGGGCAATCTAATAACCCTTCTGCAAAAGAATCTTCTAATGCGGAAGCCTGTTTGCCTAACACGCCCGGAATAAACCTTGCAACAGCATCAATCAATGTCATCGCAGGCAATTCTCCCCCTGTTAGGACATAATCACCGATTGACCATTCCTCATCAATTTCAGTTTGAATCAATCTTTCATCAATACCTTCGTAGCGACCACAAACCAAAATTAAATTTTGATTTTTGGATAACTCTTCTACGCCAGCTTGATCTAGTTTACGTCCCTGCGGAGAAAGATAAATCACTTTAACTTCTCCACCCTGTTTGCAAGCGGTCGCTTTTGCGGATTTTATTGCATCACGCAAGGGCTGTACCATCATCAACATTCCCGGCCCACCGCCATAAGGACGGTCGTCCACCGTTTTATGTTTATCAAAGGTAAAATCACGAGGATTCCACGTTTGTACTTGCAACAGATTCTGTTTTACGGCTCTGCCTGTTACCCCGTATTCAGTAATTGCTTTAAACATTTCGGGGAAGAGCGAGATTATGCCAATCCACATAATGTTCCTTAAAAGCTCACTGCATACCTGAGGTTAGAAACCAGCGTCCCAATCCACCGTAATGGTTTTGGTGGTGAGATCTACTCTTTTAACTACTTGTTCATATAAGAACGGAATAAGTCGTTCTTGTTTACCGAAAGCATCTTTACCGCTATTGCGTACCACTAACACATCATTTGAACCTGTTTCCATCATTTCAGCAACCACGCCCATTGTGTAACCTTGTTCGTTTACCACTGAACAGCCGATCAAATCGTGCCAGTAGTAATCGCCTTCTTCCAACTCAGGGAAGACACTCAAATCCACGCCGATTTCGGCATTGGTTAAGAGCTGAGCGGTTTCACGGTCGTCTGTGCCTTTGAGTTTCACAATCAAATCATTGTTGTGATAACGCCAGCTTTCTAATTCAACGCCCTGCCATTGCCCTTTAATTTTTAAGAACCAAGGCTGGTAGTCAAAAATGCTTTCTGGGTATTCGGTGGAAGAATAAAGGCGCAACCAACCACGGATCCCATAGGTTGAACCTAGTTTGCCGACAGTTTCAATTTTTTGTTCGCTCATTTTCGCCACCTATTAAATTTGTGGAATTAAGCTGCTTTACGCGCTTCTTTCACTAATGCTGCAACACGGTCAGACAGTGATGCACCTTTTGCTAACCATGCATCTACTTTAGCCACATCTAAGCGTAAACGCTCAGCTTGACCAGCTGCGATTGGGTTGAAGAAACCGATACGCTCGATGAAGCGACCGTCACGTGGGCTACGGCTGTCCGCAACCACGATTTGATAGAATGGGCGTTTTTTAGCTCCGCCACGAGTTAAACGAATGGTTACCATAACGTTCCTTAAAAATAAATGATAGTAAAAAGAAAAACCCTCGTTCGAGGTGAGGGCGTGAACTTGCTCTCTCAAAATGGAAAACAAGCGGTCGGATTATACAGATTTTTTGCAAAAAAACAAGAAATACTCCCTTAATCACGCTTTTGACTAAATTATTTTTACTCTTATTAATAATAAGAATGCTATAAATCATAAAAACAAAACCCCGATAGTTCTATCGGGGCTTTGCTTCAATCTAATTTAGAGATTATTCCGCTGCTTCTGCAACTTCAGGACGATCAACTAACTCAATGTAAGCCATTGGCGCATTGTCACCTGCACGGAAACCACATTTTAAGATACGGGTGTAACCACCAGCACGCTGTGCAAAACGTGGACCTAATTCATTGAATAATTTTGCAACGGTTTCGATGTTGCGAGTACGAGCAAAAGCTAAACGACGGTTAGCAACGCTATCCACTTTTGCTAATGTGATTAATGGTTCAACTACACGACGTAACTCTTTCGCTTTTGGTAACGTAGTCTTGATGATTTCGTGTTCAACAAGAGAACTTGCCATATTACGGAACATCGCTTGGCGATGGCTACTGTTACGGTTTAATTGACGTCCACTCTTACGATGGCGCATAACCTATTCCTTCTTAGAAAATCTATACCGAAACTAGTCTTCTGCAATACTTGCAGGCGGCCAGTTTTCAAGGCGCATACCCAGTGATAAGCCACGAGAAGCGAGTACATCTTTAATCTCAGTAAGAGATTTTTTACCCAAGTTAGGGGTTTTAAGTAGTTCAACTTCCGTACGTTGGACTAAATCACCGATATAGTGAATTGTCTCTGCTTTCAAACAGTTAGCAGAACGAACTGTCAGCTCTAAGTCATCTACTGGACGAAGAAGAATTGGATCAAACTCCGGTTTTTCCTCTTTCACTTCTGGCTGACGAACATCACGCAAATCAACGAATGCAGCGAGTTGCTCTGCTAAAATCGTTGCAGCACGACGGATGGCTTCTTCTGGATCTAATGTTCCATTAGTTTCCATCTCAATAACAAGCTTATCTAAGTCTGTGCGTTGTTCAACACGAGCAGCTTCAACATTGTAAGCAATACGATCTACAGGTGAGAAACGAGCATCGACTAATAAGCGACCGATTGGACGATCTTCATGTTGTGAATGTACACGAGCAGATGCTGGCACATAACCACGACCACGCTGTACACGAATGCGCATGCTAATAGACGCATTTTTATCTGTTAAATGACAGATAACGTGATCTGGGTTCACAATTTCAACATCAGCATCGGCGGTGATATCGGCTGCAGTTACAGGGCCAATCCCAGATTTAGTTAGTGTCAAAATAATATCGTCTTTATTTTGCACTTTTACCGCTAGACCTTTAAGGTTTAACAATACTTCAAGAATATCTTCTTGTACGCCTTCTTTGCTGCTGTATTCATGTAATACACCATCAATTTCTACTTCTGTAACTGCGCAACCAGGCATAGACGAAAGTAAAATGCGACGAAGTGCGTTACCTAAGGTGTGGCCAAAGCCACGTTCTAACGGCTCTAAGGTCACTTTTGCGTGAGTTGAACTAACCTGTTCAATATTCACTAAGTGGGGCTTTAAAAATTCTGTTACAGAACCCTGCATTTTATCCTCTCTTTGCTTTTAAGCTTTAATAACTAAAAATAATGTAATTAAAAAATTAACTATTATTTAGAGTAAAGCTCAACGATCAGATGTTCATTAATATCTGCTGATAGATCAGAACGCTCTGGAGTGCGTTTAAATACACCTTCCATTTTAGTTGCATCAACTTCTAACCAAGTCGGTTTTTCACGGTTACTTGCAGCTAATTCCAATGCAGCTTTGATACGTGCTTGTTTTTTAGATTTTTCACGCACTGCAATGACATCATCAACAGAAACTTGATATGAAGGGATGTTTACAACACGACCATTTACTACGATAGATTTGTGGCTCACTAATTGGCGAGCTTCTGCACGAGTTGCTGCGAAACCTAAACGATAAACAACGTTGTCTAAACGACCTTCTAACAATACTAATAAGTTCTCACCGGTATTGCCTTTTAAGCGGTTAGCTTCTTTATAGTAGTTACGGAATTGACGTTCCAAAATACCATAGATACGGCGAACTTTTTGTTTTTCACGAAGCTGACTACCGTAGTCAGATAAGCGAGGTTTACGAGCACCATGTTGACCTGGTGCGGTATCAATTTTACATTTTGACTCGATCGCGCGAACACCTGATTTAAGGAATAAATCGGTACCTTCACGACGGCTTAGCTTGAGTTTTGGACCCAAATATCTTGCCATTTTCTTTCTCCAATTATCCTAACGTCAATTACACGCGACGTTTTTTCGGTGGACGACAACCGTTATGAGGAATCGGAGTCACATCAGTAATATTCGTGATACGGAAACCTGCTGCATTTAATGCGCGGATTGTAGATTCACGACCTGGACCCGGACCTTTAACCATAACTTCCAAATTCTTTAAACCGAACTCTTTTACCATTTCGGCACAACGTTCAGCAGCAACCTGTGCAGCAAACGGAGTTGATTTACGAGAACCACGGAAACCAGAACCACCAGCAGTAGCCCATGCTAGAGCATTGCCTTGACGGTCAGTAATAGTCACGATTGTATTATTGAAAGATGCGTGGATATGAGCTACGCCATCTGCGATCTGTTTTTTAACGCGCTTACGTGCGCGAACTGGTGTTTTAGCCATTATTTACTCCGATTATTTCTTGATCGGTTTACGAGGACCCTTACGGGTACGCGCATTAGTCTTAGTACGTTGACCACGTACAGGGAGACTACGACGGTGACGTAAACCACGGTAGCAACCAAGGTCTAAAAGACGTTTGATGCTTAAAGTTACTTCACGACGTAAATCACCTTCGACAGTAAATTTACCAACTTCTTCACGCAGTTTTTCAATCTGCTCTTCAGACAATTCTCTGATCTTTACATCTTCAGCAATACCCGTTGCAGCACAGATAGCTTTTGCACGAGTCTTACCGATACCATAAATTGCAGTTAAAGCGATTACAGTATGTTTTTGATCAGGAATGTTAATGCCTGCAATACGGGCCACTATGCACTCCTATTATTTAAAGTTATTGATATGCTGATCTTGAAAAGCCCGTTTCAGGATACTCAAACAGCATATCAGGACGAAATGAGCTGAGCAGTATAACTGCTCAGCAGGTTCTTTGCAAGAAATTTATCAAATTAACCTTGACGTTGTTTATGTTTAGGGTCGCTACAAATTACACGAACAACACCTTCACGTTTAACAACTTTACAGTTACGACACATTCTTTTTACTGAAGCACGAACTTTCATTGCTTATCCTTTTCTTAAGGTCTTATTGACCTAAGCCTTTCAAATTGGCTTTCTTCAACACAGAGTCATACTGTAATGACATTAAATGACTTTGAACCTGTGCGATGAAATCCATAATAACAACCACAACAATCAGTAATGAAGTACCACCTAATTGGAAAGAGACCTTCCAAACTGATGTAATGATATAAGGAACCAAACAAACAAAGGTAATATATAACGCACCAATTAAGGTCAAACGCGTCATTACTTTATCGATATAACGAGAAGTTTGCTCGCCTGGTCGATAACCTGGTACAAACGCACCTGATTTTTTCAGATTATCCGCAGTATCACGAGGATTATATTGCATTCCTGTATAGAAAAATGCAAAGAAGATAACTGCCATCGTAAATAGAATGATATATAAAGGCTGTCCCGGCTGAAGCAGCTGAGATAAATCAAATAACCATTCAAAACCTTCACTTGAGCCAAACCATTGTGCAACTGTTGCAGGGAATAGAATAATACTCGATGCGAAGATTGCTGGAATTACACCAGCCATATTTACTTTTAAAGGTAAATGAGATGATCTCGCGGGAGCCATCATTCTACCTTGTTGGCGACTTGCGTAGTTCACAACAATTCTTCTTTGTCCACGCTCAACAAAGACAACAAAATACGTTACAGCAAATGCTATAACAGCTATTAGTAATAAGACAAGTAAAGAAATTTCACCTTGACGTGATTGTTCGATTGTCTGCCCGATAGCGGAAGGTAAGTCTGCAACAATCCCTGCAAAGATAATGAGAGAGATGCCGTTTCCAATACCACGTTCGGTGATTTGCTCACCTAACCACATAAGGAACATTGTCCCTGTCACTAAACTGACAACAGACGTCACATAGAATAAAACATTTGGATTAGGAACTAATCCTTGTACCATTCCTGGAAGGGCCAAAGAAATACCAATAGACTGAATAAATGCTAATAATAACGTTGCATAGCGTGTATATTTGCTGATTTTACGTCTTCCTGCTTCACCTTCTTTTTTCAATTCAGCCAATGCAGGATGAACTGCCGTCAATAGCTGAATAATAATTGACGCAGAAATATAAGGCATAATACCCAACGCAAAAATAGACGCTCGGCTTAAAGCACCACCAGAGAACATATTAAACATATCAATGATGGTGCCTTTTTGTTGCTGTACTAAATCGGATAATACTGAAGCATCAATACCAGGAACAGGAATAAAAGAACCGATACGAAAAACGATTAATGCACCTAATACGAACAATAATCTAGATTTTAATTCACCAGTACTTTTTTGAGTATTCCCTTGATAACCTGGTTGTTTAGCCATTTATTATTCCTCGATAGAACCACCAGCAGCTTCGATAGCAGCTTTAGCACCTTTGGTTACACCTAAGCCTTTTACTACGAATGCTTTCTCAACTTTACCAGAAAGAATAACTTTTGCAGATAAAATATCTTTGGTGATTACGTTAGCAGCTTTTAATGCTTCTAAGGTTACTACATTGCCATCTACTTTTGCTAATTCATCTAAACGAATCTCAGCAACATGGAATGATTTTAATGAAGTAAAACCAAATTTTGGTAAACGACGGTATAAAGGCATTTGACCACCTTCGAAACCGCGGCGAACTTTACCACCGGTACGAGATTTTTGACCTTTATGACCACGACCACCAGTTTTACCTAAACCAGAACCAATACCACGACCAAGACGTTTAGCACTGTGTTTAGCACCTTCAGCTGGAGAGAGAGTATTTAAACGCATTCTATTACTCCTCAACCTTAACCATGTAAGAAACTTGATTAATCATACCACGAATAGCTGGAGTATCTTCCAACTCAACAGTATGACGAATATGACGAAGACCTAAGCCTTTCAACGTTGCTTTATGTTTCGGTAAACGAGCGATAGAGCTACGAGTTTGAGTTACTTTAATTTTTGCCATATTCAATTACCCCAAAATTTCTTCAACGGTTTTGCCACGTTTTGCAGCAACCATTTCAGGTGATTTCATATTTGCAAGTGCATCAATAGTTGCACGAACAACGTTAATTGGGTTGGTTGAACCGTACGCTTTAGAAAGTACGTTGTGAACACCTGCAACTTCTAATACTGCACGCATTGCACCACCTGCGATGATACCTGTACCTTCGCTAGCTGGTTGCATAAATACGCGTGAACCAGTATGAGAACCCTTAACAGGGTGTTGTAATGTACCGTCTTTTAACGCGACATTAACCATATTGCGACGAGCTTTTTCCATCGCTTTTTGGATTGCTGCTGGAACTTCACGAGCTTTACCATAACCAAAACCTACACGACCGTTACCATCGCCCACTACTGTTAAAGCAGTGAAACTCATAATACGACCACCTTTTACGGTTTTTGATACACGGTTAACCGCGATTAGCTTTTCCTGCAGTTCACCAGCTTGTTTTTCGATGTTTGACATCTAAAATTCCTCTATTAGAACTGAAGACCAGCTTCACGAGCAGCATCTGCTAATACTTGCACACGACCATGGTATTTGAAACCAGAACGGTCAAATGCAACTGCTTTAATACCTTTTTCTAAAGCACGCTCCGCAACGAGTTTACCAACTACTGCTGCTGCATCTTTATTACCAGTATATTTAACTTGCTCTTTAATTACTTTCTCAACAGTTGAAGCTGCTGCTAAAACTTCTGAGCCGTTTGGTGCGATAACCTGCGCATAGATATGACGCGGGGTACGATGCACGACTAAGCGTGTTGCACCTTGCTCTCTCATTAAGTGACGTGCACGGCTTGCACGACGGATACGAGCTACTTTCTTATCCATAGTGTTACCTTACCTTACTTTTTCTTCGCTTCTTTAGTACGTACAACTTCATCAGCGTAACGTACACCTTTACCTTTATAAGGCTCAGGTTTGCGGTATGCACGAATATCTGCTGCTACTTGACCGATCAACTGTTTGTCAGCACTTTTCAGAACAATTTCTGTTTGTGATGGACATTCACCAGTTACACCAGCTGGTAGAGCGTGTTCTACTGGGTGAGAAAAACCTAAACTTAAAGCAACAGAATTGCCTTTCATTTGTGCTCTGTAACCAACACCCACTAATTGCAATTTCTTAGTAAAGCCCTCGGTAACACCGATAACCATGTTGTTTACTAATGCACGAGTTGTACCTGCTAAAGCGTTTGCTTGAGCAGTCTCATCTTTTGGTGCAAAAGTAAACACGTTAGCATCAAATTTTACTTCAACTGCATTGTGAATTTCACGAGATAACTCGCCGTTTTTACCTTTAACTGTTAATAGCTGACCGTTGAGTTTAACTTCAACACCGGCAGGAACATTAACAGGTGCCTTTGCAACACGAGACATATTTTCCTACCTCACTATTATGCTACGTAACAGATAATTTCACCGCCGAGGCCTGCTTGACGTGCAGCACGGTCGGTCATTACACCTTTAGAAGTAGAAACAACTGCGATACCTAAACCACCCATTACTTTTGGTAATTCATCTTTACGTTTATAAATACGTAAACCAGGGCGGCTCACACGTTGAATACTTTCTACAACTGGTTTGTTTTGGAAATATTTTAAAGTAATTTCCAGTTCAGGTTTAACACCCTCAACAACTTTAACGCTTTCGATATAACCTTCTTCAGCTAAAACATTTGCAATAGCAACTTTTAACTTAGATGAAGGCATACTGATTGCAACTTTATTCGCAGCTTGACCGTTACGAATACGGGTCAGCATATCTGCGATTGGATCTTGCATGCTCATGTATTTACTCCCATGATTCCAAATTAAAAGAGGTTATTACCAGCTTGCTTTCTTAAGACCCGGGATTTCGCCACGCATAGCAGCTTCACGAACCTTAATACGGCTTAAACCAAACTTACGAAGTACACCATGTGGACGACCAGTTTGGCGGCAACGATTACGCTGACGGCTTGGGCTTGAATCACGTGGAAGTGTTTGTAATTTTAACACTGCTGCCCAACGGTCTTCGTCAGAAGCATTCACATCAGAAATGATTTTTTTCAGCTCTTGACGTTTCGCGTAAAATTTATCAGCTAATTTAGCACGTTTCACATCGCGTGCGATCATTGATTGTTTTGCCACGATAACCTACCTTATTTACGGAATGGGAAATTGAAAGCCGCTAATAAAGCCTGACCTTCTTCATCACTTTTCGCTGTAGTGGTGATAGTAATATCTAAACCACGCACACGATCTACTTTATCGTAGTCGATTTCAGGGAAAATGATTTGTTCACGAACACCCATACTGTAATTACCACGACCATCAAATGACTTAGCGTTTAAACCACGGAAGTCACGGATACGTGGAACAGCGATAGTAATCAATCTTTCAAAGAATTCCCACATACGTTCACCACGTAGGGTCACTTTGCAACCGATTGGATACCCTTGACGGATTTTAAAGCCTGCAACAGATTTGCGAGCTTTAGTTACTAAAGGTTTTTGACCGCTGATTGCTGCTAAATCCGCTACTGCGTTATCTAACAGTTTTTTGTCGGTCAATGCTTCACCCACACCCATATTCAGGGTAATCTTTTCGATTCGTGGGACTTGCATGACAGATGAGTAGTTGAATTTTGCTTTTAATTCATTAACTACTGTATCTCTGTAGTAATCATGCAGTTTCGCCATCACATTACTCCAGTTAATTAAATAGTTTTCTCGTTAGATTTGAAGAAACGTACTTTTTTACCATCTTCAAATCTAAATCCTACACGGTCAGCTTTATTTGTTTCAGGGTTAAAGATCGCAACGTTTGATACGTCAATTGCTGCTTCTTTTTTCACTAAACCGCCAGCCTTGCCTAATGCAGGAACTGGTTTTTCGTGTTTAGTTACGATATTAATACCTTCAACAACCACTTTACCGTTTGGTAACACTTTAGTTACCTTGCCACGCTTACCTTTATCTTTACCGGTAAGAACGATCACTTCGTCATTTTGACGGATTTTAGATGCCATTTTTCACTTCTCCTTACAGTACTTCTGGAGCCAAAGAGATGATCTTCATAAACTTCTCAGAACGAAGTTCACGAGTCACAGGTCCAAAAATACGAGTACCGATTGGTTGCTCAGTGTTATTATTTAAAATTACACAAGCGTTACCATCGAAGCGAATAACAGCGCCATCTGGGCGACGAACACCCTTCTTGGTGCGCACCACAACTGCTTTTAACACATCACCTTTTTTTACTTTACCACGTGGAATTGCTTCCTTCACGGTAACTTTGATGATATCGCCGATAGCAGCGTAACGACGGTGCGAGCCACCTAGAACCTTGATACACATTACGCTACGAGCCCCTGAGTTATCAGCAACATCCAGCATAGTCTGTTCTTGGATCATATTAGTGCTCCGTTAAATAAAAAAAACACCCTTTCGGGACGAATCTACTTGCCCTATGCAAATAGGGTGCGAAATATATCACAAATATCGCACCCTAATCAAGCAGATTTTAAGCAATTAACAAAAAGCTAACTACATCTTCTCAGCTGTCTTAATGCCTAACAAATCCAACCCTTGTTTTAAGGTTTTCGCCGTTAAATTAGCTAATTTTAAACGGCTGCTTTTCACATTTTCCTCCGCATTCAAAATTGGACAAGCCTCATAGAATGAAGAGAAAATTCCAGCTAATTCATAAATATATTGGCAAAGTACGTGCGGTGTCCCGTCTTTTGCCACTGTGGATACCGCTTCTTCAAATTGCAGTAATTTAACCGCTAATGCACGTTCTTTTTCTTCATTGATCGCAATGTCGCCAACAACGCTGTCAGCGTCAATCCCCGCTCGGCTAAAAATAGAACGGATACGGGTATAAGCATATTGCATATAAGGTGCAGTATTGCCTTCAAAGCTCAGCATATTGTCCCAGTCAAACACATAATCAGTCGTGCGATTTTTCGCAAGGTCAGCATATTTCACCGAGCCAATGCCCACCGCTTCTACCACTGCACGCAATTCTGTTTCGCTCAATGCTGGATTTTTCTCACGAATCAATTTTTCCGCACGCTCTTCAGCTTCATCAAGCAAATCCACCAGTTTTACCGTACCACCTGTGCGAGTTTTAAATGGCTTACCATCTTTGCCTAGCATCATACCGAAGTTGTGATGTTCAAGGCTGAAACTCTCTGGCACATAACCTGCTTTACGGGTAATTAACCACGCCTGTTGCATATGTTGGCTTTGGCGAGTGTCTGAGAAAACTAATGCGCGGTCTGCGTGTAAAGTATGGAAACGATATTTTGCGGCTGCAATGTCAGTGGTGGTATAAAGGAAGCCGCCATCTTTTTTCTGCACGATCACACCCATAGGTTCACCTTCTTTATTTTTAAATTCATCAAGGTAAACCACCAACGCCCCATCATCTTCCACCGCTAAGCCTTGTGCTTTCAAATCTGCCACAATTTCAGGTAACATTGGATTGTAAAGGCTTTCACCCATCACATCGTTTTCGGTGAGCGTCACATTTAAGCGTTCATAGTTACGTTGGTTTTGGCTCATTGTCATATCCACGAGCTTTTTCCACATTGTGCGACAATACGCATCACCACCTTGTAATTTCACCACATAACCACGCGCTTTTTCGGCAAAATCGGCATCGCTGTCATAATGCTCTTTCGCAGCACGGTAAAAAGCTTCTAAATCACTTAATTCCATTGCGCTGGCATGTTCGTTTTCCATTTTTTCAAGATAAGCGATAAGCATACCAAATTGCGTTCCCCAGTCGCCCACGTGGTTGGCACGAATCACATTATTGCCCATAAATTCCAACGCACGCACCACGGCATCACCGATAATGGTTGAACGCAAATGCCCGACGTGCATCTCTTTTGCCACATTGGGGGAAGAGTAATCCACCACGACAGTTTGTGGATTTGCTGTTTTTATGCCGAAATTGACCGCTTGTAAGGCTAAATCTGCATTCTGCGCCAACCATTGTGGTTTTAAGAAAATGTTAATAAACCCCGGCCCAGCAATTTCTAGTTTCTCTGCGATATCGGATAAATCTAAATGTTCTAAGGTTTTTTGTGCAAACTCTCGTGGATTTAACCCTAATTTTTTCGCAGCACCCATGATACCGTTAGCTTGATAATCACCAAATTGCACTTTACCAGATTGGCGCACTAACGGCTCAACATCATTTGCCGCCCCTGCTGCAATCATTGCCGATTTTACTTTTTCAGATAAAATATGCTGAATATTCAAAATAAATTCCTAATTTTAACAAGTGAAAAATGCCGTCTATGATACAAGAAAATGCAGATTTTTCCCACAAATTGACCGCTTGTTTTGGTAATTTGGCTGAATTTGAGCAGAAAATTCAACAAATCGCTGAAATTTGTGGCATTGATTTAAGCCAGTTTGAAATCGATCATCTTGCAGTTAGAATGAATCAACTTGAAACTGCAAAAATATGGCGAGAAATGTTATTAACCGATGCGACAATTTTAAAAGAAAGCGAGGTAAACGGTCGCCTTATCGGATTATTTATCCTCAATCAACCACTCATTTTTTGCAACCAATCCGTCTCTATTATTGAACTTCCTTTTCCCAAAGGCAAAACTTACCCACAAGAAGGCTGGGAACATATTGAGATTGTCGTACCTATGCAGGAAAATGAAAGCGTGGAGCAGTGGATTGAACGTTGCTGCAAGCGGTGGAATTTACAAGAAAATTTGCAAATTCATCTAAAAATTAGTCAGCCTCAGGTAGCAGGGGAATTATTGCCAAACCCAAGTATTGCCATTTCGCTTAATAAAGAATTTTATAATTTCTGCGCGCTAAAATTACATCCTTATTCAATACAAGAAATTTGTCGGCAAAATTAATTTAAACGATGCAACTAATTACAATAATTCTTGTCTTAAACAATCGCATTGTGTTATAAATAGCCTGATATTTTCTAGTTTTGGGCGTCCTTAACTCTATTGGAGAATAAAGAATATGAAAAAATTTGGATTAGCTGCGGCATTAATAGCAAGTTTAACTTTAGCTGGCTGTGCAAATACGGATATTTACAGTGGTAATGTTTATCGCGGTGACCAAGCAAAAGAAGCCCGTTCTATTAATTACGGTACTATCGTTTCTGTACGTGAAGTAAAAATCCAAGCGGATAGCTCTGGTGCAATTGGTACGGTTGGTGGTGGCGTACTAGGTGGTATTGCTGGCTCAACTATCGGTGGTGGACGAGGCTCAGCAGTAGCAAGTGCAGTAGGTGCAATTGCTGGTGCAATGATCGGTAGCACAGTAGAAGAAAAAGCGAATCAAGTTTCTTCATTAGAAATGGTAATTCGCAAAGATGATGGACAAGAAATCGTTGTCGTTCAAAAGAAAGAGGACGGTTTTGTTCCTGGAAAACGTGTTAGAATCGTAGGCTCTAGCTCCGATCTCAACGTTTCCCTTTTATAATTATTAACCTTTTAAATTTAAGGAAACACAATGAAAAAACTTTCTCTTGTTGTATTAATGGGCGCTGCATTGGCGGCTTGTACTCAGGATGTTTACTCGACAAAAGGCAATGCAACAATTTTATCGAGCAAAGATTTATCACCTGAAGTTGTTGAATTAGTTGTACAAAAAGACAACGGTGAATTAGTCACCATGACTCGTAAATATGATGCTCACGCCGCTGTAGGCGCGCGTGTGAACGTGACTGACGAATACAACCATGAAGATGCAGATTTAAAAACAATTCATCGTTACGAATTTAAATAATCTTGTCTTTAAAGCATAAGCCCCGACTCTGTTCGGGGTTTTTTCTATTTCATTATATAGCACGCATTTGCAGAATATTGCCCTAAACCGACCGCTTATTATGAATACCTTACGCCATAAACTACCATTATATTGGTTAAATGCCAATCTTATTGGCACATTGCCTATCTTTTTTGCCGCCAATCTCGCTGCATTCGTTATTTGGCAACTTAATATTTCACAACATACTATGCCACTTGTACTCGGCATTATTGCTGCTGGTTTATCTGACTTAGATAATCGCCTTACAGGCCGAATTGCAAACCTACTATTTACCTTAATTGCTTTTGCGATTTCTTCACTTAGCTCACAGCTTGCGCTTACACATAGTTGGTTATTTATCCCCTTGATCACAATCATTACTTTTATTGTCATTATGCTAGGCGCAATCGGGCAACGCTATAGCACTATTGCATTTGGTACTCTGCTTGTGGCTATCTATACTACACTCAGTTACACACCTGACGTCGCTTGGTATTCAAATACACTATTGATTTTATTTGGCACCCTAATTTATGGGCTTGTGGCCGTTATTATTTATCTACTTTTCCCAAACCGAGCTGTACAAGAAAATATGGCGCAATACTATGAGGCGCTGAGTCAATATCTACAAATTAAAGCCGATTTTTTTGATCCTGATGACACAGACAATCTACCGCAGAAGCAGCTTGCCCTAGCTAAAGCGAATAGCATCGTGATGAGTACATTAGACAAAGCACGAGTCTCACTTTTTTACCGCTTACGTGGGCAACACCGCCATTTAAGAACACAGAAAATGTTACGCTATTTTTTCACCGCACAAGATATTTGGGAACGTGCAGGTTCAAGCCATTCTGAATATCAAAAACTTTTTGATGGCTGGCAAAATAGTGATCTTATCTTCCGCCTACAACGCATTCTGGAATTACAAGCCATAGCCTGCCAACAAATTGCCAACGCATTACGCCATAACACTGTTTATACGCATAATACTCGCGGTGAAAGAGTTCTTGCTGGGCTAGCCCATTCCATGACTTTCCATAAACAAAATAAAGCTCAACAGCTACATAAACTACAATCTATTATAGATAATCTGCGGCATATTGAAGGACAACTTGCCCAGCTAGAAAATCATACGCCTAATAGCAAAAAATCAGTAAAATCAGCCCGCTTGATCGCTGAAAATGTTTCAGGTTGGCGTAATATGTTGCAAGCAGTACGAAGCCAATGTCATTTTCGCTCACAATTATTCCGCCATGCCGTACGCTTATCCATAGTGGTTTTTATCGCTAGTTCGCTCGTTGAATTCTTCCATATAGAACAAGGCTATTGGATTTTACTCACCGCTATTCTTGTGTGTCAGCCAAATTATTCTGCTACCAAAAAACGCCTTATCCAACGGATAATCGGCACAATTTTAGGGGTGATCGTTGGCATGTCATTGCGTTATCTCTCGCCAACGTTAGAAGCACAATTGGGCATTATTGTGGCGTCAAGTACGCTGTTTTTCTTGTTTCGTACAAATAACTATAGCTTCTCTACTTTTTTTATTACAATTCAAGTTCTAGTCAGTTTTGATGTTGTCGGTTTTGGCGCAAATAGCGCCATCTTACCCAGAGTATTCGACACACTACTTGGCGCTGGCATTGCTTGGATTGCTGTGGCTTATTTGTGGCCAGATTGGAAGTACCTCAATTTACAGCAAAATGTGGCAACATCTTTACAAAGTTGTGCGACATATTTACGACACATTATCGCCCAGCTTCAATTCGGCTATCGAGATCTCTTTAGCTATCGCATCGCACGGCGTGCTGCACAAAATGCTGCGGCAGCATTAAGCACCGCAGTCTCTCATATTACAGAAGAGCCAAAAAAATACTCTAAAACGCTTACCATTGCGCCGACATTACTAGGGCTCAATTACACATTGCTCAGCTATATTTCAGCACTGGCCGCTCACCGCCAAGAAGGTGCAGAGATCAACCAACATATTGATTTTGCCAGCGCATTTTTCAAACAGAGCAAATTAATTGCAATTATTCTGGAGAGAATTGCTCAGCAACAAAATTGCCACACTGAAATTGAACAAATAGATCAACAAATTAAGCAACTTGAACAAACATATAAAACACAGTTAAATGCACAGTCGCTAGTCTTAATACAGCAACTACGACTGATTGTGCAGTTACTACCACAATTTGCAGAATTTAATGAAAAAATACCCGCTTGATAGCGGGCATTCACGGTTAGGTTGTAAGGTATGTTTTCAACAGCGGCATTTGCGCGGTTGCATCTCTTATCCCGAGCTCATACATTGCTTGGATCTTCTTGGGGTCATTTTCTAAACGTTTTATCGCTATCTTTTGTGACGGACGCAAAACAAAAATATCACCTTGCTCACCCAATTGATTAATTTGTTCAATACGCTGATTATAATCAGCGTAGCGATTATTCATCGTGTTTACTAAATTAGGGTATTTACCATAAACCAATTTATTTAACCACTGCAAAGCAGGTGCTTTACGATAATTAGCAGGACGCGTTAAAACTACAATAATTTTGTCAAAACCAAGCTGTTGGCAAAAATTTAAAGGTATACTATCGGCTTCTGCACCATCAAGATATTTTTGCCCATTAACTTCAACCATCTTAGAAAAGAAAGGGAGTGCTGAGGTTGCTCGTAATGTTTCCATTTGTTCAAAGACATCGTGAATTTGATGATACTCTGCTTTGCCGGTTGATACATTAGTAAGCGTAGCATAAAAGGGGATTTTTGATTGCTTAAATGTCTGATTATCAAAAATATCTAGCTTGAATGGCACATCGTAAAAAGCGAAATCTCGCCCAACTACATTACCCTCTCGTAACCAATTACGGAACCCAATATAGCGCGGATTCGTAAGAAAACGCAGGTTATAACGTAATGCCCGCCCACGTTGTTTTGACGGGAAATTTACCCCAAATAACGCGCCAGCAGACACGGCAACAATGCCGTCAATTTGAATAGCTTCATCTAAAAATACATCCAGCACTCCTGCGGTAAACATCCCCCGCATCGCGCCGCCTTCTAGTACTAAGCCTACTTTTGCCATTATTTGAGATCCCTATCATCTACGCCAACCAATAAATAGTTACCATTAATATCTGCTAAACTACGAAAGCCAATATTAAAGATCTCGCAAGCTTTATTACGATTAATTGGACGGTAATCAAAATTATCGTGGTGATGGCCATGGAATATTTTCTTCACCCCCATTTTACGCGCCAATTGATTAATTACGGAGAATCCTTGTGGATGCGGACGCGGTGCCTCATGAGTAATCAATATATCGGCTTGCTGCTGTTCCAAATTTTCAATATCTGATGGAAAAATAGAGGAACGATGGCGTAATGGAACACCGCCTCGCCAAATACGCTCCTGTGGACAATATTGACAATAATGGATTGGATCAAAAAACATTGGGCGGTGAGGAGGCATCCAAATGTGCCCGCGGAAAACGCCGCCTAACCCTGCAATTTTAACCCCTTGGATATCAACAACTCGGCTATGCAAATTACGCTGTTTCCATTCTGATCCCCAAATTGCATCAAACGCCTGCACTGTTTTACTATCATGATTACCATGGATAAACCAAATATCACAGTGCTGCGCCAGTTGGTCTAACTCACCTGGCGTAGTTAGCTGCAAATCGCCTAAAATGACTAAGGCTACATTTTCCTGCTCTTGCACAAAGGGGTAAAGATGAGCGTAACTTCCATGTGGATCGCCCGCAAACAGTATCATTCTTTCTTCTCGTTATCAGTTTTAAATGTCAATGAAATTGGCTCTTCATTCAAAATCGCTTCAATAATCTGTTTAGTTTGATTATAGCGATCTAAATAGCTCGGCGATTCAATTTCGATGTAAGGCACTTTATATTTCTCCAGCAATTTTTTTAACAGCTGCTGAAATGCCTGACGTTGCTTCTGCGAACCAAGACTACGTAAGCCGTCATCCACCCATTTGGTATTATTTGACAACAAAATCGTCACATCAAACGGATACTCTTTGATCATAGAATCTAAGAACGGATGCGCTTTACCCTCATATTGGATACAAAATGCCTGAGTCGTAATATAGTCAGTATCAATAATTGCCACTTTATGGGCTTGTTTCATCGCAAAATCAACATAACGTTTATGCCCTAATGCCATTTGCGGGTAATCTGAATATTGCATTGCTTGCTCATTTCCACCAAGCTGCTCAAAAACAAACTCTCGCCCATATTCCCAAGCTGAGGTTGTATTAAACACATTAGCTAGTTTACTAACCAATACACTCTTACCACTGCTTTCTCCACCTAAAATGGCGATTGTTTTTACAAAAAACGGGCGAACCTCTTTCGGAATAAAACGCCAGTATTGGAAAGGATTATTACGAATTTTCGTCGCAGAAACATTAAACGAACTTCGCTCTGGATCAACCAAATGAACTTCTAAGCCAAGATATTGCTCATACGGTACTTTATCTTGTATTTCACTGCTAAAGACAATGCTAGGCTGAATATTCTTTTCTTGAAACAATTCTTTTACCCGATTTGCCCAGCCTTCCCAGCCATTCGGATAGCTTGGAATACCGTCTTCATTTAAATGATGAATAATGATCTGCTTTTGTTGATATTTAAAAATCTGCTGCATCCAACGTAGCCTATCTTCGTTGGTCGGCATACGTTTCATTTTACTATCGTGGAAGAGTTGTAAATCGCGCTCAGTATCGGTACAAACCACAACATGTAGCATATCAACTTTGCTAAATGCCTCGTAGATCATATTGATATGCCCTGTATGCACCGGATAAAACTTCCCAAAAATCACACCAACACGCAAAGAAGGCTCATCAACAATCTCCAGCGTCTTATGCAAGGCCTGTAGCTTTGCGGCACTCGGATTTTTAATTTTCCCACTTACCAGCTGGTTAAAGTAGGCTCTAGTAACGCCTGCTTGCTGACAAATATCGTTTACTTTTAGATTAAGCTGTTTACGCTTGTGTTGAAGATAAGCAAAATTAGACATGATTCCCCCAAAAACTCAGTTTAAATGATAGGCTAAAAGAGTGGTTTTATCAATGGACAATGTATAGTGGATCGTAGATAATGCCCGCCTTTTGGAAACTTCACTAAACATTTTGCTATGGCGTTACTCATCACCCACAAATGCACAAACTGCGACATGTGCGAACCGGAATGCCCCAATCAGGCTATTTCGATGGGAGAAGAAATCTACGTTATTGACCCTGCACTCTGCACTGAATGCGTTGGACACTACGAAACGCCAACCTGCCAGAAAGTTTGCCCGATCAATAACTGCATTATTACCGATCCCGAAAATATTGAAAGCGAAGAACAACTTTGGGAACGGTTTGTATTAATTCATCACGCAGATAAACTATAAACAACAAGCGACTGTTTCTTACTAAAATTTTGCAAAAAATTGTGTAATACGAATCGCTTGCACAGTCATACTACATAAATGTCGATTATACCGCCCATAAAAAAACGGAGAGCCTAAGCTCTCCGTTTTCGCTTATTTATCTTCTTTTGGCGAGATTACCATTGATAACCTACACCAACAGAACCACCAAAGTCTCCTCGGGTATTCGCATTACCTTGTAGTTTCAAGATAACTTTACCGTTGTCGCTTGCACGTGAGTAACCCACGGCAACTGCACTTTGACCTTTGAAGGTACCTGCCGCGGCGGCTACCATCGATTTACCCGGGATATAAACCTGTGGTAAGCCTGCTGCTGCGTTCGCACCTGCGATACCTGCACGGAGGTTTCTGTCTACTTTACCAATGTGGTTATGAACATTGCCTAGACCCGCTTTTAATTGATCTACATTCACTGCATCAGTGCCATCAACACCTGGTGCCACGTTTGTGATACGTGCTGCTGAGCCATCTGCTTTCCCCACTCTTACATGACCATCTTCTGTTGCACCGAGCACAGGACCTGTAGAACCACCCACTTGAACTGTGTTGAAGGTTGGGGTCATTGAGGTGGCAATTGCAACATTTGCACCGTTACGGGTGATTTCAATGTTGTTACCCGCATTGATATTTACAGTATTACCCGCGCTGACTTTCGTTGCTGTGCTATCGCTATCTTCTGTGACTTTGCCCGTTGAACCTTCAACCGCTGTTGAATTAACATTCCAGCCAATTGAGTTCAAGGTGTTAGCCAAATCGCCTGCAGTCACAAAGTGATTTGCATTATTCGTATCTGGGCTAACCACTGCACCACTATTTACGTTTGAACCGTCTGGGTTAGCAATGTTACCATCGGACACGGTTAATGCTGTTTTGTTCACATTGAAGCTGACATCAATCCCACCATTAGCATTTGTGACAACATTCGCTGTTGTACCCACGCCATTGTTGAAGTTCACCACATCACTTGGGGTAATCAAGGTTGTGTTGCCATCACTTAATGTTGTTTTCCAGCCTGCATTGTTAATGGCATTTGCCACATCACCTACTGTTGCTACGCTGCCGTTTGTGCTATCTGCAAATACTGAACCATCTGCCACTGGTGAAATATCACCACTTTTCACCGCAAAGCTGACATTCACGCCATCCACATTAGCTTTCACCGATTCGCTGTCGTTGAAGCTGACGGTTTGGCTGCCTACGGTTGTTGCGTTTGCATTGTCATTGTTACCGGTCAGTTTCCATTGAACGCCTGCAATCGTGCTGTTCAATTGGCTGACATTCACTGCGTCTGTTGCATTCGTTCCTGCTGCAACATTGGTGATTTTGTTGCCGCCATTATCTAAACCTTTATCGGTTAGGATTACGGTACTATTTTCACCTTTCACTGTGATGCCATTGTTCATGATTGAAGTATGAACGGTGTCATTGCCCACGGTGACGCTTGTGTTCGCTTTTAAGGTATCTACCTTGATGTCTTTCGCTAAATTGAAGGTGACGTTATTCGCGTCTTTGCTAATCTCGATATTGCCGTCACTATTACGCAAATCAACATTCGCACCCGGTGCCACATTGCCTGCGTCTTCTCCCTCATTTACCGATAAGTTCCAGCCGGCTTCTGCGATTTGTTTCACTGCATAGAGCTGGCTGCCGTTGATGGCGTCTTTGCTCTCTGCGCTGATTGTGCCGTTGCTAACATTCGTCACTTTCTTATCACCGGCATCTACACCATTTTCGGTAATACTTGGACCATCTTTAATGGTTAAACCACTATTATCAATCGTTGTATTACCAATAGTGACTGAGCCGTTTGATGTTAGGTTCAGGTTATTGCTCAAGCCAAAGGTGATATTGCCATCCTCTTGGGTGATAACAAGATTGTTATTTGCCGTTCTCAAGTCTACGCTTGCGTTCGGTTTCACATTAAAGGACTTGTCACCGTGATTTGTCGTCATAAACCAGCCCGCATTTGCTGTGGCATTGACTTTCTCTAGCTGATCAACATTCACTGCATCTGTGCCGTTTACACCCGGTGCAACATTGCTGATTGTCGCGTTGTTGATATTCACGGTGTTGTTGCCATTGCTATCACTTAGCGTAATCGTGGTCTTGCCATTGCTGCTGGTGATATTGTTGATGTCTCGCAGGTCGCTTGCCATCTTGATCACTAACTGACCGTTTTCATTATCCACACGTAAGTTTTTATCTGTCACATTCGCAGTTTCTGCTGTACGGCCGATAATCTCTAACGTTTCGCCCAGTTTCTTCGCAATCACTTCACCTGTGTCGCCTTTGAATTTCAAGCCGTCATCTAAGGTGGCAATTTCATGCGTTGTGCCGTTGGCATCGGTATAAACCACACGTGTTAGCGTTTCGCCGTCTTTACCGTTGATACCTGGGGTGCCTTCAACTACTGTTACTGAAGCGTTCGCACCTGGTTTGCCATCGACTCCATCACGACCGTTAATGCCAATCGTGCCGTTGCCATAGATGGTTACGCCATCTGCGCCATCTTTACCGGCTACACCTAGCTGACCGTCTTTACCGTCTGCGCCATCTTTGCCTTTTCCACCAATGGTTAAGGTGCTGTTTAGGTCAAAGGTGATGTTGCCGTTGTCTTGGCTAATCACAATGTTGCCATCTGCATTACGTAAATCCACTGTTGCATTTGGTTTCACATTGTAAGTCGCGTTACCTTCGTTTGTGGTAATCGTCCAGCCCGCATTTGCGGTGGCATTGACTTTCTCTAGTTGATCAACATTCACTGCATCTGTGCCGTTTACACCCGGTGCAACATTGCTGATTGTCGCGTTGTTGATATTCACGGTGTTGTTATTGGCATCACCTAAGGTGATGGTTGTGCCGTTATTGTTGCTGATTGAGTTAATTTCTTGTAACTCTTTCGCCATTTTCAGCACTAACTTACCTTCTTCATTATCCACACGTAAGTTTTTATCTGTCACATTCGCATTCACGTCTGTACGACCGATAATCTCTAACATTTCACCCAGTTTCTTCGCAATCACTTCTCCTTTATCGCCTTTGAATTTCAAGCCGTCATCTAAGGTAGCAATTTCATGCGTTGTGCCGTTGGCATCGGTATAAACCACACGGGTTAGCGTTTCGCCGTCTTTACCGTTGATACCTGGGGTGCCTTCAACTACTGTTACTGAAGCGTTCGCACCTGGTTTGCCATCGACTCCATCACGACCGTTAATGCCAATCGTGCCGTTGCCATAGATAGTTACGCCATCTGCGCCATCTTTACCGGCTACACCTAGCTGACCGTCTTTACCGTCTGCGCCATCTTTGCCTTTTCCTCCAATGGTTAAGGTGCTGTTTAAGTCAAAGGTGATGTTGCCGTTGTCTTGGCTAATCACAATGTTGCCATCTGCATTACGTAAATCCACTGTTGCATTTGGTTTCACATTGTAAGTCGCGTTACCTTCGTTTGTGGTAATCGTCCAGCCTGCATTTGCGGTGGCATTAACTTTCTCTAGTTGATCAACATTCACTGCATCTGTGCCGTTTACACCCGGTGCAACATTGCTGATTGTCGCGTTGTTGATATTCACGGTGTTGTTGCCGTTAGCATCGCCTAACTTAATAGAAGTATTACCATTAGTGATACTTGTGATATTCGTTAAATCACCTTCGACATGGTAAGTCACATCCGTTGCATTTGTGGTTTCATTTAATTTCACCACGGCAACGGTATTATTACCATTTACAAAATTAACAACATCACCAGCCTTGATTTTACTGACATTGCTTCCATTGCCTGCGACCGTCCAAGACACATTATTGATGGTTTCAACAATATCCCCTACAGTTGCCACATCGGTATTATTACTACCTGAAGCGACTTCTGCTTTGCCGGTTGTCGCGTTAGTTGTGGTATTACCTTCGCCAAAAGTAAAGGTTGTGCCATTATTAACAATGGTTGTGACATTGTTGTTATCGCCTAAACGGATACTGTGATTATCACCATTACTGATATTAGTGATGTTGGTTAGCTTACCTGCAAGGTCAAAGGTGATATTACCGTTATCTTGGCTAATGACAATGTTGCCGTCTGCATTACGTAAATCTACCGTAGCATTTGGTTTCACGTTATAGGTTTTTCCACCTTTATTCGTGCTCACATTCCAGCCTGCATTTGCAGTGCTATTCACTTTCTCTAGCTGATCAACATTCACTGCATCCGTGCCGTTTACCCCAGCTTTTACTTCAGTAATCGTTGCGCCACCAATATTGACCGTATTGTTGCCATTTTCAACGCCAACTTTAATCGTTGTGCCGTTGTTGGTGATACTGCTGATGTTGGTGAGATCGCCTTCTACTGTCACCGTATAGTTGGTTAAACCTTTACCATCAGTTTCAGTGGTCACATTGACATTATTACCCGCTTTTACTACGGATTTTTCAGCATTCACCGTATAAACCGTGCCATTGGCATCTGAGATGCTGGTAACTGTGGTGTAATTGCCTGCTTTAACTACTGATTTGCTGGCATTTAATTGTTGCAGATTCACCGCATCTGTGGCGTTTGTACCATTTGCAACATTGGTGATATTTGCACCATTAACATTTACCACATTATTGTTGTTGGTATCACCTAAGGTGATTTGTGTACCGTTATTATTTGTTAAAGAAGTAATGTTACTTAATGCACCTTCAACATTAAACTTAACATCTGCACCACCAGTTGAAGTATTGGCTGTCACGACAGCAACAGTATTGTTGCCATTGACAAAATTCACCACTTCACCTGCGGTAATATTTTCTTTTACAGCACCATTGCCGGCTACAGCCCAGCTTACATTGTTGATGGTATTCACAATATCGCCAACGGTTGCAATATCTGTTGCATTTGAATTATTGCTAACTTTTGCTTTACCTGCATCAACTGTCGTAGTGCCGTTACCAATGGTTAATTTATTACCTTCATTATTTGTAATGCTGGTAATGTTAGTTAAATCACCCGTTACACTTACATTGTAAGTGGTTAGCCCTTTACCATCTGTAGTTGTAGTCACATTGGCATTTGTACCTGCCACAACAACCGATTTTTCAGCATTTACCGTATAAACCGTGCCATTGGCATCTGAGGTGCTGGTAACTGTGGTGTAGTTGCCCGCTTTAACCACCGATTTGCTCGCGTTTAACTGATCCAGATTTACGGCATCTGTACCGTTCTCACCCGCTTTAACATTCGTAATGGTTGCGCCATCAACATTAATCGCTTTATCACCATCTTTATTTTCTAACTTAATGGTGGTGCCGTTATTCGTAATACTTGTGATATTAGTGAGATCACCTTCAACATTGTAGGTCACCTCGGTTGCACCATTGTTTACTTTCGCAGAGGCTTTTGTATTTTTACCATCGACAAAATTAACGATATCACCCGCTTTAATCTGGCTCACATTGGCACCATTACCCGCAAGCGTCCAAGACACACTGTTAATCGTTTCAATAATATCGCCAACGGTCGCAACATCAGTGCTATTTGTACCCGTAACTAACTCGGCTTTACCACTCACATTTACAGTCGTATTTCCCGCACCAAAGGTAAAGGTCGTACCATTGCTAATAATGGTTGTGATATTGTTGTTATCACCTAAACGGATACTGTTGTTATCACCATTGCTAATATTCGTGATATTGCTCAAGTTACCAGCTAGCGCAAAGGTAATGTTTCCGTCTTTTTGACCAATAACAATATTGCCGTCTGAGCTACTTAAATCTACCGTGGCATTTGGTTTCACGTTATAGGTTTGATTGCCATTATTCGTCGTGACATTCCAACCCGCATTGGCCGTTGCATTCACTTTTTCCAACTGACCAACATTCACCGCATCCGTTAAATTTACACCCGCAGCGACATTAGTAATGGTTGCACCGCCAACATCAACGGTTTTATTCCCATTTTGATTATCTAATTTAATCGTTGTCCCGTTGTTGGTGATGCTACTGATATTGGTAAGATCACCTTCTACTTTAACCGTATAGTTGGTTAAACCTTTACCATCAGTTTCAGTGGTCACATTGACATTGTTACCCGCTTTTACTACGGATTTTTCAGCATTTACCGTATAAACCGTGCCATTGGCATCTGAGGTGCTGGTAACTGTAGTGTAATTGCCTGCTTTAACTACTGATTTGCTGGCATTTAATTGTTGCAGATTCACTGCATCTGTGGCGTTTGTACCATTTGCAACATTGGTGACTTTATTTCCTCCATTATTTAAACCCGTTTCAGTTAGGCTGATGACTGTAGTGCCATTGGTAATCATCATGCCATCTTTATTGATAACAGTTTTATCATTATCAGATATACCAAAACTAGCATTCTCTAAAGCGGTTAAATTTTTCGATAATTTTACCGTTAATGTATCTTGACCATTTGAAACAACCCCGATATTGTTATCAGCGAGTTTAGTTTTATCTGTCACGCCACCAATCACTTTAGTTTCTTGTTGATTGAGGCGAACAAATTTATTTGTTGTATCTACTGCAACATCACCACTAAAACTTAAGCCAGCCTTATTAATTGCTGATGCTACTTGCTCGGCTGTCGCAAAATTATCTCCATTAATTTGAGCCATTACCGTACCATCAGATACCACTGTTAAATTTGATTTATTCACAGAATATTTAACAGTTGAAGTTTTGCCTGTAGAGTCTACGGTAACATTTGCTGTAGTGCCTATACCGCTGGCAAAATTTACCTCATCACTGCTATTAACGACATCTTTCTCAACTCCATTTTCTTGAATATACCAAGTACTACTTGCAACTGCTTTAGATACTGCTGCTTTTAGCTGCGCAACATTCACTGCATCGCTATCTTCTGCACCTGCTGCAAGATGGGTAATTTGGCGTCTTACCGAACTTGACCCAACGCTCACCGCACCAGTAGTTGCAATAGTTGCATTAATTGCTTCTTTTTGGTTTTGACTAGCCGTTTCGGGATAATATGGTTTAGTGGTTGATGTATGACCAGTTGCCGAACCGCCCGCCTGACGGTCAGAAATACTGCCGGAACCTAATGCTACACCACCATCTACAGTTGAGTTGGCAAGATGCCCTAACACCGTTGAATTTTCACGGCTAGCTGTAGCACGTTCTCCCATTACCACACTATATTGGCTAGTATTTGTACCAGTTGCATTTGTTCCTATAATAATTTGTGAAACTTGATTACCATCCGCTTTGGCTCCATAACCCAATACGATGGATTTATCACCTACTGCGCTAGAATTCGTCCCCATAACAATTTGGTTACCTTGGGTACCATTAGCTTTAGCATCTTTACCAATAGCAATATTATTAGTACCTGTCGTTGCGGCATTTGAACCAATAGCAATTGAGTCTACCTGATTACCTGTAGTATTTGCCTTATAACCGATAGAAATTGCTCGTGTGCCCGTTGCTTCTGCGCCTTCGCCAATAGAAACTGAAGAGCCATTCCCTGCCCCTCCACTGCCATCAGAATTTGTAATTTTCGCCCCATTACCTAACGCGATACCACCATAGGTTGATTCAACTTTTGCACCTGTACCAATCGCATAAGCATTACCTTGTACACCACTTGTGATCACTGCTCCATCGCCAATTGCGATCGAAGAACCATTTACAGCCTCAGTTTTTGCCCCTTTACCAATCACGATACTATTGCTACCGCGGGTTACATTGGCTGCAGAACCAAAAGCTATATTATCAGTTCCAGCAGCTTGCTCTATATTTGCAGAAACACCGATTGCTGTGTTATTAGCCTTTAATGCTTTTGCTTTAGTGCCAATAGCAATAGTGTCATCGCCATCAGTTCTAGCAGCTGTACCAACAGCAATGGCTCGGGTGCCATTAGCTTGAGTTTTAGTCTCTTCTACTTTAGCAGTATCTGCATTACCAATAGCAACCGCATACTCTCCATTAGCTGTAGCACTTTTTCCGATTGCTGATGAATTTTTGCCGTTTGCTGTTGCATCGTCACCCACAGAAGTAGAATATTCACCAATCGCTTTTGCAGCATGACCAACGGCTGTCGTATTACGATATTTTGCATTAGCTAATGCGCCAACAGCCGTAGCTTCAATATTTTTATAAGGGTCAATGCCTTCTGCTTGCCCATCTTTCAAGATACTAGATGTTTGTCCTCCATCACCAGCTGTTGCCGCAACACCTAATGCAGTTGAACCTTTACTTAAAGCTTGGCTATGTACACCAACAACGGTTGCACCATTACCACTTGCCGCTGATGGTCGATACCATTCTGCATCGGGTTCTTTACTTGGATTAAATCCACCTGCTATTTTATAGCCTGCTTCATTATTTCCTTCCGCTGCCCAAGTTTGGCGACTTTCCCATGTATAACCCGAGTCATCTCCACCAATGGCTGTTGAGCCTGTTCCCATTGCATAGCTATCATTACCAATTGCTGTCGCTTGGCGATTATAAGCTGTGGCACGTGACCCTAACGCAACAGTTTGGTCACCACGAGCAATAGCTTGAAAACCTATTGCAATGGCGCCTGCATTGACAGAATTTCGAGAGTTAAATACTCTGTTAGCTGTTTGCACATCATGTACAGCCTGGGAGTTCGTTCCGATAGCAATAGAGTCATGCCCATAAGCATAGGCATAAGTCCCCAAAGACACTGTATTATTACGATTATTAGTACTTGCATTAGCAGGTTTTTGCTTATTATAAGCATTTAATTTATTTTCATTTGGGTCGGACGATTCGCCTATATAATCATCTGCACGTTGTTTACCTGAATTATCGCCAACGTTAATAGAATTTGTTCCATCTGTTGCTGACGATCCCTGATTTATTGAATATCCATTTGTATTAGCAATTGAAACTGCTGCATCTGCCATTGGGATAGAAGAAAGTAACAATAATGTTATAAATTTCAATTTAAAAACATTTTCCAATAATGCAGATTTATTTGAGCAAGTATCTGCAACCATTGATACTGAAGATTTACTCTTACCATAGGTTGTTGCCAACTCAGAGACAACAACCCATTTATTGGTAGAATTACTCCAAACAACTTTAAAAATTTTGTTCATAGCCGACATACCTATATATGTAACATTCCAACCTCATTCCTAAACCCTAAAAAAATAGGCAATCAATAGATTGCCCAAAGGGAATTATGAATAAGACTTTAATTATTTTTTGATTTAGCGAAATAACAACTTAAAATTCTGCTAAATCTTATTTATCATAAAAAAAAAAAAAAAAACGCAACCAAATAATTGTAAAGATATGTCAACAAATGATAAATAACTATAAAAACAATGAGTTATTATCTAGTAATAAATAAATATTTTGAGAAAAAACAATATAACGCAGTTTTTATTGAAATCAGAATAAATAAAAGCCCGCTTAGCGGGCTTACTGTAAACAAGCTTAATGTTTGGCTTGGACAAATAAACAAAAATCAGATAAATGCCTACTTACACTTAACTCATTATTTTTGCTGCAATTTGATAATACACCTCACCACATTTGCCTAGGTCTTCTACACTCACACATTCATTTACTTTATGAATAGTAGCATTGAGCGGTCCAAACTCCACCACTTCCGCCCCCATTAAAGCGATAAAGCGAGCATCTGATGTACCACCGCCTGTATCCAATTTAGGGGTAATTTTCGTGATATTTTCTACCGCTTGTTGTGCAACTTCCACCAATTTTCCTTTAGCCGTTAAGAACGGTTTACCTGATAAATTCCAGCTAATACGATGCTTTAAGCCGTGCTTTTGTAGCATTTTCGTCACTGTATTTTTGATGATTTCATCACTCACTTCGGTGCAATAGCGCAAGTTAAATTGCACATAAAGCTCACCTGGAATCACGTTATTACTTCCCGTCCCCGCCTTGATATTGGCAATCTGTAAGCTTGTTGGGGGGAAGAAATCATTGCCGTTATCCCATTGGTAAGTGGTTAACTCCGTTAAAAATGGCATCGCTTTGTGAACAGGGTTTTCTGCCAAATGCGGATAAGCAACATGCCCTTGTATGCCTTCAATATAAAGTTCACCTGTGATAGAACCACGACGACCATTTTTAATCACGTCACCCAATTGCTTACTACTTGACGGCTCGCCCACCACACAATAATGAATTGCTTCTTGGCGTGCCATTAAAGTTTCCACCACACGCACTGTACCATCTTTTGCTGCTGCTTCTTCATCTGACGTAATGAGTAAAGCAATTTTTCCTTTATGATCAGGGTTATTTTTCACAAATTGCTCACAAGCCACAACCATTGCCGCTAATGAGCCTTTCATATCTGCCGCCCCCCGGCCATAAAGCATCCCATCCACAATTTGTGCGGAAAAAGGCGGATATTGCCACGCATGCTCATCCCCTGTTGGCACAACATCAGTATGTCCTGCAAAGGCTAAACATTCGCCCTCACCATGGGTTGCCCAAAGATTTAACGTGTCATTAAACGGCAACCATTCAATCTGAAAACCAACCGCCTGTAAGCGTTCGGCAATCACTTGCTGGCAACCTTGATCATCAGGGCTAATAGAAGGGCGTTGAATAAGGGCTTGGGCGAGTTGAGTAATTTGAGTTTGCATAAAATCTTTTACATAGGTGTTATCAGAAGATAAGTTTGATTCTACCGCATTTTGCTGTAAAAATTTGATTTTAAGCTTAAAATATCATTTTTTAGTCTTATGATTACTCGGAAGTTTTATGATAGAACGCGTTTCATTACACCTACTCTTAATAAGTTTTCTAAAATTCTTAGGCCTAGGCATGGTTGCAGCTATTCCATTTCTCGCTGTTTACTGTGATCTTTTTATTCTGCAAACTGATTTACAGACACAAAGTGAACAATCCATTGTGGAATACACTCAAAGCCTATTTTTGCTCATTATGATTGGGCTATTTGCGCGAAATGCTGCGAGTTATCCACAATATCGTAGTGGTTTTGTCCTGATTGCAGGCTTTTTATTGTGTATGTTTATCCGTGAAATGGATCAATATTTAGATGCGATTATGCATAGTATCTGGGTTTATCCTGCATTAATCGTTGCTTTCAGCTGTGTATTTTATGCACTCTTTCGTCGTCAGCAAGCAACTGCCGGTTTACTCTATTTTGTACAACACCGTGCCTATCTCATTTTTGTTGTGGGTTTAGTCATTCTACTTGTCACATCACGTTTATTAGGCAGTGGCTTTTTATGGAAAATGGCGATGGGTGAACATTACCTACGCGCAGTGAAACATATTATTGAAGAGTGTGGTGAATTGCTCGGCTATAGCTTTATGCTATTAGGAACTCTTACATTTTCGCTGACATTAGCAAAACCTACCGACGAACAAGCGGGTAGGAATCGCTAAAAATTTGCAAAATTTCTTAAAAAATTAACCGCTTACTTAGGCTATTTATGTCTCTAGAAAACCTACTCCTATGGCGGAGGTTTATCTCTACCCTCGCCTACTTTGCAATGCAAAGTGTGTTTTTCATTTACCTTCAACAGAAAGGATTAAGCAATGCCGAAATTGCTTTCTCACTTTCTGTGCTATTTTTCTGTAGTTATGCTCTTGCCATTTTTGCAGGCATTTTAGGCGACCGATTCGGTTTAGCTAAAATGATGTTGCTTGGCTGCTTACTTGATGTCTGTGCCTATGGCTTATTTCTCTCTGCGGATAATTACATGGCATTGATTGGTGCTACCATCTGTTTTGGCTGTGGCAGTTGTCTTTTTTCGACTAACGCAAGAGCATGCTTGCTAGCTCTTGGTGGCGATGATTACAGTAGCAAAACCCGTTTGCAAGGTAAGTTTTTAAGAGTAACTAGCATGTCTTCTATGGCAGCACCATTGCTTGCTATTCCATTTATTCAATTTGAATGGATTAATGCGCTTATTTGGTGCTGTTTTTTGCTTGAAGCTACGCTTTTTGCCTTTATGGTGAAACCTTTTTATCAGGTGGAAAATGTGACCCATTTAGTTAAATTCCGTTGGGGACAAATTCGTGAAATCATTACCAAAGAATTTCTGTTTGTACATTTAATGCTCTTTATGCCAATTAGCATTGCAACTTCATTCTTTGTGATTTTCCCTTACCTTTTTGATAATAAACTGGGTATGCCTGAGCAAATTCCTGTGGCATTATTTATTAATGGGCTAATGACGGTATCATTGCAATCCTATTTTTCTCACAAAATTAATCTCACACCAAAACAAACAGCGTGGATTAGCCCGCTATTGGCAATTGGCATTAGTGTACCTTGGTTTATTACTCTACAGCACGCTTCACTTTTTTCAGCATATGCCTATTTAGTAATTTTTACCTTAATTGAAATTTATGCCCTAACCGCTATGGCAAACTTGCTGGTGAAATTTGATAATGGCAAAAATCGTGGATTTATTTTTGGTTCATCACGTTTGATACAGTCAGTTTTGACTATGATTGTGATGAATTTGATCCCAATATTTTTCTTAGTTTAGGCATAAGGAACCATTGAGTATAGTATGAAGATTCAGTTTACAAACCAACGAAACACCGCGCGTGTTTTAGATCTCACCTCTCCCAAAATTATGGGGATTTTAAATTTCACGCCTGATTCGTTTTCTGATAGTGGGCAATTTTTTACACTCGATAAAGCGTTATTCCAAGTGGAAAAGATGATTAATGACGGAGCAGATATTATCGACATTGGAGGCGAATCTACCCGCCCAAATGCAGAAATTATCACACTAGACGAAGAGCTAAACCGAGTTATACCTTTGGTAGAAGCTGTTCGCCAACGCTTTGATTGCTTAATTTCCATTGATAGCTCTAAAGCAGAAGTATTTCGTCAATCCGCCCTTGCTGGTGCAGATATTTTAAATGATATTCGTGCCTTAACAGAGCCAAATGCGTTAGATACAGCAGCTGAACTCCGCTTGCCTATATGCATTATGCATATGCAAGGCTCTCCACAAACTATGCAACAGCAACCTGATTATGACGATGTGGTGGAGGAAGTCGGCGATTTTCTGAATCAGCGAATTTTTGCCTGCTTAACCGCTGGTATTCCGAAAGAATATATTATTCTCGACCCAGGATTTGGCTTTGGTAAAACCGTGCAACATAACTATCAGCTATTAAAACATCTCAATGTATTTGCCCAATCAGGTTATCCCGTATTGGCTGGACTTTCACGCAAATCAATGATTGGAACAGTGCTTGATAAGCCCGTCGATCAACGTCTCATCGGCAGCGTTGCTGGAGCTTTACTTGCTGTACAAAATGGCGCAAAAATTTTGCGTGTGCACGATGTCGCAGAGACTGTTGATGCGGTGAAGATTTGGCAGGCAATGATAGAAGCCTGATAATGGCACAACAATACCTAATCTGGCTCTTTCAATATCACAATAAAAATAGGATTAATCATGACAACTATCTTTGGCATAAAAAATTGCGACACCGTAAAAAAAGCCATCAAATGGCTCAATGAAAACCATCTCAATCCACAACTACATGACTACCGTGTTGATGGGCTCGACCCGCAATGGCTAACAGAGATGGCGGAAAAATTTGGCTGGGAAATCTTAGTAAATAAAAAAAGCACAACTTGGAGAGGGTTAGATGAAGCAATCAAGCAGAATCTTGATAAAGCCTTAGCATTACAAGTACTACAAGAAAATCCAACCTTAATTAAACGTCCAATCGTTATTAGCGGCAACATCGCGCTGATTGGCTTTAATGAAAACGAATATAAACAAGCATTTGGCAAATAATCCGGTTGCTATTTTAAGCATAAATCGGTAGCCTAATAATCAAATTTCTTACAATTACAACAGGAAAGCAAACAATGACAAAACCAATGAATTTTGTGATGATTTCGCCACATTTTCCGACAAATTTTGAAACCTTCGCGGTGCGTTTGAAGGAAAAAGGCTTCAACACATTAGGGATTGCAGACACGCCATATGAAATGTTGAGTGAAAATCTTCGTCGCAATCTAACTGAATATTATCGTGTAGATAATATGGAGGATTATGAGCAAGTATATCGTGCTGTAGCTTACTTTGCACACAAATATGGTCGCATTGATCGCATTGAATCTCACAATGAATACTGGCTAGAACTTGATGCTGCATTGCGTACTGATTTCAATGTATTTGGTTACAAGAACGAGGATATGCTCGCTATTAAAACCAAAGCACAGATGAAGGAAGTATTCCGTAAAGCTGGCTTAAAAGTGGCACAAGGTCAGGTTTTCCACTCTGACGACGAAGCACGTAAATTAGCCAAAAAATACGGCTTCCCAATTATCATCAAGCCAAATTCAGGTGTGGGTGCATCTGATACCTATAAAATTAAATCTAACAAAGAATTAGAAGATTTCTTTGGTTATAAAACCGCTGGTGTGGAATACATTATGGAAGAGTTTATTGAAGGCGATATCGTAACCTTTGATGGCTTAACCGATAAAGACGGCAATATCGTGTTCCATTCTAGCCTTGAATACTCAGAAGTCGTACTAGAAACCGTTGAAAAAGACAACGATATGTTCTACTACATTCCACGAGAAATTAAAGCAGACTTAATCAAACTCGGTAAAAAATGCGTGGACGCATTCAAAGTGCGTGAACGTTTCTTCCACTTTGAATTTTTCCGTGTGAAGAAAACGGGCGAGTTAATGCCACTTGAAATTAACTGCCGTCCACCGGGTGGTTTAACCATTGATATGTGGAACTATGCGAATGATTGCGATGTATTTGCTGAATTTGCCAATATCGTCAAAGAAAACAAATTCCACACCGAAATCACACACCCTTGGAATGTGGTGTATATCTCTCGCAAAGCAAATAAAAACTATGCGCACAGCATTGAGCAAGTGTGTGAAAAATATCGAGAGAACATCATCAGCGTACAACACGTTCCGGGTGTATTCGCCAAAATTATGGGTGAACACGGTATTTTAGCTCGTACTGAAACGATGGAGCAATTGAGAGAAATTGCGGCGTTTGCACAGCAAAAACAGTAAGCGGTCAAATTTCAACAAAAATTTGCAAATCGTAGGGGCGGACCGATGTGTCCGCCCAAATGAATCTCATCGGAATATCAGGGCGAACACATCGGTTCGCCCCTACATTTAATCCATAGGAAAACAATAAAATGCACTTTGAAAGAAGAAGTCAATGGAGCGGTGAACTAGGCCGTGAAATGTATTTCAATGTTTACGGACACGCAGGTAAACCTGTGATCGTCTTCCCATCATCAGGCGGAAACCAAAACGAATACGGTAATTTTGGTATGATTGAGGCCTGCAAATCCTTTATTGAGCGTGGCTTAATTAAATTCTACACCCCAGATTCTTACGATGCAGAATCTTGGCTTTCTAAACACAAATCAGGGCATGATATGGCATTGGCTCACGACGCTTACGACCGTTATATCATCAATGAACTTGTACCACTGATTCGCCACGAATCACAATGGGGCGGAGCGATGATTGCAACGGGTTGCAGTATGGGGGCATATCACACAATCAACTTTGCACTTCGTCACCCTGATTTGTTTGATACTGCAATTGCGTTAAGTGGTGTCTATGATGCTCGTTTCTTCACTGGCGAATACTATGGTGATCCTGCGGTGTACCATAATTCTCCGATTGATTATTTGTGGAATACGCACGATAACTGGTTCTTAGAACGTTATCGCCAAAATCACTACATTATTGCCGTTGGTCAAGGGGCTTGGGAAGAGCAACACGTTGCTGATACTCGCCGTTTACAAGATGCATTTAATGTGAAAAGCGTGGAAGCATGGTTTGACTATTGGGGACACGATGTTGATCACGACTGGCCAGCTTGGCGTGAACAAATGCCATATTTCTTAGGCAAATTAGAAGAGCAAGGGCTTATCTAACTTTATACAACTTAATACTTCAAGGCTGGATTAGACAATAACTAAATTCAGCTTTTTTATACCCAAATCAACAAAGCACTTGGTATAAAGCTAAACTAAAGAGACGTACTAAAAGAAGAAATAAATGGTGGGTCATGAAGGATTCGAACCTTCGACCAACGGATTAAAAGTCCGCTGCTCTACCGACTGAGCTAATGACCCACAAAAGTGATATACGAAATTAAATGGTGGGTCATGAAGGATTCGAACCTTCGACCAACGGATTAAAAGTCCGCTGCTCTACCGACTGAGCTAATGACCCACAAAAGTGATATACGAAATTAAATGGTGGGTCATGAAGGATTCGAACCTTCGACCAACGGATTAAAAGTCCGCTGCTCTACCGACTGAGCTAATGACCCTTAATTTGCGTAACAGGGGCGCATTTTACGCAGATTCAAAATGAAATCAACCGTTTTTTGCAAAATCTCTTCTAGTTGGATAGTTTGCAAGCGATTTTCTATCAACAAATAGCAAAGCGGTCGATTTTGCATCATTTTTTACAAAATCGACCGCTTGTATATTCAAATAAAAATTACGCTTTCGCTTTTTCTGCAGCTTTAACGATCACCGCAAATGCACCAGCTTTTAATGAAGCTCCACCAACTAACGCTCCATCAATATCAGGTTGAGTGAATAATTCCGCAGCATTCGCATCATTTACCGAACCACCGTATTGAATAATCACTTGCTCTGCTACAGCTTGCGATTTCGCCGCAATGTGACCACGAATAAATGCATGAACAGCTTGTGCTTGTGCCGGAGTGGCTGATTTACCCGTACCAATAGCCCAAACAGGTTCGTAAGCAATCACTGCGCCGTTGAACGCTTCTACACCAAGACTATTGATTACTGCATCAATTTGACGCGCGCACACTGCTTGTGTCTGACCTGCCTCATTTTCTGCTTCAGTTTCACCAATACAAAGTACAGGCACCAAACCTGCATCTTTTAATGCTTTGAATTTTTGAGCAACAAATTCATCGCTCTCTTTATGATAAGTGCGACGTTCTGAGTGTCCGATGATGATATATTTCGCACCGAACTCTTTGAGCATTTCAGTTGAAATGTCACCCGTAAATGCACCTTTCACATTCACATCAACATTTTGTGCACCTAATGCGATCGCAGAACCAGCTAATGCAGCTTCCGCTTCTGCTAAATACATTACTGGTGGTGCAATCGCTACAGCACAACCAGTAACCCCAGCGAGTTCGGCGTTTAATTCCGCAATTAAATTTTTAGTGAACGCCTTGTCACCATTTAATTTCCAGTTACCCATTACAAGTGGACGACGAGCCATTTTAAGTTCTCCTCAAATTGAAAGTAAAAATAAACGAGCGAACTATAGCAAATTTTACGAAATTTGTTGCAGTTTTATCACTTTATTTGATCTAAGTGCTAGAATATATGCTTTTGTAATTCCTTATTCCTCATGAACTTACACTATCTTTTAGGCGAGCCGCAGCAACACGCCAGATTAAAAGCTGAATGTGCTGATTTTATTGTGCGGGAAAACCTTGGCTATGAACTAACAGGCGAAGGCGAATTTGTCGCAGTTAAAGTGCGCAAGACAGACGCAAATACGCTTTTTGTAGGTGAAAAACTTGCCGAATTTGCAGGTATTTCCATTAAAAATATGAGCTATGCAGGTCTAAAAGACCGTAAAGCAATTACAGAACAATGGTTTTGCTTACATCTTGCTGGCAAAGACACGCCTAATTTCAGCCAATTTCAACTTGAAGGCATAGAAATTTTAGAAGTGACCCGCCACAATCGTAAAATCCGCACGGGCAGTTTAGATGGCAACGAGTTTGAGATTTTACTGCGTGATACGGTAGAAACAGATGAACTTATACAGCGCTTAACACACTTACAAGCGGTCGGTTTTCCCAATTATTTTACCGAACAACGTTTCGGACGAGACGGACATAATTTAACCGCTGCTCTGCGTTGGGCAAAGGGCGAAATTAAAGTAAAAGATCGCAAAAAACGCAGTTTCTACCTTTCTGCTGCCCGTTCAGAAGTGTTTAATTTGGTCGTATCTGAGCGTATTGCACAAGGTTTAACAGAAAAAGTATTAGAAAACGATGCCCTACAACTGGCTGGCTCAAATAGCTATTTTATTGCTAAAAGTGAAGAGATTGATGAGCTAAACAAGCGGTTACAATCTGGCGATATTTTGCTAACCGCACCACTGATTGGTGAAGAGAGTTTATCAAAAACCTGTTGTGAACAAGAACAAAAGATCATTGAACAGCACCAATCTTTGCTAGATTTGATGAAACAAGAACGGATGAAATCCGCTCGCCGTGCAATGTTCACCAAGCCGCAAAATCTGCAATGGCAATTTAAACCTGAAGGTTTGTGGCTGACATTTTATTTAGGCAGTGGAAGCTATGCCACAGGGCTAATTCGGGAGTTAGTAAAGGTGAGTGAATAGTAATCTCACTCGCACATGGCTTGCCACTGACTTTATTCTTATCGAGAAAGTGTCTCAAGAAAAGTCGAAAATACGCTATAGAGATTTTAACCAAACAACAAATAAACCCCATATGAACATACTTATTAGCAACGATGATGGCGTGCATGCCCAAGGCATTCAAACGCTAGCAGCAACCTTACGAACCGCAGGACATAATGTTACCTTAATCGCACCAGATCGAAATCGTAGCGCAGCTTCCAGCTGTTTAACGCTCACCGAGCCGCTACGTGTGGCAAAATTAGCCAACGGTGACTATTCGCTCATTGCTGGCACGCCGGCCGACTGTGTGCATCTGGCCTTGAATGGCTTATTTGATACCCCTTTTGATTTGGTTGTTTCAGGTATTAATCACGGTGCAAATTTAGGCGACGATGTCGTCTATTCCGGTACAGTCGCTGCCGCTCTTGAAGGTCGCCATTTACCATTACCATCCATCGCAGTCTCTTTGGTTGGTCAAAATGGCGCGGGGCATCTAAGTGGTGAAAACTATTTTGAAACTGCAGCACAAGTAGTGCTGGATTTATTGCCTAAAGTACAATCGCCCGCAATCCCAACACATCAAGTTTTAAATGTGAATGTCCCTAATATCCCCTACGCGGAACTACAAGGCATCCAAATCACACGCTTAGGCAACCGCTCGCCTGCGGCAGAAATTATTAAACAGCAAGATCCGCGAGGCTCAACAATTTATTGGATCGGTGCAAATGGTGCAGCCATTGAACGTGATGAAGGCACTGATTTTTATGCTATTGAGCATAACTTTGTTTCCGTTACACCTATTCAAGCGGATATGACAGCACACCAAACCATTTTAAATTTAAAAGAGAGTTTTTGATGAAACTATTTGGCGCAATTTATGACAAAACAATGCTTTGGTCTAAGCACCGCCATGCAACTTTCTGGCTAAGTTTTGTAAGTTTTATTGAATCGATCTTTTTCCCCGTTCCTGCTGACGTAATGCTTGCACCAATGGCAATGAGTAAGCCCCAAATGGCGATCCGCTATGCCATTTATACAACTGTTGCATCTGTGCTTGGTGGTATGATTGGTTATGCTATTGGTTACTTTGCCTTTGATTGGGTTAAAGATATTATCAATGCATGGGGACAACAAGCAAATTTTGATAAAGCTATACATTGGTTTGAAACTTGGGGAATTTTGGTTGTTTTTCTTGCGGGGTTCTCGCCAATTCCATTTAAAGTGTTTACAATCTGTGCAGGCGTAATGCAAATGGCATTTCTACCTTTTGTCTTAACTGCCGCCATTTCCCGTTTTGCCCGTTTCTATTTAGTGGCAAAACTATTTGCGTGGGGTGGAGTAAAGTACGCAGAAAAAATCCGCCGTTCTATCGAATTAATTGGTTGGGCAACTGTAGCATTCGCTATACTCGCCTACATAGTTTATAACTTATTAAAATAAAAGGTGCACTATTATGAAAAAATCGCTTTTCTTACTTTCTATCATTGCTATTGCTATCACCGGTTGTACAAATAACACCAGCAGTGAAACAACTAATGCTGAAATTACAGATGCTTCAACCGCGTGGCAAACTGAAGTTCAGCCAACTCAAATGCCAGCATCTATGGGGCAACCAACTTACCAAGCACCAACATACTCCGCACCACAACCTGTTGCCACTTCATAAGGCAGTAACACATTCAATACGGAAGTCGTTGGTAGCTGCCAAGTCGTGCGAGATGGCGCAAATAAACCAATTTACAGCCAAATCACTAAAGGCTGCTATAGCGATAGTAGCTACACTGTTGGTCAGTTCGACACACTCTATCTGATTGGCTATCTAACTGGCACAAGCGCCGAACAAATTGCTGCACTCAATAACATTAGCACTACAACTAAATTAAAAGTAGGTAGTGTATTGCGAGTCAGATAATTGTACTGAATAACAGAAGTAAGATGGCTCTAGCTGCTGTTGATATTTTATCAATATCAGCCAAGGGCATCTTGCTTTTCTATTTTTATTTTTAAGGATTTTAATATGAAACACGCCTTTTTCCTGTTGCCATTAAGTGCTCTGGTGCTAACAGCATGTGGCTCCAACACCCCTGCACCAGTAGTAAATGCAAGTGATGCAGAACTACCACCTGGCGTAATGCAGCCAGTTGCTAATACAGGAGCGATAGATAGTGGCAGCTATGGCTGGCAAACTGATATTCAACCAACAGAAATGCCGAGCAGCATGAATACACCTACCTATTCTGTGCCACAACCTATTACTCAACAGCCAACTTATACGGCTCCACAACCATTACCTACTCCGGTTGAAACTAAGACACCTCCTGTTGCCAAACCAACGGCAAAAGCTACAGTAAAAAAAGTTTCGCAAGATTTCACTATCCCGCGCGATGAAAATAATAAGCCTATCTATAATCAAATTGATAAAGGCTTTTATAATGGTGACACCTACACCGTACGCCAAGGTGATACGATGTTCTTAATCGCCTATATTGCTGGCAAAGATGTTACCGAAATTGCTGCACTAAACAATATGAGTGAGCCCTATCAACTACGTGTTGGGCAAACCCTAAAATTGGGAAATACTAGTGCTCAAACAAATAACAGAGTTGCCTCGGTTCCAGCGCCAGCCCCTGCGCCAGCGCCAAAACCAGCAGAGCCAGAAGTAACCTACACCAGTGCTCCAAATGGCACTGCCTATGGCTCTGATGGCTCGGTCACCGGCCCTGTTAAAGCTTCTAGTAGCACTGCTGCACCACAACGACCAACAGTGACTGCAACAGCAGCACCAGCAGTAACAGCCACAACGGCAAGTACAGCTCCTCGCATTAGCGCAACAACAGCCAATACAGCGCCAATAACTTCATCAATTAAATGGCAATGGCCAACTGATGGGCGTGTTATTTCTGGTTTCTCTAACTCTGAAGCGGGTAATAAAGGCTTAGATATCGCCGGCACTAAAGGACAAGCCGTGAAAGCAGCTGCAGCAGGTAAAGTAGTTTATGCAGGTAATGCCTTACAAGGCTATGGTAATTTAATCATCATCAAGCATAATGACGATTTTTTAAGTGCTTATGCACATAACGACACTATAAAAGTCAAAGAACAGCAAAGCGTAAAAGCAGGCCAAACCATTGCCACCCTTGGTAGCACCGGCACAAATAGTAATAAATTACACTTTGAAATTCGTTATCACGGTAAATCAGTTGATCCTGCGCGCTACCTACCAAAACGCTAAGGACTCATTTATGCGTAAAATTTTGTTCATTTTGACTTTAGCTGGCTTAGTCACTGCCTGTTCTGCAAACTCAGGGGAAACAGCTATTTTAGGCTCAGATCGCGATGCACACAGCTGTATTTCATCGGCTGGTTATCGTTATTCGATGATTAAACAAAGTTGCATTCAGCCCTTTGCTATAGCGGATATTAAGCTTACCGATCCGAATGACAATACGCTCGCTCTTTATGTCATCTTGTCTGAAGACCGCCAAAAAGCTGAAATTTTTTCAGCCAGTAAGACGAAGAGTACGCTATTTGAGGCAGTTAAAGGTGGTTATGTGTCACAAGACGGCAAAGTTCGTTTAATCAATCAGCGGCAGATCTGGAAAATAACGAAATAGTTTTGCCCCCAAATCCTAAAGCAAGCGGTTGTTTTTTATAGGAATTTTACAAATGCTTCGTTGTAATTGGGTAGGAAATGATCCTCTCTATATCCACTATCATGATAACGAGTGGGGAACCCCTGAAAAAGATAGCCGGAAACTATTTGAACTCCTCTGCTTAGAAAGCCAGCAAGCAGGGCTGGCTTGGATTACTGTGCTCAGAAAACGTGAAAATTACCGCCAAGCATTTTATCAGTTTGATCCAGATAAGATTGCTAAAATGACGGAGCATGATCTTGATCTTTTAATGCTCAATTGCGGTTTAATCCGTCACCGTGCAAAACTGGCTGCTATCATTAAAAACGCACAGGCTTATCTAGCTATGCAAACCGCAGGTGAAGATTTCAGCCAATTTGTTTGGGCATTTGTCGCAAATCAACCACAAATTAATCACGTGCAAGCTACCGCACCAGCAAAAACAGAGGCATCAATTGCTATGTCAAAAGCGCTCAAGCAAAAAGGCTTTTCTTTTGTCGGAGCAACCACTTGCTACGCCTTTATGCAAGCGGCTGGACTCGTAGATGATCACCATAATGATTGCCCATGTAAGACAAAGGATATTGCAAAAAAATGACGCGTTTCGACCGCTTGCACATTATTTTGGCCCACAATAATGAGCCGATCCCTACAGAATTTGAAAACTACGCTAAACCAACACAGCACAGCGAACTATCAAGCCGCCAAATACAAAAATGGAAAAGTCGCCGACTCGCACATTTTCTGCTGCATCAATGTATGGCGCAGCACGGATTAGATGATGCACTCTTAGCAAAGATACAAGAAACACCGAGTGGCAGACCTTATGTTCCCCATCCACATGTTGATTTTAATATCAGTCACTCTGGTGATTGGGTAGCAGTGATTTTCCGTTATAGCCAATCTCAAAATGCGGTTGGCATCGATATTGAACAGCCACAAAAAACGCGGCGCTACCAAGCGCTTCTTGAGTATTATGCGAGTACACAAGAAATTGCAGAGCTTAGTGATATGCGTTATTTACCTCAGCTCACAACCTGCGAGCAACGCTTTTATTTAACCTGGTGTCTACGTGAAGCCATTTTAAAAGCGCAGGGGATAGGAATTGCCAAGCTTTCTGAGGTTTACCACAATATTAGCCAGCAGCGTATTGAATCGATACATTGCCCTAAAGGAAAACTCTTTTTCTTCTATCAACTACCATGCTATTTAGCCTACTTTAGCGAGCAAGGTCAAATGGCAGAATTAACACAATGGAAAAATGGACAGCTCCATAAGCTCGAACTTGAGCCGATTATTTATCAGGTAAATTAATTTATGCACTTCCCCCAACACCATTCTCGCTTTGCCAAGCTAATTTCTGAAGCATTTCAATGGGTTTTAAATATCTCTCTGCTTGTTTCAGGTATATTATTGGGCTATTCGCTGTTTGCTGAATCCTATTCTTTATATGCCTTACTACTCAATCACAGCGATAAATTCCAAGTGGTCGAAAAAATTGTGGTTTTCTTCCTCTACTTTGAATTTCTTGCCCTCATTGTGCAGTATTTCAAATACAATTATCACTTTCCGCTGCGCTATTTCCTCTATATTGGAATTACCGCTATGGTACGTTTAATTATTGTCGATCATTCCAATGCCCTGCATACTTTATTATTTGCATTAGCAATCCTAGTAATGATCATCGCGCTCTATATCGTTCATTCAGATCGATTGCGTAAAAGTTAAGGAGAATCGAATTTATGACTCAAATCCATCAATTTCAGCAAAAAGACGTAGAAATGCTCCACGAAGAAACACTGTATAAAGGACATTTTCATCTGAAAAAAATCACCTTTCGACATAAATTATTCAAAGGCGGCGTAAGTGACAAAGTCACACGTGAACTGATGGTTAAAGGCGAGGCTGCCGCGCTGATTGCCTACGATCCAAAATTAGACAAAGTCGTATTAGTTGAACAATTTCGCATAGGGGCGCTAGATCCAAATAGTGAACGTTCACCGTGGTTGGTTGAATTAGTTGCCGGAATGATCGAAGAGGGGCAAAGTGCAGCAGAGGTAGCAATTCGTGAGGCTGAGGAAGAAGCTGGTTTACGAGTTGAGCAGGTAACTCATGCATTAAGTGTATGGAATAGCCCTGGCGGTACCTCTGAGCGCTTACATATTTTCTTAGGCTTGGTTGATAGCACTCAAGTTGGCGGAATCTATGGCTTAGATGAAGAGGATGAAGAGATGCTAGTTCATGTCGTTGAGCGAGAACAAGCATACCAATGGGTCTGCGAAGGCAAGATAGATAATGTGATCACTGTAATTGGTTTACAGTGGCTGGAACTCAATCGACACAAATACCAATAAGCAACAAGCGGTTGATTTTGTAAAAATTTTTGCAAAATCAACCGCTTGCTCATAAATTGGAAGCCAGCTCTTACTTCACACTAGCTAATAATTCGCCCATTCGGGTTACTTCACCTGCTTGCAGATGTTCGGCAAGAACAACCCTACTTTTAGGGAAAAGGTTAATCACTGTTGAACCTAGGCGGAATGCACCCATCTCTTCCCCTTTCTTCAAACGAATGACATTCTCCCCCTCATCTGGGTAATCATACACTTTCACCTCGCTCGATCTTGGAGGGTTCACTACACCTGCCCAGACAGTACACATACTTGCCGTAATCGTTGCCCCCACTAGAATTTGCACCATGGTGCCAAATTCTGTCTCAAATACACAGATCAAGCGTTCATTACGTGCAAATAAATTTGGCACATGTTCCGCAAGAAATGGATTAACCGAGAAAAGCTCTCCAGGGACGTAAATCATTTTACGTAAGATGCCATCGCACGGCATATGTACACGATGATAATCTCTTGGCGAGAGATAGGTGGTAATAAAATCACCATCTTTGAATTTTTCTGCCAGCTCAACATCATTAGCTAGTAAAGTTTCAAGCGTAAAATGATGCCCTTTGGCTTGAATTAAACGATTGTCTTCGATGCGTCCTACTTCACTAACACGCCCGTCAGCGGGTAAACAAAGTACATTTTCACCTGATACAATTGGGCGAGCCCCCATTTTTAATGGGCGAATAAAAAATTCATTAAAGCTCTTATAATCTGATGGGCTGCTTTTTTCAGCCTCGGTGAAATTCACGTTATATACTTTAGCAAAGAGCTTAATAATAAAGTGAGTCACCGCCCCCCACTCTTTTTCTGCCAACCAGCCAGCCACTCGAGTTAGCCCTAGCTGTGGCATTAGGTATTGAAAAGCAATTTTGGCACGCTGCGCGTAACTTGGACGTGGGTATGCATTTAATGACATAAATAAAACCTTGTTCTTGTTAAATCCAACGGTTAAGTATAACAAAAACAAGGTTAAACTGCATTACTCTAATACAAGGCGATCGCGGTTCTTATCTAGTGTTGCTTTACCAATACCAGAAACTTCCGTGAGCTGTTCAAGGCTAATAAAATTGCCATTTTTCTCGCGATATTCTACTATCGCTTGCGCTTTTTTCGCACCAATACCGACTAATTTATCTTGAATTTCAGCCGCCGTTGCTGTATTCAGATTAACTAAATTGACATTCTGTACCTGAGCCTGCGCAACTTGCTCAATAGCAACCGGTTCAGTATGTGTTGCTTCACGTTGCGTTTGTGCTAAAGCAGATAGCGTACAAAATGCCACAAGGGAAGAAAGCGCAATACGCAGATATTTTTTCATAAGATATTCCTCTTAGCTGGGTTAAAACTAAGCGCCACCTTAAAACTGAAAAAATAGTGCTGCAATGGGCTTATGTTATTTTTGGGATATAGATCGAGAAAAGCAAAAAATTGCCTAGACATGCAGCATAAATTTTGCCAAACAGGCTCTTTTGTAAAAAAATGTAGAAAAACAACCGCTTGTCGAAAAAGGGCGTGCTGATAGTTTAGAAATCCTTTAGAATAAGCCGTTTTTTTGAATAACTTGCAGACAACGACTATGACTCAAAATAATTTGCGTAAAGAGCCGACCTTTGGTCAGCCCTCACAACCCGCTAATTTAGATCACAACCCTGTAGCTGAAGCAGCAGAAAAAGCCAGTATTAACCAACCTGTCGCATTTTCAATGCACTCTAAACAGTCTCCTGGGCACACTTTTACGCCATTAGTAAAACGTTCTGAAGCAGAACAGGCTGCTATTTCTGCCGCGGCTACAGCTGCAAAAGAAGCCCTTGCCAAAAATACCACAGAAAAAAGCATACCAACGGCTACTTCGAATAACGCAAAAGTTGCCCCTACATTGGGCTTTGCCTTTACACCAGTGGAAAAAGATGCAAACGCGACTGCAGCGAATAGCAAACCATTAAACACAGAATCCCTAACAACTCATCAACCCCAAACCGAGTCGAAAAAAATGGAACAAACTTCTCAACAAAACCATGAGCATGAAAAAGAAGCGAATAATTTAGAACGCGTTATTCCTAGCCAAGCACAAACAGCACCGAAAAAACCATCATTGGCCGAAAAAGTACCATCGAAATACCGCCGTTTACTTTTAGTTGCGTTGCTGGCATTAGCACTGATTTTGGTTTTCTTCTTGTTAAAACCAAAAACACCACAAAGTGTTGAAGATCTGCAAGCGCAAGGCTCAAGTTTGCCAATTGAATTCCGCCCTGTGGATGAAGAAGAAGCTAAACGTGCTGAGGAAGAAGCGCGAGCATTACAGCAACGACTTGAAGCAGAAAAACAAGCTCAAGCAAACAGTGAAGCTGCATCCAGCATCACAGAACAGACTGAGACCGCGACAACAGAAACGCCGGTGCAATCTGAAGTTTCACAAGAACTCGCGCTAACTACGGCAACAGAAACAGCAGCACCAGCATTAAAACCGGCAGTAACCACTGCACCTGCTGAAGTGACTGTGAGCAAACCAAATGCCCATAGCAGTGTGATTCATCAACCAGAAGTGGTGAAAGCGGAACCAGCAAAACCGGCTAAAAGTTTAAAACCGGCTACCGCAAATGCCAAAGCGGATTCAATAAAAACACAAAGTCACACGGTTAAAACAAAATCTGACACGGCTACCAGCAAACCGGCTATAGGGGCTACAGCAGTTACACCAGCCACTAGCAATGCAGTAAGTAGCAAAACTATTACCGTACAAAAAGGCGTGTCACTATTCCAAAACTTCCGTGATAATGGTTTAGGTGCGAATTTGCCAGAACTCAATAAAATGACCAAGTTAAATGGTGCAACTAGCCGTTTAAGTCCAGGTCAAAAAATCACTGTTCGCTTAGATAAAAATAATCGTATCGTTGAGATGAATATTGGCAGTGGTAAGTACATTCGCCAAGCTGACGGTAATTATATTTATCGATAATTTCATACCAAGAGCAACGCATTGCGTTGCTCTTTTTGCCTAAAGGAAGGATAAAATGCAAAAAGTTATTTCGCTTGCAATTTTTTCAGTATTTTTAACCGCTTGTATGCCACCACCATTAACCGCTCCTATTGAACAAATACAAACGATTGAACCGCCCAAACAGCTCATTGCAACCAAGAAAAAAGTAACCAGCACAGTAAAAAACAGAACGGTGCTCTACCAGTGTAGTAAGAATAAAACGGTTCGGGTAACCAAGGCAGCAAATAGTAAAAAAAGCCAATATATTAGTGTCACGTTCAATCAAACCACGCATCAGTTATCCTCGGCTGTCACCCGTAACAACAGCAAAAAATATAGCAATATCCGTTGGATTTGGAGTGAAGATTTTAACGGTAAGGGTACATTGCGCGATAAAAACGGTAAAATTCTTGCGCAAAACTGTGTAAAGAAATAGGAGCTCATTGATGAATATTCTAGTTATTGCCCCCTCTTGGGTTGGTGATATGATGATGTCGCACTCGCTCTATCAACAACTCAAACAAAACTATCCCGATTGCGAAATTGATGTGATGGCGCCTGATTGGTGTCGTCCATTACTTTCTCGTATGCCTGAAATACGCAAAGCAATTTCTATGCCAATTGGACACGGCGCATTTCGCCTGTGCAAGCGGTATCAATTAGGCAAAAATTTGCAAAATCAGTATGATCTCGCCATTGTCTTGCCTAATTCGCTTAAATCGGCATTTATCCCTTTCTTTGCCAAAATCAAACAGCGCCGTGGTTGGAAAGGCGAAATGCGTTTTGGTTTTTTAAACGATATTCGCCATAATAAAAATGACTACCCCAAAATGGTACAACGTTATGTGGCTCTAGCGTTTGACAAGGGGCAAATTCCTAGTGCAGAAAACCTGCCTATTTCCTACCCTTATCTCAAGGTAGAGCACTCACAAGTTGAACAGACTCTGCAGCATTTTAAGAAACAGCTTGCTTATGCTGAAAACCGTCCAGCTATCGGATTCTGCCCTGGAGCAGAATTTGGCCCGGCAAAACGTTATCCTCACTATCACTACGCTAAAGTCGCAGAAAAATTGATTGAACAGGGCTATAGCATACGCCTATTTGGATCGAAAAAAGATGAAGCCGTAGGCGAAGCAATTCGCTCTGCTTTACCCGAGGATTTACAACGCTACTGTTTAAATTTAGCTGGGCAAACAGATTTAAATCAGGCTGTTGATTTGATTTCAGATTGCGTTGCTGTGGTATCTAACGACAGCGGTTTAATGCACATTGCTGCAGCATTAAATCGCCCATTGGTAGCGCTTTACGGCCCGACAAGCCCACAATATACGCCTCCACTTTCTGAGAAAGCAGTGATTATCCGTTTAATTGAAGGTGGCTTAATCAAAATCCGCAAAGGCGAAAGTGCCGAAGGTTACCATCAAAGTTTGATTGATATTCAACCAGAGATGGTCTTAGCTAAATTAACAGAATTATTGAAATAAGGATTTATTATGACCCAATTTGTGACTACCCACTTTCCACATCGTCGTATGCGTCGTTTACGCAAGCATGAATTTAGCCGTCGTTTAGTGGCGGAAAATACATTAACCGCTGCGGATCTTATCTATCCTGTTTTCATTATTGAAGGCGAAAATCAACGTGTAAAAGTGCCATCAATGCCAAATGTAGAGCGCTTAACAATTGATCAGCTTTTAATTGAAGCAGAATTATTAGTTAAATACGGTGTGCCCGCCGTGGCATTATTCCCTGTGGTCGGCGAAGCAAAAAAATCACTAATGGCAGAAGAAGCCTATAATCCTAATGGTTTAGCACAACGCGCAGTACGTGCTTTAAAAGAAAAATTTGGTGAGAAATTAGGCGTAATTACTGATGTGGCTCTCGACCCATTCACTACTCACGGGCAAGATGGCATTATAGATAACGAAGGTTATGTCCTAAATGATGTGACAACTGAAGTGCTGGTGAAACAAGCACTTTCACACGCGCAAGCAGGAGCAGATATTGTTGCCCCAAGTGATATGATGGATGGCCGTATCGGTGCAATTCGTACCGCCTTGGAAGCAAATGGTTTCATTAATACACAAATTATGGCCTATTCGGCCAAATATGCTTCTAACTACTACGGCCCATTCCGTGATGCAGTTGGTTCAGCCGGCAATTTAAAAGGCGGAAATAAATTCACCTATCAGCTTGACCCTGCAAATGGTAATGAAGGGCTACACGAAGTGGCGCTGGATATTCAAGAAGGGGCAGATATGGTGATGGTCAAACCGGGTATGCCGTATTTAGATATGGTTTGGCGTGTAAAAGAAACCTTTGGTGTGCCAACCTTTGCCTACCAAGTCTCAGGTGAATACGCAATGCATATGGCTGCTATTCAAAACGGCTGGCTGAAAGAGAAAGAGTGTATTATGGAAAGCCTACTTTGCTTTAAACGAGCAGGGGCTGATGGTATTCTCACTTATTTTGCCAAACAAGTCGGTGAATGGCTTTATCAAGAAAATCATCAAAAATAGGAGGGTGATATGCGGGTTACCAGTGCTGCAATTCAAAATGGCTCATTTGCGGATAAATATGGCAAACGAGGGACGCAATTTAGTCCAAATGGTATGCCAACTTATTCTATTCCATTTGAAATTCAAGATGCGCCTTTAGGGACAAAATCCTTTGCTGTTGTACTAGAGGATAAAGATGCAATTACTGCCAGTGGTTTTGTTTGGGTGCATTGGCTTATCGCCGATCTTAAGCGCACCAGCCTTGCCGAAAATGAAAGCCTCACTGCGACAGACTTTGTACAAGGTGCAAATAGCTGGGCAAGTGTCTTAGGCAAATTTGAGCTTGATGAAGCATCAAGCTATGGAGGAATGGCGCCGCCAAACTGTGAACACCGTTATGAATTAATTGTGTACGCACTAGATTGTGATCTAAAACTCAAAAAAGGTTTTCGCTTTAATGATCTGCATTTTGCCATGCAGGGACACATTCTTGCCCAAGCCAGCGTCATGGGCAAATACGATGTATAATGTAGATATTGAGTAATCCTTGACGAAAAGCGGCGAAATCTGTACCATTTTGCCGTTTTTTACTTTGGAGATCACACTTTGGACAGTCACAGTCGATACTTATCAGTTTGCTAACCCGCCTTGTCCAATTCTCCACCGACAATGCGTCGGTTTCTGTTTGTATCTTTTTGTTCCTTCGTTTATCTCTCCCTTTTTCTTGGAGAATACAATGATCAGAGCTTTTTCGTTGCAAAACGACCGTCTTATCAATGTCGATGAAACCGCTCAAGAACAGCTTAATGATGCTATTTGGATTGATTTAATCGATCCTAGTGATGAAGAGCGTTCGGTGCTGGAACATCGTCTAGACCAAACCCTTGCTGAAGAACATGAATTAGAAGATTTGGAAGCATCTGCGCGTTTCTTTGAAGATGAAGACGGCTTGCACATGCACTCCTTTTTCTACTGTTTGGACGATGAAGACTATCCCGATATCGCCACTGTCGGTTTTACGATTCGAGATGGGCGCTTATTTACCATTCGTGAGCGCGATTTACCTGCTTTTCGTCTCTATCGTATGCGCTCACGTCGAGCAAAATTAATTGACGGTAATGCATATGAATTGTTGCTCGATTTGTTTGAGACCAAGATTGAGCAGCTTGCCGATGTCATTGAAAATATCTATGCCGATTTAGAGAAATTAAGCCGAGTCATTCTAAATGAGCCGGATGAGAACGAGCAAAATAAAAACAACAACCGCCTCAATGATGCGCTTTCTGATCTCACCGAATTAGAGGATGCAAGCTCCAAAGTTCGCCAATGCTTAATGGATACGCAGCGAGCCTTAGGCTTTTTACTGCGTAAAACTCGCTTGCCAAATAATCAGCTTGAACAAGCGCGCGATATTATGCGAGATGTAGAGTCTCTCCAGCCACATAACGAATCACTGTTCCAAAAAGTGAATTTCTTAATGCAAGCAGCAATGGGTTTTATCAACATTGAACAGAACCGCATTATGAAAGTATTCTCTTTGGTATCAGTGATGTTCCTGCCAGCGACGCTGATCTCATCAATTTATGGGATGAACTTTGAATTTATGCCCGAACTTGGCTTTAAATTTGGTTATCCAATGGCGCTGGGTTTAATGTTATTGGTCGCAACCAGCCCATATATCTACTTTAAACGCAAAGGGTGGTTATAGCTTTTAAAAAAAACCAGATAGTAGTTTACTACTATCTGGTTTTTTTAATATTCATCTTTGGATAATAATGCCAACAATACGTTTATACTTATTAAGCCTATTCCAAGATAAAGAATAATATCAATATCAAAATAATCTAATAAAAACCCAACAACAAATAACGTAATTGTCGTAATAATTCTTAACAAACTATTTAACACCATATTGTATTTCGACCTAAATCTGTTCTTAAGATCTGACTGTAACTCAGCGCCTAATACAATAGAAATATATCTAATAAAGAACATTATAAAGCACAGTCCCGCAATATAAACCACTGGCATAGAATAATAAACAGCGAGAATTAAAATAATTAAATTAAGAATAGAGCCAACATGTAAATTAAATTTTGATATTTTGATTTTTCTTTCCACTGCTTGACCTGCAACAGATTGAGCCAACATTAATAAGCATAAAATTAAACCTAACCAATAATTATTTTTAGCAATAAGCTCGAAATCATAAACCATCACTTGCCAATATTGAATAATAACTTGGAAAAAAAGCCCATATGAAACATAAGATAGGATAGATCTACCATGTTTACTAATTTTTCTAAAAATTAACCTTATCTCTTTTTTATCTATCAACTTTCTCGAACTATTATACTCTTCCCCGCTAGGGAGATAATATAGAGAGAAAATAAATAAACACAGCATCAATAAGGATGTATATAGGAATGATGCTTGGCTAAAGAAATAATATAAAACTCCACCAATTAAAGATGCAAGAGACATTCCAATAAAAGTCCATTTATTTAATTTTCCAAACATACCATCTAATTCATTTGTCTTATCCTCTCGTTTAAATTGCTCCACTAAATAACCATTAGAATTATTCTGAATCATACAAAGAGATATGCCATTAAGAAACTCTGCAAGATAAAACAGACTTAAACTAGAATATATGCCACCAAGATAAAATAAATATAACCATATAAATGAGAAAAATATTGCTATCGTATGAATATTTTTCCTATTTACCCTATCAGATATTACCCCAATAAAAAGTCCAAATACTAATATAATTACTGCCTGCATGCTTTTTATCATACCGATATGATATAATTCTACCCCACTATCTATCATATAAATGGTGGATGTAGCACCAATCAACATACGTATGGAAGATAAGGATGCAATACTGCTTATAATCCTTTCATATTTTTTCATGCTCTTCCCCTAGAACAGATACATTTATCATTTTTTAATATAGCACGAGTTTCCTAGTTTTAATGTCTTATTTATGAAGACCCACCACCTTATTGACGCCAATTAGCGAGCCATAATCTTTAGCAAAAAACTTAACAATCTCATTCACCAACATAGCTCCTATGATGAAACGCCTTATTTTAGTTAAGCAAGCTGTCTCTCTAAGAAACAGATGAATAATAAAATCAATCAAGAATGATTTGCAATAGCAAAATAAAATTTCTTGAGAAAGATTCTTATGTGATAAGATACGGATTTACTCTGATTATCAACGCTATGGACACATTAAAACCTCTTATTCATATCCTTCCCCCACAGCTTGCCAACCAGATTGCTGCAGGCGAGGTGGTGGAACGCCCTGCGTCCGTGGTTAAAGAGTTAGTGGAAAATAGCCTTGATGCAGGGGCAAATCGTATTCAGATTGATATTGAAAAAGGTGGCTCGCAGCTTATTCGTATTCGAGACAATGGCTGTGGTATTGGGAAACAAGATTTAAGCCTCGCGCTCGCTCGCCACGCCACCAGTAAAATTAGCAGTTTAGAAGATTTAGAGACGATTTTAAGCCTCGGTTTTCGGGGTGAAGCCTTAGCTAGTATCAGCTCGGTTTCTCGTTTAACCCTAACCTCTCGTCCAGAATACCAAGCAGAAGCATGGCAAGCTTATGCTCAGGGGCGGGAAATGGCTGTAGAAATCAAGCCTGCGTCTCACCCTGTTGGCACAACCATTGAAGTTGCTAATCTATTTTTTAACACTCCTGCTAGACGCAAATTTTTACGTACCGACAAAACCGAGTTTACCCATATTGATGAAGTTGTCCGCCGTATCGCTCTTGCCAAGCCCACCGTGAGCTTTATTCTTACCCATAACGGTAAAACCGTCCGCCATTACAAAGCTGTGGTAGAAAACAATGCTGAACAACAACAAAAACGCATTGCAGCCATTTGTGGTGAAGAATTTGTTCGTCATGCCGTGCATATTGATTGGCAACATGATGATTTGCATTTATACGGTTGGGTGGGTTCACCTGCATTAGCAAGAACGCAAAGCGATCTCTGTTACAGCTACGTAAACGGACGGATGATGAGAGATAAAACTATTAACCATGCAATTCGCCAAGCCTATGGTGAATTAATTAGCAAGGAGAGCTACCCTGCTTTTGTGCTATTTTTAGATCTCGATCCGAGCTTTGTAGATGTGAATGTTCATCCTGCCAAACATGAAGTACGTTTTCATCAGGGGCGATTAGTTCACGATTTTATCTATCAAGGCGTACTGAATGCTCTGCAAAGCCAACCAAATTTACCCTTGCAAAATTCCGCATTAAATGAACCGCTTGCAGATTACCAAGCAGAAACTAACCGCATTGCCTCTGGACAAAATATTTTCCGCCAAGCCGCCTCACTGGATGCAGCTATACCGAGTGTACGTCAATCTTATACCCTAACCCCACGTACAGCACATTACCATTCACCAGCTCGCCATGCTCCGGAAAAAATTCAGCCTCGTGCGCAGAAAATTTATACTGAGTTGCTAAAACCCAATACAGCGAACATGCCGGTTTTTACCGCCCCTACACCCAAACCTGCAACAACAGCCGCCCCTGAGCCAGAAATAAAAAACAGCGGCTATTTACAAGCACTCGCGTTAGTGCAAGACCAAGCGCTGCTCTGTAAACAAGGCGATGATTTCTGTCTTATTTCCATGCAGAAGCTGGCTCGGCTTAAACTGCGTTATCAGCTTGATCGTACTGAATCACAAGCGCTGCTCATTCCATTAAACTTGAGCCTAGACGAAATACAAACACAGCAATGGCAGCAACTTGAAAGCGCATTCCTCGCACTGGGTTTCCAAATGCAAAGTAAACAGTGGCAAGGGCAAACCCGTTTAAGCATATTACAAGTGCCAGCTTGCTTACGTGAGCAAAATCTGCAGCGTCTAATCTATGCAGCAATTAACCAGCAAGCGCTAGATTTAGCAGAATTTTTTGCAAAAAATGTGGAAATTTCAACCGCTTGCAGTTTAACTGAAGGGGTTGCTCTGCTAGCGGAAATTGAGCGCCTTGCGCCTCATCAAACAGAGGTGAATCGCTTGAAAATTGTGATCGACTTCACAGATTATCTATCCCAATTATAAAAAATGCGACTTATTCCACATTTTTGCATTTTATCTGCTGAAAAATCTTAATAAAACAGTACATTATTTCTCGTTCTTTTTAATTTTTCGGATACTGATTATGAGTGACAGTTATCAATGGCAAACAGATGCCGACACTGTCCGCCTGTTACAAATCACCGACTCGCACCTATTTTCCGACAATCATGGCGAATTGCTCGGTGTGAATACGAATGATAGTTTTCAAGCGGTATTAAATGAAATTAATGAGTCGTCTTTCGATTATGATCTTGTACTCGCTACAGGCGACTTAGTGCAAGATCATAACCGTGAGGCGTATCACCGTTTCGGACAAATGGTCAAAACATTGGAGAAACCTCTTTTTTGGCTTGAGGGGAATCACGATACACAGCCACAAATGGGCAAAGCATTGTCTATTTACCAGCAAATCCAACCGCATAAACATATTTTGGCTGGGCAACATTGGCAAATCATTTTGCTAGACAGCCATATTGAAAACCTACCCCGTGGTGAGCTTAATCGTACCCAGCTGGATTTTCTGACCCAAATGTTAGCCCGCTATCCTGAGCGCTACACGCTGATCGCATTGCACCATAATATTTTGCCAACTCATAGCGCTTGGCTTGATCAACATAGTCTGCGCAATAGCGAGGAATTGGCAGAAGTGCTATTTCCATTTAAACAAGTAAAAGCTTTAATTCACGGACATATTCACCAAGAGGTAGATACCATTTGGAAGGGGTATCGCGTGTTTGCTACCCCTTCAACTTGTATTCAATTTAAGCCAAATTGCCAACATTTCACGCTTGATCTCCTGCCCCAAGGCTGGCGGGAACTCACTCTGCTGCCTAACGGACAAATTGAAACAACTATCAAGCGGTTAAAAACAAATGAATTTTTACCAGATTTTCAATCGAATGGTTACTAAGGGCAGTCTCTTCAAATTCATTGGTGAAAACAACAATTCTTTTCCCTTACTGGCGAAGACTAACGCCAGTTAAAACTCTCACCTACCCGAAAATTTTCTTGCCTCCCCTCTTTTCTAATGCAGAGAAATTTAGTATCTTGCCTGTTTTCCACCATTTTGAGGTTACTATGGCAAACACAAACGCAATTGCAAATGTCGCAAAGTTGATTCGTGAAAACGATATCAAATTTGTACTACTTAAATTTACCGATATTAAAGGTAAAGAACACGGCGTGTCTCTCCCCGTTTCATTGATTGCTGATGATTTAGAAGATTTATTTGAAGACGGTAAAATGTTCGATGGCTCATCGGTCGAAGGTTGGAAAACCATCAACAAAGCCGATATGCTTTTAATGCCAATCCCCGAAACCGCTGTGCTCGACCCCTTCTCTCAAATTCCTACCTTAATTCTCCGCTGTAGTATCTTCGAACCAAGCACAATGCAAAGCTATGATCGTGATCCACGTTCCATCGCTATTCGTGCGGAAAACTATCTCAAATCCACTGGCATCGCAGACAGTGTACTATTCGGGCCTGAACCAGAATTTTTCCTATTTGACGATGTGCGTTTTGGTGTTGGAATGAATGGTAACTCTTACGAAGTGGACGACATTGAAGCAGCGTGGAATACCAACAAACGCTACGAAGGCGGCAACAATGGCTATCGCCCACTCAAAAAAGGCGGTTACTGTGCCGTTGCCCCAAATGACACCGCTCATGATATTCGCTCAGAAATGTGCTTAATTATGGAAGAGCTAGGCTTAGTAATTGAAGCCCATCACCACGAAGTGGCAACCGCAGGGCAAAATGAAATCGCTTGTCGTTTCAATACACTCACCTTAAAAGCGGACGAAACCCAGATCTATAAGTATGTGGTACAAAATGTGGCAGTAGAACACGGTAAAACAGCGTGCTTTATGCCAAAACCAATCACAGGCGATAACGGCTCTGGTATGCACTGCAATATGTCTCTTTCCAAAGATGGGAAAAACGTCTTTATGGGCGACAAATACGCAGGGCTTTCAGAAACCGCACTCTATTATATTGGCGGTATTATCAAGCATGCCAAAGCATTAAATGCATTTACCAACCCAAGCACTAACTCATATAAACGCTTAGTGCCGGGATTTGAAGCGCCCGTATTACTCGCCTATTCTGCGAGTAACCGTTCGGCCTCTATTCGTATTCCTGCGGTAACTAGCCCGAAAGCGACTCGTGTAGAAGCACGTTTCCCTGACCCACTTGCTAACCCTTATTTAGCTTTTGCCGCATTATTAATGGCAGGTCTTGACGGTGTGCTAAATAAAATCCACCCTGGGGATGCGATGGATAAAAACTTGTACGACTTACCACCTGAAGAGTTAAAAGATATTCCAACCGTAGCCGGCTCATTAGAAGAAGCATTAAACGCACTGGAACAAGATTTTGAATTCTTAACTAAAGGCGGTGTATTTGCGAAAGACTTTATTGAAGCTTATATTGGCGTAAAACGTAAAGAAGTCGAACGTTTAAATACCACCCCACACCCTGTGGAATTTGAAATGTATTACGCTTAATCGAAAAATAAACCCCGATTTGTCTCGGGGTTTATTTTTAAGATTAAGGATTACGCTTAAACTTACTAAAATCTGGTGCACGTTTTTCGTTGAACGCATTGCGACCTTCTTGTCCTTCTTCGGTCATATAGAACAACATCGTTGCATTGCCCGCCAACTCTTGTAATCCTGCCTGACCATCGCAATCTGCATTTAATGCCGCTTTTAAGCAACGCAACGCAATTGGGCTATTACGCAACATTTCACGACACCAATGTACGGTTTCACGCTCTAATTCCGCATAAGGTACAACGTGGTTCACTAAGCCCATATCTAATGCTTCTTGGGCATTGTATTGACGGCATAAGAACCAAATTTCACGGGCTTTTTTCTGCCCAACAAGGCGAGCCATATAGCTTGCCCCCCAACCACCATCAAATGACCCCACTTTCGGGCCAGTTTGACCAAAAATCGCATTATCTGCGGCAATGGTTAAATCACAAAGCATATGTAGAACGTGTCCACCACCGATGGCATAACCTGCTACCATTGCCACCACTGGTTTTGGACAAGTGCGAATATCACGTTGGAAGTCCAACACATTTAAATGATGTACGCCATTTTCATCTTTATAGCCACCGTAATCACCACGAATTTTCTGATCGCCGCCTGAACAGAACGCTTTTTCGCCTTGGCCGGTTAAAACAATCACGCCAATTTTTTCATCAAAACGTGCATCAGAAAACGCATTGATCATCTCTTTTACTGTTTGTGGACGAAACGCATTACGTACTTCTGGGCGGTTAATGGTGATTTTGGCAATACCATCAGCGGATTTATGGTACAAAATATCGGTGTAACCTTCGCTATGATCCACCCACTCAATCGGGGCGTATAACGCATCATCGTTTGGATTTCGCATTTCAAATTCCTTCTAGTATTTTAATTAAAGATAAGCGGTCGAATTATAACGAAATTTTGCAAAAAAATCCGTAAATCCAGCCGCTTGCAAAAACCACAACAAAACTTATAATCAACGATTATTTTCTTCACAGGATAACCAATGACTAATACACTTTTAGCAAGCAAAGCCTAGTTTAACCTCTTCCCCCAATCAAGCCCTTGGGGAAATTTCTTCACCCCAAAAACAAGTTAAATCCAAACAACGGGTTGCCGATCACGGCAAAGTCTTCACCAACGAGCGTGAAGTTAATGCCATGCTGGATTTAGTCAAAGCCCAAACCGAACGCATTGATGCGACCTTTTTAGAGCCTGCTTGCGGTTCAGGGAATTTCCTTGCTGAGATCTTACATCGTAAGCTCACCATTGCCGAAAAATACAAAAAAATCCAGCTCGATTACGAACGCAATGCTGTGCTTGCGGTGGCAAGTCTTTACGGTATTGAACTGCTTGCCGATAACGTAAGCGAATGCCGTAACCACCTGCTAACGATTTTCAGCGAACACTACCAAACCCTTTTTCCGAATACTTTTCAACAGAAAGGCCTAAGCGCAGTTGAACATATTCTGAGTAAAAACATTGTCTGCGGTGATGTCCTTTCAATGCAAACCAACGATGGTCGCCCACTCTGTTTTACCGAATGGAAAATTTCCAATGGTAATTTTATTCAACGCCACGATTTTATCTATCACGACTTAGTACATAACCTCAGCGATTTGCCACTTTTCTCTGATGATGGCGAAGAAGCCTTTATTCCCCAAGCCCACCGTTCTTATCCACGTATTCACTTTTTGGAGCTAGGCAATGACTGATTTAGCAAAACTCAACTACAACCCTGATGTTTTAAGCTGTTTGGCAAATTTATCAAATGATGAAGTATTCACCCCAGCCGATGTCGTCAATCAAATGTTAGACAGATTGCCTGAACGGCTATGGAGCGATCCGAATGCTAAGTTTTTAGATCCTGTAAATCGGGCGTGTTCCTGCGTGAGATCGCCAAGCGGTTGATCAAAGGCTTAGAAACACAAATCCCCGATCTGCAAACACGGCTCAACCATATTTTCAGCCAACAGCTCTACGGCATTGCAATTACCGAACTCACCGCCCTACTCTCACGCCGTAGCCTTTATTGTGCGAAAAAAGCCAATAGCGAGTATTCCATTTGTACTGTGTTTGAGACGGAAGAGGGGAACATTTTCAAGCCCAAAGCAGAACATAAATGGGAAAACGGAAAATGTAGCGAATGCGGAGCAGCACAAGCGGTGTACGACCGTTTTGATCATCAAGAAAACCACGCCTATGCGTTTATTCATCAACAAGCAAGAAAAGAATTAGGATTAGAAACAATGAAATTTGATGTGATTATCGGCAATCCGCCGTATCAGTTAAATGTTGGTATAGAGAAGAAAGATTTTGCAATTGCGATCTACCATAAATTCATTCAACAAGCGAAAAAACTAAACCCTGATTACTTAGTCATGATCACACCATCTCGTTGGTTTTCCGGTGGGAGAGGTTTAGATGATTTTCGTGATGAAATGTTAAATGATCGTAGATTAAGAGAAATTCACGACTTTCCAAATGCAGCAGATTGTTTTCCTGGCGTAGAAATTAAGGGAGGAGTAAATTATTTTTTATGGGATAAATCTTACAATGGAGATTGCCTAATTAGAACTTATTTAAATGGAGAGTTATCATCTGAAATGAAACGCCCATTAAAAGAAAATGGTAGTGATGTTTTCATTAAAATGAATGAGATGATCCCTATTTTTCATAAAGTAAGAAAACATAATGAACTATCTTTCGGTTCTCTTGTAAGTGTGCAAACGCCTTTCGGACTTTTAAGCTCTTTAAAAAACTATAAAAAACAGTCGTTCAATGGTTGCGTTGAAGTCTATTTAAATGGTGGGAAAGGATATATTTACCAAAGCCAAATCACTAAAAATTTTAACTTAGTAAATGAATACAAAATATACATCACAAAATCTTATGGAACTGGAGAAGGATTTCCACATCAAATTCTAAATAAACCATTCATAGGAGAACCCAATACTTGTTGTACTCAAACTTATTTAGCTATTGGAGCATTTTCAAATAAAGAAGAATGTAAAAATGCCATTAGTTATATTAAAACTAAATTTTTTAGATTTATGGTTTTAATGAAAAAAAATACACAAGATGCAATGAGAGGAGTTTACGAATTTGTACCTATGCAAGACTTCTCAAAACCGTGGACAGATGAAGAACTGTATCAAAAATATGGATTAAGCAATGATGAAATTGCTTTTATTGAAAAAATGGTAAGACCTATGGAGTTGGAAGATGAGTAACCCCATTCACAATTATTCAAGTCTAAAAACTTTTGATATTAAAAAAGATCTTTTTGACCAAGATTTTCAGAAGGAAATTTGTGCAGATGAACGTTTTGTACCATTTTCTTGTATCAAAATTGATAAGCCAGAGCAATTATTCTCTTTCTTTGAAAAAGTTTATAACTTAGAAACAGCAGGAGAAGAGTTTTTCTATCGTGGGCAATCCAATTCCGATTGGCTTTTAGTAAGCACATTGGAGAGAGAAATTGATGGGAAAATATCAATTGATGACGCAAAGGTAAAGATTTTTTCCAGTTTCTTTAAAAAACTGCGTGGCAATTTAATAGATCAATCATTACTTAAAATTACTCATACTGAACACGAAAGAGAACTTTGGGCAATTGGTAGACTCTACGATCTGAAAACACCTTATTTAGATTGGAGTAAATCAATTTATGTTGCTTTATTTATGGCAAATTCCGAACCTAAAAAACCTAAGGAAACTTCAGAATATTCTGCATTATTTATGGTAAATGCTAATTATTTTCCTGAATATCACGGAATAATGGAAAGATTTTGGTTCACACCCAAGACAGATTATTACGGAAGAATCACTGCTCAGAAAGGTTATTTAAGTGAATACACTATTCGTAACTATATAAGAAAAGCGATTGAACATTTTGATAAAATCAAAAATGAAAAACATCAATTTGCTTTCAAAATTTATATAAAAAATGAATTAAGAACTGAAATTCTTAATTACTTAAACCACATAGGAATAAATTACAGCTCTATGTATCCTGACTTATTAGGCGTGGTTAAATCTGTAAATAATGAATTAACTGAACTACTAATTCAGCGTTCAAAGTGATTTTACAAACGGTAATTTTCCGAAAAAATTTTGCAAATTCACAATTATTCTTGTGGCTTCGCCACAATTAAATCTCCCCCTGCCCCTCTTTTTCAAAGAGGGGAGTTTATACAAAGCGTGAATAATGCTCTATGCATTTATAAAGAAATGAATGATCGTCCCCTCTTTGAAAAAGAGGGGATAAGAGGGGAGATTTTGCAAGCGGTAATTTCCCTACAAAAATTTGCAAATGGGCGTACGACGCACGCCCCTACAAATGAGCATTAATTTATATTTGATGTTAATTCGTAGAACGTATGTAGGGGCGTATGTCATACGTCCTTATTAAGGTTAATTCAGCGAATGAATGTAGGGTCGCAACGCTTGCGACCGCAAAACCTTGCAACATTCCGACAACGCCTACGGCGTAATCGGTTATTCATATTCAGCCGAGTTGCTGCTGGGGATATGTAAAACAAAAAGGCAATAGCTCAGAGAAATCGGGCGCTAATACCGCCCAACAATGGTAACCGATTACGCCATAGGCGCTGTCGGATTATAGGACGTGATTGTAGATAGGTAATCATTTTATAAACCACGATCATTCTTGTGGCTTCGCCACAATTAAATCTCCCCCTGCCCCTCTTTTTCAAAGAGGGGAGTTTATACAAAGCGTGAATAATGCTCTGTGCATTTATAAAGAAATGAATGATCGTCCCCTCTTTGAAAAAGAGGGGATAAGAGGGGAGATTTTGCAAGCGGTAATTTCCCTCAAAAATTTTACCAAACCCGATGAATTTGTAGGGACACGACGCTTCGTGTCCATTTATGAACATTGTTTATGGACACCAAGCGTGGCGTCCCTACAATTTTAATTAAATCAACAGGACTTTTTTATGACCGACCAACAACCCCAAAATAATTTATTAAATCCACTTCATCAACCGAAAATCTATGCCTATTCCGACCGTGCGTTTCCGAATTGTTTGAAAATCGGTTTTACCTCTCGCACGGTGGAGGAGCGTATGCGTGAGCATTATCCGACTAAAACGCCGGAACAGACGTGGAAAGTGGAATTAGATGAGACGGCAATTCGGGATAATGGCTCGCTGTTTTCCGATCACGATGTGCATCGGGTGCTGAAAAAGCACGGTGTGGAGCAAGTTAATGGTGAATGGTTTAAATGTAGTTTAAACGATGTACGGGCGGCGTTGTTGGAAGTGAAAAGCGGGGTGAAAAACAGCGAAAAACGCACGCAGTCGTTCGGTATGCGTCCTGAACAGGCAGAAGCGGTGGCAAAAACCCGTGCTTATTTTGAGAGCTTTAACCGCGATCCGTTAAATAAAGGTAAAACGCTGCACTTTTTATGGAATGCAAAAATGCGTTTTGGTAAAACCTTTGCCAGCTATCAACTGGCAAAAGCCATGGGTTGGAACAAAATCTTGATTTTGACTTTTAAACCAGCGGTGCAAGATGCGTGGCAAGAAGATCTGCAAAACCATATTGATTTTCAAGGCTGGCAATTTATCGCCAAAGATACCGAAAATGTAGCAGAGATTTTGCAGAAAATGTTGCAAAATTGCCCGCTTGCCCTTGTAATCTCGCAATTCATCTCCATATCGGGGCGGTTATTCATTCAATAAAAGGAAACATTATGTCTTTAAACTTAGAGTCAGTGAAATTAGACAGCGTAGAAGCCAAAGGCGGTTACGGTGTAGGTTTACAAATTGGTCAGCAGTTGATCGGTAGCGGCTTAGATGTTGAGCCAAATGCGGTGGTAAAAGGGATTTTAGATGTGCTAAACCAAAATGAACCTGCGCTAGACATTAACGAAGTGACTAAGGCACTACAAGAACTATCTGCACGAGCAGAAGCAGAGCAACGCAAAGCTTTTGAAGCCTTAGAAGCAGAAGGTAAGGCGTTTTTAGAAGAAAATAAAAAAGCCAAAGGCGTGCAAGTGACTGAAAGCGGTTTACAGTATGAAATCTTAACTGAAGGCACTGGAGCAAAACCTGCGAAAACCGATAAAGTGCGTGTACACTACACAGGTTCTTTAATTGATGGTACAGTATTTGATAGCTCAGTAAAACGTGGCACACCAGCAGAATTCCCTGTAACAGGCGTGATCGCAGGTTGGGTTGAAGCATTGCAAATGATGTCTGTTGGCTCGAAATGGCGTTTAACTATTCCACACAACCTTGCTTACGGTGAACGTGGTGCTGGGGCATCAATTCCACCATTCAGCACATTAATCTTTGAAGTAGAATTATTAGAAATTTTATAGTCCTTCCCAGACGCGAGAGTATTTACAATCTCTCGCGTTTTGCCATCTTAGTATCATCTCTATTTCAGTGATACAACTTTCTCTTTTTGAATGCTAAGCGAACAACAAAAAAGCCTTGAACTATTGAAATTCAAGGCTTTATCGGTCTCTATCGGACTTGTTCGGATTAGAATTTGGTGGAGCTGGCGGGAGTTGAACCCGCGTCCGAAATTACTCCATCTTCAGCACTACACGTTTAGTTTGTCTTTCATTTCACCTAAACACGCCGACAAACAGGCTAAATTTAGGCTAGTTTGATTCCATTTAATGCTTCGATCCTCAAACGGCGGCTTCCACACGATCTCGTTTTGGGTGACTTACCGAACTCCCCGTCTTACGAGCGGAAGCTGGGGCGGTAAGGCTTTAAGGCAGGTTATTAAGCTGCTAAAGCGTATTGTTCGTCGTTTGCGACTATTATTTTGCGGTTTGTTTACGAGGCCTACCGCACCTCGACGTGCACCTTGGACTTCGCTAATCCCGTCGAATCCAGAATCAGCCCCAAAATCAGGACAATTCTATGATAAATAACCCTATTTTGCAAAATTTTTTCATTTTTAGACCGCTTGTACAGCCATACTGGCATGAATATCGATTATACCGCCCATAAAAAACGGAGAGCCAAGGCTCTCCGTTTTCGCTTATTTATCTTCTTTTGGTGTGATTACCATTGATAACCTACACCAACAGAACCACCAAAGTCTCCACGGGTATTCGCATTACCTTGTAGTTTCAAGATAACTTTACCGTTGTCGCTTGCTCGTGAGTAACCCACGGCAACTGCACTTTGACCTTTGAAGGTACCTGCTGCGGCGGCTACCATCGATTTACCCGGGATATAAACCTGTGGTAAGCCTGCTGCTGCATTGGCACCGGCGATACCTGCACGGAGGTTTCTGTCTACTTTACCAATGTGGTTATGAACATTGCCTAGACCCGCTTTTAATTGATCTACATTCACTGCATCAGTGCCATCAACACCTGGTGCCACGTTTGTGATACGTGCAGCAGAGCCATCTGCTTTCGCAATTCTCACGTTACCATCTTCGCTTGCACCAATCACAGGGCCAGTAGAACCACCCACTTGAACTGTGTTGAAGGTTGGGGTCATTGAGGTGGCAATTGCAACATTTGCACCGTTACGGGTGATTTCAATGTTGTTACCCGCATTGATATTTACAGTATTACCCGCGCTGACTTTCGTTGCTGTGCTATCGCTATCTTCTGTGACTTTGCCCGTTGAACCTTCAACCGCTGTTGAATTAACATTCCAGCCAATTGAGTTCAAGGTGTTAGCCAAATCGCCTGCAGTCACAAAGTGATTTGCATTATTCGTATCTGGGCTAACCACTGCACCACTATTTACGTTTGAACCGTCTGGGTTAGCAATGTTACCATCGGACACGGTTAATGCTGTTTTGTTCACATTGAAGCTGACATCAATCCCACCATTAGCATTTGTGACAACATTCGCTGTTGTACCCACGCCATTGTTGAAGTTCACCACATCACTTGGGGTAATCAAGGTTGTGTTGCCATCACTTAATGTTGTTTTCCAGCCTGCATTGTTAATGGCATTTGCCACATCACCTACTGTTGCTACGCTGCCGTTTGTGCTATCTGCAAATACTGAACCATCTGCCACTGGTGAAATATCACCACTTTTCACCGCAAAGCTGACATTCACGCCATCCACATTGGCTTTCACGCTAGCGCTATCGTTGAAGCTGACGGTTTGGCTGCCTACGGTCGTTGCATTTGCATTGTCGTTGTTACCTGTCAATTTCCATTGAACGCCTGCAATCGTGCTGTTTAATTGGCTGACATTCACTGCGTCTGTTGCATTTGAACCGGCGCCTACATTCGTGATTCGGTTTCCACCCATATCAACCGTTGAGTTTGGTGCAACAGCGAAGTTATTCACGGTTGTATTACCACCCACATTAAGGTCGCCTGTTACATTCGTGTTCACAAAGGTTACATTATCCGTGGTATGGATTTCAAACGTATCACCTGAACCGCTGATCTTAATGTTTTGACCTGCGTTAATGTTCACAGTATCGCCTGCACTAATGCTTGAATTGTCATTCGCCACATAAGTGGTTTCACCGTTAGTACCCGTTACGTTAGTTGATGCTACCCCCCAGCTTATATTGTTAAGCGTATTAACAATATCGCCAACGGTTGCAATATCCGTTGCATTTGAATTGCTTGCAACTTGCGCCTTACCATTTTCTACCGTGGTTTCTCCGTTACCCACAGTTAATGTCGTGTTAGCGTTACTGATGGTTGTGATGTTATTTAACTCACCCGCAACATTTACAGTATAGGTTGTTAAGCCTTCCGCTGTCGTTGTTGTGGTGATATTTACATTATCACCCTCAGCGACTACAGTTTTCTCTGCGTTCACAATGTAAGTCGTGCCATTTGCATCGCTGGTTGAAGTAACTGTCGTGAAGTTACCCGCTTTCACGTAAGCTTTGCTTGCATTTAGTTGTGCTAAATTCACTGCATCTGTTGCATTTGTACCATTCGCTACATTGCTAACCGTTGCGTTGTTTACGTTAACAGTATTGTTGCCTAAGCTAATGGTTGTGCCTTCGTTGTTGCTGATTGACGTAATGTTCGTTAAGTCACCCTCAACGTGGTAAGCCACATCCGCACCACCGGTGGTTGCATTTGCAGTCACCACCGCTACGGTGTTGTTACCATCTACAAAGTTCACCACTTCGCCCGCAGTAATCTTCTCAACATCTGCACCATTACCGGCTACTGTCCAGCTTACATTGTTAATCGTATTCACAATGTCACCAATCGTCGCAATGTCGGTCGCATTTGAATTCGGGTCTACCGCCGCAGTACCGTTGGTATTGGTGATTGTAGTACCGTTACCTACTGTGATGGTGTTGCCTGCATTGTTCGTGATTGATGTAATGTTGGTTAAATCACCTGCCACATCATAGCTCACGCTGATTGTACCGTTCTCGTCTTGCGTCACGTTCGCAACCGTGTTTGTTCCGTTGCTGTAGTTTACTACATTGCCTGGATTGATTACGGTCGTATTACCATTGCTTAATGTGGTTTGCCAGCCTGAGTTGTTAATCGCATCTGCTACTTGGTCTACGGTCGCTACTGAGCCGTTTGAGCTACTGAAGCTTACTGTTCCATTCGCATTGCTACTTAACTCACCCGCTTTCACATCAAAGCTGATGTTCATGCCATCAACATTCGCTGTAATCGTGTCTGAGTCGTTGAAGCTCACTGTGCCATTACCTACAACAGTTGCGTTCTCTTCGCTGTGGTTACCCGTTACCTTCCAGGTCACGCTTGCAATTGAGCTGTTCAATTGGTTCACGTTCACCGCATCTGTGCCGTTCACACCTTCTGCTACGTTGCTAATCGTTGCATTGTTTACGTTAACAGTATTGTTGCCTAAGCTGATGGTTGTGCCATTGTTGTTGCTGATTGACGTAATGTTCGTTAAGTCACCCTCAACATGGTAAGTCACATCCGCGCCACCTGTGGTTGCATTTGCAGTCACCACCGCTACGGTGTTGTTACCATCTACAAAGTTCACCACTTCACCCGCAGTAATCTTCTCAACGTCTGCACCGTTACCTGCTACTGTCCAGCTTACATTGTTAATCGTATTCACAATGTCACCAATCGTCGCAATGTCGGTCGCATTTGAGTTTGGATCTACCGCCGCTGTGCCGTTGGTATTGGTGATTGTAGTGCCGTTACCCACTGTAATGGTGTTACCTGCATTGTTCGTGATTGATGTAATGTTGGTTAAATCACCTGCGACACTTACATTATAGGTAGTTAAGCCATTTCCATCCGTGCTACTGCTTAATTGAACGTTTGTGCCTGCTTCCACTACTGTGTGGTTTGCATTAACAGTATAGGTCGTTGAACCGTCAGCATTGGTTGTTGTGCTGATCGTGGTATGGTTACCGGCTTCTACCGCGACTTTACTTGCATTTAGCTGTGCTAAATTCACCGCATCTGTTGCATTTGTACCATTCGCTACATTGCTAACCGTTGCATTGTTTACGTTTACGGTGTTGTTGCCTAAGCTAATACTCGTACTGCCATTATTGTTGGTAATTGATGTGATATTGGTTAAGTCTCCCTCAACGCTGTAGCTAATCGTTGTGGTATTACCTTCATTAGTAACATTGACTTGCGTATTAGTGCCATTTGCAAACACAACATTATCGCCCGCTGTAACGGTATCTTTTAAGTTTGCATCTTCAGCTGTTTCTTGGAAAAGATTCCAACCTGCACTATTAATCGTTTCCACTAAAGTCGTTGCATTTACATAACTCGCCCCATCTGTTGGTGCTTCAACTTTACCATTGGTTACTGTCGTTGTGTTTGCTGTATTAACGTCATAACTTACAGAATATGATCCATCAGCATTCTGACTTACATTTGCTGTAGTACCCGTACCATTTACGTAATTAAGCGTGTCTCCTGGGTTAATTTGCGCAGAAGAACCATCACTTAAAGTGGTATTCCAGCCAGAATTATTAATTGCATTTGCTACATCTGTAACAGTGGCTATATTACCGTTTGTGGTATCCGCAACAACTGAACCATTTGCATTATTGTTTAGAGAACCTGTGTTTACATTAATAACCAGGCTACCATTTTCATTCGTACTAATTGTTGTTTCAGTGCCATTTTCAAAAGTTGGAATATCAACACTTAAATCATAATTTGTAGTGCCATTTGCATTGGTGCTAGCACTCACAAGCACTGTTCCATCCGTTGATGTCACACTGGCTTGCGTATTGGTATCAATTGCGTTTACGGTATAAACCACAGAACCATTGGTTAAGGTTGAGGTAGTTACGCTACTGATATTCTCACCCGCTGCCACAATGGATTTCTTCGTAGCTTCTTCCGCCACTAAATACAGTTGCGAACCGTTAATCGCATCCGTTGAATCTGCTGAGACTTGCCCTGCTGCTACATTTTGAATTTGGCGTTCTGCTCCAACTGATCCCACACTCACAACACTAACTGGGGAACTGCCTGCAAAACCACTATAACTAATACCATTTACTGTCGCCGAAGAAGTTGGCACAGCATTAGAAGTGGTTGAATTGTTACCAAGAGCAACAGAACCATCAATACTTGCAGCTGCTGAATCACCCACTGCTACTGCATTGACAGCCGTTGCCGTAGCACTTGTACCTAATGCAACGGAGCTATTAGCTGTTGCGGTTGCATTTGAACCAAATGCATTCGCTTCTGCCGCCGTAGCCTGTGCATTAAAGCCTACCGCATTTGAGCGATAACCACTAGAAATTGCAGAATCACCCGCAGCTAATGCTGACTCCGCTGTTGCATTTGCATCGATCCCAAATGCAGCAGAACGTAAACCACTTGCAGTTGATGAATCACCAACAGCTGTTGAATAATTGCCTGTCGCATTTGCACTTTCCCCAATCGCTACTGCACTCTGTGCAATAGCATTAGCATCATTACCAATTGCAACCGCGCTATCCGCACTTGCTGTTGAACCCGTACCTACCGCTAATGAGCTCACTCCTGAGGCTGTTGTATCAGAACCAAATGCAGAGGCATTTTGGCCAGAGGCTGTTGAGTTATAACCGACAGTGGTTGCCTCTGCAGCGCTAGCCGTTGCCAAGCTACCAATAGCCACTGTGTTATTATTACTTGCTGTTGCTGCATACCCCATCGCTGTTGCAGCATAAGCAGTTGCAACAGTATTAATCCCAGCAGCAAGAGAATTCAATGCCGTTGCGCCAGCGCTCACGCCAACACCACCCAAGTTAGTTGCGCTATCGCCACCACTATTAGAACCGTTATTTACATGGAAATAATTATCTATTTCTACCGCACCTACCGCTAAATCATAAGTATAGGTTAGCGTACCATCTGCATTAGTAGTTGAAGTTGGTGTCACAGTGACGGAGCTATCTGCTGAAGTTACGATGATATTATCAGCATTCACAATATAGTTAGTTGAGCCGTCTGTATTGGTCGTACTGCTAACACTGGTGTGGTTGCCTTTTTGAACAAAGGTTTTACTTGCATTTAATTGGCTTAAATTTACTGCATCACTTGCATTAGTACCATTGGCAAGATTAGAAATCTTGGTATCACCCATATTAATACCTGCATCTTGCGATGAAATATTTGGGTCTATGGTAATGCTGTTAATCTGAAGATCTGGATTTAAGCCATAAGTAACACGGCGATCTGCTGATTGGCTAATCACCAAATTATTCCCCGCATTAAAGATCAATTGATCCCCTGGGGTTACCAAAGTTTGGTAAGAAGCTCCTTCTTGTGTACCACTACCGCCCATAAAATCCGCAGTACCGGTTGAAACTTGGAAACCAGAATTGTTGATTGCTGCTGAAATTTGGCTCGCATTCATTAACTGGTTATTACGACTAGTCGAAACAGATGTCGCACCTGATTGTGAAATAATCAATGGTGTCGTTAGCACATTTACAGCATAGTTGGTTACGCCATCAATAACTGAAGTGGTCACATTGATTGGTGCATTTGCTGCACTTGAAGTATTGTAAGTACGACCATAGCTTACGCTCGTCACGGTATCATTATCCGTAAACGATAAATCATAGTTAGTTGTACCATTACTATTTGTACTTTGGCTAATGGTTACTGAACCATCATCGGAAGAAACGCTGGCTTGAGTGTTAGTGTCAATCGCATTTACGGTATAAACTGTTGCGCCATTTGTTGCTGTGCTAGTTGTTACACTGCTTATATTCGCACCAGCTGCAACAACAGAATGTCTTGCCGCTTCTGCTGCCACTAAATAGAGCTGTGAGCCATTAATAGCATCAGTTGAATTGGCAGAAATATCGCCTGGTGCAACATTTTTAATTTGGCGTTCTTCACCAGCGGCACCAATACTAACATAGTCACCTGCAGCAATATTCGCATTACCCGCGAAACCTGTATAAGTAACCCCATTAACCGTTGCAGTAGTCACATTTGTTGCCGTAGATGCAGCAGAATTATTCCCCAACACGACAGAACCTTCTGTTGCTACACTAATATTCGAGCCTAGTACATAGGTGTTATTACCCATTACATTAGAATATGCACCAAATGCTCCTGCGCTTGTTCCACTAACTGTTGCGCCAGTTCCCACTGCGCTAGCATAGTCGCCCGTTACGCTAGCACTAGCACCTACCGCACTACTACGATTCCCTTCCGTCACAGTTAACCAACCTAATGCAATAGAACGATTCCCCGTGGCGTTAGTACCCGCACCTAAACCAATAGCACGGTTACCTGTGGCATTCGAATTAGTGCCAATCGCGATGGCATTAGACGATGTTGCATTTGAATGTGCACCAATTGCAATAGAAGGAACTAAATCACCCTGCTCATCACCTGTAGCATCTGCAACGAAACCACCTTCTATATCAGCCAAATTTGTTGTATGTGTCGCATTTGCACCAAGACCAATCGCAATAGTTTCACGCCCTGTTGCAGTCGCATGCGCAGCAATGGCTACACTACCCATTTCTATTGCATTTGCATCAGAACCAAAAGCTATCGAATTGATCCCACTTGCTGTAGTAGAACAACCGATTGCAATAGACTGGCTTCCTGTAGCATTGGTATTATGCCCCATAGCAATAACAGAACTACTACCTGCATTAATATTCGTACCAATCCCAACTGAATTGGATACATACATTGCAGAAGCATTTGAACCCAATAATGTATTGCTTTCACCAAAAATATTTAAACTATTACCCACAGCAGTAGAGTTCGGAGACCAATTGTAAATATTATTCTGAGTACCTACGGATGTTGAACGATTACTACCTGTACTTATCTGATTGTTACTTCCTACTGCAGTACCACGATCTGCATTTACAGTATTATAAGCCCCTAACGCTGCACCATTTTCACCATTTGCTCTAGCCACCGTACCAATCGCAACGGATTGCACAGCTGTAGCACAAGAGTAACTCCCTAATGCAGTAGCATAAGTTGCTGTTGCATTAGCTAAACGACCAACCGCCGTACTCTCTTGACCAGATGCTGTCGTTGCATAACCAATTGCAACTTTTCCATAACCACTACCAGTAGTATTTGAATTATCGCCAATAGCTACATCCCCTTGACTCGCTGCTGTTACCGAAGTACCAAGTGCAGTAGCCCCAGCACCTAAAGCTTTAGCAACATAACCAAATGCTGTCGTTCTCGCACCTTGGGTTTCAGAAAGAATACCCACAACAACCGTTGTGGCTTCTGTAGTGGTTAAATTAGTACCCACCAATACATTATTCGCGCGACCACTTAAATCATGACCAATTAAAACTGATTCTCCAGCACTATTGTAGCCCGTTTGGTCATCACTCATTGCCGCAGCACCAGTTAAAGTAAGATTTCTACCAATAGCAACAGCTGGAGACTGAGCAAAACTGTCTGAGCTAATATTATTACCGTAGAGAATTTTATCTGCGCCAGTAGCTGAAATATTATTTCCTACGAGGGCACTCCAAGCAGGAGTAAATTGGCTACCTAAGCTAATGTCTGTACCATAAACTGTAAGATGACCATAGTTTGGTGGAACTGTCCCTGTTACATTCACTCCTTGGATAATATATGCAGGAATACTGCTACCCGTTCCATCAGCAGCCAATACATAATTTGAAGCTGTATCATTGACATGAACGGCTGCACTCACCCCACCAATCATTGTTGCCCCCACGCCAACAGCACTAATTGCCATTAATACGGGATTCGCTAACGATTTAGATTTCGTTTTGCCTTTTACACGTTGAAGCTCGGAAACCGCGACCCAAGTTTGAGTTGCAGCATTCCAAACAACCTTAAATACCTTATTCATAATTTAACCCTTTGGTTTGTAAAATACCTAGCAACAAAAAAAGTGTTGCTAACAACTAGGAAATACTCACCATTTCCCCACAAGGTTATTGTAATTTGCTCAAAAATAATCACTAATCACTTTGCTTTTATTTACTTTATTTACAATCAGCTAACACTTGTTCCTGATTTTTATACAAAAAAATGGCACAAGCGTCTTCGCTGTGCCATTGTGTTTTTAAAGTGTATTAAGCGGAACACTCTCTATCATAACAAGCGGTAGATTTTGCGCATTTTTCTGCAAAATCCACCGCTTGCGCTATGCATTAATTTCTCTGAGTAAATTTTCTACAAATTCTAACCGCTTGCTATTTTCTTCGAGTGGCAATCTAAACTTGAATTTTACTGCCCCTTCAAAGCTATATACCGCAGGTTGTTTCTGAATTAAGGTGATGAATTTCATCGGATCAGGCGTCGCCGTCGGTTTAAATTCTAAGAAACCGCCATTAATGCCAGCCTCCACTTTTTTCAAGCCAAGTTTTTGGGCAATAAATCGCAATTGAGTGATTTGGAATAAGTTTTTGGTTGCCTCTGGTAATAAGCCAAAACGGTCAATCAACTCAATTTTGAGATCTTTCAGTTGGGTTTCATTTTCACTGCTTGCGATGCGTTTATAGAAGGATAAACGCATATTGACATCAGGCAGGTAATCATCAGGGATTAACGCAGGGACACGCAGTTCAATCTCCGCTTGATTTTGGGTGATTTCATCAAGGCTCGGCTCTCGCCCTTCTTGTAAAGCTTTGACGGCACTTTCTAGTAAATCCATATAAAGCGAAAAACCGATAGATTCAATTTGTCCGCTCTGCTCAGAACCGAGTAATTCCCCTGCACCACGAATTTCTAAATCGTGGGTCGCCAACGCAAAACCAGCTCCGAGATTATCAATACTGCTCATCGCTTCTAGCCGTTGTTGGGCGTCTTTGGTGAGCGTTTTCGGATGTGGTGTGAGCATATAGGCGTAGGCTTGGTGATGCGAACGTCCGACTCGTCCACGCAGTTGGTGCAGTTGTGCCAGCCCGAATTTATCCGCTCGTTCAATGATAATGGTATTGGCAGTTGGCACGTCAATCCCTGTTTCAATAATGGTGGAACAGACTAGTAGATTAAAGCGTTGATGATAAAAATCGCTCATCACCCGCTCCAATTCACGCTCACGCATCTGCCCGTGTCCGATCACAATTCTTGCCTCTGGCACAAGTTCTGCCAATTTTTCGGCACAGTTTTCAATGGTTGCCACATCGTTGTGGAGGTAGTAAACCTGCCCGCCACGCAGAATTTCACGCAAAATTGCTTCACGGATTACCATTTCATCACTTTGTCGCACAAAGGTTTTGATTGAAAGTCGGCGAGCCGGCGGGCTAGCGATAATTGAGAGATCTCGCATTCCGTTGAGCGCCATATTCAGCGTTCTTGGAATTGGCGTGGCAGTGAGGGTCAGAATATCGACATTGGCACGCAGTTGTTTGATCTTCTCTTTTTGGCGTACGCCGAAACGGTGTTCTTCATCAATCACTAAAAGCCCAAGATCACGGAACGCCACATCGTCTTGCAACAGTTTGTGCGTGCCGACCAAAATATCCACTTTCCCTTCTGCCACATTTTGCAAAATCGTTTTCTGCTCTTTGGCGGTTTTAAAGCGAGATAGTACTTCCACATTCACAGGGTAATTGGCGAAACGGTCTTTGAAATTCTCATAATGCTGTTGGGCGAGCAAGGTGGTTGGGGCAAGAATGGCCACCTGTTTATGATTCATCACCGCCAAGAAAGTTGCTCGAATTGCCACTTCGGTTTTGCCGAAGCCGACATCGCCACACACCAATCTATCCATCGCTTTGGCTTGGCACATATCGCTAATTACCGCATTGATAGCAATTTTCTGATCGTCCGTTTCCTCGTAAGGGAAAGTGGCACTAAACTGATCAAATTCCGCTTTGTCGTAGGCAAAAGCAAAACCGGTTTGGCTTTCTCGTTTGGCGTAAACATCAAGCAATTCTGCCGCCACATCACGGATTTTTTCCGCCGCTTTCTGGCGGGTTTTCGCCCACGCTTCACTACCTAATTTGTGCAGTGGTGCGGTTTCGTCCGCTCCGCCGATATAACGGCTGATTAAATGGAGCAAGGCAACCGGCACATAGAGTTTGGCATCGTTAGCATAATGTAGCACGAGATATTCGGCTTTCATTCCGCCTGCGTCTAACACAGTTAAACCGCCGTAACGCCCCACGCCGTTTTCCAAATGCACCACCGCCTGCCCGATTTTCAGTTCGGCAAGGTTGCGAATTAGGGTATCGGGATTGACGGTTTTGCGGTTTTTCTCTCGCCGTGTTTGCACCTTTTCGCCGAGAAGATCGGTTTCGCAAATTATTGCTAAATTTTGACCGCTTGTATTTTCAATAACAAAACCCTGATCAAGCGGTGAAATAATGAGGAAAGTTTGCAAATTGTCGTTTAGTACAAGCGTGGACGCTTGCACCATCATTTCATCAATAGATCCGACCTGCTTCGGCTTCACCCCAATCGGGGCAAGCAAATCTAACAGCGTTTCACGTCTCCCTTCGCTTTCTACCGAAAAGAGAATACTGCCCTTAAATTTTTGGCGGAATTGTTGCAATTGGGCGAAAGGTTCTTTTGTACCTGATTGAATGGCAATCTCGGGTAAATTTACGACGTTTGCATTCATTTTCGCTGCGGATTTGCGAATTTTCTCGCTGGTGAGTGTTAAACGTGGGTAGGCTTTAAGCCAACGTTGTACATCATCAATCGCAAACCAGAGATCGCTCGGTGGGAGTAGCGGACGCATTGGATCAACTCGTCTGCTCTCATAGCGATGATGGGTATCTTGTTGAAATTGCTCGGCTTTCTCTTTGATACCCTCATAAGTAATAAAGAGACTATTTTCAGGCAGATAATCAAACAGGCTTGCCATTTCATCAAAAAAGAGCGGTTGCCAGTATTCAATCCCTGCATTTAACACGCCTTTGCTAACCTGCTGATAAATATGCTCGGGTTCTCGGCGGATTTCACCAAAGGTTTCACGGAATTTTGCTCTAAAATGCTCGATACCATTGCTATCAGTCGGGAATTCGTGAGCCGGTAATAGGTTGATTTCACTGATTTCAGCAAGGGTGCGTTGGCTATCCACATCAAAAGTGCGGATAGAATCAATCTCATCATCAAAAAAATCTAAGCGGAATGGCGCGTCTGCCCCCATTGGGTATAAATCCAAAATTGAGCCACGTACTGCGTATTCGCCATATTCCAGCACTTGCTCTACCGCCCGATAGCCAGCATTTTCTAGTTGTAAACGTAGTTTTTGAATGGAAAAACGGTCGCCTTTTTTAATTAAAAAAACGTTATTGCTCAGATAATTGGGCGGACAGACTTTTTGTAATAGGGTTGCCACAGGGAGCAAGATAATTTGCTTCTGACCTTGTTGCAGTTGAAACAGTGCAGAAAGCCGTGCAGAGATAATATCTTGATGAGGCGAAAAATTATCATAAGGCAAGGTTTCCCAATCGGGGAAAAGTTGTACAGGCAGTTGGGCAAATTGCGGTAGAGATTTTTCTAATCGCAATGCTGTGCGAGTATCGGGGGTAACCACGATGGTTAAGCCGTTAAACTCTCGGGCAGCTTGGCTGATAGCAAGAACATCAGCATGCCCGATGAGGTTTCCAAGTGTTTGATGATCTTGAAATTTACCGCCTAGTTGCGGCAGGTTGAATTGAATGAGCGATGACATACAAGCGGTTTAAAATTGATGATTTTTTGCAAAATGGGGGTAGTTTAACATTTTGTGGAAAAATCAGGAAATTCGACCGCTTGTGACAGAAAATGTGCGATCACTCCCCTGCTCTAACCACTCCATTTGTTTGAGCTGATCGTGGGTAACTGCAGTAACGAAAACTTGTGAACCACTTTGGCGTAAGCGGTGAGCGAGTAACTCTCGTTTAACAGGATCAAGTTCTGAAGCAAAATCATCAATCAAAAATAGACATTGACGTGCTTTTTGTGCTACAAGATATTCGCCCTGGGCGAGACGTAAAGCACACATTAGCAATTTAAGCTGCCCACGAGAAAGTACATCTTCTACAGGTAAACCATTCGCACGGAAACGAAAATCTGCTTTTTGCGGGCCAATCATCGTGTAACCAAGATTTTTATCACGCTCAAATCCTTGAGCAAGAATTTCCAGATAATCTGCCCCTTTTTCCCAGCCTTGATGAAAACTCACACTAATTTCCAACTCAGGCAAGAAAAAACGACAAGTCTTTTCAATTTCAGGGCGCAATGCTTCAGCATACATCGCGCGCATCTCGCTCACACTATGGGCGAGTTTTGCTAGCTCTATATCCCAAAATTTCAGTTCTGTATAGTCGCGCACTTGATTAAGCGCAGCATTGCGCTGCTTTAACAGGCGTTTGAGATCAGACCATAGTCGATGAAATTCGGTATATTGATGAAAAAGCCCCCAGTCTAAAAAAGCACGTCGATAAGTTGGTCCACCATTTAGTAGAGTGAGCCCTTCTGGGGTAATCACTTGCATTGGGAGTAAATGAGCAAGATCAGCAATTTTTTTGGCATCTTCGCCGTTAATTTTCAATTTGGTATCACCTTGGCGATTTTTCTGCAAGCCAACCGACCATTCATGCTTGTCTTCTTCAATTTTGCCAAAGAGCGTGAACTCATCATGATCGTAATGAATAATGCGATTGCTAATATGACTTTTAAATGAGCGCCCATGCCCGAGATAGAAAATCCCCTCCAGCAAGCTGGTTTTACCACTTCCATTTGCTCCCACTAAAAAATTAAAGCCATGGCTTAAATCCAGATCCACTGCGGTTAAATTTCGAAAGTTGTTAATGATTAGGCGGGAAAGGGACATACAAGCGGTAAAAAATTAAAGTCAAAATACAAAATGGAGGGTACATGCTAGGAAAAAGCTTTATCCTAAAGTAGAAATTGCATGCCGGACGGGGATAACCCCGCCCTAGCAATGATTATCGCAATAATTAAAGTCGCATTGGCATCACAACATATTCTGCCGTGCTGTTATCACAATCTTCAATCAAGCAACTAGAACCCACATCAACTAAACTCATGCGTACTCGTTGGCATTTCAAGGTATTCAACACATCAAGTAAGTAGCTCACATTAAAGCCCACTTCCATTGGTGTGCTTTGATAAGCCACATCAAGGATTTCTTCCACTTCCTCTTGTTCTGGGTTGTTTGCAGTAATTTTAAGCAGATTATCGCTTAGCGCTAAGCGCACTCCGCGCAAACGCTCGTTTGAAAGAATTGCAGCACGAACCAGTGAGCGTTTTAGGCTTTCCGCATCGGCTTCTAAAATTCGCTCTGGGTTACGCGGGAAGACCCGGCGATAGTCAGGGAAACGGCCATCAATCAATTTTGAGGTAAAAACGATACCGTTCATTGAAACACGTAAATTATTGGTGCCAATTTCTAAACGCACAGCATCTTCCCCCCCGCTAATTAAGCGGGCTAACTCTACCACTGCTTTACGAGGCACAATAACAGAATGCGTTGATAGCTCTTGGCTAAGCGGCATAGTACAAACAGCTAAACGGTGTCCATCCGTTGCAACTGTGCGTAACAAATTACCTTCAGTTTCAAACTTCATACCGTTTAAGAAATAGCGGGCATCATCTTTTGCCATTGAAAATTGTGTTGCATCAATCAGGCGCGCAAGTGTAGATTGATCGATCGTAAAATCAACTTCTGGGCTCCAATCCATTAAATTTGGATATTCGCTAGCCGGTAATGTCGCTAAATTAAATTTGCTTCGATCTGCACGAATTAAGGCACGATCTTCCTCGAACTGGATCGAAATAACACTATCTTCTGGCAAACTACGACAAATATCTAAAAACTTTTTCGCGGGAATGGTAAATTTTTCTGCTTTTTTGACCGCTTCAAACAGCTCCGCCTGCGTAGTTAGCTCAACTTCAAGGTCGGTTGCCGTCAGTGATAGCTGTTTGCCATTCGTTTCTAGCAAAATATTGTTGATTATTGGCAGGGTTGGACGACTGCTCAATACGCCACAAACCTGTTGCAATGGTTTGAGCAACTGTTCTCGGGTAATGGTAAATTGCATAAACAAGTCCTTATGACGATAGTTTGCGGGTTAAATTGGTATAATCTTCTTGAATGCTGCTATCTTCAGCACATAATTCATTGATTGTTTTACAGGCGTGAATTACCGTTGTGTGATCTCGCCCAAATTCTCGCCCAATTTCAGGCAAGCTGTGTGTAGTGAGTTCTTTAGCAAGAGCCATAGCCATTTGTCTTGGTCGCGCCACAGAACGTGAACGACTTTTTGATTTAAGATCAGCTACTTTGATATTGTAATATTCTGCCACTGTTCGCTGAATATTTTCGATCGTGATCAAAGAATCATAGGCCGCAAAACGATCCTTTAATGCTTCTCGCACAAAATCGACCGTAATTGGGCGGCGAGTAAACCCTGAAGTTGCAATAACACTATTTAATGCACCTTCTAATTCACGTACGTTAGTCCGCATTTTCTGCGCAAGGAAAAATGCCGCATCTTCTCGCAATTCTAAAGGGAAACCATAAGTAGCCAAAAATTCTGCTGCTTGGTTTTCAACCTTTTTCATCAAAATTGCCACTCGGGTTTCTAATTCTGGCGGTTCAATCGCGGCACTGATTCCCCAACTTAAGCGAGAACGCATCCGTTCTTCAATATTTTCGATATTTTTCGGGAAAACATCAGAGGCCACAATAATCTGTTTATCCTGCTCTAAAAGAGAATTAAAAGTATGGAAGAATTCTTCTTGTGAACCCTCTTTTTTAGCGAAAAACTGAATGTCGTCCACCATTAATACATCAATTGAACGGTAGAATTTCTTAAAATTCTCCATTTTATTGCTTTGTAATGCACTCACCATCGCACGGGTAAAACTTTCGGCTTGAATATAAAGTACTTTTGCCGATGGGTTCTGTTTCAGAATTTCATTTCCAATTGCATGTAGCAGATGGGTTTTTCCTAAACCCGTGCTTCCATAAAGTGAAAAGGGGTTATAGGTATTTCTTCCTGGATTATTCGCAACTTGCTGGGCAATCGCTTTTGCCAACTGGTTTGAGTTACCCTGTACAAAGTTGTCAAAAGTTAATGTTGAATTAAGATTAGTGCGGATCTGACTTACTTCTGGCTCCTGTGGCGCTCTAGCGCTAACCACTGCTGGCTTTTCTTCAACATCAAAACGATCTTTTACTATCACGCTCAAAGTTGGATCTTGTGAAAGATAACGAGCAAGATCTTGGATCTCTCCAAGAAAAGATTCTTTTACCCAATTAGCCACAATCGGATTCTGAGCATAGAGGATGAGTTCTCCCTTATTCACTGTTGCCTTTAGCGGACGTAGGCAAGCACTATAATCTGATGGTGATACTTTTGACTGCAAATGACTTAAACAATCAGACCAAAGGGAAGACACAATCTACTCCAAAATTATAGAAAAAAAGGGTTGTTAATAATACCTGAAAAAGTATGGAAAAGCTTGTGAATTTTTTGTGGATCTTTATCCAATGATCGCTTCACCAACAACAAAAAACCCCCGACAAGCGGGGGTTTTTCTTCTTTATTTTGCCGATTAAGCTTGAGCTTTCTCAACAACACGAACTAAAGTATGTGATTTAGTTTTAGAGAGTGGACGACACTCTTTGATTTCAACTACATCGCCTAATTTAGCTTCGTTGTTTTCATCGTGTACGTGAAGTTTAGTAGTACGACGGATAAACTTACCATAGATTGGGTGTTTAACTGTACGTTCGATAGCAACTACAAATGATTTATCCATTTTGTCGCTAACCACTTTACCTTGTACTGTACGAATTTTATCAGTCATTATTCACCCGCCTTTTCGGTTAATACAGTTTTCACTTGTGCAATGCTACGACGCACTTGTTTTAACTGATGGGTTTGTTGAAGCTGACCGGTGGCTGCTTGCATACGCAATTTGAATTGCTCACCTAAAAGGTTCACTAACTCAGCATTCAGCTCTTCAACAGATTTATTACGTAGTTCTTGAGCTTTCATTACATCACCGTCTTAGTTACAAATGTGGTTTTGAACGGAAGTTTAGCTGCTGCTAATGCAAATGCATTACGTGCAACTTCTTCAGATACACCATCCATTTCATATAATACTTTACCCGGTTGGATTAAGGCTACCCAGTACTCAACGTTACCTTTACCTTTACCCATACGGACTTCTAATGGTTTTTCAGTAATTGGTTTGTCTGGGAACACACGGATCCAGATTTTACCTTGACGTTTTACCGCACGAGTCATCGCACGACGTGCTGCTTCGATTTGACGAGCAGTTAAACGACCACGACCAATCGCTTTTAAACCGAATGTACCGAAGCTCACTTCAGTACCGCCCGCGATACCACGGTTACGGCCTTTGTGTACTTTACGGAATTTTGTACGTTTTGGTTGTAACATTCAGTGATTCTCCTTATTTACGACCTTTGCGAGCTGGCTTTTTAGGCTGTGCCGCTGGTTCTTTTTCAGATTCAATCACTGCAGCCATACCACCGAGGATTTCACCTTTGAAGATCCACACTTTGATACCGATTACACCGTATGTAGTGTGTGCTTCAGCAGTGTTGTAATCGATGTCCGCACGTAAAGTATGTAGAGGCACACGACCTTCACGATACCATTCTGAACGTGCGATTTCTGCACCACCTAAACGACCGCTAACTTCAACTTTGATACCTTTAGCACCTAAACGCATTGCGTTCTGTACTGCTTTTTTCATCGCACGACGGAACATTACACGGCGTTCAAGTTGAGAAGCGATGCTATCCGCAACTAATTTTGCATCAAGCTCAGGTTTTTTCACTTCAGCAATGTTGATTTGTGCTGGAACGCCTGCGATTTTCGCAACTGCGTTACGTAATTTCTCAACATCTTCGCCTTTTTTACCGATAACGATACCAGGACGAGCTGTGTGAATAGTTACACGAATGCTTTTTGCTGGACGCTCGATAGTGATACGAGATACAGAAGCGTTCGCTAACTCTTTGTTTAAAAATTGACGTACTTTGAAATCGCCTTCTAAATTATCAGCGAAATCTTGTGTATTCGCAAACCAAGTAGAGCTCCAAGGCTTAACAATACCTAGGCGAATACCATGTGGATGGACTTTTTGACCCATTTTCTGTTATTCCTCTACTTAATTAACGATCCGATACTACCACAGTGATGTGGCTAGTACGTTTTAAAATACGATCTGCACGACCTTTAGCACGTGGCATTACACGTTTCATGCTTGGACCTTCATCAACGAAGATTTTAGCAACTTTAAGATCATCGACATCTGCACCGTCATTGTGCTCTGCGTTTGCAATAGCTGATTCTAATACTTTCTTAACAAGCGCTGCTGCTTTTTTGTTAGTGAAAGTTAAGATTTCTAGTGCTTGCGCAACTTTTTTACCGCGAATTAAATCAGCAACTAAGCGAGCTTTTTGGGCAGAAGTACGAGCGTAACGATGTTTAGCAATAGTTTCCATCTTTTACCTCTTATTTCTTAGCTTTCTTATCTGCGGCGTGACCGCGGTATGTACGAGTCGGTGCAAATTCACCTAATTTATGACCGATCATTTCGTCGGAAACATAAACTGGAACGTGCTGACGACCATTATGGACTGCGATGGTCAAACCAATCATTGATGGAATGATCATTGAACGACGGGACCAAGTTTTGATTGGTTTTTTATCCCCGCTTTCCACCGCCTTCTCTACCTTCTTCAACAAGTGTAGGTCAAGGAAAGGACCTTTCTTGAGGGAACGTGGCATTGGTGTTTACCTTTTAGTTAATGAATTAAATTATTTGCCACGACGACGTACGATGAATTTATCAGTACGTTTGTTGTGACGAGTTTTCTTACCTTTGGTTTGAACGCCCCAAGGAGTAACAGGGTGTTTACCGAAGTTACGACCTTCACCACCACCGTGTGGGTGGTCTACTGGGTTCATCGCAGTACCACGAACTGTTGGACGAATACCTCTCCAACGGTTTGCACCTGCTTTACCAAGAACGCGAAGCATATGTTCTGAGTTACCTACTTCACCGATAGTTGCAGTACACTCAGCTAATACTTTACGCATTTCGCCTGAACGAAGACGTAAAGTTACATAGTTACCTTCACGGGCAATAATTTGAACGTAAGCACCTGCTGAACGTGCGATTTGACCACCTTTACCAGGTTTCAATTCTACGTTGTGTACAGTTGTACCAACAGGAATATTACGCATTGGTAATGCGTTACCTACTTTAATTGGCGCTGAAGCACCCGCTTGAATTTGATCACCAGCAGTTAAACCTTTTGGTGCTAAAATGTAGCGGCGTTCACCATCTTTATAAAGTACTAATGCGATATTCGCAGAACGGTTTGGATCGTATTCTAAACGCTCAACAACACCTGGAATGTCTAATTTATTACGTTTGAAATCAATTAAACGGTAGTGCTGTTTGTGACCGCCACCAATGTGACGAGTTGTGATACGACCTAAGTTGTTACGACCGCCAGTTTTAGATTTAGTATCTAAAAGCGCTGCAAAAGGTTTACCTTTATGTAGCTCAGCGTTTACAACTTTAACTACGTGACGACGACCAGCGGAGGTCGGCTTACATTTAACGATAGCCATTTATTTTATCTCCTCTGATTACTCTGCCGCACCTTCAACGAAGTCAAGTGATTGACCTTCTTGAAGAGTTACATAAGCTTTTTTCCAGTCACTACGACGACCAACTTTCACACCACGGCGTTTAGTTTTACCTTTAACAACCACAGTACGAACAGAATCAACTTTCACTTCAAAAAGTTGTTCAACTGCGTTAGCAATTTCAACTTTGTTTGCATCTAATGCAACTTTAAATACGATAGTGTTGCCTTTTTCTGCGTTGTTTGTCGCTTTTTCAGAGATATGCGGTGCTTTAAGCACTTTTAGCAAACGTTCTTCTTGCATCATGCGAACATCTCCTCAATTTGTTTAACTGCATCAACAGTGATAACCACTTTATCAAAAGCGATTAAGCTTACTGGATCGATACCTTGAACATCACGAACGTCCACTTTGTGTAAGTTACGTGCAGCTAAATATAAGTTATCGTTCACTTCTGCAGTGATGATAAGCGCGTCTGTTAACGCCATATCTTTTAATTTTTGAACGAGAGCTTTAGTTTTTGGTGCATCTACTTCAAATTTTTCAACTACCACTAAACGTTCTTGACGAACAAGCTCTGAAAGAATGCTTTTAATTGCACCACGGTACATCTTCTTGTTCACTTTTTGGCTGTGATCTTGTGGTTTTGCTGCGAAAGTTACACCACCAGAACGCCAGATTGGTGATTTGATATCACCTGAACGAGCACGACCTGTACCTTTTTGACGCCAAGGTTTTTTACCTGAACCAGACACTTCTGCACGAGTTTTTTGCGCACGAGATCCTTGACGAGCACCTGCTGCATAAGCAACAACTACTTGGTGGATTAATGCTTCATTAAACTCACGTCCGAAGGTAGTTTCAGAAACAGTTAGTGCGTTTGCACCTACAACTTGTAATTCCATCTCTATCTCCTAGACTTATGCTTTAACTGCTGGTTTAACGATAACATCACTATTAGTTGCACCTGGTACAGAACCTTTAACTAATAATAATTTACGCTCAGCATCTACACGAACCACTTCAAGTGATTGAACGGTTACACGCTCAGCACCTAAGTGACCTGCCATTTTTTTACCTTTAAACACACGACCTGGAGTTTGGTTTTGACCAATAGAACCAAGTACACGGTGTGATAAAGAGTTACCGTGAGTAGCATCTTGGGTACGGAAGTTCCAACGTTTAACACCACCTTGGAAACCTTTACCTTTAGAAGTACCAGTAACATCTACTTTTTTAACATCTGCAAAGATGTCAACATTGATTTCCTGACCTAAAGTGAACTCTTCACCTTCAGTACGGAATTCCCATAAACCGCGACCAGCTTCAACACCTGCTTTCACGAAATGACCTGCTTCTGGCTTAGTTACACGACTTGCTTTTTTAGAGCCAGTAGTAACTTGAACTGCAGAATAGCCATCGTTTTCAAGGGTTTTCACTTGAGTCACACGGTTGGCTTCGATTTCGATAACGGTAACTGGTACAGAAACACCGTCTTCATTGAAGATACGGGTCATACCAACTTTACGACCGACTAAACCAATCATTGTAATAACCTCTTAATTAACCTAGGCTGATCTGCACGTCAACGCCGGCAGCCAAATCTAAACGCATTAATGCATCAACAGTTTTTTCTGTTGGCTCTACGATATCTACTAAACGTTTGTGAGTACGAATTTCGTATTGGTCACGTGCGTCTTTGTTTACGTGTGGAGAAATCAACACGGTGAAACGCTCTTTACGAGTTGGTAAAGGAATTGGACCACGAACTTGTGCACCAGTACGTTTAGCTGTTTCTACGATCTCCGCAGTAGATTGATCAATTAAACGATGATCAAAAGCTTTTAAGCGGATACGGATTCTTTGGTTCTGCATTAGACCAGAGCTCCATTAACAAAAATTAGCTAATAAAAAACCAAACCACCACTAATTCTTTTGAAATTAGGGGGCTCAGCCATACCTTGTTATAGCTCCCAAATCGGGAACATTTTACAGCTGCCAAATCGGCAGCCCACTTAGTAAATGATTACACTAAGCGACTCTTACATATCGTAAAAGCGCAGGGATTCTACCTTAATCACGTACATATTGCAAGCAAATTTAGCAAAAAAGATGAATGCTCATATCAATAGCAAGCGGTAAAATTGGCAGAAAAATTTGCAAACTTACCGCTAATTTGGCTTCTAAGCATTTGAATACTCTGTTTTCTCTTCCAACCAGCGTTTAATTAGCAAATCTGCCAATAATAAATTACTGCTAATAATCTGCCGTGCGTAGTTTTGCACGAGCGGGATCATTTTTCGGTCACGCATCAAATCCGCCACCTTAAACTCCGCCATACCGGTCTGTTTAGTGCCAAGGATCTCTCCTGTGCCTCGAATTTCTAAATCTTTTTCCGCTATATAGAAACCATCTTGACTATCTCTCATCACTTGCAAACGCTTAGACGAAATTTTACCCAGCGGTGGTTTGTAGAGCAAAACACAATGCGATGCCGTTGCTCCCCGTCCCACTCGCCCACGTAACTGGTGAAGTTGTGCTAAACCTAAACGCTCGGAATTTTCAATAATCATCAAGCTGGCATTTGGCACATCTACGCCAACTTCAATCACAGTAGTGGCAACCAGCAAATCAATATTTGCCGCCTTAAATTCCGCCATAATTGCTTGTTTTTCTTGCGGTTTCATTCGTCCATGCACTAAGCCAATACGCAAATCAGGTAAGGCTCGTTGCAAATCTTCGGCAATAGCTGCCGCTGCTTGTGCTTCTAACACCTCGCTTTCATCAATTAAAGTACAAACCCAATAGGCTTGTCGTCCTTCATTTTTACAGGCTTGATAAACGCGTTGCACAATCTCATGACGGCGATCTTCTGAAATCGCTACCGTTTTAATTGGGGTTCGTCCTGGAGGTAATTCATCAATAATTGACGTATCTAGATCAGCATACACTGTCATCGCCAATGTTCTTGGAATTGGCGTTGCGGTCATAATTAACTGATGGGGATACACATTTTCTTTCGCCCCTTTTTCTCGCAAAGTGAGCCGTTGATGTACACCAAAGCGGTGTTGCTCATCAATAATGACTAATGCTAAATCATGAAATTCTACGCTTTCTTGGAACAAAGCGTGTGTACCAATAATCATCTGCACATCACCGTTTTTAATAGCTTCAAGCTGTGCGACTCTTGCTTTTCCTTTTACTTTGCCAGCCAACCAGCCAACCTCTATCCCAAACGGCTGTAGCCAATTTGCAAAGTTATTCGCATGCTGTTCAGCAAGAATTTCGGTAGGTGCCATTAGTGCAACTTGTTTCGCATTATCTATTGCCAACAATGCAGCCAAAGCTGCCACTAAGGTTTTTCCTGACCCGACATCGCCTTGTACTAAACGCATCATGGGGTGTGGTTGTGCAAGATCTCGTTCAATATCCGCTGTGACTCGGCTTTGAGCATTGGTCGGCTGAAAAGGCAAACCAGCAAGAAATCTGCTTTTGATATCTGTTTGATAACGCAATACCTGCGCTACTTGCCGTTGAGCCCCCATACGCACTTTCTGCATCGCCAAATTATGTGCCAGCAACTCTTCAAAAATCAGCCGCTTTTGCGCAGGATGTTCGCCATTTTCTAACTGTTCAAGTGAAATAGACGGTGGCGGACGGTGCAACAATTTCAATGCCTCTTTCAGGCTATATTGGTGCGGGTTGAACTCATCGGGTAGCAGCTCAGCGACTTGAACCTTATCCAATAACGCAAGTGCTTGATCGGTCAGTTTACGCAAAGAGGCTTGTTTTAGCCCTTCAGTAGTGGAATAAATTGGCGTTAATGTTTCAGCCAGCACCAGCGGTTGGTTATCTCGGATAATTTGGTATTCTGGGTGGTGAATTTCCGCCATATAGCGCCCACGCTTAATCTCACCAAACGCTTTTACCCGTGCGCCTTGGTGCAGGCTGTTTTTCATTCCAGCATTGAAGTTAAAGAATTTGAGCGTAATCTTACTTGTGCCATCAGAGAGTGTGGTCGATAAAATTGGACGTTTGCCGAACTGTACCTCTGTCAGCTGTACTACGCCCTCAATAGTCGCGTAACTATCGGGACGTAGATCAATCATTGGCGTAATCCGTGTGCGATCTTCATAACGATACGGTAAATGAAACAGCAGATCCTGTACATTATTGATACCGATTTTAGTCAGTTTTGCCGAGACTGCAGCCCCCACACCAGAAAGTGCGGTGAGCGGTACACCATCTAACAATTGTTGGGCCATTTTGCAAAAAATTTGGAAATAAAGACCGCTTGATTGTACAAAAAAGGGAGAAAGCTTGCACTTTTAATTTAGCGCAATCTAGGGTGTGTTGATGTTTAGCGATAACAACACGCCATTTGAAACATCAACATCCCTAGTAAGAGAATAGTTTTCTATTTGTTTTTGATAAGGCGTACTGCCAAAATAAATAGGACAACGCAGCCTACTACAATAGGAGCAATAGTGAGGCTTTTCACTGACCAATAATAGTGTATTGCCGCTGCCGCCAGTGCGATATAGCTCCATTGATGTAAACTAAACCAGCGTTTGCCTAATTTCTGTTTTAAGCTGGGTAACGAGGTTATCGCCATCATGGCTAAAATCAAAAACGCCACCGAACCTAAAATCAGATAAGGGCGTTTGATTAGCTCTTGTCCAAATAAACGTACATCCAGTGCGAGTTCCAACCATAAAAATGCACTTACATGGAGCACCGCGTAGCTAAATACCCAAAGCCCTAATGCGCGGCGCAAAATCTGATACTGGTTAAGCTGACGCCATTGCAAAAAAATGCCAAGTAAAAACATTGCGCAGAAAATAACAATAGCGTTGTAGCCTAAGAAATGAATCAGTTCTTTACTAGGATCAGCACCAAAAGCGCTTTCATCGCCAGAAACCAGCACCCAAGTCAGCCACATTAACGGCAAGCTACAACCAAGGTGAATAAGTGTTCGAAATAATCCTAACATTAGAAATTTACTCTCAAATCCAAATCTTTATAAAGATGAGCAACCTCTTTTTCATAGCCATTAAACATTAAGGTTGGCTGGCGTTTTACTGATAACAAGCCTCCACTACCAATAACCCGCTCAGAGGCTTGTGACCAACGAGGATGATCAACTTCTGGATTCACATTAGCGTAAAACCCATACTCATGTGGGGCAAGGCTTTCCCATGTAGTGGTTGGGCGCGTTTCTGAAAAGGTAATTTTGACAATCGATTTAATGCTTTTAAAACCATATTTCCATGGCACAACCAAGCGAATCGGCGCACCATTTTGTGGGGGGAGGCTCTTGCCATATAAGCCGACAGCAAGCAATGAAAGAGAGTTTAACGCTTCATCCAGACGCAATGCTTCCACATATGGATACTCAATACCACCACCAAATAAGCGATTTTTTTGTCCTGGCATTTGTTTTGGATCATAAAGCGTATGGAATACCACATATTTTGCTTTTGTAGTTGGTTTGGCTCTTTCAACTAAACGCGCAAGTTCAAAACCAACCCAAGGAATGACCATCGACCACGCCTCAACACAACGAAAACGGTAAATCTTCTCACTTAACGGAAAAGTGCTAAATAGTTCCGCGTAATTGAGTGTAAACGGATTTTCGACCTCACCACCAATTTCTACGTACCATGGCTCAAGTTTTAGATCTTGTGCAAATTTTGCGGGTGCACTTTTCTCTGTACCAAATTCATAAAAATTATTATAACCAGTGACCTTATTTTCAGGCGTGAGCATCAACTGGGTTTCATTTGCTTTATGAAAATCCAGAGCTTTTTGTGTGCTTGCTAACGAAATATTTGGCAATAATGCTGCCGCAGAACCAATACCCAGCGCTTTAATAATTTGGCGGCGTTGACGGAATAGATGCTCAGGTGTGACATCAAAGCGAGTAAAGCTCATAAACTGTTCCCCTTTAAACTAAAACAGAGACATATTCTAATTAGACGACACCGTTTTCTTTTTCTCACAAAAAAAGTGCCGCTAAGGCACTTTTTTGTAAATTATTCTGCAATTTGCACCGCTTGTATTACCGCTGAAAGACTATTTATTTTTGCCAATAACATTTCTAAATGGCTTTGGCTAGTCGCCGTAATACGCAAGCGTAGCTGGTAGCCACCTTCAATCGGCTGGCTTTGAATATCGTTGATATTGCTATTTAAGGTGGAAATGGTCGTAATAATTTCAGCTAAAATGCCTTGTTGATCGTGCAAATCCACTAAAATCACACTTTCAAATTCGGCTTGATTTACCACTGTGTTTGTCTGCATTTTGCCCCGTAATCGCTCTGCAACTGCTGAGCTCAACAGATGCCCTAAGCCAATTTGTGCAAGTAACTCATCAACAGTGTCAATTTTCAGTTCAACAAGTGCTGTTTCCAGTGCAAGCGGGTCAATATCTTCAAAATATTGCAAATTGAGCGCAAGCAGCAACTGGCGACGCCCAAGCGAAACCGCTTCGCCATATTGTTGGCGTTTAAGGATACTACGAATGCTAGAGCGAGCCTTAGCAGTCACCACAGAATTTAACCATAATGCATTAAGACGCACACTATCTGCCGTTTGAATTTCAATGGTTTGCCCAGATTGTAGCGGCTGAGAAAGTGGATATGGTTGATGATCAACAACAGCGCCAATACAGCGATCACCAATATCGGTATGCACCGCATAAGCAAAATCCACTGCTGTTGCATTGGCTGGTAACTGCACAATTCTGCCTTTTGGCGTGAAAACATAAATATCGCTGGAGAACAGATCTGATTTTACATTTTCGATAAATTCTGCTGAGTTTTCTGCACTCTGCTGCATTTCAACAATGCTTTTTAGCCATTGTTGTGCGCGTACTTGCACACTCGTTTCGTGATCTTTATACCCCCAGTGCGCAGCCACACCAAAACGTGCCGCTTGATCCATCTCTTCGGTGCGAATTAGCACATCAATCGGTACACCTTTATGCCCAATCATCGCTGTATGCAACGACTGGTAGCCATTCGTTTTCGGCACGGCAATATAGTCTTTTACTTGGAAGGGGCGTGGCTTATAGAGTGCGTGCATCTGCCCTAGCACTCGATAGCAAGTATCAACGTTATCCACTACCACTCGGAAAGAATAAATATCCAGAATAGAATAAAAATGCTGTTCTTTTGCCTGCATTTTTTGATAGAGATAGTATAGGGGGCGTTCTCTACCATAAATGCGACAAGCAATGCCTGCACTATTAAGCTTAGCTTGGATCTCATTAGAAATACGCTCAATTAACTCTTGTTTATTGCTACGCGCCATCTCTATCGCCATTTTCATGACACGATAGCGGTGTGGAAACATTGCCTCAAAACAGAGATCTTCCAATTCATTTTTAATATGTTCAATCCCTAAACGGTGAGCGAGTGGCGTGTAGATTTCAAGCGTCTCTTTCGCAATACGACGACGTTTATCTGGGCGAAGCGAACCCAGTGTACGCATATTATGTGTGCGGTCAGCAAGCTTAATTAGCACTACACGAATATCTTTGGTCATTGCCAAAATCATTTTACGAAAGTTTTCAACCTGTGCTTCTTGGCGAGTACGGAATTTTAATTTATCTAATTTAGATACCCCCTGTACAATCTCGGCCACATTAGTACCAAATTCAGCAGCGATTTGCTCTTCAGTATAAGGCGTATCTTCAATCACATCATGCAGCAATGCAGCCATTACCGCTTCATGATCAAGTTCCATCTCTGCAATAATGCAAGCAACGGCAACAGGATGCGTAATGTAGGGCTCACCGCTGGAACGAAATTGCCCAGTATGCCCATCTTTTGCCATCAAAAAAGCGCGTTTGATGATCTCAATCTTATCTTCCGGTAAATAGTGACGAATAACTCGTTCTAAAGGCTCAAACAATTCCATATCGCACCCCACGCATTTCAAGTTACCAAATAGAAATGGGCAAAGAATATCACTATTCCTTGCCCATTCTCAATAATCTATTGTATTAAGAGTTTGCTTGCACATCTGCCAAGAAAGAAATGGCTTCTTTCTCAGCAACCTCTTGTTGCATTGCTTCAAAGTTCTCTTGCTGATCCATAATTTGGTTATTGATTAAACCTTCTTCAATTTCACGTAACGCAATCACTGTTGGTTTATCATCTTCTTCTGCCACTAATGGCTCACGGGTATGAAGTTGTAATTGTCTTGCACGACGTGCCGCAGTTAAAATTAAATCAAAACGGTTGCCGATTTTCTCTACTGCATCTTGTACGGTTACACGAGCCATTTATATTCTCCGAATATTGCAAAAATTCAAACTTAAAAAAGGTTGCGAATTATACAGAATTTGCCAAAAGCTGGCAATGGGGAAGCCAAATTTCAGGTATAAAAAAAGCACCTCGTGGTGCTATCTTTAAGATCTTGCGGAATTAAAATGGTGCCCGAGGCCAGACTTGAACTGGCACGCCCCGAAAGGCGAGGGATTTTAAATCCCTTGCGTCTACCGATTCCGCCACTCGGGCAAAATGGAGCGGGAAACGAGGCTCGAACTCGCGACCCCGACCTTGGCAAGGTCGTGCTCTACCAACTGAGCTATTCCCGCATTGTTATCGCTTAGCAGCGAAAACAGGTGCGTATTATATAGATGACATTTTGCTTGTCAAACAGATTTTTTTATTTTTATTTCAAGCGGTTAAAATCTGCTCTAAGGCCTGCCAAACTTGCGAAACTTGAATATTTTGCATACGGTTTGCCTGCAAGTAATGCTGATTTTTACCATAAGCCCCTATTAATTTCGGGTTTGTTGCGCCGTATAAAATAATATTTGGGGTATCTAAAGCAGCCGCTAAATGGCTCAAACCTGTATCCACCGACACCACAGCTTTAGCATTTGCCAATTCTGCTGCTAATTCGGTTAAACTCATTTTCGGTAACACTCGGATATGCTCACCCTGTGCCGCTAACCGCTCAGCACGCGCTTTCTCCCGCTCGTTACCCCAAGGCAGACGCACTTCAAGATGATGCTGATCGCATAAAGCAAATAATTCCGTCCAATAATCTTCCCCCCAATGCTTATCATCACGAGTTGTGGCATGAACAGCAATAATATAAGGCAAACAAGCGGTCTTTTTTTCTCTATTTTTTACAAAATGACATGCGATACCATAATCGCCTATTTCTTGCGTTAATTGATAACCTAGTGCACGGGCAAAAAGCTGGCGAATTCGCTCTACTGCATGTTGCTGATAAGGAATATTAAAAGTCTGATCGTAAAATAGACTGCTTAAGCCTTCTCGAGCTGAACGGCAGTCATAGCCATATTTTTTGCCTTGAGCAAGACGAGTAGCCAATAGTGCACTTTTGAGCAGCCCTTGTGCATCAATAATGGTATCATACTGCGCTGCTTTCAAAGCAGCTTTATAAGCTTGCCACTCCTGCCACGTTTTTGCTTGGCAAAGATTTTTCCGCCAACGGCGAATTTCAAGTGGAATAACACGATTTACCGCACTATGCCAATTTGGAATTTCACTAAATGCTTTCTCAACCACCCAATCCACTTGCAAATTAGGTATTGCTCGTTGTGCATCGGTTAATGCGGGCAATGTATGAATTACATCGCCCATTGATGAGGTTTTAATTACACAAACTTTCATTTTGCATTTTTTTCTAAAAAAAGACCCGCTTGTGCGGGTCGAGATTATTCCATTTCAGTGGTATTCTCATCTTTCGGCACATAAAAACGTGCAACAAGTACTCCCACCTCAAATAGCAAGACCATTGGAATCGCAAGCAACGTTTGCGAAAAAATATCTGGTGGGGTTAGGAACATACCGATCACAAAGGCAGCCACAATAATGTATGGGCGTTTCGCCGTTAGATCAGTTGGAGTGGTTACCCCTGACCAACAAAGTAAAATAATCGCAACAGGTACTTCAAAACAGATGCCAAAGGCTAAGAAAATAGTCAGCACAAAATCTAAATAACTGCTGATATCCGTTGCCATCATCACACCATCAGGGGCGGTACTCGTTAAAAAACCAAAGACGAGCGGAAATACCACATAGTAAGCAAAGGCAACACCAATATAGAACAATAAAGTACTTGAAATGAGCAGTGGATAGACTAAGCGCTTCTCTTGCTTATAAAGCGCAGGCGCAACAAACGCCCAGATTTGGTACAAAATATAAGGAACGGATAAAAATACCGAAGCAATCAAGGTTAATTTGATTGGGGTAAAAAATGGGGTTGCAACATTGGTTGCAATCATCGTTGCCCCTTCAGGCAAACGCTCAGTTAAAGGGCTTGCGAGTAATGAATAGATGTCATTCGCCCAATAAACGAGTAAAACAAAAACAATCAAAACGCAAATAACCGCTTTAAGTAAGCGGTTACGCAATTCGACTAAATGGGAAATAAGCGGTTGGGATTCTTCAACTGACATTCGATTTTTCCTGCTCTAGTGTCGGATTTTCAGCCGTATCTAATGGCTCATCTGGTGGATAATACGCATGCAAACTTTCGGTATCCATATCGGGATGCTCTTCACCCTCGTGCAATTCTGCCAACTCGACTAATTCTTCAGGTGTTTTACCCTCAGCTTGGTGCAATTCAGCAACTTGTTCACTTGATAGTGTTTGATGCTCCTGCTCAATGCGATTTTGAATATCCGCCACTTGCTGATCACTTAAGCCTTGAATTTCACCTTTGGCAGAATTGAGCGTTTCCTGCATTTTTTGTGCCGACTGTTTTAGCTCTTCCACCGTTTTGCTCAACTCTGGAGAAAGATTGCTAATATTCAATGCCTCTGCTTTTTTAATGCTCTCTTGCAACTCTTGCAGTTTAAGCTCTTGAGCAAGTTCAGTTTGGACATTATGTGCCAAACCACGAATAGTACGTACCCACCCCATTACGGTGCGGATTGCCACTGGCATACGTTGGGGACCTAGCACCACTAAGCCCACCAAAAAAATTAGCACTAATTCAGAGAAACCAATATCAAACACGGATTATGCCTGCTCTTTATCTTTTGCGGTTTGTTCTACTTTTTCTGCGGCTTTTTGTTCCACTTTTTCAAATTCAGCATCTTTTGGCTTATCATCATTCATCGCTTTTTTAAAGCCTTTTACCGACTCACCTAAATCTGCACCTAAAGTACGCAATTTCTTAGTACCAAATAATAAAACAATGATTGCAACCACGATCAGAAGCTGCCAAATACTGATACCACCCATGTAATGTCCTCTTAAGTTAAAAATAAAAAGTTAAATGCGATTATACGCACTTTGTTATTGAATTTGCATAGAATTTTTTGATCTATTTCGCAAAATACATAATTATTCCACTGTTTACCAATCTTCTATTCATTTTACACTTTATCTTTAAATACGGTAATAAAGCTCAACAATGCTGCTTTCTGCTGTTCAGAGAGTTTATAAATCAGCTCAATTAACATCTCATCAAGGGGAGAATAGTTTGGCTCATCATCAGAAATACCATATCTTAACCATTCTGGTTTAACTGATAACCATTCAGAAAGAGTCTCTATCTTATCTTGAGAGGGAATAGCCAACCCATTTAGCCATTTATATACCGCCTGCTGAGTCACGGGCTCATTCGGGTGCCGAAGATTGAAACGCAATGCAATATCACTGGTTTTAGTTAGCATTGGTTGTGCGTTTCTCAACGCAAATTTCAGCCGCTCGCTGAATTTTTCTTTGTCTGTCAGTATTTTCATAAGGCAAATTATTAGCCTGATGAAAAATTTTCTGTAAACCATATTAGTTTTATATTAAACTAATATGGTTTTAAATCAGTTTAATCTAGTTTAAAACATTCAGATCTTATCTTATTCAAAAAGGAACCCATTATGAAAAAATCAATTTTTACACTTTTGGTCTCTGTGGTAGCTTTAACAGGTTGTGCTGAATTGCAAGGAATTGGGAAAAGTGCTAAGGACGGAGCGGTTATGCGTGCTCAAATGGAAGCAAGTATGAAAGCATCAGAAGCTGTTGGTAAAGTCACTGGTTCTAAATACTAATTATTCAAAGGCAATCTAATGATTGCCTTTTTCTTAGATAGGAAAATGCAATGAAAAAATTTTACGTAACACTTCTAATATCAGGAATAGTAACCGCTTGTGCACCATTAGATAAACAAAAGCAATTATTGGAAGTACAAATTCCTATTTTAAAATATGGTGAGCCTGAAAAAGCGACATCAAGTAATGTTCCACAAGGGAGCAAGATTTTTATCGTTTATGCTCAAGAAAATCGTTCAAATAATCACGTTTCGGTAACATCTCGAGTAGTTGTGAATAATGGTAGTGTTTACATTGGCTCTAGCTGCCAAGGCTGTTCTAAATCTCACTTAACTTATCAAGCATTTCAAGGCGATGTTGAAAGAAAAATGATAGAAAATGGTTTTAAACCAACCTTTGCCAATTTAATCAACAATGACAAACTCTATATGGATAGCCGCATAATGCTTGACAGAGTGACTTCTCTTGGCAAATCTGTTAATGCTCCATACACGCTATTGATTAGAGATGCTTATATCGGTTATGGAAATAGTATCGCTTATGCGAAAGCAGCTGGTTGTGATAGCTATGCGAGAGTTTACCCATTGGTTGCAAATATAGATGCAATTTTACTCAATAATAGTACAGGGGAAGTTCTCACATCATTTACTTACAAAATGACAAATATTGAGAATTCTTATAATAGTAATCCAGCTACACTCTATAATTATTCAAAATACAAATATTACGATTATGTAGAACGTCGTGGTTTCAATTTGCCCACAACAGACTGGCCTAGTTGTCGCTATGGTGTGAAACATAGCAATGCTCAATATGATAATTTATGCTGGAGTCATACAGGAAATGGCTGTGCAATCCCTGATAATACATTTAGAGCTTATCGTTCTAAAATCGTCACGGAACTCATCAAAAGTTTATAATGATAAAAAGGCGGATACTGCTCCGCCCTATTATCATAATCTCATCAATAAAACCAACTCAATCAACAATAACGGCACCCCCACCCACAGCGGTATATTCGCCAACTGCCAAAACGTTCCTGCTATTGCTATGCCTAGCACCACAAATTTTGCAAAATTTCCCTGTGTTTTACCCGCTTGTAAGCTTTGGTTTATTTCAGACAAACGAAAATTAATCTGCTTTTGTTGCTGTAGTGCTTGAAATACTACTTCAGGAAATTCGGCAAAATGCTCACGGAATTGGGGTAAGCGTTGTTTCACTTGGCGGAACATTGCTTTTACGCCAACTTGTTCATCAAGCCACTCTTGTAAGAATGGCTTGGCGGTTGCCCACAAATCTAGCTGTGGATAAAGCTGTCTGCCTAAGCCTTCGATATAGAGCAGGGTTTTCTGCAATAGCACGAGTTGCGGTTGCACTTCCATATTAAATTGACGAGCTACATTAAACAAATTGAGCAAGAAATGTCCGAACGAAATTTCCGCCAACGGCTTAGCAAAGATCGGCTCACATACTTCACGGAAGGCTTGCTCAAAAGCATCAATATCGGTATCCGCTGGCGTCCAGCCCGACTCAACGTGCATCAAGGCTACTCGACGATAATCCCGATTGAAAAAAGCTAAGAAACTCTCAGCAAGATAGCGTTTATCATTGTTATTCAGCTGCCCAATGATGCCACAATCAATCCCAATATATTGCGGATTTTCAGGGTGATTAGGATTGACAAAGATATTTCCCGGGTGCATATCCGCATGGAAAAAACTATCTCGAAAGACTTGGGTAAAAAATACCTGTACACCACGTTCGGCAAGCAGCTGCATATTCGTGCCATTAGCTTCTAGCTCGGCAACATTGGAAACTGGAATGCCGTAAATCCGTTCCTGCACAATCACATTCTTGTGAGCAAATTCAGGATACATTAACGGCACATAAAGTTTCTCATCCTGCTCAAAATTAGCACGCAAACGAATCGCATTTTGCATCTCTTTTCGCAGATCAAGTTCATCTAACACCGTTTTTTCATATTCACGCACTACTTCTCTCGCTCGTAGGCGTTTGCCTTCTGGTGCAAGCTTCGGCACCAAATCCGCAAGCTGATACATTAACGCTAGGTCGGCTTTAATCATGGGCTCAATATCGGGGCGAATGACTTTCAACACCACTTCTTGTCCATTTTTTTTGAGCTTAGCGGTATGCACTTGTGCAATAGAAGCGGAGGCAAGCGCTTGCTCATCAAAATCTGTAAACCACTGTTCAAGGCTGCCTCCTAGGGCTTGCTCAATCAGTTGGCGAGCTATTTTGCCATCAAATGGTTCAACTTTATCTTGTAGCAGTGCTAGTTGATCAGCAAGTTCTGGTTCGAAGAGATCTCGGCGGGTAGAAAGCATCTGCCCAAGTTTAATCCAAACCGGCCCGAGCTCTTGTAAAGCAAGACGTAAACGTGCGCCAAATTGCTCATTGGGATATTGGTTTTTCACCCAAAATAACGATCGACGAATAGCCCGAACCATACGCGTTTTAGGAATGTCTGGGACAATTTCATCGATTCCATAACGTAGAAAGGTTTGAGTGATTTGGTAAAAGCGTTTGAGATTTTTGATATTCATTATTTTGATAAATTTGCCATTTTTTGCTCTAATTCGACCGCTTGTTTTGCTAATTCTCGTACTTGATCGCAAAAATCAACAACTTGCAAACGATGGACTAAAACTGGGCGCTCCACCATCAAGTTATCCACAATATTTGCGCTGTTCGTTTGAATTTGAGTTTTCAATTTAGCCAATAACCCTTTGGCAAAATCTGTGCTGGCTTGAGCCACCACATCACCGAGCAAAGGCGAAAGCAACTCAGCAGGATTTTTTTCTAAACCATCAAGCAGTACAGTAAAATGTTGCAATACCTGCAAATCGCCGTGTAGCACTAAAGTTTGATTGTTAATGAGTTCCGTTAAACGGCTTTTATCCGCAAGTTTTGGTAGCGCATTGGCAGCAAGATTCACTTGGCAGTCTATCTCACCTTCATAACAGCCAAGCCAATCTATACGTTGCTCACTAAAAAATGCAAAGAGCGTTAAATCTGGCTGTTTCAGGCAAATTTGCAGGTTTTTCCCTGCTAATTTGCGTAAGATCGGCAAAATATGCGGAGAGCGTTTTATTAAGCCATTTAATGCGGTTTCTAGCCCAGCAATGGCAAATTGTGGCAGCATAAGCTGTTGCTTGAGTTGATGTAACATTAGAATTTATATCCACGATGTAAAGCCACAATCCCTGCACTCAAATTGTAATAGCTCACACTTTCAAAGCCAGCATTTTCCATCATTGCTTTGAGTTCGTCCTGTTTAGGGTGCATTCGGATAGATTCGGCAAGATAGCGATAGCTGTCGCCATCATTGACCACCACTTCGCCCACTTTGGGCAAAATGTTAAATGAATAGAAGTTATAGACTTGGCTAATCGGGTCAATAATTGGCTTAGAAAATTCCAACACCAGCAAACGACCACCGGGTTTTAATACACGGAACATTGAACGTAGTGCTTTATCTTTATCAGTCACATTACGCAGCCCAAAACTAATTACAATGCAGTCGAATGTGTTATCGGCAAACGGTAAACATTCTGCATTCGCTTGCACATAACTCACATTTCCTACCACGCCAAGATTACGCAATTTTTCACGCCCAACTTGCAACATAGAGCTATTAATATCCGCCAATACCACTTCGCCTGTTTCGCCCACAATGCGAGAGAATTTTGCAGTAAAATCGCCTGTGCCACCTGCTAGATCAAGCACTTTTTGCCCGCGGCGCACACCCGAGCAGTCAATCGTAAAGCGTTTCCAAATACGGTGGATACCAAAAGAGAGCAGGTCGTTCATTAAATCATATTTACCTGCCACAGAATGGAAAACATTGGCAACCAGTTGCTGCTTTTCTGCTTTGGCAACGGTTTTAAAGCCAAAATGGGTGGTTTCTTTTTGTTCGCTCATGGTTAGATTCCGTCAAAAAAATTGTGCGTATCATAGCAAAAAGCGGTCAATTTGCCTTAAAATTTTGCAACTATTTGAAATCGTTTTTGGAAGTATAATGAAAACCGCTATTCTCTATTTAACCCGTGATGGGCAAACGAAAAAAATTGCTGAACGTATGGCATCGCAAATTCCTGACTGCCAGCTAATTTCTCTGCGTGATCAAGCGGTCGTTTCTGCAACAAATTTTGCTAATTTCGACCAGATTATTATTGGTGCATCTATCCGCTATGGACATTTTGACCCTTTACTGGAAAAATTTATTGCTCAGCATTATGCTTTGCTCAATACGAAAAAATCAGCATTTTTCAGCGTAAATCTCACCGCACGTAAAGCAAATCGCAACACCCCACAAACGAATGTTTATACTCGAAAACTGCTGGCTCGTATTGCTTGGCAACCTAGTTTGGTGGAAGTGTTTGCCGGTGCGTTATTTTATCCTCGCTATAATTGGTTTGATCGTACGATGATTCGCTTTATTATGCGAATTACCAAGGGTGATACCGATATTTCGCGAGAATATGAATATACGGATTGGCAAAAAGTAGATCTCTTTGTTAAGCGTTTCGTAAATTAAGTTAAATTTGCTATACAAATGTCACGATTAAATTATAATCAGGACTCTTTTTCTCGGTAGGGCTGGCATTTCAGCCCTATTTTTTGTTTCATTTTAAGGATATTTCCATGAGTATTTTAAAAGAGTTCCGCGAGTTTGCGGTAAAAGGCAATGTTGTTGATATGGCTGTCGGTGTGATCATTGGTGGTGCATTCGGTAAAATCGTTTCGTCTTTAGTTAGCGATGTTGTTATGCCACCAATCGGTATGTTAATCGGTGGCGTAGATTTCAAAGATTTAGCCATTGTGTTACAAGAAGCACAAGGCGAAGCAGAAGCTGTTACCTTAAAATACGGTGCATTTATTCAAAATATTTTTGATTTCTTAATCATCGCCATTGCAGTATTTGGTATGGTAAAAGCAATTAACAGCTTGAAAAAAGCACCAGAGCCAGAACCAGAAAAACCAGCTGAGCCAAGCGCTGAAGAGAAATTATTAACTGAAATTCGTGATTTATTGAAAAAATAATGCTGAATAAAAGAAGGCATAAGTTTAAAATCTTATGCCTTTTCTTTTGCAAAATCTTAGCGAAAACCGACTGCTTGCAAACTATAACAGCAAAGCGGCGCCCCATTTGATAATATCAAAGAAAAATTTGTTATCATTGGTCGCAACCCCATCGCCATTTTTGCTGTCGTTTGGGATATCATCCACCATTCCACTCTTATATTGCCCTTTTACAACTGCCAAATCATCTTTTGCATTGAGCCTTAATGTAGCACATTGTTTATCCGTAAGCTTAGGAATTGATTCAGGGTTCTGTTTAAATCGCTTAAATTGATATTGTGCATAACCCATTGATTTTTCATCATTTTGAATAAATTTCACATACTGCTCACCAATCACTCTTTCTAGCGGGTAGAAAAACACATATTGCGAATAAATATAAGCATCTTCCTTAGAAAAATGAGCCTGTTGGATACGAGTTAAATTGGGGTAAACACATTGAGCAGTTTGTTCACTTAATACAACCCAACGGCGGGCATCATCATCAGATAATACATAATCTGCATTTGCAAATTCACCAGGAAAAGCAACACTATGTTGGGTTGGCGATTGCAAAATACTGCATCCGACCTCAACGATAGTCAAACTTATTAACAATACTTTCTTTAACATCATTTAATCTCAATTATTCCAATCTAAGTTGCTGTAAAAAGCGCTTAGTCCGCTCATGCTGCGGGTTCTCAAACAGTGATTTAGCTGAGCCTTGTTCCACAATTTTGCCGCCATCCATCACAATCACAATATCAGCTACATCTAGTGCAAATTTTATTTCGTGAGTAACCACAACCATTGTCCAACCTTCATTTGCCAGTGATTTCATTGTATTCAACACATCTTGCACTAACTCGGGATCAAGCGCTGAAGTTGGTTCATCAAACAGCATTAATTCTGGCTGAATTGCCAATGCACGTGCAATCCCTACTCGCTGTTGCTGACCACCTGAAAGCTGAAATGGGTAGAGATCGACTTTATCCGCTAATCCCACTTTAGCCAGCAATGCTTTTGCATTTTTTTGTGCGATTTCGACCGCTTGCTGCTGTACAAAAACAGGGCCTTCCATCACATTCTCTAATGCTGTTTTATGCGGAAATAAATTGTAATTTTGAAACACCATGCCTGATTTTCGGCGCAAATTTAAAATAGTCTTTTTGCTTGGTTTTGCAGAAAAATCTACCATTAACGGCTCAGCCCCTTCAAATTCAATGGAGCCCTGTTCAGGCATTTCTAACGCATTTAAACAGCGTAGAAATGTTGTTTTACCAGAGCCTGAAGGCCCAAGAATCACAACAACTTGCCCTTTTTGAATATCTAAATCAATCCCTTGTAAAATGGCGTTATCACCGAAGGTTTTGTGAATATTGCGGATTTTTATCATAACAATTACTTTATTGTAAGGTGCTGCTTACACCACTATTTATGACCAGAGACACAGCAAATTGCCTCTGACTGTTTATTTCGCGACATATCTGTCAAAGCGTTTTTCTAATCTGGCTTGAATGAAGAATAACACCCAGCAAAAGCACCAGTAAATCAAACCAGCCTCAATATAAACGGGCAAGAAATCGTACGACATATTCGCCACTTGCTGTGCGACACGAAACATTTCCGTCACTGTCACAACCGAGGCTAACGAGGTATCTTTAAATAAACCGATAAACGTATTACTCAGTGGTGGCACTGCGACACGAAATGCTTGCGGTGCAATAATACGGCGGAAAGTCTGGATATAGCTCATGCCAATAGTATAACCCGCCTCCCACTGCCCTTTTGGCACAGAAAGAATAGCGGCTCGAATCGTTTCTGAACCGTAGGCTCCGATATTCAAAGAAAACCCGATAATTGCGGCAGGTATAGGATCGATATACACGCCAACCGCAGGTAGGCCGTAAAATACGATACAAATTTGTACCAACATCGGCGTGCCACGAATAATCGAAATATAGCCTTTGACAAACCAAAGAAAAATACGATGTAGCCAGCTATTTACTGGTGTCACTCGCACCAGCGCAACAGCAACCGCTATCACCATTCCGATAACAAAAGAAGCAATGGCTAACGGAATAGAAACCAAAAATGCCGCTTTAACCATTGGAAAAAAGCCATTTATCACCAAATCGACACGCGCTTGAGTCATAAAAGGAATAGAAAGTAATAGATCGTTTAACACGAATAATCCTTAAAAATGAAGGAGGCTTTGCCTCCTAGATAAATTTAGCTAACTATATCAGCTTTAATCTAAAATCAAAACCGCCAAGCTGTTAAAGCTGGCGGCGATTTTATTTAGGTTTATTAATAATGCAAATTCCGAAACCCTACTTATACATTTTCTCAATCTGCGCTTTATAGCGTTCTAAAATCACTTTGCGGCGCAATTTCAGTGTTGGCGTGATTTCTTCCATTTTCGTACTAAATGCTTGCGAAAGTAAGGTAAATTTTTTCACTTGCTCAAAACTTGCCAAATCCTTTTGTAACTCGTTAATACGCTGTTCAAACATTTTAACGACTTCAGAATTTTTAATCAGCTCCATGCGATCTTGATACGTAATATTGAGCTTTTTAGCATATTCTTCTAGGCTGTCAAAACACGGAACAATAAGCGCTGAAACATATTTTTTTGCATCCGCAATAATCGCAATCTGCTCAATAAATTTATCCTTGCCAATTTTACCTTCAATATATTGTGGCGCAATATATTTGCCATTTGAGGTTTTCATCAGTTCTTTGATGCGGTCTGTAATATAAAGGTTGCCTTCTGCATCTAATTCCCCTGCATCACCTGTTTTTAAAAAACCATCTGCAGTAAAGGCTTTTGCTGTCTCTTCTGGTTTTTTATAGTAGCCACGCATTACCGAACCGCCACGCACTAGAATTTCATTTTCTTCTCCAATTTTCACTTCCATATCGGGCATTAAAACTCCGATTGAATTTGGATTAAAGCCTTTTTCTTGCCAGCATGAGACCGTGGCTGTCGTTTCTGTCATGCCGTAGCCTAATTTCACATTGACACCTATACTTTGGAAAAATAGCCCAATTGAATGATCAAGTTTTGCCCCACCGCACGGCATCATACGAATTCGACCGCCTAATAAATGGCGTAACTTAGAGAGCACCAATTTATCCGCGAGACGATATTGCAAGCGGTGAAAAATCACATTTTTTTTACCAAGAAATTCATTTTCTGCAGTGCGAATCGCCCAGTTAAATAAAGCGCGGCGGTGCACCGGTGCATGGTTTACTTTATCCCACACCGCAGTATAAATTTTTTCATAAAAACGAGGCACTGCACACATTAACGTTGGACGAACCGTTGCCATCGCTTCCCGCACTTGATGAGGATCTTCTAAATAGCAGTTCACCGCTCCACGGTGCAATACATAAGAGATCCAAGCGCGTTCAAAAATATGTGAAAACGGTAGAAAAGAGAGCGATATGTCATTTTCATCGACAGTTGGCAGTGCTTTATCATGTGCTTGTAATTGGTGCCCTAAGTTGGCGTAATCAAGCATAACTCCTTTTGGCTCACCCGTTGTGCCTGAAGTGTAAATAAGCGTGAAAAGATCATCTAAACGCTTTTCTGCTAGACGCTGTTGCAAACACGATTCATCAGCTTCCACTTGTATAAAATCAGCCCAATGTTGTGCAAGGGGAGAGTGATGCAATTCAATATTTGCTTTCATCGCAACAATTTTTTGTAATTGTGGACAGTTGTGCGCTATTTCAAGCGCATGGTCAAACTGCTCCTGATCACCAACAAACAGAATTTTAATATCACCATCATTGAGTACATATTCCACTTGCTTTGCCGTATTCGTTGCATAAATCGGCACAGCTACAGCGCGAATTTGCATCGCACCAATATCTGTGATCGTCCAACGTGGCATATTATGGGCAAAAATTGCAATTTTATCTTGTACACCAATACCGTTGGCAAGCAAAGCATAAGAGAGTTGATTAACCTGATTTTGTAACTCAGCCCAACTCATATCTACCCATTGCTGATCTTGCATAAAACGCAATGCAGGGCGTTGAGCCAACTTTTCTGCTTGGTGACGAAAACGATTGATAAAATGAAAATCGAGAGATGACATAGCCATTTAAACCTGATTATATTCAGCGAACAATTGTTCGCTAATATAATCTTTTCGACTCAAAAAAGCCAGAAAAATAAACAGATGTACGCTGAAATTCTAGTGACTTAGCATCGTCCCATACAACATATATAACGCTAAACCGAGAAAATAATGCCTACACCTACATTAAATTGTTGATTATACCGATGAAACAGTATTGTCATTTTATTCATTAATGCGCTGTAAATAAGATGAATCACTAAAGTGCAAAGCAATAAAATAAATAATAACCAAATATTCTGAGCTAATTACGCTGTTAATTCAGCATCACATTTCATTTGCAAACAAAAAAGCAAGCATATTTACTATGCTTGCTTCTTATATCAATAGGGATAAATTACTCACTTGGCGCAATTTCTTCTGCCGGAACCGCCATATCCTCGGAGACTTCTGCTTTGGTGTTACTATTCATGCTATCTTTAGTCAGCGACAATGCATCCCATACACTTGGTTTGCCCACTTGAACAGTTTGACCTCCTATACAATAACGCTGTCCTTTATCACGCCATACAGGAATTTTTCTCGCACTGCTGCAATCCCAAGAACCAAAACTACTGATACCAACCCACTGTAAATTTGAATTTGCGGGTAAGCGATATGCGGTTGGCTGCGAGCGCTTCAAATACTCTTTGTAAACCTGTAATGCGCCACTTGAGCCGGTTAAATGCGTGTTGGTATTATTGTCTTTTCCAAGCCAAACGGTCGCAATATGCTCACCATCTACGCCAACATACCACGTATCTTTTGCGCCATTAGTTGTCCCTGTTTTTCCGGCTAAGCGTAAGCGGGCAAATTCATTCTGTAGGCTACGTGCTGTACCACGCTCAACAACTTGTTGCATAGCATACATGGTTTGAATGGCTGCTTCCGCTGGCAATACCTGTTTCGCACTTTGCACAGGGTTTGGCTGATAAATTACCTCGCCATTTGGTGCAATAATCGATTCCACCGTCGTTAAAGGAATGCGCACTCCTTCATTGGCAATGGTTTGATAAGATTTGGTAAGATCATACGGCGAAATCGAGTAAGAACCCAGTAAGGTTGATGGGTAAGGCGGAATATCAACGCTGTCCCAGCCCATCTCTTTTTGTTTGGCAATCACATTTTTCAGACCGACTTTCATCCCAATATTGACGGTTGGAATATTTAATGAACGCACTAAAGAGTCCATTAACATTACCGAACCACCTGTGCGTCCATCATAGTTTTTTGGTGTCCACCATGTACTTCCCACTTTAATTGAGCGGGTTTTGTTCTCAATTGGGGTATTTAAGCGGAAATTTTTCGGATCAGAGAGTGCAATGGCATAAATAGATGGTTTTACCGTTGAACCAATTTGGCGCTTAGTCTGCGTAGCACGATTAAAGCCCGCAAATTGAGTATTTCTGTCACCAACCATGGCGCGCACTTTACCTGTGCGATACTCCGCCACCACAATAGCACTTTGTAAATCTTTAATTTTCTTACTGGAATTTTCTAAATCTTCCAATCCTTGAATAACCGCAAGCTCAGCAGAACGCTGTAATTTGCGATCAAGCGTGGTAAAAATCTTTGCCCCTTTCGACAATAACGCTGTTCGGTTTTCACCTAATTGCTGTTTAAGCTCCATATTCAAGGCTTGCATAAAGGCTGGCTGCGGCACATAAAAACCCCCTTTATCGATCACCGCTAAAGGTTGCTGCGATAAAAAGTCGTACTCTGCTTGGGTAATTCTGCCATTTTCCTTCATGACGTAAAGCACCACATTGCGTCGTGCTTTGGCGGCCTCGGGGAAACGCCATGGGTTATAGTTAGATGGTGCTTTCACCATACCCACCAATAACGCCATTTGATTTAGCGTGATTTCATTAATCGGTCGCCCAAAATAGAATTGACTCGCCAAACCAAATCCATGCACTTGATATTGATGATTTTGCCCTAAATAGACTTCGTTTAGATAAGTTTCCAAAATGGTATTTTTGTCGTAGCGGAAATCTAAAATCAACGACATCAGAATTTCATTGATCTTACGCTCGAAGGATTTCTCACGAGTGAGAAACAGATTCTTCACTAATTGCTGTGTTAAAGTACTCGCACCTTGCACGCGTTCGCCAGCTTCGTAGTTTGCTTTTAAAGCACGTGCAATACCGATTAAACTGATCCCGTCATGTTGGAAGAACCGTTTATCTTCTGTTAATAACAGAGCATCAATTAATAATTGCGGATATTGATGCAAACGTAGGGCTTGACGCTCTTCATCATTATCCGAATGGATCATAGAAATTAATTTCGGATCAAGGCGGAACTCTTCAATTTCACGCAGTAAGTTTAAATCTTCAATGCGTGCTAAATACCCATTGAGAAAAGTTAAACGCAACACTCGCTGGGTTTCTGGATTTTCAGGAAATTGAAAGCCTCGACGCAACACCACTAAGCGGTTTTTCTCATCAAATTTAAAATCCCCAGGCGTAATAATGTTATTCACCTCGCGATAGCCGTAATCAATCAGCATTTGGCGCACTTGGTCAGTGGTGAGGTTATCTTCAATTCGAATACTTTCAATTCGGCTATATACTTCCGCAGGCAACTGCCAAATTTGGCCGTCCATTGTAGCTCGAATTTTGCCATCAAGATAAATACCATAAATACCGATGCAACAAGCACCAAGCAGGGATAATTTTAACAACGTCGGAATCCAATACGCCTTTTTCTTTGGCTTTTCTTCAACTTCGTTTTCAACAAATTCTTCCGCCATTTCTTCTTCGTCAGAGGCATTTTCCAAATCGTCTGTGTGCCGAGGAAGAACCGGCTCTGCAACAAAAGTGGTTGATTTTTCGGTTTCGTGGTTGTTCGACATTTTCTTTACCATGGTTTACAAGCGGTGCATTTTTACACAAATTTTGCAAAAATTTAGCCAATTTTTACCGCTTGATAGCGGCTTTGCGGATGAACAATCAACTCGCGGGCTTGAATAATTTGTAACTCATATTTGCCACTTTGCTGGGTAACGCTCATCACATCATTAACCGCATTGGCAGTATGTTCAAAAGCTTCCACATCAGATTTACCATTGAGTAAGTTGGCTAGAAAGATACCACTGGTTAAATCACCCACGCCAACAGGATCTTTTGCCTTAAATTCATGCAATGGACGGCTGATATGCCAAATCCCCTCTTGAGTCGCAAGTAGCATCTCGAATTGGCTTGGATCTTTGCCCACTCGACTTAAATGTTTAACTAGCACCTTTTTTACACCTTTGCCCAGAATTGTTCGAATAGCTTCAATTGCTCCGTCAAAATCCAAGACTGGTAAACCCGTTAGCTCTCTTAGTTCGACTAAATTTGGTGCAATAATATCGGCTTTTGCCATAGCTTCATCACGTAAGAACTCGGCAACCCCAGGAGCAACAATACACCCTTTATCTGGGTGTCCCATAACTGGGTCACAAAAATAGATCGCATTGGGATTTAACGCTTTAATTTTCGCTACCGCCGCTAAAATTTCTGCCCCTTGTTCTGCCGCACCAATGTAGCCAGAAAGAATGGCATCACACTCGTGTAGTGCCTCAATTTCCGCAATACCTTGGGCTATCTCCCCAATCTGCTCTTTTGGTATCACCATTCCTTTCCATTTGCCATATTGGGTGTGATTAGAAAACTGTACCGTATTCAATGCCCAAGTATCTACACCGAGTAATTGCATTGGAAAAACAGCAGCCTTATTTCCCGCGTAGCCATACACCACATGAGATTGGATAGAGAGAACATTTTTCATAAAAACTTCCTGAAGCTAATTGTATTTGGTAATAAATTGGTTAAGTAATGGATTCACCAAATGGCGTTGCATAGGCGGCAGACTCACTTCGGCTTTCCAAAAGGGAATTTTTGCAAAGGGATCATAAAAGGCGATACCATCTAAACGTAAGTAACCTGATTCTGCATAATAAGAAACCAAATCTTGCTTAATCTTCACTACATTCAGCGGTAAATTACTTTCAAAGGTATTAAAATCGTGATCTTTTGCATGCTTTGCTGCTTCACTAAAAAATAGCGAACCATTTTCCATGGCACAACTTAAGCAACTGCCGTTGTGATAAAACGTGAGATAACCATCATCACCATGCGGAGGGACAAAGGTATAAAAAATGCCGCCGGTACTAGAAATACCCCCGTAAACCAGTTTCCAATTCTTTGGGACAAACACCACACCATTTGGCATAGCATACAGCTCAAAATGCTTTAAATACTCGGCTTTAATCTTCGCGTTGATTTGTTTGGCATAGTTAGTCTTAGGCCCTGCATTGCGAGGGTCTTTAAAAATGGTATTAAAGCCTTTCATCTTCACGCCATTTACCGCCACAGTACCACCATCTTGCACGATAGGCTTATACTCGGTGAGGTCTTGCGAACGATCTTGATGGTTGAACTTAAAATGGTACACTTCGGCAGACAGTGTGCTACTTATTATCAGCAGACTGCCTAATAAACCGAATAATCGACCCAACTTTCTCATTCTATTCCTTTCATGGCAATACAAGCGGTCGATTTGTACAAAAAATTTGCTTTGCAATTTTTTAGACAAAAACGACCGCTTGCCATTAAACATAACCGTAAGTCATCAAGCGTTCATATCGACGATCCAGCAGATTCTCGGTATCCAATGGTGAGAGATCTTCTAAATCCGCAAGAATTCGCTGCTTCAAACTTGCTGCCATCTGATCAAAATCACGATGTGCTCCACCTAGAGGTTCTGGCACGATATTGTCAATCAGTTCTAATTCTTTTAGACGCGTAGCGGTTAATCCCATCACTTCTGCTGCACTTGAAGCTTTTTCAGCACTTTTCCATAAAATGGATGCACAACCCTCTGGCGAAATAACTGAATAGGTACTGTATTGCAACATATTGACCTTATCACCCACACCAATCGCGAGTGCTCCGCCTGAACCACCTTCGCCAATCACCGTACAAATCACAGGCACTTTGAGTAACGACATTTCTCGCAGGTTACGGGCAATCGCTTCAGATTGTCCTCGCTCCTCCGCTCCCACGCCAGGATATGCCCCCGGAGTATCAATAAAAGTGATAATCGGCATATTAAAACGTTCGGCCATCTGCATTAAACGCAATGCTTTACGATATCCTTCTGGTGCCGGCATACCAAAATTACGTTTGACTTTGTCTTTCACAGAGCGTCCTTTTTGATGACCGATAACCATCACTGGTCTGCCATCAAGGCGCGCGATACCCCCTACAATTGCCTTATCGTCAGCAAATGCACGATCACCTGCCAATTCATCAAATTCAGTGAAAATACGTTCTATATAATCTAATGTATAAGGACGGCTTGGATGACGTGCCATTCGTGAAATTTGCCATGCATCCAAATTAGCAAAAGTTTTTTTGGTTAATTCTTCGCTTTTCTTCTTAAGGCGAGCAATCTCATCATCAAGATTAATTTCTGCATCGCCACTACTTGCCGAACGCAACGCTTCAATCTTGGCTTCCAGTTCTGCAATCGGCAGTTCAAAATCTAAATATTCAGTAGTCATAATGTTTCCTATATCAGTACAAATCTCTATTTTCCGTTTAGTGCTGCGCTCAAAACATAAAAATAGGGACTTGCCCTATTATTGCCTGAAATAAACTCGGGTTATTCTAACAGTGAATGACAGTATAATCGCAAGATTTACATTTTTTTTCGTAAAAAAATGTACAGATCCGACCGCTTGTATATTATTTGACAATAAATTGCCCCATCAAACCTTTATCACGTAAGCTAAAATCGCTTGCGCCAAAAGTAAATGGTAAATGTGCTTCCGCCATTTTTTCAAATTTGACTAGCAATGTTACCTCCTCATCTTTTTCAATACGTACGGTATCTCGCCATGCCAGCTGTTTATGTGGCTGTGGTTTACGGTTGCGTGTTTCCAATACAAATTTAGCCCCTTGTAGGGTAAAACCTATAGTTTCCGTAGCCAAAATATACCAACGCTCTACACTACCAAGTTTCACTTCGGCATCAATTCGTTTCGGATCAAAACGTTGGCGATTAATTAATGCATCTTGTACACGCAGTTCAAATTTTCGTTCTTGCGCAATCTTTAAATTAAATGCGCTTAAATCAAATTCTGGCAGTTGTGGTTCCATATTTAGCGCCGAAGGTAAGCCCTCTGGCTGCATCTCAAGTACCACATTATCAACCAATTCATGGTTGTCTTGAAAAAATTGTCCCACGGTGTGCAAAATTGAACGCTTTTCACCTGTCAAAAGTGCTACGCGTTCTCCCTCATTGAGATCCACTAATAATTCAACCCGTTCACTCGGCGCTAACATAACGACAGACATTTCAAGTGGCTCAGCAAGCATACCGATACCGGTTGCAATAACATACAACGGCTTACCATTATCCAGCTGCAAAGCATAGTGACGAGACACCGAAGCATTCACTAAACGCAAGCGCACCCAGCCGCGGGGAAGCGTGACTTTAGGGTTCTCTTTCCCATTAACAAATAGCCGTTTAGCCAAGAACGGAGCATTCGCACTAAACACCGGCTTGCCATTTTTATCCAATAACTGATCTTGTAAAATCAACGGAATATCATTAATCCCGTATTTATTCGGTAATTTTGCCTGTTTACTTGCTTCATCATCAATAATCCACAGTCCAGCAATGCCTCGATAAAGTTGAGGTGCAGAATTGAGCATCGTATCAGCATGATACCAGCAGGTACAAGCCGCTTGCTGAATATTGACAATAGGCGACCAACTACTATTTGGCTTAAGCTGACGGTGATTCGACCCAATCATCGCTGTTGGAGCTAGTAGGCCTTGGATGTTAATTGATAAAACTTGTGGCAAGCTGTTTGCATAGGTTAGCTTAACAAAATCTCCTGATTTCACTTTCACCGTTGGCGCAAGATATTGCCCATTCGCGCCCCAAACATCTGCCCATTTCCCTGCTTCAAATTGGGTTTGCGCAGGATGAAAATCTAAACGCACAGGGCGCCCTCTCCCGACTTCTATTAATGGCGGAATACTTAAATTCGGGCGTTCCTTCGCTAATAAAGGTGGAGGTAACAAAGTGAAAGCGCTACCTAAGGTGGCACGATGTAAAAATTGACGACGGGAAAGTTTCATACTACTTTTGTTCTAATCTCGCTACTTCTTGATCCAACTGTGCAATTTTAGCTGCCATCACGCTGTGGCAGCGCTCAATCAACTCTTTTAAATTCTCTCGGTTGTAACCTTCTGTTGAAATCGGATCAAGCTGTTCGCAGATCACAATACCATTATCTTTACGATTAAGATCTACCTTATTATGTAAACTCGAACACACAACTGGTACTATCGGCACACCTGCAGCGATAGCAGTATGAAATGCCCCTGTTTTAAATGGTAATAGCCCCCGCCCGCGACTGCGTGTGCCCTCAGGGAACATCCAAATAGAAACCTGCTTTTCACGAATGATTTCGCCCACTCTATTCATGGTGCTGATTGCACTGCTACGCTTTTCACGGTGAATAAAAATATTGCCTGTTGCCCAATATACCAAGCCAAAAAATGGAATCCAAATCAGGCTTTTTTTACCGACACTCACCGTGCGCTCCGGCACCATAGCCGCAATGGTAAGCATATCGTAGTTGTTTTGGTGATTGCCAATATAGATCGCTGGTTGATTAAATTCTGGTTTTTTGCGAGTAATCACCTTTAAGCCAACTAATGGGTGCAATGCCCCAAATAGGCGTGCAACCACGCCAACACTACTTGGATGACGCCCACGTAATAAAGCATAGATTGTCCCGAAAAGACAAATAAATATTGCTGCGAATACCACAGCAATTACACGCAAAACCTTTAACATAGCCTGCTCCTGAATAAACGGAAAAAATGGGGTTAAGTATAGCTGAGATCCCTTAAAATGCCTATTGCTTAAATTAATATGTCCTCGTTTTCAGCATGACGAAAAAACGCTATAGTAGCAAGGCTGTTATTCGTCAAATAAATAAATTTGAATACGAAACAGCTCCTCATATTTTAACTTCACCAAAAGGAACATTCCTATGACAACAATTACTCTCGCAGGCACACCTATTGAAATTGCAGGCACTTTCCCTACCAAAGATAGCCAACTGGCTGATTTCACCTTAGTCGCAAACGATTTAAGCGATGTCTCACTAGCCAATTTTGCTGGCAAACGTAAGGTACTAAACATTTTCCCAAGCATTGATACTGGTATTTGCGCAACTTCTGTGCGCGTATTCAACCAGCAAGCGGCTAATTTGAATAATACGGTGGTACTCTGCATTTCTGCCGATTTACCTTTTGCACAAGCTCGTTTTTGTGGCGCAGAAGGCATAGAAAACGCTAAAACGTTGTCCTGTTTCCGAGCAAATACCTTCGCAAAAAACCTTGGTGTAGCAATAGTGACAGGCCCATTAGCAGGTTTAACCGCACGTTCTGTGATTGTATTAGATGAAAATAACAAAGTATTACACAGCGAGCTTGTACCTGAAATTAAGCAAGAACCAAATTACGCAGCAGCGTTAGCCGCTCTTGCTTGATCCCTCACCTTCTTCCCCTATCTTGGGGAAGAAATTATGTTGGACAAAAAACAACCATACTTATCCTTCTTTTTCCACAAACACATAACCATTTGTTTTTATTGAATTTTATTATTTATTTCAATAGTTATTCTGAGTTATACACGATTTCTTTCAACAATTATCACAATTTTATCCCCAGCCAATGGGGATAAGATCCTGCGCTGATCGCTCATTTAAATGATTAATGCATCTACTTTGATCTTTTTGCCAGCTTTTCCGCTGTTTTTTACCACTTTTCTGGTGATTTATCCAGAGTCTGACGAGCTTGTCTAGAGCGTTATACCACAAAAAGATCCTTTTCAAGATCAATTAGTTACCACCGTTATCCACAAACCAATTTCTGAGAATACTCAACTTATCCACAGATTTATCCACTTTGGTAAATTTTTAAGCAAAATTAACCGCTTGTTTTGGGCTTCCGCCTTGTTCTAAAGGGCGAATTATGAAACAATCAACGCCATTTTGAATTTAAAAAAATAAGGCGGTCTAAATTGATCGATTTCGATGGTTACCGCCCAAATGTTGGTATCGTCATCTGTAATAAACAAGGGCAAGTTCTCTGGGCAAAACGGTTTGGACAAAATTCGTGGCAATTTCCACAAGGAGGAATTCACGAAGGTGAAAACATTGAATCTGCAATGTACCGTGAGCTTTATGAAGAAGTTGGTTTATCTAAAAAAGATGTGCGCTTACTTTGGGCATCGAAGTATTGGCTAAAATACAAATTGCCAAAACGCTTAATTCGTCATGACGCCCCTAGTGGGCAGCCGGTCTGTATCGGGCAAAAACAGCGTTGGTTTCTGCTACAGCTGACAGGCAAAGAGAGCGAAATTAATCTCGGCACAACCAAAACACCAGAATTTGATGGCTGGCGCTGGGTGAGTTTTTGGTATCCTGTACGCCAAGTGGTTTCATTTAAACGAGATGTCTATCGCAAAGTCATGAAAGAGTTTGCTCAAGTGCTAATGAATGAAAGCAAACGCGCCGAACTAGAGAGAGGGCGGGAAGAACGTGGTGAAAAACGGCCTTTTCGCAATGAAAAATATGACGGACAAAAAGCCCGTTTTCATAAGGGGAAAAAATGATCTTTATCAGCTTTTTAATTCTTGGCGCAGTCGCGGGCTTTTTAGCAGGGCTATTTGGTATTGGCGGCGGTATGATTATCGTACCAACATTGGTTTGGTTATTACCCCAAATGGGTGTGGCAAATGAATTACTGATGTCGATTGCACTCGGTACCTCTTTTGCCACTATCGTATTCACGACTTTCTCCGCAGCACAACGCCATAATAAATTAGGCAATGTTGAATGGTCTGTCGCAAAATTTTTTGTGCCTGCATTGATGACAGCAGTATTTATCTCTGGTTTGCTGGTTAGCGACTTACCAAAAGAAATAATGACCAAGATCTTTGGCACCTTGGTGCTCTATATGGCAATCAAAATGTTCTTGGCACTGAAACCAAAGCAAACCGAAACCAAACCAATGACAACACAATCTATGCTTATTGGCGGAGGAATAATAGGTGTGCTATCAAGCTTTGCCGGCATTGCAGGTGGTGCTTTTATTGTGCCGTTTTTAAATAGCCGTGGCGTGGAATTAAAACGAGCGATTGGCACATCTTCTTTCTGTGGCTGTTTGTTAGGCGCTGCGGCAACAATTAGCTTTATAATCAGTGGCTGGAAAAATCCAAATCTGCCGGAATATTCACTTGGCTATGTTTATTTGCCTGCACTATTTGGCATTGCCGCCACCTCAATTTTTACTTCAAAAATCGGCGCTAGCATGGCAAATAAATTACCGGTTGCGACACTGAAAAAAGCCTTTGCCATTATGCTCATGTTAATTGCATTAAATATGTTTTTGAAATAAGGAATCGCATGAACCAGTTTTTCGTTTTCCCTAAAATCGATCCCATTATCTTTGAAATCGGTCCAATCGCATTACGTTGGTATGGCGTGATGTATCTGCTTGGTTTTGCTTTTGCTTACTGGCTTGGCACCAAGCGTGCCAAAACCTCTAACGGTGTATGGAGTGTTGAACAAGTTGATCAACTGCTGTATAACGGTTTTTTCGGTGTAGTACTGGGCGGACGTATCGGCGATGTACTGTTTTACAACTTTGAGCAACTCCTTGCTGATCCGCTGTTCCTTTTCCGCATCTGGGAAGGTGGAATGTCATTCCATGGTGGCTTAATTGGGGTTATCGTCTCCATGATTTGGACAAGCTATCGCCAGCACCGCAGTTTCTGGCAAACCGCCGATTTCATCGCACCACTAATTCCTTTTGGATTAGGCTTAGGGCGTATAGGTAACTTTATCAACAGCGAATTATGGGGACGGGTCACCAATGTACCTTGGGCAATGGTAGAACAATATGCGGACGGTTCATTTAGCCCGCCTCGCCATCCATCACAGTTATACGAAGCCTTTTTAGAAGGTTTAGTATTGTTTGTTATTCTAAACTGCTTTATCCGTAAACCTCGTCCAACAGGCTCGGTCGCAGGGCTATTCTTAATAGGCTATGGCGTGTTCCGCTTTGTGGTGGAATATGTACGAGAAATCGATCCAACCGTAAATACCACAGCAGATTTAATCACCCGTGGGCAAATGCTCTCATTACCGATGATTATTGGTGGCGTAGCGATAATGGTTTGGGCGTATAAAAAGCGGTAGTTTTACGGCAATAATTTACAAAATAACCGTAGGGGCGGATACATCGTGCCGCTCTTAAAAATAAAATTCAAAAAAGGATAAAATATGACCATATCTCAAACCCTATTCGAACAAGCGCAAAAAGTTATCCCAGGTGGGGTAAATTCACCTGTACGTGCTTTTAAAGGTGTAGGCGGTACGCCTGTGTTTATTGATTCTGCCAAAGGGGCATACATTACTGACACTGACGGCAAAAAATATATTGATTATGTTGGCTCTTGGGGCCCAATGGTTTTAGGGCATAACCACCCTGCAATTATCGATGCGGTATTAGAGGCCGTGCCACACGGATTAAGCTTTGGTGCACCAACGGCAAAAGAGATTGAATTAGCAGAACTCGTTTGTAAGCTCGTGCCAAGTATTGAGATGGTACGTATGGTAAGCAGTGGTACAGAAGCAACAATGTCAGCAATCCGTTTAGCGCGTGGTTACACTGGGCGAGATAAAATCATTAAATTTGAAGGCTGTTACCACGGGCATTCGGATAGCTTACTCGTTAAAGCAGGTTCCGGTGCTTTAACACTCGGGCAACCAAGTTCACCGGGTGTACCAGAAGATTTTGCCAAACATACACTAACTTGTGAATACAATAATTTAGATTCCGTCAAAGCCGCTTTTGAACAATATCCAAATGAAATTGCTTGTTTAATCATTGAGCCAGTGGCTGGAAATATGAACTGCATTCCACCAAAAGAGGGATTTTTGCAAGGTTTACGTGAACTTTGCACGCAGTATGGCACAGTATTTATTATTGACGAGGTGATGACAGGTTTCCGTGTCGCACTCGGTGGCGCACAATCTTACTACGGCGTAACCCCTGATTTAACCACGCTCGGCAAAATCATTGGTGGCGGTATGCCTGTGGGGGCATTTGGTGGTAAAAAAGAGATTATGGAATTTATTGCACCAACTGGCCCGGTTTACCAAGCAGGCACACTTTCAGGCAATCCAATTGCAATGGCTGCAGGGCTAGCCTGTTTAACTGAGTTAAGTAAAGATGGCAATGAACAACAACTTGTAGCAAAGACCGAACGCTTAGCCAAAGGCTTTAAAGCAGCGGCAAGCAAACACGGCATTCCACTTTGTGTGCAGTATGTCGGCGGTATGTTCGGCATTTTCTTTACCGATCAAGAAAACGTGACAAGCTATGCCGACGTAACAAAATGCGATGTACAAGCATTTAACACCTTCTTCCACAAAATGCTTGAACAAGGCGTTTATCTTGCCCCTTCGGCATTTGAAGCCGGCTTTATGAGTTTGGCTCACACAGATAGTGATATTGAACAAACGCTTGTCGCGGCTGATCGTGCTTTTGCACAGATGAAATAATTAACCAAGCGGTCTAATTTGCTTATTTTTTTGCAAAATCATACCGCTTGTCACTGCCGATTGAGCAGTTTATCTGAAATAGAGAGCAACAATGAATAACACAGCAACTTTTAACCGAACTTGGGCAAGAGTAATTTTAAATGCAGTAACCCGTTATGGTGTTAAGCATTTCTGTATCGCTCCCGGTTCACGTTCTACCCCATTAACTTTAGAAGCCTTGTATTTACAAAAGCAAGGTATTGCTGAATGCCACAGCCATTTTGATGAACGTGGGCTCGGCTTTTTCGCACTCGGTTTGGCAAAAGCAACGCAAGATCCCGTTGCCATTATTGTCACCTCTGGCACTGCTGTAGCCAATTTATTGCCAGCGGTAATAGAAGCATCAATCACGCATCATAACCTGATCGTTCTAACCGCAGACCGTCCGCCAGAATTAATTGGTTGCGGAGCTAATCAAGCGATTGAGCAACAGCATATTTTTGCAAAATACCCAGTTGCCAGCCTAAATTTACCTAAACCGAGCCAAGTGTTTAGTGCAAATTGGTTAGTTGCAAGCGTAGAACAAGTTTGTGGCCAACAAGCCAATCAAAAAGGGGTTGTGCATATTAATGTACCATTTGCAGAACCATTGTATAACGCCAATGAAGAAGTGATTGGCAGTGATGCATGGCTTGCGCCAATTACACGTTGGCTTAGCCAACCTCAGGCAAAATGGCTCGATCATCAACCCACCCAACAAGATGTGCTTATGCATGAAAATTGGGACTACTGGCGCACAAAACGTGGTGTTGTCGTTGTAGGTAAACTGCCATTAGAGCAAGGAATGGGATTGGCAAAATGGGCAGAAACCCTTGGTTGGTGCTTAATTAGTGATGTTCAATCCGGTATTGAAGCCACTCTACCTTATGCGGATATTTGGCTTTCAAATAAAACTGTTGAGCAACGTTTACTACAGGCTGATATTGTAATCCAATTTGGCTCACAAATTGTCAGCAAACGTGTCAATCAATTTCTAGAACACTTTAAAGGCGAATTTTGGTTGGTGGATGAAAGCCAAGATTACCTCAATCAATTTGCTCATCATCAAACCCGTTTTATTGCTAAAGCACACCATTTTACGCGTGTACACCCACCATTACGCCAGAAACCTTGGTTGCTTGAGCCATTGGCATTATCTAACTTCTGTGAAACCTTTATTGAGCAACAGGTTGGAGGCAATTTGAATGAAGCTTCACTTGCACACCATATTGAGCGAGTCTTACCACCAAATAGCAATTTATTCTTAGGTAACAGCTTATTCGTACGCTTAGTTGATGCTTTATGCAAATTACCCGAAGGGCAAGCTATTTATACCAACCGCGGCGCAAGTGGTATTGATGGCTTAATTGCAACTATAGCAGGGATTGCAAAAGGTAACGGCTTACCAACCATTGCCGTGATTGGCGATGTTTCAGCGCTGCATGATCTCAACTCTGTGGCTCTATTACGTCAAATCAGCCAACCGACTATTCTGTTTGTTATCAACAACAACGGCGGGGCGATTTTTGATATGCTGCCAGTAGAACCAAGCGCCAAAGATAAATTCTATCGTCTCTCGCATAATTTAGAGTTTTCTCAAATTGCAACCATGTTTGGTTTAGAATATCTGCGTCCCTACACTTGGGCAGATTTAGGCACAAAATTAAAACAAGCATATGCACGTAAAGGGGTGACGATTGTGGAGGTAAAAGTAAACGATCAAGAAGGAAGCAGTCTATATAAATCCTTACTTGAACAAATTTCTCGAGCGTCCATAGACTAATGCTTGCGTATCAATGGTTGGCGGCGCATGGCACGCCAGTGGTTTTTTTACACGGTCTACTCGGTTCTCGTGAAGACTGGGCTGAGGTTTTTTCCGTTTTGCAAAATATCTCTGAAATTCGCCCGCTTGCCATTGATCTGCCGTTTCACCACCACAGTGCAAACATTGCATGCCGTAGCTTTGCTGAGGTTCGTCAGCAACTGCATCAAACACTACAATATTGCCTTGGCAATCAGCCTTTCTACCTTGTGGGCTACTCTCTCGGTGGACGACTGGCGCTGGATTACCTCTGCCATATGCATAATCCTCATTTACAAGGCGCATTGCTAGAAGGGGCAAATGTCGGCTTAGCCAGCCAACAAGCACGCCAACGCCGCTGGCAAAATGACAATGACTGGGCAAAACGCTTTCAATATGAGCCGATAGAGCAGGTGCTAAAAGATTGGTATCAGCAAGCTGTCTTTGCCGATCTCGATGCCCGCAAGCGGGCAGAATTTCTACAAAAGCGGCAAAAGAATGACGGCAAACTCATTGCGCAGATGCTACGCGCTACCAGCCTAGCTAAACAGCCACTACTGCTACCACCTGCACAAGTAAAATATTGTTTTGTGATTGGTGAAAAAGATCAAAAATTCCGCCAGATGGCAATACAATATCAGCTACATTATCAGCTGATTGAACAGGCTGGGCACAACACTCATCAAGCAAATCCGCATGCGTTCGCACAAATGTTAATTCAGTTTGTACAAACGCCATAAGCAGAAACAAGCAAGCGCCCCATTTTCAACGATTTTTTACAAACCGCGAAAATAGAGCGCTTAATATTAGGGCGTGTTGATGTTTCAAATAGTGCAATTACTCTGCCTGCTCAACAATTTCTGTTAGCCAGCTATAGCTACGGAATTGTTTTTCTTCGTCAAAAATATAGCTTACCGCCATAATTTCATCAAAATTTACCCGCGCTTTAAGTGCTTTTAATTGCTGTGCAACACTTTCTTTGCTACCAATCAGAGAACATGCTGTCATCTGCTCCACTACAGCACGTCCTTCATAGTAAGCTGGGATTGTAGCTAATTCTAACGGGCCAAAATGCGTATTACGCCCAGCATATTTTTGCTGCCAAACAGCATTATCATTTTCCAACGGAGGTTGTAATGGTTGCTGCCCGTTGGTTACCACGTTCATAAAAAATTGCGTTTGCGTTGTGGCAAGCTGCTCAGCTTCTTTATCACTTTCGCCAATAATGGCATTTACGCCGATAATCACATATGGCTGAGCTAACACTGCTGACGGTTTGAAATGCGAACGATAAATCTCAACGGCCATCTCAAGCATACGTGGTGCAAAGTGTGAAGCAAAAGCATATGGAAGACCTAATTCAGCAGCTAAAAAGGCACTTTCCGTGCTTGAGCCTAAAATATAAAAAGGTAAATCCATTCCCGCAGCAGGGTAAGCTGAAACCTCATTGGTATTTTCAAAATAGCCTTTGAGTTCTGCGATTTCTGTCGCAAAATCCGCATGCTGACGATTTTTGCGTAATGCAAAAGCCGTTTGCATATCCGTTCCCGGCGCTCGCCCTAAACCAACTTGCACACGATTTGGGTAGAGTGTAGCCAACGTACCATACTGTTCAGCCACAATGTAAGGGCTATGATTAGGCAGCATCACACCACCAGAGCCGACTTTTAAGGTCTGAGTATTGGCAAGAGTATGTTGAATTAACAACGCAGTCGCAGAGCTAGCAAGATTTTTCATATTATGATGCTCTGCAATCCAATAACGCTCTAACCCTAATTTTTCTGCATGTTGCGCAAGACGCACCATTGATGCTATAGCGGCATGATAATCTTGACCTTCTCGCACTGGCACAAGATTAAGTAACGAGAGTTTCATATGCTTTCCTCATTAAATTAAAAACCACCGGATTATATCTATAAATTTAGATTTGTGAATCTATTCTGCTTAAGCAAAACTATTCCGCCACTGATTCGGGCTGACGCAATGTTTGGCCTTAAAATGTTGCCGAAATGACACCGCCGTCTGGAAACCGATTTCCGCTGAAATTTGTTCAATGCTCAAATCACTGCTTTCTAACAACTCTCGCCCTCGTTGTAGGCGAGCTTCAATCAACCATTGCCCTACCGCCATACCCGTTGCTTTGCGAAAATGGCGAGTAAAAGTGCTGCGGCTCATTGCTAATTTATCAGCCAGTTCATCAATGTTGTGGGGGCGTGCTAAGTTTTCCCGTAAATACGCCAATAATTCATTGATATTCTGATTATTGGTGCGTTGAGCAATAGGTTGCTCAATAAACTGTGCTTGTCCACCTTCACGATGAGGGGCAGAAACCAGCAAACGAGCCAAGCGATTACTGACTTTTACCCCATAAAATTTCCGCACAATCGCCAAACAACAATCCACCCCAGCCATAGAACCTGCGGAGGTGATGATATTATCTTGTTCCACATACAATGCATTCATATCTAACTGAATTTGCGGAAAACGCTGGGCAAAATCAGGCTCGGCAAGCCAATGGGTTGATGCGGTTTTACCGTCTAACAACCCAGCATAAGCAAGGGCGTAAGTACCGTAACACAATCCGACAATCATCGCCCCTTGTTGATAGCGTTGTTGCAGTAATTTTTTTAACGCAGCCGAAGGCGGCGTATCCAAATCTGTCCAACCAGCGATCACAATTAAATCCGCCTCTTCCGCCCAACTGAGTTCAGCATCTGCACAAATGGCAATTTTTCCGCCCATTCCCACCGCTTGCGAGCGATTTTCTGCCACAGTTTTACACTCAAACAATGGTTCACCCTCTAATTCCATCGTAAAAATCATTTGCGGCGGAATAAAAACCAACGGATTAAACTCGGGGTAAAGGACTAGGGCGATTTTGGGTAATGGCATAAAAGATTCTCAAATTTTCTCAATCATTTCACTTATAATACCGCCCATTATTTCTTTTTTGGAAAAATTTATGAACCACTCAGCCCACAACCGCCTTGTTTCGTTTATTTGGTCAATCGCTGATGATTGCCTGCGAGATGTTTATGTACGGGGCAAATATCGTGATGTGATTTTGCCGATGACGGTACTTCGCCGTTTAGACAGCTTGCTTGAACCGACTAAACAAGCCGTATTAGAAGAAATCACTTTTTGGGGCGATGAAGTCGCCCCCGAAGAAGAGCTACAAAAAGCCAGCGGTTATGTGTTCTACAACACGTCCAAATGGACGCTTTTACAGCTCAAAGACAACGCCAACAACAACGCCCAATACCTATTGCATAATTTTGATGAATACTTAAACGGCTTTTCACCTAATGTGCAAGAAATCATCAACCGCTTCAACCTGCGTAGCCAAATTGCCCATATGTCAAACAAAGGCGTTTTGCTGGCAGTATTGGAAAAATTCGTTTCACCTTATATCAACCTCACGCCTTTTGAAAAACAAGACCCCGAAGGCAATAAACTGCCTGCCTTAACCAATCTAGGCATGGGCTATGTGTTTGAAGAGCTGATCCGCAAATTCAACGAAGAAAATAACGAAGAAGCAGGCGAACATTTTACGCCGCGTGAAGTGATTGAGTTGATGACCCACCTTGTGTTTGACCCTATTGCAAGCCAAATTCCGCCTGTAATCAGCGTGTATGATCCTGCTTGTGGCAGTGGCGGCATGCTGACCGAATCGCAAAACTTTATTGAAGAGAAATACCCGCTTGCCAACACCGATCGCACCATTTATCTGTATGGTAAAGAAATCAATGACGAAACCTATGCGATTTGCAAGTCCGATATGATGATTAAGGGTAACAACCCTGAGCATATTAAAGTCGGTTCAACCCTTGCCAGTGATGAGTTTGGCGGGCAATACTTTGATTTTATGCTTTCCAATCCGCCTTATGGCAAAAGTTGGTCATCGGACGAAAGCTACATCAAAGACGGCAAAACCGTGATAGACAGCCGTTTTAAAGTAGAGCTTGCCGACTACTGGGGCAATCTTGCAGAATACGATGCCACGCCACGCACCTCAGATGGACAGTTGCTTTTTCTGATGGAAATGGCGAATAAAATGAAACCTGTTGCGATGAATGGTATTGGTTCTCGTGTGGCAAGCGTACATAACGGCTCATCACTGTTTACCGGTGATGCCGGCGGTGGTGAAAGTAATATACGCCGTTATCTGATTGAAAACGACTTATTGGAAGCGATTATCCAACTGCCAAACAATCTGTTTTATAACACGGGCATCACCACCTATATTTGGCTACTCAATAACAACAAGCCTAAACAGAGAAAAGGTAAAGTGCAACTGATTGATGCTAATGAACTTTACAGCAAACTGCGTAAAAATTTAGGCGAAAAGAATTGCGAATTAACGGCAGAACACATCCAACGCATTATGCAAAGCTATTTGGCTTGTGAAAATCTCAATCGCACCGATGGCTTGGCAGCAAAAGTGTTTGATAATCGTGATTTTGGTTATTACAAAGTGGCAATCAACCGCCCTGATCGCCGTAAAGTGCAATTTACCCAAGCGGCGATTGCTCCACTGCGTTTTGATAAATCGCTCATTGAACCAATGCAATTTTTATTTGAACGGCACGGACAAGCGGTCTATTTTGCCGAAAATCTTGCCAATTTTGTCGAAGAACTCACCGCTTGGGCAGAGCAAAACGGCTATGCATTGAATACCAAAAACAAAAATAAAGTACTAAATACCGAGACGTGGAGTAAAGCCAACATCCGCTTTAAGGCGGCAGAAAAATTGCACTCGCATTTTGGCGAGCAAATTTTTATGGACTTCAACGCTTTTGTGAAGCAAGCGGATAATGTTCTCAAAGCCGAAAAAATCAAACTCTCTAGCGCAGATAAAAAAGCCATTTATCAAGCAGTAAGCAGTTATGATGAAACAGCAGAAAAAGTCGTGAGCAAAATCCACACTTTTACAGAGAACGAATTGGCAAAATTATTAGGCAAACTCAAAACCGATGAAAAACATTTGCCCGACTTTGGCTACTACCCAACGGGCAAACAAGGCGAATTTGTCTATTATGAAACCAACAGCGAGCTGTCCGACAGTGAAAATATTCCTTTAAATCAAGATATTCACAGCTATTTTGTTGCCGAAGTCAAACCGCATATTGATGAAACGTGGATTGACATAAACAGCATCAAAATCGGCTATGAAATCAGCTTTAACAAATATTTCTACCAGCACAAAGCCTTACGCCTACTTTCCGAAATCAAAGCCGATATTTTGGCGTTAGAACAGCAGGCAGAGGGGTTGATTGGGGAGATTTTGGGTTGAAGCCACTCGTTTTGTTTATCAAAAATAGCCATATGTGAGAAACAAAAGCATTTGTTTATCACAAATGATCAACAAATAAGTTTGTTTATCAAATTTATAAAAAAATGAGCGACAAACTTGCTTGTCGCTCATCAATGAGCGACAATTCATCTTGTGAATCAAAATTACCAAAATGTGAGAAACAAAATGTCAATAAACCTCAATTTTTCCGAAGCCGTATATTATCCTGAAAGCGTATTCCCTCCGGAAAAGATAGACTTAACTCAAATTTTGTCAGCATTACTCGGGGCAACCAATGCCATCGCCCGTTATGACCAAATGCTGAAAAATATGCACAATAGTGAAATTTTGCTTGCACCGCTAAGAAACCAAGAAGCGGTGATTTCCTCACGCATGGAAGGCACTGTCAGCACCATGGACGAAATTTTGCAATACGAAGCAGACTACCCCGAAGATGAATACAGTGCAGATGTCCGCTCGGATATTATTGAAACTGTGCTTTATCAGCGTACACTTAAAAATGCCCAAAAAGCGATGGAAGAGGGCTATCCGCTCAGTAAATCGCTACTGAAAACCATGCACCAGCAACTGCTTTCTTTTGGACGGGGAGCAAATAAATCCCCGGGGGAATTTAAAAAAGAGCAAAACTATATTGCCGATACGCTCAGTCGCAAAATTTTGTTTGTGCCGATTAGCCCTGAAAAATTAGAAAGCGGTTTAGACCGTTTATTTGACTATATCCACCAAAATACCGACCCTGTGTTATTAAAAACCGCCGTCACGCATTTGGAGTTTGAAGCGCTGCACCCTTTTCAAGACGGAAACGGCAGAATTGGGCGAATGCTCATCACCCTGATGCTGTGGAATGCACACACGCTTTCCGCCCCCCATTTTTATATCAGTGGTTATTTAGAAGAAAACAAAAACCGCTATATTGATTTAATGCGGAATGTCTCCCAAACTGGTGATTGGAATGAATGGGCGGTGTTCTTTTTGAACGCGATAGAACATCAATCGGAACGCAATCTGAATATTGCAGAAAACATTCGTGCCTTATACGAAGAAATGAAAACCGAGTTTAGCGAGATTTTATCCAGCAAACATTCTCTTGCGGTCTTGGATTTTGTGTTTACCTATCCAGTTTTTCGCAACAGCACCTTATCCAAAGAAACGGGCATTTCCACCGCCACAGCCAACCGTTTTACCAAAGCGTTGCAAGAAAAAGGCATTCTCACCTTAGCCGAAGAAGCCTCCGGCAGGAAATCCGCACGTTATACCTTTGAGCATTTGATGAATTTAGTACGGGTATAGCAATCACAAGCGGTCAAAATAAAGGGAAAATTTGCAAATGAAACCTTACGAACAGTATAAAAACAGCGGGATTGATTGGCTGGGGCAAGTGCCGAGTCATTGGGAAATCGGCATTGGCATGATGATTTTAAAAGAAAACAAACGTAGCAACAAAGGCATGAAAGAAAATACGGTCTTGTCATTAAGCTATGGTGAAATTATTGTAAAAGATGAAAGTAAATTATTTGGACTTGTTCCTGAAAGTTTTGAAACTTACCAAATTGTTGAGCCTAACGATATTATTATCCGTTGCACCGATTTGCAAAATGATAAAACCAGTTTAAGAACGGGATTGGCTAAAAATAAGGGGATTATTACGAGTGCTTACTTAAATTTAGGTGTAAAACAAGGTTATTGTGCCAAATTTATTTACTATTATTTACACACTTTGGATATTACAAAAGTAATTTATGGCTTAGGAAGTGGATTGCGTCAAAATTTGAGTTTTTTAGATTTTAGACGTTTGCCTTTTCCACTCCCCCCACTCCCCGAACAAACCGCCATTGCCGAATTTTTGGACGAAAAAACCACCCAAATTCAGACGGCTATCGGGATAAAAAACGAGCAAATCGCCAAACTTAAAGAATACCGCCAAGCCTTGATTAATCAAACTGTTACCAAAGGCTTAAACGCCAATACGCCAATGAAAAACAGCGGTGTGGAATGGTTGAGAGAAGTGCCGAGTCATTGGGAAATCGGCATTGGCATGATGATTTTAAAAGAAAACAAACGTAGTAACAAAGGCATGAAAGAAAATACGATCTTGTCATTAAGCTATGGTGAAATTATTGTAAAAGATGAAAGTAAATTATTTGGACTTGTTCCTGAAAGTTTTGAAACTTACCAAATTGTTGAGCCTAACGATATTATTATCCGCTGCACCGATTTGCAAAATGATAAAACCAGTTTAAGAACGGGATTGGCAAAAAACAAAGGGATTATTACAAGTGCATATCTCAATTTGGGCGTAAAACAAGGTTATTATGCCAAATTTATTCATTATTATTTGCACACTTTGGATATTACAAAAATGATCTATGGCTTGGGAAGTGGATTACGTCAAAATTTAAGTTTTTTGGATTTTAGACGTTTGCCTTTTCCTATCTCCCCGCTCCCCGAACAGCTCGCCATTGCCGAGTTTTTGGATAAGAAAACCGCCCAAATAGATAAAGCCATTGCTCACCACCAAAACCAAATTGAACGCTTAAAAGAGTACCAGCAAAGTTTGGTGAATGATGTGGTAACGGGGAAAATATGGATTAAGCAAGATTATCCCCTTGCTAAGCAAGGTTAATACTTCTTTGTAACTCATTGAAAAACAAAGATTCTTTATAAATAAGCAAGAAATGGGGCAAAATAAGCAAGGTTTCGCTCTGTTTAAGCAAGGTAAAAAAAGGTGCGATATGTTATCAAAATATAATCCATTGATTACAAAAGAATATCTTCAAACCCAGCCTGAAAACCAATATTTTGAACGAAAGGGGTTGGGGAAAGAGCTGATAAAACCCAGCAAAATTGCCGAAGAGCTGATCGGTATGCTTAATGCCGATGGCGGTATCTTAGCTTTTGGCGTATCTGATACAGGAGAGTTTCAAGATTTAAACACGTTGGATAATCTTGATGATTACCGCAAACTTATTTTTGATTTTATTACACCGCCTTGCAATATCACGTTGGAAGAGATTGATATTGATGGAAACCTGATTTTTTTATTTCACGTTGAGCAAGAATTAGAACGGGTTTTCTGTCATAAAAATTCGGGAGATTATTTTTTACGCATTGCAGATAGTAATCGTAAATTAGATTTAGAGCAGATAAAAAAATTGGAATACGATAAAAATATCCGCCAGTTTGAAGATGAAACGGTTGCAGATTTTGAAATGGAAGATCTTGATAAAGACTTGCTTAAAACCTATCAAGAAAAATTAGGTTATCAAGGCAGTGAATTGGATTTACTTAAAACCCGTCATTTGCTGACCTCAAAAAACGGTGAATATCAATTTAAAAAATCGGCAGTATTATTGTTTTCTAAAAATCCTGAAAAATATATTCCGACGGCTTCTGTGCGTTATATTCGTTATCAAGGTGTGGAAGATAAAACGGGCGTGTCGCATAATGTGGTGAAAGATGTCCGCTTTGAAAACAATATTCCCAATTTAATCCAAGAAATCCGCCAATTTTTGAAAATAAGTTTGAACGAATACTATTTTTTGGATCTAGAAACAGGCAGATTTTTAAAAGTACCGGAATACCCTGAAGAAGCTTGGCTTGAAGGTATCGTGAATGCTTTATGCCACCGTTCTTATAACCGTCAAGGCAGTTCGGTTTATATTAAACATTATGATGACCGTCTTGAAATCAGTAACAGCGGACCTTTACCAGCACAGGTAACCGTTGAAAACATAAAAACCGAACGTTTTGCCAGAAACCCACGCATTGCAAGGGTATTGGAAGATTTCGGCTATGTGCGTCAGCTTAATGAAGGCGTAAAACGGATTTATGAAATTATGGAAAAATCCATGCTCAGCACGCCTGAATATCTAGTAAAAAACCACAATGTTTATTTGTTGTTACGCAATAAAATCAGCGTTCATAGCAAAGCCGTTTCCGTAGAACTGATGAAAAAAGTAGAACAGATGTGGGATAGATTTAACGATACTCAAAAAAACATTCTGCTGTTTTTGTTTACACAAGGCTCGGCAACGGTTAAGGGATTGTCTGAATTTACTAAGGTAAATGAAAATACCGTACGTAGCTATTTGAACGGCTTTGTTATTGATGAAATATTGGTACGCCAAAGCACAAAAAAACGGGATATCAACGCCAAATATGTTTTTAAGCAAGATTAGCACCCTGCTAAGCAAGGTTAATGTCGTTTTATAACTCTTTGAAAAATAAATACTTTTTATAAATAAGCAAGAAATGGGGCAAAATAAGCAAGGTTTGGCTCTGTTTAAGCAAGGTAAAGGGAAACGTTATGCACCACACCAAAGAAATCCATTTTGAAACGGCGATTGAGCAGGATTTGCTCAATCAAGGTTTTATCCAAGCAAGTCCTAGCGGCTTTAATGCCCGTTTTGCCCTTGATGAGGCGAACTTTTGGGCGTTTTTAAGTGAAAGCCAAGCGGATAAACTGGCGGATTTCAAACGGCTAAATCCGAATGATTGGCAAGCGAAAATTTTGGCAAGGTTGGATAATGTGTGGAAGCGGGAAGGGATTTTGCACCTGTTTAAAAAAGGGTTGGATGTGGACAATGTGCATTTAGATCTGTTTTTTGTGCCGCCGCTTGCCAACAGTCCGCAGAGAGTTGCCGAGCTGTTTGTTCAAAATCGGTTTAGCGTGATGCGTCAAGTGCCCTATTCTGCCCAAAGCTCGGAAACCGTGGATATGGCGGTGTTTATTAACGGCTTGCCTTTTGCCACGATGGAGCTTAAAAACGAATGGACGGGGCAAAGCACTTATCACGCCAAACAACAATATCGCCACAGAGATAACACCCAAGCCCTTTTTCAGCCTGCCCGCACGCTGGTGCATTTCGCCATAGACAGCCAAGAAGCCTATATGACCACCAAAATTTGTGGCAATAACACTTTCTTTTTGCCGTTTAATCAGGGTAACCATCACGGCAAGGGCAATCCGCCGAACCCCAACGGGTTTAACACCGCTTATCTGTGGCAAGAAGTTTTCCAAAAACAGAGCATTGCAGGGATTATTTTGCATTTTGCCCGCCTAGAATTTGACGATGAACGCAAAAAGGATTTGAGCAAAGCAACGCTCTATTTTCCTCGTTATCATCAGCTTGATGTGGTGCGGAAGTTGGTGGCTGATGTGGCACAAAACGGCGTGGGTAAACGCTATCTCATTCAGCATTCGGCAGGCTCGGGCAAATCCAATTCCATCACGTGGCTAGCGTTTCATTTGATTGAAATTTACGGCAAGGCAAGGGAAAAGCCGATTTTTGATTCGGTGATTGTAGTTACCGATAGAAAAGTGCTGGATAAGCAGATCAGCGATAACATTCGGGCGTTTTCTTCGGTGAAAAACATCATTGCCCACGCAGATCGTGCCACCGATTTGAAAAATGCGATGGAAAACGGCAAGCGGATTATTATCACCACCATTCAAAAATTCCCGTTCATTGTGGACGGCATTGCCGATATGGCGGATAAAAAATTTGCGGTGATTATTGATGAGGCGCACAGCTCGCAATCAGGAACGGCACACGATAATATGAACCGAGCGATGGGAGCAGTAGAAGAAAGCGATGCCCAAGATTTGATTTTATCGGCAATGCAGGCTCGCAAAATGCGTCACAACGCTTCCTATTTTGCCTTTACCGCCACGCCCAAAAACAGCACGCTGGAAAAATTCGGCGAAAAACAGACCGCTTGCAATGCAGATGGCAAGCCCATTTTTAAACCGTTTCATCTCTATTCTATGAAACAGGCGATTGAAGAAGGCTTTATTTTAGATGTGCTGAAAAATTACACCACTTACCAAAGTTATTATGAAGTGCAAAAAGCGGTAGAAGATAACCCTGAATTTGATGTGAAAAAAGCCCAACAGCGTTTAAAAGCTTTTGTGGAAAGAACGCCCGAAAGCATTGCGGTGAAAGCGGATATTATGTTGAGCCATTTTTTAGATAGAGTGGTGAAAACCAAACGGCTGAAAGGCAAAGCCAAAGCGATGGTGATTACGCAAAACATTGAAACGGCGATTCGCTACTATCTGGCAATTTGCCAATGGCTTGATGAAAAAGGCAATCCGTTTAAAGCGGTAGTGGCGTTTTCAGGCGAAAAAAACGTAGATGGCGTGGTTTATACCGAAAGCCAACTAAACGGTTTTGATGAGAATAAAACCAAAGCGATGTTTGATACGGACGACTACCGTATTTTAGTCGTGGCGAATAAATATCTCACCGGCTTTGACCAACCGAAACTGTGTGCGATGTATGTGGATAAACCGCTTGCCGGCGTGCTTTGCGTGCAGGCGTTATCTCGGCTTAATCGCAGCAGCCCAAAATATGGCAAAAGTGCCGACGATCTGTTTATTTTGGACTTCTTCAATAAAACCGAAGATATTCAGGCAGCTTTTGAGCCATTTTATACCGAAACGGAATTAGAGGGCGAAACCGATATTAACATTCTCTACGATCTACAAAATGAACTGGACGAGGCTGGCATCTATGAATTAGACGAAGTCAGCCGTTTTGTAGAACGTCTGTTTGCAGGGGCGGATATGGCGGAGCTACAAACGCTCAATCAGGTGTGTGCTAACCGTTTTAATCACGGTTTGGGCTGGGAACGAGAGCAAAAGGTGGATTTTAAAATCAAAGCCAAACAGTTTGTGAAAGTCTATAACCAAATGGCAAGCATTATCGCTTTTGAAAACCGAGAATGGGAAAAGCGTTACTGGTTCTTAAAATTGCTCATTCCGAAATTAAACGTTGCCGATGATGAAAAGGTGATTGATGATTTGCTGGAAAAAGTCAATTTAAGCTCTTATGCGTTAGCGATTAGCGAAAAAGAACACGCTATTACCCTTTCTGATGAAACGGGCACATTCACGCCAAGCAACAGTACCGTTCACGGCATACACGAAGATGATGAAGAGCGTGATGAATTGGACAATATCATCAAAACCTTTAACGAACGCTGGTTTGACGGCTGGGGCGATACCCCCGAAGAACGCAGAATCCGCTTTGTGGCGGTGGTGGAGAAAATTCAGCAACATAAAGATTTTGAGAGTAAATATCTTGCCATTCAAGACCCTGCGCTTCGCCAAGTGATTTTCAGCGACATAGTAAAAGAGGTGATGCGAAACCGCCGAGAACAGGAAATGGAAATTTACCGACAGTTTATGCGAGACGATTCATTTCAAAAATCTTTGATTGCCAATTTGCAAAGAGCTGTCAATATACGCTAAATCCTTTCAATCCCTTGCTATGTTACACAAGGGATTTTTTTGACCCAATTCTTTCGTTTATTGCCTTTAAAGTCAATTTTTTTGTTTGTTATTGTTTGAAATAATGTACACATCGTCACAAGCGATCTATTTTTCTCAATTTTTTACAAAGGAATTTTCAATGAAATTAAAGGCACTGATTACCGCTTTAACCTTAGGCTCAATCATTTCTGCAACGGCAAATGCCGAGATCAGCTATCAGCATATCCGCAATGCGACGGCTAAAATTCAATATGGTGATGCGACTTTCTTAGTTGATCCTTATTTAGCCGAAAAAGGGGCATATGAAGGCTTTGCAGGTACACCAAATAGTCAGTTACGCAATCCGTTAATTGCGCTTGCCGAGCCTGTGGAAAGTGTATTGAAAGGCGTGGATGCGGTAATTGTTACCCACACCCACGATGATCACTGGGATAAAGCCGCACAAGAGCTAATTAGCAAAGAGTTGCCAATTTTTGTACAAGATGCCAATGACGCTAAAATCATTCGTGCACAAGGCTTTAAAGATGTGCGAGTCGTCGGCAAAAACACGCCATTTAAAAATGTGAAATTATCTAAAACTGGCGGTCAGCACGGCACCGATGAAATGTATGCTAACCCAATGTTAGCGGAGCTCTTAGGCGAAGCGATGGGCGTGGTGTTACAAACTGAGAATGAAAAAACGCTTTATATCGTGGGCGATACCGTTTGGAATGGCGAAGTGGAAGCAGCATTAAAGCAATATAATCCAGAAGTTGTAGTCATGAATACTGGCGGAGCAGAATTAGAGAATTTTGAGCCTGCTGGCATTATTATGGATACCAACGATGTGGCAAAAATGGCTGAAACTATGCCAAAAGCAAGCATCATCACTGTACATATGGATACCGTTAATCATGGCACTGTTAGCAAAGCAGATATGCGTGAATTTATCAAAGGTAAAGCGTTTGAAAGCCGTGTTGCTGTGCCAAATGAGAGTGAAGTGTTGAAATACTAATATTATTCAACAAACAAGCGGTGGATTTTGCAGAAAAATATGCAAAATCCACCGCTTGTCTCAGCTATTAATTAAAACTCGTAGCGGATGCCCACATTAAAGTTTCGTCCTGGCGCACTATAACGATCGGCATTACTTGCTGTGATAGCAAGCGGAATCCCATTTGTGCCACGTCCTTGATCTACACTGGCTTTGCTTAATAGTGCAAGATAGGAAATATCATTCCAATTCCAATATTTCTTATTAAACACATTATTTAAGTTTGCACTGATAGTTAAATTTTTCACTGGGCGAATATAAGCGCCAATATCCACCAAACTGTAGCTACCGCTTGGGTTATAAAGATAGCTTGAGGACTGTTCAATATCCTTATCAGCCTTACCACGAGAATAGCTCCAGAGTACATTGGCACCAAATGTCTCACTTTCATAGCTAAGCCCCAGTTTTGTTTTCAGTGGCTGTACGCTGTTAATTGGTGTCTTTTCTCCATGGTTCTCGGCTTTACCACGCATATAGGCAAGTCCACCAATCAGGTAATAATCCGCATAGAATTGCCATTTTGCATCAAAGGTAATGCCGTACACCTTGGCTTTATCGAGGTTTTGATATTGTACAAAGCTAGTATATTTACAACCACTCATACAACCTAGCGAGCTATCAGCTTGCCAATCAATAAAGTTTTTATAATGGTTATAGTAGCCCGTCAGCAAATATTCCAGATCAGCCGATTTCCCCTTCACACCAATTTCGAAATTATCCGCCGTTTCCGCTTTTAAATTTGGATTTCCAATAACCGCCACCGTCCTAGAGCCTGTTACCATTCTGCCTAATGCTGGCATATAATAGCTGTAAGTTGGGTTTTCAAAGAAATATGAGGTAAGCTGTTGTGGCGATGGTGTACGAACACCACGTGAATATTGTAAATACGGATTAAACTCAGGGCTAGCTCGCCATTCTAAGCTGATTTTTGGGGTAAATTTCGAGGCACGCTGTTTGCTTGGGATAAATTCTTCAACCTGAGATTGATCAGCGGCTTTTGGGCGAATACGATAATGTACAAAACCAATTTGTGGTGTCACAAATAAAGTACCAAACCCAATTTCGTCTTCAAGATATGCTGTGAACTTATCTTGGCTCGTATCCGCAGTTGGTCTGCCGTCAAAATAAGCATTACCTGTTGTTAAACTCATATAAGCGGGACGCTCATAACGCAAGTGGTTCGTTGCTTGGGTATGGTTGTAGCTCACGCCATAACGTAATACCTGCGGCACGTTGCCATCAATGTAGCTCATTAAATCACTATTAAAACCAAAGGTTTTATGCCCTGATTTGGTATGTTCTTGACGATAATTTCTGCTACCTTGGCGGAAACGTTCATTTTCCGTATGCGCTGACTGATAATAAATTTGGTTAGTCGCAGTCTGCAACCAGCCCTCATCATTACTATAATCGTGCCCTAACGAAATTCGATTACGGGTAACTTTATCATTGCTCATACCATACAGTTGAGTGCCACTGCCAGAGTCAATGCTTGTCCCTGTCTGCGCTAACAAATTGGTATCGACTTTCTTATGCAAATGTTCAAAAGCCAAACGCAATGTGTGCTGATCATTAAATTTATAATGGTGTTTTGTTAGCACATACTGGCTTTTTGATTCAGCAGGGTTAGGCTCGGTACGGCTATCACCGATTCCACGATCTTTACCTTGGTTAATGGTCTGATCGCCATCGCGTAACGTTGTCATCAACATTCCTTGATAATCGCCCAGCGCAACGGCTCCACCAAGCGTACCATATACAGAATTATCTACACTGTTGTAGCCCGTACCTGCAAAGCCACCGTACGTCTTACCCTTGAGTAAATCGGCAGGGTTGAGTGTGGCAAAGTTTACACTGCCCGATAAACTATTTGCTGAGCCGGCGTATTGCACTGCTGTACCGCGTAACCCCGTCACTTCAATATAATCACCACGCCCAAATTCTGAGCCATACGCCATAAAATGTTTAGCTTCTTGCGTTTCTGGTAATGGAATATCATCGACTGTCGTGGTCACTCGATTACCTTGCAAGCCACGAATATTGACGCCTTCACTGGCACGCGTCATCTGCGCCTGCGTACCATATACATCCATTTTGTTTTTAAATAACGTTTTAATATCATGTGCCTGTTTTTGTTGGAGCTCCTTCTGCTTAACAGTAGTATTGACAAGCGTATCGCTGATCTCTAAAGCGATAACATTGACCTCATCCAGCACTGCCACGTTTTGAACCTGCTGTGCCCAAGCCGGTGCACAAGCTAGCACCACTAACATTGCCGCTTTACTTGGCATAAAATGAGTATGTAATTGCATCATAACCTTTCCTTATTGATAACGATTTCTATTAATCTAACAAAAATAAGCCTGAAACCGCAACCGTTTCCTTTTGATCAACTTCACAAAATCCGAAATTCTTTGCAAAAAATCATTGCTTATTCACCGCTTGTATTGCGACAATCTCAACGCAAGTCATCACTCAATTAAGGAGTTAAAAATGTCAGAAGTATTTCACTTAGGCCTAACTAAAGCGATGTTAAAAGGCGCTACTGTTGCCATCGTCCCAGGTGATCCTGCAAGAAGCGAACGTATCGCCGCTAAGATGGATAATCCAGAATTTTTAGTCTCTACCCGTGAATTTACCTCATGGCTAGGTTATGTTAATGGCAAGCCGATTGTGGTCTGTTCAACAGGTATCGGTGGTCCATCAGTTTCTATCTGCGTTGAAGAGCTTGCGCAATTGGGTATTCGCACCTTCTTACGTATCGGCACTACAGGCGCAATCCAAGAGCATATTAATGTTGGCGATATTCTCATTACCACTGGTGCGGTGCGGCTTGACGGCGCGAGCCAACACTTTGCTCCGTTAGAATTCCCTGCGGTAGCTGATTTCCACTGCACTACAACGCTGTTTGATGCGGCACAAAAACACGGTGTCAAACCTTATGTGGGCATTACCGCCTCAAGTGACACTTTCTACCCTGGTCAAGAACGTTACGACACTTATACGGGTCGCGTTACCCGCCGTTTCCAAGGCTCACTCAAACAGTGGCAAGAGTTGGGTGTAATGAACTTTGAAATGGAATCTGCCACCTTATTTACTATGTGTTCTGCCCTAGGCTTAAAAGCGGGTATGGTTGCAGGTGTGATCGTTAATCGTACACAACAAGAAATCCCGAATGAAGAAACGATGAAAGATACAGAAGACAAAGCTGTCACTGTTGTCGTTGAAGCGGCAGGAAAATTGGCAAGCGAATAATCTCAAGCTAAAATAAAAAAAGCAAACAAGCGGTCAATTTTGCAATTTTTTCTGCAAAATTGACCGCTTGTTTGTTATGATCTGAATGTTCATTTCCATTACAAGGTGCAACTATGCTCACCGATCAAGCTATTTTCCAGCGTTATCAAAGTAAACAAGCTGAATTTGAAAAACAGGCAGAGGTTTCCCTTATTGGGCATTCGCTATTTGATATGTGGAGCGATATGCCAGCCGGTACACCACCTTTAAACGGGCAATCGGTAGCAAATCTGGGGCTTTCCGGCACAAGTACCCGCCAATATCTTGATGTAATTATCAAACCTCAGCGCATTCGCTCGCTGGGTAAAACCGTATTTATCTTTTTAGGGGTGAACGATATTGTCAAAGAGCCGGATTATTCGCCTAAACAAGTATTGGCTTGGATTGAAGAGATCGTGGCAAATTTACGCCAAATCGCCCCCCATTCTCGCTATTTTCTGCTTGAAGCAACGCCTGTGAACAATATTGCCACAACGGACAACCCCGCTATTTTGCAACTAAATCACTATTTTGCCGAACACTGCCCGCCAGACATTGGTTATATCCATACTTGGGCACAATTTAGTAATGCAGAAGGCAAACTTGATCTTGCGCTCTGCCATGATGGTTTACACTTTACTGAGCAAGGCTATGAAAAACTTGCTGCTATCTTAAGCCAGTATTTATAATCTATGTCACCACAAGATTTACGCCTATATCGTTCGCTACTATCGTGCCCTGCATGGCAACAGCACAAGAATAATCTGCCTGTAGAGGTGGCGAAATGGTTGCTGCATACCAGTTCACTTACCGAAAAACTACAAGGCATTTGCCACTGTTTTCAGGTAGAAGTGCTGCAGGAAGGCTGGCAACACATTGCACAACGGGGACTCTGCTGGGTGCGGGAGGTTGTGCTAAAATGCGGTACAACCGAGTGGATCTTTGCTCAAACTATTTTGCCGCAAGCAACCATTGATAATGTTGCTCAGCCAGTATTAACGCTGGGAGAGAAAGCTATTGGTTTATGGCTATTTCCACAAAATCCTAAACGGATTAGTCTCGAATGGCAGCGTAAAAACAGCTTGTATGCCCGTCGTTCAGAGCTTCTTTTAAAGGGCTATCCAATTGAAATTAAAGAACTTTTCTTAAAAGATTTTCCATTTACCTATGAAACCAACCATTCTGCTGTATGATTCAGGTATGGGCGGGCTGACCATCTATGACGCACTCCGCCAGGTGCTACCAAGCGCACATTATCTCTATTGCTTTGATAATGCTTATTTCCCTTATTCAGAAAAACCAGAAAAGGTGCTGATTGCTCGTGCAGTCGAGATTGTGCAAAAAATTGCGCAAAAATACCCGCTTGATCTGGTCGTTGTCGCGTGTAATACCGCCAGTACCGTAGTATTACCTGCCTTACGGCAAACGTTTGATCTTCCCATAGTAGGCACCGTGCCGGCAATTAAACCGGCTGCACAAATTTCACAAACCAAAACGATCGGCTTACTCGCAACAAAAGGCACTGTCTCTCGCCCCTATGTGGATGAGCTCATCGCTAAATATGCAGCCGACTGCCGAGTTGAAAAAATTGGAACGACCGATTTAGTAGAGATTGTGGAAGAAAAGCAACGCACGGGTAAAGTGGATATGGCACGTTTGCAAACCGTGGTGCAAGCATGGCAACACCATCCGACACTGGATACCGTCATTTTAGGCTGTACTCACTTTCCGTTAGTCAAAAATGAGTTGCAACAGCTGCTACCCAAAGTGCCATTCTTTGTCGATCCCAATAACGGTATTGCCCATCGCGTGCAAGCACTCTTGCAAGGCAAGCGGTTTGAAAATAAAGAAAATTTGCAAAATGTTGCGTTTTGCACTGCACATGATGCAGATTTCTTAAGCCAAAACCAGATTATGCAAACATGGGGCTTCGCTAAATTGCAGGTTTTAGATTAATACCTCTGCATTAATCAAACAAAATCTCCTGCAAAAACTCCACAAAACAGCGAATTGTTGGTACAGCGCCTCGATTTTTATAATAGATTAACGAAATTGGCACGCTTGGCAATTGCCAGTCTGGCAATAAGCGTACCAAATCCGAATGCTCATCAAGGCGAGGCATTGGCAAAATGCCGAGCCCATTACCTTGCCGAATTTGGCATGCAACCAACTCAAAATCATTACAACTCACGCGGCTCACTGGAGCAATTTCTACCGTTCGATTCTCTTGGCTAAAACGCCATGGCAACGTATGCATCTGGCTAATAATTTGATGCCGATAAAGTTCATTCGGGCTTTCTGGCATGCCATGGCAGGCCAAATATTCCTCACTAGCAAATAAACCAAACTGCATTGTCAGCCATGCTTTTGCGACCACATTATCATTATCAATCGTCCCCGCTCGCACGGCTAAATCAATGCCATCTTGAATCATGTTTATTTTCTGCTGGCTTAAATTAAGCTCCAAATTTACATCAGGATAGCGCGCTAAAAAGGTACTTAAATGGGGCTCAATAAGACGATGAAAAATATCCGCCGCCACAGAAATTCTCAGCAATCCTTGCGGATTTTGCAGGCTATTTTGCACACTTTCTATGGCAAATTGCGCCTGTTGTAACATGGTTTGTGCCTGCAGAAAAAAGCGTTCACCCACTTCATTTAAAGTAATACCTTTCTTACCTCGACTCATTAATTTTGTGCCTAAAGCGAGTTCCAAGCGGGTTAAACGACGGCTTAGTTTGGAGACAGGCACATTGGTCAGCTCTTGAGCATGACTTAAGCTCCCAGCCTGTACCACCGCAACAAACAGCCGCATATCATCAAGACTAATGTTTTCCATCTTATCTTTCTATTTCTGCAAAATATGTTTGAAAAATTGTATCTTGTTGCATTTTTGTTTTCAATTACAATGCAAATATTCAAACAAAACAGGAATAGTATGATGTTACAAATAAGAAAAGCCAATGAACGAGGATATGCAAATCATGGTTGGCTAGAAAGCTGGCACACCTTTTCATTCGCTGATTATTACGACCCAAAGCATATGCACTTTTCTCATCTCAGAGTGATTAATGATGACTACATCGCGCCAAGCATGGGCTTTGGCATGCACCCACACAAAGATATGGAAATTTTAACCTATGTATTAAATGGACGTGTGGCACATAAAGACAGCATGGGGAATCAAACTGAAGTAAAAGCGGGCGAATTTCAGATTATGTCGGCAGGTACAGGCATCTACCATTCTGAATTTAACCCCGATGCGCAAGAAACACTACATCTTTACCAAATCTGGATTATGCCTCATACCAAAGGGATTACACCGAGGTATAGCCAAGGCAGCTTTGCCGAAAAACAAGGCGCGACTTTAATTTTGTCACCAAATGCAGAGCAAGGCTCGTTTAAGGTTTACCAAGATATGAAGTTATGGCGTTATCAATTTTTGCAAAAAAATGGCGAAAATCTAGCGCTTGATCCAACCCGCCGTTACTGGCTACAAGTCGTGAAAGGCTCTCTTTTAGTGGAAGACCATCTGCTTTTTGCAGGAGATGCCGTGGGTATTAGCCAACAAGCAACATTATCAATTGAAAATAGTGAAACTGTAGAATTTCTATTATTTGACTTGGTATAAATACATTAACTTTTCCGTAGGGGCATGCTATATATCCCCTCACATTTCTTTTTAAAAGGACATTAACATGAGTAAACAAATCGCTGTACTTATCGGCTCTGCAAGCCAAACTTCATTTAATCATCTCGCGGTGAAACATTTACAAAAAATCGCGCCAACTTCACTGCAATTAAACATTGTAGAAATCGGTGATTTACCCCTTTATGACCGTGATTTAGAAAGCCAAGATATTCCCGCCTATAACCGCGTACGTGAAGCGATAAAACATGCCGATGGTGTTATGTGGGTTAGCCCTGAACATAATGGCGGTTATTCTGCCATGCTAAAAAATGCCATTGATGTGATTTCTCGTCCAGCTGGACAAAGCCAATGGATTGGCAAACCACTAGCCTTAATGAGCGTAAGTGCCAGCGGCAGCCCACGAGTGACCGACGCACTTCGCACTATTGCAGCTGGCGCTTATATTAATATGCCAGTCCTGCCATTTGCTGCCAATATTGGTGGTATTTTTGCTGGTGCGTTTAATGAACAAGGCGAACTGGTTTCTGAACCGGCAAAAGCAACGCTTGAAGGCTTTATCAATGCCTATGCGGAATTTGTTGCGAAATTTTAATACGCTATAGTGTCACCAAGTAAGCGGCTGAATTTGCGAAAAAATTTGCAAATTCAGCCGTTTGCTTTTGGGCAATCAATGCTAGAATTTGCAAAATTTTCTTAAATTTGCACCGCTTGTATGAAACCGCTTGATCCAATTATTGAACAATTCCTTGATACCCTGTGGCAGGAACACGGTTTGTCAGACAATACTGTGGCTTCCTACCGTTTAGACTTGGAGAGTTTTAGTCAATGGCTATCCGAGCCTCGTGCATTTTTAACGCTGGATAAGGTAGATTTACAAACCTTTTTAGGCGAACGCTTAATGCAGGGCTATAAAGCAAGTAGCTCAGCGCGGATGCTAAGTTGTTTACGCAAGTTTTTTCGTTTTCTTTATTTAGAAAACTACCGTTCAGATGATCCTGCCGCGCTACTTTCATCCCCCAAGAAAGCCGCGCGTTTACCAAAATCTTTGAGTGAAGATCAGGTGCAAGATTTGCTGGATACACCAAACACTCTCGACCCAATTGAGCTGCGTGATAAAGCCATGCTGGAATTACTCTATGCAACGGGGCTGCGAGTTACCGAGCTGACCTCACTAACGCTAGAAAATCTAAGCCTAAGGCAAGGTGTGGTACGCGTAATCGGGAAAGGCGATAAAGAACGGTTGGTACCAATGGGAGAAGAAGCGGTGTATTGGATTACAGAATTTTTCAATTACGCGCGCCCATTATTGCTTAATCACAAACAATCTGATGTAGTGTTTCCAAGTAAACGTGGTGTGGAGATGACTCGCCAAACCTTTTGGCACAGAATTAAACATTATGCCGTGCTAGCTGGGATTGACTCTGATAAACTCTCTCCCCACGTTTTACGCCACGCCTTCGCGACCCATTTGGTCAATCATGGTGCGGATTTGCGTGTGGTGCAAATGTTGCTAGGGCATAGCGATCTTTCCACTACACAAATTTATACCCATGTCGCCAAAGCGCGTTTAAAATCTATTCATCAACAATTTCATCCAAGGGGTTAAAAATGCAATCAGAAATGCAAAAAGGCTTTTCTAAATTTAGCTGGGCTTTAGCGCTGTTTTGCCTGCCATCGGCACTATTTCCACTCGCATGGTTTTTATCACCACATTTTTCGCACCACCCAGATTTAAGTGCTGAGCAAATTAATTTTTTCTCCATCGTGTTTTGGATCTATCCGCTTGCTCTGCTGTTCATTGCGGCTCTTTTATTTAAGTTACACCGCGTACAACCTGCTCTCGCAAAGCTGTTACTTGCACTCGGTTTTCTCACTTTTTACGCTTTACTCTGGCACATTGTTAGCTATTTTTAATCATTGGCTTGATCCGCGTCGATTTATCGGCAGATGGAATATGCTAGAATTTGTTATCTTTTTTCGGAGCCATAATGAATAAAAAACTTTTTCTCCCATTAATTGCGTTTCTTACTTTAGTCGTTGCTTTTGTCGTGCAATTAAATTGGAATGCAAATGGACACGATCCTAAAGCGCTAGAATCCGCATTGGTTGGCAAAAGCATGCCAAATTTCCAGCTTGAAAGTGTGCTAGATGAAAAACAAATACTCACTGCCGATGTAGTAAAAACAGGTAAACCCAGATTACTCAACGTGTGGGCAACTTGGTGTCCAACCTGCTACGCAGAGCATCAGTATTTAACCGTGTTGGCAAAACAAGGCGTAGAAATTGTTGGTGTCGATTATAAAGATGAACGCACCAAAGCACTCAAATTCCTTGCCAGCTATGGTGATCCGTATAAAGCGATTATTTACGATCCAAAGGGCGCATTAGGCCTAGATTTAGGTGTTTATGGCGCGCCAGAAACCTTTGTTATTGATGGCAATGGTATCATTCACTACCGCCATGCCGGTGATGTGAATGAAAAAGTGTGGCAAGAGGTTCTACAACCAATTTATCAGAAATTACAGACACAATAAGATGAAAAAAACATTAATTTTACTTTGTGGATTGGCTCCTGCGGTTTTTGCAGCCCCAATTGAGGTTCAACAATTTGATACGCCACAGCAAGAATCGGATTATCGCGCATTAATTCAAGAATTGCGCTGCCCACAGTGCCAGAATAATAATATTGCCGATTCTAATGCAACCATCGCGACCGATATGCGCAATAAAACCTTGGAGTTACTTAAACAAGGTAAAAGCAAAAATGAAGTGGTTGATTACATGATTGAACGTTATGGCAACTTCGTTACCTACGATCCGCCATTAACCCCTGCAACAATTTTCTTATGGGTGATGCCTCTCGCGCTTATCTTATTGGGCTTTGCTGTCTTGTTCCGCCGCCGCAAAACAGCTCAACAAGCGGGTGAAATTGCAGAAAAAAATGCAAAAACGCTTGATCAAGCACGCTTAGCAGAAATTTTAAAAGAGAAACAATAGTATGAGTTTTTGGATTTTAATTGCGTTGGTTACACTGATAGTAAGTACTATCGCTTTTTACCCTTTGCTAACCAAACACGTTGCTCGCAAGGATAATAAGCGGGATAGTTTAAACAAAGCATTTTATTTTGATCGCTTAAAAGAAGTCGAACAGGAAGCAAACGAAGGTGTCATTGATGATCCTGAGCGCACCAAGCAAGAACTACAACAAAGTTTGCTTGATGATATTCCTGAAACAGCAGAACCAACCTTGGTGGCACACAACCGCTTTGGTAAAGGCTGGTTTATCGCACTGATATTATTAGTCACTACAGCGAGTATTGGCTCTTATTTAAGCGTTGGTTCATGGTTTAGCGGCAACATGTTAGATATGAGCCATCAAAAATTAAACTACTTTTTTGAGCGTATTAAGCAAGAAGAAGCCAATCCACTTTCTGAGGCTGAAATGAACCAATTTGCTACGGCGTTACGCGTAGAATTACAGAAAAATCCAAGCGACCATGCTAACTGGTTTATGCTTGGACAACTGGGTATGGCAACGGAAAATGGGCAATTAGCATTAGATAGCTTTGCTAAAGCGGTAAACTTACAACCTGAAAATATGCAATACAACTTAAGCTATGCACAGGTATTGATGTTCTCTGCCGATCCAAAAGACAAAGAGCAAGGCATGGAAGTGCTGAAAAAAATCTTACGCACTGATCATACAAATCTAGATGCTTTAAGTATGATTGCCTTCTACTATTTTGAGCAAGAAGACTACAAAATGGCCGCGATGACATGGGGAATGATGCTGAAATTTGTTTCAGATGATGATCCTCGTAAACAAACGTTAGAGCGAAGCATGAAATCTGCCTTATCAATGCTAAAAGAATCGCAAGACGCTGAAAAATAAAGCCATAAGAAACGCTGGCCTTGCTTTAGCAATTCCAGCGTATATGTTAGAATTTCCTTATATTTACATACCCAAACAAAATGTTATGAAAGATGTTTCAATCTCGACAGCACAACTCGAAAATCTCACTCCTCCTCCTTCCATCCACGATCCGGCTGTCGAGTGGTTTTTGAGTCATTGTCACATTCACCGTTATCAAACTAAACACACATTGATTAACGCTGGGGATTCAGCAGAATCTCTATTCTATATTGTGAAAGGTGCCGTTTCCGTTTTTGTAAAAGATGATGACGGCAAAGAAATGCTACTGACAAACTTAGGACAAGGCGAGTTTGTGGGTGAGCTACTCTTGTTTGAAGAAAAAGCTCAACAACGCACCGCTTGGGTACGCACTAAATGTGATTGCGAAATTGCTGAAATTTCTTATAAAAAATTCAAACAGCTGGTGCATTTAAATCCAGATATTTTGATGTATCTCTCTGCTCAAATGGCACGGCGCTTACGTATGACTTCTCGCCAAGTGAGCAATTTAGCCTTCCTTGATGTTACGGGTAGAATTGCACAAACGCTACTGAATTTAGCGAAATTGCCTGATGCAATGACACATCCACAAGGAATGCAAATTAAAATTACCCGACAAGAAATTGGACAAATGGTAGGATGCTCACGCGAAACGGTTGGTCGAGTGTTGAAACTATTAGAAGACGAAGGCTTAATTTCTGCTCATGGTAAAACTATTGTAGTGTATGGCACACGTTAAAAGATAAGGCTAAATAGCACGTCCTATTTAGCCTTATTTATTATTTTGCTCGCGCAATTTGCTTTTTCAGCTTCAACATTTTCTCTTTTACCCGCTGGCGCTTCAACGTTGAAATATGATCGACAAACAACACACCGTTTAAATGATCAATTTCATGCTGAATGCAGATTGCTAACAACCCATCCGCATCTAACACAAATTCCTCACCTTGACGGTTTAATGCCTTTACCTTCACCTTTTCTTTACGTGGTACTAAAGCTCTGCAACCAGGAATAGATAAGCACCCCTCTTCAATGCCCGTTTCACCACTTGATTCTAAAATCTCAGGGTTAATGAGCACGATTTGATTGGTTTTATCGCCTTCAATATCAATCGTAATCACTCGTTTTAAGACATTCACTTGCGGTGCGGCAAGTCCAATGCCTTCGTGATCGTACATAGTATTGAACATATCATCGATAAATTGATTTAACGCTGCATCCACTATTTCAACTGGCTCGCAGACTTTTGCCAGATTCGCTTCAGGGTAAATTAATACGTCTAAAACTGCCATTTTTGTGATCTTTCTCCCAAATTTACAATTTAAGGTTTGGCTATTCTAACGGTTTTCTTATGATTATGGAAAAAATACCTGACTTTTCTTAAGGTTTATTGATAGCTTTCTGGAGGAAACATGCTCGAAAAACTTTTAACGTTATTACAAATCCCCCAGCTTGGCGCGCAAAAAATCAATCGCTTACTCACGGAAATCGATTTTGCCACCTTCTGCCAATTTGATAAAACGCAACTGCGCCAAATAGGCTGGAATGAAAAACAAATCCAACGCTGGTTTCACCCAGAACAACGTTGGCAGGAAGATGCATTACGCTGGGCAGAACATGCCGATTGCCATATTTTAACGTTATTTGATGAAAATTATCCTTTCTTACTAAAACAGATTGCAACTGCACCACCCATCTTATTCGTACACGGTAACATTGAAAGCCTCTCTTTGCCACAAATTGCCATTGTTGGCAGCCGTAATTACTCACATTACGGCGAATATTGGGCTGAGCATTTTTCTGCGGAATTAGTCAAACATCATTTTGCAATAACCAGCGGCTTAGCTATTGGGATTGATGGCTTCTGCCATCAACGAACAATTGATGAAGGCGGCATAACCATCGCGGTATTAGGTTCTGGTTTAAATTGCCTATACCCTGCACGTCATCGCAAGCTTGCTGAAAAAATTGTTGAAACAGGCGGAGCGCTAGTTTCAGAGTTTTTTCCAAAACAGCCGCCACTTGCTGAAAACTTTCCGCGCCGCAACCGTATTATCAGTGGCTTATCGCTCGGTACATTAGTAGTAGAAGCAGCTTTAAATAGTGGCTCACTTATCACTGCACGCTATGCACTCGAACAAGGGCGAGAGGTCTTCGCCATTCCCAATACCCTCCAAAACCCCTATGCCGCAGGTTGCCATAAATTGATTAAAGACGGTGCAATACTTGTCGATAACATACAAGATATTTTAGAAGCGATCGCTTGGCAATACCAACCACAACAAGGCGAATTATTTGAACTAGAAACCAAACAAGCGCTACAAAAACCACAAAATTTTGCAAAAAATATCCCCGAATTGACCGCTTGCCAAGCCGCTATTTTTGCCCAAATAACACTCAACCCAATTAGCGCTGATGATTTAGCCAAAGCGGTAGAATTGGACATTGCGAGCGTTTTGGTGGAATTACTTAATTTAGAATTGCTCGGCATTATTAAACAAACCACTGGAGGCTATACGAGAATATGATCCATATCACAAAAATAGAAAAAAGCCCTCAATAAAAGCGCTTTAACATTTCTTTCAATCTTTGGCAGTGCTACTATTTGGGCAATTATTTTTGTTAATTGAGGAGTAAACAATGGCATTCCGTATCGAAAAAGACACCATGGGTGAAGTGCAAGTCCCTGCGGATAAATACTGGGCAGCACAAACTGAACGTTCTCGTAACAACTTCAAAATCGGTCCTGAGGCTTCAATGCCAAAAGAGATTATTGAAGCCTTTGGATACTTAAAAAAAGCCGCCGCTTATGCTAACCATGATTTAGGCGTATTAAGCCAAGAAAAACGCGATCTTATTGCGCAAGCCTGTGACGAAATTTTGGCGAATCAATTAGATGACCAATTCCCTCTCGTTATTTGGCAAACAGGTTCAGGCACGCAATCTAATATGAATGTGAACGAAGTTGTTTCTAACCGCGCTCACGTACTTAATGGCGGTAAATTAGGCGAAAAATCAATTATCCATCCGAATGATGATGTGAATAAATCCCAATCTTCTAACGATACCTACCCAACCGCAATGCATATTGCTGCTTATAAAAAAGTGGTTGAGCATACCCTTCCAGCAGTAAAACGCTTACAAAAAACCTTAAGTGAGAAAGCAGAAGCCTTTAAAGATGTAGTCAAAATTGGACGTACCCACTTAATGGATGCAACACCATTAACACTTGGGCAAGAATTCTCTGCTTATGCTGCACAATTATCCTTTGGGATTAAGGCCTTAGAAAACACACTACCGCATTTGGCAGAATTAGCATTAGGCGGCACAGCTGTAGGTACAGGTTTAAACACGCCAAAAGGCTATGATGTCAAAGTAGCAGACTATATTGCCAAATTTACTGGCTTACCATTTGTTACTGCACAAAATAAATTTGAAGCCTTGGCGACTCACGATGCAGTAGTAGAAACCCACGGCGCATTAAAACAGCTTGCCGTTTCACTCTACAAAATTGCCAACGATGTGCGCTTATTAGCATCGGGACCGCGCTCTGGTATTGGTGAGATTTTAATCCCTGAAAACGAACCTGGCTCATCAATTATGCCTGGCAAAGTAAACCCAACACAGTGTGAAGCAATGACTATGGTCTGTGCGCAAGTGTTAGGAAACGATGTCACTATTTCTTTTGCTGGCACACAAGGTCATTTCCAATTAAACGTGTATAAACCTGTGATGGCGTTTAACTTCTTACAATCTGCACAGCTTTTAGCCGATGCGTGTATCTCATTTGATGAACACTGTGCGATTGGTATAGAACCAAATCACCCTCGCATTAAACAGCAATTAGAGCAATCATTAATGCTGGTTACCGCGTTAAATACGCATATTGGCTACGAAAACGCCGCAAAAATTGCGAAAACTGCACATAAAAATGGTACAACCCTAAAAGAAGAAGCGATTAATTTAGGTCTATTAACTGCAGAACAATTCGATGAATGGGTACGCCCAGAAGATATGGTGGGTAGCTTAAAATAATTCCCCCAAAAAATTGTAATGCCCTATCAGCTGATAGGGCATTTTATCACTATGGCGATAACCGCTCTTTTTTCCACTCATTATTTTCCAACCAATAATGAATACGGTCGTGTAGCCGGCTACTTCTGCCTTGCCAAAATTCAATGCTGTCTGGAATCAGAATATAACCACCCCAATGTGGTGGACGAGGCACTGAAAGCGGATATTTCAGCGCAAGTTGGGCTGATTTTAGCAACAAAGCCTTATAGTTTTCGATAGGCTGACTCTGCTCGCTCGCCCAAGCTCCCAAACGGCTGGTGTAAGGACGTGAGTCAAAATAGGCATCGGATTCTACTGCCGGAATTTTTGCTATTTTCCCTTCAATCCGCACTTGGCGTTGTAATTCCGCCCAAAAGAAGGTTAAACAGCCAAACGGATTATCGGCAATTTCCCGCCCTTTACGGCTTTGATAATTGGTAAAGAACACAAAGCCTTGTGAATTTACCTCTTTCAACAGCACCATTCGGCTACTTGGTCGCCCGTTTGCTGCAACAGTAGCAATATTCATTGCTGTCGGCTCATTCATTTTGGCATTGATTGCCTCACTCAACCATTGTTCAAATTGGGTAATTGGGTTTGGGTGACAATCTTGGATTGAAAGCACTTTTTTGGTGTAGTCTTCTCGAATGTGGTGTAGATCCATAAGGATTCCTTTATCTTATTCTAAATAATCGGACAGGCACAGCGTCTGTTCCTACCAAAATTAATATCCCAACATCTCAATCAATTTATCAAACTCCGCGACCGAGCGTAAATCCAACCAAAATTTCTGCTGAGCGAAACGCCCGATAATCGGGTTTGGGTAGGTTTTAAATTGTTGTTCCAATGCAATTAAATCACTCTGTTTTTCAGCGGAAATAGTCACTGCCACCGAAGGTAAGGTTTCTGTGGGTAACGCACCACTGCCAATTTGGGCGAAGCTTGGCTCAATTTGCAAAATATAAGCAGAATTTAACCGCTTGTGTAGTGCCTGTTTTAATCGCTCTGCTTTGTGTTGCAAGGTTTCAAGCGGTTGAGTGAGTAAATGAAGAGTCGGCAAGTTATCGGTTAATTGCTCCGGAAATAAGTAGTGGCGTAGCGTTGCCTCAAGTGCCGATAAAATCACTTTATCACAACGTAGCACCCGTTTCAGCGGGTGTTGTTGCAGTTGGCTAATCATCGCTTGGCTACCGACAATAATGCCGGCTTGCGGCCCGCCTAATAATTTATCGCCCGAGAAGGAAACCAAATCTACCCCTGCTGCCACCTTTTGCTGAACCATTGGCTCAGCAGGCAAATTAAGGGCTTGCATATCGGTCAGCGAACCGCTACCTAAGTCGGTAATCACCGGCAGATTAAATTCTTTGCCGAGAGCCACCAACTCCTCTTCCGACACCGAACTGGTAAAACCTTGAATGTGGTAGTTGCTGGTGTGAACTTTCATTAAAAAGGCGGTATTTTCGGTGATCGCGTTGCGATAATCCTTTAAATGAGTGCGATTAGTCGTACCAACTTCCACCAATTTGCAACCAGCTTGAGCCATAATATCCGGAATGCGAAATGCCCCGCCAATTTCCACCAGCTCACCACGGGAAACGATGACTTCCTTGCCTTGTGCGAAGGTTGCTAACATCAACAACACTGCCGCCGCATTATTATTCACAATGCAAGCGGCTTCCGCTCCGGTAAGTATTTGCAACAACTCGGAAATGTAGTTGTCTCGGTGCGAGCGTTTGCCTGCTTCAATATCAAATTCCAATGCCACATTATTTCGCATTGCGTTAGTTGCTGCCTGTATCGCCTTTTCCGACCATAACCCACGTCCTAAGTTGGTATGCAATACTGTCCCTGTGAGATTGAATACTTTCTTCATCTGCACCGATTGCAAGCGGTCTAAATTTGCAGAAATTTTGCCAAAAAACACCGCTTGTTCCAGCCAATCTGGCAGGGTTTGCGTTTGCTGGATATAGGTTCTGGCTTGTTCTAACAATGTGCGAGCTTGATGAACAAAAGCAGTATGTCCAAATTGAGCAATAAGCTGTTTGGCTTGTTCGCTATTAAGCAGTTTATCAATGGAAGGCAGTTGGCGGAAAAGCGTATTCATGGGTGATTTTACTTAAGAAAAATTTGGCTAATTCTAATCAATTCGCTACAATATCGCCACTTTTTCGGAAGGTAGTCGTATCCGGTGATGCGGCAGGACTTCAAATCCTGTTAAGGACGCCAGCGTTCTTGGGTGGGTTCAACTCCCATTGCCTTCCGCCAATCAAATAATCCATTCTCATGAATAAACCAAAACGCCCAACGCTACAAGATATTGCGACACATCTCGGCATTACCAAAATGACGGTGAGCCGCTATCTACGTAATCCCAACACAGTTGCTAAAGAAACCGGTGAAAAAATCGCTACCGCCATTGAGCAATTTGGTTATATCCCAAACCGTGCGCCAGATATTCTCTCTAATGCCAAAAGCCGTGCTATTGGGGTGTTAGTGCCTTCGCTGACTAACCAAGTTTTTGCTGATGTGATTAAAGGGATTGAGCAAATTACCGATAAAGCAGGTTATCAGACGATGCTTGCTCACTATGGGTATAGTGAAGAGAAGGAAGAACAGCGGATTGAATCACTGCTTTCTTACAACATTGACGGGATTATTTTGTCGGAAAACCATCATACGCCTCGTACACTGAAAATGTTGGAAGTGGCAAACATTCCTGTGATTGAAATTATGGAAAGCGGTGAAGGCGGTATTCAACAAGCGGTAGGTTTTGACAACATTTCTGCTGCACAAGCAATGGTAGAGACGATGATCAGTCGTGGTTGTCGGCAGGTGGTCTATTTCGGGGCGAGAATGGATAAACGTTCTAAACTGAAAATGCAAGGGTATGAGCAAGCGATGCGAAAACACGGCTTAACCCCTAATAGCATTACCACAGAACAGCACTCTTCTTTCACGCTGGGGGCAGCTCAACTTAAACAAGCGTTACAACAATTTCCGCAAATAGATGGCATTTTTTGCACCAATGACGATTTGGCAATCGGGGCATTATTTGAGTGCCAACGCTTAGGCATTGCCGTGCCAACACAGATAAAGATTGCGGGCTTTCACGGGCACGATGTAGGGCAATCGCTTACGCCACAACTAGCCAGTGTGATTACTCCTCGTTTGGCAATTGGTAGAACTGCGGCTCAAGAATTATTAGATCGTATTCATGGTATCCCACAGCAAAGTGCCATTATCAATCTGGGTTATCAAATTCATTTAGGGGAGAGCATCTAGGAAACGGCATGCCTCAAAATCTTTGATAAAACCTATTGCTCAATACAAGCGGTTAAATTTACCCAAGAAACAGCTCGATGAGTATATTTGGTTTGTACTGACTTAGTCGACTTTTTCTCATTGGGTTATCTTAACCTAAATAGAGGTTTTAGTCGTTATCTACATCCCCTTTCATAAAAATTTAACCGCTTGTCATAAATCACGCCATATACGGCTTGGTTTGTGCTAAACACGAATAACGACTATTCATCTCTATCGCCCAGTCGGATAATTTCGCTAAGGCAGAATAATTTGCCGAACCACAAGCTTCAAAGCGGAAATTCAAAAAATCCACTAAACAAACCACATAAAGCGTGGCAATATTCAGCTCAAAACCAACCGCTTGCACCGCTGCCCATACCATATTTAACGAACGTTCATTACGCTCTACCACCTGCTTGTGGCGTGCTGTCCACCACTCATTCTCAGGGCGAAACATTTTTTCTGGCAACATCAAGGCAGTAGCATTTTCCAAAATACCCTCTGCGAGTTTATACAGATTCAGCCAATCCCAACGATCTTCACCCTGTGGAAACAGAGATTGGCTGCCATTTTGCACACCTAAATCGTCCAAGTATTCCGCAATCAGCGAACTATCAAACAGCCATTTGCCATTATCTCGTTGCAGTGCTGGGATTTTCCCTAACGGATTAACCGCATTCTGCCCAGAATCCAACGCAAATGCTTTGGTGGTTTGCAGTAATTCAATTTGATTCTCTAAGCCGTGAAAATATGCCACCGCCCGCACTTTACGCACAAACGGGCTAGTGGTGGAGTACCAGAGTTTCATAGTTATTACCTCAGAAGTGAGAAAATTTCTAAGCGGTGTAAATCGGGCATTTTATTGCTATAAAACAAAAAGGTGCAGATCAACGAACATCACATCTTTACACTTCTTTTTTGGAGTAACGCCGAGTTATCTTAATAGGCTAAAGCTACTTTTTATTAAACCTACCACTGATAACGATAGTTCACTATCGCCGCCAATAGCTGACGAACCTGATTACCATAGGTTTGCACTACTTCGATACCAATACGATGCGATCCGTTACCAGCATTCAGCCCCAGAGCCGCTTGCAATCTGCCCTTGCTTTCTGGCACATCAAACAGATACTGATTCACACGCACTTTTGCATTATTACTTCTTTCAGCAATACCATTCACTTCCGCATAAGGTTGTACCACCCAGCCATTGGCAAATTCAAAGCCTTTTGCTAAACGAAAACCAGTTCGAGCCGTAAACAGATTTAAACGTTTTTCATCATCTTTGCCTGCAATGGTGTGATAAGACAGTTGAGCTTGTGGCGTCAGTGTCCAGTTCTGCCCAAAGATCATACGTTTACCAATTTCATTAGATAAGCTAACTGCGTGATATTTGCGTTTTTCACTTGCTTGAGAAGTTAAACGCTCATACTTCACAACATTGTCCACATACCAGCCATCAGCATTTGCAAAAGTAGCGTATAAACCGACTGCTTGCGAACGCAATTTGCCTTTGCCATATTCACCATTGAAATCCACATCAGCACGACTTGAACCAACAAATCCACCTAAGCGAACATTCTCGGATACCGCACGATCTGCACCAATTTGCAAATTGTGATAATCCATTTCAAAGCCCGATGAACGGCTATCAGCCGAAACGGCTTGTGATTTCGCTTTATGGCGACCATTGATATTTTTCACCCAAACACTATTAGCTTGCTCATTTTTTAGTTCACCTAAACGCTGATGAACACCTTGTAAATTTTGGCTAATCAATAAACCTTGTGCTTGACGTAGGGAAACCAGTGCATTCGATTTTTCACTTAATGCTTTCATTGCTGGCTGTTCGGTTGGCACGTTGTCAGTCGCTATTTCTACAATTGCAGGCACAACAGGAGTAACCACTACTACTGGCGAAACCGTTTCTTCTGCAGATGTTTCAGGAATTGGCTGCTCGATCTGTGGCTCTAGCTGAACTTCTGGCTCAGTAATGACCACCTCAAGTTCTGGCTGAACTTCTGGCTCGGTAATAACTACTTCAGGTTCTGGCTTAACTTCTGGCTCGGTAATAACTACTTCAGGCTCTGGCTGAACTTCTGGCTCGGTAATAACTACTTCAGGTTCTGGCTGAACTTCTGGCTCGGTAATAACTACTTCTGGTTCTGGTTGAACTTCTGGCTCGGTAATGACCACCTCAGGTTCTGGCTGAACTTCAGATATTGGCTCAATTCTATTAGAAAGTACCCAATTAGTCCCATCTTTATTCAGAAAATACCGATAAGCACCCGCATCAACAAATTCTCTATCTTTTAAAGCAAAATTTGCGATACCGTCTTTAGTTTCAACCAAAGTAACTTTTCCACCAGATGTTTTTGGCTCATTACCCGAATCTTTCACTGTTAAAGTATGTTCACCACTCGATGAGCCATTAACAACAATTTTATCACCTCGCTGTGAAGCAATATCTGTATTTAGCCCAAAATGCAAATTCCCACTCAGATTTCCATCAATAGTTAAAGTTGAAAAATAACTTGCTTTATCTACTTCTACAGTAGAATTTGCCCCAGATAAATCTTTAACTTTTCCAGAATAATCTGAAGAATACTTCCATGTAGAATCGTTTAATGTTACCGCCATTTTTCTGTCATGAATATAACCAATTAATGTCGAATTTCTGGCGATTAATTGATTTTCTTCTGCATTATTCCAAAACCCTTCCTTTCTAAAAGCTTTAGTATTTACAGTACTGTTTTCAATTTGAACATTTAACCCTGTATTAAATCGCCCATCAAACGAAGAAATTGCAGTATCTGCACTTAAATGGCTATTTCTAATAGTAATATTATTCTGACCATCACCTTCACCAAAAAGAATAGAATTAGTTCTATTACTAACAGATAAAGTTGAATTATCTACAGAAATAGTCGCATTCGTCATAGAAAATAAAGCATCGCCCTTCTCACTTATTAATTGGCTGTCTTTTAATAACATTGTTGAGTTTATTAAACTCACTAAACTCGTAAAAAAAGAAGATGTACTGGCAATATTTTTAACATGGGAAAGATTAGATGAAACAACATTTAATTCAGAACCATTCAAATAAATGAAGCCTGCATCATTATTTGATGATAATGTTGAATTAGAAATATTGATGGTAGAGCGATTAAGTCCATTAATTTGAACAACATTCGAATAGAAATTCGAACTTTCTTCATCCGTGATAGATGATTTTAAAATACTATCATTAATATTAACTGTTGCAGCATTATCCGCATATAAAATTTTTGCATGTTTCGAAGAAGTATGTGTGACATTACTATTATTCAGTGTTAATGTTGAATTATCTACATTTAAAAGGTTATTTAGATTATTAGATAATGTATTTAATTCTAAAGTTGCATTATTAAAAATCACTGAAGAATTTTCACTTGCCGAAAAGAGATCTATATTTCCACCAAATCGCCAATACCTCTTAGATCTTTTCTCCCCATCACCCAAAATAGTCACGTGATTAAAGGTTGCATTCGTATTTCTTAACTCAATTTCGGGATCTTCCGTATTTGTGCCCGATAAATCATATGTACAATAATTACGTAAAACAGTCTGATCTTTTAATAAAAAACCTTCTGTCACAGTATGCTCGCAGGTTTCTGCGCTCGCCAAATTAGAAAAGCCTGCATAGACTAACAACATCGCAATAGGCGTTAATTTTAATGACCTTTTCATAGCATTTCCTTCAATTTAAGAATAAATACAATAATCCCTTAGAGGCACTATCTCGTTTAATACGGTTTCGTTCCTCAAATGCACCAGCAACGATTCATTTCTACTCACTCGTTAAATAAAAACAAGCGGTCAAATTCTAACAAATTTTTGCAAAATTTCAGCCAAAATTTACCGCTTGTTTCAAATAGTAAAAAAGGGGCAAAAGCCCCTTTCAATATTACTCATTAACCTTGCGAAGAAATACGTTTCATATCGGTCATATAACCACGCAGTTCTTGACCGATGTATTCAATCGGGTGGTTACGGATTGCATCGTTTACATCACGCAATGTTACGTTGTCAATTTCAGTCGCTGGGGTTGGTTCACCTAAATCACCACGTTGTAAAGTTGGGATCACTTTTTCACGTAGGATTGGGGTCGCCACGTTTGCGAATAGGTAGTTACCGTATTCTGCGGTGTCTGAAATGACCACGTTCATTTCGTATAAGCGTTTGCGAGCGATAGTGTTCGCAATTAACGGTAATTCGTGGAGTGATTCATAGTATGCAGACTCTTCATAGATACCGCTTGCTACCATTGTATCAAAGGCTAATTCCACACCTGCTTTTACCATTGCGACCATAATGACACCGTTATCAAAGTATTCTTGTTCAGAAATTTTGATATTGTCGCCTTTTGGTGCGTTTTCAAAAGCGGTTTTACCGGTCTCTTCACGCCATTTTAATAGGTTTGCATCGCCGTTTGCCCAGTCTGCCATCATAGTTGATGAAAATTCGCCACTGATGATGTCGTCCATATGTTTGTGGAATAAGAAAGTTAATTCTTCTTTGATTTGCTCAGAAAGTTCAAAGGCACGGAGTTTCGCTGCGTTTGAAAGTCTGTCCATCATTAAGGTGATACCACCTTGTTTTAACGCTTCGGTGATAGTTTCCCAACCGTATTGGATCAATTTCGCAGCGTATGCTGGGTCTTTGCCGTCCGCCACTAATTTTTCATAGCACACGATAGAACCTGCTTGAAGCATACCGCAAAGAATAGTTTGCTCGCCCATTAAGTCCGATTTTACTTCGGCAACAAAAGAAGATTCTAATACGCCCGCACGGTCGCCACCTGTGGCACTCGCCCACGCTTTCGCAATCGCTAAGCCTTCGCCTTTCGGATCGTTTTCTGGGTGAACAGCGATTAAGGTTGGCACACCAAAACCACGTTTGTACTCTTCACGCACTTCTGTACCCGGACATTTTGGTGCAACCATTACCACAGTAATGTCTTTACGGATTTGTTCGCCTTGTTCTACGATGTTTAAACCATGAGAATAACCTAATGCCGCACCTTGTTTCATTAACGGCATAACGTCTGCAACCACTTTGCTGTGTTGTTTATCAGGGGTTAAGTTCACCACTAAATCTGCATTTGGGATTAACTCTTCATAAGTACCAACTTTAAAGCCATTTTCCGTTGCACGCACAAAAGAAGCACGTTTTTCATCAATCGCCGCTTGGCGTAATGCGTAAGAGATATCTAAACCAGAATCACGCATATTTAAGCCTTGGTTTAAGCCCTGTGCACCACAGCCCACAATCACGATTTTTTTGCCTTTTAAGAAATTGCAACCATCTGCAAATTCGTTACGATCCATAAAACGGCAACGACCTAATTGATCTAGCTGCTGACGAAGATTTAAGGTATTGAAATAGTTAGACATTGTGTTTTCCTCATTATGAAATGTAGGGGCGAATCACATTCGCCCATTTAATGAGAAGCAGTATACTGAGCTTTTTTTGTTGCGTAAAATGATATTATCAGAATATATAATTGCATTTTGAGCAACATTATTTGCAAATTTCTGCTTAAAATCTACCGCTTGCTTTTCGCTTTTTACAATATCCGCTATAATCAAGCGAATTTTCACTCCACTATTTTAGAAGGAAACCAAAATGGGCTTAGAAAACGTACCTGCTGGTAAAGAGCTACCAGATGATATTTATGTTGTAATCGAAATTCCTGCAAACTCAGATCCAATCAAATACGAAGTGGACAAAGAGAGTGGTGCATTATTCGTTGATCGCTTCATGGCAACAGCAATGTTCTACCCAGCAAACTACGGTTATGTAAACCACACTTTATCTTTAGATGGTGACCCTGTGGACGTATTAGTGCCGACACCATACCCATTACAACCTGGTTCGGTTATTCGTTGTCGTCCAGTTGGCGTATTAAAAATGGAAGATGAGTCTGGCGTAGATGCGAAAGTGATTGCCGTACCACATACTAAATTAAGCAAAGAGTACGACCACATTCAGGACGTAAACGATGTACCAGCACTATTAAAAGCACAAATCCAGCACTTCTTCGAAAGCTATAAAGCGTTAGAAGCGGGTAAATGGGTAAAAGTATTAGGCTGGGAAGATGTTGCCGCAGCACGTCAAGAGATCTTAGAATCTTTCGAACGTGCCAAAAAATAATCCTATTTAATTTTGTCAAATGCCAAAGTTTACTTTGGCATTTTTTCTATGGAGTAGATAATGAAAAAATGGACTAAAGTTGCCAGTACTCTGTTTGTCACGGGTGCTTTAAGTGCCTGTGTAACCACAGAAGGCATTAATCAAGAGGCCGCCAGTAGCTATGCACGAGTAAAACAACAAGCCGCTGCCCAAGGTGTGATTGATACCAGCTCACAAACTGCGAAACGCATTTATTCCGTATTTAATACGATGAAACCTCATGCAGAGCGCGAAAATAAAACCGGTGTACCCTTTAATTGGGAAATTACCGTTTTAAAATCGAGTGAATTAAATGCATGGGCAATGCCAGGCGGTAAAATGGCGTTTTACACAGGATTGGTGGAAAAACTGAATTTAAATAATGATGAAATTGCTGTTGTAATGGGGCATGAAATGGCTCATGCACTACAAGAACATGGTAAGTCAGACCGTACCGTAAGTGCGGTAACAGGTATTGCCGCAACCGTTGGCAGTATCGGATTACAAGCAATGGGTATTCAAACCAATTATGGTGGCATTGATTTAGTTGGTACCATCGCCGATCTTGGTGTAAATAAGCCCTTCTCCCGCAGCCAAGAAACGGAAGCAGATGAAGTTGGCTTAACCTTAATGGCAAAAGCAGGCTATAACCCAGAATATGCACCAAATTTATGGAAAAAAATGAGCCAAGCAACCGGTGGAGGTAGTTCCATTTTCTCAACTCACCCATCGAATGAAGCGCGTCAAGCAAATTTAGCACGCCTAGTGCCTGAAGCAATGAAAGTATATCAAGCGAATAAAAAATAGCTTATTGCCTTGAGAGAATATAAATATCAAGAGAGAGAGATATTCTGATTAAGTTTCTCTTAAGCTTTCAATGCTTTAATAATTTTAGGGCTGTTGATAATTCAAAGTAAACAGCGTTATCATCCAAAAATAGCGCAGGCAAGGAAGCCTTTGCATTATTGACAGACCCTAGCAATGTTATTTTTACACTTTTATTGACTTAAAAAAGGAATGGACTCAATGAGAAAATTACTTTCACTCGCAACACTCCTCACACTCTCTTCGGTTGCTTTTGCCGGTTTTGATGCGGGTCATCAAACAGGCGGTTTTAATGCTGGCACAGGCAACTCAGCAACTGTTGCACAAGCACTTAAAGCTAATCAAGATGATATGCCAATTCAATTAACTGGAAAAATTATCCGCCAAGTAGATGGCGATGAGTTTATCTTCCGCGATGCAACAGGAGAAATCAAAATTGAAGTAGAAGATGAAGCATGGCAAGGTCAAAATATCACACCAAATGATACTATTACTATCTTTGGTAAAATAGATAAAGAGAGCTTTAAAACCAATACGGTTGATGTTTACCGTATCCAAAAACATTAATCTTATATTGCAAGCGGTTGAATTTTGTAAAATTTCCGCCAAATTCAACCGCTTGCTTAATAAAGGGATAAGCTTATGCGAATTTTATTAATTGAGGATGACAACCTGATTGGTGAAGGTTTAAAACTGGGTTTAACTAAATCTGGCTTTAGTGTCGATTGGTTTCAGGATGGCAAAACAGGTGCGCAAGCTGTTAATACAACAGCTTATGATGCGGTAGTTTTAGATCTCACCCTACCACAAATGGATGGACTAGCAATCCTTAATTTATGGCGTAAAGCAAATAACGATGTCCCTGTATTAATTTTAACCGCACGCGACACACTGGATGAACGCATTGCCGGCTTACAACGCGGCGCAGACGATTATCTCTGTAAACCTTTTGCGCTTGCCGAAGTTGTGGCTCGCTTACAAGCACTTATTCGCCGTCGTTATGGGCAAAGCAACCCTATATTGCAACATGAAGCCGTTAAATTTGACCCAAATCAGCGTAAAGTCTTTTTAAACGAAAATGAAATTGCGCTAACTACCCGAGAATATAATTTGCTTGAGTTGTTTATGCGCAATAAAGAACGAGTTTTAACCCGCTCAGCTATTGAAGAAAAACTCTATACTTGGGATGATGAAGTCAGTTCTAATGCATTAGAAGTCCATATTCATAACCTACGCCAAAAACTGGGCAAACAATTTATCCGTACGGTACACGGTGTTGGTTACACGCTGGGGAAAACCAAACATGAGCCTGTTTAAAAACCGGAGCTTACGCTTTCGACTCATCTTAGTTATCTGTGTTGCCTCATTATTTATTTGGCTACTCTCTACCACCGTTGCTTGGTTTCAGGTACGCAAAGAAGTGGATAAAATGTTTGATACCCAACAAATTTTATTTGCACAGCGACTCGCCTCTTCCAATCTACATTCACTACTTATCGAACGCCGCCCGCCAAAGGAGCTGCGCCGTGAATTTCGTAAAGAAATTGCCGGCAGAGGATTCTTAAAAAGACATTTCAAAAAAGTGGGCTTTGATGACGATGCCCTCGCTTTCGCCGTCTTTAATCGCCACGGTGAAATGTTATTGCACGATGGCAGCAATGGCGAATTTTTCCCCTTTGCACCCAAACCCAACAACTTCTCACGCGACTATCTCACAGACGGTGATGATGATCCATGGCAAATCTTCTGGCTGCCTGTTGTAGATGGCAATCTAATGATTGCGGTTGGTCAAGAAATCGACTATCGCGATGACTTAATCGAAGATATGGTCATTGGACAAATGTGGGTGTGGTTTGTCAGCCTGCCACTTCTACTGATTTTAATCGTATGGGTAATTAACTATGAACTCAAAAGCTTGCGACAAGTAAGCGATGAAGTACGCCGCCGAACGCCTGAAAATAGTCAGCCAATTACTACGGAAGTACCACAAGAAATTGCACCATTAGTAAATAGCTTAAACCAATTTTTCGATCGTACTTCCGCTATGTTATTAAGAGAGCGGCGTTTTACCTCCGATGCAGCTCATGAACTGCGTAGCCCGCTTGCTGCACTTAAAATTCAAACAGAAATTGCACAAATTGCCGGTGAAGATCATGAATTACGCGAAAAAGCATTAAATAACCTCACAAAAAGTATTGATCGCGCAACACAACTTGTGGAACAGCTGCTGACACTTTCGCGCTTAGATAACTTACAACAACTTGAAGATTTAGAGCCAATTGACTGGGAAAAACTTATCCCATCACTCATTGCTGAACTCTACTTCCAAGCAGAAAAACGCCATATTGATTTGCAATTTTTCACCAAAACTGCACCGCTTGTACGGCAAGGACAACCATTGTTACTTTCTTTAATGTTACGTAATTTGCTGGAAAACGCGATAAAATATTGTTCTGAAGGCTCACAAATTCGCGTCACACTTGATAACGATTGCATCATTATTGAAGATAATGGTGGCGGAGTAGAAGAAAGTGATCTTATGAAACTAGGGCAACGTTTTTATCGCCCAGCAGGACAGAATGAAAAAGGTAGTGGTTTAGGGCTTTCCATTGCATACCGTATAGCGGAGTTACATCACTACAAAATTATGCTCAGCAATGGCTTCGAGCTCAAAGGTAAAAAAGGGTTAAAAGTAACCGTCTGCTATAAAGAGGCATATAGGAAAAATAGTTAATAAAAAGTGGTTTAAAACCTTATATTACAGGGCGTTAAGCTACCTTTTTGAAAAATTAAAAACTACTTTTGATCTGCACCCTAAAAGTTGGACTAAATAACCAACTGATTAAGGTGCAGATTTTTTATGACTAAATATAGCCCATCTTTCAAACAACAAGCCATCAAATTTATCTTCAACACGGTAAAACAGCTCTCTGACCCGTCGGCATTTTTAGTTTGCGAACTTGCTAAACGACGTTAGAAGGTTAGGTTAAGCAATATAATCACAATGGCATCAATGGGTTAGCTGTCTTAGGCAAAAAACGGAGTTACTCTCCTGAATTCAACTTATCCGTGATACAAGCGGTTAAATTTACTGAATAAAATACAAACACCTTGCCAATAGGTAAGGTTCAGACTGCTGATAAACCCTCTTTCACTAACATAGTGACTTAGTATCTAGATAGTATACTTGAAATATAAAACAGTTGGTTAAATCATATTCTGTTTAACCTAGGATGCTCTAAGGAATAGCAGAACTACTAAATAAAGAAAGTATGAATCGTAGCGGATGGACGCAACAATTAAAATATGTATATTCGGCTATATTGCTAGTATAATCGAGGGAGTTATTTATAATATTTTCTTTGAAAGCTCTTATACAAGCCTTTAACTTGTTAATGCAAAATATTATTACTTAAATGAAAATTGTTGTTCTACCGACAATACTAAGAATAAAGAATAGGTTTTTATGTCAAAAAAATTACTCTTTCTTGATTTATTTGCAGGAGCCGGGGGCTTATCAGAAGGGTTTATTCAGGCTGGTTTTGAGGCTGTTGCCCATATAGAATCTGATAAAGCAGCTTGTTTTACTCTTCGCACCCGAGCTGCATATCATTGGTTAAATTCAAATAAACAGGAAAATATCTACGAAGATTATCTGACAGGAAAAATAGACAGGGATAATCTGTATGCAACTGTACCGGATAAAATTATGAACTCGGTAATTAACAGGGAAATATCCGAAGAATCCTTAGCTGATATTTTCTTAACTATTGATAATTTACTGGGAGAACAAACACTTGATTTGATTGTCGGAGGCCCTCCTTGTCAGGCTTATTCTTTAGTCGGAAGAGCGTGCGATGCGAATAAAATGGTTGGCGACAAACGAAATTATCTTTATGTTTTTTATGTTGAGTTCCTTAAACGTTACCAACCCAGATTCTTTATTTTTGAAAATGTAACCGGTCTTCTTTCTGCAAAAGACAGCAGTGGTAGATTATATTTTACTGAAATGTGCAGACTGTTTAAGGAGGCAGGGTATGCTGTCGAATACCGAGTATTGAATGCCAGTGATTATGGAGTGTTGCAGTCCAGAAAAAGAATTATTCTGGTTGGTTCCAGAGATTCTGAAAGTAATTTTTATCCGGAACCGGACTATTGGAATCCTGAAATACTGGTCAGTGAAATATTTACCGATTTGCCGGCTCTTCAGGCCGGAGAAGGAAGTGTCCGCGGATGTGAAGTAAAAGAATATCTGGGAAAGTGGCTGTATGAGGCAGGGATTAAAAATAACCGGCTACCAGTAACCTGGCACGCAGCTCGCCCGAATAATACACGGGATCTGGAAATCTACCGAAGAGTGGTTGAACTCTGGCAGAAAGAAAAAAAGCGTTTGGAATACAATGATCTTCCGGAATATTTAAAGACTCATAATAACCGTACCGCATTTGTTGACCGGTTTAAAGTGGTTGCCTCCGATTTGCCTGCAGCCCATACTGTATTAGCACATTTATCGAAAGACGGCCATTATTATATTCATCCAGATTTACAACAAAACCGCTCAATTACACCAAGAGAAGCGGCTCGATTACAAACTTTTCCTGACGACTATTATTTTGAAGGTGTCACCGAAAAAAACAGCCGTGCCGCAGCCTTTCGGCAGATAGGCAATGCTGTTCCTGTATTATTAGCTAGAAAAATTGCTGAAAAACTTAGGGAAAAATGGATATGAATAACAACGGAATATATAAAATAAGACCGGCAGGTCGCCATCTGCTGACCATTGGCCGAGATCTCATACAGGACAATTATGCCGCAGTTGTGGAGTTGGTAAAAAATGCGTATGACGCAGATTCTCCTGATGTGGAAATAAATTTCACTGCTAAAACTGATCTCAAAGGATATGTTATCACCATAAAAGATCATGGTCATGGCATGTCTCATGATACTGTTATAAATAAATGGATGGTTCCTTCTACTAAAGATAAGCTGGAACGAAAAACAAGTCCCGGCGGACGAATTATGCAGGGAAGAAAAGGTATTGGACGTTATGCTGCCTCGGTACTGGGGGTAGATCTTTTGCTTGAAACAGTTGATGTATGCGGTGTGAAAACAACCGTTTTTGTGCAATGGGACAATTTTGAAAATTCAGAATATCTGGATGATGTTGAAATTCTAGTGGAAAATCAGTATTCAGATGAGCCTCCGGGGACAATGCTTACCATAACCGGAGCCCAGTCAAATTACGAAGAATGGAATAAAAAACAATTTGATAAACTCCGGTTTGAATTAAAAAAACTGATTACTCCAGTCCCTTCTGAGAATATTGTTAACGAGAAAAATAAAACATTTGAGATCAAGTTGAATATATCTGGTTTCTCGGATGAAATTAATATCAATGAAATTGTTGAACCTTACCCGATTTTTGAACTGTTCGACTATAAAATTTCAGGAAAAATTACATCTGACGGGAAAGGTAAACTGGTATATTCCACTCAAAAAGCTAAAAACACTATAGAGGAAGATATTTCTGTCAGTCTTGGAAAAGCCACCGGATGCGGAGATTTGTTTTTTGATATAAGGGTTTATGATCGTGAACCAGCCTCAATCGAAACTTTAATTCAGAGAGGATTAAAAGATGAATCCGGTAATTATGTCGGCAAGCTCCAAGCTCGTAAATTACTTGACGCTTCCAACGGTATAGGTGTTTACCGTAACGGTTTCAGAATACGTCCTCTTGGCGATCCTGAGTTTGACTGGCTCAAGCTCAATGAACAGCGTGTCCAAAATCCTTCCATGCGGATCGGCAGTAATCAGGTTATTGGCTATGTGTTGATTCAGTCTGAAGAACAGTCTAACCTGATTGAAAAAAGTGCCCGTGATGGTCTGCAGGAAAATTCAGCTTATGAACAATTAAAAGAAATTACAAAAGAAGTGATAAACAGGCTGGAAGAACGCCGTTTCAGTTACAGAAGAAAGACAGGCTTGAGTAAACCTGCACTTAAAGTGGAAAAGGAACTGGAAAAACTCTTTTCCATGGACAGTCTGAAAAAAGAAATACGGAACCAACTGATTAATCAGGGAATGAAAGAGCAGGCAGCAAATGAAGTTATTGCATTAATCACCTACGAAGAAAAAAATAAGGAAAAAACAGCCGAAGAAATACGTCGAGCAGTCGCAACTTATCAAGGGCAGGCTACATTAGGTAAAATTATCACTGTTGTTGTGCATGAAGGCCGAAGACCACTGAATTACTTCCGTAATGAGGTACCCCGTATCGGCAGATTTCAGAAAAAATTACTGGAAACCGGAGATAAAAAGAATATTGATGAGATAGCAGCTATTGCCAAAGGAGTTGAATCAAATGCCGCTGCTTTTTCCGAACTGTTCAAAAGGCTGGATCCTTTAGCTTCGGGCAGAAAGGCTTCACCCAAAGAATTAAAAATCAGACAGGAAGTTCAACAATGTTTTGATATTTTCCGTCAGGATATAAAGGATAATCAAATTCAGGTTGAAGTAAACGGGAACGATGACTTAACCTTTTTGACTTGGCAACAGGATATTCAGGCTATTTTCACTAATTTGATTGATAACAGTGTATTCTGGCTGAAAGAAAAATCTCCTCCGAATAACCGGAAAATCACAGTAAATATAGAATCGGATAATAACAGACTGCTTTATATTGATTTTCGCGATACCGGCCCCGGAATTGATCCTGTTTTTATTGAAGACGAAGTGATTTTTGAACCGCAATTCAGCACCAAACCATCGGGAACCGGCATTGGATTAGCTATTGCGGGGGAAGCAGCAGAACGTAATGGTCTGAAACTGAGTGCGTTACAGTCGGATACTGGGGCTTATTTCAGATTACAGAACAAGGATATAGATAATGGATGATATGAAATTACTTTTAGTTGAAGATAATAAAGATGATCAGCAAGTATGCAAAAATGCAGTAGATGATTTTAATGAAGACAATAGCGAATTTAAGATTATCCTTAAAATTTGCGGGACAGTTGAGGAAGCTGAAAAACAATTGAAAACATCAGACTTTGACGGTGTAATTATTGATATGAAGCTTACTGACACAGGAACAGATGAAGGTAATCAGGTTATCCGTAAAATCAAGGAAAATTTTAATCGTATCCCTGTTGTAATTATGACTGGAACTCCGAGTGTTGCTGAGCGTAATGATTTTCCACTAATTGCTATATGCAATAAAGGGGATATTCAATACTGTCAAATTATAGAAAAATTCCGGAATATTTATCATACTGGACTAACCAGAATTATGGGGGGAAGAGGCGTAATTGAACAAACACTTACGACTATATTCACTAATAATCTCCTGCCAGCTTTGACTAATAGTCTTTCTGAACAGAGAGGCTGGATTAAATATGCTGAGTCTGATCCGGCTAGGACAGAAAAAGCACTGTTAAGATATGCGATAAATCACCTGCTTCAGTATTTGGATAATGATGTCAGCCAGTGCTATCCGGAAGAAATGTACATATTACCTCCAATAAATGATCGAATTAATACCGGTTGCATTCTTAAGAAAAAGGGGTCGGATCAGTATTACATCGTAATGAATCCGGCCTGTGATTTGGCGGAACGAAGTAATGGTGGCTGCAATACGGATCACGCTCTTTTAGTTGAAATACAATCTATAAGAGATATTTATCCGGATTTCGATTGGAGTAGTCTTTCTAAGAGTAATAGAAAAGACTTAGAAAAAATTTATAGAAATAATAAATCACTATATTATCACTGGTTACCTGAAACTGACTTTTACCCTGGCGGAGTAATTAACTTCCGTAGAGTTTCTACATACACAGAAGCAGATGTTGATAATTTGTTTGAATCCCCCCAAATACAAATTTCATCCCCGTTTTTGAAAGATATGATTTCAAGATCTTCATCCTACTATGCCAGACAGGGACAGCCGGATATTGATATAACAACAGTTACAGGAAACTGAATATGGATGTCCATTCTCCGGAACAGCGATCTTTCAATATGTCCAGAATTAAGAGGAATTATTGGCAATATCCAATGGAGTGCTATTGAGAGATTCTAGTAGAAAATGAGTAATTAAAGTGGCATTTCTAGATGCACTTGAAGTGAGCAAATTTCATCACGAACGAATCAATCATTCTGGATTGTTTGAAGTAAAACAAAATCATATTAACTGCATTAAAACCTTTTGAAGTTAAGCTAAACAAACGCTCCGGAAATACAATGGAATTAACCGAAAAAACTTTCCGTTATTCTTGAAAGAACATGAATTTCAGTTTAATTTTGACACAATCAAAGAGCTGTTAAAAAATATGTCGTAAATGGTGTGATATTTGGGGCTAATCTAATACAGCCTCTTGTTTTTTTAAATAAAAAAATTGGTAAGAATACATAAATATATTCATTACCAACTACTGTTATATCTATAAAGAACAGCAATAAATTTTGTAAAATTTAGTACAAAATTTACTGCTTGCCACACTCGCAATTTTCTGAAAAAAGCGGATAATACCGCTTTTTCCTGACTTTATTTGCCAATGTCTTTAAATACTGAAAATAGTTGGAAAAATGCCTTCCGGCTAACCAGCCCAATTTTCATGGGCTACTTTGCTGCCGGAGTAGCTTACGGTATGCTCGCCACCAATGCCGGTATGCCGGCATGGTTTACTATCGCAATGTGCTTTACCGTTTTCTCCGGTACAGCTCAATATGCTGCCATTCCTTTTTTTGCTTCTGGTGCGGGTGTACTCTCGGTTTTTCTCAGCACATTACTCATGAGCCTACGTTTTATTTTCTATACGCTAAATATGCATGATGCATTGCCTAAAGAAAAACTCAAACGGATTTTCACATTAAGTTATCTTACTGATGAAAACTTTGCGCTACTCTCAACATTCTCGGCAGAAAAACGCCAAGCCTTGATGTTCAAAACCAGCATTTTAGGCATGTCGTACTGGACCTTTGCCACCATCGTTGGGGTTGTGCTTGGAGACAGCGTGGCGAATTACATTCCAAATTTAGACTTCGCTCTCCCCTGCCTATTTACCATTCTCGCTTTTGAACAATACAACAGCCAAAAGCAGTGGAAACCGATTGCCATTGCACTTATTGGCTTTCTACTTGCTCGCCAAATTACCGACACCAGTGTCTTACTCGTCGCGATTTTGCTCGCAATTATTATCGTCTCCTTATTGCCACAATCATTAAATCATAAAGAGAAAAACAATGCCGACCACTGATATTCTTGCCATGTTTGCGGCACTCATTCTTGGCACTCAACTCTGCCGTTTTATCCCCGAATTTCTACCGAAAAAGGTACTTGCTCACCCAATTTTGCAGAAATTAAATAAAACCTTACCGCTTGTGATCATGTTGCTGCTGGTACTGACAAGTTTAACTATCCCTCACAATAACAGCGACATGCCCCTTCTCTACGCCCAACTACTCGCGCTTATTTGCGTAATACTCAGCTACAAATGGTTTAAAAACACCCTGCTCAGTGTCGCACTAGGCATTGCAAGTTTAAATGGCATACTGTGGGTATTCGGGGCATAAGCAATATACGTAGCACTAAGCGGCTGGAAAATTAATCCTGCGTTGCCAAACCACAAATTTCAGCAAGTGCGGCTAAACGAGATTCAGATTTCGCCACAAACGGGTTGTTTTCGTCCCAAGCATAACCTGCAAGGATTGAGGAAATCATTTGGCGGATTTCCGGTTGCGGATTGCGGGCGTAGATCACATCTTGGAATGCGCAGTCATACCAGCCGTTTACATAGGTACGGAAGGCGTTTACCCCCACCATCAGCGGTTTGGTAAATTCCTGCTCCCAATCGACCGCTTGTCCGTTGAGCTGTTGAGTAACAAGACGGGCAGCAAGTTGTGCCGAGTGTAGCGCAATCGTCACACCGGAGGAGAACACCGGATCTAAAAACTCGGCGGCATTGCCCAGCAGGGCAAAATGTTTACCGTGCAGGGATTTTACATTTGCCGAGTAGCCTTGAATGTTACGGAACGGAAATTCGTTGTTCCAATTGGCATTGGCAAGAATGCGGTTGAGCATTGGACATTCGAGGGCAAATTTTTTCAACACGGTTTCGCTGTCGCCTTCCAGCACATCAGGCAAGCCGACCACGCCGATAGAACAACGGTTGTCCGCAAATGGAATTAACCATAGCCACACATCTCGATGGCTTGGGTGCGTGGTAATCAGAATTTTATTACGGTCGAAGTCTTCGGCGGTAATGTTGTCGTCAATATGGGTAAAATGTGCCAAACGTGCCGGCAGGTGAGACGGTGTATCCAACTGCATTAAGCGAGGCAATACACGCCCGTAACCACTGGCATCTAACACAAATTTGGCTTGAATTTGATAGGCTTCACCGGCTTCGGTACGAGCCGAAATCACCGCCAGATCACCCGAATTATCCAAGGCTAACACCTCATGCCCGAACCGCACTTCCACGCCTTTTTTGGCGGTTTCATCGATCAAAATTTTATCGAAAATCCCACGGCGGACTTGATAAGTCGTTCCCGGCCCGGCGGTAAATTTATCGGTAAAATCAAAATAGGTGTAACGATTCCCCCAAGTGAAAGCCGCCCCGTTTTTGAATTGGAAACTCGGTTCAGCGTGAACCGCCTCGACCAACCCCGCATCCTCTAAAATTTCCATACAGTGTGGTAGCAGGCTCTCACCAATCACAAAACGTGGGAAATGCTGTTTTTCCAACACGCACACTGAAAAGCCCTGTTTTTTCAACAGCGAGGCAGACACCGAACCTGATGGGCCGGCGCCAATAATCACGACATCAAATTGTTGCATACTCTTTTCTCCGTTGGGTGCGTTTTAAAGCACCGCTAAACATAATCCATTTTATTTGATGGTGCGTTAGCACAAATGATTGTATTTGAGCGCAGGTACGAAGTGCCAGCCAAGCGAGTAAACGACCCTAATTAAAAATTTTAAAGGTAAAGATCACACTAAATACGATACCGAGGCTAACACTTAAACCGAAACTTGCCACTGCTGGTGTATGGCTCTGGCTGAGCAGCAAAAATGAAATCAGCGTGGTAGTGGCGGCAAGCAATACCGCAATCCGTTTTACCGCCAGAGGCTCTTCGGCAGTTTGCATATAGGCGGTGTAATCAATGCTGATTGCCGAAACCAGCAACAAGCCAAACATCGCAAACAGGCTAATCGACAGCCCCAGCCAGCCGAACAGTGCCATGGTTGCCAAAATCGCCCCGAACGGCACAAGCAACATTCGAGCAGTGTGGCGTAGCCCAAAGAAATAGCCTAGCAGCAAGCCAGCCAGCCCGAAAGAGACCACTTTCAGCCACGCCGCTTGGTTGCGGCTCTGTTCAAAGGCTTGGTTGAGGTAGGCACGTTTGTCTTGCCAAAAAATATCAATGCCGTTTGCAAGCGGTGTCATCTCCGCAACATTTTGCAAACCGCTGATTTTCACCACGCTCGCCACTTGCCCCTGTGCCAACTCGCCCAAATAGAGCGAACGCCAAGCCTGTCCGAGTTCGGTCTGCAACGCACTTTTCAAGGAAATCGGTTTTTCTTGGGCAAATGCTTCAATCGCCTGTTGAATATGAGCCGGCTCAATGCCGATTTCGCTTAAAACCGCATAATCCTCAGGCTGAATTTGCCTTACCAGTTGTTGCGTAAACGCCTTTTGTTGTTGTGGTGACATTATCCACTGGCTCAATGCCTGAAACGAGTGAATTTTGCCTTGTTGCTGTAATAAAAGCAGTTGTTGTGTCAAATTTCGCTCTTTATTGAGCAAATTATCATCATTTTCGGCGGTTACTAAAAAATACTGACTACCGAGATCGGTTTGGGTGATACGGCTGATTTGTTGTGCATCGGCAAGCAAATTTTCCGGCAACGCAACCCAATGGCGAATATCGTCTTGCCAGTGGGTTTGGGCTAAGCCACTTATGGTGAATATGCCCAATATCACATAGCCTAATGCAGACCAACGAGAGAATGTAGGGGCGTACTGCGTACGCCCGTCACAATGTTTATTCCAACCGATGAACGTCAATAATGTTTTGAACGAGCGTACGCAGTACGCCCCTACATTTAGAACCTGAGCCTGTTTATGCCGTTGAAATAACATCGGCAAAAACAACACTGTTGCCAACATTGCCGTCACCAACGCCACCGCAGAGAAAAGTGCGGTCTGTTTTAGCACCGTTAAGGGCGTGAAACCCAACAGCAGATAGCCCAGCAACGTCACCAGCAGGCTAATCAAAAAGCTAAACCGCAGGCGGTTCATTGCCTGTTGTGGCTGCCAATTTGGGTTGGAAAGTGCGCCACTCAGCCAGTGGAGCGGAAAATCGATTAACACCCCAATCAGGCTGGTGCCGATAACCAAGGTTAAAATATGAATATGCCCAAAGCCCAGCACCGTTGCCGTTACGCCACACAACATTCCCACCGCAATCGGCAAGAACAGCCATAGCACTCGCAACGAGCGGAAAACACCCAGCAGGAGCAGCAAAGTAAAGCCAACGCCAAGACTGCTCATCAGCACACTTTCCGTTTCCGCTTGCTGTTTGGCGTGAGCCGCAAACAGTGAAGTGCCGGTGGCGAGCAATTTGCCGTGTTGAGCTTGAATTTGTTGCTTGCTCTCTTCAACCAGATTTAACAACGCCAGCGAGGGGCTAATCAAATCCGCCTGAGCTAATTCGGCGTGAATGGCAACCCACGTCATTTTTTCGTTTGGCGCATCGCTTTCTTGATAAAGCATTCCGTTTTCCGAATGCCATTTAAGCGAAGACAAGCCCTGTGCGGCGCTCAATGCAAAACGCCCAAAGCCAAGCCAATCTTGGTTCAGCGGTAACAGATTTTGTTGTTGGAAAGGGTTCGCCAGTTGTTCGGCATAGGCTTGAAAATAGCGGGTTGGTTGGTTGAGTAGCTCTGCTCGCACGGTTTCCGGCAAGGTTGCTACACGCAGTTGCTGTAATTGCAGGCGAAGGCTGGGCAGATTAGGCTCGATCCGCCAATTTACCACCGAAAAATGACCGCTCTTTTGCCATTTTTCGCCTAATTCAGCGGTAAGTTGAAAAGCGGATTGTGCCTCAGAATGCCCGACAAGGGCGATGAATTGGCGGTTAAGTTGCGCCTCTTGGTGACGGTCGGCTTGTTGTTGTGCTGCCGACCAATGGCTTTCGGGGAGTAATGCTTGCAGTTCGGTTTGAAGCCAACCGCCTTGGCGCAACTGTACGCCAAAGACAATCAACACGCCCAATAAAAACAGGGCATAAAGCCAACGGCAAGCGGTCAGTTTTTTCATTATTTTTGCAACGCAGATTGGGCAAATGCTGATAACGGCTGATCTTGCTGAATTTGCTCGAAACGGATCAAGGTGCGATCCCCCTGTTTTTCCCGAATTTCGATGCTTTTCACGACCAGATCGCCTCGGATTTCAATATTGTCAAAAATCTGTTTCATCAGCAAAGTGTTCGGCACAAGGCTGAGTTGCCACGCTTTTTCAGTGCCGTTCAGTTGCAGATCAAATTGTGAAGAAAGTGCCGCCACATCGCCCGATAACAGCCCTAAAAACAGCTTAATCTGTTCCGACTGCCCGAGTTGCTGGCTGCTTACCCACTGGCTGCCGTTCCACTGGCTAATGCCATCTGCTTTCACACGCAGTTGGTTTTCAAACGGCTTTTTCATCTGCCACAGTAAGCCCTGATTTTTCAGCAACACAAAATCACCCTGTGTCGTCATCGGCTTGGTTAGCCCGTTTAAAAACCGTTGCTGGCTAAACTGCCCTTGCAAATTGCTTGGCTTTTGGAGTTGTAAAACTAAATCTTGTTGCGAAAATGCCACAACAAGCGGTGAAAATAGGCTGAAAATCAGCAAAAAGATCAATTTTTTCATATTCTGTCGGGGGCGGGGTCTCCGCCCATTGCTTCATTGGTAATTCGGGCGGGTACAAGACCCACCCCTACGATGATTAAATTAACGGCACAAAACCCTGATAATTTTCCACCGCACTTCGCCAAGACGGTGGGGTTTGGAACTGCATCTCTTGGCTGGCGATTTCCACTGCTACTTGCGTGGTGCTGCCGGTGGTTAATTTCTTACCGGTGGCTAGATCGACAATGGTGTAATCAAAGCGAATAGAGCTTTCATATTCCACCAACGCCACATCCACCCGAATTTTTTGGCGAAACAGCGCAGGGCGAACATATTTTAAATTCAGTTGCACAATCGGATAGCCGTAACCGTGAGCTTTCATCACGTCATAGGTGTAATGAATTTGCTCCAAAAAGGCACAGCGAGCCATTTCCAGATATTTGACATAATGCCCATGCCACATAATTTCCATCGAATCCACATCAAAAAACGGGATTTCATATTCACTGCTATGTTGGGCGTAAATGTGTTTTTTTATTCGCATAATAGTAGGGTATGTTTACCAATGCGCTGTTTTAATAAAATGAAAGAATAAGGTGCATTAACAAATGCACCTTAGGAATTATTTAGTAATGTCACCTTTTAATGCAACACCTGCCATAGTGCGGCCGGCATGGCATTCAAATTGTGTTGTGCTACTAAATTCTTTGTGATTGTAGTTGCTCACAATATTGCCAACTTTAGTAACGCCAGCTCGTCTAGCGCCTTCTTGCATTCTTTTTACTGCAGATAAAAAGACCCAGTTACAAGCTTCAGCATCTGTTTTGTTTAAAGCGTTGGTGCGCTGACTAGTGGTTGCACCAGCTCTAACTACCTCCCCTGGTGCTGGTGTACCAAAATAGAGTTTGATATTTGGATCTAAAACTTCTTTCGCTTTTGACGAGTTAAGTACTTCTTGAATAGAATAATATTGAGTATCATTGCGAGGAGCACAAGCAGAGATCGCCACAACTACAGCCGCAATAGCAGCTAGTCTAATAAATTTCATAAGTTCTCCTTATTAAGATTGTTGATGCCAAAAATCATAGAAATTAAACCACAAAAGCGGATTTTTCGCACACGCTTTTTCAAGCAGTTTGGCATAGTTTTGCATGGCTTGTTGAATGTTCTGCTGACGAACTGTGCCTCGTCCGCTAATCGGTGGGCTGAATTTACGCAACTGCAAGCGGTATTTTCCATTCTCTTTTAAGCAAAAAACCGTGTTGAGTTCCGCTTTTAGCAGACTTGCCAGCAACCACGCCCCTTCGGGGAAGTTTGCAGATTTTCCGAGAAATCTAACCGCTTGGGTTTTATCCCCCCGTAGCGGAACACGGTCGGCAGCCAAGGCAATCCACTCGCCTCGTTCAATCCGTTCGCTTAATTCCAACATTTTTTGTGCGTCCAACTCGTCCACTTGAATCAGCGAAAGCTCACTCGCACCAGCTTTTGTCAAGGCTTGATTAAACACCTCTGCATTACGACTATGCACCAACACATTTAGCTTAAAATGCGGGAGATGACCACTGCCCACCAATGCTCGGCAAATTTCCATATTGCCAAAATGGGAACAAACTAAAATCTGCCCTCTCCCTTTAGGATTGCCCATTTCTGCATGGAGATTATCTGCATCATCCACCACTAAATCTGTATAGCAAATTTTACGTTGCCACACGGCAAAACGGTCGGTTATTGCCTCACCAAAGGCAAGAAACTGACGAAAAACCGCCTGTTTCGGAAGTCTAAGATGAGGAAAAGTCGCCTGTAGATGAGTGTGATATTCGGCAATATGCGTGCGGGCTTTTTTTGAGGTAAGGTAAAAATAAAGCACCACCCAAAAGGTAACAAAACGAATGCCTCCCAGCGGAAAGTGCTTCACAATAAAGGTGGTTAAACGCAGAAAAAACGGCGAGCCACGCTCTGCTTGTTTTGCCCAGTGGGTTGATTTCATCGCATTTTCCCCATAAGCCAGCGCCTCAACATCTCGAAAAACAGCCGTGCATGCATTTTGCTGATGAGCCAATTATCCGCCCAGCCTCGAAAGTGTGAAACACCGCCGGCTTCATATTTCACCGGCGTGTCCACCCAAACCAGTGGAATTTTACGCCAGTGGCAGTGAACGAGAATTTCAATGTCGAAATCCATTCTGTCGCCCAGTGGTTCGCTGTGTAAAATCGGCATGACTTCGGCAAGCGGATAGAGGCGGAAACCACACATTCCGTCCACAATTTGGGTAGAGTGAGTGTTTACCACCAGCCAAAAGTTGGTGATTTTCCGCCCATAAAGCCGTGCAAGCGGTGCGTCCTCGCCATAAATCGGTTTACCGCAAATGCAAGCGGTCGGATTTGCCCGAGATTTTGCAAGCATTTCAACCACGTCTGCCAAGTTGTGCTGACCGTCTGCATCCACCTGCACAGCGTGACTAAATCCCAGTTCAAAGGCTTTTGTTAAACCAGTTTTCACCGCCGCCCCTTTGCCACCGTTTTTCTCACGAAAAACCAACCGCACTTTGTCACTTTCCAGCGTTTTCAGCACCGCTTGATGCTCGCTTGATGAGCCGTCATCGACAATCAATACCGGCAAATCAAGCGCAAGCAGTTCTGCCACCACCTTGCCGATCGTAGCGGAATGGTTGTAGTGGGGAATGACGGCGGTGGGCGTGAAGTTCATTGTTCTTGTTTCCTAAATAGTGCTTTTAATTTTTCAATCTCTTCTCTTGTATTATATCGTTAAATACACATTCTATGTTTTATCATACTTTTTCCAAACATACCCTCTCAAAATCCGCTCGGCTGATTTTCGATTGGCTGTTTCTTGGCAGTTTGTCGCAAAAACGCCAGTAGCGGGGAAGGGAGAATTTTTCTTGGGTTGGGAGCAAGTGCTTTCTCAATACGGCGATCAGACTTTTCCGCTGTGCTGCTAGCCCTGCTGAGTTGAGGGCAACCCATGCCACAGGGCGTTGATGTTCGGGGTGTAAGCCGAGATAGCAATCGCTCACCCAAGGGTGTTTCAGTAAATCTTGCTCAATTTTTGCCAATGACACTCGCTTGTCGCCCAATTTGACGATGCGATCAATCCGCCCGAGCAGTTCAAAACCGTCGTCAGCAAACTGCACGCTGTCGGCGGTCTGTTCACGCTGTGCCAACCACGGACTTTCTACCCACAAGGCTCCGTCTGCATTTAAGCCAAGCCGACTTTGTGGCATTGGCTGCCAATTGCCTGCTTGGGTGCGGTGCGCAATCACACCGGTTTCGGTGCTGCCATAGATTTCAATAATCGGGCAAGCAAGGGTATGACGCAGTGCCGAAGCGGTCTGTGCCGGCAATGCCCCGCCGGAGGAGATAATACCGGCAAGGGGGAGCGTAGCAAATTCAGGGTTAGCCAGATGGAGGTTCATCAGCAGTGCCGGACTGCTGATCCAGACTGCTTTTTGACGGCGGGTTTCGGCAATCAGAAATTCGGGGTATTGCAACGCTGCCCCGCTCAGTTGCCAGCCCATTTCCAATGCCAAGAAGATGCGGAAGGTTAAACCGTATAGGTGCTGCGTGCTGACACTGCCGAGCAGTTGCACCGCCTCACCTTTTTCGAGTGGTAACACATGCGAAAGTGCGGTCGCCTCACACCACATTTGTGCCGCGGTTTTGCGGATAATTTTTGCTTCACCACTACTGCCCGAGGTTTTCAGCCAAATCTCACTTTCGCTCTGTTTATCCACAAGCGGTAGGATTTGCTCGATTTCTTGCAAATCGCCAACCTCGGCAAGATTATCATCACAAATAAACAGATCGGCGTTTTCGTCCAGCCACGCCCGATTTTCCGCCAATAAATTCGGCGGCAAAAGCAACCGCACGTTGGCGTGTAAACAGTGAAGCAACACTTGGGCGAACCGGCGACTGTCTTCCAGCCACAGCCCAACGGATTGGATATTATGTTCGGTTAAATAATCGGAAAATTTCATCGTGTTATCGTTGTATCACCATTTTTCGGTACAACCATTCGCCCCCCATCACCACGCCCATAATGACATAGGCAATCACGCCGGTGTAAATCGCCCACCACGCAAATTGTTCGGCAGCGATAAGCAGGGTTGAAATCGCTATATTCAGCATAAACACGCCACACCAAAGTTGGGTGACTTTTCGGGTGTAACGCACGCCTTCTTCAGGCAAATTCGGATCTTGCAAACGGGCGAGACGTTCAATTATGGTTTGATTTTGCCACAAACTGCCGCCAAACATCGCCAGCATAATGCCGTTGATGATAATCGGATACCAATACATTGTTTCAAGACTTCGACTAAGCCCAACCATCAGCAAAATAAGCGCCATAAAAATAGCAAAAAATCGCTGCAAACCAACCGCTTGCATCCCCGCTTTCGCCCCCCAACAGAGCGCAAGTAGAAACGGCAGATAGCTTAATATCGGGCTATCCTGCCCCTGCCACAGCCAAATTAGGGGGTAGGCGAGGCTAGTAATGAAAAGAAATGAAGTAATCAGAAATGAGAATTGACGTTTCATTCTTCCTAAATTTATTGGCTTGCAAAAAACATATAAAAAACATACAATGAATCCAAGAAAGGGCAAGCCCTTTCGGACTTACCCTTGGTTGGGTTGCTATCTAACGATAGGGGTATCACCAGCTAGCATTGAAATGATTAGGATAATCGTAAAAATTTTCCAAAATCGCATTCATCATCACCTCCTTAAGTCAGTAAGATTTGGGAGATGTGGCTAACCCGAGTACCAGTCGGGTTAACTACAACACCCGACCAACCGTCAGTGATTATAACATAAACCGCCTTTCACGGCGGTTTTGTTTTTTATAATAACACCACTAACCCGCTGCCGCACATTTCGCCGCCGGTTTTGAGTTGGAATGCCATTCGGTTTTTGCTTTCTTCCCATTTGAGGCGGAGTTCCAGCTCGTCGTTCGGGCGGAGGAATTTTTGGAATTTGAGGTTATCAAAGCGTGCCACGGCTTTCTCTTCGCCGAAGTAGCTGTGGATTTTATCCATCACCCACTGCATTTCCACTACGCCGGGAACGAGCGGAAAATTAGCGAAATGTCCGCCGAAATAGGCAAGATCAAGCGGGACTTTGCCGTGAAAAATCTGCCAATCCGCTTCCACGCTTTCTAAGAGCCAAATCGGGTCCGTGGCAAAGTGCAGACAGATTTTCTCAAATTCCACACAGCTGATTTTCGATTGGCTGTTGCGTGGCAGATGGTCGGTAAACCGCCAAAAACAGGGAACCGCCGAGCTTTCTTGGCTGGCACTCAGGAAACGCCGCAATGCCTCAATCACCGCCTTGCGCCCTTGTTCCCGAAAAGCGGTAATGCCTTCGTCATTCAGCTCCACCCACGCCGCCAGACGAGGCTCGCTTGGGTGTTGGGCAATATAGCAATCGTTCAGCCAAGGGTGCTGATTTAACGCCGTTTCCACCCCTACCAATGAGGTGCGTTTGTCGCCGATTTTGACAATACGGTCAATCCGCCCAAGTAGTTCAAAACCATTTGGGTAAACTTCCATCACAGGCTTGTTGAGGCAGTAGCGGATCTGCTCGAAAAGCTGGGTATCCAATGCACCATCGGAGGAAATCACGCCGACCAATTGAGGAAAGTCAAGCTGCTGCCAAGCCATTCGGCTCAACATTGCCGGACTGCTAATCAGCACACTTTGACAGGTTGCGGCGCTTTCCGCCTGTAAATTTTCTGGAAAGAATTGCTGTTTACGCCCGATGATCCAGCCTTGCACTAGCGACATCATAATCTGCACCGTTAAGCCGTAAATGTGCTGGGCGCTGACGCTGGTGATGGCGGTAATCTGATTTCCCTGCGCAAAAGGCAGTGCATTTGCCAGCACTTCGGCACTGAGCCACAGCTCTTCGGCGGTTTTCTCGATGGTTTTCGCCTCACCACTGCTGCCGGAGGTTTTCATTAAAAGTGCGGTCTGATTTTGGCGAGAAACAAGCGGTCGATTTTCGACATTTTTTTGCAACATCGCTCTGGCAGAAAAATCGGCAAATTGTACCGCTTGCGGGTGCGAAAGCGTGGTGTCGGTAAGCCAAATATCGGCATTGGCTTCCACCCATTCACGGCTTTCCGGCGCGTCATTCGGCGGAAACAGGGTTTTGACACCGGCGTGCCAACAGGCAAGCAGGGTACAAGCCAGTTTTGCACCGTCCTCAAACCAAAGAGCAATCGAACGAATTTGTTCAACTTGCAAGTGTGCCGAGAGTTGCAGAGCGTGGCGTTCAAAATCGGCGAACGCCCAGTTGGGGTGGGTGGCAATTAAATCGGTTGGGGAATAAGGTAGTTTCATCATCATTGTAGGGTGCGTTTGCGACAGCACCATTTTTCGTTATAGCAGGGCAAGATCGTATTTTACGAAATATGTTTTCATTAAAAATCAATCAGTTATATCATGTTTGTCTTATAAAGAACAAACTCCCCTCTTTGAAAAAGAGGGGAATTTGATCGTACACTAAATAAACAACATATGCGCTTGCCCTGCTCATTATAGTGCGTTAGGCACACACTATTTTTCATTGCGGTGCGTTGGTAAACGCACCCTACTATATTACTGTGCAGAAATTTTCTTCACCGCCTCAATCACATCAGCCACGGTGCGTACGTTGCGGAAATCGTCCGCTTGCAGTTTGTAACCGGTTTGGCGTTTGATGTGGTCGATTAAGTCAATCGCATCAATGCTGTCGATTTCTAAATCTTGGTAGAGATGCGTTTCGGGCGTGATTTTGCTCTCGTCAATTTCAAACAAATTCACCAACGCTTCGGTTAAGATTTTCTGAATCTCTTGTTCGGTCATTTTATGCCCCCTGTTGGCTACGAATAAAGGCTGCCAGTGTTGCCACGCTTTCAAAGTGGCTACGCAGATTTTGGTTTTCGCTGTCGAGCTTTAAGCCGAAGGTTTTTTGCACCGCCAAGCCAAGTTCCAGCGCATCAACAGAATCTAAACCTAAGCCGTCATCACCAAACAGCGGCGCATCGGTTTCAATGTCATCAATGCTAATATCTTCAAGGGCAAGACTATCAATAATCAGTTGTTTAAGTTGTTGTTCTAATTGCATTTTTATTCCTTCGAGTAGGTATTAAAATAGGTTTCCAAATCTGCATTCAGGCGGCGTGAGGCAATCGGCAACGTCTTTTCTGCCAAATAGGTTTGCGGATCGATATCCTCGCCCACCCTGAGCGTGTAAATCATTTTGTGCTTGGCGATGTCATACCACGGCTGCCCTTTTTTCAAGGCACGATGTTGCAGTTGAATCACAATCGGGGTAATCACTTTCGCACTGCGTAGCCCGATAGAGACCGCCCCACGGTGCAATCGCACCACGCCATCATCTTTGGTTCTCGTGCCTTCGGGGAACAGCAGTAACGGCTGGGTTTGTAAGATTTGGTGGCTGATCTCAAGTAGCTCTTCACTTTCGGTGTTCGGCACAAAACCGCAGGCTTTAATCGGGCTAACCATTGCCGGATTTTGCATTAAATCTTGCTTTACAATGCAGTTAAAACGGTGTTCTTGGCTGAAAATCAGCACCACATCCAGTAGTGAAGGGTGATTGGCAAGCACCAATTGCCCTGCTCTGCCGAGTTTTTCAAAGCCGTGATAATGCACTTCCAGCACCCCACTCCATTGCAGATAACGCACAAAATAGTACCAGGTTCGGCTGACGATTTTGCGCCCTTTAAGCTGGGTGGCGAGCGGGTTATGCGGGTAATTTTTGGCGTAAGGATAAAGTAGCGGGATAAACAGCACCCCCACCACGCCGAAAATCACAAAACCAAACAGCGTGGCGACAAAGCGTTTCAGCCAGTTTAGTTTTTCACCCATCGCCACACACCTCCACGGCTTGCCGAGGTTTGCCACGCTCGGTTGCCCAAGTGCTGTTGTTGCACAAAGATCAGGGCATTATCCCCATTTGTAACTTTTTCGCTGTTTTCGACCGCTTGTGAGTGCAGTTCAAGCTGATACTGACTGCCTTGCTCCACCACTAATGCCAAAGCATAAGCAAAGGGTTGGCGATAAACCGGCTCGGCGTTATACGCTTTCGCCAGCGGATCTTCCGCCACCACGACCAGCACTTTCTGATGCCCATCATTGAGCAACAAATAGGCTTCCAGCAGGGCAGTTTCCAAATTATCCTGTTGTGCGGCAATCGCAGTGGTCTCCGCTTTCACCCGACGCATTTCCGACCACTGCCCCACCAGCGCATTATGCACCGACAGGCTAAATGAAGTCGGCGACACATCGCCCTCTTTCAATAGGCTTTCCCACAGGGCAAAACTGCGATTGATTTCGCTGTTTTGTGAGGCATACACCACCGGCAGATTTTCGCCCTCTGCCGTTAATTCCCACGCACTTTCAAAGAAAAGGCGAGCCGCATCGCTTAAACGGCGGCGTTTGAGCGGCGGCAGAAATGCCAATTTCGGCGAAACCGTTTCCCAACGCTCGGCATTTGCCTGCCAAAACGCCTCGCCCTGTTGCCAATCTTCAACCGACAAGGCTTTATTGGCAACCACGTTCCATGCTGAAATATTGAAAGAGAAGGTGCAGATTGGGTTCATCACTCTTTAGCTTGTTCCGCTTTTTGAAAAATTTTTGCTTTATGAATACGAGTTGCAACAGCAATAGCATTTTTACGGATTAAATTATCCAAACTTCCGCCAAAAAATCCCATTTTTAGTGCAGATTCAGTCGAAATATTGCCAAGCGATTTGCCCGATTTATCTTTTAATGCCGCAGAAAACTCCATTGTGCCTTTCCCTACACCAAAGCCAACAAACATTCGAAGCGCGCGGTTACCTTGATCAAAAGCATCAACGCTATAACTGATCGTTACATCATCGCCTTCTTTATAGCCAAATTTACTCAACTGTGCGCGAAGTTCTGCACCAAAAAGGTTAGCGACTTTAGGATCAATAGAATGCTCCGAAGTCGTATTCACCACTTTAAATGAAGCATATTTAGTTTCAGGGTTTCTTTCTAAGTTGTTTTCGGTCTTAAGAGAGCTACAACCTGTTAAGATAAGTGATAATCCTAAAATAAAGAGTGATAAAAGTTTTTTCATTGTTGTTCCAATGAATAGATAAAATTTAACTTATTTTACACGAATGCGATAAGCTTTTCTAATATTTGGGGAAGAGTGATCTATCCCCCAAAAGCGGGACAACTTACTGACTTAAATATTGAACTCGGTAATTTGAACGTTGTAAAGCAACGGCACAAAGTGTGAGCGAAGCGAGTAAACGCCCCTTACTATTTCCACCGTTTAAAAATCAGCGAGGTATTCACACCACCAAAGGCGAAATTGTTGTTCATCACATAATCGGTGTGGATTTCCCGTCCGTCACCTTGAAGGTAGTCCAAGTCGCCACAGCGTTCATCGACATTTTCTAAATTCAGTGTTGGGGCGAACCAGCCGTCTCGCATCATTTCAATGCTGAACCAACTTTCCAACGCACCACAGGCACCGAGTGTATGCCCTAAGTAGCTTTTTTGCGAGCTGAGCGGAATTTTGCCGAACACCGCTGCGGTGGCTTGAGTTTCGGCAATGTCGCCCTGCTCGGTGGCCGTGCCGTGTCCGTTTACATAGCCGACTTGGTTCGGTGGAATACCGGCATCTTTGAGGGCGAGTTCCATACAGCGTTGCATTGTGGTGGCTTGTGGGCGGGTGACGTGGGAACCGTCACTGTTTGCACCATAGCCCACCACTTCGGCGATAATGTTTGCCCCTCGTGCCAACGCGTGTTCCAGCTCTTCTAACACAAACATCCCCGCTCCCTCGCCGATCACTAAGCCGTCTCGGTCTTTGTCATAGGGGCGTGGCGTGCCTTTTGGGTTGTCGTTGCGGCGGCTGGCCGCGTAGAGGCTGTCGAATACATAGACTTCGGAGGCACAAAATTCTTCGCCACCGCCGGCAAGCATCATCGGGATCATACCGTATTTAATGGCTTCGTAAGCGTAGCCGATACCTTGGCTGCCCGAGGAGCAAGCGCTGGAGGTAGGGATAATCCGCCCTGTCAGCCCGAAGAAAATGCCAATATTGGCAGCGGTGGTGTGAGGCATCATTCGCACATAGGTGTTGGCATTGAAGCCGTCTGATTTGCCGGTCATCAGTAATTCGGCAGCATCTTTGATATCATTGGTAGAGCCAGTGGACGAGCCACACGCCACACCCATTCGCCCGTCTTTTAGCCAGTCGAAAATCACGCCGTTTTCGTCCAGCAAACCGGCCTGTGCTAAAGCCCGCTCGCTGGCCTCCACCACAAATTGCGACACTCGCCCAAGGCTGCGCAGCTGCTTGCGGTTCCAATGTTTCGGCGGTTGATAGCCGTGAATTTCCGCCCCTAATTGTGCCTCTAATTCTGGGTAACGTTCAACCCACTCCGCTTTATGTTGAACGGCATTTTGCTTGCGTTGGAAGGCTGCTTTCACTTCCATCCACTCTTTACCAAAAGCGGTAACCGCACCAATGCCAGTGATGACGACTCGTTTCATATTTATCTCTTTTTGGCTTCGGGCGGGTACTGGATCCGCCCCTACGAATTATTATCCTAAAGTTAACACAACCCACCATTAACGGCGATGACTTGGCGTGTGATGTAAGCGGCTTTTTCATCCATTAAAAATGCAACGGCGTGTGCCACTTCATCAGGATCGCCCATTCGTCCTGCGGGGATCATTTTGAGAATTTCTTCGATTGGGACGTTTTCGTCCAGAATATCGGTATCAATCAAGCCGGGCGCGACGCAGTTTACCGTGATTTTACGTTTGGCAAGCTCGATGGCGAGTGCTTTTGCCGCACCAATAATGCCGGCTTTTGAAGCGCTGTAATTGACCTGCCCACGGTTGCCGATCAAGCCGGAAACCGAGGTGATACAGACAATCCTGCCTGCTTTACGGCGGCGGATCATCGGCATCATAATCGGGTGCAGGACGTTATAAAAACCGTCTAAATTGGTACGCAACACGCTGTCCCAATCCTCATCGGTTAAAGCAGGAAAGGCGTTATCACGGGTAAGCCCTGCATTTAGCACCACACCGTAATAGGCACCGTGTTGTTCCACATCTGCCTCTAAAATCGACCGCACTTTTTCACGATCCGCCACATCAAACTGTAACACTCTGGCATTTTTTCCGAGATTTCTGACCGCTTGTGCCACCGCTTCCGCCTCTTCCACACGAGAACGGCAATGCACCACAATATCAAACCCTTGTTGTGCAAGGGTTAAAGCAATCGCTTTACCGATACCACGGCTCGAGCCGGTGATGAGAACTGTATTATTCATCTCTTGTTTCCTTATTCTTTTGGACTAAACACATTCAGCGCCCCTTCTAAAAGCACTTGGTTGTCGGCTAAATCGATCAGTTGGCAGTCGAATACGCCGAAGCCGGTGGCATCTTGAATAGACATTTTGATCTGAATTTGTAGCTGTGAGCCAATCGGGATTTCTTGGCGGTGGAGGTGCAGTTTGCGAGTACCGAGCAGATAGCCTAAGCGAACCGGTTCGCCGGCTTGTGTGGCAATACACCCAGCCCACGCAGCCACGCCTTGAGCCATAATTTCAATGCCGGCGTAGGTGGCAAGTTTGCCGTGTTTGATCAGCGGATTATCAGGGCGAATGTTGGCTTCAGCGGTCAGAAAATCCTCGCCGAATGCGGTAATGCGGTCGAGTAGGATCATATTGCCACTATGCGGAACCAATGGTGCAATTTGTTCGATAGGGAAGGTGAATTTATGCATCGCTTTCTCCCAAAATCAGCACGCTGTTGTTGCCGCCAAAGGCAAAAGAGCTGCTTGCGCCAATCCGTCTGCCTGCTGCCCAATGGCTCTGTTCATCGGTGATCGCAAGGTTCGGTAGGTTTTCGTCCGCTTGTTTATCCCATAATTGCGCAGGGAGCTTGCCGGCCGGGTTGTGTTGGCGACTGAGCATTCCCCACAAAATCGCCGCTTCCACCGCACCGGCAGCCCCGAGCGTATGCCCTGTGTAGGGTTTGGTGGTGGTGCAAGCGGTCTGATTACCGAAGATTTTTGCAACAGCGAGGCTTTCCATTTGATCGTTGTGAAGCGTCCCTGTGCCGTGCAGGTTGATCCAGCCGATGTCGGCTGCGTCTAAGTTGGCATTGTGTAGAGCATTTTGGAAAGCGGAAATCGCCCCTTCCCCTTCGGGGTGAGGCGAGGACATATGGTAAGCGTCCGAGCTGGAAGCATAACCCAGTAACTGAATGCGATGTTCGTCCAACGGTTCACGGCTCATCACAAACACCGCTGCGCCTTCGCCGATGTTAATACCGTTACGGTTAGCGGAAAATGGGTTGGTTTGTTGGTTTGATAGCACTTCCAGCGAGCTAAATCCGCTGATAGTTAAAGGCGAAAGGGTATCCACACCGCCGCAAATCACCGCATCGCACAAGCCGGCTTTCAGTAAACGGGCAGCAGAAATTAACGCCCTTGCCCCAGAAGTGCAAGCAGTGGAAATGCCATAACTCAGCCCCGTTAAGCCATACACTTCGGCAACAAAGTCGGACGGCGCAGAGAAGAGAATTTGCTGTTGATTAAACTGCTCGGTGGCATAATCGCCCTGCACACCGGCTTTGAAAACGGGAATATTTTCATCGGCGCCGGTAGTGGACGTGCCGATGATCACCGCAATCCGCTCACGCCCGAATTGCTCGATACAAGCGGTAATTTTCGGCTCAATTTCTGCAAGGGCATGCCAAAGTAATTGGTTATTACGGCTGCGATGTACCGCTGATAAATCTGCTGGAAATTCGCGTAAAACCGTGCGAATCTCGCCCAACATTTTAGCTTCACTTGAAATTTGATGCTCAGAAAAGGGATTATTTGTTAATGATAAAGGCGAGCTTGCATTATTGAGTAATATATCAATATGTGCATTTATACCATCACCTAGCGAAGTTGTTATTGCTGGCAGAGAGAGATATAGCATCATTTCATTTCCTAATTTATTGCTGTTTCACTTAACTCTTCCACTTTCCACCATGTATTATCAGGCAAACCGATCAAAAAATACGATGCATTCTTTTCTGGTTTTGCTATTGCCCATTTTTCATCTAGCTTAAAAGGGGGAGTATTTGGATTAAGAGCAACTGCGAGTGCGGTAAACAACGCTTTTGCTTGAGAATTTGGCATTACAAATCCATCATTTTGCCAACCTTTCGGGGTTAAAATGAGCCGAGCTAATGGACTACCTAATGGATCGGTCAGTATCCAACGCCAATGTTGTGATTCAAATTGCACAATAAGTAAGGAAGTTTGATATTTTGGCGTTTGTTGCTCAATTTTAAATGACTTTATAGACTCAACTTGCGAGGGAAGTTGTACAGGTTCTGGTAAAGTCAGACAAGCGGTCAAGAAACCGCTAAAAATTGCCAAAAAGATATATCTCCGCATCATATTAACCGCCACATTTTTTAAGCTAGTATAGCGTAATTTGATATTGCGAAAAAAGCCCTGAACAGCTAAACCATTCAGGGCTTTTCTATTAGGGCGTATGGCATACGCCCCTAGATTTTGTCAGTCAATGATTACTCTTCTACTTCATCCATACCTGCATTTAACAATGCGGCTAGGCTGCTAGTTGCATCATCAGCGACAAAGCTTTGAGTTTCCGCTTCAATGTCTTCTGCACTTGCAAAAGAAGAAACTGGCGTCGCTGCTTCGATATTCAAGCTGAACTCTTCACCCGCTGCACGGCGTTTTGCTCGCTCTTTGTGGTAGGCAAAGCCTGTACCTGCTGGGATTAAGCGACCTACGATGACGTTCTCTTTTAAGCCACACAACATTTGACGGACGATCACTTCGATGCGCTTGTCGTTAATTTTTACCCCTTGTAAGCGGTAAACTTCTTGCACCTCGTTTACGATGTAGTCAGTTACAGCGTGAACGCCACGTAAACGTAAGATGTCATGTGGTGTCTCTGCACCATCAGAGATCACATCACCACGTTGAACCATCTCACCTTCAAATACGTTGAGCTGACGCCATTTTGGAATCATCTCTTCATGTGCTTCGCCTTCTGCTGGAGTGATCACCAAGCGGCGTTTTCCTTTGGTTTCTTTACCAAATGATACGATACCTGAGATTTCCGCTAAGATAGCTGGCTCTTTCGGTTTACGAGCTTCGAAGAAATTTCATCCTCACAAAGCAACAACACAAAGTAGCTTACTTTCTATAAAATATCTTTATTAAGAAAACACTATTTTCTTCTTATAGATAAAAAATACTGACAGGTATAACAATATAGTAATAATACCATACGAAAAGATCAAACTAGAAAATTCAAAATATCTAGATAAAATTCCAATAATCATAAATGAGGCTGTCATTACGAATGCACATAATGAATTTGTTATTGAAAGATATGTTCCTCTTATCTCTGGTGTAAGCATATGATTTAGAATTACACCTAATGATGTATCAATAATCTCATAGCAAATCAATACAACAAAAAACGTTACAATAAGCAAACCTATATTTAAAGATAGAGATAAAAAAAAAGAGAACAACAATAAAAGTGAAAATAATAAAACAGCTTTTACCTCTCCTATCTTCTCTGAAACAAACCCAGACATAACTGAAGAAAAAGAGCTAAAAACAAAAGATAATGAATAGAGAATAGAAATATAAAAAATTGAAACTCCAGCATAATCTAAAACTTTCTGATAATATAAGACAACAGAAGAAAAAACCCCTTGAAATATACCAAGTATACAGATAATAAAAAGCACCTTCCCATCCACTCTTAAAATACCTATCCCAAAGAATGACTTTTTCGCTTTATTATTATGGGGTAGTAGTTTATAGAAATCCTTAATAAAATATAGAAATAGTAATGACATTAATTGGAAAAGCACACCAAAATAGAAAATAAGCTCCCAATATTTATTTTCAGCAAGCCAACCTCCCACTAATGCACTCACAGCTAGGGCAGCAATTGATATTGCATTATAAAAACCTATTGTTTTATGGTATATTTCTTGTTTACCATAATAATCTAATTGCTCATAAATAAGAGATTGATCTACTCCAGATAGCAAAGATATCCCTATACCATATACTATAAATACGATAACTAGATAAAAAAACTCATTTAAATACAACATTCCAATAAGATATATGATCGAAAAAGATATACCTAAAAAAGCAGGAGGTTTTCTTCCAAACTTATCTGACAAAATCCCTGAAGGAACTTCAAACAAAAACATAGTGATATTTAGAGCCATCTGTAAAATGGAAATTTCATACATAGACAATCCTTTTGCTTGTAAAAAGATCATCCAAATACTCCTTTCAAAGAAAAAATTTCCTAGAAAACCAAAAACCATTATCTTTTTAAGATTACTTATTTTCATTTTTCACATCTATAATATTTATTAAAGACTCGTCACCATCGTTATACAAATAATCAGAAACACCAGATATAAAGTCTAAGTAACAGGAAAAAATTATCTTATTTCTTATCTGATATAGTAATGTATTATATACATCTGTAGATGTAAGATAATCACTATTAGACCATCTTAGATCATTAAAAAATACTAGCTCAAGATATCCATCACGCAAGGAATACTTCTTAATATAATAACTATTGTATTCTCCATTCACCTTATTAAATAATGGTTCATACATAGTAGAAAGTATAACTCTTGATGAAAAATCCTTGCATAAAAAGGGAAAACACTCTGCAAACTCAGAATCTAAAATAATATTAATATTACTCATTAAATGACCTCACAATAATTACTATGAAAATTAATTATCTTTCTTTTAAAGAGATTATTATTGGGGTTCACCCAATATAACAATATATCATTACACATTAGACTTGCTATAATCATATTTGTAGTTGATATCGAACCAGATACAACAGCATTACTAATTCTATGACCTATATGATGTAATTCTGAGTTTGGATAAATAGGCCCCCAAAAACCACTATTAATACCAACTCCACAGCTAATACTAGGTATATTAAACAATCTTGAAACATTAAAGACTATTTCCTCTATATTCGCTGGAGTATCTAAAGCATTCACGATAAAATCAGGTCTATACTCCATACATATATCATTTAACTGCTCTATTGTATTCAAATACACATCCCTAGGTATAATATTAACATCTTTATTTTTATACTTAACAACATCAACTTTTTTTATTCCAATATCAGCTTCTGAAAAAAATAATTGGCGATTAAGATTTGTACAATCAACATAATCGCAATCCAAAACTATAAAGTTCCGTCCCCCTATTCTCAATAAGTTATCCAAAACAACACCACCAACCCCCAATAACAATATTCTTTTATTAAAAATATTCTCTTGAATATCAATAGGGGTTTTTATATAACTAAATTCCATCAAAGACTCAAATAAAATAATATTCTTCTCAAATCTAGTATCAATATAATAATTATTATATTCTCGAATAATTAAATTATACTCAACAAGCATATCCTACAATGAGATTTCCAAATCATGCTTATACCATATTCTCTTTTCTAAAATAAAAAAATAGTGCATATTTTCATCTTCGATATCAACACAAAGAGTACCTAGTGTTATCTTAGTTACCCCATCTAAATGATGTACCATTGCATCAGATTTTAATTTATATCTATTCTCCATAGGAAATCTCCTTGACATAACATATATTCTATAGTACAGACACAACGCCAACTTAACACAAGTGGTTATCATTAGCAATAATGGTAGAGATTAAAAACTAACTATGAGGGCACTCAAATGAAACAACATAATGAATCAAGAAAAACTATGAAAATTACAAGCTAAGCATGTAAGAGAAAGTACAACTCACTGTTGATTACAAAAAAATAGCCCTCTAGTATGTCTACTAGAGGGCTAGTCTTATTAATGAGTAATTATCTACTCTTCTACTTCATCCATACCTGCATTTAACAATGCGGCGAGGCTGCTAGTTGCATCATCAGCGACAAAGCTTTGAGTTTCCGCTTCAATGTCTTCTGCACTTGCAAAAGAAGAAACTGGCGTCGCTGCTTCGATATTCAAGCTGAACTCTTCACCCGCTGCACGGCGTTTTGCACGTTCCTTGTGGTAGGCAAAACCTGTACCTGCTGGGATTAAGCGACCAACGATAACGTTCTCTTTTAAGCCACGCAATTCATCACGTTTACCTGCAACTGCTGCTTCGGTAAGCACGCGAGTAGTCTCTTGGAACGATGCCGCAGAAATAAAGCTTTCTGTTGCAAGTGATGCTTTGGTAATACCAAGTAGTTCACGTTCAAATTCTACCAGCGGTTTGCCTTCCGCTTCGCGTTTGCGGTTAACGATTTTCACTCGTGCAACTTCAACTTGTTCGCCTTCGAGGAACTCAGAGTCGTAAGCATTAGTGATGATCGCTTTACGCAACATTTGACGGACGATCACTTCGATGTGCTTGTCGTTAATTTTTACCCCTTGTAAGCGGTAAACTTCTTGCACTTCGTTTACGATGTAGTCAGTTACAGCGTGAACGCCACGTAAACGTAAGATGTCATGTGGTGTCTCTGCACCATCAGAGATCACATCACCACGTTGAACCATCTCACCTTCAAATACGTTGAGCTGACGCCATTTTGGAATCATCTCTTCATGTGCTTCGCCTTCTGCTGGGGTAATCACTAAGCGGCGTTTTCCTTTGGTTTCTTTACCAAATGATACGATACCTGAGATTTCCGCCAAGATGGCTGGCTCTTTCGGTTTGCGAGCTTCGAATAAGTCTGCAACGCGTGGAAGACCACCGGTAATATCTTTCGTACCTGTACTTTCTTGTGGAATACGTGCTAACGCTTCACCCACAGACACTTCCGCACCTTCGTTCAAGCTTACAATCGCTTTACCCGGAAGGATATATTGTACTGGAGTATCGTTGTGCAGAATGTCATTACCTTGTGCATCCACTAATTTTAACGCTGGACGTAAATCTTTACCTGCGGTTGGACGCTCACCCGCATCTTGTACCACGATAGAAGATAAACCTGTTAATTCATCGGTTTGACGAGTAACAGTTAAGCCGTCCACGATGTCTGCAAATTTGATGAAACCAGATACTTCCGAGATGATCGGCATGGTATGTGGATCCCAGTTTGCGACCACTTCACCAGCGGTAACTTCTGCACCATCGTTTTTGCTTAATACAGCACCGTAAGGCACTTTATAGTTCTCTTTGGTACGACCAAAGCTGTCGATCACGGTTAATTCAGTATTACGTGAAGTAAGCACAATCTTGCCATCTTTGTTAGTTACAAATTTCGCATTGGCTAATTTAATTGTACCCGCATTTTTCACTTGAACGCTAGATTCTTTAGCTGCTGCAGATGCCGCACCACCGATGTGGAACGTACGCATCGTTAGCTGTGTACCCGGTTCACCGATAGATTGTGCTGCGATAACACCAACCGCTTCACCTTGGTTAATCAAGTGACCACGAGCTAAGTCACGACCGTAACATTTCGCACACACACCAAAGTCTGTGTTACAGGTTACTACTGAGCGTACTTTGATGCTATCGACAGAGTTTTGGTCGATCACATCACACAATTTTTCATCGATTAGTGTATTACGTGCAATTAAAACTTCGTCTGAACCCGGTTTTAATACATCTTCTGCAACCACACGACCTAATACAAGCTCACGTAATGGTACTTTCTCATCGCCACCTTCAATATGTGGTGTCATGACGATACCTTCCTCGGTGCCACAGTCGTCTTCAACGATTACCAAGTCTTGTGCTACATCCACTAGACGACGAGTTAAGTAACCAGAGTTCGCTGTTTTTAATGCGGTATCCGCAAGACCTTTACGCGCACCATGGGTTGAAATAAAGTACTGTAATACGTTTAAGCCTTCACGGAAGTTCGCGGTGATTGGCGTTTCGATAATCGAACCATCTGGACGTGCCATCAAACCACGCATACCAGCAAGCTGACGAATCTGTGCCGCAGAACCACGCGCACCAGAATCTGCCATCATAAAGATGCTGTTAAATGAGGCTTGTTTTTCAGGGTTACCTTCACGGTTGATTACTTCTTCCGTTGAAAGGTTTTCCATCATCGCTTTTGCTACACGTTCGTTCGCAGCCGCCCAAATATCGATCACTTTGTTATAACGCTCACCTGCGGTTACAAGACCTGCGTTAAACTGTTCTTGAATTTCAGCAACTTCTGCTTCTGCTGCTTCGATAATTGAGTATTTTTGCTCTGGGATCACCATATCATCAATACCTACCGATGAACCAGAACGGGCTGCATAAGCAAAACCGGTGTACATAATTTGGTCTGCAAAAACAACTGACTCTTTCAAACCTAAACGGCGATAGCTTTCGTTGATCAGTTTCGAGATCGCTTTTTTACCTAAAGTTTGGTTAAACAGTGAATATGGCATACCTTTTGGTGCGATCATCCATAAAATAGCACGACCAATAGTCGTTTCCACTAATGAAGTTTTTGCTTCAAATTCACCAGCTTCATTCTTCTCATATTCAGTGATGCGCACTTTAACACGGGCGTGTAATTCCGCTTGACCAGTACGATATGCTTTTTCCGCTTCACGTGGGTCAAGGAAATACATCCCTTCACCTTTACCGTTCACTTTGTCACGGGTCATATAGTAAAGACCTAATACAACGTCCTGAGATGGAACGATAATCGGATCACCGTTCGCAGGTGAAAGTACGTTGTTAGTGGACATCATTAACGCGCGCGCTTCTAATTGCGCTTCAAGGGTTAATGGAACGTGTACCGCCATTTGGTCACCATCGAAGTCCGCGTTAAACGCCGCACACACAAGTGGGTGTAACTGAATTGCTTTACCTTCAATTAACAACGGTTCAAACGCTTGGATACCCAAACGGTGAAGAGTTGGTGCACGGTTAAGCAGAATAGGGTGTTCACGAATCACTTCAGCAAGAATATCCCATACGATTGGATCTTCACGCTCTACCATTTTCTTCGCCGCTTTGATGGTTGATGCAATACCACGGCTCTCTAATTTAGAGTAAATAAACGGACGGAATAATTCCAACGCCATTTTTTTCGGTAAACCACATTGGTGTAGGCGTAAGTATGGACCTACGGTGATTACCGAACGGCCTGAGTAGTCCACACGTTTACCGAGCAAGTTTTGACGGAAACGACCTTGTTTACCTTTGATCATATCTGCCAAAGATTTTAACGGACGTTTGTTTGAACCTGTAATCGCACGACCACGACGACCGTTATCTAATAACGCATCAACAGATTCTTGCAACATACGTTTTTCGTTACGCACGATAATGTCTGGTGCAACTAAGTCTAATAAGCGTTTTAAACGATTGTTACGGTTGATTACACGGCGATATAAATCGTTCAGATCTGAAGTCGCAAAACGACCACCATCAAGTGGTACTAATGGACGTAAATCTGGTGGAAGCACAGGTAATACAGTCATTACCATCCATTCTGGTTTGTTACCAGATTGCATGAATGCTTCTAATAATTTCAAACGTTTAGTGATTTTTTTACGTTTGGTTTCAGAGTTAGTTTCTTGTAACTCTTCACGCAATACTTCACATTGATGCTCTAAATCTAAGTCTTTCAACAATGCCTGGATACCTTCTGCACCCATTTTTGCTTCAAACTCATCACCCCAACGCTCTTCCGCTTCCCAGTATTGTTCTTCGGTTAAAAGTTGGTTTTTCTCGAGATCAGTCATACCCGGCTCGATAACCACATAGCTTTCAAAATAAAGCACACGCTCAATATCACGCAATGGCATATCTAAAATCAAACCGATACGGGACGGTAATGATTTTAAGAACCAGATGTGCGCAACAGGACACGCTAATTCGATGTGACCCATACGATCACGGCGAACTTTAGTTTGCGTTACTTCAACGCCACATTTTTCACAGATTACACCACGGTGTTTTAAACGTTTGTATTTACCACACAAACATTCGTAATCTTTTACCGGCCCAAAGATACGCGCACAGAACAGACCATCACGCTCTGGTTTAAAAGTACGGTAGTTGATGGTTTCTGGTTTTTTCACTTCACCGAATGACCAAGAACGGATCTTGTCTGGTGATGCTAAACCGATTTTAATCACATCAAAATCATCGCTTGATTTAGATTGTGCTTTTAAAAACTTAACTAAGTCTTTCACTTTTTTGCCCCTAGTGTAGGTTTTAGGTTCGCCCTATTTTTAACAAGGCGAGTAAATTTGGTTGCAAGCGGTCGATTTTTGCAGATTTTTTGCGATTTTTGACCGCTTGTTTTGTTTCTTCTCCGAACTGATCCCCCTCTTTGAGCTGCGAGGGGTTAGGGGAGATTTGGCAGACGAGAAACCGAAGTGAGAGAGCAATCAGTCTTTCTTATTCGTGCTTTTCGTGCATTTAATTACTTATTTTCTCCGTAATTTACTTCTGTCAAATCTCCCCCCCGCCCCTCTTTTCTAAAGAGGGGAGCTTGATCGAGGGAAAATCAACTATTACGCCTCATCCAACTCCATATCGATACCCAGTGCACGGATCTCTTTGGTAATTACGTTGAATGATTCTGGCATTCCCGGTTCCATATAGTGTGTACCGTCCACGATGTTTTTATACATCTTCGTACGACCGTTCACGTCATCGGATTTCACTGTTAGCATTTCTTGTAAGGTATAAGCTGCACCGTATGCTTCTAATGCCCAAACCTCCATCTCACCAAAACGCTGACCACCGAACTGTGCTTTACCACCCAGTGGTTGTTGGGTAACAAGGCTATAAGAACCTGTTGAACGTGCGTGCATTTTGTCATCAACTAAGTGGTTCAATTTGAGCATATACATATAACCTACGGTTACAGGACGCTCGAATTTCTCACCTGTACGGCCATCGTAAAGGGTGATCTGACCTGAAGTTGGTAAGCCACCTAGCTCCAATAAGCCTTTAATTTCGCTTTCATGTGCACCATCAAATACTGGTGTTGCAAGCGGTAAGCCTTTACGTAAATTTTGCGCTAAACGCATCACTTCTTCATCAGAGAAGGTACTTAAATCAACAGATTGTGCACCGTGACCTAAATCATACGCTTTTTGGATATATTCACGCAGTTTCGCCACTTCTTGCTGCTGTTTGATCATCTTGTCGATTTGATCACCGATACCACGAGCCGCTAAGCCTAGGTGGGTTTCTAAGATCTGACCGATGTTCATACGAGATGGTACACCCAGTGGGTTCAATACGATTTCAACTGGTTGGCCGTTTTCATCGTATGGCATATCTTCAACTGGGTTGATTTTCGAAATAACACCTTTGTTACCGTGACGACCTGCCATTTTATCACCCGGTTGAATTTGGCGTTTCACCGCGAGGTAAACTTTCACCACTTTCATCACACCCGGTGCTAAATCATCGCCTTGAATGATCTTATTGCGTTTAATTTCTAATTTACGCTCAAACTCTTTGCGTAACTCTTCGTGCTGTTCCGCAAGCTGTTCAAGTTGGTTTTGTTTCGCTTCGTCATCTAAGGTTTGTTCTAACCATTTTTCACGAGGTAAGCTATCTAATACCGATTCTTGTACGCCACCTTCAATCAATAAGTTACGAACACGGGTAAATAAACCTGCTTCTAAGATCTCTAACTCTTCGGTTAAGTCTTTTTTCGCTTCACGCAACTGCATCTCTTCGATGTCTTTCGCACGTTTATCTTTCTCTACGCCATCACGGGTAAAGACTTGAACGTCGATAACTGTACCTGAAGTGCCGTTTGGTACACGCAGTGAGCTATCTTTTACGTCGGACGCTTTCTCACCGAAGATAGCACGAAGTAATTTTTCTTCTGGGGTTAATTGTGTTTCGCCTTTTGGCGTTACTTTACCCACTAAGATGTCGCCACCTTTTACTTCCGCACCAATATAAACGATACCAGATTCATCAAGTTTGCTTAATGCAGCTTCACCTACGTTTGGAATGTCGGCGGTAATTTCTTCCGCACCCAGTTTGGTGTCACGCGCCACACAAGAGAGTTCTTGAATGTGAATTGTGGTAAAGCGGTCTTCTTGCACCACACGCTCAGAAACCAACATGGAGTCTTCGAAGTTATAACCATTCCATGGCATGAAGGCAACACGGATATTTTGACCTAATGCTAATTCACCTAAATCGGTTGAAGGGCCGTCTGCAAGGATTTCGCCACGCTCCACAGGTTCACCCAATTTCACACAAGGAATTTGGTTGATACAGGTGTTTTGGTTAGAACGGGTGTATTTGATTAAGTTATAAATATCAATACCCGCTTCGCCTGCAACGGTTTCATCTTCGTTTACTTTCACTACGATACGAGATGCATCAACGTATTGGATAGTACCACCACGTTTTGCCACCACCGCAACACCAGAGTCGAGTGCGATTGGTTTTTCCATACCTGTACCGACTAATGGTTTGTCCGCACGCAATGTTGGAACTGCCTGACGTTGCATGTTCGCTCCCATCAACGCACGGTTCGCATCGTCGTGCTCAAGGAATGGGATTAACGCAGCTGCAACAGAAACAACCTGCTGGGTTGAAACGTCCATATAGTGAATTTCTTCTGGACGGTATAAACCAGATTCACCGTGTTCACCACGACAGGTCACATAAGTATCAGTAAAGCGGAAATTCTCATCTAAGTTTGAGTTCGCCTGTGCGATAACGTAGTTACCTTCTTCAATCGCAGATAAATACTCGATCTCTTCGGTTACTTGACCATTTACCACTTTACGGAATGGGGTTTCTAAGAAACCGTAGTTGTTAGTACGTGCGTAAACAGAAAGTGAGTTGATCAAACCGATGTTCGGACCTTCAGGGGTTTCGATTGGACATAAACGACCATAGTGAGTGGTGTGTACGTCACGTACTTCAAAGCCTGCACGTTCACGAGTTAAACCGCCCGGGCCTAATGCCGAAATACGACGTTTGTGCGTTACTTCTGAAAGCGGGTTGTTTTGGTCCATAAATTGCGAAAGTTGTGATGAACCAAAGAACTCTTTTACTGCCGCAGAAATTGGTTTCGCATTGATTAAATCTTGTGGGGTTACGCCGTCTAAGTCGCCTAATGAAAGACGTTCACGCACCGCACGCTCAACACGCACTAAACCAATACGGAATTGGTTTTCTGCCATTTCACCCACGCTGCGGATACGACGGTTACCTAAGTGGTCGATATCGTCCACTTCGCCACGACCGTTACGGATTTCGATCAATTTTTTCATCACGCCGATGATGTCATCGTGGCTTAAAATGCCAGTACCCACGCCTTCAGGAATGTCTAAAGAGCGGTTGAACTTCATACGACCTACCGCGGATAAATCATAACGGTCGGTTGAGAAGAACATATTGTCAAATAAGCCTTCTGCCGCTTCTTTTGTTGGTGGTTCACCTGGACGCATCATACGGTAGATTTCCACTAACGCACTTAAACGGTCGTAAGTTGGATCAATGCGTAAGGTTTCTGAAATGTATGCACCGTGATCTAAATCATTAGTGAATAACACTTCGATTTGGTTGTAACCTGCTTGAGCTAGTTTCGCTAATAACTCAAGGGAGATTTCCATATTCGCAGGGCAAACGATCTCACCAGTTTCTAAATCAATATAATCTTTTGCTGTGACTTTACCTACGATGTACTCAGTTGGCACAACGATTTGAGTAATATTATCTTTTTCTAATGCTTTGATATGGCGTGCTGTGATACGACGACCACTTTCGACATAGACTTTGCCGTTTGCTTCAATATCGAACGCTGCAGTTTCACCACGCAGACGTTCTGGTACTAAGGTCATCAGTAGTTGGTTATCGCTGATTTCAAACAACACTTTATCGAAGAAGAGATTTAAAATTTCTTCAGTAGTGTAACCTAAAGCACGCAAAATAATGGTGGCAGGTAACTTACGACGACGGTCAATACGTGCGTATAAGTTATCTTTTGGATCGAACTCAAAATCTAACCAAGAACCACGGTAAGGAATAATACGCGCGTTATAAAGCACTTTTCCTGAAGCGTGAGTTTTACCTTTGTCTGAATCGAAAAATACACCTGGACTACGATGTAATTGCGAAACGATAACACGCTCTGTACCGTTGATCACGAATGTACCGTTATCGGTCATTAGTGGGATTTCGCCCATATAAACGCTTTGTTCTTTAATATCTTTTACTGTGCCAGCAGCAGCTTCACGGTCGAAAGACACCAAACGAAGTTTTACACGTAATGGAGCAGCATAGGTTGTGCCACGAATTTGACATTCACGTACATCAAATGCAGGCTCACCTAATTCATAAGAAACATATTGCAGTTCAGTTGCGCCGTTTTGGCTCACAATTGGAAACACAGAACGGAATGCCGCTTCTAAACCTTGTTGTCCTTCTGGATCTCTTTGGATAAATTTATCGAAAGAATCGAGCTGAATGGTTAATAAATAAGGTACGTTCAGAACTTGTGGGCGTTTACCAAAGCTCTTACGAATACGCTTTTTCTCGGAATATGAGTATGCCATTTTGAGATAGCCTCTGATTTTTTATGGTTGAGATAATTACAATTCTGCACAGACTTCAGCAGAAGTGGCATTAAAAAATAAGGATACGGGATTGTCGTTTTCCGAACAGGGATCAGGGGTCAAAAATCACTACCGCACTGGCGTTTGTTCAGGAAGGATAGCGGTTTAAAATTTGCATTTTTTTACAAAAAGTAGCCGCTTGTATTGATTTCATCATTTAACAAAAAATTTTAACAAATGTTATCTGCAGATTAACACTCATCAAAAAATCACTTTGAAATCAATCAATTAGGCAAGATTAAAACGACTCAAATCTAACCTAAAGTTTAAAGCACAAAAGGCAGGCGGAAAATCCACCTGCCGTTTAGCTTTCAAAGCTAGAAAAGTATCATCAAAAATTATTTGATTTCTACTTTCGCACCAGCTTCTTCTAATTCTTTTTTGAGTGCTTCAGCTTCAGCTTTAGAGATGCCTTCTTTTAAGTTAGCTGGAGCAGATTCAACTAAGTCTTTAGCTTCTTTTAAGCCTAAGCCAGTTGCACCACGTACTGCTTTGATTACAGCAACTTTGTTCGCACCTGCGTCTGCTAATACTACGTCAAATTCAGTTTTCTCTTCTGCTGCCGCTGCGCCTGCTGCTGGAGCTGCTGCTACTGCTGCCGCTGCTGAAACACCGAATTTTTCTTCCATCGCAGTGATTAATTCAACGATTTCAGATACTGATTTAGAAGCAATCGCTTCAATGATTTGTTCGTTAGTTAATGACATAACAATCGATTCCTAAAATAAATAAAGTTAAACGAATAAAGAAGAGCGCTCAAAATTAAGCTGCTGCTTCCATTTGGTCGCGTAATGCTGCAAGAGTGCGAACAAGTTTTCCTGCCGCAGCTTCTTTCATTGTGCCCATTAAACGTGCAATTGCTTCTTCGTAAGTCGGTAACGTTGCTAAGAATGCAACATCTTGTGTTTTACCTTCAAAGGCTGCACCTTTAATTTCAAACTCTTTGTTTGTTTTCGCAAATTCAGTGAACAAACGTGCTGCTGCACCTGGGTGTTCAGTTGAGAATGCGATAAGAGTAGGACCAGTAAACGTATCGGTTAAGCACTCGAATTCAGTGCCTTCTACCGCACGACGTAATAAAGTATTACGTACAACGCGCATAGAAACGCCCGCTTCGCGAGCTGCTTTACGTAACTCAGTCATTTTTTCTACAGTAACACCACGAGAATCCGCAACTACCGCAGAAAGTGCACCTTTGGCAGCTTCATTTACTTCAGCAACAATCGCTTGTTTGTCTTGAAGATTTAATGCCATTGGTTTAGCTCCTGATACACTCCACTTGCGTGGAATTTACAAAAAACCCCAAAAATAGAACCGCTTACACGATAATTTTTGAGCCTAAGGTGTCCAGAAGCAGAAAATTCTGTCTGTTCACCATCTACGTAGGTTTAATTAAGAAATCTAGATATGATTTCGCCTACGGTCTTGGACGGGGCTTGAGAGGCAAGCACCATCATTGGCTTTTCAGCCAAAAAGAACTGCGGATTATATAGACAACCCACAGTCTTGTAAAGTTTTACATCAATTATAGTGTTGATTGATCAACCGCAACACCTGCACCCATAGTGGTAGAGATGCTTACTTTCTTGATGAAGATACCTTTTGCAGTAGTTGGTTTAGCTTTGTTTAATGCCGCTAATAACGCAACGAGGTTCTCTTTTAATTGCTCTGGTGCAAAGTCTGCTTTACCGATAGTGGTATGAATAATACCGTTTTTATCATTGCGGTAACGGATCTGACCAGATTTTGCATTTTTAACTGCTTCAGCAACATTTGGAGTAACGGTGCCTACTTTCGGGTTTGGCATTAAGCCACGTGGGCCTAATACTTGACCTAACTGACCAACCACACGCATTGCATCTGGAGAAGCGATAACAACGTCAAAGTTCATTTCGCCTTTTTTCACTAATTCAGCTAAGTCTTCCATACCAACTAAATCTGCACCCGCTGCTTTTGCTGCTTCTGCGTTAGCACCTTGAGTGAAAACAGCAACACGAGCAGTACGACCAGTACCGTGTGGTAATACAGTTGCACCACGTACGTTTTGGTCAGATTTACGAGGGTCAATACCTAAGTTTACTGCTACATCTACGCTTTCAACGAATTTAGCGGTTGCAAATTGTTTTAATACTGCGATTGCTTCGTTGATCTCATAAGCTTTAGTAGAATCTACGCCAGCTTTAATTGCTTTCATTTTTTTAGTCAATTTAGCCATTGTATTATTCCTCTACGATTAAGCCCATTGAACGAGCAGTACCAGCGATTGATTTCATTTTGGTTTCAATAGTTGCACCAGTCATATCCGCTGCTTTAGTTTCAGCGATTTGACGGATTTGATCTAAAGTTACTTTACCAACTTTATCTTTGTTTGGCTTACCAGAACCTGATTTGATACCTGCAGCTTTTTTCAATAATACTGCTGCTGGTGGAGTTTTGGTCACGAAAGTGAAAGAACGGTCTGCGTAAACAGTGATAACAACAGGAATTGGTAAACCTTTTTCTAAGCTCTCAGTACGAGCGTTGAATGCTTTACAGAATTCCATAATGTTCACACCTTGTTGACCTAATGCAGGACCAACTGGTGGTGATGGGTTAGCCATACCCGCTGCTACTTGCAGTTTAACGTAGGCTTGTACTTTTTTTGCCATTTTAAAGTTTCCTTTGTTGTGGGTGATAACGCTAATTACTTAGCTCCCCTGTGGTTTTTACATAAAAATACGAGCCAATAGGCTCGTAAGGAACGCGATTATAGAGAGATTATGATCGTTTTTCAAGCACATTTTCGTTTTTGCAAGAAATTCCCCAAAACTTACCGCTTACTTAAAACAAAAGGCGGAAATACCCGCCTTTGAAATATTAAGACTGTTTTTCAACCTGATTAAATTCAAGCTCAACTGGGGTTGCACGGCCGAAAATAGAAACCGAGACTTTGAGTCTGCCTTTTTCGTAATCCACTTCCTCAACCGTACCAGTAAAGTCAGCAAACGGTCCCTCAGTAACACGTACAATTTCACCTGCTTGGAATTCTTTACGGTGACGTGGTTTATCTGCGGTTTCTTGCACGCGGTTTAAGATACGATCAGCCTCCTTCTGTGTAATTGGTGCAGGCTTATCTGCAGTACCACCGATAAAGCCCATTACACGTGGCACGCTTTTCACCAAATGCCAAGTTTCATCATTCATTTCCATTTGAACTAATACGTAACCAGGAAAGAATTTACGCTCAGTTTTACGGCGGCGACCAGCCACATTTTCTACCACTTCTTCCGTAGGAACAAGCACTTCACCAAATTGGTCTTCCATTTTATGCAATTTGATGTATTCACGCAGTGTCATCGCAACACGGGCTTCAAAGCCAGAAAACGCTTGTAACACATACCAACGCATTCTTGTTGGCTCTTTTACTTCTAGTTCTGTTTCGCTCATCTTTAGAATCTCAAATTAGTTAGGAAGTTGATTACTGCAACGATAATAGAATCGATACCCCAAAGTGCTAACGCCACAACAAGGCACATTGCACCAACAATCAATGTCGTTTGTGTCGCCTCTTGACGTTTCGGCCAAATGATTTTACGCAACTCTTGGCGTGAATCTTTCATAAAACCAATCGCTTTTTGCCCCTGATTGGTCAATGCTGCAAACACAACTGCACCAACAAGCAACACGACTAATAAGAGTACACGAACAATTAACGAAAAGTGTGTTGCAAAATATGCATTACCGATAGCTGCAACGGAAAATAGTACGATCGCAATCGCCCATAATACGCCATTTAGCCCTTTACTTTTTACGCCTTTCTCAACTGTTTCGGCGTTTTTATTTTGAATTTCTTTTGCCATAGCTAACCTAAAAAATATAAAAAATGAACGTTCGAATTTTTTAAAGCGTGGAATTCTAGCATTTGTAGGGATTTCTTTCTATGCTTTTCGAAAGTTTTTCAAGAATTTCCCATTTAGCATTTATGGCAATAATCTCTCTAAACGCCATAAATCGGCAAACTCTGCCCGCTGTTTAATTAAATGGGCATCTGCACCATCCACCATAACCTCCACGGCCTGTGGACGGCTGTTGTAAGTTGAAGACATTGTTGCGCCATAAGCACCAGCAGAACGCACGGCAATTAAATCGCCTTCAGCGATCATCAGTTCACGCTGTTTACCTAAGAAATCCGAGGTTTCACAGATTGGCCCAACGACATCGTACACCGCTTTTTCTCGGTTAAGTGATAAATCAACTTCAATAATTTGCATATAAGCTTCGTATAAAGCAGGGCGAATCATATCATTCATACCAGTATCGACAATGGCAAAATTACGATCTTCATTCTCTTTTAGGTATTCGACTTTAGTTACCAAAATCCCAGCATTTGCTGTAATCGCTCGCCCTGGTTCTAAAATGATTTCTAAATTTGGATAATCCTTTAATTTTGCCAGCAATGCTGTTGCATATTCGCTTGGATGCGGAGGAGTTTCATTGGTATAAGGCACACCTAATCCTCCTCCCAAGTCTAGGTGATGTAGCTCAATACCGTCTTCTTTCAATTGTTCCATTAATATGATTAAACGATCTGTCGCATCTAAAAACGGTTGTAACTCGGTTAATTGTGAACCAATATGGCAATCCATTCCCACGATTTGCACATTCGGCAAGGTTTTGGCTAAACGATAGACATCACGCGCAACATCAACACTTACGCCAAATTTATTCTCTTTTAAACCAGTGGAAATATAGGGGTGAGTATGCGCATCAACATCAGGATTCACGCGCAAAGAGATTGGGGCTGTTTTTCCTATTTCACCGGCAACTTGGTTAATACGATGTAATTCAGCAATACTTTCCACATTAAAACAACGAATACCAACTTCTAACGCACGTTGTATTTCGCTATGCGATTTTGCTACGCCAGAAAACACTACTTTGCCGGCATCTCCACCTGCAGCAAGTACCCTTTCTAATTCACCTTGTGAAACAATATCAAAGCCTGAACCAAGCCTAGCCATCACATTTAATAACGCAATATTAGAGTTTGATTTCACCGCAAAGCAGATTAAGTGAGGATGATTGCCTAACGCGTTGTTAAAGGCATGCCAATGGCGCTCAAGGGTTGCACGAGAGTAAATATAGGCTGGCGTACCATATTGTTCAATAATGTCTGCCACAGCAACTTCTTCTGCAAAAAGTTGTTGGTTTTTGTAGTTAAAATAATCCATAAATGTTCCACGTTGTGTTTGTTAGCAAAAACAAGCTGTCGATTTTGCAAAAAATTTTGCAAAACTTTCCAAAAAATAAACCGCTTGTTAGGGTTAATGAATATGAGTTTGTTCACTTTCTGCAGGGAAATAGAGGGGGCCTTTTACGCCACATGCTGTTAATCCCAAGAGAGAAATGAGAGCTATCAGGAGAATTTTTTTCATTTTGTAGTCCTTGAATAAATAAGCGTAAATTCTACCGAAGAACAACTCAGAATGCACGAGCAGAAAACAAAAAGCCGCTTGAATTTAGATTCAAGCGGCTAGACATTACATTGGATTTATTTACCAATTTGGCTACCAATTACGCCACCTAACGCGGCGCCACCTAAGGTTGCTCCCGTGGATTCACCAATCACATGCCCTGCTGCTGCACCAACGGCAACACCAATTGCGGTATTTTTTTGCGTCTCACTCATACCAGAACAAGCTGCTAGGGTGGCAGCTACAGATAATACAGCGATTGTTTTTACAAATTTTTGCATAAAAATTTCCTCAATATTTTTTTGTGAGTGCGTCAAAATGGATAACGCAGCAACTAAGAGCTAAAAAAACACAATAAGTTCGCCTCCAAAAACAGAGTGATTTATTTTTAAGCAAAAAGAGCCGCGTTATACGGCTCTTTCACGCCTTATGCTTTTTTCTTTGACGTCTTTGCTGCGTCTTTCGCTGAGCTTGTTTTTTTCTTCTCCGTTTTACTTTTAGTTTTTGTGCTTTCTTTTGGCTGTGCTGATTTCTTTACTGTCACTTTTACTGTTTTCTTCGCAGCCGTTTTTGCACTTTTCGTTACTTTTTTACCCGATGACTGTGCAAAAGCAAAATCACTCACATCAATGTTATGCAATCCTGCCCACTCATTAAGTTTTTGTACAAAAACTTGTCCCATTGGTTTTGGATCCCCCGTAAACAGGGTTTGCAACCCATTATTTTCAATAATATGACGACGTAAAGCCAAACGCTCAGCATGATTTTCTGCTAAACGTACAGCTCGTTCAACATACTCATCAACCGTATTCGCAATCAACCACTCAGGCAAACCTAAACGCTTAAATAAACCTTCATCAATATGTTCATGCACTTCCGGCCCTGTTTTGCAGATACCAACTAAACCTAGAGTGACCATATCAATAATGCCGTTTGTATTCCCAAATGGAAATGGATTAACCAACATATCGCAGTTATGTAAAATCTGCATATATTGGTGATAAGGTGAGTGCGGATGTGCTGTTGCTGAATCGCCTAAATGACTCTTAATAAAGCGTTCAACGTAAGGATGAGTAATCCCACTAGACTGTCCCAAAGCAAAATGGAAATGTACTTTTACTTTAGCGCGATCTCGGATAGCTTTCAGCGCATCTAAGAAATATGGGTTTAATTTCATTGTCGTTGAGGCAATACCAATGTTCACAACCTCCGGATTCTCTCGTAAGCGATACTCAACAGAAGCAGGGGCTAAAGCAGATGGTACGTAAGGTAAAGCATCTTTTGGTAGGCGTAATAATTTCTCACTAAAACATGCTTCTGACCCCACATAATCATCTTCTACCACAACATATTCAATAAATTCTGAATGTGTTGTACCTGGGTGCCCTAATGCAATTGCTTGGATTGGTGCAAGGCGGGTATTGCTAGCAAAGATTGTAGTGAGATCCATACCAATACTTGGCATATAGAAAATAGCCGCACCATATTCTTCACATAAACGTTTAACAAAACTTAATTTTTCAAAGATTGTATTCCCTTCCACCAATCTAAAGTCGTCAAACACTTCTTGCCCCGCTTTATCTACAGCCGAACCACCAATACCAATTAAGTGGAAATGTTCACGTGCCGCTCGCATAGAAGTTGAGTGTGTACGGTAAATTGAATGCGCTGAATGGAAATGTTCTAACAGCACCACCATAACAGGTTTGCCGTTTGTTTTACCAATTTTGCTGATATCACGATCAACCCAGCCGCTTGTTACCAAATGACGACGCATTACTTGGTTCAAAGCGCGTTTAACATCATGTTTATTCGCAGCGACATCATAACTACAATGCATGTACACATCATGTGAAATGCTAGATGGTAAATTATCTAAATTTGGCAATTGTGCTAATTTTTCTGGGAACCACTGCAAAATCGCTCCCCGCTTACCAAACGCTTCTTTTGTCCCAATAAAGCGCGGAGACTGCAATGCAAAACACATTGAAGCACATAGGGTCGGATTTAATTGCCAAATCGCATCTAAATTTAATGAGATATTTGATTCTGGCAGATACATAATGCAGAATTTCACTAAGTCATTTGGATTAGCCGACAAATGTACGCTATTTGGATTACTCTTATCTGGGTTACGATTATATACCTGTAAGATATGATCGGAATTTATATATGGCGAGCAGGCAAACAATAACGCAATCCAACGTTGGTATGAAAAGAAGCGAACAGCTCCCCCTACAGTTAATGATAAGCTCTCATCACTAAATAACTCAGTGATTAAATCTGCCATTCTCGTTGAGAAATAGATTGTTTTTTCCTTTGATAAATTTGGATTATTTAATTGCTCTGGACAATTAAATTCAATACCATTGATACCACCAAAATTACTGTCAATTTGGGATAAGATATCTAATAACTCATTACATGCAGACTCATACTGCTTTGCTTTAACCGCTTGTTCAAAACGGATTACGCTTGGTGTTTTTTGCTCTTGCGACATATTTTTCCCCTTTACGTTAAAAATTAACAGGTTCCCCACAGATCATATTCATCTGCATTGGTAATTTTGACCGAAATAATCTGACCGACCGCAACATCTGTTCCTGAGAGATTATCTACATATACGACACCATCAATTTCTGGTGCATCAGCTTGCGAGCGCCCAATAATGCCTTCTTCATCAATTTCATCCACAATGACTTGCAAGGTTTTTCCCACTTTGGCTTGCAGGCGAGCAGCTGAAATCTCTTGTTGCAACGCCATAAAACGATGGAAACGAGCTTCCTTCACCTCTTCTGGCACTTGATCCGGCATATCCGTTGCCACTGCACCATCTACTGGACTAAATTTAAAACAGCCCACACGATCAAGCTGCGCTTCTTTTAAGAAATCCAACAACATTTGGAAATCTTCCTCTGTTTCCCCAGGAAAACCAACAATGAAAGTAGAACGCAACGTCAATTCAGGACAAATCTCACGCCACTTTTTAATACGTTCTAATGTACGCTCTATACTCCCTGGGCGTTTCATTGCTTTAAGAATTTTTGGACTAGCGTGTTGCAATGGAATATCTAAATACGGCAGAATTTTCCCTTCTGCCATAAGAGGAATTAAATCATCTACATGCGGATAAGGATAAACATAATGCAAACGTACCCAAACGCCAAGAGAGCCGAGCTTTTCACATAACGTCCCCAAATCGTTTTTAATTGGCATACCGTTCCAAAATACGGTTTTGGCAGAATTTTCTTTCTTCTTATCCAAGGCATAAGCTGATGTGTCTTGTGAAACCACCAAAATTTCTTTTACGCCTGCATCAACAAGGCGTTTCGCCTCATCTAACACTTGCACGATAGAACGACTATCTAAGTCGCCACGCATTGATGGGATAATACAGAAGGTACAACGATGATCACAGCCCTCTGAAATTTTCAGATAAGCATAGTGTTTCGGTGTGAGTTTAATGCCTTGTTTCGGCACAAGACTAGTGTAAGGGTTATATTCTGGTTTTGGCACATATTTATGTACGTGCTGCATGACAGCTTCGTAGCTGTGTGGGCCTGTGATTTCCAACACCTGTGGATGAACCTCACGAATTTGGTTCTCTTTTGCTCCCAAACAACCTGTTACAATAACTTTGCCGTTATTTTCTAAAGCTTCACCTATACTTTCCAGTGATTCTTGTACTGCGCTATCAATAAAACCACAAGTATTTACAATGACTAAATCCGCGCCTTCATAGGTGGGGATAATGTTATAACCATCCGAGCGCAATTCCGTTAAAATTCGTTCGGAGTCCACTAAATTTTTCGGGCAACCAAGGCTCACAAAGCCGATATTCGGTGCTGAACTCATAAAAATCCTAAAAAATAAAAATAGGTAATGACATAAAACACCCCATTCATAACAATGGGAAAAATAGAGGGGAATTGTACAGAATTTAAAGACAAAAAACGACCGACAAGCGGTTTATTTCAGCAAGAATTTTGCAAATTTTGTAAAGAAATAGACCGCTTGTCGTGAAAAGCGAGGGAATGAATGTAAAGAAACCTTTAACGATGCCAATAAGGGACGTTTTTAATTTGTGATAAATCTCTCTCTTGCTCGCAAACTTATTGCAAATTTTTTAGCATAGAAAGCACAATTTGAGACGATTTCTCTGCCGCTAATGGTAAAAACTCATCAAAAGAAAGATGAGATTCTTTGTCGGCAACATCCGAAATTGCGCGTACTACCACAAATGGTAAATCAAAAGCGTGGCAAACTTGTGCAATAGCAGCTGCCTCCATTTCTACTGCAGCAACTTGCGGGAAATGTTGGCGAATTTGGGCGATACTTTCCGCACCATTAATAAATTGATCACCACTGCAAATTAAACCTAATACTGCATTTAATCCTGCTTTCTCTGTCTCTGAAGCTGCCAAGTCAATGAGTTCACGATCAGCAATGAATGCCACAGGGTTAGCAGGCAATTGTCCTTTTTCATAACCAAATGCCGTTACATCAACATCGTGATGGCGAACTTCACTTGAAATAACAATATCACCTACATTTAAGTGGCTATCCAAGCCACCTGCAGAACCCGTGTTGATCACCATTTCAGGCTTGGCAATTTGCAACAAAAGTGTGGTGCCTACCGCTGCCGCTACCTTACCAATTCCGGATTGCAATAGTGCCACATTAGCCCCATTGATTTTGCCTTCATAAATTTTACAACCTGCAATCTCAATTGTGCGAGGATCATCCATCTTACTTAATAAAATTTCAACTTCTTGTGCCATCGCACCGATAATGCCTATCTTCATTTATTGTCCTTTTGAGTCATTTGTTTATCTTGCTTGGGTGCCGCATAGCCTAGCACCTCAGGGTTATTTTGGTTATCAAATAGATGATCAAGTACGGCATAAGTATAATCATCATTAAATAGTGTGCTATTTACTAGTACATATTTACCATTGATACTAACAAAAGGTGCTGTGATTGGTCTATACTTTCGATAATATTCTGTATATTCATCAAGTTTGGCTTTTACCTGTTCAGACCGAAGCAACTGCTTAAAACTAGCAATATCCACTTGATGTCGCTCAAGCCATTTTTCAATCGCTTTTTCACTTTCAACTAGGCTAGCTTCCTCTTTTTTACCTTCACTTTCAAAAAGATAAAGATCACTTAACTCCGGTCTTCCTAATACTTCAAAAGCCGCATGCAATCGAGCCACAAAAATTTTGCCATTTTTGAAATAAGGATAACGTACTAACTCGATCTTTTCAGGATGATACTTAGCATATTGCTTGAGATAATCATCTGCTATCACACAGCTGGCACAGTCATAATCAAAGAAAGAAACGACTTTAAGCTTGCCATTAGGCAATATTTCCTCATCAACAGCTTGGCGATAAGTAAAAAAACCTTTGCCATCGTAAAATAATGGTGCAGTTTCATTCGCCCAAAGCTTGCTATTTAAAGCGACAACAAGCAATAAAAAAAGTTGTTTAAATTTCATAAGCTACTAGACAAACAGTGCATCTTGCAAAATTTTCAGCAAAATGCACCGCTTGTTTAATTTAAATTACAAGATAAAACGGCTTAAATCTTCGTTTTCAACCACTTCACCTAAGGCTTCGTCCACATATTTTTCATCAATCGTGATTTTCTCGCCTTTACGTTCGCTAGCATCAAAGGAAATGCCGTCCATTAAGCGTTCAAGCACGGTGTGTAAACGTCTTGCCCCGATATTTTCGGTTTTTTCGTTCACACGGAATGCACTTTCAGCAATGCGGCTAATACCATCTTGGGTAAACTCAATCTCAACCCCTTCGGTTTTCATTAGCTCACGATATTGTAAGGTTAAAGAGGCATTAGGCTCGGTTAAAATACGCTCAAAGTCCTCTTTGGTGAGTGATTTGAGTTCCACACGAATCGGCAAACGCCCTTGTAATTCAGGCAGTAAATCCGATGGACGAGCCACTTGGAATGCCCCCGAGCAGATAAAGAGAATATGATCGGTTTTGACCATACCGTGCTTCGTGCTTACCGTAGAACCTTCAATAATTGGCAGTAAATCACGTTGCACCCCTTCACGAGACACATCGCCACCACTGTGTTCACCTTTTTTACAGATTTTATCAATCTCATCAATAAAGACGATACCATGTTGTTCTACGGCTTCAATCGCTTCTTGTTTGAGATCATCAGGATTAACCAATTTTGCTGCTTCTTCATCAATCAACACTTTCAACGCATCTTTGATTTTCATTTTGCGTTTTTTGGTTTTATTTGGCGACATTCCCTCAAAAATAGATTGCAACTGTGAAGTCATCTCTTCCATTCCTGGTGGGGTCATAATTTCTACCGAAACCTGCTGTGCCACATCAATTTCCACTTCTTTATCATCAAGCTGACCTTCACGCAATTTTTTGCGGAAAATTTGACGAGTAGAAGCGTTATCGCTTTCTTGCACATTGCCCCACTGATCTTTGGCAGGCGGCAATAAAATATCTAAAATGCGATCTTCGGCGGCTTCTTCGGCACGGAAACGATTTTTTTCAACCGCTTGGGCTTTAACTAATTTCACCGCTACATCGGTTAAATCACGGATAATCGAATCTACTTCTTTACCCACATAGCCCACTTCGGTAAATTTAGTGGCTTCTACTTTGATAAATGGCGCATTCGCCAATTTTGCCAAACGGCGAGCGATTTCGGTTTTACCCACCCCCGTCGGGCCAATCATCAAAATGTTTTTTGGCGTAACTTCTTGACGTAGCTCTTCGGGTAGTTGCATTCTACGCCAGCGGTTACGCAGAGCGATTGCCACTGCACGCTTGGCATCTTTTTGTCCAATAATATGGGCGTCTAATTCTGAGACGATTTCACGAGGGGTCATTGACATAATTATTCCTAAAATTCTTTTATTTTTAATTCATTGTTACCCCTTCCCCATCGGAGAGAAGGGAAAATATCACTACACTTCTTCAATCACATGATTATGATTGCTGTAAATATCAATATCGCCCGCAATTTTTAACGCTTCAGCGACGATTTCTTTGGCGGATAAATTATTTTCAGTGCGAAGCAGGGCAAGTGCTGCCGCTTTGGCATAATTACCACCCGAGCCTATGGCTAACACATCTTGCTCAGGCTCAATCACATCGCCCGAACCTGACACGAGCAAAAATTCACTCTCATTTGCCACAATCATCATTGCCTCAAGTCGTCTAAGCGAGCGTTCGGTACGCCACTCCTTGGCAAGCTCTACGGCAGCACGCACTAAGTGCCCTTGATGCAGTTCTAATTTTTTCTCAAATAGATCACGTAAAATAAACGCATCGGCGGTTGAGCCCGCAAAGCCTGTTACCACTTTATCTTTATATAAACGGCGAACTTTACGCACGGTGCCTTTCTCAATGCAATTACCAAGCGTTGCCTGACCATCACCACCGATAGCGACTTTACCATCTTTACGAACACAAACTATCGTTGTCATTTTTAATCCTTAATTTTGTAAAAAATTAAGGCATTATTTGGGGGCAAAAATCCACAATTCAAGCGAAACAATAGAAATTAAGAGCCTTTTGTTTTTTGATTTAAATCAAATTAAACGACTTTATACATATCCTATCAGGCAGATATTTTGCTAAAATTTCATCAATTTTGATAATTATTTCAAAATAAAAAATAATTCTTTTCACTTTTACTTGGAGTATTTATATGGGACTTTTTGAGCAAACCAATCCAGCACGTCGTCGCTATGGCGTAGCTATTTTTGTCGGTATCATTGCAGGGATTATTTCTGCATTCGTAAAATGGGGGGCAGAACATCCCTTCCCACCACGTAGCCCAATCGATCTTTTCACTAGCGCCTGTAAAGATCCATCACAGGCATTAGAAGTCTGTTCTCGAGCGTTCTTAAACCCACCACACGTTTTCTTGCGTGATTATATCGGCATTGATCCAACTGAAGCCGTATTCACCTTTGCCGATCATGCATTTAATTGGATTGGTGTTACCCATATGCTATTTTCATTAGTCTTTGCTATTGGTTACTGCGTTGTCGCAGAGCGTTTTCCAAAAATCAAATTTTGGCAAGGAATTGGAGCGGGTATCATCGCAAATATCTGTGTTCACTATATAACTTTCCCACTATTAGGCTTAACCCCGCCTGTTGCAGAGTGGCCGTTCTATGAGCATGTTTCAGAAATGGTCGGGCATATTTTCTGGTTTTGGACAATTGAAGTAATCCGCCGTGATTTACGTAACCGCATTACAAATGAGCCAGATCCTGAAGTTGCTCAATAAACCTATTCTTTATTGATTACCCCACAAAATCCGCTCTTGCAATTTCTTACGCTTGGGCGGATTTTTTTAATACTATTCCTACAGGTTTACCATTTTCCATGTCTACTTGAGCGTAATAGCACAGCGCTTCTACCCCACAAGCGGTCGCTTTTTCTAATAAATCTGCATAATTTGGGTCAATCTGGCGAGCCACTTCAAAGCGTTCAATTCCCGTATGCAAAATAGCAAAAAAGATTACAGCTCGCTTACCTTGTTCTCTTACTACGATTAATTCTCGCAAATGCTTTTGCCCACGTTCGGTCTTGGCATCAGGGAACATTCCAACACCATTTTCAGTTAAAAGTGTGGTCGATTTCACTTCCACAAAGCAGTCGGGTAATCTCTCATTTTTTAAGAGAAAATCAATGCGGCTATTTTCTTCGCCATATTTTTGCTCAGGCAAAATTTCAACATAATCAGCAAGCTCAATAATCGCCTTATTTTGCAAGGCTTCTTGCACTAGCTGATTTGCTCTATTGGTATTCACACAAATAAAATACCCTGATTGGGTCTCAGTTAATTCCCAAGTGTGTGCATGTTTGCGTTTAGGGTTATTCGATGTGGAAAACCACACTGTATCACCTACATTGGCACAGCCCGTCATCGCACCAGTATTCGGGCAATGAATGGTAATTTGAGTACCATCAGCAAGCTGAATGTCAGCAAGAAAACGTTTATAACGGCGTAGCAAAATGCCACTGTGTAGTTCAGGAAATTTCATACAACTCCAAAGGTAAATCATCAGGATCACGGAAAAACGTAAATTTTTTGCCAGTCAGTTCATCAATGCGGATTGGTTCGCAGGGAATGGCAAATTTTTGCAGATATGCTACCGCTTGTTCTACACTTTTTACTCGAAAAGCTAAATGGCGTAAGCCACAGGTTTCTGGCGTAGTAAAGCGTGGTGGAGTAATTGGAAAACTAAATAGTTCAATCTGAGAACCATCTTGAAAACGTAAATCAAGCTTATAACTTTGACGCGCTTGGCGATAAGTCTCCGCAATAATCTCTGCGCCTAAAATTTCTGTATAAAAGTGTTTCGATTTTGCATAATCGGAGCAAATAATTGCAATATGATGAAAACCTTGAATGGGAGACACTGTTATTTCCTACGATAGATAAATTTTTTCCATCTTATCAAACCATTTTTCAAACGGTACTTTTTTTGAAAAATTTTGCAAAAAATTCCCCAAAATTAATCGCTTGCGGTAGTATGCCTGTTTTTGTATTTGATTAAATTTATATGAAGAAATCCGAATTTCCTCTTGCTCAATCTCGTCCAGATGCTCCCTTTGCTCAATCTGTATTAGCATGGTTTGAACAATATGGGCGAAAACATCTTCCTTGGCAGCAAGACAAATCCTTATATAAGGTTTGGCTATCAGAAGTGATGCTGCAACAAACACAGGTTGCGACTGTTATTCCCTATTTTGAGCGATTTGTCGCACGTTTTCCGACTATTATTGATTTGGCGAATGCGGATATTGATGAGGTTTTACATCTTTGGACAGGGTTAGGTTATTACGCTCGAGCAAGAAATTTGCACAAAGCCGCAATGCAAGTGCGAGATCAATTTAATGGAGAATTTCCCACACATTTTGATGATGTTTTAGCGCTATCTGGCGTGGGGCGTAGTACAGCTGGTGCAGTGCTATCTTCGGTTTTGAATGCACCGCATCCAATTTTAGATGGCAATGTGAAACGTGTACTTTCTCGCTATTTTGCTGTTGAGGGTTGGGCTGGCGAGAAAGCCGTAGAAAATCGACTGTGGACATTATCAGAAAGTGTTACACCAACCGAACAAGTAGCGGATTTTAATCAAGCAATGATGGATTTAGGTGCGATGATTTGCACTCGCACCAAGCCTAAATGTTCACTTTGCCCATTAGAAAATAGTTGTAAAGCAAATCAACTGAAAGCGTGGGCAGATTACCCTGCCAAAAAACCGAAAAAGACATTGCCTGAAAAAGTAGGCTATTTTGCAGTATTAAAACAGGGAAATACCGTTCTATTACAAAAACGCCCCTCTGCAGGCATCTGGGGTGGATTATTTTCATTCCCACAATTTGAAAGTTTTGCTGAATGCAAGCGCTTTATTTCGGCAAAAAATTTGCAAATTTCGCAACAATTAACCGCTTTTCGCCATACTTTCTCACATTTTCATCTGGATATTGTGCCAATTCTGGTGGAAATCCCAACAAATTCTGTGCAAGAAAAATCAGGAAATTATCAGGCGAACGTATCATCAACGGGCGATTATTGGTATGATCTACATCAGTTAAACCAAGTCGGGTTACCAACACCGATTAAACGAATTTTAGACGAACTCTCACACCACAAGGGGTAAATTATGGCAAGAACCGTATTTTGTGAATATTTAAAGCAGGATGCTGAAGGTTTGGATTTTCAACTCTATCCTGGCGAACTTGGTAAACGAATTTTTGATTCCATCAGCAAACAAGCATGGGCAGAATGGATGAAAAAGCAGACAATGCTGATGAATGAGAAAAAACTAAATACGATGAATCCAGAACACCGTAAATTATTAGAAACCGAGATGGTAAATTTCTTATTTGAAGGCAAAGACGTTCATATTGAAGGCTATGTTCCAGTTGAGAAATAAAATGAAAAATTTTAAAAAATTCGGCAAATTTATGCCTCTTCTACTCATTGTGCCATTTTTGGCATCATGTTCTAGTTCGCCTAAAAAGAAAAGCAAAGGGACTAAAGTCCGTCCTGATTATACGAAAGACACTCGTGGTTTAGATATTCTAACCGGACAATTTTCGCATAGCATTGATGAAATTTGGGGCGTAAACGAACTACTCAAAGCCAGCGAAAAAGACTACGTAAAATACACCGATAAATACTACACCCGTAGCCATATCAGTTTTGATGATGGTCAGATCATTATCGAAACACTTGGCGATCAAAACCGTCTACGTAATTCTATTATTCATACCTTGTTGATGGGTTCAGATGCTTCAGGCATTGATTTATTTGCCTCAGGCGATGTGCCAATCAGCAATAACCCATTCTTAGCGGGGCAGGTCGTTGATCATTTCGGACGCTCTGTCACCAACATTGCCATTGCAAATGATTTTGCAACCTATCTGATTCAGCACAAATTACAAACTCGCAAACTCAAAAATGGCCATCGAGTGAGCTATGTCACAATTCCAATGATTGCAAACCACGTTGAAGTGCGTGCAAGACGCTATCTCCCAATGGTTCGTCAAGCCTCTCGTCAATATGGTATCGATATCAGCTTAATTTTAGGTATTATGGAAGTGGAATCTTCCTTCAACCCTTATGCGGTAAGTTATGCCAATGCGATTGGTTTAATGCAAGTTGTGCCAAAAACAGCTGGGCGAGATATTTTCGTCCGTAAAGGCTATAGTGGTCAGCCTGATCGTGCCTATCTCTATGATCCAAAGAAAAATATTGATGCAGGAACCATGTATCTCACCATTTTGCGTGACGAATATTTGGAAGGAATCACTAATCCAACCTCAAAACGTTATGCAATGATTTCAGCGTATAACAGTGGTGCCGGTGCAGTATTAAGAGTGTTTGATCGCGATAAATGGGATGCGATTGAACGTATTAATAATCTAACACCTGATGCGGTTTATCGAATTTTAACCACAGCTCACCCTTCTTCTCAGGCAAGAAATTATCTTGTTAAGGTAAATAAAGCACAGCAGAAATATTTAAAAGTTCGTTAATTTGTTGCTTTTTAATCCGATACGTATAAAAAGCGATCTATTGAACGCATTTTTTTAAATTTCTGAAAAAAAGATTTGACGAGCACGACTGAAATCAGCATAATGCACCCCGTCAGCAAGACGCTGCCTCGATAGCTCAGTCGGTAGAGCAGGGGATTGAAAATCCCCGTGTCGGTGGTTCGATTCCGCCTCGAGGCACCATCAATTCCTCCTTAGTTCAGTCGGTAGAACGGTGGACTGTTAATCCATATGTCGCAGGTTCGAGTCCCGCAGGAGGAGCCATATTCAGAAGCCCTGATGAGAAATCATCAGGGTTTTCGCTTTTCTGTCCTATCAAAAATAAAAATTTCAAAAATGTGATCTTGCTCCAATTTTTTAAATTTTGTTGAAATTTTCCTTCGACTATTTGTAACAAACAGCGTATTATATTTTGCAACATAATAACAACAAAAATGATTCCTCAATATCGTCAAATTTTGCGACATTACCCCAACCCGTAATGTCGCATTTTTTATTTGCTTAACCTTAGCAGTTATATCCCAACTCTTTTGAAATCCCTTGTGCCGCAATTTGTAGCTCTTTCAAAAAGTTTTCCTGCGTGTCTTTATTCAGACGATGAGTAGATGCGGAAACTGACAGGGCATATTCAATCTGCCCTAAATGGTTAAAAACAGGTACAGCAATACAACATACACCTAATTCATTCTCTTCACGATCCATCGCAAAGCCAAGTTGCCGAATTTCTTCAAGTTCTATCGCCATCTTAGACTTCTCAGTAATAGTATAACAAGTCAGTTGCTGAATATTTGCCTCATTGATATGCCAATAATGTTGTAAAGCGGTTTCATCAGCATCATACGCCAAATAAAGTTTCCCCATCGCTGAACAATAAAGTTGCTGATGTTGCCCAATATAAGCTCGCGTACGCATCATACCAACTGTTGGTTCAAGCTTATAAATCAAAATAGAATGCCAACCTTCTCGCTTAGAGAAATTCACCGTTTCACCTAAATTTAAATTTACCTGTTCCAAATAAGGCGCAGCAATATTAATAATATTCATTGAAGCCAGTGTTTTTTGTCCTAAGCTTAAGCATTTAGTACTCAATCGATAACTTCCTGCTGTTGCTGCCGGTCGTACAAATCCTTCGCTTTGTAATCCCTGTAATAAGCGATGTACCGTACTTTTATTTAACTCCGATAATTCAGCCAATTTTGCCAGCGGGCAACCATTCGGGAAATTTCCTAATAAAGTTAGCAACTTCAACCCCCGAATAAGACTCTGATTACCACTCTGTTTTTCTTCCATTCTTGCTCCTATTTTGTAAATTTTGTGAATTTTTATACCGCTTGTATTTTTCACGTTATATTTCAGATAGTGAAATTATATTCCTAAAAATGAGACATTGATCACAAATCCAGAAATAAAAAAATAACCATTTGATTTATAAAGACTTTTATTTTAAGCAACGCATTGACATTTTTTCGCCATAACATTAATTTATGAAACATAATTTTACTATATGAAATACAAATAAAGAGGAATCAAATGAAAGTCTCTTATGCGGAATTGAAAGCGGAATTTAAACGCGTACTTTTAGCTCGCCATGTTCGCGAAGAACTTGCCGAAGAGTGTGCCACAATGTTTGCCGATACCACGGAAAGCGGGGTCTATTCTCATGGCGTAAACCGTTTCCCACGTTTTATTCAACAATTGGAAAAAGGCGATATTGTGCCTGACTCAGTACCAAGCAAAGTGCTTTCCTTAGGTGCTATTGAACAATGGGATGCTCACCAAGCCATCGGTAATCTCACCGCAAAAAAAATGATGGATAGAGCAATGCAAATTGCCGATCAATTTGGTATTGGTGTTGTAGCGCTTAAGAATGCTAATCACTGGATGCGAGGCGGTGGCTACGGTTGGCAAGCGGCAGAGAAAGGCTATATTGGAATCTGCTGGACAAATTCCATTGCAGTAATGCCACCTTGGGGGGCCAAAGAGTGCCGCATTGGAACTAATCCACTTATTATTGCCATTCCTTCAAGCCCAATCACGATGGTAGACATGTCCTGCTCAATGTATTCCTACGGAATGCTTGAGGTCAATCGTCTTGCTGGTCGCCAAACTGCGGTAGATGCAGGTTTTGATGATGACGGCAATCCAACTCGAGATCCTGCAATTGTAGAGAAAAATCGCCGCCTAATGCCAATGGGGTTTTGGAAAGGTTCTGGCTTATCCATTGTGCTGGATATGATTGCCACCTTACTTTCCAATGGGTTATCTGTGGCTGAAGTGACAGAAGAAAAAGATGATGAGTATTGCGTTTCTCAGGTTTTTATTGCCATTGAGGTAGAGAGATTAATTGACGGCAAAAGCAAAGACGAAAAACTCAATCGTATTATGGAATATGTGAAAACCGCAGAACGAGCCGATCCAAATATTGCAGTAAGACTCCCAGGACACGAATTCGAACGAATTCGTGCCGAAAACCGAACCAATGGCATTCCCGTAGACGATACCGTTTGGGCGAAATTAAAAGCACTTTAGTTATCTTTCGTTCAACAAATACAAGCGGTAAAAATTTAGCAAAATTTTACAAAACGGAAAATCAAAATGGACAAAGTTATTCACTACACTAGCAAGACACTCGAGTTTTTCGTGGTTGCTATTCTTGCCACAATGTCTTGTTTAGTTTTCCTTAATGTTGTTCTACGTTATGGTTTTAATAGCAGCATCAACATCACCGAAGAAGTCTCGCGCTATCTGTTTGTATGGCTCACATTCCTTGGTGCAGTGCTTGCTTTTAATGCTAATCAGCATGTTAAAGTGACCATTCTGACCGTGCGCCTTTCTCCTAAAAAACAACGTGTGCTACAACTGCTCACAGACACCTTAATGCTATTTTGTTGCTATTTAATGGTACAAGGTAGCTTTGTGCAATTTCAGTTAAATTTAGACAATATTGCACCTATTTCTGGTATCCCTACCGGTATTACCTATCTTGCAGGCTTGATCGCTGGTGCTTTTATCGCGTTGCTGTTAATAATACGCTTGGGCTCAACGATGCGCCAAATCATGCAAGGAGAAATATTATGACTGTGATTATTTTCCTTTTTGCACTATTAGGCGCAATTATTCTTGGAGTTCCGGTTGCCTTTTCTCTCTTACTCTGTGGCGTAGCACTGATGCTTCACCTAGATTTGTTTGATGCTCAAATCCTTGCCCAACAGCTGATTAGCGGAGCGGATAGTTTTTCGCTAATGGCTATCCCATTTTTTATTCTAGCTGGCGAAATTATGAATGAGGGTGGATTATCCAAACGAATTATTGATTTACCGATGAAATTAGTCGGACACAAACGGGGTGGACTAGGTTTTGTGGCAATTATTGCCGCGATGATCATGGCAAGTCTTTCCGGCTCTGCCGTTGCTGATACTGCAGCCGTTGCCGCAATGCTATTACCAATGATGAAAACAACCGGTTATCCGCTTGATCGCTCCGCTGGATTAATTGGCACAGCTGGCATTATTGCTCCAATTATTCCACCTAGTATTCCGTTTATTGTATTTGGCGTAGCAAGTGGCGTATCGATCACAAAATTATTCCTTGCTGGTATCGCCCCAGGAATTTTAATGGGGATGTGTTTAGGGCTACTTTGGTGGTGGCAAGCCAAACGCCTCAATTTGATGACATTCTCGAAAGCAACCAAACAAGAACTCTGCATCTCGTTTAAAAACAGTATCTGGGCGTTATTACTGCCTGTAATCATTATCGGCGGTTTCCGCTCTGGTATGTTTACCCCAACAGAAGCAGGAGCCGTTGCCGCATTCTATGCATTAATTATTTCGCTTTTTATTTATCGTGAACTGAAATTCCGTGATTTATATAAAGTTATCTTAAATGCAGGAAAAACCACAGCGGTAGTGATGTTGCTGGTGGCCGCAGCGAATGTAACAGGTTGGTTAATTACCATTGCTGAACTGCCACAAATGATGACAGAGCTATTAGAGCCACTAATTGATAGTCCAACCGTTCTGCTTATCGTGATCATGCTTGCTGTCTTTATCATTGGTATGGTGATGGATTTAACCCCGACCGTGCTGATTTTAACCCCTGTGCTTATGCCATTAATTGAAGAGGCAGGAATTGATCCTGTTTATTTCGGTGTACTATTTATTCTCAACACCTCGATAGGTTTAATTACTCCACCTGTAGGCAATGTGCTCAATGTTATTACAGGAGTTTCCAAACTACCTTTTGACCAAGCTGCAAAAGGTATTCTGCCTTATCTTTTTATGATGATCGCTCTACTCTTTGCGTTTGTCTTTTTCCCACAACTTATTCTCACACCACTTGCGTGGATGCAACCTTAACCAAGGAGAAACTATGAAATTATTCAATTTAAAAACCTTAGCCGCATTAATCGCTGGTAGCGCTATTTTTGCGACATCCGTACAGGCGGCAACAACATTGCGCTTTGGCTATGAGGCTCCTCGTTCAGATACGCAGCATATCGCAGCCAAAAAGTTCAACGACCTGTTAAAAGAAAAAACCAAAGGTGAAATCAAACTCAGCCTTTTCCCAGACAGTACTCTGGGTAATGCCCAAACAATGATCAGCGCAGTCCGTGGTGGAACAATTGATTTAGAAATGTCTGGTTCACCAAATTTCTCTGGACTTGAGCAAAAACTTAATGTCATTGATATTCCGTTCATTTTTAAAAATCGTGAACACGTTTATAAAGTGCTGGACGGTGAAATTGGACAAAGCCTACTCTCTGCATTAGAGGATAAGGGCTTAAAGGGCTTAGCATTTTGGGATGTGGGATTCCGTGCATTTTCTAACTCGAAAAATCCAGTGAACAGCCCTGATGATATTAAAGGATTAAAAGTCCGTACCAATCAAAACCCAATGTATATTCAGGCATTTAGCCTATTGGGTAGCAATCCTGTGCCAATGCCATTGGCTGAACTTTATACTGCTTTGGAAACCCGTGCGGTGGATGCCCAAGAGCACCCGATAGGCATTTTCTGGTCATCAAAACTCTATGAAGTGCAAAAATATCTGAGCTTAACGAATCATGGCTATACCCCATTAATAGTGGTGATGAATAAAGCAAAATTTGATGCTCTTGCTCCTGAATTACAAACCGCATTGATAAGTGCTGCACAAGAAGCTGGAAAATATCAGCGCGAATTAAATGTACAAAACGAACAAGAGATTATTGCTAATCTACGCAAAGCAGGGATTGAAGTTATCGAAGAGGTTGATAACACACCGTTTAAAGCAAAAATTGAAGCAGATGTCCGTAAAGCGTTTATTGATCAAAATGGCGATGAATTGATTAAAGCAATTGATGCCTTAGCTGAATAGGAAAATTAAGTATGAACTACACTCTCGGCATAGACTGCGGTGGCACTTTTATCAAAGCCGCTCTTTTTGATAATCAAGGTAATTTACACAGCTTACACCGTGAAAATCTGGCAGTAATCAGTGAACAAGCGGGCTATGCCGAGCGTGATATGGCTCAACTTTGGCAGACTTGTGCCAAGGTAATCAAACAAGCGGTCGAAAAAAGCGGAATTTCTGCAAAAAATATCAAAGCTGTTGGCATTTCAGCACAGGGCAAAGGCGCATTTTTACTAGATAAAAATAATCAGCCTCTGGGGCGGGCAATTTTATCCTCTGATCAACGTTCGCTAGATATTGTAAAAAAATGGCAAACGGAGGGCATTCCCGAAAAACTCTATCCTATTACCCGCCAAACGCTCTGGACTGGCCACCCTGTCTCCATTCTACGTTGGATTAAAGAACATGAACCCGAACGTTATGCTCAAATTGGCTCAGTGCTAATGTCCCACGACTATTTGCGTTTTTGCTTAACGGGTCAGATACATTGCGAAGAGACCAATATATCGGAAAGCAATCTCTATAATATGGAAACGGGGCAATATGATCCTCAACTTGCAGAACTACTGGGTTTGCAAGAAATTATTGAAAAACTCCCGCTTGTGATTAAACCAAATGAGATTGCAGGCTATGTGAGTGAACAAGCCGCTGCCATATGTGGCTTAGCAGTGGGGACTCCTGTAGTTGGAGGCTTATTTGATGTGGTTTCTACCGCTCTCTGTGCTAATTTAGAAGATGAAACAACCTTAAATGTTGTACTCGGTACTTGGTCGGTCGTCAGTGGTATTACGCCACAAATAGTGCAAAATTCAGCTATTCCTTTTGTGTATGGAAAATATGCCGAAACGGATAAATTTATTGTCCACGAAGCTAGCCCAACTTCAGCAGGTAATTTAGAATGGTTTGTGAAACAGTGGAAATTGAATTATGCTGAAATTAATCAAGCAATATCCCTTCTAGCACCTGCATCAAGTTCCGTACTATTCGTGCCGTTTTTATATGGTTCAAACGCGGGCTTAGGAATGCAAGCGGGGTTCTACGGCATTCAAGCCCACCATACCCAAGCACATTTATTGCAGGCAATTTATGAGGGGGTGCTGTTTAGCCTGATGCACCACCTCGACCGTATGCGACAACGATTTCCTCACGCAAATACACTAAGAGTAACGGGAGGCCCTGTAAAATCTTCTGTTTGGATGCAAATGCTTGCCGATCTAACCGGCATGAGGCTCGAAATCCCACAAATTGAAGAAACGGGTTGCTTTGGCGCAGCAATGATGGCGTGGCAAGGCATTGGCGAGCCAATGGTACGGCAACATATAAATATAAACGTTATCCAACCCATCGCTGAAAATTTTGCCCTTTATCAAGCCAAATACCAGCGATACACCCATCTTATTCGCGCCTTTCAAACCTTAATTTAGAGATAAAATGCCACCGAAACAGTATCGGTGGCATCATTGTTATTTATGACCATATTTTTCCGTGTTTACCCATTGATGATCTTTTTCCCAAGTAAATTGCCATTTACGCACAGGTCCTGCCATCACATTTAAATAATAGTTATCATAGCCTGCTATTGTTGCAACAGGGTGATAACCACGAGGTACTTTAACCACATTTTTATCATATACAGCCATACATTCATCAAGGCTACGATCATCTGTATATACTCGCTGCATTGCAAATCCTTGAGGAGGATTAAAGCGATGATAGTAGGTTTCTTCTAGATAAGTTTCATGTTCTGAATGTTTATCATCGTGTTTATGGCTTGGGTAAGAACTTGTATTTCCTTCATCAGTAAATACCTCAACGACAAGTAAACTATCCGCTGGCTCAGTCTCTGGCAAAATATTATGAACAAGCCGTTTATTATTACCGAATCCTCGTTTTTCTACACCAACATTCTCTGGTGAAATGAGTCTCACTGGGTAATTCCCTTTTCCTGGAGCGCTACATACTGCTAATTCTAGCGATTCTGTCGTTTTCACTTTAAGTGTTTTATGAGGAGGAATATACACAGAATAAGGTGGGACTTTTTCAAAAGGCGACATTCTATTACCAAGATTCTCAAATGCGATTTGATCCACATAGACAGAACCTTTTCCTGCAACAAATACTAAACAAAGCTCATTTTCACCACTTTGTAATTCAAGCTCTTGGTTATCTAATAAATAAACCTCAAATCCAACATATTCCCACTTCGCATTCTCTGGCGTGATCTGCTGGATTTGCCCATTTTCATTAGACACATTAGGTTGGGATAACAATGGACTCATATGGAACTCCTATCTGCATGCAACTAACTGTTTTAATGTACTATACAAAATATAACCAATATTTTGTATCTCCAAAAATAAAACTTTCTAAGTAGATCACAAAAATGAAATAAAATTTCTATTTTTCTATTTATTGCATTGCAGTTTTTCATTTTTAGGCGTAGCTTATCACAAGATTATTGTTTTTCTATACCTAGTCTGAATAAGGAGCCTCTCAATGAGTCAATTTATCAAAAACTTCATTAATGGTGTGGCCGTTGAAAGCCAAAGCCAACGGATAACTTCTGTCTTCAATCCGGCAACAGGTGAGGAGATCAAAAAAGTGAAATTAAGCACAGCAAACGAAGTCGAGGCGGCCATCACCGCAGCAGATGAAGCTTTTAAAAGTTGGTCACAGCAATCTCCGCTACGCCGTGCTCGTATCTTATTCAAATTTAAAGAATTACTCGAAACCCATTTTGATGAGCTCGCTCGTTTAATCAGCACAGAACACGGGAAGATTTACTCTGATGCGATTGGTGAATTGACTCGCGGTTTAGAAGTAGTTGAGTTTGCAACCGGTATTCCACACTTACAAAAAGGCGAATTTTCAGCAAATGTAGGCCGTGGGATTGACAGTTATTCCGTACAACAACCATTAGGTGTTGTTGCCGGTATAACACCATTTAATTTCCCTGCAATGGTGCCAATGTGGATGTTCCCAGTCGCTCTGGCTTGCGGTAATACCTTTGTTTTAAAACCATCAGAAAAAGACCCATCGGCATCTATTCTTATTGCCGAATTGTTGAAAGAAGCCGGCTTACCTGATGGTGTATTCAATGTAGTTCAAGGAGATAAAGAAGCGGTTGATATTCTATTAAAAGACCCTCGCATTCAAGCAGTTAGCTTTGTAGGTTCAACACCTATTGCACAATATATTTATGAAATAGGCTGTGCACACGGCAAACGAGTTCAAGCCTTAGGTGGTGCCAAAAACCATGCACTGATTATGCCAGATGCAGATATTCCTAGCACAGTAAATGCTCTTTTAGGGGCGGCATTTGGCGCTGCTGGTGAGCGTTGCATGGCATTATCAGTTGCAGTTGTTGTGGGCGATGAGCTTGCCGATAAAATCGTTGAAGAACTCACACCAAAAGTGAAAGCATTGAAAATTGGTGCAGGTATATTACCGGAAGGACAACCTGAAAACGATATGGGACCTGTAATATCCAAAGAACATAAAGCGAAAATTGAAGGCTATATCGATCAGGGTGTAGCACAAGGTGCAAAACTGGTAGTTGATGGTCGCGGATATAAAGTAGCAGGTAATGAAAACGGCTATTTCGTAGGTGGTACGCTATTCGATAATGTGACTCCTGAAATGACTATTTGGCAAGATGAAATTTTCGGACCAGTGCTTTCTGTCGTGCGAGTAAACAGCTATGAGGAAGGCTTAGCGCTAATCAACCGCCACCAATATGGTAACGGTAGTGCCATCTTTACTCGTGATGGTGATGCAGCACGTCAATTCACGCAAGAAGTGAAAGCGGGTATGGTAGGTGTGAACATTCCAATCCCAATCCCAATGGCATTCCACTGTTTTGGTGGTTGGAAAGCCTCTATTTTTGGACCCCTAAATGTTCACGGACCAGATGGTGTGCGTTTCTATACTCGAATGAAAACGATCACAACTCGTTGGCCAGATAATTCTGTTCGCTGTAGCCAAGTAGCGTTTAATTTTCCAACAATGTAATCTGTTAATTTCCTTTTTTGAGTATTTTGCGGTGATAAATTCACCGCTTTTTTATACCCTAAAATGTGATCTGTATAACAAATTTGAAACAAACAAGTTGAGCAAAAATCTCATAATGCTATATTCATGATTGAAAAATTTATTTCATAATTAAATATAATGAAATAAATAATATTCTTCGCTGTTTGAAGGTTCATCGGCAATCTTGCCATATTTCCATCTAACCCGAGGATTCTACGATGAAGATGAAAAAGCATATCAAATTTGTATTAAGTACTTTAGCACTAGGTTTAATGGCTAATAGTTTTGCAAAAGATGAATTAGTGGTTTTCAGCTTGCCAAATTTATCTAGCCCATTTGAAGTTCAACTTCAAAAAGTTGCTGTAGAAACAGGTAAAAAATTAGAAGTTAAATTGCAGGTACTTGATGGACAAAGTTCATCAACGAAACAAGCATCAGATTTGGAAAATGCAATTACACGTGGGGCTAAAGGAATAATTATTTCTCCAAATGATGTAAATGCAATTTCAGCAGCCGTTGAAGAAATCATCCACGAAAAAATTCCTGCGGCCACTCTCGATCGTAAAGTAGAGAGTAGTAAGCCTGTGCCGCATTTTGGTGCAAATAACTATACAGGTGGTCAAGAAGTGGCAAAAGCTGTGAAAAATAAATATCCAAATGGCGCAAAAATCATTTTATTAACAGGTCAGCCTGGCTCTACCTCAAATATTGAAAGAACTAAAGGTATCCGTGACGAACTAGCTGTTGGCGGCGATACATACAAAATCGTAATCGATCAAACAGGTAACTGGCTGCGCTCTGAAGGTCTACGTATTATTGAAAGCATACTACCTACATTAAAAGAAAAACCTGATGTTATTATTTCGGCCAATGATGACATGGCACTTGGTGCAATCGAGGCTTTACGTAGCCAAGGCTTAAAAGCAGGAGATATTCTTGTAACAGGTTTTGATGCCACACCTGAAGCATTGGCGCGCGTAAAAGATGGCTGGTTATTTTTAACCGCAGATCAACGCCCAGGTTTTGCAGTTAGCACAGCTTTAGAACAAATTGTTGGGAACATTCGCAATAATCAAGAAGTGAGAGGTGCCGACTACCCACCAAAAATTATTTTACAAGAGAATTTATCGGAAGCTGAACGTTTTGCTGAAGTTAGCGAATAATCTTGTATGCCTTCTGGCTAAAGCTGGAAGGCTTTTTATTACGGAGGTTGTATGTCCACTACTCCCTTACTTGAAGTAAAAGCATTAACTAAAAGTTTCTCTGGAGTGTTAGCTCTCAATAACGTAAAACTCACCGTAAACAGAGGTGAAGTTCATGCATTATTGGGAGAAAATGGCGCCGGAAAATCGACTTTATTAAAGGCTCTTTCTGGTGCACAACCACAAACCAGTGGTGAAATTATTTTTAATGGTGAAAGCTTAAATCCAAATGATTCACCATTTGACCGCCAATTAAAAGGCATTGTGACCATTTATCAAGAATTTAATCTGTTACCTAATATGACCGTGGCAGAAAACTTCTTTTTAGGTAGAGAGCCCACGAAAGGCTTATTTGTCAATGAAAAAGCCGTCAACGATGAAGCACAACTAGTGTTGGATAATCTCGGCTTAAATATCAAACCCGATACCCAAGTTTCCCGCCTGAGCGTTGCCCAGCAACAGATGGTCGAAATTGCCCGAGCAATGACATTAAACGCTAAGCTGATCGTTATGGACGAACCGTCCGCTGCATTGAGCGATAAAGAGGTGGAAACACTGCACCAAATCGTTCGAGATTTAAAAAGCCGTGGTATCAGCGTGATTTATGTGACCCACCGTTTAAACGAAGTGTTTGCCTTGTGCGACCGCTTTACCGTTTTCCAAGATGGTTGTTATTCTGGAGAAGGTGAAGTGAAAAATGTGAATGTCGATCAAATCATAAAAATGATGGTAGGACGTGAAGTTGCCTTTACTCGTCGTCCATCGGAAGAAACCCATCATACTCACCGCCCAGTTCGCCTTGCTGTAAAAAATCTGCACCGAGAAAAACCAGCACTTGATCCGCATGGTATTGCTCTGCACGGTGTCTCTTTTAACATTCACGAAGGCGAAGTATTAGGGATTGCAGGCTTAGTCGGTGCAGGACGAACAGAAATTGCCCGCTGTCTGTTTGGTGTGGAAAATTACACTGCTGATGAAATCATCTTAGATGGCAAACCATACTCCGCAACATCACCATTAGATGCTCTAGAAAAAGGTGTGGCACTCGTGCCAGAAGATCGTAAAAAAGAGGGGTTAGTACTCGGCTTGCCGATTAAAACCAATATGACCCTGCCGATTTTAAGCAAATTGCTCAAAGGCAATCTGTTTGTTGATCAACATAAAGAAGACAATCTAATCGAAACCTACCGCCAAGCGTTACGTATCAAAATGGTAAGTAGCGAACTGGAAGCTCGCAAATTATCCGGTGGTAATCAGCAAAAAGTGATTTTAGCTCGCTGTATGGCGTTAAATCCAAAAGTACTAATTGTTGATGAGCCGACACGAGGTATTGATGTAGGGGCAAAATCTGAGGTTCACCAAGTGTTATTTGATATGGCAAAACAAGGTGTCGCAGTATTGGTGATTTCTTCTGATTTACCGGAAATTATGGCGATTTCTGACCGCATTATCACCCTTTCCGAAGGTCGGGTAACTGGCGAAATTCATGGCGATGATGCCACCGAAGAAAAATTAATGTCAATGATGGCTGTTGGCGTCCAACGTGAACAACAGGCTGCGTAAGAGAGGTTTGTATGGCAACGCAATTTTTAAAAAATTTGGGTATGATCGATGATAAAGGAAAAATCGATTTTATCGCCTTTTTTGAACGCTTCGGCGTACTAATTTTCTTAATTTTATTAGTAATTTTCTTCACTTCACAAAACGGGGCATTTTTATCGCAACGCAATATCTATAACGTTTTAACCGAAGTATCGATTTTTGGCATTATGGCGGTAGGAATGACTTTTGTGATCCTCACCGCAGGGATAGATCTCTCTGTCGGCTCAATCCTTGCTGTGACCGCAATGTTCGCTGCTTACATTATTAAAGGTGATAATACTGTTACCGTTGAGCATGGAGCGTGGGGCGGCATGAGCTGGTTAATAGGTCTGAGTATTTGTCTGGCGATGGGAACCGTTATCGGTTGGTTACACGGCTTGGGTGTTACTAAATTAAAATTGCCACCGTTTATCGTTACCCTAGGTGGTATGACAATTTGGCGTGGTCTAACACTCGTGTTAAATAACGGCTCGCCAATTGCCGGATTTGACGAAGGCTACCGCTGGTGGGGACGTGGCGATATTTTAGGCGTACCGGTGCCGGTAGTGATTTTTGCCGTAGTCGCCATTATCGGTTACTTCGCATTGCATAAAACCCGCTGGGGACGCTATGTGTACTCGGTAGGTGGCAATCCGGAAGCTGCCCGTTTAGCCGGTGTGAATATCAACCGTACCTTAGTCAGCGTTTATGTGGTAATAGGTGCATTGGCAGGACTTGCTGGTTTCATTCTCTCCGCCCGTTTAGGCAGTGCCGAATCTGTTGCCGGCGTTTCTTTTGAGTTACGTGTAATTGCCTCAGTAGTTATCGGCGGAACGTCCTTAATGGGCGGTTACGGACGAGTCACAGGCACCATCATCGGCTCGATTATTATGGGCGTATTGATAAACGGTTTAGTGCTGATGGACGTTTCCGCTTACTACCAACAAATCATTATGGGCTTAATCATCATCCTTGCCGTTGCCTTCGATACCTATGCGAAGAGCAGACGAGGAGCGTTATAGATAGCTAACACAAGCGGTCTGATTTTGTAAAAATTTTGCAAAACCAGACCGCTTGTTTATTCCTCCCCTATTTAGAAAAGAGGGGTTGGGGGAGATTTGACAGGAGAGATTAGCGTAGAAAATAATCAAAAAATTCAATGCATTATTCTCTTCGTCACTACTGCCAAATTTCTCTTACCCTCGAGCCGTTCAAAGAAAGGATATTACATATTCTTAAAGATTAAGGATACTTTATGAAAACCATCAAAATCGGCTTAGTTGGCACTGGCTATATCGGTCGTTGCCACGCCATTGCCTACGCTCAAGCCCCAACCCTGTTTCCACTTAAAGGCAAAATCCAACTGGAATACCTTGCCGAAATCAACCAAGCATTAGCCGATCAAAAAGCCCAAGAGTTCGGTTTTAACCGAGCTACGGACGACTGGCGGAAACTGGTTGCCGATCCAAATGTCGATGTAGTGGATATTTGCACGCCGAACTTTCTGCACAAAGAGATAGCATTAGAAGCCATTAAACACGGTAAACACGTCTATTCGGAAAAACCGCTTGCACTCACCGCCCGAGATGCCAAAGAGATGGTGCTTGCCGCCCAAAAGGCAGAGGTAAAAACCTTAGTCGGCTTTAACTACATCAAAAACCCGACTACCCAACTGGCTCGCCAAATTATTCAAAACGGTGAAATCGGCGACGTGGTGCATTTTTATGGCACGCATAACGAAGACTATCTCGCCAGCCCCAATACCCCGATAGATTGGCACTGCTACAAAACCAAAGCCGGGCTTGGCACGTTGGGCGATTTAGCGGCGCATATTGTCAGTATCGCACACTATTTGGTCGGTTCAGATATTGAGCGTGTTATCGGCGATATGCAAACAGTGATTGAAGAACGCCCTAGTCCGCACAATCCTGCAGAAAAAATCAGAGTAGAAAACGAAGATCAGGCAAGCAGTCTTGTACGATTTGCTAATGGGGTAATGGGCACGCTCGAAAGCTCCCGCATTGCCTGTGGGCGTAAAATGGGGCTAACCTATGTAGTAACCGGCACCAAAGGCACGCTCAGCTACACCCAGGAACGAATGGCAGAACTCAAACTCTACCTGCACGATGACGACAAATCCCGCCAAGGATTCAAAACCATTTTAGTCGGCCCGGAACACCCCGACTACGCTGCTTTTTGCGTGAGTGCCGGCCACGGCATCGGTTTTAACGACCAAAAAGCGGTGGAAATCCGTGATCTCATCAACGGCATCGCCTCCGATGACCCAATGTATCCCGATTTTGAAGAAGGCTATAAAATCTCCCGTGTATTGGAAGCAATAGCGAAATCGGCGGAGGAGAAAAGGTGGGTGGAGGTGAGTGAGATTTAATAATTACATTAAAATAGAAACGTATCTCAAATTGGTTGAGGTACGTTTTTTTACATTTAAGGAAAAATTATGAGTTCAATTAAAGAAATTTTTAGCACAAAAAACAGCCCTATCAATGTTCTTATGCAAACAGAATGGTTTTTAGGCTTCATATTGATAGTTGTTTATTTGGATGCTTACTTCCAACTTGTTCATCAAGTGCCTATCTATATTGCAATACAGCAAAGAGAAATATATCTCACAAATGCCATTGATTATATTGCAGCAATTTCTTTCTTCTCAATCACATTTACGGCGTTGTTTACACTAATGCGTTTCTTGCATATTTTTTTACTTTCAAATTTATTGAATAAAATAGGCTGCAAAACCTATGAATTACCTAAATTGGAGGAAGCTAAATATTTTAAGAGAATCTCAGACTTAAAAATACAAGCTGCTAGAGAGAATAATAAAGAACTCAGATACTATTATGAAAAAGCAGAAGAAAAAATCAGAATGAGAACATCAATATCTCGCCGTTTTTTAGGTGTTATTTTTTTTACAATTATTCATATATACTTTGCAAAAGAGTGGGAAAATTATCCTCTTATGTTCAGATTTATTTTTGAATATCTAGAAACTCAGCCAGAGGATTTTAGATCTTTTGTTCATTTTGTATTAATTCTTTTAATACTTCCTATTTTTTATTTGCTTGAACAATCAATCAAAATTGAAAACGATTATATTTATTTTTCAAGTGATAATAAATAAAAAATCAAGCGGACAGTCTTGCAGAAAAATTTTCAAAACCGACCGCTTGTATTTATGATAAATTACGCCACTTCACTCAATTTCACTGGTCGGTTTTCTTCCAGTGATTTTTTCGCAGCCAAGGCGATAAGTACCGGTTGTAAGCCGTCATTGCCGTTTACTAATGTTGGTTTATCGTTTACCACAGAATCCACGAAGCAACTGATTTCATCGGCGAAAGATTGCATATAACGTTCTAAGAAGAAGTATTTTGGTTTTTCCGCCACTACGCCGTTTTCACCTGAGAATACGGCAGTTGAGCCAGTGTCATTGGTGATATGGATTGCCCCTTTCGAGCCGAACACTTCCGCACGTTGGTCGTAGCCGTAGGCAGCTTTGCGACTGTTGTCGATCACGCCGATTGCTCCGTTTTTCAGTTTCAATGTGATCACGGCAGTATCAATATCGCCCGCTTTGCCGATTTCAGGGTTTACTAACACGGTGCCAACTGCAAACACTTCTTCCACTTCGCTGCCTGATAAATAACGAATCATATCGAAGTCGTGAATGGTCATATCAAAGAACATTCCGCCGGAGACTTTCACATATTCGATTGGTGGGGCTTCCGGATCACGAGAGGTTACTCGGATAACGTGCGGTTCGCCGATGTCGCCAGCACTCACACGGTCTTTAATCGCTTTAAAGTTATGGTCGAAGCGGCGGTTAAAGCCCACTTGGAATTTTACACCGGCTTTTTCGACTGCACTCAATACTTCACGGATTTTAGCTGGATCTGCATCTACCGGTTTTTCACAGAAAACGTGTTTGCCAGCCTGTGCTGCCTCAATCGAAATCGGGGCGTGAGTATTGGTGGAAGAGCAGACCAATACCGCATCAATTTCCGGATCTTGCAGGATTTTTTTATAGTCATCATAGACTTCCGGAATACCCATCGATTTTGCCCAAGCGGTCAATTCTTCGGTAATTTTTACATCAGAGATAGCTTTGATTTCAGCACCTTTGACATATTTGCTAATACTTTCAGAATGCACACGTCCAATACGACCTGCACCAATAATACCTACTTTTAACATATTAAACTCCTGCGGTTTCACGGATATATTTTCTGCCTTTGAGGGCGTATTCAAACGGGTTGGCAAGCGCCGGATCTTGTTCGGCTTCTACAACCATCCAGCCTTTGTAGTCGTGTTTTTCTAAAATATCGAAAATCGGACGGAAATCAATGACACCATCGCCCGGTACGGTAAAAGTGCCTTTTTTCACGCCTTCTAAGAAGCTTAAATCTTTTGCTTTCACTTCCGCCACGACTTCATCACGCACATCTTTTAAGTGAACGTGGATAATACGGTCGATATATTTTTCCAGCACGCCAAGCATCGCTTTTTGGCAGCCTTCGGAATAGTACAAATGCCCTGAATCAAACAACAGATAGACATCATCATTCACTTCATCCATATAGCGATCGACCTCTTCGGGTGTTTGAATGCCGGTTCCCATATGGTGATGCAGGCAGACTTTCATTCCTTTTTCGGCGGCAAGTTTCGCTAATTCGTTATAGCCTTCCGCCATACGTTTCCAATCTTCATCGTTGAAAATCGGTTTTTCTTTGAACACAGATTTGGTTGTGCCTTGAATACTGCGACTCTGTTCGGAACAGCCGATCACTTTTGCACCCATTGCGTGCAGGAAATCACGGTGTTTAATGAACTCGGTAATGGTCTCTTCCCGTTTACCGTCCACAAAGAAGGTGCTGAACCACGCATTACAGATTTGAATGCCACGCACGTCCAGTTTGTGTTTTAACACCGCTACATCACGCGGATATTTATTACCCACTTCGCAGCCCGTGTAGCCAGCAAGCGCCATTTCGCTCACACACTGCTCGAAAGTGTTTTCTGCACCCAGTTCCGGCAAGTCATCGTTCGTCCAACCAATTGGGGCAATACCTAATTGAATGTTTTCAGCTTTCATAGAGAAACCTCGTTTGATTTGTAGAGATAAATTTGGATACAAGCGGTTATTTTTATCAAAAATTTTGCAAATTTGACCGCTTGATATTCTCCCCTCGTAGCTCAAAGAGGAGAATTGTTTTTTAACTAATACTTCCGAGCCTTAGCTAACTGCTCTTCGGAGCGTTGGCGGGCTTGTTGAATACGCTCGCTCTCTGACACTTCCGCTACACCAACGTGCCACCAGCAACCATAGCCATGAGCCATTGTTTTCGGCAACACTTTAATATCGATTAAGGTAGAAACGGTCTGTTTTTTCGCATCATCAAGGGCAGCACGCAATTCAGCTTCGTTGGTTACCCGATAGGTTTTGCAGCCGTATGCTTCGGCGTTTTTGGCAAAATCAATCGGCACTAAACCGCCGTTGAGTTGGTTAGTTTCGCCATTGCGGAAGCGGAATTCCGTACCGAAACTGTCCATACCGTTGCCGATTTGCAGGTTGTTGATACAGCCGTTTGCCATATTGTCGAACAGCACGACATTGATTTTTTTACCTTCTTGGATAGAGGTGACTAATTCGGTGTGTGCCATTAAGTAAGAGCCGTCACCCAGTAGGGCATAGACCTCTTGTTCAGGACGGGCAATTTTCACGCCGACTGCCGCACTCACTTCATAGCCCATACAGGAGTAGCCATATTCAAGGTGGTAAGTCTCTTCACCTTTACTTAACCAAGTGCGTTGTAAATCACCCGGCAAACTACCAGCGGCGGCAACAATAATCGCATTGTTATCAATGGTTTCATTCACAATACCCAGCACTTGGGTTTGGGTGAGCTGGGAACCGGTGAGCTGAATAAATTCATTGTGAACCGCTTTGTGATCAAGGTTATCGTTAATTTCAGGGGTGAAATCAGGGTGATATTGCACCGCGCGCAGACGTTGAATTTCATCAGCAAAATCCGCTTTCGCTGTTTCAATTTCATTCCCCCATTGGGCTTGATAATCAGCAGGAATGGCTTGGCTTAACACCTCTAATGCGGTTTTCGCATCGGCAACCAGTTGCACGCCGTCTAATTTGTACGCATCAAAACGTGCAATATTAATGTTCAAAAACTGCACGTTCGGGTTTTGAAAAATCCATTTGGAAGAAGTCGTGAAGTCGGTGTAGCGTGTACCGATGCCGATCACTAAATCCGCTTCTTTTGCCAGACGGTTTGCCGCTAAACAACCGGTTTCTCCCACACCGCCTACATTCAATTCGTGATCGGACACCACCGCACTTTTACCCGCTTGGGTTTCAGCAAAAGGAATGCCGAACTGTTTAGCAAATTTTTGCAGAATTTGACCCGCTTGCGAGTAGCGAACACCTCCGCCACAGACAATCAGCGGTTTTTTCTTGGTTTGAATTAATTTTACCGCTTGCTCAATCATCGCAGTTGTCGGCGGTGTACGCTCTAAGCGATGCACTCGTTTTTGCAGGAAGCTGTTCGGGAAATCAAAACTCTCCGCTTGCACATCTTGCGGCAGGGCAATGGTTACCGCACCGGTTTCGGCAGGGTCGGTCAGCACACGGAAGGCATTGATACAGGCACTCATTAACTGTTCAGGGCGTTGTATTCTGTCCCAGTATTTGCTCACGGCACGGAATGAATCGTTAGTACTGATGCTTAAATCGTGCGATTGCTCGATTTGTTGCAGTACCGGATCCGGCTGGCGGGTCGCAAACACATCGCCCGGTAATAAAAGAAGAGGAATACGGTTCGCTGTTGCCGTTGCCGCAGCTGTGACCATATTTGCCGCCCCCGGCCCGACCGAGGAAGTACAGGCAATAATTTTTTGACGCAGATTTTGCTTAGCAAAGCCCATTGCTAAATGTGCCATACCTTGCTCATTTCTGCCTTGGTAGAGAGTTAAACCACCGGCATTTTGGGCAAGTGCCTGACCGATCCCTAGCACATTGCCGTGCCCGAAAATAGCAGCAACACCGTGAACGAATTTAATCTCTTTGCCGTCCACTTCTAAATATTGATTGTCCAAAAATTGCACTAACGCTTGTGCAACCGTTAAACGAGTAGTCTGCATAAAGCCTCCTATATAGTGCTGTTAATTTTTAAATCAAATCAACTAAAAGCATAAATGAAAAATTCATTTCATTTATTCTAGCAATAAAAAGTAAATAAAGATGTGATCTAGGTCGCATTTCTTCTAAGTCTTATAAAGCATTAAAATGAGATACATATCACATAAATCACAATTCAGAATAGAACACATTTGAAATAAACATTTCACTTTGTATAATATACTGAGTTAATTTATTTCACCAAAGTAAGGAGCAGTTATGGCAACTGTAAATAATCAACATCGTCTTCTAGATCTCATCTGTTTAGGGCGAGTGGCGGTGGACTTTTACGGGCAACAAATCGGTTCCCGTTTAGAAGAAATGACCACATTTTCAAAATACCTCGGCGGATCATCAGGCAATGTGGCTTACGGTACGGCGGTGCAAGGTTTACGTTCTTCAATGCTGGCAAGGGTCGGTGATGAACATATGGGGCGTTTTCTGCGTGAGGAGCTACAAAGCGTGGGCGTGGACACCAGCCATTTAATTACGGATAAAGAACGTTTAACCGCACTGGTTATTCTTGGCATTAAAGATAAAGAGACTTTTCCGCTGATTTTCTATCGTGATAACTGTGCGGATATGGCAATCACCAAAGACGATTTTAGCGAAGCCTATATTGCTTCCAGCCGTTGCTTGGCAATTACCGGCACGCACTTGTCAAACCCAAAAACCCGTGAAGCGGTGCTGACTGCACTCGAATATGCGGGAAAAAATGAGGTAAAACGGGCGTTAGATATTGATTATCGCCCTGTGTTATGGGGATTAACCTCACTTGGTGATGGTGAAACCCGTTATATCGACAGTGCCGAAGTCACCAAATCGCTACAAGAGGTGTTGCACCATTTTGATCTGATTGTCGGTACAGAGGAAGAATTTCATATCGCCGGCGGTTCGACCGATACACTCACGGCACTCAAAAATGTGCGTAAAGTCTCCAATGCCGTATTAGTGTGTAAACGTGGTGCATTAGGCTGTTCCGTGTTTGAAGGCGAGCTGCCGAACGATTTAGACGGTGGCTTGAATGTATACGGCGTGCGGGTTGAAGTGCTGAATGTGCTGGGTGCAGGCGATGCCTTTATGTCTGGCTTACTGCGTGGCTACTTAAATAACGAAGGCTGGGAGCAAGCGTGCCGCTATGCCAATGCGTGTGGAGCGTTAGTAGTGTCTCGTCACGGCTGTTCGCCGGCAATGCCGACCAAACGTGAACTTGACGATTATTTAACCCGTGCAGAGAGTGTACCACGTCCGGATTTAGATGAGCGTTTAAACCACTTACACCGTGTCACCACCCGCAAAAAACAGTGGGAAAATCTCTGTATTTTTGCTTTTGATCACCGCAAACAGTTGGTGGATATGGCAAATAAAGTCGGGGCAGATCTTGCTCGCATACCGAAACTAAAACAGCTGCTATTAAAAGCGATGGAACAAACCGCAACTCAATCCGGCTTACCACAAAATCAAGCAGGGATCTTAGCTGATACTACTTTCGGGCAAGATGCACTTAATGAGATCACCGGCAAAGATTACTGGATTGCCCGCCCGATTGAAGAGCCGTCTTCCCGCCCGCTGGAATTAGAGTATGGAGATTTAGGCTCGCAACTAGCATCATTCCCACGCGATCACGTCATCAAATGCTTGGCATTTTACCACCCTAATGATGAAAGCGGTTTAAAAGCCCGCCAAGATCGCAAATTAAAAGAAGTGTATCAGGCCTGTTGCCGTACCGGTCACGAGCTATTGTTGGAAATTATTTTGCCTGCTGATATGCCACAGGACGAAGCATTCTATAACCAAGCGATAGCACATTTCTATCAGCTTGGCATTAAGCCGGAATGGTGGAAATTGCCGGGTGTTTCTCACGCACAATGGCAAGCGATTTCCACTACCATTGAGGCAAATGATCCGGACTGTCGTGGTATTTTAATTTTAGGTTTAGATGCCCCGTTAGAGGTGTTTAAAGCCACCTTTGAACAGGCAAAAGGCTGTGAGAAAGTGAAAGGCTTTGCAGTCGGCCGCACCATTTTCGGTGAACCGTCCGAAAAATGGCTTGCCGGTGAATTGGACGACAATGCCTTGATTTCAGCGGTATCGGAGAAATATCGCACGTTAATTGAGCTCTGGCAGCAGCGTTAATCATCTAACCCCTTGTAAGTACAAGGGGTTTTTATTTTGCAAAAAATTTACAAAATCCGACTGCTTGTCTTGGGTAGGTTGATTCGTCAAATTAAATTATCAACATACCACACAAAAAGAGGCGTATAATGCTTTCAAAATTTAGCAAAAAATTAACTATGAACACCTCAACTCAATTAGCCAATTTCCAAGAAGAAATCCGTAAACAATATGATGGACTCAGCAAACGTTTAAAACAAGTTGCTCAATATGTTTTGGATAATAGTAATAGTGTTGTCTTTGATACTGTATCAACCATTGCCGAAAAAGCTAATGTTCCTCCATCAACACTCATACGCTTTGCAAACGCATTCGGTTTCAGCGGTTTTAATGAAATCAAACAGCTATTTCGTCAGGATATGATGCAAAGCACCTCACGTTATACAGAGCGAGTTCAGCTTTTTCGTCAAATTGAGCCAGATATAGATGAACAAAATAATACCTTAGATAATATTTTGAGAATTTTCATCCAAGGTAACACGCAAGCTCTCCAACAGCTTGCTAATCAAGTAACAGAAGAGAAATTAGAACTAACGAGTAAACTCTTACATGAATCTAACCGAATTTTCATTGTCGGTTTAAAGCGTTCATTTAGTATTGCCTGTTATTTAAACTACGCATTACACCATCTAGATTATGACGTGTTTTTAATTGATGGCACAGGGGGTATGTTTGAAGAGCAACTTAGCCGTATTCGAGAGGGAGATGTCGTTATCGCCATTAGTTTTTCTCCCTATGCGAATGAAACAATAAATGTGATTCAAGCTACAGCAAGATCTGGTGTTAAACATATTGCAATTACAGATAGCCAACTTAGCCCATTACTTTCATTTAGCGATGTTTCATTTATCATCAAAGAAGCACAGGTAAGCGGCTTTAGATCTCAATGTGCAACAATGACTTTAGCCCAAACAATAGCAGTATCATTGGCTTTGAAAAAAGCATAAAAAATAGACCCTTTCGGGTCTATTTTTTATTGGGTAAGAATTAAGTTAATTGCATCTCGGTATTTTGCTGATTCTACGCCGAAAATAATCTGAAAAGTATCCCCTACTTTTACCACATCAACCGCCCCTAATTTTTTCAAGGTCGATTTATTTAAAGCATGGTTATCATTCAATTTTACGCGCAGACGAGTTAAACATGCATCTACCTGTTTAATGTTGTTTACGCCACCAAGTGCATAAATAATTTCTTGTACATTTACAGACATTGTCTACTCCTATTCATTATATAAAATTCTACTCATTAACGCCCAAACATGTTACCTAAACCGCCTAATCCGCCGCCCATTAAGCCTTTCATGCCACGCATCATTTTTGCCATACCACCTTTACGCATTTTTTTCATCATACGCTGCATATCATCAAACTGTTTAAGGAGTTTATTGACATCTTGCACCTGTGTGCCAGAACCAAGTGCAATACGGCGACGGCGTGAGCCTTTGATAATGTCAGGGTTAGCACGTTCTTTTAGGGTCATAGAATTGATGATCGCTTCCATTTTAACGAACATTTTGTCATCTACTTGATTTTTCACGTGATCTGGTAGATTTTTTGCACCGGGGAGTTTTTCCAGCATCGACATCATTCCGCCCATTTTTTTCATTTCAACAAGCTGTTCACGGAAATCATCAAGAGTAAAGTTGTCGCCTTTTTTGAATTTTGCCGCCATCTTTTCGGCTTTTTCTTGATCCACATTACGTTGTAGATCTTCAATCAGCGACATCACATCGCCCATTCCCAAAATACGGGAAGCAACACGCTCTGGGTGGAATGGCTCTAATGCGTCCGTTTTCTCCCCCACGCCTAAGAATTTGATCGGTTTGCCAGTGATTTGACGAATAGAAAGTGCTGCACCACCACGCGCATCACCGTCCACTTTGGTTAAGATAACCCCCGTCAGCGGTAAGGCTTCATTGAATGCTTTTGCCGTGTTTGCCGCATCTTGACCAGTCATCGCATCAACAGTAAAAAGCGTTTCAATCGGGTTTAAAACCGCGTGAATTTGTTGGATTTCGTCCATCATCTCGCCATCAACGTGCAAGCGACCTGCGGTATCCACAATCAACACATCAAAGAAATTGAGTTTGGCGTGTTTTAGAGCAAGTTCTGCAATCTCCACAGGCTTTTGAGTGGTTTCTGTTGGGAAGAAATCAACTTTAAGTTGATCAGCAAGGGTTTGAAGCTGTTTAATCGCCGCAGGGCGGTAAACGTCAGCGGAAACAACTAATACTTTTTTCTTATGGCGTTCTTTTAAGAATTTTGCCAATTTCCCGACAGAGGTTGTTTTACCCGCCCCTTGTAAACCTGCCATTAAAATGACTGCTGGTGGTTGGCTGGCAAGATTGAGTTCTTCATTGGATTCCCCCATTGCGGTTTCCAACTCTTTTTGCACGATTTTTAAGAACTCTTGCCCAGGGGTTAGGCTTTTATTCACCTCTTCGCCAATTGCTCGCTCTTTGACTTTATTGATAAATTCACGCACCACAGGTAAAGCAACATCGGCTTCCAGTAAAGCCATACGCACTTCACGCAGGGTATCTTTGATATTGTCTTCGGTTAAACGTCCCTTGCCTGTAATGTTACGCAAGGTTTTGGAAAGTCTATCGGAAAGGTTTTCAAACATTGTTTTATCTCAATTTTGCAAAATTTTCTAGAAATTTAACCGCTTGTTTACGGTAAATAATGGCTATTATACAGAAAACTAAAAGAAAGAGCCGCCTATCTTGGCAGCTCTTTGAATTATTTCACTAATTCGCCTTTTGCTTGTAAATCGGCGTGGTAAGAAGAACGGACAAATGGCCCACAAGCAGCGTGTTCAAATCCCATGGCTTGAGCTTCCTCGCGGAACATATCAAACTCACTTGGATGCACATAACGTTCCACTTTTAAGTGGTGGCGACTTGGCTGTAAATACTGGCCAAGTGTAAGCATAGTCACACCATTTGCACGCAGGTCACGCATTACTTGTAAAATTTCTTCGTTAGTTTCACCCAAACCAACCATAATCCCAGATTTAGTCGGAATATCTGGGAACTCCTCTTTGAAGGTTTTCAGTAATTTGAGCGACCATTCGTAATCTGCTCCAGGGCGAATTTCGCGGTAGAGACGTGGCACGTTTTCCATGTTATGGTTAAATACATCTGGAGGATTTTGTTTAAGAATTGCTACCGCCTGCTCAATACGTCCACGGAAATCTGGCACTAAAATCTCAATTTTAATTCCTGGATTAAGCGCGCGGATCTCTTTGACACATTCAGCAAAGTGCGCTGCACCACGATCAGGTAAATCATCACGATCCACAGATGTTATCACTACATATTTGAGTTTCATATCTTGGATTGTTTCCGCCAATTTTTTGGGCTCATCTTTATCAAGCGGAAGCGGCTTACCGTGCGCCACATCACAGAATGGACAACGACGAGTACAAATTGCCCCCATAATCATGAAGGTTGCTGTCCCATGATTGAAACATTCATGTAAGTTTGGGCAACTTGCTTCTTCACACACCGAATGTAAACCATGACGACGCATACCATTTTTGATGGAATCTATTTTTGCTGAGTTGGCTGGCAACTTAATTTTCATCCATTCTGGTTTTTTGAGTAATTCTTGATCTGGGTCGATGGTTCTAGTTGGAATAATGGACGTTTTTGCGGCATCACGATACTTTACACCGCGCTCCATTTTAAAAGGTGTTGTCATTATTTTTCCTATTGTTCACAAATTTGATCGGCATTATATCCGACAATTTCAGTAAAGTATTTGACTAATTGTGGTGAAACTAAAGCACACTGTGCTTGCTCCTCGCCAATAAAATCTTTGAGCTGACACATTTCTAACCCCGCATAACCGCATGGATTAATATAGAAAAAAGGCGTTAAATCCATATTAATATTCAGCGCCAAACCATGAAATGAGCAACCTTTACGAATACGTAAACCAAGTGAGCAGATTTTTTTGCCATCCACATAAACCCCTGGCGCATCTGGCTTAGCATAACTATCAATACCATAATCAGCTAACGTTTTTACCACACTTAGTTCTAATGCCGTAACAAGTTCTCGTACGCTGATCTCTTTGCCAGCAGCTTTTAGGCGTTTGATATCCAGTAAGACATACATAATCTGCTGCCCTTCACCATGGTAGGTAATTTGCCCTCCTCGATCCGATTGTACAACTGGAATATTGTGCGGATTAAGCAGATGTTCTGGCTTGCCAGCTGAACCTTGCGTAAACACTGACGGATGTTGTACTAGCCAAATTTCATCGGCGCTATTCTCATCCCGAGTGTCAGTAAAGGTTTGCATTTTGTGCCAAATATCTTCATAAGGCTGAATGCCGAGATTTTTGATAATAAGTTTAGGCATAGACTTTCTCATTTATCTTTTCGAAGGGCGAGTCCCTACATTCATTTTGTAAAAATGAAAAACTATAACACCATTCTCACCCCTTGAATTTTCGCTAATTCCACATAGAGCGTCTCAATCTGCTCAATATGCTCAGCGAAAATATCAATAGATACAGAATGGTATGTTCCTTTACTACTTACCGCATGGCGTGGGTTGTAATCACCTTTTGCATACTGTTGTACTACCATAACTACATCATCAATTAAATCATGACGAGCGGCGCCAACAACTTTAAAAGTAAAATCACACGGAAATTCTAAAAGATCTTTAAGTTTTTTATCTTGGCTTAAATCTGCAAGATTTACGGTTCTTTGAGTGGTCATTACTATTCCTTTCAAATGCAAGCGGTAAGATTTTGCAAAAAAGTTGCGAAATCCTACCGCTTAAAAATCAATCCCCCGAAGATGGGGATAGTTCGTTTAAATTACAAGTTAATCAAATAAGCTTTTAATTGTTAGCATTAGCCAGTCCCAGCCTTTGCCAATAAAGCCTGCCTCTTGTACATCCTGCATTACTTGTAAATCAATGCTCGCAATGTCTTTATCATTGAGTTGATAAATCACTTTACCAACTACTTGTCCTTTGCTCAGTGGTGCTTCTAGATTTTTACTATCAAGGGTGTAACGCGCCTTCAGCTCGCCTGATTTACCCTTTGGCACAGTGATAAAACTATCTTGTAATACGCCAACTTGTACTTTATTTAAGTCACCGTAGTACACACTTTTTTCAATCACACTTTGTCCAGCAGAGAGTGGTTTCAACGTTTCAAAGTTCGCAAAGCCCCATTGCAATAATTTTTTACTTTCAACTTCACGCCCTTTGTATGTTGGTACACCCATTACCACGGAAATTAAGCGAGTATTAGTATTATATGCAGAGGCAACAAGGTTATAACCCGCTTTATTTGTATGTCCGGTTTTTAAACCATCTACATTCATTGATTTATCCCACAATAAACCATTACGATTTGGTTGTGGTTTTTTAATGTTATATTGGAACTCCTTTTCTGCATAGAGTTTATACTCTTCTGGCTGATCGCGGATAATGTGTGAACCAATAATTGCCATATCACGCGCAGATGAATATTGGTTAGGATCATCTAATCCATGTACTGTTGTAAAATGCGTATTTTTCAATCCAAACTGTTGTACATATTTATTCATTGTTTCAATGAAGTTTTGCTGCGTGCCAGAAACATGTTCTGCAAGAGCGATTGAAGCATCGTTTCCTGAAACAATGACTAATCCCTTTTTCAGATCTTCAACTGAGACTTGAGTATTGATTTCTAAGAACATCAGTGAAGAACCTTTTAGGTTTTTATTACCAGCCCATGCATCTTCAGAAACGACGACTACATCACTATTTTTGATTTTTCCTTGTTTTAGTGCATCCCCGACTACATAGCCAGTCATCATTTTGGTCAGGCTAGCTGGGTATTGGCGTTGATCCGGATTAAGAGCCGCCAGCACTGCACCGGAGTTATAATCCATAAGGATATAGGTCTGGGCATTCAGCTGAGGAGCCGTAATACCGTAATCAAAATCTTGCGCGTAGCTTATATTTGATACAGCTAAAGCACATAAACTAAGAGATTTTAAGATCTGTTTTTTCAACTTCATTTTATTGTTCCGTTATTTTGATGAATAGTGAATAGATTGATAGTGAGCCAATTTTTTAACCTGCTTTTGCACTTTATCGCCTTCAACTTTATTAGCCACTTTAATTAAGACACGATAGTTACTACCAGACGGCTCTACCACTGCTTTTTGTTTAACTTGCAGAGCTATTTTTTTTGCCTCTTTAAGCGTTTTAGTTGTCACAATAACTTTGCTTCCTGATAATTTTTCTACCGGAGCAGAATGGTTTTTCCCCTTTTTTAAGTTACTGTCTGCTTTTTTACTCTTTACGCCTTCATCCGCTTTAAAAGCAAGTGTTGAACTCCCCTCTTTTAGTTTCAGAGGTAGCCCTTCTTTTTTAGCTAAACGATACAGTGACTCTGCGCCTTTACCAGAAATATAGCCTCGACTATCAACATGTAACGCTTCAACTCTTACTTGCGCCACACCAGAATGAATCATTCCTATTTCTCGAGCAGCACCTTTAGATAAATCAATTATTCGTGCTTTACTAAAAGGTCCTCGATCATTAATTTTTACGATAACTTTTTTGTTATTGCGTAGATTTGTCACTAAGGCGTAGGAACCCAATGCTAGTGTCTTATGTGCTGCGGTGTAAAGGTTTTCATTAAAAATCTCGCCATTTGCGGTTTTACGCCCATTAAACATACCGCCATAATAGCTGGCTATCCCTGTCTGACTATAATTACGAGAAGCTTCTTTGCTAATGGTTTTGTGAGTTTTGCCTTTTTCACGGTACGAATAAGTCGTACTACTCACTTTGGTTGGTTGTAATTTGTGCCCTTTCACGCCATAGTGAGTTTTACTGTGATTCGTACTCGTTTTAGTGGTACTTTTCTTTGTCGTTTTTGCAGCTGCAGGCTTGGATGCCGTCTGTTTTTTTACTATCGCCATGCTATTTACCGAGCTTAATGCAAAAATACTGGCAAATAACAGTACGACAAGTCTATTCAATTTCATGCTTAATCTCCTTTTTCAGGACAGAAATTTATTTTCTGTTATAAGGATTATTACGATCTTTTCGCTCACGATATACATAAGACGACATCACTAATCCGAATGCAGCCATGAGCGTAACATATGATGTTCCACCATAGCTGAATAACGGTAACGGCACTCCTACCACGGGTAAAATACCACTTACCATACCAATGTTCACAAAAACGTAAACGAAAAATAGCAATGCAGTACCACCAGACAAAATACGTCCAAAAGCATTACTCGCCTTTGCGCCCACAATTAAAGTGCGAGCAATAATAAAAAGGTATATTGCAAGTAAAATTAACACGCCAATCATGCCATGCTCTTCGCTCAATACCGCAAAAATAAAATCTGTATGAGGTTCTGGTAAAAATTCCAGCTGCGATTGCGTGCCTTCCATCCATCCTTTACCGTCAATACCGCCAGAACCAATCGCAATCTTAGACTGGATAATATGATAACCTGCACCAAGCGGATCTTTCTCTGGGTCAAGCAGTGTCATTACGCGAGTTTTCTGATAATCTTTCATTAGATAAAGCCACATAATAGGAATAAAGCCCGCAAGAAAAATTATCCCAGCGCTAATTAATTTCCAGCTTAACCCAGCTAAAAACAGCACAAAAATACCAGAGGCACAAACTAGAATAGAAGTGCCTAAATCAGGCTGAATAACGACTAATAGAGTAGGTACAATAATGATAACTAAAGTAATAAATGTATCTCGAAAATCTGGTGGTAAAGGGCGATTTCCAAGATAAGTAGCGACCATCAATGGTACTGCAAGTTTAGCAATTTCTGAGGGTTGAAAACGCACAAAACCAAGATTTAACCAACGTTGAGCACCTTTACTGGTTTCCCCCATCACATCCACTAATATTAGTAACACAATACAGCCTAAATAAAGATATGGTGCAACTCGCTGATAAAAACGAGGTGGAATGTAAGCCATCACCAACATAACACTCATACCTAGAGCAACTTGAACGACCTTATTAGTAAACATCCGCTCGCTACCACCGCTGGCACTATATAATACCAGCATGCCATAGGCGCTAATAATCAATAGTCCAGTTAATAAGACAAAATCAATCGCAAATAGCCGCTCAAAACGAGTCCAAAAAGATTTTTTACTCACTATCACTCTCCGTTGCAAGCGGTTGATTTTCGCTATTATTTTGCAAATTTGGTTGGTCGTTTAAATGTCTTAAGGTGTAATCCATTACTTTTCTTGCCATCGGTGCTGCGGTGCTCCCGCCCCCACCAGCATTTTCTAAAATCACTGAGATAACCATTTTAGGGTTCTCATAAGGGGCATAACCAATAAACCAGCCGTGGTCATGTAGCTTTTTCGCAATCGTATTTTTGTTGTAATCTTTCCCTTTTAAACTGAAAACCTGTGCTGTACCTGTTTTGCCTGCAGATTTGTAAAATGCACCAGCAAAAGCTTTTCTCCCTGTACCATTACTTGCATGATTTACGTTATACATACCCAATTTTGAAATCTGCCAAAAACGTTGGGGGACACCTTGAATATCATCGTACAGTTTTGGATCTTGGTAAGGCATTATCTCTCCCGACAACACCTCTTTCATTAAATGTGGCGTATTTACCTTACCATCGTTAATTAATACTGCCGTTGCTTTTGCCAACTGTAATGGTGTAGCAATCCAGAATCCTTGCCCAATCCCAGTATTAACAGTATCACCTTGTAACCACGGTTTTTTATGACGTTTTTGTTTCCATTCACGGCTAGGCATGATTCCAACAGATTCTTCATGCAAATCAATACCTGTTGGCATGCCAAAACCAAACATCTTCATCCACGCCGACATTTTATCAATGCCCATATCGTAGGCGAGCTGATAAAAATAAGTATCTGCCGATTCGACAATCGCCTTATTCACATTGGTATGCCCATGTCCACTTTTTTTCCAATCGCGGAAACGCTGGGTTGTCCCTGGTACAATCCAATAACCAGGATCAAATACACTAGACGTTGGTGTAATTTTACCTTCGGTTAGCCCTGCTACAGCCATAAAGGGTTTAATCGTAGAAGCTGGCGGATAAGTTCCTTGCGTTGCTCGGCTCAACAATGGGCGATCTTCATCTTCAAGTAAGAGTTTATAATCTTTGCCAGAAATTCCCCCTACAAATAAATTGTTATCGTAGGTAGGGTTGGTTACCATTGCGAGAATACTGCTATCATTAGGATCCAATACCACAATGGCCCCTTTCTGTCTGCCGAGCAAATTTGTAATATAGCGTTGCAGTTCTATATCAATCGTCAATTTGACACTACTACCATCCACCGCAGGTTGATCGCGCAATTTACGAATAACCTTGCCTCGGTTATTAATTTCTACTTCTTCAAAGCCCGTGATACCATGCAGTTGTTCTTCATAATATTTTTCAATACCTAGCTTTCCAATATCGTGCGAACCTGCATAATTACCAAATTTACCCTCTTCAATTAATCGCTTTTTATCCTTGTCATTAATCTTTGCGACATAGCCGATAATGTGCGTCATCATCTCGCCATAAGGGTAATTTCGCTTAAAATAAGGATGAACATCCATACTTGGAAAACGATGCTGATTTACCGAAAAACGCGCAATTTGTTCCTCATTTAAATCAGGTTTAAGCAAGATTGGGGTATAGCGAGAGGCTCTTTTCTTCTCTTTATAAAAATGTTCAATATCCTCATCGCTCAACCCAATCAAAGCCTTGAGTTCATCTAGAGTTTGCTCTAAGTTATCCACTTTTTCGGGAATAATATAGAGCCCGAAATAGGTGATATTTTCCGCTAAAACCTTACCATTACGATCATAAATTAAGCCTCGAGTAGGTGGTACGGGCAATAATTTAATACGGTTTCCGTTTGAACGAGTTTCATAGGATTCATAATTGACCACCTGTAAGTTATACAGGTTAGTTAGCAAAATCCCAGTTAATCCAAGCACCCCTAAAAAAGCGATCAACGCACGACGGATAAACAGGTTTTTCTCTGCTTGGCCGTTGCGAACTTTTTCATATTTTTTCGGTTTAACCCATTTGGAGAGCAAACTAAACATATAGAAGCACTATTCCCGATGATAAGGATGATTCGCGGTCAAAGACCAAGCACGATAAAGGCTTTCAGCCACAACAACACGAACCAAAGGATGCGGTAACGTTAAAGGTGATAATGACCAACTCTGCTCCGCAGCAGCTTTACATTCTGGCGATAGACCTTCTGGCCCCCCAATAAGTAAACTGACATCACGTCCATCATTTTTCCAAGCCTCAAGTTGTTTAGCAAGTTGCTCTGTAGTCCAAGGCTTCCCTGGAATATCCAATGTGACTATTTTACCTTTCCCTGCCGCGGTCAACATTGCTTTGCCTTCTTGTTCTAAAATACGTTTAATATCCGCATTTTTTCCCCGCTTACCCGCAGGGATTTCAATAAGTTCAAATGGCATATCTTTAGGAAAACGGCGTTGGTACTCCTCAAAGCCTTTTTGAACCCAATCAGGCATTTTGGTTCCAACTGCTATGAGTTGAATTTTCATCGAAAATTACACCCAAAGTTTCTCAAGTTGATACATTTCACGGCTATCTTGTTGCAAGATATGTACAATTGCTTGCCCAAAATCAACCACAATCCAATCTGCTACAGATTTACCTTCTTCAGCAAAAACTTCAATACCTGCTTTTTTGCTCTCATCCATCAAATTTTGTGCGGTTGAAGCTGCATGGCGACTTGAGGTTGCAGTACAAACAATCATGGTATCAGTAATGCTTGATTTACCTTTTACATCAATAGCTTGAATATCCTGTGCTTTTAATCCATCTAAGGTTTCGGTTAAAAAAGTAACTAAATTTTGACTCATTTTTGCTTTAAAAATCTATAAAAGGGGCGAATTATAGCACAATTTTACTTAGCTGACGGACTTTGCCGTAAAAACAAAAATTCGTTAAAATTCGATTTTATTTTATTCAGACCATTTAAATCATGTTAAACCAAGTTTCCCAAAGCTTGCTTGCCCCAAGTGGCTTGCAGCTTTCTGATTTAGCCAATGTACTAAACCATTTTTCCTCTCGTCAAATTGACTATGCCGATCTCTATTTCCAATTTAGCCAAGATGAGAGCTGGTCGCTAGAAGATAGCATTATTAAAGAGGGCGGATTTCATATTGATCGTGGCGTTGGTGTGCGTGCAGTTTCAGGCGAAAAAACAGGATTTGCCTATGCAGATCAAATTTCTCTTGCTCAATTGGAACAGTGTGCAACAGCCGCTCGTAGTATCACCCAAGAGAGTGGTTCATTAATTATCCAGCCGTTTAAGCAGAGCCAAGCCATTGCTCGTTATCCGGCAATTAATCCGCTTGATACGTTAAGCCGTGAACAAAAAGTGGAATTACTCCATTTGGTGGATAAAGTAGCGAGAAGCGAAGATCCTCGTGTAATTCAAGTAAACGCAGGACTATCTGCCGTGTATGAAGAGATGCTGATTTCAGCAACCGATGGTACTTTAGCAACGGATATTCGCCCACTGGTGCGCCTTTCTATTTCCGTTTTGGTTGAACAAAATGGTAAACGTGAGCGTGGTAGCTGTGGTGCAGGCGGACGAGTGAGTCTTGAATGGTTTTTTGAGTCTCATTCATCTGGTGAGCAACGTGTGGTTTGGATGGCAAAAGAAGCAGTTCGCCAAGCGATTGTAAATTTAGGTGCAGTGGCAGCACCTGCAGGTTCTATGCCGATTGTACTTGGTGCCGGCTGGCCTGGTATTTTATTGCACGAAGCTGTTGGACATGGTTTAGAAGGAGATTTTAACCGTAAAGAAAGTTCACTTTTTACTGGACGAATTGGTGAACGAGTTACTTCAGAACTTTGCACTATTGTTGATGACGGGACAGTAGCAAATATGCGAGGCTCAATCACAGTAGACGATGAAGGAGTGCCAAGCCAGCGTAATGTATTGATCGAAAATGGTATTTTAAAAGGCTATATGCAAGATAAACTTAATGCCCGCTTAATGGGTGTTACGCCAACAGGTAATGGCAGACGAGAGTCCTACGCTCATTTGCCAATGCCTAGAATGACCAACACTTATATGACCGCCGGCAATCATGAATTTGATGAAATGATTGAAAGTGTCGATTTTGGTATTTACGCGCCGCATTTTAGTGGCGGGCAGGTAGATATTACCTCAGGTAAATTCGTGTTCTCAACCGCCGAAGCATACTTGATTGAAAAAGGCAAAGTAACTAAACCAGTTACAGGGGCAACCTTAATCGGTTCAGGTATTGAGGCAATGCAGCAGGTATCAATGGTCGGCAA